>JAXHMT010000004.1:0-1801464 GCA_034521205.1 Halioglobus sp.
TGCTGTTGGTTTCCTTCATCGATTGCGAATGCATTTGCTGATGCATCATTAAAAAGAAAGCCTTCTGGCTGAAATGTGCGCCGAATATCCCTGATGATATTTTTGTCCAGGATGCCCGATAAAATATTTTGTCTAAATTGAAGTTATGTGCCAACGTCTCGAACGAATTCATGCATTCTGTTTAGTCTCGCCCATCGTTTTCCCAATTAACTAGCGTTTGGTTGTTTCCGTACCAACGCCGAAAATCGCCGCCCTTTGATTGTGGAAACCACTTTTTTTCAGAACTCCGCGCCTCTTGACGGGAGGGTACTCAGTCTGACTTTGCTCAAAGATACTTCAGACCATCGTCGGACAGGATAATCGTTGTCACCGTGATCAGACCTATCCGCGTATCTGCGTAATCGGAAAGACTTGCGTACTTTATAAATGCATCTCGTAATTCATCACTTACCCAATAGGCAATCGGGCCACCAGGTATCTTCTTAAAATCTTCTCCTGAAGCACGATAAAAATACTTATCTTTACCGTGCTCGGTCTTACTCGTTTTGTCGTTACTCATCGTCGTTCTCCGAATCTTGCTCCTGGGCCTGACGCATCGATCTGCTGCCAGTCATCCGCGATCGCCTTTCCAATCCACCGTGCGCTCAACCGTCTCGCCGTTGCTGTCTCGACCTAGACCACACGGCCCAGAAATCAGGATCGTCCGATTTTGGCCGATGATGCTCAGGCAGCGCGTTCATCTGTACCAGTACCGGCAGTTCCGAGGCCCAGCCGAGGAGAATGGCATGTTGAGATGGGAGCGAGGGCAAATCCCGCAGCAGGCCTCGCAGGTTGTCGGGCACTAGCTTGTGGACCAACTCCTGATCCCGGTCATTGCTAATGCGGTGCATCAGAAAACTATTACACTGGGAAAGCACGGTAGGCGACAACTCGCTCGGGCGCTGCGAAGACAGCACCAGGCCCAGCCCGAACTTGCGCCCTTCTCGGGCGATCTTTTCAAACACCTGGCAGCAGATGGTTGCCGAATTCTGGTTTTCGGAGTCGTCCTTGTAGCGCTTGATGAAGGTGTGCGCCTCCTCCATCACTAGAACAGTGGGTAAGGTCTTGCCGTGCGATTCAGCTTGCGGTAACGCTGCTGGGCCTCAAGCGTCATGCGCGCGATGACCGCTGTGATGATGCGCACCACCTCTGCGGGCACCAGCGAGAAGGTCAATGACGGTCACGGAGCCGTTGGAGGCCTCGACTGTCGCCTGATGTAGCTGCTTAACCAGGCTATCCAGTGATCTGATTCCTTAGCATCACCAGACACGGACCTTGCATGTCAGACCATCGGATACACGGTGCGGATGCGCATAACTGCAGCGTCTCGACATACTCCGGGATCCGCGATGCTCTCGCCGTGGCGATCAACGTTCTCAGCAATTGGTCGGCAAAGCCGGTGCTACTGCACGGAGTGCACGTCCGCATCAATGGGCCGGCTACCGGTGACCGCTGCCCCCCGAAAGTGGAGCTGTCTGAATCAAAGCACCTCGACTGCATTACGAATCGCTGCTATGAGTGATTTTCAGTAGGCTGGGCACCGCCGTGCGTCCTGGCGGCATACGCCCTACCCGTCGCACGGATGGCGTCGAGTGTAACGCCGTTTCGGCATCGGCGAAGGATCGTTTGGCGCAATCATTGCAGCTCGCCTCCTGCCATTGCTTTAAGGTCATCCAGGTAACGCCTAGGATGAGGAAATCTGAGCCCGATGGGCTGCTTCTGCATTGCGCAATACCAACTGCAGGATGGCCAGCTTGCAGTTGGTGCGAACAGATAGCCGACGATCTTTCATGCCGAGGCGTGATCTGTTGCGGCATCAGTACCATGCGGGCGAACTACCAGCAGTCCTGACTTCTCGCGAAGCCTCCGAGACTGGCCGTCGCGTCCTTCGGGCTGGCCTGAGCAAAAGCACTCCATTCCTCACTGTTCCAAAACCACAAAGGCACTTGCAGCTGCTCGATTCCGTCTCCGGGTTCAACGGCAAACACTCGAACCTTACTCATGTCGCGGAAAGTGTTGGCGTACTCTCCATTAGGGTCAAGCACTATAAAGTGGGCATTGGGGTCACTCCCATCACCACGGGCTTTCTTTGCTGCGTCCATCGACCAGCGGATCAATCCGGAAACTGAGCAAGATTTGCCACTACCGGTATTACCGAGTACTGCTAAGTGGCGACCAAATAACCTATCCGGATCTATGCTCACTTCGGCGTTAGCAGCCAGAGGACTGGTGCCTATCATTACGTGGCGGTTTTCGCCTGATTCCACGATGGCCCGCAGCTGATTTTGAGAGGGGAAGCAGTACCGAATCGCCCACGGTGGCGATAAGCTCTCGACGCCGCGACCGGAATCGATAGCTCTCCTCTCCGTTTGCTTTTTTGCCGTCATAGAACAGACAGCCCAAGGGATTCAGGCTCATCTTGCGCAACGGATAGGGCAGGTCCACCAGGCCAAAATCCTGCATACCTCGGCGCTTGGGGTACTGCGAGCGCTCGATGGTGATCCACTCCACTTGAGCGACCAGATGGCCTTCATCACTGGGAATCAGCACATAGCCATTGATGCGCGGGAACGGGCGCGGCGTACCGGTATTGAGCGCTACGCCGTCTGGGGCATCAATCTCCAGCAGTACTTTGATTTCGTCGGGGGAAACGAAGTCGATGGTCCCGATGCGCAGTGAGTCGGCATAGGCCAGTGGAGACAGGCTCATAACAGGTCCTCCCCATCAGCAGGCTGATCCTTTTCTAGCGGATTTTGATCACCTGGCCGTTCTGTCCCCCACCGTTGCTTAAGCAACTCGCTCATGCGGAAGGTCGTCTTGTCGATGGCGGCCTTGGGCAAATAGTTTTCAGTCAATGTACTCAGATCAGCGCAGCGCGGGCCGATCAGCAAACTGATCTGCGACGGCCTTCCTAACTCCTCGTAGGTTTGCATGATACGATCGAGCGGGTCGCCATAAGAGATCACGACCAGATGGGTTGAGGGAATGGTGAGCATATCTCGGATCACGCGGTTGATGTGCTCATCGCCAAAACTGTAGCCGTAGGTCACCAGTGTACTGTTCGGGCGGCACACGGCCGCCGCGAGATCGCGAAAAAGCTCCACGTAGGGGTAATCAGCGGTTTCCCTGTCCTTGGCGGCGTTAGGATAAATCATTAACTGATGGGCAGTGGTTTCACCAAGGCCGGGCGCTTTTAAATAAGGTTCAACGCTGCCGGCTCCGAAGGGCAGACCGAAGCGGCGAATATCTTTGCCGGTCTGCAACCAGTCCACCGAGCCATGCAGTTTGGTGAAGCGCGCGACGCCCTCCAAGTACCGAGGCTCACCCCGAATACCAGGTGGGTTGTAGTGCATGTCCAGATCCAGCCGCGTAGAGCGGAAGATCGGCATGAGATTACCCAGGAAACGGTCCAGCAGATGCAGGCCGGCCAGCTCCGCCCCGGCCTCGATCAGCCGGTCGTAGTTGGTGGTAAAGATATTCAGGCGCGATCCCGCACCCCGGTGCGGCTGGCAAAACTCATCAGGAAGGTGACCAGGGTGTTGAGCGCCTGCTCACGCTCAGACTCATCAGCTGTGGCAATACCCGCTTCGCTGCTCAGAATTGACTGTGCAAAGTCATGCATTCCGGTTTGAAGCTCGCCGTGCAAGGCACTCGCTTCCTCACGCTAGAATTTCCAGACCGACGAGTTCGTTGGCAATGCGTAACTGATCTTCCAGGTTCCCTTCTTTCGCCGGCCGCCTTCGCCGCTTTTTCCGCTGCCTATCGATTTCCGCTCAATGATTACTCAGTGTCAGGCTGCCTATGTCAGCTGCGCCTTTCCCGGTAGCCAGGTACGCACTGCGTGAGTCAGCCCCGAACCAGCCAGCAAAGAGAGATGCTCCGACTGGAACAGCGAAACCAGCCAAGGCTCGATACGTTTGCGGAGCTCCGTGTGGTCGAACTCTCCGGCCTTCAACCATGACGCTTCCGTTCCTGCCTGCAGCTTGAATTTGTCACCGTCAGCTGAGAAACTGTACCGGCACATGGTCATCTCGTATTTTGAGCGGTGTTGGTGGTCATGCCGTTTTCTTCCTTTAGGCGTTTTCTGCCGGCGCGATGCGAGTCGCGGGCCATTTCGGGAAACTTTGATTCCACAATTCTATGTTGAAGACTTGGCAAATCGCCAATGGCGCTTCCAACGCGGTATGGTCTTGCCCATGGGAGGAAGCTTCTTGGCAATCTCATCCGAGAAATTGGGCAAAGTGCGCTATCCTCGATTGTTACTAAGCTGATGTAATACACGGGCTTACGCAGGAGTCCTCGGCCCGATTGATACAGGAAAGTATCGATGAACTTTGCGGCGAAGGTGTCACCCAAAGTGCCGTTGACGCAGCTCCCGGAACTTTTCCAGCCCTTCGATAGCGCCTTGGGACTGCTGGGTAACTCTTTGACTTCTACAAAAGAGAATGGCTTCTGTCAGTTCCACAACAAAATCGACATGGTCTGCATACCGTGATAGTTCGGTTTGTTTGCCTTCATCTGATCGAAGACGATAGCGTCAATCGCATCGGTGAAGTCGATCTCCAAGTCGCGCTCGCGCAGCTTCATTTGCCCAAACCTCCCATCTTGCGAGCCACTTGCTCCTTGGTCAGTTCGTTAAAGGTATCTGGAATCGGCGTTCGGCTGGCTTGATAGTTGTCCGTACTGTCGCGGCAGACCTGGCCGGTTTCCGTCTCATGGGACAGAGCGTGGAAGCGTATCTGGTCCCCCTTGCCCTTATCCATTAACAGGTCGAACCACTTGAGCAGCACGTAGTCGTGTGTCGCCAGGGTACTGGCTGGCCATTGCGAGCAGCTCGAGAAGTGCCAGCACCAGATCTCCCATCAACTTAGGGTTGAGGTTGCATTCGGGTTCGTCCCACAACAAGGGGCCAGCTGCACCGGGATCGAGGCTTCCATTGCTGAGCAGACGCTGCAGCACGCCGATCTTGCGATACCCTTCGGCGGTCATGCCACTGGATAGCAGGGGCGACTCGATCGGCACGAAGCGCAGAGTCGAATCCCTGACTTTGAGCAGCTTTTCCTGCCGAGCTGCTTTTACCTAAATTTTTCCATGATCTCCCGCCTGAAAGAAATCCGCCCTTTGTGGGTTCGTACCTACCACCGATCAGATTGGCCAGCCGGATGATGCTGGCAAACCGAAGGCATCAACGGCAACTCTGGTTTCAAGATCATCCGCACCCTCCTTGATGATGGTAGGCCAGATCCAATAGCCATTGTCTAAAAATGGCTCGATCGTAGCTCGGTCTGGCTGGTCAGCGGTGAGGCCTCGTACCACAAAACAACCTCCTTAGTCGATGAAGGTGGCCGGAGCACCACCAAGACTAGCGTTGGTGCTCACCTTTAAGTTTCAGTGGCGATGCCGCTGAAACGGGCGGTTACTTCTCGCCCCGACGAAAGGTGGCTTTGAGTACGGCATTCCGGCGGGTGCCAGTCCTGCGCAGTTCGCCCACTTGCCGAGCGGTTGATAGAGTCGGCAGAGCTTGCGGGCGAGAATGCTCGCCAGAATTGTCAGAACGAAGACCCGGCCCGCAAAAGGCTGTGTAGAATGGCCTTGAGCAATGTGTCTTTCCGTGCCATTTCCACCAGCAACGACGTTAAGGCCCGGCGAGAACTTGATGGCGAGGTCATTGAAGGCAACGAATTTCTTGAGGAGGAGGTTGCTGATCATGCTGACCGACCCGCGAACGGCTTTGGTTAGCATGGTCATCTTCTCGGTCTTGAATTGCCATCGACTTAATCGCAGATAAGCCCCTTGATAGCACGGCTTATGTGCATTTTCGAGCACTAACGCCGTCGAAACCACCTCACCACCGAGACGTCAGGCTCGCGACCCGAGATGGGCCATCGACAGAAATAGTGTGCTGGTTGAAGAGGACCACCCTGGAAAGCCTCTAAGGAAGTACAGGAACATCCAGCTCTGCATCGTGATCATCTGCGACAGCCCCACCCTCCATCGCCATATCCAAATTGCGCTCTATGAACATTGGGAAAAAACAGGTCGGATTTGCTCTGGGGTAGTTCTTCTTGGCCCAGGCTCCAAGCCGTCCGTTCATGCCCTCGCCCCCACAGGCCGTGGGTCTATGACCACGGCGTAGCGCGGGCTCAGGGCCTCGGCCATGCGCAGCACTTTCAGCACTTTGCTGTGTGTGTCAGCCAGGAACAGGTTGCTGCCCAGATCCTTGGTTTCCAGCTCGGCCAGCACGTCGGCGACGTTGATGAGCTTGGGCACGATCAGGGAGCCGAAGTTGTCGGCCTCTTCGAACTGGCGCAGGGTGGTTTGCAGTGGCGCGGTAAACAGGTCGCGCCCGACAAAGTCCATGTATTCTTCAATTTCGTTTTCATCGAACTGGATATTTTCCAGCACGCAGATGTTCGGCTTGACGCCCTTGTTGAAAAAGCGGCGCTGCTTGGCGCGGGCCTTCATGGTCAGGGCGAAAGCGGCCAGTTCCCCGGCGCGTTCGTCGATCTCGATACCGTAGAGGTTGTGGGTGAGGATCTTCTCCGGGATCTCGGCAGGCTCGTAGCCTTCCTCCTCGTAAATGGCGTAGAGCAGATCAAAGGCGTAGGTGAGCATGTGGCCGGAGCCGCAGGCCGGGTCACAAATCTTGATCTCTTCCGGGCTAGCTGATTCTGCAGAAAGTCGGTTTCTGCCTGCTTTTTGCCGTCTGTCGCAGGCTCTGGCTTGATGTAGTAGTCCATCTGTTCGATCAAGCCTCGAGTCCGGCCGGTTGAGCATCCACAGGCGGCCCAGAGAGTTTTCCACCAGGTAGCGCACGATCCAGTGCGGCGTGAACAGCTGGGTGGCCGCCGGGATATTCTCGGGCGTGATCTTCTTGTTCTTCTTCAGGCCCGCAAAGACCTGGTCCTTCTTCTCGGAGATGTAGAACTGGTAGAGCCAGCCGATCACCTCGACATCCTCGCAGGCATCGGGCGTCATCGCCTCGCGGGTATAGGCGAGGATGGAGTTGCCCGAGAGCAGGTCGTCGGGCATCAGCAGTTCGGTGTAGTCGTCGATGCGCTGGAACAGGAACGGCATGGCCTTGTGCCAATAGTTGCAGGCGGCCACCACCAGCAGGCGGTAGGCCTCGCCCTGCGGGTCCTGACTGGGACGTTTTGCCATCCAGCAGGGCGAAGATCTTGCTGCGGACTTGCGTCCGGCACCATCTCTTCATCGATATGCCCCATCTTGGCGTCGGCCAGAATCTCGGGCTGGAACTGTCCCTCGGCGGGAGACACCACGCCGATGCGGGTGTAGCGGTTCACGTCCATGAAGCGCAGGGCACAGAAGCGGTTGAACCAGATGTAGGCCACCCGCTCGATGACCTGCTCCTTGCCGTGGCTCGGTTATCGCCTCTTCGAGCTTCTTGATGGCCTCGGGCGTTCCCCGCCGGCGCCGGCGCTTTCTTCGCCCAAGACCAGCTTCAGCTTGGCGGTGACCTGCTCCATCAGGCTGCGGCGGGCGAACTGGGCGAACTTTTTTAGTTTGCGGTTTCCATCAGCTTCTTGCCTTGATGCTTGATCGTTACCCAGGGTTAGTTATGCGCCTGGCGTATAAACTGAGCGCATATATTTGCGCCAAGCGCATAAATTAACGCGCTGCGCTCGTAAATCGCCCCTTTGCGTCGGCCCGTTCTGCAGAATCTGCGCCTCGTTTCTTCAGTCTGGCCAGTAGCTTGTATGCCTGGTTCTGGGCTGATGTGGCACAGCTCAACTACGTCGGCTCGTTTGATCGCTGCCGTGGGTGTCGATGTAGTTCAGCACCATTTGCTCCTGCTGTATGGCGTCAAATCCCGGCCTGGCGCACGTAGGCCGCTCTCTGTCCGGCCTCCCTGATATACCTTGGCGCTGAGGGTATAGGTGCGACCCTGTCCAGCTGCCGTGGGCTCTATCAGCCGGCTTCCACCAGCTTCTCCAGAGTGGCCCGGACGACGGTTTCAGGCTTTTGTACTGATTTCGGCCAGATCCGCTGTTCTCAGACGCCGCTCGTTGCGCAGCCGGGAGAGGATAATCAGGCTGTCGATGGGCATGGCCGCGCCGGTCTGTTCTTCGCGCTCAACGATCATGCGCAGGAATTCGAGCATCCGCGTCCGCCGCACTCATGCGCACGGATACGGTGTGAGCGGAGTGACATAGAGTAGTCCGGAGCGGCGCGCCCGTAGCGGAGCATGCCTTCAAAGATCCGGTCGATGCCGCGGCCGGTGCGCTCGGCCAAGCCGATGCGCTTGATGATGTCGGCCAGCAGTGGATTGCGAGAGCGCGGGATCGGCCACCAGCAGGTTGTCGAGGTTGACGCCTTCGACAAAGCCGCCTGGGTTACTGATGCTCAGGCCATCGTCGTCCAGTTTGACGTGCACGGCGCCCAGGGCGCTGTAGTCGGCGGTGAACCAGGGCATTGACAAAGGCTTCACGGAAGGCCCGGCGGTCGAAGTTCGGGATGGGACGCGGAACAGGCCGACCTGGATCTCCTCCTCCTCTGACCCGGGCCCGGAACAACAGCTCAACCTCCTCGAAGGTCTCCAGCAGCCGGTTTTCGGTAGACCTCGTTGACCAGCACGTCGGTGCCGCGTAGCACCTGAAAGGCCACTTCGTGGGACGGCAGGTATTGCCGCAGCTGCATGTCGCTGCCCAGCAGAGCAAGCCCGCAACCGTCGGGCGACGCTGCGCCACTCAGTTGACCGCCAAGCCCAAGGCACCGTCGAGTTCATCGTCCGCCAGCGGCAGCAGGCTTCTGGTCGCCGCCGTATTTCTTGATGGCGTTGTGCGGACTGCGGAATGCGCTGGATCGGGTCCAGGTCTTCCACGGCGAGGTTTTCCAGCAGGCAGCGCGGGAAGGGTCGGTGATTTTCGCCATGCTGGCATTGGCGCTGCACAAACTCGTGCGGGATAAAAGGGCACGGCCTCTGGGAGCGCCGCGTCCATTCTCAGGCGCCGCCGCTGCAGCAAGACCATCGGAGGTTGGACGCGAGCTGCCGGGATTTAGGCACGTGGATCCTGGCGACCGCACCGCCCGTCCAGCTCCATGGGCCTCGACCCGTACAGCGAGTGGAAGGGATGGTTTTGTTGGCGATCAGAGCGGGTAGCCGGGTCACGTCCCGGTGGTTGACATGCAGACCCGAAGATTGTGCCGTCATCTTCAACGCCCAGAAGCAGCTCGCCCCCTTTGGTGTTGGCAAGGGCCACGACCGTCGCCACCAGTTCCCGGTCCGCAGGCTCCTGGATCGCTCTTGAACTCAACGGTCAAGTTTTCACTACGCCGCGAATCAGCTCAAGAACGTCCCGCTCTACGTCGTTCATAGCCATCCTCAAGCTTTGCACGCCCGACATCGCGAACTTTGTGGCCTTGCTTGATTTCTTGCAGCAGGGCTTCACGCAGGGATTTCAGGTATCCACATCGGCCTCACTGGCCAGCCAGGCTTTGTCGTAGGGAATGTGAATATTGCGCGATGGACGTAATCGTCGGGCGATTCCTTGATTGGTGCGGCGACAAGTCAGCGCCCTCTGCCCCGGGAAGGTTTCCGGGTCGGCGGAGGGTGCGGATTTCTGATTTGCCAGATCCACCATCCGGTAGGACTCTCTGCGGGGTAGCCTTCTTCGAAAAGCGCAGGCGGTCATTGATCACAGCGATAAGCTGTTGCTGGCCGATATGCTCGCTCAAGTCCTGGAAAGGCTTGTTCAGTTCTGCCTGACGCGGTTCCGGTAGAGACTGGTATTCATCCATGTCTTGCATGCGCTCTGCATGGAGGCCAGGATGTACCCGCTCTGGATGATTTGGTTAACCTTCTCGATCAATGCGCTCATGCAGGCTGTCCAGCTGTCCCTTAAGCTGCTGTATCCGGTCGCCCTTGTAGCACTTGGGATCGTTGAGAGGAATGTGAATCTGCTCAATTTCATCTCCCGGGTACGTAGATGAAATTCGCTTCCTGGGTTTGCAGCAGCGACCGTGCCTGGTTGAATGTCTTTCTGCCGAGCCTGTTATGAACTTGCGAATGGGGTCTGATAACATCCTCTTTCAGGTCCAGAACTGGTCTTCCTGGGCCGATTAATTCAGTCAAGTGCCAGGTGTAAGGTTTGCCAAGACATCCTTTAGTGTATCCAGCGCAGGCTCCAAGGCGCTGAGGAACGGTACTGATCCGTCGAGCTGTCGCCAGTTGAGCTGGTGGAACATTTCCTGAAAGGGTTGCCGGTTTCTTTGCCCAGGGCCTTGGCTTCGCTACTACGAGTTGGGCCGTCGAAAAAGTCCTCATAGAACGCTTTGAGCGCCCGAACCTGGGAAGCGGTAAACTCTATCGAGGCTCCAGAACCAGGCTGCTGTGCCCGTGGGTGTTGCGCAATGCTCGTTCGAGCTCGGTGTCTTCGAGAAGATTACCGTCGAGACGGACTTCGACCTTCCCACGTGCACAGAGGTTGGCCAGGGTGCAGAGAATGGCAGCGTAGTACCAGCCGTATGGCTGCGCTCAAATTTCTCCAGCAGGCCCTTTACGTGGTGCCAACACCGCCACGGTTGTTGCTTCAAATAAACGCCTCGAGAACCTCCTGCTCGGATTCCGCCAGGGCGGTCGCATCATTGCCAGAACTGTCCTCTGCCCGATTCAGGCAGCTGCCAATATCGTCTCGGAATATGAGATGCCCCGCAGCATGCGCAGGTTGGGGGTAGGCGCGGCCGATCAGCTCATGGGAAGCCCCGACTAACGCGGGTTTGAGGATTTTCGTTGCTTACTTCTACATTCGCGCCACCAATCAGCAGTTTGGACTTGCCGAGGAGCGCCTGAACCTGTTGCCGAATCCGGGCTTCTCGTTCGCGGTTCTGGAAGCCTTTATCATTCAGAATTCGCTTTACTGACTCCTGCTGAGTCACGGAGATGTTCTGCTTGACTGATTTCTTGTACGCTTGAGCATCAGCAAGTTACGCACCAAACGCTCATCAGCGGGCATCAGGACTGACAACTATCGGCCTTATAGGTCGACGCGGTGCGGAGCATCGGTTCATTATCGGTATGTTCGTGAAACGGGCTAATAACGTTAATGGAAGTTCGAACTCAGCGCCGTGCAGGCGATCATCCAGCTTGCGCGAGTAGGCGTAGTCCTGCCGATTCTGGAATGTGGCCCGCATCGTAGCGAATCTTGCGCTGTTTAATGACATGATCGAAACGATTTTGAGGTTATCGGCAACGTCGGAGGAC
This sequence comes from Halioglobus sp., assembly GCA_034521205.1. Lineage (GTDB taxonomy): Bacteria > Pseudomonadota > Gammaproteobacteria > Pseudomonadales > Halieaceae > Marimicrobium. Next base: position 11,261 of record JAXHMT010000004.1, read on the forward strand.
TCAACTTCCGTGTTTTTGATCTCCTGCTTGACGTCTTTCTTTCGTCTGTCAGGTACTCATGGTCACCGTTGCGCTGTACTGAAGGTTTGCTGCTCCAGCAGGCTCAGCGCCTCTTCGTATTTCTTCCGCAGTGCCGGCAGATCCTGATCGAATTCTTCCAGCATGAGCACGCAGAGGTTGCGTACAGTTGATCGAACTCTTTGATGTATTTAACCAGGAACAGGGCTTTCAGCAATCGAATGCAAAGGGACCGTCAAGGTGGTTTCCTGCCTGAATGATCGCACGCTGTATTTGTGACTTTAGTGAGATTGAATTGTTCGAACATCAGGGTTAACGTTGCCAACTGACCCACCTCGTGATCACCGATATGAATGGAACCGGCCGAAACACACCCAGCATAGAGCGCTCACCGACAGAGCTGTGCTTACCTCGAACGCACTGTGTTCGGACAGGTTCTGAATCGCGGACTGGAGCAGGTGCGATTGGTACGGAACAAGGGGTAGCTGTGGATGAGCGAATCCTGTTCCTGAAAGTTCCGAAAACAGAAGTGGCTGAGCCATCCGCAAAGTCGAAAAGTGCTTAAAGTTGATGCTGGCGCGCTACAGACGTCTGATAGCTGGTTAACACCTTCTTCGGTCTGGTCAGCAGCCGCTTCTGGATAACTTCAGCCACGTCCGCACTGGACAGTTTCATGCGGTTATTAAAGCGTGCCTGGATTTTCGAAAAGTCATTACCCTGCTGCTTACCCAGTTCACCGACGACGTTTTTTATCTCTTCCTGTGCCGTTACAACGATCCAGGCACGGCCCCGGCACTTGGTGGCCAAGCTTTCCGCCATGGTTTGCAGGTTGGTCATCAGTTTGATGTTGTCGGCAATGTACTGACCGACCTCGTCGACGAAGAAGTTCAGGCGAAACTCTTGTGGCCGCCCTCAGCCGACCTCTTCTCAATGTACTTATTGACATTTTCCGCAAAGTCTCCCAGAGACTCGGTACTCGCTGCGGTATCTGTCGAGGATACCCATTGCCGACTGCTGGTTCTCAGTGACTGAGGCGTAAGCTTTCGCGATGTTTGGTCCCTCCAGAGAGCGCCTGTTTCCCGACCTTTCTGCCAGCTTCGACCGGCCACTCGCTCATATTCAGTTTTGAACTGTTGGTACAACTCGCGGCTGTCCAGGTCACGCTCAAACTGGGCGATGTGGCCCTGTTTGCCGTAATAACCGCACATTTCGTCAAAGACTTTGACGAACACGGCCAGCAACGCATCGATCTGGGTTTTGCTGATGACATCCGCTTTCTGATCGATATTGAACAGAATGCTTTTTGAGGGAATGGCGACGGCACGCTCGAGGCCAGCCCGCGAGAGAATCTCGTTCTCGTTGCACTTTGGAAGGAAGAGATCCAGCGTAGAAGCGCCATCCATTTCCCGGTTCTCTAGCAGTAGGGCCAGCATTTTGAGCAGATGCGACTTACCTGATCCGAAGAAGCCCGATACCCAGACACCGTTCGCACCTTCATAGTTGTTGTAGGCATCCAGGAAGGACTCAAGCCGTTTTTCAACTTCGTTGGTCAGTACGTATTCTTCAATTTCGAGGCGAAGGCTGGCTTCATCGTCAGCTTTGATGACCCCTTCAATCGGTCGGTCAACCGGCTTTGGAAAGATGTTCTTCAATCTCATTGCTCTTCCCTCGATTTATTACGTTCGGTCAGGCTTTCGTAATGAAAGATGTTGAACGCACGGTAGTACTTGTCGTCATGCAGACAACCAGCAAGTCCGAGTGGAAGGCAGCACCGTTCCCAGCGGAATGGGTATAGGACCCAGGGAAAAACATGACTGTCGGCTTCTCCTTCGCGGTACTTTGTGAGCTCGTCGAGCACGTTGTGGGAACGGATGTAGGAGCAAACACCTCTCCTACGCCCGAAAGAAACAACACGTCGAGCTCAGTAGCATGCAGCTCGGCGGCGATGGCGGGCACCAGCATGCGCCTCGGGGTCCAGAACCCCTTGCAACAGCTCCTTCAGTTCATCTTTAGAAATACGTCTGGCTCAAGCTCGAGGATCTGTTCCCATACCCCTCGTTCTTTCATAAGGTCAATGGAGAGGTCGTATCGGTTAATGTCGAGGATCTTTATGCCTGTTTGTTCGAGGCGGTTGGCCAACTGGATTCGAAGGCGCTCCATTTCCGCCGCCTCTTCAGCCTTGTAGGGGCAGATCAAAAATGGCACTTCGCTGCCCAACCCTTGTTTATTCAGGAAAATCGCTGTCCGGAAGATTACGCTGTATAGATGCTGAAGCCGATCTTGCATCGACATTCTCGGCAATGTCTTTACGATTCACAGTGCCATCCCTGATATCGGATTCGAATACGGGGAAGTGCCCGAAACTCATCCGGGTTGTTACGACGAACCAAATCCATGAAGCCAGGGCTCAGTAGCACGGTATCGATGGTATTGTCCTCTGCTGTGGCGAGCAAACCCGCCTCCGCGGAGCGTTCTCCTGAACGGAGACTTGCCGCAATTTGTCTCGCGTCGATGCACTGGCTTTATCGAGCTCCTCATGCCATTCCGATTTGCGATTCTGTGAAGGCGTCAAAGTCTTCGAAGCTGAGATCAAGCTTCATCGATAGGTAGCGCTCATGCACCACCTCTACGGCAAAGTCGGCGATAAAATCGGGATAGGCGGCATACTGCGATCCACAGGAGATGTGCCTGATCCTGGTGATTTGTGTCGGCCAAAAAAACCAGCTCGACCTCTTTCAGAGTTGTCAGGCGTGCAATGGCCTCTCTGCAAGTCCGTTCCGCTGCGCTCCTCGGTCCTTGTCTGGAGTAAATTTCTGCTGAAGGGCTTGCTGCTGCGCACTTCGTCCGAGTCTTTAACAGACAGGTACAGCTCGACCAGCTTCACCGATTCTCGGTGATACAAGCTGCCCGAAGGTGAAAGATATACGATACCTGCCTGGGGTCATTCGGCTCGCTCACCCTTGTTTGTCGTTTCGGCGGCCCCACCCGCTTCTGACCCGACTCATCGGACCTCGACTTTTTTGAACTTCCAGAAACGTCCCAGTACGGGGTGGGCGCGGCATTGCGTGTTTATCAATCCAGCGGTACACGGTGTCATTGCCGACACCGAGATGCTTTCCTATTTCGTCTTACGGATAACGAGCGATCTTCCATTTCGGCCACGTTCTCGCTTCCTGTGGCATCAAGTGTGGCCGCTGCTCTCCAAGGGGGGTGCGGTCTAGAGGGCGCAGCGCGCCTAACGTACGTCGATCAGCTCGTCAATATATAGGGGCGACACTATGCTTTCAATCGAATTAACCGGTATAGACCCGCAAAAACGGGTATAGGGCCATTTGGCGGAGCCCCCGAGAGACTACTTGCATACGAAATTGAGAGTTCGGGCCGAGCGTCAAAGCAAAGCGGCCAAAGGGCTCTATTTTGTCTATGAAAGCTCCAATGAAATCGACCGACCTGAATTCAAGTTCCGGCCGGAGACAGACGACTTTGCCGGTCTCATTGGTTGGGATCTTGATCGTTCCGGAAGGGGTAGATGATCGGTGCTCCAAGGATGACCCGGAACAGGCTGTAGCCTGTTCCGGCCCCTACGGGGCTTCGTCGCTGGGAGCCCCAGCGACTCGGTGCAAATCGCATGCGCGATTTGTCGAACCTGCGGAGCTTCGCGCACCAACCCAAACCACCAAAACGCAAAACCCCCGCTGGGCGGGGGCTTTGCGTTTTGGTCGGTGTGAGAGGATTCGAACCTCCGACCCCTTCCTCCCGAAGGAAGTGCGCTACCAGGCTGCGCTACACACCGAGAATGCGAGGCGCGAAACTATACCAAAAGCCCGCGCTGGAACCAATATACGCGTCTCAATAGACGCCGGCCCATCGGGCCAGCAGCTGGCTGAAGAGGCTCAGGGTTGTCACTACCACGATCAGCAGGATCATCATGCGCATGGGCTTGAAGGGTTTGCGCTCGACGGAGTTGACGCCGCGGCGCAGGAAGGCGTCCACCTTTTCCTGATCCTCCGGGTACAGCCGGTTCTGGTAGCTGCGGTCCGCGTTTTCTCCGGCTTGCGCTGTCTGCTGCCGCGCATCCGGTTCTTGCCGGTCGTGCTGTTGGCGGTGTTCCCGCCCTGTCGCTGTGTCGCTCGTCGTCTTGGTCATGGGTCCGATTCAAGCAAAATTTCGGGGCTGTTGCATAAAAAAAGGGGGCGAATGTCGCCATTCTCCCCCCATGAGGCGGGAAAGTCATCCGACCAGGTCATACAACCAAGTCATACAACAGAGGTCATCCGACTTCCCGAGCAGCAAGCGTTAGCCGAGCTGGAACAGCTCTTCGGGCATATCCATCAGGCTGGGCGCTCCGGCGCGGATCGTGGCCTTGAGGGTCTCGGTGCGCGGCAGCAGGCGCTCGAAGTAGAAGCGCGCGGTCAGCACCTTGGCGTCGTAGAAGGCGGTGTCGCCCTCCGCCTCGGCGATTTTGCGTTTGGCCACCACCGCCATGCGCGCCCAGAAATAGGCCAGCGTGACGTAGCCGCTGTACATGAGGTAGTCGACGGCGGCGGCGCCGGCCTCGTCGGCGTTTTCCGTGGCCTCCTCGCCGAGCTTCATGGACAGCTCCAGCCACTCGTCCTTCGCTTTCTTGAGGGGCTCGATGAACTCGGCGTACTCCTCGTTGCCGTGAGCTTCGCAGAATTCGTCGATGACGCCGGTGAATTGCAGCAGCAGTTTGCCGCCGCTGCCGAGGACCTTGCGTCCCAGCAGGTCCAGCGCCTGGATGCCGGTGGTGCCCTCGTAGAGCATGGCGATGCGCGCGTCGCGCACGATCTGCTCCATGCCCCAGTCGCGGATGAAGCCGTGGCCGCCGAACACCTGCACGCCGTGGTTGGCCGCTTCGAAGCCCGCCTCGGTGACGAAGGCCTTGGCGATCGGGGTCAGCAGGGCCAGCAGGTCCTCGGCGCGTTGTGACTGCTCCTCGTCGGCGTGCTCCATGATGTCGCCCTGCTGGGCGAGGTAGTAGATGAAGGCGCGGCCGCCCTCGGCGAAGGCCTTCTGGGTCAGCAGCATGCGGCGCACGTCCGGGTGCACGATGATCGGGTCGGCCGGGCCGTCCGGGTTCTTCGGGCCGGTCAGGGAGCGCATGGCCAGGCGTTCTTTCGCGTATTCCAGCGCGCCCTGGTAGGACAGCTCGGCGTGGGCGACGCCCTGGAGGGAGGTGCCGATGCGCGCGATGTTCATGAAGGTGAACATGGCGTTGAGGCCGCGGTTGGGCGGCCCGATCAGGTAGCCCCGGGCGCCGTCGAAGTTCAGCACGCAGGTGGCGTTGCCGTGGATGCCCATCTTGTCCTCGATGGAGGCGCAGTGCACGGCGTTGCGCTCGCCGACGGTGCCGTCGTCGTTGACTTTGAACTTGGGCACCACGAACAGGGAGATGCCGGCGGTGCCCTCGGGGGCGTCGGGCAGGCGCGCGAGCACGATGTGTATGATGTTTTCCGCCATGTCGTGCTCGCCGGCGCTGATGTAGATCTTGGTGCCGTTGATCGCGTAGCTGCCGTCGGCCTGGGGCTCGGCCTTTGTGCGTAGCTGGCCGAGGTCGGAGCCGCAGTGGGCCTCCGTCAGGCACATGGTGCCGGTCCACTCGCCGGAGGTGAGTTTGGTCAGGTACTTCTGCTTCTGGTCCTCGTCGCCGTGGGCCTCCAGGGTCTGCACGGCGCCGTGGCTGAGGCCGGGGTACATGAGCCAGGACCAGTTGGCGGTGCCGGCCATCTCGTTCATGCTGATGCCGAGCAGGTTGGGCAGCCCCTGGCCGCCGTACGCCGGGTCGGCGCTGAGGGCCGGCCAGCCGTTTTCGACGTACTGGCGGTAGGCGTCGGCGAAGCCGGCGGGGGTTTTCACGCCCTCTTCGCTCCAGGTGCAGCCCTCCTCGTCGCCGCTGTGGTACAACGGGGCGAGCACTTCCTCGGCGAAGCGCGCGCCCTGGTCGACGACGGCGTTCATCAGGTCTTCGGTCGCTTCCTCGCAACCGGGCAGGGTCTGGTAGAGTTTTTCCGATTCGAGCATTTCGTTGATGACGAAGCGGATATCGCGCACGGGCGCTTTGTACTGTGGCATGATCTCATCCTCACAGGGTGCCGGACGCGCGGACGCACTCCCGGCGAATGTATGTTTTCACCGCAAACATTCTGGCCGATCCCGGCGGCAAAACCAAGGTCATTTATGGCCAAGTGGACGGCAGTTTTGGACCGCGATTCCGCCGCCTGACCGGGGGACGGAGGCCGACTGGAGCGGGCGGGCAGGGCGATCGAGCAGCCGGGCCGGGTGGGCGCTGACTAAACGCCCTCGAGCAGTTTGATATCGAGAAATTCCGCGCCCTCGTCCGGGTCCCAGGGGTCGAGCCGCGGCAGCGCTCCCAGCAGCGGGGCGCCGAGCAGGTCCACCAGCGTATCCAGATTGTCCTCGTAGGCCGCCATGGGCGGGCCGCAGGTGTTCGCCACCCACCCCGCCAGCACCAGGCCGTCGCGGCGGATCGCCTCGGCGGTGAGCAGGGCGTGGTTGATGCAGCCCAGGCGCATGCCCACCACCAGCAGCACCGGCAGCGCCAGCTCCCGCGCGAGGTCGGCCAGGGTCTCCCGGTCGCTCACCGGCACGCGCCAGCCGCCGGCCCCCTCGATCAGGGTGAGGTCCGCCCCGTCGCTCAGGACGCCGCGGCAGAAGCCGGCCAGGCGCGATACCTGCAGGCGCCGCCCGGCGCGTTCGGCGGCGATGTGGGGGGCGAGGGGATCGGGCAGCGCCACCGGGTTGACCCGGGCGTAGTCGAGATCCGCCGTCATCGCGGCCGACAGGGCCAGGGCGTCCTCGTTGCGCCCGTCGGCGTCGCAGCCGGCGGCCACCGGTTTGACCGCCGCTGTGCTCAGCCCGGCCCGGGCCGCCGCGCGCAGCAGGGCGCAGCTCACCGCCGTCTTGCCCACCTCGGTGTCGGTGCCGGTGACGAACAGGGCCCGGCTCACAGTCGCCGCACCGTGCCGAAGATGACCTCCCAGGTCGCCGGCAGCAGGCCGTCGTCGGTGCGCCACTGCTCGTAGGCCCGCAGCATCTGTTGCAGGCTGCGCCGGCTGGTCATGCCGGCGGGCCGGCCGGGATTCATGTTGTGGGCGCCCAGCCCCTTGAGTTCGTCCAGCAGGTCGCGCACCCGGGGGTAGGTGAGGCGGTAGGTGCGCGCCTCGAGCACCATGTCGAGGTCCGGCGCGGCGGCCATGGCGCTGGCCAGACGCGCGGAGGATACGAAGTCGTTCACGTGTTGGTGGGCGTCCACTTCGGCCCAGGCCGCGCGCAGTTCGTGCAATGTGCCGGGGCCGAGAGTAGTAAACACACACTTACCGCCGCGCTGGAGCACCCGGGCGATCTCGGCGAACAGGTGCTCCACACCGCCGCACCACTGAAAGGTCAGGCTGCTGAAGATCAGGCCGACCGAGCCCGCCGCCAGCGGCAGGGCCTCGGCGTCGGCCACCAGCCACCCGGCCCGCGCGCCGCGGACATCTCCAGGGCGGGCATCGGCGGGCGTCCCTCCGAGACACTCGCCCCGCGCACCGCGGACATCACCGGGGCGGGCATCGGCGGGGATCCCTTCGAAGCACCCGCCCGGCGCGCCGCGTCGTTCGCGGGCGTGGCGCACCATGCCCTCGGCGAGGTCCAGGCCGAGGTGGCGCGCGGCGGGAAAGTGCTCTCGCAATGCGTCGGTGAACAGGCCGGTGCCGCAGCCCAGATCCAGTACTGTGCGCGGCTCACGCCTGATTCGGCCGAGCTCCTCAAGTAAGTCAGCGCCCACTTCGCGCTGCAGCCGCGCCGCCGAATCGTAGTGGGCCGCCGCGCGGCCGAAGGAGGCCGCCACCGCCGCCTTGGGAATACCGGCGGGCCGCGGCGCCGGCGGCGCGCGCAGGTCGCGCTCGTCCAGAAACGCCTCGAGCGCACGCGCCACTTCCGCGGGCCGGTCCAGCGGCGCCAGGTGGCAACAGCCGCGCAGCACCTCGACGCGGGGTTCGGGCCCGCCGTCGTGGGGCAGCTCGCGCATCGCTGCGGCGGCCTCCACCGGCACCAGCGCGTCGCGTTCGGCCAGCAGGTGCAGCCGCGGCGCGGCCATCGCCCCCGCCGCCTCGCGCAGGTCCAGCTCCGCCAGCCAGTCGAGTCCGGCCAGCATTCCCACGGCGGGGAGATGCGATTCGGCGGAGCGCCGCCCGGCGGACCGCATTCTGGTCGCGCGCAGCGCTCGCAGCAGAGCGCGTGGCGCCTCCGCCCCCTCCACCTGCAGGCTCTCGAAGCGGCGCAGCGCCGCGCCCGGCTCCACCCGGGCAACCTCGCGAAACGCCCGGAAGGTGTCAGCGGCCATGCCCGGCCAGTCGCCGGCGGCGACGAAGCGCAGGTTGCTGCACACCGTCGCCACCGCCCGCACCCGCTCCGGCGCGCGGGCCGCCAGCGCCAGCGCCAGTTGCCCGCCCAGGGAATAGCCCAGGTACACGGCTTCTTCCGGCGCGGCGTCGAGAATCGCCGCCAGCACATTATCGAGGTCCGGCGCGTTCTCGCCGCCGAGACCCCGGGCGCAGCCGGGAATGTCCAGCAGCGTGACGCCGGCCCAGGGCCTGATTTCCCGCAGCAGGCGGCGCCATACTTCCCGGTCGCCGCCCCAGCCGTGCAGCAGCACCAGCTCGGCCCGCGCCGCCCCGGTGGCCGGCAGGTACTCCCCCGGCAGGGGCTGTTCAGGCCGTTCGCGGGCAGTCATCGATATATCGCCGGCAGTCATCGAGATGCGCCAGCAGGCGGTCGACCTGGGCCTCGGAGTGGGCCGCGCTCAGGGTGATGCGCAGCCGCGAGGTGCCCTCGGGCACCGTCGGCGGGCGGATGGCGCCGATCAGCACGCCGCGCTCGCGCAGCCGCTCGCTCAGCGCCACCGCCGCATCGGCCTCGCCCACCAGCAGCGGCTGGATGGCGCTGTGCGATTCCAGCAGGGGCAGGTCGAGCTGGGCGGCGCCGCGCCGGAAGCGCGCGATCAGCGCCGCCAGGTGCTCGCGGCGCCAGCTTTCCCGGTGCAGCAGTTCCAGGGCCGTCAGGGTCGCCGCGGCCAGCGCCGGCGGCAGGGCGGTGGTGTAGATGTAGTTGCGCGACTGCTGCACCAGGGACTCGATCAGCAGCTCGGAGCCCGCGACGAAGGCGCCAGCGGTGCCCAGGGCCTTGCCCAGGGTCGCCATCAGCACGGGCACCTGCGCCTGCCCCAGGCCGGCGGCCTCGGTGCTGCCGGCGCCGCGCTCGCCGAGCACGCCGAAGCCGTGGGCGTCGTCCACCATCAGCCAGGCGTCGTGGGCGGCACAGAGTTCGGCCAGTTCCGCCAGCGGGGCGGCGTCGCCGTCCATGCTGAACACCCCGTCCACGGCGACCAGCCGGGCTCCCTCGCCCGCGGCCAGTTTCGTCCGCAGCGCCGCCGGATCGTTGTGGGCGAAACGCGCGAAACGGGCGCCGCTGAACAGCCCGCCGTCGAGCAGGGAGGCGTGGTTGAGGCGGTCCTCGAACACGCGATCGCCGCGCCGGAGCAGGGTCGTGAGCACGCCGGTGTTGGCCATGTAGCCGCTGGAGTAGAGCAGCGCCCGCTCGCGGCCGGTGAACGCCGCCAGGGCCTCCTCCAGCTCGCGGTGGGGGGCGCTGTGCCCGCACACCAGGTGCGAGGCGCCGCTGCCGACGCCGTAGCGTTCGGCGGCGGCGCGCAGGCTGGCGATCACGTCGGGGTGGGCGGCCAGGCCCAGGTAGTCGTTGCTGCAGAAGTTGAGGTACTCGCCCCCGGCGCAGCGCACCACCGGGCCCTGGGCGGACTCCAGCGTGAGCCGGTGGCGGCGCAGCCCCGCCGCGTCGCGCTCGGCCAGCTGCGCCGCCAGTCGCGCCTCGAATACCGCCATCGGGTCGGTCCCCGCCGGGACGAAGCTAGCGCGCCGCCGCGTCGTAGAAGCGCGGGTCCGGGTCGGCGGGCGGGGCGCTGACGTCGCGCTCTTCCGGCGCGATGCCGAGGCGCGCGAACAGTTGCATGTCGGCGTTGGCCTCGGGGTTGGGCGTGGTCAGCAGCTTGTCGCCGTAGAAGATCGAGTTGGCGCCGGCGAAAAAGGCGAGGGCCTGCATCTGCTCGTTCATGTCCTCGCGGCCCGCCGACAGGCGCACGTGGGAGGCCGGCATCAGGATGCGCGCCACGGCGATGGTGCGGATGAAATCGAAGGGGTCGAGCTCCTCCTGGTCCGCCAGCGGCGTGCCCGGCACGCGCACCAGGTTGTTGATGGGCACGCTCTCCGGGTGCACCGGCAGGTTGGCCAGCTCCACCAGCAGGCCGGCGCGGTCGGCCGCATCCTCGCCCATGCCGACGATGCCGCCGCTGCAGACCTTCATGCCGGCGTCGCGCACGTGCGCCAGGGTGTCGAGGCGGTCGCCGTAGGTGCGCGTGGTGATGATGTCGCCGTAGTACTCCGGCGAGGTGTCGAGGTTGTGGTTGTAGTAATCGAGGCCCGCTTCGGCCAGTTCCCGCGCCTGTTCGGGCGTGAGCATGCCCAGGGTCATGCAGGTCTCCAGGCCGAGGTCGCGCACGCCGCGGACCATCGCCAGCACCTGCGGCATGTCGCGGTCCTTCGGCGAGCGCCAGGCCGCGCCCATGCAGAAGCGGGTGGCGCCGGAGGCGGCGGCGGCCCGCGCCTGCTCCAGCACCGCCTCGACTTCCATCAACTGCTCGACTTCCAGCCCCGTGTCGTAGCGCGTGCTCTGGGGGCAGTAGGCGCAGTCCTCCGGACAGGCGCCGGTTTTGATGGAAAGCAGTGTGCTCACCTGCACGCGATTCGGGTCAAAATAGTGGCGATGGATACCGTGGGCGCGAAACAGCAGATCGTTGAAGGGCAGGGCGAACAGGGCCGCCACCTCCCGCCGCGTCCAGTCGTGGCGCAGGGCCGGGTCGGCGGCGGCCGGCGATGCGTGGCCCGCCGCCGGTGCGGGGGCTCCCTCCGGTGTGGGGACTGGCGGCACCGGCGCGGGCGCTGTCTCGGGGGTCGTCGTCGCGGGCTGTTCGGACATGGGCGGGACCTTCTCGGCGGGGGCGTGGCCGTATGATACGTCGGGCCGGTTCGCTGTCAACCTGGAAGGGTAGAAGTGGTTAACAGCCTGCGCGAGGCGCTGCTCGAGGGCCTGTTCCCCGAGCACTGCGAGCTGTGCGGGCTGCGCAGTTACCGGCCGCTGCCGCTGTGCGAGCCCTGCGCCGGCGAGCTGGTGCCCAACAGCCACTGCTGCCCGCGCTGCGCCGTGCCGCTGGCCGCGAACGTCGCCCCGGGCACAAACTGCGGCCAGTGCCAGCGTCGCCCGCCGCCCTTCGAGCGCACCGTCGCGCCCTGGGTCTACGAGGTGCGCCTGGCGCACATCATCGGGCGCTGGAAATTTCACGGCGAGCGGCGCCTCGGCAGATTGCTGGCGGCGCTGTGGTGGCAGGCGCGGCCCGAGCCCGGCGAGGTCGACCTGGTGCTGCCGGTGCCGCTGCACTGGCGGCGCCTGTGGCGGCGCGGTTTCAACCAGTCGTACCTGTTCGCCGATGCCCTGTGCCGCGGCGGCGACGCCGGTCCAATCGAGCACCGGCTGGCGCGGCGGGCCCGCGCCACCCCCGCCCAGTCCGGCACCACGGCGCGGCGCCAGCGCGAAGCCAACCTGCGCGGCGCCTTTACTGTGCGCGGGCGCTGTGACAATCTGCGCGTCGCCGTCGTCGACGACGTCATGACCACCGGCGCCACCGCGGCGGCCCTGGCGCAGGCGCTCAAGGGCGCCGGGGCGGCGGGCGTCGAAATCTGGTGCCTGGCCCGCACCCCGCCGCGCTAGCTGTCATCTCACCGGGTCATTCCCAGCGACCGCGGAGCGCGGGTAGTGCACGACTCTGGATACCAAGCGCGAGCCTGGGGCGGATATGGCCCACTGGAACCGTGCGGCGACAGGAACGTCGCCGCCCGAGCCTGTCCACGGACGGTACGCTTTTTGGCGTGTTCCAGTGGGCCATATCCGCCCCAGGCGACCCAGGTAAAAAAGTTTGAATTTCATACACTACCAACTACACCCCATCCTAGCTCCGTTGCTCCTGTGCTTACTTGTGGGTCCCGCCCCGGTCCGAGCGGAGCCGCCCCTGCGCGTGGCGGTGGCCGCCAACTTCAAGCCGACCCTGGAGACGCTCAACCGCCGCTTCACGGCGCAGACCGGCATCGCGATTCGCCTGAGCAGCGCCTCCACCGGCGTGCTGGCGACCCAGATCCGCCACGGCGCGCCCTTCGACGTGCTGTTTGCCGCGGACGCCGAGTACGCCGCCGGCCTCGCGCGCCTCGATCTGCCCGGCGCCGGTGAGCCCTTCTGCTACGCCGTGGGCACACTGGCACTGGCCGGCGGCGCGCCGGGAGACCTCGCCGACGCCGGGCACAGCGTGGCGATCGCCAATCCCGCCACCGCTCCCTACGGCCGGGCGGCCATGGACGTGCTGGCGCGGGAAGCGTTCGCCGCGGGCGCCGGCCGCACCCTGGTGCGCGGCAACAACGTGGCGCAGGCCTACCAGTTCTGGCACAGCGGCGCGGTGGACCTGGCGCTGGTGGCCCGCGCCGTCGCCCCGCCGGAAGCGGCGCCCGTACCCGCCGACTGGCACCGGCCGCTGCAGCAGCACGCGCTGGCGCTGACGGCCGACCCGCGCGCGGCGCGCTACCTGAAATGGATCAGAAGTGATACCGTGCGCTCACTGATTGTCGAGGCCGGCTACCAACCTTGTCCCTGAGCAGCGCCGAGCTTGACGCGATTTACCTGACCGCGGCGCTGGCCACCGTGACCACCGCGATCCTGTTGCTGGTGGGCACCCCCCTGGCCTGGTGGCTGTCGCGCCGGCGCGGTAACGGCCCCGCCCTGGTCGAGGCGCTGGTGGCGCTGCCGCTGATCCTGCCGCCGACGGTGCTGGGCTTCTACCTGCTGCTGATGTTCGCCCCGGACACCGCGTTCGGGCGCGCCTGGGAGGCCCTGACGGGCTCGCGGCTGGCGTTCAGCTTCAGCGCGCTGGTGATCGGCTCGGTGATCTACTCCCTGCCCTTCGTGGTGCAGCCATTGCAGTCGGCCTTTGGCCGCGTGCCGGAGTCGCTGCTGCAGACCGCCGCCACCCTCGGCGCCGGGCCCGCCGACCAGTTCCGCTCCGTCGTGCTGCCGCTGACCGCGCGCAGCTTCGTCACCGCGGCGAGCCTCGGGTTCGCCCACACCGTCGGCGAGTTCGGCGTGGTGCTGATGATCGGCGGCAACATCCCGGGCGAGACCCAGGTGCTGTCCATCGCCCTGTTCGATTACGTGGAGTCGCTGCGCTTCGCCGAGGCCCACCGGCTGGCGGCGGGCCTGGTCGCGTTCTCGCTGCTGGTGCTGTTTCTGCTCTACCGCGGCGAGGGCCGCCGCGCCTTGCGGTTGCAGCCTGCCGATGAACAGCCATGAGCTTATGGACAGCAATGAGTCAGTATCAACCATGAGCGGACTGGCAATACGCCTCGACTGCCCCGGCGACCGCGGCTTCCGCCTGGGGCTCGACTGCACGCTGCCCGGCGCCGGGGTCACCGCCATCTGCGGGCCCAGCGGCAGCGGCAAGACGACGCTGCTCGAGTGCATCGCCGGTCTGCGCGACCCCGGCCCCGGCGCGCTGGTCCGCCTCGGCGACACCACCTGGCACGGCGCGGGCGACCCGACGCCGCCCTGGCGGCGGGACATCGGCTATGTGTTCAGCGACGCGCGCCTGTTCCCGCACCTCAGCGTGCGCGGCAATCTGGATTACGCGCGCAAGCGGCGCGCGCCGAATGCCGGCGCCGACACCGCCGACGTGGTGGCATGGCTCGAACTCGACGAGCTGCTGGAGCGGCGGCCCGAGACACTCTCCGCCGGCCAGCGCCAGCGCGTCGCCATCGGCCGCGCACTGCTGCGGGCGCCGCGGCTGCTGCTGCTCGACGAGCCCCTGGCCAACCTCGACGCCGGGGCCAGCACCCGGTGCCTGCGCTGCCTGCAGCGGCTCACCGGGGAGCTGGCCCTGCCCATGATCTACGTCAGCCACGCGATCGAGGAGGTGACGCAGCTCGCCGACCACCTGCTGCTGCTGGAGGCGGGCCGCGCGGTGGCCCAGGGGCCGCTGCTGGAGCTGTGCAGCCGCCTGGACAACCGCCTGTCCCGGGAGGAGGGCGCCGCCGCGATCCTGCATGCGACGGTGGCGAGCCACGACGCGCACTACGGCCTGACGGCGCTGGACGTCGAAGGTCACACGCTGTGGGTCACCGGACTGGACGCCACGCCGGGCAGCGGGCGCCGCGTGCGCATCCCGGCCCGGGACGTCAGCCTGTGCCGCCGCGCGCCGGATGACAGCAGCATCCTCAATATCCTGCCGGTCACGATCGACGCGATAGAATACACCGGCGCGGCCCGCGCGACACTGCGGCTGGCCCTGGGCGGCCAGTTCCTGCTGGCGCGGATCACGCGCAGGTCCGTGGAAAAACTGCAACTGCAACCGGGCGACAACGTCTACACTCAGATCAAGAGCGCCGCACTGCTGATGGAGGCCACGGACCCGCCGTGAACGAACACCCCTACGAGCGCCTGGTGCCGGACCTGGTGATCGCCGCGGTGGAATCCGCCGGCTACCTGTGCGACGCGCGCCTGCTGGCGCTGAACAGCTACGAGAACCGCGTCTACCAGGTCGGCATCGAGGACGCCGAGCCGCTGATCGCCAAGTTCTACCGCCCCGGGCGCTGGAGCGACGCGCAGATTCTCGAGGAACACGCCTTCACCCGCGAGCTCGTCGAGGCGGAAATCTCGGTGGTGGCGCCACTGGCGGACGGCGACGGCGAGACCCTGCACCGCTACGAGGACTTTCGTTTCGCGCTGTTTCCCCGCCGCGGCGGCTACCCGCCGGAACTGTCCGACCCGGACAACCTGCTGGTGCTCGGCCGCACGCTGGGACGCATCCACGCCGTCGGCGCCGCCGGCAGTTTCGAGACGCGCGAGCGCATTACCGTCGAGGGCAAGTTCATCGAAAGCCGCGAGTTCCTGCTCGAAGCGGGCTTTATTCCCGCCTCACTGGAGGAAGCCTATACGTCGCTGACCGGGGATCTGCTGGCGGCGGTGCAGTCAATCTACGGCGAGGTCCGCCCCGCCGACGAGCAGCGCGTGCACGGGGACTGCCATGTCGGCAACATTCTGTGGCGCGACGACACGGCGCACTTCGTCGACCTGGACGACTGCTGCACGGCGCCGGCGGTACAGGATCTGTGGATGTTCATCAGCGGCGAGCGCCACGACCGTCAATGGCAAATCGCGGAACTGATCGACGGCTATACGGAGTTTTTCGATTTCGAGCCGCGCCAGTTGCGCTGGGTCGAGGCGCTGCGCACCCTGCGCCTGGTGCACTACAGCGCCTGGCTGGCGCGGCGCTGGGAGGACCCGGCGTTTCCCCGCAGTTTCGTCTGGTTCAACACCGAGCGCTACTGGGCCGATCACATCCTGGAGCTGCGCGAACAGCTCGCGGCGCTGCAGGAGGAGCCGCTGGCGTTGCCGGGATATCGGTGATGTTATCGCCGAGGTAACACGTCAGCCGCCGAGAGGCAGGGGGCCGGTAGGTTTGCTCCCTGGCGCGCGGCCCTCCGGGCTTCCTCAGCCGAGTCGCGAGCCTTAAAGCGCTTCGCTGTCTCGCTCCACTCCTCGGCGCACGCCCGAACGTCCGCAACCTCGCCCGCCTCGGCGGCGGCACATCTGCATGTACCGGCACGCAACGATACAACCGTTGGCCAGTATTACAGCGTCTTGCGCGACCGCGGGTACAGCAGCGACCAGAGCCAGCGCCAGACACTGTTGCCCTCGAGCACCATGCGGTCGACGCCGTCGAAGAACTCGGCCAGGTTCGCCGGATCGGCGTAGTAGTCCATGCGCGTGTGAAACTCCCGCGCGGTGTCCAGCTCCTTGATGATTTTCGCGGGATTGCCCGCCACCACCACGTTGGCCGGCACGTCCCGCGTCACCACGGCGCGGGCGGCGACCACGCTGTTGTCGCCGATGGTCACGCCCTTGAGTACCGTGGCGTGATCGCCCAGCCACACGTTGTCGCCGATGTGCACGGGCGCCGGATCGGTGCGCTGCATGCGATCGTAGATGGTGTGCCAGTCGCAGTCGGTGACGTAGGCGCCGTTGGCCAGCATGACGCCGTCGCCGAGCACGATCTCGTCGCTGGCGCTGAGGCGCGAGCCGGGGCTCATCAGGCAGGCGTCGCCGATCTCGATCCGCCCCTCCCCCGCGGCGCGCCCCCAGACACCGATCTCCATACGGGCACTGGGTGCGCCGATGCCCGTAAAGGAGCGGCCGATGCGGATATTGTCGCCGGAGATGCGCACGTGCCAGGGCTTCATGAACATATGATAGGGACCCAGAGACTCGCACTCCGGCGCCAGGAAGTATTCCACGTACCAGCGGGTGAATCGCAGGTAGAATTTTTTCACCCAGTAGGGTCTGAGGTCTTCGCGCATATCGCTGATTGTGCCCGCTTGCCCCGGCGTAGAGGTGCGCTATCATCGCAGCGCCGGGCGCCGACGGCAAATAGTGCGGCGCCCGGGTATTGTCTGAGCGCGGATACAACGCGCGTGCACGAGGCGGGTACGCTCCACTGGAACCGTGTGGCGACAGGACGTCGCCACCCGAGCCTGGCCAGGGATGGCCGCTTTTTGGCGTGTTCCAGTGGAGCGTACCCGCCCGTGCACCCCGTACCAATGATCAAGTGACAACATTAACAGCACCACCCGGAGATCGACCCATGCGCGCCAACTCGCGCACCATCACCAGCAACCAGACCGGCCCGCACCCCGCCCTGGCCAATACCGTGCGGCGCCACCTGTCGTCCCGCCATTGCCCGCCGGTCGCCGACCACGACCGGCGCGCCTGCGAGTCGCTGCTCGAGAGGCTGGCGCAATCGCCACGCCCGCTGGTGCTGGATTCCTTCTGCGGCACGGGCCACAGCACCCGGGAACTGGCGCGCCGGCATCCGGAACACCTGGTGGCGGGAGTCGACAAGTCCGCCCACCGCCTGGGCAAACACCCGGGTGCCGACAACGGCGACTACCTGCTGCTGCGAGCGGACTGCACCGCGCTGTGGCGGCTGCTGGCCGGCGCCGGCGTGCGCGCCGACTATCACTATCTGCTCTACCCCAATCCCTGGCCCAAGGCGCGGCACCTGGGCCGCCGGGTACACGGCCACCCCGGGCTTGCGGCGCTGCTGGCGCTGGGCGGGCGCCTGGAGCTGCGCTCGAACTGGCGGCTCTACGTCGAGGAGTTTTGCGCCGCTCTGCACCTGGCGGACCGGGGCGGCGCCGTCGAGCGCGTGCCGGAAGTAGCGGCGCCCTTGTCGCTGTTCGAGAGGAAATACCGCGACAGCAGCCACACGCTGTGGCGCTGCCGCGCCGAACTGTAACCACCCGCATCCTGGATACCGTGAACACGAACGCCTGAAAAGGTTGGGGTGCTGCCTGACTTGGACGTACCGCGCGAGCTTGGGGTAAGTATTGCTCGCTGGAACCGTGCGGCGACAGGAGAGCCTGCCCCTCTTCGGGCACGTCGCCGCCCCGAGCCTGGCCAGGGACGGCCGCTTTTTGGCGTGTTCCAGCGAGCAATACTTACCCCAAGCGATCCGAATATATAGAAATCATCGGTCGTATCTGAGGTTTAACCGATCTTGTAGTGAGGCCGCTTGGGTTGCGGTACGGTCCACTGGAACACGCCGGAAAGCGCACCTCCGTGTGCAGGCTCGGGTGGCGACGTCCTGTCGCCACACGGTTCCAGTGGACCATACGCAACCCAAGCTCAGGCGATACGTCCAGATCAGGCACGACTCCATCCGCCCATGGCGCTTGATCCGGAATTTTACGTATACCCGCTATACGCCGCTGTCACACCGTGACGCCCCGCAGCTGATACACTACGCTTTCATACTCACAGCGAGGGAATCCCCATGTCCGACAACGGCACCGACCCCGTCTGGGAGCAGATACTCCAAGAGGTGCGCCAGCACGCGCACGAGGAACCCATCCTGGCGAGCTTCCTGCACGCCACGATCCTCAATCACCAGCGCATCGACATGGCCCTGAGCTTTCACCTCGCCAGCACGCTGGACAGCCCCACCGCATCGTCGCTGCTGCTGCGTGAGGTGATCCTCGACGCGATGAACCGCGATCCGACGATCCTGAACTCGGCGCGGGAGGATCTGCTGGCGGTGCGGGAGCGCGATTCCGCGTGCAATGACCTGTACATCCCGTTCCTCTACTTCAAGGGTTTCCACGCCCTGCAGACGCAGCGCATCGCCCACTGGCTGTGGAACGGCGGACGCCGGCCCCTGGCGCTGTTTTTCCAGAACCGCATGTCGATGCAGTTCGGCGTGGACATCCACCCCGCGGCGCGCATGGGCCACGGCATCATGCTCGACCACGCCACCGGGCTGGTCATCGGCGAGACCGCGGTGGTGGGCAACAACGTCTCGATCCTGCAGTCGGTCACCCTCGGCGGCACCGGCAAGGACGAGGGCGACCGCCACCCGAAGATCGGCGACGGCGTGCTGATCAGCGCCGGCGCGAAAATCCTCGGCAACATCCGCGTCGGTGAAGGCGCCAAGGTCGGCGCCGGCAGCGTGGTGCTCGAGGACGTGCCGCCGCACACCACTGTCGCCGGCGTGCCGGCGAAGATCGTCGGCCGCCCGGCCTCCGAGCAGCCGGCACTGGACATGGATCACGGTTTCTCCTGCACCGAGGCCGAGGAAGAGGAAGAAGAGGTGAAAAAGCGGGCCGGCTGAACCGCCGGGGCGGCGTGAACCCCCAGGTCGGGGCGAGACTTTTGCTGGCGCGGTTTCCGGGCCGAATCACGACAACTTCCGGACGGGCCGCGCATCACGACAACCTGCGGACGTGCCGCCCCGCGGTCAGCCGCCGTGGTAGCGCGGCGACAGTTCCCGCACGGCGTCGACGAAGGCGGTGACCCGGTCCGGGTCCACGCCGGGGGTGATGCCGTGGCCGAGATTGAACACGTGGCCGCTGCCCTCGCCGAAACTCTCGAGAATGTCCCCGACCTCGCGGCGAATGCGCTCGGGGGAGGCGAACAGCATCGCCGGGTCCATGTTGCCCTGCAGGGCCACGCGGTCGCCGACGCGCCGGCGCGCCCGGCCGATATCGGTGGTCCAGTCCAGGCCGACCGCGTCGGCGCCGGTGTCGGCGATGGCCTCCAGCCACTGCCCGCCGCCCTTGGTGAACAGGATGACCGGCACCACGCGCTCCTCTGAGCGCCGCGGCAACTGGTCGACCACGCGCCGCAGGTACTGCAGGGAGAACTCGCGGTAGCCCGCATCGCTCAACGCGCCCCCCCAGGTATCGAAAATCTGCAGAACCTGGGCGCCGGCGCGCACCTGCGCCGCCAGGTAGTCCGCCACCGCGTCGGCCAGCAGCATCAGCAGCTCGTGCATCAGCGCCGGCTGGTCGTAGGCCATGCTCTTGACCCGCGCGAAGTCCTTCGACGAGCCGCCCTCCACCATGTAGGTGGCCAGCGTCCAGGGGCTGCCGGCGAAACCGATCAACGGCACGCTGCCGGCCAGCTCCGCGCGGATGGTGCGCACCGCCGCCATGACGTAGCCCAGGTCGTCCTCGGCGCGGATGGTCTCGAGCGCCGCCAGGTCCGCCTCGCTGCGCACGGTCTTGCGAAACTTCGGCCCCTCTCCCTCCTCGAAGTACAGTCCGAGGCCGAGGGCGTCCGGTATCGTCAGGATGTCGGAGAACAGGATCGCCGCGTCCAGCGGGTAGCGCCGCAGGGGCTGCATGGTGACTTCGCAGGCGAGTTCGGCGTTCTTGCACAGATCGAGAAAGGAGCCCGCCTGCTCGCGGGTCGCGCGGTACTCCGGCAGGTAGCGCCCGGCCTGGCGCATCATCCACACCGGCGTGCGATCGACGGGTTGGCGCCGCAGCGCCCGCAGCAAGCGGTCATTTTTGAGTTCGGTCACCGAGTGTTTGCTCCGTTGGCTGCTATTCGCACCGCGTCCACGATGTTATTCCGGTGCATATGGCTGGTACCGGACTGACTGGATCCGCGCTTCGCGGGTGACGGCATAAAGATTTGCGGGGGTGACGGCATAAAGATTCGCGGGAGTGACGGCATAAAGATTCGCGGGAGTGACGGCATAAAGATTCGCGGCGAGTGACGGCCGCGAGTTCAGCGGGGTGACGGCATAAAGGTTCGCGGGAGTGACGGCATAAAGATTCGTGAGTGACGGCATAAAGGTTCGCGCGGAGTGACGGCATAAAGGTTCGCGGGGTGACGGCACAAAGATTCGCGGTGGACGGCACAAAGATTCGCGGAGGTCCAGAGGGCGTCAGCCACAACGGGGTGAGCCGGGCGACAACACGCCGTGTCTTCAATAAGTAGCGGCAAGACTAGACCTCGAGGTAATCGAGGATGCCCTCGGCCGCCTGGCGCCCTTCCCAGATGGCGGTGACCACCAGGTCCGAGCCGCGCACCATGTCGCCGCCGGCGAAGACCTTCGGGTTGCTGGTCTGGAACGGGAATTCCTGGAATTCCTCGGCGATGACGCCATCCCAGTCGTTGGTTTGAACATCGAGGTCCGCGAACCACGGCGGCGGGTCGGGCTGGAAACCGAATGCGATGATCACCGCGTCCGCCTCCACGACTTCCTCGCTGCCGGGAATGGGCTGCGGCCGGCGGCGACCGCTCTCGTCGGGCTCGCCCAGCTCCGTTTTGACCATCTTCACGCCGCAGGCCTGGCCGAAGTACTCGACCACCTCGACGGGCTGCCTGTTGTAGCGGAATTCCACACCCTCTTCCCGGGCGTTTTTCACCTCGCGGCGCGAGCCCGGCATATTCTCCGCGTCGCGCCGGTAGGCGCAGATGACGTGCTCGGCCTGCTGGCGCACCGCGGTGCGCACGCAGTCCATCGCGGTATCGCCGCCGCCGAGCACGACCACTTTCTTGCCGCGCAGGTTGATATAGGCCTCGGGCTCCTGCTCCCAGCCCTGGTTGTGGTTGACGTTGCCGACCAGGTAGGGCAGCGCCTTGTAGACGCCCGGCAGGTCCTCCCCCGGGAAGTTGCCGCGCATGTACTTGTAGGTGCCCATGCCGAGAAACACCGCGTCGTACTCCTCGAGCAGCTCCGCGGCGGTGACATCCTTGCCGACCTCGGTGCCGAGGCGGAACTCCATGCCCATCTCCTCGAAGATCTGCCGCCGCCGGAACATGACCTCTTTCTCCAGCTTGAACTCCGGGATGCCGAAGGTGAGCAGCCCGCCGATCTCCGGGTAGCGGTCGAACAGCACCGGCTTGACGCCGTTGCGCACCAGCACGTCGGCGCAGCCGAGGCCCGCCGGTCCGGCGCCGATAATGGCCACCTTCTTGTCCGTGGCCACCACCTGCGACATGTCCGGACGCCAGCCCATGGCCAGGGCGGTATCGGCGATGTACTTCTCGGTGGAGCCGATGGTCACCGCGCCGAAGCCGTCATTGAGCGTGCAGGCGCCCTCGCACAGCCGGTCCTGGGGGCAGATGCGCCCGCACACTTCCGGCAGGGTGTTGGTCTGGTGGCTCAGTTCCGCAGCCTCGAACAGGTTGCCCTCGGCCACCAGCTTGAGCCAGTTGGGGATATAGTTGTGTACCGGACACTTCCACTCGCAGTAGGGATTGCCGCAGGCGATGCAGCGGTCCGCCTGCTCCGATACCTGATCCTCGGTGTACTCGCTGTATATCTCCACGAACTCGCGCTTGCGCTTGCGCAGGCCGAGCTTGTCGGGGTCGGCGCGCCCCACGTCGATAAACTGGAAGTTGTTGCTGACGTGTTCGCTATAGCTCATACATCCGTGCTGCCTGGCACGCGGCACCTAGTCGGTATTGCGCAGCCGTGACAACAGGCGATCGAGATCCGCCGCCTTGGGCTTGACCAGCCAGAATCTGCCGACGTAGTCCTCGAAGCGGTCGAGCAGGTATTGCCC
The DNA here is from genome assembly GCA_034521205.1 of Halioglobus sp. Lineage (GTDB taxonomy): Bacteria > Pseudomonadota > Gammaproteobacteria > Pseudomonadales > Halieaceae > Marimicrobium. The sequence continues at coordinate 33,322 of JAXHMT010000004.1, forward strand.
CCATTGCGAATTGGTCTCCGCCACGAATTCGACAATGTTGGCGCGCAGAAAGTTGCGGTACGGCTCCATGTACTCGGGGTTCACCCGGTGTATCTCCACCAGTTCGCTGTTGTACTTGTCGATAAAGGTGCGGTCCACATCGAGCACGTACGCGAAGCCGCCGGTCATGCCGGCGCCGAAGTTCACGCCGGTGGCGCCGAGCACGGTCACCGTGCCGCCGGTCATGTACTCGCAGCAGTGGTCGCCGGCGCCTTCCACCACGGCGTGACAGCCGCTGTTGCGCACCCCGAAACGCTCCCCCGCGAGGCCCGCGGCGAACAACCTGCCGCCGGTGGCGCCGTACAGGCAGGTATTGCCGACGATGGGCGTTTCGTGGGACTTGTAGGCGCTGTCCGCCGGCGGGTAGAGCACCACCTTGCCGCCGGCCATGCCCTTGCCGACGTAGTCGTTGGCGTCGCCCTCCAGATGCATGTGCAGGCCGCCGGCATTCCACACGCCGAAACTCTGGCCCGCCGTGCCGGTCAGGCGCAGCACGATGGGGTTGGCGTCCATGCCGGCGTTGCCGTAGCGCCGGGCGATCTCCCCCGACAGCCGCGCGCCGATGGAACGGTCGCAGTTGGTGACCTCGAAGTCGAACTCGCCGCCCGTTCCGGCCTCGATGGCCGCCAGGCAGGTGGCCACCATGTGCTCCGCTTTCTCGCCCTTGTCGAAGGGGTCGTTGGACGCCACTTCGCAGTATTGCGCCTGCCCCTCGAAGGCTTCGTCCTTGTACAGAATGGGGCTCAGATCCAGGCCCGCCTGCTTTTCCGTCGTGCCCGGCAGCAGCTCGAGCAGGTCCGTGCGCCCGATCAGCTCGCGCAGGCTGCCCACACCCAGGCGCGACAGCCACTCCCGGGTCTCCATCGCGATGAAGGTGAAAAAGTTCACCGCCATGTCGACGGTGCCGTTGAAGTGGTCCTCGCGCAATCGTTGGTCCTGCGTGGCCACACCGGTGGCGCAGTTGTTCAGGTGACAGATGCGCAGGTACTTGCAGCCCAGCGCCACCATCGGCGCGGTACCGAAACCGAAGCTCTCGGCGCCGAGAATCGCCGCCTTGATCACGTCGAGGCCGGTCTTCATGCCGCCGTCCGTCTGCAGGCGCACGTTGCCGCGCAGCCCGTTGCCGCGCAGGGTCTGCTGGACCTCCGACAACCCCAGTTCGTAGGGCGAGCCGGCGTAGCGTATGGAGGTGAGGGGGCTGGCCGCCGTGCCGCCGTCGTAGCCGGAGATCGTGATGAGATCGGCGTAGGCCTTGACCACCCCCGCGGCGACCGTCCCCACACCCGGTTCCGAAACAAGCTTGACCGAGACCAGCGCCTGTGGATTCACCTGCTTGAGGTCGAAGATCAGCTGCGCCAGATCCTCGATGGAATAGATGTCGTGGTGCGGCGGCGGCGAGATCAGCGTGACGCCCGGCACCGAATAGCGCAGGCGGGCGATCAGGTCGTTCACCTTGCCGCCGGGCAGCTGTCCGCCCTCGCCGGGCTTGGCGCCCTGGGCGATCTTGATCTGCAGCACCTCGGCGTTGACCAGGTAGTGGGGCGTGACGCCAAAGCGGCCGGAGGCGATCTGCTTGATCTTGGAGACGCGCTCGGTGCCGAACCGCGCCGGGTCCTCGCCGCCCTCGCCGGAGTTGGAGCGCGCCCCCATGCGGTTCATGGCGGCGGCCAGGGCCTGGTGCGCCTCGGGGCTGAGCGCGCCCAGGGACATCCCCGCGGAGTCGAAGCGCGGCAGAATGTCCTCGACCGGCTCCACCCGATCCAGCGGCAGGGGTTCGGCGGCCTCCACGGGGCGCATCAGGTCGCGCAGGGTGGCGACGGGGCGCTCGTTGACCAGCGCGCTGTAGCGCTGGTAGTCGGCGTAATTGCCGCTGATCACCGCCTGCTGCAGGCACATCACCACATCGGGATTGAAGGCGTGGTACTCGTGGCCGTGCACGTACTTGAGCAGCCCGCCCTGCTCGATGGTCCGGCGGCGGGACCAGGCGCGCTTGCCCAGCGCCTGGAAATCGCGCTCCAGGTCGGCGAAACCGGCACCCTGGATGCGCGAGGTGACGCCGCAGAAAGCCAGGTCGATGACGTCTCGCGCCAGGCCGACCGCCTCGAACAGCTGGGCGCCGCGGTAGGAACTGACCGCGGAGATGCCCATCTTGGACATGATCTTCAGCAGCCCCTTGTTGATCCCCTTGCGGTAGTTCTTGTAGCAGGCGCTGGGTTCGCCGAGTACTTCCCCGCTGCGTATCAGGTCCTCCAGCACGCTGTAGGCCAGGTAGGGATAGACCGCCGTGGCGCCGAAGCCCAGCAGGCAGGCGACCTGGTGGGGGTCGCGGGCACTGGCGGTTTCCACGATGATATTGGCGTCGACCCGGATGCCGTCGCCGGATCAGGTGGTGATGCACCGCGCCGGTGGCGAGCAGGCTGTGCACGGGCAGGGCGTCCGGGGCGATGCCGCGGTCCGACAGCACCAGCACGGTGGCGCCGTCGCGCACGGCCGTCTCGGCGGCATTGGCCACATCCACCAGCGCCTGGCGCAGGTCCTTTTCCGCCGGCGCGTAGGCACAGTCGATGCGCGCGACCAGGAAGCCCGGACGGTCCAGTTGCAGCAGCGTGTTGAATTTGCCCTGGGACAGCACCGGGGACGTCAGTATGACCCGCTCGGCGTGCTCCGGGAGCTCGACGAAAATGTTCTGTTCCGCGCCGAGCACCGTCTCCAGCGACATGACGATGGTCTCGCGCAGCGGATCGATGGCCGGGTTGGTCACCTGGGCGAACTGCTGCCGGAAGTAGTCGTACAGCGGCCGCTCCCTGCGCGACAGCACCGCCATGGGCGTGTCATCCCCCATGGAGCCGACCGCCTCGTTGCCGGATTCCGCCAGCGGCCGCAGCACCTGGTCGCGCTCCTCGAAGCTGACCTGGAACATCTTCATGTAGGTGTCGAGCTGTTCCGGTTCTATGCCGGCCGCCAGCTCGCCGGCGAAGGTGCCCTCGATGCGTTGCGCGCGCTCGCGCAGCCACTGCTTGTAGGGCTGGCGCGCCTTGAGCTTGTCGTCGATGTCCCGGCTCTGCAGCAACTCGCCGGTCTCGGTATCGATCACCAGAATCTGGCCCGGACCGACACGGCCCTTGGCGACCACGTCCTCGTTGCGATAGCCGTGGGTGCCGATCTCCGACGCGAGGGTGATGAACCCGTCGCGCGTCTGCACCCAGCGCGCCGGGCGCAGGCCGTTGCGGTCGAGCAGGCAGACGGCGTAGCGGCCGTCCGTCAGGACGATGCCGGCCGGCCCGTCCCAGGGCTCCATGTGCATCGAGTGGTACTCGTAGAATGCGCGCAGGTCCGGGTCCATCGAGTCCATGTTCTGCCACGCCGGCGGTATCAGCATGCGCAGCGCCCGGGTCATGTCCACGCCGCCGGTGAGCAGGACGTCGAGCATGTTGTCCAGGCTGGAGGAGTCCGATCCGGTGCGGTTGACCAGCGGCGCGATCTCGCCGATGTTCGGCAGCCGGTCGGTCTCGTAGCGCGCGATGCGCGCCTCGGCCCAGTTGCGGTTGCCCTGGATGGTGTTGATCTCGCCGTTGTGGGCCAGCAGCCGGAACGGCTGGGCCAGCGGCCAGCGCGGCATGGTGTTGGTGGAGAAGCGCTGGTGAAACACGCAGATCGCCGTGGCCAGGCGCTCGTCGTCCAGGTCCTTGTAGAAGCGCGGCAGGTCGACCGGCATGACCAGGCCCTTGTAGGAGATTACCTTGCCGGAAAGGCTGCAGATATAGAAGTCCTCGTCGCCTTCACAGGCGATTCTCGGACTTGCGGCGCGCGACAAACAACCGCGTGCCCAGCTCCTCGTCCGTCAGGCCCGGGGCGTCGACGAAAACCTGCTCGATGCGCGGCAGGATGGAGCGGGCGATTTCGCCGCACACGGAGCTGTCCGTCGGCACCTCGCGCCAGCCCAGCACGTTCAGGCCCTGATCGGTCAGGGCCCGCTCGGTGGCGCCGCGCGCCGCCGCGGCACGCTCGCTGTCGCTGCTGAGAAGACCTGCCCCACGCCGAATTTGTCGCCGAGGTCGGCGGAGAAACACTCCGCGGCGAGGGTGCGCATGAAGTCCCGGGGCATTTGCATCAACAGGCCGCAGCCGTCCCCGGTCTTGCCGTCGGCGCCGATGGCGCCGCGGTGGGTCATGCAGGTCAGCGACTCGATGGCGGTCTGCAGCAGGCGATGGCTCGCTTCGCCGGACGTGTGCGCCAGCAGGCCGAAACCGCAGTTGTCGCGAACGTCATCAGGTCTGTACAGGCCTGCACTCATACAAAATCCACAGAGATAATAAGGAGAATCAACAGGTTACGACGGGGCACCCGGCGCCGACCCAGCCCTCGGGCAGAAAAGGCTGGCTATTTTACACGCAGAGTCCGGGGCGGACAATCGGGGTGTGCGGGCCTCTAGTCGCTCTAGTGCGACTCTATGCGAGCGTGCCGGAGCGACTTCCGCCGGTCCGCTGCGACACGCAGTCGCACCTCCCGTGCAGGTCGGGCGGCAACCTCTGTCGCCGCACGGGCTGCAGCGGGACCGCCCGCCCTGGCGCCGCGCATTAGCCCAGCCTCGGTCGTGTTGCCAACCCAGGGGCTGATCTAGCCTTGCCGAGAAGATCCGAGCAGCTCCTTTTCGTCGACATCGTCGACGATCCGGGCCTCGCCGATGGCGGCCAGCAGCACCAGCCGCAGGCGCCCGTCGACGACTTTCTTGTCCCTGCCCATCAGGTCGATGAAGTGCTCGCGGCGCATAGCCCGGGCGGCGGCGCGACGGGCAGATGCATGGCGCGCAGCAGCTCGCCGGCGGCCGCCACTTCGGCGGCGTCGATACAGCCGCGGCGCGCGGACAGCTCCAGCGCCAGCATCATTCCCGCCGCCACGGCCTCGCCGTGCAGCCACTCGCCGTAACCCTGTGCCGTCTCGATGGCGTGGCCGAAGGTGTGGCCGAGATTGAGGATGCGCGCGCAGTCCGCCCTCGCGTTCATCCGCGGCGACGATCCGCGCCTTGATCGCGCAGCTGCGCTCGATGGCCTCGGCCAGCGGCCGCCTCTTCGCGCGCCAGCAGCGGTGCGCGTGGTCTGCCTCCAGCCAGCGCGTAGAAGCCCGTCGTCGCGCGATCAGGCCGTACTTGATCACCTCGGCCAGCCCCGCGGACAGCTCCCGCGCGGGAAGGGTGTGCAGCGTGTTCAGGTCGGCAAGTACCGCCCGCGGCTGGTGGAAGGCGCCGATCATGTTCTTGCCCAGGGGGTGGTTGACCGCCGTCTTGCCCCCCACCGAGGAGTCCACCTGGGCGAGCAGGGTGGTGGGAATCTGCACAAAATCGACCCCGCGCTGGAAGCAGGCGGCCGCAAAGCCCGCGATATCCCCGACCACGCCGCCGCCGAGGGCGACAAAGGTGGTGCCGCGGCTGTGCCGGTCCGCCATCACGCGATCGAAAATTTCCGCCAGCGTAGCCAGCGTCTTGTACTGCTCGCCGTCGGGCAGCACGATCTCGGTGACGAGCTGTCGCTCACCGAGGGCGGCACGCACCCTGTCGGCGTAGAGCGGCGCGACGGTCTCGTTGCTGATCAGGACGACCTGAGCACCGCTGACATGGCGCGACACCAATGCCGGGTCCGCCAACAGGTCGCGGCCGATGTAAACGGGATAACTGCGCTCGCCCAGCTCCACGCGCAGGGTGTGCATCAACAGGGACACGCCGGTTCCTCGAGTGTGGTTTGCGCGACTATCATACCGCCTGGCGGCGTATCCCGCGCGCCGTCACGCCAGTTGCTTCACCAGGCGCTGGGCCACGGCGCGCGGACTGCACCGGTCGGTCTCGATGATATGGTCGGCGATTTCCCGGTACAGCGGGTCCCGGGCCGCCATGAGCTCGCGCAGCACTTCCTCCGGCTCATCCGTCTGCAGGAGCGGCCGGCGCCGGTCGCGGCGCGTGCGCCGCACCTGCTCATCCACCGTCGCGTACAGGTAGATGACAAAACCGCGCGCGGCCAGAACGCGGCGATTTTCCTCGCGCTGCACGACGCCGCCGCCGGTGGCCAGGACCACGTCCGGCCACTGCGTCATCTCCTCCACCACCTGCTGCTCGCGGTCGCGGAAGCCCTCTTCCCCTTCCACGTCGAATATCCAGGGAATATCGGCGCCGGTGCGGGACTCGATTTCCGTGTCGGTATCGGCAAAACCCTTTTTCAGGTGCTGCGCAAGATACTTGCCAATGGTGGTTTTGCCGGCCCCCATGGGGCCGACAAGAAAGACTCTATGCAGTGGCGGCATACCGGAAACGAAATGCCCTAATCCAGCAGGGTGTCCGCCAGAATCCGGGGCGTGATGAAGATCAACGTCTCGGTCTTTTCCAGCGTGTTGGATTCATTTCTGAAAAACGCACCGACATAGGGAATATCGCCGAAGAACGGTACCTTGTTCACCGACCGGATGTCCTCCGTCTGGAAGATGCCGCCGAGCACCACGGTCTCGCCGTTGCCGACCAGTACCTGGGTGTCGATCTCGGTGGTGTCGATGGTGGGTATCTGGGCGCCGAACTCACCGGCGACCAGCTCGCCCACGGAGTCCTGGTTGATCCTCAGCTTCAGTATGATGCGGTCGTCCGGCGTGATATTGGGCGTGACATTGAGCTCCAGCACCGCCTCCTTGAACGAGACGGTGGTGGCGCCGCTGGCGGAGGACTCCTGGAACGGCACCTCCGTGCCCGACTTGATAAACGCCTCCTGCTTGTCGCCCGTGATGACCTTGGGCTGTGAGACGACCTCGCCGCTGCCCTCGGCCTCCAGGGCCGACAACTCCGCGGACAGGAACAGGTCCTTGTCGGCAAAGCCGACGGCAAAGCCACTGCTCGAGGTCACGCCGAGATCCACCAGCAGCGCTCCGGGAAAGGAGACTTCCAGGGGATCGCCGTTGATAATGTTCTCGTTCAGGCCGGTGACATTCTCCGTGTCCCCCGACACCGAAAGGATCTCATCGTTACTCGAATCGATGTAGGCGCCGCCCCACTCGATACCCAGGTTCCTGGTGGCATCCGACTGCGCGATCACGATACGCGCCTCGATCATCACCTGACGCACGGGCACATCGACCAGCTCGATCAGCGCGCGAATATCCGCCAGCTTGGCCGCGGTATCGGTGAGAATGAGCGAGTTGGTGCGCTTGTCAACGACCACTGAACCGCGCTCGGAAATGAGCCTGCCGCCCTCCTCGGAACCGGCCTTGAACAGCTTGACGACCTCGTCCGCGCTGGCGTAACGGATACGCACGAACTCGGACTGCAACGGCGCCAGCTCCGCGATCTGCTTGTTGGCTTCGATCTGCTGGCGCTCGCGCTCGGCGATCTCGGCCGCGGGCGCCACCATGAGAACGTTGCCTACCTGGCGCTTGTCCAGACCCTTGGTCTTGAGTACCAGTTCCAGCGCCTGGTCCCAGGGCACATTCTGCAGGCGCAGCGTGATGCGCCCGGAAACCGTGTCACTGGCCACCAGGTTGAGATCGGTGAAGTCCGCGATCAGCTGCAGCACCGCCCGCACCTCGATATCCTGGAAGTTCAGCGAGATGCGATCGCCCACGTAGTCGAATTCATCCCTGCGCGCCTCGACCTCGTCCTCGGTCAATGGCTTGACGCTGAGTACGTACTTGTCGTCCGTCTGATAGGCGAGGTAATCGAAATTGCCGGTGGTTTTCAAGCGACAGCGTCGCACCCCGCTCCGTCGTGTTGACGGCGACGGAATTCACCGGCGTGGCAAAATCCGTGACGTCGTAGCGCCGTATCAGCCGCTCGGGCACGTTGGTGTCCAGAAATTCGAGCTTGATATCACCCGCTTCGCTGAACACATTGACGTCCACCGACGGGTTGGTCAGTTGCAGCGTCAGCCTTCCCTCGCCCTCGGCGGTGCGCTGGAACTGGAGGTCGGAGATCATGGACTCGACCCTGTTGACCTTGGCGATATCCGTTTCGACCTGATGCGGGTCGGTGGCGGGCTTCAGGTAATCCGTACCCTCCTGACCGACCACCAGGAACATGTTGTTGCCCTCGACGCGCGTTTCGAAAGGCACCAGCTTGACCAGATTGACAACGAGGCGGGTGCGGTCCCCGGACTCCAGGACCACGGCCTTGGTGGCGTTGCCGTAGGGCAGCGAGTAGCGCTTCCTCTCGAGATTGCTGCTCGCGCCGGGAAAGTCCACCGCGATCCGCGCCGGCTTTTCAATGGAGTAGGTCTTGACGTCCACAGGCGGCTCATCGAACTCCATCCTGACTTCGAACTTGCTCCCCGGCCTGGAACTGAACTCGATATCCTGCACCGTTGGCCCGGCTTGCGCCAATCCCGACAACAGGCTTAGCGCCAGCACGGCCACCGCGCCACGCAACAGGTTCACTATTCTTTCTCTTACTATCCCCACGGCCTTTATCCCCAGATTTTTGGTTTTGCTTGATTCGGCTCTGCTTCTGTTCCCTGCTAGATGCCGCTCAGTTTCAGCGTGCGCGGGCGCTCGACCCAGCCGTCCTCCGTGCCATCGCTGACGATTTCCACCACCGCGACGTAAGTGTCCGTCATGTCCACGACCTTGCCGTGATTACGCCCCAGATACTGGCCGATCTTGACCCGGTGCACGCCACCCTCTGGGTCCCTGATCAGCGACCAGTCGGTTCCGCCGCGCTCCAGGGTCCCGACCATGCGCAGCGAATCGAAAGTAAACTGCTCCAGGAACTCCTTGGCCCGGTCCTCGTCCGGCTTGATCGCGCTGACCGCCTGCAACTGCGATATCTCGCGCACCTCGATAGGTCGCTCGAAAGGACTGCGCAGCGCCATCGCGCTGTAGGAAAATGCCTCGTAAGCCTTGAAGGTCGGTATCGGTTCGATGATACCCCCCGGCTTGGCGCGCTTTTCCTTCATGAATTCATCCAGGTCGGAGTAATTCCCACCCGAACAGCCGGTCAGAGCCACCGCCAAGAGCAGTGCGAACAACGAAGTGCGAGAAAAACTGATCATCGCTAGGCGCCCTCGTCGTCCTTGTAGCGGTAGGTCTTGGAAGTGATATTCATATTCAGCTGGGTAGCATTATTGTTGTTCATGGTGATCTGGAAATCGTGCAGCGTCACGATTCGCGGCAGCCCCGCCATGCCGCTGATGAATGCGCCGAGGTCATGGTAGGAGCCCGACGCGGAAATGGAAATGGGCAACTCGACGTAGAACTCCCTGGACTTCTCCTGCTGCAGGTTGATCGACTTGATGTCCAGCCCGTTCAACAGGCCCTTGTTGGTAATGTCCTCCAGCAGGCCCGGCACTTCGGTGTCACTGGGCAACTGACTGACAAGCGCTCCGAAGGACTCTTTCATCTCGACCATCTGCTGGCGGTAGGCATCGAGGTTGGCGGCCTTGAACGCCTTGTCCTCGAATTCATCCTTCAACTTGACTTCCCGCTGCTGCTCCCTGCTCAAGGTCTCCTGCAGTCCTTTTATGTGATAGTAGTAACCGCCCGCCAGCACGAGAATCAGCAGCAGCACCCAGATAATCACCTTGACGGCCATGGGCCACGAGCCGACGTTGTCGAGGTCCAGGTCGCTGAAATCAAACTCGCGCAGCGAGCGCAGTGTGTCTTCATCGGCCATGCTCTACCTACCCCTCTTCGGACTGCACTTCGTTTCGGGCGCTTTGATCTGCACGGTCAACTTGAACGTATTGGCCTGTTCCCCGTACCGCGGCGCGGCCTTCACACCATCGAGGTTCGGGTTCGACAACCAGTCCGAGGCGTCCAGACGCCGCATCAGGCTGGATACCCGGTTATTGGATTCCGCCACGCCATCGATCGTTATCTTCTCGTCGCTTGTGCTGATTTTTGTGTAGAAAACACCGTCGGGAACGGTGCGCACGAGCTGGTCCAGCACACGCACGATGATCGGCCGGGTGCCCTGCAGTTCCTGGATAACGCGCATGCGCTCAATAAGCTGGTTGCGGCGCTTCTCCAGTTCCCGGATCTCGGCAACCGCCTTGTCCAGTTCACTGATGTTTTTCTGCAGGTATTCATTGCGCGCCTGTTGGTTTTCAATCTGGCCATTGACGATTCGGTCACCGAGCAACAACAGCCCGGCACCGAGCGCGACCACCAGCACCACGGTCGCGATAAATTCCTTCTTCAGCTCCTGGCGGCGCTCCTCGCGCCAGGGCAGCAGGTTGATCTGTGCCATCAGTCGAAACTCCGTAATGCCAGGCCACAGGCGATCATCATCGCGGGCGCATCGCTACTGAGGGCGATGGCGTTTACGCTCGACGAGACTGACATGTTCGAAAACGGGTTGGCCACGGCAGTCGGTGTTCCCAGTTTTTCCTGGACCAGCTGGTCCAGACCGTCCATGGATGCGACACCGCCAGCCAGAACAATCTGGTCGACGTCGTTGTACTGGCTGGACGAAAAGAAAAACTGCAGCGAGCGCGCGACCTGCTGTACCACCGCATCCTTGAAAGGCTCGAGCACTTCCGGCTCGTAATCGTCCGGCAGTCCGCCCTGCTTCTTGGCCAGTCCCGCCTCTTCCAGCGGCAGGCCGTAGCGGCGCATGATTTCGTCCGTGAGCTGCTTGCCGCCGAACAACTGCTCGCGCGTGTAGATGGTCTGCCCGTTGGTCAGGACACTCAGCGTGGTCATTGTGGCGCCGATATCGACCACCGCCACGGTGCTGTCCGCTTTGAGCTCGAGCTGGTGCTGCAGCAGGAAGAAGGCGCGCTCCATGGCGTACGCTTCCACATCCATGATTTTCGGCGTGAGTTCCGCGCTCTCTATCGCCTCCACCCGGGCGTCGATGGTCTCCCTGCGGCAGGCGGCCAGCAACACCTCTACCTGGCCCTCGCGTTCCGGCGACGGGCCCTGGACCTCGAAATCAATCGCGACTTCTTCGAGCGGATAGGGAATGTACTGGTCTGCTTCCAGTGTGAGCTGCGTTTCCATATCGTCGTCGCTGAGTCCCTCGGGCATGTCGATCATCTTGGTGATGACGGAGGAACCGGCAACCGCGGCCGCAATGTTTTTTACCTTGGTGCGCGACTGCGCAACGACTGTGCGTATGGCATTCGCCACGCCATCCACGTCGTTGACGTTTTTCTCGATGACAGCGTCCTGCGGCAGGGAGCTCACCGCGTAGCTCTCTACCCGGTATTTCCCCCCTGTGTGACTCAGTTCGAGCAGCTTTACCGTTGTCGAACTGACATCAAGCCCCAGAACTGGCGCCCCCTTTCTTTTCCCTAATAGCCCCAGCAACTTTTTTCCTTATCAGTATCACTAACTTAGAATATTTTTATGCCCCGATACGTGAATACCAGATATACCATAGTGTAAAATATATCCAAAGATAAAAAAGGCTTATAATTACCAAACCCACGCTACCAGTACGCCGAAAGCTGGCGTCAAGCCGCTGTTTCCCGGGGATAAATGAGTTTTCTGAAGTTTTTCCTGCGCCTGTGTGTACTTGGAATCCTCGGCGCCGCATGGCTGCTGGCGGGCGTCTATCTCTACCTCAGTCCGAGCCTCCCGGATGTCGAAACTCTGCGCGATGTCCGCCTGCAAACACCGATGCGCGTCTACACGGCGGACGGCCAACTGATCGGCCAGTTCGGCGAACAGAAACGCAGTCCGCTGCCCTTCGACGCGATCCCGGAACAATTCATCCGGGCACTGCTGGCCGCCGAGGACGACAATTACTTCCGCCACCAGGGAATTGATTTCATGGGGCTGGCACGGGCGGCGTCGGAACTGATTCTAACCGGCGAGAAACGATCCGGGGGCAGCACCCTGACCATGCAGGTCGCGCGCAACTATTTCCTCAGTCGCGAGCGCACCTTCCTGCGCAAGTTCAACGAAATCCTGCTGGCGCTGGAAATCGAGCGCGCACTGAATAAACAGGAAATCTTCGAGCTCTATTTCAACCGTGTATTCCTCGGGCATCGCGCCTATGGCTTCGAAGCGGCTGCCCAGGTGTACTACGGCCGGGGAATCGAAGACCTTACGCTGGCCCAACACGCCATGCTCGCGGGCATCCCCAAGGCCCCCTCGCGCAACAATCCGATCAGCGGGCCCGAGGCCGGCAGGGAACGGCGCGACTGGATCCTCGGGCGCATGTACAGCCTTGGCTATATCGACCCGGCGCAGTATACCGAGGCGATGCGGGCGCCGGTCAGCGCCCGGCAACACGGCGCCCGCATCACTTTCTCTGCCCAGTACGCGGCGGAGATGGCGCGGCGGGACATGCTCGACCGCTACGGCGAAAGCGCCTATACCAGCGGCTACCACGTCTACACCACAATCGACAGTCGCCTGCAACAGGTCGCGCGCGCGCGCGGTAATCGACGGTCTCATCACCTACGATCAGCGTCACGGCTACCGCGGTCCGGAGCGACGCCTGCCGCCGCCACCAACGGGAGAGGACGCGACCCCGCTGTGGCGCGAGGCCCTGGCCGAAACCCCGGTGATCGCCAGACTTGCAGCCGGCCATCGTCACGGCGGTGGACACCGAAGAAAACAGCGCTTCGCTGCTGCTGCGCGACGGCGCCGGCGCGCGGCTGCCCTTCGCCAACGGCATCGACGAGGCCAGGCCCTACCGCACGGAGAACGTCACCGGCGCGCCCCCCGGGTCGATCGAAGAGGTGCTTGCCACGGGGGACCTGATTCGCGTGCGCACCGACGAGGCCGGCGAGTGGCACCTGGCACAGCTGCCGGCGGCCCAGGCTGCACTGGTGTCACTGAACCCCGACAACGGCGCCATCATCAGTATCGTCGGCGGTATGGGCTTTGAACTGAGCGAGTTCAATCGCGCCACCCAGGCCGAGCGCCAGCCCGGCTCCAACTTCAAGCCCTTTGTCTACGCGGCCGCCCTGGACGCGGGTTTCACGGCGGCCAGCATCATCAATGACGCGCCCGTGGTGTTGCAGGACACATCCCTGGAGGACATCTGGCGACCGCAGAACGACAGCGGCGAATTTCACGGCCCGACCCGGCTGCGCTGGGCACTGACCAAATCCCGCAACCTGGTCTCCATCCGGCTGCTGCAGCAGATCGGCGTGGCCAACCTGATGCACTACATGGAGCGCCTGGGCATGGACACAGCGGGGCTCAAACCGGACCTGTCGCTGGCGCTCGGCACGTTATCCATGACGCCGCTGGAGGTGGCCTCCGCCTACGCCATCCTCGCCAATGGCGGCTACCGGGTGGAGCCCTACCTGATTCAGCGGGTCGAGGACCTGGATGGCCGCACCCTGTTCGAGGCCCACCCTCTCACGGTCTGCCGTAACTGCGACGGGGAAACGGCCGCCGGGGAAAGGGCAGGCGGGGACGAGTTGAGCATGGAGCAGATTCTCGCCGGCGCGGGGGACACGACGGGGCCGCCGCCGGCGCCGCGTGTGATGGAAGAGCGACTGAATTTCATTCTGGACAGCATCCTGCAGGATGTCATTACACGCGGCACGGGGCGCAAGGCGCTGGTCCTGGAACGCGGCGATATCGCCGGCAAGACAGGCACCACCAACGGCCCCATGGACGCCTGGTTCTCCGGTTACAACCGGGATGTGGTCACGGCGACCTGGGTCGGCTTCGACAATTACACACCCCTGGGACGCAAGGAATTCGGCGGCACCGCCGCCCTGCCCATATGGATCGATTTCATGCGCGAGGCGCTCGCCGACAGTCCGGATCGGGAAAGGCCGTTACCGGCGGGGATTGTCAGTGTACGCATCGACCCGGATACGGGCCTGCTGGCCCGGGCCGGCCAGCGCGATGCCCTGTTCGAATATTTTCGCGAGGAATACGTACCCGAGCACCGGGTCCAGGATGGTCCGCAACAGCCGGGGAACGGCAACAGGGATCTGATAAAGGATATTTTCTGACCGGGTCACGCTGACCGGGTCTCGCCAGACCGGGTCACGCTAGACGGCGGCGCGAAAATCCGGCAGGTAGTGCTCCGGGAGAGGCAGGCGCGCCACTCCGCTGTCCGTGGCAGCCCGCGCCACCGCCGGTGCGATCCAGTGCAACAGGCGATCGTCCATCGGCTTGGGAATGATGTAGTCCGGCCCGAATCGCAACGCATCCAGCCCGCAGGCCGTCAACACCTCCCGGGGCACCGGCTCCCGGGCCAGCGCACTCAGTGCCATGACCGCCGCCGCCTTCATCTGTTCGTTGATGCACGTCGCACGCACATCCAGCGCACCGCGGAAGATGAACGGAAACCCGAGGACATTGTTGACCTGGTTGGGAAAGTCGGAGCGCCCCGTTGCGATGATCAGGTCGTCGCGGGTCGCCCTGGCCAGTTCCGGCCTGATTTCCGGATCGGGGTTGGAACAGGCGAAAACGATCGGCCGCTCCGCCATCGACAGCAGCATTTCCCTGCTCAGGAGGTCGCCGCCCGACAGGCCGATAAATACGTCGGCGCCCTCGATAGCGTCGCTGAGACTGCGTTTGTCAGTGTCGCTGGCGAACTCCCGCTTGTAGGCGTTGACACTCTCCCGGCCCTCGTGGATAACCCCGAGGCGGTCGAGCATGTAAATATTTTCCCGGCGCGCACCCATGGCCACCAGCAGGCGCATGCAGGCAATCGCCGCGGAACCCGCGCCGAGACAGGTAATCACCACATCCTCGATGCGCTTGCCCTGGATCTCCAGCGCGTTCACCAGCCCGGCAGCGGTCACGATGGCGGTGCCGTGCTGGTCGTCGTGGAAAACGGGAATATCGCAGCGCTCGATGAGCGCCGCCTCGATCTCGAAGCACTCCGGCGCCTTGATGTCCTCGAGATTGATGCCGCCGAAGGTGGTGGCTATGCGCGCGACAGTGTCGATAAATTCGCCGGTATCCTCGGTGGAGACCTCGATATCAATGGCATTGATACCCGCGAAACGCTTGAACAGCAGCGCCTTGCCTTCCATGACGGGCTTGCTGGCCAGTGCGCCCAGATTGCCGAGCCCGAGCACCGCGGTGCCGTTGCTGACGACGCCCACCAGATTGCCCTTGCCCGTGTAACGATATGCCTGGGCCGGGTCCGCGGCAATCGCGCGGCAGGGCGCCGCCACACCGGGACTGTAGGCGAGAGCGAGGTCGTGTTGGGTCCGGGCAGGTACCGTCAGTTCCACGCTGATCTTGCCCGGTTCGGGCTCGGCGTGGTAGGCCAGTGCCTGCGCGTTGAGATCGTCTTCCATGGTGTTGCCTGGAATCTTGCACTGCGCTGACTAAAAGGAAATCGAGCATATAGAAAAGGCTCGGGCCGGACAAGATGGAATATGACCAAACGGGCCACGGGGAAAGGCCGGCGACAAATCTGGCCACTGGAAGTGGCACTATAACCTGGACAAAAAAACCACGACCCGCAAAGGTCGTGGTTTGCTGTCATCGAGCCGCGGCGGGACGCGGCGTCAGGAACTCAGCGCGACGAACCCCGGTTGCCGAAACGCTTGTTGAAGCGGTCCACGCGACCGCCGCTGTCGACAATTTTCTGCTTCCCGGTGAAGAAAGGGTGGCACTGGGAGCAGACGTCGATATGGAAATCCTGGCACAGGGTCGAGCGCGTCTGGATGACGTTGCCGCAACTGCAGGTGGCGGTGGCGGTCTCGTATTTGGGATGTATATCCGCTTGCATGATTCCGATCTCCTGGTAAGCGGCGCCGCTACCCGAGCCCTGCCGGGCACCGCGCCTGTCGGGAGTCGAGCGGCCGGTGCCGCCCGAAAAACAGGCGCGCATAGTACCAGACGGGGCGGTATGCGCAAGAGCGGACAGTTCTGCTTGCTACCAACAGAGCGGACAGATTCTGTTGCTACCAACAGAGCGGGCGGGTTATTGTCGACACGTAACGGGCTCGCATGGTCCGGGTGTGGCTCACTGTATCGATCGCCGACAGCTTACTTCCCGCAACCGGGCTTGCGGCGGGCAGGGGTCAACTGGAACCGTGCGGCGACAGGAGCGTCGCCGTCCCTGGCCAGGCCACGGATGGCCGTCTTTTCGCCGCGTGGTTCCAGTTGACCCCCTGCCCGCCGCAAGCCCCGCACGAGTCCCATCGATGGCTCAGAACAATGGTGCCGGCGGGCGTTTGCTACAATGGCGACTTTTAGCGTTCAGGGGGCGCGATGACCGTACTACGCCTGGCTGTTCCCACCCCCCTGCGACGCCTTTTCGACTACCTGCCGCCGCCCGGCATGAGCCCTTCACAGGCGGCGGGCCTGCGCCCGGGGGTGCGCCTGCGCGTCCCCTTCGGCCGGCGCGAGGTCATCGGCTATTTCGTCGAGGCGGCAACCGGCAGCGAAGCACCGGCCGGGAGTCTGCGGCCCGCCAGTGAGCTCCTCGATACCGAACCCCTGATCGGCGCCGCACTGATCGAACTCGCGCAGTGGGCGGCGAGCTACTATCACCATCCCCCGGGCGAGGTGTACAGCGCGCTCTTTCCCAAACGACTGCGGGACGGCAAGGCCCACCGGGGCCTCGGCGAACCGGCCTGGCGCCTCACGGACCGGGGCAGGGGACTGCCGCCGGGGGCGCCGGCGCGCTCGCCGCGCCAGGCCGCGGCCCTCGACCTGCTGCGCGAGCCGGGAGTGCTGCCCGCGCGGCAACTCGCCGAGGCAGACATCTCGGCGGCCGTGCTGCGGGCACTGCGGGATAAAGGTCTCGTCGAGTCCACCACCCTCGCAGAAGACACCCGCACGGCGACATGCCGCGAAAGCCTGACGCTCAACAGCGAACAGGCCGCGGTCGTCGCGGCCATGCTGGACGCGCGGGAGGGTTTCAGCTGCCATCTGCTCGAGGGTGTGACCGGCAGCGGCAAGACGGAAGTCTATCTGCAGCTCATCGCCGACTGCCTGCGGCGCGGCCGCCAGGCCCTGGTGCTGATCCCGGAAATCGGGCTCACGCCCCAGACCCTCGGCCGGTTCCGGGCGCGCTTCGACGCCGACATCGCGGTGTTGCACTCGGGGCTGGGGGAGGCCGAGCGCTACCGCGCCTGGGAGGCCGCGCGCACGGGCCGGGCCGCCGTGGTCATCGGCACCCGCTCGGCGGTGTTTACGCCTCTGGCCGACCCCGGCCTGATTGTCGTCGACGAGGAGCACGACGCCTCCTACAAACAACAGGACGGCTTTCGCTACTCGGCCAGGGACGTCGCCGTGAAACGCGGGCAGCTGGAGCAGTGCCCGGTGCTGCTGGGCAGCGCCACGCCTTCGATCGAAAGCATCCACAACGCACTCGTCGGCCGCTACAGCCACCACAGGCTGCACCGGCGCGCCGCGGCCGCGGAGCTGCCCGCGATCGAGATACTGGACATCCGGCGCCAGCCTCTCGGCGGCGGCGTGTCGCCGGCGCTGCTCGAGGCACTGGAGTCCTGCCTGGCCGGCGGCCGGCAGGCGCTGCTGTTTCTCAACCGGCGCGGCTACGCGCCCACCCTGCAGTGCCACGACTGCGGCTGGGTCGCCGAGTGCGATGCCTGCGATGCGCGCCTGACGGTGCACCGGCGCCGCGGGCTGCTGCGCTGTCATCACTGCGGCGCGGCGCACAGCCTGTACCGCGCCTGCCCCCAGTGCCACAGCCGCGAGCTCGTCACCACCGGCGTCGGCACGGAACAGGCGGAGGGCTTTCTCTGCGGCCAATTCGGGGAGCACAGGATCTACCGGGTCGACAGCGACTCCATGCAGGGCCGCGACAGCATGGCGGCGCTCGTGGAACAGATCGACCGCGGCGAACCCTGCATCCTGCTGGGCACGCAAATGCTGACCAAGGGTCACCACTTTCCGGGTGTATCGCTGGTCGGGGTGCTCGACGCCGACGCCCTGCTGTTCAGTGCCGATTTCCGCGGCGAGGAGCGGATGGCGCAACTGCTCACCCAGGTGGCGGGGCGGGCAGGGCGGGATGGCGCCCCGGCCCGGGTGTTCGTGCAGTCGCGCTATCCCGACCACCCGCTGCTGCAGTCCACCCTCAGCTGCGGCTATGCCGAGCAGGCCAGGGCACTGCTTGAGGCGCGGCGCGCCAGCGGCATGCCGCCGCTCGGCCATCTCGTGCTGCTGCACACCGACTGTGCGGATGCCCAGGCCGCAGAGGGGTTTCTGCAGGCCGTGCGCGATGCCGCCGGCAATGCGCTGCCCGCCGGCGCCAACCTGATCGGTCCGCTGCCCGCGCCCCTGCAGCGGCGCGCCAACCGCTACCGCAGCCAACTCCTGCTCAGCGCGCCGAACCGGCGCGAGGCGCAGGCCGGCGCCAGTTTGCTGGTGGCCGAGGCCGAGCGCCTGCCGGCGCGCCGCGGCCTGCGCTGGAGTATCGACGTCGACCCACAGGACCTGTTCTGAAGCGAGTGCCGGTCTGGCTTGGTTTGCTTTGGTTTTGCGCACGGATTGGGTATGCCCCGATTCAAGTAGCCTGCCCAAGCTCGGGGCGGGCATGGCCCACTGGAACCGTGTGGCGACAGGACGTCGCCACCGAGCTGGCCAGGGAGCGTGCCGTTCCTAGCGCGCGACATCGGGGCATACACGCTGCGCGCGCCTGCGGTCGAACAGCCCGCACCTGACAGACAGCCCATCGGTCGCCACGTCCCCCGACCGCCGTCGCTGGCCAGCGCCCGCCGCAACGCGCATAATACGCGCGCGTTTCAATAAACCCGTCCACGCAACACTGCGACCAGATCAGTACCCGCCTATTCATGAAGGATCATATCTCGCGGCTAATCCAGCAGGCCCTGCAGGCACTGATATCCGCGGGCACGCTGCCGGCCGACGTCGAACCGCAGGTGCAGATCGATCGCACGCGCGACCGCGACCACGGGGACCTGGCCAGCAATATCGCACTGACACTCGCCAAGCGGGCGGGGATGCCGCCGCGGGAACTGGCCGCACTCATCTGCGGGGCCCTGCCCGACGACGCGACGATCGAGCGCACCGAAATCGCCGGCCCGGGTTTCATCAACTTCTTCCTCAGCGCCGACAGCAGCCAGGCTGTCGTCGTGGATATTCTGCGACAGCGCGAGGCATTCGGGCGCAGCGACGCGGGGCAGGGGCGCAAGGTCCAGGTGGAATTCGTTTCCGCCAATCCCACCGGGCCGCTGCACGTGGGCCACGGGCGCGGCGCGGCCGTGGGCGACAGTCTCTGCAGGTTGCTGGCGGCGACCGGCTGGGACGTGGCGAGCGAGTTCTACTACAACGACGCGGGTGCACAGATCGACAATCTGGCGCTGTCGGTACAGGCCCGCTGCCGGGGGGTCGGGCCGGACGACGACGCCTGGCCGCAGGACGGCTACCGCGGGGATTACATCGTCGATCTGGCGGCGGCCTATCTGCGCGGCGACCGGGTGGACGCCGAGGACAGGCACGTCACGGCGGCCGGGGATGCCGGGGACCTGGAGTCGATCCGCAGCTTCGCGGTCGCCTGGCTGCGCCGGGAGCAGGACCTGGACCTGAAGGCCTTCGGCGTCCACTTCGACGTCTACTTCCTGGAGTCCTCCCTGTACCGGGACGGCGAGGTGGAACAAACCGTGCAGCGCCTCGTCGACAACGGCCATTGCTACGAGCAGGACGGCGCCCTGTGGCTGCGCACGACCGCTTTCGGCGACGACAAGGATCGCGTGATGCGCAAGCGCGACGGCAGCTACACCTATTTCCTGCCCGACGTCGCCTATCACCTGAACAAGTGGCGGCGCGGTTTCGAGCGCGTCATCAACGAACAGGGGGCCGATCACCACAGCACCGTCACGCGCGTGCGCGCCGGATTGCAGGCGCTGCGGCAGGGCATACCCGAGGGCTGGCCGGACTACGTGCTGCACCAGATGGTTACCGTGACCCGCGACGGCGCGGAGGTGAAGCTGTCCAAGCGCGCGGGCAGCTACGTCACCCTGCGCGACCTGATCGACGAGGTGGGCCGCGACGCCACCCGCTATTTTCTGGTCGCCCGGGCGCCGAGTTCCCAGCTTACCTTCGATATCGACCTGGCCCTTTCCCAGAGCAATGACAACCCGGTGTACTACATCCAGTACGCGCACGCGCGCATCTGCAGCGTCATGCGCAAGCTGTCGGAACAGGGCCTGGACTGGGACGCGGAGCGGGCAACCGACCAACTGCACCGGCTGCAGGAGGAGCACGAGACCGCGCTGCTGCGTCGCCTGGACCGCTATCCGGAAGTGGTGGCCGGCGCCGCCCGCGACAGCGAACCGCACACGGTGGCCACGTACCTGCGCGAGCTCGCGGGAGACTTCCACACCTGGTACAACGCGCACAAGATGCTGGTCGAGGACGCGTCCCTGCGCGATGCCCGGCTGGCGCTGAGCGAAGCGGTGCGCCAGGTCATCGCCAACGGTCTGGACCTGCTGGGCGTTTCCGCGCCGCGGGAGATGTGAACGGTGGCGAGGGATTTTGCCAAGGGCGGCGGCAGCCCGAAGCGTCGTCCGCCCGCCCGCCGCCGGGACCACCGCCGGGAATCCCCGGGTCGGATATGGCGCGTGTACGGCGCCGGGGTGCTCACCGGCATCTTTCTCAGTTTCGGTGTCTACGTGGCGACGCTGCCCGGGCCGGCCGACCCCGAGTCCGCGGGAAAGTCCTCCGAGGCGGCCGCGGCGCAAGCGGACGTGCCGGTGCCCGAACCGCGCTTTGACTTCTATACACTGCTGCCGGAACAGACTATCGACGTGGAAGTCGAGGACCCCGTCGGGCGCGCCACGGAGTCCGGCGCCGCCAGGACAGCGGCCGGGACGCGGTACCTGCTGCAGGCCGGCTCCTTCCGCCAGCGCGAGGACGCCGACAGGCGCCGGGCCGAACTGCTGCTGCTGGGGCTGGACCCGATGATAGAGCAGACCAGCGCCGGCAGCGGCCGCTGGCACCGCGTCTATCTCGGCCCCTTCGAATCCCGCGCCGCCATGAACCGGGCCCGCGCGCTCACCGCCGCCGAAAACATCGACACGCTGCCGCTGAAACGCAACCGGCCATGAACCCCGCGAAAAAGGCAGTCCGGACCGAGCGACTCCAGCGGGACACTATCCTGCTCCGGCTGCTCCACTGCGACCGGAATCCCGGCTGGTAAATTTCGCGCGGCGGCACTTGATTCTGTCGCCCAACCGCCCCATATGTGATAGATGGCCCACGCCCCGAGGAGGCCCACCATGGAACAATTTCGAGGCACCACCATACTCTCGGTGCGCCGCGGCAACAGCGTCGTGATCGGCGGCGACGGCCAGGTTTCCATGGGCGATACGATCATGAAGGGGAACGCGCGCAAGGTGCGCCGCCTGTACCGCGACCAGGTACTGGCGGGCTTCGCCGGCGGCACCGCCGACGCCTTTACGCTGTTCGAACTGTTCGAGTCCCAGCTCGACAAACACCAGGGCCACCTGGTGCGCGCGGCGGTGGAACTGGCCAAGGCCTGGCGCACGGAGCGCGCCCTGCGCCGGCTGGAGGCGCTGCTGGCCGTCGCGGACAAGGACACCTCCCTGGTGGTCACCGGCAACGGCGATGTCATCGAGCCGGAGGACAACCTCATTGCCATCGGCTCCGGCGGTCCCTACGCCCTGGCCGCCGCGCGCGCACTGATGGAACACTCGGAACTCGACGCACGCGGTATCGTCGAAAACGGGCTGGGTATCGCCGGCGATATCTGCATTTACACCAACCACAACCGCACCATCGAACAACTGGATTTTTAGGCCCCGCATGTCCAACATGACCCCCCGCGAAATCGTCCACGAGCTGGACCGCCACATCATCGGCCAGAAGGATGCCAAACGCGCCGTGGCGATCGCCCTGCGCAACCGCTGGCGCCGCATGCAGCTTTCCGAGGAACTGCGCGCGGAGATCACGCCGAAGAATATCCTGATGATCGGCCCCACCGGTGTGGGCAAGACGGAGATCGCGCGCCGACTGGCGCGGCTGGCCAACGCACCCTTCGTCAAGGTGGAAGCGACCAAGTTCACCGAGGTGGGCTATGTGGGCCGCGACGTCGAATCCATCGTGCGCGATCTGGCGGACGTGGCGGTCAAGATGTACCGCGAGCAGGAAATGGCGCGGGTGCGTTACCGCGCGGAAGAGGCCGCCGAGGAGCGCATCCTCGATATCCTGCTGCCCCCCGCCCGCGACTCGCAGGGCAGTACCGGAGAGAACACGCGACAGCTGTTGCGCAAGAAACTGCGCGAGGGCGACCTCGACGAAAAGGAAATCGAGGTGGAGGTCACTACCCCCGGCATGGGCATGGAAATCATGGCGCCACCCGGCATGGAAGAAATGACCAGCCAGCTGCAGAACATGTTTTCCAACCTGTCGCAGCAACAGTCCAGGACCCGGAAAATGCCCGTCAAGGACGCCTTCGAGGCGCTGTGCGACGAGGAGGCGGCCAAGCTCGTCAACGAGGAAGAACTCAAACAGCGCGCGCTGTCCGCCGCGGAAGAGAACGGCATTGTCTTCCTCGACGAACTGGACAAGGTCACCAAACGCTCCGAGGGCGGCAGCGGCGCGGACGTCTCCCGCGAAGGTGTACAGCGCGACCTGCTGCCGCTGATCGAGGGCTCCACCGTCAGCACCAAGTACGGCATGCTCAGGACCGACCATATTCTGTTCATCGCCTCCGGCGCGTTTCACCTGGCCAAGCCGTCGGACCTGATTCCGGAACTGCAGGGCCGCCTGCCCATCCGCGTGGAACTGGCCCCGCTGACACCGGAGGACTTCGAGCGCATCCTGACCGAGCCGAACGCCTCGCTCACCGAGCAGTACCAGGCGCTGCTGCGCACCGAGGGCCTGGAAGTCAGTTTCACCGAAGACGGACTGCGCCGCATCGCCGAAGTCGCCTGGCAGGTCAATGAGCGCACCGAAAACATCGGTGCGCGGCGCCTGCACACGGTGATGGAGCGGCTGCTGGACGAGTGCTCCTTCGACGCATCGGACACCAGCGTAAAGGGCGACACCCTGGTGGTCGACGCGGATTATGTGGACCGGCAACTGCAGGAGCTCAGCAGCGACGAGGACCTGTCGCGCTTTATCCTCTGATGCCACAGGGTCCCGTTCCCACAGCCATCCGCCTGCACAAACGCTCCCGCGAGCTCGAGCTGTCCTATGCCAGCGGCGAGAGTTACCGCCTGAGCTGCGAGTATCTGCGGGTGTTTTCCCCCTCCGCGGAGGTGCGCGGCCACGGCGCGGGGCAGGAGGTACTCCAGACCGGCAAGATCGACGTCAAACATCACCGCCGTCAAGCCGGTGGGCAATTACGCGGTGCAACTCGTGTTCGACGACGGCCACGACACCGGCCTGTACTCCTGGGAGTATCTCTACCAGTTGTGCACCGAGCGGGAAGAGCGCTGGCAGAACTATCTGGACCGGCTCGCCGCCGCCGGCGCCAGCCGGGACCCCGAGGTGCAGGTGCTGAAACTGGGCGACTGACGGGCCGCCGTCATCTGTCAGCTTTGCCGTCATCCCCGCCGCTTTCCGCCGTCATCCGCGAAGCGGGATCCAGCGAAGACCTGCCCGGGCTTGCACGCTGTGAGAGTCATCGGCACCCGCCGATCCGCCCTGAAAAGTTTGTGCCCCCCGGGCTATAATGCGCCTCCATTCACGCGGTCGGGCGCGGCGCCATGGGCGACAGGGATACGACGGACTTCGGCTACCGGGAAGTCGACAGGAACGAAAAGGCGGGGCTCGTGGGCGCGGTGTTCGACTCGGTGGCGTCGCGCTACGATCTCATGAACGACCTCATGTCCGGCGGCATCCACCGCCTGTGGAAGCGCTTCACCATCGAACTGAGCGCGGTGCGGCCGGGCCACACGGTACTCGATATCGCCGGCGGCACCGGCGACCTGGCGGCCCGCTTCGCCGATCTGGTCGGCGACGAGGGCACGGTCGTGCTGGCCGACATCAACGAATCCATGCTCCAGGTAGGCCGGGACAAGCT
This sequence comes from Halioglobus sp., assembly GCA_034521205.1. Taxonomy (GTDB): domain Bacteria; phylum Pseudomonadota; class Gammaproteobacteria; order Pseudomonadales; family Halieaceae; genus Marimicrobium. The sequence goes on from JAXHMT010000004.1 coordinate 57,242, forward strand.
GCTGGACACCGGGCGCCTCGACGGTATCGGGTTCGTGCAGGCGGACGCGCAATACCTGCCTTTTCCCGACGACTGTTTCGACTGCATCACCATCGCCTTCGGCCTGCGCAACGTCACCGACAAGGAGCTCGCGCTGGCGTCCATGCTGCGCGTCATCAAGCCGGGGGGACGCCTGCTGGTGCTGGAGTTCTCCAAACCGCGCAGCGACCTGCTGGGCAGGCTGTACGACGCCTACTCCTTCAACGTACTGCCGCGCCTGGGTCGCCTGGTGGCCGGCGACGCCGACAGCTACCGGTACCTGGCCGAATCCATTCGCGTGCACCCGGACCAGGAGACCCTGGTGGAAATGATGGAGGACGCGGGCTTTTCGCAGTGCGAGTACTACGACATGACCGGGGGCATCGTCGCTCTGCACAAGGGCATCAAGGCCTGACATGTCCCGCGCCGTCGACCCCGCGCTGCAGACCGCGGTTCTCGCCGCCCTGGAAGGCGCGCTGAACCGCGCACTGGCCCTGTCGCCGCGCCGGGGCGGCGAGCTGGCGCCCTTCGCGGGCCAGGTATTCGCCCTGCACTGCACCGCGCCGGAGATCGATGTCTACCTGCATCCGCGCGACGGCGGCATCCGCCTCACGGGCGTTCACGACGGGCCGGTGACCGCCAGCCTGCGCGGCGAGGCCGCGGATTTCGCACAGCTCGCCCGCGCCGCCGATCCCGCCGCGGCCCTGATCAACGGCGAACTCGAGCTGCAGGGCGACAGTGCACCGCTGCTCGAACTGCAGAAAGTGCTGTCGACGATCGACATAGACTGGGAGGCGCCCCTGGTCGCCGTACTGGGCGATGTGGCGGGACACCAGCTCGCGCAACTGTTGCGCGGCTCTTTCAGCTGGAGCCGCGAAGCGGCTCGCAGCCTGGCGCGGCAGGTCGGGGAATACATCCACGAAGAGGCGCGCCTCAGCCCGCCGCGCGCGGAACTGGAGGATTTTTGCGCCGATGTGCGCGAACTCGACGAGCGCGTGAACCGGCTGCAATCGCGCAGCGCGCGGCTGCGCCGCCAGCTCGACAAGCTGCGGGGCTGAGCGTGTCGCGGACACTGCGTCTGGCCAGGATCCTGCGCACCATGGGGCGCTACCGCCTGGACGAGCTGGTGCCGCGGGAACGCCTCGGCGCCCGGCAACGCGCGGCCCTGGCCGTCATGCCCTGGCGGCTGTATCGGGTGCCGGACCTGCCCCCGGCGGAGCGCCTGCGCCGGGCGCTGGAAGAACTGGGGCCCGTATTCATCAAGTTCGGCCAACTGCTGTCGACACGACGCGACCTACTGCCCGAGGGCATCGCGGATGAACTGGCGCGCCTGCAGGACGAGGTGCCCCCCTTCGGGCAGGAGCAATCGGTGGCCATTGTCGAACGGACCCTGGGCCAGCCGGTGACGGAACTGTTCGCGACCTTCGAGCGCGCGCCCATGGCCTCCGCCTCCGTGGCACAGGTACACGCCGCCACCCTCAAGAGCGGGGAAGACGTCGTGGTGAAGGTGCTGCGCCCCGATATCGAGAAGGTCATTCGCCAGGACATCGCGCTGCTGTACACACTGGCGCGCCTCGTGGCGCGTCATATACCCGAGGGCCGGCGCCTGCGGCCCGTCGAGATCGTCGCGGATTACGAACTGGTCATCCTCGACGAGCTGGACCTGGCGCGGGAGGCCGCCAACGCCAGCCAGCTGCGGCGCAATTTCCAGAGCAACAGGCTGGGCTACGTGCCGGCGGTGTACTGGGACTACACCGCGCGCAATGTCCTGACCATGGAGCGTATCTCGGGCACTCCGGTTACCGATGTGGAGACCCTGCGCGCGCTGGGCACCGACCTGAAACTGCTGGGCGAACGGGGCGTGGAGATCTTCTTCACACAGGTGTTTCGCGACAATTTTTTCCATGCCGACATGCACCCCGGCAATATTTTCGTGGACGCGTCGGACCCGGCGGACCCGACCTATATCGCCGTGGACTGCGCGATCGTCGGCAGCCTGTCCACGGAAGACCAGTACTACCTGGCGCGCAACCTCCTCGGCGTGTTCCGTCGGGACTACCACGAAGTGGCGAAACTGCACGTGGAGTGCGGCTGGGTGCCCCCCGGTACGCGCATTCAGGATTTCGAGGCGGCCATGCGCGCGGTGTGCGAACCGGTCTTCGAGCGGCCCATCAGCGAGATTTCCTTCGGCCAGTTGCTCGTGAACCTGTTTCAGACCGCCGCTCGCTTCGACATGGAAGTACAGCCCTCGCTGGTGCTCCTGCAGAAAACCCTGCTCAATATCGAGGGTCTGGGGCGCCAGCTCTACCCCGACCTCAACCTGTGGGACACGGCCCAGCCGTTCCTGGAGAAATGGGTGCAGGAGCGCTACTCGCCCCAGACGGTCATCGAGCGCCTGCGGCATCGGGCGCCCTCGCTGCTGGAGCAACTGCCCGAGCTGCCCGAGCTGTTCCTGACTTATATGCACTCGGCGCGCGCGCGGCAGGCCGCGGACAAGGTGCCGCCGCCCATCCTGGCCAGGGAGCGCGAACGCGAAAGACGCGCGCGCCGCCGGCGCAAGCTCCTCGCCGTGGCGGCGCTGGCGGGCGCGGCGGTCGTCGCCGTGCCGGGCGCCTGGCAGCACCTGGCGCAGGTTCCCGCACTGAGCTGGCTCCTCGGCGCCGTCGGTATCGCCCTGTTCTGGTACAACGATTCCTGAGCGGAACCACCCGGGCCTGTGTCATAATGCCCTGCTACCGGATACTTCATTATGAGTGACCCCAGCGAAGCCATAGCCAGCGTCAACTGGAACGAACAGGGACTTGTCCCCGCCATTGCACAGGACTGGCGCAGCGGCGAAGTTCTCATGCTCGCCTGGATGAACCGCGAGTCGCTGGCGCTGACCATCAGCGAGGGCCGCGCGATCTACTGGTCCCGCTCGCGCAAAAGCCTGTGGCGCAAGGGCGAGGAATCGGGTCACGTACAACAGCTTGTGGCGCTGCGCATCGACTGCGACGCCGATACGGTGCTGCTGCAGGTGGAACAGGTGGGCGGTATCGCCTGCCACACGGGGCGACGGCGCTGCTTTTACCAGTTGTTTGAGGATGGCGGCTGGCGGGCGACCGAGGACCCGGTGAAAGATCCCGACGATATCTACGGACAGGAACGATGAGCGACGTACTGCGAGAACTGGCCGCCACGATAGAAGCCCGCCGCGCGGCGGACCCGGGAGAATCCTACGTCGCGAGCCTGCACCAGAAGGGGCTGAACAAGATTCTCGAGAAGGTGGGCGAGGAAGCGACCGAAGTCGTGCTGGCGGCAAAGGACGTCGATGCCGGCGGCGATGGCGACGCACTGGTCGGCGAGGTTGCGGATCTGTGGTTTCACAGTATGGTGATGTTGTCTCACCTGGATATGGACATCAGCGAGGTACTCGAATGTCTCGCGAATCGCTTCGACGTTTCCGGGCTGCAGGAAAAAGCGGCGCGTGAATCGCCGCGGGACTGAGACGTTCAACGACAGGACCAAGGTCCCTGGAGGAAGTTATGGGAATCGGCGGAATCAGTATCTGGCAATTGTTGATCATTCTGGCCATCGTCATCATGCTGTTTGGCACCAAGCGCCTGCGCACCCTGGGCTCCGACCTCGGCAGTGCGGTGAAGGGCTTTCGCAGCAGCATGTCCGAGGACTCGGGCTCCGAACAGTCCGGCGACGACGCGGAACCGGAAGATCCCGCGACCGACGAGGCGCGGGACAAGTAAAGCCTGAATGTTCGACATCGGTTTCGCGGAGCTCATCATCATCGCCGTGGTGGGCCTGCTGGTCATCGGTCCCGAGCGCCTGCCCGGCGCCATCCGCACGGCGAGCTTCTATCTCAACCGCATTCGCCGCGGCTTCAATGACATCAAGCGCGAGGTACAACAGGAACTGCACAACGACGAGGTCATGCGCAACCTGCGCGAGACCGGCGAACAGCTGAAACACGAAACCGAGGCGATCGGCCGGGATATCGATGAAACGGGCGCCGGGGCCCGGGACACGCCCACGAAAAAGCCGGATGCCGGCGAGACCGATCCCCCGGAAAAATCCGCACAATGAGCGAGCCCGACTCCCACGACCAGCCCATGCCCCTGGTCGCGCACCTGACAGAACTGCGCGACAGGCTGCTGCGCGCCCTGCTGGCCGTGCTGGTCGTGTTTTTGTGCCTGTTCCCCTTCGCCAACGACATTTACGCCGCCGTGTCCAAACCGCTGCGTGCAATCCTGCCCGAGGGCACCAGCATGATCGCCACGGAAGTGGCGTCTCCGTTTTTCACGCCCTTCAAGCTGACCCTGTTTGTCGCGGTATTCCTCGCCATGCCCTACGTGCTCTACCAGGTCTGGAGTTTTATCGCCCCCGGCATGTACCGGCAGGAGAAGCGCCTGGCGGTGCCGCTGCTGGCCTCCAGCGTGGTGCTGTTCTACGCCGGCGCGGCCTTTGCGTATTTCGTGGTATTCCCGCTGATCTTCGCCTTTTTCACCAGCGTCGGACCCGAAGACGTCCAGATCATGACGGACATCAACAGCTACCTGGACTTCGTGCTCAAGCTGTTCTTTGCCTTCGGTATCGCTTTCGAGATTCCCATCGCCGCGGTCCTGTTGATCAGCGCGGGGGTCACCACACCGGAAGCGCTGGCGCAGAAGCGCCCCTACATTATCGTCGGCTGCTTCGTGTTCGGCATGTTGCTCACGCCGCCGGACATCATTTCCCAGTCATTATTGGCGCTGCCCATGTGGCTGTTGTTCGAGGCGGGTGTGTATTTCGGCAAGCTCATGCAGCGGCGCGCGTCACGCTGATGCCCGGCTCTTCGAGAAAGCGCGGGCTGGGCTCGCTGCGGCCCGTTTTCGGCTACCTGCTCAATTACAAGCTGCGGCTGGCGGGGGCGAGCTGCGCGCTGCTGTTCACGGCGGCGGCGACGCTGTCCCTGGGGCGCGGGCTGCAGGTGCTGATCGACCAGGGCTTCGGCGGCGGCACCAGCGAGGACCTGCGGGCGGCGATCGGCCTGTTGCTGCTCATCGCGGCGGCGATGGCTGTGGGTACGTTCATTCGCTTTTATCTGGTGTCCTGGCTCGGCGAGCGGGTGAGCGCGGATATCCGCAAGGCCGTGTTCGACAATCTCGTGCGGCTCGATCCCGGGTTTTTCGAGACCAACCGCAGCCTCGAGATCATGTCCCGGTTGACCACCGACACGACGCTGCTGCAGACCATCATCGGCTCCTCCTTCAGCATGGCGCTGCGCTCCGCCCTGACCACCGCCGGCGCCCTGCTGATGATGTTTGTCACCAACCTGAAACTGAGCCTGATCATTGCCGGCGGTGTTCCGCTGATACTGTTGCCCATCCTGTTGTTCGGCCGGCGCGTGCGCAAGCTGTCCAACCAGAGCCAGGAGAGTATCGCCAGTGTCGGCAGCTACGCCGGCGAGGTGATTCAACATTTGCGCGTGGTGCAGAGCTACACCCGCGAGCCCTTCGAGATCGCCTCCTTTGAACGGGAGGTGGAGCAGGCCTTCGATATCGCCCGGCGGCGTATCCGCCAGCGCGCGCTGCTGATCGGCGGCGCCATCCTGCTGCTGTTCGCCGGCATGTCCGGCATGCTGTGGGAGGGGGGCCAGGATGTCCTCGGCGGACACATGACCGGCGGCGAACTCGGCGCTTTCGTGTTCTACGCCGCCATGGTGGGCATGGGCTTCGCCACCATCTCGGAGGTATGGGGAGAACTGCTGCGCGCGGCGGGCGCGGCGGACCGCCTGGTGGAACTGATCAATACCCGCAGCCCCATCGAGGACCCGGTCGACGCGCCGCCCTTCGAGGCGCGGGAGCGGCCCGAACTGCGCCTGGACAAGGTCGGCTTTTACTATCCGACCCGGCCGGGCCAGGCGGCACTGCGGGACTTCTCGCTGCACATCGAGCCCGGCGCCAGTCTCGCCCTGGTGGGACCCTCCGGCGCCGGCAAGTCGACGATTTTCGAGTTACTGCTGCGCTTCTACGACCCGCAGGAGGGAAGGATTCTGCTCGACGGCCACGATATTCGCGAGATCGGCTTGCGGCAACTGCGCGCACAGATCGCGCTGGTACCCCAGCAGCCGGCGCTGTTCACCGGGGACGTGCGCTACAACATCGCCTACGGCCGCCTCGACGCCTCCGACGCCCAGGTTGAGGCCGCCGCGCGGGCGGCTCACGCCCACGACTTCATCAGCGCGCTGCCGGACGGTTACCGGAGCAACCTGGGCGATCAGGGGGTGCGCCTGTCCGGCGGCCAGCGCCAGCGCATCGCGATCGCCCGGGCGGTACTCAACGACCCGAGGATTTTGCTGCTGGACGAAGCCACCAGCGCGCTGGACACCGAAAGCGAACATCAGGTGCAACTGGCGCTGCGGGAGCTCATGGAAAACCGCACCACGGTGATTATCGCCCACCGCCTCTCCACCATCCTGCACGCCGATCGGATCGCGGTGCTCGATCACGGCCGGCTGGTGGCCACCGGCACCCACACGCAACTGCTGGAGGAATGCGACCTCTACGCGCGCCTGGCCAGGCTGCAGTTCAGGGAGACCGATCCGGGTGCGGAGCCCGCTTCCGGTCGAGGAGCCGCATCCGGTCCCGTCGCTCTCGGTTGACCCTGGCCAGGTCCTGCGCGGTATCCCGGGAAATCTCCAGCATTTCGCCGAGAAAGTGGAAACCCAGTTTGGTGTTATTCGCGGTGATACGCAGTGGCGCCAGCAGCGGCGTGTCGAGCGCAATCTCGGTGGACTCCCGGAACGCGCCGCGCAGGTGAAGACCGGCGGCGTCGCGGGCCGCCTCGTAGGCCATGGATACGACCTCGACGGACTCCATGACGGCCTCGATGCCGATCCATTCCACCATGGTGCCGCGCTCCACCGTGCGCCGGATACTGCGGCGCAGCTTGCGCGACATGTTGCGAAACTCGCGCTGCACTTGCGGGCCGAAGACCGGTTCCGACACCGCCACCAACTGATCGTCGCGGCCTATTTCGCGCCAGTCCTGCGGGTTGAGCGTGCGTTCGATTCGGGGGAAGACCAGTTTTTCCTCGAGCTGCATGTGCTCGTACTGATGTTCGATGTACGACCGGGCGCTCTCGATCAGCCGGGGACCCGGTATTTCACCCAGGCGCCAGGCCTCGATGTCCTTCAGTACTTTCTGTCCGCGCCTGGCGGTGGCGTCGTGATCGCGCTGCAGGGTGTCGACATCGTCCACCGCTCCGGGATCCACCTCCGCCACGCGGGCGTAGATCAGGTCTTCCCTGGGATGGTGGAAGCGGTCCGGCCAGTTCACCATGTAGTCCATGATTTCGTAGACCACGTGCGGGTCGACCAGATCGCCGGCCTCGATAGCCGCCAACTGCTCGCTGAACAGTTGCATCACAGTGGCCATGTGCCGGTGCTCCGCCCGCAGGGCCCGCATCATGGGCTGCTCCGCGCCACCGGAGGGCACTGTCGCGCGGCCACCGCCCGAGCGCGCCTGCGGGAGTCCGCCGCGGGCGGCGCTGCGGGCGACGGATGGCTTCCCCGAACGCGTTTTTCCGCCGGCCTTTTTCGCGCTTGCCTTTTTCGAGGACGCCTTCTTCGCGCTTGCCTGTTTTGCGCTCACCGTCTTCGTCGCCGCCTGCTTCGCGGGCGCCTTTTTCGTCGTCGTCTTCTTCGCGGCGGTCTTTTTCGCCGTGGTCGGGCTGGCTGTCGCTGCCATGAGATTACCTCTGAGGCCGGTCGATCACAGGCCCATTATCGCAGAACCGCTGCCCGATGTTCAGCGGCGCCCGCTGCATCCGCGGGCCGGATGGCGAAATTCGTATAGGCGTAGATCACCGCGATGACCGGGCAGAGCATATTGAAAAATGCGTAGGGCGCGTAGCTCAAGGTCGCCACGCCCAGGGTGGCGGACATGTAGGCGCCGCAGGTATTCCAGGGTACGAACACGGACGTCAGGGTGGCGGAGTCTTCCAGCGTGCGCGACAGATTGAGCCGCGACAGGCCCCACCGCTCGTACTCGTTCCTGAACATGCGCCCGGGCAGGGCGACGGCGATGTACTGGTCCGCCGCCAGTATGTTGGTGCCCAGACAGGTCACCACGGTGGCGCCGATCAGTGAACCGGTGCCACGGACGCTGCGCAGAACAAGTCCCAGCAGGTAGAAGAGGATACCCGTGCGCTCCAGGACCCCGCCGAACGCCAGAGCGGCGAGAATCAGCCAGACGGTGTTGAGCATGCTGCTCATGCCGCCCTTGCTCAGCAACGCGTCGAGAAACGCGTTGCCGCTGTTGGCCACGTAGCCGTCGAACATGCTGATCCATACCCCCTGGGCGAGCGCCGCGAACCGGCCGCCCTCCTGGACACCTCCCGCCAGCGCCACCACGGCATCCCCCTGGAACAGCAGGGCGAACAGGGCGCCCGCCAACGCACTGATCAGGATCGCGGGGTAGGCCGGAAAACGCTTGTAGACCAGACCGAGCATCAACAGCAGCGGCAGCAGCAGGTGCGGGCCGATGTCAAACCGCGCCGCCAGCGCCTCCCGCAGCGCGCCGATCTGCGCGGGCGCGGCCGCGTCCGCACTGCCCATGAAACCGAAGGCCAGCAACGCGAGGGCGAAACCGGGCACGGTCGTCCAGAGCATGTACCGGATGTGCTCGAACAGGTCCACGCCGGTCGCCGCCGCGGCCAGGTTGGTGGTATCGGACATGGGCGACAGCTTGTCGCCGAAGTAGGCGCCGGAAATGATCGCCCCCGCCGTCACTGCCGCGGAGAGCTCGAAACTGCCGGCAATGCCCATCAGCCCGATCCCCAGCGTGCCCGCCACGGTCCAGGAGCTGCCGATACTGAGGGCGACGATGGCGCAGATGGCCGCGCTGGCGGCGTAGAACAGCCCGGGGTCCAGGATCTGCACGCCGTAGTAGATCATCGCCGGCACGGTGCCACAGAGAATCCAGGTCCCGATGAGCATGCCCACGGCGAGCAGTATCAGAATGGGGGAGAGACCGACACCGATGCCGTCGACCATGGCCGTCTGCGCCTCGCTCCAGCTGACCCCGGCGCGCCTGCCCACCAGCGCGGCGACACAGGCAGCGAGAATCAGGGCGATCTGGTTGGCGCCGTAGGACGAGTCGGCGCCAAACAGGTAGACCGAACCCGCGAGCAACACGACCAGAAAGACGATGGGCGTGAACGCCAGCAGCGGCGTGAGTGCGGGGGGCGTCTGTGATGAATCCAAAAGCCTGATGCTCGCAGCAAGGCCGGGCAAACCGATTGTACACGCTGTGCGGCGTGCCGCACGAATCGCTTGCTCCAGGGTTACCGTATGCATTTGAACTCATCGCGTGAGCATGGGTGGGGAATGGCCCACTGGAACCGTGTGGCGACAGGATGTCGCCACCCGAGCCTGGCCAGGGACGGCCGCTTTTTGGCGTGTTCCAGTGGGCCATACCCCACCCATGCGGCCTTCCCGTAACTGTAATTCCAATTGGGCCACTGTCACGCCCGGCGCCTTGCGCGCGAAAACCCGACAGGTGCCCGCGCGCCGGGACTGACAGTGCCCGGCCCTTGCAGTAGCATCGATGCCGCCATGACAAGCAACCGCGTGGAGCTGGCGCCCCACTACTACCGCGACAACTTCCTGCGTCTCTGCGATACCGTGGAGGGGCAGTACGCCGACATGCTCGACGAGTGCGAGCGCGACCTTCTCGCCCGCTGGCGCGCGCTGCCATTCGCGGCCCAGTGCCTCTACGTGCGCCTGCTGTCCCGCACCGGGCCGTGGTTTCGCCAGAGCAAGCTCGACTATCCGGAACTGGGGCCGACGGGACCGCTCCTGGAGGCGCTGCTCGCCGCGGGCCTGGCCTGCCGGGCGCGGGAATTGTCGGTGCGCGAGATCGGCGCCCTGTTCACCCGCGCGGAACTGGCGCGGCTTTTTGCCGCTTGTGTGGAGGGCGCCGATCGCTGTACCAAGGCACAGCTGTTATGTGCGCTGGATGCGCTACCCCTTGAGCCGGCGGAACTGCTGGCGGTGGTCGCGCACGGCGGGGAACCGCTTATCGTCGCACCGCTGCAACTGGATACCGTATCGCGTCTGCAAGTGCTGTTTTTCGGCAACCGCCGCCAGAGCCTCACGGACTTTGTCCTCGAAGACCTGGGCGTCACCCGCTACTGGCCCTACCGGCTGGACCGCGCGGGGCGCTACTTTCCCGACCGCGAAGCCTTCGACGAGTATCTCGCCTGTGCGGCGCTCGCCGACCGTCACCGCGAGCTGTCCGGGTCGGGCGTCGCCCGCGAAGCACTGACCGCGCTGGCGACGGACCTGCTGGCCATACGCCCGCGCAGCGCGCCGGGCGCGGCCCGGTGGCAGCGCCTGGCGGCCGCTCTCGGCCGCGACCTGGAGCGCTCGGGTGACCTGGACCTGGCCCTGGCCCTGTACCGGCGCGGCGACCGGCACCCGGCGCGGGAACGGCGCGCGCGGGTGCTGGAACGGCGCGGCCACTGGCGGGCGGCCCGGGCCGTGTGCAAACGGATACTCGACAGCCCGCGCTGCGAGGCCGAGGGTGAATCGGCCGCGCGTATAATGGCGCGCGTGCAGCGCAAGCTCGGCGGCGCGCCCGCCCGGCGCGCCCGCGACTGTTTTGCCGAATTCTCCCTCAATTTGACGCGGGGCACGCAGCCGGTGGAGGTGCGGGCGGCCGCGGAACTGGCGCCGCGGTGGGAGGCGGTGCACTACGTGGAGAACCGGTTGATGAACGCCCTGTTCGGCCTGGCCTTCTGGGAGCAGATCTTCGCCCCCGTGCCCGGGGTTTTCCATCACCCCTACCAGGCGGGCCCCAGCGACCTTTACGAACCGGATTTTCGCCGGCGGCGGCAGACACTCATCGCGCGCCGCCTGGCGGAGCTGGGCGAGGGAGACCTCGGCGCGATCCTTGTGAGCGCGTACCGCAAGTACGCGAGCCATGCCTGTCGCTGGGTGAACTGGAGACATATCGATCGCGCGCTGATCGAGACCGCCGCGCGCGTCATCCCCGCGGCACACCTGCTGGCCGTCTTCGAGCGCCTGCTGTTCGACCCGCGGGAAAACCGCCGCGGTTTCCCGGACCTGATCGCCCTGGGCCCCCGGGAGGGCGACTACCGCCTGATCGAGGTCAAGGCGCCCGGCGACGCCCTGCAGGACAGCCAGAAACGCTGGCTGCGATTTTTCGCCCGGCAGGGAATACCGGCCGCGGTGGCCTGGGTGCGCTGGCGTGAAACCTGAGCTGAGCATCGCCATCACCGAACTGGCGCGCTTCTGTCACCGCGGCGGCGACATCGACCACCGGTTCAGCCCGTCGCCCACGGGCGCACAGGGCACCGCCGGGCACCGGCGCTGGTACGCCGCCCAGGCATCCACCTACCGGCCCGAATACGCCGTCGAACACCGTTACGAGGACGCGCATCTGCACCTGACCCTGCGCGGCCGCGCGGATGGCTACGACCCCGAACAGGGTGTGGTGGAGGAAATAAAAACCTGCCGGGTACCGCCGGACGCCATCCCCGAACCCGTGGCGGCACTGCACCGGGCGCAGGGGCGACTCTACGCCGCCGTCATCGCCGCCGCCGGGGGGATGGGGGAACTGACGGTGCGCTTGACCTGGCTCAATATCGACTCCGACGAATCCCACAGCGAACAGGAGACCCTGGCCGCCCCGGAACTGGCGGCGTTGCTCGACGACAGCATCCGGCGTATGGGCGCCTGGCTGCGGCGCCTCGCGGCGCTGCGCACACGGCGCGACGACAGCGTGGCGGGCCTGCGCTTCCCCCACGGCGAGTTCCGCGCCGGCCAGCGTCGGATCGCCGAGCTCACCTATAAATGCATCGATCAGGGCGGGCAGTTGCTGGTGGAAGCGCCCACCGGCATCGGCAAGACCGCCGCGGTGCTGTTCCCGGCGCTGAAAGCCTTCGCCGCCGGCAAGCACGACAGGGTGGTATTTGTCACGGCCAGAACCGTCGGCCGCCGCGCGGCGGAGGATACGCTGGGCCAGTTCCGCGCGGCGGGATTCAGGGGCAGCGCGCTGAGCCTCAGCGCGAAGGAGAGCGTCTGCCTGTCTCCGGGGCGCGCCTGCCACGGCGACGACTGCCCCTACGCCCGCGGCTACTACGACAAACTCGGGGCCGCGCTGGACGATGCCATCGGCGAACCGGCGCTGACCCGGGCGGATCTCGAAGTCCTGGCGCGGCGGCACGAGGTCTGCCCCTACGAACTGGCGCGGGACCTGTTGCCCTGGGTGGACATCGTAATCGCCGACCTGCATTACGTGTACAGCCTGCACGCCGGCGATGACACCGCGCCGGCCGCTGACGGGCGGCGCTGCTCCGTGCTGCTGGACGAGGCCCACAACCTGCCGGGCAGGGCCCGGGACATGTACAGCGCCACCCTGTCAAAAGCGCAGGTGCTGCAGGCAAAACGCGCCGCCGGCGGCGCCGTGGCCCGCGCCCTGCAGCGGGTCAACCGGCAGCTGCTGGCGCTGGCGCAAGAGCCCTGGCAGCACGACGACTATCACAGCGGCGAGAGCCGTCCGGAGGGGCTGTTGCGGGCACTGGCGGACTGCGCCGCGGCCGTCTCCGAGGCGCATGGCGCGGGATCCCGCCTGTCTGCAGCGCGACCCGCCGCTGCGCGATGCGTACTTCGACATCCTGCAATTGCTGCGCGTCGCCGAGCAGTGGGGGCCCGAATACCGCCTGCAGATGACTCGCGGGGAAGGGCGGCAAAGCCTGCGCGTAACGCTGCACTGCCTCGATCCGGCGCGCCTGCTGGCGAAGCGCCAGAGCCGGGGCCATGCGGTGGTCGCCTTTTCCGCCACACTGTCGCCGCTGCCCTGGACCCGGGCCTGTCTGGGCCTGCGCGAGGAGACGGTGTGTCACCGCGCCTCCTCGCCCTTTCAGCCGCACCAGCTGCGCGTCCGTCTGGCGACCGGTCTGGATACCCGCTACCGCCAGCGCGAGGCGACGCTGCCGGCGCTGGTCGATCTGCTGCGCCACTGGCTGGCGGACAATCCCGGCAATTGCATCGTCTATTTCCCCGCCTACCGCTACCTCGAGGACTGCCTCGCGCTGCTGGAGCGGGAGCCGCTGGAGCGCACCCTCTGGGTACAGCGGCGCGAGGACGATGCGGACCGGCGCGAACAACTGCTGGCGCAACTGCGCGAGCGCCGCGACCTGGCCGCCTTCTGCATTCTCGGCGGCGTGTTCGGCGAGGGCATCGACCTGCCGGGGGAGCAGCTCACCAGCGTGGTCGTGGTCGGTCTGGGCATGCCCCAGGTGAATCACCACACGCGGGAACTGCAGCAATGGTATGAGCGCGCCACCGCCGCCGGATTCGACTACACTTTCGTCTACCCGGGCATGCAGAAGGTGGCACAGGCCCTGGGACGGGTGGTGCGGTGCATCGGGGACAGCGGCAGTGCGCTGCTGATCGACCCGCGCTACGGGCAGTCAGGGTACCGCGCGCTCCTGCCCCCCTGGTGGGAGTACCGGGACTGGCGCGAAAAGGATTCAGACGCTGAATAGTCGCCATTATTCCCGCGCAGTGCCGCCTGTGCTACAGTCAGCGCCCGCATCAACCCGGGCGGCCCAACCGGTTGGCCACGGCAGCCGACAATCCGGCCCACAGAGGCCCGCCGATGCCATAGCACCCCCTTGTGCCGGCATCGCCCGACAACAACGCTTTACGGAGAACACACCGCATGCGAATCGCCATTCCCAGGGAAACTCATCCGGGAGAGAACCGGATACCCATTGTTCCCGCCGATGCGAAAAAACTGGTGCACCTGGGCGCCGAGGTCATTGTCGAGGCCGGTATGGGTCACGACGCGGGTTTCAGCGACGAGGAATTCACCGAGGCCGGCGCGACCCTTAGCAACGATCGCGATGAGCTGCTGGCAGGCGCCGACGTGCTGCTGCGGCTGCGCAAGCCGACAGTCGAGGAGATCGCCAAGCTGAAAAACGGCGCCATTCACATCAGCTACCTGGACCCCTTCAACGAACACGATCTGGTGTACGCCTTTCGCGACGCGAAGGTCACCGCCATCTCCATGGAAATGATCCCGCGCACCACGCGCAGCCAGAAGATGGATGCGCTGAGTTCGCAGGCCAACCTCGCCGGCTACATGACGGTCATTCTCGCGGCGGCCCACCTGCCGCGCATCCTGCCGATGATGATGACCCCGGCGGGCACCCTCAAGCCCGCCAATGTCTTCGTGATCGGCGCGGGGGTTGCCGGGCTGCAGGCCATCGCGACGGCCAAACGCCTCGGCGCCAAGGTCGTCGCCTTCGACACACGCCCCGTCGTCGCGGAGCAGGTGCGCTCGCTGGGCGGCAAGTTCCTGGAGATCGACCTGGGCGATACCGGTGAAACCGAGGGCGGTTACGCCAAGGAACTGACGCCGGAGCAGGTCGAGAAGCAGCGCCAGGCGCAGAAGGAGACGATCGCAAAATCCGACGTGGTGATCACCACGGCACAGGTATTCGGCCGCAAGCCCCCGGTACTGGTCACCAAGGACATGGTGGAGGGCATGGCCCCGGGCTCGGTCATTGTCGACATGGCCGCGGAGAGCGGCGGCAACGTCGAGGGCTCCGTGCCCGACGAGATCGTCGAGGTGAACGGCGTCACCATCATCGGCAAGGCCAACCTCGCCGGGGAGGTCGCCCGGGACGCCAGCCAGATGTACTCGGCCAACCTGTTCAACCTGGTGGATGACTGCTGGGACGAGGAGGGCAAGCGCTTCGTCGTCGACTTCGAGGACGACATTCTGGCCGGCTGCATCATCACCCACGACGGCGAAGTGACCAACGAGACGATTGCAAACGTGCTGGAAGGGAGTGCCTGAGATGATACCGGCGGAAGTTTTTCTGACATTTATTCTTATGCTGTCCATTTTTCTGGGCTTCGAACTCATCCACAAGGTACCCGCGACCCTGCACACGCCGCTGATGTCCGGCGCCAACGCCATCTCGGGCATTACCGTGGTCGGCGCCATAAGCCTGGCGGGCACCGGCCAGCAGGACCTGTCGAACTGGCTCGGCGCGGGCGCCGTGGCACTGGCCTCCATCAACGTGGTGGGCGGTTACCTGGTCACCGACCGCATGCTCGCCATGTTCAAGAAAAGGGAGGGCTGAGGCACCATGAATACATTTATTCAGTTTGCCTTCGTGGTCTCCGCCGCGCTGTTCATCTTCGGATTGAAACAGCTCGGGTCCCCCGACACAGCCCGGCGCGGCAACATGGTTTCCGCCCTGGGCATGCTGATCGCGGTCGTCGCCGCGCTGCTGCACCAGGGCATCGTCGAGTACCAGTGGATCCTCATCGGCTTCGCGGTGGGCGGCGCCATCGGCGCTTCGGCGGCGCGGCTGGTGAAAATGACCTCCATGCCGGAAATGGTGGCGCTGTTCAACGGCTTCGGCGGCATGGCGAGCCTGCTGGTGGGCTGGGCGGCCCTCGCCCCCGGCGCCGGCACTTTTACGCTGGTCACGGTGCTCCTGTCGATCCTGATCGGCGGCCTCACCTTCACCGGCTCGCTCATCGCCTACGGCAAGCTGAGCGAGAATCTGGGCTCCGGCGCGGTGCTGTTCAAGGGGCAGCAGATCGTCAACAGCATCATCGTCGCCGCCATCCTGGGCAGCGCGGTGATGTTCTGCCTGGAGCCGGCGAACCACACCTGGCTGTACCTGGTGATCTGTCTGGCACTGGTGTTCGGCGTGATGGCGGTGATTCCGATCGGCGGCGCGGACATGCCGGTGGTGATCTCGCTGCTCAACTCCTATTCTGGCCTGGCGGCCTGCGCCGCCGGGTTCGCGGTGGACAACAACATCCTCATCGTCGCCGGCTCGCTGGTGGGCGCCTCGGGCATCATCCTCACCCAGATCATGTGCAAGGCGATGAACCGCTCGCTGGCCAACGTGCTGTTCGGCGGCTTCGGCAGCGTCGAGCGACGGAACCGCGGCGAGATCCGAGGGCGAGATCAAGCCGATCACCGTCGACGATGCCTATGACGTGCTGGAGGCCGCCACCAGCGTGGTCATCGTGCCCGGCTACGGCATGGCGGTGGCCCAGGCCCAGCACGCGGTAAAGGAGTTGATGGAACTGCTTGAGGCCAACGGCGCCGAGGTCAATTTCGGCATCCACCCGGTGGCGGGGCGCATGCCCGGGCACATGAACGTGCTGCTGGCGGAGGCGGACGTGCCCTACGACCAGTTGCTGGAGATGGACGACATCAACCCGCGCATGGAGACAGTCGACGTGGCCATCGTCATCGGCGCCAACGACGTGGTCAACCCGGCGGCGCGGGAGGTGGAATCCTCGCCCATCTACGGCATGCCGGTCATCAATGTGGACAAGGCGCGCACCGTGTTCGTGCTCAAGCGCTCCATGGCCTCCGGCTTCGCCGGCATCGAGAACCCGCTGTTCTACAAGGACAACACGCGCATGCTGTTCGGCGATGCCAAGGAGTCCATTTCAGGACTGGTGCGCGAACTCGGCGGCTGAATCAATGGGGTCAGGTCTTTGATTGATGATCGACGGCTTCCACCGGGACCTGTTTCGATGATGCATCGAAGACCAGGCCCCTATGGTGAGCCTGCTCGATCATCAATCCAAGACCTGACCCCACTCATAAGTCGGCAAACCGGCGTATCCAGGGCTGGAGCTTTGCGACCTCGCGCTTCGCCGCTTCGGCCTGGGCGCGCGTGGCGTAACTGCCGTACAGCACCAGGTACTGGCCGGTGTCACCCTTGCGCCGTTGCTGCACGGTGGCCTTGCCCGACAGGCCGTTCTGGCTGATAAAGGATCGAGCGGACTGCGCCGCGCTGAACACACCGAGCTGCAGCGTGAAATTTCCCGGGGCAGGGGCCGCGGACTCGCCCGCGCCGGAGGTCTGGGCGGAACGGCCGGGCGCGCCGCTCGCAGTCGCCCGACCACTCAGGTCGCCGCCGAGACAGCGCGATACAGCCAGTTCGTTGCCGGCGGCGACCTGCCGGTACTTGTCCCAGAAGGCGGCGTCCACTTTCCTGCCGTAGTCGGAGGCCCGGTCATCCCGGTAGCGCGACACCTTGCTCGGACCGCCGTTGTACGCGGAATAGCTGGCGCGGGCCAGATTGGCAAGCCCGCCTGGCTGGCGGTGCTCGCCTTTGCGGATGGCGTACTTCACCAGGTAGTCGAGCAGCACTTCGGCCCCCGCGACGCTGTTGTAGCCGATATCCCAGCGCAGTTGCTGCTGGCTGTAGAAGCCGCGCCACACGCGCTCGTTGACCTGCATCAGGCCGACGTCGCCGGTGCCCGAGCGCAGCGGCACCAATTTTCTGTCATCGCTGATGACGTAGTGTCGCCAGCAACTTTCCTGCCACGCGGTGGCGAGCACCAGCCGCCGGAACAGCTCCTCGTAGGCCGGTTCCAGGGATCGACTGGCCATGGCCGCGCTTGCCGAAGCCTGCAGGAGTTCCGCCACCTGCGGCAGATAATCAGCCAGGTCCTCCCGCTGCGGCGCCCAGCTGTTGAGACGGCCCGTGTCCGCCGCCATCGCCTTGGGGAACAGTGAAAAATCGAGGCGCCAGGCCGAGGGCGGCGGGCTGGCCTCGAGACTCTCCTCGAACAGCCGCCGCAGCACGGGATCCACCTCCCCGGAATACTGCAGCAGCTCCTCACCGGTATCGCCGTTGATCATTCTTGCGAGCCGCCGCAATCCGTCGGCGGAGATATCCAGGCCGAAACCCGGGCCGAGCTGATCCAGGGCTGCCAGAGCATCGGTCGCCGCAACGACTCTGAACAACAGCAGGTGCTCCTGCCCCGGCTGTTCCAGGCCGATGCGTCGAATAACCGGTGCCAACGACTGCCAGCTCTGAAGGAACCACGCTCGCACCGCATCCTCCCCGGTTTCGGGCGTTTCGACCAGCGCGTCACGCAACCGGTAGCGGCTCTCGATCAGCACATCGAGCAGCGCGTCGCGCAGGGCCTGGAGCCGCGTCTCGGCGGCGTAATGCTTGACGGCCAGAACCAGCAGTGAATCCATGAGCTGCCAGCGCTCCTCCCAGCGCTCAAGCTCCGCCTCGGAGAGGGCGCGCTCCGGCGGCGCGGCAGCCGACACGGGCTCAACGGCAAATACGATTTCCGCGTCCAGCGTGTCATTGCTCACGCGCAGATCGCCAACACGAAGTGTGTCGAGCAGAGTCCGAATCTGCTGGCGGGAATGGCGCGGCAACACCTCCGGCAGCAGTTCTCCCACCGACTGCAACTGCGGCGCGAGATCGACAGAAAAGCGCTGCAAAAACGCCCGCACGCTCGCGCCGGCCATCTGCTGCAGCCGCTCGTTGGCCACCGGCTGCCCCGCTGTATCCAGCAGTCTGACCCGGTCCGGCGCAAACCCCAGCGCGGTGCCCTCATCGCGGATTTCCGGCCTGCCGGTCACCCCGATGCGCCCCTGCCAGGTAAGCAGGGTCGCACACGTGCCGGGAGCGGCCACGCCCACGCGGGCGCGAAAACCGGCCAGCACTTCCAGCTGCGAGTCCCGGGGGGTAAGCGCCGGATCGCTGAGAACAATTTCATTGCAGCCCGCGGGGTCATTGACGAGCTCGCGGCTCTGCCCGGGGCCGGTGAACAGCTGCGCGACAAGGAGTTGTTGCAACAGGGGATAGTCGAGGCGCAGAGGGACGACTACCTGCGATTTCTGCGCCGGCGACTCACCTTCCGGCGGCGCGGTCGTCTCGTCGGCGACAGCAGCGCCGCCGATCTGGCAGGCGACGATGAACGAAAGTGCAATTCGGGAGACAGCAATTCGGCGGACAATATACATATTCACCAGCCAATCCAGCTTGAAGCAATGCAGCAGAGGACAGTATACAGATTTACCAGCCGTGCCAGCTTCATCGACTCAGCGAATGCCCGGTTCCCGGCTGGCTGAGGATATCAATGACTCTGCCCCCATTGATTCATTGATCACGCATTGATTCACGGATTAACTGCACGCCCAGTCGAAGGCCAGGACATCCCGGATGTGATCGGCCCCCGCGGCCAGCATCACCAGCCGGTCCAGTCCCAGCGCCACACCGCTGCAGTCGGGCAGGCCGTGTTCGAGCGCGGCCAGTAACCGCTCGTCCACGGCCCGCTCGGGTTGGCCGCGTTCGCGGCGCAGGGCGTTGTCGCGCTCGAAGCGGCGGCGCTGCTCGGCGGCGTCCGTCAGTTCGCGATAACCATTGGCCAGTTCCAGGCCGTTCACATACAGCTCGAAGCGTTGCCCGACCTCGACACCATCGACCCGTACGGTACGTGCAAGCGCCGCCTGCGAAGCCGGGTAGTCGAACACGAAGCAGAGACCCTCACCGGCCAGTTGCGGCTCGATCACGTGTGTCATGAGCACATCGAGCCACAGGTCCCGCCCGCCGGTTATATCCCCGACATCGACATGGCCGCGCGCGGCGTCTTCCAGATCGCCGCTGCCTGCGGTCATGGGGTCGACCCCCAATCGCTCCAGAAAAAGCTGGCGGTAGGAATACCGGCGCAGCGGTCGGTGTCCAAGACAATGTCGCACCAGCTCCGCCACCTCGTCCATCAACGCGTGGTGATCGAAGCCCGGCCGGTACCATTCGAGCAACGTGAATTCGGGATTGTGGCGCGGGCCGACCTCGCCGTCGCGGAATGCGCGGGCGACCTGGAATACGGGCTCGCCGCAGGCGGCCAGCAGGCGCTTCATCGCATATTCGGGAGAGGTCTGCAGCAGGCGGGGCGACTCGAGCAATGCACCGCCGGTCACGGTGAGGGATTCTACGGCCGGGTCGGTCACACCGGCGCTGCACAGCAGCGGCGTCTCCACCTCACGCACGCCGCGGGCGGCGAAGAATTCACGGATACGCGCCAGAAGCTCGGCGCGCATTCTCAGCCGCCCGAGGTCCGCGGACGGCCGCCAGTGCGTCACGCCACGGGGTCAGGTCTTTGATTGATGATCGACCGCGCCCGCCGGGACCGCTTCCAATCATCAATCAAAGACCTGACCCCCTCAGGTGATCCCCTCAGGATTTGCCTGCGCGTCCCTGGTATTCACCGGTGCGGGTATCGACGCGAATCACTTCACCCTGGCTCAGAAACAGCGGCACTTTCACTACCGCGCCGGTGCTGAGTGTCGCCGGTTTGTTGCCGCCGCTGGCGGTATCGCCCTTGAGGCCCGGGTCGGTCTCGACGATCTCCAGATCGACAAAGTTGGGTGGCGTTACCGCCAGGGGCGAGCCATTGTACAGGGTGACTTCACAGGGCTCCTGTTCCTTGAGCCAGAGGTGGGCGTCACCTACCGCGGCGGCATCCGCCGGATGCTGCTCGAAAGTTTCCGGCTCCATGAAATACCAGAACTCCCCGTCTGTGTAGAGGTACTGCATGGTCTGGTCCATGACGTCGGCCGCCTCCAGGCTATCGCCCGACTTGAAGGTGCGCTCCCAGACCCTGCCGGTCTTGAGGTTACGCAGCTTCACACGGTTGAAGGCCTGCCCCTTGCCGGGCTTGACGAATTCGTTCTCGACGATGGTGCAGGGGTCACCTTCCAGAATGACCTTGAGTCCCGAACGAAATTCATTGGTGGAGTACGTCGGCATGGTATTCCCGTAATGCTCGCCAGAAAATGGGCGCCCATGATAACCCAGGCCCGGAGGCATTGGCAGCCAAGCGGTGGCGGGTTGGCGCGCGGATGCGGTAACCTTGGCCCCCAAAACCGGATAAAGTCACGGGGGTCAGGTCTTTGATTGATGATTGGAAGGAGTCCTGTCGGGTGCGGTCGATCATCAATCAAAGACCTGACCCCTCAGATGTGACCCCACAGAGGTCTGAAAGCCATGGACGGTGAATTGGACAGGCGCCTGAACCTGCCCCTGCAGGAGCTGACCACTTTTTCCAGGTTCCGGCCCAACCCGCAGGCGGCGCGGGACTGGACGCACACCCTGCCCGTCACCCGTTCGCAAGTGGTCGCGCAGGAGCTCGCCGGCACGCTTGCGGAGCTCAACCGCGTGCGGCTGTCCGCCGAGAACCGCTACGCACTGCTCGAGGTCCTGCAGCCCGTCCTCGAATCCGCGCTGTCGAACCTCGGCAAACGGTTTCTCAACCAGCCGATCGTCATGCCCGAAGAGCCGCAGCGCATGGCGGACCTGGCCGCGCAGGTGCGCACGCTGATGGCGACCGCCTATGCGCTGGTGGCGGTCCACGCCATCCGGGAGCAGGACGCGGTGCGCGAGACGCATCCCGCGCAACTGGCCTGCCTGGCGATCCAGCGAGCGCTGCTGCACACCGGCCGCAAGGTGTTGCAGGCCCTGCAACTCTACCGTCCGCTGGAAATTCACGGCTGGCAGATGCACCACCAGCTCTACGCGCTCGCCGAGAAGCAGGGGCTGACGACCCGGGAAATACCGCGCCAACTCGGCACTGGCGCGACCATTCACTCGACCTACCTGCAGGCCCTGCTGCTCAGTTGCAGCAAACCCAATCAGCTCAGGCAGTCCGACATGGCGGCCATTTTCCATGCGATGGCGGACTGGGCGGAAATGGTATCGCTGAATGCGCCGGACGGCGGGGGCGGGCTGTTCGTGGTCGATCTCAACAGCGACCAACCGCCCCTGTACAGCTCACTGTACAAGCATTCCGCGTCCGAGAGCTGTCGTTACATACACACCGCGGATCTGATCGAGCACCTGGCCGGGCTGCAGAATGAGGGCATCCCCGATAGCGGACGGTCGCAGGGCCGCGAGCCACTGCCGGTCCATTTGCCGGATCACCTGATTGACGCACTGGGCAAAATGAGCATGCGCAACTTCAAGCGCACGCGCTCAGACGCACCACTGCGCGTGTGTGTCGGACTGAGCAGTACGCACTACCACGCGGCGGATCAGACGCCTTTTGACGACTTTCTCGAAAACAGCAGCCACGCCCGGTCCGCATCGGAAAACCCCTTCCTGTCCGAAACCGCCGGGGATTCCCGGGAGCGCTCCCCGGCGGATACGCCATCGGGTTTCCGCGGCAACGAGTGGCTGCCCGGGCAGAGCGCCGCCGGCGATAGCGAGCACACCACACGGGAGCCCGACCCGGCGACCCCGCTCGAATCAGTGGAGGAAATCGACGTCCACCTTCCGCCGGACGCACGCTATCCGGTTTTTGACGTGCGGCTGGCCGACGCGAGTCCGGGTGGCTACTGCATGGAATGGACCGAACAGCTGCCGGACAACCTGCGTACCGGCGACATCGTCGGGCTGATGGAAGAACACAGTCGCGATTGGGTGATCGCCTCCATACGCTGGCTCAGCTACCTGCAACGGGCACGAACACTCATCGGGCTGGAGCTCGTGAGCCCGCGGGCGACGCCGGTCGGCGCCCTGATACATTTCAGTGACGGCGGCAAGGCGCCGCCGATGCGCGCGCTGCTCCTGCCGGAAATCAAGCTGATCGGCCAGCCGCAGACGCTGGTGACGCCGCGTGTGAGCTTTCACGAACGGCAGCGCATCACCCTGGTGGCCCCGGACGAAACACATACGGTGCAGTTGCTGCAACAAGTGGCATCGACAGCGAGCTACGCCCAGTTCGAGCTGCGTTTTACCAACGAACTCGGCGATGTTCTCGCCCGGGAACACGGCGGGCCGCTGGCAACACCCTACGACTCGATATGGAGTCACATATGACAGGGCCAGGCTATAACTATCCGCTGTTCTGGTAGCGGTCGGAAAACCCCAGCAGATAGAGAATGGCGTCCAGCCCGAGGGTGGAAATGGATTGCTCGGCCGACTGCTGCACGAGCGGCTTGGCCCGGAAGGCGATGCCCAGACCCGCGATACTGAGCATGGGCAGGTCGTTGGCGCCGTCACCGACGGCGATGACCTGTTGCAGGTCGATGTTTTCCTCCGCGGCCAACTGGCGCAGCAGTTCCGCCTTGCGCGACCCGTCGACGATATTGCCGCTGATTTTGCCGGTGACGACGCCGTCGGCGATGTCCAGCTCGTTGGCGTACACGTAGTCGATATTCAGGCGCCGCTGAAGGTGCCGCGCGAAGTAGGTGAATCCGCCCGACAGAATGGCCGTCGTGTAGCCGAGTGTGTGCAGTGTGTTGATGAGATGTTCCGCGCCCTCGGTGATCTTGAGATCCGCGGCAACCTGCTGAAGGGCGCTCTCGGGCAGCCCTTCCAGCAACGCGACCCGGGCGCGAAAACTCTCGCTGAAATCGATTTCCCCGCGCATGGCGCGCTCGGTGATGGCGCTCACCTTGTCGCCCACACCGGCCAGCCGCGCCAGCTCGTCGATCACCTCCGCTTCCACAAGCGTGGAATCCATGTCGAAAGCCACGAGCCTGCGATTGCGCCGGTACATGTTGTCCTGCTGAAAAGCCAGGTCGACATCCAGCGCGCTGGCAACCTCCAACAGATCGCGCCGGAACGCGGCGGGATCGGGTATGGAACCGCGCGCCGAAAACTCCACGCAGGCCTTGCTCAACGCAGGCAGTTCGCCCAGGGGGATTCGACCCGACAGCCGGTTGATGCCGTCGATGTTCAGCCCGTGATCCGCCACCACCGCCGTGACCCTGGCGAGCTGGTCCGCCGTTATCTTGCGCGCGAGCAGCGTTATGATGTAGCGCGCCTGGCCCTGGGCGTCCACCCACTGGCTGTAGCTTCCGGGCGTGACTGTAGTGATGCGCAATCGCAGGTCGCGGTCGGTAGTAAACGCCTCGATAGCCGCCGACACGGCTTCGCCGTCCCACTCTTCCGGCACTTCCGCCAGTATGCCCAGCGACAGGGTGGCATGAATCACCGCCTGGCCGATATCGAGGACATTGGCTCTGTGGCGGGAAAGTATTGCCGTGACGCCGGCGGTGACCCCGGCCTGGTCCTCGCCGGCGATCGTTATCAGCAGAATGTGATTCAAGCGCAGTTTCCGGAGTGAATTCAGCCCGCCATTCTACTGGCCGCGACCGGGCCTGCAAAGCGGCGGGCGCTCGTACCGCGAACTGGTTTATACTGGCCCGCAAACAATGACACCGACGCGCCCGATCGTGTGAGAAACCGTTTCAACAACACCAGACTCGGCCAGCAACTTGCCCTCACCGCCGCCGGGCTGTGCCTTGTGGTCACCCTCTCACTGGTGGCCCTCGCCGCCATATCGAGCCGCCACATGCAGGCCGAGGTGCAGCGGGAACACGGTACGGCACTGGCACAGTTCATCGCCGCACGTGTCAGCACGTCGATGGAGAGCGGCGACCTGCTGGGCATCTCCGCCTCGCTGCGCCGTTTCGTGACTGTATCCGCCGCCGACGAGATTGTGCTGACAGACGTGGAGGGCAGGGAACTCGGCCGGGTCGGCACGGCCAACGGCCTGCGCCGCCAGCGTTACAGCGCACCGGTACACATCGCATCCGACGTCGCGGGTGAAGTGACGATCAGTGTGAGTTCCGATACAGCCGCGGCCGCCCAGTCGCGTTTTGTCCTCAGTTTGCTGGGCCTGTCGGTTCTGCTGAGCCTGGCGGTCTACGGCGGCACCCGCCACTTCGGGCAACAGCTCGGCCGGCGCCTGACCGGTCTGGCGCGCGCCATTGCGCTGGAAGAGGAGGATCCACGCGCGCAGCCCGCCAACGAAATCAGTCTGCTCGCCCGCCGTATCGAGGCGCTGCCCATGGATCTGCTGCGCACGCGAGCGGAGCCCATCGCGCGGGACGAGCACTACGAGACCACGGCCGTGCTCTATCTGCATCTGGTCAGCCTGGGGGACTGACGTCGACACACTGGACGAGCACGCGCTGCAACGCTACATCAACAGCGTGCACCAAGTGGTGTACGCAGCGGCCGGTTTTTACGCCGGCGACCTGCAGGTGGTCAGGCAGTTCGGGCTCGCGGTGTTTTTCACCGGGGACAACAAGACGGGCAGCGCGGCGTTTCGGGCCGCGTCCTGCGCCTGGCTGGTACGCGCGGTCAGCCGCGAGCTGGAACAGCAGATGTCCCTTTCAATGCAGATCGCCATGGCGATTTCCCAGAGCGAGCTGGGCGCGGGGGACAGCGCCGATATCTACCCCGGTCTCTACGTGCAGCATACGCTGGACGAACTGCAGCTTGTCTGCGCCGAACGGCCGGCACAGTTGCTGTTATCGCCGGCGGCGCGTCGGGACCTGGACATTGCCAGCCGCCTGCGCGTCGCTGCCAGGGCCGGGAACGAGTACGCTGAAATCGAGGAGTTCGCCGGCACCTACCGCGACCTTCTCGAAAGGCAGCTGCGGCTGGTACTGAAAAAACTGACAGATCCCGGCGCAGCCCGCTAGTCTGGATCGTGCGCAGGTCATATCCCTGCCGCGGTAATGGTTCGTAAAGCTCTGCCGAAAGGTTCGGCATTTCACAGGCTTGTCGATGCCCTCGCGCATGTACTGCCAGACTTGGGCGAGGAAACGGACCGGCCGCGCAGGGATGCGTTGCCTGATGTCGTCCATACGCCGATAATTTCGAATACTGTACACAACAACAGCATTACAATCTTCGCGCATTGCAAGACCGTTTTCCAGAGGACCCCTGGTTCCGGGTTTTCGGGGCGGGAAATATTCCGAAGACATTCCGGCAGCGTTATGAGGCAAGACGAATCGAGTTATCCGATATATGATGAGCCCATGAGCAGCGCCAAGACAGAAAATACCACAAGAATTTAAGGCCTTACCGGTGCAGGAGCGTATCGAGTATGTCCAGGATCTGTGGGACTTTATCGTAGAGTCCCCGCAAGAAGTACCGGTCCCTGCTTCGCACAAGCAAATCCTGGATGAGCGACTAAAGGCCTTTGAAGCATCTCCAGATCAAGGAAGACCATGGAGCGAAGTCCGGGAAGAGCTTCTGCACCGACTTCGAGAGACTTGATAACTATTCATATTGAGCCGGCGGCTCTCTCTGATATCGAGGGGGCATCCGATTGGTATGAACTCCAACGCCCCGGTCTTGGAACTGAGCTTCATACTTCAAGTGTAGACCGTCTACTTGAACAAGCTGGCTCCAATCCTGAGGCGTATGTACAAGTCTATCGGGAATTTCGCAGAGCACTGTTGCGGCGCTTTCCTTACGCCATATATTTCATACTCCGCAACGGTACTTTGCGAGTACAAGCCGTGCTGCATCAAAATCGTTCAGAAGAAGTCATATCATCACGGTTAGCATGAGAACGTTGCCGCATAAAAAGGCGATGAACTTCGCGCCTTCGGCGCCGGACGCAGCAATGCTGCGCCGGTTGTTGCGGCGTTATCTACGAAAATGAGTCACGAAGCGTGCGTGTTGTTCAGCTCACCTTCTGTTCCACTTCCGTGCGATCCACCTTCTGGAAGCCCCGGGGCAGTTTGTTGCCGCGCCGGCCGCGCTCACCGAAATAGTGCTGCAGGTCCTGCCCCCTGAGCCGCAAATGGCGCTTGCCGGAGTAGACGACGAGGGTATCGTCCTCGCCCAGCACCTCGACGGCCACGACAAATTCCTCACGACTCTGCAGCCGGGCGGGGGGAATAGCGAGAATCTTGTTGCCCTTGCCCCGGGGTAACTGTGGCAGTTCCTCCAGGGGAAACAGCAGCATGCGCCCCTCGTTGGATACCGCGGCCACCCGCGCGCGCTCCCCTGCACCGACAGGAGCGGGCTGCATGACACGCGCGCCCCTGGGCAACTTGAGCACCGCCTTGCCGGCCCGGTTCTTGGTCTGCAGATCGCCGAGACGGGCGACAAAACCGTAGCCCGCGTCCGAGGCCAGCAGATACAGGGTTTCTTCGGCGCCCATCATGAGGCCTTCGAAGCTCGCACCCGAGGGCGCATTGATGCGCCCGGTTACCGGCTCGCCCTGGCCGCGCGCCGAGGGCAGGTTGTGCGACGGAATGGTGTAGGCCCTGCCGGTGGAATCCAGAATAACCGTGGGCTGGTTGCTGCGCCCGTGAACGGCCAGCTTGTAGCCGTCACCGGACTTGTAGCTGAGTGCGGTGGGGTCGATGTCGTGCCCCTTGGCGGCGCGGATCCAGCCCTTCTCCGACATGACGACGGTAACCGGATCGGCGGTCACCAGGTCGAGCTCACTGAAGGCCGCCGCGTCGTCCCTGGCGACCAGCGGTGAACGCCGCTCGTCGCCGTAGGTCTTCGCCGCCGCCTCCAGTTCCTTGCGGATGAGCGTTTTCAGGCGCGCGGCGCTGGCCAGTGTTTTTGCCAGGGTATCGCGCTCGGCCTCCAGATCGCTCTGCTCGGTGCGGATTTTCATTTCCTCCAGCTTGGCCAGATTGCGCAGCTTCAGCTCCAGGATCGCCTCGGCCTGGGCGTCGCTGAGTCCGAAGCGTTCCATCAACGCCGGTTTGGGCTTGTCCTCGGTGCGGATGAGATGAATCACCTCGTCGATATTGAGATAGGCGATGAGATAGCCGGCGAGAATGTGCAGCCGTTTCTCGACACGCTCGAGGCGGTGTTCGAGGCGCCGCCGCACGGTTTCGGTACGGAACTTCAGCCACTCGCGCAAAATGCCGTCCAGCCCCAGGACGCCGGGCCGGCCGTCGATACCGATCATGTTGAGATTGACGCGGTAGCTGCGCTCCAGATCCGTCGTGGCGAACAGATGACTCATCAGGGCGTTCACGTCCACCCGATTGGAGCGCGGCACGATCACCAGCCGCGTGGGGTTCTCGTGGTCGGATTCGTCGCGCAAGTCGGCCACCATGGGCAGTTTGCGGGACTGCATCTGATGGGCGATCTGTTCGAGCACGCGCGAACCGGACACCTGGTAGGGCAGGGCGTTGACGACGATATCGTCCCCGTCCTTTTCCCAGACGGCGCGCATGCGCAGACCGCCGCGGCCGCTCTCGTACATCGCGACGATCTCTTCGCGCGGGGTAATGATCTCCGCCCCCGTCGGAAAATCCGGTGCCAGCACGTGCTCGCACAACTCGTGGACGCTGGACTTCGGTTTTTCGAGCAATCGTATGGCGGCCGCAACCACCTCGCGCAGATTGTGCGGCGGAATATCCGTGGCCATGCCGACCGCGATACCGGTCGTGCCATTGAGCAGCACATTGGGCACCTGCGCGGGCAGCACCACCGGCTCCTCGAGGGTGCCGTCGAAGTTGGGCATCCAGTCCACGGTGCCCTGGCCCAGCTCGCCGAGCAGCACCTCGGCATAGGCCGTGAGGCGCGACTCGGTGTAGCGCATGGCCGCGAAGGACTTGGGATCGTCCGGCGAGCCCCAGTTGCCCTGGCCGTCCACCAGCGGATAGCGATAGCTGAAGTCCTGGGCCATCAGCACCATGGCCTCGTAGGCGGCGCTGTCGCCGTGGGGGTGGAACTTGCCGATGACATCGCCCACCGTGCGCGCCGATTTCTTGAACTTCGCCGAGGCTTTCAGGCCCAGTTCGCTCATGGCGTAGACAATACGCCGCTGGACCGGCTTGAGGCCGTCGCCGACGTGGGGCAGCGCCCGATCGAGAATAACGTACATGGAATAATTCAGGTACGCTTTCTCGGTGTACTGCTTCAGCGATACCTGCTCGACACCGTCACTGTCGATTTCGAATGATTCAGACATGAGTTGTCACTTCCGCGGTCCCGCTGCCTCGCGCAGCCCTCTCGAAGGAGGGCAGTGGCGCACAACCGGACACTAGCTCACGCGCCGGGTGCCGCGCATACCCACCAGTTGCTCGTTGAGATTGACGATCGAATTCGCCATGTCCACCAGCAGGCTGTGAATGGTTGCGGGGTTGCTTTTTATCAGTTCGGTGAACTGCTCTTTCGGCACTTTGACTACCGAACAATGTGTCTTGGCGCGCACGGTAGCACTGCGGTCGGAATGCGTCAGGGCCGCCATGGCGCCGAATATCTCGCCGTCCCCGATACGCCCGACACTGACATCGTCGACGAACACTTCGGCGACACCGGAGGACATGTTGAACACGTAGTCGGCACGGTCGCCCTGGCTGATAATGACATCGCCGGGTTCATACACCTCGAAGCCGGGCGTCGCAGTGAGATCTTCCCCCGTCCTGGCGGCCGTTATACGCAGCATCATGCCCGCGTAGGTAATGAGCAGGCGGGTCCACAACCTGATCGCGGACGGCTCCTCGAAGACACGCCGCATGAAATCGAGGGCGGGATAGGCGTCCAGAGTCGCCCCCGCTTCACTGCCGTAGAAGACCGCGATGTCCTCGTCTCCGGTACCTGTAATATCCGGCAGCAGAATATCGCCCTCTTCGAGCGTGTAGATGGTCTTGCCCTGATAGCGTGCGACGATGTTGCCGCTGCGTACCACATAGAACTGCGCGCCGTCGAAGCCGCGGAAGTTGTCCCAGGACGTGGCTTCCACATGGAGGGGAATCGCCGGCATGCCGACACTGTCGAGAAGCGCGGCGACCAGCTCCCTGAACTGAACCGACAGCGTTGTGAAGTCGCGCTCGTCAGTGTTTGCCAGCATTCAGTCCCGCTCCCCTTATCGCTCTGCGGCGCCCCGGTCCGCGGCTTCGCGGCGAGCGCCCCGGCCGGCTACCGCGGGCCCGGTTGCCGTCAGCACCAGTGCACCTATAGTAGCAACTTGCCCCTCATGACTCGAGCAGGAAAGTGACCGGACCGTCGTTAACCAGGCTGACCTGCATTGACGCGCCGAACACGCCCGCGCCGACATCGCCGTGTCGCTCCCGCAGCCGCGCCACTATATAGTCGTACAGGGGCCCGGCTTCCTCCGGCGCCATCGCGGACGAGAAACTCGGCCGCAAGCCCCGGCGGGTATCCGCCGAGAGCGTGAACTGCGACACCAGCAATACGCCGCCACCGACGTCGCTGACGCTGCTGTTCATGCGCCCGGACGCGTCGGCGAATACACGAAAGGCCAGCAGTCGGTCGAGCATCCTGTCGGCCGCGGGCCTATCGTCATCCCTGTCCAGGCCGAGCAATACCAGGAGGCCCGGTCCGATCGCGGCGACACATTCACCTTCGATATCGACCGCCGCCCGGCTGACGCGCTGTAGCAGTGCTCGCATGAATCGCCGCCCTCCGATTCAAACGCGGGCGGCACGCTTGCGCTCGTGCTCCCGCAACAACTTCTTGCGCAGGCGTATACTCGACGGGGTCACCTCGACGAGCTCGTCGTCCTCGATGAACTCCAGCGCCTGTTCCAGGCTGTGCAAGACCGGCGGAGTCAGGGTCAGGGCCTCGTCGGTACCCGACGCGCGAACATTGGTCAACTGCTTGGCCTTCGTGGGATTGACCGGCAGGTCGTTGCCGCGGCTGTGCAGGCCGACGATCTGCCCCTCGTACACCTCGGTGTTGGGCCCGACGAACAGGCGCCCCCTGTCCTGCAGGTTGTACAGGGCATAGGCCAGGGTCTTGCCGTTCACCATCGATACCAGCACGCCGTTGCTGCGATGCATGACTTCCGTGGTTTTTACCGGCCCGTAATGGTCGAATACATGCGTCATGATGCCGCCGCCGGACGTGAGCGTCAGAAACAGCGACCGGAAACCGATCAGGCCGCGCGCGGGAATAATGAACTGCAGGCGCACGCGGCCGCGTCCGTCGGGCATCATGTCGGACAATATCCCGCGGCGGCGCCCGAGTTCCTCCATGACCGCGCCCTGATGCGCTTCTTCACAATCGACGACGAGGTGTTCGTAGGGCTCCTGAATCTCGCCGTCCACTTCCCTGCGAATGACTTCGGGGCGGGAGACACCGAGCTCGAAGCCCTCCCGGCGCATCCCCTCGATCAGCACCGACAGATGCAACTCTCCGCGGCCGGACACACGAAAGCGGTCGGGGCTGTCTCCGGGTTCGACTCGCAGCGCCACGTTGTGGATCAGCTCCCGCTGCAGTCGCTCGCGTATATTGCGCGAGGTGACATAGGTGCCCTCCCTGCCGGCGAAGGGCGAGTCGTTGACCTGGAAGGTCATGCTCACGGTCGGCTCGTCCACGGAGAGCGGCGGCAGCGCCTCCGGCGCCGCCGGGTCGCACAGGGTGTCGGAAATATTCAGGCCATCGACGCCCGTCACACAGACGATGTCGCCGGCCTGTGCCGACTCGACCTCCTGTCGCTCCAGGCCGAGGTAGCCCATTACCTGCAGCACTTTCGCGCGCCGCGCGCCGCCCTCGCTGTCGACCACGAGCACCGGCGTGTTCGCCGACAGGCGACCGCGGGTAATGCGGCCGACCCCGATGACGCCGACGTAACTGGAGTAGTCCAGGGCCGATATCTGCATTTGCAGCGGGCCCTCGGCACTCACCACCGGGGCCGGTACATGCTCCACGATCGTTGCGAACAGCGGCTCCATATCGGGCTGCATGTCTTCGTGGTCCAGACCCGCCGTGCCCTGAATGGCGGACGTATAGACGATGGGGAAATCGAGCTGCTGATCGGTGGCGCCGAGGCGGTCGAAGAGGTCGAACACCTGGTCCACCACCCAATCGGGACGGGCGCCGGGACGATCCACCTTGTTCACCACGAGAACGGGATTGAGGCCGCGCTCGAAGGCCTTGGCCGTGACAAAGCGGGTCTGCGGCATGGGGCCGTCCACCGCGTCCACCAGCAGCAATACCGAATCCACCATGGACAGGACGCGCTCCACCTCGCCGCCGAAATCCGCGTGACCGGGCGTGTCGACGATGTTGATGCGATAGCCGTGCCAGTCGATAGCGGTATTCTTGGCCAGTATGGTGATGCCCCGCTCCTTCTCCTGGTCGTTGGAATCCATGATGCGTTCGGCGCCCTCGGAGCGGCGATCGAGGGTTCCGGACTGGTGCAGCAGGCAGTCCACCAGCGTGGTCTTGCCGTGGTCCACATGGGCGATGATGGCGATGTTGCGGCGTTTTTCGATCACGCGGTTCTCTCGAGGCCGGTTCACACTAACTGTGGCAACGGCGCATTGGTCGGGCGAATATCACAGGCGGACGCGGGGGGAAGCGCACGTCGCGCCCGCCCGGCGAAGCGCCGAAAAGGCGCGGATTGTACTCCAACTCTACGGGGAAAACCGCTACTTGTGGTTTTGGGGTAATAAATCAGTTTGGACTCAATGCCCAGAGCGCCACAAGGGTATGCTCGCGCTGAAACACGCCAAAAAGCGGCCGTCCATGGCCAGGCTCGGGGCGGCGACGTCCTGTCGCCGCACGGTTTCAGCGCGAGCATACCCTTGTGCCGCTCTCAGCCCGGCAAAGATTCAAACCGGGCCACTACTGATTACTGGCGCTTGCCATCAGGGTGCATAGACCTTTACATCCAGATCCCCCGACTCGCTGAGGTAACTGGCGTGCAGGCGACTCATCACTCCCTTGCCGCAGTACAACATGTAGGTGTTGCCGCCGGACAGTTCCGCCGCGCGGCTGTGCAGCTGGTAGAAGGGGATCTTCAGTACCGGTACGTGCACCCGCAGCGGCGCCAGTTCCTCGTCCTCGGGGTGACGGATGTCGACGATCGTGCTGTTCGCCAGGGGTACCGGCAGCACTTCCACCTGCGTATCCGCCGGCTCCTCGTCGGCGAGCCGGTCAATGCGCGTCTGGCGCCGGTTCGCTACCGCGCGATCCAGCAAGCTCATATCGAACTTGCGCTCCTGGGCCTCGACCCGCGCCAGCCGCGCACGGGTGGTCGGGTTGACCGAAATCACGCCACAGTACTCCGGCATGTTCGCGGCAAACTGCTCGGTGCCGATGCGCGCCGCCATGCGCACGATTTCCTCCTTGTCGGTGGCGATCAGCGGCCGCAGCACCAGACGGTCGGTCACCCGGTCGATCACCGACAGGTTGCGCAGGGTCTGGCTGCTGACCTGGGCCACGCACTCGCCGGTGACCAGGGCATCGATCTCCAGATCCTGTGCCAGCCGATCGGCGACCCGCAGCATCATGCGCTTGAGAACCACGCCCATCTGGCTGTCGTCGACCCGCACCAGCAGTTCGGCCACCACCTCCTCGAAGGGCACGCTGATAAACAGCACCCGCTGGCCGCCGCCGTATTTCTGCCACAGGTACAGGGCCACTTCCTTGACCGCGACCTCGTGATCGCGCCCGCCCAGGTTGAAAAACAGAAAATGGGTGCGCATGCCGCGCTTCATGGTCAGGAAGCTGGCCACCGGGGAGTCGAAGCCGCCGGAGATCAACGACAGAACCGGGTCGACGCTGCCGACCGGGTAGCCGCCCAGGCCCCGGTGGCGCCGCGCGATGACGTAGAGCGTCCTGCGGCTGATTTCCAGCTCCACGGTCACTTGCGGCTCGTCCAGATTGACGCCCGCCGCGCCGGTGCGGGCCAACAGCGCCGCGCCGACCGCGCGCTCCACATCCACGGAGGTGAAATCGTGATGGCCGCTGCGCTTGCAGCGCACGGCGAAAGTCTTCCCTCGCAGGCGCTCGCGGTAGACGGGCAGCACGTGGTCGGCGATCCCCTCGACCTCCCCCAGCGGATGCTCCTCCACCTCCAGCACGTAGGTGATGCCCGGGGTGGAGCACATGGCTTCCACCAGCCGCCGGGACTGCTCCCGGTCCAGTCCCGGCGCGCGCACGCGCAGCTTGTCCCACCCTTTTTGCACCTCGACCGCGGGATCAATCTCCGCCGCGACAGCGCGCAGGTTGGTTACCAGTTGGCGCAGGAAGCGGCGCCGAACGGGCTTGCTCTTGATGGCTATTTCGGAGAAGAACTTGACAACATACTGCATAGACGCCATAAACCAGAGCGGCCCAACGGGGCGGCCATTATACGAGCATAGTTCCCGCAGTGTGCAGACCGGCCCCTGGCCGCGGCGGGTCGCTGCACCAAAAATGATCATTGATGCACTGTTTTCGTGCGAGACACAAAGACATCCCGCAGCCCAGGGCAAAAATTGGCGGACTTTCAGCGTGTTACCACCGGCACCTTTTTGGCACAGCTCTTGCTTTGAGCACATGAGCATAGGCCGACAAGTGACAATGGTTCTGACAAGCGGGCGGCCCGCCCGGCCTCGTGCCACAGAGCGACACTATTGGCCAGCGCCACTGGCTGACTTACATCCACGGAGGACACGAGATGTCAAAAAATACCCTTAACCTTCTCAAAGAAAGCGAAGCGCGCTGGATCGATCTGCGCTTTACCGACACGCGCGGCAAGGAGCAGCACGTGACCATCCCGGTCGGCGAAGTCGACGAGGACTTTTTCGAGGAGG
The DNA here is from genome assembly GCA_034521205.1 of Halioglobus sp. Taxonomy (GTDB): domain Bacteria; phylum Pseudomonadota; class Gammaproteobacteria; order Pseudomonadales; family Halieaceae; genus Marimicrobium. Next base: position 91,384 of record JAXHMT010000004.1, read on the forward strand.
GCAAGATGTTCGACGGCTCCTCCATTTCCGGCTGGAAGGGCATCAATGAATCCGACATGATACTGATGCCCGATGACACCACCTCGGTACTCGATCCGTTCACCGACGACCCCACCGTCATTCTGCGCTGCGATATCGTCGAGCCCACCACCATGCAGGGTTACGAGCGCGACCCGCGCTCCGTGGCCAGGCGCGCCGAAGAGTATCTGCTGTCCACCGGTATCGGCGACAAGGCCTTTTTTGGCAACGAACCGGAGTTTTTCGTGTTCGATGACGTGAAATGGCACACCGGCATCTCCGGCGCGGGCTATGCGATCCACTCCGAAGAAGCGGAATGGGTTTCCGGCCACGCCTTCGACGACGGCAATATCGGTCACCGCCCGCGGGTCAAGGGCGGCTACTTCCCGGTACCGCCGGTGGACAGTCTGCACGACATACGCGCCGCCATGTGCGCCGCAATGGAGCAGATGGGCCTGCCGGTGGAAGTGCACCACCACGAGGTGGGCACCGCGGGACAGTGCGAAATCGGCATCAGGTTCGACACGCTGGTGGCCAAGGCGGACGCCACGCAGATTCTCAAGTACTGTGTGTTGAACGTCGCCCACGCCTACGGCAAGACGGCGACTTTCATGCCCAAGCCGCTGGTGGGCGACAACGGGTCCGGCATGCACGTTCACCAATCGATCTCCAAAGGCGACAGCAACGTTTTCGCCGGCGACGGCTACGCGGGCCTGTCCGACGAGGCGCTGTACTACATCGGCGGCATCGTCAAGCACGCGCGGGCCCTCAACGCCTTCACCAACGCCTCCACCAACAGTTACAAGCGCCTGGTACCGGGTTTCGAGGCGCCGGTGATGCTGGCCTACTCCGCCCGCAACCGGTCCGCGTCCATCCGTGTGCCCTACGAGCCCAGCCCCAAGGGCAAGCGTATCGAGGTGCGCTTTCCGGATCCCACGGCCAATCCCTACCTGGCCTTCGCCGCCATGCTGATGGCGGGCATCGACGGCATCCAGAACAAGATCCACCCGGGCGACCCGGCGGACAAGGACCTCTACGACCTGCCGCCGGAAGAGGGCAAGGCCATCCCCACCGTCGCCTCCAGCCTGGAAATGGCGCTGGAAGCCCTCGACGCGGATCGCGGCTTTCTCACCGCCGGCGGCGTCTTCACGGACGACATGATCGACGGCTACATCGAGCTGAAGCAGGAAGAGGTCGAGACACTTCACATGTCGACGCACCCGGTCGAATTCGACATGTATTACTCCGTGTAGGCCGCTTCTCACCACTCTGCAAAGGCCCGCGCACGCGGGCCTTTTTTTTGGGCCGGGTTACACGACATCAGGGGCCACGCTGGACCCCCGCTTGCGCGCGGTCCGGCATACCCGGGGGCGACGGCTGAAAGGCGCGGGATGTGAATCGATCACTAACCGCTACAGTACCTTTTCTGCTAATGTTACTGACAAGTTCGTACGGCGAGGCAATCCGATGGCCAGAATCCCGCTGCTGATCCTGCTGCTGTTTCCCCTGGCGGGCGGCGCCGAATCGACGATCTACCGCACCACGGATGAGCAGGGCAATGTGATCTTCACCGATGCCCCGCCCGCCGACGGCCATCCCGGCGAGCGCGTCGACGTGCCGCCCGTAAACACCACGCCGGCGCCGCAGGTACGGGAATCACCAGCCGAAGAGTCCAGCGCCCCGAGTACCGAGGAGGAAGCACAGGCGCCGCCGCAGGTTGCCATCACCTACCCACCCAATGAAACGACAATTCCCCAGGGCCCCGGCAATTTTTCGGTCACCGCCGAGGTCAACCGCGCCCTGCAGTCCGGTCAGCGCCTGCAGCTGCAGCTGGACGGTGAACCGCGCGGCGAACCGCAGCGGCAGGGCACCTGGAACCTGACCAACGTATTGCGCGGCGCCCACGACCTGACCGTCAGCGTGCTGGGAGAGGAGGGCGAACCGATCGCCACCTCCGAGCCGGTGCGTGTCTACGTGCTGCGTCCCTCGGTGATTCAGCCGCGCAGGCTGTTCAACCCCGGCGCGTTTATCAACTGACGACCGGCAGCCGCCGCGGCGCGCCCCGACTGCGCCGTCAGGTCCAGTTGGTTGTTGCGGAGCTTGAGTTGGATTTGGCCCGCTGGCCTGGCGACAGGACGTCGCCACCGACTGCACAAGGACAGCGCTTTGGCGTGTTCCAGTGGGCCAAATCAGCGACCGATAGAGTGAGACACTACCCATCGTGCGTATGGACAGCCGGCGCGGCACGCACCATGGCCACAGCGCTGTCCGCTCGCCTGTTTTTGTCATCGCCATTGCCAGCGCTGCTCTTTACCGGGACCCGCAAGCCATAAGTTTGCGCTTACTTACTTCACAGCCCTCACTATCCAGGGACAATGCGAATCCTCCTTGTTTGCCCAAACGTTGTGGCTTCATTTTTGCTAGAAATTCGCATGGAGCCGCGCCCGTACGCAGCGGCAGCGCACCAGGCTGGCCCACGGTGCGCCGACTCACGAGGACACCATGCAGCGCGACCAGCTCATTCTGGATAACCTGAGCACCGGCATTGTGGCGCTCGACGAGGAGCTGCGCGTCACCGCCATCAACGCCGCCGGCCAGGCCATGCTCCAGATATCGGAATCGCGCTGCAGCGGCACCCACGCCGGCAAACTGGTGCTGCAACCGGGCGAGTGGCTCGACACCCTGCAGCAGGCGCTGGCAAGCCGGACCCCCCACGCTCGCCGCAGCATGCGGCTGGTATTGCAGTCCGGCCAGGAAATACACGTCGACGTCATCATCACGCCAATCGCCGATGAAAAAGGCGGTTTTTGCCTGCTGGTGGAATTGCTGCCCATCGATCGCCTGCTGAAAATCAACCGCGACGAGAGCGTCATGCACGCACAGGAAACGACGCAGGCGGTCATTCGCGGCCTGGCCCACGAAATCAAGAACCCCCTCGGAGGGGTGCGCGGCGCCGCGCAGCTCCTGGCCCGCGAGCTGCCCGATGAAAGTCTCGCGGAATACACCGGTATCATCATCCGCGAGGCCGACCGCCTGCGCGATCTGGTCGACCGGCTCCTCGGCCCCAATCAACAGCTCGACACGCAGCCGCTGAATATCCACGAGGTACTGGAGAACGTGCGCAAACTGATCTCGGTCGAATCGGGCAATCGCGTGCACGTGGTGCGGGACTATGACCCCAGCCTGCCGGAGCTGAATGGCGACAAGGCCCAGCTCATACAGGCCGTGCTCAATATCATGCGCAATGCCCTGCAGGCGGCACCCTCACCCGACGAGTGCGTTATTACACTGCGCAGCCGGTCCCAGCGCCAGTTCACGCTGGGCACGCGACCGCACCGCCTGGTCTGCCGCATCGACATTATCGACAACGGGCCCGGCATTCCGCCGGATATGCTGCCGACGATATTCGCGCCCATGGTTACCGGGCGGGCCGAAGGCTCGGGCCTGGGGCTGTCCATCGCGCAATCCATCATCAGTCGCCACGGTGGCGTGATCAACTGCGAAAGCGCACCGGGCGAGACACAGTTTTCGATTTATCTGCCAATGGATGAGGAACATGCCGAAGCATCCTAAAGTCTGGATCGCGGATGACGATCGATCTATCCGCTGGGTTCTGGAGCGCGCCCTGAAACAGGCGGGCATTGACAACGAAAGTTTCGCCGACGGGGACGAGCTGCTGCGGCAGATCGCCCGCGAGAAACCCGACGTTATCATCAGCGATATCCGCATGCCGGGCACCGACGGGCTCGAACTGCTGGCGCGCATCAGGGATCACTACCCCGACCTTCCCGTGATCATCACCACCGCCCACTCGGATCTCGACAGCGCCGTGGCATCCTACGAAAAGGGTGCCTTCGAATACCTGCCCAAACCCTTCGACCTGGACGAAGTTGTCGCCATCACGCAGCGCGCCCTGGCCCACGCCGGCGAACAGAAAAGCGCGTCCGCGCCCGTGGATGAGGTACCGGAAACCGAAATCATCGGCGAGGCGCCGGCCATGCAGGAGGTGTTTCGCGCCATCGGCCGCCTCGCCCACAGCAACATCACCGTACTGATCAACGGTGAATCCGGAACCGGCAAGGAGCTGGTGGCCCGCGCGCTGCACCGGCACAGTCCGCGCTCGGGCGGGCCCTTTATCGCCCTGAACATGGCCGCCATTCCCCGGGAGCTGATGGAGTCTGAATTGTTCGGACACGAAAAGGGGTCATTTACCGGGGCCAACAGCAGGCGCGAGGGCCGCTTCGAACAGGCCGACGGCGGCACCCTGTTCCTGGACGAGATCGGCGATATGCCCGCGGAGACCCAGACGCGGTTGCTGCGCGTACTGGCTGACGGCGAATTCTATCGGGTCGGCGGCGCCGAGCCGGTGACAGTGAGCGTGCGCATCATCGCCGCCACGCACCAGAATCTGGAAGGACTGGTCCAGCGCGGCGATTTCCGCGAGGATCTGTTCCACCGGCTCAACGTGATCCGGATCCACATCCCCAAGCTGGCTGAACGCCGCGAGGATATTCCGCGGCTGATGCGCCACTTCTTCCATAAAGCCGCGCAGGAACTGGGTGGTGAAACCAAGGTCCTGCTCCCGGAAACCGAGGAGTACCTGACCGGGCTCGACTGGCCCGGCAACGTGCGACAGCTCGAGAACTGCTGCCGCTGGCTAACCGTGATGGCTTCCGGGCGCGAAGTCCACCTCTCCGACCTGCCACCCGAACTCGGCACCGTCACCGCGGGCACCGACGACCGCGAGCCGGCGGACTGGCGCGAGCTCCTGCACCGCTGGGCGCGCACACAACTCGTGCAGGGCAAACAGCAGATTCTGCAGGAAGCCGTGCCCGCGTTCGAGAAGGTCATGATCGAGGTGGCGCTCAAGCACTCCCGGGGCCGCAAGCGGGACGCGGCCGAACTGCTGGGATGGGGTCGCAATACCCTGACACGCAAAATGAAGGATCTGGAGCTTTAGCCCGGCCCTTGTTTAACATCGTCCTTCACGAACCGCAGATACCGCCGAACACGGGCAACATTATTCGCCTGTGCGCAAACACCGGCTGCGCCCTGCACCTGATCGAACCGCTGGGCTTCGATCTGGACGACAGGAAAATGCGCCGGGCCGGGCTGGATTACCGGGAGTTCGCCGCGCTGCGGGTCCACCCGGACCTGGCGACCTTTCTGCGCGGCGCGCCGGACTCAACGGTTTTCGCGGTCTCCACGCGGGGGACGGAGCCCTACCATCGGGTGCGCTACAAGAAGGGGGATACCATCCTGTTCGGATCGGAGACCCGCGGTCTGCCAGAGTCCGTGCTGGCGTCGCTGTCGCCGCAGCGGGTCATTCGCATTCCCATGCGCCCGGGCAGTCGCAGCCTCAATCTGAGCAACGCGGCCGCGCTGGTCGTGTACGAGGGTTTGCGCCAACTCGATTTTGCGGGGCTGTCCTGAATCGCGCCCGACCCGGCCTCAGTGCGTCGCCGCCTCGCCGCCCTCTTCGGCCGCGCCCTTGGCCTGCTGCTGGGCCTGTTGATACAGAGCCTCGAAATTGACCGGCGCCAGCATCAGCGCGGGGAAGCCGCCCTTCACCACAATGTTGTCGATCGTCTCCCGGGCATAGGGAAACAGAATATTCGGCGCCGCGGTACCCAGGATCCTGCGCAGGTTCTCGCCCTCGAAGCCGCGGATCATGAATACGCCCGCCTGGTGTACTTCACACAAAAAGGCCGTCTTGTCGTTCATTTTGGCGGTGATGGTGATGACCAGCACGACCTCGAAATTGCCCTCTTCGTCGAACCTGTCGCTGCGCGTGTTCAGCTCGACATTGACCTGCGGCGACCACTGCTCCCGGAATACACCGGGAGTCTGCGGCGACTCAAAGGACAGATCCTTGGTGTAGATGCGCTGCACGGTAAACTGCTGCTGTGGCTGTTCTGTGTTTGTTGCCTGTTCCTCGTCGGCCATCGAGCCGTCCTCCGATCAATATGTCAGTCGTTCAGGGCGCGAGCAGCGCATCGAGGCGGCCGTCGCGCTCCAGGTGATGCAGTTCGTCGCAGCCGCCGATGTGGCGCTCGCCAATCCAGATCTGCGGCACGGTCCGCCGGCCGCTGCGCTCCATCATTTCCTGTCTGAGTGCCGGCTCCTTGTCCACCGCGATGTCGGTGTAGTCGACACCCTTGCGCTCGAGCAGGTGCCTGGCGCGGATACAGTAGGGGCAGAAGCGCGTCGTGTAGAGTGTGACGGGCGCGGTCACGCCGCCACCGTGGGCAACTGCAGGTTGCTCCACTCCATCATGCCCCCGGACATCTTGTAGACCTGCTCAAAGCCCGCCGCTTTCAGCTGCTTGCCCGCCGCACCCGACTGCTGGCCCATCTTGCATACCAGCACCACCGGTTTGTCGCGATATTTGTCCAGCTCCGCCATGCGCTCCTGCAGTCGTTTGGCGGGTATGTTCACGGCGCCGTGGATATGGCCCTGTTTGTACTCGGGGGGATCGCGCAGGTCCACGAAGACGCCGTCTTCCGAGTTGACCAACCGGGTCGCCTGTTGCGGTGACAGGGAAGGCCCCGATTTGCGCGACTCGTGCACGAACAGCAGGACCACCAGTACCAGCAACGCTGCCGCCAGCATCCATTGCTGGGCCAGAAATTCGAAAAACAGTGCCATCGTATCGCGGGGTTTACCTGTGTGGAACAACCGGATTCCGGCGTGGCCACGTTGGGCCCGCCGCTGCAAGGGCGCAAGTATACAGGGTCTGCCGGGGGGCAACCAGCGGGCGGCGGCCCGGGTGCGGCCCCGCGTCATCCGGGTTAGAATTGCCGCCTTTGACAACGACACGGCACATCGGGCGGACGTGACACTGCATGAGCGACACAGACAAGACTCCCACCCTGCTGATCGTCCTCGACGGCTGGGGCTACCGCGAGGACACCCGCAACAACGCCATCGCCAACGGTGACACCCCGGTCTGGGACAGGCTGTGGGCGCAGGCGCCCCACACCCTGATTTCCGCCTCGGGCGGCGATGTCGGCCTGCCGGACGGGCAGATGGGGAATTCCGAGGTCGGGCACATGAGTCTCGGCGCCGGGCGCGTTGTCCACCAGAGCATTGCGCGGATCGACCAGGCGATAGCCGACGGCAGCTTCGACAGCAACCCCGCGTACACGGCCGCGATCGACAAGGCCATTGCGGCGGACGGGGCGGTACACGTGTTCGGGCTGTTATCCACCGGCGGCGTGCACAGCCACGAAGACCAGCTATTCGCGGCGCTGCGCCTGGCCGTGGCGCGCGGCGCCGGGCGCGTCTACCTGCACGCCTTCCTCGACGGGCGCGATACCCCGCCGCGCAGCGCCGGGCCGTCGCTGGCCAGAGCGGACGCGCTGTTCGAGAAGCTGGGCCGCGGCCACACGGCGAGCATCTGCGGCCGCTACTACGCCATGGACCGGGACAATCGCTGGGACCGCACGGAGCTGGCCTACCGCATGCTCACCGAGGCGGAAACCCCCCATACCGCGGTCTCCGCCGCGGAGGGGCTGCGCGCCGCCTACGCGCGCGACGAGAGCGACGAATTCGTACTGCCCACGGTCATCCAGCCCGAGGGCGAGGGGGCGGCGGTGATTGGGGACAACGACGCCGTGCTGTTCATGAATTTCCGCGCCGACCGCGCGCGCCAGCTCACGCGGGCCTTCGTCGACCCGGATTTCGACGGTTTCGAGCGGCGCGTGGTGCCGGCACTGGCGGACTTCGTGATGACCACCGAATACGCCGCCGACATCCCCGCCGATTGCGCCTTCCCGCCCCAATCGCTGAACAACGTCATGGGCGAGTTTCTCGCCAGCCGCGGCATGACCCAGCTGCGCATCGCGGAGACGGAAAAGTACGCCCACGTCACCTTTTTCTTCAGCGGCGGCCGCGAGGAGTGCTTCGACGGCGAGGATCGGGAAATGATTCCCTCGCCGAACGTCGCCACTTACGATCTCAAGCCTGAAATGAGCGCCCCGGAAGTGACCGACAAGCTGGTGGCGGCGATCCGCTCCGGCCGCTACGACTTCATCGTCTGCAATTACGCCAACGGCGACATGGTCGGCCACACGGGCGACTACGAGGCCGCCGTCGTGGCGGTGGAGGCGCTGGACGAGTGCCTCGGCCGCGTGGTGGCCGCGCTGGAGGAGGTGGGGGGCCAGGCCCTGATCACCGCGGACCACGGCAACTGCGAGCAGATGCTGGACTACGAATCCGGCCAGAACCACACCCAGCACACCACCGAACTGGTGCCGCTGGTGTACGTGGGGCCCGGGGATATCTCCCTGCGGCGCGATGGCGGCATTCTCGCCGACGTCGCCCCGACCCTGCTGGCGCTGATGGATATGGAGCAGCCCGCGGAAATGACCGGCGACAATCTGCTCGATTCGACGGCCTGAGCGCCGCGTCGGCAACGGCCGTGCTGACCCCACACCACTGCCATACATCGCGCCGACCCGGGCGGCGGCTCTGGCCGGTGCTCCTGCTCGCGTGCCTGCCGCTGTCGGGCCTGGCGGAAACCGAAGAGGAAAAAACCCGCGCCCAATTGCAGAGTCTGGAGAGGGACATTCAGCGCATCAGCCGTGAAATTTCCAGCGCCACGAGCCAGCGCGACAAGACGCAGCGCCAATTGCGAGACGCGGAGGAGACGCTGGGGCGGCTGCAGCGAGAGATCGCGGCCACCGGGCAGGAGATCGACCGCAGTCGGGCAAGGATCGCCGAGCTGGAGCAGGAGCGCGCGCGACTGGAGGGAGCCCGGGAAGCACAACAGGCGCGTATCGCCGCCGAGATGCGCGCCGCCTGGCAGATGGGCAGTCAGGGGCGGCTCAAGGTGCTGTTGAGCCAGGAGGATCCCCACACGCTGGCCCGCGCCATGACCTACCACCGCTACCTGCACGAAGCGCGCCGCGAGACGGTGGCCGACTACCGCCGGACCCTCGCCGAACTGGCGGCCCTGGGTGAGCGCGCGGACAGCGAGCTGCGGGAACTGGAGCGGCACAAGGAGGCGCTGGCACAGCAGCGCCGCCAACTGGGCGAGACCCGAACCGAGAGAGAAAAGGCCCTGGCGGCCCTCAACGCGGACATCGACAGCAAAGCGGCTCGCCTGGAACAGCTGCAGGATGACCGGCGCGAACTGGAAAAGCTGCTGCAGGCCATCGAGGAAGCGGTCGCGAAACTGGAGGCGCCGGCGGATCACCGCGCCTTCGCAGCCGCCCGTGGCGAGATGCCCTGGCCGCTGGAGGGCCAGCCCAGCAACCGCTTCGGCAGCTGGCGCAACGCCGGCAAGATGCGCTGGCAGGGCGTGACCATCCCGGCCGAGGAGGGGACCACCGTGCAGGCCATTCACCACGGCCGGGTGGTCTATGCGGACTGGCTGCGGGGCTCCGGCCTGCTGTTGATTATCGACCACGGGGACGGCTACATGAGCCTCTACGCCCACAACCAGAGCCTGCTCAGGGAGGTCGGCGAGTGGGTTGCCGCCGGCGCAGCGATCAGTACCGTGGGCAGCACTGGCGGGCGCGATCGCGCCGCCCTGTATTTCGAGGTGCGCCACCAGGGCGTGCCTGTCGACCCGGCCCTGTGGTGCCGGGGCTGAACGGCGATCGCGTCATATTCGCAGTGCGGCGGAACCCCGTAATGACCAGGTTTTATTTTTCGCCGGGGGGGCCGCGCCAGAAGGATATACTCTCCCTGGAACACGCCCAAAAGCGGCCCCGAAAAAAGGGCAGGCTCTCCATGGCCAGGGTCGGGAGCGCGGCGGGAGCCTGGCAAAGACCAGGTTTGACGTTTTGCTCTGGTGCCGCGCCAGAAGGATTTACTCCCCCTGGAACACGCCAAAAAGCGGCCGTCCATGGCCAGGCTCGGGCGGCGACGTCCTGTCGCCGCACGGTTCCAGGGGGAGTAAATCCTTCTGACGCTCCGGCATATCTTTACAAGTAGCCAGTTACCCGGAACCCGGAACCCGCCCGGTTTGGCACTGTCTGTGATTGGGGTAAACTGGACGTTTGAGAACAGGAGGCGCCTGCGCCGGCGGTAACCATGCAATTCTTATTCAGACCATTACGCGCAGTGGCGGCCGCCGCCCTGCTGGCGCTTTCGGCGCCCGCGACCGCCACCGTCGAGGAACAGGGCAAGCTGCCGCTGGAGGAACTGCGTACTTTCGCCGACATTTTCCACCAGATCCGCATCGGCTACGTCGAGGAGATCGACGACAGCACGCTGCTCGAGTACGCCGTTCGCGGCATGCTGATGGGTCTGGACCCCCACTCGGTCTACATGTCCGAGGACGCCTTCAAAAACCTCCAGGAAACCACCGACGGCGAGTTTTCCGGGCTGGGCCTGGAGGTCGGCATGGAGGACGGCTTCGTGGTGATCATCGCGCCCATCGACGGGTCCCCGGCGGCGGAAGCGGGCCTGCGCAGCGAGGACGTGATCCTGAAACTGGACAACCGGCCGGTGAAGGGCATGACCCTGGGCGAGGCTATCGACATCATGCGCGGACCCACAGGCAGCGAGATCGAGCTCACCATCGGGCGCCCGGGGGAAAGCCAGCCCTTCGAAGTCACCCTGGTGCGGGACGTCATCAAGGTGGCCAGTGTGCGCCAGCGGTGGCTGGAACCCGGCTACGGCTACATTCGCATCGCGCAGTTTCAGAACGGCACCGGCGCCGACGTGCGCGGCGCTCTGGAAAAGCTCATGTCCCGGGGAGAGCTCAAGGGGCTGGTACTGGACCTGCGCAACAACCCCGGCGGTATTCTGCGCGCCTCCGTCGACGTGGCGGAACTGTTCATGGACGGCGGCAACGTGGTCTACACGGAGGGCCGCCTGGACAACTCCGACATGTACTACGATGCCGACCCGGGGGATAGCAGCGGCGGCGTACCGTTGATCGTGCTGATCAACAGCGGCTCCGCCAGCGCCTCGGAGATCGTCGCCGGCGCCCTGCAGGACCACGGCCGGGCGGTGATCATGGGCACGCCGAGTTTCGGCAAGGGCTCGGTGCAGACCATCCTGCCCATCTCCGATACCCGGGCGGTGAAACTCACCACCGCGCTGTACTTCACGCCCGACGGCCGCTCGATACAGGCCGAGGGCATCGTGCCGGACATCCAGGTGGAGCGGGCCACCGTCACCGCCTACGAGGGCCGGCCCACGATCAAGGAGGCGGACCTCACCCGCCACCTGAAAAACGGTAACGGCGACGACGGCCGGGAAAAAGAGAAGCGGGTATCCAGCGAACTGTTCTCGTCCGACAACCAGCTCTATGAAGCCCTGACCCTGCTCAAGGGCCTCAACGTGCTGGGCATGCGTGAGAAAGCCCGCGCTGGCGCGGGCCGGGGAGAATCCTGAGGCCGGCCCCGACCAGGAATCAAAGACGACGGTGTCACTATCGTGACCCGACAACTCGAACAGGACAAAAGCCGACGCCAGTGTTGCGTGCCCGCACAACTGGACTTCATTATTCGGCGTAAACCACCGGATGTGAAATGCGCCATTGGCGGGCACAAAAAACGCCGTCTCGGCGAGATTGTTCTCCTGCGCTATCGCCTGCATGGTTTCCTCCGGGAGCCATGCATCCAGCGGCACAACCGCGGCCGGATTGCCTTCAAAGGGTTTTTCGGCAAATGCGTCGATCTGATAGATGGGCAGTTTCATACTTTCACCCTTGTCGCCTGGGGTGCAGTGTACCCGCGAGCGGCTAAAGCCTCACCTCGATGCCGCGCCCGGCCATGTAGGCCTTGGCCTCGGGCACGGTGTACTCGCTGAAGTGGAAAATGCTGGCGGCGAGCACCGCATCGGCGCCGCCCAGTGTGATGCCCTCCACCAGGTGATCGAGATTGCCGACCCCGCCGGAGGCGATCACCGGAATCTCCACCGCCTCGGTGATGGCGCGCGTCACGTCGAGCTCGAAACCGTTCCGGGTGCCGTCCCGGTCCATGCTGGTGAGCAGGATCTCCCCGGCGCCGAGCTCCGCCATGCGCCCGGCCCAGTCCACCGCGTCGATGCCCGTGGGCTTGCGCCCGCCGTGGGTGAAGATCTCCCAGCGCGGGCGGCCGTCCACGTCCGCGACCCGCTTGGCGTCGATCGCCACCACGATGCACTGGGAGCCGAAGCGCTCGGCGGCCTCGCGCACCAGCTCCGGATTGTGGATGGCGGCGGTATTGATGCTGACCTTGTCCGCGCCGGCGTTGAGCATGGTGCGGATATCCTCCAGGGTGCGGATGCCGCCGCCCACGGTCAGCGGAATGAACACCTGCTCGGCGATGCGCTCCACCGTGTGCACGGTGGTGTCGCGGCCCTCGTGGCTGGCGGTGATGTCCAGGAAGGTGATCTCGTCGGCGCCCTGCTCGTTGTAGCGCCGGGCGATCTCCACCGGGTCGCCGGCATCGCGGATGTCGACGAAGTTCACGCCCTTGACCACGCGGCCGTTGTCCACGTCCAGGCAGGGAATGATGCGTTTCGCCAGGCCCATCTCAGTGCCCCTCGCCGTCCGCGCGGCACAGGCCGCACACGCCTCGCACCTCACGCATTTGCATCGCAGAGCGCCTGCGCCGCGGCCGGATCCAGGGTGCCTTCGTAGATGGCGCGGCCGGTGATGGCGCCGATGATGCCCGCGCCGGAGACTTTCGCCAGCGCGCGGATATCCTCGAGATCGGTGATACCGCCGGAGGCGATCACCGGGATGGAGGAGGCCCGGGCCATGGCCACCGTGGCCTCGACGTTGACGCCCTGCATCATGCCGTCGCGGGCGATGTCGGTGTAGACGATGGCGCTGACGCCGTCGCGCTCGAAGCGCCGGGCCAGGTCCGTGGCCATCAGCTCCGAGACCTCCGCCCAGCCGTCGGTGGCCACCATGCCGTCGCGCGCGTCCAGGCCCACGATGATGTGGCCCGGGAACGCGCGGCAGGCCTCGGCGACGAAGGCGGGTTCCTTCACCGCTTTGGTGCCGATGATCACGAAGCTCACGCCGGCGCGCAGGTAGTGCTCGATGGTGTCCAGGCTGCGGATGCCGCCGCCGATCTGGATGGGCAGTTCCGGGTAGGCGCGGGCGATGGCGGTGACGACCTCGCCGTTGACCGGCTCGCCGGCAAAGGCGCCGTTGAGGTCCACCAGGTGCAGGCGGCGGCAGCCGGCCTCGACCCAGCGCGCGGCCACGGCCACCGGATCGTCGGAGAACACGGTGCTGTCCTCCATGAGGCCCTGGCGCAGGCGCACGCACTGGCCGTCCTTGAGATCGATGGCGGGGATAATCAGCATGCGCAGAGGTCCATACTAGCAGGTCCCGTCCCACTCCAGAAAATTGCTCAGCAGCCGCAGGCCCGCGGCGGCGCTCTTTTCGGGGTGAAACTGCGCGGCGAACAGGTTGTCCCGCGCCAGCGCGGCGTCGAAGGTGACGCCGTAGTCCACGCTGCCGGTGACCAGACCGCGGTCCTCGGCGCGCACGTGATAACTGTGCACGAAGTAGAAACGCTCGCCGTCATCGATGCCCCGCCACAGCGGGTGCGGGCGCACCTGGCGCACGCGGTTCCAGCCCATGTGCGGCACCTTCAGGCGCCCGCCGTTGCTGTCGCGCAAGGGGTTGCCGAAAAAGCGCACCTCCCCCGGGATGATATCGAGACAGTCCACGCCGCCGTTCTCCTCGGAGCGGGTCATCAGCGCCTGCAGGCCGACACAGATGGCGAGCACGGGCACCTGCCGCTCGCTCAGGGCCTGTTCCAGCAGTTCGTCGCAGCGCAGGCGGCGGATTTCCGCCATGCAGTCGCGGATCGCGCCGACACCCGGAAACACCACCCGGTCCGCCCTGGCGATCTGGGCGGCCTCGTGGGTGACGAGCACCTTGCCCGCACCCGCGTGCGCGAGGGCGCTGGCCACGGAGTGCAGGTTGCCCATGCCGTAGTCGATCACGGCGACGACACCACTCATGCGAACGGTCCTTCTACTAGAGTACGCCCTTGGTGGAAGGCGTCACGCCGCCCATGCGCGGGTCCGGCGCCACGGCCATGCGCAGCGCGCGGCCGAAGGCCTTGAACACCGTCTCGGCCTGGTGGTGGGCGTTGTCGCCGCGCAGGTTGTCGATGTGCAGGGTCACCAGGGCGTGGTTGACGAAGCCCTGGAAGAACTCGCGGAACAGGTCCACGTCGAAGCCGCCGATCTGCGCTCGGGTGAAGTCCAGGCCGTAGACCAGGCCCGGCCGGCCGGAGAAATCGACCACCACCCGCGACAGCGCCTCGTCCAGCGGCACGTAGGCGTGGCCGTAGCGGGCGATGCCTTTTCTGTCGCCCACCGCTTCGGCGACGGCCTGGCCGAGGGTGATGCCGATGTCCTCCACCGTGTGGTGGTCGTCGATGTGCAGATCGCCTTTTGCGTTGATATCGAGATCGATCATGCCGTGGCGCGCCACCTGGTCGAGCATGTGCTCCAGCAGGGGAATGCCGGTGTCCAGCCTGGACTCGCCCGCGCCGTCGAGATTCAGCGTGACGCTTATCTGCGTCTCCAGGGTATTGCGCGTCACTGTGGCCTTGCGTTCAGCCATCGGGGTCTCCGGATGCTCGGGCCCACCGCCCGAAAAGGCGGCCATTATAGAGGAATGGGGGGTGCAATTCATGGGCATTATGGGGGTGCGCTTTGAAACCGCGCTCGCTGCGCATAACAGCGCGAACCCGGCTGTCGCGGGGGTGACCAGTTACAGGGGCGACACGGATGATAGCCGCCGCTGGACCCCCGCTTGCGCGGGGGTGACGGCAAGAATAGTGTCGTCATTCCCGCGCCCTCTATGCCGTCATTCCCCTGCTTCTTCGCCGTCATTCCCGCGCTTCTTCGCCGTCATTCCCGCGCTTCTCTGCCGTCATTCCCGCGCTCTCCGCCGTCATTCCCGCGCCCTCTATGCCGTCATTCCCGCGCTCCTCCGCCGTCATTCCCGCGTTTCTCCGCCGTCATTCCCGCGCCCTCTATGCCGTCATTCCCGCGCTTCTCCGCCGTCATTCCACGCTCTCCGCCGTCATTCCCGCGCTCCGCCGTCATTCCCGCGCTTCTCCGCCGTCATTCCCGCGCTTCTCGGCCGTCATTCCCGCGCTTCTCGGCCGTCATTCCCGCGAAAGCGGGAATCCAGTACACTCCCCCAGCAAAAGCCTCACTACCACCATGCCCGACTTCCCCACTCGCATCCTTTACTGGTTCGACCGCCACGGCCGCGACGACCTGCCCTGGCAGCGCGACATCACGCCCTACCGGGTCTGGGTCTCGGAGATCATGCTGCAGCAGACCCAGGTGGCCACCGTCATTCCCTACTTCGAGCGCTTCATGGAAGCCTTTCCGGATGTGCAAGCACTCGCCAACGCGGATCAGGACGAAGTGCTTCACCACTGGACCGGCCTGGGCTACTACGCCCGGGCGCGCAACCTGCACCGGGCGGCGGTGCGGGTGGTGGCCGACCACGGCGGCGAATTCCCGCGTGATGTGGAGCAACTGGTGCAATTACCGGGGATCGGCCGTTCCACCGCCGGCGCCATCGCCAGCATCGCCATGGGCATCCGCGCGCCCATCCTGGACGGCAACGTCAAACGCGTGCTGGCGCGCTTTCACGCCGTGCCCGGCTGGCCCGGCGAAACCGCCGTTTCCCGGCGCCTGTGGGAACTGGCCGAGCACTACACCCCGTACAAGCGCGTGGCCGACTACAGCCAGGCCATGATGGATCTGGGCGCCACCGTCTGCACCCGCGCGGCGCCGGCCTGCGGGGTGTGTCCGCTGGGCGCCGACTGCGAGGCCCGCGCCGCGGGCGACACACTCGCCTATCCGGGCAAAAAACCGCGCCGGGAACTGCCGGTGAAAGCCACGCATTTTCTGGTGGCGCGCACCGGCCGGGGCGATATCTGGCTGGAAAAACGTCCGGCGCCCGGCATCTGGGGCGGACTGTGGTGCTTCCCGGAGGTCGCCGATCCCGCGGCGGGGACCGAGCGCTGCCTGGACCTGTGGGGCGTCGAGCCCGCCGCCGTCGACGTCTGGCCGGCGTTTCGCCACACCTTTTCCCACTACCACCTGGACATCACTCCGGTGGTGGCGGATCTGCCGGCCGATCCCGGCGCGGTCATGGAAGCGGGCGGGCGGCTCTGGTATAACGTGCGCGAGGCGCCGCGGATCGGCCTGGCGGCCCCGGTGGCCGCGCTGTTGCGCAAACTGTCCGACTGAAGCCCGCCGACGGGCAAGGCCCGAGGAGTTGAGTGAATGCCCCGCACCGTGTTCTGCCGCAAGTATCAGAAAGAGATGGAAGGCCTGGATGCGCCGCCCTACCCGGGACCGAAGGGCGAGGACATCTTCGAGAACGTCTCGAAGCAGGCCTGGGAGGACTGGCAGGCGCACCAGACCATGCTGATCAACGAAAAGCACCTGAGCCTGGCGGACCCGGATACCCGCAAATACCTGCAACAGGAAATGGACAAGTTCTTTTCGGGGGAAGACTACGACAGGGCGGAGGGCTACGTACCGCCCTCGGCGTGAGCGCGAGCGCGTCCGGCGCGGCTTGACTCACCCGGCGCATATGGTTTTAATACGCGGCTCCCGCGGTTCCGCGATCCTGCCCAGATAGCTCAGTCGGTAGAGCAGGGGATTGAAAATCCCCGTGTCGGCAGTTCGATTCTGTCTCTGGGCACCATATAAAATCAAAGAGTTACGCCGTTTTTCCGTTTCCCTGAAAACTTTCACTCTTCAGGATGTAACTACGGATGCAAAAAGCAGGTTTTCTCCATCCGGTCACGGTTAATCCCGTCAGACGCCAACAAATCGTCGTGATGGCCAGTGAACCGATGGACACGCTCAGGGCATCAGCACTGCGCGGATCAGCGCAAGTGTTACGGGATGAACCACCCCCGGCAGGGCCGAACATCGCCCCATTCGGCGCGGGTCCGCGCCTCCTACTTCACGCGCTTTACGCCGCATCGGCCAGCGGGCTGCCCCTGGGGTATGGGTGCGCTCAAGCCGACCTTTAACCCACGGCGGAAGGGTCCAGTGCCAATCGCGGACCATGTTGGGGTAAAAGACCATGGCAAACGGTTTGTGCGCTTGAAGGAAGTGAAGCAGCTAACCATCGACTAAATTTCAATTTGGTGCTCGGATAACCATATCGATCACTTATCTCATTGATATTTATACATAATATATCCAATGCAATGAGTACATCCCCTCGTATATTCCCGTTCGCAATTCTAAGGAAACGAGAAGCGGTTCACCAAACGAAATCACATAAGATTCAATAGTCCGCTAGCTTGGATTCTTCTTTACAAACCCGGACAATTCCCCGACTTTCTACGCGATCAGTTTATCGGGCAATGTTATCTTCTCGCCAGCTAGACTTGGCGGCGTGGATAATTAGAAAAGCAAAGGGGTTGAAGATGGATTTAATTGTTGCGGCTGCATGCTGCGCCGTTGCGGTGGGTGGGAGTGACAATCGCATCGCCTGAAGTTGTCCGCCGATGTACGAACAGCGAGTTGAACGCCAAGTAAGCTCCAGATCTGTTTTTCTTCACATCTCCAGGAAAGAAAACGCGGCGAGCTTAAGCACGTTTAATTTAGCCGGACACCGAGTCTCTTGATTAAGAAACGAGCGTCAATTTCGGTGAAAACAATAACGATAAGCAGCGTAAGAAGACTAAAAATCACAGAATAGGATTTTTCGGACGCACGGGCGAAGTCCTTATAAATGCGCTGTCTTTTCTGCTAAAAGCAGTGGATTGCCGTTTCCTTGGCCATACCCCTGACGGCGATAAGCAGCTTTATTTTCCCGACAAGCATTAAAATTCTTCGAAGCCATATCGACGCCTTAGTCCAGAGTATGTCGACAGTCACCCGTTTAAGATTCTCTAGCGATTATATTCGGGCTGAACTCTGCTCGTAGCGGCTGCATCAGACCTTGTAAAGCGTTACGTCGAGGTGATGCATGACTTCACGATTCGTCAGTAAGCTGGCGGAGAAATTTGGTATCACCTCTTTTTGGGAAGAACCCGAAGGAGACGATAAGGAACGTGCCTGGAACCACTGTATTTCTTCTCTCCAGGAAAGCACAGACCTCCGCATTCTTGGGGGATCTGGACGGGGGAAACGTTTGGCGATCCAGGTTCGCCATTACATGAAACTCTGAAAAACCATCAAGGTTCGTTGTACGTGCTCACTGACGCATCCCCGCTGTAGACACCTTGGCGAAAGATCAAAGTCTCTTGGAATGAGAGAGGAACTCTACATAGAAGAAATTGGCAAGCTCTGTCAATTTCCTTAAACATTTGAAAGAAGTCGGCATAGATAGACATATAGAGCTAGGTTTCTATTATCAGCCTCCGATCTGGAAAATGATAATTACGGGTACTTTTTTGTGGCTTCAATATTATCGCCATGGAATTCATGTTAAAGACAACCCGCAGTGTACGGTTTTGTGAATACGCCAGCCTCTTCGCTGTATATACCATTCTGGGAAGTCTTTCAAAAAAGGTGGAAAAGAGATGGAGACCAAACAGAAACGGTCAATTTAGATGATTGGGGAGGCATGGAAAACTATCTAAAAATCGTAAAAGAATGAGCAGGCAGGAGATCAACCTTCCCTTTGCGAATTATTATTTATGACCTCAGATAGTTTGAACGTCTTTCATTCAACTTGGTACAAAGGTCAGCAATCTCTTAGACAAATTACCATCCCATTTATTTTCCGTTTCTTCACTTATTTTCCGCGAGTTTGTCTGAGCTGGACATCTAGCAATCTTGCTGCTTTTTGGTCGATTTCATCCCTCATCTCCATAGATTTCCACCAACCCATCAGCTTCGTTATCCCAAGTTTGATAATCGATTGACTTCTTACGTGCATTTCAAAAGCATCCAGCACTCTGTGAACCAAACTTGCAGATATCTTCATTTGGGCTGAGTGTATTGCGCTAACTATTTGAACGTACGCATGAGCTAAGTTAGATTTTGAGCTCCATCAGCTCTCTAACTCGCCCCACAGCATTATTTTCTCAAGGTCTTTTAGACTTTCCGCACCTTGTTTGTAACAGTCGTGGCTGACAGAATCCCGCCACGTTGAGCGGTTTTACTGAGTTCTTTGTACGCTAGGGCACAATAATAGGCTCCATCGGCCGACCGATTTCGATCACTGGCAAGATCTTGCTACTTTTACAAGGCCATGCCAATCACCCATTGCACTTTTTGTTTCCATCCAAAGTTCCAATAGTTCGGGCCGCTTGCAACCTCTTTCGTACGCGAGTCGGAAAGATGCATCAGCGCTTTGAATTTCTTGGAGCACGCTCTGAACGAAGGTATGCGCGGCCTGTAACACAAGCTATATCAGGATGATCAGGAAACTGTTTACTGGCATAGATAGCCACCTCTAGTGCATCTTCTACTTCTTGATTTTTCCAGTGCGATACGATTCGGCCAATTATTGGCCCAATGTTTTTTTCATTCTTCAGTTTTCCCTTTCTTGCGTCTCTGCAACTATTTTAATCTTCGTATAGTCGGTGATCTTTTTTTGTATTAATGACTGCAGCAAAACAATGCTGTTAGGAATAAAATATCATAGCCCCCAGTTGGTAGGTTGAAATCTCTTACAATTAGATGATATTGTCGCAGTCCGTCAACACCATCCCTAAGTAGAGGCCGCGTGACCTCTAGTACATTTCTAGTTCGATGAGAGAGGACTGTCTGAGTTCACACAATGCAAATAATGTCCTAATCTGCACTGTTGATAAGCGAGCAATCTCCCGCTCAAAAGCAAACTTGCGTACACTTTCTCCGTCGCAGCCCTCCCATTGCTCCAGTGCACGGCTCAACGATTCACCCAGGCCAACAAGTCTGAGCAAGGAAGCCGTAAATATTGGTGAACCATCCGTTACTGAGTGCATCTTTTTGAGATTTGCTTTTGAAGAGCGCCAGTATCTAGGCTGAGCTGCTTGGCAAGCATCGATACATATTCCGCATACTCTGGGATTTCTAATCCTCGAACTCTTAGGACCTGTCCTGGGCTTGCCCTGTTCAATCTAGAGGTAAAAAGGACTCTCGAGGCCGGAGTTTGTTTTCCATATGACTTATTTACGATATGTAGGATCGTATGGAATGTTTCGGCTTGCTCTTCTATATCTAATGAATCGAGGTCATCAATGACCAAAAAGGCTGGCGTCAATTTCTAGAAGCTCCACGCAATAGCCAATCAGGTCTTCGAAAGATTTAAATCGTCATCTAGTTCCTCCGTAGCATTCCTAGCTCGCCAGCAACTGCAAAGGAGGCTATCGGTATCCTTAGATGTAATCGACGGCTCTTCGAAATTACGAATATTGTCGCGGATTGGTATGCTATATAAGTTTTTTTGCACTTAGCCAAGTAACTTTTTCAAATCCCATCGGAGCCTTATCGACAATTGACTCTGCAAACATCCGTAAAGCAATGCTAGTTTCGAACACGACCTAATCCGCCAAAGCTTAGGATGCAGAACGTTCTAGTAGCCACCTCGAAGGTCCCCAACAGAGGATCCCGACCTATGAACTCGATAAGCTCCGGATCTTTAGCTCCAAGATTATTATCTAGAACTGAAGAAAAGGGGAGGGTTGATGACGGAGAAAGCTGCCTTTTAAGGAGTAAAGCGATAAATTGTAAATCTTCTGGGCTATCGGACTACGGCAGGCATCACCGTCTCGCAGGTAGTACTGGTGTTTTTTGAAAGCAGGCTTGCCACGTGTATTTACTGGTGCGTCTTTCCTAAATTCGGCTGGAGCACTAGAGTCGGGCCTGCGCGGAATGTACAACAAGGCTAATTTATTACTTCCGCTACTGTTATGATAATTTAAGTAACCGATATGACAATCTATATCGTGACCAGTAAAGGACTTTACTCGCTTGGTTAGATCATCAATATCCAGTGCCCCGGGAGACGCCAACAATCGATCTAGGTGTAGTCCGAAACTCTTGAAGAATATAGCCGCCATATGAGTTGTAAAAAAACAGACGACGTCCTTCACTCAACTCCGCTAGAGATGCATCAAATAAAAAGCTTTTCTTCATCGCTTAGCTTATCGTTGTAGTTTAGATGGAATTCGCTTTTGTAATCCCAACAGCTTTTTTCAAAAAGTCAGAGGCTCACCCTGCGGGAGCAATATCTCTAGAATACCTTGGCCGAAATCTCCCTTATCAATCGAATCAGCCAGTGATCTTTTTAGTTTAAATACGCTCTGTTCCATTTTTCCTGTATCCTGAAATCTATTTTTTAATTCCTTTCAGAATGAACCTCATGATCCCTTTCAATTGTCGCGTCACTTATATGCAAAATAGCTACTTTTGAACGCCCCAGCTTCTAGCCAATAACTCCGCTTGCTGTAGAATCGTCTCCGTAGCGGCAGCCTGCTTATCCTGGCGGATACCATAACTTCCCGCAAAATCCGCTTCACCATGACTTTCATCCGCGACCGCACAGTCTCCTTCACCGTCCAGTCGATAGTCGGCATCTCGCGCACCTGCTCAACCAGGTCGTGGGCGATCTGTTTAAGGATCTCGTCTCCCAACACCTCGACGGCACTGTCGTTGACCTCCAGAGCGTCGTAGAAGGCCAGCTCGTCCTCGGTCAGACCCAGCTCCTCCCCCCGCCGATCCGCCGCCTTTATATCCTTGGCCATGTCGATCAGCTCCTGGATGATCTCGGCTGCGGACAGAAGGTTGTTCTGGTACCGGTTGATCGCGCCATCCAGCATCTCCGAGAGCTTCTTGCTCTGCACCATATTCCGGCTGGAGCGGGTGCGGATTTCGTCGCTGAGTAGTTTTTTAAGCAGCTCCAGCGCCAAATTCTTGCGCCGCATTCCCTGGATTTCGGCCATGAACTCGTCCGAGAGGATCGGAGATGTCGGGCTTCTCGATGCCGGCGGCATCGAAGAATATCACACCTGGTCGGACACCACAGCTTCGTCCACCAGCTGCCGAATGGCGGTGTCGATGTCCTCCTGGCTGCGGCCATTGCCGGGCTCGAACTTGGCCAGCCGGGCCTTCACCGCCTGGAAGAAGGCCAGCTCCTCCTTGATAGCCATGGCGTGCTCGTCGGGAGCCACCAGAGCGAATGCCTTGGCGAGCAGTGTGACCTCCCGGATGAAGCGGTTCTTACCGTCTTCGAGTCCCAGGACGTACTCCTCGGCCTCCAGGATCAGGCTCAGCTTGGCGGAGGTGTCCGCGGTAAAGTAGCGGCGGTAGTCGAAGCCGGCCAACATCTGGTCAACCTCCTCGAATTTTTCCTGCATGGCGGCAATGGCTTCGCCGATGGTCCAGGGTGGGTTTGCCTCTGCCGCCGCCACTCGGTGCAAGTGTCGCCAGGCGTCTCTTGAGGTCGGACGCGATGCCGATATAGTCCACCACCAGCCCGCCGGGCTTGTCCTTGAAGACCCGGTTCACGCGGGCGATGGCCTGCATCAGGTTGTGGCCCTGCATGGGCTTGTCCACGTACAGGGTGTGCAGACAGGGAGCATCGAAGCCGGTAAGCCACATATCGCGCACGATCACCAGCTTGAGCGGGTCGTCCGGGTCCTTGAGGCGCTCGCCAATGGCCTTGCGGGCCTTCTTGTTGCGGATATGGGGCTGCATGGTCTGAGGGTCAGAGCTGGAGCCGGTCATGATGACCTTGATGGCGCCCTTGGCGTCGTCCGGGTCGTGCCAATCCGGGCGCTGGGCCACGATAGCGTCGTACAGGGCCACGCAGATGCGGCGGCTCATGGCCACGATCAGGGCTTTGCCATCGAAGATTTCCTGCCGCCCCTCGAAGTGCGCCACCAGGTCCTGGGCCGACGTCGTCCATGCGCGGCTCTGGTGCGCCGACAATGCGCCTCCAGCGTGTCCACTTGGCCTTGGCCCTCGTCCCCAGCTGCTCGATGTCCTCGCCTGCGCGTACGCCTGCGGAGCCTTCCATGATCTCCTCGACTTCTCGTCCAGAGCTTGCGCTGTTCCTTCGCGTGATATGCAGCTTGGCCAGGCGGCTTTCGTAGTAGATGCGCACCGTGGCGCCGTCTTCCACCGCCTGGGCGATATCGTAAACGTCGATGTAGTCCCCGAATACGGCTGGGGTGTTCTTGTCGTCCAGTTCCACCGGTGTGCCGGTAAAGCCGATGAACGTGGCGTTGGGCAGGGCGTCGCGGATGTACTTGGCAAAGCCGTAGGCGTATTTCGCCGCCGTTGCCGTTCTCGTCACGGTGCCGCCTTGAGAGCCGTACTGGCTGCGGTGGGCCTCGTCGGCGATGACCACGATGTTGCGCCGGTCAGAGAGCAGCGGGAAACAGCGCCTCCCCCTCCCGGGGGCCGAACTTCTGCAGGGTCGTGAAGATGATGCCCCCGGAGGCCACGTGCAGCTTGTCGCGCAGGTCCTCGCGCCCCTCAGCCTGCACCGGCTCCTGGCGCAGAAGCTGGCGGCTGGCGGCGAAGGTGTCGAAGAGCTGATCGTCCAGATCGTTGCGGTCAGTCAGGACCACGATGGTGGGGTTGTCCAGCCCCAGCACCAGCTTGCCGGCGTAGAACACCATCGACAGGGACTTGCCACTCCCCTGGGTGCGCCAGATCACACCGCCTTGCGGCTGCCCTCAGAATCCGCGGCTTGCAGAGTAGAGGTGACGGCTTTGCGCACGGCGTAGAACTGGTGGTAGGCGGCGATCATCTTCACTGTTTCCACCGTGGTCAGGCCGGTTTGCGGGTCCTCCCGGCTCGAGCGGGCGAACACAGTGAAGTGGCGGATCAATTCCAGCAGGGTGGCCGGCGCCAGCGCCCCGCTAACAAGCGTCTCGGTCGGCTGAGGCGTTGCCCGGCCTCTCCCTCGGCCTCCGGGGTCTTCCAGGCCATGAAGCGGCTGAAACCGGCGCTGAGGGAGCCCACGCGTGCCTCCAGGCCGTCCGAAACCACCAGCAGGCCGTTGTAGGTGAACAGGCCGGGATCGCGTTCTTGTATGTCTGGAGTTGCTCATAGGCCGAGCGGATGGTGGCGTTCTCGGCAGCGGCATTCTTCAGCTCCAGCACCACCAGCGGCAAGCCGTTGATGAACAGGATCAGGTCCGGGCGCTTGTTGGTGTTGTCCTCGACGATGGTGAACTGGTTGCACACCAGGCAATCGTTGGCCTCGGGATTCTCGAAGTCCACCAGCCAGACTTTCTCGCCGCGGGTCTCCCCATCCTGCTGAAACTCTACCTCCACAGCGTCGGTGAGCAGGCGATGGAACATTTCGTTGGCGGCCAGCAGCTCGGGGGCATGGGTGGCGACCACCATCTTGACGGCTTGCTCCCGGGCCTCCAGGGGGATGTCGGGGTTGATGCGGGCGACTGCAGCGCGCAGACGCTCGGCCAGAACGACATCGGCATAGGACGAGCGTTCAGGGTTCTCGCCGTCGTGGGCAATGTCCGGCCCGTGGCGGTAGTCATAGCCCAACTGATGAGACGCTCGATAGCGAGTTGCTCGATGGCGTCTTCGTTGAGGGTCATGTCAGGCTACCCGGAGTTCGCCGGACATGAGCTTGGGGAGGAGGGTGTCGCGAAGTTTGGCTAGCAAAGCTATTTCCTTACTGTTGTGCAGTAGCTTGAGTAGCGGTTAGCAATCTCGTCAAATTTGCGCAACACCAGTTTGTCCATGAACAGGAAATCGAGCTCCTTTACATCTTCCTGATTAATACCTGGAATCGTAGCCTTCGCCCACGGAATCGCAGCTCCTCGTAAGAGTTATATAGCTGCTAATACCAAAGAGACAGATAATTTTGATAGCCTGACTCCTTTGCACGAAGGCGAAAAACGTGTTCATTTATGCATGCAGTCTCAAATGGAAAGCCATTGCCGAACATACCTATCCTCGTATGTCAAATCTTCCTGGTGTCCAGCCGTCCTTGTAAATGAGAACATCACGGTCTTTGATTAATCCTCGGCGCATCTTGTTGAAATATTCTTGAGGAACAAATTTAGTTTTGGAGTAGTCGTATTCGCCAATACGAGTGATGCTTTACCGCGCCAATACTGGAGCACGCCCCATTCCTAGCACCACATTTAGCGTCTTATCCTCCTGTGACTCAGTGATCAATCCCTCCAGATTACCCACGTGCCACCCGACCGAATTCCCCCAACTCGGAGGGCTGCATGGCGCCGCCGCTGGACTTGTAGGGGTGGCCGTTTTGTTCGGGAAACTCGAAGTCCACGAACCAGTGCTTGAACAGCGCCTGGGCGATGGCCTCCAGGGTGCGGTCTCTGTTTGCGGTTGAGTTCGATTTTTTCGTCGAGGGCCAAAGAATTCGACGATTGCTCTCTGCTCATCGAGGGGTGGAATTTGGACAGGAAACTCTGGACTTTAAGGCTACGCGTCACGAGCCTATCGAGTATCTTCGGTCTGCGCGCCGATCTGATCGTCGTCTGGATCTGGATGAACATCATGTGAAAGGAGATCGTGCGGATCAGCTTGCTTGTCGTCTACAAGTCCCAGGCGTGGCTAGCAACGGCAAGCTTTGCTCCGGCAGGCACGAGGCAGTTTTACCAAGCCTTGTATGTGTACGAAGGCAAGCGCCAGCCTTCGCCGAAGCCTCCTTGCGTACATCGCTCAAACGCTCTTCGTCGGATTTGCTCTCCTGATCCAGATTCGAACTGCGCCGGTCATCCAGGCGAATATAAGCAATCGCTGCATTTTCGAACTATCTGGTCTGTCCGATATCCGGCATGGATACCGCTTCAAAACAGGGGCCCTCTTCTGACTTTTTCGCGGAATGGGCCAGCTACATGTCCGAGATCCGCAACCTCGCTGATAGCTTTCCACGAATTCGTAGCAGTCCAGCGCTTCGGATCCAGTTCTCGATCTGTTCAGTAGCTCCGTGGAGAGTTAGATGGACCACTTTTCGTGAAATGGCGACTCGTCGTCTTCCTCGTCAGGAATCCCCACATACCGCCCCGGCGTCAGTACATGATTGTGCTTGAGCACTTCCTCCAGTGAGGCGGCCTTGCTAAACCCCGTCTCGTCCTCGTACTCACCGTCCTTATTGCGCCAAGCATGATAGGTATCCGCGATCCGGGCGATGTCCTCGTCTGAGAAATCCCTGTTTCGCCGGGTAATCATCTCACCCATATTGCGGGCGTCGATAAACAGAATTTCGTTTTCTCGGTTGCGGTAGTTGGCGTTCTTGCGGTCCCGGGAGATAAACCACAAGCAGCCGGTATGCCGGTGTTGAAAAATAGCTTGTCCGGCAGGGCCACGATGCAATCCACCAGTTTGGCCTCGACGATGGCCTTGCGGATGTCGCCCTCGCCGCTGCTGTTGCGATGACAGGTGCTGTTGGCCAGCACCAGCCCCAGCGTTCCGGTGGGTGAGAGGTGGTAGATCATGTGCTGCATCCAGGCGAAGTTGGCGTTGCCGGTGGGGGGCACGCCGTACTGCCAGCGAGGGTCATCGCGCAGCAGCTCGCCGGACCAGTCAGAATCGTTGAAGGGCGGGTTGGCGATGATGTACTCGGCCTTCATGTCCTTGTGGGCATCGTTCAGGAAGCTGCCCTCACCGTTCCAGCGCACGTTGGAGCCGTCGATGCCACGGATGGCCAGGTTCATGCCGGCACAGGCGCTAGGTGGTCTGGTTGGATTCCTGGCCGTAGATGGAAATGTCGTCGAGGCGGCCCTGATGTGCCTTTACCAGCTTTTCGGCCTGCACGAACATGCCGCCGGAACCACAGCAGGGGTCGTAGACGCGACCCTTGTAGGGCTCCAGCATGTTCACCAGCAGCTTGACGATGCTGACGGGGTGTAACTGGCCGCCCTCTACCCTCGGCGGCGGCGAACTCGCCCAGGAAGTACTCGTACCGCGCCCGAGTAGGTCCTGGCTCTTGGCTTCGGAATCGCCCAGGGCGATGCCTGCGATCAGGTCGATCAGGGCGCCCAGGCTGGCCTTGTCGGATTCTGGCGGGCATACTGCTTGGGCAGCACCCCCTTGAGGGTGGGGTTCTCTTTCTCGATGGCCTCCATGGCCTCGTCTACATCCTTGCCGATCTCGGGCAGCTTGGCGCGGGCCTGCAGGT
Source organism: Halioglobus sp. (assembly GCA_034521205.1). Taxonomy (GTDB): domain Bacteria; phylum Pseudomonadota; class Gammaproteobacteria; order Pseudomonadales; family Halieaceae; genus Marimicrobium. Next base: position 118,423 of record JAXHMT010000004.1, read on the forward strand.
AGCTCCAACGGGCGTTGGCGGGCACGAAGAACACCCGCTCGGCGCGGTACTCGTCCGGGTCTTCGGGGTCCGCCCCTCGTACTCGCCCTCGCCGGCTGCCAGCCTGGCGTGCAGCTCCTCGAAGGCGTCGGAAATGATCTCGAGGACAATGAGTCCGAGTACGATGTGCTTGTACTCGCGCAGCGTCCATGTTCTTGCGCAGCCTGTCGGCGCTTTTCCAGAGCGTCTTCTCCAGTGATTTGCGGCCTGGAGCTGCCTCGGTTTACTCGCCATGGGTTTAGTCTCTAGGTCTTCTTGTGCGAAGGAGTCACTTAAAGACTTTCTTCGAGCCGGTCAGCCTCTTCCTGTTCCGGCCCAGCGCGTCAGGCTGGCGATATTGGCGGCTTCAGCCTGTTCCAAGCTCGCGCCGCCGAGTCCGAGTTGCCTCGCGTGCGCCTCTCAAACCCTTCTTCCAACCGATATATTTTCTGTAACACATCGCCTTGATTTGCGACGGGCCTGTACAACAACAGTAAAGTCGGCGGCTGCGCTACTGCTCCTTGTTGGTTATATGGCAACATCATACCCATGATCTTGATTGGCCTTCCATCGACGGATCGCTTTTGCTTCAATAAATTTTTGAAGCGGCTCAGTCGCGTCACGGCCAACTCGGTTCAACATCGAGGAATCGTCGCCCACGATAGCTGGCACGCCCTGCTTCATATTCCTGCCAATGGAAATCTCTGAACGAAGGTAAGGGCCTGTGGTTCACCCTCCAGAAGTACACTGCCAGATGGACCACGCAAAAGTACATCAACAGCAGCTGAACGTGAGAGACACTCTTCAGGCTCTCGATTACAGAAAACGAGCAAGTCCCAGTCTGATTGTTGTGTTGCGTAACCAGACGCCTGTGAACCGATTAGACATATCTCATCGACATTTTCATCTCGACCGAGGTCATGAACCACGTTTTCAACTTTTTGTGGATGAGCGTTTTGCATAACTATCGTGCTTTACTTGTGATACAACGCTTGACCTCAGGTGCGTTTGACGCACACTTTTGCGAAAGCAAAAGTGGGTGGCGGGTCAAACGTCACCTGCAGCGATTTCGCTGACATGCGCCTCAAAATGGCACATCATCATCGACCTCTGGTTCCGTTGCGTCTTGCTGCAAAGGAGTGTCACGCACAGCTTCTTGGCACAACGCTTCCCTTATTAGGGGTGGTGAGTATTTGAAATGCTGCAGAAACTACGGTCGTTCAACGAAATAAGGATTGGATTCTCAACAGTTGGACCCTCGGCCAAAAAAAGACTGCCTTTCAGGCAGCGAAGACAGTTCATTGCGTAGTCTCTACCTAAAATAATTAACCAGGAAATCCTCTTCCGTTTTGTCGAAAGTACGCATGGCGAAAATCGTATTGACGATTCAATATCGTCTTCGTTACATTAGCGGTTCGTTGAGTACTTTAGGAGACATCCGAGGCCATACTTTCTTCCTGAAGAATAGCCCTAGCAGTGCCCGAAGTTGTCGCCCGTTCGTCCCCTTCTACCACCATGAATTCCACTCAGGAACCAATGCGCGCGCCCTTCGTACACAAGGCACACACGAGCCGTTTCACTCATGCGGTCAGATACACAGTGGAGGGCTGCTTCGGATATTATTTGTGTAGCCTGAACAGGTGTTACCGAGTAAAGGCCTGCTGCTCGATGCCATTGAGCATTTTCCCGGTACGATTTTGGTTCGTATTCCTGATGGGTGGCTACGAAATCCGATGGATTGTAAATCTTGAGCAATTGAGGGCATTCGTCGGAATAAGACCAGCTAAGTCCGCTTCGATCGCACCCTTTAGGTTAGGTAGGCTCCCGCCCGCTTCAATGTCATTGTTAATAGCATTGTTATGTTTGCATGCAGCTTGCAGCCGACGCGCTTGCTGCGTCGATATCCGAACAGTGGAAATCTGCCAATTCTTCGGCGTATTGATTGGTGAGGTTGAAACATATGACCTTTATCCCTTCACATAGCATTCGCTCCACGAGTTCAATCGCGAGCATGGACTTGCCAACGCCCAAAATTCCTAAAATTGCCGTGTTGTGCGTGACAAGCTGATTGATATCGCCAATCTCGGCGGTGTAGTTGGTTTGAGGAAATCCGCCAATCGCACGCTCTGTCGTTTCATACTCGGCCTCTAGCTTCACTGGAGCATGCATTTCTGGCAACCATCTACACTGAGAGAATTTCCGGCCTTCCCCATACCCCTACTTGTTGAGCTTGGGCGCGGATATACCCATAGGTGTTTTTGATGTACAGCCTCCTCGCGCGTCAACCCAGCGACCAGCTGATACAGGACTTTTCTCCCAAGGAACTCGACGGAAACAAGCCGGCCGACTGCTAGACCATCGTTTCGTGTTACCTCGATAAAATAAACGGGGCACAGTTGAGTCAGGCGCAACCAAGCCTGAGATAGATTCAGCGTTATCGAATAATTGTTGTGTTTCCTGTTCTGTTTGGCCGATGAGCCCTGAATCGAGCAAAAGTGATGAATCGGATGGCAGTCGACGGAGGATTTTGCACTACAACATTGTGCGATGACGACAACTCTATTGCTCTGCAAAGGTGGCCATGTTCCCTTCCCCACCGTATCGACCGCAAGGGCATAGCGAGGACCGGTAAGTGAATCCTTAACCACAATTGGCGCTGGAAGTTTGCGCTCATCGAGAGAATCACAGCGCAACAGGTAAATGCCAGGCTTTTGGTAAGCGGCGACAGTGCCAAAAACGCTGGTTGGTTGACCCCCAAACAGCGACCAGCTTGCTCTTACTGCAAGGCTGATCAGGCATATCTTGACGAAGAAGGTGGTTGTGAGCAGCATTGCGACAGACACCGCTACGAGTTCCTTTGGTAGTACCGTAGTGATACGCCAACATTGCGAAGATCATGATCGGCGAGCACAATACCTGTGGCGTTGCTATTCCCTCAACCAAAATCCTTAGTCGATTAGAGACTTCCTGAACCCTTGGGCGATTCCAGCCGTTTAGCAGTAACGCTGTGAATGCACAGCCCCCAATCAGTACTGTAATAGTTGTGGACACGATAAATGCGATCTGTCCATTCTCTTGCCACTGACCCCAGTCATTACGAAGAGTACGGTAAAGCAGGCACAGCATATGCGCACGGCATCTGCGGGTTTTACATAGAAAGGGGTCAAAGGCAAGTTTCGTGCCCATGAGAACACCCAATAGAGCCGTGTAGAACCAGAATCCATCGTCGCCCAAAGGCGGAGCAAATGAGCCAAACGCGACGTATGAGATGGCCAGCAAAGCCAGGACGTCAATCAAGAGTGCTATCGCCCGCTGGCTTTGGGTTAGATTAGCGCGCATTCAGTTCTCCCGAAAGCGTATAACGCTCACGTAAAGTGCGCGCTGTAAGCGCGTCAGCTCTTACGTGCTTGTTATATTCTGTACTCGACGACATCTGGGATAGAAGATTGAGTACCGGGCGTAAGTTCTGAACTGACTCCTGGATTCAGCGCGACCCTCCAAACACCGACCAGTAGACCCAACACATCAGCGAATAGTGCCGCACCTGCGGAGACAACTATTGTTTCTTGGGAAATCGGCGCGATTAATCAGTATGTAGACTGATACCACCATCACCGCAATTAGCAATACCACCGAACTAAAAAAACCCATTACTAGCCTTAAATCGTAACCACAAATGCTCGTGTGATTTTGCTTGATCGAAAGTCTCTCTTTCTTGCCGAAGTTGCTCAGAGGCTCGCTCGACAACTACCGACTCAATTCGCTGGAATTACCGTTCATGGTACGACTCCAGTTCCCTAATTGTTGCATGGAGGCGCTTCATCAGTTCCTCCTGCTCACGTTTTCTGTTTGCTGCTTTGAAAAGACGTAAAAGCCTACGAGTGAACTCAATGCACCAATAACGAAAGGTGCCAACCAACTCAAGGTGGCAGTAAGTTCGATTTTGACTGCCCAGCTTATTACGCTTGCTGATATAGCTAGTGCCGCTACTACTATGGAAATGATTTACTAGCGATATTTGAGCATTTTTTCTTTGTCTATATCCCTCATACTCAAGGCGCTTGGCCTGCATCAGCTCTCGCTCAAATTCGATGCTTCTAAATTGACTTTCAAGCTCTTCAGATGGACTTTCAGCTTTCTCGGTTTGCAAAGCATGAAGGAGCTTTTTCATTGACTCTTGAAATTCGCGATTTTTCGGATCAGCGAAAGATAGTATTTTAGGAAAATGGTATCTCAGACCGTCGATCAACTATCAAAGGCGCTATTAGTATATTTTTGCCCTTGTGGCGCTTACTGACTGCCAATGCTATTCTGATCTATCCATCTGCTTTTCTCTGAGTTTTGTGAATATTAGCACGAGCATTTAATTACACTTTTCGATCGCAGAGTTAGGCCTACAATCAAAGAATCACCGGCTTTCACTTGACTTTGGAAGTTGATCACCTCAATTTCAGATCGAGCGAGAAATTCGCGGACCCTGTCTGCGATTTCCTGATCTTGATGTGCGTAGCTAAGAAATACTTTCACTCTTCTCCAGAAAAATATAACGTCGCCAACACGCGCGGCTTTGTAGTGGAGGCGAAGGCGCAACGAAAAATACGTCACTGTGCTGGCCTTGTTAGACGATTTCTTGCGACAAATCCCACATATCTTCATATTTTTAGTTTACTTTTGGTCAGGTCTCTACCAACGGGGATCAGGTATGCAGGCTCCCTTATTGCCAGCATGATTTATAGAGCCTCCCGTAATCCAGCATTCCGTCCTATTGTGAGATTACGAGCCTGTCGTGTAGTTTGTTGACTTTTCCTGTTTTCTATAGGTGAGCTAATTGTGCCCGATGTTTATCAATACAGAAGCTTTCAGTTCCTGGGCGTTTTTACTAGCGAAAATTCTCACTTCAACGCTGCCATCCACACCGGAAACATAGTTGTTGCAATGCTCTCCATCAAAATACGGATCGATGATCGAATACTTTTCCGATTGCGCTCCTCTTATGATGGATTTCAAATCAACAAAGAATTTGTAAACGTCACCAGGCTGGTAGGCGCTACCGATTTCGGATTCCTGAAAGCTCAAGCTCTAGTTTTAGCTCTTCAATTACATCTTGATGGCTAAGCCTTGAATTTGGTCAATAGCATAATTCCATGCTGTCCAAGCAAAGCTTTAGCAGTACTGAAACTGATTTTCTTTTCAGAGCTTATTCTATTAATTAGAGCGCCGACTTCAGCCACCCATTTGGGTTTAGGTGACGATCCTGCACTCGGCTTGGAGGAAAGATCAGGAATTTTTTGATAAGTTCTGAAAAGCTTCAACAGAATTATATGTTGGCTCAACTGCGCTCGGGCCCGCCAACTCTCTGGATTGCTTCTCCAATGCTCTTTTTAGGTGGTTGCTTGATTAATTTTTCCGTGTTGGTTTCGCCTAACGCCCGGCTCACCGAGAAAATTTTGACGGCAGCTTTTGTGCGGCCCTTTCACAAAAGGTGACAGAGGAGATTTGTCCGGTGCAGCCGTTTGTTAGGCTTTTCGCTGTACAATTTTCAACTCTTCTAATGCATCAGTGACATTAGATATACTTTCATCAACTTCTTTATTCCAGACTTGTTTTCATAAAGGTATACAATCATATTGACTGTGTTCGTCAAACACCATTCAGCATTTTGAAACCGATAGGCGGAAAACTTCCAATCTACCGATACATTGATATCAGGTCTAGAGTATGCATTTTTCAGCTCAAAGGATGGATGAACAGCCATATCTCTGATACTTAATAATTTCACTAATACATGCGCTAAAACTTTTTTATGACCTCAGGTTTAAGCTTGTGCGACTTTCTCCTGAGTATCTCGGCAATTTTGTTTCGCTTGAGAGGTTTTTTTTGTTTTTCCAGGTTTCGATATTTTCATCGCTTATCTTAGCGTGCGGGCGCAAAGTATCATAGAGTGCATCCAACCCAATCCCGCAGGACACAAATACTTGAATGGATGGTGTAAGCTCTGCAACTAATAGCTCTTTTTGAAGATCGGTATCTTCACTCCATTTTTCAGTACGGCTTCAGATGCTAATTTCATTGTCGTAAGTGGTCATGCGCGGCTCTTAACCAAAGTGGATCAACATCGGTAAGCAGTTGAAAGTACTAACTTCGGGCAAAGTCCACCATCTTCATTCACAGGAATAGTAAAGTCACCGGGTAAAAAGCCGACTTTCATTCCTTTAAATATCAAAACCCCATTCGACACCTAATGCTCCTTTGATTATGTATCCGTTCATGCCTAACGTTGCGCTAAACGGCGCGAACGAAGCGAGCGTCCGAGGCCACCTTTTTTTGTGGCCGATTTTGAGCGCCTTGTTAGGCTTTTTCAGGCTTGGCGCCATAAATTTTTCCGTTAATGATCTCCTCCATCACCACAACTTTCCAGACGATTCCAAGTTGGGCCTTAGCTTCGTCTTTGCCAATACGTCCAGAATACACGCCGATGAAGTTCCTAATTCTTCCGATCAATTCTGAAGCCCTGTATTTTCCCACCTTGTATACCATGGATGCCAATCCGTTGCATAACAATAGGCGATCCGGAAAGGCCTGGCCTAGTTGCAGTGTCTATTAAGAACTTAGGAAGCTGATCAAGGTCAACGCTCGGCTCCGAAGCTATGCTTGCTCTTTTCCAGATCGGCAATTGAAGATACGGCGTATCCGAAAAAGGGTAGCCGACAAAACAAACGCCCTCATCGGCAACCTCTGTTAAATGGGAGTCCACGAATTTCGTTGATCGGAAATGGCTTGTACTTTTCCCACAGAGCCGGCGGAAGCGGAAGTGCGACGAATACTTAACCGCTTTTCCATGAACAGGATGCTCAAACCAAGCAGGGTGCTCCATCCCGGTATCGAGATATAGATCGACATGCTCACGATGGCATGCCCCCGGCTGGGTCTGAAGTCGAAGTGTCGAAAACATGTCAGGTATCGCCAAAGTTTCCGACAAACACTCACTTGTCACTGGATCCCTTCCCGAAACGTTGTGCCAGTTCGTAATGAGGTAGTACAGACCATCTTTCTTGAGATCAGCCCGTGCCGTTCGAATTATTTGTCTCCTTAAAGCATAAATGCAGCTGGTTAGTCGTAAGCGATATGGGATCCGCAAAATCGTGGCCATGTGCGCAGCAAGTTAACGCTTCAAGCACCGGCGGCGAAACCGCGCAGCGGTTTTGACGTCCGTGTGGCTTGACTTGTTATGCATTAGTTTCCGCCATGCCTCTTAGAAATTTTGCCAGTGCTTTTTCGCTTACCCCAGATTGAGAAGCTTTTCTACGGAAATTAGGACGCTAATTGCTCCAAGTAAACTGGGAAAGTTTGTTTGAAACCTTTTCTGCACGATTGCTAAATGTAAGTGTTCGCCTTCTTTTGCAGTTACAAAATCATTGTATTAATTGCTCTGTTTTTTGGTTTGGCAAATTGTGAGCAAGGCTTATTTCTCAATGGATTAGCTCTTTTATCGTATTATAGGTGCCGCTATGTGGCGGAACCTTTGATATGGCTTTTACCAAAGTCAACAGCTGAGCGATGATTTTTAATGTCGAATAATTCTTGGGTTGTTCATGTTAGTTCTGACAATCTCATGAAGACATCTTTCAACTACCAAATGGCCTTTTATGATACTTAGAGTGACATCACTATACTCTCGGCATTTGTTCAGATAAATCATGCACCATCGTGTCAGTGTCATGAATGAACTTTTTAATATTGATTTCTTCTGCCATCGTTTATCTCTGAGTGTGACTCAATTGCATAACAGTATGTTAAAGAGGTCGCTGACCTCTTACCAATTAGTAGCAATTCCCACGATAGTTATTTACGGTGTGGGCCTGGACGCCATCAACTGTTTGTTTTTCTTCAAAAAAATAAATTTGGCCGGAACGCCTTGGTAAAAACAGTGGCCGCTGCCCACATGTGACGTTGATGTCTGGCCATGGTGGGAAACACTGTGTGCAAGACCAGTATTCGAGAGCAGGACTTGCGCATGCATTGCTCGCCATTCCTTCAGTCGGTGCGCGACTATATGCTGGTACTGCGCTACAGAACCAGAACGATAAGATCATACCTGTACTGGATCAAGTGTTTTGTTCTATACAACAATAGGCGAGATGGCCCGCGACGAAGTAGTCCAATTTCTCACTTTACTGGCCGCCCGACGCCAGGTTGCCGCGGCTACACGTGTTTTTGGGTCAGGAAAATCCGAGCTGGTGGTAATTTCAGGAGCTCCATGCCCGAAATCCTCGAAAAGCGTGCGCTGCTCGCCGTTCAGGCGGATGGTGACTTCTTTGCCGACCGGATCGATGTGGTACATGTTGTGTATCCGGCTACCAGTCGATTGGCTTTTCCGAAATGGCCTCTGGGGCAGGTCCGGCGCCCAAGTGATGGCAGCGCCCTGGGCGTTGGGTATACTCACTCACCATGAAACAGACTCCGCTCGGCAGTCTTTTGCTGGATCCACAGATACGCAGCAAGCAGCTCGTTCATCGGCGATCTTGCGACTTCTCCTTGAATATGCCCAGCTCTTTACCCAGCAGCTCGAGCGGCCGGTTGGCACCGTACTATCGATGAATATCCCGACCAGTTCGGCGTCGGTTGTCTGATCGTCGGGCGGCCGGTCGGCTTCTAGAGGCTTGCCGGTTCGCGTGTATACCCGCCTGATTGCCGCGCATTTTTCCGCATTCAGCATGAGTCCGATCAGTACATACTCACGGTCCAACGCTTTTCCTCGGCCACGCGCTGGTAAACCATTCTTATCAGTTCCACTACCGGTCATGTTGTTTTCAGGGTTTTTCAGGGCTTCGTAGCAGTTCTGGCTAGCCGTTGCGGCCTTTTTCACCTAGGAACTGACCGATTTCCACGCGTGGGCGTTTGTCTTGCCCTCAGGAATCCCGTCGCATACAGCTAAGTGCTGCGGATTCATGGTCCACCGTAGTTCAGCCAATCGCTGGCGTCTTTATCTGCATCAACCATCAGTCCGCTCCGTCGGTCCCACCGCGCGAGCAGGTAGTGATCCGCCTCACTACGCATGATATCCGCCTCGAAATCACGGGTTACGAAAATGATCTCAACTAGAATCTCCATGCCTCCTATCCGCCAGTCCAGTTTGTCCAGCACCCACATGCTCGCGGGTGTCGCATAATTGTAGGGCACTTCATAGATCAGATAACACGGCTACCGCTTCTTTGCCTCAGGCAGCAGTTCTTCACGTCGTGCAACGACTGCAGCTTTAGGAGTTCATTCATCGACAACTAATCGGACATCCACCACCGGTCAGATAGCTGTCATGCTCGTATCGTTGAAGATCACGAAACCGGCCGCGTATCACTGGGTGGCGGCAGATGGATGACCCTATTCGTATGATAGACACCAGCAGATTGAACACAAGATCAAGCGACTGGCCCGACGCAGCTTTTGGGTCGGCATGGCACTGGGGCTGGTGGTGGGCTTCGCAGTAGGCTTTCTGATCTCGCAGCTCACGGTGACGCGCACCGTGGTGGTCCCGCTGGTCGAGGGGATCAAGATCTTACGCGTTACCAGCAGGCCTGCTGCGGCTTGCGGCAATGCGATGGTCTAAATATCTTACTTTCGTTATATAGTCGCGCTGTCGCGCGTGGCCCTCAATCTCCCGCTTCCAGCCGTTGAGTCACTTCCGGCTCCGGTGCCGGAAACAGATATTGCTCCCTCACCATTTCCTGCGCCTCGTACTCGGTCAGGCCGCTGCTCACTAGCTGATTCAGCATCATTGCCATTGGTCTCGCCCGCTGGGCCAGAGTGGCTTTGTGCATCAGGTCGGCCAGGCTGCTTCGCGTTCTCCGGTTCCTTCTCGCGCCAGCTTCTCCCCACTTCTTTCACCAGGTCGGCGTGGTCGCCCTGCAGCGAGTTGCGGCGCGCATCCATGGCGTTGGCCATGTTGACGTACTCTTTCGGGGCCGTCATGTCCGGGTGGGCGAAATCCGGCAGGTACTGGCGGGGAATCAGGGCCAGAATGGTGTGATAACCCCCTGATTTTATGTCGCTCATGGCCTCCCAGACGCGTTCGTAGGCGGTGCGCTGGGATTTAGCTTCCTCGGACATCAGTTCAGCGGCGAGAACGGCTCACTGATATCGTTCGATAGCTGCTTGCGGCGCTCGATGTCCGCGGCGTTCGGCGCCGATTGGCTTGCGCGGGCCGCGCTCCTTGGCAGAGCGGGCAAATCGGATATCCGGATCTTCAGGTGTGCCGGGGCTTACCTGATCGGAGGATTCTTCTTGAACGCCTTTTGCGCGTAGGCGGCGGCGGTTTTCCTGTCTTGCCTTAGCCGCTCGATTTCGGAGCTCGTCAGCATCCCGGAACCCGATGAGGTACTCGGCCTCTGCCGCGGTGAGGGCGGCCGGCTCGACACCGAATTGCTGTCTCGATTTCATCGCCGTACCTCCTTACAAGTTCCTGGACTCGATTGTTAGAGGGCGCCATTGTAATGGTTCTACTGGCATTAGCCAGAAGGATTGTGCCCACAACTTCCCCGCCGTTGGCCTGAATATGGTCCGCCATTCTCGGCCAAAGTCGCGTCCATTGTTGTCACATCGTCAACAATTACGTATCTCCCACCATTCTGCACTGCCCCGGCGAACGACGAGCGGGACACTATTCGCTCCATTGCGTTGGCGCCCGTATGAAACGCTCGATTCGCTTGGATAATTTCATTACCGACAGAGCCATTGGTTGCCGCCGCATACGCTGACGCCAGCATGATAGAGATTTTGTTCATCCCGGTAGCTCTTCGCGTGCACGGGCGATAAATCACACCTTCACCCAAGCGTTTGCGGGCGGCCTCAGTAATTTTTTGGGACCAGATCACGAACCAGACGCCCGGCGGTCCGCAAACGTCGACCGGTCTTGGCCGCCTATAACCCTTGTGTGCCTTCAGGGTATCGGTATTTCGGAACGCTGAGATCGGATTGCCGATTTCCTGCGGCAATCCTTTGGCTCGCATAGCGCCCTTCTCGTGAATCTCCTCGCGCTGGTAGGCCGTCGCCCCCACCCGCGCCGCGGCATGGCGGCCGGAGCGCAGCGCGTTCCCGATCCGGTAGATCAGCTCGAGGGCTTCGCGCTTCTAGCGGTCTGTTTCGTGAGTCCCAGCCGCGCCATCAGGCGGTTGAACTACATGACAAAGCGCCGCCGCGCCGGGTTCAGGCGCTCATGGGCGCTTCTTCCCAGCAGCTCCTCGGCCTGACGCGCCTCCGACTGGTCCGCGTAGTCGCGCTGTACAACCTCCCACAGCGGATGCAGTTCCGGGCTGCCCCTCGGCCGCCTCGCGCAGGCCGTCGAGTACCTGCGCGATCTGGGCGGGCGAGAAGGGGACACCCCGAACCCCTCGCGCACCGAATAGCTCCTCCTGGATTGTCTGGAGGGTGGTTTGCCGGTCGGGGAAGGCACTGGATACCAGATAGAGCACATCGGTGGCGGCATCGTAGGCGCCTGGTGTAGGTGTACGGGTCGCCCTCAGCCACACCCCGGCAGCTCCTCGGCGGTCCGGACAATCTCGATCTTCACGTCGTCGGCGCCGGCGTACCGTTTCAGGAAGTTATTGACGATCAGGCGCAGGCGTCCGGGTGGCATGTCGGCCGCCGGCAGGGGCCGGTAGTCCGGTTGTAACGCACAGGCGCGCTGGCCCACGGTCCCAATTTCAATCTCATCTACTATTCCTTCGGCGCTTTGGCCACGTGCACTACCGCAGCTGCCGCCTACTCACCACTGGGCAACAGGCTCCGCTCGGCAGTCTTTTCCTGGATCCACAGATACACAGCAGCCAGTTCATTCATGGGCGACTTGGCGGCTTTCTCCCGGAACATGCCCAGCTCTTTACCCAGCAGCTCGAGCGCCCGGTTGGCACCGGGACGCATCCAGACTGAAATACCCCGACCAGTTCGGCTTCGGTTGTCCTGGTCGTCGGGCGGGCGGTCGACCTCCTGAGGGATTTGCCGGCCCTGGTGTACACGCGCCGTATCGCACCGCATTTTTCGGCGTTCTGCATGAGTCCGGCCAGCACGTATTCTCGGTCTAGCTTCAACTTCTCCTCACTCGAGGCACTGGCAAACCATTCCATTAATTGAATGTACTCGCTGACGCCAGTTTCAGGTTTTTTCAGGTTTTTCGGAAGCAAATCTGGGCTCGCCGTGGCGCTTCTTCTTGCAACCTCTTTACAGACAGATTTCCATGCTTCAGCCTGTGACTTGCCCTTAAGGATCGCGTTGCACACGGCCATGTGCCGCGGCTTCATGGTCCGCCGAAGCTTCTCAAGCCGGTGGCGTTTGATTTCTATATCAGTCACGTTCATTCCTCACTGTTGATCCATAGGGCCAGTATCGAGTCCCGCCTAGATCTTCTGGACGTTTACTTTTCCGCCCTTGTTCATCATCGAAATCTCCCCTTCTCGCAGGGCCGTGTTCGCGGTGAATCTGCCTCGGTTGACCTTGCGATGAGGTAATGCCTCCAGCTCCATGGCGGCCAGCCAACAGCGTACATATGCCTCCAGAGTGGCGACTCGCTGCTCTGGTGCCGAGGGAAGGTAGTTTTGGATAAACAATAAGTCGGCGGGCATTACGGCACAGCCCTGGGAATGTAGCCACGCCAAAGTGCAGACGGGGGTATTATCAGTCGGCGGGCGTATCGCTTGGCGTTCCCGTCGAGTAGCTAATCCATCGCGTGCTACAGAGGTTACACGTGCTGCAGCCAGTGGTGGCGAGGCTTTCGACGTCACCCCACCCCGTGAGCGCCGGTGTTGCAGAGGTAACATCGTAAAGAGCGGCAATGACATCACTCAGCGGCATGGTTCGCCTCCAGCCGTGTGGGGTCAATGGTATACAGGCGTACCACGCGGCCCCCTATGCGTTGCGACTTGGACCGTTTTGCGGAGCCGCAATCAATCAAAGCGCCGCATTCCCTGCAGGTGGTCGAGGGCCCGATTGAAATCATGCCCAGCCAGGGCCTCCCGTAGCCCTGCGCTGTTGAACAAAAAGATTCGGCTTCCCCCGTCATCTCGCCACCAGCCCGCGCGGTCGCCGACTCCCTTGGCGTCGGCGTCGGCACAGGAAAATCGGGCGTCCCCATGCCGCTCCAAGACCGGCCTACCTGTCTGGTAAAATCCGCCACCGCCTCGCTGGGCCCGGCGCCCCGCGCTGCATGCCATTTTTGGAACAGCTCCACGGCGGCCGCCATGGCCTCACCCTCACACCACCCGGTGAGGCCGTATTGCGTTGCCAACTCCGCCATACCGACGATCGCCAGCCGACGTGCGCCGCGCCTTCCCTGCCCATCGGCGACCGTGAAGGGTGGACTTGCTGTTGTCGCTGCCAGGGCCTCACGGAAATCTTGCCCATCTGCGGCGAGGTGCCGCAGGAATTCGCGGCCAGCGTGGCCATAGTGCTTTCCGGCTGCCGCCTTCAACGCGTCAGAAACACCTGAAGCGGTCATGCCGTGCAGTTCGTCCCAAGCGCCGTCATACTTGCGGGTCGCGGCGGAGATCCAGAAGTCGGACACTTCGCCCGGCGCGCGCGCGGCGCCCTCCTTCTGCCATTGCTGCCTCAGTAGACACTTCTCCGCTGCTCACGACGCTGCATCGCCACCGTTTAACCGGGCGGGCTGAACCCGTGCGCGACGCGCGCTGTTTACCCTGCCCGTTGCCAAGGGCGTAGACAATCTGGCCGACCTCACGCGGGTCGCATTCACTAATTTCGTCCAGGGCCAGCAGCGAGTCGTTGAAAAGCGCCGCCGCACCTTCCATTCCGTTGGCTGTGGCGCGCCATGAACGGCGGAATCGCTCACCGCCCCATACGCTGCACGCGGCGATCACGGCGGTAGTCTTGCCGGTGCTGGATTCCCCGACCAGGTGAATGCCGCCGCTTTCAGCGTCGCAGAGTGCCAACAAGGGGCCCGGGAATGCAGCGGATATGGCTGATCAGCAGCAGCGGATTGCCGGGAGCAAAGGCGGCAACTTCGGTGCGCCAACCGGCCAGCGTTCCGACCGTGATCGTACTCCTGGCAATCGCGCCCGACCGACTGGAAAACCACGTTGGCCGCGTCAGGTCCTATGACTTCATCAGGCAGCACGAAAGTTCCCCGAAGCCAGCCGGTTGCGGTGGTGCACTCCAAGTCTCGGCTGGGCGGTTCGGCGCTTGCAGGTACGCGGGCAACTCTGCCCGGGTGACGGGGATCCAGCTCCAGTCCTTGGCTGAAGAAGCTCCCGCCTCAGTTCCTCACCGCCGCCGGCGAGCATTTCCATTGGCATCGAGTAACTGCCCCACCCGTGCCGCGTTCGCAAAAAACGCAGCAGGCGCCCGAAGCTGCTGACCGTGTTCGTCGTGCGTCACGGCCTCAACATGCAGCGGCGCGCATATCCACTTGGCCACTTCCGCGCCCTTACCTTCGTCGCTTCGTCCAAAGTACCAAACACCGGCCCGACAGGTGCTACCCGTCATGCTGCACTGGTTCATTAAACACGCGGTAGCACGGCCTATCCCTGACCGTCGGAACCGTAACACCTATAACACCATCCGAGACCGTCGAGGGCACGCCTGAGCCCGCGTCACTACTGGCGGTAACATCTGTAACACCTGCGACCCTGGGGGAAGTGTGCGCCGTACGAAGAGCGTGCTCTTTTGAGGCCAAGTCTCTCATACGGAGGCCCTCTCACAGCCGACGGCGTCGATGTAGTCAGTACATAAGCAATCGGGCGCCCCGCAGACGGTGGGGCCACGTCAGGGGCTGCACCAGCGGCTAAGGCCGCTTTCCGAGCGGCGATGATTCCAGGGTTCCCACGCGTACGTGAATCGTTGTCGGCGGCAATCGTCCGTGCCAATTCTGGGCGGGCAGCCCGGACAGCCTCAGCTACGGGTGCAGGATTCCACAGTTCAGCGCCTCAATTGCTGGGCAAGCGCAAAGCGGCGGCAAACCGGTGCCGCGGATCCTTTGCGTCAAATCTCGCGGGGGTGGTAGAAGTCGAGAAGGGCCCTTTGCCCAGCTTCGAGATGTTCAGAAACTCGAGTCGCCATTAGGCCACCCCCAGACAAACGCTCTGACGCCGGGATACAGACCACGAGAGCCGGCCGTTGATTCGACGCGGACGGAGCGGACCGTTTTCCTTGCACGCCCAGGCCCGTAACGTCTGGGGCTTTCGGTTCAGGTAGTACGCGGCGGCGGCAGTTTCTATGCTCGGGCGCGTAACCGACGCCAGCGGGGGGAACTCTGGCGTAATTGAGTGAAGAGTAGCAGTTGACATTTCTGAACCATCCGATTCGCGGCCATGCGGCGGTGTTGAGGATGGTGTTCATTTGATCGTCTGAAAAAATCGAAATAAAAGAGTCAGACGCGTGACAGGGATAGTGAGTAAAAAGCTATTATTTACATGTGGTTAGCAGTGGCGAAAAAATTATTCCAGCATCGTCTTGATAATTATTGTTTTCGACGGCTTTTTTACCACCAACTGGATCGAAGTTCAGTCTTAAGGCTCAGTTCCGAATACGGCCACTCGGGGCAGCTGTGCTAATTTGTTACGTGCCACAGTCGGACGGGTTGGGTTGCTCGATTTTTCGCGCAACTTTCACTGCTGCCTTTTTCAGCTCAGGCCGGCGATCTTTCAGGCTATTACCACTGCGCGGTCTCCCGGCAGACCGTTTTTCTTTCTGGCGCACTCTCCATTGTGCCAGGCTTCCCCGCCTCGAGGGTGCGCAACTGCGTCTGGCCGGTTCCCTGCCCGTGCTCGCTGTCATCTGGTCGTACTACGAAAGTCCCTGTAAATCGCTCGCCCTGCTCGCCGGTGAGCGGGTCAGATGCCCAGCCGGCAGAGATATATCGATCTGCCGTCTCACTATCAAACGTCGCTCGGCTACCCGTAGGGTAAACGGCTCCACGGACTACGAACTTCCTCAAGAAAATCCTTCAATCTCGCGCATTCGGCCCATAAAGTGCCCCCTTGTACTTTTTTGCCTCGCATTATACTTCCGGTCTCTTGCTGGTTCTGCCGGCGCCGCCGTCGTCTTTTGCCGCCTAGCGTAACTTTTCGATCTACTCACCTCGCCATAGACTCTGCTCTTTAAATGTTGCCTTGAAGAAGGTCGCCCCGGCAGACGGATGAGGGAAAACCATTGTTCAGTTCAACACCTGCCCAAGGCAAAGCTGTTAGCCTGCGTCCACCACCCGCAGCCCGCTTTGAGCCGTTTGGAGTCAAAAATCACACCCGCCTGTTCCAGTATCCATGACTCGATACGTTCATGGTGTACCCGCAGCAGGTCCAGTGGCCGCACCGTGTAGTGTTTTTCAGCGGTCGCGCTGGGCTTGTGTCCCATAATCTGCGCCACTACCCCACGGGCACCTCCAGCCACTCCGTGAGGCTTTTGAATGAGCGGCGCAGTCCGTGAAGAGTCACGTGTACTCCGGCTGCTGTGCAGGCTTTACCGGTGAGCAATACTCGGTTCCGAAAGGCGCCCGGATTCGCTCCCAGTGCTGCTAAAAACCCATTTATTACGGCGAGGGCAGGCTCTGCAGCAAGTGAGCCACGTAGGGGGTCAGCGGAACGGCGCGCGTATCATCCACTTTGTCCCCCAATGTCAGCCCCTGCCAACGAAAGTTCACATCGTCCCACGTTAGCCCGGCTAGTTCTGCCCGGCGCGCGCCAGTCAATAACAAGCATTGCAGATAAGCCGAAATCACAGGATTGGGAATTTCCCGAACATGGTCAAACCACTCGCTCAACTGTTCACGCTGGAGGTGATCAACCTTTACCTTTTGCCGCCCGGCTATCTCGTGCAGTTTGCGCCCACTGGCGGCGGTTGGGTCGGCTATGCCGTGTAGGTCCGGCTCCCGGTCCGCCCAGCGCAGAAAAGCTTTCAGTAGGCGCAGTGCCAAACGGGTACGGGTAGGGCGGCGCTTTGCTTCCCTTGCAGCCCAGGCTTCAATGGTGGACAGCGTCTAGGTCAGCCAGGCGCAGCCCCATCAGCGGCAGCAGCATGCCGGAGGTGGTCCTCAGGCTAGGCCGGGTCTGTAACCTCGCTTGCCGCCCTTGCACCATTTTCAGGTGGTCGAAATATGTGCTGTCTCTCCAATGAGGGCGGCGCTCTTTCAAGTAGCGGTCCCACGCTTCCCCGGCGGTGATACCTTTCGCCCTGATTGCTTCGCGCATTGCTACATCGGCTGCAGTCTTTTCCGCCTTAACCGTCCGAGGATCTCGACCGTCATCAATAAAGCGTTGCAACGCTCTGGCCTTTTGCTGCGCCTCTGGAATACTCCAGGCTTCAGGACTGCCAGATAGTCATACGGATAGCCGCGCCATGGAAGCGGCTCTGAAAACGTAGGAATGGCTTGCCGCCTGGGGTGGCTGGCAGGGCGAAGCTCTTTTGCCCCGCATCCCACAGAAATGCTTGCTTCTTTTCAGGGGGGCATTTGAAGCCCGCTACCCGCGTTGCTGTGAGTGCGACCTTACTGGCCATGCTGGCGCTCTCCGGCTCCGGCTTACATCCTCTCGCATGTAACTATGGATGTAAGCACTTTTGGTCGAAAAAAACGTATATCAATCAACATTTGTGCTGTACATCCATCCAGAATAAATATTGCATCGTATTGTTTTTACTCAGTTTATCAACATTCATCAACAACGCAATACATTTGCAAGTCTGGATTGAAAATCCCCGTGTCGGCAGTTCGATTCTGTCTCTGGGTACTACCTTAAACCTCACCCCTCGTTTTCCGCAAAGAGAACCTCTCCGACAAATGCCGACACCGTGTGTCGCCAGCCTGCGCGAGGCAGTGGATGCCAGGCATGGCCATAAACGACTCAATTTGGGCTGCACAAGGGTGGTACACCCGGCCAGCATGCAGTACTGCTTGTCTGTGGAGCGGGCTCGGCATAGTCGTTCAGTCCCTGCTTGAATGATCAATCCTGCAATCTGCAAAAGCAATAAATATGACGCTTTCAGGACCGGTCCCTTCGCATACTCCAAAAAGCAATATCTGTATTGTTTTTAACTTTTAAACAACTAATATATTGCTATTATATTTATAAGAAAGTCATATGTTTCTTTTAAGGGGATCGGATGAGCAAGATACACGAACAACTGAAAGCACGGCGCAAGGCGCTCGGCCTCAAGCAGGAGGACATGGAGCTGCGTGTCGGGATGTCACGCCAGCAATACCAACGCCTGGAGTCCAAGGGAAACCCCCGCCTGGATACGCTAGAGCTGGTCGCCAAGGGCTTGAAGATGGAGGTCATGCTCATCCCGCAGGAAAAACTGCGGGATATAGAGGATTTCCTGGCAGGCAAGAAGAAAATCGGTGGCGGGTTCACGTTGACCGCGACGGGTACGGTGACCAAGCCCTCCCCCGAGGACAATCCCTGGGGTGATCTGCTGGAGGGTGACGATGACTAATGGCGATACCGTCAGCGTGCTAGAACTCACTCTCCACGGGGCAACTGTGGGCTATCCTGGCGGGATATCGGGGATGGGCGCACCATCCTGACCTTCGCGCCCGAGTTCGCCGCCAATGAAGTCCGTCCGACGTTTAGCCTGATTACACACCCGGCCTTTCCCAAGGCGGGGGCGATCATGGAAAAGCCCTGGGTCAAACGGCAGAAGCTCCATCCGGTGCTTTCCAACCTGTTGCCCGAGGGGGCATTGCGGGAATACCTGGCACAGGCGCTCAAAACGCATACAGACAACGAATTCGAGCTCTTCGCCTATCTGGGTCAGGACTTGCCCGGTGCGCTGATTGCCACAGCAATCGAGCCAGACGCCGTGCCTGACTACGTGCTGGATGATAGAGCCAAAGCCAACGCGGTCAATTCCCCCGCTCAGGACGAAAAGAAGCGCTTTTCGCTGGCAGGCGTCCAGATGAAGTTCTCCATGCGGGAACAAGACGGGCGTTACCAGATCGCCGAGTCAGGAGCACTGGGGGACTGGATCATCAAAACGCCTTCTACGACGCACAGGCACGTTCCTCTCAATGAATATACGGCGATGCATCTGGCCGAATTAGTGGGAGTCGACATCCCTGACATCCGCCTGGTCGAGATGGACAAGCTGGAGCGACTCCCTGCCATCAACCTGCCCGATGAACACTACTCTTTCGCCATCAGGCGCTTTGACCGCCACAAGGGCGAACGCATTCACATGGAGGATTTCGCCCAGATACTGGTGAAATACCCGCAGGAGAAATACCGCTCCGCCAATTACCAAAACATCGGCAAAGTTCTCTACGCCTACGCCGAGGATGGCTTGGGTGACGTGCAGCAATTCGCTCGTCGTCTACTGGTGAATATCCTGCTCGCCAATGGCGATGCCCATTTGAAGAACTGGAGCGTGATCTATCCGGACAAAGTGACACCTACCCTCTCCCCGGCATATGACATTGTGACCACCCGCGTTTACATGGGCGACGAGCGCGAATTCGCCCTCAACCTGGGGAAGGATAAGGATTGGTATCAGGCCTCGATGGCACAATTCGAATACTGGGCGGGGAAGGCCGATATACCGTGGCGAGCCATCCGGCCACACCTGCTGGACACGGTGGAGAAAGCTCGCAGCCAATGGCCAGAGGCTCTGAAAGACCTGCCGATGGATGAGAAACACAAGGCGGAATTAAGAGAGCACTGGCGTAATCTGCATCCTGACTTTCGGATCGAGGTGCCATAATCCACACCGGGCTGATAGAAAAAATCGGATGGAATTGGATTGACAAGCGGATGTCATCGACATATCCAACTTATATGTCGATAAAAACAAGAACATCGACATATGCTCCTGTTCTGGCCTTATCTCCCCTCTGTTGTCCCTATCGGTCCCTGAATTGTCCCTAAACCGGTCATCAGGACAGCCTATAGGGACAAAAGGAAAGCGGACATAAAACCGGACTTTTAAGCGGTTGATAATTTCCTTTTAAATTTCGTAAATCTATGTTATTAAAGTAATTATGAGTATAAATGAAACGGACATGGAAGCGGACACAAAAGAGGCCATAGATCGCGGCGAAGAGCTCTCGATCATGGAACCCCTTCAGATCAGCGACGGCTCAAAACACCGCAACGCCCTGACCGAGCTGGCAGTAGACCTCGCCGCAAAGTCCGCCGGATTTAGTCGTAGCCTACCCGAAGGCGTCGTAAGCGCGCTGGCCGAGCTCGTCCGTGCCATGAACTGCTACTACTCGAATCTGATCGAGGGGCATAACACGCACCCGGTTGATATCGAGCGCGCCATGCGCAATGACTACAGTGACGAGCCTCGCAAGCGTGACCTCCAGTTAGAGGCGCGCGCCCATGTCACTGTCCAGAAATGGATCGATGAGGACGGGCTGGCTGGCCGGGCAGCAACTCGGGAAGGCATTTGTGAAGTCCACCGCCGTTTTGGCGAACTGCTCCCCGATGAGCTGCTTGGGGTTGAAGACCCTCAAACTGGTGAGCGCATCCGTATCAAACCAGGCGTGCTCAGGCACCGGGATGTCATCGTTGGTAACCATGTGGCAGTCAGTCCGAGGGCTGTCCCCCGATTCCTGGATCGCTTCGAACAGGTCTATGGCAATCTCGGCAAAGCGCAGACTATCTTTTCAGCGGCAGCAGCGCATCACCGACTGCTCTGGATTCACCCGTTCCTGGACGGCAATGGCCGTGTCGCACGGCTCATGTCCTATGCAATGCTCAGGGATGTGCTGGACACGGGCGGTATCTGGTCAATCGCCCGAGGGCTTGCCAGGCAGGAAGCAAAATACAAACAGCACCTTATATTGTGTGACCAGCCCCGGCGTGGAGACCTGGACGGTAGAGGAAGCCGCAGCGAGGCCGCGCTTGCTGAATTCACTGAGTTCTTCTTGCAGACCTGCATTGACCAGGTGACGTTTCATGGAACAGCTCGTCCAGCCCAACAAACTGCGCGAGCGCATTCGGCTCTGGGTCGAAGAAGAAGTGCGCACCGATGACCTGCCACCACAATCCGGCAACGTCCTGGAAGTCGTCCTTTATCGCGGGGAATTACCGCGCGGTGATGTCGCAGAGATTGTGGGAACCGGAGATCGGCAGGCGCGAAGGGTCGTCTCTGCGTTGCTCAAGGCTGGCGTATTGCAGTCAAAGAGCACACGGGCACCACTGCGGATTGCGTTTCCCGCCAGGCTCGCAGGTCGGTGGATGCCGGGGCTGTTTCCAGAAGCCGGCGACTAGCGAATCCTGCCCATAAATGACTCGGTTCAGGCGACACCAGGGCGGTACACTCGGACTTGTCCTTGAACCCGCAAGGACTAGTAAGCATTTATTTTTCAATAAGTTACGCGCACGATGCGAAACATGTGGGTCGGTGGTTCAAGTCTGTCTCCGGGCACCACACCAATTGTCTGCACGGTCAGCACTGTCGCCACCGTGGTTTGGCAGTCCTGACGAGTCCCGCTCCTCCAATCCTCAGGTAACCACCACCGAACCAACCGCCCTGTCATAATTCGGTAAGTGTTCTAAGCTAGAGTCCGAGCACCCGCGCATTGAACGAGAGGCCCGATCCCCATGAAACGCTCCTTTGCCAGAACACTCCTCGCCACCGCCATCTGCTCCGCCCTCAGCCTTCCGGCCACCGCACAGAATCTGCTGGAGGAGGTGATCGTCACCGCACAGAAACGGGCGCAGTCCGCCGCCGATGTGCCGCTGTCGATCACCGCCTACAACCAGGACTTTCTCGAGAGCCTGGGCATCGAGGGCTTCGACCGGCTGTCCGCCTTCGTGCCCGGCCTGGTGGTGCAGGAGCAGAGCCCCAACAATCCCGCCTTCGTCATCCGCGGCATCACCTCCGACACCGGCAGCGCGCAGCGTCAGTCCCGGGTGTCCATCTACCAGGACGGCATCGACATCTCGCGCTCCCGGGGCGCCGCTGTGGAATTGTTCGACGTCGATCGCATCGAGGTCATCAAGGGTCCCCAGGCCACGCTGTTCGGCTCCGCCGCCAGCGTCGGAGCGATCAGCGTCATCTCCAACAAACCTACCGACGAATTCCAGGGCGAGGCCTCCGCCGGCTTCGGCAACTTCGACGAGCGGCGCCTCGGCGGCATGGTCTCGGGCCCGCTGATGGGCGACACACTGCGCGCGCGTCTGGCCATCGTCGACAAAGAGCGCGACGGCTACATCGAGAACCTGGACGGTTCCAGCCAGTCCGTGCGCCCCGGGGGACGGGACGCAAAGGACCTGCAAGGAAAGGACACCTTCGCCGCCCGCCTGATCCTCGATTCGCGCCCCGTGGACGACCTGCTGATCGAGGCGATACTGCAATACCAGGAAGATACGCCGCCGGGCACCGCCTTCAAGAGCGCCGTACTGCCCCCCACCGGGGGAGACACGACCCCTTTCGACGAGGCCGAGCTGGGACCTGTCGGCGCGCGCCCCTCGGAGTTTCTCGGCGGACGCCTGGGCCTGGAACGCGAAGTCGAGAGCTATACGCTCACGCTGACCTACGACCTGAACGAGGCCTGGAGCCTGACGAACATCAACAACTACCGCGAGTTCGATTCCTACGAAATATTCGATGCCGACGGCAGTTGGTCCAACCTGTTCCAGGCGGTGGAGGATGCCGAGGGAGACCAGTGGAGCGTGGAACTGCGGGCCAACTACGACGACGGCGCGCGCTGGACCGGGTTCATCGGCGCCAGCGTGTTCGAGGAGGACGGCTTCCAGCGGGCGCCGGTCGAGGGCGACCAGGGCGTGCTGACCGGTATCGCCTTCGCCTGTATCCTCGCGGACTGCCCCCGGGACGAGGCCCGGACCCTGCTGTCCGCGCCGGAGATCCGGCGAGCTGTTCCAGGCGGAATTCACCAATTTCGGCAAGACCACGACCTGGTCCATCTACGCCGACGCCACCTACCGGGTCACGGACCGCCTCAGCGCAACCCTCGGCGGCCGCTGGGTCAGGGACGAGAAAAAATCCGCCTACGCCGCGACCAGCAACTTCCCGCTGCTGCAGATCAATTTCGGCGAAACCGGCAACCAGCGCATCGCCAGCGACACGGAGGACTTCAACGCTTTCCTGCCGCGGTTCATTCTCGACTACGACGTCCTGGAAACCACCAAGGTCTACCTCAACCTCGGGCGCGGCCATTCCAGCGAAGTGATCGACGTGGGGCCCAACCCGAACGCCGAGGGCCTGGGGGTGCCCGACATCGTCACCACCATCATTCCGGAGGAGACCGTCGACAGCGCGGAGCTGGGGTTCAAGTCGCAGCTCGTCGACGGCAACCTGAGCCTCGAAGGCAGCGTGTTCTACCAGTTGTACAGCGACTTCCAGACCTCGATCATCGACAACCTGCAGGAGCGCACGGTGTCGGTGGAAGAGGCCACCATGGAGGGCGTGGAATTCGCGGTGAATTACGCGCCGACCTCGTCCTGGTTCACCTTCTTCAACGTGGCCTGGATCGAGGCGGAGCTGGACAGCGGCGACGTCGAGGACCCCGTGGTGAACTTCGATGGCAACCGCTTCCGGCTGCAACCGGAAACCTCCCTCTCCGCCGGGGTGCGCTACACGTTCTCCGCGCTGGCGGGGTCAATCGACGTGGGCGCCTACTGGGACTATCGCAGCAACGTGTTTTTCGAGGAGGACAACGCGCCCAAGACCGGCGTGGAGATCAAGCAGGGGGCCTATGA
Organism: Halioglobus sp.; assembly: GCA_034521205.1. Taxonomy (GTDB): domain Bacteria; phylum Pseudomonadota; class Gammaproteobacteria; order Pseudomonadales; family Halieaceae; genus Marimicrobium. Next base: position 142,101 of record JAXHMT010000004.1, read on the forward strand.
CGTGTGGTCCCTGCGGGCAAACTACCTCAGTGCCGGCGGGCGCTACGGGGTAGAGCTGTACGTCAACAACCTGCTGGACGAGGAATTTGCCATCGACGGCGGCAACACGGGCGGCGATCTCGGTTCGCCGACCTTTATCGCCGGCCCGCCGCGGTTCTACGGCGGCAAGGTCACCTGGTACTTCTAACGAGTGCGTCGCCGATGTGTCGCGGGCCGGCGGTGATAGGCCCCGACACCGGACCCCGGACCTAGCGTCGTACCTGAGGCGCCGACTGGGGGCGCGGCTCGTGCATGGGCACCAGCGACGGTTCCTTCAGCGTCGCCGTCAGCCCCCGGTACAGGCTGAAGCACATCAACAACAGGATCACCGTGAAAGGGATGCCCGCGGCAACGGTACCGGCCTGCAGCGCGCTCAGCGCCGTTTTGCCGCCACCGTAGAGCAGCGCGCCGGCGAGCAGTCCCTCCATGGTCGCCCAGAAGATGCGCTGGGGCACCGGCGCATCGAGCTTGCCGCCGGCGGTTATGCCGTCGATCACCAGCGAACCGGAATCCGACGAGGTGATGAAGAACACCATGACCAGCACCATCGCCAGCAGCGAGGTCACCCCGCTGAGCGGCAGACTCTGCAACATCTCGAACGACGCGAGACTGACGGAAGTAATGCCGTCGGCCAGGTCGCCGATACCGTTCTGCGCCTGGTAGATCGCGTTCCTGCCGAACACGCTCATCCACGCCACCGTCACCACCGTGGGCACGATCAACACGGCCACCAGGAACTCGCGCACCGTGCGGCCGCGCGAGACGCGGGCGATGAACATCCCCACGAACGGCGACCAGCTGATCCACCAGGCCCAGTAGAAAACCGTCCAGTCATGCATCCACTGTTCGTCCGCCCGGTTGACCCAGTTGCTCAGCGGAACGATGTTGCGCAGGTAACTGCCGGTCGTCTCCAGCATGGTGACGAACAGGCCGATGTTGTTGCCGGCGATGGCGATGAATACAAGCAGCAACGCGGCCAGTCCCATGTTGAGATTGCTCAACACCTTGACGCCGCCGTCCAGTCCGCGAACCACGGAAATAATGGCGATGAACGTCACGAAAATGATAATCGACAGTTTGGTATTGAGTCCGTCCTCGACACCGAACAACATGCTCATTCCGGCGTTGACCTGCGAGGCGCCGAGACCCAGGGACGTGGCCAGGCCGAACATGGTCGCCACAACGGCGAAAGTGTCGATGACGTGGCCGGGCCAGCCCCAGACGCGTTCGCCGAGTATGGGGTAAAACGCGGAGCGCAGTGTCAGAGGCAGACCGCAGTTGAAGCAGAAAAACGCCAGCGCCAGAGCCACCACGGCGTAGATCGCCCAGGCGTGCAGGCCCCAGTGATACATGGTCGCGGCCATGGCCATGTCCGCGGCCTGTTCGCTCCAGGGCTCGACGCCGAAGGGCGTGCCGCCGGAGCCGGTGAAATAGCTCATGGGCTCGGCGACCCCCCAGAACATCAGGCCGATGCCCATGCCCGCCGCGAACAACATGCCCATCCAGCTCAGGCGGCTGAATTCGGGCGTCGCCTTTTCTCCGCCGAGTCTCACTTTGCCCACGGGCAGGAAAATAAGCGCCAGAGCAAACAGCAACAGCAGACTGACGGAGGCCATCATGAAGCCGTCGAATGTCACCAGGCACCAGCCGCGCACGGCGGCGAGTACCTCGCTCGCCCGCTCCGGAAACTGTATGGTCGCCACCACGAAAAGCAGGATAAGGGTAGCGCTGATGAAGAATACCGGGTTGTGGATGTCCATCCCGAAGATCTGGATGTTCTGTTCGCCAACCCTGTGTCTCGATCGATATTTTCGCGTCATGTGTTACCCGGTCCGGTGCGAACCTCTCAGGCAATACCTGGAGTGTGAAGCGAGAGCGGTGATTAGTGCTGTAATTATTATGGCTCTAATAAACGCCAGAGTATAACCGAAATCCGGTAATTACCTGAACAGCGGGGAAAAACACTGTCTCAGTTTCAATTTCTGCCCTTGTAAGGTCGCTTGAGTTGGGTGTGGTCCACTGGAACACGCCCAACCCAAGCTCGCGCCACAAATTCAAACTGAGACACTACTGAAAAAACACTGTCTCAATTCGCGGCGGCGGCCAGCTCCGGCCCGAGAGCCTCCCGCAGAGGCCCCAGCCAGGGGTCGAAATTGTGCCACTGCTCGGCGGCGGCTCTGTCGATGGGACGGCGCACCTGCTCGGAGCTGGGGGTGCGCACGGCGCGTTCCGTTTCGTAATAGCGCAGGCACTGCTCCTCGAATTCGAGACCGCAGAAGTCGAGCATGCGCCGCACCTGCCCTTCGAGATCGTCGAGGACGTCCTCGTGCCGCACGCGCAACACGAAGCCGGGCAGTACCTCGTCCCAGTGCGCCATGAGGCGCACGTAGTCCCGGTAGTAGCGCCCCATCCAGCCGAGGTCATAGCTGAATTCCTGCCCCTCCCCGAAGAGCTGTTTGAAATTGCTGAAACAGCAGGCCATCGGCGAGCGCCGCGCATCGATCACCTTCGCCCGCGGCAGAATCAGGTGAATGAGCCCGATGTGCAGGAAATTGTTCGGCATCTTGTCGATGAACAACGGCGCGCCGGCGCGGTAGTCGCGCGTATCCTCGATGAAGCGCTCCCCGAAGCGCCGGAAGTAGTCCGGGTCGATCTCGCGCAGGTTGGCCGGGTATTGCGCGCCGCCGGCGGCGGTGCGCCCGCGCAGGCGCTGCGCCAGGCCGAGGATGTTGTGCAGCTCCATGGTGCCGTCCACCTGCGAGTGCGACGCCAGGATCTGCTCGAGCAGGGTGGAGCCGGCGCGGGGCATGCCGAGGATGAATATCGGGTCCGGCGCGCCGTGCCCGCAGCCGCCCCGCGCCTCGAACAGCTCCCGCGTGCACACCTCCATCTGTGCGTCCACCATGCGCGCGGTGAGTTCCGGGCTGTAACCACAGCGCCGGCGCTGCAGCGCGTTGCCGCGTTCGTAGCAGGTAAAGGCCGCGGCGTAGTCCCCGCGGTCCTCCAGCGCCTTGCCGGCGGCGAAGTTCAGGTGCACGCGGTCGTCGCGCGCCACGCCCTCGGCCTCCTGCAGCTCGAGCATGCGCCGCAGCTCGCCGTCGTCGAAGCGATAGGTTTTGGTGTTGGCCAGGCTCCACCAGGCGTCGCCGTACTCCGGGCGCAGCTCGTACGCCCTGCGGTAGCTCGCGATCGCGGCGTCGACATCGCCTACCGCCTTCAGCGCGTGGCCGAGCAGCAGGTGAATCCCCGCCGGATTGGCCGCGCCGTCCAGGCACCGGCGGTAACCCTCGATGGCTTCCTCGAAACGCCCGACTCCCGCCAGGGCATTGGCGTGGGACAGCCGGTGCACCGGGTTGTCGGGCTCCAGCCGCATCAGTTCGCGCGCTTGTTCGAGGGCCTGGCGGAACTTGCCCTTGCGGTTGAGAATGCGCAGGTAGTCGCTGCGGGCGCCCGCATTGTCCGGCTCGAACTCGACGCAGCTCTCCAGCAGGAATTCCGCGTCGTCGAAGATCTTCAGCCGCACCCCGATCTCCGCGAGCAGCCGCATGCCCTCCGCGTGCTGCCGGTGCTCGCGCAGAAAGGCCCGGCACAGCGCCTCGGCCTTGCGCAGGTGGCCCTCGTGCAGCAGGTCCATCGCGTTGCGCAGTTCCGATGGCAGCGCCTCGAGCTCCTTCACCCGACGGGCCACGGCGCGGGCGCGCTCCCCGCGCCCGGCGTGCTCGTACAGCGCGGCCAGCGCCTTCCAGCTGGCGAGGAGGCCGGGGTTCAGGTCCACCGCCCGGGCGAAGGCCGCCGCGGCTTCCGCCGGCCGGTTCAGACTGAGAAGGTTGTGGCCGCGCTCCTGGTGGGCGCGCCCGTACTCCGGGTCCCGGGCGACGAGGGCTTCCAGCGTGTCCAGGGCAGCCTTGCAGTCACCGCCGTAGCGGCGCGCCACGGCGAGATTGTAGAGCACCTGGCGGTGCTCGTCGTCGGAGAGGGCCTGATCGGCGACGGGGGCGAGCAGCTGCGCGGCGCGCTCGAAGCGCGCCGAACTGATCAGTGTTCTGGCCTGCCGCAGCAGGTCCGCTGTGTCGCCGGGCTTATTCGAAACGGTAACTCACACGCATGCCGAAAGTACGCGGCCGGTTGGTCACCACCTTGGGCGTAAACTGCTGGGTGTCGATGTACACTTCCGCGTTCTCGTCGGCGATGTTATCGACAAAGAGCTCCAGGTTCCACGCGTCGACATTGAAGCCCAGCGCGGCATTGAACAACAGGTAATCGCCCTGCTCGTAGCGGCCGCCCGGAACGCCCTCCTGGTCCAGCAGATCGGTGCCGGGCGCGGCGCCGAGGAAGGTGTCCGCCTCGCGCTCGATGTTCAGGCCCGAGCCGCTGACGCCGTAGACGCGCTGCAGGGTATCCTCCTGCACGAAGGCGTCCATCTTCAGGCCGGCAAAGCTCTCGCCGGTGTACACTGCCGCACCGGTGACATAGCCTCTCACCCCGCGCAGGTTCCCCACCTCGGCGAGCTCGAAGTCGTAGCGCGCGCGCAGGTTGGCGGAGAAATTGGCGGCGTAGGGCAGTTCGCTGCCCTCGGGCACCGCGATACCTTCGAGCTCGGGATTGAGTTCGGTGATCTCGGTGTCGAGGACGCTGAAGGCGCCGCTGATGGTCCAGTCCTGGCTCGCCAACCAGACGAAGTCGCCGTCCATCCCGTAGATCTCCGCTTCGCCGACGTTGTCGACGAACCACAGGAAGTTGATATTGGTGGGATCGAAACGCGAGGTCTGCAGGTCGGTGATTTCCGAGTAATAGGCGGTGAGGTTGAGGCGCAGGGTGTTGTCGAGAAAATCCCCTTTCAGCCCCAGCTCGTAGTTGTCCAGGTCGTCGGTCTGGGAGTACACGGGGATACGGAAGCCCTCGAAGGCGCCGGTCTGATTGTTGGCGGCGCCCGCGCCCACCCGGTTGGTCACCGGCGGGCGGAAGCCCTGGGCGTAGGTAGTGAACAGCATGACGTCCTCGGTGACGTGCCAGTCCAATGAAGCGCGTACGATCACGTCGTCCACTTCCAACTCGCCGTCGTCGCTGAGGTCGTCGGTATCGAGCTGGCCGCTCTGGATGGCGTCGAAGATGGACTGGCCCTCGGCGTCACCGAAGAAATCCTGCAGCGCGCCGAGGGAACCGTCACCCAGCGCGTCCAGCCGGTCGGTGACGTTCACGGTGGTGGTGGCGCCCTCGTAGGTGTCGGTGATCTCGTAGTAGCGGGCGCCGAAGGACGCCGTGATGTCCGGCGTGATGTCGAATTCGCCGTGGGCGAACAACGCCGTCTGCTCGGTGGTGCGCGTGACGTCGTTGACGAAGCTGATCTCGGGGCCGAAGGGGCCGCCGTCGGTGTTCTGTCCCGCCGTCGACCCCGCCGCCAGCGTGCGCTCAAGGTCCTGGAAAAAGGGGCTGTCGGTGGAGGCGATCTTGAAGCGGCCGGTGCTGCTCAGCTCGATGTCGTCGTAGAACAGGCCGGCGGTGACGCGCCAGCGGTTCTCCTCGGGCGTGTTGATGCGCAGTTCGTGGGTGATGCGCTCGTTCTCGGACTCCTCCTTGTAGAACTTGGAGGGGTCGAAACACTCGGAGTAGGTGCCGTCGCCGGGGTAGCACACATAGTAGGCCGCGAACAGGCCGCCATTGGTGTACCAGGTGTAGTCGATGGACGCGTTGACCTCCCTGTCCAGGTAGCCGCCGGTGTAGATCACGTCGAGCATGTCCAGACGGCCGGTCAGGGTCCAGGTGGTCAAACCGAACTCGTCCTCGTTGTTGTCCGGGGCGAAGCGGTTGGTGGAGTCCTCGCCGTCGAGGTTCGGGTCGTAGGCCCACACACCGTCGGTGTCCAGGGATTGCTGGGTGTGCTGCAGCAGGATATCCCAGTCCTTGTTGATGAGGTAGTTGAGGCCGAGGCGACCGCCGCTGTAGGTGGCGTCGTTGAAGTTGTCCTCGACGAAGGCGTCGTTGCTCGGCGCCGGGATGGTCTGGTTCTCGGGGTCGGGCAGCGGTCCGCCGGAAATACGGTCCACGACCACGGCGCTGCCGTTCCAGCCGGGACCGTCCGGGTCGTTCAGCTTGTTGTCGATCCACCCGCCCTGGTTCTCGTTGTAACCGACGATGCGCAGCGCCAGCTTGTCGCTGACCGGCAGGTTGAGGAAACCCTCGAGGGAAGTACTCTCCTCACCGCCCTTGGTGGTGCTGAAGCTGGTGTCGAAGCCCGCATGGACCCCGGAAAAGTCCGGCTTGTTGGTGATCAGGCGCACCGTACCGGCCTGGGAACTGGCGCCGAACAGGGTGCCCTGGGGGCCAGGCAGTACCTCGATGCGCGACAGGTCCGCGGCGAAGACGTCCAGGTTGCGCCCGGGCAGCGCCACCGGTTGCTCGTCCAGGTACAGCGCCACCGACGGCTGCACGCCGGAGACGGAGGAGAGCGTCACCACGGTCTGCGAGGTGGCGGCGCCGCGGATGAAGATCTCGTTCTGGCCCGGGCCGGTGCCCTGTTTGACCACGTTGGGCAGGTAGGCAACGTAGTCGTCGAAGCTGCCGATGCGCAGTTGGTCCAGGTCGTCCTCCTGGATAGCGGACACCGATACCGGGACATCCTGCATGGATTGCACCCGCTTGGTGGCGGTAACGAGGACTTCCTCCAGCTGGGCCTGGGCGTGAGCGGCGCCCAATGAGGCGGCGAGGACGGAAGTGACGGCGGCGCACAGTGGCTTTTTGCGCAGGGTGTGCTGAACTTTCTTCTCAGTCATTGTCGAGGCACCTTGTCAGTTGTTGTTAATGTCGGTCTTTATGTGATGTCCGTTGTTATCTGATGTCAGTCATTATGAGAAATCTGCGCTCACCGATCTGTGAACCTGGCGCATGATTTCCGGTTCATGCTGTTATCTGTCATGTTAGGTCAGGAAATAGTTATAACTAAAACCTTTTGACTATAGCCCATAGCCATAATCTTCTCAAATCGGGGCAGGCAAGGCCTTAGCAGGCTGTTATCTTCCTTTGAGGGCAAATCTTTATTCAAACAGGTTTGTGGCCCAATCGGGTTATCATCTGTAACGTTCACGCTTCACCGGGGGGGACGGCGACGGGCGCTCACCCGAATCTCACACTGATCCTCGCGCCGCCCAGTTCACTGTCCCCGATGACCAGCGAGCCGTTGTAGCTGACCGCGATATCGGCGGCGACCGCCAGTCCGATCCCCTGGCCGGGAGAGACGCTGTCGGCGCGCACGCCGCGCGCCAGGATGACATCGCGCAGGTGCTGCGGAATACCCGGCCCGTCGTCCTCCACATCCACCACCAGTTGGTCGCCGGCCTGGGAGGCGTTGATCCGGACCCTCGACGCGCCGTACTTGCAGGCATTGTCCATCAGGTTGCCGAGGCACTCCATCAGGTCGCGCTCGTCGCCGCGAAAACAGGTATCCGGCGCGATACCCACCTCGAAGGTCACTGAGCGGTCGGGATAAACACGCCTCAATGTGTCGCGCAAGCGCTCGACGACAGGGCGAACCGGCACCTTGTAGAGCAGGTTGTGGGGGCTGCCGCCGCTGGCGCGCTGCAACTGGTAGGACACGATCTGTTGCATGCGCCCGGACTGCTCCGCCACCAGGGAGGGATAGTCCGGGCTGCGGCTATCCGCGCTGCGCATGACCGACAGCGGTGACTTCAGGCTGTGGGCGAGATCGGCGAGCGTGTTGCGCGTGCGCTCCCTGCGCTCGCGTTCAACCGCGAGCAGGCGCGCCAGGTTGCGGGTGATGGGTTCCACTTCCCGCGGCCAGGTGCCGTCGAGCTGACTCTTGTGCCCCGCTTCGATCGCCGCGATATCCCGCGCCAGGCGTGCCAGCGGGCGCAAGCCCCAGGAGAGCACCAACAACTGGCAGATCATCAGGCCCAGCGCCGCACCGCCCAGCCAGAGCAGCAGACTGCGCCGGTAGCTGGCCAGTTGCGCCGCGGTCGGGCCCGTGGTTTCCAGCACATGGAAAACCAGCGGCACGTCCGTACCCGCACCGGTGCGCCACAACACGGCGAGCGCGTAGTGATAGAAATCGGCCGTCCTGTGGAAATGGTGTTCCCCGGCGCCGAGGTCGCCGGCTCGGGCGGCGGGGCCCGCCAGATCCAGGCCGACCGACGAATCCGAGGCCCAGAGAATGTCGCCGGCCGGTGTCGTCACGGCGCCGGCGAGGCCGGAGTTCGCCTGACTGAACCGGTCCTCGAGCAATTGCGCAGGCATGGTCAGGGATTGTTCATACTCCGCCTCCGCCAGCAGAGTGAGAACGTGCAATTGCAGGCGCTCGACAGCCGCGGAATCCAGGCTCTGCTTGAAACCGCGCTCCAGGTACAGGCCGGTGGCGCCGAGAAACACCGGCAGCAGAATCAGGTTTGCGGCCAGCAGCCGGCCCCACAGCGAGCGGCTCAAGAATCCGGTTCCAGCGTGAAGCGGTAACCGGCGCCGCGTACCGTGGCGATGGGCCGCAGCTCACCGTCGGGGTCGAGCTTCCTGCGCAACCTGCCGACAAATACCTCGATCACATTGCTGTCGCGGTCGAAATCCTGGTCGTAAAGGTGCGCCGTAAGTTCGGTCTTGGACACCACCTCTCCGCGGCGGTGCACCAGATATTCCAGTGTATTGTATTCGTAGGCCGTCAGATCGACGCTGCGCCCGTCCAGTTCCACCTCCCGCGCACTGAAATCCAGCCGCAGGGCACCGTAGCGAACGGCGGACTGCACACGCCCGCCACTGCGGCGCAGCAGGGCGTGCGCGCGGGCCTCGATCTCCTCCAGGTAAAAAGGTTTGGTAACGTAGTCGTCCGCGCCGGCCTCCAGCCCCTGCACCTTGTCGCGCCAGTCCCCCCTCGCCGTGAGAATGAGCACAGGGAATTCCCGCCGGTCGGCGCGCCATTCGCGAATGAGATCGATCCCCGAAATACCCGGCAGGCCGAGATCCACGATCGCCAGGTCGTAGGGATGCTCCTCGCCCAGAAATCGCGCCTCCTCCCCGTCGGCGGCCTCCTCGACAACCCAGCCAGCACCGGTGAAGTGCCGCGCCACCTGCAGGCGCAGGTGCGGGTCGTCTTCCACCACCAGCAATCGCATCGTCAGCCCTTGATCCTTACCGTGATGATGCGACCGGAACCACGCAGCAGGCGCAGGTGCGGGTCGTCTTCCACCACCAGCAATCGCATCGTCAGCCCTTGATCCTTACCGTGATGATGCGACCGGAACCACGCAGCAGGCGCAGGTGCGGGTCGTCTTCCACCACCAGCAATCGCATCGTCAGCCCTTGATGGTCACTGTGATGACGCGACCGGAATCCTGCAGCAGGCGCACTCTGTAGCCGTCGCCCTTGCGCTGCACCTTGAGCACTTTGCCGCCGTGCCGCGCCCTGGCTTTGGCCGCCGCTTCAGCGGGCGTCAGCGACGCCCGTTCTTGCTGCGACTGTTGCCTCGACCGCGGGTCCTGCGCGGCGGGAGGTTCACGGCGGGGTTCGGCGTGAACAGCGACGGCCGTCCCGCTGAAAGACAATATCAGCAGGGCGATCGCGAGCACCCTGTGCCGGCGGCGTGGCATTGCAGGCTCCAACTCGTCAGTAGCTTTCGGGCTCCAGTATTACCTCTACCCGGATGGTCGGTCCAGGCCTGTGCCGGGTCTGCGTATAGTAAACGTCATCGCCGTACTCGTAGCCGACACGATAGCCGCTGACCACCTCCCGCTCGCGCAACTCGTAGTCGATCTCGCAGCGCTCCTCGGTCACGTAGCGGGACCGGGTATGGCGCCGATGCGCCACATCGCGACCCACGGCCGCGCCCAGGGCGGCGCCCGCTCCCGCGATGACGCCCTGATGGCCGCTGTTGTCCCCGATGGCACCGGCGGCGGCACCGCCGATGATCGCGCCGAGTACCGGGGGCACGGCGGAACGATGTCCGCCCCGGCGTTCGACCCGCACCTGCTCTTCCCAGCAGCTCTGGTGTGGAATCCTGTCCGTGACATGGCGCACCTGGGGCGTGACCGATACCACGGGTGCCTCGATGCTGAATTGCTGGCTCTGCGCCGCCGCGAAAGCGGCGCAGCCGCAAAAGAAAAAACCGATGCCTGCAGTGAAACGCTTCATGGGTTAGCCCCCTGTTGTCCATTACACGGGGCCAATGTACGGACCGTACGCTGAACGAAAGCTGAACGAAGTCGCCGATATTTCCGCCAGCGGTTCAGCAACCGTTCAGCGACAGCGCGCTACTGTCGGTATCACAGGGTTCAAAAACCGGAGGATCCGACCCATGAGAGCGTTTATTGCCATCTTCTTCATTTTCGTGCTGGCCGCACTGTCACCCGTCTCGGATGCGCGCGACCGGCGCGGCGGGGCACACGACGGGCGCGCCTGGCAGGTGACACACGAGGGCAGGCATCACGGCACGGCGCGGCACTACCGTAAATACGACAAGAGTTATCACAAGCGCCACCATTACAAGCCGCATCACCGCGCGCACCACTATCGCTACAAGCATTACCGGCCCCACCACTATCGGGGCTACTACCACAAACGGTGGCGGCATCGCTATCGCCACGGAGGGCACCGCCGGCACGACCGCTACTACCCCGCCGCCTTCGGCTCGGCCCTTTTGGGAGCGGTAATCGGCTACCAGCTTTTCCATACGCATGACGGCGCCGTATGCTACGACAATCACGGCAGCAAATATGACCGCGGCGGCCGCCGCTCCAGAGTCGTCGGCTGTCATCGAATCGAACAACTCCCGGGGGGCGGCACGCGACGGGTGGAAGTGCCGCTGTCACAGTGCCGCTGATCCCGCGCACGGCCCATGCGCGGCCACGAGATTCGGCGGCGCCGGTGGCCCCTGCGCCCTGCCGGGGTTATCATGCGGCCCACGCGCTGAACCGCCGCTGGGCCGGGAATGCATGGATGCTCCCGCTCCGGGGCAGGTTATCCCTCAAGAGACACCATGAACAACGAATACGACCTCTCCTACTCCTTCACCCTGAACAGTCCGGCTCCCGCCCGAGGCGACGCCCCGGCGGATGACCTGTACGCGTTCGGCGCCTGCGAGGAATTCAATCTGGGGGAGGGCGCGGTGCTGCTGGTCAGCCTGTCGCGCGCACGCCAGGCAGTGGTGACCCGGGACGTCGCCATCGCCCTCGGGCACTGCCGCGAATACCGCAGCCTGGCGGGCCACGCGCGGCATCTGACGCAGTACATGCCGGAACTGGGCGGCGACGAACAGGGTGTGCTGCGGGTGCTGGAAAACGTGCGCGACAACGGCCTGCTGGAGTCCGCCGCCGACTGCGCCGAGCGCCTGGCCGACGCGCCGCGGGGCGTCGCCGCTCCGCCGCCGTCGCGGGTGTTCCTGATAACCTGCGACCGACCGGACGCGGTGGAGCGACTGCTCGAATCGATGCTTTCCGGGGCGGACCTGAGCCGGCACCGGGCCCTGTTCCTGGTGGACGACTCCCGCGAGGAAGGCAACGCCGCGCGCAATCGCGAGCTGGTGCAAAACTTCAACCTCACCAGTCCGGTCGACATGCGCTATTTTGGCACCGCCGAGCGCGAGGCGCTGATCGACGGGCTGATCCAAAGCCTGCCCGACGCCGAAGATGCCGTGCGCTTCCTGCTCGACCGCCGGCGCTGGCGGGGCCACGCCACCTACGGCCTGTCGCGCACCGTGTGCCTGCTGCTGTCGGTGGGCTGCCGCGCCATTATGCTGGACGACGACGTACTGTGCCGCGCCATCGATTCACCCTACCGCACGGAGGGCCTGCAGTTTTTCGAGGGCATGAGTGAAGCCGACTTCTATCCCGGCCCCGAGGCCTGGATGCGCACGCCGCCGCGGCGGGAGGATCCCATTAGCGGGCACCTGCAATGCCTCGGGTTGGGGCTGGGGGACACACTGGACAAACTCGGCCTGGCCTCGCCGGGCCCCCGACAATTCGAACTGAGTGAAGAGCGTCTGCTGCGGCGGGTGAGTGCCGACAGCCGTGTCCTGATCACCCAGAACGGCACCTTCGGCGATCCGGGAACCGGCGACACCGCCTGGGCCTTCAGCCTCAGCGGCGATTCACTGGCGCGCCTGCTGGCCGGCCCCGCCTCCGTGGAGGACAAGCTCACTCACCGGCAGTACTGGATGGGCTGGTCCCGCCCCACCTTTGCCGGGCGCGCCAACATGTCCCAGGTGACCGGGCTGGACAACAGTGCGGCCCTGCCGCCCTACTTTCCCGCCTGGCGCGGCGAAGATCTGCTGTTCGGCGCGTTCACGGAGTACCTGTTTCCCCAGGCTTTCGTCCTGAACTATCCCTGGGCGGTGCCGCATCTGCCCATGGAGGCGCGTGTGGGCGACGCCACGGCGCGGGCCGACGTCGCCGGCGGCATGTCGCTGATCGAAAACTATATCGCCGCCCGCAGGCCCGGAGAATACGCGCCGGGCCCGGGCCCCCTCGAGCGCTATCCCGCGCTGGTGGACATACTGCGCACACTGGGTGGGAGCAGCGACGCCGAACTCGCCGCGGCCTATCGCCGCGAGCTGGGGCAGGAGCGGGCGGATGCCGTGCGCAACCTGGGCGACCTGCTGCGCAAAGCCCCGGCGGATAACGCGCAGTGGCGCGCCATGCTGGAGGAGCGCCGGCGTGTCTATCTCAAGGCGCTCGGCGACGGCGAGGTGCCGGTGCGGATCGGCGGCGTGCCCGCGGACATGCCCGAACATGCGGTCTGGGATCACTTCCGGCAACTGGCATCGGGCTACGCCGCGGCGCTGGCGGCCTGGCCGGCAATCCGCGAGGCCGCCGCCTCCCTCGACGTAAACAGCGCAGGGCCGCTGCCTTGATCGAAGTATTCGCGGTGAATACCCTGGTCATCGGACTCGCCGTGGCCATCCACTACGAGTTCCTGCGCCACGTTTCCCTGATACTGCCGAAAATTCGTCTGCCACACCGCGCGCGTATCGTGCTCGGCGTCGTGCTGGCAATGACCGCCCACGCCGCGGAGGTATGGCTTTTTGCACTGGCCTACTACTGGATGCATCACGCCGACGGCTGGGGCGAACTGCAGCGCAATTTCGACGGTTCGCTACTGGATTGCGTTTACTATTCCTTCACTGCATACACCACACTCGGTACCGGCGATATCGAACCGGCTAGGCGACCTGCGCTTCTCAGCGGCCTGGAGTCACTGATCGGTCTGGTCCTGATTACCTGGACCGCTTCCTTCCTCTACCTGGAAATGTACGCCACTGGAACAGCCCTCGGGGTCAGGTCTTTGATTGATGATCTCGGCTCAATCGAGTGACCCACATCCTGGTAGATAGCCCTCGTCCCAGCGTAAAAAATACCGTTAAGGGCTAGCAATAATCATCAATCAAAGACCTGACCCCAGTGGCGATACGTCAGACGAGCTCGACGCGGGCGGCATTCGCACCGGATCGAGCAGTCACCTCGCCGACGATCGACGCGCCGCTGTAGCCGCGCGACGCCAGTGCGTCGCAAAGGGCATCGGCCCGCTCGCCCGGCACCGCGATCAGCAGGCCGCCGCTGGTCTGCGGATCGAACAGGATGCGCGACAAATCCTCGTCCGCGCCGGCGGCGATATGCAGGTCGCGTTGCCCGCTCGCGGTGTTCGCCGGGTACATGCTGCTGGCGATACCGGCGCGCAACTGCGCCGCGGCACCCTCGAGCAGCGGCAGGCGCGACAGTTCGAGCCGGGCGCTGAGCTCGGAGCCCAGCATTTCCAGCAGGTGCCCGAGCAGGCCGAAACCGGTGATGTCGGTACAGGCGCTGGCGCCGAATTCCAGCGCCAGTTCCGCCGCCGCGCGGTTGCTTTGCAACATGCCCTCTACGGCGGACTCGATATCGCGACCGTCCGCGGCCAGTTGCATGTGCGCGGCGAACAGCACGCCCGTGCCCAGCGGCTTGCTCAGTACGAGCCGGTCCCCCGGCGTGGCGCCGCATTTGCCCAGCAGCCTCCCGGCGGGGTCCATGGGCACGCCGTTGACGGCGAAGCCCACGGCGAGTTCCGCGCCCTGCATACTGTGCCCGCCGGTGAGCACACAGTCCGCGTCGGCGAACTGGGCCAGCGCCCCATCCAGCAGCTGTCGCAGATCGCGCTCCTGTATATCGGCGCCGGCGTGAGGCAGGGTGATCGCGGCGAGGGCGGATACCGGTTTCGCGCCGCAGGCATACAGGTCGCTGAGCGCGTGATTGGCGGCGATGCGGCCCATCTGCCAGGGATCGCTGACGATCTGCCTGAGGATATCCAGGCTCTGCATCACCGGTGCCGCGCCGTCCGCGGGTACCGCCACCGCGTCCCCCGCGGCGGCGTCACAGTGCGCGGGATAAGCCTCGCGCAGCACTGCCAGCGCCGCGGCGAGAGAGTCCGCGCCCACCTTGGCGCCGCAGCCGCCGCAGGCCATCGGCGGCTGTCGAGGAAGCTCGGGCAGGCGCGCGCCCGCGGCGCCGGCCATGCGTTCGGGCAGATTGCTGAATCGGTCCATGAACTTGCGGTCTATGCGATCCTTCCAGCGCCAGACCCAGGCACCAGTAACACTGAACGGCCCCTTGTCGGCGGTGGCGCGCCGCTCTCCCAGCGACAGCAGCGACAGGAAACGGCGCTGTGGCCGATGCGCCCGCAGCGGCCGGCCGAGCAGGTATGCCCGCAGATTGTGCGCCAGCACCGGCGCCTGGCGCACGGCGAAAACCCCGGCCTTGGGTCGCGGGTGCGCAAGCTGTGTGGCGATATCGCCCGCGCCGAACACCCGTTCGTCGGCGGTCGACTGCAGGGCATCGGTGACGGCGAGGAAGCCGCGTTCGTCGGTGGGCAGGCCGCTGTCGGCAATCCAGGGCGCGGGGGCCGCCGCAGTGCACCAGAACAGCAGGTCGAACGGGTATCGCGAGCCGTCCGCCAGGGTCAACGTGTCCGTAGCCACAGCGGTGACGCGGGCATCGACATGGACGGTGACACCGTAGCGCTGCAGTGCCGACAGCGCGGCGCGGCGCGCCCTGCCGTTGTAACCGGGCAGGATATGCGGGCCGCCGCACCACAGGTCCAGGAATGGCCGCTCCGGGGCCAGACGGTGCGCCATTGCCAGGGCCAGTTCCACGCCGCCGGCGCCCCCGCCGACAATGCCCACGCGCGCGCCCCCGCGGCCCGCGCCGTGCAGACTGTGCTCCAATTGCCGCCAGCGCGCCCAGAGTCCGGCGACCGGTTTTACCGGAATAGCGTGTTCGCGGGCGCCGGGCACGTCGTCGAGCTGTGGCTGGGAGCCGATATCGAGGCTCACCAGGTCGTAGGTCAGAGGCGGACGGCCGGCCAGTGTCAGGCGCCGGGCGCCGGGATCGAGGGCGGTGACTTCGGCGGCGATAAAGCGCGCGCCCGCCCACTGGCACAGGCGCGCCAGGTCGATATGGGTCTGTTCGAAGGTGTAGTGCCCCGCGATCAGCCCCGGCAGCATGCCTGAATAGGGCGTGTGGCTGGCGGGGGAAACCAGCGTCAGGCGCAGACCCTGCAACGGCGCCATGGCCAGCATGCGCAGGGCGAGAGCGTGGCTGTGGCCGCCGCCGACCAGCACCAGGTCGCGGCGCAGTTCAGGCTGTTGCAGCATGTTGCGCCCGCTCGCGGGCCCAGGCCACGACGGCCTCGCGAGCGCCGCGAAACAGCACCCGCCCATGCCGCTGCGCCAGTTGGTAGTCGTACATGGGATCGTAGTAGTCCTCGAGCAGAAAGGCGATCCACTCGCGGTGCGCGGCGGTATCGCCGCTGCGCCACTGTGTTGCAAAGGCGGCGTCCATCATCGCGCTCACCTGCTTGAGGCGCTCGCCTCCCAGCCGTTTGGCGATGCGCGCGAGATCGCCCTGCATTTTGTCGCGGTGAAGATCGAAACCCTGTTCGCCGTGCAGCAGCAGATAGCGGCGCCCGAGGTCGACGATATAGTCCTCCAGCACCACGTCCACACGGCGCTCCAGGTTCTCCTCGATCATCGCCAACGGCGCCTGTTTCATCGCCTCCTGCAGATTCCCGGGCAGATAGAGGCGGCCTATGAGACGGCCCTCGTCTTCAATGAATACGGCCCCGGATCCGCGCGCGAACAACCGCATCAGTTCGATACTCAGGGCGTTCTCGAAGTCGATCTGGCTCGGCTGCGGCGCCGGCAGCCGACCGAAGGTGGAGCCGCGGTGAACAGCCAGGCCCTCCAGGTCGACGGCGCGCGGGAGGCGCTCGATCACCCGCGTCTTGCCGGTGCCGGTTCTGCCGCTGACCAGGATGAAGGCGCCGGCGGCCACGGAGTGCTCCAGTTCCTCCAGCAGGAAACGGCGCAGTGCCTTGTAGCCGCCCCGAACCCGGGGGTAATCGATGCCCTCGGCCGCGAGCCACTGCTGCACCAGCTCGGAGCGCAGCCCGCCGCGCCAGCAGTAAAGACAGCCGCCGGGGTGGTCGCGGGCGAAGGTTACCCAGTCCGCCAGGCGCGCCGCCCGGGTGTCGCCGGACACCAGCCGGTGCCCCAGTTCGACAGCCGCCCGCTGGCCGCGCTCCTTGTAGCAGATACCCACCTCCGCGCGCTCCTCGTCGGTCATCAGCGGCAGGCTCGCGGCCGCGGGAAACGCACCCCGGGCAAACTCCGCAGGGGAGCGCAGATCCAGCATCGGGGTGGGGTCGAGAAACAAGCCTCGGTAGTCGTCCGTTTCCCGACCGGAAGCCATGCGGTGTGCTACCGGGCTTCGCCGCCGAAAACGGCGATCAGTCGTTCCTGCAGGGCGGTGATCGCCTCGGACATCAGCGCGAAATCGGCGTCCAGGCGCGCGGCCGGATCGGCCTCGGGGATGTTCTCGTTCTCCTTCATCAGCTCGTCCGCGAACCTCAGGCGCCGCAGGCACAGATCCTCGCCCAGCAGCAGGGCGACGCGCTCATCCCAGTGCAGCGCCAGGCGCGCCACCTGCCTGCCCGCGTGCAGGTGAGTTTCCACCTCTTCACTCAACAAATCAACGCCGCGGCAGCGCACCACGCCGCCCTCCTCGCCGGGCTCGCGCAGCTCGCACTCGGTGCCCAGCATGAAGTCGCCGGGCAGATTGCGGTGCATCAGCCAGCCGGTCATGACCGACACGGGAGACTGGTTCACCTGTGGCAGCAGCAGCGGCAAACTGCCGATGCAGTCGCGCAGCAGGTTGAGCAGCTCCTCGGCGCGGCCGGCGCTGGCGCTGTCCACGAACAGCCACCGGGCGCGGGTATCGATATAAGCGTGCAGGTGAGTGGAACGACTGAAGGCGCGGGGCAGGCAGTCCGCCACGATCTCGTCCTTCAGGCTGAGACGTTCCCTGCGGTAGACTTTGCGTGCCTGCTCCTGCTCGATGGCCGCGATCTTGTCGTCGAGTTGCTCGCGCACCACCGCGGCGGGCAGCACTTTCTCCTCGCGCCGGGCCGCCAGCAACAGCCGCCCGCCCGCGGCGTGCACCAGGGACTCAGTGTCCTCGCCCAGCGGCGCTACCCAGCCCAGCGACAGCGCCTGTGATTTCGCGCAGGGCGAATAGGTGCGGGCGGCCAGCCTGGCGGCGAGTTCCTCGGCGGACAGGTCGAAAGGCGCGGTAAGTCGATAGGCGCGGACGTTCTTGAACCACATCGTGCGGGAGTCTCCGGCAAAAGCGGCGCATTGTACCGCAGGCGCCGGGCGAAACCAGCCGGCATGGCGCCCGATACCATGCCGCTCAGTCGTGGCAACCAAATCAGCTCACTACACCATGACCGCACGGGTTGGGTATGGCTCACTGGAACACGCCAAAAAGCGTATATCCATGTACAGCCGACTGGATTCCGGTGCGCCGGACTGCCACTTTCGCGTGGTCCGGCACACCGCGAATGACGGCGCCGGGATGACGGCGCGGGAATGACGGCACGGGAGGCGCGGGAATGACGGCACGGGAGGCGCGGGAATGACGACACGAATCCCTGCCGTCACCCCCGCGGAAGCGGGGGTCCAGTAGATTTTCATAGTGCGCGGACTGGATTCCCGCTTCCGCGGGAATGACGGCACGGGAGACGCGGGAATGACGGCACGGGAGGCGCGGGAATGACGACACGGGAGGCGCGGGAATGCGACACGAATCCGCGGCGCGGGAAGCGGGGATCCCTACCGTCCCCCGCGCGGAAGCAGGACCCGGTGCGGTTTCATCGTGCGCGGACTGGATTCCCGCTTCCGCGGAATGACGGCACAGGGAAGACGCGGGAATGACGGCACGGGAGACGCGGGAGTGACGGCATGGGAGACGCGGGAATGACGGCATGGGAGGCGCGGGAATGACGGCAGGGAAGGCGCGGGAATGACGGCATGACAGACAGGCAGACCCCGCCTGGTTCCCCAGAAACCGGCGTCGCGTACAACAATTCAACCAGGCCGCCGCGAGCCGGCGTTGTAAGCGGGCGGTTAAACCGCTTTAATCCCCAGTCGCCAGAGAAATGACGGGCGCCGCACCGCCATTCCCCGCATGAGGTACCCCGGATGACGAACCAGGCCACAACCACCCCCTGCAAACCGCGCCGCGCGCGGGACGTCCAGCAGTGGGACCGCGAAACGGATGTCGCCATCGTCGGCTACGGCGGCGCGGGCGGTTGCGCCGCGATCGAAGCGGCCGATGCGGGCGCCGAGGTCGTCATCTACGAGCTGGCCAGCGACTGCGGCGGCTCCACCATCATGTCCAGCGCCGAGATCTACATGGGCGGCAACGGCGGCACGCGCGTACAGCGCGCCTGCGGTTTCGAGGACGAGACCGAGAACATGGTCACCTACATGATGATGGCCGCGGGGCCGCAGGCGGACGAGGCGAAGATCCGCGCCTACTGCGAAAACAGCGTGGAGCACTTCAACTGGCTGGTGGGCATCGGCGTGCCCTTCAAGGACAGCTTCCACGCCGAGCGCGCCATCATGTGCCTGACCGACGACGGGCTGCTCTATACCGGCAGCGAGAAGGCCTGGCCATTCTCGCAGCACGCCAAACCCTGCCCCCGGGGCCACAACCTGCACGTCGAGGGCGACAACGGCGGCCCGCTGTTCATGAAGATCATCAACGAAAACGTCGCAAAGCGCGACGCGATCACCGTGGAATACGAGACGCGGGCGCTCACGCTTGTCGTCGACGACGACGGCGCGGTCGTCGGGCTGGTCGTGCGCCAGAACCAGCGGGAGCTCACCGTGCGCGCGCGGCGCGGCGTCCTGCTCTGCGCCGGCGGCTTCGTGATGAACGACGAGATGCTGCGCAAATACGCCCCCAAACTCACCCGCGGCACACAGGCGATCGGCAACCCCGGGGATACCGGCACCGGAATTCTCATGGGCATGTCCGTGGGCGGTGCGGCGATCAATATGCACGAGGGCTTTATCAGCCTGCCCTACTATCCCCCGGCCAGCATGACCCGCGGCATCGTGATCAATGACAAGGGCCAGCGTTTCATCAACGAGGATGTGTACCACGGGCGCCTGGGCGAAATGGCCCTGCGCCAGGAATCGGAGCGCCTGTTCTTCGTGCTGACGGTCGATCAGTACGGCGACTACGAAAACCGCAACTACCTCGGCGCGAGCATCGCCGGCACCGGCGAGACGGTCGCCGAGCTGGAGGAGGAGCTGGGGCTGCGCGAGGGCACCCTGCAGTCGACCATTCGCCTGTACAACGAGGACTGCGCCCGCGGCGAGGACACGCAGTACCACAAGGCCCCGGAATGGCTGGAGCCGCTGGAGCCGCCGCTGGTGGCGCTCGATATCACGCCCGGGCGCGGAGCCTTTGTGCCCTATTTTACTCTGGGGGGCCTCGACACCCTGCCCACGGGGGAAGTGCTCAATCCCCAGCGCGAGGTGATCCCCGGCCTCTATGCCGCCGGCCGCACCGCCTGCGGCGTGGTGCGACGCGCCGAGGGTTATTCCAGCGGTATGTCGGTGGGCGATGCGACCTATACCGGCCGGGTCGCGGGTCGGCAGGTGGCTGCACGCAACCCAAGCTGATACCCCTCGCCAGAGGGATTCCCCAAAGACCACATACCGGTCACGGGCAGTACCCGGCAGCCAGCACTGGAACTCGCCAAAAAGCGTCCATCCATGGACAGGCTCGGGCGGCGACGTCCTGTCGCCGCACGGTTCCAGTGCTGGCTGCCGGGTACTACCCTCGCTCAACGCTTGATTCCACGTTGAATTAAAACCGATCGGCGGATAGCGCGAACTTGCCACTCGCCGGGCGCCTCCTACCATTGTGACGATAACGTGCGACATTCCGCTCGCAACCTCACATCGAATACCGGAATCCGACCTATGAACTATCTGCACACCATGGTGCGCGCCAGGGACCTGGACGAGACCCTCGACTTCTACTGCGACAAACTGGGCCTGGTGGAGGTCAACCGTCACGACAGCGAGGGCGGCCGTTTTACACTGGTTTTTCTGGCGGCGCCGGACGACGTCGAGCGGGCGCGGGAAGCGAAGAGCCCGCTGCTGGAAATCACCTGGAACTGGGATCCGGAAGAGTACGACGGCGGGCGCAACTTCGGCCACCTGGCCTATCGCGTCGGGAATATCTACGAGTTGTGCCAACGCCTCATGGACAGCGGCGTGGTCATCAACCGGCCGCCGCGGGACGGACACATGGCCTTTGTGCGCTCCCCCGACGGCATCTCGATCGAGCTGTTGCAGGCTGGCGAGGCGCTGCCCCCCGAGGAGCCCTGGGCGTCGATGGAAAACACCGGCACCTGGTAGGCTCGGGTCAGCGGCGCAGGAAGTTCAGGATCCAGTGCGCCGCCCGCCGGGACTGCGGATTCCCCGCTCAGGGAGGCCATGCCCGCCCGATACGCGTCCTCGCCGATGTCGTCGCGCCAGTGGTTCATGACCTCGCGGCAGTAATCGGGAACAAACTCCGGATGGCCCTGGAACGTGAGGATGTGTTCCCCGAGCTGTGTCACCGCGTTCTCGCAGAATTCACTGCCCGCCAGCACGGTGGTGCCGGGGGCCACTTCCGCCACCTGGTCCTGGTGACTGACGAGCACGTTGAAATCCACGTCGCCGCCATCGTGCCAGTACGGGAATTCCCTGAAGCGGTGGGTGTGCAGGCCGACCCCCCAGCCGCGGGGCGATTTCACCGTTCTGCCGCCCAGTGCCTCGGCGACGATCTGGTGGCCGAAACAGATGCCGACGAGTTTTTTGCGCCGCGCGTGCAGGTCGCGCACGTACGCCTTGAGATGCGCGATCCAGGCCTCGTCGTCGTACACACTGGCCTTGCTGCCGGTGATCAGGTAGGCGTCCGCATCGTCTACCCGAGCCGGGTATTCGCCCTGTTCCACGTCGTATACCGCGAATTCGAGAGCCGGATCCGCGGCGCCGAGCAATCGCATGAACATGTCCGGATACTGACCGAAGCGCCCGACCAGTTGCGGCCGTACGGTATCGGTTTGCAGAATACCCAGTTTCACAATGCATCGCTCCCGGGCCGAATAGCAGGGCGCTCCATGATAGGAGCCGCCGCAAACGCTGTCCACAACGGGGCCGCGCTGCTAAGGTGACAGCCCGACTTCGCCGCCACAGGCCCGACACCACACCATGCCAATCATTCGACTGATTGCCCTGGCGCTGTTCTTGTACAGCGTTGCGGCGACCGCTTTCACCGGTTCTTCCGCGTGCCGCGATTGCCACGGCGCCGAATACGAAGCCTGGCGCAGCTCCCATCACCAGTTGGCAATGCAGCCCCCCGGGCCCGATACCGTGCTCGGTGATTTCGACGATACCGAGTTCACCTACAACGGCGTGACGACGCGTTTTTATCGTCGGGGCGACAACTACCTGGTGCGCACCGACGGCGAGGATGGCGAGCTGGCGGAGTTCGAAGTGGCCTATGTTTTCGGCGTGTACCCGCTGCAACAGTACCTGTTGCCCCTGGACAGAGGCCGGCTGCAGGCGCTGTCGATCGCCTGGGATGCGCGCCCAGCGGCGCAGGGCGGCCAGCGCTGGTTTCACCTGTACCCGGACGAGGTCATCGACCACAGGGACCCGCTGCACTGGACCGGCCCCTACCAGAACTGGAACAGCCGCTGTGCCGAATGTCACAGCACCGATGTGCGCAAGAACTACGACCCGGACACCCGCACTTCGACACGCGCTACGAAGAAGTCAGCGTCGGCTGCGAAGCCTGTCACGGGCCCGGCGACAAACATATCGCGCTGGCCAGGGATGGCGCCCTCGCCGGCGCCCCCGCGGCGGCTTTCCCACGGATCTGGCGCAGCGCGGTGAATGGGCCATGCCGGAGGACGGCAGGATCGCGCGGCGCAACCGGCCGCCCGGTTCCGACGCGCAGATAGACGGCTGCGGCCGCTGTCACGCGCGGCGCGGCACCCTGGGCGATTACCACTACGGCGCCGATCTGCTCGACACCCACCGCTTGACCATGCCGCGCCCGCCCGCCTACCACGTCGACGGCCAGATCCGCGACGAGGTCTACGTCTACGGCTCCTTCGTACAGAGCCGGATGCATCTGGCCGGTGTGGTCTGCAGCAACTGCCACGAGCCGCACAGCCTGCAGTTGCGTGCGCCGGGCAACGGCGTCTGCACCCAGTGCCATGCCCCGTCCCACTACGACAGCGAACAGCACCATCACCATGCTGCGCAGTCCGCCGGCGCCCAGTGCGCCGCCTGCCACATGCCGGAAACGACCTACATGCAGGTCGATCCGCGCCGCGACCACAGCATGCGCATACCGCGCCCGGACCTGAGCCAGGTTATCGGCACCCCCAACGCCTGCACGCAGTGTCACGCGGACCAAAAAGCCGACTGGGCCGCGCGGGCGCTGCGCGAGTGGGGCATCAGCTTCGACGACACGGCACGCCACCCGGCCCGGGCGCTGCACCGCCTGGAACAGGGCGATAACCGCGCCGTGCCGCGACTGGCGCAACTGGCGGGCGACACCGGCGCGGCGCCGATCTGGCGCGCCACCGCCATGGAAGCGCTGGGCGAAGTGGGCGGCAGGGAGGCGATGCAGGCGGCGACGAGCATGCTCTATCACGACGATCCGCTGCTGCGCGCCAGCTCGGTGCGCGCCCTGCAGTTTCTCTCGCCGGCACAGCGATTCCAGTTGCTACAGGCGCTGGTGGACGACCCGGTGACGACAGTGCGCATGGAAGTGGCGCTAGCCCTCGCCGGCGTGCCCCTGGCGCAGGTGCAACCGGAGCAGGCCGCCAGACTGAAAGCGCTTTTCGAGGAGTATCTGGCCATACAGCGGCGCCACGCGGACATGCCCGGCGCACTGTTGCAGACCGGCTATTTCCACGCCGCCCGCGGCGAGCCGGCGGCGGCGGAGAAGGCCTATCGCGAAGCCATCCGACTCAACCGGCAGCTCATCCCGGCCTACATCAATCTGGCCGACCTGCTGCGCAGCGAGAGTCGGGACGGCGAAGCCCGCGAATTGCTGTTAAAGGCGCTGGACATCGCGCCGGAGCACGGCCCCACGCTGCATGTGCTGGGACTGCTGGAAACCCGCAGCGGCAATCCCGAGGCCGCGCTGGATTACCTGGGCCGGGCGGCCGGGGTGGAATCCAGCGGCATCCGCCACCGCTTCGTGTACGCCATCGCACTGCACGATCTGGGCAAACCACAGGAGGCGATAGCCCAACTGCGGTCGCTGTTGCGCACTGTGCCGCAAAACGAGGACGTGCTGTTGGCGCTGGCCAACTACCATGCCGAACTCGGCCGGCGGGAGGCGGCGGCGGGCTACGCGCGCACGCTCACGCAGGTGGCGCCGGGCAACCGGGCCTACCGTGCACTGTATGAGCGCCTGTCGGCCGGCGGGCGTTGAAGGGCGTTATTCCCGCTATCGCACACCCAAACCATCATTCAGTATCTTTTGTGTCGTCGCCCCCTGCCTTTACTTTCGTCGCCCCCTACCTTTACTGTCCTCGCCCCGTGCCCTTTTTTATAGGCACCCCCGCGAACCTTTTTAATCGTCACCCCCAACCTTTTTAATCGTCACCCCCGCGAACCTTTTTAATCGTCACCCCCGCAAACCTTTTTAATCGTCACCCCCGCGAAAGCGGGGGTCCAGAATTTCCGCGTATAATCCATGTCGCCCACTGGATTCCCGCTTACGCGGGAATGACGGCGGGGCACGCGGGAATGACGGCGGGGCACTCGGGAATGACGGCGGGGCACTCGGGAATGACGGCGGGGCACTCGGGAATGACGGCGGGGCTCGCGGGAATGACGGCGGGGCTCGCGGAAATGGCGGCGGGAAACGCGGGAATGACGCCCAACGAAATCAGTGTGGCGGCGTTGACCGGCGCTCAGTGCGCGCGTTCGAAGACCAGGTGCAGCGTCACCGGAATGGCGGTACTGATGGAGCCGAGGCCGGCGATCTCGCGCAGCGCGTTCACGCCCTCGACCAGGCCGAAGTCGGACGCGTCGAGCAGGATGGGATGGGCGCTGAAAACGCGCAGCGGCCCGCCGCTCTCGCCCACGACGACCAGGCTGGCGGTGAGTGTCTGTTCCGCGCCGTGCATTGAGAGTGTCACGGGCACGTCCGTGGTCACCGTACCGCCATTCACGACGGCCTGTATCACCTCGGGATCGACTTCAGCGGTGGCCTTTGCGGCGGGGAATCTGGCCGTTTCGAACAGCATCTCGCGCATGCGCTCGTCGCGGATGTCGATCATCGTCTGTACGCTGGCCAGGTCGATGCTGACCTGGACGCTGCCGTCTTCGGCGATAAACCCCATCAGCGTTGCAAAGCTGTGCAATTCCGCCACCGAACTGTTCTTGATGGAAACGAAATTCACCGAGGATTTGTCGCCCGCCAGTTCCCACTGCGCCCAGGCGGCGCCGACGGGCGCCAGCGTTATCAGCAGCAAAAGGCCACCGATCAGGTTCCTGATTCGACTCATCACCGTATCCTCCGGGATATCTTCACGGTCATTGTAGCGCACATCGGCCCGGGCACGACAAAAGCACCCGGTTGAGCGAGGACACAGCCTGTACGCCCCGGCAGCGCGCCGTTCATATGACTTCCGCCAGATCGCCCTTTTTCTCCAGCCACGCCTTGCGGTCGCCGGCGCGCTTCTTGGCCAGCAGCATGTCGAGCATGTTGCCGGTGTCTTCGCCCGGGTCGAGCACGAGGCGCACCAGGCGCCGTGTGTCGGGATCCATCGTGGTCTCGCGCAATTGCAACGGGTTCATCTCGCCGAGACCCTTAAAGCGCTGCACATTGACCTTGCCCTTGAGTTTTTCCGCGGCGATGCGATCCAGCACGCCCTGCCGTTCGCTTTCGTCGAGGGCGTAGAAGACTTCCTTGCCCACGTCGATACGGTACAGCGGCGGCATGGCGACATAGACATGGCCCGCCGCGACCAGCGGCCGGAAATGGCGCACGAACAGCGCACAGATCAGTGTGGCGATGTGCAGCCCGTCGGAATCGGCGTCGGCGAGGATACAGATCTTGTGGTAGCGCAGGCCGTCGAGATCGTCGCTCGCCGGGTCGATACCCAGCGCCACGGAAATATTGTGCACTTCCTGGGAGGCGAGAATTTCCTGCGAGTCCACCTCCCAGGTGTTCAGAATCTTGCCGCGCAGGGGCAGGATCGCCTGGAACTCCCGGTTGCGCGCCTGCTTGGCGGAGCCGCCGGCGGAG
Source organism: Halioglobus sp. (assembly GCA_034521205.1). GTDB lineage: Bacteria > Pseudomonadota > Gammaproteobacteria > Pseudomonadales > Halieaceae > Marimicrobium. Next base: position 167,780 of record JAXHMT010000004.1, read on the forward strand.
TCGCCCTCCACCAGGAACAGTTCGCTGCGGGCCGGATCCTCGCCCGAGCAGTCCGCCAGCTTGCCCGGCAGCGCCGGGCCCGCGGCGACTTTCTTGCGCGTGACTTTCCTGGCCAGGCGCATGCGGCTCTGGGCGTTGCTGATACACAGTTGGGCGAGACGCTCCGCCTCCCCCGTGTGCTGGTTGAGCCAGAGGCTGAAGGCATCCTTGGCCACGCCCGACACGAAGGCCGCGGCCTCCCGCGACGACAGACGCTCTTTCGTCTGCCCCGAAAACTGCGGGTCGCCCAGGCGCGAGGACAACACGTAGCAGCAGCGGTCCCAGATATCCTCGGCGGTGAGCTTGACGCCGCGCGGCAGCAGATTGCGCCGCTCGCAGAAATCGCGCATGGCCTCGGTGAGCCCGCTGCGCATGCCGTTGACGTGTGTGCCGCCCTGGGTGGTCGGGATCAGGTTGACATAGGACTCGGCGACCACCTCGCCCCCTTCGGGCAGCCACTGCACCGCCCAGTCCACGCCCTCCTTGTTGCCGCTGAAGCTGCCGACGAAGGGCGTCTCGGGTATGACCGGGTAATCGATGGTTGCATCGGCGAGATAGTCCGCCAGGCCGTCTTCGTAACACCACTGTTCGGAGTTCTCTTTTTTCTTTTCGTCCACGAACTTCACGCGCAGCCCGGGGCACAGGACCGCCTTGGCGCGCAGCAAGTGCTTGAGCCGCGGCACGGAGAAATTCACCGAGTCGAAGTAGCGCGCGTCGGGCATGAAAGTCAGGGCGGTGCCGGTGTTGCGTTTGCCACAGGTGTCGATCTGTTCGAGGCTGCGGGTTTTGTCGCCGCCGCTGAAGGCCATGCTCCAGACTGCGCCGTCGCGCTTTACCACCACTTCCAGTGAGCTGGACAACGCGTTGACCACGGAGACGCCGACGCCGTGCAGGCCACCGGAAAACCGGTAATTCTTGTCGGAAAACTTGCCGCCCGCATGCAGGGTGCCCAGGATCACCTCGACGCCGGGTACGCCCTGTTCCGGATGGATATCCACCGGCATGCCGCGGCCGTCGTCCACCACGGTGACGGCGCCGTTCTTGTGCAGCATGACCTCGATCTGCGTGGCGTGTCCCGCCAGCACCTCGTCGACGCTGTTGTCGATTACTTCCTGGGCGAGGTGATTCGGGCGGGTGGTGTCGGTGTACATGCCCGGGCGCTTGCGCACGGGTTCGAGCCCCGTGAGGACCTCGATGTCTTCGGCGGTGTACTGACTCATGATTCTTCTGCGGCCCCCTGTGCGGGCCATTGTACCTCGCGGCGCGGATGGCGAGCTACACGACGAGCTACAAATAACCCCCGGACTCGAGATCGACGGTGAAAGCCACGTCGGTGACGCGCGACACGCCGGTGCGCAGGCGTCCGTCGCGGTGCAGCTCCAGCCAGCGATACCCCGGCGGTCTGTCGTCCGCCCGGAAGGTGTCACTGCCGGGGCGGAACTGCACACAGGTCGACGGCGAACCCAGGAGCCTCACGCCATCCCGTGGCCGGTCGATCTCCTGGTGAATGTGGCCCCACAGCACCCCGCGCACGCCACTGTAACCGTCGAGTATCTCGAAGAACGCGGCGCGGTCGGCGACGACCTGCTCGTCCAGCCAGCGGGTATCGATCGGCACCGGGTGGTGGTGCAGGCACACGAGTGAATACAGTTGTTCTTCCCGCGCCGCCTGCAGCGCCAGGTCCAGGCGCTCCAGTTCGCGCGCGCCCAGTTCGCCCCCGACCTCGCCGGGAATCTGGGAATCCAGCATCACGATCTGCCAGTTGGCCGCGCGGATTTCCTCGCACAGGTAGGCGCCGCCCGGCAACTCAGCGACCATTTGCGAGCGCACATCGTGATTGCCCGGCAGCCAGAAACTGTCGCAGTCAAAACGCGCGACATACTCGCCCAGGCGCCGGTAGGCCTGGGCCGCGCCGTTGTCCGCCAGATCGCCGGTGCACAGCAACAGGTCGATGTCGTCGCACTCGCGCAGCACCCGATCGATCACCATTTGCAGCGAATGATCCGTGTCCATGCCGAGCAGGGTGCCGCCGCGATCCCGGCACAGATGGGTATCGGTCAGTTGCACAACGCGCACGACGTCGCCGGGGACGTCCACTTGCGCGATGCTGTGCTGTTGAGAGGTCACGTCGGAAACGGTATGCCCGGATCGCCGCTCAGACGTCCAGGCCGGACACCGCGAAATCCCGGGGCGTGCGGCCATTGAGCAGGCAGTGCTCGAGCCAGTCGGCGAGAAAGCGGTTTTGCTGGTACTTTTCGTCCTGCTGGAACATGCGGTCGTTGGGGTACTCGTAGCGCGCCGCGATGCGGCGGTGCGACTGGAACATGCCGACTTCCAGCATGCCCGCGTCGTGGTAGGCGCGCACCTCGATGCGCAACCGGCCGAGCCAGCGCGACTCGGCCTGATCCTGCAGCAGGCGGAAGATGGTGGTGTAGCGGCAGCGCTCGATTACCTCGAATCGCACACGGGCGCTGCCCACGACGAGCTCGCGCGTATTGCAGGTCTCGTACTCGGGGAACAGCCGCAGAACACGCACGTAATTGGCGTCGCAGATCGCGTGCAACGCTTTCAGGTCCAGCTTGAACGGTTTTTTTGTCAGTTTCCGCACCGTGCATTTTCCATCAGTCGCCGGTCGATTTCGACCTGTTTCAGGCGCCGCGCACTCGTTTCCCCCGGCTGCGGCGAGCCAATAAGATGGCACATTCACAGGGCAAGTTCACCCTTTACATACCAGTTCCCGCATGCATGGACGCCGAGACACTGCTAAACTGCGCTGCACCGAAACAAGCAAGAAAATACCAGGGGATTATTGCATGAAATGCAAGGCGGTTGCGTTTATCGCGCTGGCACTATCTCTCAGTTCCCACTCTTTACAGGCCGATTCCCTGCGCGATATCTACGAACTCGCCCTGGAGAACGATGCGCAACTGAAGGCCCAGGAAGCCACCTACCTGGCGCGGCGGGAAGTGGAAAAACTCAACCGCGCGCAACTGTTACCGCAGGTCACAGGCTCTTACCTGAAACAGAATACCGACACGGAAAATGAGTCGCTCGCGCCGGTTTTTGATCGCGAGACGGGCGGCATCGATATCACGAGGACCACCCGAAACAGCGATATCGACAACGAGGGCTACCAACTGTCGCTGAGCCAGTCGATTTTCGACCTGCCCGCGTGGTTCAGCTTCCAGTCCGGCAAGCAGGTGACCAAAGAGGCCGAGGCGACCTTCGCCGCCGACCAGCAGAACCTGATCGTGCGCGTGGTAGAGGCCTATCTCGGCGTGCTGCGCGCCCGGGACAACCTCGCCGCCTCCCGCGCCGCAGAGCGCGCCTTCGAGCGCCAACTGGAACAGACCCGGCAGCGCTTCGAGGTCGGGCTGATCGCCATTACCGACGTCCACGAGGCGGAGGCGGCCCGTGACCTGGCCCGGGTCGAGCGCATCGTCGACGAAAACAATGTCTCGGTGGCACTGGAGCGCCTCTCCGTACTCACCGGCCAGCGCCACAGCAATCTTGAAGTACTCGTGGACGACTACAAGATCCAGCCGCCCGATCCCGCCGACCGCGCCGCCTGGGTGGACTTTTCTCTGGAGAACAACTTTCAGCTGCAGGCCTCCCGCTACCGCGAGGAGGCCGCACGCCAGACCGCACGGGCGAACAAATTCGAGCACGCGCCGAAGCTGGTGGGCCGCTACGATTATTCCGAATTCGACGTCAACGGGTCCGTCCGTGTCGAACCCGATACCGGCATCGTGACCGATCCGGAGGCGGACACCGACGAGGAAATGTGGCAACTGACCCTGAGCATGCCGCTCTACACCGGCGGCGCCGTCAGCGCCGAGCGGCGCAGGTCGGCCCAGGAGTTCAACGCCGCGCGCCAGGAACGCATCAACCTGACACGCAATACCGTGACCAATACCCGGTCCCTGCACATGACCGTACTCAGCGACGTATCCCGTGTGGCCGCGCGCCGCCAGAGCATCGTTTCCTCCAGGAGCGCGCTGGACGCCACCCAGGCCGGCTACGAGGTGGGCACCCGCAACGTGGTGGATGTCCTCAACGCGCAGAACACGCTGTTCAGCGCCCAACGGGACTACGCCAACAGCCGCTACGATTACATCCTCAACATGATGCGGCTGAAAGAGGAGGCCGGGCTGCTGAGCCCCGAGGATATCCATCGTCTGGATACCTTTCTGGAGCCCCCACCCCCGCCGACCGCCAGCAGCGCGAATGGCGGCACGGGCACGGAGTAGGGTCTCGCAACCGCCTCAGCCGGGCGCGAGCAACTCCCGCACTGTCTTCATCACCCTGTCGGCGGCGCCGCGCTGGCGCGCCACTACCGCCCGCCCCGCCGCCCCCATGCGCGCGCGCCGGTCGGGCTCGGCGAGCAGCGTCGACAGGCAGCGGCCCAGTTCCGCCCCATCGGCCACCCGCAGCAGTGCCCCGCCCTCTTCCAGAAGATTATCGATCGCTTCGAAATTGGCCGTGTGGGGGCCGGTGAGCACGGGCACGCCCCAGGCGGCCGGCTCCACACAGTTGTGACCGCCGCCCGCGGCGTGGAGGCTGCCGCCGACAAAGGCCACCGTCGCCAGACCGTAGCAACAGAATAATTCCCCCAGTGTGTCCAGCAACAGGATGTCGTCATCCGCGGCGGCGGGAGCGCCCGCCGAACGCCGCACCACCGACCAGCCCCGGGAGCGGCAACAGGCCTGCACCCGGCGGCAGCGTTCGGGACGGCGCGGCGCCAACAACAGCAGGCAATCGGGCGCCGAGCGGCGCGCCACCGCGAAGGCATCCAGAACCGCCGCCTCCTCGCCGGGGTGAGTACTCGCTGCCACCACCACGGGTCTGTCCCCGGCACCCAGGGCAACCCGCAGGGCGTCGGCGTGTGCTCGCACCGCCTCGTCCACGACGCTGTCGAATTTCACCGACCCCATCACTTCGATCCTGTCCGGCGGGAGCCCCAGCGCGAGGAAGCGCTCACTTTCAACGGTCGTTTGACAAGCCACCCGGTCCAGGCACGCCAGCATATCCCGGGTAAGACTCCCCAGGCGCCGGTAGCGCGCGGCGGCACGGGCCGACAGGCGGGCGTTCGCCAACACGATCGCGCAGTCCCGCCGCCGGCTGTGGTGCAGCAGATTGGGCCACAGTTCCCGCTCCATCAGCAGCAGCAGGCGCGGCCGTGCCCGGTCCAGAAACCGGCACACGGCGCCGGGCAGATCCCAGGGCAGCCAGGCGTGTGTGACTCGCGCGCCAAACAGCTCCCGGGCGCGGGCCGCGCCGGTGGGAGTGGTGGTGGTCACCAGCACCGGGTAACCGGGGTATTGCGCCAGCAGTCCTTCGACCAGGGGAGCGGCGGCCTGCACCTCGCCGACGGACACCGCATGCACCCACAGGCAGGGCCCGGAGGGCACACTCTCCGGGCGCAGCAACCCCCAGCGCTGCGGCAGCCTGTGCCGGTAGCCGGGCTGGCGCAGCGAGCGCAGCAATAATCGCAACACGACCAGCGGCAGCAGGGCGTACAGCAGGGCGCTGTAGGCGTGGCGCATCGAGGAACTCCGCTGATCGAGGTGGCGCCCAGCATAGCCGGCAGTCCCGGGGCGCGCCAGCGTGCAGTGGCCGGGGCAATACTTATGTCGAGGCATGTCCCGCGCGCAGGCAGGGCACACTCCCACGCGGTGCACTGACGTCGCGATCACAGGCAGCGACGCGGTCGGCCGGCGACCCCGCAGGGTCTCGCTGATGAAACGATACGCCTGCTGGCGATTCTGTATCTCGAAATCCAGCACTTGACTGCCGTCGATAAGGGCCTGAAGTTGGTCCGGGGTCTGGAGTCCCTGGGTATGGAGTTCCACGATCATGCTCCTATGATCCCAAACTCCAGGCCCCTCTTCAGGCTCATCTCTCCCTGGAATCAGCCCATCGCTCCAGGCTCATGCCTCATTGGAGAAGGCTCGCTCTTGTCACCGCCCCCCAAACCCGCTAACTTGCGCGACCGTTCAAGCAGCGTGAGCGCGTGCAGCATGATCGAAGGCCTCCCCGCCGACATCGGCGATATCAAGGGGTTTCTGGCGGAGGACGAGGCGACGGCCCTGTACGAACACGCCCGTGAATCCAGCGGCCTGGGGCCGATACTGGAAATCGGCAGCTACTGCGGCAAATCCACCATCTATCTCGGTCTCGCCTGCCGCGCGGCGGGGGCCACGGTGTTCGCCCTGGACCACCACCGCGGTTCGGAAGAACACCAGCCGGGGGAATACTTCCACGACCCCGACCTGCTCGACCCCGCGGAGGGACTGCTGGACACCTTCCGGGAGTTCCGGCGCAATGTGCGGCGCGCCGGTCTGGAGGATGTGGTGGTGCCGGTGGTGAGCGGGTCGGAGACCGCCGCCCGGCAGTGGCGCACGCCCCTGGGCATGGTTTTTATCGACGGCGGGCACAGCCTGCAGGCGGCGCTGACGGATTACCGCTGCTGGGAGCCCCATCTGCTGCGCGGCGGCATCCTGGCCATCCACGACGTATTCGAGGACCCCTACGATGGCGGACAGGCACCCTGCGCGGTGTATCGCATGGCGCGCTGCTCGGGCCTGTTCGAGGATCTGGGACTGGTGGGGAGTCTGGCTCTATTGCGCCGGCGCTAGGAGTCTGCGACGTAGAAACTGCAGTTTGGCATACATAACAGTGATCGTTGATATGGAAGGGGGCCAGCCATGCCGACGAGCTTTAGAACTTGCGCAGGTGTACGAGGACTAAATGGGAAATCATAAATCAAGGACCTGACCCCCATATAGGATCCCGTCACTCTATGTCCATCGTTATTTTTGTCTGCGCCAGTCTTGTGCTGACTGCCCTGTGCCGCCGCCAGCTGGTCAACCCGCGCTGCCACGGTTTCTACCGATTTTTTGCCTTTGAGGCGCTGCTGGCCCTGGCCTGTATCAACCTTGCCAAGCCACCGCAATTATTCGGAGTGCTCGGCATCGCCTCAGGCGTGTTCGCGAGCGGCTCGGCGATTCTGGTACTGAGCGCACTGGCACACCTGCGCCGCGCCAGACACAGTGCGCGCACTGCATGTCCGGAGAACTTTGCCTTTGAAAACACCAGCGAATTGATTACCGACGGCCTGTACCAATATATCCGCCACCCCATGTATTCGTCGCTCCTGCTGCTCGGGATCGGCCTGTCCCTGCAAAAGCCAGACCTGTGGAGCGGCCTGCTGCTGGCACTGGTAATGCTGTTTTGCTGGCTGACCGCGCGCACTGAAGAGGTTGAAAATGTCGCGTTTTTCGGCGCAGAGTATCGCGCCTACCAAAAGCGCAGCCACATGCTGATCCCGTATGTGCTCTAGCCGCCAGTGACCACGGTTGGATACAGCCACGCCACACATGGGCAATCATAGATCAAAGACCTGACCCCATCCGCCTTTCTACCCGGAATCGAGGCGCGAAAAAAATGCCGTCTGGGTTGGTTGGCCCAATTCAGGATCGTCATCGCCAATACCGCCCAGGGTGACCCGGTAACCGTTGCGCCGGGCGACGCCCTGCACCCAGTGACGGAATTTCGCGCGGTCCCATTCAAACTCGTGAGTCTGTTCGCGAAATTCTCCCGGTCGCAGACCGAACAACGGGTTGTATTCACGATTGGGCGTGGTCAGGTACAGCACACGCGGCCGGATGTGTGCAAACACGACCCGTTCCGCCGCCGACAGCGCGCCGGGCTTCAGGTGTTCGATCGTTTCCACCATCGCCACGGCATCAAAGTCACCGAGTGTGGGCTGCGGTTCGGAATAGGAGCCGTTGACAAGCTCCAACCGGGAGGCCGGCTCCCGCAGATGATCGGCGAGCAGTGCGCGAGCCTGAAACAATGCGCGGGCGCAGGTGTCCAGACCGACGACCCTGACAAACTGTCGGTCGCTGAGCAGTCGGTATAACAACTGCCCGGAGCCACAGCCGAGATCAAGAACCCGGCGTGCCCCGCTGGCCCTGATTTGCTGAAAAGAGTGCTCCAGCCGGATTTCGTGCAAAGAGGTCGTCCGCTCGATCATCGATGGAGCAGACAGCGCATCGGCGTACATTAACTCAATTCCCTGGGTTGGCGTAGATTCGGATACCGGGAGGGTGGCTCTGTCGCGCGGATGCCAACCGCTCAGTTGGTGCGGGCGCGGGCACTGTCGCCGCGGGCCTCCCGCAACTGCACGCTACAGAAGAGGCGCGATGCCGGCGTGTGCTCGGTCAGCGCGTCCGCCGCCAGCAGGATCGCGCCGGCGGTCCAGGTAGGCTGCTCTTCCGGCCAGAGCAGATCCTCTACTATCTGGTAGCCGGTCCAGTACCCGCCGTCCGCACAGCGCCACTGCTGCAGCCAGCTGTAGACCTCCACCGCCCGGGCGTGGTCGCCGGCGGCGAGCAGCGCCATGACCAGTTCGCAGGATTCGGCCACCGTCACCCAGGGCTCGTCGCTGACACAGCGGCAGCCCAGGCCCCGCTCGACGAAGTCCCGCCAGCGCGCCGCCAACCGGCCCCGGGCCTCGGCGCCGGTGTAAACGCCGCACATCACGGGATAGAACCAGTCCATGGAGTAGCGCGCCTTGCTCTCCCAGGTGCGGTCGAAGCGCTCCGGGCGACTGCGCAGGGCCTCACCGAGACGCCTGCGCGCGGCCAGCCAGCCGGGGCGCGCCGCGCCGAGGGTAACCGCGATATTGTGGGCGCACTCAAGGCTCTTGAAGATCGAACTGCAACCGGTCACCAGGGCATCGCCCTTGGGCTTGCCCGCGCCGTCCACCGCCCAGTGAATATCGCCGTGCGGCGTCTGCAGCGACAGCACAAAACCGATCGCGGCGTCCACCACCGGCCACATCCTGCGCAAAAACGCCAGATCCCCGGTGATCAGGTAATGGTGCCACACGCCGGTCGCCACGTAGGCGACAAAATTCGTTTCGCGGCGCTGGGCGTTGTCCACCTCGCGCCCGCGGTAGGAGGCCCACCAGCTGCCGTCCGCCAGTTGCAGGCCGGCGAGCCACTCGTAGGCGCGGCGGGCCGCGTCCCATTCGCCGGCGATGGACAGCCCCATGGCGGACTCCACATGGTCCCAGGGGTCCGTGTAGCCGCCGTCGAACCAGGGAATCTCGCCGCTGTCGCGCTGACAGTCGAGGATAAACGCCACGGTAGGGCGCAGAAACTCTTCCGGAAACAGGCCCCGGCTCAGATACAGGCCGCTCATGGCGCCGCACCCTTGCGAAAGTACATCACAACGCTTTTGCCCATAATCGGGTTCATGCTCTTCTCCAGTATCCGGGTCAGGGCCGGCGCCTCCAGCAGGTCCCAGACCAGCAACCGGTGGTACTGCCTGACCAGCCAGTTTGTCTCCTGGTTATCCCAGAACAGGCACTTCAACCACCAGAACGGTGCGTGCAGTGCGTGGGCCCAGTGGCGATAGTAATGCTCAAACCCCAGATGTTCGATCTCGAGCCTCAATTCGCGGCTGCGGAAAATGCGCAGGTGCCCCCCGGGCACGTTGTAGTATCCCTCCGACAACCACCAGCAGATCTTCTCCGGCCAGCGCCGGGGCACACTGGCGCAGAACAGCCCGCCCGGCTTCAGCACCCGGTCGATCTCCCGCAGCGCACCGGTGTAGTCGTCGATGTGTTCCAGTACTTCGCTGCAGATGACCTTGTCGAACGTATTGTCGGCGAAGGGCAGCATCAGTGCACTCCCCGACGCCAGTCCGAAGGATTTGGCCGGGTTGTCGGCCTGTTCGAACTCGCTGAATTTATCCCGGGTGGTGGCGAGGTCCTCCAGGGACAGGTCGACGCCGACCGCGTGTACGTCGGCTTCCGTGTAGGCGCTGATGACATGGCGTCCCTCGCCGCAACCGAGATCGAGGACGATATCCCCGGCGGACAGGGGAAAGCGCGCGTAATCAACGGTCTGCATAGGCCAGTACCTGCCGGTAGTAATCGGTCATCTGGCGCGCACACACGTGCCAGCAGAAATGTTCCTCGATACGTCTCTTGGCGCGCTCGCCCAGTTCGTCCCGCCGGCCGGGATCGCGCAGCAGCCCGTCGATAGCCGCCACCAGGGCATCGACATCCCGGGCCGGAAACAGTACGCCCGCGTCGCCCACCACTTCCGGCAGCGCGCCGCCGTCGGAGGAGACGACGGGTACGCCGCAGGCCATGGCCTCCCCCGCGGGCAGTCCGAAGCCCTCGTAGACCGAGGGACACACGGCGATGGTCGCTTCCGCGTAGTAACGCACCATTTCCCCGGTGCTGATACCGTTGACGAAGCGCACCCTGTCGGCGATCCCCAGTCGGCGCACGAGTTTTTCCGTCGCGCCGCCGGGCCTGGGTTTGCTGATCAGCAGCAGTTCGAGGTCCGGGTGCCGGTCGAGCAGCCTGGCGTAGGCATGCAGCAGATAGCGCAGGCCCTTGAGCGGCGCGTCGGCGGAGCAGGTGGCCATGAGCCGGTTGCTCCGGCGCTCGATATCCGGCATTGGCCTGAATTCCTCGGTGCAGATCCCGTTGTGCACCAGGCTGATGCTGGCGGGCTGCAGACCGAAGTCGCGCGCGATGTCCTGGCGCGAGCAATCCGAGACCGTGACCAGGTTGTGCAGACGCTTGACCACCTTCCTCTGCATATTGAGGAAGTAGTGCCAGCGCCGGATAAGAATGCGTTCGCGCAGGCTCCTGGCGGCGGCCAGCGCGATGCGCAGATCGCTGGTAATGGGGTGGTGAATGGTGGTCACCAGGGGCAGCCCCATCTCCTGCAGCTGCAGCATGCCGTAGCTGAGGCTCTGGTTGTCGTGAATCAGGTCGTAGCGGTGGCCGTGCTCGCGCAGGTACTTCACCGCGCGCCTGCCGAAGGTGTAGGGCTCGGCGAAGCCACCGGTCAATTTGCTGGTCCACTCGACGATGTTGCTGTAGGAACCCAGATGCGCCGGACGCAGGGAGAGCAGGCCGTTCTCGAACAGGTCCAGGCTGGGCAGTTCGATGAGTCCGACACGGGGATCGAGATGCGGATACGGCGGACCGGAGATCACATCGACCGTGTGGCCCGCCTCGACCAGCGCCTTGCTCAGAAACCGCAGATAGACGCCCTGGCCGCCGGCGTAGGGCTGACTGCGGTAGCCGAGCAGCGCAATGCGCAGGGGCGGGGCAGCGTCCACCGGGGCTGGGCCCGGGTCCACTCCCGCCAGAGGGGGCAGTTCCGCCTGCTCTGTGCCGAGATGCCTGATAGCGGCTTCCTCTCTTCTTATGACGGCTTATGACGGCGCGAATGAAAACGCGGGCTGAGCCGCCGGTGGAGGGTTCCGCCCGCACAAGCGCAGCGAGCGCTTTCAAAACCCCGCAGCAAAAAGGGGCTAGATTTTAATCAGGCGCCAATCAAAAATCCAGCCCAACGGCTCCTCTGTGGTGGCCCATTTTGAAACTATACCCAGAGCGTCAGAAGGGTATGCTCTCCCTGGAACACGCCAAAAAGCGGCCGTGCAGGCCGTCGGCCAGGCTGCGGCGACGTGCCCGAAGAGGAGCAGGCTCTCTGTCGCCGCACGGTTCCGGGAGGAGCATACCCTTCTGACGCTGCACCTCCGGCGAAAATTCACCATGAGCCACTACCCGGCAGGGGCGGTCGCCACCGATGCACCTGACCCGCTATAATCGGGCGCGCTTTCACCGGGGACTGTTCAGATGACAACAAAAGCCTATAAAGGACTCATCCTCGCGGGCGGGTCCGGCACCCGCCTGCATCCGCTGACCAGCACCGTCAGCAAGCAATTGATGCCGGTCTACGACAAACCGATGATCTATTACCCGCTGGCGACCCTGATGCTCGCCGGTATTCGCGACATCCTGATCATCACCACGCCCCGCGACCAGACGGCCTTCAGTGAATTGCTGGGAGATGGTTCAAACTGGGGCATCAACATCAGCTACACGGTACAGCCGAGTCCCGACGGTCTCGCCCAGGCGTTCATTCTCGGCGAGTCCTTCATCGGCAATTCGCCGGCCAGTCTCGTGCTGGGCGACAACATATTCTACGGGGGCGGATTTACGCAGCGGCTGGCCAGCGCCGCGAGCCGCGACGCCGGCGCCTCCGTTTTTGCCTATTACGTGCAGGATCCGGAACGCTACGGCGTGGTGAGTTTCGACAAGAACGGTGTCGCCGAGGACATCGAGGAGAAGCCCCCCAGTCCCAAATCCCATTACGCGGTGACCGGACTCTACTTCTACGACAACGACGTGGTGGAGATCGCGAAGAACGTGCAACCATCGCACCGCGGGGAACTGGAGATTACCGACGTCAACAAGGTTTACCTGGAGCGCGGCGACCTGCGTGTGGAGGTCATGAGCCGCGGCACCGCCTGGCTGGACACAGGCACACACAACTCACTGCTGGATGCCGCCAATTTCATTCGGGTCGTCGAAGAGCGCCAGGGTTTGAAGATCGCCTGCCCGGAAGAAGTCGCCTACCGCATGGGCTACATCGACACGGACGGCCTGCTGGCACTGGCCAAACCCCTGGAAAAAAGCGGTTACGGCGTCTATCTCAAGAACCTGCTGCGCGACGAGGGAGTGGTGTTTGCATGAAATTCATCGAAACGCCGCTGCGGGATGTGTATGTGCTCGAACCGAAAGTCTTCGGGGACGAGCGCGGCTTTTTCCTGGAGAGCTGGAACGCACAGACCTTCAGCGCGCAGGGTTTCGACCTGCACTTCGTGCAGGACAACCACAGCCGTTCGGAACACGGCATCCTGCGCGGCATGCACTACCAGCTGGAGCACACCCAGGGCAAGCTGGTGCGCGTCACCTCCGGGGAGGTCTACGACGCGGCGGTGGACCTGCGCGAAAGCTCACCCACCTTCGGCCAGTGCTTCGGTATTACACTGAGCGCCGCCAATCACCACATGCTGTGGGTGCCGCCGGGGTTCGCCCACGGCTTTTACGTGGTGTCGGACTACGCCGATTTTCAGTACAAGTGCACGGATATCTATCACCCGGACAGCGAGATCACCCTGGCGTGGGACGACCCGACCGTGGGCATCGAGTGGCCGATACCGGCGGGCGAGGCGCCCAGACTGTCCGCGAAGGACGCGGTCGGATACAGTTGGGCGGAGGCGCCGAAGTTCAGTTGAGTCTTGCGTTGCCAGCCCGGTGTCAGCGGGCTGTTTTTCGGAAAACCGCCGGTCCGTGTAGTCAAAGTAGGCTTTGCCACTGGTCAGCGTTTGCTGGATCCCCGCTTTCGCGGGGATGACGGCAGAGGCGCGGGGATGACGGCAGAGGCGCGGGGATGACGGCAGAGGCGCGGGGATGACGGCAGAGACGCGGGGATGACGGCAAAGGTGCGGGCATCCAGTGCAGCGTAAACCCGCCGTAACCGCTCCCGCTCGCCCCGCTAGTCGATCAGCAGGGGCCTCCACCAGTCCTCGTTGGCGAGGTACCAGTCGATGGTGCGGCCGAGGCCGGATTCGAAGCTCTCCTGTGGCCGGTAGCCGAGCTCATCCGTGATCTTGGCGGCGTCGATAGCGTAGCGCCAGTCGTGCCCCGCCCTGTCCTCGACGAAGGTAATCAGGTCGCGCGCGCTGCCGCCGGTTGCGTAGGGCGCGTCGGCAAAGCGCTCCGTGAGTTCACTGTCGGCCCGGAAACGCGCGTCCATCTGGTCGCACAACAGGTGCACGATATCGAGATTGTTCCACTCGTTGTTGCCGCCGATGTTGTAGGTCTCGCCGACGACGCCGCCGAGAAGCACTAGCTCGATACCGCGGCAGTGATCCTCCACATACAGCCAGTCGCGAATGTTGCTGCCGTCGCCGTACACCGGCAGGGCGCGCCCGCGCAGAATGTTGGTCAGGCACAGCGGGATGAGCTTTTCCGGAAAATGGTAGGGGCCGTAATTGTTGGAGCAGTTGCTGGTGGTGACCTGCAGACCGTAGGTGTGCTGATAGGCGCGTACCAGGTGATCACTGGCCGCCTTGCTCGCCGAGTACGGTGAGTTGGGCTCGTACTTCTGCTGCTCGTGAAATCCCGGCGCATCGGCGCTGAGCGTACCGTACACCTCGTCCGTGGACACGTGATGAAAGCGGTGCGGTTTCTCCCCGCCGGCCATCCAGTACTCGCGGGCGGCCTTGAGCAGGGTATGGGTGCCGACGATATTGGTCTCGATGAAGGCATCCGGGCCCGTTATGGAACGGTCGACGTGACTTTCCGCGGCGAAGTGGACCAGCGTATCGACGGCGTGCCCGGAGAGAGCGCGCAGCACCGCGTCGTAATCGCAGATGTCCGCGTGCACGAAACTGAAATTCTCGTTGTCGGCAAGGGCTGCGAGGTTGGCGCGATTGCCGGCGTAGGTCAGGGCGTCGTAGGCCACCACCCGGTCCCCGGGATGCTGTTGCATCCAGTAGTGCACGAAGTTGGCGCCGATGAAGCCGGCGGCGCCGGTTACCAGCAGGGATCTAGGCATCATCGAGCTCCTTCAAATCCGACAGCATCGCCCGCAACTGGGCGCGCCAGTGAACGCCCTCGAGGTCGAAATCGCGCCACGTGGCGAACTTGTCCAGCACACTGTAGGCCGGGCGCGTCGCCGGCGTCGGGTAGTCCGCTGTCGGGATGGGACGCACGGCCACCTCGCGCGGCAGCAGGCCCCGCGCCACTCCCTCTTCGCAGATCGCCACGGCAAAGTCGTACCAGCTGCACACGCCGGCATCGCTCCAGTGATAAATGCCGCGCAGGCCGGGCCTGTCGATCGCGGTCCAGCAGGCCCGGGCCAGACCGTGGGCCCACGTCGGCGTGCCGACCTGGTCCGCCACCACATTGAGGGCATCGCGGTCCTTCATCAGCCGCAGCATGGTCTTGACGAAGTTGTTGCCGAAGGCGGAATAGACCCAGCCGGTGCGCAGAACGAGCGCGTCGGACATGATCCCGGTGACGGCCTGCTCCCCCGTCAGCTTGCTGCGCCCGTACTCCCCCAGGGGCGCAGTTGGCGCGTCCGGGGTATAGGGCGTGGAGGCAGTGCCGTCGAAGACAAAATCCGTGGACACATGCAGCAGACGGATACCCGCATCGGCGCAGGCCCGCGCGAGTACCGCCGGCCCTTCCGCGTTGGTGCGCCGGGCTTCTTCCGGTTCCGATTCGGCGCTGTCGACGCCGGTGTAGGCCGCCGCATTGATGACCTGTGTGGGCTTCATCTGCGCCAGACAGTCCGCCACGGCGTCGCTGTCGGCGATATCGAGATCCGCCCGCTGCAACGCGGCCAGGCGTCTCCCGGGACCGGCGGTACGCGCGAGCTCTCTCCCGAGCTGACCACCGGCGCCGGCGACCAGTACTGTTGCTGTCAAATCCTTTCCTCAGTCAAGCCGCCGAGCGGCTGTGGCAAATCGCCCGCGCCGGCGCAACGCCTTGCATCACCGGGCGGAAACAGCGCGCTATCTTATAACGGGGCCCGGCACCGTGACTACCGGGGCCAAGGGGGGTAGAAGCTAGAGCAACGGCTGGGGCTCGACGCCGTAGCGCTCCTGATGCCGGTGGCGGAGTTTCGTCAGGTGCGGCTGCATGCGCTTCAGCAGTTTGTCGCGGTCTTCGCCGCTTCTGCGCAGATAACTGTCCAGAAATTCGTCGAGCAACCCCGTGGAGACGCCCGCTTCCTCCGCGCTGATGACGAAGCGGGCGATATCCCGCGCCCGGCGGCGCGCCGCCCCGAACAGCGGCCGGCGGGCGCCGTCGAGATCCACCAGAAAGCAGGTCTGTTCACTCCAGACCAGGTTGTTCCACTTGCAGTCGCCGTGAGTGTAGCCGGCGGCATGGATGCCGGCGATGGTCTCACCGGCGGCGCGCATCATCTCCAGCGCCTGTTCCCGCCCCGGGCCCGCCTGCCACAGGCGAGAGTACTCGCCCTCTTCGGGGAGCCCTTCAGTGAGCAGCAGCACGCCTTCAACCACGATAGCGCAGCTGAAGGGGCGGGGCACCGGCACGCCCCGGGCGGCAAGTTTCAGGCCGGTGCGGTAACTGGCCATGGGCCGGCCCAGGCGCAGCAGGCAGAGCAACTGCAACAGCGGCGGCCGGCCGCGGTAGAGTTTGAGATAACAGGGGCGCCGGCGCATCTCGACCCGGCCGACAATGCTCGCCGGCTCGTCCCTGATCACGCGGCTGCGCTGTCGCAGCCAGTTGCTCACCCCCAGCGGCGGCTTGCTCAGGTGCTCCCTGAGGCGCTGGCCCCAGCGTTTACCATCGATGATGATCGTTCTGTTTATCACTTTTTATCTCCCGAGTGCGCCAGCGGCATGTCCGGGGGGAACGTCCGGTGTCTATAATACAAAGTACTCACTTTCGATCCAGCAGCCGCCGGAGCCGCGACTGCTCCGAGAGCGCCGCGCGCGGCCCGCCCGGGCTGTGTAGTGACGCATGAAACGCAGCAGACCGCGGCAGCGGGCGGCGGCGCTATCCGGACTCACCCGGTCCGGCGCCGCCCCGACCGTTGCCACCGCGGGCGGAAGCTCAGGCCACCGGATCGAGCCACGCGCTGTGCTCGGGGCGGTTGCCGCGTACGGTATCGAAGTACATGGCCTGCAGTTTCTCCGTCAGCGGCCCGCGCGCGCCGCTGCCGATGGTGCGCCCGTCGAGGGACCTGATCGGCACCACTTCCGCCGCGGTGCCGGTGAAAAAAGCCTCGTCGGCAATGTAGACCTCGTCGCGGGTAATGCGCCGTTCCTCGATCGTATAGCCGATCTCCGCGGCCAGTTCGAAAATGGTCTTGCGCGTGATGCCGTCCAGGCAGGAGGTGAGATCCGGCGTGCAGATGCGCCCTTCCCGGACGATAAAGACGTTTTCGCCGCTGCCCTCGGCGACGTATCCCTCATTGTCCAGCATGAGGGCCTCCTCCGCGCCGCTGTCGACCGCCTCGCGCAGCGCCAGCATGGAGTTGGTGTAGTTGCCGTTCGCCTTGGCCTTGCACATGGTGATGTTGACGTGGTGGCGCGTGAAGGACGACGTGCGCACGGTGATGCCGCGTTCGTGGGCGTCGGGGTCCATGTAGGAAGGCCACTCCCAGGCGGCGATCATGACGTGGGTGCGCAGGTTGTCGGCGCGCAGGCCCATGCCCTCGGAACCGTAGTAGGCCATGGGCCGCAGGTAGGCCTCCGAGAGACCGTTCTCGCGCACGACATCTCTCTGCGCCCGATTGAGCGTGTCCTTGTCCCAGGGCATCGGCATGCCCAGGATATGGGCCGAGTTGAACAGCCGGTCGGTATGCTCCCGCAGCCGGAAAATGCAGGTTCCCCGATCCGGCGTGTTGTAGGCGCGCACCCCCTCGAACACACCGAGGCCGTAATGGAAAGTGTGTGTGAGCACGTGTACCCGGGCGTCCCGCCAGGGGACCATCTCGCCGTCCATCCAGATCAGCCCGTCCCTATCGGCCAGATTCATCGAACTACTCCTGTCTCAGTCATCCTGTTTTTCTTCGTAGGGCCCGAACAATTCGCGCCACTTGGCGATGACCGCGCGGCGGTCGCCGGCAAAGTCTTCGGCCGGCACGATATCGGGCTGCTGCTGCAGGGAAAGTGGGTGGGCTGCGGAGCGGTAGGCGAGGTACGCGTCCCTCAGGTCATCGCACTCGCGCTGCTCGAAAAAGCCTTCCCGGCCCAGGGTCTCGAGAATGCGGACATTGTCGGACCAGCGCGCCAGCTCGGGCTCGCGATGGGACCACGCCAAGACCGCGTATTGCACCATAAATTCGATATCGACGATACCGCCCAGGCCCTGCTTGAGATGAAATTCCCCCTCGTCGAGCGTTTGCCGCGGCAGTAGATGCCTGCGCATTTTCTCGCGCATGGCGACCACCTCGCGGGCCAGCTCCGCCTCGTCCCGCTGCCTGCACAGCACTTCCCGGCGCACTTCGTCCACCCGCGCCGCCACGGCCGGATCGCCCGCGACGAAACGGGCGCGCACCAGAGCCTGATGCTCCCAGGTCCAGGCTGAGTCGCGCTGGTAACTGGCGAAGCCGTCCAGGGTCGTCACCAGCATACCGGACTCGCCGGAGGGCCGCAGGCGCATGTCGACCTCGTAGAGTTTGCCCATCGCCATGCGTGTCTCGAGGATGTGGATCATCCGCTGGCCCAGGCGGGTGTAGAAGACACTGTTGTCGATGCCGCGCTCGCCGTCGGTGACGCCCCCCGCGCGCGCGTCGCAGATAAACACCAGGTCCAGGTCCGACCCGTAGCCCAGCTCGATGCCGCCGAGCTTGCCGTAGCCGTACACCGCGAAGGCCGTGCCGTCACTTGCGCGGGCCGGTTCCCCGTACTTGCGCGAGAGGTCGGCCCACGCCACCGCCAGCACCTGTTGCAGGATGATCTCGGCGATCCAGGTGAGCTTGTCGCTGACTTTTTTCAGCGGCAGGCGACCCACCAGTTCGCTGGCCGCCACCCGCAGCACATGGGAGATCTTGAAGTAGCGCAGGGCGTCCATCTGCGCCTCCAGGTCGTCGATCGCCAGCCGCGACACCTGCTGCCGCAGCTCCTCGCGCAGCAATTCCTGGTCCGGGGGCGTGTAGAGACTGGCCCGGTCGAGCAACTCGTCGAGCAGGGCGGGATTGCGCGTCATCTCCTCGGCGATCCAGGGACTGGCGCCGCACAGGGCGACCAGTTCCGCCAGCGCCGGGGGGTTTTCCACCAGCAGCACGAGATACGCGCTGCGGCGCACGACCGCCTTGACCAGCGGCAGCAGGCGCTCCAGGGCGAGATCCGGGTCGGGCGCCTCGGCGCAGGCTGTCAGAAGCAGCGGCATGAACTGATCCAGGCGACGGCGGCCCTCTTCCTGCAGCGTCACCACGCGGCCGTTCTGCTGCAGTTCGTGCAGGGCTTCGAGGGAGGCCCCGGGGTCGCGATAACCCAGCTCTTCGAGCATCGCCGCCGACAGCTCCTCGCGCCACGGCAAGGTCTCTTCGGGTGCCGTTCCTTCCTCCCCCGGCTCGGCGATAAGCTCGCGGAAATGTCCCGCCACGGTTGCGCGGTGGGCGTCGAGGGCGGCCCGATAGCCGGACCAGTCGGCAAACCCCATCACCGTGGCCATGGCCAGGCGCGGCAGCTCGTCGGTCGGCAGCTCCTGGGTCTGTTTGTCCCGATAACCCTGGATAGCGTGTTCGCTGTCGCGCAGAAAGAGGTAGGCCGCGCGCAGCTCGTCCGCCGCGTCGTCGGGCAGCATGCCCAGCGCCGCGCACTCCCGAAGCACCGGCAGCAATTCGCGCCGCTGCAATTCCAGGTCGCGCCCGCCGCGAATGAGCTGGAAACACTGGGCGATGAACTCCACCTCGCGGATGCCCCCGGCGCCCAGCTTGACGTTGTCCTCGAGGCCGCGGCGGCGGATCTCCGCGGAAATCATCTCCTTCATGCCGCGCAGGCTCTCGATCACCCCGAAATCCACGTATTTGCGGTAGACGAAGGGCCGCAGGGTGTCCTCCAGTTCCCGGGCCTGATGCGGGTCACCGGTGAGCGGGCGCGCCTTGATCAGGGCGTAGCGCTCCCAGTCCCGGCCCTGCTCCTGGTAGTAGGACTCCAGCGCGGCGAAACTGTGCACCAGCGGGCCGCTTTCGCCGTAGGGCCGCAGGCGCATGTCGACGCGAAACACAAAGCCGTCGGCGGTGATCTGGTCCAGCGCGCCGATCAACTGCTGGCCGACCCGGGTGAAAAACTCGTCGTTGCTCAGGCTGCGCCGCGCGCCCGTTGTTTCCCCCGCCTCCGGGAAGACGAACATCAGGTCGATGTCGGAAGAGACATTGAGCTCCCGGGCACCGAGTTTGCCCATCGCGAGCACGATGAGCTGCTGGGGGTCGCCGCTGTCACCCCCGGTGGGAGTCCCGAAGCGCTCCTCGAGCGCCGCCTGTATGTGTTGCAGGGCGCCGTCGATGGCGGCTTCCGCCAACAGCGAGGTGTCGCGCACGGTCTCCAGGGTATCGGCGAGCCGGCAGAAATCGCGCCAGACGATGCGCAGCATGTGCCACTGGCGGAAGCGGCGCAGCTCGCGCTGAAGCTCGGCGCCCTCTCCCGCCAGGCGCTGTTGCAGATCGTCGGCGAACGCCTCCTCCGCCAGGCTCGCGTGCAGTTGTCCGCTCTGGAGCAGTTCCAGCAGCAGGCGCGGCCGGCCGCTCAGTGCATCGCCGAAAAAGGGGCTGCAGGCGAGCACCCGGGCCAGTTCCGCGCCCGCGTCACAGGCTTCGACGGCGGCCGCCAGCTCGTCGTCCAGCGGCTGTCCCGCGCGCTCCAGTATCGCGTCCCAGGCGTGTTCCGCCGTCGCGCCGAGCTCCGCCGGCAGCTTGCTGGTATCGAGAGTCATGCCCCGGACACGCCCGCGTCAGGCCTCCAGCGCCGGCGCGACCCGCATCACTTCCTCGATGGTGGTCTCGCCGCGGGCCACCCGCGCGGCGCCGCTGAGTCGCAGGGTTTGCATGCCTTCAGCCATGGCGGCGCGCCGCACCTGGGCGGTATCGAGTTGCGGCCGGATCAGTTCCTGTATCGCCGGACTGTTGACCAGCACCTCGTAGATGCCCTGCCGGCCGACGTAGCCGGTGTCGCGGCACGCGCGGCAGCCCACGGGCCGCGCCAGGCGCCGCGGCGGGGTTATTTCGAAGGGCTCCGTGAGCTGCCGCCAGGCGTCGATGTCGGCCTCCCCGAAGGTCTTGCAACGGGCGCAGAGAATGCGCACGAGGCGCTGGGACATGATACCGCGCACCGTGGCCCGCACCAGATAGGGCGGCACGCCCAGCTCCAGCAGGCGCGACAGGGAGCCGGGGGAATCGTTGGTGTGCAGGGTGGACAGCACCAGGTGACCGGTCAGCGCCGCCTGGATCGCCATGTTGGCGGTCTCCAGATCGCGGATTTCCCCGACCATGATGATATCGGGGTCCTGGCGCATCAGCGCGCGCACTCCCGAGGAGAAATCCAGCTTGATGGCGTGGTTCACCTGCATCTGGTTGAAGGCGCTCTCGACCATCTCGATCGGGTCCTCGATGGTGCACACGTTCACCTCGGGCAGGGCGAGCTGGCGCAGGGTCGAGTAGAGGGTGGTGGTCTTGCCCGAGCCGGTAGGGCCCGTCACCAGGACGATGCCGTTGCCGGTGGCGGTCATGCGATTCCAGTTCGCCAGGTCCGCGTCGGCCAGCCCCAGCTCCTCGAAGCTGCGCTGCAACACCTCCGGATCGAAGATACGCATGACCAGCTTTTCGCCGAAGGCCGTGGGCAGCGTCGCCAGCCGCAACTCCACCTCGCCGCCCTGGGGGGAACGGGTCTTGAGGCGGCCGTCCTGGGGGCGGCGCTTCTCGGCCAGATCCATGCGTCCGAGAATCTTGACGCGCGAACTGACCGCGGCGCCCACCTGGGCCGGCAACTGGTAGACCGAATGCAGCACGCCGTCGATGCGAAAGCGCACGTGGGCCACCTCGCGGCGCGGTTCGATGTGGATGTCGCTGGCGCGCTGCTCGAAGGCGTACTGCAGCAACCAGTCGACGATATTGACGATGTGCTGGTCGTTGGCGTCCAGCTCCTTTTTTTCGCCCAGTTCCAGCATCTGCTCGAGGTTGCCGAGCTCGGGGCCGCCGGTGAATCGATCCACCGCGCGGGCGCCGCGCACGGAGTGCGCCATGCCGTAGAAGTCGTTGGTGTGGCGGACGATTTCACGCGGGTCGGCGACCACGCGCCGGATGGGCTTGCGCAGCACGTGTTCGAGATTGGTTTCCCAGGAGCGGATATACGGTTCGGCGCTGGCGATAACCACTTCCTCGTCGGACACCTCGACGGCGAGAATCCGGTGGCGCTCGGCGAAGGCCCGGGACATGACCTCGGCTACGGCGGGGACATCGACCTTCAGCGGATCGATCTCGTAGACCTCCTGGCCCACGCGCTCGCCCAGCCACGCCAGCAGGGCATCCATGTCGAGGACACCGCCCGGCCGGGCGGCATCGGGCAGACCCAGTTCGGCGATAAACACCAGCGGGTGTACGCGAATGGCGGCGGAATGACTGACGCGGTTGAAATCCTCGGCCGTGAGGCGGCCATCCGCCCGCAGGTCACTGGCGAGCATGGCGAGACTCAGGCGTTGCTCCGCGTGTTGTTGTTTGAACGGTGTCGTCATTGCGCGTTCGGATCCGGCCGGCGATTTGACTGGCGCTCATGCTAACACAGGGGCGGCGCGCGGCCTCGGGTGCCGCGGGGGCTGTTGCCCGTGCTCTGTGCCCGTGCGCGGTAGTGCCTGACGTTCGAAGACCTACCCCAGCCTGTCAGGTGACGTGTTCGCTGGACCAGCCGAAACGTCATCCTGACGACGCTCGACGGGTAGGTTCCGAAGCTCAGGCACGACCTGCGACGCGGGCGCTGCTGGTGTCCCGGGCAAATAGTTCGCATAATCGCGGCGAGGCGGCACTTGCCGGGTACAGCCGCCAACGGGGAACGAAACATCATGAGCGCACGACACAAACAGATTCTGACACGGTTGCGCGAACTGGTGGCGACGCCCTCGGTCAGTTCCACGGACCCCGACTGGGACCAGGGCAACCGCGCGGTCGTCGAGCTGCTGGCGGGTTGGCTCGAGGACCTCGGCTTCGCGGTCGAAATGCACAACGTCACCGGCGACGGCGCCAAGGCCAATCTCGTTGCCACACTCGGCAGCGGCCCCGGCGGGCTCGTGCTCGCGGGGCACACCGATACGGTGCCCTTCGACGAGGGCCGCTGGCGCTCGGACCCCCTGCTGCTGACGGAACGCGACAACCGTCTGTACGGGCTTGGCAGCACTGACATGAAGGGGTTTTTCCCCCTCGCCCTGGCTGCCGCCGCCCGGTTCGCGGATGCCGACCTCAGACAGCCGCTGATCGTGCTGGCCACCGCCGACGAGGAGAGCTCCATGAACGGCGCCCGCCGTTTGGCCGAAGCGGGGCGACCGCTGGGCCGCGCGGCGATCATCGGCGAGCCCACCTCCCTGGCCCCGGTGCGCATGCACAAGGGCATCATGATGGAAGCGGTGCGGGTAACCGGGCGCGCCGGCCATTCCTCCGACCCCGCGCTGGGCAACAGCGCCCTGGAGGGCATGCACGCCGTGATCGCCGAGCTGCTGGCGTTTCGCGACGATCTGGGAAAGCGCTACCACGGCGCGGCCTTCAAGGTCGCCACGCCCACGCTCAATCTGGGCTGCATCCACGGCGGCGACAGCCCCAACCGCATCTGCGGCGAGGTGGAGTTGCATTTCGATCTGCGCATGACCCCCGACGGGGCCAACGCGACGGTACGCGGCGACATCGAGGCGCGTTTGGCCGAGGTCGCCGCGCGGCGGGACCTGGAGATCGAACTGCGGCCGTTGATCACCGACGTGCCGCCCTTCGAGCAGGCGGCGGACAGCGAACTGGTGCGGCTGGCGGAAAAACTCACCGGCCACAGCGCGACGGCGGTGAATTTCGCGACGGAGGCGCCCTTTCTCAGCCAGCTCGGCATGCAGACCCTGGTCATGGGCCCCGGCTCCATCGACCGCGCGCACCAACCCGACGAGTACCTCGAGATGGAGCAGATCGACCCGTGTATCGAACTGCTGGGCCAGTTCATCCGGCACTACTGCCTCTAGAGCGCAAATCTGACCGGTGCAAAGCTGCGGGCGCGGCGGAGTACTTGTGCAAAATTGCCTTAGTGTCACAAAGGCGCTTTGGGTACCCTTGGTCAATTTACACTTTTCAATAACACGGACGAGATCGTGACGACCCCGGGACGGGAACATATTCGCTGGTTCAGGAGCACGGCACCCTACATCAATGCGCATCGGGGCAGGACCTTTGTGCTGATGTTCGGGGGCGACGTCGCGCGGCACGACAATTTCCCGCACCTGATACACGACATCGCGCTGCTGCACAGCCTCGGCGTGCGGCTGGTGTTGATCCACGGTTCCCGCGCGCAGATCGACGAGCGCCTGGCGGCCGCCGGTATGGACACGGCGTTTCACGGCGACATCTTTCACGGCGACACCTATCACGGTGGCCTGCGCGTCACCGATACCGCCGCCCTGGAGCACGTTGTGGACGCCGCCGGCTCCGTGCGCGCGCAGATGGAAGCGCTGCTGTCCATGGGCCTGCCCAACTCGCCCATGCTCGGCGCGAAGATCCGCGTGTGCTCGGGCAACTTCGTCACCGCCCGGCCCATCGGCGTGGTCGACGGCGTCGACTACCTGCACACCGGGCAGGTGCGCCGGATCGACGCACAGGGCATCCGCGCGCAACTGGAGGCCGGCTCGATCGTGCTGCAGTCGCCCCTGGGCTACTCCCCCACCGGCGAGATCTTCAATCTCGGCCTGGAGGATATCGCGGTGCACTGCGCCGCGGCGATCGGCGCCGACAAGCTGGTGCTGTTCGGCGGCGCCCCGGGCATACTCGACGCCGGCGGCGAACTGATCCGCCAGTGCTCGGTAAGCGACGCCGACACCCTGGACATCGAGGATGCCGAGCAGGCCTTTCTGCTCAACACCGCCATGCGCGCCTGCCGCCAGGGCGTGAGCCGCTGCCACATCGTCGGCTACCGCGAGGACTGCGCCCTGCTGCAGGAGCTGTTCACCCACGACGGCAGCGGCACGCTGGTGGCGCGGGAGGATTTCGAGCAATCGCGCGCGGCGACCATCGACGACGTCGGCGGCATCCTCGAGCTGATCGAGCCCCTCGAACAGCAGGGCGTGCTGGTCAAGCGTTCGCGGGAACTGCTGGAAACCGAAATCGACCGCTTCCGTCTGCTGGAACGGGACGGGCGCATCATCGCCTGCGCGGCGCTCTACCCGTTCCCCGAGGAGGGTTGCGGCGAGGTCGCCTGCATTGTCACCCATCCCGATTACCGCGGCGCAAGCCGGGGCCAGCGCCTGCTCGCGGAGCTGGAAATACAGGCGCTGAAACTCGGCGTGGATCGTCTTTTCGTGCTCACCACCCGGACCGCCCACTGGTTCCTGGAACAGGGGTTTACCGAGGCGAGCCGGGACGAGCTGCCGGGGGAAAAGCAGGCGCTGTACAATCTGCAGCGCAACTCGAAGGTGTTTTTCAAACAGCTTTGAGTGAGCCAAGTAGTCGTGGACGCTGACAACGTAGAGCGTGCACGGTCGCCCTGCACGAGGCGGGCGCGGCCCTTAACCGATTGCGGCAACCTGTTCGTGGATCGCGTTGACTGGCTACAATCCGTTAATGTCCGTTTCGAGTTGCCCGAGGTCTGCCAGGATGTCGACAAAGGCCGGTGTTTCCCCATAGATCATGGTTCGCATGGCGTCGTAGTCCCGCTCCAGGACGGTCATCACCGTGTCCGATGGCACCAGTTTAAGGGTGCCGGGCCCGGCCAGGTCGTAGCGGGCCCAGGCTCTGGGATAAAAACGCTGCTTGAAGTCGACGACTGTCTGCAGCAGGGGCATGTCCTGTAGCGCAGCGTCGCGGATTGGCGTTGACGCCATGCGGTGAACGTCATAGTAGTGCCGGGAATATCGGCTCGGCTGTAGTTTGTCATCCGGGCGGTGAGCTTCCTGGTGCAGGATGGTGATTTTCTCCCAGAAGGTGCGTTCCGCACTGATCACCGGCACCGAACATTGTGGTTCATCGAACAGGTTGGGAAATACTTCGGCAGCGTAGCTTTGGATCGCGTGCGTTTGGTGTGGCGTCCAGGCCGCCAGTGGGCCGATTTCCAGCCGGATCTCGGGACGCAGGTAGTCGTCCCCAAACGCTGCAGGGTAGGTGATGTTAATAACATGAGTTTCCCGAGGGTCGACACTGCAAGTGCACAGTTCGCCGAGTACGGCACGTACCTGATCGAGGAGCTGTTGCTCGATGTATTCAGCCGCGGCTGCGTTAATGGTCTGGTTCAGACGTTGCTGCTGAGCATTCGAGCGCTTGGCCATTGGGTTCTCGCCACTGACCAGTTGCCAGTCCAGGACCAGGTCGATATCTTCCGAGAACCGTTCTATGACCCCGAATACCTTGGACAGGCTGGTGCCGCCCTGGAAACGCAGTATCTGCTCCAGGGCCGGCTCCTGGAACAGCCGCGCCAGTGTCCGGGTGACCCAGAAGTCCTTCTCCACCACGGCGGGCGTCGTGCCACGTACGGCGGCGGTTTCGCTGAACAACTCCCTGCGTTGCCGATCGCTGTATCGGGCCACCGTTTCCATCAGTCTCTCTCCTGACAGATCTGCTTGATAATTTCGTGGACCCAGCCAGTAACCTGGCGGGTATCTCCGGGTATCTGCTCGCGGTCCTTCTCCGACAGCCGGTCACGGATCGACTTGATGATCGTGCTATCCACTCGCTCCCGTCCAAGTGCCTTGAGGGCGTGCACCACCAAGCCACTTTCGGGGTGCCTGAAGCCCACTTCCTTCAGTGCAGTCTGTTTGAATACCAGTTGGGTTTTGCCGATGGCATATTCCCGACTCGGGCCGTCTGAGAGATAGACCCAGCGCCCCGGTATCTGCGTGGACAGGCCCGATGAATTGAGGGCCGCATCGCCGGAGGGCTGAATCCGCCAGTTGAATTTGCGGCCCAGGGCCTGGGCAACCTGATCGATATCAGGTCCCAGCGGCTGCTGCAGAAGGTCACTGTAGCGCGGGTAGTCATACACGCCGCGGCATACCCGGCGGATGCGACCCGCTTTGCACAGGCTCGACAGCGCCTGATGGATGTTGCTTTCCCCGAATTCGGCTGCGAAATCGGTCTTGGTAAAGGCCCAACCCCTACCACGGCCATATATTCTGGAAATTATTTTATTTTCAATTGGTTGCATTGATTAAGCGCACCATGATTTTTCAGCAAAACAGGGTGTTTTTCCTGAAAGGAGCATAGCACGATGGGCAGCGGATATTTACAGTGGGGAGAGTATTTCAGGCGCAAAGTGACAAAAGCAGATTACGACGCCTGAGCTCGGCGCCCTCAGGGCGCCGAGCTCAGGCTCCGCATACTGGAATTGCAACAATTTCACCCCGAGTGTTTGACGACAATTAGCATGGCCGGTCCGGCGACGACGGCTCGCGCTGAGTAACCGCCGACCGCGCCGCGCGTACAGGCACGCCGTCAGCCTGTCACCGCAATCACTTCCTCCACCGTCGGGCCCTCCACCTGGTGTGCTCCCGGTGCCTGACCTGGTCCTCGCGGATATTGTCGACAATGCACTTGTTGTTCCAGCTGGCGACGTCCTGGTGGAAGGACCCGATGTTCTTCTCCATGTACTCTTCCGCGATGGACCAGTTTGCAGGCGGCCGACGCGGCCGGGTTCTTCTTCATCATTATTACGCCGAAATTGATGGTGAAGTTGTGCATGTCCGTGGGAATGGGGTTGTGATGATGCTCACGTTAGCGCCGGTCGCAGGTGTCGGTATATCTATAAAAATAGATATTTATGAGATATTAATCTATTGAAGCTAATAATTATTGTCTGTGGGCCGCTGTTATGTTATCTGTGAACATAGATATACTAATCTTTATTATCTATATAGATAGATCAGAATTGTCGTGGGTCTACAGGCTGAAATTGGCAAGACGCTGAAGCAGGCGCGGATGGCGAAGGGGTTGAGCCAGGCCGCGCTCGCACAGCGGGCGGGTGTGCCGCAGAGCCACATCTCCAAGATCGAGAACGCCGGTGTCGACCTGCGTCTATCCAGCCTCTCGGAAATCGCGCGGGCGCTCGATCTGGAGCTGATGCTCGTACCGCGTCAGGTCGTTCCCGCTACGCGGTCTCTCATTCGCCAGGCGCAGCCGGCTTCGATCAGTCTGACGAATCTTGCGCTCCGCGATGATCTCGCAAAGCTCGAAAAGCCGACGGACAGTGTCGTCCGTGAGCATGCTTCTTCTGTGGAGGCGGCACGGCTGAAAAGCCGGATTCATGATCTCCTGCAGTTCGAACTGCCGCCGTCGGCGCTGGGTGCCGTGCGCGCGCTCACCGAGCAGCTCGAAGCGATCAAGCAGGACCAGAACATTCAGCGCGTGAACGCGGTCATGCAGGAGGCCGAGCGGCTCCGCAACAGGTTCGCGCATATTATCCCGGACGCGGGTGCACAAACCCCGCGTCCCGCCTATAGCCTGGAGGATGATGATGGCTGATGTCTCCATCCTCGAAGTGCTGCTCTACGGCGAGCCCATCGGAACCCTGACGCGCGTTGCGGGCGACCGGAACTTCTTTGCGTTTAATGAAGCGTACATTGAAGATGCGGACCGTCCGGTTTTGGGATTGGCCTTCAAAGATCAGTTCGGAGAGCTCATTACGGATCACCGGACAACCCGGACCAGGCTGATGCCTTTCTTCTCCAATCTGCTGCCCGAGGGCCGTCTGCGGGACTATCTTGCGGAGCGCGCCGGTGTGAACCCCGAGCGGGAATTCTTCCTGCTCTGGGTGTTGGGCCGGGACCTGCCCGGCGCCATTACCGTCCGTCCGGCCGACGGCGAGCCCTGGCCGCCCGATGCCGGTCAGGCGCTGGATAATGAGGAGCGTGCCGCCCGGGAAGCGCGCGCGATGCGATTCTCACTGGCGGGCGTGCAGCTGAAATTCTCCGCCGTGACCGATGCCACCGGCGGTCTCACCATTCCCGCATCGGGCACGGGCGGCTCATGGATCATCAAGCTGCCGTCTGAAAAGTTCGATGGCGTGCCCGAGAACGAATTCTCGATGATGACCCTCGCCCGTCTGGTGGGGATGAACGTCCCGGCGGTCGATCTCATCGATACCGCGTCCATCGCCGGGCTGCCGACAGAGATCGCATCGCTGAAAGGGCAGGCCTTATCGATTGAGCGGTTCGATCGGCTGAGCGACGGGAGCGCCGTTCATAGCGAAGACTTTGCGCAAATCTTCGGGATCTACCCGGCGGACAAGTACAAGAAGGCCAGCGCCGTGAACATCGCAACTGTCATCGCGGCGGAGAGCCATGATAACGATGTGCGCGAGTTTATCCAGCGACTGACCTTCAACACGCTGATCGGCAATGCGGACATGCATGTGAAGAACTGGTCCGTCTACTACCCGGACCGCCGGAGGGCGCGGCTCGCACCGGCCTATGACTTTGTGTCAACGATCGCCTATCCCGGTCTCGATGATGAGGAGGCGGCATTGAAGTTTAGTCGCACCAGGCGCTTTGATGCGTTCAGCGAAGACGAGCTTGAGCATCTTGCCGGCCGGGCCGGGCTGCCCGCCAGAATGGTCGTCGATACGGCGAAGGAGACCGCCGTAAGGTTTCGGGAGGTCTGGCGCGAAGAACAAGAGAACCTACCGCTGCACCCCAAAGTCATCGCGGCCATCGAGCGGCATCTGAGACGCATTCCTTTGACTTCATGACTGCCGGTACTGTTATCGATGACTCGTTTATATCTCTGCGTATCCTGTACTTAGGGCATCTCTGATTTATTCCCGTTTTGCGCGACAATACAGACATCGCTCGCCACAGGTCGATCATTTTGCCCATGGGACAGAAATCTCTTTCCGACGGCTTCGAGAAATCTCATAGCCGTCCAATTTACCACCCGGGTACCCTTGAAAGTGGCTATAGCCACCAGTCTGGGGTTGTGCTCTACAGGTTCTCATCACGACCATGCCACTCAAGAAACTCTGGCTGAGCCGACGCCTCGCCAGAGCCGACGCGCTGCTCCTCAAGGGCAGGCTCGATGACGCGCAAATGCTGTATGTGAAGATCCTCAACGCCTGGCCCCCCGACACGGTGCTGGTGTCGGCCAACGCGGGCCTGGCGGAGACGGAATACCGGCGCGGCAGCGTTCGCAATGGCCGGTACTATGCCGGGCTGTGTTTGAAATCGGTCGAGGCGGAACCATCTCTCGCCGAGTCGCCCGGGCTGCAGCAGCGCCTCGACCGGCTGCGCAGCTATCTGGAGGAAAACGACTAGCGGCCTTGAGGAAAAGGAGTAACCTCGCAATCGTTGCACGGGCAACCGCCGCGCGGGAGGTTATGGACAGACCCGCAATGGAACACACGTGAAAGAATTCGCCATCTCCTCTGCGCTGGCGGCAGACGCCGGGACGCTCTGGCGCCACGCCACCACCCCCGCCGGTATCAACCGCGAGTTCCGCCCGCTTCTGCGCATGACGTTTCCGCCAAACCTCGACAACCTCACGGACACGTGGCGGCCCGGGCAGCGCCTGTTTCGCAGTTAGCTGCTGTTGGGGGCGTACTGCCGGTCGAGTACGACGATATCGCCCTCGAGGAGGTCGAACCGGGGCGCAACTTCGTGGAACGTTCTAGCCTGTTCAGCCAGCGCGTATGGGAACACGAGCGGCTGTTC
Organism: Halioglobus sp.; assembly: GCA_034521205.1. Lineage (GTDB taxonomy): Bacteria > Pseudomonadota > Gammaproteobacteria > Pseudomonadales > Halieaceae > Marimicrobium. Next base: position 198,051 of record JAXHMT010000004.1, read on the forward strand.
GTGAGGCACGTTCGACTCCTTCTTCGACGTGTTCGTCGACGTCGATTTCGTTGAGGTGGGTGGCGACGGGAGTAACGACTTTGTACAGGATATCGACAATCTGCGTCTGGAAGCACTCAATCAACCATGGTCCGAGACCTTGGGTGCGCGCCCCTTTTCCCGGACGAAGGGCCGAACTTCTTCCCCGTTGGTGTCATCGAAGAGACGCATCCGAGAGGCATAGCCGTACACCGTGCGAAAGTGCCGGTCGCCCCGAGCTTCACCTTGGTGGTCCTCGGCCTGATCGCGCTCGGGGCTATGGTGTTCCGTTCTCAAGCGCGGAACTCGACTGCCAGGGCGGTGTGCTGAACGCTTTCCGGATCTGAGGTCGCCCTGCTCGCGGGTCTCGGCGCGGGGGCCGCCGACGATTCTCCTCGCGAACGGCTTCCAGCGTCCACTCGAAATCGGGTGCGTCGATTCCATCCGCATTGACCACGGTCCCGGGCGCGCAATTCGAGCTTGCTCAGCCACGCCCGCAAGGGATCGGTGTCCTGCTTGTCGTTGGAGGCCTCCAGGCCGCGCTCAAGGAGCTCGGTCACCACATCCTTGAGCCGGCGGTCACTTTCGGCGGCCCGGATCCGCAACTTCCGCATCAGATCGTCCGGCAGTTCCAGCGTCGTCTTCATGGCCGTATTTCCATAAAAATGGGTCTATGGGTAGTGCAGCTCACGACTGGCACTCGCGAAAGCCGTTGACCAGGCCGCGGAAACCGCTCGGCGGATGGCGCCTATGTTTACCGCGACGAGCGTGCACCACGACTTCAAAGCGTCAAGGCGCCGGACAAAAGCGAGTTGGAGGATCTGGTTCAGCTGATCAGCCAACGCATCGGTCGCTGCCTGGAACGACAAGGCTTACTGGAACAGGACACGGAGAGTGCCTGGCTGTGGTTACTCGATCAGGCAGCATCCCGGCTGACCAGCGCTTCCAGCTGGCCGCGGGTCCTTGCCGCTTCTTCGTTGAGCCAGGCCCGGAAACGGCGCATCTGCGGGCGTTTCAGGCTCGGCTCGCGAAACGGGCAATGTAGCCGAACGAGGTCCAGCTGCCGGCCGAGAGCGGGAACGGGGCGACAATGCGCCCGTCGGCGAGATTGTCCTGCAGGAAGGCAAGTCCGCAGATCATCACCCCCGCATCGGAGAGTATGGCTTTCAGGGCCGGGGAAATCTGGCGGTAGCGCATGCCGCGCTCGAAGGCGGAGGTGCGGTGACCATACTGCCTGAACCAAGCCGGCCAGCTGATCGCCTCGGGATCCTCCTTGTAGAAATCGAGGTGCAGGAGCGGGAAGTATTCGAGCTTCATATCATGATCGCGCACGCGTTCGAAATTGATCGGCGAGGTCACCGGGGCGAGATAGTCCCGGAACAGCAGGTCGCTCTGCGCCTCGGCCTCGAAAGTGCGGAAGCGGATCTCGCAATCGGCCGGCCCGATTCGCATCGGCACGTCGCCTTCGCCATTGATGCAGAACTGGATGTTGGGATGGCGTTCGCAGAAACTTTCCAGCCGCGGCCATAGCCACATTTCGGCCAGGTCCGAATTGGCCGCGATATGGATCTCGTTGACTTTCTGCAAGTCAAGCGCCTCGCTGGCTCGGTCCAGCGCGTCGAAAGCTTGGTGGATATGTTCTATCGCGCCTGTGAGTTCCGTTGTCGGCTTCAGGCCCGAGCGCCCGCGCACAAGCAGCTCCATGCCTAGATAATCCTCGAGCGTGCGGATCCGCTGGCCGACCGCGGCAGGGGTGATGGCCAGACGATTGGCAGCTGCGCTGAGCGAGCCGGTCCGCAGTGCCAGATCAAGCGCCTGGAAAGCACGCAGATGAGAGGTCGCAGACATGGGAACTATTTTAAAGAAAATCTTTTGTTCTGCATAGAATCTTTGGTTTTACCTTTCCGGTGCGGAATGAGACATTCCCTCTACCGAAACGCGGAGGCGATCGTGACAGAGATCAAACGCTATCTGGTAGAACGCGATGTTCCGGGTGTGGGGGGTATGTCCCTGGTGGAGCTTTGCGGGGCGGCGCGTGCCTCCAATCAGGCGGCGAGTACGGTCGGACAGGCCTGCAATGGCAGCACAGCTATGTCGCCGGCGACAAGACGTTCTGTATCTACCTGGCTAAGGACGAGGCCGACATACACGCCCATGCCGAGGCGAGCGGCTGCCGGTGACCCGGATCGCCGAGATCCCGACAATCATCGATCCGCTGACGGCCAATAACTGAGCGCCCCGGAGCGGGCGCGGGACGAAACAGAGGAACTGGTCCGCAAGCCTTGCGGACGGCACGCCCGGCCATTAGGCGGGGCGGACGAAAGAACTGTGTCTTTAAAGAGAGGGAGACGCGCAAATGAGTGAACTCAATGAGGAAAAGCTGCACGAATTCGTCGGCAAGATGCTTGGCGATCTCGGCGGTGCGATGAGCATACCGACGGCCCGGATCGGCTTCCGGCTCGGCCTGTTCGATGCGCTGCACGAGGGCGGACCGGCAACGCCGGCCGAGCTGGCCGAGCGGGCCGGCGGGCTTACGGAGCGCTATGTCCGTGAATGGGCGCTGGCCCAGGCATCGAATGGCTTTGTTACTTACGATGCGGCCACGGGCAAGTTCAGCCTGTCACCGGAACAAGCCATGGTCTTCGCAGTCAAGGACAGCCCTGTCTATCTTGCCGGGGGCTTCGATCTCGCCATCTCCATGGTCGAAAGCGAGGACAAGGTCGAAGGGCCTTCCGCGAAGGCGGCGGCGTCGACTGGGGCGATTTCGGCGGCTGCCTGTTCTGCTCGGTCGGGGCCTTCTTCCGGCCGAACTGTGTCAATTGCATCGTGCAGGAATGGATTCCCGCCCTCGACGGGGTCGAGGACAAGCTGAAGGCCGGGGCCAAGGTGGCCGATGTCGGCTGCGGGGTCGGCTTCTCCACTCTGCTCATGGCGAAGGCGTACCCGCAAAGCGAGTTTGTCGGCTTCGATTTTCATGAAGGCTCCATCGCCGAAGCCCGCAGGCATGCCGAGGCGCATGGCGTGGCCGACCGTGTGCGGTTCGAGACGGCCCGTGCCAAGGATATCAAGGAACCCGGGTTCGACTTCGTCACCATGTTCGACTGCCTGCACGACATGGGCGATCCACGCGGCGCGGCCGGGCATATCCACGAGATCATGAAACCGGACGGAACATGGATGCTCTGCGAGCCGATCGCGGGCGATGCCCCGGAGCAGAACATGAACCCGGTCGGGCGGATCTACTACAATGCCTCGACCATGATCTGCGTGCCGACCTCGCTAGACCAGGAAGTCGGCGAAGGCCTTGGCGCCCAGGCCGGGCAGGCGAAGATCAGCGAAGTCGTCCAGTCGGGCGGTTTCGGGTCGGTCCGCCGGCCACCGAAGGCCCGTTCAACATGATCCTGGAAGCGCGCGCCTGAGGAATCAGGCGCGCGCCATGTCGAGAGCGGCCTCGCGATGGATGGCGTCGGTGTTGTATGGCGGCACCGCCGCATTCTCTTCGTTCAGAAGCATGCCGATTTCTGTGCAACCGAGGATGACACTGTCAGTGCCGGCGCGCGTGGCTTGCGACGCTATCGAGGGATCGGCCTGCAGGCTGTCCTCGCGCTCAATGCCGTTGACCAGTTCCTCGAAGATGATGGCGTGGATACGAGCCCGCTCCGCCTCGTCCGTCACGATGACATCAATGCCATGCACGCCGGTGTGCCGGCCTTTGTAGAAATCCTGTTCCATCGTGTAGGCCGTTCAGGCCGTGCCCAGAAGGAGCGGCTGCGCAGGGCGGCTGCACCGTCACCGATCGCGTGCGCTGCGAGCCCAGGCTTTCCTGGCTCGCGCAGCTCTATCTGGCAGTCTTCAAGGCGGTGTTACGCTGGCGCCACCGCAACCTGCGCGCCCTGTTCGGCGGGCGCCGGTCGAAGACGACGGCCCGGACTGAACCTCAACAGCGCCCGGCCTTCAATCACATTCTACGGCGTGCCGCAGGCCACCGGCGTCATCGCGTCGATCCACTCGGCGACCAGGTCCACACCCTCGGTATGCACGATGCTGCGGCCGATCTCCGGCATACGCACCTCCAGTTCGTTGGAGGCCATCCGGAACAGCAGGATGGATTCCGCGGCGTTGCCCGGCACGATGTCGTAACTCAGGCCGCCGGAGCCGCCGCCGGCGGCGACGGGCGTCTTGCACTCGCCCACCTCCGGGCCGAAGGGCCGGAAGTAGTCCAGGTACAGGCCCGAGGTGTCGCCGGATCCGCCGGGTACATGGCAGTGCGCGCAGTTGACGTCGAGATAGCCGCGGGCGCGGTCATCCAGTGAGGCGCTCGTGTCGCCCCACAGGGGGATGGTCGGGATACTGGCTGTATCCGCCGGTACACCGCTCAGGATATCGAGCGCGTCCCAGTGCTCGAGCTGGTTGGCGGTGCCGCCGGCGTAGGCGTAATCCTTGTTCAGCGACCGCGCGGTCGGGCCGATTGGCAACAGCACGTCCTCGCCGTGACAGTTGGCGCAGTTGTTGGTGTTGGGTATGACGTAGTTGGTGTTGCGCGGGTTGCCGTCTGTATCGATCCAGCTGATGGGCTGCACGCCACCGGCGGGGGTCAGCACGGCGTCGGTTTTCGCCGCGTTCCAGATGTAGGGCAACGCCGCCCAGCCTTCATTGCGGTGGATCAGCAGGCGTGTCTCGATGATCTCTTCGGGGCTGCCGGCGATGCGCAGGTCCTGCTGGACCGTGAACGTCTTCGCGATGATGGTGCCCACGGGGAAGTCGAAGACCTCCGTGTCGCGGTAGGCGGCCTGGCCGCCCTCGGGCACGAAGACGAAGCGGTACTTGTTGGCGTAGTCGGTGAACAGCGGCGTGTTCAGGTCGTAGATGACACCGCCGCCGTTCGGGTCGGACAGCGGGTTGGTCACGTCGGCGAACAGGCGGTAGTCCGAGAGGCTGGGGCAGTTCGCCAGGTAGGCGTCGGCGTTGATATCCGTGCCCGCAACGTCGCACAGTTCCAGCGGGTTGGGCCCATCGGGGTTCCCGGGATCCACGGGCGGCTCGAGCTCGATCTCGGGCAGGGACGCGTGGGTGCAGTTGAACAGCGCCGGGTCCGTGGACGCGGCGATATCCCCGGGGATGCTGTGCAGGATGACCGAGACATTGAATTGTCCCACGGAGCTTTCCGGGCCGTTGTCGACGATGCAGATGGCCTGGCTCTCGGCCAGCCCGTCCGGAAACTCCAGGAGCAGGCCGGCATCGGTGCCCACCCCGGAACTGTCGTAGAAATGGTCCTGGTCCGTCCCGAGCACGAGCCCCACCAGGGAGGCGTCGCCCTGCGGGTCGTAGGCGTTGTTGCTCATCGTGTTGTCGTGCACGAAGACTTTTTCCGGCACCGGGTCGTAGGTCGGTTTGCTGACGCCGATATCCACGAAGTAATAGCTGACCGTCAGCGTGGCGAAGGAACTGTTGCCCTCGATCGTGTTGCCGAATATCTCGATGTCGTCGTTGGCCATGACCATGAGGCCGGTGCCGGCCGGGTACGCGGCCCACGATGTTGCCGGCGGGCGCGAAGTTCGGCTCGTTGTTGTCGATGATCATGTTGTTGAATACGCGCGTGGCCTCCCCGCCCTGCACGGGCGGACCGGGCAGGTCGAACACGAGGATGCCGCCGGTGTTACCGGTCGTGTAGTTGTCGTACACGTCGGCGAACTTGGAGTTCTCGATCTCGATGCCGGCCACGTTTTCGTACACGTAGTTGCCGCGCACGATGATGATCTCGGACTGACCCACGTACACGCCGGCGTCGCTGGCGCCGCGAACTTCCGAATCCTCGATGAGCACGTTGCGGGCCTGTACCGGGTAGAGGCCGTAGGGGCCGTTGTTCTCGTCCGGGCCACCCGTCCACTCCACGCGGACGCGGCGCACGGTGACACCGTTACTGCCCACCATCTTGATGGCGTCCCCAGGAGTGTCCTCCACCGCGAGGTCTTCCACCACGAAGTTGTTGCCGGTGGCCATAATGCCCTGCGCCCCGGAAGTCTGGCCGGCAAAGTTCAGCACCGTGCCGCCACCGGCCGACATGCCCTGGCCGCGCAGGACGATGTTGTCCTTGCTGATGCTGAGCTCGCTGGTGAAATGGAACAGACCCGCGGGCAGTTCGATGATCGTGCCCGGCTGTGCCTCGATGAGCGCGGTCAGGGTACGCGCCTGCAGGTCGGGGCCGTCCTCCAGCCGCACCAGCTCGTAGCCCGGGAAATCGGGGTCGTGGAAACACTCCTCCTGGTCGCACATGGCCACGCAGGCGCGCGCATCCAGTACGGTGATGATGCCGTCGAGGTCAATATCGCGCACATCGCCGGGTCCGGTCGACGGCGAGCCCTTGGCCGCGTTGATGGCGTCGATATCGAGGGAGTTCACCTCGTTGTCGCCGTTGGCGTCGCACGACCGGGGGATGGGCCCGGCGCACTGCGCGTAGGTGTGGTGGCCGAAGGTCAACAGCAGCGCTGTGATCAGGATTTGTGACAGGTGGCGCATGCGTGTTCTCCCGGTGTCGCGGTCTATTCTTATCTCGATCTGATATCTGGCGGTGCAGTGTATCTAGCGCCGGCGCGCCGCGCGCAGGCTCAACAGGCCGCCGAGCAACAGTAGCGCGGTTCCGGGGTTCGGCACCTCGGTGCCGCCCACGAAGGTCGCCGGCCCGCTGTTGGTCGCGGGCAGGGCGCCGCCGCCCGTATCGCCGAGCATGGCGCCGGCGAAGCTGAGCTGGCTGGTCGCCCCGATGGCGAGGTCGAGCACATCGAAGTCCAGTGTCGCCAGCGCGAATTCGCCCGGCTGCAGGGCGTGCAGGTCGGCGTCCGCGAGGAGGCTCACCTGGGCGATATTGACACTGCCGCCGCTGTCCCCGCGCTCGCGTCCAGCGACTCGGCGCTGCCGAGGTCGCCGAGAAAGGCGCCGAGGGTATAGCCGGAAAACGCGAACACCACCGGGTCGTAGGCCACCGACACGTCGAAGGCGCCGAGCGAGTCGGGGGAGAAATTACCCAGGCCGCTCACGACGAGGTCCACGGAGACGGACTCGCCCATGACGGCATCGGCGGAGGGCGCCTGGAAATCCAGCAGCACGGCGTGGGCCGCGGGCATGTGTGCCGCGCAGGTGATGACAGCAAGTACGGCGAGGCGACGCAGGTGAGGCACGGTGAGTTCTCCGTTGCAATTATTGTTGGGCGGACATTACGACTGAGTGGCGCAAAGGCAAAACAGGCGGCTTATGGTGCTGATTTAATGCAGAATTTATACCATTTGCAGGTAATCGGCATGCTTTCAGTGACTTGCCCGCCCGGCCCGGCGCGGCGGAGTCGCTGAGCGGCCGTCGCGTAAAGTTTTCTGACGGCGAGTGCACCGCGCGTGAAGGGCCTACTGCCAGGTTAACTCTCCGGAATTACTGACATCGTTGGATGAGCACCTGTAAATGCCATCGATTTCCCGCCGGATGTTATTTCCTACGCCGTGGTGAGATCGTGGAAGTCTATCTGCAGGCGAAGTTAACTCGCCGATACCAGAAGTTTCGTTTTTGGCAGGGGTCGTGAAAATCCCCGTGTCAGCCCCGGGGCGCCGGCCGACACGGCTGGAAGACGCTGTTCAATCGACCGAGAACAGAGCCCACGCCTCCCTGATATCCTGCCTGGCTCCCTCCATAAATTTCATTGCGAATTCCGGGCACAACTCATCCCCCAGCAACCTCTGGCACGCCGGAACATGATCAATACGGGGAATCGTTCTCCGCCCTATCTGCGCGTGGATCGACGCGGTGATCACAAGGTCTGTCAAATCTGCATCGCTTTCCCGCTGTCGGTCCCAGGACTCCCCCTCCCGAGCGCAGGCGACGAGTTCATCCGGGAATTCCCAGCGTTCCAGCACAAGCGATCCTACCTCCGCTTTCAGCTGATTCACTGTAAAATCCAGCTTCGCGGGATTCTCGAAGATATCGGGATAGCGGTTAAGGTAATTGAACACCGACAAGATGCCGATGTTGCTCAGGATCGCGGCCAGCATGGCTTCCTCGGGCTCAAAGCGCCGGGCAAGCTGCGCCAGAACCGCAGCGATAGCGCCGGTATACACCGTTTGGTCCCACGCCGCGCGCATGGCAGTATCGAGCCTTGGATCCTCTGCCTTGAAAAGGTCGCGCATGGTAAAACTCATGACCAGCTGACGGGTAGTCTTCAATCCCAACCGGACCACCGCGTCAGTCACCGATTCACAGGGCTCCCGGCCACGGTAAAACGCACTATTGGATGCCTTGAGCAACTTGGTCGCAATCACGGGATCATTCTTGATGACTGAGGCGATGGCGTCTGCGGCAATTGTCTGGTCGTCGATCACCTTGCGAACCTTGAGAGCCACCTCCGGTATGCTGGTGAGCTGAATCCGGTCATCTGCCAGATCCGCTCGAAAGGAATCGAGCACGGACTGTATTTCCTGAGACGCGGTAACCTCCGCCACACCGGGCAGGTCGGAGTACTTGTAATTCACCTCTTCCAGTTCAGAATCATCACCCAGATAAGTGGCGGAGCCATCCATGGCATTCAGCCTGGAGCTCACCAGCTTTGCCACCAGGTTGGAGGGTACTGCGATGCAGGTGCAGGATGTTGCGGCGGTAGCGGTGTATTTGCGCGGTCTCAGGCTGGCCACCACGCATCGGGCACTGTCGCTGCCCGCTTGCAGTTGCTGCTCGCGCCCATCCGGCGATTCCATAATCAGTGTGCCCTGGTACAGGAGGTACTCAAAGGCATCGTCTTCATCACCGAACACAAAGAGCTGCTGGCCGGGCCGCAGCACGGACTGCGACAGGTTGCCCCAAAAGACAACCAGGTCCTCGTACGGCAGGTGGGAAAACATCTCGAACTGTTGCAGCGCTTCCGGCGTCAGCGTTTCCGTCACCGGCTGCGTGGGCGTGGGTTTCTCGGTATTTCCGATCGGCCGCCTTCCGAGCAAACGCCTGAGCACGGTTATTCTCCTGATCACTGCCCAATTCTGTTGTATAGCGGCCCGCGGCTGGCTTTTCTTTAGCCCACGCCGCCCAGAAACAGCCAATATTGGTAATTTCCCGCCATACAGCTTAAGGGGGCGCCATCCAACTACCCAACCACATACACCACATCGGCGCGGATTGGTGATGTTCTCCCTACAGGACACGAGTCCTGCGTTCACATGAGGCGTTTCGGTCGGAGTCGGGGAGATTGAAGGCTGCCCGCCCTGATCCTTAGCTCCCCGTACGGGCAGGGCCAAAGTTCGGCAGTGGAGCAATTAACCACGCACCGATTAGGGATCTGGACGCTACAGGCCACCGCCGCAAAGCGCCCCCTGGCAATGGCGGCGCACCATAGTGGTGTGGGGTTTTTGTGCCGTCGGTTCAGCCCTGGTGCCGATGGCGCCCTGTCGCGGTCCCCTGGCACCGCAGGAAGGCAAAAAATCGCCGGCGCGGACGCCCCGCAGCGCTGTCGCGCACCGCGATCGCGCGGCACGGGCCGATTCGCCCCGCATGTTACATATCTACACTTCAGATGTTACACAAGCGTGCGGAGCAGTTGCGAATGCACCATCTAAGATACTGTTTATATTGTGTTTATATTTAACAAATAATTCATCAAGGAAGGCGTGTACGTCGATCAAAACTGTGTACTGTTCGGCATACGACGCGAAAAGGCGGCGTACAACCACCGACACAGAGGTAACATCATGAAACCGATGATCGCACTGGCACTAACTCTCCTGGCCGGCACTGCGACTGCCGAATGCCCCAGGGCTCTACCCGAAACCCCGCCCGCCGTCCCCGACGGCAGCAGCGCCAGCGCAGAGGCGATGTACGAGGCGCAGAACGCCACCAATGACTACGTCGGCACGATCGAGTCGTATCTCCAGTGCTGGGAACCGCTGATAACGGCCCCCAATTACAACCGCCTGGTCGATCGCGCCGAGCAAGGCCGCCGAGGCCTACAATCTCGAGCTCAACCGCTACCGTCAACGCGCCGAACTCGCGTCGCGCTCCTGACCGGAAAGGCCGCCGCCCGGCGCTCGGGCGGCGGCACCTTTTGCCGTTCGCCCCGCGGGCGGGCGCCGCCCGCGGGACCAAAAACAAGCGGCCCGTCGCGGACTCTGCTAAAGTCGCTGGCCTGGCTTCCTGTTGCTCCCCGCCCCATCGGCGGGGGGCAACAGCAGCTACACCAGCTCGCGGTTTTTCGGCAGGACAGCAGACTCTCATGGCCTACAACAAACGATCCCGTACCATCACTCAGGGCGTCGAGCGCGCGCCCAACCGCTCCATGTTCTACGGCATGGGTTACACGGAAAAAGATTTCGACAAGCCGATGGTGGGCATCGCCAACGCGCACTCGACCATTACACCCTGCAACGCCGGATTGCAGCCGCTGGCGGACGCCGCCGCCGAAGCGCTGGTGAGCGCCGGCGCCAACGCGCAGATGTTCGGCACGCCCACCATCAGCGACGGCATGTCCATGGGCACCGAGGGCATGAAGTACAGCCTCGTCTCCCGGGAAGTGATCGCCGACTGCATCGAGACCTGCGTCGGCGGCCAGTGGATGGACGGCGTGCTGGTCATCGGCGGCTGCGACAAGAACATGCCCGGCGGCATGATGGGCATGCTGCGCGCCAACGTGCCGGCCATCTACGTCTACGGCGGCACCATCCTGCCCGGCAATCTCGAGGGGGAGGACCTGAGCATTGTCAGCGTGTTCGAGGCGGTGGGGCAGTTCAGCGCCGGCGCCATCGACGAGGATCGCCTGATCGCCGTGGAGCGCAACGCCATCCCCGGCACCGGCTCCTGCGGCGGCATGTACACCGCCAATACCATGAGTTCCGCCTTCGAGGCCCTGGGCATGAGCCTGCCCTTCTCCAGCACCATGGCCAACGTGGAGGCGGAGAAACGCGAGAGCGCCGCCGAGAGCGCCCGGGTGCTGGTGGAAGCGGTGAAAAAGGACATCCGGGCCCGGGATATCGTCACCCGGGAGGCCATCGAGAACGCCGTGGCCGTGATCATGGCCATCGGCGGTTCCACCAATGCGGTGCTGCATTTCCTGGCCATCGCCCACGCCGCCGGGGTGGAGTGGACCATCGACGACTTCGAGCGGGTGCGGCGCAAGGTGCCGGTGCTGTGCGACCTGAAACCCAGCGGCCGCTACATGGCGATCGATCTGCATCGGGCGGGGGCATCCCGCTGGTGATGAAGGCGCTGCTGGAGGCGGGCCTGCTGCACGGCGACTGCATGACCGTCGACCGGCAGGACCATCGCCGAAACCATCGAGGCGCTGGATCTGCCGCCCCTGAACGGGCAGGACGTGGTGCGCCCGGTCGCCGAACCGCTGTACCGGGAGGGCCACCTGGCGGTGCTGCGGGGCAACCTGGCGGAAGAGGGGGCAGTCGCCAAAATCACCGGCCTCAAGAACCCGAGCATCACCGGGCCCGCGCGAGTATTCGACGACGAGCAGTCCGCCCTGGAGGCGATCCTCGCCGACAGGATCGCCCCGGGCGACGTGGTGGTGCTGCGTTACCTCGGCCCCAAGGGCGCGCCGGGCATGCCGGAGATGCTCGCCCCCACCGGCGCGCTGGTCGGGCGCCGGGCTGGGCGAATCGGTCGGCCTGATCACCGACGGGCGCTTCTCCGGCGGCACCTGGGGCATGGTGGTGGGCCACGTGGCTCCCGAGGCCTACGCCGGCGGCACCATCGCACTGGTCGAGGATGGCGACACCGTCACCATCGACGCCCGACCGCCAGCTGTTGCACCTCGATGTGACCGAGGATGAGATCGCGCGCCGCCGCGCCGCCTGGCAGTGCCCGCCGCCGCGCTATACCCGCGGCGTGCTGGCCAAATTCGCCAGAAACGCCGCCAGCGCGAGCCGCGGCGCGGTACTGGACCTGTTCGAGGACTGAGCGCGCAAACCCCGATCGGCACCCGGCCGGCGGCCGCCCGCGGCGGGCCGGGTCAGACGGACACGGGCGCCGCCCGACAACCGGTCTCGACGCCCTCTTCCGCCTGGGCGACCAGTTTGCGCACATCCCCGCGCACTCCCGACAGGCGCCGGCGCAAGTGGCGGTCCTGGCGCTCCGAGCGCGCGTTCAGTACCTTCGCGGCCGTCTCCTGCAACAGGGCCAGGTTGTGATCCAGCGCCGCGACGTACCCGGGCGATAACTGTTCGTCGCGCGCGGCGACCAGTGCGCGCAAACGACTCTGCCAGCCGGGCTCGCGCTCGAGCACCACCGCCAGCCGGTCGAGGAAGACGCGCCGCTGCGCCAGCCAGTCCGCGTCGATGCGCCGCAGACGCTCGCTCGATGTCCGCAAAATCCCGCGCTGTTCCGGCTGCAGGCGCCCCAGATAGTCCTCGGCGGTATCGGCCATCCTGTCGTAGCTGTCTTCGGCGACCTCCGCGTCGTCGCGCTCGAGATACTCTTCGCGCAACTCACGCTGGCGCTCCTCCAACTCCGCCAGAAACTCCGTCATCTGCTCGTCGGACAGCCGCTCGCCCAGCTCGATCGCCCAGCCGAGCGCCTCCGCTTCCACCCGCTGCCAGGCCTTCTCGAATTCCAGCGACAGCGCCGCGATGTCCTGTGCCGTCAGTTCCCGGTCAAGGGTGGTTTCCACCTCGTCCAGCACCAGCAGGTAGCAGGGCAGTTCGCGAGTGCGGTGCCATTGCAAAAAGGGGTCGAGCAACTCGTCGAGATGACGTTTCTGCTGGCGATTGAGATTCGCGTAGTCGTCGATGTACCACGGCAGGATAAAGTCGAGACGATTGTAGAAAAAAGTCGTGCTGCTGCAGCCCGCCGCCAGCGCCAGACAGCACAGCAGAAAACCCGACCTGAACGCGCGCGCGGCCACTACCGCCAGTCCGGCACCGTCTTGGCGATAGGCTCCACAGCTACGGGTTGCGCGGTAGCCATCTCCACACGATTGCGGCCGTTTTTCTTCGCCAGATAGAGGGCCGCATCGGCCAGCTTGAGCCAGTGTTCGACACTGTTCGCCTGGGCGACATCGCAGACGCCGACACTGATGGTCATTCTCCCCTGTGGCAGCACGCTCGCGGCAGCGACCGCCTGGCGCAATTTCTCCGCCACCTCGAAGGCGCGGGCCCCGTCCGCCTCGCTGAGCAGCAGGACGAACTCCTCGCCGCCGAAGCGGCAGAAGGTATCCACCCGACGCACCTGGTTCTGCATCAGGTCGACCATGGCGCACAGCGCCTTGTCGCCGACGGCGTGGCCGAATTTGTCATTGACGCGCTTGAAGTGATCGACGTCGATGAGCAGCAGCGCGACGGGCCTGCGATAGCGCTCCCAGTCCTCCATGGCCGTGGCGGCACGCAGTTCCAGATAACGCCGATTGTAGGCCCCGGTCAGGGCATCGGTGATGGCCATGCCCTTGAGCCGCCGGGCCTGCTCGTTGAGCACGAAGATCTGCCAGTGGCTGATGAGCCACGTCAGCCACAAGCCGAGGGCGAAAATGACCATTGCCACGGGCTCGCCCACCGGGATCGCCAGAAATGCCGCCACGACCACCGCGAAAACCGCCAGACCGGCCGACCACCGCGGCCGCACCAGCACGGGAAGCCCCGCCAGGACCGGGAAAAGCAGGTAGGCGTAGTAATCGAGCCCCCGGTACAGGGCGAACAGGATCAGCAGGACCGCGACGGTCTGCGTGACCCTCGGCGTGGCCAGGATATCGCGTCCGAGGCCCAGCATCGCGATGTTGAGCAGAAACAGGCCCAGAAGAGCGAGAGTGCCCCAGGCCAGCAGGGGCTCGTCGATCACAAAGTTGTGAATGACGAGCGGCACCAGCACCGCCGCGAGCAGCAGCAGAATGTAGCGAAAGGCGTTGCGCTGGCGCCGCTCGCGCCACTCATCGCGCTCGCGGGCATCGCCGGCGCCCACAGGCGACAGCAAGTCGCCCGAAAACGCCTCGGTGAAATGGCGCTTCAGTCGGCGCCAGGCACTCGTCTTGCGGCGACTCGTTATTCCCGTCCATTGTCCCGAGCGCGACCCCACCCCACGAAAATCCCTACATCTTCCAACCATACCGCAGGAACTGGAGAGAGGCCATCCGGGAGCGGCCCCACACCGATTCACGGCACTATTTCGGCCATTTTTCGGATTCGGGCATTTGCGGGACGGAAACTCAGGCTGCCGCGGTCTGCTCCGCCGCCTGCGCCCTGTTGATGGCCCCAGGATACCGTCCAGCGAGGCCTGGATGATGTCGCCGCTGCGCCCGACACCGCAGGCGCGTTCGCCGTCGATATTGAGCTGGATATAACAGATGGCCTCGGCGTCGGCGCTGTGGCTGAGGGCGTGCTCGCTGTACTCCACCAGCACGATCTGCTTGCCGGTGAAGCGTTCCATGACGTCGACGAAGGCGTCGACCACACCGTTGCCGGTTCCGGTCAGTGTGTGCGTCGCGGAACCCTGCGACAGATCCGCCTGCAACTTGTCGACCCCGTCCTCGCGGCTCACCCGGTAGTCGCCGAGCTGCCAGCGACCGTCGCCGCTCAGGTAGGTCGCCTCGAACAGACTGAAGATATCCCCGGAGCTCACTTCCGATTCCCGCTCCTCCGCGAAAGCCTGAACAGTTTTACTGAAATCGATCTGCAGCCAGCGCGGCAGCTCCAGGCCGTAATCCCGCTGCAGCACATAGGCGACGCCGCCCTTGCCCGACTGGCTGTTGATGCGGATGACCTCCTGGTAGGAGCGGCCGATATCCGCGGGATCGATGGGCAGATCGGCTACCTCCCAGGGCTCGGCGCCGTCGCGACGGGCGAGACATTTGTTGATGGCATCCTGGTGACTGCCGGAAAAGGCCGTGAACACCAGCTCCCCGGCGTAGGGATGACGCGGGTGCACGGGCAACCGGGTACACTCGCGGCTGACCTGCAGAATCTCGTCCATGTGGCCCAGCTGCAAGCCGGGGTCCACCCCCTGACTGTACAGATTCATGGCCATGGTGACGATATCCATGTTGCCGGTGCGTTCGCCGTTGCCGAACAGGGTGCCTTCCACCCGGTCGGCGCCGGCGAGAACCCCCAGTTCGGCGGCCGCGACGGCGCAGCCGCGGTCGTTGTGCGTGTGCAGCGAGATCAGCATGCTCTCGCGATTGCGCACATGGCCGCAGAACCACTCGATCTGGTCCGCGTACACGTTGGGCGTACTCATTTCCACCGTGGCCGGCAAATTGATGATGACCGGGCGCTGCGGCGTGGGCTGCCAGACATCGCACACGGCGTCACAGATTTCGACCGCGAAGTCCAGCTCGGTGGCGGTGAAGCTCTCCGGGGAATACTGGAAAACCCACTCGGTCGCCGGATACCGCGCCGCGCATTCCCGCACCAGTCGGGCGCCGCGCACGGCGATATCGACGATTCCCGCCCGGTCCATGCCGAACACCTGTTGCCGCTGCACCGTGGAGGTGGAATTGTAGACGTGCACGATCGCCCGCCGCACCCCCTTGAGCGCCTCGAAGGTCTTCTCGATCAGGTCCGGGCGCGCCTGGGTCAGCACCTGCACGGTGACGTCCCCGGGAATGCGGTCGTTGTCGATCAGCTCCCGGACGAACTGGTAGTCGTGGCTCGACGCCGCGGGAAAGCCGACCTCGATCTCCTTGAACCCTATCTTGAGCAGTTGATCCCACAGCAGGGACTTCTGGCGCGACGTCATGGGTTCGACAAGCGCCTGGTTGCCGTCGCGCAGGTCGACACTGCACCAGCGCGGCGCCCGGTCGATGACCCGGTCCGGCCACTGGCGCTGCGCCATCGCAACGGGCGGAAACGGTGCGTACTTTCTGTGATCAAAACGGCTCATGTTTTTTTCCTGTGACTGTTCCTGTGACTGTTCCTGTGACTGTTCCTGTGTCTGTTCCTGTGACTGTTCCTGTGACTGTTCCTGCGAGTGACTATCCCCACGCGACCCGGGCCGATTGCCCTTGTGGGGCCGGCGGCCGCAACATCCGGGCCGGTGGGACCGTGATGCCCGCCGCGCGGTGGGTGTCCAGCGGAATGCACAGTATAGAGCGAACCGTTGAGCGAATGTATGCAAAGTTACCACTATATTGCCCTCATATTGGTTTTTTTATCCAATATAGTAGTAAAAAAAAGATAATTTCTCTAATATTATCTGTGAATATAACATCACAGAGTCGCCATCCATGAAACTCGATCGCACCGACCGCCGTATTCTCCTGGCCATGCAGGAGAACGGCCGCATCACCAACCTGGAACTCGCGGAGGCCGTCGGCCTGTCGCCCACGCCCTGTTCGCGCCGGGTGAGGCGCCTGGAGGAGTCGGGCATTATCCGCGGCCACGTCACGCTACTCGATCAGGGGCGGCTGGGCCTGAACCTGACCGCCTACATCAGCATCAGTATGGACCGGCACACACCGGACCGCTTCGAGGCCTTCGAGGCCCAGGTCAGGGAATACCCGGAGGTGACCGACTGTTCCGTGGTCACGGGGCAGGCGGCGGATTACCTGCTGCGCGCGGTCGTGCCGGACATGAGCTACTACGAGCAGTTTCTGCTGGGCAAACTGACCCGGATCTCCGGCGTCTCCGGCGTGCACTCCAGCTTCGAGCTGCGCCGGGTCATCGAGCGCACGGACCTGCCACTGACGCATATCACCGATGACACCCAAGTCGGCTGAGGCAAATATTTGGGGTCAGAGTAGAATGCCACTTATATAAGACCGTCATCCCCGCGCAAGCGGGGATCTATTAACCACAACACGTTGAATCACCTGGATTCCGGAGCGCCCGACCGCCACCTGCGCGGGAATGACGACATAGACCAATTCACGCTTAAGTAAGTGCCATTGGGGTCAGAGTAAGAACTCAACCATAAGACGCTTATTACATGAGTGGACCGCAAAACAAAATGGGTAGTTTTTACTCTGACCCCAAATACTCTTGACCCCAAATACTCGAGCCTTGCCCCGAGTTCTGAAAAAGTCACCTTTACTGGCCGCTGCGGGACTTGCCGCGCGACCGCGGCCAGCGCACTATGACCACCCTCAAAAAACCGGACAGCAAAAGGGAGCAAACATGATCGAGATGGCGGGCAAGGTCGCCCTGGTCACCGGGGGAGCCAGCGGCATGGGCCGGATTGTGGCGCGGCGCCTGGCGCAGCAGGGTGCGGTGGTGGCGATATTCGACGTCAACGAACAGGGGCTGGAAGAGACCGCCGCCGGGGCGGATAACATCACGCCCCTGCGCTGCGACATCGGCGACCTGAACGATGTGGAGGCGAAGGTCGCGCAGGTGGCCGAATCCCTCGGTCCCATCGAGCTGCTGGTGCACGCCGCGGCCCTCATGCCCAGCCACCTGCTGGCGGAACACAGCCACGAGGGCATGGAAAAACTGTTCCGCATCAATTTCCTGGGCACCACCTACATGATCCGCGCGGTGCTGCCCGCGATGACCGCCCGCGGCGGCGGGCGCATCATCGCCTTCGGTTCCATCGCCGGCATCGCGCTGGTGCCGAAGATGGGTGCCTACTGCGCCACCAAGGCGGCGGTTAACGCCTACGTCGAAGTCCTGCAGAACGAGATCCGCGCCACGGGCGTGCGCGTCCACCTGGTCTGCCCGCCCGCGGTCAACACGCCCCTCGTCGACCAGACGATCGAGACGGACACGCCGGGGAGTATTCTCCAGGCGAAAAGAGCGGCCGCCTCGCCGACCCCGAGAAGATGATCGACGCGATCGAAAAGGGTGTGCGCGCGAACCGGGACATTATCTACCCGGGGGAGGCACGTCTGCTGTACCTGTGGCGCGCCCTGCTGCCGAAGCTGTGGTGGAAGACGGTGATGCAGTTCGAAAAATAACCGACCGGCTCCGACGGACTATTTGGGGTCAGAGTACGATAGCACTTACTTAAGCGTGAATTGGTCTATGTCGTCATTCCCGCGCAGGTGGCGGTCCGGCACTCCGGAATCCAGGTGATTCAACGTGTTATGGTTAATCAGATCCCGGCGCGCCGGACCGCCGCTTGCGCGGGGATGACGGTCTTATGTAAGTGGCATTCGGGTCAGGAGTAAAAACTCAGCCGTTAGACGCTTGTTAAATGAGTGGACCGCAAAAGAACATGGGTAGTTTTTACTCTGACCCCAAATACCTGACCCCAAATACTCCTGAAGCACGAGCGTGATACCGCGCCCCCTGTCCCGAGACTCCCCGTGGCTGCTCGCCCTGCTGGCCGCGCTGGTGGCCCTCGGGCCGCTCAGCGTCGATATGTACCTGCCCGCCATGCCGCGCATGATGGTGGCGCTGGACACCGATGTCAGCTACATGCACCTCACCCTCAGTACCTACCTGACGGGCTTCGCGCTGTTCCATCTCGTCTGCGGGCCCCTGGCGGACCGCATCGGCCGCAAGCCGGTACTGATCGGCGGCACTCTACTGTTCGTCGGTGCCTGTCTCGGCTGCGCCCTGTCCGGCAGTGTGGAAGAACTGCTGGTCTACCGCTTCATTCAGGGGGTCGGCGCCTGTGTGGGCCCCACCCTGGCGCGCACCATCGCGCGCGATGTATTCGGCCCCACCCGCGCGGCCCGGGCACTGTCGCTGATCGCCATGTTGATGGCCCTGGCGCCGGCCGTCGCGCCAACGCTCGGCTCGGTCGTGCTGCTGTGGCTGCCCTGGCCGGTGATATTCATTTTCCTGGCGCTCTACGGCACGGTGATGATCACGCTGATCCAGCTGTTTCTGGAGGAGACCCTGCCCTTCAGCCAGAGCCTGCGTCCGGCCGCCATCGCACGCAATTTCGCGGAGCTGCTGCGCAACAGGCTGTACCTGACGGCCACCATCGGCAGCGGCATGATCTACGCCGGACTGCTGATGTACCTGTCCTCTTCCAGTTTCGTCTATATCGAGATGCTCGGTGTGCCGATTGCCTGGTTCGGCCCCATTTTCCTCACCTCGGTGGCCGGCTATATGCTGGGCAGCGCACTGAGCGCGCGGCTGACGCGCCACTACGTGCCCGAACAGATTGTGCTGATGGGGGCGGGGCTGGTGGCCGGCGCCAGCGCGGCGATGCTCGTCGGCGGTACCCTGCTGCCCCGGAGCGTGCTGGCACTCGCCCTGCCCATAGTGTTCTATGCCAGCGGCATGGGGCTGGTGCTGCCCAATGCCATGGCGGTGGCGCTGCGCCCCTTTCCGCACATTGCCGGCACGGCCTCGGCGCTGCTGGGATTTATCCAGATGGCCCTGTCCGCGTCCGCCACCGCGGTAGTGGGCGCCTATTTGCGGGATACGCCCGCGCCGCTGCTGTATTTGATGTGCGGTGTCTCGCTGGCGGGCCTGGGGTTGAGCGCGCTGCTGCACCGCTATCGCGACCTGGTCAATTACGATCCGGCCGAGCGCGGACCGGAGTAATGTCTCAGTTTGGGTTTCTACCCTTCCAGGATCGCTTGAGTTGGATGTGGCCCACTGGAACACGCCAAAAAGCGGCCATCCATGGCCAGGCTCGGGTGGCGACGTCCTGTCGCCACACGGTTCCAGTGGGCCACATCCAACTCAAGCTCGCGCAACGAATCGAAACTGAGACACTACCCGGCACGGACAATCCCTGACCGGCCGCACGCCCTGTGGCATACTCCGTAAACAGTTTCAGGGAGGAGCCAACGTGCACAGCGCCACCGACGTTACCGAACTGATCGGCAGGACACCGCTGCTGCGTTTGCGCCAGGTGTCGGAACAGACCGGCTGCACCATCCTCGGCAAGGCCGAATTCATGAATCCGGGCGGCTCGGTCAAGGACCGCACCGCCCTGGGCATCATCCGCGCCGCCGAGCAGGCGGGAGAGCTCTCCGGGGCGGACGCATCGTGGAGGGCACCGCGGGCAATACCGGTATCGGGCTCACGCTGTTGGCCAACGCCCTGGGCTACACCAGCACGGTGGTCATGCCGGCCACCCAGAGCAAGGAGAAGATCGATACGCTGGAACTGCTCGGCGCCGACCTGCACCTGGTGGCGGCGACCAGCTACAACGATCCCAACCACTACATCCACATCGCCGAACGCCTGGCCGAGGACTTTGCGCGCAAGGAGGAACACGGCGCGGTGTGGGCCCGCCAGTTCGACAACCTCGCCAACATGGATATTCACGCGCGCACCACGGGAGTCGAGATCTGGGAGCAGACCGGCGGAGCAGTGGACGGCTTCATCTGCGCCGCGGGCACGGGGGGCACCATCGCCGGTGTCTCCAACACGCTGAAGGAGCGCAATCCGGACGTGGTGATCGGCATCGCCGATCCCGCCGGGGCGGGCCTGTACGAATATTTCACGCACGGCGAGGTAAAGGCCAGCCAGGGAAGCTCCATCATGGAGGGGATTGGAATCAACCACGTCACGGGTAATGTGGCCGAGGCGCGGGTGGATCACGCCTGGCGTATCGGCGACGAGGAAGCCCTGCCCTACGTGTTCGACCTGCTCAGATACGAGGGCCTGTGCATGGGCGGCAGTTCGGGGATCAACATCGCCGGCGCGGTGCGCCTGGCGCGGGAGCTGGGGCCGGGCCACACCATCGTCACCATCCTGTGCGATTACGGCAACCGCTACCAGAGCAAGCTGTTCAACCCGGTGTTCCTGGAAAACAAGGGCCTGCCGGTACCCGAGTGGCTGTCGATCTAGGAGTCTGCGCCGCAGACTCCCGACCTTCCCGGGCGGTTCAGTCGGCTTGCGCGGCCCGTTCCTTCTCCACCAGAAACTCCGCCACGTCGAGCATGCCGGCCTGGCTACCCGCTTTCTTGGACGTGATCAGATACTTGCCCTCGACCATCATCGAGGGCGTGCCGGTGAGCCCGGCGCCCTTGGCGGCGGCCAGCGCCTGGCGAACCTGGCTGCTCACGCCAAAGGAATTGAACACCTCGAACTCCTCGGCGCTCACCCCGTGCTCGGCAAACAGCGCGGCAATCTCGGCCTCGGAGTTGAGTTGTTTGCCGTCGACATGCATGGCCTGGAAAATGGCGAGGTGGAGGGTGTCCAGTTTGCCCAGGGCCTCGGCCGCGTAGTAGGCCCGGGCGTGCAGTTCCATGACTTCGCGCCACACGGCCGGTATCGGGCGCACCGCCACATCGTCGGGACGACTTTTCTTCCATTCCTGCAACATCGGTTCGAAGGTGTAACAGTGGCCGCAGCCATACCAGAAGAATTCCGCCACCTCGATCTTGTCCCGGGGGGCGGTCCTGGCCACCGGACGGTCGATGACATCGTAATGGGTGCCGGCCGCATAGGTCCTGGACCCCTCATCCTGCGCCGAGCATGACAGGGCGAACAGCAGGAGCGCGAAAGGCAGCAGGATATTTCTGATCATGAGTTTCTCCAAAGCAGTGTGACTGCGGACTGTAATCGCGCCGCGGGCCGTCGGCTCACAGCAGCGTCGCTAGCGCAGGCCGGCCACGTAACTGGCAACGGCCTCGATTTCCTTGTTACTGAGTCCAAAAGCGTTTGCGCGCATAATCCTGGTGTCGCCGTCGTTGGTGCGACCCGCCGGATCTTCGTAACCCTTCTGGTAAGCGCGCAGCTGATCGGCCACGTACCGGGCGTGCTGCCCCGATAGCGCCGGGAAGCCCGCGGGCGCGTTGCCGCTGCCGGTGGGCGAATGGCAGGCGATACAGGCCGCGACATTGCGTTCGGCGACACCGCTGCGATAAACCTCCCGGCCCAGTGCCGCCAGGTCGGGATCCGTCTGCCCCAGTGTGCGCGACTGGGCGGCATAGTAGGCGGCGATATCGGCCAGTTCCCGATCCGTCTTGTCGTCCACCTGGCCGACCATGGTCGGCACCTGGCGGGCGCCGTCGCGGATGTCCCGCATCTGTTTGTACAGGTATTTCTCGCCCTGCCCCGCCAGTTTGGGAAACGGCGCGGCACTGTTGCCATCGGCGCCGTGGCATGCCACGCAGGTGGCTGTGAGCGCCTCGCCCGCCTCCGGATCCCCGGTGGGTTTGGTTTCGGCGGCAAAGGCGCCGGGTGCCCAGGCGAGAAGGAGGCCGAGCAGCAAGACGGTATTTTTCATGACTATTCCAGGTGACGTCAGTGTGGCACGCCCTATTCGGCGGGCGCAGCCATGTACTCGATCAGGGCCTTGTACTCCTCGTCGGTACAATCATTGCACAGGGCGCCGGGGGGCATACCGCCCATGCCCTTCTTGATCGACTCGAGCAGCGCATCCATCCCCTTGGCCAGACGCGGCTCCCACGCGGCGGCATCACCGGTCTTGGGCGCGCCGGCGGCGCCGGTGGAGTGGCAGGCAAAGCAGGCGGACTGGTATTTCGGCGGCGCCTCCGCGGACCAGGCCGTCGCGGCCAGGCACATCGATAAAACAGCGAAAAACATTTTCATGGTCACAACCTCGGTGAGTTTGGTTAACCCGAGCGGCCGCAGGGGGTAACCGTCGGAAAGAGCTGTGGCATTATATACGACATAGCCGTACCTACAAAGGCGACGCTCCATGACACAGCAGCCGTCCGTCGCCGCGCCGACGGCGCCCAACTACCGCCGCGCGCGCTTTCTGACCAGCGCCGCGAAAGTCTCCCAGTGCCCCGACGACAGCGGGTGGGAAGCGGCCTTCGCCGGCCGCTCAAACGCCGGAAAATCGAGTGCAATCAACAGCCTGACCGGCAACCGCAAGCTGGCAAAAACCTCCCGCACGCCGGGCCGGACGCAACTTATCAATTTTTTCGAACTGAGCGAGCGCCAGCGCCTGGTGGACCTGCCCGGCTACGGTTACGCCAAGGTGCCCCAGCGAGTGAAACAGGCCTGGACGCGCCAGATGGAGAGCTATCTGCAGCACCGGCAGAGCCTGCGGGGGCTGATCCTGCTCATGGACGTACGCCACCCCCTGCAGCCGGTCGACCGGCAGATTCTGGATTGGTCCGCCGCCGCACTCATGCCGGTACACATCCTGTTGACCAAGGCGGACAAGCTGGGACGCGGGCCGGCACGACAGGCGCTCCTCGACCTGCGCCGGGCGCTGGCCGGCCAGGAAGCGGTCAGCGCGCAGCTCTTTTCCGCACTGAAGCACGAGGGCCACGAGGAGCTGGTCGGCGTGTTGAATGCCTGGCTGACAGACGCCAGTGTCTACGACGAGGATTGACCGCCCGAAAAAACCCGGCCGATTCCAATCGGAAGCCGGCCGGGACACCTAGGGGTCTCTGGGAACAAGAGACTCACTTGTGTGGCCACGGAGATAGCCACTTGGGGGTGTAGCGTTCGTTACTGGGAATAACGATCGCCACAGCCAATGGGACTGCCGTGTTGGCCAAAAGTTCACTCGGGTGGTGCAAGTTTCCGCGTTGGCTTTTCGCGTTACACGATCCCCGGAAATTCCACGGCAGTGGCAATACCCCGTGAATGCCGCTCGCGGAAGGTTGGCCGCCGTCTCAGTGCGCCTCGTCCCAGTTGTTGCCCGCCCCGGCCTCAACCAGCAGGGGCACCGCCAGTTCCGCGGCCCCGGCCATGCGGCGGCAGATCTCATCGCTGACCGCCGCGACCCGATCCGCCGCCACTTCGAAGACCAGTTCGTCGTGAACCTGCATGATCATGCGGGCGTCCGCGCTGTCGTGCTCGAGCCAGTCGTCCACCGCGAGCATGGCCTTCTTGATGATGTCGGCGGCCGTGCCCTGCATGGGCGCGTTGATTGCGGTGCGTTCGGCGGCCTGTACACGCATCTTGTTGCGCGCGTTGATTTCCGGCAGGTAGAGCCGCCGGCCGAACAGGGTTTCCACATAGCCCTGCTCCCGCGCCAGCGCCCGCGTGCGCTCCATGTACGCCGCCACACCGGGGTAGCGCTCGAAGTAGCGGTCGATATAGGCCTGCGCCTCGTTGCGACCCAGATGCAGTTGCCGCCCCAGCCCGTAAGCGGACATGCCGTAGATCAGCCCGAAGTTGATCGCCTTGGCTTTGCGCCGCTGTTCCGCGGACACCTTGTCCAGGGCGACATCGAACACCTCCGACGCGGTGGCGCGGTGCACGTCCTGGCCCTCGTTGAACGCCCCCAGCAGCCCCTCGTCACCGGACAGGTGCGCCATGATGCGCAGCTCGATCTGCGAGTAGTCCGCCGCCACGATGCGATAGCCCGGGGGGGCAATGAACGCCTGGCGGATACGCCTGCCCTCCTCCGTGCGAATCGGGATATTCTGCAGATTCGGGTCCGACGAGGAGAGCCGGCCGGTGGCGGTTACCGCCTGGTGGTAGGAGGTGTGCACCCGCCCGGTGGTGCTGTTGATCATCATGGGCAGTCTGTCGGTGTAGGTGGACTTGAGCTTGCTCAGGCTGCGGTACTCCAGCAGCAGTTTGGGCAGCGGGTAGTCCAGCGCGAGTTCCGCCAGCACTTCCTCGGCGGTGGAGGGCGCGCCCTTGGGTGTCTTGCGGATTACCGGCAACTCGAGTTTCTCAAAGAGGACTTCTCCCAGTTGCTTGGGCGACCCGAGGTTGAATTCCTGCCCGGCCATGTCGTAGGCCTGCTGCTGCAGTTGCTCCAGGCGCTCGCCGAGCTCCCCACTGTGCTTGTGCAGCAGGTCCCTGGACAGCAGCGCCCCACGGCGCTCCATACGCGAGAGCACCGGCACCAGCGGCATCTCTATGTCGGTGAATACGAACCGCAGGCCGGCGATTTTCTCCAGCCGCGGCCACAGCTCGCGGTGCAGGCACAACGTGACGTCGGCGTCCTCGGCGGCGTAGGGGCCGGCTTCTTCAAGCCGCACGGCATCGAAGGTGAGCTGTTTGGCGCCCTTGCCCGCGATGTCCTCGAAGTGAATGGTCTTGCGGCCCAGGTATTTCAGGGCCAGGCTGTCCATATCGTGACGCGTCGCCGTCGAGTCCAGTATGTAGGATTCGAGCATGGTATCGAAACGTATGCCGCGCAGCTCGATACCGTGGTTGCGCAACACGCTGGCGTCGTACTTGAGATTCTGGCCGACCACGGCCCGGCCCTCGTCCTCCAGCAGAGGCCGCAGTTTTTCCAGCACGCTGTCCCGGTCGAGTTGCACCGGCGCATCGGGATAATCGTGCGCCAGCGGCACGTAGGCCGCCGCCCCCGGCTCGACGGCAAATGACACCCCGACGATGCGCGCCTGCATGTAGTTGAGACTCGTCGTTTCGGTATCGAAGGCGAACAGGTCGGCCTGTGCCAGCTTGTCCAGCCATGCCTGCAATGATTGTTCGTCGGTGACGATGTCGTAGTCGCCATCGGCCGCCGCCGCGCCGCCGGCGGGCGTCTCGCCCTCGCCCAGCAATTCGTCCAGCCAGCCGCGAAACTCCAGGCGCCTGAACCAGTCCACCAGCGCCTGTTTGTCGGCTTCCGCATTGGCCAGCTCCGCCGGCTCCAGGGGCAGGTCCACGTCGGTCCTGATGGTCGCGAGCTGGTAGGACAAATAGGCGCTGTCCTTCTCCGCCGCCAGCCTGGCACCCAGGCTCCTGGCGCCCCGCAGTGACAGTTTCGCCACACCGTCGAGGTTGTCGTAGATGTCGTCCAGGCCGCCGATCCCCTGCAGCAGTCCCAGGGCGGTTTTCTCCCCCACGCCGGGCACACCCGGAATATTGTCGGTCTTGTCTCCCATGAGCGCCAGCAAGTCCACGACCAGAGACGGAGGCAGGCCGAACTTTTCCCGGACCCCCGCTTCGTCCAGCACTGTCTCGGTCATGGTGTTGACCAGCGTGATGTGCTCGTCCACCAGCTGGGCCATGTCCTTGTCGCCGGTGGAGATGACCACGTCCCTGCCCTGTTCGCTGGCCCGGCGCGCCAGTGTGCCGATGACGTCGTCCGCCTCCACGCCCGACTCACAGATCAGCGGCAGCCCCATGGCGCGCACCACGGCGTGGATAGGTTCGATTTGCTCCACCAGCTCCTCCGGCATGGGCGGGCGATGGGCCTTGTATTCGGCGAACAGTTCATCCCTGAAGGTCTTGCCTTTGGCGTCGAACACCACGGCGACCGGGCTGTCGGGATACTCGGTGACGAGCTTGCGCAGCATGCTGATGACCCCCCTGACCGCGCCCGTGTTGCTGCCGTCGGAAGTGGTGAGCATGGGCAGCGCGTGAAAGGCCCGGTAGAGGTAGGAGGAGCCGTCGACCAGGACGAGGGGAGCGGATTCATTGGACATAGGCGGTCGGCTAATGAGTCATGTGGGTTCGCGGGTTTATTCGCCGATGGCTCGTCGTGGCCGCGACCCCGGCATTAAAGCGGATTCCCCCGCAAATTGCCACGCGCCCGGGCACCGGCGACTCCGGTGGCGCCTGGGTCCGGGGAAAGGGCCGGCATTTTGTTACTTTTTCTCAAAACAGTGTTACCTTCGCCCGAAAATCCGCTATATGCCGGAAAAACTTGCCGAAAAGTCGCTTTTATTCTTCTTTCGAGGACCAAAAAAACATTATATTTGAACCGGAATGGGTTCACTCGCGTATATTTGTATACATATGAGTAGTAAAACCCACACTTGGTGTTACTATGGTAACACTTGGGTAACACCCACTAGGAGGTACGCCATGAAATTCCCGATTCTCGCCGGTCTTGTGCTTGCCGGTCTCGCCTTGTCCGCCCAGGCCGCTGACACCGATTCCGGCGACGTCGCTGCTGTAGAGAGCGCTGCAGTGGAATCCGCCGCGAACTGAGAGCCAAATCAGAACGGACTCTGGCCGATGACATGCTTTCAACGGTCACAGCGCGTGTGGGAGCGGATCTCGACGCGCGCCTGGAGCGCGCCGTGGACGACAACACCGATCCGCGAAATCTGGCTGAAAAGCTATTGGTAAGTACTCACTGATCTCGGGTTGACTCAGTGGCCGGCCTGCTCCCATCGAGCCCGGACGCCACGGTACGCCCGCAGCATGGCGGCCCGGTCCAGAGGCGCCCTGAAAAACCCGTGGTAATCACCCCGCGGGTTGATCAGTACTATATTGGCACCATGGTCTACCAGGTAGTCATCCCCCGCACCCGCCTCCTTGCGGAAGGGAATATTGAGGGCGGTCGCAAAGCGGTGTATGTCGAGAAACTCGCCTGTGACACCGGTGAATGACTCGTTGAAATAGGGGACGTAGGTAGCGAGCTGTGCCACCGTGTCCCGGGCGGGGTCGACCGTGACCATGAACACCCGGGTATCCTCCACCTCGCTCTCCTCCAGTGACGCCACGAAACGGTCAAGCAGGGCCATCGTCGTCGGACATATGTCGGGACAGTAGGTAAACCCGAAGAACAGCAGGCTCCAGCGCCCCTGCAGGCGTTCCCGGGTAAACGGCTGGCCGCGGTGATCGACCAGGTCCAGTTCGCCGAAGCTGCGCGGTGTATCGAGCAGGTAAAATCCATCGGCTTGCAACTCACCGGGCGACGGCGTGCGGTCCCCGGCGACCCTGTACACGAAGCCGGCGACCAGCAGCAGTATGACACCCAGGAGGATCGCGACCGTCAGTTTGATGTTGCGGGATTGGCTCACAGGGTGCTTACCGGAAACAGGTAATGGTCGACAAGCATCACCATGAACAGTGACGCAAGGTAGATGATCGAGTACTTGAAGGTTGCCATCGGCGCATCGGCATTCTTGCCGCGCAACAGCTCCACCGCCCAATAGAGGAATCCGGCCCCGAGCACCACCGCCCCGAGCAGATAGAGCGGGCCGCTCATGCGCGTTGCATAGGGCAACAGCGTGATCACGAACATGATGACGGTGTACAGCAGGATATGCAGCTTGGTGAACGCCACGCCGTGGGTTACCGGCAGCATGGGGATGTCCGCCGCGGCGTATTCTTCCCGGCGGTGAATGGCCAGCGCCCAGAAATGCGGCGGCGTCCAGGCGAAGATGATCAGCACCAGGAGCAGGGCATGCCCGTGAATCTCTCCGGTTACCGCGGTCCAGCCGAGCAGTGGCGGCGCGGCTCCGGCCAGCCCTCCAATAACGATGTTCTGGGGCGTGGCGCGTTTCAGGAACATGGTATAGACGAACGCGTAGCCCACCAGTGAAGCCAGGGTCAGCCACGCCGTCAGCGGGTTGATCCAGACCAGCAGTATCGCCATTCCAGTGGCGCCCATGGCGAGGGCAAACAGCGTGGCATGCCGGTTGCCGACACGGCCGCGGGCCAGCGGACGATTGCTTGTGCGGGCCATTTTCAGGTCGACCCGCTGGTCCACCAGGTGATTGACCGTGGCGGCGGAAGCGGCACACAGTGCGATACCGAGGTTGCCCAGCACCAGCACATCGAGCGGCACCATACCGGGAACCGCCATAAACATTCCAATAGCCGATGTCAGTATCATCAGCAGCACGACATTGGGCTTGGTCAGCTCCTTGTAATCGCGCCAGGTGGCGGGCTGTGTCTGCACCGTGTCTGTCATCGTAAACTCAGCCCCTGGAATTTTTCAGCAGGAATTTCAAGTCGGCTATCACTTCTTTGTAGCTGTCTTCACTATTGTAGGACATCATGATCCAGCCTCGCGGGTCTACCAGATACCATGTGTCGGGGTCGGTGCGCCACTCCGGAAACAGCATTTCGGTCCCCCCCTGTGCCATACGCAGCGCCACCAGGCCGCGATACTCCGAGGCCAGCAGAGTAGCAAAGTCCGGCGGCGGGGGCCGATCGTCACTGAGCCGGTCGACCGTGAGGCGCGTTGCGTCCGGTGCGGTTGCGCTGACGTAGAGCCGCCGCAGGCGGTCCATGTCCTTGCCCATGGCCATGTGAATCTGCCGCGTGAGCCAGAGACGGTGCTCGCAGACAGCGCCGCAGGTATCGCCGCCGGGCACGAGCAGGCTCCAGCGCGGCTCCAGCGAAGCATAGGGGGAGGGCGCGCCGGCGGCGTCCGACAGCGCCACCCCGTCGATCTGCCGCGGCGGCTGTATCAACGTGCCGCGATTGGCGGTCCCCAGTGCATTCAGGAGATCGACGTCGCCCCGCGACGCCATGTACCACAGCGCCGTGGCCGCCAGGATCACCGCGAGGGGTATGCCCACGATCAGCAGCAGCACCAGGCGGCTGTTGTCGGACTGCGAGTCTGTCATTGTCCTCCTCTCAGGATTGCGTGCCCCCGGAGCCGGCGCGACGCGAACTGTAGACAATGTATATCAGCGTCAGGACCCCTGCCATGGTAAACCATTGGACCGCGTAGCCGGTGTGCCGCTCGGGACTGACGTTGACCACCTCCCAGTCCGCGGCGAGCGCGCCGGGGCTGTCCGCCTCCAGCCGTACCGGGTGGCCAAACAGCCCGCCGCCCAACGAACGCCCCAGCGCCTCCGCCAACAGGTCCATCTCCACCGCCTGCACCTGTTTAGGCCAGCCCGGCTCCAGCCGCTGCTCTGCCAGCAGCAGCGGTTCACCCGGCGCGACGTAGACATAGCCCTCGATGGTGACAACGCCCTCTACCTCCGGCACCGTGGGCGCCTCGCGACGGGCGGGGTCGGCGGGTATCCAGCCGCGGTTGACCAGCACCGCCATGTCGCTGCCGAGGGGTTCGAAAACGGCGATGACCTCATTGCCGAAACGGCCCTGCCGGGTGCGATTGTCGAGCAGGAAATAGCGCCCGCTGCGAAAACTGCCCACGGCGCGCACCGGCAGATAGGCGAGCGCCTCCTCGTCGAAGTCCTGCAACCGGGTGAGGGGGACGGGCGCCCGGGCCTGTTTGGCGGCAAAGTCCGCGGCCAGTGCCGCTTTTTCACCGCCGCGCGCCAGCTGCCAGAAACCGAGGCCGACCATCAGTGGCACCATGAGCGCCACAAACAGGGTCATGCGCCAGTCGGGCTGAAAGGACAGTTCAGTGTTCAACGCATACCCGCCGACAGCGGTGGGCGCAATAAAGCCCGGCGAACAACTGGTTATAATACCGCGGAACTTCAGTGGAGCTGTGCATTGTTAAAAACCGCAATCGTCATCCTCATGGTGGCTCTGGTCGCGAGCCTGGGCAGCGGATTCTACTACCTGATGGTCGACCAGGGTGACAAGAACAGCCGGCGAACCTTCCACTCCCTCGGCGTCAGGCTGACTCTGGCAATAGCTCTGGCGACACTGCTCGTCTACGGGGTCGCCACGGGAAAACTCGGTCACCGCAATCCATGGGACCCGGGGCCGGGGAATTCAGCGGAAACGACGGAGTCGGGAGCGGCCTCCTGACTGGCGCAAACACCGCGGGCGAACACAGACCCGCGCCGCGTTAATCCCTGTATATCAAAGCTCCGGGCGGCGCTGTAACGCCCCCGCGACTCATGCCGCCCCTACAGAATATAGACAAACAGGAACAGGAATACCCAGACCACGTCTACAAAGTGCCAGTACCAGCTCGATGCCTCGAAGCCGAAATGGTCGTCGGGAGTGAAGTGCCCGGCGCGCACCGAACGGATCAACTGGATCGCCAGCATGGTCATGCCCATGAACACGTGAAAGCCGTGAAAGCCGGTAAGCATGAAAAACGTCGATCCGTAAATACCCGAATTAAGCGTCAGGCCGAAATGGGCGTAGGCCTCGTAGTATTCGAATACCTGCAGGCACAGAAAAACCGCGCCCATAAGCACGGTTATGCCCAGCCACAGATTGAACTTCTTGCGGTTGCCATCGAGTAATCCCAGGTGCGCGATATGGCAGGTCACGCTGGAACTCAGCAGGATCAGCGTGTTCCACAGCGGCAGCCAGGCGTACCAGGCGCGTGCATCCGCAAAGGACATGCTGGTTTCGGCACTGGCAAAAGAGCCGTTGTTCGCCATCGGCTGCTCGGCGGCACCGCCAACCGCCTCCTGTGGCGTCTGCATCATGGGCCAGGAGAATTCGAAGCCCTCCCACAACAGATCGTTCATGCGCCCGACACCCTCCCCGGCAAGCCACGGGCCGACCAGATTGCGCACATAAAACAGGGCGCCAAAAAACGCGAGGAAAAACATTACTTCAGAAAAAATGAACCAGAACATCCCGAGCTTATAGGATTTCTTGAGCTGCGCGCTGTTAAGTCCGGCCAGGTTCTCCCGAATCGCCATCCTGAACCAGAAGAACAGCGTACCCACGAAAAAGAAGAGTCCGCCAAGGAAGATTGTCCAGGAAGCGGTAGTCTCGTTCGGGTCGCCAAAGGTCATGTCGTTCATGACACTGGCGGCACCGTAAATACTGAGAATGAGACCGATGGTCGCGCACACGGCCATCTTGCTTTTCTCCGGTACGTAGTATTTTTCGTACTCTGTGGAAGTCGGGCTACTCATTTTCCTTCTCCGGTGGGTTCGCGCAGCCTATACAAAAGCGCGCATCAGCGGCTGGCGATGTCCGCGCCCGCCATTTCAGTCACATCGAATATCGTGTAGGACAGAGTGATGGTGGTGATATCCCTCGGCAGATCGCGATCAATGATAAATTGCAGAGGCATCTCCGCCGATGAGCGTCCGGCCAGCGGCTGCCGGTTGAAGCAGAAACACTCGGTCTTGTGAAGATACTGCGCCGCGCGCGACGGAGACACACTGGGTATCGCCTGTGCCACCATGTCCCGCGGCAGGGGATTGCGTGCATAGAACACGGTGTCGTTGACGGCGCCCGGGTTGATTACCATGACACGATCCGTGGGCCGGAACTCCCAGGGCATACCGTCGTTGTTCGTCGCGATAAACTGCATGGTGACCTCTCGACTCTCATCTATACCGGTCTGTACCGACGTATAAGCCTGCCCGGAAGTCTTGCCGTTGATGCCGAGGGCATCGCACAACACATTGTACAGCGGCACCATCACGACAAACACAAATGCAAACATGACCGCCGCGACCGCCACCAGTTTGATGGCGGTATCGAAAGCTGGATTGGCGCTGAGTCGTATCACGGGTTCCAGGTACCTGTCAGGTGTGCGCGTGCGCCATATCTACTTTGGGCGGCGTCTCGAAAGTGTGGTAGGGCGCCGGCGTGGGCAGCGTCCACTCAAGACCCTCGGCACCTTCCCATACTTTCTCGTCACTCACTTTTTCGCCGGCAACGATGGTCGCGATGACGTTGTACAGGAACAACAATTGCGACGCGCCATAAATAAAAGCGCCGATGCTGGACATCATGTTGAAATCCGCGAATTGCAGCGCGTAGTCGGGGATGCGGCGCGGCATACCGGCGAGGCCGACAAAATGCTGCGGGAAAAATGTCAGGTTGAAGCCGATGAACGAAATCCAGAAGTGGGTCTTGCCCATGGCCTCGTTGTACATTCTGCCGCACCACTTGGGCAGCCAGTAGTAGACCGCTGCCGTCATGGAAAATACCGCTCCCGCCACCATGACGTAGTGAAAGTGCGCGACAACGAAGTAGGAGTCGTGATACTGGAAGTCGGCCGGCGCAATGGCCAGCATCAGCCCGGTGAAGCCGCCAATGGTAAACAGGATCAGGAAACCGATGCAGAACAGCATCGGCGTCTCGAAACTCAGCGCGCCACGCCACATGGTGGTAATCCAGTTGAACACCTTGACGCCTGTCGGCACCGCGATAAGCAGCGACGCGTACATGAAGAACAGTTCGCCCGCGACGGGCATACCCACCGTGAACATGTGGTGCGCCCAGACAATTAAGGAGAGAAACGCAATCGAGGCGGTCGCGTAGACCATGGAGTCGTAGCCGAAAAGCGGCTTGCGCGCAAACGCCGGAATAATCTGTGACACCACGCCAAAGGCCGGCAGGATAATGATGTACACCTCCGGGTGGCCGAAGAACCAGAATACATGCTGGAACAATACCGGATCGCCGCCACCGGCGGCGGAAAAGAAGCTCGTACCGAAGTGGATGTCCATCAGCATCATGGTGACCGCGCCCGCCAGCACCGGCATCACGGCAACCAGCAGAAACGCAGTGATCAGCCATGTCCACACGAACAGTGGCATTTTCATGTAGGTCATGCCGGGAGCACGCATGTTCATCACCGTGGCGATGATATTGATCGACCCCATGATCGAGGAGAGCCCCAGGACATGGATGCAGAAGATGAAGTAGGTCACCGACGGCGGCGCATAGGTAGTCGACAGCGGCGCGTAGAACGTCCAGCCAAAGGCCGGCGCCCCGCCTTCCATGAACAGCGTGGAGGCAAGCAACAGGAAGGTCGGCGGCAGGATCCAGAAGCTCCAGTTGTTCATACGCGGCAGCGCCATGTCCGGCGCCCCGATCATCATCGGGATCAACCAGTTGGCCAGCCCCACAAAGGCGGGCATGATCGCGCCGAACACCATGACCAGGCCGTGCAGCGTGGTCATCTGGTTGAAAAACGCCGGCTCCACCAGTTGCATGCCGGGCTGGAAAAGCTCGGCGCGGATGACCATGGCAAAAAACCCGCCCAGCAGAAACATGGCGAATGAGAACCACAGGTACATCGTGCCAATGTCTTTGTGATTGGTGGTGAACAGCCACCTTCCCAGGCCCTTGGCGGGACCGTGATGATGATCTCCCATCGTTAACTCCTCCAGTTAACCTTCCTTGTACCTGTAGACATCGATCGGCTGCACCATGTCGCCCATGTTGTTGCCGAAGGCATTGCGCTGGTATGTCAGAACAGCCGCCATTTCCACATTGTTGAGCTGGCCGCCGAACGCCTGCATGGCGGTGCCGGGAACACCATTGATGCCGATATCGAGATGTTCCTCGACGTCACCGGTGGCGACGGGGCTCCCTGCGATGGCAGTACCCACACCCCCTTCGCCATTCGCACCGTGACAGGCCTGGCAATTGCGTTCGTACACCGCCTGGCCACGCTCCATGAGCTCATCCATGGTGAAAGTCTGCTGCTGCAGTTCCCTGACCTCGGCAGCTTCGGCCTGCTTGCTCGCCATCCATTGGCCGTACTCTTCCCGATTCACCACATTGATCACGATGGGCATGAAACCGTGGTCCTTGCCGCACAGTTCCGCACACTGGCCGCGGTAGATGCCCTCCTGGCTGGTGCGCGCCCAGGTTTCGTTGATAAACCCCGGAATGGCGTCCTTCCTGACCGCCAGCGCCGGCACCCACCAGGAATGAATGACATCGTTGGCGGTAACCAGAAACCGCACCTTGGTATCCGCGGGCAGCACCAGCGGTTCGTCCACTTCGAGAAGATAGTGCTCGCCCTTGTCCGCAGTGTTGTAGATTTCACTCCGCGGCGTGCGCAGGTTGCTGAAAAAGCTGACGTTCTGCCCATCTTCGTTCAGGTATTCATACTTCCACTTCCACTGATAGCCGGTCACGAGAATATCCAGCTCGGCGTCGTCGGTGTCGTAGACATCGAGGAGGGTGGACGTGGCCGGAACCGCCATGCCGATCAGTATGAAAAAGGGCACTATCGTCCAGAGAATCTCGACCCGGGTACTCTCGTGGAAGGTGGCGGGTTTTACACCGCGCGATTTGCGGTGATAGATGATGGAGTAGAACATGACCCCGAAAACGCCGATCCCGACAACCGTACAAATGCCGAGGAGTGTCATGTGCAGGTTGTATATCTGGCGGCCCACCTCGGTGACGCCAGGCGACATATTGATCTGGTTCACTTCGCCGGCGAGGGTCGCGGTGCTCAGCAGGGCCAGCGCCAGACCCGGCGCAAGCCGGCACAACCGCGTCGCTTGAAAAGACATGTACCGTGTCTCCATTCAGTAATACCTGTTGTACCGTCCCGATATTTCCAGGCGTGAAATCCCCGGCATCCGCCGAACCCGGAAGCGTGTTTGAAGCCCTCGCGAGCACCGTGATGTTCGGCCGGGGCGCCCCGAGTGTTTGGAACTACCAGTGGAATGGCATTTCTCAGCGGTGCGACGCCTGGCCGCACGAAATGAGCGCGCGAATTATAGCCGAACTCATGGCCAAAAGCATATGACGTGCGTCAATCGATGCTTGCTGCGCGCGATGTTGCTGCTGCCCCGGGAAGCGGCCGCTGGAGGCACTCGTGGCCCTCGCCAGCG
Source organism: Halioglobus sp. (assembly GCA_034521205.1). Lineage (GTDB taxonomy): Bacteria > Pseudomonadota > Gammaproteobacteria > Pseudomonadales > Halieaceae > Marimicrobium. Next base: position 232,927 of record JAXHMT010000004.1, read on the forward strand.
GTCCTGTGCAACGTGTGCCGGGCCTGCGCCTGGTATCGTGTGGCCGTCAGTCGCGGTCGTCATCCGCGGCGGGGTCTGTGAGGTTCAATACCTGGGGCGGAGTATCCCTGCGGCGCGCGGCGGCGCGGCTCACTCGGGTGGCAAGCTCCGCCGCCGCGGGTGCCGAAGGACGCTCCTCACTGAAGCCACAGCTCACGCAGAACCGCCGGTCCGTTTCGGGGTCCAGCACGATCTTGTCCATCCTGGCGCAGCGCGGACACACTGCACCGGCGATAAATCGGCGAGGTCGCTTGCCCTGCATAACCATTCTCCACGCAACTGCTCTGGCCAGGCTGCCACCAGATGTCTATTGTAGCAGTGTCGCGTCCATAAGAGGGCAAGCCCTTGCCACACTACACCTCATCCAGCGTGCGCAGTTTTGGCGCTACGGCGCCGCGGCTGGGTAAGCGCGTACTCATCGATCCAACCGCGGTGGTGCTGGGAGATGTGGTGCTGGGGGACGATGTTTCCGTCTGGCCGCAGGCAGCCGTCAGGGGCGATGTGCACAGTGTTCGCGTCGGCGCACGAACCAGCCTGCAGGACGGCAGTATCCTGCACGTCACCCACGCCGGGCCCTATACGCCGGACGGCTGGCCCCTGCAGATCGGCCGCGACGTCACCGTGGGCCACCGCGCCATCCTGCACGGCTGTGTGATCGGCGATCGGGTGCTGGTCGGCATGGGCGCGATCGTCATGGACGGCGCCGAAGTGGAAGACGAGGTTGTTATCGCCGCCGGCGCCCTGGTCACCCCGGGTAAACGCCTGCGCAGCGGATTTCTCTACGGCGGCAGTCCCGCGGTGGAGATGCGCGCGCTCAAACAGAGTGAACTGGATTTCTTCGAGTACAGCGCGGCCAACTACGTCAAGCTCAAGGATCGGCACATCGCCGCGCTGGAAGCCCATAGCTGAACGGCACCAGGTCAGGCGGCCTCGATGGTCTCGCGCAACTGGTGAATAACTGGCGGCGTTGCGGGCCGCACCCCGCGCCAGATATAGAACGACTCGGCGGCCTGCTCCACCAGCATACCCAGCCCGTCGGCGACCGCCCAGGCCGCCTCCCGGGCGGCCCAGCGCATGAATGCCGTGGGCCGGGACCCGTAGACCATGTCGTAGCAGCAGCTGCGCTCCGTGAGCAGTGTCGCCGGCAGTTCGGGCATGCCGCCTTCCAGGCCCGCGCTGGTCGCGTTGATAACCAGGTCGAACTGGCGACTGCCGCTCAACGCCATTGCGCCCCCCTCCACAGGCCCCACCTCGGCGAACGCGGCGGCGAGATCGGCGGCCCGTTGCGCGGTTCGGTTCACCACCAGAAGTTCCGCCGGGTTTTCCCGCAGCAGCGGCTCTACGACGCCTCGCGCAGCGCCCCCGGCCCCCACCAGCAGCACCCGCCGGCCCGCTATCGCCCAGCCCAGGTTGGAGACAATATCGCGGACCAGTCCGATACCGTCGGTATTGTCGCCGGCGATGGCGCCGTCCTCGCGCCGGGTCAGCGTATTGACCGCCCCCGCGCGCGCGGCGCGACCGCTCAGTTCGTCGGCGAATTCACAGGCGTCGCGCTTGAACGGCACCGTGACATTCAGCCCGCGCCCGCCGCCGTCGAAAAAATTTCGCGCCGCCCTGGCGAAATCGTCCAGCTCGACCCGCACCGCCCGATACTGCATCGACTGGGAGCACTGTTCGGCGAACAATGCATGAATGACAGGGGATTTGCTCTGTTTGATGGGGTTGCCGAATACGGCGTACCGCTGCGTCTCAGTCATCGCTCGCTACCATTGCCCTCGGCTTCCGCCAGCCAATCGCGATTCTGCAGAAAGTATTCCGTCAGCCGGGCCTCTTCGGTCCCCGGCTCGGGCGCGTAATTGTATTGCCACCGGACCACCGGCGGCAGGGACATCAGAATGGCTTCGGTGCGCCCGCCGGACTGCAGGCCGAACAGGGTACCGCGATCGTAGACCAGGTTGAACTCCGCATAACGGCCCCGGCGGTACAACTGGAAGCGGCGTTCGCGCTCGCCGAAACTGCGATTCTTGTGACGTGCAAGAATGGGACGGTACGCCCGGATATAGGAGTCGCCCACGGCGCGCATGAAAGCGAAGCAGGTATCAAAGTCCCATTCGTTGAGATCATCGAAAAACAGCCCGCCGACGCCGCGCGGTTCCCCGCGGTGGGCTATGTGGAAATACTCGTCGCACCACTGTTTATAGCGTGCGTAGACATCGTCGCCGAAGGGCGCGCAAGCATCCCGCGCGACCCTGTGCCAGGCGACGCAATCCTCGCGATCGCCGTAGTAGGGCGTCAGGTCGTAGCCGCCACCGAACCACCATACAGGCTCCTCGCCGTCCTTGTGGGCGACGAAGAAGCGCACGTTGGCATGGGAGGTCGGCACATAGGGGTTGCGCGGATGGATCACCAGGGACAGACCCATGGCCTCGTAGTGCCGCCCCGCCAGTTGCGGGCGGGCGGCGCTCGCGGAGGGCGGCAGACCGGCGCCGTGTACGTGGGAGAAATTGACGCCGCCCTTTTCGATGACCGCGCCCTCCGCCAGCACACGGCTGCGTCCGCCGCCGCCCTCGACCCGCGTCCACGTATCGGTTATGAAATCCGCCGACCCGTCTTCCTGCGCGACTTCGGCGCAAATCGTGTCCTGCAGCCGCATCAGGTAGGACTTCACGTCCTCTGTATTCATCGGGAAGCTCCGTTGGCGTCTAGGCCCTGATGGTCCGGCCGCTGGCGAGATCGCGGATCACCGTCGGCCGATCGGCGGCGCCCAGTTTACCCGGCAGCACATAGTCCAGTCGATTGCCGAAGTAGCGCCGTACCTGAAACCCGGACTTTGCCGGGCGCGCGCCACCCGGATTGGCCGACGTGGACACCAGGGGACCACCGTAACAGCGACTCAGCGCCGCCAGGCCCGGGTGGTCGGTGACGCGCACCGCGACACTGTCGTGCGCGCCGTGCACCCAGGCGGGAACGCGTCCGCGGTGGGGAACGAGCCAGGTGGCGGGACCCGGCCAGGTGTCGCACAGGGTCTGGCGCTCCCGCGGCGCCAGACCCTCCAGCAAGAACGCCAGTTGCGCTGGATCCGCCGCCACCAGGATCAACCCCTTGGCGAGCGGACGCGACTTGAGCCGCAGCAGACGCGCCACGGCAAAAGGATCGAAGGGGTCGCAGCTGAGGCCCCAGACTGCTTCCGTGGGACAGGCGATCACGCCTCCCGCGCGCAGGGTCGCGTCCGCGCGACGCAGGTGCAGGGTGCTCGGCGGGGGATACATAATCAGCTCTTCACAACCTGTTCTCGCTGTCTGGCCTGGCCCCAATTGTCCCTGCGGACCCCACCCCTGGTAAAGACCGCCCCGGCATTGGCATCACGGGCAGATCGCTGGAACGATAGCCAAAAAAGGCACGCTCAGCGAATACTTCCACAAGACAGGTGAAATCGCGACAACCTCACCGGCGCACATAGCCTCCCGCTACCCGCATCACGTGGCCGCTCAATTCGAGTTCGGCGAGTTCCGCGAGCACCTCGCTGACCGGACGGCCACTGTCTTCGACCAGCTGATCCACGCCCATCACCTCAAAGCCCAGGAATCGCAGCAGCGGTGACGGCGGGTCCGCGTCCCCGGGGCCGTGTGCGGGTTCGGACCCGCTGCGGTATTGCAAGGCGTAGAGCGCCCCCAGTTCTTCCAGCACGTCGTCGACACCCTGTACCATCTTGGCTCCGTCGCGCAGCAGTTGCAGGCAGCCACGTCCGCCGGGGTGCAGGGTGGACCAGGGCAGGGCGAAAACTTCGCGGCCCTGCTCCAGGGCACTGCGCGCCGTGATCAGGGAACCGCTGCCCGGTGCAGCCTCGACAACCAGCACACCCAGAGACAAACCGCTGATTATGCGGTTGCGCCGCGGAAAGTTTTCCCGCAATGGCGGCATCCCGGGATCAAACTCGGTGACCAGGCAGCCCTGATCCACTATTGTCTGCGCCAGGGTCCGGTGACGTCGCGGATACACCGTGTCGATGCCCGTGGCCATCACGGCGACACTGGCGCCGCCGGCGGTCAGCGCGCCGCGATGGGCCGCGCCGTCAATACCCAGCGCCAGGCCGGAACACACGCAAAGGCCCGCCGCGGAGAGTTGTGCGGCCAGTTCCGCGGCCAGGCGCAGGCCCGCCGAACTGGCATTGCGACTGCCGACAATGGCGATTTGTGGCTGCTGCAACACAGCGACATCACCGCGCAAATAGAGCAGGGCAGGCGGGTCGTGGATTTCTCTCAGGAGTGGCGGATAGCGCCCGTCATCGATAGCGAGGGTGAGGGACTCACAGGCCCCCCCGTCGACTGCTTTCATATGTCATCCTTGACATCGCTCCGTCGTGGGCGTGGTTGAACCGGGCCACCGCGCGGCCCGACCGGATTCGCTCAGGGCCTCTTCATCTGATCCATGATCTTCAGCGGGCGGCTGGCCTTGAGAATAATGGCATAGCTCGCTTTCTCGAAGGACTCGAACACCATGGCCAGCCCGGCGCGCACATCGGGCAGTTTGACATTGTTCTGCGCGACCTTGTCAAACACGAGCTCCCCCGTCTGGTAAACGGCGAGCACGTGTCCGATGCGCAATCCGTCGCGCTTGCCCTTGTTGAGCACCACGATGCTCATCTCGCCGATCTGCGTCAACCCGCCGTCCACCGCGATCATGAAAGCGTTGTCGAAATCCTCACCGGGGGCGCGCGGATGAAACGTGGCGTCCAGGATGCGTTCCTGGAGCGGCAGCAGGCGGTCGCCGATCCGCACTTCCTCGGTGATACGGGTGATTTCGAGTTCGGTCACCTCATCGGTGTTGCTGCTGAGCAACCGGGCATTGCCGATATCCTGCGCCTGGTAACCCAGCAGTTCTTCCGTCACGGGGTCGACATAGGTTTCCCCGGCGCGAAAGATCGCATAGGATCGCTCGCCGTCGGGGAACGGGCCGCGACCGAAAATCGTATCTCCGGGACCGGTGATGAGATGCTCCTGGTGCGCGGCCACGACATAGGCGGAGTTGTTCAGGTCCTGCGCGTCCATGATGCGATGCCGCATCAACCAGGGGCCGATTTCATCCAGTGGAATAACCGGTATGGCCAGGTCCAGCGGCGAGACCCGCATATTGGGCGACAGTTTGACCACCCCGCCGCGACGCATGCGCAAACGCGGCTCGCCATCCACCCAGGCGAGATACAGCTCATCCCCCGGATAGATCAGGTGGGGATTGTCGATCTGCGGGTTGACGTCCCAGAGCTCCGGCCACAACCACGGCTGCCTGAGGTACATTCCCGCGATACCCCAAAGGGTGTCCCCCTTCTTGACGACATAGGTGTCCGGAACGTCCTCGTTGAGTTCCACCGCCGCCTGCAACCAGCTGCTGAAAAGCAGGGTAAACAGCAACAGGCATACAGAAAGTGACCTTGTTTTCATTTTTTGCGTCCCTATTATCGCCCCATTCCCGGCCGCCCCGGATCGAACGCGACGGCCGCAACCCGTGATTCGCCCGCGCACCGGATCGCGTGAGCGGTTGCGACACAGGCGCACCGCGCGGCAGATCCGGGAACTAGGCACCCCCTGATCACAAGCTGTATACTTGTTACAGTTTGCTGCCGGGATGAATCGCTGGCAAGCCAAATGTTACCAAACCAGACAGCCAATTTCGGCCAGTTCCGGCTTCCTTCCGGACCCACAAGATCATGGCAGTACTCGATATTCTCGAATTTCCCGACCCGCGCCTGCGCACCGTGGCGGAGCCCGTGGATGTCGTGGACGACACCGTCCGCGCATTGATCGAAGACCTGTTTGAAACGATGTACTCGGCGCCCGGTATCGGGCTCGCCGCGACCCAGGTCAATATCCACCGCCGCCTGCTGGTCATGGACGTCTCCGACGACCGGAGTGAGCCCATGGCGTTTATCAATCCCGCCTACGAAGTACTCGATCCCGAGGAGGGCGAGTACGACGAGGGCTGCCTGTCGGTGCCCGGCTTTTTCGAAACGGTATGCCGGCCACAGAAAATCTCAGTGAGCGCCCTGGATCGGGAGGGCACGGCCTTCACCCGTGAGCTGGAGGGCCTGCCCGCGATCTGCCTGCAACACGAAGTCGATCATCTCGAGGGCAAACTGTTCGTCGACTACCTCTCGCCCCTGAAGCGCCAGCGCATCCGCAAGAAGCTGGAAAAAGAGCGGCGGCGCGCCTGAGCCGCATGTCGCAACCCCCGTTACGGCTCGTCTTTGCCGGTACACCGGATTTTGCTGTCCCGCACCTGCAGGCTCTCATTGCAAGCAAGCACCAACTGCTCGGGGTGTATACGCAGCCCGACCGCCCGGCGGGACGCGGCCGCAACCTGCGCGCGGGTCCCGTCAAGCAGGCGGCGCTGGACGCCGGCGTGCCCGTACTGCAGCCTCCCTCACTGAAAGATCCGGGCGTGCAGGCCCATCTCGCCGAACTGGCAGCCGAGGTCATGGTGGTTGTGGCCTACGGCCTTATCCTGCCGCCGGCCGTACTCTCCATTCCGCGCCGCGGCTGTATCAACGTCCACGCCTCCCTGCTGCCGCGCTGGCGCGGCGCGGCCCCGGTGCAGCGCGCGATCGAGGCGGGGGATGCCGAGACCGGTGTCAGCATCATGCAGATGGACGCGGGCCTGGACACCGGAGATGTGCTGGCCTCGGCCAGCTGCCCCGTGGGCAACCACAGCGCCGCCACCCTGCAGCGCGAACTGGCCAGGCTGGGACCGCCCCTGCTGCTGGAGGTGCTGGCCGATCTGGCCCATTACCAGGGACGGGCGTGCGCACAGGAGGAGGCCGCCGCCACCTACGCACACAAGATCGACAAGGCGGAAGGGCTTATCGACTGGAACCTGGACGCATTGACCCTGGAGCGCCGGGTACGCGCCTTCGACCCGGCGCCGGGCTGCTACACCTTCCTCGACGGGCAGCGCATCAAGATCTGGGAGGCCCGATCCGTGACGGGGCCTCCAGCCGCTCAGTTACCGGGCACCATCGTGCGCAGCGACGAGCACGGTATTACAGTGCAGTGCGGCGACGGTCTACTGTCAGTATCCGCATTGCAGTTGTCCGGCAGCCGGCGCATGAATGCGGGCGAGGTGCTGCGGGCCCGGCGCGACCTGTTTGCGCCGGGGCGTCGCTTCAGCGCCGCGGCGCCGGACGGCGGCTGATGCCCCTGGACTCCCGTGCGGCGGCCGCGACTGTCGTCGGCAGCGTATTGGGCGGCCGCTCCCTCGATCGGGCCCTGCCGTCCGCACTGGAACTCGTGGCGCAACGCGACCGCAGCTTTGTCCAGCAACTCTGTTACGGCACCCTGCGGCAGGCGCCGCGCCTGCAAGGGCTGCTGGAACAGTTGCTGGACCGCCCACTGCGCGACCGGGACCGCGACCTGCACGGACTGCTGCTGGTGGGCCTGTACCAGCTCACCGACACCCGGGTGCCGGATCACGCGGCGGTGGCCGCCACCGTGGCGGCCACCCGGACATTGCAAAAACACTGGGCAAGGGGGCTGGCCAACGCCGTATTGCGCCGCTTTCTGCGAGAGCGCAACGCGCTCGTTGCCGCTCTCGACCCGGCCGCCGCCAACGCCCACCCCGACTGGCTCTATCAGCGACTGCGCGAGCAGTGGCCGGACCACCTGCCGGCCATTGTCGAGGCGGGCAATGGGCAACCGCCCATGACGCTGCGGGTAAACACGCTGCGCCAGCCCAGAGAAGCGTACCTGGCACGCCTGGCGGAGTGCGGCCTGGCCGCCACGCCCGGCGCGCTGGCGGACACGGCTGTGTATCTCGCCGATGCTGTCGACGTCGACGCCCTGCCCGGCTTCGCCGAGGGCGCTGTCAGCGTCCAGGACGAAGCGGCCCAGCTGGCCGCCGATCTGGTCGGCGCCGGCCCCGGCGAGCGCGTACTGGATGCCTGTTCCGCGCCCGGCGGCAAGGCCTGTCACCTGCTGGAATCACAGCCGGCGCTGGCGGAACTGGTCGCCATGGATATCGACGAGACGCGCCTGGCGCGAGTGCGGGACAACCTCAAACGCCTGGACCAAAAAGCCACTGTGATTGCCGCGGACGCGGCAGCGCCACCGGCCGAACTCGGTGCGGCGGGCTTCGACCGCATTCTGGTGGACGCCCCCTGTTCGGCCAGCGGCGTGCTGCGCCGCCATCCCGATATCAAACTGTTGCGCCGCGAGTCCGACATCCCGCAACTGGCTGCACGTCAACTGGATATACTGCGCGGCCTGTGGCCTCTGCTGCGCCCCGGCGGCTGCCTGCTGTACGTGACCTGCTCGATTCTGGAGGAGGAGAACAGCGCTGTCATTGCTGATTTTCAGCGGCGACACGACAACGCGCGCATCGAAACGCCGGCCGTCGACTGGGGCGAGCCGGTCGATGGCGGCCGCCAGTTGTTGCCGGCGGCGGGCGGGCCCGACGGCCTCTTCTATTCCCTGCTGCGCAGAACCGGTTGACCGGTGTGCACTATTTCGCGCCCCCCACACTTACATTCCACAGGCCTTTTCTTTATGGTGCAGCACAGTTGTCGCCTGTTAATACAAGCGGATAGTCGATGAAAATCATCATTCTCGGCGCGGGACAGGTCGGCGGCACCCTCGCCGAGCACCTGTCCGACGAACAGAACGACATTACGGTCGTGGACACCGACGCCGAAAAACTCCGCGTCCTGCAGGATAAGCTCGACATCGCTACCGTCACCGGGGGCGCCTCCTACCCCAACATCCTGGAAAGTGCCGGTGCCCGGGACGCCGACCTCCTTATCGCGGTAACCAACAGCGACGAGATCAACATGATGGCCTGCCAGGTAGCCCACACCCTGTTCGGCACCACCAAGAAGATCTCCCGTGTGCGCTCCCCCAGCTACCTGAAGGAACAGGATCGTCTGTTCGGGCGCGAGCACATTCCCGTCGACGTCATTATCGGCCCGGAGCAACTGGTCACGCAGAATATTCAGCGGCTGATTACCAATCCCGGGGCGCTGCAGGTGCTGGATTTTGCCGACGGGCGAATACAACTGGTCGCCGTGCGAGCTTACTATGACGGGCCCATCGTCGGCCACGAACTGCGCGACATCCGCCGGCACATGCCCAAGGTGGACACCCGCGTCGCGGCAATTTTTCGTCAGGGCAGGCCGATAATTCCGGAGGGCTCGACCGTCGTCGAGGCCGACGACGAGGTCTTTTTCATCGCGGCGCGCGAGCATATCCGCGCCGTCATGTCCGAATTGCGCAAGATCGACAAACCCTACAAGCGCGTAATGATCGCCGGGGGCGGCAACATCGGCGCCACCCTGGCCCAGAACATCGAGCACAAGTACCAGGTGAAAGTCATAGAGCGCTCCTACCGCCGCTGCCGCGTGCTGTCCGAACGGCTCAAACGCACCATCGTGCTCAATGGCAGTGGCGCCGAACCCCAGTTGCTCACCGCCGAAAGCATCGAAGAAACAGACGTGTTCTGCGCACTGACCGACAACGACGAATTGAACATCATGATGTCCATGCTGGCCAAGCGCCTCGGGGCAAAGAAGGTTATCACACTGGTGGCGAATCCCGCCTACGCCGACCTGGTGGGTGATGAAATCGATATCGCCATCTCGCCGCAGCAGATCACCATCGGCAGCCTGCTGACTCACGTGCGCCGCGGCGATATCAACAACGTGCACTCATTGCGCCGGGGCGCGGCGGAAGCCCTGGAGGTGACCGCGCACGGCGACCCCTATTCCTCCCGGGTGGTGGGGCGGCGGCTGGATGAACTGCAACTGCCGGACGGTGTGACTATCGGCGCCATCGTGCGCAACGACGAGGTTCTCATCGCCCACGGCGACGTGCTCATAGAGGAAAACGATCATGTCATCCTGTTTCTGGTCGACCGCAGCAAAATCAAGGCAGTAGAGAAACTGTTCGCCGTCGGTATTCGGCGTTCTTTCTGAGGGCCGCGCCCGGTGCACTTTGTCCATCACGCTTGCAGAGATTCTCGGGCGTACTGCTCGATGCTGTTCAGCGGCAGCCCTACTGATCGTACCGCTGATCTGGTCGCGCCTGCTGGCAGGACGATCACCACGGTGCACCAGTTTCGTCTGACCGCTTCTGCGCGTCGACCTTCCTCTGCCGGGTCTGGCTCCTGTGGCTGCCCGTGTCCAGTACCGGGCGAATCAGGAACTGCGCATACGCGACGGCTTCCTGATCACGTCCCTGTTCTGGACGGTGCTGGGCATTTTCGGTGCGCTGCCTTTTATCCTGACACCGGCGCTGGGCCTCACACCGACCGAAGCCGTGTTCGAATCGATTTCCGGACTCACCACCACCGGAGCCACGGTACTGACCGGTCTGGACGACCTGCCGCGCTCCATCCTCTTTTACCGGCAGTTTCTGCAATGGCTCGGGGGCATCGGCATCATTGTGGTGGCGGTGGCGATTCTGCCCATGCTGGGAATCGGCGGCATGCAGCTGTACAAGGCCGAAACCCCGGGGCCGTCCAAGGACACCAAGCTCACGCCGCGCATCACTGAAACGGCCAAGGCTCTGGCCATTGTCTACATCGCACTGACCGTCGCCTGTGCCGCTACCTACTACCTGGTGGGCATGACCCCGTTCGATGCCGTGGGACACGCCTTTTCCACCGTCGCCATCGGCGGCTTCTCGACCCACGACGAGAGCATGGGGTACTTCCAGAACGATGCGATACTGTCGGTATCCAGCATCTTTATGGTGATCTCGGCCCTGAATTTCGGCCTGCATTTTACCGCCTGGCGGCAACTGTCCTATCCCGCGCGACGACGCAACACGCTTGCGGTCTACCTGGGTGACTCCGAGACCAGGTTTTTTCTCTCCGTGCTCGCCATAGGCATCCTCATCACGACGGGATTTCTCGCGTTCTCGGCCACGCTCAATCCGCGGGAGAGTGTCATACACGGCCTGTTCCAGGCCGTATCCATCACGACGACCACGGGTTTCGCCACGCGGGATTTCGCCTCCTGGCCCCTGTTCCTGCCGGTCATGCTGCTGATGTTTTCCTTCATGGGTGGCTGTGTGGGGTCGACCGGCGGCGGTATAAAAGCCATGCGCGTGATGCTGATCTACAAGCAGGGCGTTCGCGAACTGAAGCAGCTCGTTCATCCAAACGCCGTCATACCGCTGAAAATCGGCCGCACCCGGGTGCCGGCCAATGTGGTGAGCGCGGTGTGGAGTTTCTTCGCCGTCTACGCGGGCAGTTTTATCGTCATTATGTTGCTGCTGATGGCTACGGGCCTGGATTTCACTACCGCGTTTTCAGCCGTGGCCGCGGCGCTGAACAACCTCGGTCCGGGCCTGGGAGACGTCGCCGCCAATTACGGCTCCATCAACGAGACGGCAAAAGCCCTGCTGAGCTTTACCATGCTTCTCGGCCGGCTCGAGATATTCACACTGCTGGTGCTGTTTACGCCCGCGTTCTGGCGGCGCTAATCTGCATCGCGCAGAGAGCGCGCGGCGATGCCGTCCGGGACGCTGTCGCCTATTTGCCGATACCGCGCTCCCTGCGAATCAGGTCGTAGGCAGCCTGGATCTCCTGGGCGCGCTCCGTGCCCAGTTTCACCATTTCCTCCGGCACGCCCCGGGCGATGAGTTTGTCCGGGTGGTGTTCACTCATGCGCTTGCGGTAGGCGCGTTTCAATTCGCGGTCACTGGCGCCGCTGTCGACGCCCAGCGCGGCGTAGGCGTCCGCGAGTCCCGCGCCGGTCCGGCCCGTCCGCTCGTCGGCCGCGCCGTGGAATTGCTCCTGTGCCCTGGCCATGCGCAACAGCAGGTCGAGCTGCGCCGCGCCCATTCCCAGAAGCTCGGCGATGCGCGCCAGCGCATCGTGCTCCGCCGACTCGAGCCGCTGGTCGGCGAGGGCGAGGGAGATCAGAAACGCCAGCAGCGTCTGGCGCAGCCTGGGTTTGCGGCCGCAGGTTTCGAGAAACTTCGCGACGACGGCCTGGGGCTCGAAATCGGGCGCGGCGCCCCTGCGGAACTGTTCTATCGCCCGCTGGCGCTGCTGCGGGCTCAGTCCCAGCTCGACAAACACCCGCTCCGTGTGCGCGACTTCATCTTCCGATACACGGCCATCGGCCTTGGCAAGGTAGCCCGACAGAACAAAAGTGGTCTCGAAAAAGCTCTCGCGAATGCGCTGTAGTGCCGCGGGCGAGTGCAGCCCCGCACTGGATTGCAGCGCCCGGTCGAAGAAGTGCCCGACCAGTACGCCGACAACAAGGCCCGGGAGCCCCGCGGCGAGCAGGCCAAACAGGCCGGCGATAATCTTTCCGAAAAACATACGCTACCTCGGGGTCGGCCGGCGCCGACGGATGCGCGCCGCGGCTCGCGGGGCGAGCGGGGAAAAAGCGCGTATTATGCCGCCTTCGGAGCCTGTATAATACCCGGCTTTTTGCAGCGAGCTTGCGGGCGGGACCGTGGCAGACGACCGACAGGATGTACTTACATTTCAGGCGCTGATCCTCAAACTGCAACAGTTCTGGGCCGAGCGGGGCTGTGTCGTTCTGCAACCGCTGGACATGGAAGTCGGGGCCGGCACCTTTCACCCCGCGACGTTTCTGCGCGCCCTCGGTCCCGAGAACTGGAACGCGGCCTACGTACAGCCCTCGCGCCGCCCCACCGACGGGCGCTACGGGGAAAACCCGAACCGGCTGCAGCACTACTACCAGTTCCAGGTCGTCATGAAACCCTCCCCCGACCGGTTTCAGGAGCTGTATCTGGAATCACTGGCGGCGCTGGGCATCGACTCAAGGGTGCACGACATTCGCTTCGTGGAGGATAACTGGGAGTCACCGACCCTGGGTGCCTGGGGACTCGGCTGGGAAGTGTGGCTCAATGGCATGGAGGTGACCCAGTTCACCTATTTCCAGCAGGCGGGAGGACTCGAATGCTTCCCGGTGACCGGCGAGATCACCTACGGTCTGGAGCGCATCGCGATGTACCTGCAGGGCGCCGACAGCATTTACGACCTCGTCTGGGCCCACGGCCCGGCCGGAACCGTGACCTACGGCGACGTCTTCCACCAGAACGAGGTCGAAATGTCGCGCTACAACTTCGAGGAGGCCGACGTGCAGCAGCTCTTCGGCTTCTTCGACCACTGTGAAAAGGAAGCGGACCGCCTGGTGCAGAAAGGACTGCCGCTACCGGCCTACGAAATGGTCGTGAAGGCCTCCCACACCTTCAATCTGCTGGATGCCCGCCACGCCATCTCGGTCACCGAAAGGCAGCGCTTTATACTGCGCGTACGCAGCCTGGCGCGGGCGGTCGCCGGCGCCTACTTCGAATCCCGCGCCGAGCTGGGCTTTCCCCTGGCGGATGCCGGCCTGCGCGAAGAGGTATTGAACCGGGCCGACAGGACGGAAGCCGGCTGATGGCCACGGAATCACTGCTGGTGGAACTGGGTACGGAGGAAATGCCCCCCGCGGCGCTGCGCGCTCTCGGCGAGGCATTCCGCGACGGTATCGTCGACGGGCTGGCACACCGCGAACTGGGCCACGGCGAGGTGCGCTGGTTCGCAACGCCACGGCGCCTGGCCGTGCTGATTCGCGATGTCGCGCTCAGGGCCCCGGACAGGGAAGCGCAAACCCTGGGCCCCCCGGCGGAGCGCGCCCGCGATGCCGACGGCAACTGGTCGCCCGCCGCGACGGGATTTGCCAGAAAGCATGGCGTCGAACCGGGGGAACTGGAAACCCTCGACACGCCGAAGGGACCGCGCCTCGGCCTGCGCAGCACCGCAGCGGGCGCCGCCGCCGGCGAATCGGTCAACGCTATAGTCAACCACAGTATCCAGGCCCTGCCCATCCCGCGGCGGATGCGCTGGGGCAGCGGCCGCCAGGAGTTCGTGCGCCCCGTGCACTGGGTGGTCGCCATGCTGGGAAACAACTGCGCACACGGCGAGATTCTCGGTCTGCCAACGGGCAACACGACCCACGGCCACCGTTTCCATTGCCCGCAACCGATTGCGCTGTCGCGGCCGGAAGACTACGAGAGCGCCCTGACGCAGGCCCGGGTGATCGCGTCTTTCGACAAGCGGCGCGAGGCGATCCGCAACCAGGTAGAGGAAGCGGCCGCGTCACTCGGGGCGACAGCGGTCATCGATCCGGACCTGCTGGCGGAGGTCACGGGGCTGGTGGAGTGGCCCGTGGCATTGGCCGGCTCCTTCGACGAGCGCTTTCTGGCGGTGCCCCAGGAGGCGCTGATCTCCTCCATGAAAACTCACCAGAAATATTTTCATCTGGTGGACGGGCAGGGCGCTCTGCTGCCGTATTTCATTACGGTCGCCAACATCGAGAGCCGCGACCCGGCCCAGGTGATCGCCGGCAACGAGCGCGTCATCCGCCCGCGCCTGGCCGACGCCGCTTTCTTTTTCGAGACCGACTGCAAGGTGCCCCTGGCGGAGAGAGTCGAGGCTCTGCGGGACATCGTCTTCCAGCAGCGCCTCGGCACGCTGCACGACAAGACGCTGCGCGTCGCCGGGCTCGCCGGTGCCCTGGCCCCGCGGACAGGCGCCCCTGCCGAGACCGCGCGGCGGGCCGCTCTGCTCAGCAAGGCGGATCTGGTCACCGAGCTGGTTCTCGAGTTTCCGGACCTGCAGGGGATAGCGGGCGCTTACTACGCGGCTAACGACGGCGAAGATCCGCAGGTCGCCACGGCTATTGCCCAGCACTACTGGCCGCGTTTCGCCGGCGACCGCCTGCCGGAAACGCCCGCTGCCTGCACGGTCGCCCTGGCGGATCGGCTGGATACCCTGGTGGGTATTTTCGGCGTGGGCCAGCCGCCGTCGGGATCGAAAGACCCCTTTGCGCTGCGGCGTGCATCACTGGCCGTATTGCGTATCCTGGTAGACAAGTCGCTTGACCTGGATCTGCGCGATTGCCTGGCGCTCGCGGCGGAGCAATTTCCCCCCGATACGCTGGAACCCGGCACGCCCGGGCGGGTGATGGCCTACATGCTGGAACGCTTCCGGGCCTGGTACGAGGAGGAGCGAATTCCCGTCGAGGTATTCAGGGCGGTCAGCGCGCGCGATCCTTCCCGGCCGCTGGATATCCACCGGCGGGTCCTGGCGGTTCACGCCTTTTCCCAACGGCCCGAAGCGGCGGCCCTGGCGGCGGCCAACAAACGGGTCTCCAATATCCTGGACAAACTCGAAGAGGGCCACTCTTTTACAGAAGTCAGTACTGACTTACTTCAGGAGCCGGCGGAGCAAGCGCTCGCTGAGGCCCTGGCGAAAGTTGCTGGAACCGTGCAAACGCACCTGGGGGAGGAGGATTACAGCGCCGCGCTCACCGCACTGGCGACACTGCGCGAACCCGTGGACGCGTTTTTCGATGACGTGATGGTCAACGTCGAGGACCGCGCCCTGCGCGACAACCGGCTCAATCTGCTGTATTCCCTGCGGGCACTGTTCCTCGGCGTGGCCGATATTTCCCACCTGGTTGTCGGAAAATAGCCGCCGGAAAACCGGCGCGGCAAACGAACCGCTCGAACCTGCGCGACAGGGCGACAGGTCGGCCGCGCAACGCTGCGCTGCTCCCCCATCACTGCACCGATTGCTTTACACTGGGATTTCTGGGAACCCGGAATCCACATGACCGCCAACCTCGACACTCTGATCATCGCCGCCGCCGCTCTGGTCGCATTCAGCCTGATCGGCTTTGCTGTCGCTGTCTGGCGCGGCGCGCTCGCACGTCGCGCCTTGCGGCGCGCCCTGCGCGAGAGCGAGGCGGCGCTGGCCGAGACGCGCCTCGCCCGGCATGGCAAGGCCGTCGAGCTGCAACAGTTGCACGCCCGGTTACAGGGCAAGCAGGCGGACCTGCAGGCGCTGCGCGACGAGTTCGCCGACCTGCGGGACCGGCTGCAGGAAGCGCTGCGTGCCAACGCCGAACTCGAGACCACCCGCCGCGAGCGGGAGGGACGGCACCGCGAACAACTCACGCTGCTCAACGAGGCCAGGGACAGCCTGAAAAAGGACTTCGAAAATCTCGCCAATCGCATTTTCGAAGACAAGGGCCGCCAGTTCACCAACACCAGCAGGGCCTCCCTGGAGGCAATGCTCCAGCCTTTCCGCGAGCAGATTTCGGGTTTCCAACAGCGCATCAACGAAGTCCACACCCAGTCGGTCAAGGGCAACGCGGCGCTGGAGGCGGAGATCAGAAAAGTACTGGAGGTGGGGCTGGAAATGAACACCCAGGCCAGCAACCTTTCCTCGGCGCTCAAGGGCGACAAGAAAACCACCGGCAACTGGGGGGAGGCGCAGCTCGAACGCACACTGGAGCTGGCGGGCCTGCTCCCGGGAGAGCACTACGAGACGCAGTCGGCCTTTCGCGACGAGCAGGGCAAGCGCCGAGTACCGGATTTCGTCATCAAACTGCCCGACCGCAAGAGCCTGGTGGTGGACAGCAAAGTGTCCCTGGTGGACTACGACCGTGCTATCGCCGCGGAGACGGACGAGGAGCGCGCCGAGGCCCTGAACGCCCACGCGCAGGCGGTGCGCAACCACATCGACGACCTCAATGCCAGGGACTACGCCAACCTGCCGGGCATGGACAGCCCCGATTTCGTGTTGATGTTCATGCCCGTCGAACCCGCCTACATCGAGGCGATGAAGCACAACCGGGACCTGTTCAACTACGGTTACCAGAAGGGCGTGGTCATGGTGTCACACACCACGCTCATGCCCATATTGCGCACCGTGGCGAATCTGTGGATGGTCGACAAGAGCAACCGCGAAGCGCGGGAGATCAGCTCGCGGGCGGGTGACATCTACAACCAGGTCTGTCGGCTGGCGGAGCGTCTGGAAAAGCTCGGCAATTCAATGCGCGCGGCGCAGTCCCATTACAACGACACCGTGACCAGTCTTGTCGGCAAACAGGGGCTGCACGGCAAGGTGGAGCGCTTCCAGCAGTTGTCCGCCAAGGCGAACAAGACGATGCCCCCGGTGGAGCCGATCCACGAAAACCTCGAGGCGAGCCGCCTGGAGTCGCTGACGGGGGAGGAGGGCGGCGCCAGGGCGCAGTCGAGTGGTGAGCCGGAGGGCGGCGCCAGGGCACAGTCGCGTGGTGAGCCGGAGGGCGCATCCACCGTCAAGCACCTGCACGCGGAGAAAAAAGATTCCTGACCCGAATGCCACTTACATAAGACCGTCATCCCCGCGCAAGCGGCGGTCCGGCGCGCCGGGATCTATTAACCACAACACGTTGAATCACCTGGATTCCGGAGCGCCGGACCGCCACCTGCGCGGGAATGACGACATAGACCAATTCACGCTTGAGTAAGTGCCATTGACTCCTGACCCTTGGAAGCAACTCGAACCGGCGCGTATCAAGCGCCCCCCGGCATATGCATCGTGAACATGCGCGGCGCGCCGGACGGGTACAACGCCGCACGTGGAACGCGTGCTGGCGACAGGAACGTCGCCAAGCCCGAGCCTGGCCAGGCTGGACGGCCGCTTTTTGCCGCGTGGTTCCAGTGCGGACGGTAGCCCGTCCGGCGTGCCTTCTAGCGCAACCTTTCTTCGGCCGCTCACTACAGTAAAGACTCAAGGATCTCGGACGCAGCGCCTACACATCCAGATTGGCCACCGACAGCGCGTTCTCCTCGATAAAGTCACGCCGCGGTTCGACCTGGTCGCCCATCAGCGTGGTGAATATCTGGTCGGCGGCGATGGCGTCCTCGATGGTCACCTGGAGCATGCGCCGGAATTCGGGATCCATGGTCGTCTCCCACAGCTGGTCCGGGTTCATTTCCCCCAGCCCCTTGTAGCGCTGGATGCTGTAGCCGCGCCGCGCCTCCTCCATCAACCAGTCCAGACCCTGGGTGAAATCGCGGGTCGCGAAGGTCTTCTCGCCGCGCTGGAAATAGCCGTCCTCGTCGATCAGATCGTGCAGCGTCTCCCCCAGTTTCACCAGGGCGCGGTATTCGCTCGAGGAGAAGAAATCGTGGTGGTGTTCCGTCTCGGTTTCGATACCGTGAGCGAGACGCTTGACCACCGGGTAGTAGAGTTGCCGCTCGGGATCCTTGCGCACACTGACGGTAAACTGGTGACCGCCGGTGTCCGCGGTTTGCAAGCGCTCACTCAGGCTGTCGCAGAACGATTGCACCGCCTGTTCGTCGGCGAGCTGTTCCGGCAACAATGTCTGGCAATAGACCATCTGCCAGAGCACCTCGCGGGCGTAGGCGCGGCTCAGACGCTCAATCGTCGCTTCCACGGCACGGTAGTGATTGACCAGTTCCTCCAGCGCGCTGCCGGCCACCGGGGGCGCATCGGGATCGAGATACAGGGAGGCATTTTCCAGGGCCGACTGGGTCAGATGCTGCACCAGTCCCGCATCGTCCTTCAGGTACTGATGTTGTTTGCCCCGGGAAATCTTGTACAGCGGCGGCTGGGCGATAAAAACGTGGCCGCGCTCGATCAGTTCGGGCATCTGCCGGAAGAAAAAGGTCAACAGGAGAGTTCTAATATGGGACCCATCGACGTCCGCGTCCGTCATGATGATGATGCTGTGGTAGCGCAACTTGTCCGCATCAAACTCATCCTTGCCAATGCCGCAACCCAGCGCGGTCACGATGGTCCCCACTTCCACGGAGCCGAGCATCCGGTCAAAGCGCGCTTTCTCGACATTGAGGATTTTCCCCTTGAGGGGCAGTATCGCCTGGAATCGCCGGTCCCGACCCTGCTTGGCGGACCCGCCGGCGGAGTCGCCCTCCACCAGATAGAGTTCCGACAGGGCTGGATCCTTTTCCTGGCAATCGGCCAGTTTGCCCGGCAGTCCCGCTATATCCAGAGCCCCCTTGCGGCGGGTCATCTCCCGCGCCTTGCGCGCCGCCTCCCGGGCACGAGCCGCATCGAGCATCTTGCCGACGATGGCTTTCGCCTCTACCGGGTGCTCCAGAAGATAATCGTTGAGCTGGGCACTCATCGTCTGCTCGACAGCGGTCTTGACTTCCGAGGACACGAGCTTGTCCTTGGTCTGGGAGGAAAACTTCGGGTCCGGCACCTTGACGGATATCACTGCCGTCAGCCCCTCCCGGGCGTCGTCTCCCGTGGTCGATACTTTGGCCTTTTTGGCCAGCCCTTCCCGCTCTATATAGCTGTTCAGGCCGCGGGTGAGCGCGGCACGGAATCCCGCCAGGTGCGTGCCCCCGTCGCGTTGGGGAATGTTATTGGTGTAGCAGTAGATGGCCTCCTGGAAGCCGTCATTCCATTGCAGGGCGACCTCTACACCGATGCCCTCGTCGGTATACACCTGGAAATGAAACGGCTTATTGATCGGCGTCTTGTTCTGGTTGAGGTAATCGACAAAAGCCTTCAAACCGCCGTCGTACTGATAGACGTCCTCCCTGGCGGCGCGGTCATCTCGCAGCACAATACGTACACCCGAGTTCAAAAAGGCCAGTTCGCGCAACCGCTTGCCCAATATGTCAAAATGGAACTCAATATTGGTGAACGTGTCCGGAGAGGGCCAGAAGCGAACGGCAGTACCGGATGACTCGGTCGCACCCACTTCCGCGAGCGGCGCATCGGGAACCCCGTCATGGTACACCTGCTCGTACATTTTGCCTTCACGGCGAATCGTCAGGACCAGCTCCCGGGAGAGCGCATTCACCACGGACACTCCCACACCGTGAAGACCGCCGGAGACCTTGTAGGCGTTGTCGTCGAATTTCCCCCCCGCATGCAATACAGTCATGATGACTTCCGCCGCGGAGACCCCCTCCTCGTGCATTTCGGTGGGGATGCCACGCCCGTCGTCGACAACGGAGACAGACTCGTCGGGGTGGATGATTATCATGATTTCGGCACAGTGCCCCGCGAGCGATTCATCAATAGAGTTGTCCACCAGCTCAAAGACCATGTGGTGCAGTCCGGTGCCGTCATCCGTGTCGCCGATATACATTCCCGGACGCTTGCGGACGGCATCCAGCCCCTTCAGCACCTTGATGCTGGAGGAGTCGTAGTTATTCTGGTTTTCAGTCATTGATCGTATCTCTATGTTGTCGATTACAGGCTGCTATCGCGTGGCAGCGCCTTGTCACACAGGCCGCACTTCTCCCTGTTCCACGTGGAACAGCGCCAATTCCCCGCTATCCGGCCACAGGGTCCGAAGGTCCTCCTGCTCCACACAGGTTATAAAAACCTGTGATTCCATCGCCGCGAGCACCTCGCATACCCGTCGACTGTGCCGCTGGTCGAGTTCCGACGGCAGGTCGTCGATGAGATACACACACTCTCCGGCGACCGCTTCCCGCAGTAATTGCCCCTGGGCGAGCTTCAGGCCGCAAACAACCAGCTTCTGTTGCCCGCGGGACAGGGTGTCCGCCGCGGCATGCCCGTCGAAGGTCACCTTTATGTCCGCCCTCTGTGGGCCAACATGCGTATAACCTTGCTCCATATCCGTGGCGACGCCACGCTCCAGCGCCTCGTCGTAACTCAACCCGCTATCCCAGCCCTGGCGAAACTGCAATTCGAGACGGTCCAGCGATGGCGCGAGTTCCGCCATCACCAACTTGAATCGCGGGGTCAGCCTGGAGAAATACGCCTCTCTGAAATCGGTAATGGCTGCACCGGACCGGGCGAGATCGCGGGTCCAGACCGCGAGTTCATGACCCGTTAGTTTACCACGTCGCAGCAGCATATTGCGCTGTTTAATGCACCGCTGAAAGCGCTGCCACTGGGCGAAAAACCGGTGTTCCACGTGGAACACACCCCAATCCAGATATTGTCGGCGCCCGGCCGGGGGGCCGGTCAACAGGTGAAAACTTTCCGCCGTGATAACCTGCAGAGGCAATTGTGACGCGAGTTCCGCCACACTACGGGCAACCCGGCCACCAATTTTCAGCTGTGCCCAGCCTGCCCGCTGCCGCTGAACACCCAGGGACAGCGTACCCGCCAGGGCCGGAAATTGTACCGCACCGTAAACCGTGCAGGCGTCTGCCCCATGGGTTATCAATGACCGGATACCGGCACTCCGAAAAGAGCGCGCCATACCCAGCACATGGATGGATTCGAGGATGCTGGTCTTGCCGCTGCCATTGGCGCCGAAAAATACATTGATCCGTCGCAACCCCTGTAATTTTACCCCTCGGAGGTTCCGTATATGATCGATGTGAATCTGTGTGAGGCTCAAGCCGCGTTCCCCGCTCATGGTCGCGAGCCGCAGGGGACGAATAGGGGCCAGATACGGAAACTACAGCCGCATGGGCATGACAACGTACAGCGAATCGCCTTCCTCCGACTCCTCCAACAGGGCGCTGCTATTGGGGTCCGCGAGCGAGAGCTTGACCTTCTCGCCGCTCAACACGCCGAGTACATCCAGTAAATAGCTGACATTGAACCCTATCTCCAGTGGTTCGCCGGCATACTCCACCGGTACCGTTTCCTCGGCTTCCTCCTGCTCCGGATTATTGGCCAGAATATCGAGGGTGTTCTCGGCCAGCTTCAATCGGACGCCCCGATATTTCTCGTTGGACAAGATCGCCGTACGGGTAAAAGCCTGGCGCAACTCGAGACGCGATCCCAGCACGATCTTGTCAGCAGACCGGGGCAGCACACGCTGGTAGTCCGGGAACTTGCCGTCTACCAGCTTGGAAGTAAAGGTGAAGCCCTCCGTGACGGCCCTGATATGATTCGTGCCGATGACTATCGAAACCTCTTCCTGCTCTTCCATCAGCAGCCGCCCGAGTTCGAGTACCCCCTTGCGCGGGATGATGACCTGGGTCTGACCGTCGCCCTTGACTGCGACTTTTTCAGGTAGCGTGCACATCGCCAGGCGGTGCCCGTCCGTCGCGACAACACGCAGTTTGTCCTCCTCCAGCTCCCAGAGCATACCGTTCAGGTAATAGCGAACGTCCTGCTGGGCCATGGCAAAGGCGGTGCGATCGATCAGCCGCTTCAACTGCCCCTGCTTCAGGGTAAGCTGGTGAGTGCCAATACTGTCTTCCACGTTGGGAAATTCCCGCGCAGGCAGTGTCGACAAAGTAAATCGGCTGCGCCCGGAGACAACCGTCGCCTTGCCCTCCGAGACCGTAAAATCGATCGTGCTTTCCTCGGGAAGCGACTTACAGATATCGGTCAGCTTTCGAGCTGGCAGGGTAATTTCTCCCGCCTCCCCTGCGCCGGACAACTGCACCCGACCGACCAGCTCGACCTCGAGGTCGGTGCCGGTGAGCGACAGACGATCCCCTTCGAGTACCATCAGTACATTGGCCAGCACAGGCAGGGTCTGGCGCCGCTCCACGACCCCCGCCACCAGATTCAGGGATTTGAGCAGGGTATCCCGTGAAACACTGAATTTCATAGGCTATTTATTCCCAAGTGTCTTTGTTTTTGGACTTTATATTGCTTTTGGTTATTAAAAACCGGGCAAGCACCTTGTTCGGCAAGCATCAGGTTGTGAGGGATCGCAGCAAGTTCTTGTGATCTTCCCGAATATCCGAGTTCGTTTCACGAAGTTCCTTGATTTTACGGCATGCATGCAACACTGTCGTGTGGTCGCGGCCACCAAAACTTTCCCCGATCTCGGGCAGGCTGTGGTTGGTCAACTCCTTCGACAGGGCCATGGCCATCTGCCTCGGCCGCGCGACGGAGCGACTGCGCCGCCGCGACATCAAATCCGACACCTTGATCTTGTAGTACTCGGCGACGGTGCGCTGAATATTGTCCATGCTGATCTGCTGGTCCTGCAGCGCCAGAAGATCCTTGAGACTCTCCTTGATCAATTCGATATCGATCGGTTTGCCCACAAAGCGGGCGCTGGCCGCCACCCGCTTCAGCGCACCTTCCAGCTCCCGCACATTGGAGCAGATGCGCTGGGCGAGAAAAAACGCCGCCTCCGGCGGCAGGTCCAGCCCCGACTCGGCCGCCTTCTTCATGAGGATGGCGACCCGGGTCTCCAGCTCCGGCGGCTCCACCGCCTGCCGGCAGGCCCCAGCTGAAGCGCGATTTCAGCCGCTCCTCCACGCCATCTATCTGCTTCGGGTAGCGGTCGCAGGTCAATATCATCTGCTGCCCGCCCTCGAGCAGCGCGTTGAAGGTGTGAAAAAACTCCTCCTGGGAATGCTCTTTATTGGCAAAAAACTGTATATCGTCGATGAGCAGGGCGTCTACGGAGCGATAGTAGCGCTTGAAATCCGTGATCGCGTTGAGCTGCAGCGCCTTCACCATGTCCGCCACGAAGCGTTCGGAATGCACATAGACAACCTTCGCCTCCGGGTTGCGTTCATACAGGGCGTTGCCCACGGCCTGCATGAGGTGGGTCTTGCCCAGCCCGACACCGCCGTAGAGAAACAGCGGATTGTAGGAGCCGCCCGGGTTCTCCGCGATCTGCTGCGCCGCGGCAAGTGCCAGCTGATTGGATTTACCCTCCACAAAACTTTCGAACGTATAGCTACTGTCCAGATTGTGGTGGTGTTGCAGAGCGCCGTCCACCGACACCTTGCGGGCTGTCGGACCGGCATCGCGCCGTTGACGTCGCGACTCATCCCGGCGCACCTCGGAAGCGGCGCCATCCGCATCGGCACCGACCGAAGACCACGGCGGCAACTCACAGTCCGTCGCAGACGGCGCAGCTGTCGCAGCTGTCGCCCCATTCCCGTTCAGGCCACTGCCTGACCGGCTGCCGCTTGTTTCGATTTCGAGCTGCAGGTCGGTCGGGTGCGCGGGTTCCAGCTCGCACAGCAGATCGCGAATCCGCGCGGCGTATTTCTCCGCCACGAAGTCCCTGATGAACCGGTTCGGGGCAGAGAGCGTGAGTGAGTTGTCGGCCCAGCTCGCCTGCAGCGGCCGGATCCAGGTATTGAACTGCTGGGACGGAATCTCGTCCCGCAGCCTGTCGATACATTGATTCCACACTGCCTTGGGCAAAGAAGACCCCCTCGGGACGGTTTAGAACCCGTACTTCTCATTAATTTGTGTGTTTAGACTGGCTTTGTAAAACCGGGCTTCTCCGCTGCCCAGTGGAGGCATGATACTCCCGTACAGGAGAGCTATCCACAGTTTCAGTAAAAAATTTATCATTGTTTTTTTGTTTTATAATCAATTAGTTATGTGATAATTGGTCGATTTTCAACCAACAAAAAGCAAAAGATTTCAGACCCCTTTTTTCTGTGGATAACCTGTTTATAATTTTGGGGGAAGGTGTGGGCTTATCGTCACAATCCGCGCCGTTACTGGTTTTATGTCCCGCCATTGAACCTCCTGAAATCGCAGCACCCCCGGCCCTCGCAAAAACACCGAAACAGCATGCAGCGCACCTGATATTTGCCGCCGGCAATTGAACTGGGCGCTGCATTTACATAGAATACCCCACCTTTTTAGGTAGGGATTGCCTGTCGACGGTTGCGGATCCCGCCATTGAACTATCTGGATCATTTGTTATGAAAAGAACTTTTCAGCCCAGCGTCCTGAAGCGCAAACGCGCCCATGGATTCCGCGCCCGCATGGCGACCAAGGCCGGTCGCCAGGTACTCAATCGTCGGCGCGCCAAGGGTCGCAAACGCCTGTCCGCCTGAAGCCGGGCAGCATGGCCGAGTGAGCGATCGCAAGGCTGACAATAGTTTCGGAAGGCACAAGCGCTTACTCAACGCCCGGGATTTCACTCGCGTCTTTGGCGCGCCGGACGCTCGGGCTTCCCACCGCTACCTGTTACTCCTCGCCAGGCAAAACAGCGGCGGTTGCCACCGGCTCGGCCTGGTTGTGGCGAAGAAAAACGTGCGCATGGCAGTCGATCGCAATCGCTTCAAAAGACTGGCCAGGGAGTTTTTCCGCCAACAATCGACGACCGGACAAGGTCTGGATGTGGTGATTCTGGCGCGTCGGGGCCTCGGCGAATTGGACAACAAAGAGGTATTCGCTATATTGCAGCAGCAGTGGCAGAAACTGATGCGCCACACATGCAATTCAACTTTCCGCCACAGTCGAGACCCGTGATGCGTCGCTTCCTTATTTTTCTCATTGGCTGCTACAAAGCCTGTATCAGCCCGTTTCTTGGCAACAACTGTCGTTTTCATCCCAGCTGTTCGTGCTACGCCCAGCAGGCTATCGGCCAGCACGGCGTTCTCCGGGGCGGATTCCTTGCCCTGCGCCGCGTAGCCCGATGTCATCCATGGCACGAGGGTGGAATTGACCCGGTGCCTCCCAGTTCCCGAAAAACTTAAGAATCGCCAACACCATGGATTTGCAACGCACGTTACTGATCGGCGCGATGGCCGTTATTTCCTTCATGCTTTTGACCGAGTGGGTCGCGTTCAAGAGCGAACATACTGCCTCCCAAGCCCGGGAAGCGGAACGTCTCCTGGACACCCAGGGCGACATCCCGGAGATGTCGACACTGCCTCCCGCCACCGACGGCGAAACCGGCAGAACGGTGGAGGACGAGCTCCCTGTCCTGTCGGAACAGCAACCGCAACAGGCTGTCACTCCCGATCAAACATCCGGAAATGGCGAACGTATCGTGCGGGTTCGCACCGATGTCCTGCAGTTCGTCATCGACCTGAATGGCGGCGACATCATCCAGCTGTCGTTGCCGCAACACCTGGAGCGCCAGGACGATCCCGACCAACCTTTTGTCCTGCTGGAACAGAACGAGAATCTGGTCTACATCGCGCGCAGCGGCCTGATCGGCACCGACGGTATCGACAGCGACGGCAGAGCGCAGTACTCCGCTGCTGCACCCCATTACGAACTCGCCGAGGGCGATGACGAACTGGTTGTCGATCTGCGCTGGCAGGGCAGCGATGAAGTCATCGTGATCAAGCGTTTCATCCTGCGCCGCGGCGACTACCTTATGGATATCGAGCATCTGGTGGAAAACCGCAGTGAAAGCCGGTGGCAGGCCGTGCCCTTCGCTCAGATCAAACGCGGCGGGGCACCTCCGCCATCACAGGAAACGGCCGTCATGGGCATGCAGCCGTTCCTCGGTATTGCCACCACGACCCCGGACGACCGCTTCAAAAAGTTCTCCTTCGACAATCTCGAGGACGAGAAATTCAAGGCACAGTTGCCGGGTGGATGGATCGCCATGGTGCAGCACTATTTTATCAGTGCCTGGATACCCAATGCCGACTACACCCACACCTACAGCGCCCGCTCCACCAGCAACAACTTCTATCTCGCAGAATTCACCAGCCCGCCGCTGGCCCTGGACCCGGGCAGATCCGGGAAGGTAAGCGCCAGTTTTTACGCCGGTCCCAAAGACCAGTACCGCTTGAAGGAAATTTCTCCCTATCTCGACCTGACTGTGGACTACGGCTGGCTCTGGTGGATTGCCCAGCCGCTGTTCTGGCTGCTCACGAAAATTCAGTCGGTAGTCGGCAACTGGGGTGTGGCCATCATTCTGCTCACGGTGTTGATCAAAGGCGCGTTTTACCAACTGTCCGCGGCCAGTTATCGATCGATGGCCAATATGCGTCGTGTCCAGCCCAAAATGATGGATATTCGCGAACAGTACGCCGACGACAAGCAAAAGCAATCCCAGGCAATGATGGAGCTGTATCGCAAGGAGAAGATCAATCCGCTGGGCGGCTGCCTGCCTATACTGGTCCAGATGCCGGTATTCATCGGCCTGTACTGGATGTTGATGGAAAGCGTCGAGTTGCGCCACGCACCTTTCATGCTGTGGATCGACGATCTGTCGGTCATGGATCCCTATTTCGTGCTGCCCCTGCTGATGGGCGCGAGCATGTGGTTCATGCAGAAACTCAATCCGCCGCCCCCCGACCCGATGCAGGCGAAAATCATGCAGTGGATGCCGATCGTATTCACCTTCTTCTTCCTGTGGTTCCCGGCCGGGCTGGTGTTGTACTGGCTGGTCAACAACCTGCTTTCGATCGCGCAGCAGTACTATATTACCCGGAAGATCGAGAGGGCCGATGCAAAGGCATGACACTCTGTCGGTAGCGACCGCATACCGAGTCGACCGGTGTCCGCGCAGGAGACAATAGCGGCTGTCGCGACGGCGCCCGGCCACGGCGGCATCGGTATCGTGCGCATATCGGGGACAGGGGCGCTTGCGATAGCGCAAACAGTGACAGGCCGCCAACTGAAACCGCGCTACGCTCACTTCTGTTCATTCCGCGATGACCGTGAGCGCGTGCTCGATACAGGCATCGCGCTGTTTTTCCCCGCGCCACACTCCTTTACCGGCGAGGACGTGGTGGAACTCCAGGGTCACGGCGGCCCCGTCGTTCTGGATATGCTGCTCAGGGAGGTTTGCCGTCTGGGCGCTCGCCCGGCGAACCCCGGCGAGTTCTCCCAGCGCGCTTTTCTCAACAACAGGATCGATCTCGCCCAGGCGGAAGCCATCGCCGATCTCATCGCAAGTTCCACGGAAAAGGCCGCGCTGAACGCTGCAAGGACGCTGCAGGGGGCCTTCTCCCGTGAAATTGACAAGCTCGTCAGGGCCGTGACCGACCTGCGGGTCTATATCGAGGCCGCGATCGATTTCCCCGAGGAGGAGATCGACTACCTCGCGGAGGGCCGGGTCGACGCCAGACTGCAAACCATTGTCGAGCAATTCGAGGCAGTGATGCTCGAAGCGCGGCGCGGCAGACTGGTGCGCGAGGGAATAAAACTGGTCATCGCCGGCAGACCCAACGCGGGTAAATCCAGCCTGCTCAACGCGCTCGCCGGACAGGACGCGGCGATTGTCACCGCGATCGAGGGGACCACGCGGGACCTGTTGCGCGAACACATACAAATCGACGGCGTTCCCCTGCATATTGTCGACACGGCGGGCCTGCGCGCCAGCGGCGACGAAATCGAGCGTGAAGGTATCCGCAGGGCATGGGAAGAAATGCGGACCGCGGACCGGATATTGCTGGTCGTGGACAGCGCGGCCCTACCCGTCTCCGGGATGGATCCTGAAGATCTGTGGCCCGATGGCAGGGACGAACTGCCGCGGGATATTCCGGTCACACTTGTCCTGAATAAACGTGATCTCATCGAGTCGCCCCCCGAACTGGACACGACAGGGTTCGATGCGGTCTTCGAGTTGTCGGCAACCACGGGGCAGGGGATGGACGCCCTGCGCGCACATTTGAGTGGTACCCGGGATGGGGACGTTCGCGCCGAGGGTGGCTTCAGCGCCAGGCAACGTCATCTGCGCGCACTGGAGCAGGCCCTGGAACATCTCTACGACGGCCGGCAACAGCTCGAGCAGACGGGTGCCGGGGAATTGCTCGCCGAGGATCTGCGCCAGTGTCAGCACTGCCTGGGGGAAATCACGGGCGCGGTCAGCAGTGATGCATTGCTCGGGGAAATCTTTTCCAGTTTCTGTATCGGCAAGTAGATCACAGGGTATTCACGCGATTTCCAGGACCTGTACACAACCCGACATGAACGACCTGCAATACCCACACCCTGTTCAACCACAGCACACAGCCTTTGCACACATCCCGCGCGTCGTAAGCCAGGCTGTGAAAAAAATCTGTATGCGCGGGGTATAGGGCTGGGATAAATCACCCTTTTTTCTACAATGACGAGCGGGGCCCGAAATTCATCCACGCTCTGGCGCTTTCACTGCACCGGAACGGCACACCTTGCTACCAGACGCCGCAGCGTTTTTACGCAGGGTTGTTGGCACTACAAGATGTTGACACGAAAACGGAAATCCGGATTATCAACAGACAGCGGGCGGACTAATAATTACTATAAAAATAGTTCTACTCTACATACCTACATATCTATATACATATATATAAATACAAAGGAGCAGAAATATTTAAACAGGCAATACTGTTGCGCCCGGGTTGGCCTCGTATTTCCTGGTCACCCTTTGCGGTTACAGTTGCTCACTCAGCAGCCGGGCCGGGAAACTGTTCGCGCAACAGTCTTTTCAGTATCTTGCCGCTGGGATTGCGCGGTATGACATCCACGAACACCGCGGCCACCGGCCGTTTGTAGCGCGCCAGTTTGCCCTCGCAATGTGTAATGACATCCGCTTCCGTGAGCTGTTCATGCCCGCACACGATGACCGCGAGCGGGCTTTCGCCCCATCGCTCACTGGGCTGGCCGATAACTGCGGCATCCGTGATTGAGGAGTGTTGCAGCAGGACGTTTTCCACTTCCGCCGGATACACGTTTTCACCGCCGGAAATGATCATGTCCTTCTTGCGGTCCGCGATGGTAACGAAGCGCTCCTCGTCCCAGGTGGCGATGTCCCCGGTATGCAGCCAGCCGTCGACAATGGTCTCTCGGGTGGCATCGGGACGGTTCCAGTACTCCTTCATGATGTGGGGGCCGCGGACAAGAATCTCGCCGGGCTCACCGGGGGGCTGGTCCTCGCCGGCATCGTTCACCACTCTCACCTGCGTATGGAAGAAAGCCTTGCCGGCGGAACCTATCTTGTTGACGGCGTCGTCGGACGTGATCATGCAGGCGGGCCCGCAGGTTTCCGTCATGCCGTAGACCTGGTTGATCTGGAGTCCCATTGCCAGGTAACGCTCAATCAGCGAAACGGGGACCGGCGCCGCTCCGCTGGTTATATAGCGCAGGCTGGAGCGATCGAAGCGGTCCAGGTCATTCACCTGCAGCATGAAGTTGAGCATGACGGGAACGGCCAGCGTCGTGGAGATACGTTCCCGGTCGATCAGTTCCCAGGCCTGTTCGGGATCGAAGTTGGTGGACATCACGACTGTCGAGCCGTTGTAGATGCACAGTATCATGGGTGACAGGGCGCCGACGTGGAACATGGGCAGCATGAGCAGATAGCGATCGTCGAAGCGGCTGTCCGCTGTCGCGTTGGTCGTCAGCAATGCCCAGAATACGGTTTCGTGCGTGTGCACCACCCCCTTGGGATTGCCGGTGGTGCCAGAGGTATACATGATAAAAAGATTGTCGTCGGCATCGACACTGGTTTCTGGTTCGACGGGAGACTCTGCAGACAGCAGGGTCTCATAATCGGCGGCGTAGTCGGGTGCGCCGCCATCGCCGATGCAGATCCAGTTTTCCACGTCGCTCCCCATCGCGCGCAACTCATCGACGACCGGCGCGAACCCGGCATCGAATACCACGGTGCGAGCCCCGCCGTCCCGGAGTATGAAAGACAGTTCCGTTGCGGTCAGGCGCCAGTTCAGGGGCATGACTACGAGTCCCGTCTTGGCGCAGCCAAAAAACACCTCCGCGAAAGGGTGGCCGTTGGTCGCCAGCAGCGCCACCCGGTCTCCCCTGGTGACGTCGATGGATCTCAGCGCCGCGCAGCAGCGATTTGCGCGTTCATTGAGCTGTGCATAGGTCATGCGGCGCCCGGCACCGACGTCCACCAGGGCTTCCCGGTTCGGATTGAGAAACGCGCGCGTTGCGAGAAATTTTCCAATGTTGATTTCCGTGCTCATGTCGCTTCCGTTATAGATACTGGCGTTATCAATATAGCACCGGACCGACAGCCACCCGGGCAATGCCCGCTGGCCTGACGGTTGGCGTGGCGAAGAGAGGCCCGGGCGCGGCGCATAATTCCTGCGCGGGTACGCATTGTCCGTCAGTCGTCGGCGCCGGCTTTTTCCTCCACGGCCTTTTTGGCTTCGATCCAGGCGCCGATGGTGACACCCATGTTGTGCGGGTTGTAGGCGTCCTCCTCGTAGCTGAACAGCCCGTTGCCCGCGTAGTGAAGAATGGTGATGTTCGGCTCCTGATAAATGTTGCCGTCGCCCAGGTCCTCCATGCGGTTCATGACTTCGCAGATTACCCAACCCTTGTCGATATCGATTGAGTACCAGGTAATGGGAAATGCTGTCATATGGGTCGCCGGCCACGCGTTCATTGTTTTGGTGATCCACCGGAGAATATTGTCCCGGCCCCAGAATCGGCCGTAGTGGTGTTCGAAGTAGGTCGCGTCCTCGGTGAAGCAGTTGGCCCAGTCGGTCCAGTCCCTGGTCTGCGCCCCCTTGAGTGCAGCTGTCTGGAATTTGTCGAAGGCGGCCTCGATTTCCTCTTTTGCCCAGCGAGCCATGGCTTGTGTCCTCTCAGTTGTTGTCGGGTTCAGACAGACCGCGATGCGGGGGAGTGTTCAATAGGGACGAACAGCGCGGAAACTGCCATTGCGGTCTGACCGGCGCCGAGGGGGAGAAGCCGCCCGCTCACTGTGGAGCGGGACGGCTGGATACCGGCAGTTAGAGCAGCGGGGCGATCACCAGACTCACGATCGCCATCACGTTGATCAGGATGTTCATGGAAGGGCCGGAGGTGTCCTTGAAGGGATCGCCTACGGTGTCGCCGACCACGGTGGCGGCGTGGGCATCGGACCCCTTGCCGCCATGATTGCCCTTCTCCACGAATTTCTTCGCGTTGTCCCAGGCGCCGCCGGCATTGGCCATCATAAGCGCCATCAACACGCAGCCCAGCAGCGCGCCGCCGAGCATGCCGCCGAGAGCCGAAGCGCCGAGACCAAAGCCCACCACCACCGGGGCCGCCACGGCGATGCTGCCGGGCAGGATCATGCGTCGCAGGGCCGCGGTCGTGGCGATATCGACGCACTTTGCCGTATCGGGTTCCCCCGTGCCTTCCAGCAAGCCGGGGATTTCCCGGAACTGACGGCGGATCTCGTTGATCATGTCGAAGGCCGCTTCACCCACCGCGGTCATGGTGATCGACGCGATCAGGAACGGTATGGTGCCGCCGATGAACAAACCTACCAGAACGACGGGATTGGCCAGATCAAGGGCGAAATCTGCGTTGTGTACCTGAACCACCTCTACGAAGGCGGCGATGATGGCCAGTGCCGCCAGTGCAGCGGCGCCGATGGCAAAGCCCTTGCCGATGGCGGCTGTCGTGTTGCCCACCTCGTCCAGGCCGTCGGTGATTTTGCGTGTCTCTTTACCCATCCCGGACATTTCGGCGATACCGCCGGCGTTGTCCGCCACCGGGCCGTAGGCGTCGATGGCCATGGTGATACCAACGGTGGCGAGCATGCCGACCGCGGCGATACCCACGCCGTACAGGCCGGACAGCCAGGTGGAGACGAAAATGATCGCGGCGAGGAACAGGATGGGAAGGACGACGGACTGCATGCCGATCGACAAGCCTGTGATCATGACGGTGGCCGCTCCGGTTTCTCCCGACCTGGCGATCTTGCGAACCGGGGGACCGCCCGTGTAGTACTCGGTGATCAGGCCGATGGCCACGCCGCCGATAGCGCCGCAGAGCACGGACCACCAGATATTGCCGGGCAGGCCCATGGCGCTGATAAGGAACCAGGCGAGGATTACGAAGATCGTCGGCGCCGCCAGTGTTCCCGAGCGCAGAGCGGCTTCCGGCGCCGCGCTGGAGCGCATCTTCACGATACCTATACCACAGAGGGACGCAAGCAGACCGATGCTGGCCAGGGACAGGGGCAGGAACATGTATTGGGCCTGCGTATCGATGGCCATGGTGGAGGCGATGGCGATACAGGCAATCATGGAACCGCAGTAGGATTCGAAAATATCCGAACCCATGCCGGCGATGTCACCGACATTGTCTCCCACGTTATCGGCGATAACACCCGGGTTGCGCGGATCATCCTCGGGAATGCCCGCCTCGACCTTGCCCACCAGATCGGCGCCGACGTCGGCGCTCTTGGTGAAGATACCGCCGCCGACACGCGAGAACAGCGCCACGACGGAGCCGCCCATGCCGAAACCGTGAATGGCGTGGGCGGTATGCGGATCGCCCCCGAAGAACCAGTACACGCTGCCGAGGCCGACCAGCCCGAGTGAGGCCACGCACAGCCCCATCACGGAGCCGCCGTAGAAGGCGACAGACAGCGCGGTACCCTGGCCGTGGTTGTGGGCGGCGACCGCCGTGCGCACATTGGCTTTGGTGGCGGCGAACATACCCAGGTAGCCGGCGGTGGCGGATGACAGGGCTCCGGCGACGAAGGCGATCCCGGTGTTCATGCCCAGCGGTGATATCAGGATGGCGATGAGGAGTGCCACGGCGAAGATGCCCAGCATCGTGTACTCGCGCTTCATGAAAACCATGGCGCCCAGGTGGATCTGGTCGCCGATCTTTGTGACCAGTCCCTCCCCCTTGTCGTAGCGCGTGACGACAAGATAGATGAAAAACGCTACCGCCAGGCCGCCGAGGCCCAGCAGGGGTGGCAGTGCAAAATAATCGGACATTGGTTGACTCCAACCTGTTATTTTTTAACGGGAAGCGCATGCTACCTAACTTCCGGCGACAGTGACAAGCATAAGCCGTGCCGAAAACACGACGGCCGGTGATCTGGCGCCACAGTTTTTGAACAACCGCCGGCGCCCACGTATAATCGGTTCCCCGCGACGCTCTCGCGGGCATCCCACCTTCAGAGGCGCGCGCAGTGGACCACGGGCAACAGTACGACGTCATCGTCATTGGCGGCGGTCACGCCGGCACCGAAGCGTGCCTGGCGGCGGCGCGCATGGGCTGCCGCACGCTGCTGCTCACCCACAGCGTCGAGACCCTCGGGCAGATGTCCTGCAATCCCGCGATTGGCGGTATCGGCAAGAGTCATCTGGTCATGGAAGTGGATGCGCTCGGCGGGGCCATGGCGCTGGCCGCGGATCGCGCCGGCATCCAGTTTCGCGTGCTCAACAGGCGCAAGGGTCCGGCGGTGCGCGCCACGCGCGCCCAGGCCGATCGCGTGCTTTATAAAAACGCCATACGGCAGATACTGGAAGCACAGCCCAATCTGTCGATTTTGCCGCAGCCGGTGGACGACCTGGTCATCGAGAGCGGCCGGGTGACCGGCGTTGTCACGCAGTCGGGCGCGATTATCCGCGCGCCACGGGTTGTGCTGACCACGGGCACCTTCCTCGGGGGCAGGATGCATGTCGGCCTGCAGCAGAGCGCCGGCGGCCGCGCCGGCGATCCACCCGCCACCGCCCTGGCCCGGCGCCTGCGGGAACTGCCCTTCCGAGTGGAGCGACTGAAAACAGGCACGCCGCCCCGCATCGACACCGCGGGTGTCGATTTTGCGCAACTCGAACAGCAGTGGGGCGACGAACCGCGACCGGTGATGTCCTATCTGGGGCATGCGGGCATGCACCCGGAGCAGCGCTGCTGCTGGATCACCCACACCAACGAGCGCACCCACGACATTATCCGCGGCGGGCTCGACCGATCGCCCATGTTCTCCGGGGTGATCGAGGGCATCGGACCGCGCTACTGCCCCAGCATCGAGGACAAGATTCACCGTTTCGCGGACAAGACCTCGCACCAGGTGTTTATCGAGCCGGAGGGCCTGACCAGCACCGAGCTCTATCCCAACGGCATTTCCACCAGCCTGCCCTTTGACGTGCAGGTCGAGCTCGTGCGCTCGATCCGGGGTTTTGAAAACGCCCGCATAACGCGGCCGGGTTACGCCATCGAGTACGACTTTTTCGATCCGCGCGACCTGCAGTATTCGCTGGAAACCCGGGCGGTTGCCGGGCTGTATTTCGCCGGTCAGATCAACGGCACCACCGGTTACGAGGAGGCGGCGGCCCAGGGCCTGCTCGCCGGCCTGAACGCGGCGCTGGCGGCGCGCGGCGACGAGCCCTGGTGCCCGCGCCGGGACGAGGCGTACATGGGTGTGCTGGTGGACGACCTGATCACCATGGGTACCCGCGAGCCCTACCGCATGTTCACCTCGCGTGCCGAGTACCGGCTGCTGTTGCGCGAGGACAACGCCGACCTGCGCCTGACCGAGCGCGGGCGCGAGCTCGGCCTGGTCGACGACCGGCGCTGGGCGCGCTTTGAGCGCAAACGCGAAGCCATCGCCGGGGAACAGGCGCGCCTGGCCGGCACCTTCATCCACCCGGGCACCCCGGCGGCGGACGGACTGGCGGGCAAACTGAAGCGCCCGCTGACCCGGGAGTACAGCCTCGGCGAGCTGCTCAAGCGCCCGGAACTGGACTACGCGGATATCGCCGCGGCGACGGGCCAGTCCTGCGCGGACGCCCAGGCCGCCGAGCAGGTGACGATCCAGGCCAAGTACGCCGGTTATATCGACCGGCAGCGGGACGAGATTGAACGCCTGCGCCGCAACGAAAACACGCCGCTGCCCGAAGATATGGATTTCGACGCGGTCGACGGCCTGTCCCATGAGGTGAGGCAGAAACTGGGCGAGGCCAGGCCGCGGACCCTGGCGCGGGCGAGCCGCATTCCGGGCGTCACCCCGGCGGCGGTGTCATTGCTGCTCATCCACCTGAAGAAACGGGGCGCGCTTGCGCCAGCGGACCCCGCCGGCCAACGCAAGCTGGCCTGATTTGGCGCCGGAGCTGGCGGTCGACCTGCAACGGGGCTGCGAAGCCCTGGGACTGGACATCGCGGCAGAGCGCCGTGAACTGATGCTGCGGTATCTGGCGCTGCTGTCACGCTGGAACCGGGTCTACAATCTGACGGCGGTGCGCGACGAACGCCAGATGGTGATACGCCATCTTCTGGACAGCCTCGCGATCGCCCCGTACGTTTGCGGCGAGCGCCTGCTCGATGTGGGCAGCGGCGCGGGTCTGCCGGGCATCCCGCTGGCGATACTGTTTCCGGACAGGGAGTTTCTCCTGCTCGACAGCAGCGGCAAGAAAACGCGCTTTCTTTTCCAGGTGAAAACTGCCCTGGGCTTGGCTAATATGAGTGTCCGGCGGGCCCGCGCCGAAACCTTCGTCGCCGGCAAGCCTTTCGACGCGGTGCTGTCGAGGGCCTTCGCACCGCTCGGGGAGATGCTGGCGGCCTGCCGCCACCTGCTGGCGCCCGGGGGCTGTTTCCTGGCCATGGTGGGCGCGTACCCGGGGGACGAGCTGCAGGCATTGGCGGAGGGTACCCTGACGACCGTCGTGCATCCCTTAAGGGTACCCGGCCTCGACGAACAGCGGCATCTGGTGGTACTGCGCACACCGGGCGACGCGCCATAGGGCGCACCACAACGACAGAACCGGGGGCGAGCTTGGCAAGAATACTCTCAATCGCGAACCAGAAAGGCGGTGTCGGCAAGACCACCACCTGTGTCAATCTGGCGGCGTCCCTGGCGGCAATGCGCAAGCGGGTATTGCTCGTGGATCTCGATCCGCAGGGCAATGCCACCATGGGCAGCGGCATCGACAAATACGATGTCGAGCGCAGTATTTACGACGTACTGGTACATCGCGCGCCGGTCAACCTGGTGGCACGGCAAACGCAGGAGTCGGGTTATCACGTCCTGCCCGCCAACGGCGACCTCACGGCGGCGGAAGTCGAACTGCTGGACGTGCAGCACCGCGAGCGCCGCCTGCGCACCGCGCTGGCGGAGGTTGCGCCCGACTACGACTATATCCTCGTCGACTGCCCGCCCTCCCTCAACATGCTGACCCTGAACGGCCTGGTAGCCGCCGACGGGGTGATTATTGCGATGCAGTGCGAGTACTTTGCCCTGGAGGGGCTTACCGCGTTGATCGACACCATTGACGGCGTGGCGGGCAATATCAACCCGAACCTGCGTATCGAAGGCATCCTGCGCACCCTGTACGATCCGCGCAACAGCCTGACCAACGATGTCTCGTCGCAGTTGCACGAGCATTTCGGCGACCTGGTCTATCGCACGGTGGTGCCGCGCAATATCCGCCTGGCGGAGGCGCCCAGTCACGGCCTGCCGGTGATGTACTATGACCGGTACTCCCGCGGTGCCAAGGCGTACATGGCACTCGCCGGCGAACTCATCCGGCGCGAGGAGAAGCGCGCGGCGCGGCCCGATGAAAATACACCGGCGGTTTCGCTGTAGCGGGTCGCGGCAAGGAGAGAGCGGATGACAGCCAGAAAACGGGGATTGGGTCGCGGCCTGGATGCCCTGCTCGGCGCCAGCGCGACCGCCCACGAGGCGGGACCCGGGGCGACCGATACACAGCGGGGCGGTCCCGGCACCGAGTCGGTGCGCGAACTTCCCGTCGAACTGCTGCAGCGCGGCCGCTACCAGCCGCGCCGGGATATCGAGCCGGAATCGCTGCAGGAACTGGCGGACAGCATCAAAGCCCAGGGGGTCATGCAACCCATCGTGGTGCGGCCCATTGCCGGCGACCGCTACGAGATTATCGCGGGCGAACGGCGCTGGCGCGCGACGCAGCTCGCCGGTCTGGAGTCCATACCGGTGGTGGTGCGGGACGTTTCCGATGAGGCCGCCATGGCCATGGGCCTTATCGAGAATATCCAGCGCGAGGACCTCAATCCCATCGAGGAGGCCGCCTCACTGCAGCGGTTGCAACAGGAGTTTGAACTGACCCAGGCGGAGGTCGCCGGTGCTGTCGGTAAATCCCGCTCCACCGTCGCCAACCTGATACGACTTATGGCCTTACAGGAGGATGTGCGACGTCTGGTCGAGCACGGCGATCTGGAGATGGGTCACGCCCGAGCCCTGCTGGCGCTGGAGGGGCCGGAGCAGACCCGGGCCGCGCGCACCGTGGTGGGCAGGGGCCTTTCCGTGCGCCAGGCCGAGGCGCTGGTGCGCAAGCTGCAGTCGGGGGGCGACACGAAGGCGGCCGCGGCCCCGCGAACCCCGGATCCCAACATCCGCCATCTGCAGGATGATCTCGCTCGGCGGCTGGGCGCGAAAGTGCAGATACAGCATTCAGCGAAGGGCAGGGGTAAGTTGGTGCTCACATACAACAGCCTGGATGAACTCGACGGCATCCTCGCGCATATCAAGTGAACCGGCCCACGCCAGTGGGCCGGTTCATCCCCGCGAAAGCGGGGATCCAGCCATAAAACCGCCCACGCCAGTGGGCCGGTTCATCCCCGCGCAAGCCCCCGCCGTCATTCCCGCGCAAGCGGGCCAGTCATCCCGCCCAAGCCCCCGCCGTCATCCCCGCGCAAGCCCCCGCCGTCATTCCCGCGCAAGCCCCCGCCGTCATCCCCGCGCAAGCCCCCGCCGTCATTCCCGCGCAAGCCCCCGCCGTCATTCCAGCCAGAAAGCAACCCACGCCAGTGGGCCGGTTCATCCCGCGCAAGCCCCCGCCGTCATTCCCGCGCAAGCGGGAATCCACTAACTCGGGATGAGCGCTGGAACTTCCGGGGCCTGGCCCAATCCCTTTATTTGCGTTGGATCCCCGCTTTCGCGGGGATGACGGCTGTACCGGGAAGGCGGCTGTATCGGGATGACGGCTGTACCGGGAAGGCGGCTGTATCGGGATGACGGCTGTACCGGGAAGGCGACTGTATCGGGATGACGGCTGTATCGGGATGACGGCTGTACCGGGAAGGCGGCTGTACCGGATGACGGCTGTATCGGGATGACGGCTGTATCGGGATGACGGCTGTACCGGGATGACGACTGTACCGGGATGACGGCAGAGGAACTCCTTCGACACTCTCAATCCCGGCAAACTTCCCGCTTTGGTTGAACGCCCCCGGGATTGCTCCTATAATGCGCCGCGCCCGACTCGAGGATGACAGCCGTGTGGCTGATGGACTGCGGAGAAAGGCGGGGTGTCGATGGCCGGCGCTGAAATTGCCCGTCCGCCGGTCCATCGCATCGCGCTGGTCCAAGTGGCCTTTCTGATACCGCTGTGCTGTATTCTGGCGGTTTTTAACGAGGTGCGCGCCTATTCGGCGGCCAGTGGCGGCCTGATCGCCATAGTGCCACAGGCCTGGTTTGCGCGCATGGCCTTCCGCCGGCGCGGCGCCAGGGCCGCCCCGGCGATCGCCGGGGCCAGCTACGCGGGCGAGGCCGGCAAGTTCACGCTGAGCGCCGCCGGCTTCGCGGTGGTGTTCGCACTGTTGCGGCCGATCGACGGCCCGGCGGTGTTTGCCGGCTATCTGGCGATGCTGGCGATACAGATTGCAGGCAGCTGGCTGCTGGTTTCAGCCAGCCGGTGACGATAGACAGACGCAGAGTTTTAACAGATGGCAGCTGAAGGCGAAACACAGACAGTCTCCGACTATATCGTCCACCACCTGACCAACCTCACGTTCGGCAAGCTTTCCGCCGGTTATGAGCGGTACGATGGCAGCGTCGTCGGCGAGGGCGGCACCTGGACCTTCGCCCACGGCGCCACTGAAGCAGCCGCCATGGGGTTCACCGCCATCCACGTCGATTCCATGGTCTGGTCGATCGGCCTCGGCATCGTGTTCTGCTGGCTGTTCCGCTCGGTCGCCAGGAAGGCGGAGACCGGCGTGCCCAGCGGGGTGGTCAACGCGGTCGAAATGATCGTCGAGTTCGTGGACAACACGGTGCGGGATACCTTCCACGGCCGCAACAATCTGATCGCGCCGCTGGCCCTGACCATTTTCGTCTGGGTTTTCCTGATGAACCTGATGGATCTGGTCCCCGTGGATCTCGTCCCCCACACCCTGATGCTTCTGGGGGTCCCCTATCAGAAAATCGTGCCCTCGACAGACCCCAATATCACCTTCGGCCTGGCGCTTGGCGTGCTGATTCTCATCTTGTACTACTCGATCAAGGTCAAAGGGCTTGGGTTCGCCAAAGAGCTGGCGCTCAACCCCTTCAATCACCCGGTATTCATTCCCGTGAATCTGTTCATGGAAATTGTCGGGCTGATAGCCAAGCCCTTTTCTCTCGCCCTGCGTCTGTTTGGCAACCTGTACGCGGGGGAGATGATCTTTATTCTGATCGCAGCGCTATTCAGCGCGGGCATTGCCTGGCTGGTCCCCGCCGGGTTGTTGCAGATCGGCTGGGCGATATTCCATGTTCTGATTATCACCCTGCAGGCTTTCATCTTCATGGTGCTGACAATTGTGTATCTCAGTATGGCCCAGGAAGACCACTGATTCACTTTAACTTTGGTTATTAACACTAGGAGAAAATCATGGAATTAGTTCTTATTGCTGCCGCGATCATGATCAGTTTCGGTGGTCTGGGTGCCGCTATAGGCATCGGCATGCTGGGCGGCAAGCTCATCGAGGGCTCCGCGCGTCAGCCCGAACTGGCACCCAAGCTGCAGGTTACCTTCTTCCTGGGCGCCGGCCTGGTAGACGCGATTCCGATTATCGGCGTGGGTCTGTCCATGTACCTGATCTTCGTTGTCGCGCCCGGTATGGCCTGAGCTGGCCCGGTATCAAAATTGTGAGCGGGGTGGCCATGCCGGCCGCCCCATCCTATCTGTGAGGAGTGCGGCGTGAACATCAACCTTACGCTTATCGGACAGATGATCGCCTTCTTTGGTTTCGTGTGGTTCTGCATGAAATACGTGTGGCCGCCCATCACGGCCGCCATGCGGGAGCGCGAACAGAAAATCGCCGACGGCCTGGCTGCCGCGGACCGCGCCAACCACGACCTCGAACTGGCCAAGGAAAAGGCGGTCGAGCGCATGCGGGAGGCAAAGGAAGAGGCCGCGGGTATTATCGACTCTGCCAACAAGCGCGGCAATCAGCTTGTCGAGGAGGCCAAACAGGCCGCCACTGTCGAGGCGGAGCGCGTCAAGGCCTCCGCCCGTGCCGAAATCGAGCAGGAGACCCGCCGCGCGCGCGAGGCGCTGCGCGGCGAGGTGGTCGCGTTGTCGCTGGCGGGCGCCGAGAAGGTGTTGGAGCGGTCCATCGACCGGGAGGCGCACCGGGAGCTGGTCGAAAAACTGGCCGCAGAGCTCTGAGCGCGAGGACACCATGGCCGAACTGAGCACACTGGCTCGACCCTACGCAAAGGCGGCGTTCGAATACGCGCGGGACAACGGCGTCCTCGGGGAATGGTCGGAGCAACTGGCTACCGTCGCAACCGTGGCGGCGCACGAGCGCGTGGCCGCGAGGCTGGATGACCCGGCGCTGACCGATGAGCAGCGGGCC
This sequence comes from Halioglobus sp., assembly GCA_034521205.1. GTDB lineage: Bacteria > Pseudomonadota > Gammaproteobacteria > Pseudomonadales > Halieaceae > Marimicrobium. The sequence continues at coordinate 273,688 of JAXHMT010000004.1, forward strand.
GCCGCACTGATCGAGCTGTGCGGCGACGCCATCGGCGATTCGCAGAAGAGTTTCGTTCGCGTCTTGTCGGCCAACGACCGACTCGCAATGCTGCCGGAAATATACCGGCAGTTCGAGCTTTACAAGGCCAACCAGGAAAAGTCTGTGGACGTCGAGGTCGTGTCGGCCTTCGATCTGCCGCAGGAACTGACGGACCGGCTCGCGGAAGTGCTGGGCCGCAAACTCGAGCGCGAGGTCAGGATGAGCACCTCCACCGACAGCGATCTGATCGGCGGCGTTCTGATAAGAGCCGGCGACACCGTGATCGATGGCAGTGTGCGCGGCAGGCTCGACAAGCTCGCCGAGGCAATGAATTCCTGAAGCGTCAGGACACAGGATCGAGGAAAAGAGCATGCAGCAACTGAATCCATCTGAAATCAGCGACATCATCAAGTCGCGTATCGACCAGCTCGATGTCAGCAGCGAGGCGCGCAATGAAGGTACGATCGTGTCCGTTAGCGACGGGATCATCCGCATCCACGGCCTCGCCGATGTGATGTACGGCGAGATGATCGAGTTCGAGGGCGGCCTTTACGGCATGGCGCTGAACCTCGAGCGCGATTCCGTGGGCGCGGTCATCCTGGGGGACTACAAGACTCTCGCCGAGGGACAGAGCTGCCGCTGCACCGGCCGCATCCTGGAGGTGCCGGTCGGTCCCGAGTTGCAGGGCCGTGTGGTCGATGCCCTGGGCACCCCGATTGACGGCAAGGGCCCGCTCGACGCGAAACTCACCGATGCCCTGGAAAAAGTCGCCCCCGGCGTCATCGCCCGGCAATCTGTGGACCAGCCCGTACAGATCGGGCTCAAGGCCATCGATTCCATGGTGCCCATCGGCCGCGGGCAGCGCGAGCTGATCATCGGTGACCGCCAGATCGGCAAGACCGCCATCGCCGTGGACGCGATCATCAATCAGAAGGGCAGCGGTATCAAATGTATTTATGTCGCGGTGGGACAGAAGGCGTCGTCGGTCGCCGCCGTGGTGCGCAAGCTCGAGGAACACGGGGCCATGGAGCACACCATCGTGGTCGCCGCGACCGCCTCGGACCCGGCGGCCATGCAGTATCTGGCGCCCTTCGCCGGCTGCACCATGGGGGAGTACTATCGCGACCGCGGACAGGACGCGCTGATTATCTATGATGACCTGACCAAGCAGGCCTGGGCCTACCGCCAGATTTCCCTGCTGTTGCGCCGCCCGCCTGGCCGCGAGGCCTATCCCGGCGATGTCTTCTATCTGCACTCCCGGCTGCTGGAGCGCGCGGCGCGAGTCAACGCCGACTACGTGGAAAAACTCACCGATGGCGAGGTCAAGGGCCAGACCGGTTCCCTTACCGCGCTGCCAGTGATCGAGACTCAGGCGGGCGACGTCTCCGCCTTCGTGCCGACCAATGTGATTTCGATCACTGACGGCCAGATTTTTCTCGAGGCCGACATGTTCAACGCAGGTATAAGGCCGGCCATGAACGCCGGTATCTCCGTGTCGCGGGTCGGCGGCGCCGCACAGACCAAAATCATGAAGAAACTGTCCGGCGGTATCCGCACAGCGCTCGCCCAGTACCGCGAGCTGGCGGCTTTCTCCCAGTTCGCCTCGGATCTCGATGAGGCCACCAAATCCCAGCTCGACCACGGCAAGCGTGTCACCGAACTCATGAAACAGGCGCAGTACTCACCCCAGTCCATCGCCGAGATGGGCATCATGCTGTTCGCTGCCAATGAAGGTTACCTGGAGGACGTGGAAGTCGACAAGATCGTCGATTTTGAGAGTGCACTATTGTCCTACATGCACGCGGAGCACGGTGACCTGATGGATAGCATCGTGCAAAACGGCGATTACAGCGACGAGATCGAGGCGACATTCAAGGCCGCCATCGAGCAGTTCAAATCCACCCAGAGCTGGTGACTTATCATGGCAGCTGGCAAAGAAATCCGCACCAAGATCTCGAGCATCCGCAGCACGCAGAAGATCACCAGCGCGATGGAGATGGTGGCGGCGAGCAAGATGCGCCGGGCGCAGGAGCGCATGCAGGTCGGCAAACCCTATGCCAGGCGTATACGCGCCGTGGTCGGGCATATCGCCCATGCGACGCCCGAGTACCGCCACATTTATATGGTGGAGCGCGAAATACAGCGCGTCGGTTTTATTGTCATCTCCACCGACCGGGGTCTGTGCGGCGGCCTGAACATGAATACGTTCAAGGAGACGGTCCGCGCCATGAAATCCTGGGCCGATCAGAACGTGGAGATCGACCTGTGTCTGGTGGGCGCCAAGGCAGCGGCTTTCTTCGGCAGCTATGGCGGCAACGTGGCCGCAGCGGTGCGCGATCTGGGCGAGGATCCTTCCATGTCCGACCTCATCGGCGGGGTAAAAACCATGCTGGACGCCTATGAAAACGGCAGCATCGACCGGCTGTTCCTGGTCAGCAACGAATTCGTCAACACCATGACACAGATCCCCAGGGTAGAGCAGCTGCTGCCGTTGCCAGCCGAGGATTCCGAGGAACTGAAGCACCACTGGGACTACATTTACGAACCCGATGCCGTGCAACTGATCGAGGGCCTGCTGACCCGTTACATCGAATCGCAGGTGTACCAGGCGGTGGTGGAGAACGCCGCCTGCGAACAGGCCGCGCGCATGCTGGCGATGAAGAACGCCACCGACAACGCGGGTGAACTGATTGACGACTTGCAACTCGTCTACAACAAGGCCAGGCAGGCTGCCATCACCCAGGAGCTGTCCGAAATTGTCGGCGGCGCCGCGGCGATCAGTTAGTAGGTGCCGCGGGGATCAGTTAGTAGGTGCCGTGGGGATCAGTTAGTAGGTGCCGCGGGGATCAGTTAGTAGGTGCCGTGGGGATCAGTTAGTAGGTGCCGCGGCGATCAGTTAGTAAGAGAACACGGGGGGAGGACGCGAGGAAGCGGTCCGACAATCGTCATTCCCGCGAAAGCGGGAATCCAGGGGTTTTAGATTCAACTGGATCCCTCCTGCGCGTGATACGGCACGCGGGGAATGACGAAAACGCAGAGAGGGCCATAGGCTTTTTCCCGTGCCACCCCGGAACCAGACAAGGTTAGAGAATAGAGGACCAGAACATGAGTAGCGGACGAATCGTGCAAGTCATCGGGGCTGTCATCGACGTGGAGTTCGATCGCGACAGTGTGCCGGGGATCTACGAGGCATTGATAGTCACCGAGAAGGAGCTGACGCTGGAAGTGCAGCAGCAGCTCGGCGACGGCATCGTGCGCACCATCGCACTGGGCTCCTCGGAGGGCCTTTCCCGCGGCCTCGCGGTGGATAATACCGGCAAGCCGATCGCCGTGCCCGTGGGCAAGGAAACGCTCGGCCGCATCATGGATGTGCTCGGCAACCCCATTGACGAATGTGGCCCGATCGGTGAGCAGGAGCGTGCCCCCATTCACCGCGCCTCGCCGACGTACGAGGAACTGGCCGCGGCGGAAGAATTGCTCGAAACCGGCATCAAGGTGATCGACCTGGTGTGCCCGTTCACCAAGGGCGGCAAGATCGGCCTGTTCGGCGGCGCCGGGGTGGGCAAGACCGTGAACATGATGGAGCTGATCAACAACATTGCCACGGAGCACTCGGGCCTTTCGGTGTTCGCCGGCGTGGGGGAGCGTACCCGTGAGGGCAACGACTTCTACTACGAGATGCAGGAATCCAAGGTCGTCGACGTCGAGGACTTCTCCAAGTCCAAGGTGGCCATGGTCTACGGGCAGATGAACGAGCCGCCGGGCAACCGCCTGCGGGTGGCCCTGACAGGGCTCACCATGGCGGAGAAATTCCGTGACGAGGGGCGCGACGTACTGTTGTTCATCGACAACATCTACCGCTACACCCTGGCGGGCACCGAAGTGTCGGCGCTGCTGGGCCGCATGCCCTCCGCGGTGGGTTACCAGCCGACACTGGCGGAGGAGATGGGTGTGCTGCAGGAGCGCATCACCTCGACCAAGGTGGGGTCCATCACCTCAATTCAGGCCGTGTACGTGCCGGCGGATGACCTCACCGACCCGTCTCCCGCCACGACCTTCGCGCACCTGGACGCGACGGTGGTGTTGTCGCGCGATATCGCGGCCAAGGGCATCTATCCCGCGGTGGACCCGCTGGACTCCACGTCCCGCCAGCTCGACCCGCTGCTCCTCGGCAACGATCACTACGAGACGGCCCGCGGTGTGCAGTCTGTGCTGCAGCGTTACAAGGAACTCAAGGACATCATCGCCATTCTCGGCATGGACGAGCTGTCCGAGGAGGACAAGCAGACGGTGAACCGCGCCCGCAAGATCGAGCGCTTCCTGTCCCAGCCCTTCCACGTGGCGGAGATTTTCACCGGTTCCCCGGGCAAGTACGTGTCCCTCAAGGACACCATCGCCGGCTTCCAGGGCATCCTCGCCGGCGAGTACGACCACCTGCCCGAGCAGGCGTTCTACATGGTCGGCAGCATCGAAGAAGCTGTCGAGAAGGGCAAGAACCTCTGACGGCGGCGGATAGCGGGGGCCGACTATGGCTATGACCATTCACTGTGACATCGTCAGCGCTGAGGAAGAGATTTTCTCCGGACTGGTGGAGATGCTGGTTGCCACCGGCGACCTGGGCGAGCTGGGCGTGAGCTATGGACATGCGCCCCTGCTGACGGCGCTGATCCCCGGGCCCGTGCGCATCGTCACCCAGAGCGGCGAGGAACAGGTCTATTACGTTTCCGGCGGATTTCTCGAAGTACAGCCCGGCGTCGTCACGATTCTCGCCGACACCGCGATTCGCGCCGGCGATGTGGACGAGGCGGCCGCGGAGGAGGCGCGACGGGAGGCGGTGCATGCCCTGGCCAACCAGAGCGGCGACTTCGACTACGGCCGCGCGTCGGCCCAGCTCGCCGAAGCCGCCGCGCAGCTCGCCACCCTGCGCAAGATGAGGAACCGGGCGGGGCGGGGTTAAAGACCAACGTTCTCTTCAACCGCGCCGCGCCCCCTCCCGGACCCGTTGTCAGAGCATCGCCACCCGGGCTCCCATCCCGGGTGGCGTCTACACTGATGCAGCCGCCATCTCACGAAACGCGGTTCAAAAGCCGCACCATCCCCGCCGGTTTGCGTCCCGATCCAGGCGTTATTGACACGTGGTCGGCGCCATTTGTGTCGTGTCAACCTCACATATTCGGGGGAGGCGGCCATCCGTTCCGGCTGCTACGCTGACATGGGGTTCAATTCTGGCCCTGACAACAAACTCCCGCATTAGAAATGATAAGCAGGTGCGATTGGTTGTCGACGAGGTCAATTCTTCATCATCGGCGCAGGCGGTTGATTGCAAAGGATGGCAATGACCAACAACGGCAACAACAAAAAAACCGATGCCCTGATTGTCCAGATCTACGATGTGATCACCGATCCCGAGGGGTGGCCGAGGGTTCTCGATCGTTTTGCCGAGTACATGGGGGCGGAATCCGCCTGCCTCTTTTACAGCGACGCGGTGCTCAACGAACTGGAAAGTGTGTGGCCCAGCTCGCGAATTTCGGAGTTTGTCAGGCAGAAAGCCAATTACGAGCTCTTCGCGAGCGGTATCAAGATTTACCGCCAAATCCCGAAAGTGGTCACGGAGCGAGGCTGGGTAACCCAGAACACGGCCGTGACACAGTACAGGCAAAAAAGCGACGCGGAGTCTCACGATTTTTCGCTTTTGACATCGAGCCTGGAAAGCTACATGGGCCAAAGCATGGATTACGCCATGAGCCCGTTGAATTTCAGGCCGAACTATTTCGACCTGTTGACGCTGCAGTATGCGCGCAAGCCAGAAATAAAACTTGAGGAGCGATTGGCGGAGTGCAATCACCTCCTGTTGCATTTTGCCCGGGCTCTTGATTTGAGCCGACCTTTTCTGCTGCTCGAGCGGCGCTTCAGGACCGTGTTCGACGTATTGGACAAGCTGGAATTGGGCGTGGTCATCTTCGGCGAGAATCTGGACGTGTTGCTCAAGAATAAGTCGGCGGACCGAATCCTCGAACGAAGTGACTCGCTCAGATTGGCTGAGGATCGCAGCCTCCAGCCGGTGCATGAGGCCGCACGGAAAAATCTTGCCCAGGGGATATACGAAACGAGGGTAAGGCGTGGTGAACAGTCGCGGTCCCGGCGTTTGCTGTTGCCTCGCCTCAATGATGCGGAGCCGTATTTCGCCGATCTGTCGAGAGTCGAGGATTTTTATCCTCACCCGTTCGGCAGCGGCGGCGCCCTGGTCATGATGCTGGTGGACCCCGACGAAACGAGTACCCTGGATTTTTCCCACGTGCAGGCGATGTATGGCCTGACGCCGAAAGAGGCCGAAGTGGGTGAATTATTGGCCAGGGGCTACAGCGCCGCGGAGGTTGCGGAACAGCTCAATGTCAGCCCGAACACCGTGGGCACACACAAGCGGTCACTCTATTCGAAGGCGGGCGTTCACACGCGCGTGGAGCTGGTGCGCCTGGCGCACAATATCAATATCCCGATCTTCGGGAGCCCGAGTGAAGATTAGCGATCACGAGTGACCACTCCTCTTCCGTGACCGTCTTCGACTGGCCGGGAGAAGATGGATCGCGGCCTGTCGATTGGTTACCTGTAAGAGCGTATTCTTCACTGAAACCGTCGGGGGAATTCGAGCCTCTGGACAAAAGAGACACCGCGACGACGAGGGCAGCCAACACAACCGCTGCGCCGAGCGAAGCCGGCCGGAGATCAGCAGCCGCTGCGCTTCGCACTGGTCCGGCGCATTGAAGATCGCTCGGATGATGGAAAGGCCGAGGCAGAGCGTGCACAAGCGAGGCGTGACCATGACGCGGGATGACACGGCGGAGGACCTTATCCTCCGTATCTACGACGTAATAACCGATACCCGGAAATGGCCTGAGGTACTCGATATGCTCGCCGGTTATATGGGAGCCGAGGCCGCCGGGCTGGGATACGTCGACAGGGTCCACTCGGAGCTGGAAAGCCTGTGGGTGAGTTCGCGGCTGGCCGGGTTTCTGGATGAAGAGCAGCTCAAGCAGGCGGCCAGAAATGTCAGGCAATTCGCCCGGTTTACGGACCTCGTTCCCCGGCGCGGCTTTGTTATGGATGAAGAGTTGTTGCGGCGCTTGCCGGGCCGCCGCGAACAGACGGGTTTGCCGGCATTAAAGCACAATGTTGAGCAATGGTATGGAGAGGCTGTCCGGCGCGCGGTGACCCCGCTGAATTTCCAACCCAACTACTTTGAAGGTGTGTCACTGCACTACCGGGGATCTGGCCCAGCGCCTACGCCGGAGCAGCTCGCCCGGGGCGACCGATTCCTCCTGCACATGGCCAAGGCTGTCGAGCTGAGTCGCCCTTTCCTGTTGCTGGAAAAGCGGTTCCGCGCAGTGTTCGAAGTCCTGGACCGGCTGGAGATGGGCGTGGTGGTTTTTGGCGAGGACCTTGGCGTCTGGATCAGGAACGAAGCCGCGAGCCGCATTCTTGAGAAAGGGGACTGCTTGAGGCTGGATACCCGCGGGAAACTCGAAGCGTTATGCAAAGATGGCAAGACAATCCTCGGACAGGCGATGAACATGATCGTCCAGGCGGGTGATGGCCAGACGCACGCCATGCGGGTGGCCTTGCCGAGAAAGCACTCCCCGGAGCCCTGCATCTGCGAAGTGTCGTTGATGGGTGCAGTCGATTTTCAGCCTGCTTATGCAAAGCGTGGTTATGTGATGTTGCTGGTGGACCCCGATCGCCGTGACATAGTCGACTTCTCCCATGTGCAGGACCTGTTCGGGCTGACTCCGAAGGAGTCACAAGTGGGCAAGTTACTGGCCAGGGGGCACCCCGCCGCGGAGATTGCGGAAATGCTCAATGTCAGCCCAAACACCGTGGGCACCCACAAGCGGGCTCTTTACAGGAAGGTCGGCGTACACACGCGCGTGGAGCTGGTGCGCCTGGCGCACAACATCAATATTCCAATCTGTGGCGACGCGGGGAGTTAGAGCCAGGGGAAGGTGGCTTCCACGGATCACGGATGACGGCGTTGGAGCGGTCGTATCGGGGAGTATCAGTGGTTTGCTCGTAATAGAGTCCGAGTTCGGACTCTTCTGCGATACCGGTGAGGGGGCCGGAGCCTCTGGAAAGCAGCGATACCGTAACGACAAGTGCGGCCAGCACAACGGCCCCGCCGATAAAAGTCAGTAACACGCCCACTGTGGCGATCAATAGCCACCGGGCGTAGGATCTTCCGCCGTTTTCCCGGGACTGTCCCGGCGCATACTCACCGGTCCATGCAAGTCTGGCTGAGAGGCGGGATGCCGGATTGTCCCGGACGGCTGTGTAGGCCGGCATCACCGGGAGGTCGCCTCCCCGTTGCACGGTGTGTGAGAGAGATTCCGCTAGCGGTACATCGGCACTGACTTCATGGCTGGGCTGTAAGTAGAAACGCTGACGTTCCTGCGGTGTAAGTTCAAACCTGAATAGCGCCTTGAGTTCTGCGGGTCCCAGGGATGCCAGCTCACGCGACGAATTAGTGACGAGCGCCATTTCCGATGTATTCCGGTCTAACAGGCGTTCAGACGGCGGAGCTGAGCTCCACGCTAGCGGAGAAAGTATGAGCACAATAACAAAAGTTGTCACTCCGGCATTAACGTGTTCAAGCATCGACTGTTTCCCGTTTATCACAGGACATACCGCGATCAGCAACATCACCGGCGCAATACCCTGCGCGTTGCCAGGAACACGGAATTCTAAACGGTCGGCGTGACGCTGCGCTTCACGCGTTTATGCGAGAAAAGAGAAATTATTTGCGGGACTGTGAGTCAGGGGCTGTGTCGGGTCCGGCATGGCTAGTGGGCAAAAAACCCCGCGCCGGCTCTGGACGTTTCTGCCGTTTTCAGTCCACACTTGGGCGATGGTCCAACGTCAGGCAGCGCCCTGTCGCAACTGCTCGCGCAGCTCCGCCAGTTTGCGGTCGAAGTCCTCTGCGTCCCCGTAGTCCAGGAAATCGGCGTAGCGCCGGTGGGAACCGGTGACCCTGCGGGCGTGCTTGATGGGGCACCAGTACTGTTCGGTCCGGGAGGCCACCTCCCGCACATAGGCGATCAGCCCGTTGATGTAGCCGCAGTAGACACAGTTCAAGCGCTGAATGCTGTTCAGGTAGCGCAGGTGGTGGCGATCCAGGACGATATAGCGCCGGCGCCGGACCCTGGGGATACGGTAGAGGGGAAAGCATAGCCACTGGTAGGCACTGACAAACAGGTCCAGCAGCGCGAAGGGAATGATGAGCGAATAGATCGCCGGCGCCGAGGCGAGGTTGCGCCAGCTCGATCCCTTCAGCCACGCCAGCACGTTGGTGCGCATCGTCTCGTGGGCTTGCCTCACACTGGTTTCGAACTCGACCCGGGTGCCTTCCAGCTTGTACAGAACGCGAGTCTCCTGCTGGTGCAGTTTTTCGCGAAGCTCTTCTTCAAGGTCGGCCAGTTCGTGCACCAACCGTCGAATATCGTCATTCATGGGTAATCCTTGCCGATCGGGCAGCCGTGTGGGTTGCGACGGACTGCGTGGGGCCAGCATAACAGGTACGGAAAACCCCGGTGACCCCGGCGCGTTTTTGTTCCATCATACGGCCGATAACAACCAGCCAATAAAGCGCCATGCCAGAGACCACCGACGCGGCGGCCCCTGTTCCCGGGGAGGAAGGCCCCCACGAACAATACTCCCGAGCCTACTCGAACTATGTACTCGGCGTGCTGTTTGTCGTGTACGTGTTCAACTTTATCGACCGGCAGGTCATGTCCGTATTCATCGGCCCGATCAAGGAGGAGTTCGGCGCCTCCGACACCCAGATGGGCCTGTTGGTGGGCTTTGCCTTCGCGCTGTTGTACACCTTTGCCGGCATACCCATTGCGCGTTGGGCGGACCGGGGCAACCGGCGCTCGATCATCGCCATCGGTCTGGCGGTGTGGAGCGCCATGACCGTGGTTTCGGGCCTGGCGCGCAATTTCGTCCAGCTCGCCATCGCCCGGGTGCTCGTGGGTATCGGCGAGGCGGCCGGCTCGCCGCCCTCCCACTCGCTGATCGCCGACTACTTCTCGCTCGACCGGCGGGCGACCGCGCTGGCGATCTACACCGCCGGCGCCTTCGTCGGCTCCGCCGTCGCCTACCTGTTCGGCGGCTACCTGCGCGAGTACTTCGACTGGCGCACCGCCTTTATCGTGCTCGGAGCGCCGGGTCTGTTGATCGCGCTGTTGGTGCGCTTCACCGTGAGGGAGCCGCCCCGGGGTATGTCGGACCGGCGCACCGAGACGGCGCCGGACACCTCGACGCTGAAGGAGTCATTGGCTTTTCTGGTGAGCAGCCCCTCCTGGGTCTATCTCATGGCGGGCTTCTCGCTGGTCTCGATTACCAATTACGCGGTGTTGATGTGGGGCTTTGAGTTCTTCGGGCGCGTACACGAGATGTCGCCGATCACCATCGGCAACTGGATGGGCCTTATCGTCGGCGTCGGCGGCAGCGTCGGCACGATCTTCGGCGGGCGTCTGGTCGACTGGCTGGCCGCCGTCCCCGCCCGCGCACTGCGGGTGCCGGTGCTGGTGACCCTGGCGGGCTTCCCGTTGGGTATCTACTCGCTGCTGACCGAGTCGCAGTCGCTGGCGCTGTGGTGCTTCGCCCCGTTCTATCTGCTGCTCAACGTCTACATCCCCGCCATGTACAGCCACAACCAGAATCTGGCGCGGCTGCGCATGCGTGCCACCGCCGCGGCGGTGATGCTGTTTCTGGTGAACATCGTCGGCGCGGGGGTCGGGCCGCTGATTGTCGGCGCGCTGAGCGACTTGTTCGCGCCGGCCTACGGAATCGATTCCATCCGCTACGCGCTGGCGGGCAGTCTCGTGATCGGCGCGGTGGGCACACTGTTTCTGCTTTGGTCCGGCAGGACACTGGCGGCGGACCTGGCGCGGACGCGGGAGCTGGATAGCTGATCCCCTGTGCCGCCGGAGAAATCATCAATCAAAGACCTGCCCCGTGGCCCCCTAACTGCCGCGGCCGCTCCATTTGTTAACGATGGTACGAATATCAAATTCATCGTCACCTTCGTACCTGGGTGCGTATTGATCGAAAGCCGCGCCTATCTTTGCGCAGCGCTCTTCCAGCCGGACTTTATTGTACGCGTGTGACACGACATAGAATTCACCTGCCTTGAGTTGATCCAGGACCCGGGAGGTGAAATCGTCGGTATCCATGCCGATGCCTATTGCTGCCGTCAACGGCGACTTGACCAGGCCGGGCATGATCAGGGCCACTTCAATGTATTCCGGCAACTCTTCCGCCAGCATTTCGGTTATGGGCAACAGCGCATGCTTGGAGGACACATAGGCGTGAGCGGCGGGCACGCAGGGATACAGGCTGTTTTCCGACCCGATATTATAGATTGCCGCGGGCGTACCCTGGTCGATAAACCGTTTCCCGAATATCTGTATCCCGTTCAGTACGCCGTAGAGATTCACTTCGTGAACACGACGGAAGTCATCCAGGTCCATGTCCATGATTGGCGTTGGATCCTGGGCCACTCCCGCATTGTTGACGATCACGTCGACCCGGCCGAACTCCTGCCAGGCAAAATCGGCGAGTTCCTCGACCTGGGCCCGGTCGGTCACATCACAGCTTTTGCACACCGCCGCAAAACCCAGTTCGTTCAATTGCCGGACTGCGCCTTCGGTATCGTCGGATGGCAGCCCGGAAACGACGACTTTTGCGCCTTCATTACCGAACTGCCTGGCCAGGGAAAATCCGATACCCGTTGCGCTACCGGTGATAACGATGACTTTGTCTCGGTAGTTTTTCATGTTCGAGAACCTCGAAAGGACTGTTTTTTTCGATGCTCGGTGAACGACTGTACTCAGTGGATGCGATTATTGCGCATCAAATCCACCGGCGTACTTGTGATGAATACTGGTCGTAGGATTCGCCAAACTTCTCGCGCATAAACCGCTCTTCTGGAACGATTTGAAAGTAGTTCATATACAAGATGAACGCGGGGAGGAACAGCAAAGAAAAGGTACTACCCAGAAACAGGCCCCAGGCGACCAGGACCAGCAGAAATCCCAGGTACATCGGATTGCGGCTAAATCGATAGACTCCACGAACCACCAGTTTTGCCGATTGCTCCGGCATTCGAGGGTCCACCGTCGTTCCAGCCGCTCTGAATTCTACTACGCCAAGAATTGCGATGATAAGGCCCGCGGTTGCGAGGACAGTAGACAGCCATGCCACACCGGGTAGGGTGAAACAGAGATTTGACGAAATACGTGAGACCGCCAGCATACTGGAACCGGCGATCACCAACAGAACAAGAGGGGGTACTTTAAGCTCCAGTGCTTTCACGATATATGCCAGGGAGATATGTTGTCAGGTCTTTGGTTTATGGCTCTGCTCAATCAAGTCGTTCACAAGAATAACAAATAGTGCTCTTTGGGTAAGACCAGCGATATCGGCAGTCATGGAAGAAAATCAACATTCAAAGACCTGACCCCATCGGGTGGATTCCGTCGGGCGAAAATCATCTGTTTCGCCAGATCTTCGCCACCGCACGATTACTGCCCAGGGAGGCGACAAGGGTAGAAACAACACCGATGGACAGGAAAATCGCGCCGGGAAACAGGCCGCCATATGTCGCTGCCTTGATTGATGCATAGAGGGAACCGAGAGCCAGAAGTAGAAACAGACCGCCGACCGCGAACAGTATTTTTCGGTGAGATTCCCGATACGAAAAGTCGCCTTCGCCTGATTCAAACGTTTTCAAAACTGGCCAGAAAAGGCGTCGCAAACTTTCCTTCATTTCCCTATTTCCAAATCACATTGTTGATGGACGAACTTTGGGTTCAAAACCTTGGGGTCAGGTCTTTGATCCATGATTCCGGTTTAATCAAGCAGCCGGCAGTCGAATTAACCATGGTCTGTTGTCGGCCCAAGAATACCAGTGCGGCCATGAGAAAAATCATCAATCAAAGACCTGACCCCAGAGGTTTTTTACAGCAACTCCCATAACGTATCGAACAGGAGCTGCTGCGTCGAGGCGATCGCCGCCGAATCGATAATCACCACCACCGGGTAGTTGCGATCCGCCAATGTAATCATCGCCACCTTCGGTGGGTAGATGGCGATGTAGGAGGCATCGGTGCCGGCGCCCGCGGGCAGCCACTTGCGCTCGGCCAGTTCGGCGTCATCGCCGCCTTCGCCGACCGCGATCACGCGCACCCGGATACCGCGCTGCACGCGCGTGCGGGTGAAGTTGGGAAAGGGGCGGTAGAGGTGTTCGCGCAGCGTCTTGGTGGAGATCACCGCGTAGCGCTTGTCTCCGGTTTTCGCGGTGCTGTCGAGGATGTCGCGCAGCACCAGTTCGACGCCGTCGTCGCCCTCGTAGAAACGCACGTTGCCGGGCATGAACTCCGTGCGCGACTGCTTCAGGGCCGGGATGATGTCGCGCTTGAGCTCCTCCATGGCCTGGCTCAGGGCCTGCTGCCTGTCCTCGCCCAGAGCCAGCAGTCGCTCGGGATCCTCTGCCTGGAATACCCGGCGCCGGCCGCGCGGCAGGTAGCTGACCAGGCCCATGGTCACGAGTTGCTTGAGGGTCTCGTAGGTGCTGCCGCGATTGACGCCCGCCTCGGCGGCGACGTCGCGAATGGAGGCGGGTCCCAGCTGGTGCAGCGCGCGGTAGATGCGAACCTGGCGCCTGTCGAGGCCGAGCTGCGCCAGCGCGTCCGGCTTGGCTGTTGTCATTTTTTTTGTGACGAAGTTCGTTGCACTGCAAAAACTCTAACTTAATATGCCTGTTACGGCTGCTTACTGTCAAAAAATATCTGATAATCAGGCCCTCTCTGTGCAGGTAGCGAAGCGCTTATGAAGTTGGAGGTAGTGATCCTGGCCGCCGGCCAGGGGACGCGAATGAAATCCGACCTGCCCAAGGTGTTGCACCCAGTGGCGGGCAGGCCGTTGCTGGAGCACGTGGTGTCGGCGGCGCTGCGGCTCGAGCCGGCGGCCGTGCATGTCGTGGTCGGCCACGGCAGCGAGCGGGTGCGGGAAGCTCTCGGGGCCTATGCGATCAACTGGGTGATACAGGAAGAACAACTCGGCACCGGCCACGCGGTGATGCAGGCGCTGCCGGCCATCGCCGATGACAGCGTTGTTCTGGTGCTCTACGGCGACGTGCCCCTGACTGAACCGGAAACGCTGCGGCGACTGGTGGAATGCGCGGGGCACGCGCCGGCGCTCCTCACGGCCGAGCTCGCCGAACCGCAAGGATACGGCCGCATCCTGCGCGACGGGAGCGGCGCGCTGATCGGCGTGGTGGAGGAAAAGGACGCCACGGTGGAGCAGCGCGCCATCGGCGAGATCAATACCGGCCTGCTGGCGGCGCCCTGCGCCGACCTGGCCGCGTACCTGCCACGGGTGCGCAACGACAACAAACAGGGCGAGTACTATCTGCCCGATATCCTCTCGCTTGCCGTGGCCGAGGGAAAAACGGTGGCGACCTGCCGCGCGGCGTCGGAGCTGGAGATCCTCGGCGTCAACGACCGCGTGCAGCTGGGGCGCGTCGAGCGCGAGTACCAGCGCCGCACGGCGGAGGCGCTGATGCGCGAGGGCACGAGCATCGCCGACCCTGATCGCATCGACATTCGCGGCTCCCTCACCTGCGGTGAAGACGTGTTTATCGACATCAACGTGGTGTTCGAGGGCGAGGTGCATCTCGGACGCGGCGCTTCGGTCGGCGCCAACTGCGTGCTGCGCGACGTCACCGTCGGCGAGGGCGCCGTCATCCATCCGCTGAGCCACCTGGAGTCGGCGGTCGTCGGCGAGCAGTGCAACGTGGGCCCCTATGCGCGCCTGCGCCCGGGGACGGAGCTGGCGGCGGGTGCGCGAGTCGGCAATTTCGTGGAGACGAAGAACGCCCGCATAGGCGCCGGCAGCAAGGTCAACCACCTGAGCTATATCGGCGACTGCGACATGGGCGCGCAGGTCAATATCGGCGCCGGCACCATCACCTGCAACTACGACGGTGTCGACAAGCATAAAACGGCTATCGGCGACGGCGTGTTCGTCGGCTCCAACAGCACTCTGGTGGCGCCATTGCACATAGATAAAGACGGATTCGTCGGCGCCGGCTCCACCGTCACCAAATCCGTCGGGCGGGCCGAACTGGCCGTCGGGCGCGGGCGCCAGCGCAACATCGCGGGTTGGGAGCGTCCCGACGCCCGAGCGAAAAAGGACTAGCGTATGTGTGGCATCGTGGCGGCGGCGGCGCGCCGTGAAGTATCGGAAATTCTGTTGGAGGGCCTGCGCCGGCTGGAGTACCGCGGCTACGACTCCGCGGGCATGGCCCTGATCAACGGCGAGCGGGCGCTGCAGATGCACAAGCGCCAGGGCAAGGTCGGCGAGCTGGAGAAAGCCCAGTCGGAAAATCCCTATTACGGCAGCACCGGTATCGCCCATACCCGCTGGGCCACGCACGGCGAGCCGTCGGGCCTCAACGCCCACCCGCATATTTCCCGGGATCGCGTCGCCCTCGTGCACAACGGCATCATCGAGAACCACGCCGAATTGCGCGCGGAACTGACCGCGGCGGGTTACGAATTGCTCTCCGGTACCGACACGGAAGTCATCGTGCACCTGCTGCACCGCGAGCTGGATGCGGGCGCTTCCCTGCTCGAAGCGATGCGCGCCACTGTCGGGCGACTGGTCGGCGCCTACGCCCTGGCGGCGATTGACACGGCTTACCCCACGGAAGTCGTGGGCGCCCGGCGGGGCAGTCCCCTGGTGGTGGGTATAGGCATCGGAGAAAATTTCCTGGCGTCGGACCAGCTCGCCTTGCGCCAGGTAACCGACCGCTTCATCTATCTCGAGGACGGCGACCTGGTACAGGTCACCCCGGACAGCCTGAAAATCTTCGACGCCGGCGGCAACCCGGTGCTGCGCCCGCGCACGCGTATTTCCGAGGCGGTGGAAGCCGCCGACATGGGCGACTTCGACCATTTCATGATCAAGGAGATCTACGAACAACCCCGGGCGCTGGAGGCCACCTTCCGCGGCGCCGCCAACTTCCAGCAACTCGAGGACAGTTTCGGGCGCGATGCCGCCGCCCTGCTGGACCGGGTGCAGAACGTACAGATCGTCGCCTGCGGCACCAGCTACCATGCGGGCATGGTGGCGCGCTACTGGCTCGAGGAGCTCGCCGGCGTCGCCTGCGAGGTGGAAGTGGCCTCGGAATTTCGCTATCGCAAGCGCGTGCAGCACGAGGGCACGCTGCTGGTGGTGATCTCCCAGTCCGGGGAGACCGCCGACACCCTTGCCGCGCTGCGCAACGCCACCGAGGGCGAGTTCATCGGCAGCCTGGTTGTGGCCAATGTCGATAACAGTTCCCTGGTGCGCGAGTGCGACCTGGTGTTTCTCACCCGCGCGGGAGCGGAAATCGGCGTCGCCTCGACCAAGGCGTTCACCACGCAACTGGTCGGGCTGTTGATGCTGACGCTGGCGCTGGGCCGGCGCCGCGGCATGGACGAGGCGCGCCAACACGAGATCATGCAGGCGCTGCGCGACCTGCCGACTTACGTGCAACAGACGTTGCAGCTCGATGCAGCCATCGAGCGGCTCTCCGAGGCGTTTATTCCCAAGCACCACGCGCTGTTTCTGGGGCGTGGCATCCAGTACCCCATCGCCATGGAGGGGGCGCTGAAGCTCAAGGAAATATCCTACATCCACGCCGAGGCCTACCCCGCGGGGGAGTTGAAACACGGCCCCCTGGCACTGGTCGACGACGACATGCCGGTGGTCGCCGTGGCGCCCAACGACGAGTTGCTGGAAAAGCTCAAGTCCAATCTCGAGGAAGTGCGCTCCCGCGGCGGCGAACTGTTCGTGTTCGCGGATCGCGAATCCGGTTTCGAGAACGAGGCGCGGGTCAAAGTGTTGCAGATGCCGCACTGTCCGGAGGTGATTGCGCCGATCGTGTACACGGTGGCGCTGCAACTGCTGTCGTATCACGTCGCCGTGCAGAAGGGTACCGACGTCGACAAGCCCCGCAACCTCGCCAAGTCCGTGACCGTGGAATGAGCCGCGTCAGTGCGACCCGCACCGCGCCGCCGGGAGCCCGGCGTGCCTAAACTCTGCGAATCGCCCAGCCTGGTCGAGCTGCAGCTTATCGCCGACTACCTGGAGCGGGAGGGTGTTCGCACCGAAATCCTCAACGAGCACCAGGGCAGCCAGCCGGTGGTACCCCACGGGGCGCTGTCGGTCTGGGCCGAGCTGTGGGTGCGCGAGCCCGCCGAGCTCGACAGGGCCGCGGAACTGCTGGCGGACTACCGGCGGGAACTGCAACGTGACGACGTCGCGGAGTGGCGCTGCGCGTCCTGCGGCGAGTCCAATCCCGGTAATTTCGAAACCTGTTGGCAGTGCGGAGCCGCCCGCCCCGCAGACTGACTGAAAGGCCGCGCGGTCAGCCGTCGCTGTCGTTGGCCGCCTTGAACTCGCGGATCTGGGTATTGAACTGCTCGGCCAGGTGTTCCTCTCGGGTCACCGCCTCATTGTAGGCCTCATTCAGTTCCTTCAGCTCCGCCACATCCTCCTTCGAGGCGTCCTCGGCGGTCACGTTGGCGGTCGCCGCGACGATTTTGGGATCCAGGCAGTTCCTGTATTCCAGATTGGCGGTCTGGAATGCCTTGACCTCTTCCTG
This sequence comes from Halioglobus sp., assembly GCA_034521205.1. GTDB lineage: Bacteria > Pseudomonadota > Gammaproteobacteria > Pseudomonadales > Halieaceae > Marimicrobium. The sequence continues at coordinate 291,413 of JAXHMT010000004.1, forward strand.
GCCCGCGACCATTTCTTCCATGGAGGCGGTCTTGCCGTCGGGTACAACGGGCGTTTCCGGTGCCGCGCAGTCATCGGCTTGTGCCGCGCCGGCCGCGAAGGCGAGACCTGCCAGGGTGAGTGCGATTCTGTTCATTATGGCTCCTCGGCGAGATTAGAAAGACAGACAGTACCAGCCCGGAAATTACCTGCCAAGTGGCTTCGATCAGCGCGCACTACCGGCGCCCGACCCAGAGTCGCGGCAGGCCCCAGTCTGCCTGCAGCTCTCGCGCCACTTTCTCGGCGGCGCTCCTGTCCGCCAGCCCGACAATACGCACCCGATAGAGCGTGTCCCCGCCCTGTGCGCTTTCCGCGACGATCACCTCGCCGGCGGCCGGCGCTATTCTCTGCGCCCATTCGCGCGCCATGGTCCGCTGGCCGTAGGTACCGAAGTTGACGAACCAGTCTCCCGTCGTCGCCGCGGGCGCTTCAGGTGTCGTGGTTTCGCCGGCGGGCGCCGGTGCAGCAGAGCTGGTTTCCGGTTTGCCCGCAGCGGGGCCCTCATCCTCGGGCTTGGCTCCATCCCCCGCGGGGGCCTGGACCTGTGCCGCCCGCGCTTCCGCCAGTTGTGTTTCCAGTTCCGCCAGCCCTTGCCGAAGGCGCCGGTTCTCCACCTCCAGTGCCCGGAGCTCCCTGGTCAACGCGGTATTGCGCTCATTGGCGCGTTGCAGGGCGGCCCGGCTGCTGCTGACATCCTCGGGAGTGGCGCGTGTGGCGAGCTGTGCGCGCAGTTCGCGAATTTCCTCTGCGGTGGCGGCGCGCTGCTGGATGATTCCCCAGGCCCCGGCGATGATGAGGACCAGGGCGACGGCGCCGACCGCGATCAGGCCTAGAGGCCAGCGGCGGGAGGAATCGTCGTCGTCGGGATAGGTGTCGTCTGCCAGCCACTCATCGTCGTCATCGTATTCCTCCTCGTCCCACACGTCGCGCTCCTCCGGGTCCGCTCCGGCGTGCGGTTCGTCCCGGGAGTCGTTCGCCCCCCGTTCCCGCCCGGTTTCCGCACCGGTGGACGCGGCGCCCAGCGTCGCGTCGACGGCGGAGCGCAGGAACTCGTCCTGCTCATTGAACAGTTCGTCGTCGCTTTCCTCATGGTCGTCCGGCAGCATCTCGTCGAAGTCCTCGTCCTCGACGTGCTCCTCCCTGAAGCCACTGGTGTGATTGGTATCGCGGTCCGGGTCCTCGTAGATGTCCTCGGCGTCCTCGGGGAACCCCTCCCCGACCGGTTCGCGCTCATCACTGGAAACCGGGCCGGTTCGATCGAAGCCCGGGAGTGGCTGGTGGCCGGGGCGGTGATTGTCGTTATGTCCTTCCTTCATGGCCGTCGGCACCTGCGGGTGTGGAGTATGGGCACGATAATATCAAACAACACCGGCAATATCGCCGGCGGTTGGTGATTGGCGGATATTGGCGAGGGCGAAAAGTGGTTTACTGCTAATACACATTCAGCGCTGTAGTCCTGATTGGAACTCGAAATGCAGCTTTGCCCGCGGCCGGCACAATCTGAAAGTGCATCTGAGACCGCTTAAAGTGTGCGCTTGCGCGCCGTTGTTGGCTAGAATGCGCCGATGGATGTTTCGGATATTTTATCTCCCCTCAATGACGCCCAGCGCGAGGCGGTCGCCGCCGACGGCGGGAACATGCTGGTACTGGCCGGCGCCGGCAGTGGCAAGACCCGGGTGCTGGTGCACCGTATCGCCTGGCTGATTCGCGCCCGGGACTACTCCCCCTGGTCGATTCTCGCGGTGACCTTCACCAACAAGGCGGCGAAGGAAATGCGCGGGCGCATCGAGCAGATGCTGAGCATCCCCGTGCACGGCATGTGGGTAGGCACCTTCCACGGCCTGGCGCACCGATTGCTGAAAGCCCACTGGAAGGAGGCGCGGCTGCCACAGAATTTCCAGATTCTCGATGCCGACGACCAGTTGCGGCTGGTCAAACGAGTGTGTCGGGAGCTGGACCTGGACGAGGCCCGCTGGCCGCCGAAACAGGCGATGTGGTTTATCAATGCCCAGAAAGACGAGGGTCTGCGCAGCGCCCACGTGGAGGTGCGCCACGGCGACCTGTTCGGCCAGACCATGCTGCAGATCTACCGGGCCTACGAGACCGCCTGTGAGCGCGGTGGCCTGGTGGACTTCGCGGAACTGCTGTTGCGCGCCCATGAACTGTGGCTGCACAGTCCCGAGGTGCTGGCGCATTACCGGGGCCGCTTTCGCCAGATTCTGGTGGATGAGTTCCAGGACACCAATACCATCCAGTACGCCTGGCTGCGCGTGCTCGCCGGTTCGAGCATACCCGTGGTCGCGGTTGGCGATGACGACCAGTCCATCTACGGCTGGCGCGGCGCGAAGATCGAGAACATCCAGCGTTTCCCCGAGGACTTCGACAACACGGTTATCGTGCGGCTGGAGCAGAACTACCGCTCCACCCAGTCCATTTTGCGGGCGGCCAACGGCGTCATCGCGCGCAATTTCGGCCGCCTCGGCAAGGAGCTCTGGACGGCCGGCGATACCGGAGAGCCCATAGACCTCTACGCGGGTTACAATGAGCAGGACGAGGCGCGCTACATTGTCGAGCAGATCGCGGGATGGGTGGACGGGGGCAACGACTACCAGTCGGTGGCGGTACTGTACCGCTCCAACGCGCAGTCCCGGGTGCTGGAAGAGGCGCTGATTCGCAACGATATCCCCTACCGCATCCACGGCGGCCAGCGCTTTTACGAGCGCATGGAAATACGCAACGCGCTGGCGTACCTGCGCCTGCTGGTCAACCGCGGCGACGACGCCGCGGTGGAGCGGGTCATCAATATCCCGCCGCGCGGCATCGGCAGCAAGACCCTGGATACAGTGCGCGTCGTGGCGCGCGAGCGCGAACTGCCCCTGTGGTCGGCAATCGGTGCCGTGCTCGAGGAAAAACTGCTGTCCGGCCGGGCGTTGACTGCGCTGGAGGGCTTTACCGTGCTGATCAACGAACTCGACACCGGCACCGACGATATGGCGCTGGAGGAATTGGTCGAGCACGTGAATCACGCCTCGGGGCTGCTGGAATATCACGGCAAGGAAAAGGGCGAGAAGGGACAGGCGCGGCTGGAGAACCTCGAGGAACTGGTCAGCGCCGCCAAACAGTTCGTCGCGGAGGACGCCGAGCTGTCGCCGCTGCAGCAGTTTCTGGACAACGCCGCCCTGGATGCCGGCGACGCCCAGGCGGACGAACACCAGCCGAGCGTGCAGCTCATGACGCTGCATTCCGCCAAGGGGCTGGAATTTCCGCTGGTGTTCCTGGCGGGCATGGAGGAGAACCTGTTTCCCCACCGCATGTCACTGGAGGAGCCGGGGCGGCTGGAGGAGGAGCGCCGGCTCTGCTACGTCGGCATTACCCGGGCGATGACGAAGCTCACCATCACCTACGCCGAATGCCGGCGGCTGCACGGCAGCGAAAGCTTCAATACGCCGTCGCGGTTCATCCGCGAGATACCGTCCGAGTTGCTGCAGGAGGTGCGCCTGCACGGTACTGTCCACCAGCCCGTGAGCGGCATGGCGCGCGCCCAGGTACCAGAGGCCGGTCTGAGCCTCGGCCAGCGCGTCTACCATCAGGTGTTCGGCGAGGGTGTGGTGCTGAACTTCGAAGGCCGCGGCGCCAGCGCCCGGGTGGAGGTCAACTTCGACAGCGAGGGCGGCAAGTGGCTGGTGCTGCAGTACGCCAATCTGCAGTTGTTGTAGGTTTTTTGAAGATAGATACACCGGGAATGAGGATTGGTGATCGCGGGAATGGCGGCATTTGCTTCTGCCGTCATCCCCGCGGAAGCGGGGATCCAGCAAAGCCGTTGTATGCGGCGTGAACGACACACTACAACAGCGGAGTAATGTCCAGGTTTCGATTCGTTGCGCGAGCTTGGGTTGGGTGTGGCCCACTGGAACCGTGTGGCGACAGGACGTCGCCACCCGAGCCAGGCCATGGGATGGCCGCTTTTTGGCGTGTTCCAGTGGGCCACACCCAATCCAAGCGACCTCAATAGAGTAGAAACCCAAACTGAGACACTACCAACAGCGGCCATCGCTTGCACCCGAGCGCTGATGGGGCGAACATCGGCAGGCTGTAGCAGTGACAATCATTGCCGGAGCGGATCCGCGGCGATCCGCGCAACCACAATAATGACCAGCCGACCGGAAGCATTATGTCTGAGACTCCGGCGCAAACGCGCCTCTCGCCACTGATCATCCTCGCCCTGGTCGCCGCCCTGGTGGCCACACTGGGACTGTGGGCCCGGGACAAGGCGACGGCGGACTCCGCGGACAGGCGCAGCGGTGCGGCGGCCGCGGCGTCCGCCGGGCACTACGAATGGAAAATGGTCACCACCTGGCCGAAGAATTTTCCCGGCCTGGGCCTGGCGGCGGAAAACCTCGCGCGCTACGTCGACAAGATGAGCAACGGGCGGTTGACCATACGCGTCTACGGCGCCGGCGAGATCGTGCCGGCGCTGGAAGTGTTCGACGCGGTCTCCGGGGGTGTGGCGGACGCCGGCCACGGCGCGGCCTACTACTGGAAGGGCAAGGTCCCATCGGCGGTGTTTTTCACCTCGGTGCCCTTCGGCATGAACGCCCAGGAGATGAACGGCTGGCTGCACTACGGCGGCGGTCTCGAGCTCTGGCGCGAAGCCTACGCACCGTACAATCTGGTGCCCTTCACCGGCGGCAGCACCGGTGTGCAGATGGCGGGCTGGTTCGACGAGGAAATCAATTCCATCGACGACCTGCGGGGCCTGAAGATGCGTATTCCGGGCCTGGCCGGCGAAGTATTCGCCGCGGCCGGCGGCACCGCCGTGCGCATCGCCGGCGGCGAACTGTACACCTCGATGCAGACCGGCGTGATCGACGCCCTCGAATGGGTGGGGCCCTACAACGACCTGGCTTTCGGCTTTCAGGAAGTGGCGCGCTACTACTACTACCCCGGCTGGCACGAGCCGGGGGCGATGCTGGAGTTTATCGTCAACCGGGAGTCGCTCCAGGCCCTGCCGGAAGACCTCAGGGCCATCGTCAAATATGCCGCGCGCGCGGTGAACCAGGATATGCTCGACGAGTACACCGCGCGCAACAACGCCGCCCTGCAGCAGCTGGTCGAAGAGCACGATGTGCAGTTGCGCCGTCTGCCCGACGACGTTTTGCGGGCCCTGTGGCGGGGCACGCGCGAGCAGCTCGACAAACTGGTGGCTAAGGACCCGATGGCGGCGAAGGTCTATGCGTCATACCGCGATTTCTACGCGGGTGTGCGCAACTACCACCATATTTCCGAACAGGCTTACATCAACATACGCGATAAGGTGTTGCCGGAAGAGGGCTACTGACCGACACCGCCGGTCGGCGCACTGCGTCGGCCGTCACCGGGTATGTGGTGCGAGCCGATGCAGTCGACCGTGGGGCCATCGCTGTTAATCGTGATCTGCGAGCGCGCCAGCTCGTAACTGCCCCCGGTGATGGTGTTCTCCACAATCTCGCCGGATTCCCTCCCGGGCCGCGCTCTCGTGCTAGTCTCTCTGGACAGTGGCCAATCGGTTAAAGTCTTAGGGGAGAGGAATTCGTGCGCGAACTACACGTGGAAATCGCCATCATCGGCGCCGGCACGGCGGGTCTGACCGCCTACAACGCCGCCCGCAAACACACCGACGACGTCGTGCTGATCGAGGACGGCCCCTACGGCACCACTTGCGCCAGGGTCGGCTGCATGCCGAGCAAACTGCTGATCGCCGCGGCGGAACGGGCCCACGATGCGCGTCGCGCGGGTCTTTTCGGCATCGAGGCGAAGGAGGTTCTGGTGGATGGGCCGCGCGTACTCGAACGTGTGCGCAGCGAGCGGGACAGCTTCGTCGGTTCGGTGCTGGCCTCGATGGAGAAAATCCCGGCGGACCGCAAACTGCGCGGTCGGGCGCGTTTCATCGCGTCCATGCGGCTGGCCGTGGGGGACGATCTGGAACTCGAAGCGCAGCGCATCATCATCGCGACCGGTGCCAGTCCGCATGTTCCGGATATGCTGTCGCACCTCGGCGACCGGTTGCTGGTGAACGACGATGTGTTCGAATTGCAGGGGTTGCCGGATTCGGTGGCGGTGTTCGGCTGCGGCGTGGTCGGTCTTGAACTCGGCCAGGCGCTGCACCGGCTCGGTGTGCGGGTGCGCATGTTCGGCCGAGACGGCGCCCTGGCCGGCATTGTCGACGAGGAAATCCGTGACTACGCCGAGGCGTGTTTCAAAGCCGAGTTCCCGCTGGATACCCGGGCGGACGTCAAGGACATCGTACCCGGCGACGACGGGGTGACGATTACCTTCGCGCACCCGCAGCGTGGCGTGGTCACCGAGGTGTTCGAGTATGTGCTGGCCGCCACCGGTCGCCGGCCGAACCTCGACGCGCTGGCGCTCGAGAACAGCGGCCTGGCCCTCGACGAACGCGGCATTCCCCACTGCGATCCCGCGACGCTGCAGTGCGAAGCACAACCGGTATTTATTGTCGGCGACGCCAACAATCGCGCCCCCTTCCTGCACGAAGCGGCGCTGGAAGGCAGGATCGCAGGTGATAACGCGGGGCGTTATCCCGATGTGCGCCCGGCCACGCGCCAGGTGCCGCTGAGCGTAACTTTCAGCGACCCGCAGATCGCCAATGTGGGTTTGGCGACTGCCGAAATTTGCAGCGCCCGGGGGCTGGAGGCGGTCACCGGCAGCACTAGCTTCGAGGGGCAGGGACGCAGCCGTGTAATCGGCAGGAATCAGGGCATGCTGAAGGTTCATGCCGACTGCGAGACCGGCGTATTCCTCGGCGCAGAAATGTTCGGGCCCGCCGCGGAACACATCGCCCACCTGCTGGCCTGGTCGGCGCAGCAGTCCCTGACGGTGACAGACATGCTGTCCATGCCCTTTTACCATCCGGTGATAGAGGAGGGTGTGCGAACGGCTCTCAAGGATTGCAAAGACAGGCTTGACCGTGTCTCCGCGGGGGAGGATCCGTGTCTGTCCTGTGGTCCGGGCAGTTGAGTGACTGCCGGATACCGGAATGATGTTGTACGACCACGCCGCTAATCCGGCGGCGGGGTACTGATGCCGCGCCTGCCGTCGTTCATTCGCCATCGGCCCGAGCTGGCGGCTTTTGCCCTGTTGGCAACAGCCGGTTCCGGCTTCGGCCAGACCTATCTGGTGGCCGTCTTCGGCACGGTGTTGCGCGAGAGCTTCGCCCTGAGTCACGGTTTGTACGGCATGCTGTACGGGGGCGCCACCGTCTGCTCGGCGCTGGTGCTGCTGCGGATCGGCCCCCTGGCGGACAACTGGCCGCTGGCGCGGCTGATCACGCTGGCGGTGGCGATCCTGGCGCTTGGCTGCACGGTGCTGGGCCTGGCAACACACGCTATCGTGTTGACCCTGGGTTTTTTTCTTATTCGCCTCGGCGGCCAGGGGTTGATGCCACATATCGGGCTGACCACCGCCGGACGCTATTTTTATCAACACCGCGGCAAAGTCATCGCCCTGTCGGGCTCCGGCTTCGCCCTGTCCGAGGCACTCCTGCCGATGACAGCCGTTGCGCTGATTGCCCTGGTCGGCTGGCGCGGCAGCTGGCTGCTCGCGGCGGCATTCCTGCTGCTGGTCATGTTGCCGCTGTACCGCCGCCTGACACGCCGCGCCCCGTTGCCGGCGACACTGGAACGCGGCGGGGGCGGTGTCGCGGCCAGCGGCTGGCGCCGCGACGAGGTGCTGCGCGACGCCGGTTTTTACCTGTTGTTGCCCGCCGCTGTCGTCACTCCCTTTGTGGTGACGGCGATTCTCTTTCATCAGGGTGCGATCGCCGCCGCGAAAGGCTGGTCCCTGCCGCTGGTGGCCGGCGCCTTCGGCGGGTATGCGGCCGGCCATCTGCTCGCACTGCTCATCACCGGCGCGGTGGTGGACCGCTTCACGGCCCAGCGCACACTGCCGTTGTCACTGTTGCCGATGACCGCCGCCATGTTGCTGCTGGCGACGTTCGACGCCCACTGGACGCCTCTGGCCTATCTGACGCTGACGGGTATAAGCCAGGGCGCCATGGCCACCGCCGGCGGCGCGCTCTGGCCGGAGCGGTACGGCACACGGCATCTCGGCGCCGTGCGTTCGATGGTGCAGGCGGTGATGATTGTCAGCACTGCGATCGCACCGGTGGTGATCGGCGTGCTGCTGGACGAGGCCGTAACGATTGCGACGCTGGCAAACCTGATGGCGGCATTGATACTGCTCAGCGCATTGCTGGCCCTGGCGGCGCGGCCGCACGATGGCAACGGGGGCAGACGGGAGCCTAGCGCTTGATCGCCCGGGTGCGCCTGTTTTCATCGATGGCCACGAACACGAATTCGCCCTCGGTTACCTTGAGCGGCTCGCCGTCCTGCTGGGAGTTGATCCATACTTCCACCACGATGCGAATTGAGCTGCGCCCGATTTCCAGCACATCGCAATAGCAGGACACCACGGCGCCCACGTGGACCGGCGTCAAAAACGCCATGCCGTCGATGGCCACTGTCGCGACGCGGCCGCCCGCCACGTCCATGGCGGTGATCATGCCGGCGATATCCATCTGGGAAAGCAGCCAGCCGCCGAAAATATCGCCGGTGGCGTTGGTGTCCTTGGGCATGGCCACGGTCTGCAGCGCCAGCTCGCCGTGGGGTATGGGTGTGGTATCGATGTCGTTCATTGCAGTATATCCGTGGCCGGTTCGGGCGCGGGCGCCATGTAACTACCGCAGCGCGGCGGGCAGCCAGGTCGCCATCGCGGGCCAGAACCACAACGCCACGATGAGCGCAAGCTGCAGAATTATAAAGGGAATCACCCCGCGGTAGATAGCGCCGGTTGTCACCTCCGGCGGGGCCACACCGCGCAGATAGAACAGCGCGAATCCGAAAGGCGGCGTCAGAAACGAGGTCTGCAGGTTGAGTGCGATCATGATGCCGAGCCAGATCGGGTCCAGGCCCATGGCCAGCAGGATAGGTCCGACGATGGGCACCACGACAAACGTGATCTCGATAAAATCGAGAATGAATCCCAGCAGGAAAATCACCACCATGACCATCAGCGTCGCGCCCATCGCACCGCCGGGCAGCGTCTGGAAGAACGCGTGAATCAATTCCTCGCCACCGAAACCGCGAAACACCAGCGAGAATACCGCGGCCCCCACCAGAATCATGAACACCATGGAGGTTACTTCGAGGGTGTTGCGTACCGCCTCGCCCAGTCGCGAGAAGTTCATCTGCCCTTTCGCGCAGGCGAGCAGCAGCGCGCCCACGGCGCCGATACCCGCCGCTTCGGTGGGTGTCGCGGCGCCCAGCAGGATCGAACCCAGAACCAGCGCGATGAGAACCAGCGGCGGCAGCAGGCCACTGGCCAGTTCGCCCACGGCGATCTTACCTCTCGCGGCGGGAGGGGCCGATTCGGGGTTGAAGCGCGTGTACACAAGAAGATAGACGATATAGAGAAACACCAGCAGCAACCCCGGGATCAGGGCGCCGATGAACAAATCGCCCACTGAAACCGTTTTCGGGTTGAAAATGTTCATGTTGAGCTGGGCCTGCTGGTAGGCGTTGGACAGCACATCGCCGAGCAGCACCAGGGCGATGGACGGCGGAATAATCTGCCCCAGGGTGCCCGTGGCCGAGATAGTGCCCGCGGCGAGAGCGGGGCTGTACCCATGGCGCAGCATGGTGGGCAGTGACAGCAGCCCCATGGTCACGACAGTCGCGCCGACAATGCCCGTGCTCGCGGCGAGGAACATGCCCACGACGACCACCGAGATGCCGAGGCCGCCGCGCACGCCGCCGAATACCCGCGACATGCTGTCCAGCAGCTCCTCGGCGACCCGCGATTTCTCCAGAATCGTTCCCATCAGAATGAACAGGGGTACCGCAATCAGCGTCGTGTTGTTGATGGTCCCGAAAATGCGCCCGGGCAGGGCCGACAGAAAGCCCATGTCGAAAACGCCGAACAATACGCCGGCGGTGGCGAAAGCGAGGGCCGTTCCGGCCAGGGTGAAGGCGACCGGGTAGCCGAGCATGAGCAGCAGGCAAACCGCCAGAAACATGTACAGCGACAGGTATTCCATCAGTGCTCGCCGCCCTCGGTCAGCGAAAGTGCGTTGCGCAGCACTTCCGCGATGCCCTGCAGGGCGAGGTTGATGGCCGCCAGCGGTATCAGCGTTTTCAACAGGAATACCGCCGGGATACCGCCGGGTTCGGGCGATGATTCGCGCATGGACCAGGACTCCGCGACGTAATCCCAGCTGCTGGCGACGATAAAGGCGCACAACGGCAGCAGGAAGACGATCCCGCCGAGGCTGTTCACCCAGGCGCGCGTGCGCTCGCTGAATTCACGGTAGAAGATATCGACCCTGACGTGCGCCCCGGTTTTCAACGCATAGGCCGCGCCGAGCAGAAACAGGGTGCCGTGCATGTAGGTCACGGCCTCCTGGCCCGGGACGAAGCCGATGCTGAAGCCGTAGCGCAATACCACGATCAGCGCCGTGAGCAGCGCCATGGCCAGCGCCAGCCAGGCGAGCAGTCGCCCACAGCGATCGGTAAAAGCGTCGATGTAGCGCACCAGGGCGTGCAGCACGGACATGGTCACGGGGGCTTTTTGATTATTGGGCCTGAGAGTATCATAGCCCGCTCCGCGGTAGACAAGATTCCCGCACCACCTCTGAACCCGGATAGACCGATGCTGACCGTTATTTCTCCGGCCAAAACGCTGGATTTTGATACCCCGCCCACGACCCGCAGGGCCACGCAGCCTGTGTTCCTCGACCGCGCAGCCGAGCTGGTGGAAGACGCGCGCGCGCTCGGCCCCGAAGATATCGGCTCGCTGATGGGTGTCAGTGAACAGCTCGCCCGACTCAATCACCAGCGCTTCATGAACTGGCATGCGCCCTTTGATCTGGACAACGCCAAGCAGTCCATTCTCGCTTTCAGGGGCGATGTCTACAGCGGCCTGGAGGCCGAGACCATGGACGACGCGCAGCTCAGGTACGCGCAGAAGCACTTGCGCATCCTCTCCGGCCTCTACGGTTTGCTGCGACCCCTGGACCTGATGCAGCCGTACCGCCTGGAGATGGGCCTGAAGTTCGCCAACCGCGGCGGTGACAATCTCTACGAATTCTGGGGCGACGCCATCACCGGGTTGCTCGACGAGCAGATCGGCAGTTCCGGTTCGCGGGTGCTGGTCAACCTCGCGTCGCAGGAGTACTTCAAATCGATCAAACCGCGGCAACTTCAGGCCGATATCGTTACCCCGGTGTTCAAGGATCTGCGCGGCGGCAAGTACCGCGTCATCACCTTCTTCGCCAAGAAGGCCCGCGGCCGGATGGCGCGCTATATCATCGACAACGAGGTTGAGGAGCCCGAGGGGCTGAAACGCTTCCGCCGCGACGGCTACCGCTACAACAAGGCGGAATCCGGCGCGCGGGAACTGGTGTTCACCCGCGACGAGCCGCCGGCGAGCTGAGCGCGATGGACAACCTTCCTTATTCCCAGGCCTGCGAGAACAACAAGAGGTATATTCTCGAGGTATTGCGGGAGGTTTTCGCCGACCGCGAGCAGGTGCTGGAAATCGCCAGCGGGACCGGCCAGCACGCCTGCCATTTCGCGGCGAACCTGCCTCACTTGCGCTGGCAGCCGACGGAGCTCGCGCAAAGTATGCCGGTGCTGCGCCCGCGCTGCGCGGCCTACGACGGCGGCAACCTGCTGCCGGAACGGGTGCTGGATGTGCGCGACGATCCCTGGCCGGTGCCTGTCGGGGACGCGGTGTTCAGCGCGAACAGCCTGCACATCATGGCCTTCGATTCGGTGCGCAGGTTTTTCGCGGGACTGGCGCGGGGCGCGCCCGAGGATGTGGTACTGGCGATCTACGGCCCCTTCAACTACGGCGGGCGCTATACCAGCGACAGCAACGCGCGCTTCGATCAGTGGCTGGCCGAACAGGATCGCGACAGCGGTATCCGCGATTTCGAGGCGGTGGACGCACTGGCGCGGGAAGCGGGTTTTACCATGCACAGCGACCATGCAATGCCGGCGAACAACCGGCTGCTGGTGTGGCGTAAAGGCCGTTGATTCATGATGGTAATGCCTGGACCCCCGCTTTCGCGGGGGTGACGACAGGAAAAAACGCCGTCATTCTTGCGCAAGCGGGAATCCAGTAATAATGCCATGCCGGCGAACAACCGGTAATAATGCCATGCCGGCGAACAACCGGCTGCTGGTGTGGCGCAAAGGCCGTTGATTCATGATGGTAATGCCTGGACCCCCGCTTTCGCGGGGGTGACGACAGGAAAAAACGCCGTCATTCCCGCGCAAGCGGGAATCCAGTAATAATGCCATGCCGGCGAACAACCGGTAAATAATGCCATGCCGGCGAACAACCGGCTGCTGGTGTGGCGCAAAGGCCGTTGATTCATGATGGTAATGCCTGGACCCCCGCTTTCGCGGGGGTGACGACAGGAAAAACGCCGTCATTCCCGCGCAAGCGGGAATCCAGTAATAATGCCATGCCGGCGAACAACCGGCTGCTGGTGTGGCGTAAAGGCCGTTGATTCATGATGGTAATGCCTGATGGTAATGCCTGGACCCCCGCTTTCGCGGGGGTGACGACAGGAAAAAACGCCGTCATTCCCGCGCAAGCGGGAATCCAGTAATCCGGCGCGCTGCAATCCAGCGTCGGCGTTGCCGCGGAGCTCGCGACAGTCGACTATATGGCATTGGCGCCCCGCTACGACCCCGACTGCCTGAACGGCAGCAGGCTTGCCGCCGCCTCCTGGTAGCGCTCGATATGGGCCGCCTCGCGCCGGGTGAAGTCGCCGACCGCGGCGGCAAGACGGGGATCGGCGATCCAGTGGTTGGACAGGGTGGTCACGGGTCGGAAGCCGCGCTGCAGCTTGTGCTCGCCCTGGGCTCCCGGATCGAATCGCCGCAGCCCGTTGGCGATGCAGTACTCGATGCCCTGGTAGTAGCAGGTCTCGAAATGCAGGCAGTCAAACTCCCGGTCGCAGCCCCAGTACCGGCCGTAGAGCGTATCGGCCGAACGCAGGCAAAGGGCCGCTGCCACCGGCTCGCTGCCGTAACGGGCGAGCATCATGACCACCTGATCACCTAGGCTCGGCGCCGTCTCCAGGAAAAAGTCCCGGTTCAGATAGCCTCCGTGGCCGCTGAGCTTGGCGTAGGTGAGCCGGTAGAAGTGATAGAACAGCCGCCACTGTGCCTCGGAGATCTCGTCCCCCGTCAGGGTGTCCAGCACCAGGCCCTGTTCCCGCACCCGGCGGCGTTCCCGGCGCAGGGCCTTGCGCTTGCGGCTGCTTAAAGTGCCGAGGAAATCGTCGAAGTCGGCGTAGCCCTCGTTGAACCAGTGGAACTGGGTGCCATGGCGCCGGTGCATCCCGAGTTCGGTGAGCCGGTCGCTGACGGCCTGATCGGGAAACAGCACGTGCCAGGACGACAACCCGCGATCCCGGGCGAAGTCCTCCACGGCCCGCGAAAGTAATAGAAGCATTTGCGCGGTGTCCTCGCCGTCGGCGACACCGACCCGCGGACCGGTGGCGGGAGTGAACGGGATCGCGCTGAGCAGCTTGGGATAGTAATCCAGACCGCTCTGGCGGCAGGCGTCCGCCCAGGACCAGTCAAATACATATTCTCCGTAGGAGTGCGATTTCAGGTAGAGAGGCATCAGCGCCACCAGCTGCCCGCCCCGGCGCAGCAGCAGGTGCCACGGTTGCCAGCCCGTTTCCGCCGTGGTGCAGCCGGTCTTTTCCAGGCCGTACAGGAATTCGTGGCGCAGGAAGGGGTGGTCCACCCCCGCCAGGCGGTTCCAGTCGGCTGCGTCGATACGCCGCAGGCTGTCGATGAATTCCGCCGTAATATTCGCTGCCTTGCTGTCGGTCGCCCTGCCCACGCGCCTCAGGCCCCGGCCATCGCGAAATCCAGCGCAATGCCGGCAAAGATCGCCAGCCCCACCCACCGGTTGTGCAGGAAGGCGCGAAAGTAGAGCGCCTCGTCCCGTTGCCGCAGCATGTAGTGCTGGTACGCAAAAAGTGCCGCCGCAACAACGAGTGAGGCGTAGTACGGCACACCGAGGCCGAAGGCCCGGCCGGCGCCGTACAGGCAGGACAGGCAGGCGAGCTGCAGCACCGCGATGACGAGCCGGTCGTACCTGCCGAACAGCACCGCACTCGATTTGATGCCCACGATCAGGTCGTCTCGCCTGTCCACCATGGCGTACTGGGTGTCGTAGGCGAATGTCCACAGCAGATTGGCGGCGTACAACAGCCACAGCGCCGCGGGCAGTTCATTGCGCTGGGCCGCGAACGCCATGGGTATGCTCCAGGAAAAGGCGGCGCCCAGCACCACTTGCGGCAGGTGGGTATAGCGTTTCATGAAGGGATAGGTCGAGGCGAGCAGCACTGCCGCCACCGAAAGCAGGATCGTGAGGCGGTTGGTCAGCAGTACCAGCAGGAATGCCAGCAACAGCAGCGCGCCGAACAGGGCCAGCGCCTCCGCTTCGCCGACCCTGCCGGTTACCAGCGGCCGCTGGCGCGTGCGCGCCACCCCGCCGTCGAGGTTGCGGTCGGCGAAATCGTTGATGATGCAGCCGGCGGAACGCATCAGAAAGGTGCCAACCGTGAAAATCGCCAACAGGTCCCAGTCCGGCACGCCCTCGGCCGCCAGCCACAGCGCCCACAACACCGGACTCAGGAGCAGCAGGGTGCCTATGGGCTTGTCGAACCGGATGAGCTGGAGATACGCACCGATGCGGGCCGAAGCTTTCATTCAGGCTAGCTTACTGCGTTCCGGCCGCGATTGCAGCGCTGACCCTGCCGCGCTGGGAGCGGTGCACCGGCAGAATCGCGGGCCAGGGCGTGAAGGGCTGCAGGAACACTTCGCTCACCATCAGTTTGCTCCCCTCGATATCGAAGCGGGAACGCCGGCCCCAGGCGGGAGCTTCCTGGCGCAGTTCCTGCGGGAGATAGTCGCTGTCTCCGGCCAGGTGGGCCAGTTCGAAGGGGGAGCGCCGCATCCGCGGGTGGCTGAATAAAATGGCGCCCAGGGATTTATTCTGCAGGCGGCGCAGGTGGGCGAGACTCCCGCCGAGACTGGACAGGGGAAAGATGCTGCGGGCGAAGACGACCTGTTCGTCGCCGAGCCAGAGTACGACTTCGCGGATCAGGGCGAGACGGCGCTCACCTGTTGCGAGCAGGCTCCGTTCCGAGGGCAGGGGCACCGCCCATCCCTGGAACAGGCGCTGCACGCGAAATTCACCGCGATTGAGGCCGATCAGCCGCGACGTGAGGGAGCCGTCGTCGGTGAGCCAGCGGCGGCAGGCCGGCGGCAGTTCCACATTGGTGTAGCGTTCCTGGGGCCGCCAGCGGGGTTCGTGCCGGATGCGCCTCTGCCGGTGGCCGCGGGGCCCGAACGCGGGAATCTGGAGGTACACGGACGCGGGTTCCTGTTCGGCAGTCGCGAGCATGCTTGATCGCTCCGGCGCTTGCAAGTGGCCACAAAAACCGGCGGCGGCTCATCGCGAAAACACGCCCAGAGCGCCAGAAGGGTATGCTCTCCCTGGAACACGCCAAAAAGCGGCCATGCCCGAAAAAGAGGGGCAGGCTCTCCCTGGCCAGGCTCGGGCGGCGACGTGCCCGAAAAAGAGGGGCAGGCTCTCCTGTCGCCGCACGGTTCCAGGGAGAGCATACCCTTCTGACGCTGCAACTCCGGCGCAAAAATTCACAATGAGCCGCTACCCAAAAACCCTTGCACAAACAGCTCACCGCCCTATAGTGTTGCGTCTCGAAATCTGTCCCTGTCGGGGCGCTGTGTTGCGGCGCCCTTCCCCGCGCCGTCCGGGAACACCGCATTGGAGTGAACACATGAGCAAGTGGGAATGTATTGTCTGCGGCCTGATCTATGACGAAAAGGAAGGCTGGCCCGACGACGGTATTGAGCCCGGTACGAAATGGGAGGACGTGCCCGAGGACTGGCTGTGCCCGGATTGCGGCGTCGGCAAGGAGGACTTCGAGCTGCTCGAGGAGGCGCCTGTGGACGATACCCCCCACCACGAGGAGCCGGTGGCGGACAGTGTACACGCTCCCGTGGTCATTCTCGGTACCGGACTGGCGGGCTACGGCGTGGCCAAGGAGTTTCGCAAACACGATACCGATACACCCCTGATCCTGATCACCGCCGACGATGGCCGCTCCTATTCCAAGCCGATGCTGTCGACCGGGTATACCAAGAACGCCAGACCCCGGACGATCTCACGCAACTGGACGCGGGCAGCATGGCGCGCCAGTTGAAGGCCAGCGTCTGGACGATGACCAGGGTCGGACGAGATCGACCACGCCAACCAGTTGATCAAGGTCGGCGACGCCCACAGCGCGATCCACTACGGCAAGCTGGTGCTGGCGGTGGGCGCCGACGTTATCCGCCCGCCCATCGAGGGGGATGCGCTGGAAATGGTCTACTCGGTCAACGATCTGGCCGACTACGCGGATTTTCGCACCGCGGTGGAAAAAAACGACGTCGGGAAGGTGTGTATTATCGGCGCCGGACTCATCGGCTGTGAATATACCAACGATCTGCTCAATGGCGGCTTCGAGGTCGAAGTAGTCGATCCTCTCGGCTACTGCCTGCCCACGCTGCTGCCCGAGCCCGCGGGCAGGGCGGTGCAGGCCGCCCTCGAGGAAAAGGGCGCCACCTTCCATTTCGGGCCATTGGTGACGCAGGTGAGCAAGGGAGAGCGGGGAGTGGTCGTGACCCTGGACAACGGTGAAACGATCGACGCCGACCTGGTCATCTCCGCTGTCGGCGTGCGTCCGCGCACGGACCTCGCCAGCGCCAGCGGCCTGGAAACCGAGCGCGGCATCGTCACCAACCGTCTGCTGGAAACCAGCGCGCCCAACGTCTACGCGATGGGCGACTGCGCGGAGGTCAATGGCCACGTGCTGGTTTACGTAGCGCCGCTGATGGCCGCCGCCAAGGCGCTGGGCAAAACCCTCGCCGGGGAGCCCACGGAGGTAACGTACCCCGCCATGCCGGTCACGATCAAAACGCCGGCCTGTCCGGTGGTGGTATCGCCGCCGGCGCCTGGGGCCGAGGGCGAATGGACCGTCGAGGAGGAGGGCAACAGCGTCAACGCCCAGTTCCGCGACGGCGCGGGCAATCTGCTCGGCTTTGCACTGACCGGCGAGGCCACCAAACAAAAGCTGAGTCTGCAGAAGGAACTGCCGCCGATTCTCGCCTGAACCCCGCGCGGGATTCGGGCTTCGCGGTCCGCCTCTACAAGGGGGCCGCTGGAGAGATTGCGCGGCGGGCTCGCCGCTTTTCCACCCTGACAGACGGCAGTCCTCCTACACTTTGGCGAACTGCTCGGCGGCGCCGGTCCAGCGCCGGATCAGCGGATCGATGCGCTCCGGAAACTCCGCCCTGATGCGGTCCACCATGACCTGCACCTCGGGCAGCAGGTGATTGTGGCCGGGGATTTCCGCGATTCTCAATTCCATCAGGCCGGTTTGCCGGGTGCCGAGCACCTCCCCGGGGCCGCGCAGCTCCAGGTCCTTCTGGGCGATGTAGAAGCCGTCGTTGCTGGCGCGCATCGCCGCGAGACGCTCGCGCCCCTGCGGCGACAGCGGTGACTGATACAGCAGGACACAGTGGCTGTCCTGTGTGCCGCGGCCGACCCTGCCGCGCAGCTGGTGCAATTGGGCGAGACCGAGGCGTTCGGGGTTCTCGACGATCATCAGGCTGGCGTTGGGTACATCCACTCCGACCTCGATCACCGTGGTTGCCACCAGCAGCTGCGTAGCGCCGGCCTCGAAGGCGGCCATGACCTGCTCCTTTTCCGCCGATTTCATACGCCCGTGAATGAGGCCCACGGTGAGTTGCGGCAGCGCCCGGTGCAATTCCGCGGCGGTGGCCTCCGCGGCCTGTGCCTGCAGGACGTCGCTCTCCTCGATCAGGGTGCAGACCCAGTAGGCCTGACGGCCCTGCGCGCACGCCGCGGCGACGCGCGCCACCACCTCGTCGCGGCGGCTGCCGTCCACCAGTGCGGTGGTGACCGGCCGTCTTCGAGGCGGCAGCTCGTCGATTACGGAACAGTCCAGGTCGGCATAGGCCACCATGGACAGGGTGCGGGGAATCGGTGTTGCGGTCATGACCAGCTGGTGCGGCCGCCCCTCGCCCGCCGGTCCCTTTTGCGTCAGGGCGAGGCGCTGGTGAACGCCGAAACGGTGTTGTTCGTCGACCACGACGAGTCCCAGGCGGGCGAAGGCCACGTCCTCCTGGAACAGGGCGTGAGTGCCGATGACCAGACTCACTTCGCCGGCGTTCATGCGCGACAGCGCAGTGGCCCGCCTGGCGCCGCGGGAGCGGCCGCTGAGCCATTCCATGTCGATACCCAGCGGTTCAAACCAGTTGTGAAAGTTGCGCCAGTGCTGTTCCGCCAGTATTTCCGTGGGCGCCATGATCGCCACCTGATAGCCGTTGGCGATGGCCTGCAGGGCGGCGCCCGCGGCGACCACGGTCTTGCCGGAACCGACATCGCCCTGTACCAGCCGCAGCATGGGCACCGGTTTGGCCAGATCGGCGCCGACCTCGGCCAGTACACGTTGTTGCGCGGCGGTCAATGTGAAGGGCAGGGTGTCCAGGAAGCGTTGGAGTTCCCTGGGCCTGGCGGCCAGGGACGGCGCGCCGCCGCGCTGCTGGCGCTCCCGCAGACGCTGCAGGGACAGGTTGTGGGCCACCAGTTCCTCCAGCGCCAGCCGCAACTGGGCCGGATGCGCGCCCTCGCGCAGCAGCTCCACGGGAGCGTCCGGGGGCGGCGCGTGCAGGTAGTGGAGTGCGTCGCACAACGCGTAGGGGTAGTCGGGACTCGGCGGCAGCAACTCCTCTACCCGCGCCCGGCGCAGGCGCGACAGCGCCTGGGCGCAAAGGCTGCGCCACTGGTGCTGGCTGATGCCGCTGGTCGTCGGGTAGATTGGCGTCAGGGACTCCTCCACCGGCGCGGCGCCGTCCTGCAACTGCTGGTATTCGGGGTGGTACATCTCCAGGCCGCTGCTGCCGCGGCGGACCTGGCCGAAGCAGCGCAGCCGCGCGCCGGCGCGCAGGTTGTTCTTCTGCGCGGCGGAGAAGTGGAAAAAACGCAGGGTGAGCGTGCCGCTGCCGTCCTGCATCCGCACCACCAGAGAGCGCCGGCGCCCGAACACCACGTCGGCGGCGCGCACTTCACCCTCGACGACCATTTCGAGGCCCTCCCGGGCCGCGGCGATGGGCGTGATGCGGGTGCGGTCCTGATAGCGCAGAGGCAGGTGGAAGAGCAGGTCCTCCAGATGGCGCACGCCGTAGTCGGCCAGTTTTGCGGCCAGCGCCGGCCCCACACCGCGCAGCTCGCGGACGGAAAGGCTGGCGATGGCGTCCATCTAGTTGTCTTTGACGGCGGCGGTGAGGATGTCGATCGCCTCGGGGCGCGGGTAGCTGGCGCGCCAGGCCAGGGCGATGGTGCGCCGCGGCGCGGGCCTGGTGAACGGGATCACCTTGAGCGTGGGTTCGCCGTAGGTGGAGACATCCGCCGCGGACCTGGGCAGCACGGTGATGCCCAGGCCGCTGGCAACCATGTGCTTGAGGGTCTCCAGGGAGCCGCCCTCGACGACCGCGTGACCATTGGCATGGTCCTGGCGAATGGCCTGCTGCAGGCCGGGGCAGGCCTCGAGCACCTGGTCGCGAAAACAGTGGCCCTCGCCCAGCAGCAACACCCGGTGTTCGGCCAGCGCAGCGGGATCGATCCGCTTGCGGGCCCCGAGTTCGTGCTCCCGCGGCAGAACCACGACGAATTCCTCGTCGTAGACCGCCTTGGCGAGAACATCGGTTTCGGTAAAGGGCAGAGCCACGAACACGGCGTCGAGTTCGCCGCTGGTAAGCTGGCCGCGCAGATTGGCCGTAAAATTTTCCTCGATAAACAGCGGCATCTTGGGCGCCAGACGCTGCAGGCCGCCGACCAGACGCGGGAACAGGTAGGGGCCGACAGTGTAGATGGCGCCGACCGCGAGCATACTGCCCAGGGGGTCCTTGCCCGTCTCCGCCAGTTGCTGCAGGTTGCGGGTTTCGCGCAGTACCGTGCGCGCCTGCTCGACGATCAACTCGCCGGTCGGTGTGGTGCTGACCTTGTGGCGCGAGCGTTCGAACAGCTCGACGCCCAGTTCCGCCTCCAGCTTCTTGATCGCAATGCTGAGGGTCGGCTGGCTGACATTGCACTGTTCCGCGGCCCGGCGGAAGTGGCCGGTTTCGGACAGCGCCACGAGATAGCGCAGTTCTGTTAAGGTCATGGGCGCGCAAGGTTGTTGGCCACTGCGTTAGTGTAGTGGCCTGTATAAATCACTGAAACAGATCTCGTCGTTTTTGTGCCCGGCGAGGCTGAAACCGCAGCGCATAGTGTACCCATGGAGAGACGGATATATGAAGAGCATGAGTGTAATGTGGGTCGGCTGCGGCGATATCGGGATACGCGCCGGCTCCGCCCTGCACGACGACGGCTGGCGGATCGCGGCGGTGCGGCGCAATGTGGACAGCTTGCCGGCTACCTTCGAGGGTCGTGCGGCGGACTATACGCGGCCGGACAGTCTGGCCTTCGCCGCCGCCCTGGCGCCGGACTTTGTCGTGACGACCTGCAATCCTTTCGACCGCAGCGTGGAGGGTTACCGGGCGGGTTTCGAGACCGCGGCGGCGAACCTGCTGCAAGGCCTCGGTGCACACCGGCCCCGGCACATCATTATGGCGAGCAGCACCCGGGTGTTCGCCGAGCGCGAGGGCGGCTGGGTCGACGAGCACAGTCCCCTGACCCGCGACGATGAGTGGGCACAGGCGATCATCGCGGCGGAGGAGCGGCTGCGCGCCTCCGGGCACAGCGTCTCGGTGGTGCGCTTTGCCGGCATCTACGGCATACCCGGCGGGCGGCTCATCGCGCGTATCAGCCGCGGGGAGATCTGCCCGCCGCAACCGGTGAGGTACACCAATCGCATCCACCGGGAAGACTGTTCCGGTTTTATCGTGCACCTGTTGCACAAGGCCGCGCGGGGCGAGTCGCTGGAGCCGGTGTACATCGGCGTGGACGACGCACCCGCCCCGCGCCACGAAGTGGAGACCTGGCTGGCGCGCAAGCTGGGGGTGCCGGTTGCCAGACGACGACGCGCCGGCCGAACCCGTGCGCCACAACAGTGCCGGGCACAAGCGCTGCCGCAACCGGGCCCTGCGCGACAGCGGATGACCAGCTTGTCCATCCCGATTATCGGAGCGGTTACGGCGCTCTGCTCGGGTAGCGGCTGAGTTTGCAAGCTATGTTCGGATATTCACCCGGAGCATGCCCTTCTGACGCATTGGGTATGTCTTCGTACTGGGGCACTACCCCAGCGCGACTCAAAAGGCCTGCAATTCAGAGGGCCAGTATCGCCTCCACCTCGATCAGGGCACCGCGCGGCAGCGCCGCGACCTGCACACAGGCCCTGGCCGGGTAGGGTTCCGACAGGAACCGCGCCATGATCTCGTTGACCGTGGCGAACTGCCCGAGATCGGTGAGGGAGATATTGATCTTCACGGCCCGGTCCAGGCTGCCGCCCGCCGCGTCGGCCACGGCGGCGAGATTCTCGAACACCCGTGTGGCCTGCGCGCCGATATCGCCCGCGACCAGTTCGCCCGAATCCGGGTCCAGGGGTATCTGTCCCGACAACCAGACTGTGTTGCCCACCTTGACGGCCTGGGAATAGGGGCCGATGGCATCGGGGGCGGCGGGAGTAGAAATTACGGCGCGGTTGCTCACTCGTGTCCTCCGGGAGGATTTCCGGATCAGTTCTTGACGCGGACGACCTTGCGCAGGTGATTGATGCCGCGCAGGCGTTTCATCACGCGGGCCAGGTGTACGCGATTCTGTACCATCATTTCCATGTTCACGTAGGTGAACTGGTGGTCCTTGTGCTCCGAGGAGATCTTCTCGATGTTGATGCCCATGCTGTTGATTCGAGTGGCGATGACCGCGATCATGCCGCGGCGGTTTTCCACTTCGATGCGCAGCTCGACAGGGTACTCGCCCGCCACGTCGTCGTCCCAGCGAAGCGCCACGAGCCGTTCGGAGTTGCCGCGTATTTCGGCCAGGTTGTTACAGCGGTCGCGATGCACCACCACGCCCCGTTCCGAACTGAGGTAACCCTGTATGGCATCCCCGGGGATGGGGCGGCAGCAGCGCGCGTAATTGACCATGAAGCCCTCGGTCCCGCGGATGGCCACCGGTTGGTGGTCGTCTTTTTGCAGCGGGCTGCCCTCCGGTCCGCTGAGCAACTGCTTGGCGGTAATGGCGGGCAGGCGGTTGCCGCGGGCCACTTCCACGAACAGGTCCTCGAGCTGGCTATAGCCGCGTTCTTTGAGGTATTGCTCGAGCGCGTCGGTGTCGAGTTGATCCATGCCGCTGCCGAAATTGGCGAGGCTTCTCTCCAGCAGCGTGCGCCCGAGCGCGACCGAATCCTCCCGGGTCTGTTTTTTGAGGAAATGGTGGATACTGGAGCGCGCCTTGGCCGTGACGGCGTAGTCGAGCCACGAGGGGTTGGGCCGCGCACCGGCCGATGTAAGAATCTCGACGGTCTGGCCGCTCTCCAGCGGTTCCGACAGGGGCGCCAACTGGCGATCGATACGACAGGCAACACAACGGTGCCCCAGCTCCGTGTGCACGGCGTAAGCGAAATCCACCGCGGTGGCCCGGTGCGGCAGCTCCAGGATGCGGCCCTTGGGGGTGAACACGTAGATCTCGTCGGGGAACAGATCGATCTTCACGCTCTCGATGAATTCCAGGGAGTCCCCGGCGCGCTGTTGCATCTCGAGCAGGCCCTGTACCCATTCCCGCGCCCGGGCGTGGCTGGCGTCGGCGGACTGGCCGTTGCTCTTGTAGAGCCAGTGGGCCGCGATACCGTTGTTGGCCATGTCCTCCATCTCACGGGTGCGTATCTGCACCTCAATGGGTATGCCGTGCATGCCCATCAGTACCGTGTGCAGGGATTGGTAGCCGTTGGCCTTGGGGATGGCGATATAGTCCTTGAACTTTCCCGGGACCGGCTTGTACATGCTGTGAATGCAGCCGAGCACCCGGTAGCAGGTATCGACGGAATCGACAATGATGCGGAAGGCATAGATGTCCATGATCTGGGCGAATGATTTGGGCTTCGCCCGCGTCTCCTTCATCGCCTTCATCTTCTGGTAAATGCTGTAGAGGTGTTTTTCCCGGCCGAGCACCGAAACTTCGTGCCCCTCCTGTTCGAGCGAGGCCTGGATCTGGCTGCGAATCTTCTCCACCAGCTCCTTGCGGTTGCCCCGGGCCTGGCGTATTGCCGCGTCGATGCGCTTCGCACGCATGGGATAGAGGGCGCTGAAACCCAGATCCTCGAACTCCATGCGCACAGTGTTCATGCCCAGGCGCATGGCGATCGGGGCGTAGATATCCAGGGTCTCCCGTGCGATACGCCGGGCCTTGTTGGTATTGAGCACGTTGAGGGTGCGCATGTTGTGGAGCCGGTCGGCCAGCTTGACCAGGATAACGCGGATGTCCCTGGCCATGGCCAGCGCCATTTTCTGGAAGTTCTCCGCCTGCTTTTCCTCCAGCGAATCGAACTCCATCTGGGTCAGTTTGCTGACCCCGTCCACGAGTTCCGCCACGGTCGGGCCGAACTGTTCGCCGATGGCGGTCTTGTCGATACCCGTGTCCTCGATGACGTCGTGCAGCATGGCCGCCACGAGGCTCTGGTGGTCCATGTGCATATGGGCGAGGATGTTGGCGACCGCCAGCGGGTGGGTTACATAGGCCTCACCGCTGAGGCGGCGCTGTCCGTAGTGGGCCTGCTCGGCAAAAAAATAGGCGCGCCGGACCGAGCTGGTCTGTTCGGGATTCAGGTAGGTGCCAAGAGTTTGGTCGAGGGCCTCAAGGGCTTGCATGCCGCGGTTGAAGGGGACAGCTTGTGTTGTGGTGCCCGGAGCTGCCGATTTATCGCCTAGAGCAGGCTCGCCGGAATCCATCACCCCGGCCAGCTCCTCTTCGGCTTCCCGTTCATCCTCGCGGTTGAGGATGTCGTTGGTGACCAGTCCCTCGGCGATCTCGCGCAGGGCGATTACTGTCGGCTTGTCCGATTCCTCCTGGACCATCGGGTCCCTGCCGCCCGTGGCCATCTGCCGCGCGCGTTTGGCGGCGACCATGACCAGCTCGAACCGGTTTTCCACATTGTCCAGACAATCCTCTACAGTTACGCGTGCCATATTTCGATACTTCCTCGGTCGTGTGCGCACCCGCAACAGTGTGGCGGGCGCGCGGTTATCGTTGTCGGGTCGTGTGATTGTCGCGGCACCGGAAATCAGGTGCCTTGCGTCGAGAGGCCCGATGCAGACCGACCATTATACCGCAATGGGCCGGTTCTCCGTCCAGTACAAATAATGCCGGTAGTGTCTCAGTTTGGGTGGCTACCCTATCAAGATCGCTTGAATTGGGTGTGGCCCACTGGAACACGCCAAAAAGCGGCCCCGAAAAGAGGGGCAGGCTCTCCATGGCCAGGCTCGGGGTGGCGACGTGCCCGAAAAAGAGGGGCAGGCCCTCCTGTCGCCACACGGTTCCAGTGGGCCACACCCAACCCAAGCTCGCGCAACGAATCGAAACTGAGACACTACTATTATGCCGGGCCCAGCAGTTCCCGCAGCAACGGCGACAATCGGGCTTCCTGATGGGTGGTGCGCGCGCGCTCGGCCAGGACAATGGCTTCCAGCTGCGCCAGCGCCTCGTCGAAATCCCGGTTTACCAGCAGGTAGTCGCTCTCGACGTAGTGGGACATCTCCTCGACAGCCTTCTCCATGCGCCGGGCGATGGTGAACTCGTCGTCCTGCCCGCGGGTGGTCAGTCGTTGCACCAGCGTGTCGCGCGAGGGCGGGAGAATGAAAATGGCGCGGGTCTGGGGAAGCTGGCGCCTTACCTGAGCCGCTCCCTGCCAGTCGATCTCCAGTATCACGTCGCAGCCGCCCTGCAGGCGCTGATTCACCCAGGTGGCGGATGTGCCGTAGAGATTGTCAAAGACCCGCGCGTGCTCGAGAAATTCGGCGCGCTCCAGCATGGCGAGAAATGTCGCCTCTGCCACGAAGTGATAGTTGACGCCATCGACTTCTCCGGGCCGTTTGCTGCGTGTCGTGTGTGATACCGACACGCACACGTCGGGGCAACGCTCTATCAGCGCATTGACCAGACTGGTTTTACCGGCGCCGGACGGGGCCGACACCGTATACAGGGTTCCCGTGCTTTGCATAGTCGTTTCCAGGGACAGGGGACTCCAGCAATTATTCGATATTCTGGATCTGTTCGCGCATCTGCTCGATCAACACTTTCAATTCGACGGCGTCGAGCGTCGTCCTGACCGACTGCGATTTGGAAGACAGCGTGTTGGCCTCCCGGTTGAGTTCCTGCATGAGAAAGTCGAGCCGGCGCCCGCAGGGTCCGCCCTTGCCGAGGGCGCGGCGAACCTCGGCCGCGTGGGAGCTCAGGCGGTCCAGCTCTTCGTCCACATCTGTCTTCTGCGCCATGTAGACCAGTTCCTGCTCGAGCCGTCCCTCATCCACTTCCGTGCCGAGTTCGGTGATGCGAGCGGTTATGCGATCGCGCTGGGCCTGCATCAGTTCCGGCAACAGGGTCCGGGCGATCCGGACCAGTTCCTCCACCGCGACCAGCCGCTCGTCGATCAGCGCGGCGAGGTTGTCGCCCTCGCGACGCCGGCTTGCCTGCAGGTTTTCGAGCGCGTGGGCGAACAGCGCCACCGCGGTGTCCTGCAGGGCCTCCTCGGACTGTTCGAGCGACGTGTAGATGCCGGGGAACTGCAAGATCTCCATGGGGCTTACCGGTGCGGCCTCTCCTAGCCTTTCTGCCACCAGGCGGGCCGCGCCCAGCAGGTCGTCGAGCCGCGCCTCGTCAACTGCCAGCGATGAGGATTCACCGGCGTGTGCCTGCAGACGCATCAGGCACTCCACCTTGCCTCGGGCCAGGGTTGCCGACAGCTTTTCGCGCAGGCGGGGTTCCAGCGCGCGCAGTGCGTCCGGAATCCTGAAACTGCAGTCGAAGTAGCGGTGATTGACCGAACGCAACTCCACTATCAATTCGCCCTGGGGAGTGTGTGCCTGTTCCCTGGCAAAGGCTGTCATGCTGTGGATCATCGGCGCTGTGTCGTCCCCCGGTGTAGTGGGCGAGTTTAGCAGCTCGATGGGGCTGCTGACAGCGCGGCTGCGTCCGGTTCGCCACCTCGCGTATACTGTCGGCTTTTTGCGACCAGGGAGAACACCATGCAGCGACCCAGCGGCCGCGCCCCGGAACAATTGCGGGAGATAGAGATTACCAGGCACTACACGAGCCATGCCGAAGGTTCCGTGCTCATCTGCTTCGGCGACACCCGCGTTATTTGCACGGCTTCGGTGATCAGCGGCGTGCCGCGCTTCCTGCGCGGCGAGGGGCGGGGCTGGGTGACAGCCGAGTACGGCATGTTGCCGCGCTCCACCGGGAGTCGCATGGATCGAGAGGCAGCGCGGGGGAAACAGGGTGGCCGCACCGTTGAAATTCAGCGCCTGATAGGACGCTCACTGCGCGCGGCTGTCGATCTGACCCGTCTTGGAGAGTACACGATAACCGTGGACTGCGACGTGATTCAGGCGGATGGCGGCACCCGCACCGCTGCCATCACCGGCGCCTGTGTCGCACTGGTGGATGCGATCAATCACCTGCAGCGCCACAAGTTGATCGTGCGGGACCCGTTGCGGCAGATGTTGGCGTCGGTGTCGGTCGGTATCTACCGTGGCACGCCGGTGCTGGACCTCGATTATGCCGAGGACTCCGTCGCCGACACCGATATGAATGTGATCATGGACGAGGCGGGAGGCATAATCGAGGTACAGGGCACGGCCGAGGGGGCAACGTTCTCGCGCGGTGAGCTGGACGGCATGCTCGATCTCGCGGGGCGCGGCATCGAGGAGCTGATTGCCCGGCAGCGGTCTGCGCTCGCGCAGGGCTGATCCGGGCGACTACACCTCGATGTCGTAGTCCATGATCAGCGGGGCGTGGGAAGAAAATTCCCGTGTCTTGTAAATGGCACCGTAGTCAATGGCGTAGCGGAGTTTCTCGGAGACGATCTGCAAGTCCGTGCGCCAGCCGTTTTCACCCCGTTTGCCGTCCGGCCACCAGGTAAATTCGTCCCGATCCGAATTGACTTCCCGGAAAGCATCCACATAGCCGGATTCAAGCAGCTCGTTCATCCATTGACGTTCCTCCGCCAGGAAACCCGTTACTTTGCTGTTGCGCTCCGTGTCCTGTACGTCCGCCGGGTTGTGGGCGATGTGCCAATTGCCGCAGATAATGTATTCACGGCGCTTGTTGCGCACCTTCTGCAGGTGGGCGCCGAACAGTGAAAAGAACTCGTTTTTGTGTTCCTGCTGCTCGGCATTGCCCGCCTCGGCGCAGGGTGCCAGCAGGCACGCCACGCTGAGGTTCTGGTAATCCGCCTGTATATAGCGCCCTTCCATGTCGAACCCGGCGAAGCCCAGGCCTGTCATGATGGCTTTGGGCAGCTCGCGACAGTAGATGGCGACGCCGTTGGATTTGCCGTCGACGTCGTCGAGGAAATAGGCATTGTAGGCCTCTGGAAAGAACATGGTGTCCCGAAGGTCGTTTTCCGAGCACCGCAAATCCTGCACGCAGATAAAATCCGCGTCCTGTTCCTGCAGCCAGTCGTAAAACCCGTTTTCGGCGGCGGCTTTTATCCCGTCAGCGCTGAAACTGATGACTCTCATTCATGGCCCCTTGGTATCAGAGCGTGTATGATCTGGAGGCGCAGCACGGCTATTAATGCCCATCGATCCCGCAACCTGCAAGCTGGTGCGCTTCTGGTGCGGAGCGCGTGGTGAAGCTGTCCGGCCCTGGCCGCTGCGGTTTTATTCGAAGGTCTCGCGGGAGCTTTTGCCCGGGCGTCCCGTCTGGGATAGAGCGGTGCAGGTCAGGACTGCGTATTCTATCGCCAAAAATTCCAAATACAATGCCCCTGCCGGGGAGGCCGGCTCAACATGCATGCGTATCAGATCGAGTTTATTGAACTCGCCCGCCGCCATGGCGCGCTCAGGTTCGGGGAGTTTACGCTCAAGTCCGGGCGCGTGAGTCCATATTTTTTCGATGCCGGAGCCTTCGACAGTGGGGCCGCGCTGGCTGCGCTGGGCAGATGCTACGCCGATTGTATTGTCGATTCCGGTGTGCGTTACGACATGCTGCTGGGTCCGGCCTACAAGGGTATACCCCTGGCGGCGGCCGCTGCGATCGCACTGTCGGATCACCACAATATCGACGTTCAGTTTGCGTACAATCGCAAGGAGGCCAAGGATCACGGCGAGGGGGGGAGCCTGGTCGGGGCGCCGTTAACGGGCCGCGTGCTGGTAGTCGACGACGTGATCACGGCCGGCACCGCCGCTCGGGAAGTGATCGAGCTGATTACCGCGGCCGGGGCCGAGTTGGCCGGTGTCGTCATCGGACTGGATCGCCAGGAGCGCGGCAGCCGTGGCCTGTCCGCGGTGCAGGAGGTCGAACAGGACACTGGCGCGCCGGTATTCGGCATCGTCCGGATGGACCTCATCATCGACCACCTGCAGACTTCCGCGGGCGATGATCCGGCGCTGCTGGCAGCCATGCGCTCCTATCGGCGGCGCTATGGCATCTGACTTGTACCCGCGGGCCACAGGGCATATATTGGGGCAATGAGGGGTGATTGTCAGGGGGGAGCGGTGGCGCGCCGGGGCGTGGTTCTGCTGTTATTTCTCGCGCTGCCTGCGGGCGCCGACGAGTTGTATCGCTATCGCAACGACCTGGGCAACGTGGTGGTGGATTACCAGGTGCCGGCGGAGTACGTGACCGGCGGGTACGAGGTGTTGAACGAGGAAGGCATGGTCATTCGGGTCGTGCCGCGCGAGCCCACCGAGGAAGAGAAAAAGGCCGCGGACGCGCGCCGCAAGCTGGAGGAGCAGGCCAACGCCGAACGCGAGCGCCTGCGCAAGTGGGATGAATCCCTCATGCTCCGCTACAGCACGGTCGCGGATATCGAGGCGGCCAGGGAGCGGGCGCTGGCCAATCTGCGTATTCGCCTGAGTATCCTCAAGGGCAACCGCCGCTCGCTCAAGCAGAAGATCGAGAATTATCAGGCCGAGGCGGCGGACCTGGAACGAGCGGGCAGGGAAGTCGACCTGGGCCGCCTGCGCGCCATTGAGAAGCTGCAGTCGGAAATTGCGTCCACCGAGCGGGCCATTGCCGACCGCCAGCGCGAAATTGAAGAGATAGCGGCGGACTATCAGGCCGATATAGAACGCTTCGGAGCAGTTGCTGGAAGTGGTGGAGTTGCGCCGCACCCAGCTCAGCAAAAAGAAGTAGACCTTATGCCGGGAGCGTCAGTTTCCCTGGCTGGCGTAACCTGTCGATCTGGGGCCCAGTGGTTCGCTGATGGCTTCCCGGAAGAAGTCGCTGATCAATAATTCCCACTGGCTGGGCCAGTCCGTCGTGGGCAGACGCTTGAACCCGCTGCGCACGTATTGCGATATACGCCCCTCGGCCGCCGCCATCAGCAGGTTGCTCGCCGCCGGCAGGGGGATGACCGGCCGCAGGCCCTCGTGCATTTCCGCATCCCTGATCACCTGGCGCAACTGCGTCTCGAAGCGATCAAAAACCTGAACGACGCGCTGGTGCAGGCGGTCTGTTTCCCCGGCGAGAGCGTCGCCGGTAAGAATGCGGGTGATCCCCGGGTTCCGCTCGGCGAATGCCAACAGCAGCAGCAGCATTTTTTCACAGCGCTGCGCCGCCGACTGTTCCTCGGCGAGAATGATGTTGATACGGCTGAACAGCGTGTCCTCGATGAACTCGATGAGGCCCTCGAACATTTTCGTTTTGCTGGGAAAATGGCGGTAAAGAGCGGCCTCTGATACTCCCACCTGTTGGGCGAGGCCAGCGGTCGTGATGCGTTCGCCGGGATTCGCCTCCAGCATCTGGGCCAGTGCCTCCAGAATTTGCTGGCGCCGTTGGGATTTTCTGGGGGGCATGGTGCTCCACATCGAGTGAGGTTGCAGTTAATGCTAGCCGCTACCCGACCTGCCTGCAATACGGCAGCCGCAAATCGCCCGGCTTTTTGCAATCTGCAATTCCCCGCCATTCAGTTGCGGGTTGCTGTTGCCGCCGGTTAGCCGCTGTTTGTAATGAGCGTGCCCATGCCTTCGTCGGTAAAGGTCTCCAACAGGACGGCGTGAGGCACTCTTCCGTCGACGATATGCGCGCTGGCAACACCACCTTTTACAGCTTCCAGCGCGCAGGCTATTTTGGGCAGCATGCCGCCGCTGATAGTGCCCTCCCGAATCAGGTGGTCCACCTGTTCGGTCGTCAGGCCCGTGAGTATGGAGCCGTTGCGGTCCAGCAGCCCCGCGACATTTGTCAGCAACATCAGCTTCTCGGCGCGCAGAACTTCCGCGAGCCTGCCGGCGACAAGATCGGCGTTGATATTGTAGCTGGTGCCGTGCGCGTCGCTCCCTATTGGTGCAATGATCGGGATGAAATCGCTGTTCAGGATCACGTCGAGTACCGCGGTATCAATGGCTTCGACCTCGCCCACATGGCCGATATCCACGATCTCGGGGGCGTCCATTTCCGGGTCGTGGCGGTTCGCCCTGAGTTTGCGCGCCGTGATCAGCATGCCATCTTTCCCGGTGACGCCCAGGGCCCTGCCGCCATTGCGATTTATCGAAGAGACGATTTCCTTGTTGACGGTGCCACCCAGTACCATCTCGACCACATCCATGGTCTGCGAGTCGGTTACGCGCATACCGTCGACAAACTCGGTCTTTATATGCAGCTTCTCGAGCAGTGCACCAATCTGGGGCCCACCGCCATGCACTACGATGGGGTTCATGCCCACCAGCTTCATCAAGACGATATCCCGGGCGAAACTTTCGTGGAGCACCGGGTCCACCATGGCACTGCCGCCGAACTTGACCACGATGGTCTTACCCGTGAAGCGTTGTATATACGGCAGGGCCTCGGTCAGAACCCTGGCGACGTTCATGGCCGCATCGCGATCGAGAGACATAAACCAACCTGTGATTGTTCGGGTTGCCGGCAGCGCCCGAAAACTAGAATGTCATTTCAATCGCCGGGTCGACAAGGGCGATTTGAGCACGAAACTCGTCCTGGATCGCCTCCAGGTCCTTCGCTGTGTCCGCTTCAAAGCGCGCCGTAAGTGCCGGCACCGTGTTGGAGGCGCGGATCAGCCCCCAGCCGTTGTTGAAGTCCACGCGCACACCGTCGAGCGTGTTGACCCTGCCGGAGGAAAAGTCGGCATTGCTGATTATTTTGTCCATGAGCCGGAACTTGTAGTTTTCGGGCACGGGGATAATGATCTCGGGAGTGTTTACAGTCGCGGGGAGCTTGTCAATACAATCGTCGAGACTGTCGCCGCCCGTGCTGAGAATTTCCGCCAGCCGGGCTGCCGCGTACATGCCGTCGTCAAACCCGTACCAGCGTTCGCCAAAAAACATATGGCCGGAGAACTCGCCCCCGAGCAGGGCGCCGGTTTCACGCATTTTCTCTTTCATGAAAGCGTGCCCTGTTTTCCACAGTACCGGGCGGCCGCCCTGGCGCGTCACAAGCTTTGTCAGATTGCGACTGCATTTTACGTCAAAGATGACATCGGCACCGGGATTTCGCGAAACGACGTCCTCTGCATATAACATCAGCAGTACATCGGAGCGTACAATGCGACCACTGGATGTCACCACGGCGAGCCTGTCGCCATCGCCGTCGAATGCTACACCGAAATCCGCCTTTTCATCCTTCACGGCGCGGATAAGGTCAAACAGGTTCTCTTCATTGCTCGTGTCGGGTGGATGGTTCGGGAAATTGCCGTCCACGGTGCAGTACAGCGGTGAAACTTCACAGCCCAACTCTTCGAACAGATCGGGCGCCACATTCGAGGTCGCGCCGTTGCCTGCATCGATAACGATTTTCAGCGGCACGGCGATGGCGATGTCCTGCAGTATCTCGTCGATATAGGCCGGGACGACGTCCTCGCGAACCATGCGCCCGTTGCCCTTGTTGAAGGCACCCGATGCCACCCTGTCGCGAAGATCCTGAATACCGCCGGCGGCAATTGTTTGGCGATTCAGGACGATTTTCAGGCCGTTGTCCTCGGCGGGGTTGTGGCTGCCAGTGATCATTACACCCGAACGATAGTCGAAATGGTGGGTGGCGAAATACAGCACCGGCGTGGGCACCAGGCCGAGATCCACTACGTCCCGGCCGCTTTCCATCAGCGCGCGTATCAGCGCGGACTTGATGGTGGAGCTGGAGTTGCGGCCGTCGCAGCCGATTACAAAAGCCTGCTCACCCAGTTCCTCGGCCATCGTACCCAGGGCGCGTCCGATGCGTGTCACCAGTTCCTCGGTCAACTCCGTCCCGGCGTTGCCGCGGATATCGTAGGCGCGAAAGATATGCTCCGGCAGATCACTGTCTTCCGTGGTGCCGGAGTCTTCGTGGGTACCGGAATCTTTCAGGTCCAGGCCCAGTTCTTCCTCCTCTCCCTGGTCGAGAATGCTGCCGTGCTGAAACAACGGATTGGTAAGATCGGATCCAGCCTGGCCCTCGTATTCCTCGCCTCCGGCCTCTCCCGGATGCGCGGCCGTTCCACCGCTGCGGCGCAGCGCGCGCAGCGTGGCGCGCCGAAGTTGCTTGGCTATCGAGACGAGCTCCGGCACGGAAAGTGTCAAGGGCGATTTGTTATCGGCCGCGGAAATAACCCTGTTGACCTCGGTATGGAGAGTTCTGGAAAAACGCAGCAGTATGAAACCGACCGCCACAATGATGGCGACCGTCATCAGTGCCAGTATCGTATAAAGCGGTATCCGCGATGGCCTCAGTTCGCGCGACGAGGCCCTTGGACGGCGTGAAGGCGACGCGCCAGGTCGTGCCGGGGATTTCCGCGTAGCGGGTGATGGGGCCGGGTTCGCCGCCCCCGCTTTCGGCAATAACATTGCTGCGTTCGACGCCCGCGGAGTTGAAATAAGACTGCTCGAGCAGGAATTTTCCGGCGTCTTTGTCGAGTGATTGCAGTTTCCTCGGCAGTGTGTCGTTATCCAGCGTCACTATAATGACGGCCCGGCGGTCGGTGATTTGCGGGTGAGCCACGCTGGCAACGAGTGACGTCAGCCAGCCGTCCTCGAATGCATAGGCCTCGGGCTGTGTTTCTTTGCCCTCGCTGGCACGGCGGACGAGGTCGACCTCGATATGGTTGCGCAGGCCTTTGTTGCCCTCGGAAAAATCAGCGGTGCCGAGATCGCCTATCGGAATGATCCGCAGGCTCAGGACCTCGGGGAAATAATCCAGCATCGCCTGTTCCACCAGCTCTATATCGCGCGCGGAGCGGCTGGCGATCGCGGAGAGAGCGAGCGGCGATTGCGCCGCGCTAAGCACACGCTCCTCGATCAGATTGAACAGCCGGTGAATACCGGTCGCCTGCTGCACCGCAAAGGAAGCAGAGACACGGTCGAGCTGTTTGGCGGTGATTGCGGGCTCGCGAAGCAGCAACAGGTAGGCAAACGCCAGACCCAGTACGACCAGCAGAGCCAGCATCGTCCCGAGCCCGATACGATGCAAGGCGTTGCCGTGCGCGGTTATCCCCTGGGGGCTGGTGGCCGCGGCAGCCGTTGCCGCTTCCTGGGTCCCGGACGACTTCTTATCGTTTTTCTGCAGTTTTAGTTTCAATGGCATGGGTTCGCGATTATTTTCGATGATGATATTACATGCGCGGCCTGACTCAACCGGGTATACGGTTAATTCTGTACTTTTTGCAGAACGGGCAATTGTGAATAATTACCGGTCCGGGCGCGGTCAAGCGCGTTGACCGGGCAGAATTTCAGCGATCAGCGAGATCAGTTCGCGCGCAATGGAGTCTTTGCTGGCCTGCGGCAGTGCCCGCTCGCCACCGTGCCAGAGTACCGTCGCTGCATTGTCATCGCTGTTGAAGCCGATGGAGCTGTCCGAGACGTCGTTGGCGACAATCATGTCGAGCCCCTTGCGCGACATCTTGTCCCGCGCATTGGCGAGGACATCGTTTGTTTCCGCCGCAAAACCGACGGTAAAGGGCCGCTGCTCGCGGGCGGCGACCGCGGCGAGAATATCCGGATTCCGCACCAGCTCCACTACCAGTTTCTCCTCGTTCTTTTTGATTTTTTGGGACTCTTCCCGCGCCGGCCTGTAGTCTGCGACCGCCGCGCAGGCGATAAAAACGTCGCAGTCCTCAAGCAGCAGCTCACACTGTTCGAGCATCTCACGGGCGCTCTCGACATCGATTCTCGCCACGTGCTCCGGAGTCTGCAGGTTGACCGGGCCGGCGACAATCGTGGCCTGAGCGCCTGCTTCCGCCGCCGCGCGGGCGATGGCAAAGCCCATTTTTCCCGAGCTGTAGTTGGAGATGTAGCGCACCGGGTCGAGGGGCTCGCGGGTGGGACCGCCTGTCACGACCACACGCACACCGGCGAGTGCGCCCGAGGCAAACAGGGCCGCGGCGGCATCGGCGATAACCGGCGGCTCTTCCATGCGCCCCGGTCCCGTATCGCCGCAGGCCTGCGACCCTTCACCGGGGCCGACAATGGTCGCGCCCCTGGTTGCGAGGGTCTCGATATTGGCGGCCGTGGCGGTGTCCCGCCACATCTGTTGGTTCATCGCCGGTGCCAGCAGCAGCGGCGCCGGCGTGGCCAGGGCGACGGTGGTCAGCAGATCATCCGCGCGCCCCGCGCTGAGCCGTGCGATGAGATCCGCTGTCGCCGGCGCAATCAGCAGCAGGTCCGCCCAGCGGGCGAGTTCGATATGCCCCATACCCTGTTCGGCCTCGGCGTCCAGCAGCTCGGTATGCACCGGATTGCCGGACAGGGCCTGCAGCGTGAGCGGGGTGATGAATTCGAGGGCGCCCCGGGTCATGATAACGCGGACGCTGGCGCCGCGATCGCGCAGCTGCCGCACCAGTTCCGCGGACTTGTAGGCAGCGATTCCGCCGCTCACTCCCAGCAGCACATTGCGATTGAAAAGATGTGCCATTCATCGGCTCAAGTTGGGAAGATAGGGCAAGATACCATTGACGCGGGCCTGTTGACACTGCGGTCGGGCCGGACTCACGGAGGAGAGACAGGGGCATGGCGATTCCGATGGAAGGGGAGGGCCCACGGGACAAACTGCTGGAGCGGGGGGTGTCTTCCCTGTCCGATGTGGAACTGCTGGCGGTCCTGTTGCGCACGGGCTACAGGGATTGCAGTGTGCTGGATCTGGCGCGGGAACTGCTCGGCCAGTTCGGGGATTTCGGCGGCCTGCTGCGGGCGGGCCAGGCGCGGCTGCTCGACTGTACTGGCATAGGGCCGGCCAAATACGCCCAGCTACAGGCGGCTATGGAACTGGTCCGTCGCCTGGCGCTGCAGCAGGTGCGCAGCGGCGATGCGCTCAGCAGCCCCGCCGAGACACGGCGCTTTCTGCAGTACCACCTGGCACACCACAGCCGCGAGGTGTTCTGCTGCCTGTTCCTGGACAGCCAGCACCGCGTGCTGCGCTGTGAGGATCTGTTTTTCGGCACGCTTGACGGGGCCGCGGTCTACCCCCGGGAAGTGGCGGTCAGGGCCCTGCAGAACCGCGCCGCGGCGGTGATTTTCGCCCACAATCACCCCTCCGGGGTGGCAGAGCCCAGCAGTGCCGACCGGCGCATCACGGAGCGGT
Source organism: Halioglobus sp. (assembly GCA_034521205.1). Classification (GTDB taxonomy): domain Bacteria; phylum Pseudomonadota; class Gammaproteobacteria; order Pseudomonadales; family Halieaceae; genus Marimicrobium. Next base: position 327,286 of record JAXHMT010000004.1, read on the forward strand.
TGCGCGCCGCCCTGGAGCTGCTGGATATCCGCGTACTCGACCACATCATCGTCGGCAGCGGGCGGGCCTACTCCTTCGCCGAGGAGGGGCTGTTGTGACGGCTCTTATCGGGTCTTGGCTCCGACGTACAGCGCCAGCATGGTACGCTTCCGCTGAACGCGTCACAAGGCTGGATTCCTGCTGAACCGCGTGGCACAGGACGTCGCCACCGAGCCTGTGCACGGACGTACTGTTTCGGCGCGTTCACGGAATCCAGCCTTGTGACGCTGTGAGCAAGCCTGCCGACGCCGTGATGCCGGCTGACATCTTCAAAATGAGGCGCTGCCTGCTGGCTGGTAGTGTCCAAGTTTCGATTCGTTGCGCGAGCTTGAATTGGGTGTGGCCCACTGGAACCGTGTGGCGACAGGACGTCGCCACCCGAGCCTGCACACGGATGTGCGCTTTCTGGCGTGTTCCAGTGGGCCACACCCAGTTCAAGCGATCTCAAAAGGGCAGAACCCCAAGCTGAGGCACCGCCGTGCCGGCCGGCTCCTTGCCTCACCGTTGGGGTTCTGGTATAAAGTCGCGCTCTGCGCGGCGGGCGGCTTTCGGCCCCGCCGCAACTCCGATTTTTCAGCGGCCATTCCGGGGGTCCGGGTCCATGTCCAGAGTATGTCAGGTTACAGGCAAGCGGCCGGTAACCGGTAACAACGTATCACACGCGAATAACCGCACACGGCGCCGGTTTCTGCCCAACCTGCATCGACACCGTTTCTGGGTGGATTCGCAAAAGCGCTTTGTCACGCTGCGGGTTTCCAGCAAGGGCATGCGAATCATCGACAAGCGGGGCATTGAGCAGGTGCTTGAAGATATGCGCGCACGCGGTGAACGGGTCTAGGGGGAAGCGCCATGCGAGACAAGATCAGGATGAACTCATCGGCCGGAACAGGCCACTTTTATACCACCGACAAGAACAAACGCACCACCCCGGACAAACTCGAGAAAAAGATGTACGACCCGGTGGTGCGAAAGCACGTCCTGTACAAGGAAGGCAAGATCAAGTAGCAGAGCCCTGCGCAAACAAACCCCGGCACCGACCGGGGTTTTTTATCAGTGAGTCGTCGATGCAGTTCATCGAAAACAAGACGTTCGATGAAATAGAGGTGGGCCAGACCGCGGAGCTGGTGCGCACGCTCAAGCGTGAGGACATCGAGCTGTTCGGGGTAATGTCGGGCGACGTGAACCCCGCGCACGTCGACGATGAGTTTGCGCGCTCGGACCAGTTTCACAAGGTGATCGTTCACGGCATGTGGGGCGGCGCCCTCATTTCGGCCGTGATCGGCACGGAACTTCCGGGCCCGGGCACGATTTACGTGAATCAGTCGCTCCGGTTTTTGCACCCGGTCGGGCTCGGGGATACCGTGACGGTGCGCGTCACCGTGCGTCGCAAGGAGCCGGAAGGCAGGCGTGTGGTGCTGGACTGCAGTTGCCTCAACCAGGCCGGAGAGGCGGTCATCGAGGGAGAGGCCGAGGTCGTCGCGCCGGCGGAGAAAGTCCGGCGTCCGCGCGTCGTGCTGCCTGAGGTGCACCTGCACGAACACGGCGCGCGCTACCGGTCCCTCATCGACGCGACCCGCGACCTGGAGCCAGTGCGCACGGCTGTCGTGCACCCCTGCGACGAGCTGTCTCTCGCCGGCGCCCTCGAGGCCGCCGAGCAGGGGCTCATCAGCCCGGTGCTCGTCGGCCCGCGCAGCAAAATCGAGGCGGCCGCGGCCGAGGCGGGCCGGAGCCTCGACAACGTCGATATCGTCGACGTGCCTCACAGCCACGCCGCCGCGGAAGCGGCCGTCGCCATGGCCCGGGAGGGCAAGATCGAGGCCCTGATGAAAGGCAAGCTGCACACTGACGAGATGATGGGTGCGGTGATGGATAGCGCGCGAGGCATCAGGACGGAACGCCGCATCAGCCACGTCTACGGGCTGGACGTGCCCCACTACCCCAAACCGCTGTTTATAACCGACGCGGCGATCAACATCTATCCGACGCTCGAGGACAAAAAAGACATTGTCCAGAACGCCATCGATCTGGCACGCGCGCTCGGGGTGGAAACGCCGCTGGTGGCGGTGCTGTCCGCCATCGAGACCGTCTCGCCCAAGATCACCTCCACGGTCGAGGCCGCCGCGCTGTGCAAGATGGCCGACCGCGGCCAGATCACCGGCGGTATCGTCGACGGTCCGCTCGCCTTTGACAACGCGATCTCGCGGACTGCGGCGGAGACCAAAGACATCGTATCCCCGGTTGCCGGCGAGGCGGATATTCTCGTTGCGCCGGACCTCGAGGCGGGCAACATGATGGCGAAGCAACTCATCTACCTCGCCGGCGCGCAGGCCGCCGGCGTCGTGCTGGGGGCCAGGGTGCCGATCATGCTGACCAGCCGCGCCGATGACATGCTCTGCCGGCTCGCCTCGGCGGCGCTGGTCCAGCTTTTTTGTCGGCGCAGGGAGGGGTAGAACGAGTGAGCGGCACGATTCTCGCCTTGAACGTCGGCTCCTCCTCAATCAAGTTCGCGGCCTACCCGGCCGCCGGGGACGCCGCCGCGGTTCTGAGCGGTGCCATCACGGGGATCGGTGGTTCGGCGCGGCTCGAGACCGGGGATCCCGCTGCGGCGGCGCGTTTCGGCGAAATTGATGTCGGGGAGGATCACGGCGAGCTCATTCCGCGACTGTTGTCCTGGCTCGCGGACGATCTGGCGGCGCATCCGCCGGTAGCGGTGGGCCACCGCGTCGTTCACGGTGGTCCAGAGCTGGATCGGCCTGTCCTCATCGACAACGACGTGTTGGAAACCCTGCAGGCACTGGCACCCCTGGCGCCGCGCCACCAGCCGGGAAACCTGGCCGGCGTGCGGGCCGTTGCCGCCACCCGGCCCGATCTGCCCCAGGTCGCGTGCTTCGATACGGCCTTCCACCGGAGTATGTCGCGCGTGGCCCGGTTGTTCGCCCTGCCCCGCCACCTCAGCGACGAGGGCATGGTGCGCTACGGATTCCATGGCCTGTCCTATGAATACATCGCCTCGGAGCTGCCGTCGCACTGTCCAAACCACGCCGAGGGCCGGGTAATCGTGGCGCATCTCGGACACGGCGCCAGCCTGTGCGCCATGCGCGAGCGCCGGAGCGTGGGCACAACCATGGGGTTCACCGCGCTCGACGGCCTGGTCATGGGCAAGCGACCCGGCGCCCTCGACCCGGGTGTGGTGCTCCACCTGATGCAGCAGAAAGGGATGAGTGTCGACGAGGTCTCGGATCTGCTGAACTATCGCTCGGGCCTGCTCGGCGTGTCCGGGCTGTCCGACGATATGCAGGTTCTCCTCGATTCCGGCGACCCGCGCGCCGGCGAGGCCGTGGATCTGTTCGTGTACCGCGCGGTCTGGGAAATCGGCGCGCTCACGGCCGCCGCGGGAGGCCTCGACGCGCTCGTTTTTACGGCCGGTATCGGCGAGAAGTCGGCCGCAGTGCGCGGCCGGATCTGTGAGGGCCTGGCCTGGCTCGGCTTGAGCCTCGACCCCGCGGCCAACAGCGCCGACGCCCACCGCATCTCGAGTGCCGACAGCGCCGTGGAAGTGCTGGTGATTCCGACCGATGAGGAGCGCGTCATCGCCCGGCATACGCGCGCGCTTTGCGCAAGCGGGGACGCGGCGACGCGGTAGTACCCCCATGCCCGAACTTCCCGAGGTCGAGACTACCCGCAGGGGCATTGAGCCACACTGCCTCGGGCGCAAGGTCCTCGCTGTCGTCGTGCGCGAGGATCGCCTGCGCTGGCCCGTGCCGGCACAGCTCGCGGACGTTTTGTGCGGCCAACGCATCGATCGGGTGGAGCGGCGCGCGAAATACCTGCTGCTGCACACCGGGGGCGGCTGCCTGATGATCCACCTGGGCATGTCCGGCTCGCTGCGCCTGGTCGCGCCCGACCTGCCCGCGTTGCGCCATGACCACGTCGACCTGGTCCTGGAGGACGCGATCTGTCTGCGCTTCAACGACCCCCGCCGCTTCGGATCTTTCCATTGGCTGGCCCACGGCGAACCGGTGCCCCTGCTCGACCATCTGGGGCCGGAGCCGTTGTCGCCGGACTTCGACGCCGCTCGACTGTACCGTTTGTCGCGCGGTCGCAGAAGTGCGGTCAAGAACTTCATCATGGACGGCAGGGTGGTTGTGGGTGTTGGTAATATTTACGCCAGTGAGGCGCTGTTCCTCGCGGGCATCCGCCCGGATCGCGCTGCGGGGCGCGTTTCACTGGCGCGGTACGGGCGTCTTGCCGAGGCTGTTAAGCAAGTACTTACTACCGCCATAGACCAAGGTGGCACTACACTAAGGGACTTTGTGGGCAGCGATGGCAGACCCGGATATTTCGCCCTGCAACTGCTGGTCTACGGGCGGGATGGAGAGCCCTGCCGGCGCTGTGGAACCCCCCTCAGAATGGCGCGGCTGGGGCAGCGCAGCAGTGTCTATTGCGTGGCCTGTCAGCGCTGAACAGGCTAAACTGTAGCGGACAGGGGAACTGCAACGGGTACAAAACCCGGGAGTGAATAGCATGAAAATAAAAGCTGGCGCCAGGCGCGCCATCGGGGCAGTTGTTATCGCGTGCATTTTGCAGCCACAGCTTTTGTGGGCCCAGGATGCCGTCGACGAAAGTCCGAACGAATTCGCCATGGTGGGAGACCTCCTGGTTGCGCGGCCGATCGGCGCAGTGATGCTTGTGGGCGGCACCGCCGCCTGGGTGGTCAGTCTGCCGTTCACGCTGCTGTCGGGCCATGCCGGTGAAGCCGCCGACACCTTGATCGCCGGGCCGCTGGAGACGACCTTTATGCGCTGCCTGGGGTGTCGCAATCCGGGCTACACCAACAAGGACATCGAACTCGTGCGCGAACGCCAGGACGAGCCGCAGGAAGCTGTCGGGTCCGAAGCCGCCGAAGAAATGGCCTACTAGTCCGCGAACTTGTCCTGCAGTGCCCTGGCGACGTCGCGGGGCACAAAGGGCGTGATATCGCCGTCCAGCGCCGCTATCTCCCGCACCAGGGACGAGGAGATATAGGACAAATGGTCGGCGGGAGTGAGAAACACACTCTCGAATTCGGGATTCATCGCGCGGTTCATGTTGGCGAGCTGGAACTCGTACTCGAAGTCCGACACGGCGCGCAGGCCGCGCAATACGCAGCGGGCGCCCTTGCTGGCCGCGAAATCCGTGAGCAGGTTACTGAAGCCCTCGACCTCCACGTTATCCAGATGGCCGAGGGCGCTGCGGCACAATGCTACCCGCTCCTGCAGTGTGAACAGCGGCGTCTTCTTTTCGCTGTGGGCTATGGCCACCACCACCTGGTCGAAAAGCCGTGCGGCGCGCTCCGTCAAATCCACATGGCCATTGGTGATCGGGTCGAAGGTGCCCGGGTAGATGACACAGTTTGTCGGCATGGCGGCGGCCTGTGGTGATGGCGGGAGCCCGGATGCTAAACAATTTGGCGGACGGTCACAACGTGCGGTCGGGCTTGGGGCCCGCGCAAGAATAAGTTCCCGATTTGGGCCGCCGATGCATCCTGCCTGGCTGCGTTGCTCGTCGGTTGTATAGTCCCGCTATGCGCCCTCCTCGCGCCTTGCCAGGCAGGCGACTCGACACCCCAAAAAAACGGGAATTATTCTTGCGCGGGCCCTTAGTTCATCCAGGTTTTTTCTCCCAGGCCGTGCTTCCGCCATGACCTCAAGGCGGGCTCGGCAATGACTATTGCTCTGCGTGGAACAGGCGGTAGGCGACACCGCCCGCGATCTTTTCCCGGTAGATCTGCCAGTTCGCCGGCAGCGGCGGCAGTGGCTCTGTCGCGCCCGTTTCAAGGTAGATGTGCGCCCCGGGGGCGAGGAGAGCGCGACGCGCCAGCGCGGCGCAGGCCGGACCCATATGGCCCTGCGCAAACGGCGGATCGATAAACACCAGATCGAAAGGTCCCTGTGCGCTGCGCAGGAAATTCTCCGCGGTCTGCCTGTGACAGCGCCCGGTATCATTCGCGCCCAGTTCCCGCAGGTGTGCCTCCAGTTCCGCCGCCGTGCGCGCTGCGGGCTCCACGAAATCGCAGTGCCGCGCGCCGCGCGACAGTGCCTCGAGTCCAAGGGCGCCGGTGCCGGCAAACAGATCGGCACAGCGCGCGCCTGCAACGACGGGTGCGAGCCAGTTGAACAGTGTCTCGCGGGTGCGGTCGGCGGTGGGTCGCAATCCCTCGGCGGGAGTGAAGCGCAGTTTACGCCCGCGCCACGCGCCGCCAATGATACGCAACTGTCCGGACCGCCCGTGTATTCGGGTTTTCGCCATTTCGCCCCTTTATACAAGGGTGTTAGGATAGTTGCCTTCGCGGGCGTTCGTCTGCGCTCACTTTAGCAGAACCACAATGAAGTTTTTCAAACGCAAGAAGGCAGCGGAGGCGCCGCCGTCCGCCGAAGGGTCCACCGACGCCCGGTCCCCGGAGATCGCTGCAGAGACAACCGTCGAACAGGGCCCGCACACGGAGGGGGCGGCGTCTTCTTCCGGGGAGGATTCCACCGGCGCGACGAGCGGCGGAGTCCCCGATACGCCCACCGATAACGGCGCGGATGCAAAAGGCTTGTTCGGCCGGCTGCGGCGTGGACTCGGCCGTACCAGCGATAATCTGGTGCGCGGCGTCGGCAATCTCTTTCTGGGCCGCAAGGAAATCGACGCCGACTTGATGGAGCAGCTGGAGTCACAGTTGCTGCTGGCGGATGTCGGTGTGGAGGCCACCGTGGAAATCATCGATCATCTCACCCAGCGGGTATCGCGGCGGGAATTGACCGATCCCCGAGCTCTCCAGGAGGCGTTGAAAGAGGAGCTTCTGGATCTGCTCAGGCCCTGCGAAGGACCGCTGGAGGTCGGCGCACAGCAGCCCTGCGTAATCCTTGTGGTGGGGGTCAATGGCGCCGGCAAAACCACCACTATCGGCAAGATGGCGCGCCACTTCATGGCGTCGGGACATTCCGTCATGCTGGCCGCCGGCGATACCTTTCGCGCCGCGGCGGTGGAGCAATTGCAGGTCTGGGGCGAGCGCAACGGCGTGCCGGTAATTGCGCAGCATACGGGCGCCGACAGTGCCTCGGTGGTCTTTGATGCGCTGCAGGCGGCCCGGGCACGCAATATCGATGTGCTTATTGCCGATACCGCCGGCCGCCTGCACAACAAGGATAACCTCATGGAGGAGCTGAAAAAGGTCGTGCGCGTGATGGGCAAGCTCGACGCCGACGCGCCCCACGAGGTGATGCTGGTGCTGGACGCCGGCACCGGCCAGAACGCCCTCGCCCAGGCGGACACTTTCAGGCAGTGGGTCGGGGTAACCGGCGTCACTCTCACCAAACTGGATGGCACCGCCAAGGGGGGGGTGATCTTCGCTATAGCCAGGAAGCTCGCCCTGCCCATTCGCTTCATCGGCGTGGGCGAGGCTGTGGAGGACTTGCGCCCGTTCCGGGCGGAACAGTTCATCGAGGCGTTGTTCGCCGACGATGACGCCGCTGCATGATCTCCTTCGATCGGGTCAGCAAGCGCTACCCGGAGGGGCACGACGCCCTGCGCGAAGTAAGTATCGACATCGCGCGCGACGAGCTGGTATTTCTCACCGGGCATTCAGGCGCGGGCAAGAGCACACTGTTGCGTCTGATCATGTTGATGGACAGGCCGACCCGCGGCCGCGTTGTCGTCGACGGCCGCGACCTGGGCAGGGTGCGGGCGCGGGGCATCCCGCGGCATCGGCGCGATATCGGTGTGGTGTTCCAGAACCACCTGCTGCTGAACGACCGCCCGGTGTTTGACAACGTGGCGCTGCCGTTGGTCATCGGCGGCTACGATCATCGCGAAATCGGCCGCCGCGTACGCGCCGCCCTGGACAAGGTGGGGCTGCTCGAACGCGAGCGCGCCATGCCGGTTACGCTGTCCGGCGGTGAACAGCAGCGCGTCGGTATCGCGCGGGCGGTGGTCGGGAGGCCCAGGATTCTGCTTGCGGACGAGCCCACCGGCAATCTCGATCCGGCGCTCTCGGCGGAGATCATGCATTTGTTCGAGCAGTTCAACCAGGTCGGGGTCACTATCCTGATTGCCAGCCATGACCTGGTGCTGATTTCGCGTCTGCATCACCGTACCTTCACGCTCAGGGAGGGGCGATTGGTCGGCGGGGGCGCTCACTGATGGCGCGCCGCGGGGACGGGTCCAGGCGCATGGGTGCCAGCCTGAGCCGCGCACTGTTGCGGGACCGGTATCGGGCGTGGCAGCAGCACCACCGGCTTTCGGCGGCGGACAGTTTGCACAGAATTCTCGAAAGTCCCGTCTCCAGCCTGCTCACTTGTCTGGTCATCGGTATTGCCCTGGCCCTGCCGGTGAGCCTCGATGTGGCCCTGGACAACATCGGCCGGCTGGGCGGGGCCTGGGACAGCCCGGCCCAGATATCGCTGTTTCTGGGCGCGGCGCCCGCCGGGGGATCGCGGGAGCTGGCCGCGCAATTGCACGACAGGGAAGATATCGCGCGGGCGACATTCGTGCCGCGGGAGCAGGCCCTTGAGGAATTCAGCGGCCTGTCGGGATTTGGCGATATCCTGTCCAGCCTGGAAGAAAATCCGCTGCCGGATCTGGTGCTGGTGACCCCGCGAAAGGATCTGTCACAGCCGGCGGTCGCGGCGCTGCGTGAGGAACTGCTGGCGCTGCCGGAGGTGGAGGAGGCGGTGCTCGATCTGGTCTGGTTGCAGCGCCTGCAGGCGCTGATGGGAGTCGGCCAGCGTATCGTACTGGCGATGGGTGGTGTGCTGGTGCTCGGTGCCGTGCTCATTCTGGGCAATACCATACGCCTGGCGATCGAGAACCGGCGCGAGGAGATTGTCGTCGTCAAGCTCGTCGGCGGCAGCAACGGGTTTGTCAGACGCCCGTTCCTGTACACCGGGCTGTGGTACGGCGTCGGCGGCGGTTTGGTGGGGGCCCTGCTGGTAACTGGTGCCCTGTGGTATCTGGCCGGGCCGGTGGGTCGGCTGGCCGCCAGTTATGACAGTGACTTTCGCCTGGCTGGACCGGGTTTCATGGGCGTGCTCGAGCTGATCCTGGTCGGAGGTCTGGCGGGTCTCGCCGGAGCCTGGCTGGCCGTGGCGCGGCACCTGCGCGCAATACAGCCCCGGTGAGCACTTGTTGTATAACTATCTGTAAAATAAGCGTATTTTTATAATTGCATGAGCACCTTGGGTAGCGTCTGAGTTTGGATTTGTGGCGCGAGCTTGGGTTGGGTGCGGCCCACTGGAACCGTGTGGCGACAGGAGAGCCTGCCCCTCTTTTCGGGCACGTGCGCTTTCTGGCGTGTTCCAGTGGGCCGCACCCAACTCAAGCGATCTTGAAGGGTAGAAATCAAAACTGAGACATTACTGAACCCCGGCGAGGTTAGCAGTCTAATAGTATGAGTGCTAAACTTGGGGTATGAAGATGGAGAACATGACAGTGAGCAACCTGCAACCCGTGGACCAGATGGTACCCGGCGCCAATCTCGCCGCCTACATCCAGGCAGTGAGCAGCGTGCCCGTGCTCAGCGCGGAGCGCGAACAGGAACTGGCGGATGAGCTGTACTACAACGACAGCCTGGAAGCGGCGCGGGAGCTGGTGATGTCTCACCTGCGCTTTGTGGTGTATATCGCTCGCAGTTATTCCGGTTACGGTCTGGCGGAGGCCGACCTCATTCAGGAGGGCAATGTGGGCCTGATGAAGGCGGTGCGTCGTTTCAACCCGGAGCGGGGTGTGCGTCTGGTGACCTTCGCGGTCCACTGGATCAAGGCCGAGATGCACGAGTATATCCTGCGCAACTGGCGTATCGTGAAGGTCGCCACCACCAAGGCCCAGCGCAAACTGTTCTTCAACCTGCGCAGCGCCAAGAAATCCCTGTCCTGGTTGACCGACGAGGAGGCCCGGGCCGTGGCGGACGACCTCGGTGTCGACGTCCGCGAAGTGCACCGCATGGAAGGAAGGTTGAGCAGCCGCGACATCGGCTACGAGCAGCCCCGGGATGCGGACGATGATCTGGACGGTTGGCAGGCACCGCAGTACTACCTCGAGGATCAGGGCGCAGATCCCGCGCTGGCGGTGGAGTCCAGCGACTGGCAGCAGAGCAGCGAGCTGCGGCTGCACGCCGCGCTGGGGCAACTGGACGAGCGCAGTCGCGATATTCTGGGCCAGCGCTGGTTGGCTGAGAACAAGGCGACGCTGCACGAACTCGCGGCGCGGTACGACGTCTCCGCGGAGCGGATTCGTCAGCTGGAACAGGCCGCCATCAAGAAGCTGCGTGTTTCCATGGCGACAGCCTGAAGCATCCCTGAGCTAGCGCAACTGGATTCGAGAACGTGAGGCACTACTGCGATACGGGCGAGGCGTCTACAGCACGTCGGATTCTGCTACACTGGCGCCGATGGCAAAACTCTTTCTCTCCCTGGCCGCGCTCAACGGCATGCTCGCCGTTGTGTTCGGCGCCTTCGCCGCGCACGCGCTGAAGGAAAAACTCGATCCCTATGCGCTGGGCATCTTCCAGACAGCCGTGCAGTATCACTTCTACCACAGCCTGGCATTACTCGCCGTCGCACTGCTCGCCCTGCAAGTGCCCCAGACTACGCTATTGAGAAGCAGCGGCTGGTTGTTTCTCCTGGGCATGATCATCTTTTGCGGCAGCCTCTATCTGCTCGGTCTGACCGGCGTACGCTGGTTGGGGGCCATCACCCCGCTCGGCGGGTTGGCTTTTGTCGCCGGCTGGGCCTGTCTGCTGGCCGCCGGCTGGAAGTTGGCGGTCTGATCCGCTTCCCTCCCGGCGGTGACTGAACGGCGGCTCCATCGCCCCATCCGCAGCTATGTGCTGCGCGCGGGGCGCATGACCACCGCCCAGCAGCGGGCCTTTGAACAACATTGGCAGCGGTGGGGCCTGCACCACGATGATGGACCGATCTGTTTTGCCGAGGTATTCGGTCGACGGGTTCCGGTGGTGATGGAAATCGGCTTCGGTATGGGTCATTCGCTGGTACAGATGGCGGAGGCGGCGCCGCAGACCGATTTCATCGGGGTCGAAGTGCACAAACCGGGAGTCGGGCGTCTGCTGCACGATTGCGCCGAGCGCGGCCTGGACACTATCAGGGTGTACTGCCACGACGCCGTCGAGGTCGTGCGCGACTGTATCCCGCGCGAGTCCCTGGACGGGATCCAGATATTCTTCCCCGATCCCTGGCACAAGAAGCGGCACCACAAGCGTCGGCTGATTCAGCCGCCCTTCGTGCAACTGCTGGCGGGCCGGCTGCGACATGGCGGCACATTGCATCTGGCCACGGACTGGGAGAATTACGCACAGCAGATGATGGAGGTGTCGACGGCGTGCCCGGACCTGCGCAACGCTTTCGGGCAGGGACAGTATGCGCCGCGCCCGCCGGATCGCCCACTCACCAAGTTCGAGGGGCGCGGCGAGCGTCTCGGGCACGGTGTGTGGGACCTGGTGTTCGAGCGCTGCTAGCCGCCATATCTCACGGGCTAAACGGTATCTCAGGGGAAAAACTGCGCCACGACCGTATCGAGAAAGCGCCAACCCATGGCGGTGGTCACTACGCGACCATTTTCCAGGCGCAGCAGTTCGCGCTCGACCATGGCATCCAGGGCCGGTTGCAGCGCGTGTGCCGCGAGGCCCGTGCGCGCTTCGAAAAGGCTCAGTGTGAAACCGTCCGCCAGGCGCAGCGCATTCATGACAAATTCCGCGGCGACATCCCGCTTGCCGGGTTCGCTGCTGTGCGCGGTGTGTTCACCGGCCGCCGCGCCAAGGTAATCGTCGGGCTGGCGCCGCTTGGCGTAGCGCCGAATGGAGCTGTCGCCAAAACTGATCTTGCCGTGCGCTCCCGCGCCGATGCCCAGGTAGTCTCCGAACGTCCAGTAATTCAGGTTGTGCCGGCAGCGCTGTCCGGGTTGGCTGTAGGCGGAGACCTCGTACTGACCATAACCGGCGGATTCCAGCAGCGACGCGCCGTCAGTCTGTATCGTTGCGAGCAGGTCCTCGGCGGGGAGTACGGGCCGGCGCTTGTAGAACAGGGTATTGGGCTCGATGGTCAACTGGTACCAGGAAATGTGCGATATGTCGCAGGCGATGGCGAGGTTTATATCCCGCGTGGCCCGGTCCCGGCGTTGACCCGGCAGGCCGTGCATCAGATCGAGGTTGATATTCGAGAAGCCCGCCGCCCGCGCGAACGCGATCGCCGCCATGGCCTGTTCGCTGTCGTGCACCCGGCCCAGCGCGCGCAGGGAGGTGTCGTCGAAGCTCTGCACACCGAGCGACAGGCGATTGACGCCGGCGTCCCGGAAGCCGTGAAACTTTTCCATCTCGGCGCTGCCGGGATTGGCCTCCAGAGTCACCTCGACGTCACCGGCCAGCGGCAAGCGCCCGGCGATGCCCGCCAGAAGGGTGCGTATCGAGGCGGCGCTGAACAGGCTGGGGGTGCCGCCGCCGATAAACACACTGGCGATCTCCCGGCCCTGGGCGAGGTGTCGGTCGGCCTCCAGGTCGCGCAGCAGCGCGTCGATATAAGCGGCCTCGGGTATGTTGGCCGTTTCGTGGGAATTGAAGTCGCAGTAGGGACACTTGCGCTCGCACCATGGCAGGTGCACGTAGAGACCCAGGGGCGGCAGTTTCATCGCGGCTTGCGCATGGCCTCGTAGAGCCGGGCGCAGGCGCGCGCCCGGTGACTGATGCGGTTTTTGATCGCGGGGGGCAGTTGTGCCGCGCTCAACCCCTCTTCCGCGACATAGAACAGGGGGTCGTACCCGAAGCCGTTTTCGCCGCGCGGCTCAAGAAGAATCCGCCCCTCCCAACTCGCCTGGGAGATCAGGGGTGTCGCGTCCGCGCCGTGACGCATGTAAACGAGGACACACTGAAACCGCGCGCCGCGATCGGCCTCCGGCACGCCATTCAGTTCGCGCAGTAATTTTTCGTTGTTGGCCGCATCTCCCTGGCCGGAATAGCGTGCCGAATGTATGCCCGGAGCGCCGTCGAGCCAGTCCACTTCAAGGCCGGAATCGTCGGCGATGGCCGGCAGCGCGCTGTATTGCGCGGCTGCTCGCGCCTTGATGATTGCATTCTCGACGAAACTCAGACCGCTTTCCTCCACCTCGGGAACGTCGAAGGCTGACTGCGGCACGAGGTCGACGCCCAGAGGCGCCAGCGTCTGGGAAAATTCGCGCAGTTTGCCCGCGTTGCCGCTTGCCAGCACGATTCTCGCTCTCTCGTGGACGTCGCCTGTCATTCGATATAGAGCTGATGCTTGAATTTCAGGGTGTAGGTTTGCTCTGCCCCCCGGGGCCGGAAATCAACTTCGAAAAAGCGCCATTCCTCGTTGATGAACCTGAAGGGCGCAATGTAGTAGATGGCCGGGCCCTCGCGGATTTCGCGGAACTCGAGAAACTGGTTCTGGATAAGATCCCAGGTGCGGCCCTTTAGCTCCATGGGGCGCGGCTCGGTACCGTCACCGGTGTGTTCGCGAACCGCCAGATTCAGTATAGCGCGCTTCTTGCCGCGGGTGATGCCATAGGTCGCCGCCACTTCCGGCTCCAGGAACGTGGTATTGACGACGCTGTAGTGCAGCTCGAAAGGGCCGAACATTTCGGATTGCTGTGCGAGCGCCGGCAGCGCGAGAAAATAGCTGCAGAGCAGCAGGATTGAAGCTGTTCGCATATCAATTGCCCTGGCGGGTGATGTGGTAGATCGCCGTGGTGGCGAAAAGATTGGGCCACTTGTCCGACAGTATCGGTCGGCGGGAGGTGTTGCCGACAACGTCCCGGGCGAGAATGCGAATGCCTTTATCGCGACACAGTGCCTCGAAGTCGCGCACCGTACAGTAGTGGATATTGGGCGTGTTGTACCAGTCGTGAGGTATGAAATGGGATCTGGGCATGCGCCCGGCGAGGCCGAGCTGGACGCGGCAGCGCCAGTGCCCGAAATTGGGAAAGGTCACGATACCTTCGCGGCCGATGCGCAGCATTTCTTCCAGAACCCTGTCGGGAAAGTGCACGGCCTGCAGCGCCAGGGCCATGACCACGGTGTCGAAGCTCTGGTCGGGGAAATTCGCCAGGCCCTTGTCCATATCCTGTTCCACTACATTCATGCCGCGGGCAATGGCGGCGGTGATGTAGTCCTGATCGATTTCCAGGCCCATGCCGCGGACCTGCCGCTGATCGCGCAGAAATTCCAGAAACTCGCCATCCCCGCATCCCAGGTCCAGAACCCGGGACTTCGGGGCGATCCAGCGCTGTATGTGGGTGAGATCCAGGCGCATCAGGTGTCCACTCCCACGCGCTGCATGTAGGCGCGGAAAATGTCGATATAACGCGGTATCGGCAGCAGGAAGGCGTCGTGGCCCTCGTCCGCCTCTATTTCGACGTAACTGACCGGTTTGTCGGCGGCGATCAGCGCTTCGATTATTTCACGGGAACGCGACGGCGAGAAGCGCCAGTCGCTGGAAAAGGAGATCACGAGGAAGCTGCACAGGGCGTGGCGGAACGCCTCTGTCGCATCGTTGTTGTACTCCAGCGCCAGGTCGAAGTAGTCCAGCGCGTGGGTCATGAGAATGTAGGTATTGGCGTCGAAATTGCCGGAAAACTGGCTGCCCTGGTAGCGCAGATAGCTCTGTACCTGAAATTCCGCGACCACTTCGCTGCCGTGGCCGAGACTGCCGGAGCGCAGGTCGCGGCCGAACTTGCTGGCCATGGCGTCGTCGGACAGGTAGGTGATATGGCCGATCATGCGCGCCAGGGCCAGGCCGCGGTTGGGCACGGCACGGTGAGCCAGGTACTCGCCCCCGTGAAATTCGGGATCCGAAAGAATCGCCTGGCGCGCGACCTCGTTGAAGGCGAGGTTCTGGGCGCTCAGCTTGAGGGCTGCGGCAATTACCACACAGTGCCTGATACGCTCGGGGTATTCCAGTGACCAGCGCATGGCCTGCATGCCGCCCAGACTGCCGCCGACGACCGCGGCCCAGCAATCGATACCGAGATAATCCGCCAGCCGCGCCTGGCTATGGACCCAGTCGCGTACGCGCACGCTGGGGAAGTCGTTGCCCCACGGCTTGCCTGTTTCCGGGTTGATGGAGTTGGGCCCGGTAGAGCCATGACAGCCGCCGAGATTGTTCAAGCAGACGACAAAAAACCGTTCGGTATCAATGGGCTTGCCGGGACCAATGCACTCGTCCCACCAGCCCGGCTTGCGGTCCTCGGGACCGTGATAGCCGGCGGCGTGGTGGTCGCCGCTCAGGGCGTGGCAAATCAGCACCGCGTTGGATTTGCGGGCATTGAGTTCGCCGTAGGTTTCGTACACGAGCTCGTAATTGTCGAGCTGTCGACCGCAGGCCAGGCGCAGGGGCTCCTCGAAGCGTGCGACCCGGGGAGTGACGATGCCGACGGAATCGCCGAGACTTCCGGTCATGTCAGAACAACCACAGCACCAGTCCGCCCACCCCGACTGCGTTGGCCATGTGAGCCAGGGCGATCTCGATCACCTGGATGGCGATGAAGACCAGGATCGGTGACAGATCCAGGCCGCCGATCGGCGGCAGCAGGTTGCGAAAGGGCACCATGACCGGCTCCGTGAGCTGGTGGATCAGGCGTATGGCGGGATGCGGGTTGCCCGGCGCCACCCAGCTGAGGATGATCATGGCGATGATGGCGAAGAAGTAGATCTGCAGCACCAGCGCCGCGACTCCGAACAGGCCGCCGACGAACAGTATGCCCACACCTGCGACGACATTTTGCCGGAAGAACAGCAGTACGGCGAGCAGCAGCATCTGCAACAGTATCGCCAGCAGCAACGAGGACAGGTCGATCCCGGCGACCCCGGGGATTACGCGGCGCAGGGGCAGCACCACCGGGTTGGTGATTTTTGCCAGGAACTGGCTGATCGGATTGTAGAAATCGGCGCGCACCAGTTGCAGCAAAAAACGCAGCACCATGGCGAACAGGTACATGCTGAGCAGCGTTTGTAGCAGAAAACTGATGATGTCGTTGATTGCAGCCATGATAATCCGTCCTCCAGTCAGCCCATGGTCCTGGACATTTCGGCGGCCCGCTGCGCGGCGGCGGACATGGCCCGCGCAACGGTATCGCGCAGGCCGCTCTCCTCGAAGCTCTGCAGGGCGCGTTCGGTCGTGCCGCCGGGGCTGGTTACCTGGCGCCGCAACTCGGGCAGGTCCACGTCGCCCTCGATCGCCATGCGCGCGGCCCCCAGCGCTGTCTGCCGGGCCAGCCCGGTGGCTGTTTCGCGGTCCAGCCCGAGTTCGCAGGCGGCGTCGATCATGGCCTCGAGGAACAGGAAAAAGTACGCCGGCCCGCTCCCCGACAAAGCCGTGATGGCGTCCAGCAGTTGCTCCCTTGCAACCCAGTGTGTGGTACCCACCGCAGAGAGAGCGAATTCGGCGTACCGGGTCTGGGCGGGGCTGACGCGGTCGCTGGCGTAGAGGCCGCTCGCACCACAGCGCAGCAGCGCGGGTGTATTGGGCATGCAGCGAACAATAGCGGCACCTGCGCCCAGCCAGCGCTGCAGGCTGTCGATGGTGATGCCCGCGGCCACGGAGATGACCACCGCGCCGGCTTCCTGGACGGGCACTGCGATCTCCTTCGCGACGTCCGCCATCACCTGCGGCTTCACCGCCAGAACAACCACATCGGCGCCGGCCACGGCGCGGGCGTTATCCTGGTGCACGGCGATGGGCGCCTTCGCCGTCGAGGCGCTCGAGGCTGCGTGGATCCGGGTCCGCCGCGCTCAGGCATGCCGGGGGATGCCCGCTGTCCAGCAGGCCGCCGATAATGCTGCCGGCCATGTTGCCGGCGCCGACGAATGCGATGTGCGGTGTGTCCAAACGATACTCCGCTGCGAAGCCGTCCAAGCCAAAAACAGCACAGTATACACGCCGGCAGGCGGCGAAATCACCGGGGCGGCCGTGTCGCGCCGAAGCTGGTGCCGGTGCCGGTGCCAGGTGCCGGCGCGCGAGTGCCAGGGGGACTTCCTGTGGACGGTTTCAGCGGGAGCTCCTCATAGCGCTCCGGCAGTGTCAAATTCGGGGAGTGGTTCCTCATAGCGCTCCGGCATGTGTTCAAATGCAGCGGGAGTGGTTCCCTCATAGCGCTCCGGGCACATATTCATTTCAGCGTGAACATTCCTCATGGGTGGGGCATATATTCGAATCGAGACGCTACCTGGGGCCGAAAATTGCGGTGCCGACGCGCACCAGGGTGGCGCCCTCGGCGATGGCCGCCTCCAGGTCGGCCGACATGCCCATGGACAGCGTGTCCATGTCCGGTGCCAGGTGACGCACCGAGTCCAGCGTCTCGCGCAGTGTGCCGAAGGCGCGCCGTTGCTCGTCCCGGTGATGGGTCGCCGCGGGAATCGTCATAAGGCCCCGCAGCTTCAAACGGGGAAGTTCGCGCACCGCGACCACCAGTTCCTCGAGCGCGGCGGGCGCCACGCCGGACTTGCTTGTTTCTCCGGAAACATTGACCTGCAGGCACACGTTCAGGGGCGCCAAATTCTCCGGACGCTGGTCGCTGAGGCGCCGCGCAATCCTGGCGCGGTGCACGCTGTGTACCCAGTCGAAATTTTCGGCCACCGGGCGCGTCTTGTTTGATTGCAATGGGCCGATGAAATGCCAGGTGAGCGGCAGATCACTCAGTGCTGCAATTTTTGACAGGGCCTCCTGAAGGTAATTTTCACCAAAATCCGACAGACCGCAGTTGTATGCGGCCCGGATGTCCTCGGGTGGTCGGGTTTTGCTGACGGCAAGTACAAGTATGTCACTATTGCCAAACTGGCTTTTTTCTGCGCTGCGCCGTACCCTTTCACGGAGCTTTGTTATATTTTCAAGAAGCGCTGGCTCGTCCATGGCACGAATGGTAGCCGATTCGCGCCATGACCGGCGATAAACAATAAAACGACAGGTTGGTGGCTCGCTGTCGCGGGGCGCCTCCCGGCCAGGGAACCGTCGGACAGACTTCCGGCGGGGGAGGGGACATATGGATATCACTGAGCTGTTGGCGTTCAGCGCCAAACAGGGTGCATCTGACCTGCACCTGTCGGCGGGGCTGCCGCCCATGATTCGTGTCGATGGCGACATTCGTCGCATCAACCTGCCGCCCATGGAGCACAAGCAGGTACACGAACTCATCTACGACATCATGAACGACAAGACGCGCAAGGACTACGAGGAGTTCCTGGAGACGGATTTCTCCTTCGAGGTTCCCGGAGTTGCGCGCTTTCGTGTCAATGCTTTCAACCAGAACCGCGGCGCCGGCGCCGTCTTTCGCACGATTCCGTCGAAAGTCCTGACCATGGAGGACCTGGGCATGGGGCAGGTCTTTCGCGATATCTCCCTGATGCCGCGCGGCCTCGTGCTCGTGACGGGCCCCACGGGTTCGGGTAAGTCAACCACCCTCGCGGCGATGATGGATTACATCAACGACAACAAATACGAACACGTACTCACTATCGAGGACCCGATCGAATTTGTGCACGAGAGCAAGAAGTGCCTGGTCAACCAGCGCGAGGTGCATCGCGACACGCAGGGTTTTGCCGAGGCGCTGCGATCGGCTCTGCGCGAGGACCCGGACATCATCCTGGTAGGTGAGCTGCGCGACCTGGAGACCATCCGCCTGGCGCTGACCGCCGCGGAAACCGGCCACCTGGTTTTTGGCACGCTGCACACGACGTCGGCGGCCAAAACCATCGACCGGATCATCGACGTGTTTCCCGCCGCGGAGAAGTCCATGGTGCGCTCGATGCTGTCCGAGTCGTTGCAGGCGGTGGTCTCCCAGACGCTGCTCAAGCGCGCCACCGGCGGTCGCGTGGCGGCCCACGAGATCATGCGCGGCACCTCGGCTATCCGCAACCTGATTCGCGAGGACAAGGTCGCGCAGATGTACTCCGCCATCCAGACAGGCAGTGCCCTGGGCATGCAGACCATGGACCAGGCTCTGGAAGAACTGGTGACCAAACACATTATTACGCGTGAGGCGGCGCGCGAGAAAGCGCGTATGCCGGAGAATTTCTAGCGCGACTTACGGGCAGTTTTCACATCGGGGCGGGGGATTTCGCACAGGGGGTAGCGAGAATGAAAATCGAACAGTTGCTCGAGAGAATCATCAGGGAAGGGGCTTCAGACGGCTTTATCGCTGCGGATGCGCCGCCGAGTATCAAGGTGGACGGGCAGATCTACCCGGTAACCGAGCGCCCGCTGTCCGAGGCCGAGGCCCGGGAGCTGGTGCTGTCCACGATGAACGAGAGCCAGGAACGCGAATTTACCGAACACAACGAGTGCAACTATGCCTTGGCCACCGAAGAGATGGGCCGCTTTCGCGCCAGCGCTTTCGTGCAGCGCGGCAGGTGCGGACTGGTGGTGCGCCGCATCAGTACGGAGATTCCCTCGATCGAGGGTCTCGGCCTGCCCCCCATCATCAAGGAGCTGGCCATGACCAAACGCGGCCTGGTGATCTTTGTCGGGGCCACCGGCACGGGTAAGACCACATCGCTGGCCGCCATGTTGGGCTATCGCAATCGCAACAGCCGCGGCCACATCATCAGTATCGAGGATCCGATCGAATTCATTCACGAACACGAGGGCTGTATCGTTACGCAGCGCGAGGTGGGCGTGGATACCGAATCATTCGCTGTCGCCCTTAAGAACACGTTGCGCCAGGCGCCGGACGTGATTCTCATCGGCGAGGTGCGTACCGCCGAGACCATGCAGCAGGCGCTGACGTTTGCCGAGACCGGCCACCTGTGCCTGTGTACCCTGCACGCCAACAACGCCAACCAGGCGCTGGACCGCATACAGAGCTTTTTCCCCGCCGAGCTGCACCGGCAGGTGTGGATGGACCTGTCGCTCAACCTGAAGTCGATGGTGGCCCAGCAGCTGCTTCCGCGCAAGGACGGCCAGGGGCGCACGCCCGTTGTGGAAGTCCTGCTCAATTCGCCGCTTGTGGCCGATTACATCCGCAAGGGCGATGTGCACCTGATCAAGGACCTGATGGCCAAGTCCACCGAGCTCGGCATGCAAACCCTCGATCAGTCGCTGGTCAAGGCTTACAAGGACGATATGATTTCAAAAGAGGAGGCTATCAGGTACGCCGATTCCGCCAACGACGTGCGGCTGCAGATCAAGATGCACGACCGCGGCGAGCGCGGCTCGGACGAGGGCCTGGGCCTGTCAGTGGACGAGGACAGCAACCGCGGCCAGTTCATGGGCCGCTAATCGCGGCTGCCCGGATTTTCCGCCAGCCAGGTTTGCAGTATCAGCTGGGCCGCGATGCCGTCGGCCGGTTCGCGCTTGAAGTCGCCGCGGTGCCCCAGCGCGCGCAGCGCCTCTTTGGCCGCCACACTGCTGAGCCTCTCGTCCGCCATTTCCACTGGCAGCCCCGAACGGCCCTGCAACCGGCGGGCGAATTTGCGCGCCCGCCCGGACAATTCACTGATAGTGCCGTCCATATGCAGGGGATCCCCCACCAGCAGCAGTTGCGGCCGCCATTCCTCAAGCAGCCGCTGAACCGCCTGCCAGTCCGGTACGCCGTCCCGGGCCTTGAGCACGGTGATCGGCTGGGCGGTGCCGATAAGAGTGTTACCGGCCGCCACGCCGATCTGGCTCAGGCCGTAATCGAAAGCCAGAATGGCGCGGTGCGAATTGCCCACCCGGATCCCTTTTTCAGGCGTGCCCCGCCTGGCCGGAGATCAGGTTCATGTCGACCCCCAGCAGAGCGGCCGCCGCCGGCAGCCGTTCTTCGGCGGGAGTGGAGAATATGATGTCGCTGCGGCCCGGCAGGGTCAGCCAGGCGTTGTCCACCAGCTCCTGCTCCAGTTGCCCCGCCGACCAGCCGGCGTAGCCCAGGGCGATGAGATGCTGTTCCGGCCCCTCGCCGCCGGCGATGGCGCGCAGAATGTCCTGCGAGGTTGTCAGGGTTATCTCCGGTGTGACTTTCAGGCTGGCTTCCCACTCGCGGTCACAACGACGGTGCAACACGAAGCCGTGGTCCATCTGCACGGGACCGCCAGCCATCACCGGCATGTTGGAAAAATCGCCGCGGGTGCTGATCTGCAGGTGATCGAAAATTTCCTTGACGGTGAGGTCCAGGGGCTGGTTGACGATAATCCCCATGGCGCCGCTCTCGCCGTGCTCGCAGATGTAGGTAATGCTGTGTGAAAAGATGCCCTCCGCGAGGCCGGGCATTGCCAGCAGGAAATGGTCTCGCAGACAATCGCTGCTGCGCGCGGTGTTGACGGAGGATTTTTCGCTCATGTCGCTCCGTGTGTTTCGGGAGTGCCTCAAAGATTTGTCACATGGCCCCGCTCATCGTATCGGGACTCTGGTGTGAGCTTAGCTGGTTTTGCTGGAATTGCCACGTGCGCACGATTTCCAGCTTGTCCGTCGTCGCTTTCAGTTCCGGAGGAAAGGGGGAGTAGGGCGCCGCCATGCGCACGATCTTGATCGCCGCCTCGTCCAGGACTGCGTAACCGGACGAGGACAACACCTCGATATCTTCCAGACTGCCATCGGAGCGAATCACCACGAGCAGGCGCAGATCGCCGTAGATACCGTAGCGCACGGAGGCCTGTGGATAGAATTTGTTGCCCACCGCTTCCAGGCGCCGCCGCCAGTCCAGCAGGTAGGCGGCATCGGCGGACTGTTTGGCCGAGGCCGCCGTCAATCGCCGTACCCGTGGCTGCTCGGAGAAAGCCCGATTCTGTCGGTCGAGTTCTGCCTGCAGACTGGCGAGCTCCCGATTGAGTTGGTCTACTTCCGGGCTGATGCCGTCCAGTTCCTCTCGCTGCCGCTCGCGCTCGGCACTATCGGTGTTGATACTGCGCTGATTGATCGCCCGGGTAGTCAGCGCGTCCCGGTATCGCGCATCGCGCTCCCGGGATTGACGGCGCGCCGTCCGCTGCTCCATGGGCGCCGCGAGCGGCAGGTTGTCGCGGCGCGTTATCTGCTGGAGCTCGTCGAGATTGCCGCTGCCCTGCTGGTCGTTCGCGGCGACGTGGCGCGCCTCTTCGGGCGCGGTGTCGGTGCGCTGTGTCGCGAGAGTGACTTCGATCTGCGGCGCCTTGTAGCGCTTGTCCACGGCGTCGAAGCCGATCCCCAGAATAATGGCCGCGTGCAACGCCAGAGCTGTCGCCACGGCACCGCGAAAGCGCGTGTCCGGCTCGTCCCACGTCCCCAGGTGCCCCATTGATGCTACCGCTATCTGTTATTCAATGCCCCGCCTATACAATCCATCAGATCGCCGCCGATGTCCAGATCAAAACCTGCGTCAATTTCCCGGATACAGGTGGGGCTGGTGACGTTGATTTCGGTGAGATAGTCGCCGATCACGTCGAGACCGACGAACATCAGGCCCTTTTCCTTGAGGGTTGGGCCCACCTGTTCGGCGATCCAGCGGTCGCGGTCGTTCAGCGGCTGGGCGCGGCCCTCGCCCCCGGCCGCCAGGTTGCCGCGGGTCTCTCCCGCCAGCGGCACCCGGGCCAGGCAATAGGGCACCGGTTTGCCGTCCAGCATGAGGATGCGCTTGTCGCCGTCGCTTATCTCGGGAATGTAGCGCTGCGCCATGATGCTCTTGCGGCCGTGGTCCGTGAGCAACTCGAGAATGACACTGACATTGGGATCCCCGGCGCCCACCCGGAAGACGGCGCTGCCACCCATCCCCTCCAGCGGCTTGAATACCGCATCCGTGTGCTCGCGGTGGAATGCCTTCAGGCGCGCCATGTCCGCGCTGACCATGAGCGGCGGGCAGCACTGGGGGAACTGGGTGGCGAAGACTTTTTCGTTGCAGTCGCGCAGGCTCTGGCAGCGGTTGACCACCAGCGTGCCCTGCCGTTCGGCCGCTTCCAGAATGTAGGTGGAGTAGACATACTCGTTGTCAAAGGGCGGGTCCTTGCGCATCAGGATGACGTCCAGCTCCGCCAGTGGCATGTCGCGGCGCTCCTCCAGTGCATACCAGCGCTCGGGGTCGCGAAAAACCCGCAGCCCCGCCGCGTTGCCGCGGGCCTCTCCCTGCAGCAGGTAGAGATCGGGCTGCTCCAGGTAGTAGAGCTCCCAACCCCTGTCCTGCGCGGCCCATAACAGCGCCAGGGTGGTGTCTTTCTTGTAGTGAATCGCGGCGATGGGATCCATCACCACACCCAGTTTGATGCTCATCGGGGGTGCTCGTTCAAGGTGGAGGGGCTGCTAAATTACGCAATGGGGCCCGGTGGCGCAAGCGTGTTCGTGCCGCGAGCCCGGTTAGTGATTGCCCGTCGCAGCGAAGTGCGCGGCATCGGGTCGGGTATGGCCCACTGGAACACGCGTAAGCGACAGCGACGTGCGCCACCGGGGCTCGCGGTGGACAGGACGTCCTGTCGCGACGCGGTTCCAGTGGGCCATACCCGCACCCATGCGACCCGCTGTGATGGCAAAAAGAAAAACGTAGACACTGTCCGATATCCCCCCGGTGTGCCTCGACAACCGAATTCGCCTAAAATAGCCGGCTCGCGAACGACACAATGAACACTGGAGCGCAAAGCCATCATGGCAGGTTTTTACTTTTTCTTATCGATTGTCAGCGTGATCTGCACCCTGACCGCCCTGGTACAGGCGCGGCGACTGAACTGGGCGGTACCCTTCTATTTCCTGCTCGCCTGGCTTTGCGGCGAACTGGCGCTGATCCACCTCCTTTGGCAGGTGGCCCTCACCGCGCTGCTGGCCTTCACCGGTGTCTTCAATGACCCGCTGGCGCAAACCGGCCTGGGGTTGTTTGCCCTGTCCTGGCTGGGGCTGGTGTATTTGCATCTGCAGGCCACGGATACGCCGCTGCATCTTTCCAGAGCACTGCGACAGGGACTCGGGGAAAACTATCGCGCGGACATTCCCGCTGCGCGACAGCCGGCGCTGGCTGACCACGTCGAAACGCGGAGCTGGATGCGGCCTTTCCATTTCCGGCGGCCCGGCGTGCGCCTGCATACCAACCTTCCCTACGGCGAGGCGGGCGTGCGCAACCTGCTGGATATCTACCACCCGCAGGAACCGCGGGATGGGGGTTTTCCAGTGTTGTTGCAGGTACACGGCGGCGCCTGGATGATCGGGGAAAAGGAGCAGCAGGCCAAGCCCCTGATGTACCATCTGGCGCAGCGCGGCTGGCTCTGCGTGTCGATCAATTACCGCCTGAGCCCCCGTTCGGCGTTCCCCGATCACATTGTGGATGTGAAAAGGGCGATCGCCTGGATTCGCCAGAATATCGCCGATTACGGCGGCGACCCGGATTTCATCGCCATCACCGGCGGCTCCGCCGGCGGGCACCTGTGCGCGCTGGCGGCGCTCACGCCCAACCGCGGCGAGTGGCAGCCGGGTTTCGAGGATGTCGATACCACGGTGCAGGCGGCGGTGCCGGTCTACGGCGTCTACGATTTTCTCGACCGCAATTTCATCCGCCCGGAAATGTCCATGACGGGCGTATTGACGGACCGGGTATTGCAGTGCAGCAAGGAGGACAACTACGAACTTTGGGAAAACAGCTCACCGTTGACCCATGTATCACAGGACGCGCCGCCGATGTTTGTTCTGCAGGGCACGCATGACACTCTGGTCTGGGTGGAAGAAGCGCGCGCCTTTGTCGGCGCGTTGCGCGCCGAGTCCCGGCAGCCGGTGGTATACGGGGAACTGCCGGGCGGACAGCACGCTTTCGAGGTATTTCACTCTCCGCGCGCCGATCACATGGTGAATGCGGTGGGGCATTTTCTGGAGTGGACGCACGCTCGCTGGCAAAAGGACTGATGCCGCGATGTGCTGAACCTGGGACATACTGGGCCCCCGCTTTGGCGGGAGTGGCGACGAGAACAGGCAGTGATGACGATTTTTGCCCCGCCGTCCTTCCCGGTGTGCCGGATCACGCGCAAGCGGCGGTCCGGCATATCGCAATCACGTGTGCTGTCGCCGCGGTTGCATATCACCCCATGTGGCCTGCAGTACGGCGATCGCCGCCAGGGGCGCGGTTTCGGTGCGCAGCACCCGCGGGCCCAGGCTGAGTGGCCTGAACCCCGCGCTCTTCGCGGCGGCGATCTCTGCATCGCTAAAGCCACCCTCGGGACCTATCAGAAGTGCGACGCTGGCTGGCGGCTCGGCCGCGACAACACCGGACGGCGTGCCGGGGTGCAGGATGAATTTGCGCGCGGCCTGTGTGGCGTCAAGCCACGGGTCGAGGTCCTGCAGGGAGTGCAGCGCCGGCAATAGACACCGGCCGCATTGCTCACAGGCGCTGGCGATGATCTGCTGCCAGTGCCGGAATTTTTTTTCCGCGCGCTCGCCGGTGAGTTTGAGGCCGGTGCGCTCCGTCAGTAGCGGTGTAATGGCAGCGACACCCAGTTCCGTGGATTTCTGTAGCGCCCAGTCCATGCGATCGCCACGTGAGGCGGCGATGCCCAGGTGAATTTCGAGGGAAGAGAGTGGTATGCCGGGATGGTATTCGAGAGTCTGTGCCGTCACAGAATGCCTGTCGACTGAGACGATGCGTGCGGAGTACTCCCCGCCGCGACCGTCGAACAGTATCACCGGATCGCCCTCTCGCAGGCGCAGGACCCTGGCGATATGTCGGCTCGGCCCCGGTTCCAGCCGCAGGCTGCGGCCGGATGCCAGTTCCTGTTCGGTGTGGATTCGGGGGATTCGCATTCTTTGCTCGGTTGAGGCCAATGGGTCAGCGCTTGGGGTAGGAATGCGATTGTTTCATGAGCTATCGAATTCTGTTGAGTCCTGCCGGCCGTCACCTCGCGGGCATGCGCCGGATTGTCATTTTGCAGACATTCAGGTCGTCATCCGCGCGCAAGCGAACGCCGTCATCCCCGCGCAAGCGAACGCCGTCATCCCCGCGTAAGCAAACGCCGTCATCCCCGCGTAAGCGGGGATCCAGCATGGTCTCTCGTACCACCGATTCGATCCCGGGGAGTCACCTACCTACAGGCCCAGGTTATTGTGAATTTCCCGGGTGGGCTCCACCTGGTTCATGGTGTAGAAGTGGATGCCCGGCGCGCCGTTTTCGAGCAGCGTCTGGCACAACTGTGACACAACTTCCACGCCAAAGCCGCTTATGCTGTCCTGGTCCTCGCCGAAAGCCTCGATGCGCCTGCAGATCCAGCGCGGAATTTCCGCGCCGCAGTTTTTTGAAAACCGCTGCAGGTTGGCGAAATTGGTTATCGGCATGATGCCCGGGTAGATGGGCTTGTCGATGCCGGCCGCGGTGCACTGATCGAGAAAATAGAAATACGATTCGACGTTGAAGAAGTACTGGGTAATGGCACTGTCGGCGCCGGCATCCAGCTTCGCCTTGAGAAAGCTCACGTCGCTGTCGTAATCCCGGGCGTCGGGATGAATCTCCGGATAGGCCGCCACCTCGATATGGAAATGATCTCCAGTGCGCCGGCGAATGAACTCCACGAGCTCCCTGGCGTAGACCAGGTGGGTCGCCCCGCCGGTTCCCGACGGTCGATCGCCGCGCAGGGCCACGATGCGCCCTATGCCGCGCTCCCGGTAGATATCGATGAGTTCGCCGACGGCGTTCTCGTCGTCGCCACCGAAGCTCAGGTGCGGCGCGACCGGAATACCCCTTTCGTTGATCGCCGATACCACGCCGAGCGTGGCGTCGCGGGTGCTGCCGCCGGCGCCGTAGGTCACCGAGAAAAACTCGGGACCCAGTGCATACAGGGCGGGGATGACCTCATTCAGCAACTTGTCGACCCCCGCCTCCGTTTTCGGCGGGAAGAACTCGAAACTGATGCGCGGTTTGCTTGCTGCCATTCCTTTTCGACTCTAGTACTTGTAGCTTTCTGGCTTGAACGGGCCATCCACGGAGACATTGATGTACTCCGCCTGCTCGCCGGTCAGCTTGGTCAGCACTGCGCCGAAGCCGCCGATCATGTGCATGGCCACTTCCTCGTCGAGCTTTTTCGGCAACACTTCGACCCTGAGCGCGGCCGCCTTCATCTCCTTTTCGAGATTGGCAAACTTGCGCTCGTAGAGGTATATCTGGGCCAGCACCTGGTTGGAGAAAGAGCCGTCCATAATCCGTGAAGGGTGTCCGGTGGCATTGCCCAGGTTTACCAGACGGCCCTCCGAGAGCAGGATGAGGTAGTCGTTCGCACTCTTGTCCCGGTAGACCTTGTGTACCTGCGGCTTGACCTCCTCCCACTCCCAGTTACTGCGCATGTAGGCGGTGTCGATCTCGTTGTCGAAGTGGCCGATGTTGCAGACCACGGCGCCCTTCTTCAGCGCGTGGAGTATGTTGGAGTCGCACACCTTGTAGTTACCGGTGGCCGTGACCACCAGATCGGTGTTGGCCAGCAATTCCCGGTTGATGCTTTTTTCGCTGCCGTCATTGATACCGTCGATATAGGGCGAAACGACCTCGAAACCGTCCATGCATGCCTGCATCGCGCAGATGGGATCGACTTCGGCGATCTTCACGATCATGCCTTCCTGTCGCAAGCTCTGCGAGGAGCCCTTGCCGACATCGCCGTAGCCGATGACAAGCGCCTTTTTGCCCGACATCAGGTGATCGGTGCCGCGCTTGATCGCGTCGTTGAGACTGTGACGACAGCCGTACTTGTTGTCGATTCTTGGACTTGGTGACCGAGTCGTTGACGTTTACCGCAGGCACTTTCAGGGTGCCCTGCTCCAGCATCTCCTGCAGGCGGTGAACACCCGTTGTGGTCTCCTCGGTGATACCGTGGACCCTGTCCAGTATTTTCGGGTATTTGTCGTGCAGCATTGCGGTGAGATCGCCGCCGTCATCCAGCACCATGTTGGCATCCCAGGGTTCGCCGTCCACTAGGATGGTCTGCTCGATACACCATTCGTATTCCTCCTCGGTTTCACCTTTCCAGGCAAACACCGCGACGCCCGCGGCGGCGATAGCCGCGGCGGCGTGGTCCTGGGTCGAGAAAATATTGCAGGAGGACCAGCGAACCTCGGCGCCCAGCGCTTCGAGGGTCTCGATCAGTACGGCGGTCTGGATAGTCATGTGGATACAGCCGAGAATTTTCGCGCCCTCCAGTGGCTTGCTGTCCGCGTACTGGGTGCGCAGGGCCATAAGTGCCGGCATCTCGGATTCGGCGATATCGATTTCGCGGCGGCCCCAATCGGCCAGTGATATGTCCGCGACTTTGTAGTCCTGGTTTTCTTTCAGTTGTTCTGCAGTGCTCATAGGTTTCGTCCTTTGGTTTACGGTGTCATTCCCTCGCGACAGCGGCCCCGGTCAGCCCGGTTGCCGCGATCGCGGCGGTGCGTATGCGCGGAAATGACGGCAATTCAGGGTTTGGATGTTCTCTGAAAGCGTGTTTACAGCGCCGCTTTCAACGCCTCCGCCTTGTCGGTCTTTTCCCAGGTAAACTCCTCCCGGCCAAAGTGCCCGTAGGCAGCGGTTTTACGGAAGATCGGCTTTTTCAGATCGAGCATGGCGATCAGTCCTTTCGGCCGCAAGTCGAAGTGTTCACGCACCAGCTCGGCAATGCGGTCATCCGACAGTTTGCCCGTGCCGAAAGTGTCGATCGAGATCGAGGTGGGCTCCGCTACACCGATTGCGTAGGACACCTGAATCTCGCAGCGGTCGGCGATGCCGGCGGCGACAATATTCTTTGCCACGTAGCGCCCGGCGTAGGTCGCCGAGCGGTCGACCTTGGACGGATCCTTGCCCGAGAAGGCGCCGCCGCCGTGGCGCGCCATGCCGCCGTAGGTGTCGACGATGATCTTGCGCCCCGTGAGGCCGCAGTCGCCGACCGGCCCCCCGATAATGAACTGGCCGGTGGGGTTGATGTGGTATTTCGTGTCGGCGTGCAACCATTCTTCCGGCAGTACCGGCTTGATGATGTGCTCCATCACCGCCTTGTGGAGATCGGCCTGGCTGATGTCCTCGTCGTGCTGCGTGGAGAGGACCACGGCCTCGGCGGCGACGGGTTTGCCACGCTCGTCGTAGCGCAGGGTCAACTGGCTCTTGGCGTCGGGCCGCAGCCAGGGCAGGGTGCCGTCCTTGCGCACCTGCGCCTGGCGTTCGACCAGCCGGTGAGAGAAGTGGATGGGGGCCGGCATCAGCACGTCCGTCTCGTTGGTGGCATAGCCGAACATCAGGCCCTGGTCGCCCGCGCCCTGCTCCATGTGCGCGCCCTCACCCTCGTTGACGCCCATGGCGATGTCCCTGGACTGTTTGCCGATGGCGTTCAATACGGCGCAGGAGGCGCCGTCGTAACCGACGCGGGAGCTGTCGTAGCCGATGTCCAGAATGGTCTGGCGGATGGTCTCTTCCAGATCGAGGTTGACGCTCGTGGTCACCTCGCCGGCCACCACCGCCATACCCGTCTTGACCATAGTCTCGACGGCCACGCGCGCGTCCGGGTCGTCCGCGATGATGTAGTCGAGGATGGCGTCGGAAATCTGGTCCGCCATCTTGTCCGGGTGGCCCTCGGACACCGATTCTGAGGTGAAAACTGCGTACTGACTCATAGTGTGATCCTTCTGATTAATGTTCAGGCGCGGCTGAAAAGCCGCACCTGGATTTGAAATCCGTTGCGTTGGGCAAGGTAGACGCTGGCGATATCGTCGAGACCGGCATCCTGCGCCCAGCGCCCCAGGTCGTGGGGGTCGAAGCCCAGCCACAGGTCGCCGCAGATCTCCCTCGCCCAGCCCTGGTCGTGGTTGCACAGGTCCGTGATCAGGAGCACGCCGCCCGGGACGAGACAGGCGGCCACGTCCGCCAGTACGTCGCCCGGCGCCGGCGTATGGTGCAGCACCATATTCATGATCGCGCAGTCCGCCTGCAGCTTGTGCAGTCGCTCGCTGCGGGTATCGCCGGCGACAAACTCGACATTGTCGTGGCCGTGCAGCGCGACGTGTTCCCTGGCCTGCTCCAGCATGCCCGGTGCGTTGTCCAGTGCGACGACCTGCTCGAACATGGGCGCCAGTTCCAGCAAAAAGGCGCCGTCGCCCGGGCCCACCTCCAGTGCGGTGCGACGTTGCTGCAGAGGTGCGTCGCCCAGCACCCGGGCTACCACATCGCCGTACTGGCGATAACTGGCGATCAGGTCCTGCTGCTCGCGAAACTTGTGGGCATTGACGCGGAAAAAATTCCGGGAGTTTTCCTCGCGCTGCCGGTGCAGTGCCGCCAGGCGATGCTCGATCACGGCCGGCAGCTCGATACGGTCCACCGTTTCGAACAGGCAGTTCTGCAGCGCCTCCAGGTCGGGCTGCTGTCCCAGTTCCGCGCGACGGTAAAAGATGTAGTTGCCCTCCCGACGGGCGGCCACCAGACCCGCGCCCGCCAGAACCTTGAGGTGATGGCTGAGGGCGGGTTGGCGTATCTCGAAAATCGAACACAGCTCGGAAACGCCAAAGGAATCCTCGCGCAGGACGCGCAGTATGAGTAAACGCAGGGAATCGGCGCTGGCCTTGCACAGGCCGGTGAGAGCGGATAGTTGCTGATCGGGCTCTGCTGCCGTGTCCCCTGCCTCGCCCCTTGTTCTGACCGTTGGCGATAACATCGCAGCGTAGTCTAGCAGGGGTTCCGTAGTATATCAAAAAATTTCGATATAGAATTGCGAGGGATGTCGCAGTTTCTGCTCACACTGGGCCTGTGGCGCCGTGTATTGGTTCGCCACCGGGGACAAATCCTGCACCCGGTGGGAGCGGTGCGGCAGGCCCCGGTCCGCCCGCAAATATCCGCAGGCGGACCCGATTACCCCTCGATTCGTTTGCCGTCGGCTCGCGCTTACGCGAAAATAGCTGCCCTTTCAGGTACGAGTTCCGCCCCATGCCCCAAGTTGCACCGGAGAACCCCATGTCGCCGTCGCGAACAGAACTGGCCAACGCTATCCGCGCCCTGAGCATGGACGCTGTAGAAAAGGCCAAGAGCGGACATCCGGGGGCCCCGATGGGCATGGCCGATATCGCCGAGGTGCTGTGGAACGACTTCCTCCGGCACAATCCCGCCAATCCTCACTGGCCCAACCGGGACCGTTTCGTCCTCTCCAACGGCCACGGCTCCATGCTGCTGTACGCATTGCTGCACCTGACGGGTTACGACCTGCCGATGACGGAACTGCGCAATTTCCGTCAGTTGGGCAGTATGACCCCCGGCCATCCGGAATACGGCGACACGCCCGGGGTAGAGACCACCACCGGCCCACTCGGGCAGGGGCTCGGCAACGCGGTCGGCATGGCGCTGGCCGAGAAAATCCTCGCGGCACAGTTCAATCGCCCGGGCTTCGATGTCATCGATCATTACACCTATGTATTTGTGGGCGACGGCTGCCTCATGGAAGGTATTTCCCACGAGGTTTGCTCGCTGGCGGGGACCCAGGGCCTGGGCAAGTTGATCGCCTTCTACGACGACAACGGCATTTCGATCGACGGCCATGTCGAGGGCTGGTTCACGGACGATACGCCCGCGCGCTTCGAGGCCTACGGATGGCACGTCGTGCCGGATGTGGACGGCCACGACCCCGATGCGGTGCGGGCGGCGATCGAGGCGGCTCGCGGCGACACCGTGCGCCCGTCGCTTATCTGCTGCAAGACGGTCATCGGCAGGGGCGCGCCCAACAAGCAGGGTTCCGAAGCGTGTCACGGCGCCGCCCTCGGTGAAGACGAAGTGGCCGCCGCCCGCGAGGCTCTGGGCTGGCAGTGCGAGCCCTTCGAGATACCCGATCACATCTACGCCGGTTGGGACGCCCGGGAGCGCGGCGCTCGCCACGAGCAAGAGTGGACTGCGCTGCTCGACGGTTACACCGAGGCCCATCCCGAGGTGGCGGGGGAACTGGGGCGGCGCCTGCGCAAAGAGCTGCCCGCGGACTTCGCCGCCAGGGCGGAGGATTACATCCATCAGTGCCAGGCCGGGGGCGACAGCGTGGCCACCCGCAAGGCCTCGCAGAACTGTCTGGATGCCTACGGACCGCTGCTGCCGGAGCTGCTCGGGGGCTCGGCGGACCTCGCGGGCTCCAACAACACCATCTGGAGCGGCTCCAGGGGTGTGAGCGCCGGGGACGCCGCGGGCAATTACATCTATTACGGCGTGCGCGAATTCGGTATGGCCGCCATCGTCAATGGCATCGCCCTGCACGGCGGGTTCATCAATTACGGCGCGACTTTCCTCATATTCATGGAATATGCGCGCAACGCCGTGCGCATGGCGGCGCTGATGCGCCAGCAGTCCATCTTCGTGTTCACTCACGACTCCATCGGACTGGGCGAGGACGGGCCCACCCACCAGTCCGTGGAGCAGATGGCGGCGCTGCGGGCGACGCCGAACATGCAGACCTGGCGACCCTGCGACACCGTGGAAACCGCCGTCGCCTGGAAGGCCGCCATCGAGCGCCGCGACGGGCCCACCGCACTGATCCTCTCCCGCCAGGGATTGCCCCACCAGGAGCGCGCAGCAGCCCGTCTGGCGGAGATCGGGCGGGGCGGCTACATCCTGCGCGACTGCGACGGGACGCCCGAACTGATCTTTATCGCCACGGGCTCGGAGGTGCAGCTCGCGACCGCGGCCGCGGAGCAGCTCGAGACGGCCGGGCGGCGGGTGCGCGTCGTATCGATGCCGTCGCCGGAGGTGTTCGAGGAGCAGGACGCCGCGTACCGCGAGGCCGTGTTGCCGCGCGCCGTGCCGAGTCGGGTGGCGGTGGAAGCCCAGCACACCGACTTCTGGTACAAGTACGTCGGGCTGGACGGGCGTATCCTCGGGATGACCACTTTCGGCGAATCGGCCCCCGGTGCGGAAGTCATGCGCCATTTTGGCTTTACCGTGGACAACCTCCTCGGGCTGGCGGAGGACGTGCTGTCACAGTGACGGTACACACCCGCCCCGGAGGTCCCGCGCAGTGACGGGACAATTCGTCGGCCGGTGCCGCCGTGCGGCACAATGCCCCGATGCGCCGGCGCGCCTATCGGGACAATGGTCGGGTCCGTTGGTCCCGTACAGGTTCCCCGCTTGATACGGCTGGCCATCAACGGTTACGGCAGGATCGGCCGCTGTATTCTGCGCGCCCTCTACGAAGGCCCCCACAGGGACGACGTGAGTATCGTGGCGATCAATGAAATCGCCGATGCGCAGACGGTGTTGCACCTCACCCGGTACGATTCCACCCACGGGCGTTTCCCCGCGCCGCTGCAGGGAGATCGGGATACGCTGCATGTCGCCGGGGACAGTATCCGGCTGCTGCGGCACGAGCGCATCGACGCGCTGCCCTGGTCGGATCTCGATGTGGACATAGTGCTGGAATGCACCGGCGCCTTCTCGGATCCCGCCACCGCGCGGCGGCACCTGGACCGCGGAGCCGCCAGGGTCCTGTTTTCGCAGCCCGCCACGGCTGAGGTTGACTGTACGGTCGTCTACGGCGTCAATCACAACGAGCTGCGCCCGGAACATCGGGTGGTGTCCAATGCCTCCTGCACCACCAATGCCATCCTGCCGGTAATCAGTGCGCTCGAGGAGACCGTGGGTATCGAGGCGGGCACTATCACAACCATCCACTCGGCGATGAACGATCAGCCGGTGCTGGATGCCTATCACCATACGGACCTGCGCAAAACCCGCGCCGCCTTCGGCTCCATCATTCCCGTGGACACCGAACTCGCCCGGGGGGTGGAGCGCATGCTGCCGGCATTGGCCGGGCGCTTCACGGCGCAGGCGCTGCGCGTGCCCACCCTGAACGTGTCTGCCCTGGATCTGTCGGTGCACACCGGCGCCGCTACCTCCGTCGAGGAGATCAACCGGATATTGCGGGACGCATCGCACAACCGCTTTGACGGCACGCTTGGCTACACCGAGGAGCTTCTGGCATCCTGTGATTTCAACCACGACCCCCGCTCGGGTATCGTCGATGCCAGCCAGACCCGGGTCAGCGCCGGGCGCCTGGTCAAGGTGCTCACCTGGTTCGACAACGAATGGGGATACGCCAACCGCATGCTCGATGTGGCGAGGTACTGGAGCGATCTGTAACGCGACTTCGTCGGCATCATGTTGGGAACATCGATAAAGATAGTATACCGGGAGACAGGGCATGGCACTCGATATGGACTTGATGGCGGACGTCGAACTGTCCGGCAAACGCGTGCTGATACGCGAGGATCTCAACGTGCCGGTGAAAAACGGCGCGGTGAGTTCGGACGCGCGCATCCGCGCGGCGCTGCCGACGATCGAGGCCGCGCTGAGCGCCGGTGCGGCGGTCATCCTGATGTCGCACCTGGGGCGGCCCACTGAGGGTGAGTTCGACGACCAGTTTTCGCTGGCGCCGGTGGCCCGTCACCTGGGCGAGCTGCTCGGGCGGCCGGTATCGCTGGTTGGCGACTGGCGCAGCGGCGTGGAGGTCGCGGCGGGAGAGGTGGCGCTGCTGGAAAACGTGCGCTTCAATCCGGGGGAAAAGGCCGACGACGAGGAACTCGCCCGCGCCTACGCGGCGCTCTGCGACGTCTTTGTCATGGATGCCTTCGGCACCGCCCACCGGGCCCAGGCCTCCACCCACGGCGTCGCGAAATTCGCGCCGGTCGCCTGCGCCGGGCCCCTGCTCGAGAGCGAACTGACCGCGCTGGAAAAGGCGCTTTCCGACCCCGCGCGCCCCATGGTGGCCATCGTCGGCGGCTCCAAGGTATCGACGAAACTGACGGTGCTCGAAGCACTCGCCGACAGGGTCGACCAGCTCGTGCCGGGCGGCGGTATCGCCAATACGTTTCTTGCCGCCAGCGGCAGCCCGGTCGGCAACTCGCTGTGCGAGAACGATCTGCTGGACGAGGCACGGGCACTCATGCAGAAAACCAGCATACCCCTGCCCGAGGATGTCGTGACCGGCAAGGCCCTGTCCGGGGACGCCCGGGCGGTAGTCAAGCCGGTGGCGGAGGTGGCGGACGACGACATGATCCTGGACATCGGCCCGCGCACCGCCGGGCGCTTCGCGGAACTGGTCACCGGGGCCGGCACCATCCTGTGGAATGGTCCGGTGGGGGTGTTCGAATACGATCAGTTCGCCGCCGGCACCGAGACCCTCGCCCGCGCCATCGCCGACAGCGACGCGTTTTCCCTCGCGGGGGGCGGCGATACGCTGGCGGCGATTGACAAATTCGGGATCGCGGATAAGGTTTCCTACATATCCACCGGTGGCGGGGCTTTCCTGGAGTATGTGGAAGGCAGGACGCTGCCCGCCGTTGCGGTGCTGAGGCAGCGCGCTACTCACTGACCGGACAGCGCAAAAGGCGGTAGCCGGCAATCGAAGGGTTTTCCTATGGCACTTATCAGTATGCGGCAATTGCTGGATCACGCGGCCGAGCACGGCTACGGCGTCCCGGCCTACAACGTCAACAACCTGGAGCAGACCCGGGCCATCATGGAGGCCGCGGATGAGACCGATTCCCCCGTGATCATGCAGGCGAGCGCGGGTGCGCGCAAATACGCCGGCGCGCCCTTCCTGCGCGCCCTGATGGAAGCGGCCATGAACGAGTTCCCGCACATTCCCGTCGTGGTGCACCAGGACCACGGGGTGTCGCCCGCGGTGTGCCAGCGCTCCATCCAACTGGGATTCAGTTCGGTGATGATGGACGGCTCTCTCGGTGAAGACGGCAAGACGCCGATGGACTACGACTACAACGTAGCGGTCACGCGCCGCGCCGTGGAAATGGCGCATGCCTGTGGCGTGTCCGTGGAGGGGGAACTCGGCTGCCTGGGCTCCCTGGAGAGCGGCGAGGCCGGCGAGGAAGACGGTATCGGCGCGGAGGGTCAGTTGTCCCACGACCAGTTGCTCACCGACCCGGAGGAAGCGGCGGCATTCGTCGCCGCGACGGAGGTGGACGCCCTGGCCATTGCCTGCGGCACCAGTCACGGCGCCTACAAGTTCACGCGCCCGCCCACGGGGGATATTCTGGCCATCGACCGCATCGTGGAGATTCATTCGCGCATTCCCAACACGCACCTGGTGATGCACGGCTCCTCGTCCGTGCCCCAGGAGTGGCTGGAAATCATCAACGCCCACGGCGGCGACATTCCGGAGACCTACGGCGTTCCCGTGGAGCAGATCCAGGAGGGCATTCGCAACGGCGTGCGCAAGGTAAACATCGACACTGACCTGCGCCTGGCCTCCACCGGCGCGATCCGCCGTTTTCTGGCGGAGAATCCCTCGGAGTTCGATCCGCGCAAGTACCTGACGCAGAGCCTCAACGCCATGAAGGATATCTGCAAAGCGCGCTACGAGGCGTTCGGGACCGCCGGTAACGCGAGCAAAATCAAACCGCGTTCGCTCGCCGAGATGCAACGGGCGTACGACGCGGGAGAGCTGAGTCCCCGGGTTCACTGAAGGAGTACGTTTGACGCCCGAAAAACTGCAGATATTGCGCCATCAGCTCCCCCCTTTCGGGGAGGGCGCGAAACCGTCGGCGGAGCTGGAGGAGTTCTGCCGCTTTTACGGCATCGATTTCACTGCCCGTATCGAGGGCCTGACCCATCTCGCCGGCCACGTGCAATCGGGGCCCTACCGGCTGGCGGTGCAGCACTGGCGGCGCGGGGACGCCGTGGCCAATCTGCTTATCGTGCACGGCTACTATGACCACCACGGCCTGTACGGCAAACTGGCGGAGTGGGCACTGACGCACAAGTGCAATGTCGTTA
The DNA here is from genome assembly GCA_034521205.1 of Halioglobus sp. Classification (GTDB taxonomy): domain Bacteria; phylum Pseudomonadota; class Gammaproteobacteria; order Pseudomonadales; family Halieaceae; genus Marimicrobium. The sequence goes on from JAXHMT010000004.1 coordinate 363,970, forward strand.
TGTTCGATCTGCCGGGACATGGCCTGTCCACGGGCGAGCCCGCCGTGATAGACGATTTCGCCGATTACAGCCGCGCCATCGAAGATTTGCTGGGGCGCGTGCGCATGCCCGACCTGCCGCTGTGGGTGATGGCGCAGAGCACCGGCGGCGCGGCCCTTATCGAGTTTGCCCGCCGCTGCGACTGGCGCTTCGATGCCACTGTGCTGCTGGCCCCCCTGGTGCGTCCCGCTGCCTGGCCCACAATACGTTTTGCCCATGGCCTGTTGCGCCATTTTGTCGACAGTGTGCCGCGAACCTTTGCCCGCAACAGCGGCGACAGTGAGTTTCTGAAGTTCCTCGCGAGCGAGCCGTTGCAGTGTCATCGGGTGCCCCTGCGGTGGGTCGCCGCGCTGCGCCGCTGGCTGTCCACGCTGGACCGCCGCGACCTCGGCGTGGGCCCGGCGCTGATCGTGCAGGGTCAGCGGGACACGACGGTGGACTGGCGCTACAACGTGCCGTTTGTCGAGACACTGTTTCCGGGCAGTCGCGTCGAGTACCTGGCAGACGCCCGCCACCACCTCGCCAATGAGTCCGCCGAACTGCGCCGGGCCTGGCTGGGAATCGTGCAGGAATATCTCGCCGGGCGCGGTATCGAACTCGATCACGCCGGTCAGTCGTAGAAGCCGGCTTCCCTGAGCAGTTCGTACAGGGGCTGCACTGCGTCGCCGTAATACCGCCAGCGTCCCACCGCACTGTCGTAAATGCCTTGCCTGACCTGCGCGGCGCTCGGTGTGGCGACCGCGGCGCGGCGTTCGTTGAAGGCCAGACAGGCTTCGTCCCAGGGCAGCCCGCACCAGCGCAGCAGTTGTGCGGTCTGCTGCGGCGGGTCGGCTACCAGCGCTTCGTACTGCAGTTCGTAAATGGCCCCTTCCATCAATTCCTGCCAGTGGCGCATGAGGCGGTCGAACTCGATGTAGTAGCGACCGCAGTCGAGCAGCTCGTAGTTGTAGTGGTAGTAGCGAAACTGGGTGGCGAACAACTGGCGGTAATTGCTCAGGCACGTGTCCATCGGGTCGCGGCGCAGGCAGATGATTCGCGCCCGCGGGAGCGCCCGGCGAATCAGGCCCAGATACAGAAAGTTGTGCGGCAGCTTGTCGATGAAGTGGGGCGTATGGCCCGTGCGCGGGCGGGTGCTTTGCAGGTAGGCCTCCCCTAGCCGCGACAGGTCGGTGCGGGCCGCGACCTCCAGGGTCGGCGTATCCAGCACGTCGGGCGACGGCGTACCCGCGAGGTGCTTGACCTGGTGTGGAAAGTTCTGCAGTTCCCCGGCGGCGAACACCGCCGGGTGACTGCCCAGGATCTGCTCCACGAGTGTGGTGCCGCTGCGCGGCATGCCGACGATAAAAATCGGTTCCGCGCTGTCGCAGCCGTCGGCGGGGCAGGACTGAAAAAATGATGCGTCGAACAGGCGCCTGATCGACGCGAACAGGTCCGCGTCCTGCTCCGGTGTGTAGCCCGTCTCGCGCGCTCTGCCCTCCTTGGCCCAGGCCAGCGAGGCCAGCGCCTGTTCGTGGCGCCCGAGGTTCTCTTGTTCGCGCGCAATGGCGTGGCCGAGATACAGCCGGTCCATTGAGGTGCGCGCTTCGCCGCGCAGAGTTTCCAGGCGCTCGAGATAACTGTCGTCGGGGGAAGTGCGGCGCAGGGCGGCGAGCGCCGCGTGGGCCCGGAAGTCGTGCGGCCGCAGGCGCACGGCCTCTGCGCAGGCCGCGACTGCCTCGTCGAAGCGACCGGCGAACTGCAGCGAGGTCGCCAGATTGAAGTGCAGCTCCGCGCAAAACTCGGCGGGCAGTGTCCGGTGCTCGGTGGAACGGGCGTTCGCCGCGTGCGCCGCCCGCTCGAAACAGGCCAGGGCCTGCTCGTGTTCGCCGCAGTGACTGAGCACCGTGCCCAGTGTGTTCAGGGTGGGCGAGTCCGTCGGACGCTGTATCAGCGCCTCCCGCGCCGCCGCCAGCGCCTCGCGCGGCCTGCGCAGGGAGAGCAGCAGCTTGCCCTGCTCCGCGCGGTATTCGGCGCGCCGCGGCGACAGGCGCAGCGCGTTCTCCAGCACCTCGAGCGCCTTGGCGTGCCGGCCGTTGCGCGCGGCGATCAGCGCACACAGGAACCAGGCGTCGGCGTGGTGGCGGTCCGCTTCGAGAATGGCCAGGCAGTGCCGGTGCGCCTCGCGCAGGCGCCCGTCGCGCAGCGCCGCCTGGGCGTCGCGGTGCAGGCTCTCGATCTCCTTGCGGTCGACTGGTCATGGCGCCCTATTGTATGGGTTGGATTTTCGGCGCGCGCCACGGATTTGACAGGTGCTTTGCGCGCTCGCCTCCTGGTGGGAGGGCCTGTTCAGGGCTCAAACTGCCAAGACATTCGCCCTGAACAGGCCCTTCCACCAGGAGGCTCTGACGGACTCGACCTCAGTAGCAGGGGCTGGAAACAGCGCCCACTAGGGACGCTCGAACAAGATCCGGACAGCAGTCAGCTGTCGAAGTTGTAGACGAAGCGCACGCCGATCTGGCGCGGGCGCAGCACGTTGTGGTAATAGCGCCGCAGATCGAACAGGCCCACTTCGCGCACGAAGCTCTGGTCCCGGCGCACGCCGGTCTCGGCGTACTCGTCGAACACGTTGTCCGCGTACAGTGTCAGCGTGAGACCGTCGTTGATCCAGGAGGCGGACACGTTGTGCAGGTTGTAGCCATCCAGCGTCTCGCCGTCGGCGCGTTTGCCGACTTTTGATATCACGCCGTTGTGTCCGGTCATCGAGTAGTCGAAGGCCAGTTCCGAACCACCGTTCAGCGGCACGACGTAATTGGCGAAGAAAAAGTACTGGTGCTCCGGCGAACCCGGCAGGCGGTCGCCGTCGAAGGCGTCCTCGTCGTCGACCAGTCCCGGCGCATCCTCGGTCAGTTCCGCGTCTGTGTAGGCGTACGAGCCGCCGATGTACAGATTGGGCGTCACAGCGTAGGTACCCGAGATTTCCACGCCCATGCTCTCGGCTGTGCCGCCATTGGATATGATTGGAAAATCGCCATTTTCCAGTACGTCCGCAACACGGACGTCGTTCCAGTCGATGTAGTACACAGCGCCGTTGAGGGTCAGCGAGTCGATGAATTGTGTGCGCGCGCCGATTTCGTAGTTGGTGGTGGTGTCCGACTTGATCAGGAGCTCATCGGGCAATGCGCATACGATCGGTGTATCGGGCAGGGGGTCCGGACATTCCATGAACGGGTTCAATCCACCGAGCCGGTAGCCCTCACTGACCGTCAGGTAGGTCATGACATCGTCGCTGAAATCATAGGAGGTATTGAACTTGAATATGACGTCGTCGTCGTCCACCTTGGCTTTTGTTCTGTCGAAATTGATGGAGTCCGGCGGATCGCCGAACAAAACAGTGTCGAACAGTGGTGTGGCGGTCGCGACGTCCAGCTTGTTGTCGAACTTGAACCAGCGGGCGCCCACAGTAACCTGCCAGGCTGGGGTGATCCGATAGCCCAGTTCGCCGAATACCGCGGTTTCTTCCTCCGATTGGTCGGTCGTAGCGATAAATTCGAGTGAATCGGGGCGCAGCTGCACGCCGCCGAAATTGTCCACCGCGAACTGGTCGAATCCCGGTGTGAACTCCCGGCTCTCGGCATCCAGTTCAAATTCGTTGTAAAAGGCGCCGACGATCCAGTTGAAGGGTCCGTCGTGGCTGGAGACCAGGCGCAGTTCCTGGGTGAAGGTCTCCTCTTCCCCCTCGTCGCGGGTGAATGCGGCGAAGCCGGGAAAGAGCTCATAGCCGAACTCGAAGGCGAGCAGCAGGTCGGTCTGGTCGCGCTGTCCATTCTCGTCATACTGGGAGAAACCGGTCGCGGACGTGAGTTCGGCAAACCCCAGGTCGGCCACCAGTTCCAGGGAGTAGAGTTCGTTCTCACGCTCCAGCGGCTCGAGGAAACGGTGGGCGGCCTCGTAGTCGCCGGTGCCGAAGGACGCCCGGTGATTAATCTGCCGCGCGCCTACGTCACTGTCCTGGTAGTAATAGGACAGCGTGGCATCCAGCCAATCGTCGGTGTAGCGCAGGGCGAGGCGTCCGGAGAGGGTCTCCTCGGTATTGGCGTCTTCCTTTTTGCGCAAATTGCGCTGCACGTCGGCGAGGTCGCTGAAGTTCGGTTGGGGGTTGGACACTCCGGGTTCGCGAACCAGGAAGTTGTAGTCGATGAAACCGGGGTCGTCGTAAAGGTCCAGCGAGGCGCGCAGGGCGAGCCTGTCCTCGACAAGAGGGACGTTGACCGTACCGCCGCCCTCGTAGCCCAGGTCGCCGGACTCGTCGAGATCGAACACATCACCGCGCAGCTCGAAGCTCGCGGCGTCAGCCTGGGGTTTGTTCGGGATATAGCGCACCGCGCCGGCCAGGGTGCCGGCACCGTAGAGCGTGCCCTGCGGCCCGATCAGCACCTCGACTCGCTCCAGGTCGTTTAGCTTCAGGTCGACGTAGAACGGGATCTCGCCGATATAGGTGCCCACGCTACCGCCGCCGCTGTTGTCGGTGTCGGTGGGTCCAACGGAGTCGACGTTGAGGCCGCGCACATTGATGATGTCGGCGGCGCGCGAACCCTGTTCGATCACAGTCATGCCCGGCACGCGGCGCGACAGATCCGTGAGGTCCTCCAGCCGCTCGCGTTCGATCATGTCGGCTTTGAGTGCTGTGATGTTGAGTGGGATGTCCTGAATCTCTTCCGCGCGCCTCGTGGCGGTGACGATCACTTCCTCCCGGAATCGTGTCTCCGCCTCGGCGTAGCCGGTGATCAGCGCGGACGCGACGGCTGCGGACAGTGTGGTGAGTTGAAATGTCTTCTGCTTGCCCATGATTGCCCCTGATACTTCTTGTTTGCTTTGTGGCCGGCGGGTCGCGGTGTCCGTAAAAACGGGCGCTGAAATACGCCGGCCTTAATATAATAGTCGCGCGGTGGTAAGGATGGTGCCGCGGATGCGTCACCTGCCACCGTTATTTATATCCAGATAACTTATCATTACACACGTTTGCGCAGCGAACGACCATAATGCGCAAAAATACCGCTAACGTCCGACAGGTTCGGCGGCGCACCAGCGGCGATTTCATTTCGAAAAGGATTCAGGCCGGCTCTACTGTCGACTGCTGCGACTGCCCGCGTACGGCGGAGCGCACGGCCCCGTGTGCTACCCTGCACATTCGTTCGCCGATTTGATTTGCGCCATGCTCGAACATTCTTCCGTGCCCCCGATCGACGCGGGTGTCCTCGCAAAATTGCGCGACATTGTCGGCGGCGACAGGGTGCTGACGGATGGGCATGACCTGTCGCGATTCGGTACGGACTGGACGCGTAGCGTTGCGCCGCGACCCGGTGCGGCAGTGCTGCCCGGTTCCATCGAAGAGGTTCAGGCGGTGGTGCGTTGCGCCGCCGCGCATGGGATCGCGGTTGTACCCTCCGGGGGACGCACGGGTCTCAGCGCCGGCGCCGTCGCGAACCGGGGCGAGCTGGTCGTTGCACTGGAGCGGCTGAACAGCATCGAGGATTTCGATCCCATCGACCGCACGGTGCGCTGTGGCGCCGGCGTCGTCACGGCGCGGCTGCAGGAATTCGCGGCGGAACACGGACTGTTCTATCCGGTGGATTTCGCCGCCACCGGCTCCAGCCAACTGGGCGGCAATATCTCGACCAACGCCGGTGGTATCAGGGTTATCCGCCACGGAATGACGCGGGACTGGGTGGCGGGCCTGAAACTGGTCAGCGGTACCGGTGAGTTGCTGGATCTGAACCGCGGGCTGATAAAAAACAACACCGGGTACGACCTGCGGCATCTGGTCATCGGCGCCGAGGGCACCCTGGGCCTGGTGGTCGAGGCGACCATGCGCCTGTGCGCGCCGCCAGTGGATCACGCGGTCATGCTCCTGGGTAGTCCGGATATGCCCGCCGTCATGTCGGTGCTCGCCGAGGCACGCAGCGCGCTCGAACTCAATGCCTTCGAGTTTTTTTCGGAATCGGCTCTGGAAAAAGTGGTGTCGGTACAGCATTTGCAACGGCCTTTAGAGACAGGGGCGGCTTATTACGCGCTGCTCGAATTCGAATGTGCGGACGACAGGACTCGGGAGAGCGCGATGCGCCTGTTCGAACGCTGTATGGAACAGGGGTGGGTGTTCGACGGCGTGGTGAGCCAGACTATCGCGCAGGCGGATGCGCTGTGGCGGCTGCGCGAGGACATTTCAGAGTCGATCGCGCGCTGGACGCCCTACAAGAACGACATCTCGACGACGGTCTCACGGGTGCCCGCATTCCTCGAGGAAGTGCAGGCGCTGGTGCGGGAATCCTATCCGGATTTCGAGACCGTCTGGTTCGGTCATATCGGCGACGGCAACGTGCACCTCAACATACTCAAGCCCGACGGGCTGTCAGCGGAGGAATTCCAGCGCCAGTGCGAGACGGTGAGCGAGCGGGTGTTCCGGATCGTGGAGCGTTACGGCGGCAGTATTTCAGCCGAACACGGCATCGGGCTGCTCCGGAAAGACTTCCTGCACCATTCCCGTTCGGCGCTGGAGATAGATCTCATGCGGCAGATCAAGCGCGCTTTCGACCCCCACGGGATCATGAATCCGGGAAAGATTTTCGACTGAACAGCGGCGCTCGCAGCAGGCGGCTATACCGCGCGCTACTTTCATTCGCCGACAGGGTTTTCCGCCAGCAGTGTCCGGACGCCCTCGGCAGTGCCAAGCAGCAGCACATCCGCGGGTTTGCGTGCGAACAGCCCGTTGGTGACCACACCGGTGATGTTGTTGATCTTTTCTTCCGTGGCCAGTGGCTGCGGAATAGAGAAGTTGTGTACGTCCAGTATCACATTGCCGTTGTCCGTCACGACGCCCTCGCGATAGACCGGGTCGCCGCCAAGCCTGACCAGTTCCCGCGCAACATGACTGCGCGCCATGGGAATGACTTCCACCGGCAGGGGAAACTTGCCCAGGGTATGCACGAGCTTGCTTTCATCGGCGATGCAGATGAACTCCCGCGCGACAGCGGTAACAATTTTTTCACGCGTCAGGGCCGCCCCGCCCCCCTTGATGAGCTGCAGTGCACGATTGGCTTCGTCGGCCCCGTCCACATAGTAGTCAACGCTGTCGACGGTATTGAGCTCATAGACGGGAATGCCGTGTTCTTTCAGGCGTGTGGCGGAGGCCTCTGAACTGGCGACCGCGCCCTGGAACAGCCCTTTTACCCGGGCGAGGGCGTCGATGAAGCAATTGGCGGTACTGCCGGTACCGATACCCAGGACAGTATCGGACTCCAGTTTCGGTACGATGTATTCCAGCGCGGCTTCCGCCACAGCCTGTTTAAGCTCGTCCTGTGTCATATGCTCTCTCTCGTCGGCCGCCCGCCGCCATTATAGGCCAGCTCGCGCGTCGGGCACGAAAAAAGGCGCGCCGTGGCTGAAATGCGCTCCGGGCTGCATTACCATCATCTCTCAGCCCGCGGCCGGTCGCTACCCCATGCCCCAGTCCTACATCAAACGTATTCTCGATGCGCGTGTCTACGACGTCGCGCGTGAAACACCGGTACATGAAGCGGCGCTGATGTCCCGGCGACTGGATAACCGCGTCTGGCTCAAACGGGAAGACCTGCAGCCGGTATTTTCCTTCAAGCTGCGCGGCGCGTACTGCAAGATGAGTCGACTCAGCGACGACCAGCTCAGGCGCGGCGTGATCGCCGCATCGGCCGGCAATCACGCCCAGGGCGTGGCGGTGGCGGCGCAAAAGCTCAGGGTGCGGGCGACTATCGTTATGCCCCGCACGACGCCGCAGATCAAGGTGGACGCGGTGCGCAGCCGCGGGGCAAAAGTGATATTGCGCGGCGATTCCTTCGGCGACGCCGCGCTGTACGCCCGCGAGCTGATGCGCAAGAAGGGGCTGACATTCGTACACCCTTTTGACGACCGCGATGTCATCGCCGGCCAGGGCACCATCGGCATGGAAATCGTGCGCCAGCACCAGCGCCCGCTGCACGCGCTGTTTGTGCCCGTCGGCGGCGGCGGGCTGATCGCCGGCATCGCCGCCTACGTCAGCTACGTCTGGCCCCGGACGCGAATCATCGGTGTCGAGCCGGAGGACGCGGCCTGCCTGCAACTGGCGCTGTCGCGCGGGCGCCGCGACTCCCTGCGGGAGGTCGGGCTTTTCGCCGACGGCTGCGCGGTGGCACAGGTGGGCGCGGAGCCGTTTCGCATCATCCGCAAGACAGTCGACAGCGTCATTACCGTGTCCACCGACGAGATGTGCGCGGCGATCAAGGATATCTACGAGGACACGCGCAGTATCGCAGAGCCGGCGGGAGCCCTTGCCATGGCGGGGCTCAAGAAGTATGTGGAGAACAAAGCGGTTCGCGGACAGGAGCTGCTGGCCGTCGTCAGCGGCGCCAACACGAATTTCGACCGGCTGCGCTACATTTCGGAGCGCACGGAAATCGGCGAGCACCGCGAGGCCGTGTTCAGCGTCACGGTACCCGAGCGGCCCGGCAGTTTCAGGCAGTTCTGTCAGGCGCTGGGCCACCGCAATATCACCGAATTCAACTACCGCTACGCCGATGCCGAGCTGGCCCGCGTTTTTGTCGGCCTGTCGGTAGTGCCGGGGGGTGACGATGTTGCGAACCTGCTGGCGGATCTCAGGCAGCGCGGGTACGCCACCGAGGACCTGACCGACAACGAGGTGGCCAAGCTGCATATCCGGCACATGGTGGGTGGACATGCCCCCGCGCAGTTGCGGGATGAGCGGGTATACCGGGTGGAGTTTCCGGAGCGCCCCGGTGCGCTGTTGAAATTCCTTGCCGGCCTTGGCCAGCGCTGGAATATTTCCATGTTCCACTACCGCAATCACGGCGCCGCCTACGGGCGTATCCTCATGGGGGTGCAGATACCCGGCGGCGAACGGCGCGAGTTCGAGCGCATTCTCGACCGCATCCGGTTCCGTTACTGGGAAGAGACGGATAACCGCGCCTACCAGCTCTATCTCGGCAGCGCTGATGAAAATCTGTAGAAATCTGGCCTAAGTCAGGCCGGAAGCGGGTTTCGGGGGTTTTCTTTTGCAAATTGCTGGGATACTATCCACGCGGAGTTTGTAAAATAATCACGAATTTCAACCGTTGAAATTCGAATAATTTTGCAGGGCGGCTGTTCGAGAGGTCGGTCCCCGCAAACGAGAGAACAACCTGGTGAAGCGTAAACCTGATTTGGTAATGGTTCTGGTGGCGGCGTTCGGCCTCGGTGTGCTCGTGACACTGCTGCTGCCGATGGCTGCGAACGATACAGTTGCCGCGCCGGCATCGGCGTTGCACGCCGGAGTCATCCTCGGGGACTGACTCCCGCACCAGTATTGCACGCTGTCCTGGTGGGTCCTGGTGCAACGGGCCCTGGCTCAGTGGGCCCTGGCGTCGCTCCACTTCCCCGTACAGCTAACCCCTGCAGTCGTGCAGGGCCGATGGGGTGACGACGAAGTCCAGCGTAATGTCCCATTCCTCGCGAGGGATCCTCTTCGCCTGCTGGCAGTCGTGGGCAAGTCCCACAAGCAGTGGCCCGCGCACCTCCGCCAGGGTCTTGTCGTAAAAACCTCCGCCCATGCCCAGCCGAGCGCCCTCGCTGTCCCAGCCCACGAGGGGCAGGAACAGGATGTGCAGCATTGCCGGCGGACAGCGCGTGGCGTGTACAGCGGGCTCGGGGATACCGAAGCGATTTTCAAGCAGTGGTTCGTCTTTCGCCCAGGCGGCGAAACCGAGACTGTTGTCCGTGTTGATCACCGGCAGGTACAGGTTTTTGCCCTCGCGTCGCGCGGCGGCGGCCAGTGCCGCACAATCGATTTCGCCATCCGCGGCCAGGTACAGGGCGATGTGTCGTGCTTCGCCCCAGCCCGGCAATTGGTGCACCACCGGAATGATCGATTCCGCCGCGGCCGCCTGCTCGCGCGCGCTCAGCGAGCGCCGGCGTTCGCGCAGTTGACGCCGAAGCGCGACTTTTTGTGCGGCGAGAGTTGGCATGGGTGAGAGACCGATAAAGGATTCCCGGCATACCGCTGACAGCACTGCCCTTGAACCCGATGGTTCAAGGTGGGTGGCTCCTGCACTGTATCAGGCTTCCCGGAACGTGCCGGACATGCACACCTACAGTATCGAGAAGCCCCCGATTTCATAGTATCGGCTCGAGGACTGGCTGTCTGGCGTATACGCCAGGGACCCGTCGAACAGTATAGCCCAGATATCAATGTGAGCGGTGACTCACTCGCGCAAATCCGAGGATTTGTCCAGATCAGCCGATTTCCATCTGGCGCAGGTCGTACAGTGCGTCGTCAAGCTTGCGATGCAGCCGCTTGACCGCGTCCGTGCCGGTTTTACCGGCGTCACTGCCGGCGGAGGCATGCAATAATTCGTAACTGATGTTCAGCGCCGCCATAACGGCGATTCTTTCGACGCCGATGACCTTGCCGGTATCGCGAATCTTGCGCATTTGCTTGTCGAGATATTTCGCCGAGGCGGTCAGGTCGTTCTCCTGATCTTCCGGGCAGGCGACCTGATATTCCTTGTCGAGAATCTTGACGGTAACCGTGTTGGGCTGGCTCACGCGGGTCACTCCATAGTGCGCAGACGCTGAATCATGGCTTCGACCTTGTTGCGCGCCAGATTATTCTTGTCGATCAGGTCCTTGCGCTCCTGATGCCAGCCCGCCTGGTCCGCTTTCAGCGCCTGGTTTTCACGGTCGAGTTCCCGACACAGGCCGATAAGCTCGTCGATCTTCTTTTCAAGCGCCTTCAGCTGGTCGTCGGCCATGGGGTTATACTGGGACTGGTTATATCGAGCGCCTACTATAGAGGCGGTGCGGAGACAGGTCAACGCGACAAAGTGCAAAGATATCAATGGCCTGTCGGAGTTTTGTTACATTACGCCGAAAGTCGCGGCGCGCGGCGCCGGTCGAACGGGAGCGACAGTGAATGCTAGATGATCCGGAAAGTGCGGCGATCTTTGATTTCGATGAAATCGCCGATCATTTGCTCGAGCAGGGTGCAGAGGTTTCCCCGGCGGAGATTCACGGCTGCCTCAGCGGCCTGCTCGCCGGCGGCGCGGTCGCAGAGAGCGAGTACGGCCTGCACGCGATGAGCGTGGCGCTGGGTCTGGAGGTGTACGGGGAACTCGCGGAGCTGGTCATGCGACTCTATGTGGCGACCGGCGCTGCGCTCGCCGACGAGGAGTTCGAGTTCTATCCGCTGTTGCCGGACGACGATGTGACAGTCGCAGCGCGTGCGGCCGCCACCGCCGGCTGGTGTCGCGGTTTTCTCGCCGGCGTGGCGCACGTTGTCGAAGGTGACGGGCAATGGTCCGCCGAAGGCCGCGAAGCACTGGAGGATATCGCCGAGTTGACGCGCGCCGAGGTCGGCGATGACGAGGCCGAGGAAGACGCGGACAGAAGTCTCGTTGAGATCGTGGAGTACCTGCGTTTTGCCGTGCTCAATCTTTTCGCCGAGCGCGAGCCGGCGGTGGTCGGCTCTCGCGGCGCGGACCCGACTCTACATTGAAACCAACGACGAGATTTCCCATGGTGATCAGCAAGACCGAGTATGCCCGTCGGCGCAAGAACCTGATGGGCCTGATGGAGCCCAACAGCATTGCCATCATCCCGGCAGCGCGGGAACAGGTGCGCAGCCGGGATACGCATTATCCGTTCCGCCAGGACAGTGACTTTCTGTATTTGTCCGGGTTCGCCGAACCCGAGGCTGTTCTCGTGCTGGTCCCCGGCCGCCGGCACGGACAGTTTGTCATGTTCTGCCGAGAGCGCGATCCGGACAGGGAGCTGTGGGAGGGTTATCGTGCCGGGCCCGAAGGCGCTTGTGAGCGATACGGCGCCGACGACGCGTTCCCGGTCGGTGATATCGACGACATACTGCCCGGCCTGATCGAGGGGCGCGAGCGCGTCTATTATTCTCTCGGGCGCAGCACGGAGTTCGACCGCCAGATCATGGGGTGGGTCAACAGCATCCGCGCCAGGGAGGCGTCGGGCGCGGTTCCACCGGGCGATTTTTCCGACCTGGATCACCTGCTGCACGAAATGCGCCTGTTCAAGAGCGCCGCCGAGCTGCGGGTCATGCGCCGTGCCGCGTCCATTTCGGCGGCGGCACACTGCCGCGCCATGCGCGCCTGCAGGCCGGGAAAGCCCGAATACGAGCTGGAGGCGGAACTCCAGTACGGTTTCGCCCTGGGGGGCGCGCGCACCGCCGCCTACCCGAGTATCGTGGGCGGCGGGGCCAACGCCTGCGTGCTCCACTACGTGGACAACGACCACAAGTTGCGCGACGGCGATCTGGTACTGATCGACGCGGGCTGCGAGCTGGAAGGTTATGCCTCCGATGTGACGCGCACTTTCCCTGTGAACGGGCGTTTCAGCAGGGAACAGCGGGCTCTGTATGACATCGTGTTGCGGGCGCAGGCGGCGGCCTTCGAGGCTATCGTGCCCGGCAATCACTGGAACGAACCCCACGAGGCCAGCGTGCGGGTGATCACCGAGGGGCTGGTGGAGTTGGGATTACTCAAGGGCTCCGTTGCCACGCTCATCAAGCGCGAAGCGTACCGGCCTTTCTACATGCACCGCGTCGGCCACTGGCTGGGACTCGATGTGCACGATGTCGGGGACTATCGCGTAGACGGTGACTGGCGTCTGCTGGAACCCGGCTATGGTGATGACCGTCGAGCCGGGGATCTATGTTGCCCCATCCAACACAAAAGTAGCGAAGAAATGGCGCGGTATCGGCATTCGCATCGAGGACGATGTCGTGGTGACGGAAACGGGTTGTGAAGTGCTGACGACAGGGGTGCCGAAAGATATCGATGACATCGAAGCCCTGATGGCGAACAGTTCCGGTGACTGACTACCGCGACATTGTTATCGCCGGAGGCGGCATGGTGGGAATCAGTCTCGCGCTGGCGCTGGGCCGCCGCCTCCCGGAGAGTGTCTCCATTCTGCTGGTGGAAAAGTTCGCGCTGCCCGGCCCCGATGCGGAAACAGCGTATCACCCTTCCTTCGATGCACGTTCGACCGCGCTGAGTTTCAGTTCGCGCCTTGTTTACCAGGGTATCGGCGTCTGGCGGCAACTGGAGGCGTGGCTGTGTGCCATCGAGCGAGTTCACGTATCCAGCCGCGGGCGGTTCGGCAGTACGGTGCTGCATGCTGCCGATCACGACTGGCCCGCCCTGGGCTATGTGGTTGAAAATCCCTGGCTGGGCAGCGCGCTGGCGCGCGCGCTGTATGCACAGGGCCGCGTGGAAGTGGCGAGCCCCGCACAAGTCGTCGGTGCACAGCCGCGCGGCGCGGGGATGCGCCTGCAACTGGACGAACAGGGCGGACGAGAACTCGATGCGGGTCTGCTGGTCGTTGCCGACGGCGCCCACTCTCCCCTCTGCGAAGCACTCGGCGTCGGCGCGAAGACCAGGCCCTACGAGCAACACGCGCTGGTGGCGAATGTGGCGACGGACCGGGCACACGAGGGCTGCGCTTTCGAGCGTTTCACCGATGAGGGACCCCTGGCAATGCTGCCGCTGTTAGCCGCGCCCGGCGCGGATCACCGCAGTGCACTGGTATGGACGTTGCCGGGTGAACGGGCCGAACAACTGGCATCATGCGATCCGCGGGAGTTCCTCGACAGTCTGCAGAAACGCTTCGGCTACCGCCTCGGGCGGCTGCACCAGGTCGGGCAGCGGTACACCTACCCTCTGGCGCTGGTGCAGTCCGCCGAGCAGGTTCGGCAGGGGTTTGTTGCGGTGGGCAACGCGGCCCATGCTCTGCATCCTGTGGCGGGGCAGGGCTTCAATCTGGCGCTGCGGGATATTGCGGAACTGGCCGCGGTATTGGCGCAAGGTGTCGCGGCGGGGCGCGCTATCGGAGACCTGTCCGTACTGGAACAGTACCGCCGCCGTCAGCGAAGGGACCAGGCGCGCACCATTGTTTTCAGCGATCGCGTGCCGGGGTTGTTCATGCATCGGGATCCGCTGCTGGGCATTGCCCGCGACCTGGCCCTGTCGGGCCTGGACCTGCTGCCCGGGGTGAAACGCGAGTTCGCGCGCCAGACCGCCGGCGTCGCGGCGCTGCGGGCGCGGTCCAGTGGCTGAGCGCGCGCATTACGACGTGATCGTGGCGGGCGCCGGCATCGCCGGTTCCGCGCTGGCGGTGTCCCTGTCCGGTTGCGGACTGTCGGTCGCCCTCGTGGAAGCGCGGCCATTGACGCTCCCGCAGTTGCCGGCGGCGACCGGCGTGGAAAATTTCGATACACGCGTCAGCGCACTGACGCCGCGCTCCCGGGCCACCCTGCAATCGCTGGATGTGTGGGACGCCATCAGCGCCTACCGCCTCTGTCCCTATCATCACATGACGGTCTGGGACGCTGAGGGCACCGGGCGCATCGATTTCGACCGCGCCGAGGTGGATGCGGATGCCCTCGGTTACATTGTGGAAAATCGCGCCATTGCCCACGGGCTGCTACAGCGCGTATTCGAACTGCCGGACGTGCACCTGCTGGACGGCTCCGCCATCGAGACCTGTGAGCGCCCGGCGTCGGGGGTGGTGCGCGTCGGCTTGTCCGGTGGCGGCGTCCTGGACGCAAAACTCGTGGTCGCGGCGGATGGCGCCCTGTCGCCGCTGCGCGAACTCATGGGGTTTCGCACGCGCGAATGGGACTACGGTCACCGCGCCATTGTCGCCACCGTCGAGGTGCAGCACGGCCACGCGCACACCGCCTGGCAGCGTTTCCTGCCCAGCGGACCGTTGGCGCTGCTGCCCCTGCCGGGGGATGCGGCTGCGCATTACTGCTCCATTGTCTGGTCCACACGGGATGAGCTGGCGGATGACTTGCTCGCCATGGACGAGCCGGCGTTCGCGGCGGCACTGGCGCAGGCGAGCGAGCGGACGCTGGGCGGGATACGCGCCTGTTCCGAGCGTCGGGCGTTCCCGTTGCGCCAGCGCCATGCCGTCGATTACACACAGCCCGGCGTCGCTCTCGTGGGTGACGCCGCCCACACGATTCACCCCCTGGCGGGCCAGGGCATCAATCTCGGCCTGCTCGATATCGCCGCGCTGTCCGGGGAAATTATCGACGGTGTGTCGCGGGGTGTGAGTCCGGGGGATGCCGCTTTGCTGCGGCGCTACCAGCGCCGGCGCAAGGGTGAGAACCTGCTGATGATGACGGCTATGGAAGGCTTCAAGCGACTGTTCGAGCAGGAGGCGCCACCGCTGCGCTGGCTGCGCAATGAGGGGATGCGCCGTGTAGACCGGTTGTCGCCGTTGAAGCGCCGCCTGATACGCCGCATCGCCGACGGCGGGCACGTGGGATGCATCGCTCGGCTCCGCCACGAGAGGCGTACTTCCTGGTGCATCGTTTTCCCCACGGCTGGTTAGAATGAGCCGGCAGCAACAGTTGCGGGGTTGCGCCCGTCGGGCGGTCATTCCAGAGGAAACGCTATGAGCCATACACCGAGCGAACTCAAATATGCCGCGAGCCACGAGTGGGCCCGGCTGGAAGAAGACGGTACCGTGACGGTGGGGATTTCGGATCATGCCCAACACGCGCTGGGCGACGTGGTATTCGTCGAGTTGCCGGAGCTTGGAGCGACACTCGCCGCGGGCGACGAGGCCGGAGTTGTGGAATCTGTCAAGGCGGCCTCGGATATCTATGCGCCGGTGGGGGGCGAGGTCACCGAGATAAACACGAAGCTCGAGGACGATCCCGAAACAGTCAATAATGATCCGTATGCCGACGGCTGGTTCTTCAAACTGGAACCGGGCGACACTGCCGAGCTGGATGCGCTGTTGTCGGCGGAGGACTACAAGCAGCACTGCGAAAAGGAATAGGGCGGACGCCGCGCGGCCGCGCCGGGGCGACAGACTCACCCTTTCCTTGCCTTCATTGTGAACGATCTCTACCTGCATCGGGATGCGGATCGCCGGCTGCGCGGCGGACATCTGTGGGTCTATTCCAACGAAGTGGATGGCGCGCGCAACCCTCTGGGTAACTTTTCCCCCGGGGACCGGGTTCTGGTCAGGGACAGTGGTGGCAATGTGCTGGGCTCGGCCTACATGGATCCGCATTCGCTTATCTGCGGCAGACTTTACGCACCGGGTGAGCATCGTGCGCTGGACGAGGCATTCTGCAACGAGCGCTTGCAACAGGCACTGGCGCTGCGCGAGGCCGCGTTCGACCAGCCCTTTTACCGCTTGGTATACGGCGACAGCGATGGCCTGCCCGGGGTGGTCGTGGATCGCTTCGCCGAGTACCTCGTACTGCAGCTGAACAACGCGGGTATCGAGTGCGCGCGCGAGGCATTGGTAGCGGCCCTCGGGGATTTGCTCCGCCCGGCTGGTATCCTGCTGCGCCGTGACATCCGCGGTCGTCGCGAACAACAGGACGAGCCGGGCGAAACGTCGCTGGAACTGTCCGGTGCGGTTCCCGACGAAGTCCCGTTGACGGAAAACGGCGCCGCTTTTCTGGTGCCGGTGCGCCATGGGCAGAAGACCGGGTGGTTCTATGATCACCGGCTGTCACGAGCGCGTCTCGCCCAATGGGCGCCGGGGCGTCGCCTGCTCGATGTGTACAGCTATACCGGCGCCTGGGGCATCCAGGCTGCCGTGGCCGGCGCCGCGGAAGTGGTTTGTGTCGACAGTTCCGCCAGTGCGCTGGCCGGTGTGGAGGCGAACGCAGCCCTGAACAAGGTGGAATCGCGCGTCCGCTGCCGGCGCGGGCAGGCGGCGCAAGTGATGGAAGCACTGGCGCAGGAGGGCGCGACCTTCGATATCGTTGTGCTCGATCCACCCGCTTTCGTGCAGCGCAAGAAAGACCTGAAAAAAGGCATTGCCGCCTATCGGCGCATCGTTGAACTGGCGCTGCGCCTCGTGCGCCCCGGGGGGCTGCTGGTATCGGCGTCCTGTTCCATGCACCTGTCGCGCGCCGACCTGATCGCCTGCGCGCAGCGTGCCGCCGTGCGGGCCGGTTGCAATCTGCAGATTATCGAGCAGGGCGGGCAGGGCCCGGACCATCCGGTACATCCGGCGATTCCCGAGACCGAGTATCTGAAGACCCTGTTTCTCCGGCGAGTATAGCTTTCCGATCACGCTGTTGCCGCGGCAGCCGCCGCGCGGGATTCCCGAACCCGCGAGGCCGGCAACCGGTGGCTTGCCGACCGCGCGTCAGTCGCGCAGCGAAATTACCGGCCAGCCCCGCTGCCGAGCCCGCCTCAACAGTTCGTCGTCGGGGTCGACGGCCACGGGGTTGTCAACCAGTTCCAGCAACGGCAGATCGTTGTGGGAGTCGCTGTAGAACCAGGCTCCCTCCAGTGATGTATCGCGATCGCGCAGCCACTGCCGCAGCCGTGTCACCTTGCCCTCGCGGTAGGAGGGTACGCCCGCCGGCTCGCCCGTATAGCGCCCGTCGGCAATCTCACCTTCGCAGGCGAGCAGGTGCTCGATACCCAGGGCGTCGGCAATGGGCCGCGTGATGAAATAGTTGGTGGCGGTGACGACGAGCAGCTGGTCTCCCCGGGCGCGGTGCTCATCGAGCAGTGCCGTCGCTTTCGGCAGCAGGATCGGCTCGATCTTGTCGCGCATGAAGCGACGATGCCATTCGCTCAGGGTTGCCGGGGGTTGGCCCTTCAGGGTACCCAGGGCAAATCGAAGATAGGTGAGGATGTCGAGCTCGCCGCGCAGATAGTCGCGATGAAACTGGTCGTTGCGCGCTGCAAAATCCGCGCCGTCAACCAGCCCCTGTTCCACGACGAATTGCCCCCACAGGTGATCGCTGTCACCGCCGATCAGGGTGTTGTCCAGATCGAAGATCGCCAGAGTCACGGCAGGAGCCTTTGCAAAGGGCGCCCAGCATAGCCGCTGTCCCGGCGGTAGTAAATTTCTCAGAGCCTGTAAAGTGTGGAACAATACCCGGTTCGAAAAAGTATGTGGCTCGGCGAAGTGATTGATTCAGAGGGATTCCGACCGAATGTGGGAATAATGCTGACCAACGAATGCGGTCAGTTGCTGTGGGCGCGCCGCGTAGGCGGGCGCAATGGCTGGCAGTTTCCGCAGGGGGGTATCAATACCGGCGAATCGACGGAAGATGCCCTGTACCGGGAATTGCACGAGGAGATCGGATTGCGGCCCAAGTCGGTGAAGGAGTTGGGCCGGACCCGCGGCTGGCTGCGCTATCGCCTGCCCAAACGCTATATTCGCCAGGGGCAGGATCCGGTCTGTATCGGTCAGAAACAGAAGTGGTTCCTGCTGCAGCTCCTGGAAGACGATAACGCCGTGCAGCTTGATCTGAATGAAAAGCCCGAGTTCGATCACTGGCAGTGGGTCAGTTACTGGTACCCGCTGGAACAGGTCATTTCCTTCAAACGCGAGGTGTATCGCAGGGCGATGAAGGAACTCGCCCTGTACCTGGCGCGAGCGGACGGAAGCTAGATATGCTGGAAACCCTGCGCCAGATCGTCCAGGAGGTCAACTCGGCCAGGGGTCTCGGCGATGCTCTGGAGATTATTGTCGGGCGTGTGCGCGACGCGATGGACACGCAGGTGTGCAGTGTCTACATGCGCGATCCGGTGACGGGGCACTATGTGTTCCGCGCCACCCGCGGACTCAACCAGGAACTGGTAGGCGAGGTCAGCCTGGAACCGGGG
Organism: Halioglobus sp.; assembly: GCA_034521205.1. Classification (GTDB taxonomy): domain Bacteria; phylum Pseudomonadota; class Gammaproteobacteria; order Pseudomonadales; family Halieaceae; genus Marimicrobium. The sequence continues at coordinate 382,671 of JAXHMT010000004.1, forward strand.
GAAGGTCTGGTTGGCCTGGTGGCGGAGCGGGAGGAGCCCGTCAATCTGCAGGAGGCGGAGTATCATCCGCGGTTCCGCCTGCTGCCCGGCATTGGCGAAGAGAGCTATCACGCATTTCTCGGCGTGCCCATCATCCACCAGCGCGACGTGCTCGGTGTCCTCGTCGTGCAACAGGCCGAGCGCCGGCGTTTCGACGAGAGCGAAGAGGCGTTTCTCGTGACGCTCTCCGCGCAGCTGGCCGGCGTCATCGCTCACGCGCAGGTAACGGGTGTGGTGTACGCGGAGGCGGAGGCCGGCGCCTCCACCGCGAAAATCAGCGGAATCCCCGGGGCCCCCGGAGTGGCCATCGGCACTGCCGTGGTGGTCACGCCGGGTGCGGACATGTACACCGTGCCGTCGCGCCGGGCGGATAATCCACGCAAGGAATTGCGCGCTTTTCGCTCCGCGCTGGAATGTGTACGCCAGGACATCCAGGTCGTCGCCGACAATCTCGGCAGCGAACTGAGTGCCGAGGACCGCGCCCTGTTCGATGTCTATCTGCGTATTCTGGACGATTCGGCCCTGGGTGCGGAGGTGGTCCGTATGATCAGGGCGGGCGAATGGGCGCAGGGCGCGCTCAGCCAGGTCATGATCGAGCACATCCGCCATTTCGAGCGCATGGAGCACAGCTACCTCAAGGAGCGTGCCGTGGACATCAAGGATCTCGGCACCCGGGTACTGACCTATCTGCAGGCGGCGGAACAGGAGCACATCGACTATCCCGGGCAGACCATACTGATCGCCGAGGAACTGACGGCGTCGTCTCTGGGTGAGATACCACGCGAGTGCCTGGCCGGCCTGGTTTCCGTGCGCGGCTCCGGCAATTCCCATGTTGCCATACTGGCTCGCGCCATGGGCGTGCCCACTGTGATGGGGGCGGTAGACCTGCCCTACGCCCGATTGCACGGCCGGGAACTGATCATCGACGGCTATAACGGCACGGTGCATATCAATCCCGAGCCCGAATTCAGGGCGCGCTTTGAGAAGATCCTCGACGACGACCGCGCGCTCACCCGGGATCTGGAGGCCCTGCGCGACGAGCCCTGCGAAACCTCGGACGGTTACCGCGTCACTCTATGGGTAAATACCGGGCTGATGGCGGACGTATCGCGGTCGCTGGATCAGGGCGCCGAGGGTGTCGGTCTCTATCGCACCGAGGTACCCTTTCTGCTGCGCGATCGGTTTCCCAGCGAGGAGGTACAGCGGCAGATTTACCGCGACCAGCTCGAAGCCTTCGCACCCAGGCCGGTAACGATGCGCACGCTGGATATCGGCGGCGACAAGGCACTGCCCTATTTTCCCATAGACGAGGACAATCCCTTCCTGGGTTGGCGCGGCATTCGCGTCACGCTCGATCACCCCGAAATATTTCTGGCCCAGATCCGTGCCATGCTCAAGGCCAATGAAGGATTGGGCAACCTGCGGGTCATGCTGCCCATGATCTGCAACGTGGACGAACTGGGCGTAGCGCTGGACCTGATCCACCGCAGCCACCGCGAGTTACAGCAGGAGGGATTCCACGGCGAGCTGCCCCCCATCGGCGTGATGGTTGAAGTGCCCGCCGCCGTCTACCAGGCGCGGGATCTGGCGCGTCGCGTCGATTTCCTCTCGGTCGGCAGCAACGACCTGACGCAGTACCTGCTGGCGGTCGACCGCAACAACGCCCGGGTGGCCGATCTGTATCATTCGCTTCATCCCGCGGTGCTTCGAGCGTTGTCCGACGTCGCCGAGGCGAGCAGGGCGGAGCGGGTACCCATCGGCATTTGCGGCGAACTCGCCGGGGATCCCGGCGCAGCGGTGCTCCTGATGGCGATGGGCTACGATGTGCTGTCGATGAATGCGACCAGTCTGCCGCGTGTGAAAAAGGTTCTGCGCCACATTACCGTCGAAGAGGCGCGATCGCTGCTCAGGGAAGTCATGGCATTTGACGGCGCCCCGGCGATCAATCGGCGTCTCGAGGAATTTCTCGTCGCTCACGGCCTGGAAAAAATCATCCATGTTCCCCTGGCTTAGGCCGCAGCGCATTGCGGTGGGGAATGGCGGCGAGCCGCCATATCTCACCGATTCGGCACACGGTATTCTGGATAGGAGGCTGTCGGGATAAACGACTCCTCCCGTGATCCGCTGCACTCGCCGCCGGCGTCGAAGCTCCACTCGCGCCAGTGTATACCCCGCAGGTCCCACCAGAGTGTCGTGGTCGAGCGGGTGCCATAGGTGTCGCCCCTGATGAACTGTGCCGATAGCGTTCTTTCCATGTCGGTATCCTGGCCCTGCAGGCGCAGTGCCTCCGGCGTCGCCAGGCGGCGGTCGGCGACCACCGCCATCAGGCTGTCGTGATCCAGCTCGCCGGTCGACAGCGTTGCCGCCAGGCGTTGCTTGCCCAGTTCCACCTTGGGCCAGGGGGTGTCCAGGCGGGCGTTGCTGAGTCCGTAGATTCCGGGCTCGAGCTGTCGCGGCGCGCCGCCGGGGCTGTTGTGCAGGTACCACAGCGCAGTGCCATCACCCACCAGTAGATTGAAGCCCGCGTATTCCGTCGCGCGCGCGGCCACCGATGCCAGGTAGTCGGCGGGACTGAGGGAGCCCGCCAGGTATTCCAGCGGCAGTTCCCCCCGGGACCGCGGTGCCCGCGCCGTTTGTCCGGGGTCCCGGAAGTTGGTGACGGCGGCGAAGCGGCCGCCGCGGGTCACCCCCATCCAGGTCCCGCCCTGCTGCAGATCCCTGCCGGCCAGCAGGGCGGGATACGCATCCCAGAAGTGTGCGGGCTCGGTGGGCCGGGCGTGAAATTCGTCGCGATTGGCGGCCACCACAAGCGGGATACCCGGGGCGGCGTTGTGGGCGAGTATCAGCAAACACATGGCGGGACTCCTCGTGGGGAGTCTAACTCACTTTGCACGGGGCGGATGCACCGTTGCCTCTTGGGGAAGGTATTGTATTGACTTCAGTTTTTCCTGGGTGGAGGTCGCCCGGGTCGGGTATGGCCCACTGGAACACGCCAAAAAGCGGCCATCCCTGGCCAGGCTCGGGTGGCGACGTCCTGTCGCCACACGGTTCCAGTGGGCCATACCCGACCCGGGCTCGCGCTATGGATTCACACCGCGGCAGTTTTAGCCGGCGGAGCAAGGGGTTTGTGCATTGCCGGCGGGTCGTCCCTGTGCAGGCTCGGGTGGCGACATGCCCGAAGAGGGGCAGGCTCTCCTGTCGCCACACGGTTCCAGTGGGCCATACCCGACCCGGGCTCGCGCTATCGATTCACACCGTGGCAGTATTACCCTGGGCAGCAAGGGGTTTGTGCATCGCCGGCGGGTCGCCCATAATACGGGCCCTTTGACGCAACGGTGCCCCCTGGCCGATCCCGGCTCCCGACACCTATCATGCTGCCCTATCCCGAAATCGACCCCGTCGCCTTTTCCCTGGGGCCGGTGAAGGTCCACTGGTACGGACTGGCCTATCTGGCGGGGCTCGGCATTGCCTGGTGGATGGCCGTCGTGCGCAGCCGGCGTCCGTGGTCGCCCCTGCGGCGAGAGCAGGTGGATGATCTGATATTTTACGCCGCCCTCGGCGTGGTGCTCGGCGGCCGTATCGGCTACACGCTGTTCTACGGCATGGGCAAGGTGCTGGAGGACCCCACCTGGCTGCTGCGTGTCTGGGAGGGCGGCATGTCTTTCCACGGCGGTTTTCTCGGCGTTTTGCTCGCCATGTACCTCTTCGGGCGGCGCAACCGCATTGCCTTCGGCAAGTTGCTGGATTTCGTCGCTCCGCTGGTCCCGGTCGGCCTCGGGCTCGGCCGCCTGGGCAATTTTATCGGTCAGGAGCTGTGGGGCAGGCCGACCGATGTGCCCTGGGCGATGGTGTTTCCGGCGGACCCGTTGCAGCTCGCGCGTCACCCCTCGCAGCTTTACCAGTTCTTCCTCGAGGGAGTGGTGCTGCTGATCATCATGCTCTGGTATGCGCGGCGACCGCGGCCGACCTGGGCCGTTTCCGCGCTGTTCGCCCTGAGCTATGGTTGTTTGCGGTTTTTTGTCGAGTTCTTCCGCGAACCGGATGCGCATATCGATTATCTGGTCATGGGCTGGATGACCCGCGGTCAGCTGCTCTCGCTGCCCATGGTTGCACTGGGCATCTACCTGTTGTGGTTTTCTCATCGCAAGGCGGCCGCGGGCTCCGGATCGGGAAAGGGAAGCAGATGAAACAGTATCTGGCGCTGCTGCGCGATATTCTGGACAACGGCACACCAAAAGACGACCGTACCGGCACAGGCACGCTTTCCGTGTTCGGCCGTCAGTTCCGGCACGACCTGGCGGACGGTTTTCCACTGCTGACCACCAAGAAACTGCACTTCCGGAGTATCGCCAACGAACTGATCTGGTTTCTCAGCGGAGATACCAATATCCGCTGGCTGAAGGAGCACGGCGTCTCCATATGGGATGAGTGGGCCACGGAAGAGGGTGAACTGGGTCCGATCTACGGCGCCCAGTGGACAGCCTGGCCGACCCGCGACGGCGGCGCCATCAACCAGATCGACTACGTGGTCGATTGTCTACGCAACAACCCGGACAGTCGCCGCATCCTGTTTCACGGCTGGAACGTCGAGTTCCTGCCGGATGAGCGGGTCAGCCCCCGCGAGAATGCGCGCGCGGGCCGGATGGCATTGCCGCCATGTCACCTCCTGTACCAGTTCTATGTCGCCGGCGGGCGACTTTCCGCCCAGCTGTATATCCGCTCCAGCGACTCCTTTCTGGGCCTGCCCTACAACACGGCGAGCCTGGGCCTGCTGACCACGATGCTGGCGCAGCAGTGCGATCTCGAGCCCGGTGAGATCATCGTCACCACGGGGGATTCCCACATCTACAGCAATCACCTCGAGCAGGTGCGCGAACAGCTCACCCGGGAGCCGCGCCCCCTGCCGCGCCTCAAGATCCTGCGCCGGCCAGCGACGGTCTACGACTACCGGTTCGAGGATTTCGAACTGGTCGACTACCACCCTCACGCCCACATCCCCGCCCCCGTCGCGGTCTGATGGAACGCTCCCGTGTGCGACTGGCCCTGATCGCCGCCGTGGCGGAAAACGGCGTCATCGGCAGGGACAACGCGCTGCCCTGGCGCCTGCCGGGCGATCTGGCCCATTTCAGGCGCGTCACGATGGGCAAGCCGATCGTGATGGGACGCAGGACCTTCGAATCCATCGGCAGGGCGTTGCCCGGTCGCTCGAACATCGTGATCAGCCGCAATCCGTCGTTCGAAGCGAAAGGTTGCCGCGTGGTCCGTGCCCTGGAACCGGCACTGGAGCTGGCGGCGGACATCGCGCTGGGGGATGCCGTGGAGGAATCGGTCGTCATCGGCGGCGCCGCGATCTACGCCGGCGCGCTGCCGCGCGCGGACCGCATCTACCTGACACAGGTTCGCGCGCCGGTACCCGGCGATACTTTTTTTCCCGACATGGACTGGACAAAATGGCGCGAGATCGAGCGCGAGGACCACGATGCCGGCGAACCCAACGCCTACCCGTACAGCTTTGTCGTGTACGAGCGACAATAGCGTTGCAGCGGCAACGTGACGCTGTTACCGTGAAACAAAAGTGCCATAAAAAGTGTAACCAAAATACACAGGGTAGGGGTCGGAGAGTGTCAGCAGGGCCCTTCCATTGAAATGCCGCTGACAATTGGTTTAAATTCGCTCCCTCGGTTTACCGAATCTGGATTATCCACTATATAACGTACTGTCCGGATCAGGTTTTTGCTTCCGATCACTTCGTTGGACTAACAGGAAACTCATTTCCCATGATTACGCATCGATTGAAAACGGGATTGATCGCTGCGCTGGGCCTGGCGAGCGCGCTCGCCGGCACCAGCGCGGTGGTGCAAGCCAATACGCTGGAGGAGATCCTCGAGGTCGGCAAGACCAGAAACGAGGCTGCGCGCGAGTCGCAGGACAGGATCGACCGCCTGGCGGACGAGACCCGCGACCTGCTGGGTGAATACAAGACAGTCATGAAGCAGATCGACGGTCTCAAGGTCTACAACGCCCGCCTGGAGCGTCAGATAGAAAATCAGCTTGCGGACCTTGCGGATATCGAGGAATCCATCGACCAGTCCGCGCTGATCGCCCGGCAGATGACGCCCTTGATCATCCGCATGATCGACGGGTTGGAGAAGTTCGTGGAACTGGACATGCCCTTCCACATGGAGGAGCGCCGCCAGCGTATCGAATTCCTGCGCGACAACCTGGACCGAGCCGATGTGAGCGTGGCGGAGAAGTTCCGGCAGGTGCTGGAAGCCTACAAGATAGAAACCGAATACGGACGCAAGATAGACGCCTACAAGGGCAGTGTTGAAATCGACGGCGTGGAGCGACAGGTCAATTTCCTCAGGGTCGGCCGCATCGCGCTGCTCTACCAGACAACCGACACGGAAATTTCCGGCGCCTGGGACAAGCGCGACCACACATGGGTGCCCCTGGAGTCCGGCGAATACCGCAGAGCCATCATGAATGGACTGCGCATCGCCCGCAAAGAGGCCGCCATCGATCTTATGAACCTGCCAATTCCCGCACCGGAGGCCGCGCAATGAGTATGCAATCCGTTTTATCCGCCGCCCTGACCGTGTGCGCGGCACTCGCCTTGACCGCTGGCAGCTTGCAGGCGCAGGAACCGTCAACCGGCAAGCAGCAGACGGCGGCGCCGGAGGCCGGTGAACAGCAGACGGAGGAGGGGGCAGCCTCCCTCGAAGAGCTGCTCGAACTGGTCAAGCAGGGCCGGGTCGAGGAGGCGCGCGAAAACCGCGAGCGCGAGCAGCGCTTCGCCCGGGAAAAGGCCGAACAGGCCGCGGCCCTCCAGCGCGCCAGGGAGGAGCGCGAGCGCCTCGAGGCCAGGAGCGCGGAACTGGAAAACACCTTCGAGGAAAACGAGCTGCTGATCGCCGACAAGCAGGAGCAGCTCCAGGAACGGCTCGGCACACTGAAGGAGCTGTTCGGCCACCTGACCTCCGCCGCCGGGGATCTGGCTGTCAAGCTGGAGAATTCGCTGACCAGTGCGCAGTTTTCCGGTCGCGAAGTGTTTCTGGAAGACCTGATCAGGAAGATGAGCCGCTCCACCAAGCTGCCGACCATCGAGGAAATCGAGCGGGTGTGGTACGAGTTCAGTCGCGAGATGGTGGAGTCGGGCAAGGTTGTCTCCTTCCAGGACGAGGTCACCACGCCCGGTGGCGAAAAAGTACAGCAGGGGGTCGTGCGCGTGGGCCTGTTCAATATCGTCTCCGAGGACGGCATGTACCTGCGGTATCTGCCCAACAAGGGCACGCTGGAGGAACTGGCCCGTCAGCCCGCCGGACCCTACAACGGCTGGGCAAGGGAGCTCGCCGCGGCCGAGCAGGGCATGCACAAGTTCGGTGTGGATCCGACCGGTCCCACCGGCGGCTCGTTCCTGGCGGCGCTGATTAACAGCCCGAACCTCGAGGAGCGCTGGCACCAGGGGGGGTATATCGGCTATACGATCACAGCGGTCGGTGTATTTGCCTTCCTGCTGGCGATATGGCGCCTCATTGTGTTGACGGGAGTCAGCGCGAAGGTCAGCGCCCAGCTCAAGAGCGACGAGATCAAGGAGAACAACCCGCTCGGACGCGTGCTCAAGATCCGCGAGGAGAATCCGAACATGGATACGGAGACGCTGGAGCTCAAGCTGTCCGAGGGCGTCCTGAAGGAAACTCCGCGCCTCGAAAGCGGTCTTACGCTGTTGAAGATTATTGCCGCGGTTGCGCCGCTGATGGGTCTGCTCGGTACGGTGACCGGTATGATCATCACCTTCCAGGCGATCACGATATTCGGAGCGGGAGACCCGAAAGCCATGGCCGGCGGTATTTCCGGCGCGCTGGTGACGACGGTACTGGGCCTGCTGGTCGCCATTCCGACCGTGCTGTTGCACACGATCGTGAACGGTCGGGCGCAGCGCATCGTCCATGTACTGAACGAGCAGACCACGGGCATTATCGCAGAGCAGTCCGAAAACCAGAGGAAGTAATATGTACTGGTTTGACAACGCCTATGAGGCCGTGGCCCGTTTCATGGACATGGGGGGGGACGTCCTCTGGCTGATCGCCGTGCTGCTGTTTTTCATGTGGATGCTGATTTTCGAGCGGGTGTGGTATTTCAAGGTCGGCTGGAAGAAGGACGCCGCCGATGCGATTGCCAGCTGGGAGGGGCGCCCGGAGCGCCAGTCCTGGAACGCGCGACAGATCCGGCGCAAGCTGATATCCGAATCGCGGATGCGCATCAACCAGTATCTGCCGGTGATCAAGACACTGGTGGCCCTGTGCCCGCTGCTGGGTCTGCTGGGAACGGTGACCGGTATGATTGAGGTGTTCACGGTACTGGCGGTCACCGGCGGCGGCGACGCCAAGCAGATGGCCGGCGGCGTGTCCCGCGCCACCATCCCCACCATGGCGGGGATGGTGGCCGCCCTGTCCGGGGTTTTTGCCAACACCTACGTCACGCGGATTGCGCAGCGCGAGAGTGAATTTCTGCAAGACAACCTGACGACAGATCACTGAGAGAGCAATTGTAATGGCAAGGAACAACCAGGCAGCCGCCGCGGAAGACGAAGCCCAGATCGACCTGACACCCATGCTGGACGTGGTGTTCATCATGCTGATCTTCTTCATCGTCACGGCCTCCTTCATCAAGGAAGCGGGTGTCGAGGTGAACCGGCCCGAGGCCCAGACGTCGGAACCAGTCGAGAATGTCAATATCCTGGTCGCCGTCAACGCCAACAACGAAATCTGGATGGACGGCCGGCGCATCGACAAACGCGCAGTGCGGGCGAACATCGAGCGCCTGCACGCGGAAAACCCCAAGGGAGCGGTGGTGATTCAGGCCGACAACAAGTCCAACACGGAAACGGTCGCGGCCGTGCTGGATGCGGCCCGCGAGGCGGGCGTCTACGACGTCTCCCTGGCGACGGAAGACGAGTAACGCGTTATGGGTCGCAATCTGACAAGACTGCTCTTCGGCGGGTTACTCGCCATCCCGGTGGCGGGCGGATTGTTTTTTATCATGCAGTACCTCATCGCCTCCGCCGATCCGGAGATCGATCAGGAAAAGCGCACCAAGCTGGCGGAAATCCACATGCCCGAGCGCGAGATCGAGACACAGGTGAAAGAAAAGCCGGAAAAGGTCGAGGATCCGGAAGAGCCGCCGCCGGATCTGGAAACGCCGGACGTCGACATGGACATGGAGGTGGAGGCGGTCAATATCGCGCCCCAGGCGAGGGTGGATGTGTCCATCGACGGTTCGGGCGTGGGTACCGGTGACGGGGAATACCTCCCCATCGTGAAGGTGGCGCCCATCTATCCGCGCCGCGCCCAGACCCGCGGCATCACCGGTTACTGCATTGTGGAGTACACGGTGACCACCTCCGGGCGCATCCGCGACCCGCAGGTGGTGGACTGCGAGCCCTCGGGTGTATTCGAGAGGGCATCGCTGAAGGCGGCGGAGAAGTTCAAGTACAAGCCGCGCGTGGTGGACGGGCAGCCCATCGAGGTTGCGGGTGTCCAGAACAAGTTCACCTACGAGTTGGAGGAGTAGAACGAGCATGAGCACGCTGAACCTCATCCGGTGGGTTGGCGCGGCACTGCTGGCGGTGCCGGTGCTCGCTCTGCAAGTGGCCGTTACCCAGATTCAGGTCGATCGGGGCCTGCCGGCGTTTGCATCCGCGCAGGCCCAGGATGACGACAAGAAAGATACCCGCGAAACCCGGCGCACCCCGGCACTGCGCAACAACGTGTACGAAAAACTCGCGGAAGCTCAGGCCGCCGCCGAGGCCCAGGATATGGGCGAAGCCGCCAGAGTTCTCGACGAGATGATTGCCGAGGGCGGCAGGGACGAGCTGAACAGCTACGAGTTGGCCAACGTCTACAACCTGTACGCCTTCATTCACTACTCCCGCGAAGATTATGCAGCGGCCCTGCGCGCCTACGAGAACGTCGTCGCCCAGCCTGATATCCCCCTGGCGATGGAGATCAATACCCGTTACACCGTAGCGCAGCTCTATTTCGTGCAGGAGAAGTGGCAGCAGGGTATCGATGCCCTGCTCAAATGGTTCGATATGAGCGAGTCACCCAACGCCAACGCCTATGTGCTGCTGGCCCAGGGCTATTATCAGATGGAGGACTACGACAAGGCCCTGGCCAATGTGGAAAGGGCCATCAACATGTACAAGCAGGACGGCAAGGTTCCCAAGGAGCAGTGGTACAACCTCGCACGATTCCTGTACTTCGAGAAAGGCGACACCGAAAAAACCGTGGCCACGCTCGAGGAGCTGCTGAAGCACTATCCGAAAAAGCAGTACTGGGTGCAGCTCTCACACATGTACGGCGAGCAGAAAAAGGACGAAAATCAGCTTGCGGCGATGGAGACGGCCCATGTGCAGGACATGCTGGACAAGGGCACCGAGCTGATCACGATGGCCTATCTGTACCTGAACGCCGATGTGCCCTACAAGGCTGCCAAGGTCGTGGACAAGGGTCTTGAGTCCGACACCATAGAGGGCACGTCAAAGAACTGGGAGCTGGTCGGTAACGCCTGGCGTCAGGCCCAGGAGGTCGACCAGGCGATTCCAGCCATGGAGAAGGCGGCGGCCAAAGCGGATACGGGCGAGCTGTACACGCGGCTGGGCAACATCTATCTGGACGGCGGCCAGTATAAAAAAGCTGCCACCGCTATCGAAAAGGGCCTTGCACGGGGCGGTGTGAAGCGCCCCGACTCAGCGCGTCTGGTGCTGGGCATGGCGTATTTTAATCTGGAACAGTACGATCAGGCCCGCAAAGCGTTCAAGGCGGCGGGCAAGGACGAACGCTCCGCCAAGTATGCCAGGCAGTGGATCAGGTACATGGATTCGGAGATCGAACGGCAGCGGCAACTCGCAGAGGGCTGACAGGGGTGGCGATGCGGGATTACTGGCGCACCACCACCACGGGTCACAACCGACTGTCCCATCGACTGTAGACACCTCTTATCGACGTATCGACGTAGGTGCCCCCGAGCGCCATCGACGGCAGGTGGCCCCCGAAGCGTCCTTCGGTCCGACATCAGCGGTTTTTACCAAAAAAAGGGAGCCCTCAAACAAGGGCTCCCTTTTTCGTTCGTCAGAGTGTCGTTTTCCTATACGGGGACGACGTTTTCCGCCTGTGGCCCCTTCTGTCCGTTGGTGACGGTGAACTCGACCTTCTGGCCATCGGCCAGTGTCTTGAAACCATCTCCCTGGATCGCGCTGAAATGAACAAAGACATCGGGACCGTCTTCGCGCTCAATAAAGCCGAAGCCCTTGGTTTCGTTGAACCATTTAACAGTACCGGTTGTTGTGGACATAGTGTTTACCTGTGTAGCTTGAGGCACCCAATGGGCACCTTCTCCGTGTCGTGATTATTTATGTTGAACGTACCGATGAACTTGATGGAACTTCGACCGTGCGCATAAATACCTGCTGGAACATTCCAGCGCCACTAGTTTAGCACTTTATTCCGATTTGTGGAGAGTTGCTTTCGGTCAATTTCGGTAATAATCGCTGAATGTACCGCGTAGCGAGGACGGCCCCCGGCCGCTCAGAGAGGGGCATGAGCGGCGCCGACCAGGCCCATGGTTGCGCTGGTGACCGCATAGAGGGGTACTCGCCCCAGCTGCTGCGCCATATTGCCCTTGGCGGTGAACCGGTCGGTGAAAGCGCCCAGCCGCAGCAGAGGCAGTATCCGGGGGGCTATACCCCCGGCCAGATAGAGACCGCCATAGCTGCCGGTGGCCAGCACGTAGTCGCCGCAGGCGGAGCCGAGCAGGCCACAGAAGGTCTCCAGGGTCTGGCGGCACAGGGAAGACTCGCCCGACAGGGCGGCGCGGCTTATATCGGGGGACGACAGTGGCGGCGCCGCCTCGCCGTGGACTTCCGCGAGGGCCCGATACAAGTGCTGCAGGCCCGGCCCGGACAGCACCAGCTCGGCGTAGACCTGGCCGTATCGGTCCAGCAGCCTCCCGAACAACTCCAGTTCCAGCGCGCTGGCCGGCGCGATACCCATATGGCCCGGCTCGCTGGCACAGGCCACCGGGGTGTCCCCGCAATAGTCCAGCGTGGCGCCCCCGAGGCCGGTGCCCGGTCCCACGGTGGCCAATTTGCCGCGGGAGGATTCCCCCGGCCGCAGGAGGACCAGGTCGTCTTTGCCAAGATGCGGCAGTGCGTAGGCATTGCTCTCGAAATCGTTGATACAGCGCACGCGTTCAAACCCGAAGCGGTCGGCGAGGCCCTGTATCGAAAAGCTCCAGTCGATGTTCAGCATCGAGACCCGGTCTGCAAAGGGCGGCGCCGCCACAGCCAGGCAGCATATTGGGGGCGACGGGCCATCGAGGTGCTGCAGCCAGGTGCCGAGAATACCCTCGAGGCCGTCGTGCTCGCGGTTGGTGAAAGTGCGAAGGGCGCGCAGTTCGCCGCGGGAGGGATCGAACAGGGCCAGGCGGCTATGCGTGCCGCCGATGTCTCCAACCAGTCGTGGCTGCTGTGTGTCAGCCACCGATGCAGGGCACTGGCAGGATTTTCATGATGTTGGTGGACCCGGCCGAGCCCATGATTTCACCCCGCGTGAGAAGGATGGAATCGCCCTTGTGCAGATAGCCGCCGTCCAGCAGAAACTCGATGGCGCGGGCCTCGACCCGGTCCGGATCGAAGGCCGATGCGTCGAAAAAAAGAGGCACCACGCCGCGGCACAGGCACAACTTCTGCAGTGTCTCAGCGAGGTGGCTGAGGGCGAAAATGGGCCGGCCCGAGCTGAGGCGGGACATGAGCAGGGGCGTGGTGCCCGATTCGGTCAGGCAGGCAATGCCGCGCACGTTGTCGTAGTGGTTGGCCGCGTAAATCGCCGACATGGCGATGGCTTCCTGGGCGCTGGAAAATGCGCGATCGAGGCGGTACCTGGAGGCGCGGGCGACGGGCTGCTGTTCGGCGCCCAGTGCCGCTCCCGACATCGCGCTGACCACATCCACCGGGTAATTGCCCACGGCGGTCTCGGCTGACAGCATGACGGCGTCGGTCCCGTCCAGTACCGCATTGGCGACGTCGAACACCTCGGCGCGTGTCGGCAGCCGGCTGTTGATCATGGACTCCATCATCTGGGTGGCCGTGATGACCACCCGGTCCATGCGCCGGGCCCGGGCGATCAGCTCCTTCTGGATGCCGATAAGCTGCGCATCCCCGACTTCCACGCCGAGATCGCCCCGGGCGACCATGATGCCGCTGGACGCGGTCATGATAGCGTTGAGCGTATCGTCGTGAGCGACCACCTCCGCGCGTTCGATCTTGGCGATAATTGCCGGATTGAGCTGGTGCTGTTCCAGTAATTGCCGTGTCTGGTGGATGTCTTCCGCGCTCGACACGAAGGACACTGCCACGAAGTCCGGGCGCATCTGCGCCAGGCTGTCGATGTCGGTCAGATCCTTGGGAGTCAATGCCGGTGCCGCGAGACCGCCGCCCAGTCGATTGATGCCCTTGCGTGAACTGAGCCTGCCGCCCACCAGGACTGTACAGTCCACGGCGTCGGCTTCCACTTCGTCGACGCGCAGGCGGATGCGGCCGTCATCGAGGAGCAGGATGTCGCCCTGCGACACGCTGCTGCACAATTCCCGGTAGTTCAGGCCCACGCTGCGGATGTCGCCCCCGCTCTCGTCGAGGTTGAGATCGAGGCGGAAGGGATCGCCGGCGGCCAGCTCGATGGCGTCGTCGCGGAAACTGCTGATGCGAATCTTCGGACCCTGCAGGTCCGCGAGAACGCCCACGTAGCGCCCGGCGATACCGGCCTGCTTGCGAATTCGGCGCGCGACAGCGACATGCTGGGATGCGGTGCCGTGACTGAAATTCAGGCGGAATACGTTGACGCCGGCGCCGATCAGCCTGGCGATCATTTCGGCCGATTCACAGGCCGGGCCCACAGTGGCGACAATCTTGGTGCGTCGTATCAGTTTTGGTGTCACTTGCCTTCCCGCCGTCCTTCGCGCGGCATTGTAGCGCAGCTCCGCCCGAAATACCGCGTCAGTGCCGCCCCAGGCAGCCCCCGCGCCGCGGTTTTGCCGCGGGGTCGGGCGTGCCGCGTACCGGTGGTTTTCAGGGGGATGGGTCCGTCCCGCGCAGGTACTCGACCACGAGATCGGGAAAGTCGGTAAACAGCCCGTCGACGCGCAGATAGCCGATGAACAGGTCGAGCAGTTCCTCGAAGTCGCCAATACCCTGCGGCAGCTCGTCGCGCCGGAAAGTATAGGGGTGCACCACAAGACCGCGTTGCCGGGCGCGCACCACCAGCGAATCGAGGCGCGGCGCCCCCGTTTCGTCCCTGCCCAGATAAATGTGCGACAGCCAGGGCCCGATGCCGTCGGCGTAGCTCGCGATGTCGTCGAGACCCGCGTCGCTGCGCAGGTAATCGTAGTCGACCGCGCTGTCCTCGTTCCAGGCGTTGTCGGCGATAAGCTGGATCAGCGGCAGTGCGATACGGTGTTCGTCGCGCAGCTGGCGCAGCGTCCGGTCATCGAAGCACTGCAGGAATACCTGCTGCGGTCGCGAGTCGAGGCCGGATTCGCGCAGCACGTCGAGTACGGCACCCACGATGTCCAGGCCCGCCTCGCGGTGGCGCCCCGGGGATTTCAATTCGATGTAAAGGCCGGTGCGCCGGCCGCGGCTCTTGTCGAGGCCGGCGAGTAGCGCGATCTCCTCGGCGAGTGTCGGCACTCCGAACAGGGCGTGCTCCACGGGAAAACGCCCGGGAAAGACCGCGTCCCCCCCGGCGCGGCGGCGCTCGTGAACCTTCAGAGCGCGGATCTCCGCGAGATTGAAATCCATCGCGTAGAAGTGGCCGTCGGCGCGCGCCCGGCCGGGAAAGCGCGCCGCCACATCGGTCGTACTGTCGAGGTAGACGTCGTGCAAAATGACGGGAACGGCGTCCCGGGTGAGCACGACATCCTGTTCGATGAAATCCGCCCCCATGCCATGGGCCAGCGCCTTCGCCGCCAGCGTGTGCTCCGGCAGGTAGGCGCTGGCGCCTCGATGGGCGATAACGAGCGGTCTGTGGGTCGGCATGGCCGTGGAACCGGATCAGGGCAGCGCGGTTCAGTGTAGGAGCGTTCGGCGGTATTTGCCAAACCCGTTAAGATAGGAGCGGGTGAGCGAAGGTTGAATCCATCGTGCAAGCTGCGGGAGGGCATGGCCAACTGGAACCGTCCGGCAACACGAGGTCGCCAGACGGACCTGCACAGGGGGTGCGCTTTCGGGCGTGTTCCAGTTGACTATACCCGTCTGTGGTCATCATATGAGCAAATTGTGATCGATCCACGACACAAGACAGATCTTTTCAAAGCGGGGCGGGCGCGCGTCTTTTGGTAGAGGGGTTCGACCGAATTGTCCTCGGCGTGCCGGACCTGGCCGGCGCGGTGGACCAGCTTGCAGTACTGCTCGGCGCGACTCCGTGTGAACCGCCGTATTCCGGAGGACCGGCACGGGCGTGGCTCGACTTGTCCAACACGGTACTGGAACTGGTACAACGCGATGCAGACGCTGCGGCCATCGAGGGCCTGGTTTTACTGGACCGCGCCTCGGGCGAGGCGGACAGCCGTGTCGGCAACCCGCTCGGCCTGGATATCGCCCTGTGCGACGGCAGCCGCACGGCCCGGTTTCGCAGCCTTTTCCCCGGTGCTGTTGCCGGGTGTTCGGTGGATCATCTTGTTGTGCGCAGCGCCGATGCCCAGGCCTGTATCGCCCTGTTCGGCATGGGGCTGGGGATACGGCTGGCGCTGGATCGGACGGCGCCCGAGTGGGGCGGGCGCATGCTGTTCTTTCGCGCGGGGGGAATGACGCTGGAGGTCATCGAACCGCGGGATGAACCGGTTGCCGGCACGGCGTTCTGGGGCGTTGCCTACCGCCATCCCGATCTCGACGCGCTGTGTGCATCGCTGGCCGCTCGCGGTGTGCGGACCTCCGCCGTGCGCGAGGGCAGGAAACCGGGCACCCGGGTGGCCACGGTGAAAAGCCACTGTCTGGGTATCCCGACGCTGTTGATCGAGCCCGGCGGGCGAGTCATCGCGCAACCATGAAAAAGGGGCCCTCGGGGCCCCTTTGCGCGACGGGCCGCGGGTGTCAGCTTTTTATCTGCATCTTGATGGTTTTCTCGGAGGCCTTGCCGTAGGGCGGCAGCATGCCGCCGAGTTTGGCGATGTCGAGGCTCGTCTGCTTGTAGATGGACTTGGCGTGGCTGAAAGTCTGGAAACCCTTGAAGCCGTGGTACGCACCCATACCGCTGGGTCCGACGCCGCCGAAGGGCAGATCTTCCTGCATGACGTGCATGAGAACGTCGTTGATGCACACACCGCCCGAGGTCGTGCGGCTGGTGAAGGCCTCTTCCTCGGTCTTGTCATCGCCGAAATAATAGGCCCCCAGTGGACGCGGTTTGGCGTTGATGTAATCGATGGTTTCATTGAAGTCACTGTAGGTACGAATCGGCAGCAACGGGCCGAAAAGCTCCTCTTCCATCAACTTGAGGTCATCGGCGGGTTCCGGAATCAGCGTCGGCGGGATCTTGCGGGTGTCCGACTGCTCATTGAAGTCCTCGTTGGCCGGGTTGATGGGGATGACCTGCTGGCCGCGTTCGTTGCACTCCAGCAGATAACCGTTCAGGCGCATGTAGTGGCGCTCGTTGATCATTGAGGTGTACTGGGGATTGTCGAGAATGCTCGGGTACATATTGCCCACGGCTTTTTTCGCCGCTTCGATAACCTCCGGCAATTTTTCCTCGGGCACCATGAGGTAATCCGGTGCCAGGCAGATCTGGCCGGCATTGAGGGTCTTGCCGAGCATGATCCGGGACACGCTCTTGTCGATGTCGGCGCTGCGCGAGATCACCACCGGCGACTTGCCGCCGAGTTCCAGAGTCACGGGGACCAGGTTCTGCGACGCCGCCGCCAGGATGTGGCGGGCGATGGAGGTCGCGCCGGTAAAGATCATATGGTCGAAGGGCAGGCTCGAGAAAGCCTGACCCACCTCCGGCCCGCCGTTAAAGATGGCAACCTCCGTGGGATCGAAGGCCTCGCCGATCATCTGGGCAATCAACTCGGAGGTGGCGGGGGTAAACTCGGAGGGCTTTATCATGGCCCGGTTGCCCGCCGCCAGCACCCCCGCCAGGGGGCTGAACACCATGTTCACCGGGAAGTTCCACGGGGCGATGATGCCGACCACCCCCAGCGGCTGGTACTCGACGCGGGAGCGGCCGCCGAGCAGATTGAGGGGAAACATGGTGGGCCGCTTTTCCGGTTTCATCCACTTTTCCACGTGCTTGATCGCGTGTTTCAGCGGCGCCACGCCGGCGCCCACGTCGGTGAGCAGACTGACTTCCCGGGGGCGGCAGGAAAAATCGGTCTGCAGCGCTTCGACGGCCCTGTCCTGGTACTTGACCAGCACGTCGACGGCGCGCTGCAGCCGGTCGATGCGTGTCTCGGCCGTCACCACACCCTCGTTCATGAAGGCTTTGCGCTGGTTCGCAAGGGCGTCTTTCATCTGTTGCTGGATATCTTCCGGGGCTGTCACAGTTTCCGGTGCGTTCATGGATCGAATCCTCTCCATTGTCTATTGCCGCCCCAAGGGGGGCGTGGCCACTAACCCGCCATTATAGACCCACAACAGTTAAATTCTAACCGCCGGCCGGTGAAATCCGGCCAGTGAGCATTGTCCCCGTCAGGGCGCGGCCAGATAGTCCGGTCCGTAGAAAACGGCGTCACACCACGTGGCACGCGCGCACTGGACCCCGTGCTCATCGGGGCTTGGCAGCGATTCGATCAACTGCTACATATGGCCTATGAGTTCGCACTACCCGCACGGCGATCGCCGCACCCCGTCCCCGCCCTACGGCTACTCGCGCGAGTGCTCCTACTCGCGGGAACAGCAGATCCACATCGTGGCGGAGTTTCACGCCCACAAGATCCGGCCCAGCCGTATTGCCTACCGCGTCGGCATCGACATCGCCTTCGTCGAGGCACTGATAGCCGGCGAGGTGGAGCAGCAGCGCTTCGACGAGTTGCTGCGGTACTATCGCGCACGGCGCTACCAGCAGCGGCTGCGGGATAGCACCGCGCGCAGCGGTGTCGCGCGCTACGAGATGCAGCAACATATCGAGCGGGAATACCGGCAGGACACATAGCACACCCACCCGCAGTCAATGGAAGAACACATTATGAAAACGCTCGAGCTGTGGCACGACATCCTGCGCGAGGGGGACATGCAGCGCCTCGACGAGGTATTGGCCGAGGATTGTGTTTTTATTTCGCCGATCCTGCACACCCCGCAGGTCGGCCGCGAGCTGACCCGATTCTATCTCACGGGGGCCTATCGGGTTTTCAACGATACGTTTCAGTACGTGAAGGAGGTCGTCGATGGGGCGCACGCGGTGCTGGAGTTCACCTGCGATATCGACGGTATCGTCGTCAACGGCGTCGATATCATGACCTTTGACGAACAGGGCCGGATCCGCGAGTTCAAGGTGATGCTGCGCCCGCTCAAGGCGATTCAACTGATGCAGGAGCGGATGCGGTCGATGCTGGAGGAGCTTTCCGGCTGAGGCCGGGTGGCGCTGACGCGATTTGTGGCTAACGCGACAGCGCGGGTTGGGTACGGCCCATGAGTGACAGCCATGGCACGTGACAGCGTACGGTCGAAGCGGTACGTGTCTCAATTTGGGGTTCTACCCCTTTAAGATCGCTTGAATTGGGTGTGGCCCACTGGAACACGCCAAAAAGCGGCCATGCCCGAAAAAGAGGGGCAGGCTCTCCCTGGCCAGGCTCGGGTGGCGACGTCCTGTCGCCACACGGTTGCAGTGGGCCACACCCAACCCAAGCTCGCGGCAACGAATCGAAGCGAGACACTACCGTCGCAGCGTGCGCGGTGAATTTCCCCTCCGGTACTGGTACCCTTTGTGGTTTACCCGCGCGGGAGCGATACATGGCAGGGCCAGTCATCGTCGGCATCAGCGGCGCTTCCGGCATCGTGTACGGCGTCAGGGCCCTCGAGCTGTTGCGCGACTCGGGCGTGCCGACACATCTGGTGATGAGCCGCTCCGCGAAACTCACCCTGGGCTATGAGCTGGACATGCCCCTGTCGACGCTGGAGGCGCTGGCCACAGAGGTGCACCCGGTGAACAATATCGGAGCGTCCATCGCCAGCGGTTCCTTCGCCACGCGTGGCATGCTCATCGCGCCGTGTTCCGTGCGCACCCTGTCTGAAATTGCCACCGGCGTGACGTCCACCCTGTTGACCCGGGCGGCGGATGTCGTGCTCAAGGAGCGCAGGCGTCTGGTGCTCATGGTGCGCGAGACCCCGCTGCACACCGGCCACCTGCGGACCATGACCCAACTGTCGGAGATGGGGGCGGTCATCGCACCGCCGGTCCCCGCCTTTTATACACGCCCCGAGACCCTCGATGAAGTCGTCACCCAGAGCGTCGGCCGCGCCCTCGACCTGTTCGACCTGAATATCAGCGAGGTCAGGCGCTGGCAGGGTGACTGACGGGTGCGGAGACCCGCTCACCAACCATTACAGGAGAAATTCCCATGCCCACACAATTGTTCGACCTCGACGGCAAGATCGCACTGGTCAGTGGCGCCAGCCGCGGTATCGGCGAAGCGGTTGCGCGCCTGCTGGCACAGCAGGGTGCCCATGTGATCGTCTCCAGCCGCAAGATCGAGGACTGCACCCGCGTTGCCGACAGCATCGGCGCCGACGGGGGCAGCGCCGAGGCCTTTGCCTGTCATGTCGGCAACATGGACGACATCGCCGCGCTGTTCGCCCATATCCGCGAGACCCGGGGCAGGCTCGATATCTGCGTCAACAATGCCGCCACCAATCCCTATTTCGGTCACGTACTGGACACGGACCTGGGGGCTTTCAACAAGACTGTGGAAGTCAACATACGCGGTTACTTTTTCATGTCCATCGAGGCGGGCAAGCTGATGCGCGAACAGGGCAGCGGCGCGATCGTCAACACGGCGTCGATCAATGCCCTGCAGCCCGGCGTGATGCAGGGGATCTACTCCATCACCAAGGCGGCGGTGGTCAATATGACCCGGGTTTTCGCCAAGGAATGCGCGGGACACGGCATACGCTGCAATGCGTTGTTGCCCGGGCTCACACGCACGAAGTTCGCCGGCGCCCTGTTCGACAACGAGGACATCTACCAGGAGGCGCTGAAAACCATTCCCATGGGCCGGCACGCCGAGCCGGCGGAAATGGCGGGTACGGTGCTGTATCTCGTGTCGGGGGCCAGCTCCTACACCAACGGTGAGTGCGTCGTGGTCGACGGCGGTATGACGATATAGACTCGCACCCTCGGCCGGGAGGAATGGCGCCTTGCAAATGATCGAAATCGACCAGCAATTGCTCGCGGATTGCCATTACCTGGGCAGCCTGCCCAATTGTGAAGTGCTGCTCAACCGCAACGCGTCACTGCCCTGGTTTATCCTCGTACCGGACACCCGCCTGGCGGACGTCCTCGACCTGCCCGCGGAGCACCGCAATGCCGTGCTGGCAGAGTGCGCCGTGATAGCCGAATTCATCAAGCAGGTGCTGGATTTCGAGAAGGTCAATTTTGCCGGCCTGGGCAACCTCGTGCCCCAGATGCACCTGCATATCGTCGGGCGCTACAAGGGCGACCCCTGCTGGCCGCGGCCGGTTTGGGGGCAGTTACCCGAAGGTGGCAGCTACGACGAGGCGCGTCTGCGGGAGTGGCAGTCGGGGCTGGTCAAAATGGCCGGCCTCGAGCCGGCGCCGCTGTAAATGGCGCGACCCGTTTATCAGAGCTGTCCGCTACCCGGAGAGCGTATCGGCGCCCTCGCGGGGCACTGTGATCTGCGGGTGGGTGAGGCGGGGACGCCGCTGACTGCGGCCACCGCGCCGGCGTTTCTGGCCGAAATCCACGGCCTGATCTGTTTGCTGGTGGACCGCATCGACCGCTCTCTCCTGGACGCCATGCCGGCCCTGGAGTTTGTCTCCAGCGTCTCCGTCGGTGTCGATCACGTGGATGTGCAGGCGCTCACCGAGCGCGGTATCCCCCTGGGCCATACACCGGGGGTCCTGGTGGACGCCACGGCGGACACCGCCCTCGCCCTGTTGCTCGCGGCGGCGCGGCGCGTCGCCGAGGCGGACCGTTTCGTGCGCGCCGGCGACTGGCATCGGGAGGGGCCGTGGTCACCGAAAACGTTTCTCGGCAAGGACCTCGCCGGCGCGACCCTCGGTATTGTCGGTCTCGGCGCGATCGGTTGTGCCGTGGCCCGGCGGGCGGCGGGATTCGGCATGCGGGTGGTGGCCTGGAGCCGCTCCGGGCGCGAGGAACCGGGCGTTGAAAACGTCGAACTGCAGGAGCTGTTGCGGCGCAGTGACTTTGTCAGCGTGCACGTGGCGCTCAATGACGAGACCCGCAACCTGCTCAACGCCGAGCGTATCGCCGCGATGAAACCCGGCGCCGTGCTCATCAACACCGCCCGCGGCGGTATCGTCGATGAACAGGCCCTGGTCGCGGCCCTGGACGAAGAACACCTGTTCGCGGCGGGTATGGACGTGTTCGAAGAGGAACCATTGCCCGCCGACAACCCCCTGGCGCGCCATCCCCGGGTCGTGCTGACGCCCCATATCGGCAGCGCCACCGACCAGACCCGGTCGGCGATGGTGGACCTTGCGGCGGACAACGCACTGGCGGCGCTGCAGGGCCGGCGCATGCCCCACTGCGCCAATCCCGAAGTGTATATGGGGTCAGGTCTTTGATTGTTGATTATTTGATAGTTCTGCTACCCGCCTCGGGCAGGTCGCCCATTGCCCTCGACAGGTACTTGCGCAGGTCTTCCGCCAGCGCTTTCTCGTCCACGCGGTTGGCGTTTTCCACGATTTTGCTCATGCGAACCTGCCACACCACGCGGTGGCTGGCGATGTCGTTGAATCGCAACAGAATGTTGCGCGTCTCCTTGAGGCCGCCGAGGGCAATCGCGTTGTCGACGCTGGCCTGATCCACCTGGCGATTGGCCGTGATCCGGGGTATGGGGGAGATGTTGCTGGCCTGTTCCGGTTCGGCGCCCTCGCGCAGGCCGGGCGCGTACAGGTAGTCGACGCTGAATTCGGCGCGATCGGGTTCCAGTTCGTAGCCCTTCTCCCGCAGTATAGCGTCCACTTCGCTGCGCATGACGGGGTCGAGTCGATACACCGGATCCGCGGGGCGGGCATCCACCGGCAGGGGTTTCGTGCGCCATCTGTAGTAGCGGTACTCCGCGGCCGTGAACTCGTCGACGGGGTCCGGTTCGATCTCCACGCCGCTACAGGCCAGCAGACCCAGTGACAGCAGTGCGCAGGCCGTGAGACGGAAAATCCGCATGAGCATGGTACCTTGCAGGTGACGGGGAGCGTTGCCGCGCAAGCGAAAGTCCGGGCATGGTAGCAGCCTGGGTCGGAGTCGACTACGGAGCCGGGAAATTCTGTGTCGCCGGCGAGCCAACGAGTGTGCAATTTGTGGGATGCATTGGCGGGGACACTCTGTTAGCATTTGAAACATAACCAGAAGTTATATCCAGGTTTAGCCCATGATTTCCCGCAAACTGATCCGGACCGATCTCAATCTGCTGGTCGCGCTGCAGATTCTGCTGGAGGAGCGCAACGTCACGCGCGCGGCGGAGCGGCTCTCGGTATCGCAGCCGGCGCTGAGCAAGACGCTGCAGAAATTGCGCGATTCCTTCGAGGACGAGTTGTTTACCCGCACCGCCCACGGTCTGGTGCCCACGCCCCGGGCGGAGGAACTGGGCAGCCAGTTGCCGACACTGCTGGAGACCGTCGAGCATGTATTGGGCGATGTGGAGTTCAGCCCCGAGACCTATGCCGGCAGCTTCAAGCTGCTGATGCCGCCGATACTCTGCGAGTCGCTGCTGCCGAACCTGATGGCGGAGCTGGCCGAGGTAGCGCCCAATGTGCAGATCATCATGGCGGAGGTGCCGCCGGACTACCAGGATCAGCTGAAAAAAGGCGAGGCGGATTTCGCCGCGTTTGTGGCGATGGAAACCGAGCGCGACATTCTGGCCGAACCCATCGCCGCCATCGCGCCGCGCTGCTATATGCGGGTGGGGCATCCGCTCGCTGAAAAAGAGATGAACCTGCAGGATTTCCTCGCCTATCCGCACCTGCGGCTCTATTTGCCGGGTCTCACGCGGGAGAATACCAGCATGGTCGACGATGTGCTGGGGCAGTACGGAGTGCACCGTCACATCGTGCTGGAAACCACGCAGTTCTCTTCCGCCGTGGGGGTGTTGACGCGCACCGACTCATTGCTTGTGGCCAACGCCGGTTTCCAGGAGGGCGGCCTCTACCGGGAGCGCATCCTGGGTCACGAGATGCCGGCGGAACTCAAGCGCATGATACGCAACACCCACAGCGGCAATCGCGGCAAGATGTCGCTGATGCGCCACACCCGCACCTCGCGCAGCGCGCCCCACCAGTGGATGCGCGCCATGCTCATGAAGCACCTGAGCAGCTCGCCGGAGGTCATCCGGCCGGACCCCAAACCGGAGTTGGCGGTCACTGATCAATCGGCGACGGGTACCGGCTGAGGTAAGTCACCCACAAGGACGCGCTGTCCGGTCTCTCCCCGCGTGCTTCCCCGGGCCAATGTCGCTGGCGGCCGGTTTGAAGTGTTGCCCGGGGCGATAGGCAAGGTGCCCATGGGGTGTTAGATTGTCGCGCTGACGACACGGCCGCAATGGGGAAACCGTTCATGACACGCCAGGTACCTTTGTTTATCGACGGCGAATTCATCGAGAGCCGCAGTAGTGACAAGCTGCCGGTAAACGATCCCGCGAACCAGCAATTGCTGGCGGAAGTGCCCCTGGCCACCGCCGACGAGGTGGACCGGGCGGTAGCCAGTGCCGCCGCGGCATTCAAGACCTGGAAGGAGGTGCCGGTTGCCGAGCGCGCGCGGCTGATGATGCGCTATTGCCACCTGCTCAAGGAGCACCACGACGAACTGGGCGAAGTGTTGTCCCGGGATACCGGCAAAACCTTCGAGGACGCCAAGGGCGACGTGTGGCGCGGCATCGAGGTGGTCGAACAGGCGATGAACGTGCCCGCCAACATGATGGGCGAGACCGTCGAGAATGTTGCCGGGGGCATCGACACCTACAGTTATCTGCAGCCGATCGGCGTGGCGGCGGGTATTACGCCTTTCAATTTCCCGGCCATGATCCCGCTGTGGATGTTCCCCCTGGCTATCGCCTGCGGCAATACCTTCGTTCTCAAGCCCTCGGAGCAGGTCCCCCTCACGCCGGTGCGGCTGGTGGAATTGTTCGTCGAGGCCGGCGCGCCCCGGGGCGTACTCAACCTGGTGCACGGCGGGGCGGCGCAGGTGGACCAGTTGCTGAACCATCCCGATATCGCCGCGGTATCCTTTATCGGTTCCTCGCGTGTGGGGGAGCATATCTACCGCACAGGTTCCGCCGCGGGCAAGCGTGTGCAGTGCATGATGGGCGCCAAGAACCACATGGTGATCATGCCCGATGCGGACAGGGAGGCGGTTCTCAACGCCCTGGTCGGCGCCTCGGTGGGTGCGGCGGGCCAGCGCTGCATGGCCATTTCGGTGGCGGTTTTTGTCGGCGCCGCCAGTGAATGGCTCGACGAGCTCGCCGAGCGCATGGGCCGCGCCCGCCCGGGAGCCTGGGACGACCCCGGCGCCGCCTACGGTCCGCTGATCTCCCGCAGCGCCCACGAGCGGGTGCTGGGCCTGATCGCCGAGGGTAAGCAGGCGGGCGCCCGCTGCCTGCTGGACGGTTCCGGGGCGTCGGTCGAGGGATTGCCCGACGGCAACTGGGTGGGACCGACCCTGTTCGCGGATGTGACGCCCGATATGCCGATCTACCGCGAGGAGATCTTCGGGCCGGTGTTGTCCTGCATGAGCGTCGACAGCCTGGAAGAGGCGATCGAGCTGATCAACGGCCTGGATGCCGGCAACGGCACTTCCATTTTTACCGCCTCCGGCGGCGCGGCGCGCAAGTTCCAGCACGAGATCCGGGTCGGTCAGGTGGGCATCAATATCCCCATCCCGGTCCCGATGCCGATGTTTTCCTTCACCGGCTGGCGCGGCTCCTTCCGCGGCGACCTGCACGCCTACGGCAAGCAGGCGGTGCGCTTCTACACCGAGACCAAGACGATTACCGCCAAATGGACGCACACGGAGCCCGTGGCCGGCGAACCGAACATGAGTATCAATCTGCGCTGATGGGTGACTGTTTACAGCGCGGTGCGGTGGCGGCAGGCGGGGCGCATTGAGCATGGACTTTTCTCTCAGCGACGAACAGGCCGCCTACGTCCAGACCGCGCGCGCCTTCGCCGAGCGCGACATGGCCCCGAACGCGGCGGCGTGGGACGAGAACGCGGTCTTCGCCGTGGACGTCCTGCGCCGGGCCGGTGAGCTGGGATTCATGGGCATGTACACACCCGAGCGCGCCGGCGGCCTGGGGATGCGCCGGCTGGACGCCAGCCTCATCGTCGAGGAACTGGCCAAAGGCTGCACGGCGACCGCGGCCTTCCTGACCATCCACAACATGGCCACCAGCATGGTCGGCAAATACGGCGGCGACGCCCTGGTGGACACGTGGTGCCCGGCGCTGGTCAGCGGCGAGAAACTCGCCTCCTACTGCCTCACCGAGCCCGGCGCCGGCTCCGACGCCGCCGCCCTGCGCACCAGCGCCGTGCGCGAGGGCGACGACTACGTGGTCAACGGCGGCAAGGTTTTCATATCGGGCGCCGGTGAGACCGACGCGCTGGTGGTGATGCTGCGCACCGGCGCCGCCGGCCCCAAAGGTATCAGCGCCCTGTTGATTCCGGCCGATGCGCCCGGCGTCGGCTACGGCAAGAAAGAGGCCAAGATGGGCTGGAACGCCCAGCCCACACGCGCGGTCACCTTTGACAATGTGCGCGTGCCGGTGGCCAATCGTCTCGGCGAGGAGGGCCAGGGGTTCGCCATCGCGATGGAGGGCCTGGACGGCGGCCGGATCAATATCGCCACCTGCAGTGTGGGCACCGCCCAGCAGGCGCTGGAGGAAGCCACCGCATACACGCGGGAGCGCCGCCAGTTCGACGCCGCCATCGCCGACTTTCAGGCGGTTCAGTTCAAGCTCGCGGACATGCTTACCGAACTGGTGGCCGCGCGGCAGATGGTGCGACTCGCGGCCTACAAGCTGGATGCCGGCGATGCGCAGGCCTCGACCTACTGCGCCATGGCCAAACGCTTCGCGACCGATACCGGCTTTGCGGTGTGCGACGAGGCCCTGCAACTGTTCGGCGGCTACGGCTACATCAGGGAGTACCCGCTGGAACGTCACGTGCGCGACACGCGGGTCCACCGCATTCTGGAGGGTACCAACGAAATCATGCGCGTGATCATTGCGCGCAAACTGTTGATGGACGACGCCCTGGAGGTCATCAAGTGAGTTTGAGCAGGAGTGAAAAACTGAAGGTTGAAATCAGGGACAGCGTGGCGCTGCTGACGATCGACAACCCCGCGGCCAATACCTGGGACGCGGACAGTCTGCCCGCCCTGCGGGAAGTGGTGGAGTCGCTCAATGCGGACCGGTCAATCTACGCGCTGGTCATCACCGGTGCCGGCGACAAGTTTTTCTCCGCGGGCGCGGACCTGAAGCTGTTCGCCGACGGCGACCCGGGAGCCGCGGCGCAAATGGCGGAGCTGTTCGGCGAGGCCTTCGAGACGCTGGCGGACTTTCGCGGCGCCTCCGTCGCCGCGATCAACGGCTTCGCGATGGGCGGCGGCCTGGAGGCGGCCCTGGCCTGCGATATCCGCGTCGCCGAGGAGCAGGCGCAGATGGGCCTGCCGGAGGCGAAGGTCGGCCTGCTGCCCTGCGCCGGGGGCACCCAGCGGCTGTCCTGGCTGGTTGGCGAGGGCTGGGCGAAACGCATCATCCTCTGCGGGGAGCGCGTCGACGCCGCCGGCGCCGAGCGCATCGGCCTGGTCGAGGAGGTCGTCGCGCCGGGGCAGGCCCTGGAGCGCGCACTGGCCCTGGCGGCGCAGGCCTGCGAGCAGAGCCCGATCTCCGTGAGCCTGTGCAAGTCGCTCATTCACAAGGCCCGGGACCGGGCCATCACCGACGGCCTGCAGGGGGAGCGCGACAGCTTCCTGGAGCTTTTCTCCACCGAGGACCAGGAGGAGGGCGTCAACGCCTTCCTGGAAAAACGCAAGCCACAGTGGAAGAATCGCTGAGGGAGCCGCCGCATGTCTGAAGCGCCCATTCTGTTCGAATCCATTCCCGCCGCGGCGCGGAAAATGGGCCGCATCACCCTGAACGTGCCCGCAACGCTGAATTCGCTGACGCTGGATATGGTCGACCAGTTGCAGGCGCAACTGGATCACTGGCGGGACGACGACGACATCGCGGCGATTTTCATCGACAGCGCGTCGGACAAAGCATTCTGTGCCGGCGGCGATGTACAGGCCCTCTACCGCTCGGCGGTGGAGACCCCGGGGGGGCCCTGCGAGTACGCCGAGCGTTTTTTCGCGCGCGAGTACCGCATGAACTACACGCTGCATACCTATCCCAAGCCCCTGGTGTGCTGGGGCCACGGCATCGCGATGGGCGGCGGACTCGGGGTTCTGGCCGGATGTTCGCACCGCGTGGTGACGGAAAAGACCCGCATCGCCATGCCGGAGGTGACCATCGCCCTGTTTCCCGATGTCGGCGGTACCTGGTTTCTCAACCGCATGCCGGGCGCGGCCGGCCTGTTTCTGGCGCTGACCGGCGCCTCCATCAACGCCGCCGACGCGATCTACTGCGGTATCGCCGACCACTTCAGCGGCAGCGACAGCAGGGAGACAGTGCTGGCGCGGCTGCTGGAAAAATCCTGGTGCAATGACGCGGCGGCGAATCACGCCCTGGTGCGCGACGTGTTGCGGCCCATTGCACAGCAGAGCATCGACCAGTGCCCGGGCGGGCAGGTGGAGCCACACCAGGGCACCATCGACAGCCTCTGCGACGGCGACGATATCCACCGGGTGATCGACAACATCCTGGAGTTGCCGGCGGAAGATCCGTGGCTGGACAAGGCGCGTCAGGGACTTGAACAGGGGTCGAAGCTCGCCGCCCTCCGGATTCACCGGCAACTGGTGAGCCACCGCCACGCCTCCCTGAAGGAGGCGTTTCAGTCGGAGATCCTGCTCGCCACCAACATTGTGCGCCACCCGGAGTTCGCCGAGGGGGTTCGGGCCCTTCTGATCGACAAGGATCGCCGGCCCGCCTGGCAGTACGAGTCCTCGCGGGCGGTGCCCGACAGGATACTGGACAGTTTTTTTGCTGCGCCCTGGGATGTGAATCCCCTGGCGGACCTGTAGCGCGCGGCGCTGGGGAGGAAGATATGGCCAAGGTTGCGTTCATCGGTCTGGGCAACATGGGTGGGCCCATGGCCAACAATCTGCTCGAGGCCGGTCACGAACTGGCGGTATTTGATCTGGAGGCCAGCGCGCTCGAGAGGATGCGCGAGGCCGGCGCCGTAGTGGCTGGCAGCGCGCGGGAAGCCGCCGAATGGTGTGCAGTACGTGATTTCCATGCTGCCCGCCGGCGCGCATGTGGCCGACACCTATCTCGGTGACGAGGGTCTGCTGGCGAAGCTTGACGGCGCCACAACCGTCCTGGATTGCAGCACCATCGATACCGATACCGCGCGCCGGGTGGGCGCGGCCGCCAGTGAGCTGGGTATCGGCTTCATGGACGCTCCGGTCTCCGGCGGTGTGGCCGCGGCGCGGGCGGGTACCCTGGCGTTCATGTGCGGCGGCGACGCGGCTACCTTCGAGAAAGCGAAGATCATTCTGGCGGACATGGGCAGGAATATCTTCCACGCCGGGCCCAATGGGGCGGGTCAGGTGGTCAAGGGCTGCAACAACATGCTGCTGGCGATCCATATGATCGGCACCTGCGAGGCGCTGGAAATGGGCGTGCGCAACGGACTCGACCCGGCAGTGCTGTCCGAGATCATGCTGGCCAGCTCCGGGCGCAACTGGTCACTGGAAGTCTACAACCCCTACCCGGGGGTTATGGAGGGCGTCCCGTCGAGCAACGACTACCAGCCCGGCTTCATGGTGGATTTGATGCTGAAGGATTTGGGACTGGCGCTGGACATCGCTGAAAAAACCGGCGTGGATACGGCGATGGGCAGGCTGGCGCGGGAGCTGTACCTGGAGCATCAGGAGTCTGGCAACGGCCGGCGGGATTTTTCCAGTATCCTCGAGCGCCTGCGGCGGTGAGGTCAAAGATTCAGCAGGGCCGGCGATCCAGTTCGGCCGGCCGTGTCTGCCCGGGACGGCTCGACGGTGTCAACGTGTATTGATAGTGCCCTCTTCGTCGGAAATGACAATCTCCACGCGCCGGTTCTGCTGGCGACCGCTGGCGCTGTCGTTACTGGCGACGGGATATTGTTCGCCGAAGCCTTTCACTTCGACCCGGGATGAATCTATGCCTTCCTGCATCAGTGCATCGCGCACGGCTTGCGCACGGCGCTCGGACAGCCCCAGGTTGTAATCGTCGGGACCGGTGCTGTCAGTGTAGCCCTCTATACGCACGCGACGCTCGGGATATTCCTCCATGAACTGCGCCAGACGTTCCACCGTGCGCAAGCCGGCGGATTTGAGGTCCGCCTTGTCCAGGTCAAACAGCACATCGCCCAGTGTCAGCACCATTCCGCGTGGGGTCTGCGTGGCCTGCAGGGCCTCCATTTCCGACTTCAGTCGCTCCGCTTCAGCCCGGGCCCGCTGGGCTTCGGTCTGGGCCTGCCGGGCTTCGCTCCGGGCCCGCTCGGCCTTGAGTGATTCGGCCTGCAGGCTCAGCTGTTCACGCCGTTTCTCGGCCGTGGCGATTTGCTCCTGCAGGCGGGCCCGATGACCTCTTTCGGCCGCAATTTCCGCATACCGGTTGGCGAGATAGGCGGAGTGTTCCACTTTTTCGGTTTCGGCATCCTGTTTCAGCAGACTTTCGGCGCGCTTGAGAGCTTGTTCCGATTGCCGCAGTTGGCTGGCGCCGGACCGGGCGACATAGGGGTCGTCGGCGATGGCCTGATAGGCGGCCCGCGCCGCCTCGATACTGGCATTCTGCGGCGGTGTGCCGGCACAGGCGGCCAACAGGGCGCCAAGCACTATTGTGGAACACGAGATTAATAGCCGTCTGATCATTGAGGTCTCCTTGGATGCGCTCAGGGTTGTGCGGCATTGAGACGCTGACGCAGTTGATCGATGCTCCGATCGATTTCCTCGGCCGCGTTGCGTGCCTGGGCAGTTTCGGCCCGGGCCGCGGCGAGTTTGGCGTCGACGGTCGCCTGCTCCAGCAGTCTTTCAGCCTTCCCGAATTCTTCCGCGGCGATCAGTTGCTGTGCGTCGGCAACCTTGTTTCGCGCGCGATTGAGCAACACCGGCTCGAATTGCCGCGCATCCGCTGCCTCGGCGCTCGTGATGGCGCTTTCAGCGGAGGTTTTGGCCTGGACCGGCACTTCTCCCGGGGTTGCGCAGGCAGCCAGAATTGTGGCCAGACACAACACCAGCGCCACGCGGGCGGATTCTCGATGTGTGTTCTTCATTGTTTGCCTCTTTGGATATTCATTCCGTATAACCAGCATAGGCAGCACTGTCGGTATAATCAAATTTAATCGGTTCCCAACCTGGACAGATCTGTCGGGTCGGACTGCCTACATATCGACAAAATGTCCGTAGCGGCTCAGTTACCTGCCGGTAAAATCAACGCGTGACCCGATATTGTTGCCGGCGGTCGGGCAAGGGTCGCGAGAAGAGCGCGCGGGAAAGGCGTGCGATAGTGGCCAACCCGGTCATGGCGCTGCAGGCGGCGGGCACGTAGGCTTGCCAAAACCGCGCGAGGAACACTCATGTCATTTGTCACTGTCGAGCGGCCCCGGCCCTACATCACGCAGATAACGCTGAACCGCCCCGAACGCATGAACGCCATGGCCTTCGATGTGATGGTGCCTTTCAAGGAGGCCCTGGAGGAGGTCAGTTTCGACAACTCGACACGGGTGGTGGTCGTAACCGGGGCCGGCGAAGGCTTCTGCTCCGGCGCCGACCTGGAGGATCCGGGCTGGATGGATATTTTCGACGGCCTGACCGTGCCTGGCATTGCGCGCCGCGCAATGAAGGTTCTCGACGACGTCATCAAAGCCATCCACGATATGCACCAGCCGGTGATCGGCGCCATCAACGGGCCGGCTATCGGCGGCGGCTTCTGCCTGGCCATGGCCACCGATATACGCGTGGCCTCGACTGCGGCGTATTTTCGCCCCGCGGGCATCAACAACGGTCTGACGTCCGCGGAGCTGGGTCTCAGCTATCTGCTGCCGCGGGCCGTCGGCACCAGTCGCGCCTTCGAGATCATGCTCACCGGCCGCGACGTGGACGCCGCCGAGGCCGAGCGGATCGGCATTGTGTCGCGGGCGGTGGCGCCCGATGCGCTGCTGGACACGTGCCACGGCATCGCCGAGCGCATCAACGGTTTCAGCCAGCTGGGAGTGGAGCTGTCCAAGCAGATGCTGTGGGCCGGTATGGATGCCGGCAGCCTGCACAGCCACATGAATCACGAGGGGCACGCCCAGTTGTTCGTGCGCATGACCACGCAGAACTTCGAGGAAGCCATCAGGGCGCGCAAGGAGGGCAGGGCGCCCCGCTTCGAGGATTGATGCGCGATTTGAGGACATGTCACCGATGCGGGATAATAGTTCGCCATGTTGTACGCGGCTTACGGCTCCAACCTGCACCCTGTCCGACTGGGTCTGCGCGTGCCCTCGGCACGCCTGTTGGGCACCGCGCTGCTGCCCGAGTGGTCATTGCACTTTCACAAGCGCGGTTCGGACGAGTCCGGCAAGTGCAATATTCTCGCGTCCGGCGACGGCGTGTTTGTCGCGGTGTTCGACATCGATTCGCGGGAAAAATCCGACCTCGACGTGATCGAGGGTCACGGCTACGAGGCGAGCGAGATCGCCATTCCGGCTTTTGGCGACTGCTATACCTACATCGCCACGGAAAGTCACGTCGACGATAATCTCGCACCCTTTTCCTGGTACAAGGCACTGGTGCTGGCCGGGCTCGAATACCACGGCGCGCCCGCGGGCTATGTCGCGCGGGTGCGCGCCGTGCAGGAAACAGATGATGCGGATCCCGACCGGCACGCGGCCAACAGCGCGATACTTTCGCAGATGGGCGCGCCGACTCCCCCCGGGATTTGAGCGTCTGCAGCCCGATTTTTTTGGGAGGGCGCGACCCGAGTACGGCCCGCTCCGGTTCGATAGCGCATGCGGCGCCGTTGCGCACCCGGCAGCACGTTCAACCAGTGTCGCCGCGTGCTTCCAGCCGGGTCATCAGGCCATGCATCAGCGGCGTGCGCCGGCTCTGCCAGAGCCAGATCGCGGCCGGTGCCACCACTGGCACGATCAGCACGTTGATCTGGTAGATCAGGGCGATCAGGTTCGCGTCGGGTACCCATACGTCGGGTTGGTGGAGAAATGCACTGCCCAGTCCCACCATCAGTTCCTTGAGGCAGATCGCGAGCAGCCCGAAGGCGATCAGGGGATACAACAACAGCAGGCCGAGCACCCAGGAGTTGAAATAGTCTGTCCTGGGTGTGGCGAAATGCAGCGCGGTGTAGAACGGCAGGCAATAGGACACAATGCGCGTCTCGATCGAAAAACCGAGTTGGTACTCCGCCTGTGCCAGGGCGATGGGTCGGCCTCCCTGTTCGCCATAGTTTGTCATCAACAGCGCCCCTTTGCCGTCGACATACAGCGTATCCACCACGCCCGGCAACCAGTGGCCCAACAGAGAGTTGACGAAGCCGATGGCGGGGGCCGCCAGCAGCCCGGCGAAGACCTGCCACAGCGCGAAGCAGGGTAGGAGCAGCACGAAGACCAGGATCAGGAACTGGCGCAGATGATGCCGCTCAGGCACGGGCGGGCTCCGCTTCGCGGGAAAGATAGTGGAGATAGAGAAGGAAGAAGATCAGCACGTCCAGCATGATCAGTGCGGGCCACAGATACAGATGCACCCAGGTAAAGAACTCGATGTTCCAGTTGCCGAGGTAGAACAGGCTGATGATGCGCACCAGGTTCAGGCTCTGGATGGCGATAAACCCGAGGCCGATCGCCGCTACCCGCTGGCGCCAGGTGGCGGGGAAGGCGAGCACCGCGGCGATCAGCACGATGGTGGCCTCCACGCCGTTACAGCCCGCTTCGATGGAAACGGCAAAACCCGAATCCTGAAACTGCAAGACCTTGCCGTAGGCGATCACGGTACTGTCGAACGGTACGATCAGCGCCGCGCTCAGCTGCGCCAGCAGCGAAGTGAAAGGCACGATGACATGCTCCTGTACGGGCATGAGCATCTCCAGCGTGAACAGCGTCAGCAGTACCAGCAGGAAGATGGTGATAAATCGTGTCACGGGGTGTTCCTGTAGCGGGTCGCGGACGATTGTAGTGTCGGTACCGATGCCAGCGCAAATGTGGCGGCATGCCCGGTTGCTCCCGGTCGAGTCTATCCGACGGTGCCGCGCCGTGCGCGCGTCTCGTTTTTCACAAGGTATCGAACAGTAATTTCGCGATAAAAACAGCCAGCACGATATTCAACACCAGCTTTATAAGGTGTTCGCCGCGACTCACCGAGAAATGCGCACCGAGATAGCCCCCGATGGCATTGCCCAGTGCCAGGGCGAGGCCCACCAGCCACAGCAGCTCGACCTGGCTGGCGAATACCAGCAGCGCGGCGATCGTATAGGTGCCAACGATAAAGACCTTGTGCATGTTGGTGCGGACGAGGTCCAGCCCCATCACGCGGTTCAGTATAGGCATGAGGATGAATCCCACGCCGAGCTGGATGAAACCGCCCCAGAAACCGGCGGCTACCATGAGCAGGTGGCCGTTGCGAAGCTGTCGGCGATCGGGATTGTGCTGCGCGGGCTGGTTGCTGCTGCCGCGACCGAAGTGCATTACGAGCATGACACCGACCATGATCAGGGCCAGCACCCGGTTGAACCATATCCCGTCGAGCCGTGCGCCTGCCATGGCGCCGATGACCGCGCCCGGCAGGGCACAGGCCGCCAGGGACAGGCTGAGCCTGAAATCCCGAAAGCCGCGTCGCGCGAAGGTGATAATAGCCGTGAGGTTCTGCGCCAGAATGGCGATGCGATTGGTGCCGTTGGCTACGGGGCCGGGAATCCCGAGAAAGACCATCACCGGGACAGTCAGCAGCGATCCGCCCCCTGCCATGACATTGAGGAAGCCCCCCGCCACCCCGACCGCGACCAGCAGTGCTGCCTGCCACAGTTCGAGGGCCACTCAGTCTGTCCAGGGCTCGCGCATGGTGACGAATTCCTCGGCGCTGGTCGGATGGATGCCGATGGTGGTATCGAAGATCTGCTTGGTCGCGCCGGCGCGCATCGCAATGGCGATGCCCTGCATGATCTCGCCGGCGTCGGGTCCCGACCATGTGCGCACCCACCACGCGGTCGGACGCGGTGTCCACCACCAGCTTCATCAGCGATCGTTCGTCGCGACCGCTCAGGGAGTGCTTCAAGGGACGGAAGGTGGACTTGAACAGTGTGATTTCGCCGAACTCGATCCGCGCCTGCTCCTCGGTAAAGCCCACCGTGCCGATATTGGGTTGTGAAAACACCGTGGTGGGGATGAAGTCGTACTCGACCGCCTGAGCGGGATCGCCGAACTGGGCGCGGGCGAAGGCCATGCCTTCGGCGAGGGCGACCGGAGTCAGCTCCATACGGCCGACCACGTCACCGAGGGCGAAGATGCTGGGTTCGGTGGTGCGAAAATCGTCGTCAATGGCGATAGCTCCCAGGTTGTTGAGCTGCACATCGACGTTTTCCAGGCCCAAACCGGTCAGGTTAGGTTTGCGGCC
The DNA here is from genome assembly GCA_034521205.1 of Halioglobus sp. Lineage (GTDB taxonomy): Bacteria > Pseudomonadota > Gammaproteobacteria > Pseudomonadales > Halieaceae > Marimicrobium. The sequence goes on from JAXHMT010000004.1 coordinate 417,686, forward strand.
GGTGGCGTACAGCACAGCATCCGCCTCGACCTCGGTGCCATCGGTCAGGGTCACCGACAGACCGTCCGATTTTTGTTCGATCGCGGCGACTTCGACCTCGCAGCGCAGGTCCACACCGCTCTTGATCATCTCCTGTGTGAGATGGGCGCGCAGATCGGCGTCGAAGCCGCGAAGAATAAGCGGGCCGCGGTACAACTGCGTCACCTGCGCTCCCAGGCCGTGGAAGATGCCCGCGAACTCCACCGCGATGTAGCCCCCGCCGACGATCACGAGGCGACCCGGGAAGGTTTCCAGGTCGAATATTTCGTTCGAGGTAACAGCCAGTTCGCGGCCGGACACTTCCGGAATGTGGGGCCAGCCGCCGGTGGCGATGAGAATTCTCTCGGTACTGTAGTGGATCTCCCCGACAGCGACCGTATGGGGGTCGACGATACTGCCGCGCCCGTCGATCACCCGGGCCTCGACACCCTCGAGCAAGTCTTCGTAAATGGTGTTGAGGCGCGCGATCTCGACCTGTTTGTTGTCGCGCAGGGTCGCCCAGTCGAATTCGGGTTTCTGGCTCTGCCAGCCAAAGCCCCGTGCATCGGTGAAAGCCTTGCCGAATTCAGAGGCGTAGACGTACAGTTTTTTGGGGACGCAGCCGACGTTGACGCAGGTGCCCCCCATATAGCGGTCCTCCACGACGGCCACGCGGGCGCCGTTCGCCGCTGACATGCGCGCGGCGCGCACGCCGCCGGAGCCCGCACCTATGACAATCAGGTCGTAATCGTAGTTGGCCATGCCGAATGTTTCCGCGGATATTTGGCCTTAGTCTAGCAAGGCTCTTCCACCCCGCGCCATCCCGCACGGGTACTATCCGTTTATGGCAAGACTCGCCGCAGTGTTCTTGCCGACCTTGCCGAAACGATTATGATGTGGGCCCCCGATGCCCCGGAACCGTCTTTTATTCACGAAGGAGACAATGATGTCGATAAACAGGAGTATTGTTCACGCGCTGGCGGCAGTCTGCGCATGCTGGTTCGGCGGTAGCGCCGCGCTGGCAGCCGAACCCCTCGACGAGATTGTGCTGCTGGACGGATCGCGGGTGGTCGGCACTATCACCAGTGCGCGCGATGGAGAGCTCACGGTGGATACTAGCTTTGCCGGGACCCTGACCATACAGCTCGATCAGGTGGAGTCCCTGGTCACCGGCGGGCCCGAAACGCTTCTGCTGGAGGACGACTCGGTCGTCCGTGAACAGCCGGTTCGCATTGTCGACGGTCAGATTGCCAGCGCGGTGGAGCCGTCGCGCCGCTATCCGGTCAGCGCCCTGAACGCGATCAACCCCGAACCCTGGGAGCTCGGGCGCGGTTACAAGTGGACCGGCCTGGTCGATTTTGCGCTGTCTTTTGAGCGCGGCAACAGTGACACAGACGAGCTCGACTACAGGCTGGAGAGCAGCTGGCGCAGTGTGCGCGACCGCTACCGGATTCTTGCCCGGGGTGAGAATGACGAAACGGACGGCACGGAAACCGCTGACAACTGGTTGCTCAGGGGCAAGTGGGATTACTTTATCGAGGACCCGAATTACTGGGGTTTTCTGGCGCAGGCGGAGCAGGACAAGTTCGCGGACCTGGATCTGCGCTGGCTGGCCGGCCCGTTCATTGGCCGCCAGATTTTTGATACGCCCCGGTTAAGGCTGGCCGGCGAGTTCGGTGCGTCCTATGTGACCGAGGAATTTATTACCGCCGAGGACCAGGATTATCCGGCCGCCATCTGGGATATCGACGTTACCAGCGATTACCTGGGCGGCGACTCCTCACTCTACCTGCGCCAATTCGGTCTGTGGAACCTCGATGAAACCTCGGATGTGGTGGTCGATACCACCCTGGGCCTATCCTTTCCATTGTTGTTCAGGTTCGAGGCGGCTGCGGAGATCATGTGGGAATACGATTCCGGCGCGGTGGAGAATGTCGACAATCTCGACGAAACCTATCGCCTGCGCATCGGCTATAAGTGGTAGCCTTCGGGCGCTGCCGGTCGTGGTCTGCCGGCAAGTGACAACCTTGGCAGGGGCGTAATTGCCCGGTGTGCATGCAATCGCGGTGCGCCGCTCAGCGCGAGCCCCTGATCAGGCTGCGGAACCAGTCGAGAAGGGTTTCATATTTGTAGTCGGTGAATTCACCCGCATCCATGAACATCCCGTGCTCGCGGCAGACCTCGTACCAGATGTGGGGCTGGTCCGGGTCCGACGCTTTTTGCATGTCCTTGCCGCACCTGGGGCAGGCGATATCCTCGACAGCATTCCATTTCTTGCCCTTGGATCGGGAGCCGCTGTCCAGCGCGTCTCCCATCCATTTGCTTTTGAGGAGTTCGGCTTCGCCCTCGTCGAACCAGAGTCCGTGGCAATGGGTGCAGCGATCGATAACCAGGTCGCCACCGTAGGTAATCTCGTCCATACCGTGACCGCACTTCGGACATTTGATGCCGTGTACATCCGGGTTGTATTCCATGCTGGTTTCTCCACAGTGAGTGGGTCCTAAGTATAGATGGCCTTGTACATGCTACAAGCCGCGCCCGATTTGACTGCGACGCCCGTAAAATACGGCCTGCGACGGTTTCTCAATGAACCCTATCATACGCCGGCCAAGGGAGCACACAAACCCGGGAACGCGAGCGGGAAGCGCACAGTGCCCGGGCAGAGGCAGGCGGAGCCCTCTCCGGCCGTCGAAAAAAAAGTGTTCAAACCTGGTAATAAATGCCTACACTAGAGAGGCGGTACTCACTAAAACCGGGAGCAGCGAGCAATGTTAAAAAAGGAACTGGCGCAGGCCACGCGAATGGCCGAGCAGGCACACAAAAAGGTAGAGCAACTGCGTAAGAGGATGGTCGCGGAATCCGAGAAGACGCAGACGCGGCTGAAGCGTGAGTTGAACAACGCACGCAAGCAGCACACAGCGGCGAGCGCGAGACTGAAGCGGGCACAGGCAAGTCTGCGCAAACAGGCTACGCCGGCTAACCGAAGAAAAGTGGACGACCTCGTGGGGCAGGTACAGGATCTGGCTGAATCCATTATGGCGATAACCCGATCGGCCTATGAATCCGCCGAGCAACTGGTCGTCGCGAAGGCCGATGCCCTGATGGTAGAGCGACGGGCGAGGGCGGCGAGCCAGGCGGCAACTGTTATGGAAAGGGTGCTGGCCGGAGCAAGGACGTCCGCGAAGAAGACTTCCACGAAGAAGAAGGCCTCCGCGAAGAAGAAGGCCTCCGCGAAGAAGAAAGCGTCTGGGAAGAAGAAAGCGTCTACGAAGAAGACGCCCGCCAAGAAGAAGGCGTCTGCGAAAAAGGCCCCCGCCAAGAAGAAGGCGTCTGCGAAAAAGGCCCCCGCCAAGAAGAAGGCGTCTGCGAAGAAGGCCCCCGCCAGGAAGAAGGCGTCTGCGAAGAAGGCCCCCGCCAGGAAGAAGGCGGGAACCAAGCGCAAGTCGGCGACCGCTAAAAAGTCCGCGGCAAAAAAGAAAGCCCCGGCCCGTAAAAAGGCCACCCCTAAAAAGCGGCCTGCCGCAGGCCCGACGACTGCCTGAAAAATCGGGGGTTATCCGGCGTCCCGCCCCGCGGCGGGGCGCCGGGTAAATCGGCGCTGTTGGCGGATCACGGCTTCACTCGTGTTCCCCGGCGGCCTGACGGGAAATGCCATCGCTCCGGCGTGGCTCGAGGGGCCGGGCAGTTTCCGTCACCGCAGATGGTTGGCCCGTGCCAGTCAGGTTGGGCAGCGCAACCTGGTAATCAACGGGGAAATCCACTCCGCCTGTGTCTCCGTCGAGTTCGATGACGATTGGCTGGTCGATGGTCAGCCAGGCGCCGCAGGCTTCCCCGGCATCGCAGATAAACAGGTCGTTATCGGCATCGGACCCGGCAATTATCTCGTAACTTCCCGCCTCCACGCCGTCAAAGCGGAAGGGGTACATGCCGTCGTCACCACCGGATACGAACTGGTTAATGACGGACTCGTCCTCCGTGTCGAGGAGCAGGATATACACCACCCCCACGTCGGACGCTGTCAGGTCGCCCCCGATGGACATGAATACACGTACCGAAAGCATGTTGACCGAGGAGTCGATGGTGATGGTGGCGGTGTAAACGCCGGGGGCAATACCCTCCCGGTCCACGGCTGCAACGTAGTCGCCGAGACCGGCTGCGTTCGCGCTCACCGGCTGCACCTGCAGCCAGGGCTCGGAGACTTCGATGGCCTGGACCTGCAAGTCGCCTTTGCCGCCGTTGCGCAGCACGAGGTCCAGGCTGTCGGCGGCGGCGCCAAAGTTCAGGGTGCCGGTGGACGCCTCCAGACGGGGGCTGTCCGCCGGCGAGCTGCCGATACTTTCCAGTGCCGCCAGCACCGCGCGCTGCGCATTGATAAGTCCGTGACCGAACAGATCGTCGCGCCCGGCGTCGCCGAGGTCCTCCGTCAGCGAGCCGGCGACGAGCAGTGCGTCGATATCCGCCGGCGCCAGGTTGGGGTTTATGCTCACCATCAGCGCCAGTACGCCCGCTACGTGCGGCGCGGCCATGGATGTGCCGTTGAGGAAGGAGTAGACGAAGTTCAGGCCGCCGTCGTCCAGGGCTCCGCCGGTGCTGAGCACTCCGTCCGGAAAGCCGTCGCCCGTCAGGTCCACGCCGTTGTCGCCGCCAGGTGCCGTCACATCGACTTGCGGTCCCCTGTTGGAGTAGGAAGCCAGACGTCGCTGACTGTCGACAGCGCTCACTGAAATGACGCCGTCGTAAGAGGCTGGATAAAAGGGGTCCGTACCGGCCTCGTTGCCCGCCGCCGCCACCACCGGGATGCCTGCGTCGCGCACCTGTGCAAACAGATCCTGGTTGGCCTGGCTGAAGGCGCTGCCGCCGAGACTCAGGTTGATGATATCGGCGGTCTGTTGCGGAATCGTGCCGGAGTCGTTGGGCAGGCCGGCGGCGTAGCGCACCGCCTGGCCGACATCGTATGTGGTGCCGCCGTCCACTCCCAGGGCGCGCAGCGGCATGACCCGTGCGCCGAAGGCCGCGCCGGTCAGGCCGATGCCGTTGCCGCCGCGGGCGGCGACCGTTCCACTGACATGGGTGCCGTGGAAGCTGCTGGAACCGCCGATGGGCGCGCCGGGGTCGGTCGGGTCCGGGTCGATGCCGTTGCCGTCGAGGCTGTTGTCCGGGTCCTGTATGAAATCGAAGCCGTCGACGAACTGACCCTGGAGGTCCGGGTGGCCGGCCAGCACGCCCGAGTCGATCACTGCCACGATAACGCCGTCGCCCGTGGTGGTGTCCCAGGCCGCCGGCAGGCTGATGAGCGGGTAGTGCCACTGCAGTGAGAAGAACTCGTCATCGGGCGTCGCGAAGGGCTGCACCCGGTAATTCGGCTCCGCCGCCTCCACCATCGGATCATCGCGCAGGGACTTGATCGCAAGCAGTGTCTGCCAGCGTGAGCGCAGCGCTTCGTCTTTTATGTACTGCATTTTGCCCGACGCCCGGCCGAGTCTTTTGTTCTGCGTCTGTGCGGCAACCTGTCTGGCCCGAAGCGCCATCAACCGGTATCGTTCCGGACCGCCGCCGAGCTGGCGCATGTCGAACCCGCGTTCCAGTGCCGCCGCGGCAGAGGCCTTGCCCCCGGCGCCGTCGCGGTACTTGACGACGGCTTCCCAGGGGATCACGTCGAGGGGCGAAAATCGGGTGCTGCCGGCAAGCTCGGTATTGCCTATGGCGAGGATGTAATTGGTGGCGCCGGCGAAAGCGGACGCGTTGACCAGGAAGGTCCCGTCCTCCTCGATGGTCAGCGACTCCACTTCTCCGGTCGCGATGGAAAAGTCGATGATATTGCCCTGTGTGTCGTAGAGGTAGAGATCGGCGTCCGCCTGCTGGAAGTCCGCCACAAGCATGGTGATCCGCTGCCCGGCGAGCAGATCCACACGGAAGAAATCCTCGACATCGCCGGTGTCGGTAGAGCGACCTGGCGCGCCGGCTCCCGGGACATTGACATAGCCCCCCAGCGTGACGGGGTTGCCTATGGGTTGGGCGGTGGCCAGGGTATTGTTGCCTATTGCCTCTCGTGTCGGGTCATTGGTGTCGCTGTCTACCGCCTGACTGCCGGGCGCGGCAAGGGTTCCGCTCAGGGAGAAAGTCGTCTCCATCGGTGGCGGAGGCGGCACGGGGGATGGATCGGGTGTGTTGTCGTCGTTGTCGCCGCCACCGCCACCGCCACCGCCACCGCCGCCGCAGGCGGCGAGTAACAGACTGACCATCAGGGCGATCGACAGTATCCTGGATTGTGCGCGCATGGGTCACCCGGTCCAATCGTATATCGAGTATAGACTGCCGACGATAACAGAGATTCAATGCGGGCACCGCCCCCGGTGGTTCTCGCCCAGCCGTTGCCCTGGCCTCCTAGCCGAGGTATTCGCGAATGGCCAGGTAGTCTTGCAGTATCCGGTTCGGATCGAATCGGTGCTGGTCGGGCCTCACGCGTTCCGGTTCGAACACCGCCTGCAGCTTGCCCTGCGGATTGATAAGGAATAGCGCCACCCCGTGATTAACCTCATAGTCGTTGGGGTCGGCCTCCGCGCCCGGCTCGGTGTTGGGCACCAGCCGCGCCGCGATGCCCAGACTGCGCTCGAAGGGCAGGTGGGGATTGGCGCTGTTGTCACGGTGAGTGAGTCCGACGAAGTCCGGGTGGAAATAGGGCACGTAGGATGCCATCTGGGCCACCGTGTCCCGCCGGTGGTCGACCGAGTAAAACAGCACTTGCAAGTCCTCGGCGCCCTGCTCTGTCTGTTCGAGTCGCCGTGTCATCTCGGCGAGCTGTGCCAGGGTGGTCGGACAGACGTCAGGGCAGGTGGTGAAGCCGTAGGACACGATATGCCAGCGGCCCTCGAGATCCTCATTGGTGAACGGTTGGTTGTCATGATCCACCAGACGGAAATCGTCGAGGTCACGAGCCTGTGGCAGCAACACACCCTGAATCAACGGCGGTGTCGCAGGCCGGTTGTAGATCACCAGCGCGGCTACCAGAACGATGACCAGATTGACGGCGAGAAAACCCGCCAGCATTCTCGTGCGTGGAGACATTTACCGCGGCCCCCGCATCAGCGATCGAAAAAGGTCTGTCGGGTCCAGAAAATGTAATCGCCTTCCAGCGTCATCATGCCCACCAGCACGAGGATCACGAGCGGGGGCGCAAACAGCAGCCACTTCAGTGCCAACCGCTCCCATTGTACATGCATGAAAATAGCCATGATGTACCCGGCCTTTAGAAACATGAACAGCAGGATCAGGCTCCAGCGCAGGTAGCCCTGAAGCTGAAACCAGTCCACGAGGTAGGAAAAAGTGCTGAGAACAAACAGCAGCAACCATATCTTGAGGTAGATGCCGATAGGATGTTCAGCAGTGGATTCACTCATCATCGAACCTCACCAAAGATAGAAGAACGCGAAAATAAATACCCAGACAAGGTCCACGAAGTGCCAGTACAGACCGGTGATCTCGACGATCTCGAAACCTTTGTCGTCGTAGTATCCCGAGTGAACGCGGCGCGCTACCCAGAGCAGGTAGATGACGCCCGCTGTAACGTGCATCCCGTGGAAACCGGTAATCATGAAAAAGGTCGAGCCGAACTGTGCCGCACCCAGGGGATTGCCCCAGGGGCGTATGCCTTCCTCCACGATCAGCTTGGTCCACTCGAAAGCCTGCAAGCCGACGAACAGGGCCCCGAACAACGCGGTCAGCGCGATGAAGAGCACGGTCTTGCGTTTGTCGCCCCGGTAGCCGTAGTTGACCGCCATCGCCATGGTGCCGGAACTGGTTATGAGGATAAAGGTCATGATCGCGATCAGCAGCAGCGGCAGGTGCACGCCCGCCACCTCCATCGCGAACACCTCGCTGGTATTGGGCCAAGGGTCCGTCGCCGCGATGCGCACCTTCATGTAGCTGGTCAGAAACATGCTGAAAATAAAGGTATCCGAGAGCAGGAAGATCCACATCATCAACTTGCCCCAGGGCATGTCGAAGGCCTGCTTGTCGGCGGACCAGTCGGCGACCATACCCGCTACGCCGGGCTCGGTGTATGCCTCGTTGCTGTTTGATTCAGTCGTCATAGTCGGGCTCTCAGAATCCGCACATGGCGGCCAGTGCGTTGATGGTATCCGGCGAACTGGTCAGCAGGGCGAACAGCACCAGCCAGACCCCCAGCAGGAAATGCCAGTAGGTGGTACAGAGTTTCAGCGGCACCGCCAGGCTTCTGGGATCATCGTCGTACCACACGCGGAATACAACGTTCGCCAACACGATCAGGCCGCCGATCAGGTGCAGGCCGTGTATCGCCGTCAGCACGTAGAAGTAGCTGTTGGCGGGATTGGTATTGATATAGTAGCCAAGGGATTGCAGGTGGTTCCACAAATCCAGCTGGGCCAGCAGGAAAAGCACCGTGAACAGCACGCCGGCGCTTACACCGACCACACTGGCATTGACCCTGCCGCCGCGCGCTCCCCGCAAACCCATGTGCATACCGAGACTGGCGCAGGCGAGCAGTGCGGTGTTGAACCACAGGCGCGCGGGATTGGTGAAGGGTTGCCAGGGCGCCCCCGCCAGTGCCTCGAAATCGGGATACTGGGAGCGTGAAAGAAACGTGATAATAAACAGGAAGAACAGCACACCGACGATCGCGAGAATGAAACGCAGGGCGATGCGCGAAGCCGCCTCCGGGTCCGGCCCGGCATACGCCGTTGCGTCGCCGACGGTCGCCGGATGGTGTTCCCAGGGTTTATCGCGCAGTGTTCTGAAAAATTTCATGGCAGCGGTACCTATTTACCAGCGGTGCGTTCCCTGTCGTCGAGGGGCTCGTTCTGTGGAATGAAGTCCTTTTCGACTCCGGGAACACTGTAGTCGTAAGCCCAGCGGTGGACTCGCGGCAGTTCCGGCCCCCAGTTGCCGTGGTGGGGCGGCATATCCGGCGTCTGCCATTCGAGGCTGGCCGCCCCCCAGGGATTGTGTTCGGCCTTCTTGCCGTGGCGCAGGCTCCAGTACACGTTGTAGAGGAAAAAGAGCTGGCTGACCCCGACAATCAGCGCCGCCACGGTGATACCCGCATTCAACGACTGGGCGGACTCGGGTATGAAGCCCGCATCGCCCATGGCGAAGTAGCGGCGCGGTACGCCCAAAAAGCCCAGGTAGTGCATCGGCAGGTAGATGGCGTAGGTACCGAGGAACGTGAACCAGAAATGCAGCCTGCCGAGGGTCTCGTTGAACATGCGCCCCGTGATCAGCGGAAACCAGTGATAGATCGCGGCGAACAGCACCATGATGGGGGACACGCCCATCACCATGTGAAAGTGTCCCACCACAAAATAGGTGTCGGACAGGGGCAGGTCGATGGTCACGTTGCCCAGGAAAAGCCCCGTCAGTCCCCCGTGGGTGAATGTGAAAATGAAGCCGATGGCGAACAACATGGGCACCGTAAGCTGAATGTTGCCCCGCCACAGCGTCAGTATCCAGTTGTAGACCTTGATCGCCGTCGGTACCGCGATAATCAATGTCGTGGTCGCGAAGAAAAAGCCGAACGCCGGGTGCATGCCGCTGACGTACATGTGGTGCGCCCAGACGACAAAGCTGAGCGCGCCGATGATGACGATAGCCCAGACCATCATGCGGTAGCCGAAGATATTCTTGCGCGCATGCACGGACAGTACATCGGAGACCATGCCGAAAGCCGGCAGGGCGACGATGTAAACCTCCGGGTGGCCGAAGAACCAGAACAGGTGCTGGAAAAGAATCGGGCTGCCGCCCGTGTAGTTGAGGCTCTCGCCGAGGGAGACGATCGCCGGCATGAAGAAACTCGTACCCAGCGTTTTGTCCAGCAGCATCATGATGGCGCTGACCAGCAGTGCCGGGAATGCCAGAATGCCGAGAATGGTGGCGACGAAGATGCCCCAGATAGACAGCGGCATGCGCATCAGCGTCATGCCGTGGGTGCGCGCCTGCAATACGGTTGTGACGTAGTTGAGGCCGCCCATGGTGAACGCGACGATGAACACCGCGAGGGAGACCAGCATGAGAATAATGCCCCAGTCGTAACCGGGCGTGCCGTCGAGAATGGCCTGTGGCGGGTACAGCGTCCACCCGGCGCCCGTCGGGCCGCCCGGTACGAAGAAACTCGAGAGCAGAATGATGACTGACAACAGGTACACCCAGTAGCTGAGCATGTTCAGGAACGGGAACACCATGTCCCGGGCGCCGCACATCAGGGGGATCAGGTAGTTGCCGAAGCCGCCCAGCAACAGCGCGGTCAGCAGGTAGATCACCATGATCATGCCGTGCATGGTGACGAACTGCAGGTAGGCATTCGGGTCGATGAAATCGAAAGTGTCCGGGAAGCCCAGCTGCAGGCGCATCAGGCCGGAGAGAACCAGAGCCACCAGCCCCACGAAGATGGCGGTGCCGGCGTACTGGATGGCGATGACCTTGTGGTCCTGGCTCCAGATGTACTTGGTGATGAACGACTGCGGATCGTGCAGTTCGCTGTGCTGGTCGGCGAGAGCGGCGTGTTGCATGGTGTTTATACCTCGGCTGCCATCATGGCTGCGGTAGTTTCCTCAGAGGGTTTGCAAATAGGCCAGCAGATCGTCGATGGCTTTTTCGTTTTGCAGTGAGCGCGCCATCAGTACCATCTGGTGGCCGTAATCGTCTTCCTCGTGGGTCCCGCGTATACCCTTTCTGAAGTTGTGCAATTGTCGCTTCAGGTACCAGTCGTTCTGGCCAGCCAGACGCGGCGCCTGTAGCGCGTAGTTGCCCTGGGCACTGGAACCGTGGCATGCGCCGCAGGTCACGTAGTGTGCCGCGCCCTTTTTCGGATTGCCGCCCAGCGTGTTTGTGACCTCTTCCGGTTGCAGTGTCTCGATATAGGCCGTGACATTGCGGATCGCGCTGTCGCTGGCGAGCGTGTTCGCCATGGGCGCCATCTGCTGGCCGTACTCGTCTTCCTCGTGGGCACCGCGTATGCCCTGTTGGTAGTATCTTATCTGGCGCTCGATGTACCAGTCCTCCAGGCCGGCCAGACGGGGCGCGTTCATGTCGATGTTGCCCTCGCCCTGCTGGCCGTGGCAGGCGGCGCAGGTGGCGTAGGCCGTCTTGCCCGCTTCGGGATCGCCGGCTGGAATGGACTGGATATCGCTCCAGGTGGGCTGCCCGTCGAGCCAGGCATCGAAATCCTGCTGTTCTTCAACCACGACATAGCCGCGCATCGCGTAGTGGGCAATGCCGCACAGCTCCATGCACAGGACGTCGAACTTGCCGGTGCGGGTGGGCGTGACCCAGGCGTAGGTGACCATGCCCGGCACCAGATCCATCTTCACCCGGAACTGCGGTACCGCGAAATTGTGCAAGACGTCCTTGGAGCGCAGCAGGAGTTTCACCGACCGGTCGACGGGCAGATGCAGTTCATTGCTGGAGACGAGGACATCGTCGTTGCCCGCCGGATCACTGGTATTCATGCCGAAGGGGTTGTCCGGGCCGATGTACCGGGCGTCGACCTCGCCGAGGACCCCATCGTCGCCGGGGAAACGGTAATGCCACTGCCATTGCATACCCAGCACCTCCACCTCGGAGGCGTCCTCGGGCACCTGGACGAAATCCGCCCACACGACAAGACCCGGCGCCAGCATTGCCGCCACACCGACAGCGGTGACCACGGTCAGCCAGGTCTCCAGTTTCTTGTTTTCGGGCTCGTAGTGGGCGCGGCGCGAGGGGTTGTGCCGGTAGCGGTAGATCGCCAGGGCCATGAAGAGGTTGACGGCGACAAAAACAAAGCCGGTGATCCAGAGCGTAATATCGAGCGTGGTGTCGATGGCGCCCCAGTTGGAGGCCAAGGGCGTGGTCCACCACGGGCTTATATAGTGGAAGACCAGCGACCCCACCACGAGTAATACCAGTACTATCACCAGCTTCATAACTGCCAGCCCTTTATGTTTGTAGTCGGACCTGTATCAGAGTGTGTCAGCCACATATCCCTGTCGCGACGCTTCTGCTGCTTCCCTGATGATTGTCGCTAAACCCGGCTGCGTATTTTTTCCTAAGGCGCGGTCTGCATCAACCGCGAATACAGATTTTGTGCGCCGACGAACCAGCGTGGAGGCGAACTGCCTTCACCCGCATCCTGCAGCTTGGGATGCTCGTCGACCACGCGGCGCAGAATATCTTCCTGCTCGGGATCGACATCCACGAACAGCACATGCTTGCCGTTGCGCAGATCATCCTGGAACCGCTTGAATTCGCTATGCGGCGCCTGGATGCCTATGAGGCCGCCCTCCCAGGTACAAAAGCCCAGCACGATGATGGCGAGAAATATCGGCGGAACCCATGTAATTGTTTCGGCGATGCCGGAAAACCAGGACAGGGCAATGACCAGCGCCGCGCCGATGGCGCCGATGACGGCACCCAGTTCGGTGCCGTGCACAACATCCTTCTTCAGAACAGCCTCGACCTCGTTGAGCCGGTGCTGGTGCACTCCCGAATCATCCTCGCTGAGCACGTGGATCTGGGGTGTGCTAATGCCCGACTCCTCCAGCTGGCGTTCGATCATTTCCAGATCATCGAGATCGTCGCTGAGATAGAAGTGACGTTTCATGAAGCGCTCTCCCTGTTGCCACCCAACCGAGAATTCAGGGCACCCGCTGTGCGGCGTGTCGCCCGAGCTCATGTTCAAAATCGCCGGACGCAGGGAGGGCATCGACAAGAAAACTTTGTCGTGAAGGGCTGCCCCGACGTCCGACCCGAGTATAGCATCGGCGTTGTTTGAAGCTAGTGGCGTGCGCTCTGACGGTGCACCGCGCACTGTTTTTAGGCTGCAAGATTATATTGAAAGCCGGTTAAGCTAAAAAATGGGTATAAAAACCGCCCGGATTTTGCGAATCAACGGGTCACGCGCGCCTTTCGTCAGCGATAGCACGACATTTTTAAGATTTTATTGTTTCAAAAAACAGAAAATATATAACCAAGGGGCTTATGTATCCATTCCTGTCTGCAGGATGATCTTGCCCATGTGCTCGCCGCTCAGCATGCGCTCGTGGGCCTTTTCCACCTCATCAAGAGAAAACGTGCTGTCGATGACCGGCCTGAACGCATCGCGTTCCAGAAGCGGAAATACGCGGTCCATGATTTCCTTCACCATGACGTCCTTTTGCTCGAAGGTCTGCGCGCGCAGGGTCGAGCCGGTCAGTGTCAGACGTTTCATCAGCAGGGGCGCGAAATTGACCTCCGCGCTGAAGCCCTGCATGAACGCGATATTCACGATGCGGCCCTCCGGCGCTGCCACGTCGAGGTTTTTCTGTATATAGCTCCCCCCCACCATATCGAGAACGACGTCGACACCGCCGCCGACGCCAATATCGGCCAGCACCTGCTCGAAATCCTCTTCGCGGTAGTTGATTGCACGGGTGGCGCCGCGCGCCTCCAGCGCGGCGCACTTTTCGGCGGTGCCGGCGGTCGTGTAGACCTCGGCGCCGAGCGTGTAACACAGCGCGATGCCCAGTGTGCCCACGCCGCTGGCGCCGCCGTGCATCAGAATGCGTTCGCCCGGCTCGAGGCGCGCGCGCTGGAATACATTGTGCCAGATGGTGAGCAGCGCCTCGGGCAGCGCGGCGGCCTCCGCGTGGCTGAAGCCGCGGGGCACCGGCATGCATTGTCCCGCCGGCGCCACGGCGTACTCGGCGTAGCCGCCCCCGTGCGTCAGTGCGCACACCGCATCGCCCGGGCGCCAATGGCCCGCCTTTTCTCCCGCGGCGACCACTTCACCGGAGACTTCCAGGCCCAGGATGGGAGAGGCATCCTCGGGCGGTGGATACAAACCCTTGCGCTGCAGGAGGTCGGCGCGGTTGATACCCGCCGCGTGCACCCTGACAAGCACTTCCGTGGCGCCGGGAGTCGGCACCGGTCCAGGCTCCAGGGACAGCGCATGAGTTTCGGGATCTACCGCGACGTGGCGACACTGACTGGGTATCTCGGTCATGGCGGGCGGGTCGACCTCCAATGTTGTTTGCGACAGGGCACCAGCATAGCGCAAAAAGATGCGCAGCCTGAATGACCCGATGCAGCCGGTAGTGGCTCAATTTGAATGTTTACCCGGCTGCCGCGTCACACGAGTAGGCTCCCGCTGGAACACGCCAAAAAGCGGCCATCCATGGCCAGGCTCGGGTGGCGACGTCCTGTCGCCACACGGTTCCAGCGGGAGCCTACTCCTGTGACGCTCTGGGCATGTTGTTCAAATTGAGCCACTACCATGCAGCATGCAGCCGGGGCGCGAAAAGGCCTGCAACGATTAACGCGGGTGAGGTACCTTACCGCGGGGTCCGCGCAACAGCGACTGAAGCATACAGGCCTTTACCGGGCCCTGTGCAGGACGCCGTCCTCCAGCCGCGCGCGGATCTGTTCGTCGCTGAAGCCGAATTCCTTGAGCACCTCTGCCGTGTGTTCACCGATTCCCGCCGCTGCCCTCGGCGGCGCCGCCGGGGTGCGGCTGAAGCGCGGCGCCGGCGCCGGCTGCCACACGTCCCCGTCATCGATGAAGGTACCCCGCGCCCTGTGATGAGGGTGGTGGCGCACCTCGTCCATTGACAGTACCGGCGCGTAGCAGGCATCGGTACCCGCGAAAATCTCGTCCCACTCGTCGCGGGTTTTGCGCCGCACGATTTCGGCCATCCTGTCCTTCATGGCGGGCCAGTTGTCGATGTCGAACTGGTTCTCGAAGTGGACCGAATCCTCGCCGAGCTTCTGCAGCAGATTGTCGTAGAACTGCGACTCGATGGCCCCCAGGGCGATGTATTTGCCATCGGCGGTCTCGTACACCTCGTAGAAATGGGCCCCGGAATCCAGCAGGTTGGTGCCGCGCTCATCCGACCAGAAGCCCGCCTGGTGGGCGCCGAAGGTGCTGGCCATGAGGGCGGCCGCGCCGTCGATCATGGCCGCATCCACCACCTGCCCCCGGCCGGAACCTTTCGCCTCGAGCAGGGCGCAGACCATGCCGTATGCGAGCAGCAGGCCGCCGCCGCCGAAATCGCCCACGAGGTTGAGGGGTATGGCGGGTTTTTCGCCGCGCCGTCCGATGGGGTGCAGGGCGCCGGCCAGGGCGATGTAATTGATATCGTGGCCCGCCGCGCCGGCCATCGGCCCCTCCTGGCCCCAGCCGGTCATGCGGCCGTAGATGAGTGCGGGATTGCGCTCCAGGCAGTCGTCGGGGCCGAGCCCCAGGCGTTCCATCACGCCCGGGCGGTTACCCTCCAGCAGTGCATCCGCCCGTTCGAGCATGGTCAGTACTGTCGCCGCGCCCTCCGGCTTTTTCAGATCGATGCCGATGCAGCGTTTGTTGCGATTGAGAAAGTCCAGCCTGGGGTCGTGCGCAGCGGCGAAGAGACTGCCTCCCGGTCGTTCCACGCGGATAACGTCGGCACCCATGTCCGCCAGCAGCATGGCGGCGAAGGGGCCGGGGCCGAGGCCCGCGATT
This sequence comes from Halioglobus sp., assembly GCA_034521205.1. GTDB lineage: Bacteria > Pseudomonadota > Gammaproteobacteria > Pseudomonadales > Halieaceae > Marimicrobium. The sequence continues at coordinate 433,188 of JAXHMT010000004.1, forward strand.
TCGATAACAGTGTGGCCCTCGAGCGGTCCCATGGCGGTGTCTCCGGTGTCAGGGGTCAATGGCACTTACTTAAGCGTGAATGGGTCTATGTCGTCATTCCCGCGCAGGTGGCGGTCCGGCGCTCCGGAATCCAGGTGATTCAACGTGTTGTGGTTAATAGATCCCCGCTTGCGCGGGGATGACGGTCTTATTGCGGGCATGACGGTCTTATGTAAGTGGCATTCGTGTCAGGGGTTGTCGTTACAGATAAGCCGGTCGAACAACAGCCGCGCTTCCTCGAGTTTGGCGAACACGGGGTAGTCGCTGTCCATGGCCCAGGTGGTGGTGAGAATGTTGAGCGTGCCCACCACAACCGATGCCAGAATTTCCGGTGAAAACTCGGTGTTGACGTCTCCCAGCGCCCGGCCCGCGGCGAACAGCCGCTCGAAGCTCTCCAGGGCCGAACTGCCCATCTCGCGCTGGCGCTGGTGGTCCTCCGCCGTGGGGCTGGGCCCCATCACGATGAGCTGGCGATCGATGTCGTTCATGCCGGCGAAGCTGGATTCGATGTAGTCGACCATCGCTTCCAGGCGCGCGCGGGTCGAAGGGTGGTTGCTCATCAGTTCCTGCAGCATGGGTTCCAGGCGGTTGTACAGCCGCGAAATACCGAGACCGCCGAGCAGCGCGTGCTTGTTGGTGAAATGCCCGTAGAAGGTGCGCCGCGCCACGTCCGCCTCCAGGCAGATCTGCTCGATGCTGGTGTCCTCGATGCCGTGGCGCTGGAACAGCTTGTAGGCCGCGTCCTCGATGCGCGAGCGGATTTCCTGCTTGCGTTTTTCGCGACGGCCCAGGGGCGTTGCTGTTGCGCTCATCAAATTTCCGTCGGTGGTTGCAATTGCGAAAGCATTAAACTAGATTGTATACAAATGTGCAAGTTTGCTCATTTGTATGTACTGGTTTGGTTCGATTACATTGTGGGCCATAGCCAACCCGAGAGGGGTTGATGGGGTAGCGATTGAGGTTGGAACGCAGCCCATTGGTACATTTAAACGCAACACCGGGGATCCGGCCGGGGTGGTCGCGGTGCCCGGTGTCCCGGTGTAAAGCAAAGATAGTAGAGATAGCAGAGAGAACACGATGTCTGATCGCTTGATTGTAGTGTCCACCGATTGTCACGCGGGACTGCCGATCGCGGATTACAAACCCTACGTGGAATCGAAGTATCACGAGATGCTCGATATGGCGGTGCCGGTCACCGTCGAGATGATGGAGAAGGCCGAGTCGCAGTTTCTTATCAAGGAAATCAATGACGCCTGGCGCGCGCCGATCGAAAAGGAGCTGCGGGGCGCCTGGGATTACGACGAGCGCCTCAATATGCTCAGGGGCGACGGCATCGCCGCCGAGGTGATCTTTCCCGACGGCATCACCGAGAAAAATACCCCGCCATTCGGCGCGGGCCTCGGGCTGAATCCGCGCGATATGGATCCCGAGCTGCAGTGGGCCGGCGCCATGGCGCACAACCGCTGGCTGGCCGAATGGTGCGCCAACGATCCGGCCCGGCACATCGGCGTGGCGTCGATTCCGCTGCTGTGGGACGTGCAGCAGGCGGTGGAGGCGGTGCGCTGGTGCGTGGAACACGGCCTGAAGTCGGTAATGATTCCCACCGTGTGGGGCGACCGCGACCCCTATCACCATGTGAAATACGATCCCTTCTGGGAAGTCTGCGAGGACCTGGGTGTCGTCGTGCATTTCCATTCGGGTCCGGCGCCCCACTACGAGTATTTCGGCGCCGGCTTTCCCGAGGAAGATGCGAGCGATCGACTGCCCGGCGCCATGGGTGCGTATGTCTCCGAGGTGATGTGGTGGCTGTACCGCCCGCTGACGTTCATGATCTGGGGCGGGGTTTTCGAGCGTTTCCCGAAGCTGAAGGTGATGCTCGTCGAGGGCGGCACCATGTTCATGTTCCCCTCCTGGCTGCGGCTGATGGATTTTCACTACACGGAGGGCCAGATCTCCGCCAAGCTGGGCAATTTCCGGGATCATCTGTCGATGAAGCCCAGCGAATACTTCGCGCGCAACGTCGGTATCGGCGCCTCCTGTGTCCTGCGCCCCGATCTGGAGCTGCGCGACCAGATCGGCCTCGAGAAAATCATGTGGGGCAGCGACTTTCCGCACCCCGAGGGGAGTTGGCCCAACACCGCACAGTACCTGCGCGACAATTTCGGCAATTTCCCCGAAGCCGACGGCCGCAGGATCCTCGGGGAAAACGCCGTCGAATTTTACGGTCTCGATCGCGCCCGGCTGCAGGCCGTCGCGGACGAGATCGGCCCCGACGTATCCATTTTCCACTGATCGTGTCTGCGATCGGGACAGTTTTGGGAGAAGTGACGTGACGATTGTCGAACCCTGTGAATCGCAAACCAACACGACCCCCGGGTTTCCCATGGGCTGGTACTCGGTGGAGCGGTCGCAACACCTCGCCGTCGGTGAAGTCAAGGCCGTGCGGGCCTTTGATCGCGAACTGGTGCTGTACCGGACGCGTTCCGGCGCGGTCGCCCTGCAGGATGCTTTCTGCCCGCATCTGGGCGCGCATCTGGGTCACGAGGGCCGGGTCATCGGCGAGACCGTGCGCTGCCCCTTCCACGGCTGGCAGTTCGGCGCGGAGGACGGCCGCTGCGTCAAGATTCCCTACTGCGACGAGATTCCCGAGCGGGCGCGCATCCGCACATGGCACGTGCAGGAGAAAAACGGCGAGATTTACGTCTGGTTCCACCCCGAGAACACGGCGCCCCGGTGGGGGCTGCCCGATCTGCCCGAGCTCGGCGATCCCGCCTGGACGTCGCCGCGCTACACCGAACACCTGGTCCCGGCCCACGTACAGGATATCTGCGAGAACTCCTGCGACCCGGTGCACTTTCAATTCGTCCACGGCCAGATGTCGGTGCCGGACTCCAGTGTCTCCATCGACGAGGATGGCCGGACGATGCACCTGCATTCGGACATGGCCAACGCGGACTATCCGTCGCACCTGCACGCGATCACCTACAGCCCGGGATTCGCCATGGTGCGCACGACCTACGGGCCCGACGCCGAGATGATCATGTACAACAGCGCGCAGCCCGTCAGCAGACACGAGACCTTCATGCGCTGGACGCTGATCGTGCGGCGCGAGATCGAGGATGTCGCCGGTGATGAGGTCATGAAGGGCATCATCGACGGTCTCAGTGACGATTACCCGATATGGGCCAACAAGGTACACAAGCGCCGCCCCGTATTCTGCAAGGGTGACGAGACCCTGGTGACGTTTCGCAAATGGGTGCGACAGTTCTACCCGGCCGTCGCCGACATGCCGGAATCGGTTACGTCCCGTCCGGAGATGGTGGGCTAGCCAGGGCGAAGCAGGTGGACACAAGGCCGCGACGGCCGACAGGAACCAATCACAACGAGGTAATAACATCATGACAGACGCAACAGGCGCGCCCCAGGGGAATCCGGGAGATATCGTCAACTGGCCCATGCTGAAGCTGGTCTACCGGACCGATCCCGACAAGATTGCAGCGCTGCTGCCGCCGGGTATCGAGCCGGGCGCCGAGCCCAATGTGCGGCTGACCATCTACAACTTTCCGGTACCCGATGAGCCGGAGTACGGTATCGTCACCAGCGTCGATGCCCGCTTCGACGGCGTCGACGGCGAATTCACCCTCGGTTACGGCATCGACCAGGAGTCGGCGATTTTTATCAGCCAGGAGACCAACGGTCAGCCGAAGTATCCGTGTACCATCGAATACTATCGTCTCGGTCCCCAGGTTTCGGCCCGGTGCATACACCAGGGCTATACCTTTGTCGAGTACAAGGGCGTCTCCACCGGCCCCGCGGATCCCGGCCCGGAGTTCGAGCAGAATGAGTGGTGGATCAAATATTCCCGTGCGGTCAGTGTCGGCGGTCCCGCGACCGGCTTTGACTATCCGCCACACGTGGTGCGCGTGCGCAGCAAATACGGCACGGCACATCGCGAAAACGTCGAGGGCGAGCTGATTCTGCGCGACAGCCCCTGGGATCCGCTGACAAGCCTGTTGCCCATGCGCGCAATGGTAGAGTCCTACCTGTGGTGGCCGATCTTCCTCGAGCGGGAGATGACGATCGCCGGGGAACTGGACGCCGACGCCTTCCTGCCCTTCGCCGACACCATCTCCGGATCGCGCTGGCCGGGCGAGAACGGCGGCCCGAAAAAAGCCGCTTGACCCTGGGGGTCAACCCTGTGGGGTCAGGTCTTTGATTGATGATTTACCTTTTGGTCGAATCGAGCTTTTTGATTGGACACGCAAGGTTTATCTGAAAGGTAGCTGGGTTATTTGATTGAGCCGAAATCATCAATCAAAGACCTGACCCCCATGGCCGTGACCCCCATGGCCGCTGAGTGCGCCCCGTGCAGACACTGAAAACCTGGATGCCCGCCGTCGCGGGCATGTTCTTCCTCGGCCTGGGTGCGGGTCTCATCGGAATCTACGGCTTTTTCGTGGAGCCGCTATCGCGGGAGTTCGGCGTCGGCGTGGCCGTCCTCAACCTCGGCCCCGTCGCGCTGTTGTTGATCCCCGGTATCGCGTCGCCGCTCATCGGTCCCCTGGTGGACCGTTTGCCTATCAGGCGCATCATTCTCGCTGGCATCTGTATCGCGATGGGCTCACTGCTGGCGATCAGCCGGGCGCCGACACTGCCACTCGCCGCGCTGGGGTTCGGATTGTTTGTTGTCGGTGCCGTCATGTACGGGCCGGTGGTGGTCAACGGCCTGATGGTGAAGCTGTACCCCGGCAGGGAGGCACGGGCACTGTCGATCGCGGCGATCGGCATCAGTTTCGCCACGGTAACCCTGCCGCCGGCAACCGGCGCGCTACTCGCCGTGCTGGACTGGCGCGAGGCACTGGCCGGGCTCGCCGCCGTGCTGCTGGTGATACTCTGGGTGGTGGCGCTGGCGGCCGTTCCAGCCGGGGTCGTCGGCGTACCCGCGGACGGACATGTCCGGGCAGGCGGCACGATCTACCGCCAACCGGCTTTCTGGCTGATCGGTCTGTGCATGGCGCTCGGTCTCAATGCCGCTATCGTCGCGGCGATCAGCTATCCCGTGCATTTTGCCAGCGAGGGGTTTTCGGTGGCGCAGGCCGGCATGTTCCTGTCCTTCGCGGGTGCTTCCGGCTTCGTTGGCAAGGTCGGTGTCGCGTGGCTGGGAGACGCGATTCGCAACCGCGCGAGGTGGCTGGCGGCGGGAATCCTGGCGCTGCAGGTGCTGGGCTTCTTGCTGTTGCTGGTGGCGGAGGGCGCATTCGCGGCGATTATCGCCATGTGCGTGCTGGGTTTCAGCAGCGGCGCGTTTCTGCCGATACACCCCTTCCTCAACAGCCGCTATTTCGACGCGGCGCACATCGGTCAGGTTACCGGCGCCCAGATGCCCATGTTCCTGCCCTTCGGTCTGGTCGGCGCGCCGCTGGCGGGCTATGTCTACGATCGCACCGGGAGCTACGAGCTGGTACTGATCGGGCTTATCGCGGCCATCTGCACGGCCGCGCTCCTCGCCCTCAGGCTGCCGGCGCCGCCCGCCGCTCCCTGAGCATCAATTTGCCAAAACAATAGGTTGCGGGGTTCCCGAGCGTTAAAATGGGAACTGGTGCAGGGCTCGCCCGGGATGAACCGGTCGGGGCGTTTTGCACATCAGCAGAGAATGCAAGGAGGGCCGCCTGGACATCGATCCCCTGCTGCTGGCGCGCATCCAGTTCGCCGCCAACATCAGTTTCCACATTCTGTTCCCGGCCGTCACCATGGGCCTGGCGTGGATCCTGTTGTATTTTCGCTGGCGCTTTACTGTGGGCGGCGACCGGGACTGGGAATACGCCTATTTCTTCTGGGTAAAGGTGTTCGCCCTCTCGTTCGCCATGGGCGTGGTATCCGGCGTCACCATGAGTTTCCAGTTCGGCACCAACTGGCCCGGCTTCATGGAGCGCGCCGGCAACATCGCCGGCCCCCTGCTGGGCTACGAGGTGCTCACCGCCTTTTTCCTCGAGGCGACGTTCCTCGGCATCATGCTCTTCGGCAAGGGCCGGGTCTCCAACCGCATGCACCTGATCAGTACCTTCCTGGTGGCCGCCGGGACCAGTCTCTCGGCGTTCTGGATCCTCAGCCTGAACTCCTGGATGCAGACGCCGGCGGGCTACCGCCTGGAGAACGGCGTATTCATGGTCGAGAGCTGGTGGGAGATCATCTTCAACCCATCCTTCCCCTACCGCTTTGCGCACATGATGCTGGCCTCCATGTTGACCGCGGCGTTTCTGATCGCGGGCCTGAGCGCCTGGCGCATCCTGCGCGGGCTGGAGGGGCCGGGTACGCGCAAGGTACTGCGTACCGGCGTGCTGATTGCTGCCGTGACGGCGCCGCTGCAGATCCTCAGCGGCGACCTGCACGGTCTGAACACCCTCGAAAACCAGCCGGCCAAGGTGGCGGCGATGGAGGCGATCTGGGAGACCGAATCCGGCGCCGCGTTCAATCTGATCGCGCTGCCCGATGAAACCAGCCGCAGCAACCGCTTCGCTGTACAAATACCCTATGCCGCGAGCCTCATCCTGACCCACAGCCCGGACGGCGAAGTGCGCGGCCTGAATGAATTCGAGGGCGAACACCCGCCGGTGGCGCCGGTGTTCTGGGCCTTCCGGGTCATGCTGGGTGTGGGCGTGGCGATGCTGGGGGTATCCTGGTGGGCCGCCTGGCGCCTGCTGCGCCGGCGGGAATTGGGCACCACGCTGCTGCGCACCCTGGCGCTGATGACATTTTCCGGCTGGGTGGCGGTGTTGGCCGGCTGGTACGTCACCGAGATCGGCCGACAGCCCTGGCTGGTTTACGGCCTGCTGGGCGTAGCCGAGGTCGCGGCCGACCACAGCGCGGCGACGCTCGCTGGAACATTGTTCGGTTACGTGCTGTTGTACGTGCTGTTGCTGGCGGCCTATGTCGGCGCCCTGCGCAATCTGGCGAGCAAGCCGGCGGCGTCGGCGAGTCCCGACGACACCCATCCGGCTTTCCGGTCGCGGACTGCGGAGGTATAGGATGGAGTACTGGCTGCCCGTTGTGTACATGGCCATCATGGGCTTCGCTCTGCTGATTTACGTCATTCTCGACGGCTATGACCTGGGCGTGGGTATGCTGCTGCCGCTGGCCGAGGAGCCCGAAAAAGACGTTATGGTGGCCTCGATCGGCCCCTTCTGGGACGCCAATGAAACCTGGATCGTGCTGGGGGTGGGCGTGCTTTTGATCGCGTTCCCCGCCGCGCACGGCCTGGTCCTGACGAGCCTGTACCTGCCGGTCACCCTGATGTTGTTCGGCCTGATTCTGCGGGGCGTGGCTTTCGACCTGCGCGTCAAGGCCGGCGACCACCGCCGCCAGTTGTGGAACAGGGCGTTTTTCGGCGGCTCCCTGGTGGCGGCGATGGCCCAGGGCTGGATGCTGGGCGCCTACGTCACCGGCCTCGGCGGGGGCCGCCTGGGTCTGGGGTTCTCGCTGTTGATCGCCCTGACGCTGCCCGCCCTCTACCTGCTGCTGGGTAGCGCCTGGCTGTTGCTCAAGACCGAGGGGCAACTGCTGCGCAAGGCGGGCGACTGGGCGCGCGTGGCGCTGTGGCCCATGGGCCTGGGGCTGGTGCTGGTGTCCGTCGCGACCCCACTGGTGAGCGCGGAGATCGCCGACAAGTGGTTTCACTGGTCCAACGCCCTGTTGCTGGCGCCGATACCCCTGGGTTGCGCGCTCAGTTTCGCCATCATGGCCCACCGTCTCTATCGCCGGCGCGATGCCCACCGCACCTGGGTCCCGTTCGGCTGTACGATCGCGATCTGCGTGCTGGCCTCCGTGGGGCTGGCCTACAGCGTGTTCCCGGACATTGTCATAGGGCGCATGACGATCTGGGAGGCTTCGGCGTCAGTCGACTCCCTGCTGTTCACGCTGGTGGGCGTAGTCATCACGCTGCCCTTCATATTGTTTTACACTATCTATATCTATCGCGTATTCCGCGGCCCAGTCTCGGAACTGAGCTACCACTGATTCACCCGAGTCCGCCATGACCAGTCAACTGCAATCCCTTCCCGACGAGCTGCGCTGCCATCCCGAAGTGGTCGCCTTTTTCGACGCAGGCACCAACACGTTCTCCTATGTGGTGAAGGATCCCGACTCCATCGCCTGTGCCGTGGTGGACCCGGTCATGGAGATCGATTACGCGGCGGGACGCCTCGGCACCGACGGCGCCGATGAGATCGTCACCTATATTCGCGAGCATGAGCTGTCCCTGGAATGGCTCATCGAGACGCACGTGCACGCGGATCACCTCTCCGCGTCGCCCTACATCCGGGATCAGCTGGGTGGGAAAATCGGTATCGGCGAGCATATCGTCACCGTGCAGGAAACCTTCGGCAAAATCTTCAACGCCGGCAGTGAGTTTCACCGCGACGGCTCGCAGTTCGACCGTCTGTTCGCCGACGGCGAGACCTACCGCGTCGGGGAAATGACCTGCCTCGCCCTGCACACTCCCGGCCACACCCCCGCCTGCATGACCCACGTGATGGGCGACGCGGCCTTCGTGGGCGACACCCTGTTCATGCCGGACGGCGGCACGGCCCGGGCGGACTTTCCCGGGGGCGATGCGCGTACCCTGTACCGTTCCATCATGAAGGTCCTGTCGCTGGCGGACGACACGCGCCTGTTCATGTGTCATGACTACCCCGAAGGTCGGGCGGTGGCCTGTGAAACCACGGTGGCCGCAGAGAAGCAGCACAACATCCATGTAGGGGCCGGCGTTACGGAAAATGACTTCGTGGCGATGCGCGAGGCGCGTGACGCCACACTGGACATGCCGCGGCTCATTCTGCCCTCTCTGCAGATCAACATGCGCGCGGGTCGTCTGCCCCCGCCGGAGGACAACGGTACCGTCTACCTCAAGCTGCCGCTCAACGTACTGTAAACGGAACTTTGGGGGTCAGGTCTTTGATTGATGATTTTCTTATACAGACCCGGAACAGCGAAAGTACGAACGGGTGGCCAAACCCTTGCGCCAGGAGTTAGCAGGGACGAGGCGCGCAAGCGGCTATCGTTATCACCTTACCGGAGGGGCGATTATACTGTTGATGAGGTCGGTGAATAGTTTGGATTAGATTGTTCGACAGTAATCGGAATTGTCAAAATCATCAATCAAAGACCTGACCCCAACGATGTGAACCCGGGATGCGCCGTCCCGCTCGCATCTTTCCGATACTGGAGTGGGGTCGACACTACGATACCGGGGCACTGCTCGGCGACGGCGTGGCGGCCGTGATCGTCACCCTCATGCTCATTCCCCAGTCCCTCGCCTACGCCATGCTCGCGGGGCTGCCGCCGCAGGTCGGGCTCTACGCGAGCATGCTGCCGCTGGTCGCCTACGCACTTTTCGGCAGCAGCCGCACACTCGCCGTGGGCCCGGTGGCGATAGTTTCGCTGATGACCGCCACGGCACTGGCAGATATCGCTCCAGCGGGCAGTGATCGCTACCTGCAGGCGGCGGCTGCGCTGGCCCTGCTGTCAGGGGGCATGCTGTTGTTGTGGGGGGTGCTGCGGCTTGGCTTGCTGGCCAACTTCCTCTCCCGTCCCGTGATCGCCGGTTTCATTACTGCTTCCGGTGTCCTTATCGCGGCGAGCCAGCTCCGGCACATCATCGGCGTCGATGCTGCTGGCGCCGATCTGCTGCAATTGTTGCCGCGGCTTGCTGGGGCAGCTGCCGCAGGCCCACCTGCCGACCCTGTGTCTTGGCGCGGGCACGGTGGCATTCCTCCTCTGGGCGCGCCACCAGCTGCCCGAACTTTTGCCGCGGCTGGGACTGGCGCCGGTCGCCGCCGGTGTGCTCGCCCGCCTGGGCCCCGTGGTCGCGATGATCGCGACCAGCCTGCTCGCCTGGTGGCTGCAGCTGGGCGAGCGCGGGGTCGCGCTGGTTGGCGCGGTGCCCGGCGGACTGCCGCGGATCGCGCTATCCGCGCCGGGCGATCTGCCCTGGCGATCCCTGCTGTATCCGGCGCTGCTGATCTCGATCATCGGATTCGTTGAGTCCGTCTCGGTGGGACATTCCCTGGCGGCCCGCCGTGGTCAGAAGATCGCCCCGGATCAGGAGCTGGTCGGCCTGGGGGCAGCGAATGTGGCGGCGGCGCTGTCCGGAGGTTATCCCGTAAGCGGTGGCTTCGCGCGTTCGGTGGTCAATTTTGACGCGGGCGCCAGGACACCGGCCGCCGGCGCCTTCACTGCCGTGGGAATTGCCCTGACAGCCTTGTTTTTCACGCCCTGGCTCGCCTACCTGCCGCAGGCGACCCTGGCGGCGACGATCATCGTCGCCGTGCTCTCGCTGGTGGATCTGTCGGTCGTGCGGCGCGCCTGGCGTTTCGGACGCTCGGATTTCAGCGCCGTGTCGGTCACCATACTGGTGACCCTGGTGCTGGGGGTGGAGTCCGGCGTCGCCTGCGGGGTGCTGGTGTCCCTGGGCCTGCACCTGCTGCGCACCTCGCGCCCGCACATGGCGGTGGTGGGCGAGCTGCCCGGCACTGCCCACTACCGCAACGTCGAGCGGCACCAGGTGCTGACGCGCCCGGAGATCCTTTCGCTGCGCGTGGACGAGAGCCTGTACTTCGCCAACGCCGGCTATGTCGAGGATCGCCTGCTGGAATTGCTGGCGCAACGGCCGCAGGTGCGGCACGTGATACTCCTGTGCACCGGTGTCAACGAGATCGACCTGAGCGCTGTGGAAGTGCTGGAAGGCATCAACAGTCGTCTGCTCGAGCGCGGTATCACCCTGCACCTGTCCGAGGTCAAGGGACCGGTCATGGATCTGTTGCGCCGCACGCAATTCCTGCAGGTCCTGTCGGGGCAGGTGTTTCTGACTCATCACGTGGCGGTGACGCGGCTTTCGCGGCGGCTGGACGAGGAGCTGCACAGCCAGGTCCCCAACTGGGAAATCTGAGCGCCGCCACCGCACCGGGACGTTCGGGAGAATGTTGCGGACGTTGCCTCTGCAGCGCGATGGCGTAGACTGGGACGCTCGACGGATTCACAGGGTGCCGCCGGCATGCCCGCGCGTGTGTCTGCCCGGCAACCCGTTCCGGGAATCCGTTGCCATCATCATTTTCCAGACGATGACAAACTGGTCACAAGGATAGAAAGACGTGAAAGTCGGTGTTCCCTGCGAGATAAAGGACAACGAATACAGAGCCGGAATGGTGCCTTCCAGCGTGTTCGAGCTGGCCCACCTCGGCCACGAGGTGCTGGTCCAGAGCGGCCTGGGCGACGGCATCAACCTGTCGGATGACGACTACCGGGCGGCGGGCGCCACCGTGGTCGATACGGCCGAGGAGGTCTACGGCGAGGCCGAGCTGGTAGTCAAGGTCAAGGAGCCGCAGCCCGCGGAGTGCGAGCTGCTCAAACCGGGCCAGGTCCTGTTTACCTACCTGCACCTGGCAGCGGACCGGGCGCTGACGGAGCGCCTGCTGGATTGCGGCGTCACCGGCATCGCGTACGAGACTGTCGCCGCGGCGGACGGCTCACTGCCGCTGCTGGCGCCGATGAGCGAAGTCGCCGGGCGCCTGTCGGTACAGGCGGGCGCTCACTGCCTGGAGCGGGAGAACGGCGGCAAGGGCATCCTCCTCGGCGGGGTCCCGGGCGTCAATTCCGCCCATGTGGTCGTCATCGGCGGCGGCGTGGTCGGGGACAACGCGGCGTATATCGCCAAGGGCATGGGCGCACATGTGACAATACTGGATAATTCCGTGCCGCGGCTGCGCGAGCTGGACCGGGGCTACGGCGGCCGGGTCAACTGCATTTTTTCAAACAAGGCCAGCATCGAGAAGCATGTGCTGCAGGCGGATCTGGTCATCGGCGCCGTGCTGGTGGCCGGCGCCGCCGCGCCCAGGCTCGTCACCCGCGACCATATCGCCAACATGCAGCCGGGCGCGGTGGTGGTGGACGTGGCCATCGACCAGGGGGGCTGCTTCGAGACCTCCCGACCCACCACCCACAGCGACCCGACCTACGTCGTGGATGATGTCGTGCACTACTGCGTGGCGAACATGCCCGGCATCGTGCCGCGCACCTCGTCATTTGGCCTCAACAACGCCACCCTGCCCTACGTGCTGCGACTGGCCAACGCGGGCTGGCGACAGACCCTGGCGGAGGACCCGGGATTTCTGCGCGGCCTCAATGTGCACGAGGGCAGATTGTGTTTCGAGGAGGTCGCCGACGCCCACGGCCTGGAGTTTACGCCCGCTGCGGCGATACTGGGCTGAGCCGGGCGGCGCCAGCGCCCGCGCCAGGCCGTCGGCTGTGCAATTCAAGGAGTGCTTGCCCGCATTGCCTCTGCCGCCGGGTTTAGCCCGCGCCTGCGGGCTCATTTCTGACAGTTGCTGCGTCGCGTAACGATGATCCAACTTCAGACTTCGTAGCCCAGCGCGCCCAGGTCGTAACCCGACATTTCCTGCAATAGCTGGTTGCCCTTTACGAATACGCCTGTCGTCCGCTCCTCTACCTTGTGTTGGAAGCTGCGTTCCATGCGCTCGTCGATAAAGTTCGGCAATCGAAGAAAGTCCAGTTTCTGTCTCACCCTGTACATGCCCTTGCCGACCTCCGAGGCGACCAGTCCCGAGTAGTTCAGCCCATGGGAAATAAAGAAATAATTAAACCAGCGCTGGAACATGATGGCGCTGATCGGCTTGCTTGGTATTCACCCGTCGTGCCGGATTGATGTTGGCGTATATCTCCTCAAACGGCACGGGAGTGCGCGAGAACTCGACAATATCGCGCGCAAAGCGTTCCGGCTCCCTTTGCAGCAGCTCGTAGGGAATGATGAGAACATTGTCCTCTCCGAACAGATTCATGTAGTAGCGGCCGACCTGTTCGAAGCGAAAATAGTCAAGGGTGAACTGGGGGAAGCGGTGTGGCTCGAGCGGATACAGAAACCGGTCGATCGAGTGAGGCATACCCCACTGTACCAGTGTTTTGTACAGTGCTCGGATCAGAGATTTTTGTTCGCGCGTAACAAGCAGAACCCTGCCGCCGGGAAACGTATCGTGCAGCCGATCCGCGTTCTGCTTGACATTGTAGCCTCCGCAATAGATGTTACCGGCGAGCGTTTCAGAGGACACGACTGGCACCTCGTTCGTCCTGGTTTCGATGTTCAGGTCATAGCGGTGCAGGACGAGTTCGGGATTATAGATGAATGGGGTCGGGGAAATGATCCCTCCCTGAATCTGGGCGTGATCCAGCCCCTGTATGAAGCCGAACTTCGGCAGGAAAAGGGATTTCTGCACCCAGGTCGTCGCCGTCTTGGGAAAGCCGATGTGTATCAGTGGCATTGGTCGGGAAGAATTGGTCACGGGGTTCGCGTCTGGCAGTTGCTACGGTAAGAATCCGAGTAATGCTACCTCAGGTGGTGTGTCGAATCACGCGCTGGGACAGGAGTTATGTGGCGGGTTGCAGCAGTCTCCGATTTTCGCGGTTGCACGGATTGCAACTGTTTCCCCGGATTGGGGGTTAATGCCGCAAGCTGATGTGCGCCGAATGTACAGCACAATATGCTTGCGCTACGGTAACCGCACCCGTTGATGAGTCCTCGCTGGCGGTGCCGCCGGACCCCATATTTTCTTTGGCTGTTGAAAGTTGCGAGAATGCACCTTGATGGACAAACCCAATGAAACAGAGTGCCGACAGGTGGTCCACGACGGGCAACCGGGCCTGTTCGTTCATATAAGAAAAACGGCCGGCATCAGCATCAGGGATGCACTGGAAGATAACTACAGGGTTATCTGTGATTATGGAGTGGATGGCCCGAGAACGAGCGACATCATCAGGAAGTACAAGTACCAGCAGCACGATCCGTACGCCATCTACCGCGAATTGCAGCGCACCGATAGCTGGCTGGTGGGACATTTCAACCTGCAACAGTTCTCGGACTTTGTCGACTGCCGGAGAATTCTGACCTTCGTGCGACACCCCGTTGACCGGGTCATCTCGCATTTCAACCACATTCGCGCCTACGTATCCGCAGACAGGCAACTGGAGGTCTTCGCGCAGAACAAAAAGGCCCGCAACCTGCAGTACCGTGCACTGAAAAGCATGCCGCTGGGTTGTATCGGATACGTCGGAATCGCCGAGCGCTTCGATGAATCCCTGGAAATGATCAACGCGGGCCTCGGGCTGAGCCTCGAGTTCAAACACGCAAACATCAATCGCCATAAAACGCTCGAGAAGGAAGACGTCACCCAGGAGATGCGTGAACTGATTGCCGAGAACAATCCGCTCGACATGGCGCTTTACGAGCGCGCGGTGGCGCAACACGAACAGCGCTACCGTTTTTTCCGTGAGGGCAGGCTGTGGTGTCACGGCTGATGATTCACTGACTGACGACGGCGAACTGCAGGGATTCCGCGTTTTACGCGGCGAATGACGGGGCCGTTGAGGTTGACGTGTTGCGCCAGGGTGTAAAGATCGCGACGCTGGAGGCAAACCAATTCCAGGCGAGGGAGGTGAAGAGCCGGTTACCGAGAGGGCGCTACGTCGCCTTCCAGATGAATTTGTCGTCGCCCCTCGACGCTATCGAGGTTGTCGTCAGCGCCACCGGTCAGAAACTGCAACCGCGGGACTTGCCCGACTGAACGGCCCGGTGGTTGTGCCGTTATTCCCCGGTGATCAATATCACAGTCTGCGCACCAGAAGCTTGCCGTTGCCCGGCAACTCTGCTATTGAAAATAGGACGCAGCGCCGCTTAATCGATATCGATAGTAGATACTAGCAAAAACAACAACAGCCTCTCGCGAGGCCACCTTGTGTACCTGCCGGTACGCAAAGGTGGAATATGGAAACTGCCCAATGAGCGTATCAAGAATCCTGCTAGTGGCTGTATTGTTACTCACAATGTATGGCTGCAAGCACCCGCTTGCCATATTCGGTGAGGGAGACATAGTCTCCGCCTCCGGCACGCGTGACTGCTACCTGGAGGATTTTCAGCAGGGATTGCCCAACTGCTCGGAAAACGAGGTGACTGGCGCTTACTCGGAGACCTACACGGGCGTACCGCGCCCGGGTTGGCAGTTCCGACGCTGGACGCCCTACTGCAAGAAAGCACTGAACAATGAGTGTTCTTTCAATGTCGGCGCCAACACCGTGGAGAACCATGCGGATTCTACCTTTCCGGCCCTGAAGGCGGTTTTCCGGTCCACGGTGAACACGGGCTTTACCGCTCTGTTCATGGGTAACGAACTGTTCGATCCCTTCGCCAACGGCATTGAGTTCCACGCCCACGGCGCCGGCTTTCCCGATCACGGCACCACGACTTTTTTTGCGTCGGGAAGTGACGGTGCGCCGCAGGCGCTCTGGGATGACACGGCGAACCGCGCCGCGATACAGGCCATACTCGACGGAGGTGATATCGAATTGCTGGGCATGACCTACTCACCCGCCCACCCCTCCGTGACGGGCTACAAGAAATGGGTGAATTATGCGCTGCAGCAGCACCCGGATACGCGCTTTTTCATTACCACGCCCTGGAGTCCCGATCCGGAGGCGGTGTCGGCCACGCAGTACGAAGCCGACTTCGAGGCGACCCATGCCGCCGTCCACGCCCTTGTCGACGAGTTGCGCGAGGCCTTCCCCGGTGTCGATTTTTACGACGTGCCTCTTGGGCGCACCGCCGTGGAGCTCTACCACCTTTACGAACAGTCCAACCTGCCCGACGTGTCCGCTCTGGTGGGAGCTCCGGCGAACGCCGTCTTCCAGAATGACGCCGCGACACCCGGAGACATTCTCGTCGCACTCGGCGAACTGTTGTGGGTTGGGGCCATTTACGACGTCGATATCTCCGGCTACGACTACGACCCGGGCTATATCACCGATCTCAAGGCCTTGGCCCAGGGCGTGATCGACGGCCACGACGCGACTTACAATGCGCCGGACGAGGTGGATGTGGACACGGACGGCGACGGCATTGTGGACCGGCTGGACCCGAACCCGACCGGGAAACCGAACATCCTGCTGATCATGCCCGATGACATGGGCTACGATGATTATCGATCAATAACGGCAACCCGGGTATCGACACTCCGAATCTGGACCAGATTGCCCAGGCCGGTGTCCGGTTCACGCGGCATTACGCTTCCCCTGTCTGCTCCCCGCCCCGGGCGGCGCTTCTGACCGGCCTCTACCCGGAGCGCCTCGGCTACGACCCCAATGGGGAGGGCATATCTGCGCAGGTCGCTACCCTGCCCGACATCCTGAGGCAGGAGGGTTACACCACCTGGCACATTGGCAAGTGGCACATAGGAGACCTGGAGCGCACCGCATGGCCCGATTACCAGGGTTTCGATCACTGGTTCGGCTTTCTCAACCAGTGGCGTCTCGCGGGTGCGATGGAGAACGGAGAACTGGTTCTGGCCCAACCGCGCTATACCGATCCCTGGCTGGAGGGGGACAATCCGCCCGGTCAGCACTATCCCGGGCATTTGACAGACATACTCACCGACAAGACCCTCGAAGTGCTCACGGACCTGAATGCCGAGGGCGCGCCCTGGTTCGTCAACCTCTGGTTCTATGCGCCGCACACGCCCTACACCCCGGGCGACGACTTCGCGCAAAGTTACCCGGATACGGACCTCGGCCGGTTCCAGGCGCTGGTCAACCAGATGGACTTCAATATTGGAAGGATAGTCGGGCACCTGGAGACGCTCGGCGTCATGCAGGATACCCTCCTCGTCGTGGTCAGCGATAACGGCGGACCGAATATTGTCGTGGACAACAATGCGCCCTATGTCGGAAAAAAAGGAGGTCTGAACGAAGGCAGCCTGCGCACACCGATGCTCATTCAGTGGCCCGACGGCGGTCCCAATGGGCAGGTCGTTTCCGATACCGTCGGCATCATCGACCTCTACCCCACGCTACTGGAATCAATTGGCGTGGCGGTGCCGCCCGGTCTGGATGGGGTGAGTTTCTACTCAGCTGTCGAGCAGGGCGGGCCCGTGTCGCAAAAGGAACTTTTCTGGGAGTTTGGTACCAAGAGTTATGCGGCGCTGTCGGTCGATGGCAACTGGAGGCTCTATCAGATCCCGCCGAACTTCGGCCTGGAGTTCGACCCATTCCTCTTCGATCTGGGCCTGGATCCCACCGGGGCAACGCGGGACGACCCGCCCGACCCCGCCATACTGGACCCCCTGCTTGCCAGCTACGAGGCCTGGTATCGCGATGTGCATACCGTGGCGACGCAGTACGTGCCTGACGGGACAGGTGGCGGGACGCTCACCGGTATGGGATTTGCCGCGTTCGCCGGGATTCGGCCGCTACACGTTTGGTGTGGCGGATCCCGACTCCCTGTTTGGCCAGATAGCAGAACAGGGGATATCTGGGACATCAGCCGCAGTGGAGATACGATTACCGCACAATTCGGCACCGTGACGCTCTCGGGCGAAATCCAGCAGGCTGGTACCTGCCACAGTATCGTTGTGACAGGCGATTTCCACCGCAACAACTCTACCATCTCCAGGCCCGATACCATTAGCCTTTCACTGTACATAGACGGTGGCCTGGCTCAGGCTGCCGAGCTCGAAACGGTGTTGCAGGTCGAAGATCCCAGTCTGGAGACGACAATCGGTGATCCCGGATTGGTAACTGCGGTGATCTTCGAGCCGGTCATCCTGAATTCGACACTGGGTCCCGACTCGCCCTGGCCTGTGGAGGAATTCAGCCAGTCGCCGCGTGCACCCTGAGTGTCCGCTATTAAAGCCAGATATAGCGAGTCGTCAACAGGGCAGGATGTTGTGGCATCACGTGCCCCGGCAGGTCGAGGGCGACATGCGTCTGGAGCATGTCTATCCGGGCCCGACCAGCAATATCAACGATAAACTACCTGCGCCTTTACCTGCACAGCTGCGGTGTGTCGTCGGCGCGGGGTGTCAGCTACTGCCAGATTCCCTACCGCCAGCGGTGATGCCCCGGCGCCGTCACGGCGCGTCGCGATTAGCCTTAACGACCGGCCAGAGCCATGCGACTTACTCCAGTCGTGGGGGAAACCGGAGTTCGCCGCGCCACACGCCGGAGCCGGGCCGTGTTCCCCCCCGCCGAGTCTGCTAGTATGGCGGCCCCGATAGAATTGAAGACCCGACACGGCAAGGACAATCACGATGCCCATGTTTCTCAGACGTTTCCTGCACTCCGTGTACCTGCTGCTTATGAAAACGGTGGTGAAGTTGTCTCCCGGCGTCCGGCATATGCTATTCGCCGGTAGCGGCAGCTCCCGCGAACTCTGTGCACATATCGCCCGCACCGGCGTGAAGAAGGTGCTGGTGGTCACGGACAAGCCGCTCAGGGAACTCGGGATCGTCGATCAGGCGGCCGCGGGTCTCGTCGAGGCGGGCCTCGATCTGGCCTACTACGATGGCGTACTGCCGGACCCGACGTACAGCCAGGTCGCCGAGGGCGCGGCGGTGGCAAGTGAGCACGGCAGCGAAGCCGTGCTCGCCATCGGCGGTGGGTCCTCGATCGATGCGGCGAAGGTTATCGCCGCCGCCGCCACCAGCGATGACTCGCCCCAGAACTGGGTGGGCTTCGGCAAGGTGAAGCACGATACATTGCCCCTGTACGCCGTACCGACGACCTCGGGTACCGGTTCGGAGGCCACAATTGGCGCGGTGGTCAAGGACGAGAGCACGCGAGAGAAAAACATTATCTCCGGCACGACGCTGTTGCCGGTGGCGGCGGCGCTGGACCCGGATCTGCTCATGGGTCTGCCCCAGCATATCACCGCGGCCACCGGCATTGATGCGCTGACCCACGGCATCGAGGCCTACATCGGTGTCTGGGATCGCGACACGCGCAAGGCGGACGCGCGCCTGGCCATCAAGCTGGTCTTTGACCATCTCGTCACCGCTTACAACGATGGCGGCGACCGGGAGGCGCGCATGGGCATGGCCATGGGCGCCTACTACGCGGGACTGGCCATCAACCAGGTCAATGTCGGCAACGTGCACGCCATCGCCCACCAGCTCGGCGGCAAATACGGCATCCCCCACGGCCTGACCAACGCCCTCGTGCTGCCACACATACTGGAATTCTGCCAGAAAGAGGCGGAGCAGGACCTGGCGGACCTGGCGGTACTCGTCGGTGCGGGCGACAGTTCGGAGGACCCATCGACGCTGGCCACGAAGTTTATCCAGGCGGTGCGGGATCTGCGGGCGGCGGTCGGTATTGCGGACCGTTCCGAACTGCTGCAACGGGAAGATTTCGAGACCCTGACGCAGCAGGCGCTGGCGGAGGGCTTCAACTACCCCGCGCCGCGGCTACTGGACCGTGAGAGTGTGCTGAACATCCTCGGCAAGATCGCGCCGCGGTAGCACCAAGAAAGGGGTCAGAGCCGAATGCCACTTACTTAAGACCGTCATCCCCGTGCAAGCGGGGATCTATTAACCACAACACGTTGAATCACCTGGATTCCGGAGCGCCGGACCGCCACCTGCGCGGGAATGACGACATAGACCAATTCACGCTTAAAGTCAAGTGCCATTGGGGTCTGACCCCTTTATGGGCTCTGCCCCCCCTTTTTGCCTTTTTTAGCTGTCGTCGCCGGTTTCGGGCACCTGGCGGTACCAGTTGACGCCGTTCTCGTCCCGCGTGCGGGTAATCCGGCGCCGGTGGAGCAGGCAGTTGAGATGGGCCAGGGTCTCCCCTGTCGCCAGGCCCATGGAGCCCGGGCCGATATCGCGGTCGAACAGGGCGGGAAAACAGTCCACGGCGCGGCGCGGTTCACCGAGAAACTCGAACAGGTTGTTGAGGTCCTTCTTGTGGCTTTCTATGACCTGGCTCATGCGCACATGCAGGCCGTGAAAGGGCGCTTCGTGGGCCGGCAGTACCAGCAGGTCGTCGGGCAGCATTTCCCTTATGCGCGCACTCGAGCGCAGCCACTCCTCCAGCGGATTGCCCTCGGGCTCCGTCGGGAACACGCTGACATTGGGCGTGATGCGCGGCAGTACCTGATCGCCGGAAATGAGCAGTTTGAGCGCCGGGCAGTACAGTGCGACGTGTTCCGGCGAGTGGCCGCTGCCGACGACCACCTGCCAGTAGCGCCCGCCGATGGTAATGGTCTCGCGGTCCACCAGGCGGCGGAAACAGTCCGGCAGCGGGTGAATCGCGCGCCCGAAATTGCCGAACTTTTTGCGGTAACCCTCCAGTTGCTCCTCGTCGTAGCCCGCGCCCCGGTAGAAGCGGATCGCCACATCCGGCGCCGGACGCCCCGTATCCGCCGCCATGGCGCGGCACATGAGAAATTCTTCCCGCGACATCCACAGGTCGCAGTCGAAGCGCTCGGTCAGCCAGCCCGCCAGTCCGACGTGGTCCGGGTGCATGTGGGTGCAGATCACGCGGTTGACGGGCCGGCCGCCCATGAAACCGTCGAACAGTTTTTCCCAGGTCTCGCGCGAACTGCCCATGCTCAGGCAGGTATCGATTACCGTCCAGCCGTCGCCGTCCTCCAGTAGCCACAGGTTGATGTGGTCCAGGGACATGGGCATGGCGAAGCGGGCCCAGTACACCCCTTCGGCGATCTGCAAGGGTTCGCCCGGCTCGGGGCCCCACTGCCGACCCCAAGGGTAGCTGAGCCCCTTGTGGATTTCGGCAGCTTCTGTGGCGGGCTCACTCACGCGGATGTCCTGAAAAGCATTAAAAGGCCCATGTTACAACGAACGGCCGGCGCCCCGACAGCTCCCTTACGCGGGGGTAATGAACGCCCCCTGAACCGATTGCACTAGCACAGGGAGGGACATGGCGCACTGGAACCGTGTGGCGACAGGACGTCGCCACCCGAGCCTGCACACGGAGGTGCGCTTTTTGGCGTGTTCCAGTGCGCCATATCCCTCCCTGTGCGGCCGTCATGGCATAGGCACCGCGGCACTGCTTTGCCATGCACAAGGGATCGTCCTCAGACGCGCACAAAAGCGCGGCTGACCGCCTGCGACGCCTTCAAACCAGGTCTTTTGCCTTATTCAGAAGGTCGATACCAGATAGCCGAGGTGACCGCGCGCTCCTGCAGGCTGGTCGGTTCCGGCGCCTCGATGCCCAGGGTCAGGGCGTCGAACGTCGTCCAGCGGGGCGTGGGGATCTCGATAACCCGCGCGTAGTAGAACGCCTCCTGTGACGGGTCGAACTGCGGGTCCACCCAGACCGTCGCGAGCTGATCCGTGCCGATGGTATTGCGGTAGGTCGCGTTGGCCACGTCCACGGTGTTGCCCACGGGGGGGATCTCTCCCGCCGCGTCCGGCCGGCGCTCGCCCGACCAGGCCACGTCGAATATTTTTTCTTGGGATTCGCCGTTATCATCCACCCAGCCCTTGATGATCTGGATGCGGTCCAGGTTGCCGCTGTCCGGGTCGCGCATGGCCCAGACGGCGAAACTCGGTGCCGGTGACGCGGCGGCGGGCAGCTCGCCGCCCATCGGCACACCCGTCGTTTCGGCCGCGTCGATCCAGTTCGCCCGTTCCAGCAGGTCCTCGTCGTAATTCCAGCCGCCGAAGAAACGCACGGCGATGCGCGGACCCGAAGTGGCGTAGGTCTCCCTGCGGCGCATGGCGTCGAACAGGGCGCCGCGGGTGTTTTCCTCGGCCCACACGGCGGCCAGTCCCGCGGCGCTCCACTGTTTGCCGCCCGGCATGCTGTCGGGCCAGTAGGTCGCGCGCCCCATGCGCAGGGCGGCACTGCCGTCGAGTAGCGGCAGCTTGCCGTGGTAATTGTCCTCCTCCACGGGCGCGCTGGCGTTGTGTCCGTCGGAGCTGCCGATAACACCGAAGCGGTAGGGGTTGAAGCCCTCGCGGTGGGACATCTCCAGGCCGGTGCGCAGGGCATCGCGGCTGTAGCTGCCCTCGGGTTCGGAGAATGCCTGGGAGTGGGCGAGCTGGGTATCGTAGATCTCGAAGCCCGCGAAGGCGTCTTCGTCCGACAACAGCGGGTGGGTCTCCGAGGAGCCCTTCACCTGAAAGATCTCGCTGATCGGTTCGTTGGCCATGCGCCGCTCGGCGTAGTCGGCGTCCATCGTATCGCCATCGAACATGACGTCGTCGTACATCCGTCCGTCACTGACGTTGCCGTTGTGCGGGATGGCGAGGACCGCGATGCCCTGTTCGCGCTGATTCTCCAGGGCGCGCCACAGATCCCGCGGGTCCTCGGAATCGACGGAGCTGAAGGGCATATCGGGTACCTCGGCGCCGCGGTAGATGACATTGCGATGCAGATTGCGCTCCTCGGGCATCGAGGACCACTCGTAGCCGACAAAGGCGGTGAACCGGCCGGGATCGTTGTAGCGCTCGGCGGCTGCGACGATGTCGCGCCAGGCGGCGCGGCTGATCTTCTCCCAACCCGGTACGATGGCGTCATCGAGGTCGAAGCCGATCAGGTTGCGCGCCAGCAGCAGGCTGTTGGCCAGCCGGCCGTCCTCCAGCAGTCGCTCGCGCAGACCCCGCGATTTCAACGGCATGTCCGGGTCCGTCGCGCGCAGCACACCGAGGTATTCCGAGTGATCCGTGACCGCCACGAAATCCAGCGGCCGCCGCAGGCGAATGCCGTACCCCGCGGCGTGCTCGATTTCGCCGCCGCGGGCAAAGGTATAGGCGTCGTCGACGGTGGCGCGCACGCCGTTGGTCCAGGCGTCGGTGGAGTAGCTGGTGTGGATGTGCAGGTCGCCCCAGTAGAGGTTGCGCCGCGGGTTGTACTGCGTCGCCTCTTTGGGCGGCGGCTTCACGGCGGTCGCCGCGTCGTAGGCCGGGAACAGGCTGGGGTCATCGACGGGGCTGCAGGCGATCGCCGCCGCGCAGGTCGCTGCCAGTGTGGCTCGTTTCAATTCATCGAGCATGATTTGCCCTCTAGGCGGGACGATTGGTGCAATGGTGGTCAAGCAGATGCCGCGACGCCGGCCCGGTGTATGGGTGCCGGGACGTGCGAGGCCATGGATGGCCGAGCCCGAGCTGCCATGGATGGCGCTTTTGCGGTCCCGGCACCCATACACCGGGCCGGCGGTGCACCCTGGAGTGAAGCGCGTCCTGCGGCATCACCCCACGCCGCGTTCGGCGCCCTCCCAGTACTGCGCCCGCACCGCCTTCTTGTCCGGCTTGCCCACCGGCGTCAGCGGGATGGCCTCGACGAAATCGACGGATTTGGGCGACTGCACCGAGCCCTTGGCCTTTTTGACGTGCGCCTGCATCGAGGCAACCAGGTCCTCGCCGGGTTCGAAATCCGGTTTCAGCACGACCACGGCCTTCACCGCCTCGCCCCACTGGTCGTCGGGAACGCCGATCACCACCACCTGGGCGACCGCCTCGTGGGTGGCCAGCACATCCTCCACTTCGCGCGGGAACACGTTGAAGCCGCCACTGACGATCATGTCCTTGGTGCGGTCGACGATGTACAGAAAGCCGTCGTCGTCGAGCCTGCCGACGTCGCCGGTGTGCAGCCAGCCGCCGGCGAAGGCCTCGGCGGTCTGTTCCGGCATATCCTTGTAGCCCTGCATGACCAGGGGGCCGCGCACGCAGATTTCGCCGGGTTCGCCGTGCGCCACCGGCTCGTTGTCCTCGCCCAGCAGCGCCACGTGGATCCACGGAGTGGGGCGCCCGCAGGAGGCGAACCGCTCGGGTCTGTCCAGGTCGTGATCGGCCTTGCGCATGTTGGCGATGACCATCGGGGCCTCGGACTGGCCGAAGAACTGGTAGAAGATCCGGCCCCATTTCTCGATGCCCTCGCGCAGGCGCGCCGGGCTGATGGGCGAGGCGCCGTAGAAGATCGTCTCCATGCTGTCCATGCTGCCGTCGGTGGCCCGGGGGGAGTCGAGCAGGAAATAGAGCATCACCGGCACCAGCATGGTGCAGGTGATGCGGTGCTCGCGCACGGTATCGAAAAACTCGTCGGGACTGAATCCCTGCATGACGTAGAAGGCGCCGCCTTTTTGCAGCACCGGGATGAAGAAAGCGGCCGCGGCATGGGACAGGGGTGTGGCGATCAGCATGCGCAGGTCCTCGGGAAATTCCCATTCCGCCATCTGTATCTGGGTCATGTAGGCGCTGACGCGGTGGGGGCTCATGACGCCCTTGGGCTTGCCGGTAGTGCCGCCGGTGAAATTGACCGACGCGATATCGTCGGGGCCGATGTCCGGCGCGACCAGCGGCCGCGGCTCGAAGCCGGCCGCGAGCGCCAGGTAGTCATCGCCGACCTCGTTGGGACCGAAGCCCAGGAAATTCTTCAACGAAGGGACGCGCTCTTTCAGGTCGGCGGCGACATCGGCGAATACCGACGCATCGAAGACCAGTGTTTCGATTTCCGCCGCCTCGATGACCCAGGCGTGATCTTCCGGCGAACCGAGGGGATGCAGGGGTGTGCCGATACAACCGGTGAGCTGCATGGCGGCGATGTTGGACAACACCTCCGGCCGGTTGGCCGAGATCACGGCGACGCGGCTGCCCACCCCCAGGCCTTTTGATTGGAGCGCCTGCACCATCTGACTGGTTGTCTCGCGCACCTCGCGGTAGCTGGCGACCTTGTCGCCGAGAAACAGGCAGGGTTCATCGTTGTAGCGATTCAGCCCCTCGATCAACAGATGGGGCATGAGAGGCTGTTGGTGGACGGTGTCGATAGTCATTGCATACCTCGATTGGTGATGTCGCAGGTCATTGGTCGATTTTCAGGGCGCGGCTCAAGACCGCGAGTTGTTCCTGCGCCTCGCGCCGGCTGACCTGTGCCTGGGTGAACAGGCTGGAGCCGTGAAACGTGCCCGGGAAGCTGTGCAGCTCAGCGCGGATACCGGCGCGCAGGAGAGCGCGCGCGTAGTTGATGCCCTCGTCCCGCAGCGGGTCGAATTCCATGGTGCTGATA
The DNA here is from genome assembly GCA_034521205.1 of Halioglobus sp. Lineage (GTDB taxonomy): Bacteria > Pseudomonadota > Gammaproteobacteria > Pseudomonadales > Halieaceae > Marimicrobium. The sequence goes on from JAXHMT010000004.1 coordinate 458,085, forward strand.
TAGGCCGGCGGCAGGCCGGACAGGTCCGCCGCCCGTGCCGGCGCGGCGAGGTACGGCACGTCTTCGGTGCCGCGGCGGTAGCGCGCGCCCAGGTAGGCATCCCAGCTCAATTCGGAGTTGTGGCGGTTCCACATCGGGGTGTCGACGAATTCCCGCATGCTGGTGGTATCGAGGCGATCGTCCAGTTCGGGGATACCCAGAAACTGGAAGCAGATAGCCGGGCCGCCGCGATCCCGCGCCAGCAGGCTGAGGGCGGCGGCCAGGCCGCCTCCCGCGCTCATGCCGTGTACGGCGACGCGCGCCGGGTCGATGTTCAGGGCCGAACAGTTGTCGTGAATCCAGTTGAGCGCCGTATAACAATCGTCGAGGGCACCGGGAAAGGGTGTCTCCGGCGCCAGTCGGTAGTCCACCGAGACAACGACCGCACCCAGTTCCCGGCACAGACCAAGGCAGGTGCCGAGTTCGCTGTCCAGATTGCCCACCACAAAGCCGCCGCCGTGAATGTGCAGGATGCCGGGAGCGGCTTCAGCCGGGGTCTGCGCGGGGGTATAGATGCGCAGGGGAACCGGCGGGCCGTCCGCGGCGCCGGGAATGTCCCGGTCCTCGGTAACCACGCCGCCGTGGTCCAGGTCCGCGTTGATTTCCTCGATCATGTCGCTGAACCGGGCGCGGGTTTCCTCCGGTTGCGAGAGATCCAGCGTGCCGGCCGGCACGAGGTCGACGAAGCCGGCCAATTCCGGGTCGAAGTTGTAGCCCATAGTTTTTCTCCTCGGCGGGGCGGTGCAGGGACGCGACGGTGCTGCGCGGGCGCGGGCCACCGCGATCCGGGGATGCCGCGCGCTGCCGGCGCAAATGACAGCGTATACTCTCTTTTCCGATTGTGTATCTCAACAGTATAAGAATGGATACCCTGTGCCACACTATTGGCTGTCTTCCCGGGAAGGCAGTCTGCTCTGATTCGAATCTTCGAACCGCAGCCAGCTGACCCGGCGTATTTTCATCGAATTGCGAACTCACTCACAATCGGCGTTTCGATTGCGCGCGACAAGCTGTATAAGATGAACCGTACGCACAGAGCAATAATTAGCAGAGGCGCACGCTATGGGACGCAGAACCGACATCGAACACCGGCAGGGCGCTCGCTCCAGCCGCATGTACGAGGAAGGCGGCAGCTGGTTCTTCAACACGCGCGAGGGGACGGTGGTCGGACCCTTCCGCGACGAGCTGGAAGCCTACACCCAACTGGAGGTGTACATACGCCTGGCGGATTCCGACTTGCTTCCCACAAGCGAGGGCGTCGCGCTGTCGGCGCTGCGGACCAGGTCGGCGAACTCGAACTCCGCCGGCCCCTGACGAAAAGGGGTCGCCGGGCGCGATCCGCCCGCCGGCGCCTCGGGTACCGGCGACTCAGCCGCCCCGGGCCTCGCGCAGTCCGCGTCCCGGAATCGCCTCCAGCAGGCGCCGTGTGTAGTCCGCCCGGGGCGTTTCGAACAGGGCATCTGTCTGCGCCTGCTCCACCACTTCACCGCGATACAAAACCAGCACGCGATTGGCGATCTGGCGCACCACCGCGAGATCGTGTGAAATGAACAGCATGGTCAGCCCGTAGTCGGCGACGAGGTGGCGCAGCAGATCGAGAATCTGTGCCTGGATAGTGACGTCCAGCGCGGAGACGGGTTCGTCCGCCACCACGAAATCGGGCCGGGTCGCCAGAGCGCGGCCGATGGCGATGCGCTGGCGCTGGCCGCCGGAAAACTCGTGCGGGTACTTGCGCGCGAAATGGCGCGCCAGGCCGACGTCGTCCATGAGTTTGAGCACCTGTTCCGTCACCGATCGCCGGTCGGCGAGGCCGTGCAGCAGCAGAGGCTCGGCGAGGGTATCGTGCACCGTCATGCGGGGATTCAGCGAGGCGAACGGGTCCTGGAAGATGAACTGCATGTGCCGCCGGGTGCGGGTGAGTTCGCGGCCGTCCAGCCGGGTGATGTCCGTGCCGCGAAACCCGATATGGCCGGAACTTGCCGGCACCAGCCGCAACAGGGCGCGGCCGATGGTCGACTTGCCGCTGCCCGACTCGCCGACCAGTCCCAGCACCTCTCCGCTGTGAATGTCGAAGGAGACGCCGTTGACGGCGTTCACGGTCTGTCGGCCGTCGCGGAAAGTGACGTGCAGGTCGCTGACACGGACCAGCGGCTCGCCGGGCGGGGGAGCATCGGGCCCTGCGCCGGCGGGGATCGCCGCCAGCAATTTGCGGGTATAGGCGTGCCGGGCGTCGCGGAAAATCGCATCGCGATTGCCGCTTTCCACGACCCGGCCCTGTTCCATCACGACGATGTGATCGGCGATGTCCGCCACGACCGCCAGGTCGTGACTGATGAAAACGAGGCCCAGGTTGCGCCGCCGCTGTATAGCCGCCAGCAGCTCGAGTATCTGCGCCTGTATGGTCACGTCCAGGGCGGTGGTGGGCTCATCGGCGATGAGCAGTTTCGGCTCGTTGATCAGGGCCATGGCGATCATCACGCGCTGGCGCATGCCGCCGGAGAACTGGTGGGGGTAGTTGTCGAAGGTACTGTGGGGATCGCGGATACCCACCTCCTCCAGCAGTGCCAGCGCACGTTGTCGCGCCGCGCCGCGCCCGACACGGCGGTGATAGCGCAGCGGCTCCATCAGTTGCCTGCCGATCGTCATGTAGGGGTTCAGGGAGGTCATCGGGTCCTGGAACACCATGGCGATGTCGCGGCCGCGCACGCGTCGCAATTCCCGCTCCGGCAACTGCAACAGGTCGCGGCCCTCGAACAGGGCGCTGCCGCCGTCGATGCGCCCCGGCGGGCGCGGCACCAGCCCCAGCAGGCTGTAGCAGGCGACGGATTTGCCCGAGCCCGACTCGCCGATGATCGCCGTGGTGCGCCCCGCTTCGACGGCGAAGCTGACGCCGTCGACGGCGCGGGTCGTGCCCATGCGCGTAACGAAGCTGACGCTGAGATCATCGACGCTGAGCACGGTCAGTCCCCGGCGCCGCGCACGTCGAGGGCGTCGCGCAGGCCGTCTCCCAGAAAATTCAGGGAAAACAGGGTCAGCGTCAGCGCGAGGCCGGGGAACAGCAGCAGCCAGGGATATTCCTCCATGGTCTCGGCGCCGTAGGAGATGAGCAGGCCCCAGGAGGTCTGCGGCGGCTGCACGCCCAGACCCAGGAAACTGAGAAAGGCCTCCAGCAGCATGACACTGGGAATGGTCAGGGTGGTGTACACGATGATCGGCCCGATGGCGTTGGGAACGATGTGGCGGCGGATGATGGTGCGGGTCGGCAGTCCCAGGGATACCGCGGCCTCGACGAATTCCTGCTGGCGCAGGGATTGCACCTGCGAGCGCATGATCCGCGCCATGGTCAGCCATTCCACGGCGCCGATGGCGAAAAAAAGCAGCAGCAGGTTGCGCCCGAACACGACCATCAGCAGCACGATGAAGATCATGAACGGCAGCGCGTAGAGGATGTCCACGAGGCGCATCATGGCGGCGTCCACACGGCCGCCGGCATAGCCGGCGATCGCGCCCCAGGTGACGCCGATGATGAGGGCCACCGCCGTGGCGATGAAGCCGACGGCCAGGGAGATGCGCCCGCCGTACAGGATCTGGGTCAGCAGGTCGCGTCCGAAAATGTCGGTGCCCAGCCAGTGTCGGGCGGAGGGCGGCGTGGCGCCCAGGTCGAGGTTCTGCTCGGCGTAGCCGTAGGGCGCTATCCACGGCGTCAGCGCCGCGACAACAGCGAATACCGCGAGCACGCACAGGCCGAATACCGCCAGCCGGTTGCGGCGCAGCCTGTACCAGGCATCCTGCCACAGCGATCGGCCCGCCGGGGCGCGGGCGAGGTCGACGCCGGCCGTCATCCGGGCGCTCCCGACTGAGTGCGCAGGCGCGGGTTCATCCAGGCGGCGATGATGTCCGACAGCAGGTTGAACAGCACGATGAGCGTGGAGAGGAACACGGTTGTGCCCAGGATCATGGTGTAGTCGCGGTTGAACGCGGCCTGTACGTAGAAGCGGCCGAGGCCGGGGATCTGGAAAATGGTCTCGACCACGAAGGATCCCGACAGCAGTCCGGCAAAGGCGGGCCCGAGGAAGGCCACGACCGGGATCAACCCGCCGCGCAGGCCGTGGCGCACCACGACCTGCCATTGCGGCAGGCCCTTGGCCCGGGCGGTGCGGATATAGTCCTGGTTCAGGACTTCCAGCATGCCCGCGCGGCTCAGGCGCGCCACGTAGGCGGCGTAGGCGGAGCCGAGGGTGAGGGACGGCAGCAGCTTGTCGCCGGGAATATCGCCCCAGCCGGACACGGGCAGCCAGTCCAGGTGAATGCCGAACACCAGCAGCAACAGGGGCCCCAGCAGGAAGGCTGGCATGCAGATACCGATCATCGCCGCGGACATGGGAAGGTAATCCTGCGCCGTGTTGGGACGCAGCGAGGCGACGACGCCGGCGAGGCCGCCGATACCCAGCGCCACCAGCAGGGCGTACAAACCCAGCTCCGCCGTCACCGGCAGCCCCGCCCCGATCAGTTCGTTGACGCTGCGCCCGGGGTATTTGAAGGAGGGGCCGAGATCGCCCTGCAGCAGGTCGCCGAGGTACGCGACGTACTGCGCCGGCAATGATTGATCCAGCCGGTACTGGGCTTCCAGGGCCGCCCGCACCTCCGGAATGACCGCCTTTTCGCCGGCGAAGGGGCCGCCCGGCGCCGCCCGCACCAGAAAGAATGTCGCGCTGATCACCACCAGGATGACTGGAATGGCCTGCAGCAGCCGCAGTGCAATGAAACGCCACATGGTCAGTCGCTGCCTCCCGGTGGATCTCCCTCTTCTGCCCGCCAGTCGGCGTCCAGCCACACGTACTTCAGGTTCAGCGAGTCCATCAGGTTGGAGGGCATGCCCTTCACGCTGGGGTGGATGAGGTGGCTGCTGGTGTAGGTGTAGATCGGCAGGATCGGCACCTGCTCCATCAGCAGGGTTTCGGCCTCGTGAAAGATCGCGTAGCGCTCCTCCCGCGACGACGCACGGGGGGCCTGCCGCTTGATCATGTCGTCGTAGCGCGGATCGCAGAAGCCGGTGTTGTTGTTGCCGCCGCCGCACAGGAACAGGTCGAGAAAGTTGTTCGGGTCCACGTAGTCGCCGATCCAGCCGCGGCGCGCCATCTGGAAGTTCATGGTATCGACCGAATCGAGATAGACCTTCCATTCCCGATTGGTCAGCGTGACCTCGATGTTCAGGACATTCTTCCACATCTGCTGCAACGCCACCGCGATCTTGCGGTGTCCCTCGCTGGTGTTGTACACCAGCTCGAGCCCGGGCCAGCCCCTGCCATCGGGATAACCGGCCCGCGCCAGCAACCGGCGCGCCCGCTGCGGATCGTGGGAGATCACCTGGGGCGGGTAGTAGCCCAGGGTATCCGGCGGCGTGATGCTGTAGGCCGGACGGTAGACGTTGTGCAGCACGCTGCGCAGGAGACGCTCCCGGTCGACGGCCAGTGCCAGCGCCTCGCGCACCCGCACATCGTCCAGGGGCGGCTCGGCGGTATTGAACAGGTAGTAGTAGGTGCCGAGGTAGGGCGCGTTCACATAGGGGCTGTTCTTCATCGCCCGGTACACGGGGACCTTGTCCAGCGGTACATTCTGCGTGTAGTGCAGCTGGCCCACCCGAAACATGCGTTCTTCCGTGGACACGTTTTCTATGGGGTAGTAGACGACGCCGTTCAGTTTTACCCGTTCGCGGTCCCAGTAGGTGTCGCTCTTCTCGACGACGATACGCCGGTTCAGTTTCCACTCTTTGAGATTGAAAGCGCCGTTGCCGACGATGTTCCCGACCCGTGTCCAGCGTGTGAAGCGGTCGGTCGCCGCGCCGAATTTCTCGATGGTCGGCCGGTGCACCGCGAAAGTACTGTAGTGGTCCATGAGCTGGATGAAATAGGGCGTCGGCGCATTCAACCGCACCCGAAGGGTATGCGCATCCAGCGCCTTGACCCCGACCTCGCCGAAATCCTCGAGCTCACCGGTGGCGTAGCGTTCGGCATTGCGCACCGGGTAGAGCATGTAGGCGTACTGGTTGCCCATGGCGGGATTGAGGGCGCGCTGCCAGGACCAGACGTAGTCGCCGGCGGTGACGGCGTCGCCGTTGGACCAGCGCGCCTCGGGGTTGAGGAAAAAGGTGACGGTCAGTTGGTCGTCGCTGATCTCCCAGCGCTGCGCGACACCCGGCTCCGGCTCCAGTGTGTACGGGTTCTTCACGGCCAGGCCCTCGAACAGGGCGTGTACGATGCGGCTCTCCGGCACGCCCGTGACCACGTGGGGGTCCAGCCCCTGCGGTTCGGTGCCGTTGCCGTAGTGCAGGATGCCCGCGCGGTTGCCGGCCTCGACGTTGCTCTCGCCGCCGCCGCAGGCACCGAGCAGGCCCGCCAGCAGGCAGAGCGCGGGGATGGTGAAACGGTTGCGGCGCATGGAAACGGTCCCGGCGGGGCGATGGCGTGAGGCCGAGTTTACGCGTCCGGCGCGGCGGTGCGAAGCGGTGGAACTTCGAGTATTGCCGCAGCATGAACTGATGGCGCGAGCACGGGGAGAGTCCGGCCCACTGGAACCGTGTGGCGACAGGAGGTCGCCACCCGAGCCTGGCCAGGGACGGCCGCTTTTTGGCGTGTTCCAGTGGGCCGGACTCTCCCCGTGCGTTCCTGCAATTAAGCAAGGGAAACGTCGATACCAGCGCCGCAGCCCGGCGGCATTTTCTCGACTTTTCGCCAGAAATCGCTCCCGCCGAGCGGGGCCGCTTCGCTACAGTGGGTCCGACAGGGGCAGCGCGGCCGGCACGCCGCGCGGCAATCGGACCGGCGGCGAACAGCCGCAGGAGCGGGGCATGTACGGCAAGAACGCGCTCATAGTGGATGACTCGCGCACCGCGAGGTTGGTGCTGAAACGCCAGTTGGACCAGTTCGATGTCGTGGTGGAATCGGCCTGTGACGGCAACCAGGCGCTGGAACTGCTGCACAGCCATATACCGGATGTCATATTCCTCGATCACATCATGCCCGGACTCGACGGCTTCGAGGTCCTCGCGCGGCTCAAGAGCGACGAGGCGACCCGCGGTATCCCCGTGGTGATGTATACCTCCCAGGCGGCGCCACGGTATACCAGCGAGGCCAGGGCACTCGGCGCCGTCGCGGTGATCCCCAAGAACGTCACCGACGAACAGCTGATGGACGCGCTGAACAAGGCGGAGCTTTACCAGCTCATGGCGGCGAACGAGATGTCCGAAGTTCGGGTCGCCGCCGCAAGTGGCGACGCGGGCGCGGCGACTGTGTCCCCGGAGCCGCCCCTCCGGTCGGCGGCTGGTGTCTCCGGACCGTCGGCGCGGGCGCGCATCGGGGGCGTTTCGCGTATCGGGAACCCGGGCGACGAAACGTTGCCGGAGGCCTGCAACGATGCGCTGCGACCCGACAGGGCGGCGCCGGTGGACCGCGGGGTGGATGCACCTCTGCCGGGCGTCTCCCTGCCGGGTGCCGCCGAGCCGCGCGCCGCCGGATCGGTTGTGGCCGCGGGCCGGCGCAACTGGCTGGTCCCGGTGCTGCTGTGCGCGCTGTTGGTGAGTCAGGGAGTTGCCCTGTCGCGCGATAACCGCCAGCAGCAGGTCATTGCGGAGTTACAGCAGCGGGTCGAGTGGCAGGCGCGGACGCTGCCCGAAATGCGGTCGCAACTGCGCACGGAATTGCGCGAGGGCCGCGATGCCGCCTCGCGGCAGGTGGAATTCCTGATGAGCATCCTGCTCAACCAGTTGCGCGAAGAGCAGCGGGCCTACCGCGTGAATTCGGCGCCGGAGGCACCGGGTTCCGAGGCGCTGGTCGCCGGATCGCCGGCCGCCGAGCCCTTGCCGGATACTGTAGCTCCGGACGCGTGAACAGACCGCGGTGATGCGCTTGTCACCCGGGTGGCAGCGTCCACTCCGGCTTTTACCGACTTCGAGCGCCCGGAAGACTATTCAGGCGGCTCAGGCGGCGGATTTGTCGCGCTCACCGACCGGCGGCCCGATGTATTCTGCCCGCGGACGGATCAATCGGCTGTCGCGGCTGAATTCCAGATAATGGGCGATATACCCGTAGACCCGCGCCATGGCGAACAGGGCGGTGAAGAAGCGGGTGGGAATGCCGAGGCTGTGGAACACCGCCCCCTTGTAAAATTCCACGTTGGCCCAGATCTCCTTGCCCCGCGAGGCAAATTCGCGCTGGCAGGCCTCCTCCACGGCGATCAGGACCCGGAGCAGATTCTCGCTTTCCTCGTTCCGGCACAGCTCCACAGCCATCGGCTTGAGAATCTTTGCCCGGGGATCGACCGTGCGGTATTCGCGATGGCCCATGCCCATGATCTTGACCTTGTTGGCCAGGCTGTCGCGCACGTACGCCTCGGCCCGGTCGGGGGAGCCGATCTCCATGGCCATTTCCAGGGCCGCCTGGTCCGCGCCGCCGTGTAACCTGCCGAAGAGCGTGCCGATAGACGCGGAGATGCTGGACTGGATGGGGGCCTGCGTGCTGGCGCAGACGCGGCCGGCGAAGGTCCCCGCGTTGTAACTGTGTTCCATCTGCAGGATCTGCGCGGCGTTCAGCATTTTGACCTGGTCGAGGGTCGGGGCGCGGCCGTTGAACAGAGTCAGAAAGTTGTCGTGAAACAGCTTGCCCGGGGTGGGCGGCAGGATGCCCTTGTTCTGGCCCAGCCGGTGGTGGGCGGCGACCAGGGCGGTGATCTTGGCGGCGATGAACAGCCCGTGCTCGGCGTCCATGCCGGCGTCCAGGGTCTCCTCCTGCGGAAGTTGCAGCAGGGGCACCATGCCCTGCAGCACGAGCATTGGATGCAGATCCCTGTCCACGTGGCGCAGCAGGTCCTGCTCTGCGTGGCTGAGCTGCAGATGGCGGCACATGAATGCCTTCAGCGCGCTTTTCTGTCGTTCGTCGGGCCACTCGTCGAACAGCAGCATCCAGACGACGTGCAGGAACGGCACATCGATCAGGTTGTTGATATCGATACCGCGGTAGCTGAGCAGGCCTTTGTCGCCCTGCACGTCGGAGATAGCGGTTTGGCCGACGACGACGCCGGCGAGATCGGTGGAGCGAATGGCTTCCTGTTCAGACATGCGCGCACCTCCCGGACAGAATGGTTGTTCAAATTGGTAATTTTTCGCAGTATACACACCGAATTTAATTAGCTAAGTTAATTTTACTTATAAATCTATCAGGTGGGCTGATATGCGCCTGGAAAACAGTGAGTTGCGCGCCTTCCGCGCGCTGATCGAGGAGGGCGGTTTCAAACGCGCCGCCGACGCCCTGCACGTCAGCCAGTCCGCGGTCAGCCAGGCGGTGGCGGGGCTGGAGGCGAAGCTCGACACACCGCTGGTACAGCGCGGCAAGGAGTTGCGGCTGACCGATGTCGGGCGCCGCCTGTTCGAGCACGCCGTGGACATGCTGCGCGACGAGCAGCAGACGCTGGAGGATATCGCCCAGCTCAAGCAGGGCAAGCGCGACACCCTCAATCTCGCCCTCAGTTCCTCGATCAACCGCTTCTATGCCCCGGAGCTGATCAGCGCCTACTATCGGGAAAACCCCCACGCCCGCATGATGATCTCCGAACTGCCGGCCCGCAGCATCATCTCCGCCGTGCTCTCCGGCAACGCGGAACTCGGCTGGGGACCCTTCCAGAAAGACATGGCGGCTTTCGACACCGTGCCCCTGTACCGGGATTCGCGCCATCTGGTGGTGAGCCCGCGCCACCCGCGCTACGACGAGATGATCCGCGGCGACGAGCGGGCGCTGAAGCGCACGCCCCTGATCACCTCGGCGCTGGACAATCCGGAACTGCGGCCGTCCATCCAGCGCATTCGCGATCAGTTCAGCACGGTGTGGGAAGTCAGCAGCCTGTCCCTGCGCATCCATATGGTGAACGAGGGCATGGGCGTCACCTTCCTCGACCGCAAGCTGCTCGAGGAGCACCCGACCTGCGCGGCCTTTCGCATCATCGACGACGTCTCCTTCGGCACCATCGACAAGGAAGTGGGACTCTACTACCGCGCGGGCCGTAGCGTCAGCGACAGCGCCCGCGACTTCATCGCTCTGTGCCGGCGCCGCTGGAATCTGTAAAGTGGCGGATTCGCGGCGCCCCTCGCCGGCGGTGATGCGAATACCCGGAGGAAACAGCGTGTGACGCTGCGCGACAGCAATGTGCAAAAGCTCTCCGGTGGGGAGTTTGATGTGCTCGTCGTCGGCGGCGGCGGTGTAAATGCCCGGAGGTAACGGCCTGTGACGCTGCGCGACAGCAATGTGGAAAAGCTCTCCGGCGGGGAGTTCGATGTGCTCGTCGTCGGCGGCGGTATCAACGGCGCGGTAGCTGCCGCCTCCCTGGCGGGGCGCGGCGTGCGCGTGGCGCTGATCGAGCGCGGCGATTTTGCCGGCGGCGTCAGTTCCAACTCCTCGAACCTGGTCTGGGGCGGCATCAAGTACCTCGAGAGCGGCGAGCTGCTGCTGGTCGACAAGCTATGCCGCTCGCGCAACCGCCTTATGCGCGCCTATCCGTCAACCGTCCGGGAGATCCGCTTTCTTACCACCATCGAGCGCGGCTTTCGGGTGTGGCCGTTCCTTGTCTATCTCGGCAGCCTGTTGTACTGGGTCATGGGCCGCTTCGCGACGCGTCCGCCGCGCTATCTGCGCCCACGCGCCATCGAGCGGACCGAACCGGTGATCGACACCAGCGGCGCCGCCGGCGGCCTGGAGTATTCGGACTGCTATCTGTACGACAACGACGCGCGCTTCGTTTTCAACTTCGTGCGCAAGAGCCTCGATTACGGCTGCGTCGCCGCCAATTACGTCGAGTCGCTGGGCAGCCGCCGGGAGGATGGCCGCTGGGTCACGCGGGCCCGGGATGCCGTCACCGGCGCCGGGTTCGACATCCGTTCCCGCGTGCTGATCAACGCCTGCGGCCCCTGGGCCGACACGCAGAACACCGCCGCCGGACAATCCACCGACTACCGGCACGTGTTTTCCAAGGGCGTGCACCTGATCGTCGACCGGGTTACCGACAACCAGCGCGTGCTGGCTTTTTTCGCCAGCGACGGGCGCCTGTTTTTCCTCATACCGATGGGCCCGAAAACCTGCATCGGCACCACCGACACCCAGGTGGAGGACCCGGAAGTCGGTGTCACGGACGCGGACCGGGAATTCATCCTCGAAAACGTCAATGCGCTGCTGGACCTCAATCCGCCCCTGACCCGCGCGGACGTCATCGCCGAACGGGTGGGCGTGCGGCCGCTGGCCGTCAGTGGCGAGGACGGCGGGGCGGACTGGATGCAGTTGTCGCGCAAGCATGTGATCGAGGTCGACGACGCGCGCGGGCACCTGAGCATTTTCGGCGGCAAGCTGACGGACTGCCTCAATGTGGGGGACGAGGTGGCGGAACACGTGAGCCGGCTGGGCGTGGAGATACCGGCGCGCGACAATACCTGGTACGGCGAGCCCGGCGCGGACCTGCGGGAGGAATTCATGCTGCAGGCCCGGTTGCTGGGGCTGGATGACCTGACCGATCCCTCGTCGTCGGAGCCGCTGTCGGCGCGCTTCTGGCGGCGCTACGGCGAGAGCGCCTTCGTGCTGCTGGAACGCATTCGCGAGGACGCGAGCTGCGCGCGACTGCTGATCGAAAACGCCGAGTACACGCGCTGCGAAATCGAGCTCGCCGCCGGCCGCGAGATGATCGTCAAGCTGGAGGACTTCATGCGCCGGCGCTCGAAGATCGAGCAGGTCGTGCGGCGCGAGGAAATCGTCGCGGCGCCGGGCCTGCGCGACGCCTGCGAGATCCTGTTCGGCGAGCTCGCCGGGGAGCGGCTGCGGGAATATCTGCGGGGGCTGGAAGGCTGAATTGCGGAATTCAGAACTTCGGCTCGCCGCCGTGCGCGCCCAGGTAGTGTGAACTCAGGCTGGGCTTTTCTTCCAGCTTCTGGTTGATCTCGTAGATGCGCTCGTAGTTGGTCTCGCGAATCAGCCAGCGGCCGTTTTCCTTCACGTAGCGGTCCCAGTACAGCGCCGTGCCGGTGGTGAAGGCGTTGTGGTTGAGTATCCACATGTTGTCCGCCAGGTACCAGATACCGGTGGCTTCGGTGGCGCTGAGTATCTGGATCTCCGGGTGGTGGGCATTGTGCTGGCCCACGGCCTCCCGGCTGAAGGCGTCGCCGACGCTCTTCACGTATTCCTCGCGGCCGTCCAGCTTCCACTCGTAATGGCCGCCCTTGAAACGCACCTGCACATCTTCGTGGAACAGGGTGGCCAGCTCTTCCAGGTTGCAGGTATCCACACAGCGGAAATAGGCGTGCTTCAATTGCTTGATGGCCTCGATGTCCATGAGCAGCTGGATATCCTCGCGCAGTTCCTCGATGCCGCCCTCGCTGACTTGCAGTGGCAGGCCCTCCCGGATTCCCATGTTGGCCTTGTTCAGTACCTGTCTTTCGCTCATTGCTCGCTCCTTTCTGCCTTTGTGTCCGATGACATGGATGATAGACGATAGCGGCCCGAAACACGGTTTGCCCAGGTGGTCCAGCCGTGAATTTTGGACCCGGTCCCGCTGCGAGGCCCCGTTGCGGGCCCTCGATCGCGTGTCTCGCGAAAAAAAACACCAGCCGCCATTGCGCGAGCTGGCCCCGCGCGCCGATTGCCCCTAAAGTGAGGCTCTGGCGGGCGCGGCGCCCGCGACGGTGAGGTGGCAAGGCGCATGGCACAGAGCATGGACTGGCGGGATCCCCTGGCGCTGGAGGGGCAGCTTTCCCCCGAGCAGCGCATGGTGCGCGATTCCGCCCGCCAGTTCGCCGCCGCCGAATTGCAGCCGCGGGTGCGCGATGCGTTCCGCTCGGAACACACGGACCCGGCGATCTACCGGGAGATGGGCTCGGCCGGGCTGCTCGGGGCGACCATCGAGGGCTACGGCTGTCCCGGCGTCGACTATATCTCCTACGGACTCATCGCGCGGGAGATCGAGCGCGTCGATTCGGGCTACCGCTCCATGATGAGCGTGCAGTCGTCCCTGGTCATGTACCCCATCCTCGCCTACGGCACTGATGCCCAGCGCGACCGCTATCTGCCGGGCCTGGCCAGGGGCGAGCTGGTCGGCTGCTTCGGCCTCACCGAGCCCGATCACGGCTCCGACCCGGGGGCGATGACCACCCGCGCGCGCGCCGCGGACGGCGGCTATCGCCTCAGCGGCGCCAAGACGTGGATCACCAACAGCCCCATCGCCGACATTTTCATCGTCTGGGCCAAATGCGACGACGAGGTCATCCGCGGTTTCATTCTGGAGCAGGGCATGGAGGGGCTCAGCGCGCCGCCCATCGAGGGCAAGATGGCATTGCGCGCCTCCGTCACCGGCGAGATCGTCATGGACGACGTATTTGTTCCCGCCGAACACCTGCTGCCGGGCGCGCAGGGGCTCAAGGGGCCCTTCGCCTGCCTCAACCGGGCCCGTTACGGAATCGCCTGGGGCGCTCTGGGCGCCGCGGAGGCCTGCTGGCACACGGCCCGCGACTATGTGCTGGCGCGCAGCCAGTTCGGCCGGCCCCTGGCCGCCAACCAGTTAATCCAGGTAAAGCTGGCGGATATGCAGACGGAAATCAGCCTGGGCCTGCAAGCGTGCCTGCGCGTGGGGCAGATGCTGGATCAGGGCGAGGTAGCGCCGCCGCTGATATCGCTGATCAAGCGCAACTCCTGCGGCAAGGCCCTGGCCATCGCCCGGCAGGCCCGGGACATGCTCGGCGCCAACGGCATCTCCGACGAATACCCCGTGATGCGGCACATGGTCAACCTGGAGGTGGTAAACACCTACGAGGGCACCCACGACATCCACGCCCTGATACTCGGGCGCAGCCAGACCGATATCCCGGCCTTCTAGCCGTGGGGTCAGGTCTTTGATGGTCACACTCATGGGGTCAGGTCTTTGATTGTTGATGTCTCGGGTTTTTGCTTTCTGTCTCACGATAGGGGGTTGTGTATTCGATCAACGATGCGCACACAGTGTGTTCCCGCGTTTTTTTAAAGGAAATTGCTGACGAGTGGTCATATAAAGAGATCGGTGGATACGTTCGATTGCATTGCTCGCCAGTGAGTGGAATCATCGAAAATCAACAATCAAAGACCTGACCCCATGACTGATCCCATGACACGTGAGTACCCCATTGCGCAGCAGTGCCTGGGCCGGGTGAGCCGGTTCGAGGATGCGCCGGCGTGGATCTACGAGATCGACAATCCCTACCTCCACGGCGTCTATGCGCCCACGGTCGAGGAAGTGCACGCCGGTGAGCTGCCGGTACAGGGCGAGCTGCCGGCGGACCTGTGCGGCGCCTATTTTCGCAACGGCCCCAACCCGCTGTACAAGCCGCCGCACCGCTATCACCCCTTCGACGGCGACGGCATGGTGCACGCCGTCTATTTCCGCGACGGGCGCGCGAGCTACCGCAACCGCTACGTGCAGACACCGGAGCTGCTCAGGGAAAAGGCCGAGGGCCACTCCCGCTCGCCGGGGGTGATGGGGCCCTTCGACTTCGATGTCTCGGCCCGGGGCATCAAGGATACGTCCAACACGGACCTGCTGTTGCACGGCGGCGATCTGGTAACCCTGTGGTACAACGCCGGCGACCCCTGCCGGCTGGACCCGCTGACGCTGGATACGCGGGGCGCTTACGAGGTCGCCGGCCGCGGGCGGCGGCAACTGTCGGCCCACGCCAAGACGGACTGGCACACCGGGGAACTGCTGTTTTTCGACTACGGTGACGAGCCGCCGTATATGACGGTGGGCGCCGCCGATGCCGCGGGCGGTTTGTTGTACGAGGTGGATATCGATCTGCCCGGCCCGCGCCTGCCCCACGATATCGGCTTTACCGAGCGCCATCTCATCGTCCACGACCTGCCCCTGTTTCACGACGTCGACGTGCTGCGCAGGCACAACGTGCGCGTACTCACCTTCCACCGGGATATCCCGACGCGGTTCGGCCTGCTGCCCCGGGGCGGGACGACCGGGGATGTGCGCTGGTTCGAATGCGAGCCGTGCTACATCCTGCACGTCACCAACTGCTGGGAGGAGGGCGACTGGGTCGTCATGGACGGCTGCCGCTCGACCAATCCGATGCCCGCGGCGCAGCCGGGCGAGGGGGAGCTGGCCTCGATGCTCGCCTACATGCGTCTGGAGGCCAACGCCTATCGCTGGCGGTTCAATCTGCGCACCGGCGAGGTGCGCGAGGGCGCTATCGATGACCTCAACACCGAGTTCAACCAGTCCAATCCCCTGTTCCATGGCGTGAAGAGCCGCTACGCCTACCACCAGCGCATACCGCTGTACGATGAGGGCGGTCACACGCTGCGCTTCACCGGCCTGGTCAAGTACGACAACGACACGGGAGTGGGTACGCAGTGGGACTACGGCCCGGGAGTCTACGGCAGCGAGGCGGTGTACGCTCCCAGGGCCGGTGCGGATCGCGCTGCCGGCGAGGACGACGGCTACGTCATTACCCTGGTCACCGACAGCAATACCTGGACCTCGGCCTGCCTCGTGTTCGACGCCGGGGATATCGCCCGGGGGCCCATCGCCCGCGTAGACATGCCCCACCGGGTGCCGGCGGGTTTCCACGCCTCCTGGGCGCGGGGTGAGGACCTCCATCGTTAGGAGCTTGTCGAACCCCTGGATCGCCGCGCCAGTCCGGCCGGCACGCCTATCGAGCAGGTGCGTGGCCGGAACTCTCAGCGCGCGATCGTGACCGGGTGCACCGGGGCCTTTTTTCCGCTGGGGTTGAGCTTGCGCACCGTGGGAATCATCGATGCCAGGGCGTCCCGCCGGTTGGCCGGGGGCGGGTGCGTGCTGAGAAATTCCGGCGGATTGGGGCCGCCCTGCTCGCCCATCTTCTGCCACAGGCTGACCGCGGCGTCCGGGTCGTAACCGGCGCGCACGGCCAATTCCATGCCGATGGTGTCCGCCTCCGATTCCGCGGTACGGCTGTTGGGCAGCTCCAGCGCCAGCTTGGCCGCCAGAGCCGCCCCGCCCATGGCGGCCGAGGGCCGGTCGGAGGCCGCGCCGATGGCGACGATACCGAGGGTCGTGGCCATGGCGCGGGACATGCGTTCCGCCGTGTGGTTGGCCAGGGCGTGGGAGATTTCGTGCGCCATGATATGGGCGAATTCCGCGTCGGTGAGTTCGAGTTTCTCGAACAGGCCCGTGTAGACGGCCATGCGCCCGCCGGCCATGGCCCAGGCGTTGACGGTGTCCGGCGCGTCGATGATCGCCACGCTCCAGTCCCAGTCGGCGCTGCGGGGGAACTCGTTGACGGCGACAGTGACCAGCCTGCCGGTGATGGTCGCCACCCGGTCGGCCAGCACCGGATCGTCGACCAGTTTATTCTCCTTGCCGAGCTGATCCACCGTGGCGACATAGGCCTTTTCCGACTCGACGATGGCCGATTCGGGGGAGACCAGCATCAACTGGGAGCGGCCGGTGGGGCTCGTGGCGCAGGCGATCAGCAGCAGCGGGATGACGAGCGCACACAGAAGTTTTTTCATGGGATATCCGTCAGCAGAGTTGTTTGTGAGCCTAATAATAGACCACAAGCGCGCACGGAGAGTTCGCCGACGCGGGTCCGCGGATGGTGGCGGGCAACGCGGTGCTCGATCGGGGGATTCGACTGGCCCGCCCGGCTGAGCGGGCGCCGGCCCGATGGAATCAAATGGGCAGACCCTGATCGATGTCGTGACTGGCATCGGCCGGCGTCGCCATACCCTGTACGTGCACGATACCGTTCACCTCGTCGCGAATCGCCCCCACCTCCTCGGGTTTGGCGTAGAACTGCGAATACCAGCGGCGGTTGGTGCGAAAGGGCCCGTCGGTCTTCAGCTGCATGATCTTCAGCGCCGGGCGCTTGTTCTGCCAGACGTTGAAATCCGCGCCGAAGGCTTCCAGCGCTCCCGCCTGGGCTTGCCTGGCGGCCTCGCGGTCCGCGGCGGTCGCCTCTGGCGCGCTGCCCTTGTACAGGCAGGCGTGAAAGCACTTGGACACGCCATCGTCCACCGGTGTGTTGGCGATCAGCTCGTAGATTTCGTTGTCGGCGAACACCTGCTTCGACAACAGGATGCCGGGGCCGGTGTACCAGGTCGTGGTGTACAGGTAGGTCTTGTACAGTTGCATGGGGCCGCCCTGGCGCTGGATGCAGATATGGTCCCGAAACTCGTTCTCGAAGTATTCACTGGGGGCGCCGTGGGTGGGGCCCAGGTGGCGCACATCGGCCATGTTGTCGAGGATTTCCTGAGGATGCACGGGTAGTTCCCCGAGGTGGTCCAGTTCCCAGCGCACCCACTGGGGATCGTCCCACTCCGGCAGGAAGGGAGCGTCGTAGTCGGGCTCGCGTCCGTCCGGGTCGTACCAGGCCATGACGCAGCCCATCGTATCCACCACCGGGTAGGAGCGGATCGACGCGGACTTGGGGCACGGGCCGTCGTGATAGGGGATGTCGTCCACGTCGCCCTCGGGATTGTAGCGCCAGCCGTGGTAGGGGCAGCGGATGGAGTCGCCCTCGATCTGCTCGCCGTTCTTGACGATCACCGCGCTGTTGCTGGCGGTCAGGTGCGTGCCCATGTGCGCGCAGTAGGCGTCCAGCAGCACGGGCCGGCCGCTCTCGCCGCGATACAGGGCCAGGTCCTGGCCGAAATAGCGCACGGCCATGGGGCCCTTGTCCAGTTCCGAGCTCTCGGCGACGATGAACCAGCCCCGGGGAAAGGTATTGGGACCGAGTTCATAATCTGTAGCTGTGGCCATCGTGGTTCACCTCAACGGGTTGCATGTGTGGATAAGTATAAACCCCGTGGCACGGCGGGGTATCGCCCTGTGTAACCCCCGGCCCCGGGATTTGCGCCGCGGCTCAATTATTCAACTTGCGGGGCTGCCCGGGGGCTGCCCTCGGAGGCCTCGAAGCGCCTGCCGAGATAAATACCGACAGAGGCCCAGGCGGCGGCGATGCCCGCCCCCACCAGAGCCGCGGCCCCCAGTCCCAGGCCGATGCCCTGGGTGAGGGCCGTGAAGGCCCAGGCGTTGAGCATGTCTCCGCCCCGGTAGACCACGATATCGATCACCTGCTTGGCCTTGAAGCGCGTCTCCCGGCCGACGGCGGTGAACAGCATTTCCCGGGCCGGACGCGTGATCGCATAGTTGCCCGCCCGGCGGGCTATCTGTATTGCGACGACCACCGGCACCAGGGGCGCCGCGGCCAGTACCAGCATGCCGCCGCCGATCAGTACGGGGATCATGGACAGGGTAAAAGGCAGGCCGAAGCGGCGGGCGATGCGCCCGGTGGCGAAAGCCGCAACGACAATGGTCAGGCTGTTGACGGCCAGGTCCATCATCGCCCAGATCCGGGTCCTGGCCTCCATATCGTAGTCCTCCAGCAGGTTTTTCAGCTCGAAGTACACGAAGGAACTGATGGACGTGTAGAGCAGGATGAACAGGCCGATACTCAGCAGGTAGGGGCTGCGCAGGAACTCCGTGAAGCCCGCCAGCGGGTTGCCGCCGATGTAGTCGAACTCGCCGGGGCTCGCGGCCACGTCCCGGTTCTCCAGGTCGGCCAGTTTGAGATACTGGACCCAGACCACCAGCGGCAGGGCCAGAACCACCATCGTCGCGGCCACCAGGATCAGTCCGTCGCTGCCCGTGCCCTGTACCAGGGTGCCGGCCACGACCGGGCCCGCGATACCGCCGACGCTGGCGCCCGCGCCGATGAACCCGAACAGGCGCAGGGCCTGGGGTTTGCTGAAGGTATCGGCCATGAAGCTCCAGAACACCGATATGTGGAACAGGCTGAACAGGCTGATCCAGACGTAAAAAGTCTTGTCCACGAGCGTTCGCTCCGCCAGTGCCTGGTTGCCGAGATAGAACAGGACAAAACTGGCGGCGAAGAAGCCGTACACCGAGGGCACGAGGTACTTGAAGCGCACGCGTGCAACGGCGAGCCCGTACAGGGACACCACAAGAAAACTGCCGATGAAAGTGCAGGTCCACAGCCAGCTCACCTCGGCGTCGGTCCACTGCGAGGCCATGGCGTCGCGCACGGGCCGCAGGATGTAGTAGGAGCCCATCAGCATGAGCACCAGCGAGAAGGAGGCGAGGGTCGCCCGCACCTCGTCGGGGCGAATATCGCTGGCGAGTTTCAACAGGCGTTGCAGCGCGGACGGGTCCTCATCGGTACGGGCCATTTACAGCGACTCGAAAATCCGCAGCATTTCGGCGCGCTGGCCGGCGTCCGGCACGCGGCCGAAGTTGGCGCCCATATTGTCGCGCATGTGATTCACGTCGGAGGTCGCCGGAATGACGCAGGTGACGGCCGGGTGGCCGACGATGAACTTGAGGAAGAACTGGCCCCAGCTTTCGCAGTCGATTTCACCCGCCAGGTCGGGCAGATCGCGGCCTTTGGCCGCGGCGAACAGGGAGCCGCGCTGGTAGGGCCGGTTGATCATGGTGGCGATGCCGCGGTCGGCGGCCAGCGGCAGCAGGGTCTCTTCCGCAATGCGGTTGTCGATGTTGTAGCTGAACTGCACGAAATCCAGCGGCTGCGATTTCATCACCTCGATGAATTCCCGGTGGTCGCGGCCGTGGGAGGTGGTGATGCCGACGTAGCGCACCCGCCCCTCCTCCTTCCATCGCTGCAGGGTGTCGAGGTGCGTGCGCCAGTCCTGCAGGTTGTGCACGGCGATGAGATCGAAGCGCTCCACCCCCATGCGCCGCGCCGACTGCTCCATCTGCTCGATGCCCTCCTGCCGGCCGGTGGTCCAGACCTTGGTGGCGGCGAACACCTCGGGCCTGGGCTCCATGGCCCGCAGCACGTCGCCGACCCGCGCCTCCGCCCGGCCGTACATCGGCGAGGAGTCGATGACCGTGCCCCCGCCGGCGACGAACGCCCGCATCACGGCGGTGAGGTTGGCCAGGGAATCCGGGTCGTCCGGGGCGTCGAAGGTGCGCGAAGTGCCCATGCCGATGACCGGCACCAATTCGCCGGAGCCGGGAATCGGGCGCCGGATCAGTGTGCGTCCCCGCGAGCTCGCCGGTGTCGGCGCCGAGGCCCAGGGAACGGGTGGCGAGCGCGGCGGCGCTCAGTTGCAGAATCTGGCGGCGTTTGATCATGGCGGATCTCCGGGAATCAACTGCGGATTGGATACCGAATTACAGCACGCCGTTCGGGTGCGGCGCCACCTGCACCGTATTAGAGCCGGGAGTGGCACGCGGTGCCGATGCCTGCGCCCGGGGGGTGCCACAGGGATGATCTTCAGGTGCTGTGATCAGAGGCGTCGCGTGAAAGTAAGTACATACTGCGGGCCTTCGATGTCGATGTTGCCCACCGTCTGGTCGAAGTCCAGTTCGCTGTTCAAATAGCGCACGCCCAGGCCGAAATGCTGGTCGGGCCGGAATTCGAAGTCGATACCGGCACGGCCGTAGTAGCCGATATTGAAAGCGGAGCTGTCGTTTTCCGAGAGGTCGAGACTCTCCTCGCTTCCCTCGACGGACTCGTCATCGACCTCGTGATAGCCGTACAACACCATGGGGCCCGCCGCCGCGTAGGCCGTGATGCGCTCGTGCAGGCGGCCGCGCACATAGGCGCCCAGGTGCAGTTCGGCCAGAAACACGGTGTTGTCGAGCGCTACCTGCAGAAATCCCCCCGTCTCGTTGGTCACACCGCCGGAAAAGCGCGTGTCGTCGCTCTTGAAGGCGAGGCTGCCGCCCGGGTTGAGGCCCAGGTGCACCCAGCCCTCGTAGAACACGTACTCGGCTTCGAGGCCGCCGGTGATCAGGTTGGAGAAATCCACCTCGACGTCGCCGTCGGAGATTTCCTCCCACTGGCCCCGCTGGTCATCCAGTTGGAGCACGCCGACAAAAGCCTGGAAGTCGGCGGGCTCGTCGCTCGCGGCGGGGTCCGCCAGCGGCCGGGCGGGCGCGGCCAGAAGGACGGCCGCGATCGTGAACGCACCAAAAGCGGGGGCGCTGAAGTCCAGCACCGTGCATATCTTCGATAGCGGGTTGTTCATGGTGCTCCTGTGGCGGCGCGATCAGCTGTTGGCCAGCAACCACTTGCGCAGGCGGTTGGAATCCCCGAAGGGCGTCAGTTTGCCGAAGGAGTTTAGCAGCACGATGGAGAGTTCTTCACCCTCTATGATGGCCTGCATCACCAGACAGCGGCCCGCCTCGTTGATATAGCCGGTCTTGCTGAGTGCGATATCCCAGCTGTTGTTCTTCAACAGGCGGTTGGTGTTGCCGTAGATCAGCGGCCCGCGGCTCGCATAGGGCCGTACCTGCGCGCGGGTGGTCGTGGTGGAGTGGGTAATGAGTGGATACTCTTGCGCCGCGGCCAGCATTTTCGCCAGGTCGGCGGCGGTGGAGATGTTGTCCGGCCGCAGCCCCGCCGGATCGGCAAAGCGGGTGTGGTGCATGCCGAGGCTGCGGGCCTTGCGGTTCATCTGCTCGACAAAGGCCGCCATGCCGCCGGGATAGGTCCTGCCCAGAGCGCTGGCGGCGCGGTTTTCCGAGGACATGAGCGCCAGCACGATCAGTTCGCCCCGGCTCAGGGTGGCGCCATACTCCAGGCGCGAGCCGGTGAGCTTGATGGTGTCGCGATCGGCCCGGGTGATGGTGATGGGTTCATCCAGTTCGAGTTTGGCGTCCAGTACCACCATCGCCGTCATCAGCTTGGTGATGGACGCGATGGGCCGCTCGGTGTGCACATCCTTGCCGTAGATCAGGTTGCCCTCGCCGTCGAGCACCAGCGCGGACGCCGAACGCAGCCCCGGATTGCCCTGAAGCGCGCTGATGACGGCTTCGCTGGCTGTCGCCGTGCTGGCACAGGTGAGAGTCAGCGACACCGCCAGTGCCGCCGCGAAACAGCAGTAAAACGCCCTGAAAAACCCCATGATCAGCCCCGCCTTATTGTTGATTGTTGTCTTGTGTTCTTTTGTCTTTATCCGGGCGGCCCGGTCGCGCCCCTTGATTCATGACGGCCGCCACGATGAACATTCTGCCCCAGGAGAACGGGCGGCGCCAGCGCGAACTGCGTTTTCAGCCAGGTTCCCACTCGGCGCCGGTGCCGACCCGCAACAGGCCGCGGAAGCCGCGGCTGGCGCTGGATTCGCCCGACAATACCCGGCAGACCTCGCCGGCGATCGGCATCTCGACACCGTGTTCGTCGGCCAGCGCCATCACCGCCGGGGCGCTTTTCACCCCCTCCGCCACCATGACCATATCGGCGGTGATCTGCTGGGGGTTGCGCCCTCTGGCCAGTTCCACCCCGACATGGTGGTTGCGGCTCTGGGGGCTGGTGCTGGTCGCGATCAGGTCGCCCATGCCGGCCAGGCCGGCGAATGTCTCCGCCCGGCCGCCCATGGCGACGCCCAGGCGCGTGATTTCCGCCAGGCCCCGGGTGATCAGGGCGGCGCGGGTGTTGTCACCGGCCCCCTGGCCGTCGCCCATGCCGACGGCGATCGCGATGATGTTCTTGAGTACGCCGCCGAGCTCGCAGCCGATAACGTCGGTATTGGTATAGACCCGGAACAGACCGCTGCCGAAAATCGCCTGCAATTCCCGCACGATGACCTCGTCCTCCATGGCGATCACGCTTGCCGCCGCCTTGCCGTCCATGATTTCCCGCGCCAGGTTGGGCCCTGTCAGCACCGCCACCGGGTGGCCGGGCAGCAATTCGCCGATGATCTGGGTCATGCGCAGGTGGCTGTCGAGTTCGAGACCCTTGGTCAGGCTGACGACGGGAATCGACGCCCGGATATGCTCACGGGCAGCGCTCAGCACGCTGCGAAAGTACTGTGAGGGGACGGCCATGACCACGATATCGGCGTCGGTGACCGCGGCGGCCAGATCGGTGGTTGCGGTCAATTTGTCCGGCAGGGTGGCGCCGGGCAGGTAGGTCCGGTTGGTGTGCTGTGAGTTGATTTCCTCGACGGTTGCGGCATCGCGCGCCCACAATGTGACTGGCGCGTTGCGCGTTACCAGCGAGGCGACGGTCGTGCCCCAGGATCCGCCGCCCAGGACCGCGACGTTCAGCGTGGCCATTGATGTCGACTCCACTATGGATGGCGCCGCCGCCCGCTGTCGGCGGCCGCGGAATTCGTTTCGTTGTGCCGGGGAGGATACCTTATTCACACGGTGTGGGTGCATTTGCGGTGTTGACCGCAATGGGCAATGCAATTCCGCCCGCGGCGAGGGTGCGGTGGCGCCCGCCGTTGTCTGGCTGCGTGCTCGAAAAGCAAAAAAACGCCGTCGCAAGGCAGGTAGCGACGGCGTTCGAAGGGTAAAGCTCGTTTCGTTTTCTGCCCAAGTTCAGGATAGCCGGCCCGCAAACCGGATACGTCCCCTGGCGGCAGGCACCTCTGACAACTGCCTGCCAGCTTTCCCTCAAGAGCGACGGTTGCCCTCAATTGGTATTTATCCAATAACCGCCACGGTTCCCAGTATAGGGATCGGGACCGGGAGATCAAGAAATAACGTCATGATATTTTTAAATATCATGCAATAAACAAAACGAATATTAGTGTCTTGTCTCTGCGGCCAGCTACACTTACTGACACGGATAACACCACAGAGGATCTCGGCTAATGACCATCCGGCGCAGACAATTACTACAGTTTTCCGCGGCCGCCGCCGCGACCCCCGCGCTCGGCGCATGCGCGGGCGGCGACGGCCCCGAAGTGACCATCGACCGTTCGCTGCCCACCAGCCCCTACGGTCCCGAGTCCACCGCGGAGGAGGTGACCGCGGGTATGGACCTGTCCGGCCTCACGGTGCTGGTGACCGGCTGCAACTCCGGGCTCGGCTACGAAACCATGCGCGTGCTGGCGCTGCGCGGCGCCCACGTCATCGGCACCGGCCGCACGATGGAAAAGGCGGCGACCGCCTGCGACAGCGTGGAGGGCAAAGCCACGCCGGTCGTGCTGGAGCTGTCGGAGTTCCAGTCCGCGGTGGATTGCGCACAGGCCGTGAAGGGCGTCGGCGAGCAGCTCGACGTCGTGATCTGCAACGCCGGTATCAATACCTTCGGCGACCTGGAGCTGGTGAACGGCATCGAGAAGATGTTCGTGGTGAACTTTCTGGGCCACTTTGTCCTGGTCAACCACCTGGTGCCCGACATGCGCGCGGCGGGCGACGGCCGCATCGTCCACGTCGGCAGCGCCTCGGGCTACAGTCAGGCGCCGCCGGAGGGTATCGACTTCGACAACCTGCGCGGGGAGGGAACTTTTGATCACCAGGAGGCCTACGGCCGTTCCAAGCTCGCCAATGCCCTGTTCTCCCTGGAACTGGCCCGGCGCCTGGAGGGCTCGGGCGTGACCTCCAACGTGATCCACCCGGGGCTGGTGAAGACGAATATCGCGCGCACCGCACCCGCGTGGTTGCGCATGGCCTTTGACATGTTCGGCGGCGTCATCGCCAAGACGCCCGCCCAGGGGGCGGCCACGCAGGTCTACGTCGCCACCAGCCCGGCGCTGGAGGATGTCAGCGGCGCCTATTTCGAGGACTGCAACCCGGTCAAAGTAAGCGGCGACCACCACATGTTCGACGCCGACATGGCCCGCCGCCTGTGGCAGGAGGCGGAAAAGATGACGGGGGAGTACCTGATCTGACCGCCTCCCGTCAGTCCGCCTTTTTTCGAAACAGCAGGGTCATCCGGTCCGATTCGCCGATTGCCAGCATTTTCTCGCGGCGCTCGGAATCGTCCTCGCTGCCGCGCAGTGACGGCGGCAGGCGCCAGACGATCGCTTCTTCACCGGGATCGTCTTTGGGGTTGGCGTTGATCTCGCTCGTTTCCACCAGCTCGAAACCCGCCGACTCGAACCTGCCGATGACCGCCGACTGCTTCAGGTAACCGCGGTGGCCCCGGGCGCTTTCGTCGCTCACCGATTCCGGCGCGCGGTGCTGGACGACGCCGATGAGACCGTCGTCCGTCAGCATCAGGTCGATCGCCTCCAGCGCGGCGGTGAGCGTGCCCGCCTCTTCCTCGAAGCGGAAGAGGTTGTGCAGCGCGCGGATCAACAGTACCCGATCGACCGTTCCCTCCGCCTCGGCGGGCACCGACTCGAAGGTAAATCCCCGCGCCTCCAGGCCGTTGTCGGTAAAACTGGCGACGCGCTCGGGAAAGTTCGCCATCGCGGCCTTGCGCTCGGCGATCCACTCGTCCGTCGCCCAACTGAACATGGGCCACATGCGATGGGCGTAGTCCACGCCGTAGAGGGTGCCGTCCGCGCCCAGGTAGTCGGCCAGGATGCGCGTGTACCAGCCGCCCCCGGGCAGGCCCTCGGCGACGGTCATGCCGGGTTTGACGCGGAAGAACGCCATGGTCTCATAGGGATTGCGGTAGCGGTCGCGGCTGCGCTGGTCCGCGTCGCGCGAGGCAATGGCCTCTTCCAGCGCCGTGACCCAGGGTTCGGCCTCGGCGCGGGCGGGTGAAGTCATTAGTGTGAGCAGAAGTGCGGCGGCAATGAATGAGGTGATAAATTGCGGCATGTAATGATCCTCGGGCATGGTGGGTTACGGCGCGGGGGCCTGCACACACCAGTGTAGCCGTTTTTGCGCGACCGTCGCGCGCAATGGATTGCCGGCGAGGTGGGGTCAGGTCTTTGATTGATGATTTCCCCAAACTAGCTCCCTGTTTTTACAAGGAAAGTACTGACCGGTGGTCAGAACCTTGTGCTTGAAGTTTACGGGGGACGAGGCATGCAAGGAGCCTGAGAAACTAATATCATCGCCTACCGGAGTGACGGGTATACGCTTGGAGAAATCGCCGAATAGTTTGCATTGGATTATTCGATAGTGAGCGGAATTGGAAAAATCATAAATCAAAGACCTGACCCCCAACCACTGGAGATATCGCTATGGCCAAGGTACTCGTCACCGGCGCGACCGGATTTATCGGCAATCATGTAGCCCGGCTGTGCCTGGAGCGGGGCGACGAAGTACGTGCGATGGTCATGCCCGGGGAGGACCGTTCACCGCTCGACGGAATGGATGTGGAGGTGGTCGAGGGCAACCTGCTGGACCCGGCGTCGCTGTTGAATGCGGTGACGGGCGTGGAGCAGCTCTATCATCTGGCGGCCATGTTCGCGATCTGGACGAAAGACCCGGACCTGCACTTCAAGGTCAATGTCGACGGCGCCCGGGCAATGATGGAGGCGGCCATGACCGCCGGCGTGGACAAGGTGGTCTTCACCAGCAGCGTGGCCGCCATCGGCATCGTCGGGGGCGGCGGCTGGGCCACGGAAAAAACACCCTTCAACGCCTGGGCCTGGGCGAGTGAATACATCCTGTCGAAATTCATCAGCCACCAGCTCGTCAAGGGCATGGTGAGCGATGGACTGCCCGTGACCATGGTCCTGCCCGGCCTGCCCTTCGGTCCCGGAGACCGGGCCCCGACCCCGACCGGCACGATGATTGTGCGCACGCTGCAGGGCAAGATGAAACATTACTGGGACGGGGGCGTCTGCGCGGTGGACGTGCGGGATGTGGCCGCCGGCCATGTGCTGGCGATGGAAAAGGGCCGCATCGGCGAGTCCTACATTCTCGCCAATCGCGATGGCAATATGACCAACAGGGAATTCCTGACGCTGATCGGCGAGATCGCGGGTATCGACGACGTGGCGCAGCGGGAGGTCTCAGGCACATTCATGCTGCGCGTGGCGAAGCTGGCAGAGTTGTGGTCCGGGCTGACCGGCAGGGCGCCGATGACCACGTTCAAGAATACCCGTTACGTGTTGCAGCACGGCTACGTGGACCCGGGCAAGGCGATCGAGGAACTGGGCCTGCCGCAGACGCCGATCGAGACCGCGGTGCGCGATTCCATCGCCTGGTTCCGTGAGCACGGCTACGTCTAACAATGGGGTCATAACAATGGGGTCAGGTCTTTGATTGATGATTCTCGATCGTTGCGCTCCGGGTCAATCAGGGAAAAATCATCAATCAAAGACCTGACCCCAAAGGCCCCTGTGAGGGGATTATCAAAAATCATCAATCAAAGACCTGACCCCAAAAGCGCTGTGCTCTGCCTGGCGGCACTGTTCCTGCTGGCGCTGGTGCCGCGTCTGTACAGCGCGCAGACTGTCGGCTGGGGATGGGACTACCCTGGCAGCTTCACGCTGGTCAATTTCGACGAGGGGGGCTCCTGCCGCGCCGCCCTCGAAGGCTTCGACTACACGCCCTTCATCGGCCACCAGACCATCGCCATTGCCAGCGCCCTTGATTCCCCGCCTCCGCCGGATATCGCCGGCGATCACACAGCCGTCAAGCGCTACTGCCACAGCCCCGGCCATCTGCTGGTGGCGCGTTCCTACTCGGCGGTGACCGGCGCTTTGACGGCGGTGCTGACGGCAGTCATCGGCCTGCTGCTGATGCCCGGCCGCCCGGCCGTGGGGTGGACGGCCGGCGCCCTGGTGGCGCTGTCTGGCTTCCACATCGCCGAATCGTTCAGCGGCACGGTGGACGCGCCCTCGGTGTTTTTCATCTACCTGTTTCTGGCGGTGCTGATCTTCGCCGTTCGGGCTCCCTCGCGTCTCGCTCTCGGCGCGAGCCCCGTGCTGCTGGTCGCCGCGGTGTGGACCAAGTACTGGGTGTTCGCGGCGCTGGCCTATCTTGCCCTGTTGCCCGAGCGCCTGTGGCGCTACGTCAGCCACGGTTTCGGTGCGGGGCGTATTGTCGCGCTGCTGGTCGGCACCGCGCTGCTGTTCGGCCTCATGAGTATCTACGACTTTCGCGCGGCGGGACTCTACCCGGTGATGGCCGCCTGGTACCTGCTGATACCCTGGCGCCGCATCCGGCGGGGCATGATCGCACCCTGGCTGCTGGTACCACCGCTGGTCTGGGCAATCTGCCAGATCGATCTTGTGGCGGCCTACACGCTCGGCAGCCAACATGGCAGATTCGGCACTGCCTACGGCGCCATCGGCTGGCACAAGCTGCCGCGCAACCTGCTGAACCTGCCGTTGGTGCTGCTGGTGGGCCTGGGTCTGCCCGCCTGGCTGTTCCTGCCGGCCGGGCTGCGGGCGATCGTGCGCGACCCGGGTAATGCCCGCGCCTGGTGCTGCCTGCTGCCGGTGCTGGCTTTCGCGCTGTTTATGCTGTTCGTCTCGCCCGTCACCTACTACCGGCACTACCTGCCGCTGCTGCCGGCCGCGGCGCTTGTGGCTGCCTGCGGCCTGTTCGCCACGCCCCGGGGCCGTCGACTGTGGCCGGCGGCGCTGGTCCTCGTGTGGCAGGCGGCGCTGGCGGTGGATCTGGTGGCCGACTACCATCGCGACCCGCGTATCGAGTTGCGCGCCTGGTACGCCCGCCACCCCGATGCCCGTGTCTTCA
The DNA here is from genome assembly GCA_034521205.1 of Halioglobus sp. GTDB lineage: Bacteria > Pseudomonadota > Gammaproteobacteria > Pseudomonadales > Halieaceae > Marimicrobium. Next base: position 486,489 of record JAXHMT010000004.1, read on the forward strand.
CCAGCTACTACGTCAACCCGCCGCCGGGCCACAACATGCTGTTCCGACCCGAGTACGCCATGGGCGATGCCGCCACGCTGCGCCGGGGAGACTTCCTGGTGCTGAGCGAGAACTGGTACGACACCGCCTTCGTCAATGAACTGAACGGGCCGCTGGTGGGCGACCCGGGGCGCCTGGTGAAGACGAAACCGTCGTATACGGCCTTTTACCGGGACGCCATCGCCGGCCGGCACCCGCACCTCGATCCACAGGCGACGCTGGCCGTGAACAACTTCATGCCCGAACTGGTGCTGCACAAGCGCTTCTACGGGACCTTCCAGTTGTTTGTCGGCGACATCCGGGTTTTTCGTGTTGTACATTGAGATGTGCATTGAGTTGCCCGGTAAGTAGTGCAGTGAGCGGCCATGGCCAGCACTGATCTGATCCCACCCGTTTACGGCCGTTATGGCCGCACCGCGCTGTTGTTGCTGCTGGCTGCGGGCCCGCTGTTGTATCTGTCGTTCGGCTTCACCGAAATGGCCGGCTCGGACATGTGGTGGCACGTGGCGGCGGGAAGGGAACTGGTGCAGACCGGCACCCTGTGGATGGTGGACGACTGGTCCTATACCGAGCGCGGCAGCGACTGGCTGAACCACGAGTGGTTGTCGGACCTCATCTACTACGGGTGGGCGTCCCTGTGGGGTGTCGAGTCGCTGGTGTACTGGAAGTGGCTGGTCATCGTCGCCACGTTCACGCTGTTGCAGCTGGCGCTGGCACGCAGCACCGGCAGCCACATGGCCGGCTTCCTCTGCGCGGTGCTGGCGGCGGCCATCGCCGCGCCCTTCCTCGACGTACGGCCGCACCTGTACACTCTGCTCAATTTCGGTTTACTGCTGTTTCTGCTGCTCGGCCGGTGTTCTTCCGTGTGGGTGCTGGCCCTCCTGTTCGTGGTGTGGGTGAACCTGCACGGCGGCTTTTTCTTCGGCCTGATGGCGCTGGCCATTCTGTTGTTTCCGTGGCGCGACCTGCGCCCGACGGCGTTGCGCGGCGCATTTCTCGTGGGCGCCGCCTGTGTCGGCGCGGCGCTGCTCAACCCCTCGGGCTATGGCACCTTTCTCTACCCCTGAAGTACGCCTTCGACGAGACGTCGCCCTTTCGCACTCTGGCCGAATGGCTGCCGCCCTCGGACCCGGGCGGGATTCGCTCGCCGCTGTTTTTCATATTCCAGTGGGCGCCCCTGGCGGCGCTTTTGTATATGGTGCCCGCTGTGCGCCGGCGCACCGGCATCCCCTGGGAGGGTCTCGCACTGACCGCCCTGACGCTGGCGATGGCCCTCACCAGCCGCCGCTTCATCCCGATTTTCGCCATGTCGCTGGCGGTGCTGCTGGCGCCTCTGGTGGCTCTATGCCTGCGGCCGCTGTTGCAACGGACAGTCATCGCCCCGGTTCTGGCGGGCATCGCGTTTCTGTTCGCCGCCTGGCGTCTATTGCCCTACCCGCTGCAGGCCGCGCCGGCCTTTCACTACCTGGTGGCCGAGTACAGCTACCCCGTCGACACGGTCAACTTCATGCGCGCCAACGACATGCGCGGCAGGGTCTTCGCCTATTACAACTGGGGAGGTTACCTGCACTGGCGCACCGATGGCGACCTCAAGGTCTATATCGACGGGCGCGCCGATACGCTGTTCGACGCCGACACCTACTACAACTACGTGGCGATTCTGAAGGCGGCCCCGGACTGGCTCGAACGGCTCGAGGCCACCGGCCCCGACTTCATTCTCTGGCCCCACACCCGCGGCGACGGGCAGCGCAAGTTGCACCGGTTACTGGAGACGGGCCGCTGGACGGCGGTGCACCGTGACGCGACATCCTGGCTGCTGGCGCGCCGGGACTATCCGCTGCCGGACCCGCCGCAGCCCGCACCCGAAGGGCCCTGGCGGGATGTGGCCCGGGCGTGGGTGGCGGGGCTGTCGGGCGATCTCGAGCAGGCGCTTGAGCACAGTGCCCGCGCCCGCGAAGCGATGCCCTGGAACCAGCTCGCCTGTCGCCTCAGGATACGCGCGCTGCGGGTACAGGGCGAGAGCGCACAGGCCCGGCGGGTACTGCGCGAGTGCCGGTTCTATTTCCCGTCGCGCACGTTGCGCTGGCCGTCCTGATATAAGTGCAAGGGCGGGAGTCAGCCCGCCGCCGCGAGATACTCACGGGCGATGGATGCGCCCAGCTCACCGGTGATGCGGGCACTGCTGCCCGCGGATAGTTCGATCTGCCGGGCCATCAGGCAGTAGCGAAACAGCGGGTAGTCCCGGTCCACCCCGGTGCCGCCGTGGCAGTGCTGGGATGCCTGGCTGACGCGGTGGGCGACGTCGCCGCACCACAGCTTCGCCATCGCCACCGCGTCCCCCGCGGGGCGGCTCTGGTCGATCAGCGACGCCGCCTGCTGCGTCACCAGGCGCAGGCACTCCACGTCGATGTAGCAGTCCGCGACGCGATGGCTCACCGCCTGGAAGGTGGCGATGGGCCGGTTGAACTGTTCCCGCTCCGAGGTGTACTGGCCGGTCATGCGCATCATCTTGTCGCACAGGCCTACCGCCGTCGCCGACAGTGCGGTGCGCGTGGCCTGCAGCGCCCACCTCATGGCGGATAATGCCTCGCCGCCGGTGGCGACGACATCCTCGGCCGGCACCTGCACCCTGTCCATGACCAGCTCGTGGCGGGTTTCGCCGCTGGTGACCAGCAGCACCGGGAGTTAAGGTAGCTACTGGCGTAGTACGTTTGTTGCTGTATAAAATGGCAGCAAACGTAATTAAAAATTTCGGGGGAAGGCCATGAGGTCGTTTCAGATTCTATTCGCCGTGTTTTTCTGTATCGCGCTATCTGCCCCCAAAGTCTCAGCGGACGTGCCCGACCCGGGCTTCACTTCACTGTTCATAGGCCACAGCTTTTTCAACCCCTTCGCCCAGGGCATGCCCAACTATAGCGCGGCGGCAGGCATCGCCGGTCACACCCAGTCAAAAGTCATCGCGGGCGGCCAGAATGGGGCACCACAGGCGTTGTGGGAAAATGCCACCACAAGAAACAAAATCCAGGCCATCCTTGACGGCGGTGATGTTGAGTTGTTCGGTATGACTTACCATCCGGTTTATCCAACCACGGAAGGTTATGAGAATTGGATCGACTATGCGTTGGAGAAGAACCCGACTACGCGCTTTTTCGTAGCGTTGCCGTGGCTGGATAAGCCCGCAGACTACGATGCCGAAACCTTTGCCAGCACATGGCACACGTTTCACGCGACGAGTTGGCACGATTTCATTGACTCCCTGCGGGCGCTGTACCCGGGCGTGGATATCTATGCCATACCCTACGGGCAGAGCGCGGTGGAGCTGCGGAACCGCTTTGCAGCCGGCGAACTGCCGGCTGTGGCTAATTTGATAGGCGACGCTGGAGCTCCATTTCAGTGATACCAAGGGCCATGCGGGCAACATACTGCGGGACCTGGGCCGGCTGGTGTGGCTGAACGCGATTTATGACGTGGATCTTTCCACCTATAGCTTTGGTCCTGTCTACGCAGGCACGGACTTGAAAGCGATTGCCAAGTCGATAATGGATGCACACGATCAAGATTACGACGCGGCGTATCATATTGATGCGGACGAGGATAGAGTGGGCGATTCGGTGGACAATTGTCCGCTGGTAGCCAACCCGGACCAGCTGGATATGGACGGCGATGGTACGGGCGACTTATGCGAACTCCCGCCGGGTTGCTTAAGCAAGCAACGGCGCAGGCCGTCCGGCAATGTTTAAGCTTAGCCTTGGACCAGGCCAGTCGTATTCCGAAGCTATACCGAAACAGGGCCACACCGCGCCTTTACTCAATCCCTCGAGCATGCTTCTAACCAACACTGCCAGTTGCACGTCCAATACCCATTCCCTACTTGAACGTATCCGATAATTCGAGCCATCAAGGACGCGGGTTTACTCAGCACCTGGACGGCACGTCACCGCAATGAGCGGCAGCTGTCCGACTACTCATCACCCGAAATTACAACCTGTCAAAGCTGGCCGCGACTGCTACGAAAGAGTGGCGCAGCGCTGCAAATAATACCTGCGTATGCGGTAAAAGCACTCGCCGTAACGGAAACCGCCGTCATTCAACCCGCCGCCGCGAGATACTCACGGGCGATGGATGCACCCAGCTCACCGGTGATGCGGGCACTGCTGCCCGCGGATAGCTCGATCTGCCGGGCCATCAGGCAGTAGCGAAACAGCGGGTAGTCCCGGTCCACCCCGGTGCCGCCGTGGCAGTGCTGGGATGCCTGGCTGACGCGGTGGGCGACGTCGCCGCACCACAGCTTCGCCATCGCCACCGCGTCCCCCGCGGGGCGCCCCTGATCGATCAGCGAAGCCGCCTGCTGCGTCACCAGGCGCAGGCACTCCACGTCGATGTAGCAGTCCGCGACGCGATGGCTCACCGCCTGGAAGGTGGCGATGGGCCGGTCGAATTGCTCGCGCTCCGAGGTGTACTGGCCGGTCATGCGCATCATCTTGTCGCACAGGCCGACCGCCGTCGCCGACAGTGCGGTGCGGGTTGCCTGCAGGGCCCACGCTCATCGCCGAGTGGGCCTCGCCGCCGGTGGCGACGACATCCTCGGCCGGCACCTGCACCCTGTCCATGACCAGCTCGTGGCGGGTTTCGCCGCTGGTGACCACCTGGGGATTCAGCGCGACGCCGGCGGCTTTCGGGTCCACCAGGGCGACCACCAGTTCGCCGTCGGCGTCCGCCGATACCAGTATGCGCGCCGCAGAGGCCGCTGCCTCCACACAGATCTTGGTGCCGGAGAGCGCGTAGCCGCCGTCCACCGCCTCGGCGGTCGTGCCGGGGGCGGCCGGGTCGTCATTCTGGTATTCCTCCAGCGCGCTGGTGACCAGCAGCGAGCCGCCGGCGATGCCGGGCAGCCACTGGTCGCGCTGGCTGTCGCGGCCGAAGCGGCGCAATATGCCGGCGGCCCCCACCAGCACCGGCACCACCGGCACCGGGGCCACCGTGCGTCCCACTTCCTCGCACAGCATGGTGAGGCTGAAATAGCCGAGCCCCATGCCGCCCTGTGCCTCGTCTATATCCAGGCCGAGCAGGCCCGCGTCCGCCAGCGCCTGCCACAGCGCGGGGTCGTAGCGCTCGTGTTGCTGTTCGACGGCCTGCAGCTTGTCGTCCGCGGTGAAGTCGCCCAGTATCTGCGCCGCCAGTTGCTGCGCGCTCTGCAATTCTTCCGAAATACTGAAATCCATAGTGTTTCTCTCTGTTTACTTACCGTCGCGCCCGTTCAATTTCTGGACCCCCGCTGTTGCGGGGGTGACGGCGAGGGCAAGTGCCGTCGTGCCCGCGCTCAGCCCGCCGTCATTCCCGCGAAAGCGGGAATCCACCCCGTCGTCATTCCCGCGAAAGCGGGAATCCAGCCCGCCGTCATTCCCGCGAAAGCGGGAATCCAGCCCGCCGTCATTCCCGCGAAAGCGGGAATCCAGCCCGCCGTCATTCCCGCGAAAGCGGGAATCCAGCCCGCCGTCATTCCCGCGAAAGCGGGAATCCAGAAGGGTTTTAACGCGTCCGGGGCATCCACAACCCGGCCATCGCGATGATGTCCCGCTGAATCTCGTTGGTGCCGCCGCCGAATGTCAGGATGGAGCCCACGCGCCAGCGGAACTCGATGCGGCCTTTCAGAACGGCCCCCGGCGAATCGGCGGCGATGGTGCCCGCCGTGCCCAGGACCTCCAGCAGCATGCGGTACAGCTCCACGAAAAACTCGCTGCTGTAGACCTTGGCGGTGGACGCCTCCGCCATGTCCAGGGGGCCCTGGTCCATGGCCCAGGCCTGCTTCCAGCAGATCAGCTTGACCACTTCCAGACCGCTCTTCACCTTCGCCAGGTTGTGCTGCACCCAGGGCTGCTCGATGATCTTGCCGCCGCCGGGAGCGTCGGTTTCCGCGGCCCATTTGCACGTGTCCACGTACAGGGAATCCACTTGGCCGTGGGTGAACAGCGACAGCCGCTCGATGTTGAGCTGGCCGGTGATCAGTTTCCAGCCGGCGTTGACCTCGCCCACGCGGTATTTGTCCGGCAGACGAATGTCATTGTAGTAGGTGGCGTTGGTGCGCACGCCCAGGGTGTGCACCGGCGTGACGGAGAAGCCCTCGTAGTCCGTCGGTACCAGAAACATGGTCAGTCCCTTGTGCTTTTTCGAGGCGTCCGGATCGGTGCGCGCGGCCAGCCACACGTAGTCGGCGTAGTTGGCCAGGCTCGTCCACATCTTCTGGCCGTTGATGATCCAGTGGTCGCCGTCCTTCACGGCTTTGGTCTTCAGACTGGCCAGGTCGGTGCCCGCCGATGGCTCGGAGTAGCCGATGGCGATCACCACCTTGCCCTGCTTGACGCCGCCGACCACTTCCTCGCGCACCTCGTCGTTGGCGTTGGCGGCGATGACCGGTGTCACCGCCTCGGTCGTGAGAAAGGGATAGGCGAAACCGGAGCGCACGACCTCGTCGGTGAAGATGTACTGCTCGACATGGGACATCTCCTTGCCGCCCAGCTCCTTCGACCAGCTCAGGCCGATCCAGCCGTCGGCGCCCATGCGCGCGTACTGCTTGCGAAACTCCGGGCCGCCGCCCTCCTTGAGCGTGTCGTCCTTCATTTCCTGCAGCAGCTCGGGCGTCATGATCGTTTTCATGTACTCCCGCACTTCCTGTTGCAGCGCCTTCTGTTTCGGCGTCAGTTCGATGTTCATAGCTTCAAGTCCCTATCGACAAGTACATTTGAGTGCGCCCGGGTTGTCCTGCCTTGAGCTGGACCCCCGCTTGCGCGGGGGTGACGGCTTGAAAAAAAAGCCCTGCGATCATCCCCGCTCCTCTGCCGTCATCCCCGCTCCTCTGCCGTCATCCCCGCTCCTCTGCCGTCATCCCCGCTCCTCTGCCGTCATCCCCGCGAATGCGGGGATCCAGAACTCTTCAAATGCATGATCAAACTTCCCCGACAACATCGTCAATCCGCCTGCACCGCCTTGAGCAGCGCCCGCTGCCGTTCCCGGTCCCCCGCGTCGACGGTGCACATCCACGTATCCACCAGGCCGCCGAAGCGCTCTTGCAGCAGCGCCGGCACCGCGTCGATATCCTCTGTCACGATCGCAAAGGTCTCGAGCACCTCATCGGTGATCAGCTCGCCCATTTCCCGCCAGCGGTCCTCGCGGGTGAGCCGGTTGGCCTCTTCCTGCAAATCCCCCCAGCCGTGCAACTCCAGTACCGGGCGATAGGCGGGCGTGGAGGCGTAGAAGCCGATCTGGCCCTGCACCGCGGCTTTGCTGGCCGCGAAGGCCTGTTCGTCCTTTCCCGACACCACGAACACCGGCGCGCTGATATCGAAGGAAGCGCGGTCCCGACCGGACTCCCGCAGGCCGCGCTCCACCGCCGGTAGTGTCACCTCCCGCAGGTATTTTTCCGTGCTGAACCCGTGCGCGATCATACCGTCGGCGACGCTCGCCGCGACTTCGGTCATAAGCGGTCCGACCGCAGCGAGGCGTACGCCGGGTGAACCGTAACCCTTATCCGTGGGGGTGAACATGGGCGTCATGAGGTTGTGGCGGTAGAACTCGCCTTCGAAAGCCAGCTTCTCGCCCGTCTCCCAGCAGTGCCAGATGGCGTGCAGGGCCTCGATGAACTCGCGCATGCGCGCCGCGGGTTGCGACCACGGCATGGAAAAACGGCGCGTGATATGCGCCTTGACCTGGGAGCCAAGGCCAATGCTGAAGCGGCCGCGGGAGTACTGGTTCAGGTCCCAGGCGAGATAGGCCACGGTCATGGGGTTGCGCGCGAAGGCCACGCTGATCGCCGTGGTCAGGGCGATACGCTCGCTGTGCTCCGCCGCCACCACCAGCGGGAAAAACGGGTCGTTGTTGATCTCTGCCGAGAAGGCGCCGTCGTAGCCGCGCGCTTCCAGTTCGGCGATGGCCCGGGGCGCCTGGTCCAGGTCTGCGCCCAGCATTCCGCTGACTTTCACCGGCTGTGCTCCTCGCTCTTGTGGTTATTCAGGAAATTTCCGCGGCGAGCCCGTCCACCATGCGCCGTGCCTGCCCCGCATAGCCGCCGCCGAACAGGTTGTCATGATTCAGGACATGGTACAGGTTGTACAGCACTTTACGGGTCTGGTAGCGCGGATCAATGGCCCAGGCGTTCACGTTGGACTGGTAAAAACGATCATCGTGGTTGTGCCGTTCGCTGCGAGTGGATTCGCGGCGCCGATTCCAACACTTCCCGTCATTTATCTCTTTGCACTGTACGCGGTGATAACGAACCGGTAGCCCGCCGGCTCGGCGACGTTGGCCGGGGTGTAGTCCGCTGCGTGAATTCAGTTCAGGGTATCCCCGAACAGATCACCGTAGGCCAGCCAGGTCTCCATCTAACGTTCCAGCGATTCGGCGACCTGCGCCTCGCTCATCGATGCGTGGTCGGCCTGTGGCGGGAGCTCGGCATGAGTCAAGCCGGCTTTAACACGACATCATCACTGGCAAACTCCCCTGTTTGCCCAAACACCCGGACCTTTGCCAGAGGTAAATCCTCGCCAATGGTTACAAGTACACGCTCACCATCGCTTTCTGCTGTTATGAGGTAAGAGGCTTGCCTGCTCATATTGAATTCACCAGCGGCCTTGTTGTCGCTGTCCAGAAGAACAACGAACTCAAGGGGTGTGTCATCCGTTAATTCGCTGGTGCTTTGTACGACCGGGCCAAACGGGATGACAGAACCGCCCTTCAACCAGACAGGGATTCTGTTCAGGGGGCAATCCCGTGTAATCCATTGCCTGCCGTCCAAAAGCTCTTTGCTGAAGAAGTCGTACCACACCCCCTCGGGAAGATAGAAGGTACGCCTGGTATCTTCCCGCATCACCGGTGCCACCAGAATACTGCGGCCGGACATGAATTGATCATCCATACCGTGCACTGTGCGGTCTTGCTGATAATCGAGCACCAGCGGCCGGAGAACGGGAAGACCGGACGATGCGCCTGCAATAGACTCACTGTAAAGGTACGGTATCAACCGGTAGCGGTAGTTGAGGTACTCCCTCAAGATGCCTTGTGCCTCTTCAGAGAACTGCCAGGGTTCCCTGAAAGGGTAACAACCGTGATAACGGAGGTGGGACTGGAATATGGAGAGCTGGGTCCACCGTATCATCAGCTCATCGGTGGGCTCTCCCACAAACCCGCCGGTATCCTGGCTCCAGTAGGCGAACCCGGAGAGACCGTAACCCAGTCCGCCGCGAAGGGAAGCCTGCATGGCGCCGAAGGTGGATGCATTATCGCCGCTCCACTGTACCGGATATCGCTGGGAGCCGGCATAAGCGCTGCGGCCCCAGACCATCGCGTTATCCTCACCATGAACTTCCTGTGTAATTTCAAATGCAGCCTTGTTGTAGAGTAGGGGATAGACATTGTGCAGAGCGTGACCGGTGCCTCCGGCAAACTGCATGGCGGGATGTACGCCTTCACCGAAATCGGTCTTGATGACATCCACGCCAGCTTCGAGCAGTGGCCTGATCAGCCGGTTCTTGTACCAGGTGGCGGCTTCCGGCCGGGTGAAGTCAATGGGCGCCGCTTCAAACTGCCCGCAAAAGGCGAATGGCACTTTGCTTCTGGCGAGCAGGTTTTTGTCGCAGGCTTCGTTCCATGGGGCAGTTCCCTTCAGTATATAAGGCTGTTGCCATAACGACAGCCGGAAACCATTGTCATGGAGTCTACTGCACATTGCTTCAGGGTCGGGAAAACGTCTCCGGTCGAACTGCCAGTCGCACTCCCAGTCGTTCGCAAACCAGCTCACGTCCAGGTGGATAACGTCAGCGGGGAATTGTTTTTCCCTCAATATGTTTGCAACCTCCAGTACTTGCTCCTGCGATTGATAGGACATTCTGGAGATCCAGGTGCCGAACGAGTATTTGGGCAGTACCGGGGAGCGACCGGTCAGGCTGGTGTAGCTGTTGAGAATTTCCTTGATGCTGCCGGCAAAGAGATAATAGTCCAGCTTCTGTTCTTCCACCGCCACCTGTATCTTTGACTTTTCCTTCGAGCCCACCCAGAAGGTCATGGGAGATGTCTGATTGAAGAACACACCGTAGCCGCGGGTGCTGACATAGAACGGCACGGTCTTGTAAACCCGGCCTGTGGAGTTTCCGACGCCTTCGGTAATCCACAGACGGAGGGTTTCTCCGACCTTGTTCATAGGGCCGAAATGCTCTCCCAGACCGTAAATGGATTCATCGTGAGTCAGGTCAAAAGCGTTCACTGCATACCAGTACTTGTGACGCCGGTCGCGGACAAACCCCATGGGATAGGAGTCGTAGCTAATGCCAAAGTGGTTGTCGGTGCGCCCGCCGGTGCTGGTTATCCTGTTGCCGTCCCGGTCGAAGAGTTCGATCCTGAAATCGGCCTTGTAGACGCGCAGGCCAAGCTTGCCGGTCTGCAGGCGATAGCATAAATCGTCTTCAATCAAATCAACCTTGCAGTCATCGTCGGTGATGTCATTGGCTATCATGGGGGTGAATGCGTCGTCAAACGTGTCGGCTTTCTGCAGCCTGACGCGACAGACGTCATCCCGGGGAATATCGATACGCAGGTTCAACAGTGCAGTGGGCGCCTTGCCATCAATTTCATAGACATGTTTGTAAAAGTGCTCGGGACTGATCAGGTTGAAGATGTTGTAGGCTTTTGCCTGAAAGAGAAATTGATTGTCCTGCTGTTGTACCAGGTCTACGCTCAATACCGATTGAGACGTCCTGAAAAGCAGTTTCGGGATGGAGGTAAATGCGCCCTGCATGGGCCCCATGTCATCCAGGGGATGGTCGGTACGGCCGAAAGACACCGCGTGTGCGTACTCATCGAAGTGATGTTCGAGGTTGGCATGCTTCCTGAAAGTGCGCAAAAACAGGACAGGGTGCAGGAAAATGTTCTTGATCAACAGCCGGACTGAGAGCTTTATATCGGGGCAGAACGCTTTTGAATATTCCGCTTCGGTTATTTCGGTTCTCTGCGCGGCCACCCTGTCGACAGCGGATTCAGTGTTGGCGTTCAGGTTGTCATTGTCCATGCCAGTGAACCCGCAGATCAACTCGATGTGAGGATGTACTGGTTAATCATGTTTTCATACCATTCCTGTTTGCCGCTGATCGACCGCGGTTCCCGATTGTTGCAAGCCAGCTCATACAAACCCTTCAAAGACAGTTCTCCGGACTCGAAGCGCGAGCCGTCACCCGAGTCGAAGCTGGCATACCGCTCGTCGCGTTTCTGATCAATCCTGCCTTCTGATAAAATGCGATGTGCAATCTGAAGGCCTTTTGCAAAAGTGTCCATGCCGCCTATATGGCCTATAAAGATGTCATCTATGGACACCGATTCACGCCGCACCCTGGCATCAAAATTCAAACCGCCGCTGGTGAATCCACCATCTTTCAGGACGATCATCATGCCCAGAACCGCGTCATATAAATCGACGGGGAATTGATCGGTATCCCAGCCGTTTTGAGGATCTCCGCGATTCGCATCAATGCTGCCAAGCAGGCCCGCATCGACACACATCTGCAATTCATGGGCGAAGCTGTGGCCCGCCAACGTGGCGTGGTTGGCTTCAATGTTCACTTTAAAATCTTCATCGAGCCCGTAGTGCCGCAAAAAACCTATGACAGTTTGAGCATCAAAATCGTACTGGTGTTTGCAGGGCTCCATAGGCTTGGGTTCTACAAGAAACGTTCCTTTAAAGCCTTGTTGACGCCCATAGTCCCGTGCGAGGTGAAGAAAACGCGCCAGGTGGTCGAGCTCGCGCCTGGTATTTGTGTTGATTAATGAGGCATAACCCTCGCGGCCGCCCCAGAAAACATAGTTCTCTCCGCCCAGCTCAATCGTTGCATCGAGGGCACATTTAACCTGAGCGGCCGCATGAGCCAGTACATTGAAATCCGGGTTGGTGGCGGCGCCATTCATATAGCGGGGATTGCTGAATAAATTGGCTGTTCCCCAGAGTAATCTGATTCCTGTGCTTTCCTGGCGCTGCCTTGCCAGTTGCACCATATGCTGCAGATTTTTCTCGGACTCCAGGACGTTGGTGCCCTCGGGGGCCATGTCCCGGTCATGAAAACAGTAATAGGGCACGCCCAGTTTGCTGAAGAATTCAAATGCCGCATCCATTTTTTTAGTGGCGGCTGTTAACGGGTCTTTTCCTTCATCCCACTCAAAAACCTGCGTATCGTCACCAAAGGGATCACTGCCCTTGGCGCAGAAGGTATGCCAGTAACAGACAGCAAAACGCAGATGCTCTTTAAGGGTTTTGTCACCCACTTTTTTATTGGCGTCATAAAACTTGAAGGCCAATGGATTATCCGATTCCGGTCCTTCGTACTCAACTACCTTTACAAAAGGGAAATATTCTTTCTCCCCGATAAATGGTGAGCTCATGGGTTGTGATGCCTCGCTTGTGATGTCTCTTTATTATGCCTGTTTATGATGCCTTTTTATGATGACAAGGTTTCTAGTAGAGTGGCGTTACCGCTTCAATCAGGCCCAGATAACGTTGATATGTTTCGTTGTATGCATTCACCAGTTTTTTGTTCGGTTGGCAGGATTGATCATCATTGTAAGTCAGGTGTTCATCGGTAATCCTGTGTAAGGAAATGTGGTTATTATTTTCATGAGAGTGGCACCACAACGCTTGCAAGGCGGCGCCAAAGGCTGCGTTTTCATGCTGCTGCAATACCTTTACAGGTAAGTCCAGAATATCCGCGCATATCTGCCGCCAGAGGGCGCTGTTGCTGCCGCCGCCGGCCAACGTTATTTCACTAAAGCGTACACCGCAACGGGAAAATGCGGATAGCCCGTTTCTTATACCAAATATGGCAGACTCCATGGCAGAGCGAACTAAATGCCCGCTGCTGGTGTTTGTGGTGTCCAGGCCAAAAATGACAGCTTTGCCATGCGGCAGATTGGGCGTTCTTTCGCCATTGTAAAAGGGAAGTGTAAGAACGCCGTCGGCGCCTGCGGGAATATTGGCTGCCTGGTTGTCCAGGCTCGAATCATTCAGCTGGAACAGCGTTTTCAGCTGTTCGGTCGCAATGGTGCAATTCATCGTACATAGCAGGGGCAACCAGCCGCCGCTGGAAGAACAGAATGCTGCAAGCTCCCCTTGTGGATCAATAAGCGCTTCATCACAATAGGCAAACAACGTACCGGATGTTCCCAGGCTTGCGGTCAGCCGGCCCGGGGCGACACTCCCGGTGCCAATGGCAGCCATCATATTATCCCCGCCGCCCGCTGCAACGATGACCTGCTCTGGCAGCCCCCATTCAGCAGCCAGGTCCCGGCGTAACAGCCCTGCTTTCTGGTGCGCATCGATCAGCGGAGGCAGGCACGGCGACAGGTCCCTGACGGGATCGAGTATGTCGATTAATGGTTTGCTCCAGCAGCGATTGCGCACATCCAGCAGGCCTGTACCCGAGGCATCACCACATTCCATGCAGTAATTGCCGGTCAGGTAAAAATTCAGAAAATCGTGAGGCAATAAAATTGTCGACATGCGCTGGTAGAGTTCAGGGCAGTGATCTCTGAACCAGCGAATCTTTGAGGCGGTATAACCAACTTTAAGTGGTACGCCGGTCAGAGCCATGGTGGCATCATCACCCCCTGTTTCACTAATAAGGGCGGCGCATTCTTCAGTTGTTGATGTATCACACCACAGCTTGACCGGGGCCAGTACATGTCCCTGTTCATCCAGTGGTACAAAACCGTGTTGCTGGCCAGAGACCCCGATTGCCGCGATGGTTTTTCTGGTGGCAGCCGGGATTGATTCAAGGCATTGATGAAAGGCCTCAATCCACCATTCAGCTAACTGTTCACGGGAACCGTCACTGCGGGAAATCAGGTCAAGCGGCGCTGAAAAACTGTTCACTATCCGCCTTTGATCCGGATCATATACGAGTAACTTGACACCCTGGGTGCCTATATCAACACCAATTACAGATCTTTCCATTGCGCGACATTGTGTGTGAAAGCCAAAAGGGAGTGTAAGACGGATAACCGAGCTATGGGGGAATATTCTCACAGTATCCCGATGCTTTACATGCATTGAGCCGGGCGATGGCCGCCGAGTGTATGGACTTGAGTCGGCGGTAAAGGGTAGTCTGGCCGCCGGAGGACCCGCCCATGCCCATCTGCCATTTCGGCCCCCGACCCTGGGTGCGCGCCGAGCGCGAGCGCCTGGCCGCGCTGCGTTTCGAGAAGATCGGGGTCTCGCCGCTGGGTGCCACGCTCGGCGCCGAGCTGAGCGGGGTCGACCTGGCCGAGCTCGACCATGCCACCTTCGAGGAGATCCGCCGCGCCTTTGACGAGTACAAGGTAATCTTCTTTCGCGACCAGGCGATCTCGACCGCGGCGCACCTGGCCTTCGCCGAGCGCTTCGGCCCGCTGGAGGAGCATCCGTTCCTCGACGCGAAGCCGGGCTATGAAAAGATCGTGGAGTTCGCGAAGAGCGAGTCGGTGGTGGGGGTGGAGAACGCCTGGCACCACGACGTCACCTGGCGGCTGCGCCCCTCGCTGGGGAGCGTGCTGCGCGCGGTGGAGGTGCCCCCGGTGGGCGGCGACACGCTCTTCGCCGACATGGTGGCGGCCTACGAGGGCCTCGACGATGCCACCAAGGCGCGCATCGAGGACGCCGTGGCGGTGCATGATTTCAGCCACAGCTTCGGCCTGATGATGTCGCCGGAGAAGCTGGCGGCGTTCCAGGAGCAGTATCCCCCGGCGCGCCATCCGGTGGTGCGCACCCACCCCCGCACCGGTCGCCGCTGCCTCTACGTGAACGCCATCTTCACCAGCCATATCGAGGGCCTGGAGCGCGCCGAAAGCGACGACCTGCTCGATCACCTGTTCCGCCAGGCCGACGTGCCCGAGTACCAGTGCCGCTTCCGCTGGCACAAGAACTCTATTGCCTTCTGGGACAACGTGGCCGTGCAGCACTACGCCGCCTCGGACTACGACCCCCAGGTGCGCCTGATGGAGCGCGTGACGGTGATCGGCGAGGAGGTGGCGCCGCCGGCCTGATGGCATCCCCCGATATCTGCCCGGGTGCCTCTTCTGCGGATCACGCATGAACTCAATGGCATGACCGACCGTTCTCTTGTGGTTACTCAGGAAATTTCCGCGGCGAGCCCGGCCACCATGCGCTGTGCCTGCCCCGCGTAGCCGCCGCCGAACAAATTGAAGTGGTTGAGCACGTGGTACAGGTTGTACAGCGTTTTGCGGGTCTGGTAGCCCGCGTCCACGGCCCAGGCGTCTTCGTAGGCCCGATAGAAACGCTCATCGAAGCCGCCGAACAGCTCGGTCATGGCCAGGTCCGCCTCGCGGTCGCCGTAGTAGGTGGCCGGGTCGAACAGCACCGGCCGGCCGCCCTCGTCCGCCGCCCAGTTGCCGCCCCAGAGGTCGCCGTGCAGCAGCGACGGCGCGGGGCGATAGCCCTCGAACAGCGCCGGTAGTTCCTGTTGCAGGTGCCGGCCCGCATCGATCAACCGGGCTGGCGCGCCGTTCCTTTCGGCCAGATCGAGCTGGTAGCCCAAACGTTGCGTTGCGAAAAAGCGCGGCCAGTCGTCGTCGGGGGTGTTGATCTGGGGCGTGGCGCCGATGGTGTTGTCCCGGTCCAAGCCGAAGAACTCCCGGGTGCGGCGGTGCAGCGCCGCGAGCTGTGCGCCCAGCAGCTCGCTCGTGGCGGCGTTTGCCGCGCCGAATTCGATGTACTCGAGCACAAGCCAGGCCTCGCTATCGTCGCTGCCGCAGCACAGCGGCGCCGGCACGCGAATGGCATCCGCCTCCAGCATTTCCCGAAGGCCCGCCTGTTCCGCCTCGAACATGGCGAGCTTGTCCGCGCTGTTGCGCTTGACGAAGTAGCGCCGCCCGTCTTTGCCCTCCAGGACGAAGGCGTCATTGATACAGCCGCCGGACACCGGCCGCGTCGATTGGGCGCGAAAGGGTTCGCCGGTGGCCGCGGCGATCGCTTCCTCGATGGTACCTGGTTCCGCCATACAATCTCCGATTCCCGGGGGCCGCATTCCCGGCCGCGCGGGTGTTGAGATGAGCCCGGCGGCAACCTATAATTACCCCTCCCCCTTTACAGGACTATAGCTCAGTTGGTTAGAGCGCTACCTTGACATGGTAGAGGTCGGCAGTTCGAATCTGCCTAGTCCTACCAAATCCCACTGAGCGGGCTGCGAACGCCATGGGCGCCTTGCTGCAGCACATGCGTATAGATTTCCGTGGTCTTCACATCGCTGTGCCCAAGTTGTTCCTGCACCGTGCGGATATCCGCGCCCGACCGGAGCAAATGGGTGGCGAACGAATGCCGCAGCGTATGGCTGGTGACGGTTTTCTCGATACCCGCATTTTGCGCCGCCATGCGCACTACCTTGTTCAGGCTGGATTCGTCAAAGTGGTGCCGGCGCAGCAGATGAGTGCCCGGCTGCAGGCTGAGTCGCGATGCCGGGAAGAGGTACTGCCAACTCAGTGATGCAGGGGCACTGGGATACTTCCTTGCGAGGGCATCCGGCATCCAGACACCGGCGTAACCCGGGTAGAGCTTGTCGTTTTCAAGGAGCGCGCGCACATGCTCTTTCTGTGCCTCCAGACGGGGAACAAGTTCGACCGCCAGCGTGGTCAGGCGATGCTTGCCGCCTTTGCCATTCCAGACGCGCAGCTGAAGATGGTCGAAATCAACATCCTTGACGCGCAACCTCAATAATTCGATACGCCGCAGGCCCGATCCATAGAGTAGGGACGCCATGAGCTGGTGAGGCCCCGTGAGCTGGTCCAGAACCGCCCTGACCTCCTTCTGCGTGAGTACGACCGGTAGTTTGCGCTGGCGGTTGGCCTTTTGAAACTGCCCCAGATCGCCCAGCGGCTGGTCCAGGTACTTGTTGTAAAGAAAGGCGACGGCATTCAGCGCGGTGGATTGTGTAGCCGCCGCAACCTGGCGGCGGGCGGCCAGAAAAGTGAGAAATCGGGCTACTTCCTCGCGGCCCATCTTCTGCGGATGCCGTTTATTGTTGTACAGAATAAAGTACTTGATCCAGTACAGGTATGATCTTATTGTCCGGATACTGTAGCGCCGTACCAGCATATAGTCGTATACCGACTGAAGGAATGGCGATGAATGCATGCGCAAGCCCTCTTCTGAAGTACTGGGTATATATACAGTATTATTCGCTATACTCATTCGTCAACATCAAATGTGGGCAGCGACCTCTGTTTTCAGTACATAACACCGAGCAAGACTTTTTTATTATGTTAAAACGCTGCTGTCCGGTTAAAACTTCGATGACACGGGATTTCTCCAATGATCATAATAACTTACGGCGGATTTCGGACTGTCCCCGATTTGAACAGGATTCCGGCAAAATCTCCCTTTTGCGGACTGTTACCGCCAAGGGGGCCATATGAATACGGGCAAAACGCTGTTTGCTCAAATCATGGATTATCTTCCGTGGAAAACCTTTCACCGGCGTGGTCTCTCGCTACGATGGGGACTATCGCGTTCGCACTTTGCCCTGCGCGGAACATTTTCGCGTGTTGGCATTTGCCCAGCTGACCTACCGGGAAAGCTTGCGCGATATCGAAGCCTGCCTCTCGGCGCAAGCCCCGAAGCTCTACCATATGGGCATTCGATCGCCGGTACGCCGCGCCACTCTGGCCGATGCCAACGAACGCCGGGACTGGCGTATGCTACGCCGACTTCGCGCAGCGGTTGAT
Organism: Halioglobus sp.; assembly: GCA_034521205.1. GTDB lineage: Bacteria > Pseudomonadota > Gammaproteobacteria > Pseudomonadales > Halieaceae > Marimicrobium. The sequence continues at coordinate 504,270 of JAXHMT010000004.1, forward strand.
CGTCCAGGCCCGGAAGCTGTATGCAAAAGAGGATCTGGGGCTGGAGTTGTCGAATACGGTCTACGCACTGGACTCCACGACGATCGATTTGTGTCTGTCGCTGTTTCCGTGGGCACCGTTTCGAAAAACCAAAGCCGCCGTCAAAATGCACACGCTTCTGGACCTGCGCGGGCAGCATTCCCAGCTTTATTCACGTCTCCGACGGCAAATTTCACGACGTCCAATGCACTCGATTTGTTGATTCCGGAACCGGCGGCGATCTACGTCATGGACCGCGGCTATCTGGATTTCGAGCGCCTCTTCGCACTTCATCATGCCGGCGCTTTCTTCGTCACCTCGCGCCAAATCGAACATGGATTTCCGCCGCGTCTACTCCGCGCCGAGGCGACCGGGCGCAAGGCATTATCTGCGATCAGAACGATTGCGTTGTCGGGGTTTTACACGCGCAACGCATTATCCTCGTCCACCTTCGGCGTATTCGTTTCAAGGATGCAGAGACGGGCAAGGACCCTGATCGTTTCTCACCAATCTGTTCTGCGGCCTCGGCTGCTGACCATCTGCGCTCTCTACAAAGCGCGCTGGCAGGTCGAGTTGTTCTTCAAATGGATCAAGCAGCACCTGCGCATCGAAACAGTTCTATGGCACTTCGCGAGAACGCTGTGAAGACGCAGATCTGGACAGCCGTTTCGGTCTACGTGCTTGTGGCCATTATCAAGAAGCGCTTGCACCTGGAAGCCTCACTTTACACTTTGCTACAGATATTCTCGGTCACCCTGTTCGAGAAAACCCCTTTAAACACAGGACCTTCTGGATGCGGCGCACACTTCTTGAGGATGACATGTCTCGTAACCAATTGAATCTATTCGATTCTTAACCGGACGGCGGTGATATACATCAGATTCTTTAATCGGGCTTTTGCGTTTTCTTGTCTTTCCCTGATCACGGTTGGGCAGTGTGCAGTATTGTGGAATACCGGCACGCGAAGCTACTTAACGAGTCTGGGAACCGGACAGGCTGCGCCGCCGGTTCCTTAAGCGTGACCAGGCGTATTAGCATGCCGGCGCACCACTATTGCGCAATGGGGTTCGAGACTTTTCAGTATCGTACTCTTCCTCTATGGTTCAAATATTTCTGGGCTGTGGTCGCTTTCGTCCGTACGCGGTCCAGTGCTACCGAATTTGTCGCTAGTGAAGTCTTTATGCTATCCAATATGGTTGCTGCTGCGAGTGTTGCTGGAATCTGCTTGGTTCTCTTCCGCTGAAACTTTCTGCTTTGGTCTTGAGATCGGACATGGATTATGAGGTTGAATCTTCTGCCAAGCTCTGGAAGTTCTGACTGTACTAATTGCTTCCATTGGCCTATTTGTATTCTCATGGCGGAATAATCGACGGCCTATACTGGTCTATGTCTTGGTCTATCTGCCGTCCACGAACTCTAATTTAAGCTTGGAGGGATCGGATGCGATTCGCAAATTCAGTGGCTACGGGGGTAGAGCAAATTGTAGCGAGCGCCCGTTTTGATTTCGAAAAGTCGAAGTTTAGCAAGACTTATACTCAGGGTCGCATCATGACGCTAGTTAACAAGAACCGGCAGTACGCCCCTGCGGGGCCGGACGCCAAAACCGCTGCGCGGTTTCGGCGCCGCTGCGGTAATCGTTAGGACTACAAGAGCATCACTGTAGCGAATCCCGCCAACATGGCCATCGAGAATATCACTACGAGGAAGGCGATTAGCAGCCGGTAGGCAAACAGGGCGCGCAGCAGGATAAGTTCGGTCAAGCTCGCGCCGGCGCCGCCGATGATGAGCGCGAGCACTGCGCCCGAGGTAACACCTTTGTCGAGAAGGGCTCCGGCAATCGGGATCAAGGCTTCGGCCCGCAAATAAAGTGGCACGCCAATCACCGACGCGAGAGGAATTGTCCACAACGCGTCGCCACTTGCATGCTGTTCGATCCAGCCAGCCGGGATGTAACCGTAAATGAGGCTGCCGATGGCGATGCCAAGCAGCAGATACGGTAAAACGGACCTGAAGTCGGACCGCGCTTCACGCCACGCCGCGACATAAGGTCGCTGCAGTACGGTTGGCGAGCTCGCTCCGCAGCCGCCGGCGCCGGTTGTGCTTGCAGTGGCGGGTGCTGCAGCGCTCACGCCACAAGCATTGTCGTCGGAGGCGGTTTGCGCACCACACCCAGTCAAGGCCGGCGTTTCGGCCGCTTGCTCGCAGCCTGATTCGCAGCTGGATTCGTCTGCTACAGCCGACTCACGGATATAGCGTGCGAATCCGAGCCGGTGTAACGCCCACCCCGCGATCAGGAAACTACAAGCGCTGCGACCATATAGATGGCAGTCAAACGAGGTCCGAAGGTGACGGCCAGTAGAACGACCACGATAGGGTTGAGCAGTGGTGAGGTGAACAGAAAGACCATCATCGGACCGAATCCGGCCCGTGCCCGGATAAATCCTTTTAGCATCGGGATGGTCGAGCAACTGCAAAATGGCGTCAGTGCGCCGATCAGTGCCGCGAGCCAATAGCTCCGAGCGTGGCCGGCGCCTAGGACACGGTCGATAGTGTGCTGTGGGATCCGCTGTCGCAGCACACTGACCAAGAAAGCCACTATGACAAAAAGCAAAGACAGCTCAACTGCCAGGAAGGCGAACATCCCGAGGCTATCGGCAAGCGCAGTAGACATCTCATTACTCCTATATAACTAGATATATCGATTTGATTTTAGCGACTCGGCCGACTATATTCAACCATGTCACTAGATATATAGATATTTGAGAGGTCGGAAATGGATCACGAGGAAGCTGCCGAGACCCTGGCCGAGCTGGGTAACGCGCATCGGTTAGCGATTTTCCGGTACCTGGTGAAGGCGGGGTACCAGGGCGCGTCGGTCGGCGAAATTCAGCGCGCACTCGATATCCCGCACTCGACGCTGTCGCACCACCTTGCCCGAATGGCCCATGTAGACCTCATTACCCAGCGGCGGCAGGGGCGTACTCTGTTCTCGTTGCCGAACTACGCGAGGCTCGACGCAGTGATGAGCTATCTGAATGAGGAATGCTGCGCCGGCCATACTGACGCGCCAGTACAGGAGCCTGTGATCTATGATCACGAGAAAGATTGATATGATACTTGCCACTCGGGATTACCCTGGCCCCAAGGTCCTAACAAGGCGCTCAAGTACGTTCCGGCCCTGCCGGGCCTCCACCGGACGCGCATACGCGCGCCGCTTAGCTTAGTCGTTAGCTGTAAATACATCGAGGAATCTGATGAGCCATGATGAAATACATAGATCGAATCGCGTAGGCTGGTTGCGCGCCGCTGTTTTAGGCGCAAATGACGGAATCGTGTCTACAGCCAGTCTTATCATTGGTGTTGCCGCTGGAAGTGCGACACAAGAAAACATTCTTCTTGCGGGTATTGCTGGACTGGTGGCGGGGGCCATGTCTATGGCGGCTGGTGAGTATGTGTCCGTCAGTTCTCAGTCTGATACAGAAAAAGCGGATCTAGCACTCGAAAAAAATTCATTAAAGAACGATATAGAGTTCGAAAAAGATGAGCTTGCCAATATATACCAAAACAGAGGGCTTGAGCCTGTTTTGGCAAGACAAGTTGCTGAACAACTAATGGCTCACGACGCTCTAGGTGCGCATGCTCGAGATGACATAGGTATATCTGAGACTGTCAGTGCCCAGCCTGTTCAAGCGGCATTTTCTTCAGCTGGTACATTTACAGTCGGTGCCGCACTTCCTTTAATTGTGGCATGGGCTACACCAGGCACCTATCTAATATCTGCTGTTGGAATCTCATCTCTATTATTTTTAGCAGCTTCTGGGTGGGGCGGCTGCACGAACTGGTGGCGCACCAATTGCTATCGGCGCTATCAGAGTGACTTTCTGGGGCGCACTGGCTATGGGTCTGACTTCCGTTGTGGGTCGTATATTTGGAGTGGGAGCCTGATAAGGCATTACACAGTTGAGCACGCATCATTAATAACAGCTAACAATCACATGCACTCGGACAGCAAAAAGCGGTGTGGCTTTCGCTACGCGCCTGCCACGCCGCTTTTTGCTGCCGGTGATGTGAGGCGTTATGCGGCTCACACCGCGCCTTGTAACCCGTAACGTAATAGGTTACACTCTGGTCCATGATCCGGAGCTTCAAGCACAAAGGACTGCAGCGATTCTTCCAAAGCGGGAAGACCTCAGGAATCCAGTCTGAGCATGCAAACAAACTCCGACTAATTCTGGGTAGGCTCCAGGCCGCCACTGAGGCAAATGATATGAATCTTCCTGGATTGTATCTGCATCAGCTGAAGGGCAGGCAGAATGGGCGGTGGTCCGTTCGAGTGAGTGGAAATTGGCGCGTCACCTTTCGGTTTGAGCCTCCGGACGTCATAGACATCGATTACGAGGATTATCACTGAAAATGGCTATAAATATGTACAATCCGCCGCATCCCGGCGAGGTTTTGCGTGAGCTATGCTTGGAACCGCTGGAGCTCTCTATTACAGACGCAGCCGCTGCTCTAGGCGTTAGCCGCAAGACTCTGTCAGCTATCCTGAACGGTCAGGGCCGGAATCAGCCCTGAAATGGCCATTCGACTTTCAATTGCATTCAACACTACTCCAGAAAGCTGGCTCAACCAACAATCTCAATATGACCTATGGGTTGCTCGGAGGGAATCGCCAAAAATGAAGGTTCAGAAACTATATGCCGCATAACAAGTACAAGCTGTCGGACGGCCGTACCGGCCGCCGCAGTTGTAGTCGTTATGGAGCCTTCCTCGATTTCCAGTACCCGGGTTTTCGAGAATGGTGCGCGAGAGCGACAACTACAACTGTGTTTGGCGCCTCGTACACGATTATGGAGTAAGGGAATTTGTGCAGGATCAACTTTCGGGCTCCTTTGGAACCAGCTTCTCCTTCAGAGGGGGTAATCGGAGGGTTTTCTTCCTTCAGTAGCTGGAGAGCATGTTCAAAGGCGACGATAAATCGCTCTCCTAAGCCCTCCTGCTCGTGCTCGTACCAAGCGGCGGCCTCTTGAAACTCTTCGGCGGCTTCCTTGCCTATTTTTACGTGCTTCATCCGCCCCTTATTCGTTGCCTGGCCCGCGCAAGCACTTCCTCCGGCTCAAGAGCCAGGGAAGGGTTCATCTCTATCTCATTAATTCTCTTACAAACTTCCAAGTCCCACGCCTCGGCGAGGCCTGGGTCGGCCGGCCCATCCAAACTGGCTACCAAGTCTCTGGCTAACCTCGCTCTTTCAGAGTCCGTTAGGGCAAGCGCCTCGGACCTCACGGAATCAAGCTGTGCTGTTGTCATGGCTTCTACCTCTACAGCGCCTATACTCCAAATCATGCACCAACCAGGCATCCATAACAAGGCAATGAACTTCGCGCCTTCGGCGCCGGACGCAGCAAAGCTGCGCCGGTTATTGCGGCGTTATGCGTACGTGAGCTGCACATGAGTCCAACTGTGTTCCGTGAAAGAGGTTACCGTTTTTACTTCTTCTCGAGAGAGGAATCCCGAAGGCATGTGCACGTTCATGGTCCTGATGGAGAGGCCAAATTCTGGTTGGAGCCCGAAATTGGCCTAGCAAAAAACTATGGGCTATCTGATCCACAATTAGCTAAAATTAGAGAAATTGTCGAGGAGCACTCCAATGAACTCATCGGTGCATGGGATTCCTTCTTCGGGAGCTGAAGTCACCAATATTTCCAGTCATGGTCTCTGGCTGCTCTCAAATGATACAGAGTATTTCCTTTCCTACGACGACTTTCCCTGGTTCAAGGACGCACCTGTGGGGAAAATACTCAATATTGAAGAACCCTCCCCAGGCCATTTTTACTGGCCAGACCTCGATGTTGATCTTGGCGCTGACACCATCGAGCATCCAGAGCGTTATCCTCTCAAGTCGAAATGACGCATAACAAGGCGCGGCAAATCGGACGGCTTCGCCGCCGTTGCGCTAAGCGTTATGTTTCAAGATGATGCTATGAGCAAGATTCTGTACAAGCAAGCCTTAGGAAAACAGATTCTCATTGGCTTAACGTGTTTGTCTACGGTCTTACTGAGCTAAAAGCTACCTCGCGCCATTCGAATCGACGTCAAGATGTCATTATATTTGCTGCCGTTTGTGTCCTGGCCCTAGTGGTCGCCTGCCTCACTATTGGCAAGCAGGCCAACGCAGTCTGCCCACATTGTGGTGCCCAGATCTATGAGGTCATAGAGGCCTCGGAGTTGCAGTCTCTTCAAATCAATCACTGTCCTAGCTGTGGGGGTGCGATTGAAACATAACAAGTGTGGGCAGTACGCTCCTACTACAGTCGCCGGACGCGCTTACAGCGCGCCCTCTGCCACAGGCGTTACATGGCTTTGCAGTGATGCATATCTTCGAGGAGTTTTGGGCTGCCTTCTGGCTGGAATTGCGCTATAGTCGTATTTCTTAGCTAAAGAAAATAAACCTAAACCTGGTCTCGATTTGATGATCTTTGGTGGAGGTACTGTGATTCTTAGCATAATTTTATTGGTGTTTGCCTGTGGCCTTGATATCCGGCCAAGGGAATATTTTCTACAAGCCTGGATGGTAGAGTGGTAACTCGGTTCACATTTTCGAGCCTTTCGCTTCCACTATCAGTAGTGTTTTCCACTATGTTACTTGCCAGCTAAACAGACGCCATGTAACAAGTGTGGGCAGTGCGCTCCCTTGAGTACGCGGACGGCCTTTCAGGCCGCCCGCTGCCACAGGCGTTATGCAGCCAGGTGCCAGCCATGAAAGAAGCTAACTATCTGAAACAGGTTTTATCTCTACTCGAAGGCGATAAGAGAGGCACAGATAAGGAGATACTCTCAGTTAAGGATTTTCCTCGCTTTGGCTATCGGTGTTGCGAGTGGCAGGTTCTGGGATTTGGCTCAGAAAGCTTTCAGATGTTTGCTCTTGTAGGCTTCTTGGCAGGTATAGCTCCTACTACTGCCTTGGAAAGAACCAAGGACGTCGAGATTCTGCTATGCCGCACATCAGACCAGGAATGGGGTAAGAGCCGCCTCGAAGTGGATGCCGCAGTGACAGAGTCAAGCCACTCGGACGTACGAACCCGCTGCGCGGTTTCGCCGCCGGTGCTTGAAGCGTTAGAGTCACAGCGGGTGCCACTGGCTCGCCACTGGTCAGAATTCTGAGGTCGAAGCAGCTGTTCGGGAGCTATTCCGCATGCTTCGCCATGAAGCTGAGGGGCCAGAAATACAACAAGACGGAACATCGTCGAGCCTTGATGGAGCAGCTGGATAACCGCTCGGATAGCTGGGTTGAATTGAAGCATCAGAACATCAGCGCCGTTCTGATCGAAATGGGCATTCCCTACATTGATGGTTACAAGCCACGGTTCAATTACCAGCGCTCACTTCTTCCTGCGGCAGTGGCTGATTTCCTGCGGAACAATCCACAGTTCCAGAAGCTATTTGCGGCGGACGCCGAGGCGACGCCGCAAATTCCGTCTGTTGAAAATTTTCTCTCGGCCTGGGAGGCGCCACCAACGCCAGAACATCAAAATGGTCCTGCCGTTGCTGAGGCGAGGGCCAATCTACAATCCTGGTGGAGTCAACTGCTTGACGCGTGAAGCCCGGAACCAATCGTTGGGTGAGGCCGGTGAGCAGTTCGTCCTCAACTTTGAGCGCGCGCGGCTCATCAGGGCTGGGAAGGATTCGCTCGCTGACCGTATCGAGCAGATTTCGGCCACAGTGGGTCCATCTGCGGGTTTCGATATCAAATCTTTCGAGGAGAATGGCACGGATCGGTACATCGAGGCGAAGACTACAAAGTACGGAAAGAACACGCCATTCTTTGTTACGCCGAACGAACTCAGATTCTCCCGAGACAATGCTTTGAGGTACTACCTGTACCGCTTGTTCAAGTTCCGCGACTCACCGCGCCTATTCGCCTTGAACGGGCATGTGGAGGATGGGTGCATACTTGAGCCGTCCGAGTTCATAGCGAGGCCGGCGTGAAAGCTAACCAATCGTTGCAGCGGACGTTTGACCCGCCGCCCATTTTTGCTTTCGCAAAAACGGCCGTCGCCTGGGACGCCGCTGAATTGAAGCGTTAACAGGCGTATTAGCATGCGAGCACACCACTATTTCGCAATCGGTTTGAGACTTTTCAGTATCGTACTGTTCCTCTATGGGTTCAAATATTTCTGGGCTGTGGTCGCTTTAGTCCGTACGGGTAAGTACTACCAATTTGTCGCTAGTGAAGTCTTTATGCTATCCAATATGATTACTACTTGGAGTGTTGCTGGAATATGTTGGTTCTTTCCGCTGAAACTTTCTGCTTTCGTCTTGAGATCGGACATGGATTATGAGGTTGAATCTCTGCCAAGCTCGGAAGTTCTGACTGTACTAATTGCTTCCATTGGCCTATTTATATTCTCATACGGAATAATCGACGGCCTATACTGGTCTATGTCTTGGTATCTTGCGTCCACGAACTCTAATTTAAGCTTGGAGGGATCGGATGTGATTGCAAATTCAGTGGCTACGGGAGTGCAAATTGTAGCGAGCGCCGTTTTGATTTCGAAAAGTCGCACTTTAGCAAGACTTATACTCAGGGTGGCAGCATGACGCTAGTTAACAAGAACCGGCAGTACGCCCCTTCGGGGCCGGACCCCAAAACCGGTGTGCGGTTTCGGCGCCGCTGCGGTAATCGTTAGCTGCCTCCAGCCGTTCAGCGTGATCATCGTGAAGTGATGACAATCAGCGCCGCGATTGTGCTACCCTGCTTGTCATGAAAGTATTCAACTGGAATCCTGAAAAGAATCGTCAGCTCATTGAAGAGCGAGGGAGGTCTTTTGAAGAAGCAGTCTTTCATATAGAGAACGGAGGTCTTCTGGATGATATTTGCCACCCCAACGCAGTGGAATATCCCCACCAGAAGATTTTCATCGTTGCGATAGATCAATACGTGTACTTGGTTCCGTATGTCGAAACCGACGATGAGTTTTTCTTAAAGACTGTCATACCCAGTAGGAAATTCACAAAGCTGTATCTGAGAGGTGACTCATGAGCAAGGCAAAGCTCTCGAAAGAGGAAAAAGAACTCCTGGACTCTGTTGAATCGGGTAAGTTCGAGTCAACACTGACCGAAGCCCGAAGGAAGGAACTGGAGGCTGTTGCGACCAATACATTTAGAAAGGATAAACGGATAAACATTCGATTATCGAATCGGGATCTCATTGCAGTTCAGTCCCGGGCATCCGAAGAAGGCATTCCGTACCAGACACTGGTATCAAGCATAATCCACAAGTATGTATCTGGCTCCTTGCGAGATATCGCAGCTAACAAGAAAAGGCAAGGCGACGCGTAAACGCGCGCTTGCTTTTGGCGTTAACTGCCCAGGATCTGCCCCAAGCCCCTGATTTGGGTAAGCTTCTCGGATGCCCACAATATTACGGGTTGGCCCTTATCGATTCTTTTTCTACAGCAACGAAGAAGGTGAGCCGCCCACGTCCACATTCAGCGAGACCGCATGCTCGCGAAATTTTGGCTGGATCCACCAATTCTTGCCAGCTCGACTCGCTTTTCACCTCAGGAGCTTCGAAAGCTTGAGGGCTTGGTGAATGAAAATTGTAATTCTCTTCTGGAGGCTTGGAATGGGTACTTTAGCAGTTGAGCTGCATCCCTTAGCTCATAATGTCAGTTTTACGGAAGATTCTTTGAACGTCGACCTCCTGGATGGGCGCACCATCTCAGTGCCAATCGCATGGTTTCCAACACTTTCCAAAGCATCGCAGTCCCAAAGGGAGACATGGGAGCTACTCGGAGATGGAGAAGGCATTCACTGGCCTGAAATTGACGAGGACTTGAGTGTTGCGGGTCTTTTGGCTGGCGCAAGGTAGCAGCAGTTAACAAGCGACTGTGATCCCGAATCAACCCTTTAGCCAATTAAATTTACGCCATCTGCCAGGCCTTCTGGTCACGCACCATCGCATTCAGAATCACCATCATCTTACGCACGCAGGCCGTTATTGCGACCTTCTTGTGCTTGCCTTGGGCAACCAGGCGTTGATAGAACTCTTTCATCACCGGATTGTGCTGAATACAGCTGAGCATGGCCATGTACAACACCGTCCGGACTGGTGCTCGGCCGCCCTTGATGCGCCGCTTTCCCTTCATCGTTCCACTGTCGCGATTGAAAGGCGCCAGCCCGCACAGAGCTGCCACCTGTCGTTGAGAGAGTTCGCCCAGCTCAGGTAGTTCGCCCAGTAGCGTGTAGGCGACGCCGTTTCCGACACCGGGTACGGACAACAGGATCTCAAGTGTATTCTGCCATTGCTCAACGCCAGCAATCGCCTTATCGAGCTTGTCGTCGATCCAGCCGATCTCCTTCTCCAGCGCTTTGAGTATCCGGCGGTGAGACGCGGCGAGGCAAGCAATTTGTCGATGCTGACGATTAGACTCATCGAGTCCTGGCCTCCATCAGTTGGCGGCGCCGTGATAGCAAGTCTTTGACGAGCATCACATTTCAGAAGGCAGCTCACGAATTTCCGGTTGCAGTAAGCCAGCCCGTACTCGGCGATGGTCCTGGCATCGAGCTTGTCGGTCTTGGCGGGGTACGCTGGGTGCGGGCATAGGACTTGACGGTATAGGCTTGCGCGACCACCAGGGGCAAATCACTGCCTCGGCAGGCCTCAACCAGGCGCCGCTCATAGCCACCGGAAGCTTCAACGACAATGCGATCGATATTGAACCGGCGCAGTCGTGAGAGTAGTGACCGAATCCCCGCTGTCGAATTCTTGGCTTGCCAGTGTTGATCTGTTTGATAAACGTAGACATCGAGGGTGTCCTTGCTGACGTCTATGCCAATGTTTCTCTTGATATTTTCGATGCTCGCAGTGGTCGTTGTCATGATAACTAACCCTTGCTACATTCGGGCTCGAGACCCTTTCGACTGTTCGAGTTAAACCTAGAGACCGGTTGAGCGCCCAAGCTTGTTAACGGACTCGAGAGATCGGTGCCTGCCAGGCATCGGGCTACACAACCGGGAACCTGCGGCTACAGGTTCGGGCCTCACTTTACTCCCTTCAGGAGCGCCGCTGGAATGGAATTTCGATCATACAAGGGCAGGCAGTGCGCCCCTGCGGGGCCGGACGTCAAAACCGCTACGCGGTTTCGCCGCCGCTGCTGCCGGCGTTAGAAGCCCTAACCCACCGGTTGCGCTAGTCACAGAAATGGTATAGTTTATATACCATGGTCGAGTTTGAGTTCGATGAGCGAAAAAGCGCTACCAACCTCCAGAAACACGGTATTGATTTCGTTGATGCTCAGCTTCTCTGGTTGGACCCTGAATTGATCGAAATACCAGCGCGGACCGACGACGAACCTAGATTTCTCGTCATTGGCAGGATTGCTTCGAAGCACTGGTCAGCAATTATCACTTACAGAGAGGCTAAAGTCAGAATTATTTCTGTTCGACGCTCAAGACAAAGATAGTCTCTTTATGAAAGCTAGGGGCTTCGATAAAAAGTTTGACGAGGGCAAAGATATTACAAGCAATCTTGACCTCACCAGAATAAGACGGCCCAACCAACAGCAGCGCCGAGTTAATGTCGATTTTCCAACATGGATGATTGAGTCTCTCGATCGAGAGGCAAGTCGTCTTGGAGTCACGCGGCAATCGATTATCAAAGTGTGGCTTGCTGAGCGCTTGGAGGAGAGGGCTTCTAACAAGTCAAGCCAGCAAGACGCCGGCGATGCTGGCGCCTCTGCTTGAGGCGTTATGCGTAAGAAATCGACATGCGAAATATTCCAATAACCATTCTATTGCTTGGTTTGGCTTTTCCGGCTTTAGGATATGATTGCGGCGGCAGACCGTTTACATCTACGACGCTTCAAGATGGGAATCGGGTAGGCTTATTCGCCAGTGCGAATGACTTTGAGGACACCCACAAGTGGGATGTTGATAAAGGAGAACCACCACTATCTATCTCTCAAGCTGTATCTATAGTAAAGATTGGGCACGAACATTCTATCCACGATTCGATTCGGTCACGGTAAGCGGTTTTCGTCTACAAGAATATGTTTGCTGGGACGCGAAAGGCCATTGGTTATATGTATTCGATCTCGCTCCAGTGATAGATGGAAATAAACTGCATGGAGGTGCATATATGGCGGCGGTAACTATGTCCGGAAAGGTTATCGAGCCTACAGAGTTCAGTGAATAAATACATAACAAGGCCAAGTACGCGAAAAGCGCGTGCTGGCAGCGTTAAGTGCGTTCAAGCTGCCGAGCTAAGTCCATGCGTTTATGAAGTATTCGAACTATCTCTATTTCACTCTCGGAGAGCGGATGGTAGAAAATCACATGACTGCCGAGGGGAAATTTACGGTACCCGACCTTGATCATATCGCAAGCGATTCCCGCTTCGGGTGTATCGGCTAGCATATGGAAGGCGTCGTCAAATTGTTTGGCGTAAATTCTGCGCTGCTCTTTACCCCATCTGCGCTGGGTGTACGCTGCAATCGATTTAAGGTCAGCTCTAGCTGCTTCGGTAAGGGAAAATGTTCCCATTAGCCAAGCTCTTCATCGAGCTCATTCATCAGTGCTTCGTAGCTGTATTCTGCGGTACCGCTTTTTTCGCCTTCTTCGAGCAGGCGCCTCAGTGTGGCAGCCTTCTTCTCCGTGTCCTCAAACTGCCTCAGGGCGGCCCTGACAACCTCGCTAGCCGAGGCGTACCTTCCTTCAGCAATTTGTTGGGCTATAAAGCTATCGAAGTGTGCTCCCAGGGTAATGCTGGTATTTTTAGCCATGCGTTGCCTCACAAAGTACCAATAAATACCCAATAATGGTACAGAGCAGGTAACAAGTCAAGCCACACGGACGTCAAAACCGCTGCGCGATTTCGCCGTCGGTGCTTGAGGCGTTATGAGGCATAGGGGAGCTCAGTGGTACTCGAACCAGCAATTCTCAATGTCAGACCAAAGCAATCGCAGGAGTTTGAGCTCGCGTTCACTGAGGCGCAACACATCCTCAGTAGCATGAAAAGCTATATCTCACACCAGCTACAGCGGTGCCTTGAGAACTCGGATCGATACATCCTGCTGGTAAATTGGGAGACGTTCGGAAGATCATACCGTAGGCTTCCGTAATTCTGAGCAATATGAACAATGGCGGAAATTGCTTCATCATTTTTATGATCCGTTCCCATCGGTTGAGCATTTTGAGTTTGTTTCCGGGCAATGACTACGGAGTCCCGAGACGCGCTGTAAGGGTTTAAGATGGTTACTGAGAACATCAATTACATGGAGCTACCAGCCACCGATATGCTGGCACGAAAAGTTTTTCTCGGAGGCTTTTAGCCGGGAGTCTGTTGACTATGGTCAGGACTGCACTGCTATCACCGGTGCCGGAGGTGAAGGGGGTTTTAGCATTCAAGAGGGAGCCGCGTGAGCGTAGATGAGTCGTACAATTTTCGAGTTATCGACGATGCAGTTTCTACAGCTGGGCTTTTGAGCGAGGAACAGCTTTCAGAGCTGAGTCAGTGCGGCTATGAAGTTGTAATTAATCTTCTGCCGCACGACAGCGAGTACGCAATAAAGAATGAGGAGCCCATCGTCGTCGGCCAGGGCGTGGATTATGGTTTACATCCCGGTGGATTTTGCTGACCCTGCAGAGCAGGACTATTCTGAGTTTGTCCAAGCCATGAAGTCCTGTGAAGGACGGAAGGTCCTGATACATTGTGCCGCGAACTACCGCGTGTCGGCATTTTATGCTATCTATGCATACGAATTTCTCGGGTGGTCTTCATCACAGGCCATGGAGCACATTACGTCTATCTGGCAGCCAGAGGAAAACCCTCCGTGGCATCAGTTTATCTCCGGGCATATATCAAGCAATGTCTAACAAATAAGGAAAGGTCACGCGTGAGCCGCGACCTTTCCTTATTTGTTGTGTGGCGACAGGAGGCAAAGCAGACATGATGCCCTTGCGTCGAAGACCGCTTGATATTTTGCTTATAGCGTTCTTTAGCATATCGGTGCTGTACGGTTTCCTGTTCAGTCTTCCTGAAGGGCTGGGTGTCCCGGTTGCTCCAGATAGCCCATGGCCTCCGCTGCGAGCGCTCCACGGTTGGGCAATTGCCGAAGAGCCCGCACATCTCGATCCCCCACCCAACCTGACTGCCGCACTGTTATTCGACGGTTTCTTCCAGGCGCCGGTACTCGTCTTTATTATCGTGGGGTTGGTTCGGCTTCGTCCGTGGGTCAGGCCGCTTGGGCTGTTCTATTCGGGCGCAGCTGTAACCAATATGTTTTTCTACTTCGTTCAGACATTTTTGGGCCCTGACGCTCCGCCAAATGTTGTCTATTACCTGGCCTTCAATATTCCCTGGCTTCTGGCTCCGCTTATTCTTGGGTTAAGGGTCACATTCGGGCGGGACCTTGCCACTGTTGCCTACTGACAAGGAAAGGCAGGTGGAATCCGGGTTCCGCGGCTTTTGGCGTGATGCTCTACATCCGAAGCGGAGAGTTGTCTGAGTGAGATTTCTGGTTTTTTTGGGCACTGTCAGGGATAGCACACCCCTAAGCCCGCTCGTTTAGGCGGCCATGTGGCGCAAGCTTGTCTCGAATGCCTGCAAAGTCATTATGAGAGCCATGAAGTAGAGTTGATTGATGCCCTGGACTACCCGCTCGAAGCCGTTTTCAAGCCGCATTTTGCTTATCCGAAGAGCGAGGCACCGTCTAAACTCAACGAGCTGGCAGAAAAGATAGCGCGCTCCGACGGCTTTATTATGATAAGCTCCGAGTACAATCATTCTATGAGCCCTGCGCTGGCTAACCTGCTAAACCATTTTGGAAGCTCTTTGTTTGCGTACAAGCCGAGCGCAATTGTGACGTATTCAGCCGGTCAGTGGGGTGGTGTTCGGGCAGCTGTTGGAATGAGAACATTTCTTGCAGAGCTGGGGCTGCCTGCCGGTCTCTGCGATGGTCCATGTGCCAAAGGCTCAAGAGGTTTTTTCCGTGGATGGATCGCCGCAGCCAGGAGTGGATAAGGCGTCATGGTTTGATTATTTCGGTCGAACCTTCAACCAGCTGGTTTGGTGGGCGCAAGCTGCCAGTGATTACCGGGCCCGGGTTGATCCGCATGCGCTGGTGAAGGATTTCAAGCGAGATCCCTCTCAAAGAAACGCCCCATAATGCGTGATCCTGATAGTCGGCTACTGTCGTCTCTTCGGCAGATATCCACAGACGCGCTCGGAACTATATTTGGGATTATGGCGAAGATTGACGACGACGCAAAAATACTAACGGAGTTCAAGAGCCGCCGCCGACAGGTAGTTCGATTGGCTGTCGTTACTGGAGCCGTTGTCGGCGCGGCTGTCACCCTGGGTTACATGGGGTTTGCAGCGAATGCCATAGTGGTAGCGCTGCTTGTAATCTGCTTTGTGTTTGCACTATTTATCAATATCAAGGTATGGCGATGCCCATCGTGTAACGGTCATCTCGGAAAGTTGTATTTCGGTTTAAAGGAACCCAGGCATTGCCCTGCGTGCGGCATCAAGCTGATTGATTACTAGGTGGCGACGCCCTCCTGTCAATCGCGGACTCAGAGACAGCGTAGCCAATGCGGCTTCGCTTCCGTTAAACAGCTGCGCGTATGGGCAGCGTCAGGCAACTCTCGGTGGTTAAGCTCTGTCGAGGAGATATGCGGGCTGGCACAGCGGCACCCAAGTCAAATCATCGGAGGCTCGCAAAGTCATGACTGATCTCGTCCGCTACAGTTTCGCCGACGGCGTTGCCGTCATTCAGCTCGACGACGGCAAGCGCAACGCCATGTCACCAGACATGCTCCGCCAAATCAACGAGGCATTCGACCGCGCTGAAGCGGATCGCGCCATAGTCATCCTCACCGGCAGGGAGCAGGTATTCTCCGCCGGTTTCGACCTCAAGGTGATGAAGAGTGCCCCGAAAGACGCGCTGCGCATGCTGTATGCCGGCTATTCGCTGACCGCCAGAGTGATGGCCTACCCGTACCCGGTGATTGCTGCCTGTAACGGCCATGCACTGGCCATGGGTGTATTCCTGATGCTGTCGACCGACTACGTGATCGGTGCCCGCGGTGAGTTCCGCATTTCCGCCAACGAGGTCGCCATCGGCCTGACTATGCCGCGTGTGGCTGCGGCGGTATTGCGGAACCGGCTGACCCCGGCGGATTTCCAGGCAGCCGTGACGCTGGCAAAAGATTTCCCGGTCGAGGATGCGCTCAGGGCGGGCTTCTTTAATGAGCTGGCAGAGACTGCGTCGCTCATGCCACGTGCCAATGAACTGGCGGCACAGTTGGCGGAACTCGACATGCCCGCGCATACGGCGTCCAAGCGACGCATTCGCCGGTCGTTGAACCGTTACATCCGCTACAGCGCGTCGCCGGATCTGTTTGACGCACTGCTGGTCGGCGCCAGGACGGCCCTGCGGGGCAATCGCTGAGTATCACTGCCATGTCGCGTGTGGAATGCCCGGTATTTGGCCGGTCTCAGGAGGTATCGCCCGCTGCCTCTGCGGTGGGATTGGCGGCTGTCTCCGCGGCGGGATTGTCGGGCTGGTACCCGGCTGCGCACGTAGTCGATGTGGTGCAGCAGGGTATAGGCCTGCTTTCTGGAACTGTTCGGCAGGTTGGTCTGGCGCAGCTTGGCTTCGATCTGGTCGAGTTCCTCGTAGAGGGCGCGCGTTTCGTCGGCGTCAGGGCCACCGTTTTTGGTCCGCCAAACGCCGGTCGATTTCGCTGATTCGGGCATAGTGACGAGTATACCCGTGTCCGAAAGACCCACTGGAAGACTGCCGGCAGCAGCCGCAGCAGCGGCAGCAGCAGCAATAGTGCCGGCACCAGCACCAGCAAAATCCGGTTTACCTGCGCGACAATCCAGTAGGGGAGCAGGCCCTCCAGGGGACTGAAGCCGTCCGTCAGGAGTTGTGCCGCGTAACCGTTGGCCGTGACGCCCAGGTCTTCGGCGGAGGGATACTGCTGGTCCGCGGGAATAACCGAACCGCCACCGTGAACCTCGATCACCGCGTGAATCAGGCGGTTGATCAGTGCCGGGTGCAATCCCTCCCGGGCCACGAGGCGCGCCACCAGGGCGACGAGTTCGACGGATTCCGGAGGAAAGGGGCGACGGTAGTCCGAGAATACCGGACGGCAGGTGCACCTGCCGCGCCCCCGGCAGGCGGAGTGCGACGGCATCGCTGTGCAGCGAGCGTCAGCAGACTCACTGCCCTCGGATTTGAACAGCGTCTGCAGGTAGGCAGCGTCGGCGGGAGCCACGAACAGGGCGATGTCGATGTCGCGGGCCAGCAGTGCCTCTGCCGCAGTCTCTCCGCCGGCGTCACTGGCCGCTTGTCGTTCGAGTGCCTCTGCGCCGGTATACGCAGCGAGGCGGTCCGCGACCAGTCGGCTGCCGCTGCCGGCGCCCCCGGCTGCGACCTTGAGGCCCCGCCAGTCGTTGGGGTCCGCAGCCACGTACATATCCGATCGCGCGAAAATCCACAGCGGTTCCACGGAGACCGCGGCCAGTCCGCTGGCGCTTTCCTCGAGCGGTACCCCACCCTGCACGAGCGCAATATCGGCGCCGCTTTCCCCGCTCAGCAAGTCGGCGTTTTCGACCGAACCGGCTGTCTCGATGATCTCGAGTGCGATGTCGTCACGGGCGAGCACTTCACGATAGGCAAGGGCTGTGCCGTGATAGGCCGACCCCGGCGAGCCCGCGGCTATACTGAGCGTCTGGGGCGGGTAGAGGTTGAGCTGTTTGAAAACAAACAGCAGCGCCCAGGCGAACAGGGCGAGCGCGACAAGGGCCGCGCAGGAGGAACGCGAGAGTTCGCATGAGAGTTGCCATCGGTGTATGTTAGCCCGGACGGCGGCCGCACACTACACCAGCCCCGTGCTTTCATTCATTTCGCTGCTACGGGATGCGGCGGCGGTTTGCTGCACGCGGATATGTCGACGGTCATTGTCGTGTTTACGAGATTCGAGCGCTACTGCAGACTGAACTGAACCGTCGTCACCCCGGCGTCCGCTTCCTTGCTGCGGCGTTCAGCTGAACCGACTGGCAATCGCCCGCGCCACCGCATCGTGTGCGCCGGAGGCCAAAAAGGTTCCGTGGGCGCTCAGCAACTGGTCGAAATCCAGCGCCAGCAAACGGTCGAATTCCGACCTGACGCGGTCGCGGTCCTTCGCCAGTAGCCTGAGCCAGATGGGCCCGACGAGGGTTTCGTTGGGAAAGCCGATCAACCGCATGATCACGCGGGTAAGCAGGTTGGTGTGGGGTTTGTGCGGCGGCGTTGCATAACTCTGAATGGAATCGCACGTCAGCAACACGCCGGGGCCGCGGTGCAGCACGATAGCGCCTTCGGTCTGGCGCAGATGCCGGAATACGAACAGGCTCGCGTTGCCGAACGGCAGCGCCGATCCGTCGGCGAGTTCGTGATCGATGGCCGGCTGCGAATACACCGAGCCGTCGGGGAACGACCAGAACGCGGCGCCGTAGCGATCGATGTAAAACGGGTCGTCCATACCGTGCATCGGGCCGAGCCGCAACACGTGGCGGACGTTGCCCAGCGCTTCCAGCGCCGCCAGCCCGTCGTCATCCATGCGCACCGGGTCGATAAGCGTCAGTTCACTGCCCTCGCGCACCACGGCCATGTTGCGCGTGAACCGGACCACCGGGCGCGGTCGCACGCTGCCGTAGACTACAAAGAGATCCTCGCCGATCTGTTCGGGCGGTGTGTGGGGTAACGGGGCTGGATAATCCATCGGGACGACCTCCTCATTCCGGCGGCCATGTGCCGTCGGCGCGGCGCTGCAGCCACTGGAACGAGTACCAGTAATAATCGCCGCTGCCGTCGGTCGCCGGCGCCGTGCAGTTGATTTTGTTGCGCCCGGGCCGGCCCTCGGGCAGGTCGATTTGAAGCCGCTCGCCGCCAGGACGGACATCCAGTGGTTTTCCGGTGGCGGCGAAACAGTTGATCTGTTCGGCACGATAGCCGTCATCATCGATCAGCGCCAGTTCCAGTTGCTTCGGGTCGTCGATCGCGCCGCGCCGCAGCGGCGGATGCGCGCTTTCGTCGCCCACCGGCAGCGGGCGCGAATGGACCGCCAGTGCCAGCCGCTCGATATCGTCATAGCCGGTCGCCAGTGGAAAACGGGGAATCGAATGCAGGGGGTGATGCGGGCCGGCGGCGCCGGAACGCTGTGCCAGCGAATAACGGTGTCCGCGCGCGGCCACCGGCCGCAGTTCCGCGGCATCCTCGCCGTAGGGCCAGGCCAGCAGGCTCGGGGCGCGGCCGATTTCGGTTTCGATGCGCGCGGCGGCCCGTGCCAGATCTTCGGCGACGCGCTGCTTCCAGGCCCGCTCGGGTTCGTCCCGCCGCGTGCGCGCCAGATGCCCGTGGGAGGCGCTGTGATTTTCGATCGCCACACCGGCATCGGCCAGCTCGCGCAGCTGATCCCAGCTCATGTACGGCGACTGCCCGGCATCGATGGCGTCGGTATTGACGAACACCGTGAACGGCCAGCCGCGCGCCCGCAGGCGGGGCCAGGCTTTCGTGTAAACCGATTCGTAGGCATCGTCGAAGGTGATCGCGATCACGTTGGCGGGGAGGTCTTCGCCACCGTGAATCGCGTCGAGCAGGCGCTCCAGGTCCCACACCGCGAAGTCGTGTTCTTCAAGATAGTCGAGATGGCGCTCGAACACCTGGGGCGTGACACTGGTCGCCGCGGGCGTGGTGTCGCTGACATGATGGTACAGGACGATGACGCCGCCGCTTGCGGCGTGAACGGGCAGTGCGAGGGCAGATGCGATCAGCAGCGCGGCGGCGAGACAGGCGAACCGGGTCATGCCGATTCGATGACCTCCTCGATGATGGGGCGGTTGGTGCGCAGCACCGTGCGGATCTCCTCCACGTTCTCCTCCCGGCGTTCGGAATACCGGATCAGTCCGTCGATGAGGGCTTCGGCCCGCGGTATCTGTCCGGCCTCGCGCTGTTGCTGGCGCAGGCGCCTGAGCGGCAGGTAGGCATCGTGTGCGTTGAGATTGCGCAGATAGCTGGCCACCGCGTCGCGCACACTGTCGAAGGCGGCGACTTCATGTTGCGCGCCCTTGCGCCGGTTGGCCGGTGTCAGCCCGCAGCCGCGCGTATAACACCACTGGCCGAACAGGTTGTTGCCTTCGGCGGCAAAGCGCGACCGGCCCCACCCGGACTCGGTGGCCGCCTGCACCAATGCCAGTGGCAGCGGCACCATGTCCACGCGTCGTCGCAGCAGTTCGAGCGTTGGCTGAAGATCCTGCTCGTCCCACTCGAGTGCGTACTCCTCGGCCAGGTTTTTGAGCCAGCGTCGATCCAGCCAACCGATGCCCGCGCCCGTTTCAAAGTCTTCGACGATCTCCAACAGCCGTTGGCGCTGGTCCAGAACCCGGCGGTTTTCAGCCCGTATGGCAGGTGCCAGGTGCGAGAAGAATGCCGCTTCATCTCGCCGACATCGTCGTAGGCGCTGAAATCGGGCAGTCGCTCCGGCACGCGGCCACAGGAAAAGGGCGGCCACGGTACAGACTGCCACTACAGCGGCGGCTGCCAGCAGGCGCTTTCGGTCGTTGGAACCGGACAGCCGGGTTAACAGGGTCACCCGGTGCCGGTCGCCGTTGGGGTCGCTGTCATTCGTCATACGTTTCCAGTGCGTTGAGCGTGTTCGGGTCGGGGTAGCCGTCGGCGGGTATGCCGGCCCGGCGTTGAAAGGCCCGCAGCGCACCGCGCGTCGCCGGACCCAGAATGCCGTCGGGTTCGCCTGGGTCGAAGCCCAGCGCCGACAGACGTTGCTGCATATCTTTGAGCGTTGCGCGCGATGGCATGACTTCCTCTCGCGGCAGCGGGGTCGTCAGGTCCGGTCCGCCAGACGATCCGGTCGGCCAGGTGCCCGACCGACAGCGCATAGGACTGCGAGCGGTTCCACTGCATGATGACATCGAAATTGGGATAGACCAGGAACGCCGGACCGCGATGCCCCATGGGCAGCAGCAGCGCCGCTTCCATATCGGCGACAGGCAGCGGGCCGCCGTCGGCGCGCCGTACGCCCAGGCGCGCGCCATGCGGCCAGGGGTTTGCGGTTGTCCATACCCGATTCCTGCCATGGGAAATCGGCCGGCAGCCGGACCTCTCGGCCCCAGCGCTCGCCCCGGTTCCAGCCCAGGTTGCGCAGATAATGCGCCGCCGAGGCCAGCGCATCGGCCTCGCTTTCCCACAGGTCGATGCGCCCGTCGCCATCGCCGTCGACGGCGTGCTCGAGATAGGCCGAGGGCATGAACTGCGTATGCCCCATGGCGCCGGCCCAGGAACCGCGCATGCGCTGCGGACTCAGCGATTCGCGCTCGAGCAGTTCGAGCCCCGTCGAGGAATTGCCCGGAGAAGTAGTCGGCGCGCCGCGGATCGCAGGCCAGTGTGGCCAGCGAGTCCAGTGTCGGCATGCTGCCGAGATACGTGCCAAAGTTGGTTTCGAGGCCCCAGAACGCGACCAGGTAGCGTCCCGGTACACCGTAATCACGGGTCAGCCCGGCGAGAAAATCCTCGCGATTTGTCAGCAGCTCACGGCCCCGCCGGACACGGTCCTCCGTGACCCGGGAGCGCAGGTAAGCGGCGAACGTCTGGCTGAATTCCGGCTGGGCGCGGTCCAGTTCGATGACCCGGGACTGGTACTCGATGCCCGCGAGCACCTCGTCAATGACTTCACTGGAAAGCCCCCGCGCGCGGGCCTCGTGGCCGAGTTCGGCCAGGCACGCCTGAAAATCCTTGGCAGCGGCCCTGGCGGATCCGGGCAGCAATACGAATCCCGCGGTAAACAACACCGCAAGCATCCAACCGATCAACACCTGACTCCGCGAATACACCACTGACCCGTATCATATCCGAGATACGGGGTCAGGTCTTTGATTTATGAGATGTGGGGTCATGAGATGTGGGGTCAGGTCATTGAGATGTGGGGTCAGGTCTGAGATGTGGGGTCAGGCTTTGATCATGATCTCTGCATGATCAGAGAGCGATTTCGCCGCCGTCGGTGGCGGGAGATGACCACGGTGGCCGAGCGCGGGCGGGCTTCGCCGCCGTCGGGCCAGGTGCTGCCGCGCCCCGGATGCTGGATGTTGACGAACATCGTGCGATGGTCGGGCGTCATGTCGGCGCCGGTTACCTCGCAGCCCACCGGCCCCACCAGGAAGCGCTTCAGGCTCGCCTGGTTGGCGGGGTTCACGGTGCGGTTGCCGTCGAGCCGGGCCGGAATCACCGCCAGCATCTGGTCGTTGCTCTCGGAGTCCAGCGGCGCGCTGTTGTCGGTCTGGATCCACAGCACGCCGCGCGGGTCGAACCACAGCCCGTCCGGGCCGCCGAACTCGTTGTCCAGCGTCAACCCGGAGCGGTTGAAGTCCGGCTCGGCGCCGGCGTTGGAGCCGAAGACGAAGATGTCCCACGTGAACGTTTCGGCGGCCGGGTCGTCGCCGTTCTCGCGCAGGCGGATGATGTGGCCGTGGGTATTGTCGGCGCGGGGGTTGGCGGCGTCGGGCTGCTCTTCGCCGGGCCTGCCGCGCCTGGTGTTGTTGGTCAGCGTGAGATATACCTCGCCGCTGATCGGGTCTACCGCCGCCCGATCGGGGCGGTCCATGGGTGTGGCGCCGACGGTGTCGGCCGCCGAGCGGGTGTTGACCAGTACGTCCGCCTGGTCGGCGAAGTCGGCCTGGAGGGCCGGGTTGCCGATGTCCAGTGGCCGCCATTCGCCGGTGCCGTCCGCGCTGAACACGGCGACATACAGCGTGCCGCGGTCGAGCATGTCCGGGTCGCGGTTGTCCGGGTCCCAGGGCGCGGCGGTGACGAACTTGTAGAAGTATTCCCCCTGGGCATCGTCTCCCATGTAAAAGGCGATCTGCCGCCCCGGCTGGATCGGGCCGGGTTCCACCCCCTCGTGACGAAATCGGCCCAGCGCCGTGCGCTTGACGGGCATTGAAGACGGATCGAAAGGATCGACTTCCACGACCCAGCCCGCGCCGTTGGCCTCGTTGCGGTAGTCCGCGGTGGGGCCGCTGCCGGTCGGAGTGGTGTCGAAGCGCGCGAATTCGCCATCCACCTCCCCGGCACTGCCCGCCGGTCCGTGCCAGAAGAAGCCGAAGCCGAAACGCGTCAGGCCGTAGCGGGCCTTCTCCCGCGGCGGGTTGCTCTCGGTGGTGATGAAATAGCCCTGGATATTTTCCTCGCCGCTCAGGTAGGTCTCCCAGGGCGTAAAGCCGCGGCCGCAGTTGTTGAAAGTGCCGCGGGTGACGGTGCCGTCGGGACTGAAGGGGGTGACGAAAAAGCGGCTGCCGGCCGCCGGTCCGGATAAAATCATCTCGGTGGCGGCGGTGATGCGGCGGTTGAAACCGCTTTGCACGACCTCCCAGCGGCCGCCGGCGTCTGCCTGCAACTCCACGACACTGATGCCGTGGGCGTTGATTTCCTTGCGCACCTGATCCGGGTCGATGGGCAATCCGTCGTCGTTTTGCGTGCGGCCGTCGGGGAAAAAGACGTTGCGCGACAGATTTTCGTGGTTGAGGACGAGCAGCCCGCGGCGGTTGCGTTCCTCGCCCTCGCCAATGGGAAAGAAGCGCATGCCGTCGTGCCAGGAGCCCACCTGCTGGGCCTGGTCGGCGGCGCCATTGCTGCCATCGGGTGCGAAGGCCGGGAACGAGCCGGTGATGGGCGTGCCCCAGGGAATCAGGACTTGCAGGCGATACCCTTCGGGCAACCCGACCGTGTCGGCCGCACTGCCGGCAATCGACTGGAAGCCCAGTTGCACGGGGGCTGCAACGCCGCCGATGTCGTCACTGCCGTCGCTGCAGCCGGACAGGCCGGCGCCGGCGAACAGGGTGGTCGCGGCGAGGCCGAGACCGCCGCGCAGTGTGTCGCGGCGGGAGAGGCGGGCCTGGAGTATCTGGTCCAGATGTGGAGCGCTGCTCTGCGACAACGCGGGTTCGTTCGGGTCGCCGTTGTGGATGGTGGCGGGAAATCGTTGGCGGGTCATGGCGGTCGCTGCCTCTGTTGTTTTCTATGATCTGGTGGCCGGCTCGGGGCGACGTTCAACGCTGGCCGCCCGGGATGAAGACGCCGTTAAACTTTGTGATCTTTCCGCGGAACATCCGCGAATGTCGCCAAACCGCCGCTCACGATTGGTTGGTAATATAGTGTGCCGACTGCGGACCCGGAGGGCAATGGGAAGTGCATGTGGAAAAGATTGGCGGCGACGGTGCAGTCTTTATCACGGCATTCAGAACCTGCCCCGATTGGTCTTATCATCAATCAAAGACCTGACCCCATATGGCTCATATGGCTCCACTCAACCAGAAAATGCGATCACGCCGCCCAGCCGCTCCGCCCGCAGTGCGCGCAGTTCCTCGCCCAGTTGCTCTTCGAAGAAAGCGTCACAGCCCAAACAGGGATTGGCAATATCGCGCCCCCTGCCGTCGCGGGCGACCGAGCGCTCCTTGAAGGTCGCGCGATCCCACCCCGCGGCTTCCCCCATACGCTCGGGGTCGCCGTCGTTGATCGCCTGGATCGCCGGCAGGTGCGCGACGCTGGCGAGAATGTCCTCGAGGCGCTCTTGTGCCAGGCTGCCCAGCGGCGTGCGCGTCTTCAGGCAACAGGGATAGACCGAGCCGTCCGGCTCGATCGCCACTTCGGATCCGGCCTCGCCGATCTTCAGAAAGTTCCTGCCCCCGGACCAGCGCGCGCAGAAGTTCGTGTCGTAATCCGCATTCGACAGGCCATTCGTCCAGGCGCGCCCGCGCGGCCGAGAGTTCGCCGATCCACAGGTCGGGCTGGGCGCCGAAAAACAGAAAGGTAGGCTGACCATCGGCGGGCGCTTTTGAAGTATCCGGCGCCGTCAGGCGGTCATCGCGTGCCCCGCCCAGGGAAACTTCGCGCACACCGCGCGAGGCCATCAGGCCGCGAATTTCTTCCATGAAGGCGAACTTGCGCTCGCCCTGCATACCCACGTGGTAGTCGTCGATCGAGGCGATGGCGATGTTTTCCACGCCGCGCTCAAGGCAGGCGTCGAGGCGCTCGGGCGTGAGGACATCACCGGTGGTCTGGATAGCGATGCGCGGCAGGGCGCCGGCGTATTTGCGCTTGAGAGCTTCGAGCGCCGGGAAGAACAGCTCCTCACGCACGCCGTCGATCAGCAGTCCCCACCGGCGAGCACCAGGGTTGTCGGCTGGCGCTGTCCCGCATCGTCGCGCCACGCGAGATCGTCCGGCAGGTTGGCGACGATGCGCTCGTAGGCCGCCTGCCCTTCGCTCACGACGCGCGACAACTCCTCGCGCACGTAGGGGCGGAACCGGTCGTCGTAGCAATGGCTGCAGCGGCGGTGGCAGGCCCAGGTCAGTACCCAGTAGACGGCTTGCATCAAAACTCCTTACGCGAGGATGGGGTCACGGGGATGGGGTCAGGTCTTTGATCGATGATTTCATTCATAACCGTGCCGATACTCCCGCTAGTAGCTAACCCGATACGCCCTGCAGCCGCTCGATAGCCTTGGATAGATGGGCACAAATCCCGGGTTCATTGTTTGGCAGTGAGCAAATAGGTCAAAAAATCATCAATCAAAGACCTGACCCCATCCCCGTGTGACCCCATGCCGGTTCGTGGATAGATAGTGGAAGACTCTGGCTTACATCGTTTGACAGTAGGCATATTGGTCAAAAATCATCAATCAAAGACCTGACCCCATGCTGTGACCCCATGCTGCATGCTGGTTCGTCAGCCGCGCCGCCAGGTGAAGAATTTCCGTGCCAGCTTGAGCGCGGTCTCGGGCTTGCGGGCCTTCTTCCATTCGCCGGCGGCGTATTTGTTGGCCTCGTTCATCGTCGGGTAGATGTGAATCGTGCCGAGGATCTTGTTGAGGCCGAGGCCGTGCTTCATCGCCAGAATGAACTCGGCGATCAGCTCGCTGGCGTGGTGGCCGACGATGGTCACGCCCAGTATGCGGTCCTTGCCCGGCGCTGTCAGGACCTTGACGAAGCCCGCGTCGGCGCTGTCGGCGATCGCACGGTCCAGATCGTCGATGGCATAGGTTGTGATCTCGTAGTCGATTTCCTGTTCTTCTGCGTCTTTTTCGTTCAGACCCACCCGCGCCACTTCCGGCTCGGTGAAAGTGGCCCATGGAATGACCCGGTAGTCAGCCCGGAAGGACCAGAAGGGCGCCACGAGCGCGTTGACCGAGGCGAACCAGGCCTGGTGTGCGGCGACGTGGGTAAACTGGTAGGGTCCCGCGGCATCGCCGCATACGTAGATATTCGGAAAATTGGTGCGCAGCCAGGGGTCGACGTCGATGGTGCCCTGCCGGCTGAGCTGAACGCCAAGCTCCTCCAGGCCAAAGCCTTTCGTGCGCGCTTTGCGGCCCAGCGCGACCAGCACGCGGTCGAAAGCGATCGGCACTTCATCGTCTTCATGCTCGCAGATTACCCGGTTGTCCTCGCCCCCGTTTCGAAGCGCAGGGCCTTGTGCCCGATGGCGATGCGCACGCCCTCGGTCTGCAGGCGGTCGGCCAGCGCCTTGCCGGCGTCCGGGTCCTCGCGCGGCACCAGTTGATCGTCCATTTCGATGACGGTGACATCGCTGCCGAGGCGGGCGAAGGCCTGGGCCAGCTCGCAGCCGATGGGCCCACCGCCGAGTACGGCCAGGCGTCGCGGCAATTCGTCGAGCTCCCAGACGGTGTCGCTGGTCAGGTAGTTGACGCCGTCCAGGCCCTCGATCGGCGGCACCAGCGGTTCGGCGCCGGTGGCCAGGACGATGGAGCGCGCGGTGATGGTCCTGCCGTCGACTTCCACCGCCCAGGGTGACACCAGGGTGCCCGCGCCTTCGATCACATCCACACCCATGTCGCGGTAGCGTTCCGGCGAATCGTGGGGTTCGATTTTGGTGATCACCTGCCGCACCCGCTGCATGATCTCGGCCAGCGAGAAGTCGGTCTCCATGCGCCGGATGCCGAAGCGTTCGGAGTCGCGTGCCTCCTGCACCAGGCGCGCGGTGCGCAGCAGCGCCTTGGACGGTACGCAGCCGGTGTTGAGGCAGTCGCCGCCCATCTTGTCCTTTTCGATCAGCGCCACGCCGGCATTGACCGTCGTGCCGATATAGGCCGACACAAGCCCGGCGGACCCGGCGCCGAGCACGATGAGGTTGTAGTCGAAATGGCGCGGTTTCCTGTGATCCCTGTAGACCTTGCGGTATCTGAGCGCGCGCAACACCCAGCGCAGGATCAGCGGCAGCAGTCCGAGCAACGCGAAGGCGCCGATCAGTTCGATCGACAGGATGTCGCCGGTCGATTCGATCTGGCTCAGTTGCGTGCCGGCGTTGACGTACACGGCGGTCGCCGGCAGCATGCCGACCTGGCTCACCCAGTAGTAGGTCCAGGTGCGGATGGGCGTCAGGGCCATCACCAGGTTGATCACCCAGAAGGGGAATACCGGCACCAGCCGCAGCGCCAGCAGATAGAACGCGCCGTCGCGCTCGACGCCGGCGTTGATCGCCTTGAGCCGTTTCCCGAACCTGTTCTGCACCGCATCCCGGAACAGAAAGCGCGCCGCCAGAAAGACCAGTGTCGCGCCGATGGTGGAGGCGAAGGATACCGCCACCGTGCCGGCGACCAGTCCGAACAGGGCGCCGCCGGCCAGGGTCATGATCGCCGCGCCGGGCAGCGACAGCGCCGCCATCACGATATAGACCAGCATGTAGATGGCGAGCGTGCCCCAGAAATTGGCCTCGACAAAAGCCAGCAACTGATCGCGCCGTTCGCGCAACTCGGCCACGCTGAAGTACTGGCCCAGATCGAGCCAGAAGAAAGTGCCGATGACGGCGGCAATGACCGCAAGCAATACAACGCGTTTAGTGGTTTTTGTCATTCGCCCTGTCTCCTCGGATGCCGGGACGGGTTATCGGGGTCGCAAATAGTATAAACGGGACGCAGGTGTGGACCGCGGCGGTCGGTGCGCGTTCCCCGAAACGGTAAAATTGCCCGAACGGGCCTAAAGAAAGCGGGCTGAAAACAAGCGGGCTGAAAAATGCCGCTCAGTATCCAGAGGGCCAGGCACAGGGCAATGGGCGCGGTATTCAGGCCGGCCGCGGGATCACGAAATCCACCGCGCGGTCCAGAGCGAGTTCCCCCGGGTCCACATAGCCCTGCGGGCAGCGCCAGGTGGCCACCCGGCAGCTCTGACGATCGAAATCCAGCACACTGAAGCCGTTGCGCTCTTCGAGGTCCAGGAGCGCCTCGACCTCCAGATCCTCCGGAATACGCGCGATCACGCCCCGGGCGCTGGAGGGCCAACCCATCTCACCGGTCCCGGGCGATCCGGACAGCACGCTGTGGAGTGGGTTTTGTCTCAAGTCCAGTTCGCCCGAGCGTTGCATGCGAACAGCGCCGAGGGCATGCAGGTCGCCCGAGACCGTGAGCGCCGCGCGGTGCGCCGCTTGCACAGGGCTTCGACGAGGCGCTGATGTTGCAACCACCAGCCCTGCTGCCACATGTATTTGTTGCCATCGGCGTCCGGTTCGACGCTGCGGACCATCGAGTCCGTGTGTTCCAGGTAATCGGGGTACCACTCGCGCCATTTGCCCGCCGTCCAGCCCATGGGATGCGACGGCAGGTGCACGTGATGCAGGGTGTCCTCACGCTGCGCCTGCGCGACCAGCCAGCGCTCCACGGCCTCGGGAACCAGCCCCGCGTTTTCGCCATCGAGACTCAGGTGGCCGCCGCAGTCGAAGAGCATGCCGTTGAAGAGATCGCCGTAGCGCACCTCGCCGAAACTGCGGCTTACAGGGATGCCCTGCTCCGTTTCGACGCCGGGGATGTCCGCGGGCAGCGGATCGTCGGCGGGAAACTCGGGAAAGTAGAGACGCTGCAGAGCATGGCGCAGCGAGACGTGAAAAGGCGGCGGCGGGAAGGTCACGATTTCCGGCGTCGCATCGTCGTTCTCGAAATAGTCGTGGTCGTCGGTGATGAAGAAGACCGGCGTCGAGCGGAAGCGCACGCCGTAAATCTGCGCGATCTGGTCGTCGCCCACGTCGATCAGGGACTCCTCGTTGGCGCCGCCGAAAACCGGGGCGGTGTCATCGAAGCGCGGAGAGACGCTCTGATGACGCCCGTAATGAGCGGCCCCAGGAAATGATCCTGGAGCTGGCTCATCCGGGAGATGTCGTAATACACGTGGTCGCCGTTCGCGATCACCAGATCGGGTTTCATGTCGAGGGCGAGATCGAACAAGCGAGCGCGGTACTCGGGAGAGCGGAACGACTCGAAAATCCACGGCGGGATCGGCGTGCTGATACCACCGGAGCAGGTGTAGGACACCACCCGCAGCCGTTGCGGACTCGCATCGGGCGCGGGAAACGTGCGCAATGGCCACGGGTCGCAGAGTACCTCGCCAGAGCCGTCCTAGAAGCTGCAGCCTGTGCTCCGTGTCGGGCGCCAGGTCCGTCATGCGAAACGCCCAGAAGCGCCCCGCGGTGTCCGAGCGGCTGCCGGTGACCTCGCGGCCGCCGGCGCGCAGAACCGGCACGTCCGCGCGCGGTGTCTCGAAGGAAGCCTTGATATGCAGCGAGCGATGGGAGACGACAGGAACGAGGTGGCGCAATGGCCCGCGGTCCCAGCCGGCTGCGTCGGGACTTGTCGGAGGAGCAACCCGTGCCCGTGAGGCCGAGAGCGGTCGCCGCGGCGGAGCTGGCGAGGAATTTGCGGCGCGTGATACTCACGTTATTGTCCTTTCAAGAGTGTCTGTAGCGGTGTTGATACGCGAGAAAGTACCGCTAGTGTTCGTTCGGCGCGGAAAGTATTGTCCGAAACCCGAAACAATACCACAACGGGCGTTGTCCTATTCAGAGGCGTCTTGCGACAAGGCGGATATCGCCCGCCGTGGTCGGACGGGCCGGAATGTTGTTGCAGTAACGTCACGACGGCATCCCGATCGATAGCTTCGATCGGTGCGCCATAATCTGTACTGAGATACGATAGGGAGATTGATCATGGACACGCAACGTATCGCCAACGCCCTGCTGTTGCTGCGCCTCGGCGTGTTCATCGTCATGCTCATGTGGACGCTGGACAAGTTCGTCAATCCGCAGCACAGCGCCGCGGTGTACGAGAATTTTTACAGTCTGGGCGGTGTGTCGGCGGCGGCCTTCATGTTGATTGGCGCCCTGCAGCTCGTGGTGGTGCTGGCTTTTGTCGCCGGTTTCGTGAAACGCTACAGCTACGGCATCATTCTCGTGCTGCACGCCATCTCGACGCTGTCGTCCTGGCAGCAGTACCTGAATCCCTTCGACAACCTGCTCTTTTTTGCCGCCTGGCCGATGCTCTGCCGCGTGCATAGCACTCTACATGTTGCGGGATCTGGATACCGCTGGACCGTCGATGACCGGGCGCGGGCATGACCCGAGGTCACGGTGCCTGTCGCAGCGGCGAATACCACTGGTGGTCTGGCGGTGAATGAATTCCCCGGGTGACGCCAGGATCCGCTCGGAGGATTTCCCCGGGATGCGTGATAGATCCCGCTGATCACCAGACTCGCTTTCCCTGTCAATCGGTGGCCGCGAGAAACGGACCGTCCACACAGCTGCGCAGCCCCCGGGGCGTCGCGCAGGCACCGCAGATGCCGACACCGCACTTGGTCTCGTAATCGATGGCATTGAAAATCTGTTGCGGGCGGCAGAACTGGCGCTGCACGGCTTCGGCGGCGTGTACCATGGGCGCCGGGCCGCAGTTGTAGAACACCGCCGATGCCAGCTCGGCCGCATCCATCGACTGCAGGCGTTGCAGCAGCAATTCCGTCACCAGTCCGTGAAAGCCGGCGCTGCCGTCGTCGGTGGCGACGTGCACTTCCGCCACCTTTTGACATTCCTCAATGAAGTACAGGCGTTCGGCGCTGCGCGCGCCGGCGAACACCTCGGCATTGCCGAAATCGCGCGCCAGCTGGTAGACCGCCGCGAGGCCGGTCCCGCCGGCCACGGCCATGATGTGCGCGCCGGGTGGCGGTGCCACGGCGATGCCGTGGGGTCCGCGCACGTAGGCCCCGGTGCCCGGCGGCAGGTCCATCAGCGCGTGGGTGAACAGCCCGACGTCGATGACCGCCAGGGTGAAAGGATCGTCGACGAGCGCGGAAAAGGGTTTTTCGCCGAGCCCGGGAATCCACAGAAAAACGAATTCGCCGGGTCGGATAGCGATGCCGCGGTCGAAGGTCAGCAGCGCGATGTCGGCGCAGACGCGCTCGTTCTTCACCAGTTGGACCGGCCGGAAGTGCATGTCGATGTCGTAGCGTATGTGCGACTCCGCCTGGTCGGTGTCTCCGGCCAGGTCGGCTTCCAGTTGCCGGAAGTAGCCGGCGATCTCGTCGGTGGTCAGGCCGACGAGCGCGGAGCCGATACCGACCACGGTCGCGCCGGCGTCGCGGTAGGCGCGCACATCCCCGGCACTGCTGGCGCCACCGCAGCCAATGATCGGGCAGCCGGCGGCGGCCGCCGCCTCGCGCACGCACTTCAGGCCCGTGGGCAGCACGCCCTTGCCGGAGATACCGCCCTCGCCGTCGCTGAGAACGGCGTGGCCGTGGGCCGAAGTGTAGCCGGGCCCTACGGTATTGATCGCGCACAGGGCGTCGGCGCCGCCCTCGACTGCCGCCCGGGCGATCGCGGCGATATCCGGCGTGTTGGGCGTCAGCTTGGGAATGACCGGAATGTCCACCGCCGCTTTCACCGCCGCGGTGATGTCGCGCACCATCTGCGGGTCCTGCCCCATGGCCATGCCGTAACCTCTGGCGTGGGGGCAGGACAGATTCAGTTCCAGCCCGTCGGATACCGGCGCGAGTAGCCGCGCCACCTCGACGAACTCTTCCAGACTGCCGCCGAAAATCGAGGTCAGCAAAAAGCGGTCACCCGGTACCCGCAGTTCACCGAGCAGCTCCAGTGATCGCTCTGCCCCGGGATTGGTCAGGCCCACCGCGTTGACGAAACAGCCCGGTGCGAACTGGCTCAATACCGGCTCGCGGTTCCCCGCGCGCGGCTGGGGCCCGATACTCTTGGTGGTGATCACGCCGACCTGGGGCACATGATCGAAAAAATACTGGATGATGGGCGCGGCGGTGGTGACGATGCCCGAGGGGATGGTGAAGGGTCCGGACAGCATCTTGCCGAGAAATGGCGTTTTCAAGGTGTCGGACTCGCTTCGCGGTGGGGTGGGCGCATCGGGGCGCAATTATACTGGCGCTGGAATGCCGGCGCCACGGCGTGTACTTTGACGAAGTACCCCAGCTGGCTCCAATGCCGGAGCCAGGGGAGCGTGTGGCCCACTGGAGACGAAGCTAGCTCCAACGCCGGAGTCCGGGGAGGGTGTGGTCCACTGGAACCGTGCGGCGACAGGACGTCGCCGCCCGAGCTTGGCCAAGGATGGCCGCTTTTGGGCGTGTTCCAGTGGGCCACACCCTCCCCGGGCGACCTGTGCAAGCATGTCAACCGAGCCAGGTTTTGCATTTTTCGCGCTTCCGGCGATCCGGCATTTTCAAATCGGTGGAATGCTGCTCTGTTCTGAGTTCCAGTGGAGGGGGCAGCGCCAGTAGGATATGGTCTCGCTGAAACACGCCAAAAAGCGTACATCCTTGTACAGGCTCGGGTGGCGACGTGCCCGAAAGAGGGGCAGGCTCTCCTGTCGCCACACGGTTCCAGCGAGACCATATCCTACTGGCGCGCCGGCATTTACCCAGAGTGAGTCTCCAAGCAGTAAGTCTCTTGGACTCGTGGTTGCAACGATTGAGAACAGAAAGGTGGGAGCATGATCGATGCGCTGTTGTTCGACCTGAGCGGTGTGCTCTACGTCGGCGACGAGGTGGTCCCGGGAGCGGTGGATGCGGTGGCGCGGACCCAGCGCGCCGACTGCTACCGCGAGGGAGACGAGGACAAAATCGACGGCGATTTCCCGGTGGTCGATTCTGTCGTCGAAGCTATCGACAGGGTCCTGGATTCAGGAGTCTGCGCCGCAGAAGCCAATGGGCCTGCGGCTTTCCCACATCGGTGCATTTTCGGTTACCTGGTATTTCAGGTGCCGCAGAACGTCTGGCGCACCACCTCCTCGGGCCGCGGCGGCGTGGCGTAGTCGCGCGCGTCCGGTCGGTAGGTCCACGGATCCTCCAGTGTGTCCACCAGCGCGTGGAACGGCTCGAAATCACCCTTGCGGGTGGCCGCGACGATAGCTTCCTCCACCCGATGGTTGCGCGGGATGAAGGCGGGGTTGGCCCGGTACATGGCGGCCTGCCGCTCGGGCGGCCGCTGCGTGTCGCGCTCGAGCCGCTGCCGCCAGCGCGCAATCCAGGGGGACAGCACCTCGGGTAGCTCGAAGTCGTCGCTGATGCGAGCGCCGCCGCCCTGTTCATCGGCCAGGTCGGCGAGCTGGCGAAAGGTCAGCGTGAAGTCCAGTTCGTGCTGCGCCATGAGGTTGAACAATTCCTCGACCAGCGCTGTGTCCTCCTCTTCCAGCGCGGTCAGGCCGAGCTTCCGTGCCAGTCCGGTGCTGTGGGCGTCCAGGAACTGTCCGGGAAAATCATCGATCGCCGCCTGTGCCAGTTCCACCGCCCGGTCCTGATCGGGATGCAGCAACGGCAACAGCGCCTGGGCGAGGCAGCTCAGGTTCCAGTGGGCGATCCCCGGCTGGTTGCGGTACGCGTAGCGGCCGCCGTGATCGATCGAGCTGTACACCTGCTCGGGATTGAACTGGTCCATGAAGGCGCAGGGCCCGTAATCGATGGTCTCTCCGCACAGCAGCATGTTGTCGGTGTTCATCACGCCGTGGATGAAACCGAGCAGTTGCCAGTGTGCAATGAGCGCGGCCTGTCGCGCGATGACCTCCTCGAGCAGGCCCAGCATCGGGTTTTCCCGCTCGCGCACGCCGGGGAAATGGCGCTCGATGACATGATCCGCCAGTGCCTGCAGCGCCTCGCTGTCGCGGTGCGCGGCGAAGAACTGCACCGTGCCCACGCGGATGTGACTGGAGGCGACGCGCGCCAGTACCGCACCCGGCAGCATCTGCTCCCTGGCCACCATTTCCCCGGTCGTCACCGCCGCCAGGGCGCGGGTGGTCGGCACGCCCAGGTGATACATGGCTTCGCTGACGACGTATTCGCGCAGGACCGGGCCGAGCGGCGCGCGGCCGTCACCGCCGCGGGAATAGGGGGTGGGGCCGGAGCCCTTGAGCTGGATGTCATAGCGTCTGCCGCCGGGCGCCACGACCTCGCCGAGGAGAACGGCGCGTCCGTCGCCCAGTTGCGGGTTGTAGCTGCCGAACTGGTGTCCGGCGTAGACGGTGGCGATCGGCTGGGCGCCGTCGGGCAGCGTGTTGCCCGCCATCGCCAGGGTGCCCTCGTCTGAAGCGAGCCAGTCGGCGTCGATGCCGAGCTCGCGCGCCAGTTCGCGGTTGACGCGAATGGGGCCGGGCCGGTCCACCGGTATCGGCTCCTGCCGGGAAAAGAACTTTTCCGGCAGGCTGGCGTAGCTGTTGTCGAAAGGTACTGGCTGCAAGGGTCGAACTCCCGGCTATTGCCTGGTGTGGAACGTTTGTGTTCTGGCGGCTGATACTGTACCCGCCTGTGTGGTCAGAGCATAGAACAGGGGCGTTAGTTCCGATACCATACAGTCAGACAAGTGCGCAGTCAGGCGCAATGGAGAAGTAACATGGCAACAAAGGCGTGGGATACGCTGATCAAGAACGCGCTGGTGTTCGACGGCACCGGTGCGCCTCCGCAACAGCAGGAAATCGCCATCAGCGGCGGCCGTATCGCCGCCCGCGGCACGGCCCTGCCGACGACACAGGCATCGCGGGTCATAGATGCCGAGGGCAAGTGGCTGATGCCGGGCCTGCTGGACATTCACACGCACCTGGACCTGGAAGTGGATCTCGAACCCGGGTTACCGGAAGTGGTGCGCCACGGCACCACCACCGTGCTTTTCGGCAACTGCAGCCTGGGCACCTGTTTTGGCAGCCAGCGGGAGAACGGGCAGGACCCCATCGTCGACTGCTTTACCCGGGTGGAAAACATACCCAAGAAAGTGCTCAACAAGTGCGTCGAAGCAGTGCGCTGGGATAACACCGGCGAATACATGGACCATTTCGAGGAAGTGCCCCTCGGACCCAATGTTGCGTCCTTCGTGCCCCACTCGATGCTGCGCGTGGAAGTGATGGGCCTGAAAGACAGCATCAGCCGCGAGCCGACGGAAGCGGAGCTGCAGCAGATGGAGCGTCTGCTGGAGCAGGCGATGGACCAGGGCTACCTCGGCCTGAGCACGGACGGACTGCCGTTTCACTTCCTGGCCAACGCGCCGAATACCGCCAAGCGCATTCCGACCCAGTTCGCGAGCTTTGGCGAATTGAAACGCCTGTTGCGGGTCGTGCGCGAACGGGGCCGCGTATGGCAGACCACGCCGATCATCGAGAACCGGGCCAGGGCCTTCATGTACTTTCTGCTCACCAGCGGGCGCCTGTTCGGCCGCACGCTGAAGACCTCGGCGCTGTCGGTCATGGAGTTTGTACTGATGCCGACCGCGCACCGCGCGTTCCTGGGCTTCGCCGGGTTGCTCAACAGCCCGCTTCTGAAAGGCGATATTCACTTCCAGGCGCTGGGCACGAATTTTCGCGTCTGGTCCGACGGCATCGTTTCTCCGCTGTACGAGGAACTGGATTCGACCTGCAGGCTGATTGCCAGGGAGTACGACGACGTAGAGGGTCGGCGCGCGCTGCTGAACGACCCGGCCTGGGTGGCGCAATTCCGGCGCGACTGGCACCACGGCCGGCGCGGCCGCAACCTGGCGCATCTGCGCACGAAACTCGGT
Organism: Halioglobus sp.; assembly: GCA_034521205.1. Lineage (GTDB taxonomy): Bacteria > Pseudomonadota > Gammaproteobacteria > Pseudomonadales > Halieaceae > Marimicrobium. The sequence goes on from JAXHMT010000004.1 coordinate 540,176, forward strand.
TTCCCGGACAACATCGTGATCCGCGATCTCAAGCTCATGGTCTTCGACGGCGCGCCGGTGGCGGATTGGGACGGCGAAACCCTGCAGAGCGTGTACGAGCGGGTGGTGCGCTATCAGGCCGGCGCCGCCAACGCGGCCCGGTCCGACGCGGAGCGGGAGGCCCTCGATGCATTTCCGCGGCCGCTGGGGGACGACGCCGACTTCATGCTGCACATGATGCGCACCTACGACAAGAAGTTCCGCTTCTACGTCGATGTGGGCAACGTGAGCAGGGAGGCCACCCTGGAACTGCTGCTGCACAAGGACGCCATGCCCGGCTTCAACGATTCCGGCGCGCACATCACCAACATGGCGTTCTTCGACGCCAACCTGATGTCGCTGAAACACGCCAAAAACCAGTCGCTGGATACCGTGAGCACCATGGTCAAACGCCTGACGCGGGAACCGGCGGAATTTTTCGGCCTCGACGTGGGCACGCTGGAAATCGGCGCACAGGCGGATATTGCGATCGTGGACCCCGAAGCCCTGGACAACTGGGATTCCAACGCAACCCGCGAATTGCGCTACCGGGAGCTGTTCGAGCACGACCAGATGGTCAACCGCTCCGACGGCGTGGTGAGCTGTGTGTTGATCGCCGGCGAGCCGGTCTGGCAGGACGGTGAGTTTACCGAGGCCCTGGGCCGGCAGCAGTTGGGCCGGGCGCTGCGGGCGGGCAGCCCGAACCGGGAGCAGCCGGGTCCGCGTGCCCGACAGGAGAGTCCCGCCATCGAATCGGTTGCCGTGGCGGGCTAGCCGCGACCTCGCCGTTGTCGGGGACTCTCTTTTAGTACTGATACCGATTCAGGCGCGCCCGACGGCTTTTTGTCGCGCGTAATCGTAGAGGGCCGCGTCCAGCTCATTGACGGCCCACAGACGATCCCGTTGCCGCGTATCCACGTCCATGTCCGGGGAGTGACTGGCCGAGGTATTGAGGCGGGGGATTTCCTCGCGCGCCTCCCAGCCGAGCAGGTCGAACAGACGGTCGGCGCATAGCTGGTATTCTTCGGTAAAACCGACGAAAAAGCAGCGGTCGGTGACGGCGGTGGCCAGCGGCAGGCACTGTTCGTCCGTAAACCCGCGCCGGTAGGCTTCGTGAACCCGCGCCAGGTGGCGAACCTGGGAGTTGCGCAGGGCCGGATGCTCCAGCATCCCCTCGAAGCCCTCCGCGGTGTGCGCGACCGTGTGCAGAGGATGATCCGGATCGCGCAGGATGTGCTTGTACATTGACACGGCCCGATCCAGGGGATTTCGCAGCCAGGTCATCATGCGCAGGGGGCCGGGCAGGCGGCGCGGCAGGCTCCAGTAGTGACCCGCGAACAGGCGGTAGCCGGCGAGTTGGCCGTCGGTCAGTTCGGCGAGCTGGGATTCATCCTGGGCCGGGCAGACCTGTCCGGGCTGGTAGCGCCGTTCGAGCAGATGCTGCAGCGTGGTGCCGCCGGTCTTGGGCACGTGGAAGAAGTACAGTGGCGCGTCGCTGTCGGCGGCAGTGATCATGGTGACGCACTATAGCGGTACGATAATTCCGGGGACAGTATAACTGTTTCTTGCTACCGAGCCGGGGCTGACTTCTTTCTCCCGCTGGACATCACCGCGGTGTCATTTCCATGCCTGTGCCGTCATCCCCGCGAAAGCGGGGATCCAGCAATCCGGTTGCAGGGAAAATTATGGACCCCCGCTTTCGCGGGGGTGACGGCATCGGAAGGCGCGGGTGACGGCATCGATAGACGCAGGTCGGGGGTCAGGTCTTTGATTTATGACCTCGGTTCAACCAACTAATCTTCGGCCTGGGAGCTGTCGAACTCAGGAGTGATCACTGCGGCGGCGTAAATCGGCCCATTTCGCATTTTTCGGCACATAGAACCACTATGCACCTCAAAAATGCGAAAATCACTCGATTTTCCACTCGCCTCACGATCGCCTAAGTCCGACAGCCTCCAGCAGATAATTTCTGTATGTCGAACTAAAATTATCGGTCGAGTCATGGAAAAATCATTATTCGTAGACCTGACCCCATTCACATTCATCTTGCAGTTTCCATAATAGTGGGCGAACCGATATGTTCAAAATAAAACGATGTTTCTCAGGAGGATTGACGAATGCTGATTTCATTGACCTTTGCTACGAAAGGATCCTCGGGCGCGTTGCTGATAAAAAATCCAGATCGAACTTGCTTGCGCGGCTTGAATCTGGCAAAACGACGCGGGATTCGATAGTCGTAGACCTGTTGCAAAGTCCAGAATTCGAATCGCAGTTGGCTTGCCGCGAGGCATACCCCGCCGGACATTTCTTCTCGGCACTGCCTTCTGCTGAGGAACGCGCCCGATACGTGCTGGACGCGAGGTGCGAATCGATCGCCGGCGTCGATCTTCAAACCGCCACGCAAACCGCTCTCGCGCAGGAATTCGCGACCTACTATTCCGAATGCCCGCTGGTCCACACCAAGGACGCTGCGAAACGCTACTATTCAGAAAATATGTCGTTCCCGTTTTCAGACGCATTCATCCTCTACGGTTTCATACGGCGTTATAGGCCGCGCAGATTCATTGAGATAGGATCCGGCTTCTCATCGGCGGCGTGCCTGGACTCGCTGGACGCACTGGGATTGAGTGATACGCAGTGCTGGTTCGTGGAGCCCTACCCCCAGCTGCTCCACACACTGCTTCGCAAACAGGACGCACGACACGAGGTTCTGCCAATGCTGGTCCAGCAAGTGGACCTGAAACTTTTCGATTCGCTTGAGGCAGGAGACATCCTGTTCATTGACTCGACGCACGTTTCAAAAATCAACAGCGACGTGAACCACGAGATCTTCCATATCCTGCCGCACCTCAAGCCCGGCGTCCTTATCCATATCCACGACATCTACTGGCCGTTTGACTATCCGCAAGAGTGGATCAGCGAAGGCCGGGCATGGAATGAAGCGTATGTGGTCCGGGCGTTCCTGCAGTTCAACGACGCCTTTCGCATCCTTTACTTCAATTCATACCTCCATCCTGAAGTGAGGAAATCCGTATTTGCACCTCTTGGCGTTGATATCGGTGCGAATGATGGTGGAAGCCTGTGGATTGAGCGCGTCTGAGTCGCCAGTTCGTTGTCTGCTGCAACTTTGCGCCGCGTCAGTCCCCGGAATTCGGAATTACGCTATTCTCTAGCTACTCTTCTCTCCCGCCGCGTCGATTTCGATGAGCACCTCATCCGCCGCGACCTGATCTCCCGCCGTCGCCAGTACTTCCCGCACGGTGCCGTCCGTCCCGGCGGTGATCTCGTAGTGCATCTTCATGGCTTCCAGCACCGCCAGGGTCTGGCCCGTCTCGACGCTGTCGCCCGGCGCGACTCTCACTTCCATCAGCAAACCGTGCATCGGCGCGGTCACGCTGCCGCTACCGCCCGATGTCTCTCCGACCCCCGCCAGGCGGATCAGGTCGCGGTACTCGGCGGCGTGGCCCTCGATGGCGAGGTAGAGTTTGCCCGCCCGCGGCATGTGGTAGCGCGCGACGAGCTGGTTGCCGTCGATGCCGACATGCGCGGTGCCGTCCGCCATGGCGAGCAGGTCGATGGCGACTTCCCGCTCATCGTCGAACACCCGGTAGCGCGAGCGCCCCAGGGGCGTCACGCACAGATCGTGGACCTGTTCGCCGTGGGCATAGTGCTTGCGCGACACCAGCGGGCTGGCGCTGGCCCAGTCGCGCAGTTGCGGCGCCACGATCACGCTCGACGCGTGCAGCGCCTCGTACTCCAGGGCCAGCTCGAGCACGGCGGCCGCCGCGCTGTCGGCGAAGGCGGGCGGCCTTTCGGCGATCTCGCCCGCGGCGAACTCTTCCTCGATGAAAGCGGTGGTGGCCCGGCCTTCGGCGAAGGTCGCCTTCTCCAGGCAGGCCACGAGAAAGTCGCGGTTGTGCCGCGTGCCGAACAGCACGGTCTCCTTCAGGGCCTCGATCAGCCGCAGCCGCGCCACCTCGCGCGTCGGGCCGGAGGCGATGATCTTGGCCACCATCGGATCGTAGTGGGGGGAAATCGCAAAGCCCGTGCAGATGCCGCTGTCCACCCGGATACCGGTGCCCGCCGGCGGCGACCACAGATCCACGGGGCCGGAGGCGGGCAGGAAGTCCAGCGCCGGGTCCTCGGCGTACAGGCGCGCCTCGATGGCGTGGCCGCGCAGCTCGATATCGGCCTGCTCCAGCCCCAGGGGCTCGCCCTGCGCCACGCGGATCTGCAGGGCGACCAGATCGAGTCCGGTGACCAGTTCGGTCACCGGATGTTCCACCTGCAGGCGGGTGTTCATCTCCAGAAAATAGAAGCGGCCGCTCTCGTCGAGCAGGAACTCCACGGTACCGGCGCCCCGGTAGCCGATACTTTGGGCGGCGGCGACCGCCGCCGCTCCCATTTGCGCGCGCAGCTCCGTTGTCATGACCGGGCAGGGCGCCTCCTCCAGCACCTTCTGGTGGCGCCGCTGCACCGAACAGTCCCGCTCCCCGAGGTGAATGGTGTGGCCGTGGCTGTCGGCGAATACCTGCACCTCCACGTGGCGCGGCCGCGGGATGGCCTGCTCCAGAATCAGCTCGTCACTGCCGAAGGCCGCCTGCGCCTCCGCCCGGGCCTGGCGTATGGCCCCGGCCAGCTCGTCGGCGCGGTGCACCAGGCGCATTCCCCGGCCGCCGCCGCCCGCCGCGGCCTTGACCATGATGGGCAGTTCGATATCGTCGGCGGCCGCCAGCAGCGCCGTGTCGCTCTGGTCCGGTCCCTCGTAGCCGGGCACGCAGGGGACGCCCGCCTCGATCATGCGGCGCTTGGCTTCCGCCTTGTTGCCCATCAGCCGGATGGCCTCGGCGCCGGGACCGATAAAGACCAGGCCGGCCTGCTCGCAGGCGCTGGCGAAGCTCGCGTTCTCGCTGAGGAAACCGTAGCCGGGGTGTACCGCCTCGGCACCACTGGCGCGCGCGGCGTCGAGCAGTTTTTCCGGCGCCAGATAGGATTCGTCGACCGGCCCCGGACCGATGCAGATGGCCTCGTCGGCCAGCTGCACGTGGGGGGCGCCGGCGTCGGCTTCGGAGTACACCGCCACGGTGCGGTAGCCCTGGTCGCGCGCCGAACGCATGACGCGGCAGGCGATTTCGCCGCGGTTCGCCACCAGTATGCTGGTAAATGCCGCCACGCCGGTTCCCGCCACGTCGGAGTCCACCCTCTAGTCTTCGGCCCAGGCGGGCCGGCGCTTTTCCATGAAGGCGCTGACGCCCTCGCGGCCCTCTTCGGACAGCATACACTCGGCGAAACCGCGGGCGGCGAAATCCAGCGCCTCGCCGCGCGGCCGGCGCGTGGTCTCGAACACGATGGCCTTGGTTACCGCGTTGGCGCCCGGTGCGCACAGGGCGATCTGCTCCAGCACTCCGGCGCACTGCGCCTCCATAGCCGCGGCATCTTCCGCCAGCAGGTGCCCGATGCCCAGGCGCACCGCCTCCTCGCCCTCGAAGCGCGCGCCGGTGAGCATCAGGCGCCGCGCCTGGGTCAGGCCCACGCGCTCGGTGACGAAGGGCGCGATCTGGGCCGGCGGAATACCGAGGCTCGTCTCCGACAGACGAAAACGGGCGTCGCGGGTGACGATGGTCACATCGCCCGTGCACGCGAGGCCGAGCCCGCCGCCGATGGCCGCGCCCTCCACCAGCATGACGACCACCTGGGGCTGTTCGTTGATCTGGCTCATCAGGTTGCCGAAGGAGCGGTTGCTGCGCGCCACTTCGGCCGCGTCCGGCTCGCCGCTCTGCAGACCCGACTTGAAACCCTTGATGTCGGCCCCGGCGCAGAACACGCCGCCGCTGCCGCGCACGATCAGGGTGCGCACCGCGCGATCGTCGCGCACCGCATCGAGCACCAGCTGCAGCTCCTCCACCATCTCGTTGGACAGGGCGTTCTTCGCCTCCGGCCGGTTGAGCCGGATGGTCAGTACGCTGCCGTCCGGTTCCAGGACGAGGTTGGGGGTTTCGGGCAGAGTGGTCATAGTGTGTTCTCCAGGTTACATGCGGGCGATGCCGAAGCTGTTCTCGCGCACCTGGCGGTGGCGTGTTTCCCAGACGGTCTCCAGCAGGAATCCCAGGGTCCTGCGCGTGTCCCTGGGGTCGATCATGCCGTCGTCCAGCATGTGGCCGGAGGTGTAGAAGGCGTCGGACTGGCTGTCGAAGATGTCCGCCAGGTAGGCCTCCTGATGAGCCAGGGCGTCCTCGTCGACCGCCTGGCCCGCCGCCTCGGCCTTGCCGCGCGCCACCATGGACATGGTCTTCGCCGCCTGCTCGCCGCCCATCACGCCGGTGCGCGCGTTGGGAAAGGTGTAGAGGAAATCCGGCTCGAAGTGGCGCCCGCACATACCGTAGTTGCCGGCGCCGAAGCTGGCCCCGGTCATCAGGGTGATGCGCGGTACCTCCAGGTTGCGCACAGCCTGGATCATCTTGGAGCCGTGCTTGATCATGCCGGCGCGCTCGGACCGGGTGCCGACGATGTAGCCGGTGGTGTTCTGCAAAAACACCACGGGAATATTGGACTGGTCGCACAGCTGCATGAACTGGGTGGCCTTGGTCGCCCCCTCGGGGTCGATCGGGCCGTTGTTGCCGAGGATGCCGCAGGGCAACCCGAAGATCTGCGCCTGGATGCACACCGTGCCGGCGCCGTAGCGCGCCTTGAAATCCATGAAGTCGGAGCCGTCGACCACCCGCGCCACCAGTTCGCGCATGTCGTAGGGTGTGCGGTAGTCGCAGGGGATGACGCCGGCGAGTTCGTCGGCGTCGTACAGCGGCTCGGCGTAGTCGCCACGCGTCGGCCGCGCGCAGTCCTTGTTCCAGTGCAGGCGCTGCACCAGTTCGCGGCACATCTGCACCGCCTCGCCGTCGTTTTCCGCCAGGTACTCGGCCAGGCCCGATACCGCGGCGTGCATTTGGGCGCCGCCCAGTTCCTCTTCCGTGGCGATCTCCCCGGTGGCCGCCTTCAGCAGCGGGGGGCCCGCCAGGAAGGCGCGGCCGTTGTCCTTCACGGCGATGACGTAGTCGCTGAGCCCGGGCATGTAGGCGCCCCCGGCGGTGGAGGAGCCGTGCAGGATGGAGATGACGGGAATACCCGCCTTGCTCAGCCTGGCCAGATTGCCGAACAGGGCGCCCCCCTGGGAAAAGCCCTCCACCTTGTAGTTCAGCAGGTCGCCGCCGGCGCTCTCCACCAGATGCACGAAAGGCAGTTTCTGCTGCAGGGCGATTTCCTCGGAGCGGCGCACGCGGTAGCCGCCGGCCTCGGTGAGGGAGCCCGCCTGAATACCGCTGTCGTCCACCACGATGACGCAGCGCACGCCGCCGATGAAACCGATGCCGGCGATGATGGTGGAACCGGGAATGGATTTGTCCGGGTCGTCCGTGTCCACCAGATAGCCGGCCAGGTTGCCGATGGCGAGAAACGGCATGCCGGGATCGAGCAGCCGCGCCAGGCGCTCCCGGGGCGTAAGCTGGCCGCGTGACTCGAAGCGCGGCTTGCGTTTTTCGGATAGCGCCGCGCCCCGGGCGTTGAGGGCCCGCAGACGCTCGATGAGTTCGAGCATCCCGGCCCGGTTTTTGGCGAAGGACTCGGCGTTGCGATTGATCTTCGACGTGAACACCGTCATGGCAGCGACTCCGCGAGAGCCGTTGGCACGCGGACAGGGCAGCACAACAGCAACTGGGCATAGCCCTTGCCCTGGGGATCGTTGCGTATGCTGGCGACGCCGCCGCCCCCGAGAACGTCGTGCAGCAGGAAGTTGATCGCGTGGCTGCCGGGCAGCAGGAACCGCTGTACATTGCCCGGGGCGGTCGAGGCGAGAAAGTGCGCGAAGCGCTCGGTCACCACCGCCTCCGTCAGCGCCTCCCAGATGTAGGGCAGGTACTCGGGCTTGCGCGCGATGATGCCGATGTTGGCCTTGTCGCCCTTGTCGCCGGAGCGGCCCCAGGCGAGTTTCACCAGCGGCACCTCGGGGCCCGTGCCGTCGTCGTCGGGCGGCGCCGGCGGCGCCAGGCCGTATGATATCGGCGGTAGCCAGAGGTTCTCCGTGCTCCTCGTTGCAGGCAAGGGTGTCGCCGCCGACCAGCACGGCGGGGGAGACGGTGCCGCGCGGCAGCGCGAAAGAAAACAGCCTCACCACCGGGGACGGGCCGGGGCGGCTGCCGGCGAAGCCCGACAGTCCCGGCGGCGTGGCCAGACCCAGGCCGACCGCTTCCTTGAGCATGACGCCGATGCCGGCCATGTCCGGGTGTTTGGCGGCGAGCTTCATCACCACCTCGCGACTGCTGTCGATCCGGCTGAACTGGCCGTACTGGCTCTCCGTGCCGAGCAGTTCGATGCTCGTCTCGCTGAAATCCGCCAGACCCATGGCGCTAAAGGTATTGCGCGATGCCTCCAATACGGCCTCGCCGAGAGCCTGCGCCTTGCGGTCGGCGTCGAGGCCGTAGAAGGTCAGGTAGGTGCCGCCGCGGAACTGGTCGGCGAAGGTGGCGCTCACCTTGTAGGTATCGGGGGCCGGCCGGCCGGTGGCGCCGCGCACCTGCACGCGGTCCTCGCCGGCCTGCTCTATGGCCGCCGTGGAAAAATCGCACACCACGTCGGGTAGTACGTAGGCCTGCGGATCCCCTATTTCATAAAGCATCTGCTCGCTCACGGTGCCGGCGGTAACCAGGCCGCCGGTGCCCGCGGGCTTGGTGCAGACGAAGCTGCCGTCCGGGCTGATCTCCGCCACCGGGTAGCCGATGTCTGCCAACCGGGGCACCTGCTCCCAGTCGGTGAAATTGCCGCCGGTCGCCTGGGGACCGCATTCGAGGATATGGCCCGCCAGCGAGCCCATGGCGAGTCTGTCGTAGTCTTCGCGCTCCCAGCCGAAGGCGTGAATACAGGCGCCGAGAGTGACGGCGCTGTCCACGCAGCGGCCGGTGACAACAATATCGGCCCCCGACGCCAGTGCCCTCGCGATGGGGAATGCACCGAGATAGGCGTTGATGCTCAACACCTTGTCCGGTTCGGGGAACGGCTCGCCGGTAAACATTTCCGGTGTGCCTTCACTCGTGCAGCCGGTCGCCCAGTGCCATCAGATCGTCGCCGACCACGCAGGCCACCGTCAGATCCAGCCCCCGGGTCTCGATCTCGGCGCGCAGTGCCGCCGCGCAGGCTTCGGGATTGACGCCGCCGGCGTTGGAGATGATCTTGACGCCGCGCCCGGCGATCGCGGCCAGGTTGGGGGCCATGGCGGCGGTGACGAAGTCCGTGGCGTAACCGCGCGCCTCGTCCTTGGCGCGGGCGCGTGCCATGATCGACATGGTGATTTCCGCGAGGTAGTCGTAGACGATGCAGTCCAGGTGCGGGTGGGCCAGTAGCTGGGCCGTCGCCGATGGCGGCGTCGCCCCAGAAGCCGCTGGCGCCGCCGATGCGCAGTACCGTGTCGTTCATCGGGTGTGTCCTGCACTGCTGGATTCAGTCGGCATGGTACTCAAAGTCCCGGCGCGGTCATAGGTTACATGACGCCATTGTCGTGCGCGATCGCGCCAACAGGGTGATGCGACTGGATGCGAGCGTGCGAGAGCATGGGGCGGGCAGGGCCCACTGGAACCGTGCGGCGACAGGACGTCGCCGCCCGAGCCTGCACAGGGAGGTGCGTTTTTTGGCGTGTTCCAGTGGGCCCTGCCCGCCCCATGCGGTCTCTCCATACACGAGCCCGGGCGAGCTGCTGTCCGCAGGATCGAAGGCAGCGGCTGTTTACAGGCGCTGGGCCAGCAACACACCGACACCGACGCAATAGAACACGATAACCAGAAAACTCTCGAAGCCGATATTGGCGATACCGCGCTTCTCCCGCACCATCATTCCCATGATCAGCACGCTGGTCATCAGCATGCTGATCGCAATCCAGAACAGCAGCATCGGGTCCGCGGCGTGATAGATGGAGCCCCCCCGGTAGGCGGTGTCCGAGAAAGCCGCGAACAATGTATCGAAGGTATTGCCGCCGAGAATGCCGCTGCAGGCGAGGGTCAGGGCACCGCGGCGCACCGCGGCGAGCGTGGTGACCAGCTCCGGCAGTGATGTGGCCACCGAAGTAAAGAGCGCGCCGACGATCGTCGCGTTGATACCCGTTACCTCGACGAAAGAGCGGGCGATCAATTGCATATACCAGCCGGACAGTCCGAGGATGAGACCGAGCACGCAAAAAGACAACAACAGCCCCACAAGACTGCGCCGGCGATTCTTCTCTTCCGGGACATCCGTGCGGGTCTCGCCAGTGCGCTTCGGTTGCCACATGGGAAACTGGCGGACATGCCCGACCAGATAGATACCGTAGGCGTAGCCCCCCAGCAGGACCGGTGTCGCCGGATGGATGCCGAACAGCGTCCACTCGGGGCTGTAGCTCGCCGCGAGCAGCAGTGCCAGCAGGCATATCAGCAGCGAGCCCTGCAGCATGTTCTGCGCCGATGCGGCGGCGTGTTCCAGATTGGCGCGGCGATAGGTGATATCCGCCACGGCGAGAAAGAGCGTCTGCACGGCGATGCCGCCGTAGGCGTTGCTCAACGCGAGATTCGCATCGCCATTGAGCGCCGCCGAAACGGACAATACCGAGCCGGACAACGAGGTGGCCGCCCCCAGCAGCACGCCGCCGGTCAGCGCTTCGCCGAAGCCGCCCCGATCGGCCAGCCGGTCGGCGAGTGTGCTCAGGCGGGTACCGCACACGCCGATGACGCCGGCGCACAGAATGAACTGGGCGACAATGATCGCGGGCCCGGTATCCGCGAGCATCACGGCCGCCTTTTAATCGCCCGCGCCGCGCAGGCGTTCCATGTGCTTTTTTGCGGCCTCCAGGAAGCGGGGTGTATAGCCCACATCCTCGTAAATGGGGTCGCCTTCCTCGTCCCGCGCGATGATTTCCCGGCCCTCGACGTAGGGGAAGCTCTCGACCATTTCGTCAAGCGCCGCCGCGAGCAGCTCCGTAATCAACTGTTCGCGTGTGCGCAGGGGGAAAAGCTCGATCAGTGCCTCAAGCTTGGCGGCTTCATCCAGAGGTAGCTGCACCTCGTAGATTCTCTCTGCCAACTCCGCGGCGGCCTCGCGATCCCAGGTCTTCAACAGTTCGACGAATCTCATGGCTGCCTCGGCCTCCGTTGCCGGTTGGATGGGGACCGCCCCCGATAATTGCATCCTGGCATTGTAGCGTCCGCGTATCTCGCCGTCATATGGCGCTGCGATGTCCACGACGTCACCTTCGGGCCAGCCACGCCCTTGCATTGTTCGTCTGGCGAATACCGGCGTGTCACCGATCTCTCTCTCAGCGAAAAGCATCGCGCAAGGCGGCGATGTGTTCGGGCGAAAGCCCGCAACAGCCGCCGAGTATTTGCACGCCGTCGTCGACCCACGCGCGTGCAAACTCGACCAGCGCCGCGGGTTCGATCACGTCCTCGAACTGCCAGTGCGGCATGCGGAAATAGCCCGAGTCGGGGTAGGCCATCAGGGGGCCGCCGTAGCGCTGCCGCAGAATGGCTATCGCGTCACCGGTCACGTCGGCCGGTGTGTGCATTAACCCGGCGGCTTGTACTTCGTGTTCGTCGAGTATTGTCAGCAAGTCGGCAAAGGGGATCGATCGCTCTGGCGCGAAACTGACGATCCGGCCCTGCTCATCCCGGCGTGCCGTGAAACCGGCCCACACCGGCAGGCCGCTCGACAGTGCGGCCTCGAACGCCAGCGGAATACGTTGCGGGTAGTACATCATTTCCAGGATGATGAGGTCGCAGCCGGCATCGCGCAGCAGCTCCGCGAGTTCGCGGAACGCGGCGCGCATTTCTTCGGGCGGTGGCTCGCGGTTCAGATCGGGACGGTCCGAATCGGCCGTTAGCGGGCACATCTGCGACAGCGAGCCCGCCACCAGGACGTCGTTGCGGCCGCTCGCCTCGCGCGCGCGGTGCGCGGCCGCCACGGCGCCCCGATTGATCTCGTCGAAATGATCGGCGTAACCCGCCGGTTCAAGCATCAGGCGGGACGATGCATAGGTGTTGGCCGTAATGATGTCGGCGCCGGCCGCTATGTAGTCGCGGTGAACGTGCTCGAGGATGTCGACGTTCTCGAGCGTCGCCGGGCCGCACCACGCCTCGGGATCCATTGCGGCGCCGCGTTTCTCGAGTTCGGTTCCGGTGCCGCCGTCGAGCAGGACGATGCCGCCGTTTTTCAGTCGCTCTTCCACAGTCGCGTAGCTCATGGTTTCCCTGTCCAATCGCTCAAACCTGTCCATGGTATTCGATAATGAATAGTATGACATTCATGGGCAGAGAATGTCTTTTCCGTATGGAGGCGCTGGTACCGCAACTGCGCGCTTGAGGAAATGTCGAGACGCGCGCAGCGAAGTTATTTTCTTCAGTACTGAAGTGAATCGGAGGAACTATGCAAACTATCGATGTCTGGGCGCAGATTCTCACCGAACGCATGGCGAACGCACCGTGGATGGAATCGCTTTTGCGCTGGACCCGGCAATCCGCCGCAAGCATGACGGGGATCGGTGTGCAGGAGATGATCGCCGCCATGGACGAAGCGGGGGTGGACATCACGCTGCTTTCCGCCTGGTACGGCCCCCAGGGCGCAATGATCAGCAATGAAGAGGTCTCCGCCCAGATCGATACGGCGCCGGCCCGACTGCGCGGACTGGCGGGTGCGGATATACGCAAACCGGGCGAAGCGGCGCGGGAAATCCGCCGCTGGGTTGACGGCAAACGGTTTGTGGGAGTCCGCATCGTGCCCTGGCTCTGGGGCCTGCCGCCCAATGACCGGCGCTACTACCCGATCTATGCCGCGTGCGAGGAGCTCGGCGTTCCCCTGTGCACCCAGATCGGCCACACCGGGCCCTTGCTTTCCTCGGAAACCGGCAGGCCCGTGCCCTACCTGGAAGACGTTCTTCTGGAGTTCCCGGGGCTGACGGTGGTGGGCGGCCATCTGGGCTTTCCGTGGGTCGATGAAGTCACGACGCTCACCGTGAAGTTCCCGAATTTCTACGTCGATACCTCGGCCTACGCCGCGCACCGCTTCCCGCGGGATTTTGTGGATTTCATGAAAACGGCCGGTCGCGGGCGGGTCATGTTCGGCACGAACTGGCCGATGCTGGCCCCGCAATTCTGCCTGAAAGGGCTGGACGCATTGGAACTTGGCGAGACGCAACGGGAAGATTTTCTCCAGGGTACGGCGTGCAAGGTATTCGGGCTCTGAGCGCAATGGCACTTACTTAAGCGTGAATTGGTCTATGTCGTCATTCCCGCGCAGGTGGCGGTCCGGCGCTCCGGAATCCAGGTGATTCAACGTGTTGTGGTTAATAGATCCCCGCTTGCGCGGGGATGACGGTCTTATGTAAGTGCCATTCGGCTCTGAGCGCTGCTTCTCGTTCGGGCTCTGTGGGTAGCCTCCGTGTTGCGGGCCCAGCGCGAACTTGACGGGCTAATAATCGGATATATAATATCCGAATATGAGATTATCCGAAGGTATTGAGTGGTCGGTGCACTGTTGTTCCATCCTGGCGTCACTGCCGGAGGGCGCGGCGTTGAGCGCGCGCGACCTGGCGGAATATTTTGACCTTCCGGCGGCCTATCTCGCCAAAAGTCTGCAGCATCTGTCAGCCGCCGGCCTCGTGTCGAGCCGGCGCGGGCGCAACGGGGGCTACGCATTGGCCCGACCCGCCGCCGACATTACCCTGCTTGGCATTGTCGAAGCCGTGGAAGGACGAGAATCGTCTTTCCGCTGCACCGAGATCCGGCGGCGTGGGCCGTGTGGGGTGGGAGACGCGAACTATGCGAGACCCTGCGGGATCGCCCGCGCCATGTGGCGCGCCGATGCCGCCTGGCGTGATGAACTGTCGCAAGTCTCCCTCGCCGACATCGCCCGCAGCGGGCTTGAGGAGATGCCGCCCCGGCAGTTGGAGCGATCCCTCGTCTGGTTCGAGGAGAAGCTGAATTGATCGCGGCCGGGCAGGGAGCTGCAAGAGTACCCCACGCCCTGAAACGCCTGCGCGCGACGCATCGGGTGAATGCCATGGCGCTGGCCGCTTTCATTCTCGTTCACCTGCTTACGCACCTGAGCGGTTATTATGGTATCGAGACGTACAACGCCGTGCAGTCGGCGCTGCGCACCGTGTACCGTTATCCCCCGATCGAAGCGTTGCTGTTGATCTCGATCACCGCGCAGCTCCTGATGGGCGCGGCGCTGCTGGTGATGCGCCTGCGGCGCGGGCGACCGCACGGTTTCTGGGCGTGGCTGCAGGTTGTTTCGGGCGGTGTTTTTTTCGTGTTCATGGCCCAGCATCTTTACTCCCTCGCAATGGCGCGGCTCTATTTCGATCTCGATACCAATTTCTACTGGCCGGCCTCGGTCATGAGCGGCCCCTGGTTCATCTATTACTTCGCTGCCTATTACGTTCTCGGCGTGTTCGCGCTGTTCGCCCACATAGGCGCCGGCGTGCGCTTTGCGCTGTACGAACGCCGTCCGGTTGCCGCGCAACGGGTCGGCGTCGCCTTTCTGATCGTCGGTGCCGCCATCGCGCTTGCCATTCCGCCGATCATCGCCGGCGCATTCTACGAGATCACTCTGCCTCGGGAATGGATCGATTATCTGCGCTTCTACGCGCCCGGTTTCGAGCCCTGGTGACCCCGGGCGCATCCGGGATTGTTCGAGCAGCTGGAGCTATCGGTTGCGCATTGTGTAATAGCCGACGGCGTCGTTCCCGTGAAAGGAATATGAGCCAGTTGAAGTGAGTACTCAAAATTATGCGATATACTTCGACAATGAGCAAGGGGTACATCTGGTTTTATCCATGGTAGTTGAGAGAAGTGGTCAGGATTCAATTAGCTGGAGTCACTAATGAAACTCATTGAAATGCCGCGCCGACTTTATACATCTTGCTGCGTACAATCGCGACTGGCTAAAGCTTTGCCTTTTGCCAACAGGGGTAGCTCGAGGACTGAATGTTTCCGGCTGCGAAATGGCCAGGTGCTTAAAGTTCCGGCGTGATGCCCGTTCAGATTAATGAAATTTATCTTGACAAGGTTTACGATGTACCCGGTATTGACCCGAGCCGCTTGCGGCATGTGCTCGATCTCGGGGCCAATGTCGGGAATATTCGCGGCCATTGCATCTCTCAACCCGCAGGCCACCATTTACTGTTTTGAACCGGCCGAGTCGAACTATGCCGACTTGCAGGTGAACGTGAAGCGCAATCGGATCAATGCCAGATTATTCCCGTCAGCGGTTACCAACAGGACGGGTAAGGGATTTCTTTCACATCAGGGCAGCTCCGTAGAATTCGCCCTTGTAGAATCAGCAGACGATAACACTGAAGAGGTCAGTTGCGTTTCCTTTGAGAATGTTTTCCCGCTTTGCGGGCGTGGAGCGATTTGATCTCTGAAACTCGACATAGAGGGGCACGAGAAAGCTCTGAGGGTGCCAGCGATGATCTTTTAACGCAGGTTCGATAAAATGATTGTCGAGTGGCATTATTCATGGGAAGAGTTGCAGGTTTTGGCAGAGCGTCTCAGGGGTATGGGTTTCAGGGCTGAGCCATTTACCATAGCAGGGCACATGCGATTCTTGAACGCCGGTCTGGAGTAGTTCCGACGGCTGCGCCTTACTGCCAGGTAGCTGTTTACGAAGGCTTACTTCGATCACTCGATGAACCATATCTGGTAACTCGTATTCATCAGCAGGCGCACCCTCGACAGCTCCCTTATATGCCTTATACTTGGAAGGGATAGCGTTCGTGGTGATTAACGCATGGAGGCGCGTCTGGGTCTGTATCAGTCGGTGTACGGCGTTCTCTCAAAAGAAGAGGAAGATGCATGAACGGGCCGGCACCGGATCCGCGGTTAGTCGTGTTTTCGTCGTTGTTTCCCGAGTTCTGCGCAGCCGCATGCGGGCGTATTCATTCGCGAGCGAATGTTTCGTGTCGCGGACAGGATACCCCTGGTAGTTGTCTCGCCCGTTGCATGGTTTCCTTTTCTTGGGCTGGTACGCAAGTTCCGCCCGGGGTACCGGCCGCTGCCTCCCCGGCATGAAGTGCAGGAGGGCGTCGATGTCTACTATCCCCGCTTTTTCGCCCTGCCGGGAATCATGCGGCGCCTTGACGGCTTTTTTATGGCTTTGGGTGCGCGAAGTACGGTGAAATCTCTGCAAAGCGAGTTCGGCGTCAATGTGCTGGATAGTCATTTCGCTTACCCCGACGGCTACGCGGCCCGCCTGCTGGCGCGTTGGTTGGATTTGCCATTTACCGTCACTTTGCGCGGTACGGAGGTCCGCCATTGCAAGGAGCCGGCGCTGAAAAAGAAAGTGTTGCAGACATTGGATAGCGCTTCCCGCGTCATCACCGTGGCCAATTTTCTCAAGGATGTTGTGGTCGCCATCGGTGCGGATGGTGACAAGATAACGCGGGTTGGCAATGGGGTGGATCCGGAGAAATTCCAGCCCGTGGACAGAGTTGGGGCAAGGCGCCGCTTCAATCTTGCCGAGGATGACACAGTGTTGATCTCCGTCGGTGGACTTGTACCCAGAAAAGGCTTTCACCGTGTCATAGAGGTCTTACCTGTCTTGATCGGGAAGTATCCGAAGTTGCGCTATCTCATTGTGGGCGGTGGCAGCCCGGAGGGCGATTTCGGTGCATTTCTGGAAAAACAGGTGAGAACGTACGGTTTGCAGGAACACGTGCGCTTTCTCGGTGCCGTAAGCTCTGCGGATTTGAAGTATCCGTTGTCGGCTTCGGACGTGTTCGTGCTGCCAACCGAAAATGAAGGTTGGGCCAATGTGTTTCTGGAAGCCATGGCCTGCGGTCTGCCTGTGGTGACTACTCGTGTCGGCGGTAATCCCGAAGTGGTTGTCGATTCTGCATTGGGGACGCTGGTTGAATTTGGTAATTCCGCGGCATTGAGCCAGGCGATAGACGAGGCGCTTGCCGGCTCGTGGGACAGGGATGATATCCGTCGATATGCGTTGGAAAATCGCTGGGATTCCCGAGTTGAGCTCCTGGAAGGTGTTTTCCGCGACGTCGTAATGGAGAATACACAGTGATATGTCTGCAGACTGTGCGGGTCGTGCTTTCCGGTGGGTAGAGCCCTCGACGGTCAGGAGGCTTCCGCCTGCGGCGACAGCGCCTCCAGTACATTCTGTGCCAGACTGATGCCGGCCTGATTCATCGTCAGGTAGGTGTGCGTGGCGCCGGCGGCGACGATCTTCTCCTCATCTTCTTCGTACAGGGCGTGTGCAATAATCGGCCCGTCGAAACCTTTGGCCCGGAGCGTGCGCGCCGCGATCAGCTTGGCTTCGGTATCGTCCAGGGCGAGAATGGCCGCGCGCATCCGGAACAGATTGACACCGTGCCAGAAGTTGCTGTCCTCGACATCGGCAAACAGCACATTGCGCCCGTCCGCCTGATGTGCATCGGCCTTGTAGGCGTCGGCATCCAGCCCCACCAGTTTGCTGTTGAGCGGTTGCAGGTGATCGTAGGCCGCCGTGCCGGTGCGCCCCATGCCGAGAATCAGTATCTCGGCGTCGCCCAGGTCCGTGGGCTGTTCGTCCGGGTGCATGGTCTTGCGCTCGGTGCGTTGCAGCGCATTTTCCCAACGCGCAAACAGCGGGTGTGCGTAGCGGTTCAGCGGCGCGGCAACAAGAAAGGACAGCGACACCGCCAGCGCCAGGGGCACCAGCCAGTCGGTCAGCACCACCGCGGCCACGATCAGGCCGAATTCGCTGTAGGCCGTCAGGCTCAGGGCGCTGAGAAAGGCCGTGCGGGCGCGCAGCCGGAAAGCGACCAGCAGCAAGTGAAACAGCAGACCCTTGAGCGGCAGCAGTACACCGACCCCGAGGGCGAACAGCAGGGCATCCGCGTCGGGCAGGCCCGACATGCCGATCTGCAGGAAAAACCCGACCAGGAAAATTTCCTTCAGTGCCCAGAGCGAGTCGGACAGTTCCAAGGCCCGCGGGTGGTTCGACAATAATGCGCCCATGACCAGTGCGCCGATTTCCGAGCTGAGTCCCATGGCGGTGAAGCCCATGCCGCCGATGACCAGCGCCAGCAGCATGCCCATCAGCACCAGCAGTTCATCGTGACCGGCCAGGTCGAGCAGTGCGTGCAGCAGCGGCCGCAGCAGGGGCAGGGCGAACAGTCCCAGCGCGTATATCGTCGGAGTCTGCCCGCTCCAGATAGCGAGCACGACGAGCGCGATGATGTCCTGTACCACCAGAATCCCGATACTGGTGCGCCCGTGGAAGGTGCCCAGTTCGCGCTTGGCTTCGAGCAGCTTCGCGGCCAGCACGGTAGAGGAAAAAGACAGGGCGATGGCCAGGAGCAAGGCCGTGTTCCAGTCGAGCGCGGTGACCAGGCGTATGCCCGGCGCCAGAATGACGACGCTGATCGCGAAGTGCAGCAGGGCGCCACCCATCACGTGGGCCTGTGCGATTTGCTTGAGCTTGAGTTTCAGGCCGACGGTAAACAGCAACATGAGCACACCGAGGTGTGCCACGTGCTCGAGTATCTCGCCGGTCTCCCCGGGCAGGCCGAGACCGGGACCGAAGTAATTGACGGCGAAGCCCGCGGCGAGGAATCCCACCAGCGGAGGCAGCCCGACCTGGCGTACCATCAGGCCGAAGAAAAAGGCAAATGTGATGCAGATAACCTCAAACATGATTCCCGGCCACGCAAAGTAGCGCTGCACCGCGAGCCGCCTCCGCTGCGGCCGGGTGACGCTGCATGAAACTGAAAAGAAGTCCCTGCCTGTGCCTGCACGGTGACGCCGTCGGTTATGCAGGATGGAACAGGCAGAGCGCCGTGGTTCCCGAGTGTACTGTGCGCAAGGGGTAATTTCACGCGCGAGGTCAGGGTGTGTCGGCAGCAATGGAACCGGGTCGGCTGCCGCGATGCGGCGGCGATGGTAAGCTGTACGGTTCAGGCGTGAATCGACAGAGTGGGCGCGGCATGAGTCTGATGTTCGAGGAGATCGACAACCAGGACACTTCCATCGGTGAGATCTCGCTGCGCCGTCGTCGTTTGCCGGCTGTTGGTGATCGCGATATCTACGAGGTCAAGCTCGGTGACGAGTTCCTCATGTCCAGCCTGTTTGTCGAGGCGGAGGTCGCCCTGGCTGACCTGGGTCTCGGCGCGGTAAGCGGTGACAGCCTGACTGTCGTGGTCGGCGGCCTGGGACTCGGCTATACGGCCGCCGCGGCTCTGCGGGATCCGCGTATCGAGGAGCTGTTGGTGGTGGAGGCCCTGGAGCCGGTGATCCGCTGGCACAGGGAAGAAAAAGTACCACTGGGCGGCGATCTCAATGCGGACCCCCGCTGTCGCTACGTGCACGGCGACTTCTTCGAGCTGGCGGGCAGTGCATTTGACAGCGCCCGGCCGGGGCGGAGCTTCGACGCGATACTGCTGGACATCGACCACTCGCCCGGCGCGTTGCTGCACGACGGCAACGCCGGTTTTTATACGGCGGATGGCCTGTCCCGCATGGCGCGCCAACTGCGCCCGGGCGGTGTTTTCGCGCTCTGGTCCAACGAGCCCCCGGACGACAGGTTTATGACGACGCTCGGCGAGGTGTTCGCGCAGCCCGTTGCCCACGCGGTGCGCTTTCCCAACCCCCTGCAGCACAACAGAGGCCGTCAATACGGTGTACGTGGCACACGCCCATGGGATGGATGCGCCATATACTGCGCGACGCGCGGGGTGAGGCCGGGGAACAAATCGCTCACCCGCACGGCCGTGGGTCAAAAGCTGTAGCGGGCGGTCGCTCCCACGAAGCGGGGCTCGCCGAACTGGTGATAGGGCTCGACGATATACCCTTTGCGCGGGTCGTTGCCAAAGCTGCCAAAGCCCCGGACCTTGACATCCTCATCGGTGAGGTTGCGCGCCCAGAGCGCCAGTTCCCAGTGCTCCGTCCGGTAACCGATTCGAGCGTGGAAGAGCTCGTAGGCATCGGATTTGACTTCGTGCCGGCTGGAGTAGAAAAAGTCGTCCTTGCCCTCCATTTCCAGTCGGGTGTACCAGTGCTCGGTCAACTGGAAGACCGCGCCCAGAGCGAACTGATAGTCGGGCGCCTGGGGCAATTCGCGCCCGTCCATATCAAACGGTTGGCCGGTATCGGGATCGGCGTCGACGTGGGAAAAGTTCAGAAAGTCGTCAAATTGGCTGCCCAGCAGGCCCAGGCTGGCGAAGGTCTGGACAGTGTCGTTCACCCGCCAGTCGAGTTCGGTCTCCAGGCCGTAGCTCCGGCCGGCCGTGGCATTGGTGGTGAAGTCGATAAACTGGCAGGGGCAGTCCGTGCCCTCGAAGGGCCGCACCAGGGACTGGTCGGTCTGAACGTCGTCCCGATCCTGGAAAAACAGGGTTGCCTGCACATCCATGCGATCCTGCCACAGGCTGGTTTTCACCCCCAGCTCGTAATTCCACATGGTTTCGGTGTCGAATTCCCGCCGGGTATCGGGAACCGCGGAATCGCTGTTCACGCCCCCGGCCTTGTAGCCGCGCGAGGCCAGCGCGTACCAGAGAGCGCCCCCCGCTGTCCGGTACTCCAGCGCCAGCTTGCCGCCCCACATGTTTTCATCCGGCGCAAAGGCGGCGCCGTCGCTGTCCCGGTAATCCGCTTCGCGCTGTTCGTGGCGCAAACCGGTGGTCAGCCTGAGACGGCCGGCCAGGGGGAGTTGCAACTGGCCGTAGAGCGCCCGGTTTTCCGTGTCGTAATCGCGCAGAAAGTCGTCTTCCAGGAAGGTGTATACCCGGCGCAGCTCCTGGGTCTGGTCGCGGTAGTAGGCACCGGCCACCCAGCCCACCTGGTCGGACCCGGTCCGGGAGACCAGGCGCAGATCCACCGTGGTGTTCTCGTTGTCCCGGATATAGTTGTCAAAGGAAGAGAAGCCGGGCGCCGGACAGTCAAATGTCTCGCAAATGCCGACAAAGCTCCAATCCTCGTCGAAGCCGTACTCCAGGTCGGCGACAGTGCGGCTCACCAGTGCCTCGAGATTGAAGTTCTCGTGCGCGCGCCAGATGACCCGGGCCGAACCGGCCAGGGTTTCCTGGCGGTCGTGTCCCGGCTCGTCCGAGAAGGTTGTGCGGGTATTGTCCAGGGAAAAGCCGTCGTAACCGTTGTCGATATCCACGTAGAGACCGGTCAGATCCAGCAACCAGTGGTCGTCGGGTTGCCAGCGCAGCTTGGCGCGCAGGGTCTGCTCGTCAAAATCGGCATTGTCGTCGGTATCCAAAAAGGCGTTCCGTTGGAAACCGTCACTCTGGTAGCTGGAATAGGCCAGGCGGTAACCCGAAGTCTCCGTCACCGGGCCGGAGACCACGGCTTCGAGAGAACCGGTTTGATGCTCTCCCACGCTGGCTTCCACCTCGCCCGAGAACGTCTCGGTGGGGTTGCCGGATACCATGTTGATCATGCCGGCCAGGGCGTTGGCGCCAAACAGGGTACCCTGGGGGCCGCGCAGCACCTCCACCTGCTGGATATCCAGGGTGGTGGCCGCCCCGCCTATCCCGCTCATGTCGATGCCGTCCACCAGCAGGCCCACCGAGGCATTCATGGGCTCGACAAACTGGCTGCGCTCGCCGATGCCGCGTATCTGGAAAAAACGGCCCCGCGAGGCGCCGGCGGCGAAGTTGACATTGGGCGCGAGGTTCAGAACCTGCTCCAGATGCGTGGCGGCGCGCTGCTTGAGGGTTTCGGCGTCGATTACCGTGGCACTGACGCCCAGATCAAAAAGTCTGGTCTGGCGAAAATCCGCCGTGACCAGAACTTCCTCCATAGTCGGGGTCGACGAAGTGTCGGCTTGTGCCCAAATCGTGGGCGATGCGGCCCATAACAGGCCCGCGATGCAGAGAAATGGTTTCATGGTGAGCCTCCAGTAATACATCGGTGGAGACCCGGTATGCGAGCGGGAGTATTCGAAACCGCCAAATCGTTTGCAACGCGTATTCTTTGGCGGCTCCTGTTCCTGTCCCTACGCCGGCATTAACCGGATCAGGTTCAACGGGTCCACCCTGTCGGGCGTCTCAGGCGTTAACCTCCCCGAGGAATCACAGCAATTCTAACGAAATTCTGAGAAGCGGGCCACAGTGGCGAGGCCGCCGACACTTCACCTGGCACCGGAAACGGGCTCAGCCGGGTGCGGGGCGTGTCAGTCGGCCGGGTGCTTCGGTTGGCGCGTCTGAACAACAGGCATTTACCGTGCCGGTGCGCGACCCCGGCAGTGAACCTCGGCTCTACTGCCACCAGGGGTAGAAGGGCGGCATGTCGCTGGCCGCGCTGTCGGTGAATCTCGCCTCGCGTTTTTCCAGAAACGAGGCCACGCCCTCCTTGCCGCTGTCGAGACTGGCGTAGAAGATCGCCAGGGAATCGATCTTGTGGGCCTCGATCGGATGGGGCTGGGCCGCGTTGCGGTACATCATATGTCTTGTCAGGGCGATCGCCACCGGGCTGTGCACGGCGATGCGCCGGGCGAGCGCATAGGCCTCGTCCAGCAGGTCTTTTGGCGGCACGACTGCCTTGACCAGCCCGCCTTCGAGGGCGGTTTCGGCACTGAGGATTTCCGCCGTGTAGGTCCACTCCAGTGCCTGTGACATGCCGACAATGCGCGGCAGGAACCAGGTGGAGCAGGCCTCCGGCGTGATGCCGATCTTGTTGAACACGAAGCCGATGCGGGCCTTTTCCGAGGCCAGGCGGATATCCATGGCGCAGGTCATGGTGGCGCCGATGCCGACCGCGGCGCCGTTGATGGCGGCGATCACCGGCTTCTTGCAGTCGAAGATCGCCAGCGCGACCCGCCCGCCGGTGTCGCGCACGCCGGCGATGATGTCCGGGTCGTCGAGCCGCTCCTCCAGGTCCGCCAGGGTCGGGCCGCAGCTCCTCGTTCAGGCCGAAGACGTTGCCCGCCGAGGACAGGTCCATACCGGCGCAGAAGGCCCGGCCCTCGCCGGTGACCACCACGACGTGCACGTCGTCATCCTCGCTGGCGCGCTCGAAGGCGTCGATCAATTCGCCGGCCATCTCCAGGGTGAAGGCGTTGAGATGGTCCGGCCGGTTCAGTGTCAACGTCAGGATCTTGTCTTCTACTTCGTAGCGCAGGGTGTTGTAGGCCATGGTTGTCTCCCGGACATGATAGGCGCGGGCCGCGATCTCTCGATGACGGGCGAGGCGGCCGCGCGGTGTGTGAAGCCGCGATGATAATACGGATCGGCGGTGCATGGCTGCCCCGGCCGTCGGCTCCATTCATGCGGCGTTTAACAAATTTTTACGCGCTTTCCGCGGCGGCATGATAGCCTGAAAGGGAGAGTATTTGGGTGTTCGCGCGCCCGGGAGGATTCCATGAACCGATTGTTGCCACTACTTCTCGTGCTGGCGGGTCTCGCCGCCTGCACGACCACGGACGAGATCATCATTGACGAGAAGGGCGTCGATATGAGCGCTTATGCCAGCGATCTGGAAGAGTGTCGCGAGTATGCCGAGGGCGTAAAAACGGGCGAGAAAGCTGCTCGCGGCGCGGGTTCGGGCGCCGCGGTAGGCGGCGCGGTGGGCGCGATCGTCGGCGGTGGGGAAGGCGCGGCCCGCGGTGCCGGTGTGGGCGCTGTCACCGGCGGCGCGCGCGGCGTCGGCGAGGGCGAACGGGACAAGGTTCAGGTGGTCAAGCGCTGTTTGCGCGGGCGCGGTTACAAGGTGCTGAATTAGTGCCCTGTCCCGCAAAGATTGTCACGATTGTCGTTATTCTGGAGGGTACTTGGTGCGGGCCTGGCAGGTGACGGGGGCGGGCAGCCCCGACCAGGTGATCGAACCCGGCTCCCGCGACGTGCCAGAGCCGGGCCCCGGTGAATTGCAGATCGAGATCGCCGCCGCTGGCATGGGCCTGCCGGATGTACTGATGTGCCGGGGCGAGTACGCCTATTCCCCGGCGCTGCCTTTCACACCGGGACAGGAAGTGGCCGGTGTGATCACTGAGGTGGGTGAGGACGTGGACGCCGCGGCTATCGGCCGGCGCGTCATGGGTGTCACCGCTTTCTACTCGGGCCACGGCGGTTACGCCGAGTACTGCCTGGCGCCGGAATTTGCCGTCTACCCCGTGCCGGACGGCATGAGCGACGCGGAGGCGGCGGCCTTCGGCATTCCCTATCACACGGCCTGGGTGGGTTTGAAGTGGCGCGCGGACATCGAGCCGGGGGATGTCCTGCTGGTGCACGGGGGCGCGGGCGGCACCGGGTCGGCCGCCATCCAGTTGGGCGCGGCGCTGGGGGCGCGGGTCATCGCCACCGCCGGCAGCGACGACAGGCTCGACTTCTGCAGGTCCCTGGGCGCGGATGGCGCGATCAATTACCGCGAGGCGGACTTCGCCGCCGCGGTGCTGGAACTCACTGAAGGGCGCGGCGCCGATGTAATCTACGACCCGGTGGGCGGCGAGATTTTCGAGCGCTCGGCGAGCTGCATCGCCCCGGGAGGCCGCCTGCTGGCCGTCGGTTTCGCCTGCGGCCGTTGGGGGGCGGCCGATACCCGCGCACTGGTCATGCGCAATGGTTCGGTGATGGGCGTCTTTGTGGGTGCCTACGGTCACGATGAAATGTCGGCCTGCCACGCGGAGCTCGCCGGGCTCTACGCCGCCGGCAGGATCACCGTGCCGCTGGCGGCGACCATCGGTTTCGACGAGGTGGGCGACTACCTCTGCCGCCTGGAGCGGCGCGAGATCCGGGGCAAGGTGGTTGTCGTCAGGTGACGGAAAGCAACGGGCACGGTCATCCTCGCCGCACGATTGCCCACTCTGGAGGTTGGGGGCGCATGGTTTTCATCGGCGCCCGCTGTTGGACGACGCCCACGACATATCGGCGGGCGTCCGCCCTCGGTGAACAGATAGTGTGACAAATCAACTGCGCGCCATGGGTACAGCGCCCCGTGCACCTATTCGTCAGCGCCTTGTTCACCGCTTTTTTTACCGCCGCCGAGCAGTTTGTCGAACATCTTGCCGGCCTCTTTCTCCAGTCTGCGTTTTCCCTCGCTGACCGCCAGGTCGGTAAGAATCTTCTCGGTATCCACCCTGCACCAGTCCCCCGGGTCGCCGGCCACATTGCCGCTGCAGTCGACGGGGAAGTCAATGGCGGCCAGGCGCTTGCTGACGCGGCAGGCCTCGTCCAGCTCGGCCAGTTCGGGTTGCAGCCGCGCCCGCAGGGTCGCGTCGAAATCCTGCTCCAGCAGGTCGAATTCGCCTTCGCCCAGGAGTTTGACCCGGGCCAGTTCCGCCCGCAGCGGTTGCAGCAGTGCCCGGCCGTCCGTCACCTGTACGTCGGCGGAAAGCGCCGTAAAGCGTGTGTCCGGCTCGAAGGTCGCCGTAAGCCGCTCGTTGTTGGTCAGCGCCACCGCCCGGCAGATCAGCTTCTCCACGTTCGTGCCCTGCAGCACCACCTCTTGCGTGGTGAGCTGTACGGGCCCGTTCAGCGACTGCACGAGTTCGTTGGCCGTGCGGCCGCGACCGGCGAGCTGCCAGTTCAAAGTCGCGGAGCCCGTCAGCAACTGCGCGGTCTCCATGGCCTGCAGCGCGCTGGCGAGCTGCAGGCCCTCGACGGTGCCGCGCGTATCGAGTGTCGCCGTGTTGTGCCTGCCGTCAAAGGTGGCGGCGGCATCGATCCGGCCGCCGTGCAGGGTGCCCGATGCCTCGTGCAGGTCGACCACACCCTCCACGGCGCGCAGTTTGACGCTCAGCCCATCGATGGTATGGGCGCCGAAGTGCGCCTGTCCGATGTCCAGTGCGGCGCGCGTGTCGATGGCGCGAATGGTGTCCAGCGGCAGCGGCTCGTCGCCGCTCGCCGGCGGTGATTCGGGCGCCGCTTCCGCCGCACCTGGCCCCGCCAGGGCGAACAGCGCGGGGTCGAACTGGTTGAGTTCGAGGTCCGCATCGATCTGCGGGCTCTCGAAAGCGGCGTAGCGCACCGTGCCCTGGCCTTTTGTTGCGCCGACCTCCAGAGCCATTTCCACGTCCGCGGTCTGGCGGACCAGGTCGGCGACGCCATCGCCTGTGAGCGACAGCGGCTCGGTGGTAGCGCCCCTGATAGTCGCGCTCAGCCCGTCGAAGCGCACTGTATCGCTGTCTTTCTCGATGGCGATACTCGCTTCGAGTTCGACGTTCAGGGGCTGCTCACCCGGAACCTGCAGGGATACCGCCAGTGGAATCGGGTTGCCGTGCAGATTGAGATCGCGAGCTTCGAGAGACTTCAGTTCGACAACACGGGTGGTCTGAGTCGCGGGATCACGGGTTTCCAGACGGGCGTCAGTGACTTTGAGGCGGGACACGTCGAGGGCCAGCGGCACTGCCAGCACGGACTGCGCTCCCGCCGCCCGGCCCGCTTCCTGCCGCTTGCGGCGCTGCTCGGCGTACCAGGCGTCGAGCTCCGCGTCGCTCCACCCGCTGGTGTCTGTTTTGGGTTGCGCCGCGGCAGTTTCCAGCCGCGCGGTCAGGCCATCGACGGCGATGGTGTCGATCTTTACCGTGCGGGTCAGCAACGGCAGCAACTCCACACCGATGCTGGCGCTGCCCACCTCGAGGTCAGGGCGCTCCTTGTCCGGCATGGTGATGCTGGCCCGGGTGAAGGAAATACCCAGCGTGGGGAAAACCGAGAGATCGAGATCTCCCCGCACTTTCAGTTCGGCCCCGGTCTGTTCCCTCACTGCATCGGCGGCCAGGGCCACGATCTGCTCCTTGTCGAGGAACACCGGCAGCAGAAAAATCGCGCCGACGACCAGCAGGACGATGACGGCCAGGATGGAAAGAACGATCCGTAACATACATGCTCCTTCGCGGCGGCGGTTGATTTACCTACCTTAAACAACGGGCAAGCCCGATACTAATGTCAATAATAGGACAGCGCGCGCCATTTTTGCGAACTGCGGCGGCTTGTGTTTGCCAGCAGAATTCTGTTCTCGGCGATCGTTCCCGGACTGAGACCGGGCCCGATTTCCAGGGTTTCGACGCCAACGTGCAAGCGAAGCGGGCTATGGTGCGGTGGCTAATATTGCTTGTTGGAACGGATCGGTATCTTCGTTGCATTCGCCTGAGCCTATCTTTATGGTGGTCGATCGGTGCAGGAAGTGGCACTGAATACCTACTTTGAAAGTGCTGACAAACATGACGCCACCGTTATGTGCTAGTGGCCAGATTGCTCTTCATTGGTGGTAGCAAACCTGCCTGTAACTTCCCGGCTGCGGGGAGGGAATGTGATCTGGTAGTTTATTGCCAGGGCGCCCATTAACATGATAAAGAACTGACCCGCTTCACTATGACGGTACTGGATCATTGAAACCAGCGCGAACACGGCGACAAGCGATGTGATAAGAAGAAACATGTCCGCGCTCATAGTTCCGCTCGCATATGCGCGCAATGTTCCTCTCCCCACGAGGTAGAGCCAGGCGGCGAACAGGCTAAAGCCCGCTAAGCCCACTTCAACAATAAGTTGTAGATAGACGTTGTGGTAGTGGCCTAGATGTTTGAGTACTTCAGACTGTGCAATCAAGTGTGAGGATGTACCGGGTCCCCAGCCAAAAATGGGATGTACGGCAATACGTTCGATCGCCTCTTCCCAGAGCCATATTCGATAAGATGTACTGGATAAACGCAGATCTTCACTCCCATTGTGCCAGTAGGAAACTAGCACATCCCATTCCTCGAGAAAGCGCTTCGCGATGACATCATAGTTCCAGAAAATAATAAGCAGAAAGAGCGCCAACACAGACCAGCCAAATAATTTTCCTTGGCGTGTATAGCGTGTGTTTGGTCGGCGTTGAAAGAGAGCATAGCCAACAACCGGACCTACAACCGCGGCGGCTAGCCAGGCACCGCGCATGCGGCCCACGAGAAATAGACATAGCAACAGAACGAGAAGCAGCAGTATACCCACAGATTGCGCGCGACCGATGTAGCCGAGTTTGCCGCGATCGCCAAGAGCCAGGATTATTACGCCGAGGAGTGCACACAACGTGTAGAACCCGAAACCGCTTTGCAAACCGAAGAGAGGCCTGCCCGCCAGATAGTTTGCAAGATCGTTCCATTCTGCACCCAGCAGCACCGCCATGAAATAGCCAAGTAACCAGAGGAAAAGTGCACGGCCTACATTTGCCGAATCCAGCTGCAATGCCCAGGCGATCATGAATGAGAATATCCCGGATATCGCGATCAGGTCGCCGCATTTGCGGACGATGTTGGCAAAGGAATCGTCGGGTAGTATGTCACGTGAATTAATGAATGCGGCAGCGACAGTATAGAGGCATATAACCAGCGACAGCCAGAACAGCGGAGCACAAAGTACAACTTTCCAGGATCTAAAGCCGGCCCGCAGGAAACCGAGGAGCATCAGTATAAGACCGGTGTAGAAACCAGCCTCACTGGCTAGCAGCGCAGTGAAGCAAAACACATACAGGCCAACGCACCCCAAAGCACGGCGCTTTTCGGAGTTTCGCTATGATCGTTAGCAACAGGGCTTATCGATTCGGTTATTGGGCGTCAAATACGTAGAAAATCAAAATGCCTCGAACCACTTGTAATGTTATTTTTCAGTGCAATGAATTGTGAGTTTTGGGGAAATCTCCAGATGATAACTATAGTGGATCGGGTAACGCGACACCAGCTCCAGCCTTGTCGAACGAGAAACAAGCCTGAAGGCGATCCGAGCCTGCAAGCACAGGATAATGATCATTATGCCCAGTGCCCAATCCTGCAGTCACTTGGAGCATTTACGCGCGCCTCCAGAGGGTACAGTGCATACGAAGGCTTATCTACATGGGGAACAAAGCCGCTATTTGCGCTTTAGCTATAGGCCAAGGTTCAAGTTTGCGTAAAAATCGATTTCGCTCTACGTCAAACTGTTCAAAAAACGTCTGTCTGTTGACTGGTTTGTGTAATTTGTCCAAGTCTATTATAAGCGATCCCTGCTCTGTTACCATGATGTTGGCCTCATTCATATCTCCGTGGATAAGTTGTGCCCCGTAAAATTTCTCCAGCAGGTAGCGTAATCCTGCCAGCTGTTGGTAATTCAGCTCGCCGCCATTTTCTTTAAGGAAAGTTCGTAATTCCACGCCCTGTATTTCCCGCGTAACGAGATACGAATTCCTTGGTAGGCGCAGAAATCGCTGCTCTAGTAACAGCACCGGTTCCAGGGTTGGTATGCCTAGTTTACGCAAAGTAAAAATGTTATTCCACGCGGGTAAACTGCCGCGACCACGAAGCAAGCCGTGTATGACGTAACGCCTCTTGCTTGGCTTGTAGCACTTGGCGACAAAACCTTCGTTTTTGTATTGGCCGCGTACTATGTGACTGCGGTGATCCTCTTTGATGAGTTCGCCATTGGCAAATAGTTCATCTACGAATTCCTCTGCGTCATCAAGCTCTACCGGGCAGTAGTTTTCGCTGATACTCAGGTGCACATTCCAACGGTTCAAGACGATAGACATGTTTCAGGCGACCTGATCGAACAACTTTGCCAGTATGGGAGGAGTGTAGCATCAGATGTCTGGGGTTTGCGCTAGTGCCAAGTATTCGTGGGTGACCTGCGAAATTTTGAACTTGGCCGGTAAAGGGCAGGCAAAAGCTTTCCGGTTCGCCATAGCTTCCCGTACTTTGGCTCCAAGCGCAGAAACGTCGCCCGCAGGTACCATGTTTCGTGCGGGCAGTATCTCGCGCGGCCCTGAGTTGCAGTCGGTGCTGATGACTGGCACACCTAGCGCTAAAGCTTCAAGTAATGCCAGTGACAGGCCTTCATAGTCCGAAGAACATATCATTAACCTGGCATTCGCGATTATGGGGTAGGGGTTGCTGTGAAAGCCTGCAAAAATCACCTTGTTCTCGATTCCCAAATCTTCTGCCTGCTGCCTCACTTTCATTTCCAGTTCCCCAGTGCCCAGCAGGACAAGCGATTCCTTTATAGCCGCTTCTTTGTAGGCGAGTAAGAGAACATCATGTCGTTTATCGCGGATAAAGGAACCTACATGTACGACGTAGTTGTTGAAAGGGCTTGTTTTTTCAGAGCTCCAGGCGCGAATCTGGTGATTATCTACAGCGTTAAAAATGCGATGCACCGATGGATGGTCCGGCATCAGTTTTAAAAAATCCTGATAGACACCGTCTCCACAGGCAATACAGGCCTTTTTCATATATATGCTGCGAAATTTCCGTGCGCGCAGCCAGCGGGAAACGGCTAAACCTTCCTTTTTCTGGATAGCGTCTGTCAGTGTGTTGTGAACAATAATATGTATGTTAGGCAAACTGCTGTGTACCAGAATACGATTGGCCTTGGTTAAGTTGGACAGCACCAGGTTTGGCTCACCAATATGGTCTCGCACGTAGCGATCAAGCTTGGCCGCACGTAGTCGATTGCTGACAGGCAGTGGCAAAAAGGCCAAGCTTCGCTCGACATAATGCACGTCTAAATCCTGAGCACCGACCAGCTCTTCGCTGCGTTTGAAACAGATAATGTGTGTATCGTGACCAAGATCGCGCATCGATCGGGCCAGTGTAATGACTACGCGTTGTGCGCCGCCCAGCTTCAATCGGTTGATTACAAAGAGGACTTTCAATTTTTGCACAAACAAATACCACCGGATTGTAACTGGGACAGGTTAGGCCGCAGAGCAATATTTGCCTGACATGGAAATTACGCGACTTTGTCGCATTCGTCCAGTGCAAGCCATGTCCAATATGAAGTGAGTCTGGAGAGCTGAGGTGTTTCCAATATAAAACGAGTCTGAAGTTAATACAGAAGCGTTCATGATAGGTACATAAAAATCCTCATCATGCTACAAGACCTTACAATGACCGACCAACTGTGAAAATTGCTACCGAATATATGGGCAGGGCTTCTCGCGGTAATCAGCAACAAGGACAAGCGGCTGCCGCTGGTTGCAGGGTGAGCTGGCTCGCTTCCGCTATCTGAGACCTCTTGTGAACAAGGTATGAGTCCAGATCACAGTCTGTGTGCTTTGGGCCAGCGCCGTTTCAGGCATATCCACTGCTCGGGATCCTCGCGGATCCAGTCCTCGAAGTAGCTGTGGACGCGGCCCGTGATCAGCGTCGCCTGATCCCTGAGGGGCGCATCGGGTTCCGGACTGGTTACCGGGCCGTAGGCAGTGATGCGGTAACGAGCGCCGGGCAGGCGCTCTGCGCGCGCCAGCAGCAGGGTTGCGCCTGCGCGCAGGGCAGAGACCCACGGCACTGGTATTGGTCAGCGCGTCGCGACCAAAGAATGGCACCAGCTTGCCGGTATCCGGCCGGGTATCCATGACCACGCCAATGCTGCGCCCCGCATTGAACTCGCGCATGATGGGGCGCGGCCCCGCCTCGGCGGAAATCAGATGGTCGCCGAGGCCCTTGCGCAGTTTCCGCATGAGCTCGTTCATCGCCGGGTTGGATTCCGGTGCGTAGACCGTACTGACAGCCACGTTAAATTCCCGCGTGATAAGCGGCGTGACCTGCCAGGGCCCGACATGGGCGGTGATGAAAAGGGTGGGTCCGCCGCGTTCCATATGGGCGCGCGCGCTGTCTTCGAGCACGAATTCGATGCGCCGGTCCTTTGCAGCCCAGATCTGGTCCAGTTTGATCAGTTCCACCACGGAGTAGCCCAGGTGGCGGAAGATCTCGCGAGTGGTGCGCCGGCGCCACGCGGTGTCCTTCTCCGGGAAGGCGATGGCGAGGTTGGCGTCGGCCTTCCTGCGTTTGTCCGACAGCCGACCCGCGAGGTAGAACAGTGCGCCGGACAACCCGAGCGCGCGCTCCAGGCTCAGGCGCCGGATCAGCCAGAATACGGCCTGAAAGATCCCCGCCTCGATACGGTGGGTCAGGCGCGCGAGCCAGGGCAGACGGCGGACCAGCCCTTTGGGGGCGAGGTAGAATTCCGGCATGCCGCCGCCCTCAACCGCGGTGGGGATCTGTCCCGAATACCCTGTCCCAGAGGGGCGAACTGACCCCGTAGCGACCGTGCTCGCCCGAGTAGTGGTGCTTGAGGTGATAGTGCTTGAGCGATTTCGCCACCCGGTTGCGCATCGGGAAGTGATGCGTGGCGTAGTGGATGTAGTCGTAGATCAGGTAACCGACGATGAAGCCGCCGCAGAATGGCTGCAGCCAGGGCTGCGGTATCACAAGTCCGAACAGCAGATAGAGTACCGCCATGATGGGGATGGCCCCCGCCGGCGGCATTACCAGCCGGGTCTTGTCCCGCGGGTCCGCGTGATGGTTGCCGTGGAACAGGAAGACCAGCCACTTGCCCGGACGGCTGCGGGCCGGGAAGTGGAACAGATAGCGGTGCAGGCAGTACTCGCTCAGCGTCCACACGAAGATGCCCGCCAGGGCTGCCGCCAGGACGGCGCTCACGCCCAGGTCAGCCAGCGCGACGCTGCGCCAGAACAGCCACCCGGCCAGTGGCGCCCAGATCAGCAGCGGCGTGATCGGGTGCACATGCGACAGGCGTTCGAGAACGTCGTTCTCGAACAGGCGGATGGATTCGCCCTGGTTGTCACGCTGCACGGGAATCGATGTCGGCGTCACGGCGCGTCTCCTCTATTTCAATCATTTTACCTGTTTTTTCCTTTGCCCACAGGCGTTTGGAGCAGAACCAGTCCGCCGGGGCGCGGCGGATCCAGTCCTCGAACAACAGGTGCACCTGTTGCGTCATATCCAGCGCCTTCGCGGTTTCGTCCGCGCCCGGGTCCGCCGGCCTGACCGGGGGATAAAACGTCACCCGGAAGCGCGCGTCGCGCAGGCGCTCCACGTGAACGGGCACCAGGTCGCAGTCGGCCTTGAGCGCCAGCTTGGCCGGCATCAGCGTGGACAGCTTGTCGCGCCCGAAAAATGTCACGGCGCGGCCGTCGTCCACCCGGCGGTCCATGACGATGCCCGCCGTGCGTCCCTCGCGCAGCGCGCGCATGAGCGCCCGGGCACTGTTGTCCCGCGGCAGCAACTCGCAGTTCAGAGCGCGACGCGAATCGAGCAACAGGCGGTCGAGCAGCGGATTGGTCGGCGGCGAGTACAGGCTCGCGTTGGGTATGCCCATTTTCGCCATCGCCGAACACACGACTTCCCAGTTCGACAGGTGCGGGGCCACCACCACCGCCGGCCGGGAAGGGTCGGCATAGGTGGGGACGGGCGCACGGATCTCGATCTGCAGGCGCTCCGGCTCCCGCAGAATGGTGGCCAGGTGCGGGTACTCCGCCAGCACCCGGCCGGCCCTGCCCCATGCCTGTTTGACCAGCTCGTCCAGCTCGCGTTCACTGAGTTCGGGGAACGCGATAGCCAGATTGTCGCGGTAGATCGCCGTCTTGCGCTTCATCAGTGGGCCGATAAAGGCGCCCAGACGTGCACCGGCGCGCGAACTCAGGTCCACCGGCAGGGCCTGCAGGAACGTCTTCAGCAGCCACACCAGCGCGAAGTCGAGGCGCCACAGCACCTGCCGCAGGGGCTCGTGCCGGCGCGCCCATTTGCGCAGGGGGTTACCCAGAATGAATTCAGCCACGGGACGACAGATCCGAAATCGCGACGTTTACGATGAACAACCGATTATATCTCACTGAGGGCGGCCGTTTCGTGGTCATAGTGCCGATAATTACGCCGCCGCACGACTGCATGGATGCAGGAGGTAGGGCGAAGCAGGATGCCCGAGCCGAGTAGATCAGTCCTGAGTCCGACAGCCTCCTAGAGCTCGAGTCGCGACAGGCCCTCGCGCAACCCGATAGCGGGCGTCCAGCCCGTGGCCGCGGTGATCGCGGCGTTGTCCGCCACCCAGTCGGGGTGGCGCAACTCACGCACCTTGGGAGGGGTCAGCATGGGTGGCCGGCGGCTCAGGTGCGCCAGGGCGCTGTTCACAGTGGCGAGTGTGTCCAGCAGTCGCCCGGGCACCGGCCACAGACGCACCCTCCGGTCGAACACCTCTCCGGCCGTCGCCGCCATCTCCGCCCAACTGTAGCCGCCGGGTTTGCCGTCGCAGAGGGTCAGTGTCTGCCGCGGCGGGCAGTCGCCGGCCAGGCAGGCGACGATGGCCTGCACCAGGTCACTGACATGGATCAGTGAGATGCGCGCCTGCACAGAGCCGGGCACGGCGGCGAATCCGCGGGCCATGGTCTGGAAGATCGGCCGCATTTCCCGATCGCCGGGACCGTAGACCGCCGGGGGCCGCAGAATCAGCCAGTCCAGACCCACCGAATCCTCTACCAGGACTTCCCCGGCGCGTTTGCTGGCCGCGTACCAGGAGAGCTGCGGCTCGCGCGCAGCAAGGGAAGACAGCAGCAACAGTTTCGGCGGGGTGGGACAGGCGTCCATCGCCCGCAGCAGGGCCGCGGTACCGTCGACGTTGACGCGATCGAAATCCTGTCGGGAATTGCCGCGCACGGCGCCGGCCGCGTGGATAACCCAGGCGCTGTCCCGTACCAGGCGCGACAGGGCCGTCTCGTCGTTCAGATCGCCGATGACCAGTTGCACACCGCCGGCGGCCAGTTTTTCGCCCCGTGCGGAGCTTCTGGCCAGGGCGCGCACCGCGAATGCCTCCTCGCGCAGCCGGCGGCACAGGGCGGTGCCGATGAATCCGGTGGCGCCGGTAACCGCGAGAGGCTTTGCGCTCGGAATCAGGCTGAAGCCACCCTCAGGCGACGTTCTTCGGCGGCGGCTCCCAACTGCTCCATATTGTGGGAGTTGATGAAGTCCAGGCGGGCTTTGGCGCGCGACAGCTTGCCGGAGGAAGTGCGCGGCAGTGAGCGGTTGGGAACCAGGTGCACGTGGCAATCCAGGCCCATTTCCATGCGCACGAGAGCGGTGAGGCGGCGCACCAGCGCGTTGCGTTTGTGGGGGTCGCGCTCGCGGCACTGAACCATGAGGACACAGGTCTCCTCGCCGTCGGCGTCCGGTGCGGAAAACGCCACGGCATCTCCGGAACGCACTTCGGGCTGCGTCTCGGCGACGTGTTCCAGGTCCTGGGGCCAGATATTGCGGCCATGAATGATAATCAGGTCTTTTTTGCGGCCGGTAATAGTGAGAACGCCGTCGACCATGTACCCGATGTCACCGGTGTTGAGCCAGCCATCTTCGCTCAGGGCGTGACTGGTCTCCTCGGGCATGTTGAAGTAGCCGGACATGACACTGGGGCCGCGCAGGTGGATCACGCCGGTCTGCCAGTCGTCCAGTACCTTGTCGTCGTCGCGAATCTCCACCTCGAAATTGGGCAACGGCACGCCGCAGTTGACGAAATGGCGGCCGCGGCCGTGTGTATCCTGTTCGTCGAGGAGCAGAACCTGATGTTTGTCCGAGAGGTGATCGGCGTCGATGTAGTGGGTCGTGAAACCCGAGTGCAGGGGCGAGAAGCTGATGCCCAGGGTGCACTCCGCCATGCCGTAACACGCCAGAAACGCGCGGCGATCAAATCCCGCCGGCTCCATCATCCGGGCGAAATGCTCCAGTGTCTGCGGGCGGATCATCTCCGCGCCGATACCGGCCACCCGCCAGTTGCTGAGGTCGTAGTGTTCGACGTCGACCGGGCGCACGCGTCGCGCGCACAGCTCGTAACCGAAGGATGGCGCGAATGAGATACTGGCGCGCGTCCGGGTCATCAGGTTCAGCCACTGGCGGGGTCGCAGGGCGAATTCGCGCGTGTCCAGATAGTCGATGGACACCTGGGCGGCCATGGGCACCAGCACGAAGCCCACCAGGCCCATATCGTGATAGAAGGGCAGCCAGGACATCATGCGGTCCTCGCCACTCATTGCCAGGCCGTGTGCGATAATGGCGTGCAGGTTGGACACTACCGTGGCGTGCTGGATAACGACGCCACGCGGGAAGCGGGTGCTGCCGGAGGTATACTGTATGTAGGAAATGTCGTCGGGAGCGGCCTGTGGCAATGGCTGTTCGTTCGCCGGCAGCTTGTAGAACGCACCGGGGACGTCCACCATGGTCATCGACAGGGTCTCGCTGGCTTCCTGCAGAAACGGCAGATAGCCCTCGCATGCCACGCCGATAGTGGCATCGCTCGCCTCGAGCAGGCGTTTTAACTGCGCCACATAGGCTTGATGGGCACCCACCTTGACCGAGGCGGGCAGGGCCACGGGTATCAGGCCGGCGTACTGGCAGGCGTAGAAAAAGCGGATGAATTCCGGATTGGTTTCCGCGACGAGTGCCACCCGGTCGCCTTTTTCCACGCCCAGCCCGAGCAGCCGGTGGGCCAGGTCGATCGACTGTTCGCGCAGTTCGCGATAGGTGATGCTGGCGTAGATTTCGCCGCGGCCGGTGTAGAAATTGGATCCGGTGTCGCCCTGGGCGGCGTAATCCAGTGCCTCGGTGAGAGTCGCGAAATCCGCGGGACGAAACGGCAGTTGATGACGCGTCGGCGTGGCGCTTGAAGTTGTTTTTGACAATGAACCGTCCTCGAATTCCCGGCGACTGTATCCGCCTGCGTTAGTAAGTGTAAACAACGCTGTTCACTGGCTCCGCTCGGGAGCAGTGAAGCAAAAGTCAAATCTCCACTTGCTGTTAACGGGGGCCACTGGCTGATTTTTGTACATGTGTGTACATGGCAGTGCCCCTGTGTTCGGGCCGTTGAAACCGGGTCCCTGAATGCCGGCTATCCTAGCATTTCGGGTGTCTCAACTTATAGGTAATAATACCAAGGGCCGGTCTCCAGACCGGTGAAAATGACGCAAATTCAGCCCGTAAATATACCCCGCCCGGGTCAATCCCGACGGCACCTGTAGCCTCTCTGCGGCAAGATATAACGTTTTGTTATGAAACGAGATTGCGCAGGGCGCCCCGGTGCCGGGCCGCTCTCTGCAGCGCGCTTTCTCAAGTCACCTCCCCGGCGCTATACTGGCGCACTTTTGGTCGGGCCTGTGCGCCGGGCCCGGACTCGGCGACGGGCGGCGATGAGCGATTCAGCGAGCGGGGCGGTTTCCGTCACGGAAGTCGGGAATCGGAAACTCCTGCGCGAGTTTCTGGAATTGCCCCACAGGATCTACGCCGACGATCCCGCCTGGATCGCGCCCCTGCGCCTGCTCAAGCGCGAGCAGATGTCGCCCAAAAATCACTTTTTTGACCACGCGCGCCTCAAGGCCTGGGTTGCTCATCGGGACGGTGTTGTCGCGGGCCGCATCACCGCCCAGATCGATGAGCTGCACCTGCGCCAGCACGCCGATCGGGCCGGTTATTTCGGCATGGTCGAAGCCGACGACGATCCCGCGGTCTGGACCGCGCTGTTCGCCGCGGCCGAGGGGTGGCTGCGCGAGGAGGGCATGCGCTGCGCCATCGGCCCTTTCAACCTGCACGTCAATGAGGAAGTGGGGCTGCTCGTGGAGGGATTCTCTTCGCCGCCCTTCGTGCTGATGGGTCATGCCAGACCCTGGTATGGACCGGCGGTCGAGGCGCAGGGTTACACGGCGGTAAAGGACCTGCTCGCCTATCGCGTCCATCCCGACTTCGAGGCGCCCGCGGTGATGACACGGCTGGCGCGGCGTGTCTCCGACCGGGTGCGGGTACGCGCCCTGCGGCGCCGTGAACTGTCGGCGGACGCGGCGATCATGCGCGGCATTTTCAACGATGCCTGGCAGGACAACTGGGGCTTCGTGCCGCTGGCGGAGGCGGAGTGGGCGGAGACCGTGTCGACCCTGACGAAGCTGATGCCCGACGATTATATCCAGATTGCCGAGTACGACGGCGAGCCGGTGGCGTTCATCGTGGCGCTGCCCAACCTGAACGAGGCAGCGCGGGACCTGGACGGCCGTCTGTTGCCATTTGGCTGGGCGCGGTTGTTGTGGCGCCTCAAGGTTCGCCATCCGCGCACAGCCCGGATCCCCCTGATGGGCGTCGTGCGCGCTTTCCAGCACTCCCGGCTCGGCCCCACGCTGGCCTTCATGGTGATCGATGCGGTGCGCAGGGCCCTGCACGCGCGCGGTGTCAGGGATGTGGAGATGGGCTGGATCCTGGAAGACAACCGGGCCATGCGCAATATTATTGAAACGATCGGTGGCGAGGCGTATAAACGCTACCGCATGTACCGGAAAGACCTCTGATAACAATCACCAGAACAGGCAGTTGCCAGCCAACCATGCAGCTCGATCCGCAAACACACCAATTCACCGCCATTGTGCTGGCCGGCGACAGGAGCAAGTCGGACTCGCTGATCGACCACACCGAGGCGGGCAGCAAGGCGATGATCGATCTGGACGGCACACCCATGGTGCGCAGGGTCCTCAATTCACTGCGCTCGGCCAGGCTGGTGGGACGGATTCGCATGGCGGGGCCGGAGGCCAGCGAGGTAGCGACCGATCCACAGCTACAGGACTGGATCGACAACGGGGAGATAGAATGGAGTGAGCCCGGAGCCAGTCCCAGTACCAGCGCCTACAACGCCATGCGCAATCTGGACCCGGAGGAAGCGGTGCTGTTGACCACCGCGGACCATCCGCTGTTGACGCCGGAAATCGTCGACGCTTTCGGCCGGCAGAGTCTCGTGGACGGCGTCGATGTCGCGGTGGGCCTGTCTCCCTACCCCCTCATTGCCGAGACCTATCCCGGCATCAGGAAAACAGTACTGCATTTCAACGACGGTGATTTTTGCGGGTGCAACCTGTTTGCGTTCGTCACGCCCGAAGGGCGCCGCGCCGCCAGGTTCTGGCGTCGTATCGAACAGCAACGCAAGAAACCCCTGGTGGTGATCGGCCTGCTCGGGTGGTCGGCGGTCATCCGCTACCGGCTGGGATTGTTGTCACTGGAGGAAGCGCTGGCCAAATTGAGCAAGCGGCTCGGTCTGCGCATTCGCGCGGTGATCCTGCCTTACGCCAATGCGGCTATCGATGTCGATTCCATCGCCGACCTGATGCTGGTCAAAGGGGCCCTGGAGAAGGCCGCGGTGGAAGATGCCTGACCGCCGTATCTCGTCGATTCGGTGGTGAGAGTCCCTGAGGGATACGGCGCAGACTCCTAGCGCTCCATATCAAAGCGCGAGGATTCCACGGCTTCGAATTCGCCGCGGGCGTCATTGTAGCGACGGGAGTCGATTTCCAGTATCCAGCCGCGCGGGTTGCGTTGTACCGCGTAGCGGTTGTAGCTCGCCCTGTGCGCGCCATACCGTCCCAGGGCGGAGGCGGACGGCACGGCAATCACCGGCGCGACGCCGTCGCGCGTGGCCAGGGTGCGGTAATGGCTGCGGTGGCCGTGGCCGTGCACGACCAGTTCCGCGCCGTACTCTTTCAGAACCGCTTCCAGCGCCGGGGCGTCGGTCAGGCGCTTGCGCCATTTTTCGTGCCGGGCCAGGGGGCAGTGGTGCAGGTAAATGACGCGAAACAGGCTGCGCCGCGCGGTGTCCCGCAGCAGTGCCGCCAGGCGCTCCAGCTGTTCCCGCCCCGCCGTACCGGTAGCCAGCAGAGGAGGCGTGGGCACCGCCGTGGACAGGCCGATAAAGGCGATTTCCCCGCGCACCCGCAGCGTGGGAAATTCCGCGGAAGAACCCGCGACGCCACTGTCGGCGTCCGGCGCCATGTATTCGCGCCACAACGCATAGGTCGCGTCCCAGGGCGCGTCGACGCAGGCGTCGTGGTTGCCCGGCACCAGCGCGATCTGGTCCGGCGTTCCCAGTTGCCGCAGCCAATCGCGCGCCTCTTTGAACTCTTCGGGGAGGCCGATGTGGGTCAGGTCGCCCGTGATCAATATTTGTTCCACCGGCTCGTGCGCGAGATCCCGCTGCAGGGCGTCGAGGACTTCGCGCCGATGTTCGTGGCGGCGCTTGCGGCGCCAGGAAAGGTAGCCCAGCGCCCGCTTGCTCAGCAGGTCCGGGAGGCGCACATTGGCCAGGGACGTCAGGTGCGGATCGGAGAGCTGGGCGAACTGTTGTGCCATGTGGTTCAGGTACGCATCAGACGCGGCGAATGCTCGCGCCGAGCTGTGCCAGCTTGGTGTCGATATTGTCGTAGCCGCGGTCGAGATGATAGACACGATCCACCACTGTCTCGCCCCGTGCCGCCAGGCCCGCGATAATCAGGCAGGCGGAGGCGCGCAGATCCGTGGCCATGACCGGCGCACCCTGCAGGTGTTCCCGTCCGCGGACAACGGCTGTATTGCCCTGCAGCTCGATATCCGCGCCCATGCGCTGCAACTCCGCCACATGCATGAAGCGGTTTTCAAAAATGTTCTCGACCACGGTCGCCGAGCCATCCGCCAGGGCATTGAGGGCCATGAACTGTGCCTGCATATCCGTGGGGAAAGCCGGGTAGGGGGCGGTGTGCACGTTGACTGCCCGCAGACGGGAACCGGCCGTTGTCAGGTGAATCCAGTCCGGGCCGAGTTCCAGCCGCGCGCCGGCCTGTTCCAGCTTGGCCAGCACGTGCTGCAGGAAATCCGGGTTCGTGTTCGTCACGCGCACATCGCCCCGGGTTGCTGCCGCGGCTACCAGAAACGTGCCCGTCTCGATGCGGTCCGGCGGCACGCGGTGATCGGCCCCGTGCAGCACGTCCACCCCCTCCACGGTAATCTTGCTGCTGCCCGCGCCGCTGATGCGTGCCCCCATCTGTGTGAGCAGTCGGGCGAGGTCCGTCACCTCCGGTTCCAGCGCGCAGTTCTCCAGGGTCGTCGTGCCCCGCGCGAGCGTGGCCGCCATGAGCAGGTTTTCCGTGGCGGTCACCGAGGGAACGTCGAAGGAGTAGTGCGTGCCCTGCAGCCGCGGCGCCTGGGCCTTGATGTAACCGCCCTCGATATGGATACGGGCTCCCATCGCCTCCAGCCCGCTGATGTGCTCGTTCACCGGGCGCGTGCCGATGGCGCAGCCGCCCGGCAGGGAGACATCCGCCTCGCCGAAACGCGCCAGCAGTGGCCCCAGCATGAGAATCGACGCGCGCATGGTCTTGACCAGCTCGTAGGGTGCCCGCACCGAGCTGATCGCGTCGCTGCGCACGGTGAGATGCGTCCCGTCGCGCTCGGCGGTGGCCCCGAGCATCTTCATCAAGCGCAGGGCGGTGTCGATATCGCGAATGGCCGGTGCGTTGCTGATCTGCAGGGGATCGGCGGTCAGCAGTGATGCGGCGATGATCGGCAGGGCGGCATTCTTTGCCCCCGCCACGCTGACTTCACCGCGCAGCGGTCCGTTGCCGGCGATGACGATTTTCTGCATCAGCCGGTCCGGCTCGCGGTCAGGCCATTTTCGACCAGCGCGGCGTAGGCCGCGACGATCGCGTCTATCTGCGTGCGGGAGTGGGCCGCACTGACACTGTTGCGCAGCAGGTAGTTGCCGGACGGCGAAGCCGGCGGCACGACCAGGTTCACATAGACGCCCGCTTCCATGAGTGCTTTCCAGCAATCGATGGTCGCGCCGCGATCCTCCAGCTCTACCGCAACCACCGGACTGGGCGCCGGCCCCACGGGAAGGCCCAGGCCGGCCAGCCCGTGGTAAAGCCGGTGGGCGTTTTCCCAGAGCTTCTCCCGCAGCGCCGGCTCAGCGCGAATGATGCGCAGGGCCTCGCGGGTGGAAGCGATCACGGAAGGGGAGGAGGAGGCGGTGAAAATGTAGGCGCGGATGCAGAAGCGGATCGTCTCCAGTTCCGGGTGCCGGCTCACGCAGAAACCCCCGACAGCGCCGAGACTCTTGCTGAAAGTGCCCGCGAAAAAGTCGACATCGGCTTCCACACCGGCCGCCTGCGCGGCGCCGCGGCCGGTCTCGCCGAGGGTGCCCAGGGAATGGGCCTCGTCCAGAAACAGGTAGCCGCCGTATTCGCGCTTGACGGCCGCGAT
The DNA here is from genome assembly GCA_034521205.1 of Halioglobus sp. Lineage (GTDB taxonomy): Bacteria > Pseudomonadota > Gammaproteobacteria > Pseudomonadales > Halieaceae > Marimicrobium. The sequence goes on from JAXHMT010000004.1 coordinate 581,960, forward strand.
TTCCCTCAGCGGCGCGATATCGCCGTACATGGAGTAGATGCCCTCGGCGATGATCAGTGCCCGGTCGGCGCGGTCGCCCAGGCGGCGCAGACGTACAGCCAGATTGTCCGGATCGTTGTGCTTGAAGCGGATGATATCGGCGCCGCTCAGGGTGACGCCCGCGTAGATACTTGCGTGGCTGTCGGCGTCGAGCAGGATAACGTCGCCGGGACCGGCCAGGGTCGAGCACATGCCCATGGTGGCGGCATAGCCGGTCGAGAAGACGATACCGTGATCGACACCGTAGAAATCCGCGATCTCGTGCTCCAGTGCCTCGTGCTCGGCAAACGAGCCGTTGGCCAGCCGCGAACCGGTGGTGCCGGTGCCCCAGCGCGCGGCGGCTTCCTGTGCCGCGCGGATGCAGCGTTCATCGTAGGACAGGCCGAGGTAATTGTTGGTGCCGGCCAGGATAACCCGGCGCCCTTCCACCACGCCTTCGGTGGCGGACAGGATCTGTTCGGTCACGGCGCCGAAGGGCTTTACCTCGCGCTGTGCGAGCTCCCGCTGGAAATTCGCCATGTCCTGAAACTTGTCGAACAACATTGCCTGCCTGCCGGGCTTGAACGCCGCCGCCCTCAGGGGTTGAGTTCCTGAACCTTCCCTGCCAGGTCGCCGATGGTATTGACGTCGGGAAGAATGTTCAGGGGGATGGAGATATCGAAATGATCCTCGATCTTCTCGATGAATTCCATGACCTCCAGGGAACTGAGACCGATGTCGGCCACCAGCTGCGTATTTTCCGTCAGTTCGATATCTTTCCGGTTCTGCGACTGCAGGGCGCTACACAGAAAATCCAGTGTTTCACGGTAGTCGTTCATTGGGGGGGCCGCCCTTGCCTTGCGCGGTTGTGGTCGGTAGATTCCGAAGGCTCGAACTATACCCACGGAACGAGTGCTCCTGCAAGGTGATATTGCCGGTTCAGTCAGTCCTGAGGCGGCCCGATACAAGGCGTTTTCTCGAAGGCATAGTGGCGCTATGTCGAGAGGAAACAACGAAGTAGTGGGCCGCCTCGGACTGACCCGACGGGCGCTGTGCAGGCAGCCCACTGCGGCGTTGCACCGACTTGACGTAGTGTCGCTACGCCTGCGTCAATGCGCCTTGCAGTGGGCTGCCTGCACAACGCTGAAGGCGGCAATATCACCTTGCAGGAGCACTGAATGCCAGCGATTTCGGTTGGTCGACGCCTACCGGGCGGGCGAGCGGGGCAGGTGCGGGCGCTGGCTGAAGCTCTGGATTGGCCCCTGGCAACCAAAACCCTGAGTTATCGTGGTGCGGTGGTCTGGCCCCATGTGCTGGGGCAGGCGAGTGTTGCCGGTATTACCGCGCGGTCGCGCGCCCAGTTGCGGCCGCCCTGGCCCGATCTGGTGGTGTCCTCTGGCGTGCGCAACGAACCGGTTTGCCGCTGGATTCGCCGGCAGTCGGGCGGGCATACCCGCTACGTGCATGTCGGGCGGCCCTGGGGTCCACTGGACTCCTTCGACCTGGTCATCACCACGCCGCAATATCGCGTGCCCGACCATCCCCGGGTGCTGCACAACACGCTGACGCTGCACGGCATCAACGCCGATTCACTGGCCCGTGCGCGCGAGCACTGGGAGCGGCGTTTCGCGGAGCTGCCACACCCCCGTGTCGCCGTGGTGGTCGGCGGCGACAGCGGTCCGTTCACCCTCGGGCCGAAGGCCGCGTCGCGCCTCGGGCGTGAAGCCTCGGAACTGGCCGCGTCCCGGGGCGGTTCGCTGCTGGTCAGCACCAGTGCCCGCACCCGCGATAGCGCCGTGGAGGCGCTGCGGCGCAATATCGGCGTGCCCCATTATTTCTATCGCTGGCGGGCACAGGACCCGGACAATCCCTACCTGGGCATGCTCGCCTGTGCCGATCGCGTGATCGTGACGGGAGACAGCATTGCCATGCTCTCCGAGGCCTGCGCCACGGCAAAGCCCGTGCAGATTTTCGATATCGGCGGGATGCGCGCGGGCGCGAGCGATGTGGACAGGGATTTTCGTCCCGGCGCCTTACTGTACGCGGCCCTGTTGCGCTGGTTCTGGGCGCCCCTGAGCCGCGACATCACCCGGGTGCACAGCCGGCTGCGCGACGCCGGCGCCGTCGCTTGGCTCGACGAGCCGCCGAACGGTGCGCGGGCCGAGGCGGTCACCGACCTGCCCCGTGCCGTCGCCGCGGTGCGCGCGCTACTTGGCGAGGTCTGACAGCGCATCGCCCTGCAGGAGCTCGGCGCCGTCCGGGGACAATTGATAGACCCGATCCGCCGCCTGCACCATGGCCCGGTTGTGGGAAATGGCCAACAGGGTGAACTGCCCCTTGAGCGTCTCCATGGTCTGTCGCACCGCCTTTTCACTGTCCGGATCCAGTGCGCTGGTGGCTTCGTCGAGGATCAGCAGGCTCGGGCGGTTGATCAGGGCCCTGGCGATGATAATGCGCTGGCGCTGGCCGCCGGACAGTTTGCCGCCGCGTTCCCCGACAATGGTGTGCAGCCCGTCCCGTAACTGCGACACGAATTCCCACGCCCCCGCATCGCGCAGTGCCCGCTCAGCCTCCGGCTCGCCCAGCGCCGGGTCACCGAGGGTGACGTTGTGCAGGATGCTGTCGTGCAGCAGCAGCGTTTCCTGTGGTACGTAGCCGATCAGGCCGCGCCAGGCCTGCATGTCGATCTGCTGCAGCGGTGTGCCGTCGAGCAGCACCGCGCCTTCCTGCGGCTGCAACAGGCCGATGGCCAGATCGATGATGGTGGTTTTGCCCGACCCCGAGGGACCGACCAGTGTGGTGAGCGAGCCGGCTTCGATACTCAGGTTAAGACCGCGAAAGACCGGGTGGCGATCGTCGTAGCTGAAGGCCACATTGTCGAATCTGAGACTGTCGCGGAACTGCGGCGCGACTCCGCCGGTGTTCTCCTCGCGCGCACGCTCCGCCGCGGCGATGGTGTCCAGCAACGCCCAGTAGGCGCTCTCGCCCTGTGCCAGCTTCTGGTACTGCTTCTGCACCTTGCCGAAAAAGGAGAACGCCCGCCCGAGACCGATCACCAGCACTGTCACGGTGGCGATCTCCATGTTGTATTGCCGCAGGGCGACGTACACGCCCAGGCAGATAAACACGGTGAACATCAGCTCCTGGCCCGAATTCAGCACTGCCGCCGACAGGACCTGGCGTCGCTGCGCCTTGTTCAGGAGGCGGGTGTCGTGAGCCAGCACGCGGTCCACCAGATGTTCCCGCGACATGGCCTTGAGAGGTTTTACCGATTGCAGGGTGTCGGTGAGGTTGGCCATCAACGAGGTCATAAGCCGCGTCTGCCGCCTGGCCGCCCTGCGCGTGACAAGTACCAGGAAGTGGGACAGGCCTATCACCACGACTCCCGCGACCACGGCGACGAGGGAGGCGCGCCAGGACAGGGCGAAGGCGACGCCGGCGTAGACCAGTGCGGTGATCAGAAAGGTCAGGGCCGTGGCGCCGTTGATGAAGGCCTCGGAGGAGCGCTGGCTCTCGGTCGCCAGTGCATTGGTCAGTCGTCCCACGGGTTGGTGGAGGAAGTACTCCCACCGGCTGCGCAGGATGGCGCGCAGCAGATTGAGGCGCAGATCCCGGGTGACGCGAGCGGCGGTATAGCCGACCTGCCGCTGCGCGGCCAGCAGGAATATGCTCTTGAACAGCACGCCGCCCACGATAATCAGCAGCATGTTGCCGAGAGTGGGCGCTATCTGCAGTTGCTCCAGGGTCTGCAGGACAAGGCGCTCGAACTCGGGCGTGGGCGAGACCTCACCCACCGGCGCTGCCTGTCCGCCGCCCTCGCCCAGGGCGATATTCAACAGCGGCAGCAGCGCGGACAGGCCGATGCCCTCGGCCAGACCCGACAATATCAGCGCCAGCAGCATCAGCGTGGTTTGCAGGCGATAGGCGCGGAAGAAACTGAGCATCAGTCTCATGCGTTTACTCCCTTGAAAGCCCGCCGGGGTATACCGATAAACCGCCGTGGCGCTGATGTGTATCGCATACCGTCACCAGCGCATCCGGCTCAGCAGCGTCAGCGCTACTGTCAGGATGATCAGGGCGGGCAGCGCCGCGACAGGGGGATACTCCAGTCCAGCAATCTCCCCAGCGCGAAAATAATCTGAGCGCCGAGGTAAAAAACCACGCCGACCAATGCGCCGATACCGATGTTCAATCCCAGGCTGCGGTCGCGTCCCGCCGTGACGTTTGCGCTGATGGGCGTCGCCAGTAAAACCATGGCCAGAACCGTGAACGGCATGAACAGTTTTTGCCACAATGTATGAAGATAGCGCTCGGCGGGCTGTCTGTTGCTTTGCAGATAGCGGGCGTACTCGTAGAGCAATGACAGGTTCATGGTATCTCCCTCCAGGGAGAGGTTGGGCAGCTCGTCCGGGGACCAGAGATTGTCGATTTCCAGCTCCTCGTGGCGTCGGGTCCGCAGTTCCCCGTCGACGAGAATTTTCTCCCGCACATTCTGGAACAACCAGCTGCGATTTTCCCGCACCCGGGCCTTGTGCGCTTGCAATGCGCGCGCCAGTCGGCCCTCCCGGTCAAACTCGAACAGGCTGATCCTGCCGGGGACGCCGTCTTCGGACAGCGTCAACAGGTGCATGTAGCGGCGCCCGTCCGTGGACCACAGGCCGCCATTCGGAAGCCGATCCGTGTCACCGTGGCGCAGGCGCAGCTTTTCCTGTTCCGCGGCGCGCTGCAGTTGCGGCGTCACATACTCCATAGCGCCCCACAACGACCCCATCAACAGCAATGTCGGCAGCAACACGGCGGCGAGAAGCTTGCCCCGCCCGAAGCCGGCAGCGCTGATGATCGTCAGTTCCTTGTGCCGGTCGAGGTTGGCCAGCGCCAGTATCGTGCCCAGCAGTGCGATCACCGGTGCCAGGCTCACCAGCTGGTTGGGCAGCATGCGCAGGGTGTACCAGGATGCGGCGAGGGCGTCGTAGGGGCCGCCAACCCTCTCCAGTTGCTCGATGAAAGTGACCAGGCCAAAAACCGCTCCGATAACGGCCAGTACGAGCACCCAGCCTGCGATCACGCTCAAACCGATATAGCGCTGCAGAATCATCGCCGCAACTTCCGCAACCACAGGCGCAATGGGTTTACGAGCACGGCCAGGACAAGTGCCTGCACCGCGTAGGCGCTCCAGATCCCCGGGAATGCGCCGAGCTTGTCCTGTTCCATCAGGGTGCGCAGCACGCTGACCAGGCTGAACAGCACGATGTAGGCGAGCACTGCGATGGAGAAATTGCGGAAGCGGGATTCGCGCGGCGAGCCGCGTGCGAGCGGAACCGCTATCAGTGCCAGCAGTATCGTGCCCAGCGGTGTGGAGATGCGCCACTGGTACTCGGCAACATCCTTCGCGTCGGAGGATTGCGACAGATTGAGTGTGGTCTCGGCCTTGCGCCGGTAGCGTGCCTGCGCCTCCTCGTTGGGCAGGTGTACCACCAGTTCATTGAATTTCAGTGTCATATCGCGGCGCTCGCGGTTGTCCAGCAGGTAATTGTGACCGTCGTAGAAGACCGCCTGCAGCGCCTGGCCCGGGTTGAGAGTCGGCATCGCGGCGCGCCGTGCCACGATGATTTCGGTGCGTCCCTCCTCGACATGTTCCTTGTGCAGGAATACATTCTGGTGCAGGCCTTTCTCGAGGTCGACGCCCTGCGCGATAAAGGTATATTCGCTGTCACCCATATTGACGAACTCGTCGGCGGCTATTTTCTTAAGATCGAATTTTGCTTCGGCGCGGGATTCGAGATCGTAGCTGGTGCGAAAAGCCCAGGGCCGGCCGATCACCGATACAAGGCCGGTGACTATTGCGATGATCAGCGCCAGTTTCAGTACCGCATAGAGAATCCGGGCGCGGCTGACCCCGGCGGCGTAGAGCGCATTCATTTCTGAGTCCCGGTACATCCGGCCCATGGCGGCGAGCACCGAAAAAAAGAAAGCGGAGGGCAGGAGTATCTCCAGCGTGATCAGTGTGTTCAGGCCGATCAGCTTGAATGCGGTCACCATGTCCATCTGGCCGCCGGCGGCGAGGGACAGGTGGCGCGCGGCGGAATAGCCGACGAACACGAGTACCAGCAGGCCGAGGCCAAGGGCGAAAGGGCGCAGGATTTCGTTGTTTATGTGGCGGTCGATGACCAAGAAGCGCGCGCTCCGTTGCCGGACGGCGCCATTGTACATGATGCACGGCCGCGTCAATCCGCCAACCCCGGATCCCTGGACGAGTGTCGAGTCGCGCAGGAGTAGTGTCTCAGTTTCGATTTCTACCCTTTCAAGATCGCTTGAGTTGGGAGTGGTCCACTGGAACACGCCAAAAAGCGCACGTGCCGCGAAAAAGAGGGGCAGGCTCTCCTGTCGCCACACGGTTCCAGTGGGCCACGCCCAACCCAAGCTCGCGCCATAAATCCAGACTGAGACACTACCCGAGCAGGGTCACACTGTTCACAAGCGCCGGCTTGTCGCATAATTACAGGCTCTTGTCCCTGTCCAGCCTGCGCTCCGGGCGTATCTGCCGGGCAGGGCGGCAATTCTCCCATCCGGCGGGACTGAAACCTGATGTTCAACCTGAGCGATGGCGTCAGAAAGGCGTTGATACTTATTCCGACCCAGCCGCTGCCCGCGAATGCCCGGGTCGCGCTGCGCCGTAAATATCTGGCGGCGCTGGAACTGGCCAAGGCACAGCGCGCGAACTTCCTGATTATCGGCCACCCCAAGAGCGGTAATACCTGGCTGAAGGTAATGATCTCGCGCCTCTACCAGACGCGTTACAACCTGCCGGAATCGAAACTCATCAACACCGACGAATTTTCCCGGCGGATTCCCGAGATTCCCCGCCTGGCCGCCACCAACGGCTACTACAGCTACGAGGGCGAGGTGGGCAAATTGCTGGCAGCGGGCGCGCCGGACAATCCGCTGCGGCACAAACCGGTGCTGTTTCTGGCGCGCAATCCCATCGATATCGCCGTTTCCTGGTACCACCAGTTCACCAAGCGCCAGTCGCGGGCCAAGCAGGAGCTGATCAACCACTGGATCGAGCATCCCATCGATCGGCGCAGCATCCGGATGTGGGAATTCGTGCGCCACTCGGATATCGGCCTGCCCAGCCTGATCGAGTACGAGAATACCTGGGCGCGCAATATCGCGGCGCTGCCGCGCGGCATGATGGTGCGCTACGAGGACCTGCGCGCCGATCCCATTCCCAACCTCCGCGCGATCATCCACCTGATGGGCGAGGACTTCAGCGACGAGGAAATCCGGGCGGCGGTGGAGTGGGGTTCTTTCGAAAACCTGCAGCAACTCGAGACCCGCGGTACCTTCAGGCAGGGCGGCATGAAGCTGGTCAACGCCGACGACCCCAGCACCTACAAGGTGCGGCGCGGTGTGGTGGGCGGTTATCGGAAGGATTTTGACGCGCGGCAGGTTGCCGAGCTCGAAGCCCTGGTGCGCGACAATATCCTTCCCGAGCTGGGATACTGCCGGACAGGCGCGGAAACCTGATTGTGGCGCCCCGAACCTGGGTTATTCTCGGCGACAAGCGCGGGGACAACGGTCAGGTGGAAACCATCGTCGAGGCCCTGCCCTGGCCCGTAGAGCGCAAGTACGTGCACATGAAGCCCGAATGGGTGCTGGGCAAACCCCGCTACCGCCCCTCCCTGGATCATCTCGATCATGGCCGCTCCGATCCGCTGGAACCGCCCTGGCCGGACCTTGTCATCACGGTCGGGCGGCGGCCCTCGATGGTCGCCCTGTGGGTGCGCCGGCAATCGGGCGGGCAGACAAGGATCGTGCTCGTGGGCAAGCCCTCGGGCCACATGCTCGACTTCTCGCTGGTGGTGGCGAGCGCCGAGAACCAGATGCCGCCGCTGCGCAACTTTCTGCCGACAGCGCTGCCATTGATGCGTATCGATGCCGGCGAGGTGGACGCCGAGGCCGCGGCCTGGCGGGAGCGGTTCGCTCCGCTGAACAGGCCCATCATCGCCATGCTGATCGGCGGTGAAACCAACCCCTTCATCATGAATCGCCGGGTCGCCGAGGACCTGGTCGCCACCGCTCGCTGGATTGTGCGGGAACTCGGCGGTACCCCCTACGTGACGACGAGTCGGCGCACGACGCCCGGGGTGGTGGACGTGTTGCGCGCGGATTTGCCGGACGAGGCGATACTCTATGAGTGGTCGGCTGACGCGCCGGACAATCCCTATCGCGCCCTGCTGGGCAGCGCCGACGGTTTCATCGTCACGGCGGACAGTGTGTCGATGATGGTGGAGGTGGTCTACCTGCGCAAACCGCTGGCGATCTTCCCCCTGCCCGGAGGCTGGCTCGGCGGGGTCGACCAGTTGCGCCGCTCGCTGGCCCACTGGCTGTTCAACCCGGTGCGGGAGACGGCCCTGGACCGCTGGCGCCATCGGCTCGCCCGGGGCGTGTACTACATCGATTACTTCAAGATACTCAGTGCCACGCGGGATTTCCGCGCCTTTCACCGCCTGCTGGTCGAGCGCGGCCTCGCGGTGTGGGCGGGCGAACCCTTCCGCGAGCCCGAGGGCGAGTTGCCCGACGATGTAGGGGCCGTGGTCGCGCGCATTGAGGCGCTGTTTTACGAGCGCTGAGTTGCCGGTGGTGGGGCCGCGTTAGCAGAGTTTGGGTCGGGACAGGATCGGCGGCGCAGGATCGCCGGTACAGGCAGGCTTCCGCGAACAATCAGGGCGCGGCTTAAGATTTCCGCCGCATCCGGGGGTTCTGCGGCACGTTCGAGTCCGAAATTGCGCCAGCAATTTTGACCTTCAGGTCGCCCGAAGGAACGCGCACAGCGCGTTCGAATCAATTTTTTTGCGAAGCAGAAAATGGTCGAGTTGCGCAGCAGCCCGGAGGCGGCGGAAATCTTGCGCCCGTTCGCGGAAGCCTGCCTGTACCGGTCGATCCGGTGGGCACGAACGGCAGCAGCGGCGAAGTGAGATTCAGCGCATCCCCAGCACGTTTTTCATGAAGTGCGTGCCGAAGCGGCTGATGCGCTGGGCGGCGACGGCCATCGGGCTCTGGTCGAGGTAGTTGATCTGCACCATGCGGCGCTCCCCGACGAAACGGGTGTGGCCGTGCCAGGAGTGGTCCGTGCGGCGGAAGGCCAGCAGCGTGCCCCCCAGCGGCGGGACCTGCGCGGCGTAGTCCTCGATATCGTCCTTCGAGCGCAGCAGACGCAACTGACCTTCCTCGTGGTCCCAGGCCTCGTTGAAGTAGACCAGCACCGTCACCACCTTGCTCCGGTGGTCGGTGTGGATATTGCCGTCGGTGCGCTCGCAAAACTTGCGCACCGTGACCGTGGTCGGCAGGGCGGCGAGCTCCATATCGAATTTCTCGCCCAGCACCTCGGCCAGTTGCGAACCCTGCAGTTCGTCCATCAACTCGGCGAAAGCCGGGCCGCTGGAGAGGTTTTCCAGGGGGTGGTTGGCGGCGCTCTCGATGGGCGGGTAATCCGCGTTGACCCGGCGCAGTACGTCGGCGTCCAGAAAGCCCGGCACGACGAGAAAGTCGTAGGGATCGGTGTTGACGCGGGCGCTGCGCAGCGCGTCGAGATTGAGCATGGACATGACAGGTATTTTATTACGCCGTCGGCGGGCGGCAAAGTCTTACAGGTGCGCCGGTTGGTGTTAATAGTGCGACAAATCAGGGCTGCCACGGCGGGGCAAGTACGCTAGAATGCGCCGCCATTTCCCACTTTTTCCGGGGTTTTGCGCAAATGGCCGACCGGGCTCGCGTGGTGCTGCGCCATGTGCTCATGTTGCTGTGCTTCTGGCTTCCCGCGGCGCGGCGCAAGAAGATCGAGCGCTGGTTGCGCGGTCGCGAGGAGTACAAGAAGCTCCAGAGGTGCGACTGGGTGCTGATGAGCTGGGGCAAGTCCGGCCGCACCTGGTTACGGGTCATGCTGTCGCGGGCCTATACGCTGAAAGCGGGCCTGCCGGCGCATGAACTGCTGGACTTCGACAATCTCAGGAAGCGCGACAATCGGCTCCCCGCGGTATTCTTCAGCCACAACAACTACCTGCGCGATTACACCGGCAACTTCCGTTCGAAGGCACATTTTCAGGGCAAGCCCATCGTGTTGCTGGTACGCGATCCGCGGGATGTAGCAGTGTCGCAGTTTTTCCAGTGGAAGTTTCGGATGCGGCCCAACAAGAAATTCATCAATGATTACCCGCCACATGGGGCGAGTGTGGATACCTGGGATTTCGTGCTCGACAACGATGTCGGGGTTCCGCGTATTGTCGACTATTTCAACGGTTGGGCCGAGGCCATTCCCCAGTTGGAAAATGTGCTGGTGGTGCGCTACGAGGATATGCGCGCGGACCCGGCGGCGGTACTCTCCAGTATCCTGGAATTTACCGGCACGGAGGTCGAACCCGAACAGGTGCAAGCAGCGGTGGAGTTCGCGGCCTACGACAACATGAAAAAAATGGAACAGGAGGGTTTCTTCAAGGGGTCCGGGGCGCGAGTCAAAGCGGCGGACAGGGACAACCCGCAGTCCTTCAAGGTGCGCAAGGCGAAGGTCGGCGGCTACCGCGACTATTTCAGCGACGAACAGTGCGCGCGGCTGGACGAACTGGTGGCCGATCTGGACCCTGTATTCGGCTACCCGGGTAAGACGGCGTGAAACTGGCCCTGCAGAATCTGCGCCAGGCGGTACAGACGGGCAGAAAGAAATTGTCCCGGAAAATACTGCACTGGCGCATGCGCGGCAGGCCCGAGGCGGAAATTCTCGCGGCGGAGCGCAGGCTGCGCGGTGCCGAGCAGTACGACAAGCTGCGCCGGGCCGATTTCGTGGTTGTCTCTTTTGGCAAGAGCGGCCGCACCTGGTTGCGGGTCATGCTCTCGCACCTGTTTCGGGTGATACACGGCCTGCCGGAAAATGCCGTTCTGAGTTTTGACAATTTTCACAATCTCGACAGGGCGGTGCCGAAGATCTTTTTCACCCACGATAACTATGTCAAGGACTACACCGGCGACTTCGAGACCAAGAAGCCCTTTTACGACAAGCCCGTCGTGCTGCTGGCGCGCGACCCGAGGGATGTCGCGGTATCCCAGTTTTTCCAGTGGAAGTTCCGCATGAAGCCCGCGAAGGTCACGATCAATGACTACCCGCCCCGCGGCTCCGATATCAGTCTGTTTGACTTTGTGATGGGGGACAACGGCGGCAGCATGCGGGCGGTGACGGAGTACCTGAACCAGTGGGCGCGCGAGGCGGCGCGGGTACAGCGGTTCCACCTGCTGCGCTACGAGGATATGCGCGCGCGGCCGCGTGAGGAATTGCGCGGTCTGCTGGATTTCATGGGGGTGGAGGCGACCGACGGGCAGGTCGACGCGGCGGTGGAGTACTCATCCTACGAAAACATGAAGAAGATGGAGAGCGGCCGTCAGTTCCGCCTCGCGGGGGGGCGCATGATGCCTCGCGACAAAGACAATCCCGACAGTTACAAGGTGCGACGCGCCAAGGTGGGCGGTTATCGGGATTACTTCGACGACGAGGAGGTCGCCGCCATTGACCGGCGTCTGGCCGAGACCCTCGATCCGCTGTTCGGATACTCCTGAGCAGCGCCGGCCCGATTCAGGCCGCCTCGATCAGCTCCATCGCGTCCGCGCGCAGATGGCCGTTACGCATTTCCCGGCGCAGAATGGCCTCGCTGATCGCACCGTCCGCCAGCGCCTCGCGCACCAGCGAAAAGAAAAACTGTTCCTGATTGGGGTCGGGATGCGCCGCGTAGCTGCCGGCGAATTTGTAATCGCCGAAAAGCGCCCGGCGGCCACGCCGCAGCCAGTGCCGGGGCGGGAAAAGCTGAAAAGTATCCGCGGGCCGGTAGTCGATTTTCAGTCCGGTTTTCCAGGGCTGGGTCTTGCGCTTGGTATTGTGCAGCAGTCTGGTCTCGTCCGTCAGCCTGTCGAAATCGTTCCACCGGGGTTCCAGGGGACGGATGGTCGACTGGTCTTCAAGTTTCAGCGATACCCAGTCCATGTAGTCGCGTTTGACCGGCTCGAACATCTCGGCGAAATTTTCCTCGAAACGCCAGTGCGCCAGTTGCTCGCAGTCGAGGAGCATTACGCTGCTGGCCCAGGCGCCCTTGCGTCCCTTGCGGCCGGACTTGGGTCGGCACATGATCGCCGCCCCGGTCATGTCCCGCTCCAGCAGCTCACGGATATCCCCGACGGCGAAGATATCCGGATCCATGACCACCGCGCGCCCCCGGTAGCCCATCAATTGCGGCGGCGCGAAACGCAGTGGGGTGAAGGACTGCAGGTCGTCGTTCAGCCAGGGGCGCATCTCGCCGTCGCGCAGGTATTCCTGTCCTTCCCTTTCCAGCATGCAGGGGAAGTCCTTCACTTCGATGAAGCGCACATCGAAGCTGTCCGGCTGCGCGGAATGCTTTTTCAGTGAGTAACGACTGACCAGCGCGCCGAGCATCTGTTTGTGGTTGGTATGAATAAAAACGGTGGGTTTCAAACGTTTTTCCCCGCAGTTGCCATGTGGGGTATTCTAACGCCGGTGCAAAAACGCTTAAACGTCGTGCTTTGGCAATTTGTCCGGGAGCCGCAGGCGGGATTCAGCACAACATCAGCACAAAGGTGGAGTACACGTTGGGCGAAGGCGATATCAGGGTATGGTGCCTGCTGGGCAGAAAAGCCGGCGACAATACCCAGACGCTCGCGCTCGCGGACGAGGTCGGCCTGGGTTATACCGAAAAACATATCGTCGCGCGGCCCTGGGAACTGCTGGTGCATCTGGCGCCCGTGGCCTCTCTGGCCGGTATCGACCGCGGCGCATCCAGCGATCTCTCTGCCCCATGGCCGCACCTGGTGATCACCGCCGGGCGGCGCAATGAACCCGTGGCGCACTGGATTCGCGCCCGTTCCGGGGGTAGAAGCCGTCTGGTACACATCGGTCGGCCCTGGTCGAGCCTCGATCGCTGGGACCTGATCGTGACCACACCGCAGTATTTCCTGCCGCGCAATGGCAATATCGTGCACAACGAACTGCCGCTGCACCGGCCCTCGGCGGACGGGTTCGCCGCCGCCGCGGCGGCCTGGCGCCCGCGTTTCGAGTCGCTGCCGCGGCCCTGGATCGCCGTTCTGGTGGGCGGCGACAGCGGCCGCTATGTACTGACCGCCGCCAAGGGCGCCCGCCTGGGCGCTATGAGCGCCGCACTCGCACGGCAGACCGGCGGGTCTCTGCTGGTGGCCGGCAGTCCGCGCACGCCCGCGCCCGCGGCCGATGCCCTGCGAGCGGAGCTGGCGGTGCCGAACTTCTGCTATCGCTGGGGCGACCCGGGCGACAATCCCTATCGGGCCATGCTCGCTCTGGCGGACGCCTTCGTCGTGACCGGTGAGTCGATGTCCATGCTGGCGGAGGCGGCGGATACGCAGCGGCCGCTGTTTATCTTCGATCCCGGTGACGCCGGGCCCTGGTGGCGCTACCCGCACAACTATCGCTACAAGCCCCTCAGTCACCGCCTCGCCATGTCGCTCGGCCCCGGGCGCATGCGCCGGGATGTCGGCCGCATTCAACACGCGCTGGTCGAGGGCGGCAGGGCATGCTGGCTGAACGAGCCGACCATCGCCGATGCCGCCGCCCTTGTGAGTGCCGCCGGTGAGCGGCAGGAGGAGACGCGGGCGCCGGGTCCGGGAGCAGATGAATTGCGCGGGACGGCGCAGTTGGTCAGGCGGCTTGTGACACCGCACTGAGCGGATGCGCGGGCGCCGGTGGCAGGTCCGGTGCACGTTCCAGTTGCTCGAAGATGTCGTGCCGAACATGATTCTGCGCCATTTCCTCGCGCAGGAAGGCCTCTGTGATCTTGCCCTGGTCGACGCATTCCCTGAGCAGACCGAAGAAAAAGTTCTCCTGGTTCCTGTCGGGATGTTGCTTGTAATTGCCGAGGAAGGCGTACTCGCCAAACAGCTTGCGCCGGGCGCGCATGACCCAGGCGGCGGGCGGAAACAGGCGGAAGCGCTCGGCGGGCCGCCAGTCGGTGGGCAGCCCGGTTTTCCACGGCTGGGTCTTGCGGCGGGTGGTGTGCAGCATCCTGGTGTCGGGCGTGAACTTGTCGAAATCGTTCCATTCGGGCTCGAAAAAGCCGATGGTGTCCCGGTCTTCCTCCTTGAGGCAGATCCACGGCTGGTAGTCCTGGGTAAAGTCGAACATGGCCTCGAATTTGGCCCGGGCGTTCCAGTGGGTCAACCGGTCGCAGGCCAGCAGCATGACGCTGCTGGCCATGCACTTGTCCACCAGCCCCTTGGGCCCGGAGCGCATGCGGCACATGATCGCCTTGCCCTGCATGTCCCGGCTGAGCAGTTCCCAGATGTCGGCGGCGGCGAAGATATCCGGGTCGATCACCACCGCGCGGCCCTCGTAGCCCATCAGTTCGGGCGGCATGAAACGGGTCGGCGTGAAGGACTGCAGGTCGTCGTTGAGCCACACCCGTTTGACCCCGTCGCGCAGGTATTCCCGACCCTCGTGTTCGGCGAAGAAGGGGTAATCGCGCGTATCCATGATGACCACGTCGAACTTGTCGTTGTTCTGCGAGTAGCGGCGCAGAGCGTGCTCGGCGACGAGGGCGCCGGTGATCTGTTTGTGGTTGGTCTGGATGAAGACGGCTGCTTTCATGCGGGGGCGTTCGGGTTGGGCCAGAATGTGCGTAACTGTAGAGGATTACGAGGTTTTTTTCCATTTTGCCCGGCTCGTTTGAATTTGTGCGTGTAAACGTAAGCTGACCGCTGCTTGACGGTGGTCGTCTGAAAGCGGGTCGGGACGCGGTAGAACCAGCAGTCCATGGACCTCCTCGACTCGGAGTTTGCTTCAGAGTCGACCGCCGTCGTTGCGCGACCGGCCCCGGAAACGGGCGCAGGTTTGTCGCCGGTGGCGAGCCGCTGCGCAACTCGACCGTTTTTCGCTGCGCGAAAAACCGGACTGGAATCTAGCGCCCGTCGCGGAGAGCCCATCGCCATCGGCGCATTCGTTGAGAGACGCAAATGAGCAGCGCCCTGATGGTTTCCGGGGCCGGTCGCGCAATCGATGCGCTCATGCCAGGAGGTTACGAGTAACTCCCGCTGACCGGTCTACGCGTCTAGGAAAATTCCGCGCCGGTAGAGGCCCCAGAAAAAACCCCAAAGATGGATCAGCGGCCGCCGCCGCACCTTGTCCGGAATGACGATCTTTTCACCGGAGTGGCGCTCCAGTTTCCAGGCGATGTAATCCAGGCCACCCTCGAAGGTGAAGAGGCCTTTCACCAGCCGCAGCACCGACAGCAACTTGCCCTGGACGCGGCGCAGCGCCCAGGCGAGCCGCGCCCGGCGCACGGCCCCGGGCGACGGCGCGCTCGTGTAGCGCAGCTCCCCGTCCGCCTCGTGCAGGGCGAAGCCGTGGCCCAGCCCGGCGGCGAGATGCCGGGTGAGCGCGGCGTAAAAATCGCGGTTGGCGCCGACCAGTTCCACCTGGCGATCGCCGCGCTCGGTGCGCAACTCCGTGGCGTAGCTCAGGCCCAGCGCGCCCTCCCACAGTGCCTCGACCGTCCCCGCGCGCGGCAGTGCCGGGATCGCTCTGTGCAACAGGGTGCGCGCGGCTTCGGGCAGCATTGTGTCGAGCTCTGCCATCGCCGCCGCGTCGCGGGCGTACACCACGGCCGTGGGCTGGGCGAAACGCCCCCAGATATAGGACTGGAACCAGGCCCGGCTGCAGCCGCGGCGGAAATCGTGCAGCGAGATGACGCTGACCTTGGCGCGCAGCGTGCGTTCGCCGCCGTCCGCGGCCGGACCTGATTGCTCCGCGTAGAATACGTTGGGCGGCAGCAGGCGGTTGGCCGCGGCCAGCAGCCCGGTGCCGTAGGCGGCGCGGTAGCTGTCGCAGATAAGGTAGATGTCCAGCAGGCCGTCGTAGATGTCGCCGCCGCGCAGGCAGGAGCCATAGGCCAGGGTGGCGCGGATCGCGCCCCGGTGCCGTTCCTGCAGGGCCGTGAGAAGGGCCGCGAGGGCGGGCTCCCGGGCCGGGTCGGGACCGTCGACGGCCGCGTATCCGCTCACAGGCGCAGAAACTCCAGGGGCTCGCTGGCGCTGATCTCCAGGGGCTCCCGGGCGCGGTGGATCTCCCCGTCGAGGTTGAATTCTTCCTGGATCTGAAGCCCCAGGCGAGCGGCGTTGACGCTGTGATAGCCGGCGTCGGGAACCGCGTGGCGGTTGGGCCGCCCGCGCACGATGGACACGAAGGTACGCGCAAACCGGCTGCAGCCCTGTTCAAAGAGTGTCAGGCGTATGTCGCCTGGACCGCTGCCGAAAAAGGGCCGCATGCCGAAGGACAGGCGCTCCAGCGTGCTGATGGCCAGGATCAGTGTGTCGAACTGCCGGGTCGGTTGCCCGTCGATACCCAGGCCGACAGTGACATGGCGGTTGAAGCGCGGATCATCCCGCACGATGCCCCATACCGTGCGCGCCGTGCCCAGGGCCAGACTGAAATCGTCGCGCAGGCCGCGCGAATGAATTTCCCGGTGCGCGTACTCGGTGCCGTGGATCACCGCGCCGGCGCCCAGAAACATGCCGTAGCGGGTCTCGCGCTTGCCCTCGCACACGCGCAGCAGGGCGCGCTTTCGCGGTGGTTCGGACGTTTTGCGATCGCCCTCACACCAACGGCAGAATCGTTCCACCGCACGCTGCAGCGAGCCTTGCAGGCCGACGTCCCCCGCGGTCATGTTGGCGGTGCCGCCGGGCAGCAGGACGATGCGCGGTGGCGTGACAAACAACCCCGAGTCCAGCAGGCGGCCCAGCACGGCCGAGGCGGTGCCGTCGCCGCCGTTGATCGCCAGCACCTCGACACCCGCCTGCGCAAGCTGTGTCAGTGCCGGGTCGAGATCCTCGAAGCGTGGCGTGGTGTGGTGCAGAATCGCGGGACAGCGGCGGACCCGGTGCTCGATGGCGGGGAACTGGTCGCGGTTGTGGCCGCTGTTGGGATTGCTGATCAGGCCGACCGGGCCGGCGCTGAATGTCACGGGACCGGCGGCCTCATGGTCGCCGATTTCAGGTTGATCTCTGTATCGCCGATACGGGGCGCCTCGCCGCGCACCTGCAGGGGCAGACCGGAGTAACGGTCGAACAGCACAATAATGTTACCGCTTAGCCCCAGCAGCGCGAAATCGTCTTCGTCCACCAGATCCCCCTCCGGTTCAACCCGCATGGCGACCGCAAGGGTCTCGCGGGTGCCCTGAGTGCGCTCGCCGTCATCGAGCGTGAAGTCGACCGGCACGGGAATGCCGTCGCCGCAGGTCAGGCGGGCGCGGTAGAAGTTGTGGTCGGTGTGTACCAGTACCTCCATCGACGAGCCCGGCCCTTCGGCCTGTAGTTTGCCGGCCAGCAGGAAGAGCGAATAGGGGCTGGTGACAGCCAGTTTTTCCGCCGATTCGGGATAGGGTATCCGCTGGCGGCTGGTCAGTGGCCACTGTTCGGGTGGCAACTCGGCATTTCCCTGGGGGTTGTGCCGTTCACGTAAGATATGGTCTTTTTCGTACACGTAGGATTTCAGGCGGCTGGTCTTCCCTGCCTCGACTCAGCCGCGTGCGTTCGGCCAGTTGCCCGTTGGCCGGGTCGAAGATCATCGATACCTGCTCCGAGTTGCCCGGGACGGAACTGTTCGCAAACATTTCCCAGTACTGCGCGGATTCCGGGGGGCGGGGCAGTTCGAGTCGCGAGCGGGCTGTCGCCCAGAAGGCCTTTTTCTCGAACTCCAGCACGCGCCATGCCGGCAGGTTGTTGGCCGCGGCCTCCGGCTGGTGAATGGAGGCGGCAAGCAGCGCGAGGGTCGCAACCACCAGTGCTCGCGCGCACCTGGCAGGCACGCCGCGACTGTCCCGCGTGGGCGGGGGCACAATGGCCGCCGCCAGGGCTTTGTTACGCCCGAAAAAACACAAAAAAATCATAGTAATTCAGAGGCTTGCGAGGTTTGAGTGAATGCCGTCAAGAATACCGGCCCAGCGTGAGAATGGCCCGCCCATCCTATACGCTTCGCCGCTCGATTCTGCCCTGACCGGGGAACTTTTTCCATGCATGCAATTATCAAGCGTCTGATCAAATGGTTGGTACGCGCGATTTCGGTATTTTTACCGGAAGAAAAGACATGCGCTCGAGCGCTGGCGTCACGGGCGCCGTCGTGCTGGGACGGACGCTGATCGCCGTACGCCTTCGCGCCTACTGGGCAAGGCGCGTGACGCACCTGGGTACGGGTGACTGCTCGCGTGAGCCCAGCCGTACACAATGTCCGCGGCAACATCACCATGGGTATCGACAGTTGCTGGACGACGCTTCGTAGACTGCAACGCCCCGGACTACCGAGGCCTACACGAACGTCGAATGCGAACGCGACCTCGGATGACGAGTGCGTGGCATTGCCAGTCGGACGCACCTGGCGTACGGGCGATGGTTTCGCAGGTATTTTCAGCTCGTACACGATCTTCGCGGCGCTCATCACTGGGCCGACGACTACCGCCGGGCCTGGACGGCGCGCTGCGCCAGGACAATGGCCGCGGCAACGACCGGCCTGTCGGCGATACTGCGACGAACGGCCAAGGACTGCGAGTGCGGGGCCTGACCGGACGCACGACCGTCGAATTCAGAAAGGATTTCTATGACAAAAAGACCGTCCTGATGGTGCGCAATCCGATCGACATCGCCCGTGTCGCAGCATTTTCCAGTGGAAGTACCGCATGCGGCCCGAGAACATCCATGAATGACTACCGCCCCACGACGCGGATATTTCGGTCTCGATTGTCGTGCGCGAGGGCCGGGGGCTGCCGCATATCCTCGATTATGAGTTGGAGGAGGGCTACCGCCGGTTGCTGGACGACGGCTGTCGCCTGGACTACAAACGGCACCTGCTTGTGGTGCGTTGTGGAAGATCTGAGGGTGGATTCCGAGGGAGAGCTGGCGAAGATCGTCGTGTTCCTGGGCGAGTCCCCCGTACCGGAGTACCTGGCCGCGAGGCCTTTTTCTGGCGCAGCGGCAGCCGGCTGCAGGCGAAGGACGTCGATGACCCCAATGCGTACGAGGTTCGCAAGGCCAAGGTCGGCGGCTACCGGATTACTTTGACGACGAAGAGCTGGCTCGATTGGAAGCGATGGTGGACGACAGGCTCGCGCCTGTACGGCTATCACATGCGCAGGGTGTTTATCGTCGTGGTCAATCCGAACAGCCTGTTCTGGAAAGTGCGTGACCGGATTATCGGCAAATCCATCCAGCGTTTCTGAGCCGGGCGGCGGCCCGCGGCTCGGCCCGCGGGATATCCACCTGTGGTTGTGCCACCGGGACAGTGCCGGGAGCTCCGAGGCCTTCCGCCGCCGGGTGCTGTCGCGCTACGCGCCGATAGACCCGCAAGACTGGCAGTTCGAGTGCGGTGAACACGGCAAGCCGCGGCTGGTCGACGCCCCCCTGCCGCTGGAGTTCAACCTCAGCCACAGCGGGGAGTGGCTGCTGTGCGCCGTCAGCGCCGGGACCGCGCTGGGGGTGGACCTGGAGCACACACGCCGGGAGCGGGATTTTTTGCGGCTCGCGCGGCGTTTCTTCAGCGCGCCCGAGGTCGCCGTGCTGGAATCGCTGGACGGCGGCGAACGGGCGGAGCGTTTTTTCGACTACTGGACTCTCAAGGAGGCGGCGGTCAAGGCCAGGGGCGGCGCCCTCGCGCCAGAGCTGCGGCGCCGCTGTTTCGAACTGCACTATCCAGGCGCGGCAAATCCGGGGGAGATTCGGCCCCGGTTCGCGCGGGAGACCCATCCGGGGCACTATTACCTGGTGGACGCGCTGCCCGATTATCGTCTCGCGGTGTGCTGGCTGCCGGAGCCCGGCGAGGGCGCGCCTTCACTGCGGTTGATCAACCTGTCCGGGGACCCGCGACCGCGGACACCGCTGCTGCGGGCGGCATCGGTGTGACTGGCGCGGTTGTCCTGGCATAGACTGTTACCTCTCGCTGTACGCAAACGGGCTCCCATCGACCATGGATATAGAAGACTATTTCAGCGAGCCGCACGGCAACCTGTGTTTCAGCCGCGAGCAGGGCAGTCGTTTTGCCAAGTCCGTGGCGGGCGATTTCAATCCGCTGCACGATGTCGATGCCAGGCGCTTTTGTGTTCCGGGTGACCTGCTGTTCGCGGCCCTGCTGGCGAAATACGGCGTCAGCCGGCACATGGAGATTGTCTTTACCGACATGCTCCCCGACGGCGTCGAACTGGTCTTGCCCGCGCCGGGCCCACAATTGTCGATCCGCGACACCGGGGGCAGGGAATACCTGCACCTGGCGCGCGCGGGGGATGTGTCCCGCGATGCATCACTGGTGCAAAATCTCGTGCGCCGGTACGTCGAGTTCTCCGGCCACACGTTCCCGCACATTCTGGAGCCCCTGCTCGCCGGGGAAAACGTGATGATCAACCCGGCCCGGCCGATGCTCATGTACCAGAGCATGAGCATTGACATGGACACCCTGGACAGCCGCGATCCCGATCTGCGGCCGGGTCACAGGGAGGTACAGGTCGACGGCAGGCGCGGCGCGGTAAAGCTGGGCTTCGAGTTCACGGAATCGGGGGCTGTTGTCGGGCGCGGCTGCAAACGCATCCTGCTCGGCGGATTGCGGCCCTACGACAGCGATGTGATGGCGAAGGCCATCGCCGAATACGACGAACGCAGGCGGGCCTCTTGAAGCCACCACCCGATAGTTGGCAATGGTTCAGGTTGAGGATATGCCGGCGATGGAGCGCCACAGGGATATGCTCTCGCTGGAACACGCTGCGGCGACACGGACGTCGCCGGCCCCGAGCCTGGCCATGGATGGCCGGCTTTCTGTCGCCGCACGGTTCCAGCGAGAGCATATCCCTGTGGCGCCTCTGGCATGTTTATAGACTGAGTCATCCCGAGATTACATGGCGTGGAGAACCTCGCTTTTTGCTGCTACTTTGAACAGGACGCCCGGGAATCGCGAGAGATCAGATGACGGACTACCACAAATGCACGCCGGTTGGCGTTGAGTTCCTGCAGCAGGCAAAACATGTATTTGTCGCCCGGGAGACCGTACGCGCGACGCCCGGGCAGATTTTCGATGTATTCGAAGACCCCCACGCCTGGACGATGTGGGCGCTGCCGATCAGGCAGGTGATATGGACATCGCCCAAACCCTACGGCGTCGGGACGACCCGCAGCGTCCATATGCTGGGTGGTCTGGTGGGTTACGAGCGGTTTGTGGAGTGGGAGCGCGGCAAGCGCATGGCCTTCACCTTTCTCGGTTGCAGCACGAAGGCCACCGAGAAATTTCTCGAGGACTACCGGGTAACCGATCTGAAAGATGGTACCTGCCGGGTGGAATGGTACATGGCGATAGAGCCCCGGGGCCTGTCACGACATTTCCTGTTCCTCGTCCGGCCGCTGATGAGTCTGGCGATTCGGCGCATGTTCCGGAAATTTCGCCGCTACACAGAGGCTTTCGCCGCGTGTCCGCCGGCGGCGAGCACGGTCTGAAACCAGTCTCCTAGCGCCAACCGCGCGTGTTGGCCTCCATGTCTCGCAGTTTGCCCTCGAAGGCGGCCCGCAGCCGCAGCAGGTCATCGGGGTTGCGGGCCGAGGTATCGTAGGATTCGCGCGCGTCCCCCGCCAGGTCGAACAGCCATTCCTTTTGCGGCATCGAGACACCGATCGGCATTTGATCCGTGGCGTAGAACACGCCGGCCGCGCCGCGGTACTTGAAGCGCTCGTCCCGTGCGGCGAACAGGGTGTCGCCGTCGTAGTAGTAAAGGTAATCGTGGGGTGTCGCTCCGCCCTGGCTCAGTACGTCGAGGATGCTGCGGCCGTCGAGAATACGGTCGGGTGGCGGCGGCAACTCCAGGATGTCCAGGAAGGTGGGCAGCAGATCAGTGCCCATGGCCATGGCGTGTTCGGTGCGCCCCGAGGGGATGGCCGCCGGCCAGTGGGCGATGAACGGTACCCGCATGCCGCCCTCGAAGGTGTTGCCCTTGCGGCCGCGCTGGTCGCCGGCGTCGCCGAGGAACCAGGGGCCGTTGTCCGAGGTGATGATGATCAGGGTGTTGTCGAGTTGGCCGGCGCCGCGCAGTGCCGCCACGACCGCCCCCACCGAGTCGTCCAGCTCTTCCACGACATCGCCGTACAGTCCGGCGCGGGAGCGGCCGCGGCGCTCGGGCCGCACGTGCAGCGGGTCGTGGGGAAAGGTGTGGGCGATATAGAGCAGGAACGGGCCCTGCTCAGCCTGTTGCGCTGCAATGAAGTCTGTGGCGGCGCGGGTGTAGCGTTCCGTCAGGTAGCGCTGGTCGGCGGGGGCGGGCACGGCGATTTCCCTGTCCGCGTAGAGGGCGAAGGGCTCCATGTCGTTGCTGTACAGGGCGCCGAAATAGCTGTCGAAGCCCATGTCGTTGGGCAGCGACGGACTGCGGTCGCCCAGGTGCCACTTGCCGACCATGGCCGTGCTGTAGCCCGCCGCCTGCAGGATTTCCGCAAAGGTGATTTCCTCCGCGGGCAGGCGCACGTTTGAGTCCGGGTCGAGCAGCACGTTGAAGATCAGGGCCTCGACGCTGCCGGTGGGAAAGACCACGTTGGGCAGTCCCGCGCGTGGGGCCAGGCGTCCGGTCAGGTAGCCTGCCCGTGAGGGAGTGCACACCGGCGCGGGTGCGTGGAAGTCGCTGAGCACGACACCATCGGCGGCGAGACGATCGATATTCGGCGTGGCTAACAGGTCGCCCCGGGCGCCCATAGCGCCGCCTTGATCGCCCACCATATCAACGCCTCGGGCGCCGTAGCCGAAGTCGCCATAACCGAGATCGTCGTACAGAATGAAGACGATATTGGGCGGTGCCGCGACCGGCGTGCCCGCGGCGGCAATCCGTGCGAGGTAGTCCTCTTTGGCCTGCAGGTGCGCGGCGTCGTCGGACTGGCCGAAAGTGACCCAGCGGTAGAGCAGGAAGAGGCCCGACAGCACGGTGAGCAACACCAGGGTACCCAGGACATCGAGGACTCGCGCCCAGAGAAAAGCGAGTATCTTCATTCTGTTTCCCTACCGGGTTGATTGTTTGGCGCGACGGAAGTAAAAGACTGCGACAGTGGATATTTGCATAAAGGACTGGTCCACTCAATGCATCGACCGGCGCGAGTTGCCGCCGGGCTGGAAACGGGGAGCGAGCGGTGAGTAGTCTGCAAGGTAAGTGTATTCTCGTGTGTGGCGGCGCCACCGGCATCGGGGCTGCCACCGCCAGGCGCCTGTCCGGGGAGGGTGCCCGTGTGGGCATCGGCGACCTCAACATCGAGACGGCCAGGGAGCTGGCGGCGCAACTGACCGACGCGGGCGGCGATGTGGTCGCCTGGGAGTACGATCAGGCGGACGAATCCTCCGTCAACGGGCTGGTCGGGCGGGCCACCGCCCATTTCGAGCGCCTGGACGGTCTGTTCGCCAACGCCGCCGACCTGAAGGTGGTGCTCGAGGACGGCGATATCCTGTCCAATGACCTGGCTTTGTGGGAGCGAACCCTGAGGGTCAACCTGCTCGGTACCGTGATGCTGATACGGGCGGGGCTGCCCGCGATGCTGGCACAGGGCGGGGGCGCCCTGGTGCTGACCTCCTCCGAGGCGGGCGGGATCGGCGAGCCGGCGCGGCCGGCCTATGCGGCGTCGAAGGCGGGCGTCAACTCCCTGTGCCGGCACGTGGCGTCAAAATGGGGTGGCGAAGGTATCCGCTGCAACGCCGTGGCGCCGGGATTTGTGCTCACCGAACAGATCGAGGAGGTCATGCCGCAGGAGATGAAGGATCGCATGCTGCGGGGCGTGCGCAGTCCGCGCCACGGAACGGCGCAGGATATCGCCGCGGCGGTGGCGTTTTTGCTGTCCGACGACGGCGAGTGGGTCAACGGGCAGACGTGGCGCGTCAACGGCGGCATCAGCTATGCGCTCTGAGGGCGCTGCGCCCGCGAGCCTGCACCGGGGATAGCGGGCCGGAGATCACCTGCGCTCTCCCTCCAGGGCGCCGCCGAGCTGCTGGGGGATCGTTGCCGGAGCGTGGCGTGTTGAACCCGCATGGGCGCCGCCCGAGTCTGCCGGGGGGATTCCCTGGCCCTCTTAATTCTGGCGCGTGCGTTCCCGGACGTGTTCCAGTGGGACATACCGAACCCACGCGACCGGCAGCCGGGCAAATTTCAATTGATACACGGCAGGGATAAACAGCAATGATCGGCGAGAAGAGCGTAGCATCCGACGAGATCACCATCGATGCCCCGGCGGAGGTCGTGTGGTCGGTGATCACCGACTTCGACAACTACCCTCTGTGGAACGAGTTCTGCCCGCGGATCGAGGGTGAACTGGCGCTCGGCGCGCCGCTGGCCATGAAGGTGGACCTGGGCAACGGCCTGCAGGATCAGGTCGAATACATTACCGCGCTGGAGCCGCCGCACCGCATTGTCTGGTCGATGGAGAACCGCCCCGGCGATCCCATCCACGCCGATCGCAGTCAGATTATTACGCCGATTGACGTGGAACGTTGCAGCTATTACAGCATCGACGAGTTCGCCGGCGAGGATGGTGCCGGCTCGATGATGGAGGCGATGGCCGAACCGGTGGAGCGCGGCTTCAACCTTTGCGCCGAAGGGGCTGAAGGCGCGCGCCGAGGCACTGTACCGGGGCGCGGGCGTAGGGCCGGTGTTCCGCTGCGCGTCACCGCGGTGCAGCAGGTCGGTTACCGCGGTGCAGGGCAGGACCGGTTATCGCGTGCAGGGCAGGGCCGGTTATCGCGATGCGAGGTCGGGCCGCGACCGCGATGCGAGGTCGGGCCGGTTGCCGCGGAAAGCGCCGCACCATATGACGGGCTGTGGTGACACCCGTGCCCCTGCCATTACTCCCGCGCCCCCGCCGTCACTCCCGCGAAAGCGGGAGTCCACCATTGCGTCCCCTGAATGACCGCCTTTTGATGAATCCGGCGCGAGGTCACTGTCGCCCCATCAGATCCCGGGCGATCGCCACAACCTGCATCTCGTCCGTGCCCGCGTAGATCTGCAGGATCTTCGCGTCGCGCATCAACTGTTCCACGCGCGTTTCGCGCATGTAGCCCGCGCCGCCAAACACCTGCACCGCCTCGGTGGTCACTTCCATGGCCGCCTGCGCCGCGTAGAGTTTCATCGCCGATGCCTGGGCGAGACTGAAATCCCTGCCCGCGGCGCGCGTTTCAATGAAGCGGAAAACCAGGTTTTCCAGGTTGAGCCGCGCGACTTCCATCTTCGCGAGCTTGAGCTGGATAAGCTGGTAGTTGCCGATGGGCTGATCGAACTGTACCCGCGTCTGCGCGTATTCGAGGCACATTTCGAGGGCGCGCTCGACCAGGCCCAGGGCCATGGCGGCGACACCGGAGCGCTCCGCGCTGAAGGTGGTCTTGGCGCCGGCACGGCCGTAGCCGTCCTCGGACTCGCCCATGAGTCGCTCCGGTCCGGCTTGCACGTCGGACAGGAACAATTCCCCGGTCGGCGATGAGCCGATCCCCATTTTTTTGAAGGGGGCGCTCTGTTCCAGGCCGGGCATGCCCGCATCGAGAATGAAAGAGACGATCTTGCGGTCCCGCATCGCCACGCCCTCTTCCTCGAGGCGGCAGATGAACACGATGGTGTCGGCGTAGGGACCGTTGGTGATATAGGTCTTGTTGCCGTTGAGAATGTATCCGCCCTGGCCGTCCCGGCGCGCCGTGGCCTTCATCGCACCGAAGGCGTCGGAACCGCTGTGGGGCTCGGTGATGGCCCAGGCGCCGATTTTTTTCAGGGTCATCAGGTCGCGGCCGTAGCGTTTCTTCTGGGCGAGGCTGCCCTTGGACATGATGGCTCCGGCGGTAAGTCCGACGGAGACGCCCATGGCGGTAATCAGGCCCTGGCAATGACGGCTGATCTCGATAATGGGCAGCAGGTTCATGGCGACCGCATCGAGGGCTTCCTCGGTGACGGGCCCCGCGGGTGATTCGTTTTCCTGCTCGCTTTCCGCGGGCTCCTCGCCGCGGGCCACGGCCTCCTCCCGGGCGATCTGTTTGTCGAAGTTGGCGCCGGCGAGTTCGTCCATGCCGAAGGCGCCGAACAGTTTGCGCAGGATGTCGTAGGGCGGCATGCCGTTGTACTCGAGGTCGTCGATGTGCGGCACGACTTCCTTCTCTACGAAATCCCGGACCATGCCCCGGATCATTTGCTGTTGTTCGGTCCAGCCGATCATAGTTTCCATCTCCCCGCCCGTGGGCGGTCTCCAGTAGGGGCGGCCAGCATAGAGGAAGGCGCTCTTCCGATAAAGCCGGCGGCGCAGGAGAATAGCTTCGATTGAATTTACCCGGGGTCGCCGCGCCAGGAGAATAGAGTCCCGCTGAAACACGCCGGAAAGCGCACGTCCCTGTGCAGGCTCGGTGCAGGCGACGTCCTGTCGCCACACGGTTTCAGCGGGACTCTATTCTCCTGGCGCGGCTGGCATATTGCCAAAGCGAGTCACTATACGACGCGCCGTGCTCGTGCCGCGCATTTTGTTAAGGTCGAGCGGCTGCTAACATGGCGAATTGGCCGGCGGCGCGAATACTGCTGCGAATATCGCGGCGAAGACAGCCGGCGGAGGGCTGGGGCATGA
Organism: Halioglobus sp.; assembly: GCA_034521205.1. Taxonomy (GTDB): domain Bacteria; phylum Pseudomonadota; class Gammaproteobacteria; order Pseudomonadales; family Halieaceae; genus Marimicrobium. The sequence continues at coordinate 608,636 of JAXHMT010000004.1, forward strand.
TAGAGATACAAGCCACCGGGCAGGGCTGCGGCGCCATCGTGCGCGGCGTCAACCTGGCCGAGCCGCTGGACCCGGACACTGTCACCGCGTTGCGCTGGGCGTGGATGCGCCACCACGTGCTGGCCTTTCCCGAGCAGGAGCTCACCGACGCCGACCTGGAGCGGTTCATCCTGTACTTCGGCACTTTTGGTGATGAGCCGTACTTTTTGCCCATCGAGGGCAGCGAGCACGTGGTCGCGGTGACGCGCCGGGCGGATGAACAGGCGCCCGTGTTTGCCGAGGTGTGGCATTCGGACTGGAGTTTTATGGAGGAGCCGCCGCTCGGCACGTGCCTCTACGGCCTGGTCATACCCCCGGTGGGCGGGGAGACCGGATTCGCCAACCAGCAGAAGGCACTGGCACAGATGCCCCCGGCCCTGCGGCAAAAACTGGAAGGCCGCATCGCCCTGCACTCGGCCGCGGCGGGCTATGCGCCGGACGGCATGTACGGCGAGAAAGACAGCGAATCTGATCGCAGCATGAAGATCGTGTACTCGGAGAGCGCCCGCGAGGTGCGCCCCCATCCATTTATCCTGCGTCATCCCGAAAACGGTCGCGATACGCTGCTCGGCTGTCTCGGCTATATTGTCGGCGTCGAGGGCATGGCGGAGGAGGAGGCGCTGGAGTTGCTGCTGGAACTGCACGCGTGGCAGACACGGGAGGAATTCCAGTATATCCACGAATGGGACGAGGGCATGCTGGTGATGTGGGATAATCGCAGTGTGCTGCACAAGGCCAACGGCGGCTACGACGGATTCGACCGCGAGTTGCACCGCATTACCGTTGCCTCCGACCCCGAAAAATTCCTCGAGGCCGCGGCACTCTAGCACTCACTAATGGGGCGGCCCACACCGCGGCACGTGGGTGTTTTGTGAAGGCGGGCAACAAGCGCACGGCATAATGGCGGTCGCAGCAGCGGCAGGACGGGACCAATGGACGCCGACGAGATTCCCGGTGTGCACTACATTGCGGACAGCGAACTGCGCCAGCGGGGCCGGGCGGTGCGCCCGAAAGATGCCGGCACGCTGATCATTCTGCGCCGCGGTCGCGGCGAGCCCCGTGTGCTGATGGGCAAGCGGGCCGCCGGCCACAAATTCATGCCCGACAAATTCGTTTTCCCGGGGGGACGGGTCGACCCCGGCGACAGCCGCATACGCCCGCCACACGACCTGCATCCGGCGGTGATGGAACGTCTGAGCCGGGGCTGCTCCCCGACCCGGGCGCGGGCCCTCGCCCTGGCGGCGATCCGCGAGACCTTCGAGGAAACCGGGCTGGTCATCGGTGAGCCCGAGAGCCCCACGCTGCGCTCGCGCTCGCCGCAGTGGGCCGCGTTTTTGCGCCACGACGTCAATCCCCGTCTGGATGTGCTGCAATACGTCGCCCGCGCGGTTACGCCCCCGCACCGCAATCGCCGTTTCGACGCCCGTTTTTTCCTGGTCGACGCAGAGCATATCCAGGGGGAGGTACACGAACGCCCACGGGGTTCCGGCGAGCTGCTGGACCTGCACTGGGTCACGCTCTCGAGGGCCGAGCAGATGGAGCAGTTGCCGCTCATCACCCGCACGGTGCTGCGGGAGCTGGAGCAGCGCCTGCGCGCGCGGCACGGACCCGAAGTCCAGGGCCCTTTCATGTATTCGAGGCGGGGGCGGCCGGTGTTCGAGATGGAGTAGCGTGTGATGGGCATCCTGTCCCCTGCGCTGGGCAGGGCTGCGCCGGTTGGCCTATACTGCTGGCAAAATTAACAACCGGGAGAGATAAAGCCATGAGCTGCCACGCCGCCCGAAGTAACCGTTTACGCCACTATCTCAGTATGCTGATGGCTCTTGTCCTTATAACCGCCGCCGGGTGCAGTGATGGCGATGGTAACAATGACGATGTCGTGCTGCAGGGCTGTGCCGACACGGGCGATTGCCCGTCCAACCCGCCCCTTATGATCGGCGGCGAGCGCCCCGCCATGGTGCAGATCCCCGTCGATTACGATGTGAACACCCGCTATCCGCTGGTGGTCGTGCTGCACGGCCGCGGCGCCTCCGGGTGATCCAGTCGTTCTACTTCGGGCTGGTGGACCGCGTCGATACCAAGGATTTCGTGCTGGTTATGCCGGATGGCATTGTCGCCAGTGACGGCCGCAGGATCTGGAACGCGACTCCCGCCTGCTGCGCCACCACGCCCGAAGAAGCGATGGTTGACGACGTCGGCTACATCCGCGGACTCATCGAGGAGGCGGCCGCGACCTACAGTATCGACGCCACCCGCGTGGGGCTGATCGGCCACTCGAACGGCGGCTTCATGTCATTCACCATGGCCTGCGAAGCCTCCGAGGTGGTGACTTCCATCGTCAGTCTGGCCGGTTCGACCTTCGAGGATGTCGAGAGCTGCCAGCCCGCCACGGAGCGGGTCAGCGTGCTGGTGATGCACGGCGACGACGACGGCACGGTGCCCTACGGCGGCATCGAGGGCGTCTTCCCCGGCGCGGTGGAAACGGCGGAGCGCTACGCCATGCTCGCCGGCTGTGACACGGGCAACCCGGCGATGGAGCCGGCCATCGACCTGGTGGCGAACATCGATGGCGACGAGACCACCGTGACGACCTGGCCCGATTGTTTGGCGGGTACCGAGGTTGAGCTGTGGACCATCGTGGACGGTTCGCATATCCCGACGTCCTGGGCCGACGGAGCCCGGGACGCCTTCGTCGACTGGCTGCTGGAGCACCCTCGGGGATAACCGCGGATTGTGCGGCAAAAGCACGGCTCTAATCAGTCAAATCCCGAGGCATACAGGCGGCCGAACTCTCGTGCTGCCACGTCGTGGTCAATGTGCCTGCCCCAGTTGAAAATCGTGTGCCCGGATCGTTCCAGCTCGTCGAGCGGGGGAATCCCGCCTGTGAACACGCATTTGCGGAAACCCGATGCCACCTCCGGCTCAATCCCGTGTCGATGCCATTGCCAGAGCAGGTAGGTCGGTTCGAATAACAGACGCTTTCTGTTCCATTCCGCCGGTATCGACAGCAGTGTCCGGCGCTCTATCGTGCACGGAATGTGCAGTTCCTCTGTGACCGCAAAGTCACCCTGCTGATAATCGGGGCCCATCCGTAAATGCGGGGTCCGGGCCGGCAGTTTTTTGTTTCCAGGAAGGTTGACAATCCCAATAATTGGGATAATAGTCCCAAATATGGAGATGTCAATACACCGCGCGCTGGATGAGACCGCCCTGGAGATTCTGGGGCCGCTGGTTCAGGTGCTGCTCAATCACGGCATGGCACACGGGGCTTTTGCCGAACTGGCGCGTCAGGTATTCGTTGAGGAGGGTTTCGCCCACCTGGAGCGGACGGGGCAACGTGCGACGGTTTCCGGTGTCGCGGCCCTGACGGGGCTGAGCCGCAAGGAAGTCAAGCGCCTGCGGGAAGCGAGCGACGGCGAGGAAAACGAGTCCCGGCAGCGCTACAACCGCGCCGTGCGGGTCATCAGCGGGTGGGTCAACGATCCGCGCTATCAGGATGACAGCGGCGCGCCAGCCCCTCTTTCCTGCGACGGTCCCGACTCGCCTTTCGCCCGACTCGTGCGTGACTACAGCGGGGACGTACCCGCGGTCGCGCTGCTGACGATGCTCGAGGCCAGTGGCAATGTCGAGCGCGACGGGGATCAGGTGATTCTGAAAAAGCGCGCCTACATACCCATGTCGACGCCGCTGGACCGGCTGAACATTCTCGGCACGGATGTCGCCGAACTCATCGGCACCATCGCGCACAACATGGCGGCGGAACCCGGGGCGCGCCTGTTCCAGCGCAAGGTATCCAACGATCAGATCAGCCAGGACGCGGTGGCCGACTTTCGCGTTCTGTCCCGCGACAAATCCCAGCAACTGCTGGAAGAGTTCGATCAATGGCTCGCCGAGCACGAAGTGAGCGGCGACCAGACACAGGATGACGCACCCGCATACGTGGCGGTGGGCATCTACTACTCGGAAAAACTGGATCAAGAGAACCGCTGAAATGGACAAATTTCGCTTGAAGACACTCGCCGCCGCGATCTCCGCCGCGTCTCTGGCCTCCTGCGGTGGCGGCGGAGGCGGGGGGATCGCTTCCATCGGTGGCGACCCGGTGGAGGGTATCGGCGGCAGCGGCGCGGTCAGCTCGGGAACCATCGACGGCTTCGGCAGCATCTTCGTCAATGGTGTGCGGTTCGAGACCGACCAGTCGGAAATCCTCGTCGATGGCACGGCCGGCCAGGAAGCAGATCTCGGGCTGGGCATGGTGGTCACCGTGTCGGGCAGCATCAATGACGACGGAATAACCGGTCGCGCCGAACAGATCGTGGCCGACGACGAACTGCGCGGACCTGTCGATGCCATACAGGCGGTTCCGGACAACGACGCTAAACAGCTCAGCGTACTGGGTGTGGACGTCATCGTGGAGCGGACCGGTACGGTATTCGATGATGTCACCTTCGATACTCTCGCGGTTGGCCAGGTGATCGAAGTGTCCGGCTTCCGCGAGGCGGGCAACAACCTGCGCGCGACGCGTGTGGAACGCAAGACCGATTTCCAGCCCGGCGTTACCGAGATCAAGGTCTCCGGTCGCGTCAGCGATTTGTCGGACACCCGGTTCCGTCTCGGTGACATCGAGGTCGATTTCAGCAATGCGGACCTGTCGGATGCCGGGCCGTCGGGGCTGGGCAATGGCCAGCAGGTAGAGGCCTTCGGCATGCTGGACGGCGGTGTACTGGTGGCAACCCGTGTTCGCGACAGGGCGGGCCTGCAGGCATCACTCGATGACGGCGACGAGCTCAGTGTGCAGGGTCCGATCCGCGCCTTTGTCAGTGCCGCGCAGTTCGAGGTCAACGGCGTTCCCGTCAATGCGGGCGACGCCCGCCTCAGCCCCGCGAATCTCGCGCTGGCCCAGGGAGTGATCGTCGAGGTCGAAGGCACATGGAACGGCACGCAACTGGTCGCGAGCAGCGTGGAGGCAAGGCGCGGCCGCATCGAGGTCGAGGCCCGCGTGCAAGCCGTGGATGGCGACCGTATCACGCTGGGCCTGTTCAATGGTTCCGTGCAGGTGCTGGTCAACAGCACGACGCTGCTCGATGACGACACGGACCAGCGGGACAATTTGCGTGTCGAGGACATCCGCACCGGCGATTTTCTCGAAGTCGAGGCACGGTCCGACGGCAACGGACTCATCGCGACCCGCATCGACCGGGACGACGCGGATGATGATGTCATACAGGCACCGGTGGAGTCCTTTACTGCCGGCATGTCGATCACTCTGCTCGGAGTCACCTTCGATATCGCGGGCGCGGACTTCGAGGATCGCGACGACGATGATCTGGATGCCGCCACGTTCTTCGCCCAGTTACAGGTGGGCGACCTGGTCAAGGTGAAGGACGACGAGCCGGCGGACGGCATCGCCGACGAGGTCGAGTTCGAGGACAAAGACGTCCTGGATGGCGGGCCACTGTTCGACGACGACGATGACGACGACGATGACGCGGATGACGACGACGATGACGATTCAGACGATGACTCGGACGACGATTCCGACGACGACGATTCCGACGACGACGATTCCGACGACGATGATGACGATTCGGACGACTGAGGACGTGGCGGCCCTCGGCTGGCACTTGCTTCGGGTTCGAAAAGCCCCCGCCTTCAGCCGCCCGCTTTGCCGAGGGCGCGTTTCATCGCCACGCTCGCCAGGGGCCAGGCCCAGTCGGGCATCGGGTCCACGGGCGGGCTGTCGAAGCGTTCGTCGCGCAGCGAGAACAGGCAGACGGGATGCGCCCCGCCGCCGTCCTCTCGCCGGGGGCTTTCATCGGTCGTATGCTGTCGCCGGGCCTGCTCGTCGCCTGCTCCGTCTCTCCGGGGCGTCCCGATCCGGAGCACCTTGATCGGGGCGCCACACGGCACCCGCGTCTGCATTTTCCTCCGCGGGATGTTTTTTATCTGCGAGCGTCACGACGTGCTGCCGTCCAACATTACCTTTCAGGACAACCTGCTGCATGCGCTGCTGAGTGTGGACTGAAATGGCCCGCCCGGCAGAATTCGAATCTGCGACCTCTGCCTCCGGAGGGCAGCGCTCTATCCAGCTGAGCTACGGGCGGATCGGGGAGCGAATCATACCTTCTGTCGGGCGCCGTCGTCCATCCGCGGGGCAGTGGCCGTCACTCGGCGGCGCGCGGCGACGGCGGGAATGAGGCGAAAATGGCGTCGGCCGCCTCGTCGTAGTCCCGCTGGTTCTCGCTCGGCATTCTCTTGAGCCTGGACTTGGTCACCGCGCGCCAGACCGACTTGCCCATGTCCGGGTCGATCAAATCGACGATGAACGTTCCCTGGGTGTAGTCGTACACGGTCACCTCGGTATGCCGATGAAGGCAACCCCAGCAGGAGTAGCCGGCGTAGCGGTTGTAGCGCCCGTAGTAGATACCGTAGCCGAAGGACGGCGTATTCCATGTCCGGACATCCGTTTTCTGCTCCGTCAGCAGGTGCCAGCTCAGCAAAAGGTCGGCGTCGGCGGCGTCCTCGACCATCTCGAAGCCGCGGCCTTCCAGCGCCTGGCGCAGCGCCTCCCGGATGCGCTCGCGCTGCATGTCGCTGACCAGCAGTGGGTTGTCGCCCACCACCTCGCCGGAATCGCTGTAAAAGCCGATCTGCTGCACAGCGGAGAAATCGTAGTCCTGTTTGTAATCCACCACCGGCTTCGGCGGCCCGGATGCGCAGGCGCTCAGGAACAGGGCCGCGATCACCAGGGTGATGTATTGCAGTATCGGGTGGTGGGGCGTGCGCATCGGGGGCTCCTCGGGAGCGGTCTGTGTCGTATACGAGTGATTCAGTGTAACTGTTTTAACCGCGCTTTGTGCAGTGGCGGCCGGGTTCGAGTCCCTGCTGCGGTATGAATCGCATGCGCGAGCACGGGCTGGGTATGGCTCACTGGAACCGTGTGGCGACAGGAGGTCGCCACCCGAGCCTGCACAGGGAAGTGCGATTTTTGGCGTGTTTCAGTGAGCCATACCCAGCCCGTGCGATCCTAATGGATAAACACAGAAATTGAGACAGGACTGAGTTCAAGTCTGGCTATCATTCTGCTATCGCACGTCGTGCGTCCCCGCAGGGCGCCAGAATGCGCTGCAGATTTTCGACGTGCCGGCGCGGCGCCGCGCCGGCGTTCTCGATGAGCCGGTTGCGGGCGATCATCCACTGCCGGTAGGCGGGCGGCAGCACGGCGTCGAGCTGCGCCTCCAGCGCCACTATCGGCGGCAACAGCTCGTAGCGGCGCCGGTTCAGTACCGCGGCGCGCGGTTGTATTTCGCCGACAAAAAATTTGCGAATGACGTTGGGCAGGATGTCCGCGGCCCGGTGGCGGATCGCGTTCGCACACAGCGGGCCCCGCTCCATGCGTCGGTCCAGCATGGCATCGGCGCGGGACAGCCACTGCGCCTGGCGCGACAGGGCGACCAGCAGCGCGCCCCCGTCCCCGCCGGCGACTTCTCCCAGGTGCAGCTCGAATTCCCGGCCGTCGGCGCGGTAATCGCCGTCCAGCCAGCGGCGGACCCGTTCACTGTTGGCCTCGAGGGCCGCCGTGGTCAGGCTGCCGGTGACCCGCGGGTAATCGCCGGGCGCGCGCGCGACAGACCAGAATGCCCTGTATTCGTCGCTGGCGAGGGTGGCGTTGAAGATCAGCGCCGGCAACCGGCGCTGTTTGTCGCGCCAGGCCAGTTCGAGTTTCCGCGCCAGCGGTTCGCGGCCCCGTGCGCGCAGCCGCTCGACGCAGGCGGGGGCCAGGCGCAGGTACTCCAGCTCCAGCAGCAGGCGCTGCGAGTCCCGCGCCATAAGGCCGAGGCTGCTGTTGCGCCTGGCCACGGTGACCTGCACGGCGCAGCCCCGCAGGGCGAGGAAGTCGAGGGTGCCGAGTTTCCCCGGGGGCACGTCCAGGCGCAGTTGCCCGGGCCGCGGCGGACGCGGCGGGTACTCAGTGGCAGATTCCGGCGCCGTCACGCCGAGCGTCCGGCCCAGCCGTTGCAGATAGTTCTCGAAGCGCGCCTCCGACGGTTGTTCACCGCAGCCCGGCAATAACAGTGCAAGCAGCGCCGGCAGCACAACGGCTGCCCGGTGCCTGTCGTGTCCCTCTCCGTCGCCTTGATGTGTGTCGCGCCATGTACCGCTCCCGTGCAGGCGCAAGTTATAACCGTTGGAGCGGGTTGCGACACCATCCAATGCGGCTGCCGGGAGTCAGCGCACCCGGTTTCAGCCGAGCTCGGCGGTGGCTCGCTCGCGCCACTCGAGCAGCGACTTGCAATCCTCGGGAACGGATTCCTGCACCCAGCCCAGAAATTCCAGGGCGACCAGCAGGTCGATATCCGCCATGCTGATGCTGTCTCCCGCCATGAACCGGTTATGCGACAGATGGGCATCGAACATGGGCAGGAAGTGGGCGACCTGCTGCCTGCCGCGCTCCGCCAGCTCGGGAATCTGCGGCAATTCCAGTGGTCCGGGAAGGGCGCGGCCGGCAAAATTCTCATTGGCGTTGCGCAGGATATTGGCGATCGCCTGGAACAGGCCCACGAAAAGGTGGTGACTCCAGCTGATCACCCGGGCTTTTTCCAGCGCGGTGGTGCCCAGCAGCGGTTTTTCGGGGTGCGTTTCCTCCAGATAGGTGCAGATCCCGATGACGGCGGAGAGGGTGGTGCCGTCGTCGAGCACCAGCGCCGGGACGGTGCACTCCGGATTGATGGCGCGGTACTCGGGGGTGAGCTGTTCCCCCTTCATCAGGTCCACCTGCTCGGTGTCGATCTCGATGCCCTTGTACTGCATGAACAGGGCGAGTCGCCGGGGATTGGGGGCGGGGTCAAAGGTGTAGAGTTTCATGGGTGAGCATCCTGAGGCTTTTGTGAAACCCCACATATTAGGCGTTGTGCCCAAGCCGTGCCACCGGGCGGTCGCGGCCCGGTTTGAAGGCAGTGTATGAATCGATATCCCTGTACTTGTCAAACCGGATCACTGCGCACCGGCCTGCGAGTTTTATGCCGCCGGTGAAGTGGCTATAATGCGCGCCTGTTTCGATGGAGGCCCGCCCCGATGAACCGCCTTGTTCTTTTTATTGCCGCCGCACTGCTGGCGTGCGCCGCCTCGGCGATTGAACTCACCGAGGAGCAGCGCGCGCAGATCCAGGAGCGCATACAGCCGGTGGGCGAAACCTGCCTGATGGGGGACGCCGATTGCGCCGGGCCCGCCACGGCAGCCGCCGGCGATGACGACGGCGGCGATAGTGGCGCGCGCTCCGGCGAGGCAGTGTACAACGCCGCCTGCATGGCCTGTCACGACACCGGCGCGGCCGGGGCGCCCAAACTCGGCGACGCCGATGCCTGGGCCGATCGCATCGCCAAGGGTATGGAAGCCTTGTACGACGCCGGCATCAACGGTGTTCCAGGGACCAGCATGATGGCCAAGGGCGGCTGCGCGAACTGCACCGACGAGGAAGTCAGGGCCGCGGTCGATTACATGGTGGAGTCCGTCCAGTAGCCGGCCCGGTCCACACCGCGAAGCGCGGGTTGCCGCGGCGCCGGTGCGGCACGGCAAGCGCCGCGGGTAGTGACCCGATTCAGCCCAGCAGGGCTTTCAGCCCGGCCAGGGTCTCCCGGCCGCGCGCCAGGTTGTCCTCGGCGGATGTCTCGCCACCGCCCTGGCTGTGCAGGTCCCCGGCGGGCAGCTCCGCGAGGAAGCGGCTCGGCTGGCAGTCGACGCTTTTCCCGTACTGGCTGCGTTTCAGCGCCATGGTCATGGTCAGGGACTGTCGCGCCCGCGTGATGCCCACGTAGGCCAACCGGCGCTCCTCGTCGATCCGGCCCTCCTCCAGGCTGGCCCGGTGGGGCAACAGGTTTTCCTCCATGCCGACAATGTAGACGTGGGGGAATTCGAGGCCTTTCGCCGCGTGCAATGTCATCAACTGTACCCGGTCGGGGCCTTTCTCTTCCTCATCCTGTTGTTCGAGCAGGTCCCTCAGTACCATTCGCCCCACGGCCTCCTCCAGGGGCACATTGTCCTCGGCCATGATGCGCTGCAGGCCGTCGAGCAGGGCATGTACGTTGCCCATGCGACGTTCCGCCACATCGTCGCTGGAACTGATCTGCCCGAGCCAGCCCCGGTAATCGATGTCGCGCAGCATCTGGTGGATACCGGAAACGCCGCGCTCGCCGGCGCAGCGGCGCCGCGTGGCCTCGAGCCACCGTGAAAACTCGCCCAGGCGGCGCAGCCCCGCGTCGCCGTGCCCGCCGGCGGCGATGCGACCGCACGCCGTCGCCAGGCCGCAGCCCTGTCCGGCGGCAAAGGTCCCCAACGCCTCCAGTGTGGCGGTGCCCAGTTTGCGGCGGGGCACATTGGCAATGCGCAGGAACGCGTTGTCGTCCTCCTCGTTGAGAATCAGCCGCAGGTAGGCCATCACGTCCTTCACCTCGTTGCGCGCAAAAATGACGTGCCGCCGCTGAGGTGATAGGGGACCCGGTGCTGTTGCAGCGCGAGCTCAATGAGACGCGCCTGGTGATTGCCCCGGTAGAGAATGGCGTAGTCGCCGAGGCGGGTGCGTTTGCGCAGCCGGTGGTCCAGGATTTCGGCGACGACCTGGGCCGCCTCGGCCTGTTCGTCGGCGCAGTGGATCAGGCGCAGCGGGTCGCCCTGGCCCATCTCGCTCCACAGTCGCTTGTCGAACACGTGGGGATTGTGGGCAATGAGTGCGTTCGCCGCGCGCAGGATGCGCGCGGTGGAACGGTAGTTCTGCTCCAGCTTGACCACCTTGAGCCCGGGAAAGTCCGCGCGCAACTGTGCCAGATTCTCCGGCCGGGCGCCGCGCCAGGCGTAAATCGACTGGTCGTCGTCGCCGACCACGGTGAAGCGGCCGCCGGGACCGACCAGTTGCTTCACCAGCGTGTACTGACTGGCGTTGGTATCCTGGTACTCGTCCACCAGCAGGTGATGCACGCGGTTACGCCACTTTTCGAGAATGTCCGCGTCCTGCTCAAACAGCCGCGTCGGCAGCAGGATCAGGTCGTCGAAATCCAGGGCGTTGTAGGCGCGCAGAGCGCGTTCGTAGCGCTGGTACGCCTGGGCGCAGAGCATGTCGGCGGGCCCGTCCGCCGCCGCCAGAGCCTGTGGCGGCAGTGTGCGATCGTTTTTCCAGCTGGAGATGCGCTGTTGCACGAGTGCTGCCTGGTCGCCCTCGGCGCCGTGCTCCTGGATCAACAGGTCGCGGATCAACGTGCGCGAGTCCTCCGCGTCGAAGATGGAGAACCCGGGCCGCAGCTGGAGCGCCCGCGCCTCGGTGCGGATGATTTTCAGGCCCAGTTGGTGGAAGGTGCTGACGGTGAGGCCGTCGCCGGCGTCGGCGCCGAGCAGCTGTGCGACCCGTTCGCGCATTTCCCGGGCGGCCCGGTTGGTGAAGGTGACCGCCACGATTTTCGAAGGCGGAATACGGCACTGGCCCACCAGGTAGGCGATTTTGCCGGTGATGACGCTGGTCTTGCCGCTGCCGGCGCCGGCCAGGACCAGCATGGGTCCGTCGATATAGCGCACCGCTTCGCGCTGTCGCGGGTTCAGTTGCGGCATGGCATCATTTCGGCCGCACCAGTTTGGCGACGGAGCTGGATGTGGCAGTCAGGAGGCCCTCTGCGTCGTACAGGCCGCCTTCGAGGAAGGCGGTCTTGTAGGTGCTCTTGAGTACTCTGCCCACCGCCCTGAGGGGACCGGCGCGCGTCGGTTCGATAAAGGTGGTCTTGATCTCCAGGGAACTCACGTTGACCAGCGGTTCGGCGGTACTCGCAAACACGGCGTGGCTCATGGCCGCGTCCAGCATGGCGGTGACAAAGCCCCCCTGGACCACGTCGACCGAATGGCAGAAATCGGTGCTGATGTTGAATTCGAAGGTGCAGGTCGCGGCGCGGCGGTCGATCGCCACGACCTTCCCCTCGAACAACGCGAGAAACCCCGGGGCGTGGGCGTTGAATCCGTCGATGATGTCCCGATCGGTCATGGGCATTACTCCGGCCTCCTAGCGCAGCTCCACCCCGAAGCCCGCGTAGCGGGTGCGCAGGTGGTAGGCGGAGGGGTCGCGGCCGTAGCCGTCGAAGTAGAACAGCGTGGCGCTCAGGTTCTCCCATTCCGCCCCCAGGCTGAGTTTTCCCGTCCAGAACTCACCGGTGCTGTGCTCCAGACCCGTGCGCAGCTCCAGTCGGGCGTTGATGTGCAGGGACGTATCGGGACTGCGCCACAAAGACCCCTCGACCATGCCCCTGAGGCCGTCGAAATCGGTGATGCGCGCGTCGTTGCCTTCTTCCCACCAGATAGTGTCCTCCCGGCTGCCGACAAACCCGAAGCCCTGGCAGTCGCAGTAATAGCGCATTTCCACCTGATAATTCAGCCAGGGCTGCAGCAGCGGGTCCTCATAGCGCAGCGCGTCACTGGACCAGCGCAGCAGTGCGTAGTCCCAGCCCCGGCTGACCCTCGACAGCGCGAAGTCATCGCCGCCCTCGCGACGCAGGCGTTCGAACATCGGCAGGTCGCTGTCTTCCAGCGTCTGGCCATTGGATTTGTGGAACCAGCCCAAGCGCAGGCGGTCGCGCCCCTGGGCGAAATCGTACTCGATGGAAATTCCAGGATTATGGGCGCGGGAGATGATGGGCGCGGAGTTGAAGCGATTGCTCTGCGCGGCATAGAAGTCCCACAACCCGCTGTAATGGACCAGTAGGCGGTCGGGCAAAATGCCGTTGAAAAAACGGCCATAGGCGTTATCCCAGCGCCGGAAGTCATCCTGGCGGTTGCCGAGCCAGTCGTCGACGAGGGGGTACTTGAGCGATACAAAAAACTCATAGTGGGCTTCGTCGCCGATCCGGTCATCGACGGGGGCTGCGTAAACGAGATAGTTCGGATCGTCCGAAGTGAGCGAGCCTCGCTCCTCACGGCGCGACAGTGCCTCCAGCCGGGCGACGCGCACGGCGCGCCGGTCCCGGTCAATGTCCGAAATTGGCGGGACAGCCTCCTCTTCGAGTGCCTGTCGGCCGTCGGCGACCGGTGGTGTCAGGGCGTCGTAACAGCGCAGCCGGGCAAGCTCCCTCTCCTTCGCCTGGCATTGAGAGAACTCGCGTTGAAACGACAACGTCGCATCCGCGGCGCGGCCCGCTGCGGGCAGCGCCGCCAGCAGAACCAGGGTCGCCCGGAGGCTAATGGCGGTGCGACGGATCGCGGCGGCGGCCGGCACGGGGTGCATAGACAGACTCCTGTTGTCCGGGGCGAATTCCGACTGGGATGTAAAAATACCGGTGCGAGTGTCGCACCGGGGAGCGTCATCGCATGTGCAGCGCAATGCCGGGCGGCGGGTCGGCTCGTTCGCTCGCAAGCATAACCGCAATCGGGGGCGCCGAGCCAGCGACACCTGCGAACGTCATTCCCACGCGCGCCGCGCTATAAATTCAAACCGCGGCGGTGTCCCGCGATCAGGCGGTGCGGCGGAAGGTGACGGGGACCCGGTCCGGGCCGCGGAAGGAAAAGCCGATGATGTGAAACTCCTCGTCCTCGACCGGCTGGATGTCGTCGAGCCGGTCGAGAATGGTATTGACGCCAATTTCCGCTTCCAGCCTGGCCAGGTGGGAGCCGGCGCAGTAATGGCGGCCGAAGCCGAAGGAGATGTTGTCGTTGTCGGCCCGGTGAATGTCGAATTCGTCGGGGCGGTCGAACTTGCGTTCGTCCCGGTTGGCGGAGCCGATATGGCACAGCACCGCGACGCCTTTCTCGATCGGTACGCCGGCGATCTCCGTGTCACGATCCGCTTCACGTACCACCGAGGAGATCGGCGATTCCCAGCGCATGGCCTCGCCAATCAGGTTCGGCACAAGGCCGCGATCGGCCCGCACTTTTGCCATCAGGTCCCGGTCGTGTATCAGCTTGAAGAAGCAGGTTCCCAGCAGATGGTTGGTGGTTTCGGCACCGGCCAGTACCAGCAGGCGCAGGAAGGAGACAATTTCGAAATCCGCAAGACGTTCGTCGTCGACCTCGGAAGCGATGAGTTTTGAAATGATGTCTTCGCCCGGGTTGTTGCGCCGCTCCTCGATGATGGGTGTGAGGTAATTCAGCAGTTTTTCCGAGGCCGCCATGCCCTTTTCCGGCTCCAGGGACACGAGGCAGAGGTCGCAGGCGGTGCGGTGCACCATATCCACGTCATCGGCGGGCAATCCCAGCAAGGAGACGAACACGGTCAGGGGGAAGTGGAAGAAAAACCGCTCGTGCAGGTCCGCGCTGCCGTCATCGATGAACTGGTCGATGTAATCGTCGGCGATCTGGCGGATCAGACCGGTGAAATCGCCGCCTTTGAGGGCCCTGGGGGTCATGGACGGCGTGATCAGGGTGCGGTGCTTGAGGTGTTCCCGGCCGTTCATGCCCACGATGGTTGGCCCCATGACCAGCCCCATGGTGCGATTGACGATTTCGCTGCCGAAGGTCTCGTTGTCGCTGAGCACCGCCTTGACGTCTTCGTACCGGGTGATTATCACCGCGCGGTGATTGCCCGCGACCTCGGTGTCGGTACCCTTGCGCGTCTCCATTACCGGGTTCTCGTCGCGCAGGCGCTTGTACAGCGGATAAGGGTTGGGAACATAGGCCATCGGCCCCATGCTCAGCAGGGTGTTGATATCGAGTGCATCGCTGCCCACGGCGGATCTCCTGTGCCTGGCCTGTTACCAGCTTAGCACTTAATTCAGGCACATGGCATAAATACCTGGCGGCTTGTTGCCGCCGCGGTCAGGCGGCGGCGCCGGCCGCTTCCGGATCGAACGTGATGTTCATCTCTTTCAGCGCATTGACAAAAAACGAGCGGACGTAGCGGGGCTCGCCCTGGAATTTCGGGTTGCGCAACCGGGGAATGATCTCTTCCATCATGATGTTCAGTTCCAGGCGCGCCAGATGGGAACCGATGCAGAAGTGCTGGCCGATGCCGAAAGAGCGCAACTGGTTGTACAGGTCGGGCATGCGCTCGGCGCGGGTGACGTCGAAGGCCATGGCATCGTCCCCGAAGGTCTGCTCGTCGTGATTGGCCGCGTGGTAGTGCAGGATGATCTTGTCGCCCTTTTTGATCTGCTGCCCGCCCAGCTCGCAGTCCGCCATGGCCGTGCGGCGCATGGAGATGAAAGCGGTGTTGTAGCGCAGCATTTCCTCGCAGGCTCCCGCGATCCTGTCGGGGTTGTCGACCAGGTACTGCAATTGATCCGGGTTTTCCATCAGCAGTCGCATACCCTGCGCGATCACTGTGCGGGTCGATTCGTTGCCCCCCACCAGGATGAGGATGAACATCCAGCCGAACATCTCCTCGCTGATGGGATGCCCCTCCAGTTCACCGTCGAGCAGTGCGCCGGTGACGTTGTCCATGGGCTGTTCCCGGTGCCTGGCCGCCAGGTTGGCGGCGTACTGGATGACCTCCAGGGAAGCGAGCTGGCCTTCCTCCATGGACGTGGCCATATCCGGATCATCCGCGAAGATCATCGTATTGGTCCAGTCGAAGAACTTCCTGCGGTCTTCCAGAGGTACCCCGAGCAGTTCGAGGATGCCGATCAGCGGCAGCTCCGCCGCCACTTCCTCGACGAATTCGCACTCGCCGCGGGCGGCCACCGCATCGACGATACGTCTGGCGTGTTCGCGAAACCTGGGTGTGTAGGATTCCACGCGTTTCGGCGTGAAGGCATTGCGCACGATGCGCCGCACTTTCTGGTGCTTCGGCGGGTCCATGTTGATGATGGTCTGGCTGTGGATGCCCTCGACCATGTCCTGGTCGTATTCCATGGGAAAGGCGGAGCGTTCCGCCGAGGAGAACAGTTTCGGGTTCTTCGACACGTAGTCCAGTTCCTCGATCCGTGTCACCGCCCAGTAGGGCACGCCCGTCAGCGGATCCTCGAGGCGCACGACGGGGCCCGCCGCGCGAATTTCCCTGAGCTTGTCGTAGGGCATTCCGCCGGAGTAGGTATCCGGGTCCAGCAGATTGGCGAAGGGGCACTGGTTCATGGCGATCTCCTGCGGGTACAGCTCCGCCACGAGCTGACACTAATAACTAATAGTTTGTAGCGATTGGTTCGTGGCAAATCTTGGCACAACGGGAGGTAGGGGTAAAGCGGGATCGTGGTATGGGCGTGGAACGCGGGAAGGTGCTCGGGCGGTCGAACCGCCAGATATAAAAAACCCGCCCGGAAGGGGCGGGTCCAGGGGCAGGGGGCCTCGGGGGGTCAGGCCTTCCTGCGCCGCGTGGTCAGTCCCAGGCCGGCCAGTGCGAGGCCGAACAGCGCCAGGGTTGCCGGAGCCGGTACCTCGATGGGTTCGGAGGTGATGGTCGCGGCGAACTGGAAAGTCGTGGCGGCCTGTTCGGGCGTAATGAAGCCGAAGCAGCCCGGGCCAGGGGCCGCTGCGGCGCAAGCATCGCCCGGCAGCGGATTCAGGCCGTTGGTCAGCTCGAAGAAGCTGATGAAGTACTCGCGTTCAGGCAGCGCGCCCGCACCGTCGAGATCGTAGAGGAACGGAAAGTTCGAGCGCCGTCTCGGTCGAGCACGAAAATGTCGCCGCAGCCGTCGATGTTGACACCCTGGTCGTTGGGCTCGCCGTTGGCGCAGGGCTCGTCACCGTTGGGGGTTTCCAGGAAGTCGATCAGGAAGTCGATGGAGGACGACGGCAGGCCCGAGCCACCCGGGGAGAAGGGCGTCAGGGTCAGGGTCGAGCGCAGCGATACGCTGTCCAGCGAGTTGCCGGAGATCGGCTGGTTGTTGTGGGTCACCGACGTGTTGGCCACCAGCGGTCCGTTGGTCGTCACCTGCGCGGCGGGGAGGTTGGAGATGGTCAGGCCGCTGCGGTCCGACAGGTCGGAATCGCCCCAGCTCATGGCCTGGCTGGCGCAGTCGGTGCCAGCGGAGCCGGGCGAGAAAACCGCCGTACCGCAGAGAAACTCCGCGGCGACCTCGACGTCCCAGATATCGACCAGGCCGTCGATAAGGTCCGCCTGGGCGCCTCCGGCCGCACCGAGCAGGCCGATACCTGCGGCCAGGCCGCAAAGCTGCCTTGTGAAAGGTGATTTGCTGTTGTTCATGATGAGTTCCCTTTTTGGTTTGCCTTGTTTGTTTGAAAATTTTAAAGCAGCTTGCATGCCATCGACTTAAAAAATCTTTTATATCAGATAGTTAGTAAAGCCTGTGGCGGGCTGAAACGGGAGCGTAGCGACGAAGTGAGCGGCGATGCCAGGGTTTTGTAAAAATTGTTGACGGGGACAGGCCCCGCGTTTGCCGACGCCTCTCGTACTGTTTTTTAAACCGCTTGTGTCTCACTCCGAGCTAAGAAGATTGGTGCGCATAGCGATAGTAAGTGCATACTCACGTCCCCGCCGACCGATTGCTCAATCCCAGTGCCTCACCGATGTGGTCCAGGCTGACCACAGGCTCCCCCGCAAGATCGGCGATAGTGAGCGCTACCCGCAGGACCCGGTGCAGGCTTCTGCCCGACAGCTGCAAGCGGTCGGCCGCCTGTTCCAGTTTTCGCGTGGCCTGTGTATTGAGTGCGCAAGTGCTCACCAGCCGGTCTGGCGGCAGGGCCCCGTTGGCACAGCCCTGGCGCTCGAGCTGTCGCCGGCGGCTCGCGCACACGCGCTCCCGGATCGCGCCCGAGCGTTCGCCGGTGGACTGGTTTTGTAACAGGTCCGCCGGCGGGACACGTTCCACCTCGATGTGGAGGTCGATGCGGTCCAGCAGCGGGCCGGAGATACGTGCGCGGTAGCGCTGAATTTGTTCCGGCGTACAGCGGCACGCGCGGGACCGGTCGCCGAGGTAACCACAGGGGCAGGGATTCATCGCCGCCACCAACTGAAAGCGCGCCGGGTAGGTGATCTTGTGCCGCGCCCGGGAAAGGGTGATTTCACCGGACTCCATCGGCTCGCGCAACATTTCCAGGCAGTGCCGGCTGAATTCCGGCAATTCGTCCAGAAACAGCACGCCGCCGTGGGCCAGGGAAATTTCGCCGGGTTGCGGCCTGGCGCCGCCGCCCGCCAGCGCCGCCGCGCTCGCACTGTGGTGGGGATTGCGAAACGGGCGCTGCAACGAGTGGCCGGCACCGGCTTCGCCCAGCCGGATATCCCTGAGGGCGAGGGCGGTCAGAGCCTCCTCCGCACCCGGCGGCGGCAGAATGCCGGGCAGGCGGCTGGCCAGCAGCGACTTGCCTGTGCCGGGCGGCCCCTGCAGCAACAGGTGGTGACAGCCGGCGGCGGCGATTTCCAGGGCGCGCCGGGCGCCGGCCTGCCCCATGACCTCGCGCATGTCCGGATAGTGCTGCAAGGCTGCAATCCCGGAGCGCTCGGCCGGCGCGATCTCCGCGCCGCCATTGAGGTGTGCGCACAGCGTGAGCAGATCGGGCGCGCCGATCACCTCGCTGCCGGGGACGTGGGCCGCCCGGGCCGCGCTGGCGGCGGCCACGACGAGGCGGCGCCCCTGGATGCGGTGCCGCCCCGCCGCCGCGACGACCCCGGGTACCGGCCGCAGCGCACCATCGAGTGCCAGTTCACCGAGGAACTCGTGCCTCGTCAGGTGCCGCGCCCTGAGCTGGCCCGAGGCGCTGAGTATGCCCAGGGCGATGGGCAGATCGAAACGGCCGCCCTCCTTGGGCAGGTCCGCCGGGGCGAGGTTTACCGTGATGCGATGGTCGGGAAACTCGAACTGGGAGTTGAGCAGGGCGCTGCGCACGCGATCGCGGCTTTCGCGCACCGCTGTCTCGGGCAGGCCAACGATATTGAAAGCGGGCAGCCCGTTGGACAGGTGGGTCTCCACAAAAACGGGCGGCGCCTCGATGCCGGACAGTGCGCGGCTGTATATGACCGAAAGTTGCAATGCTCTTCCCTGAGCCCGTGGTTCCAGAACCGCGCCGCCGTATCCCCCTGAAATGGTGCGCGACGCGAATAGCGCCGCTCCGGATACGCGGCGCGTTTGCTGTCTTTGCTATGCGCCGCCGTGTTGCTTCCCGAGTTCCTCCAGTGCCGAGGCGAGTTCCGCGACTTCCATCTCCAGGGCGGCGACCCTGTCGCGAGTGCGCCGCAGCACTTCCGTCTGCGCGTCGAATTCGTCGCGGCTGACCACATCCAGCCGGGTCAGGGCGGATTGCGCCAGCGCGCGCACGCCGCGATCAACTTCCCGCCGCACACCGGCGGCGCCGACCAGGTCGCCGACCTGGCGCGCGACCTCCCAGGGCGGGGGCGGTGATTTTGTTGCCATGAGCTCATCCATCGGTAACTGCGGTGACAATGTGCGAGCCTAGCGTATTTGCGTCACGGAGCACAGAACACCGCAGCGCATTAATTTGGTGCAGCGCACTTTTATAGTGCACCACGAGTGCGGCATAGCGGGTCATTGCAAGGCTCAAAAATCAGTTAAGCCGATGATTTACATGAATATTATAACTTTTGGCACAGTCTCTGCTCCATCCTGTGCGACAGAGGGTTTAAACGCGTACAGATTGCGCCCGTAGCGAATGAGCGGATGGACGCCAGATCGAATCTGTCATCTGACAAACACAGGAGATATAGACATGTTCAACAAGAAATTGCTTCCCGCAGCCCTCGCCACCGCACTGGTGTCCGGTATGGCCGCGGCACCTGCGACGGCGGACTTGTCTGCCAATATCGGCTTCGCATCCGAGTACTACTTCCGCGGTCTGCTGCAGAATGATTCCTCTGCCAGCGCGGGCCTCGACTTCGAAAGCAACGGCTTTTATGTCGGTACCTGGGCGGCAGATGTCGGCGACGGCCTCGAAGTGGACTTGTACGGCGGTTACGGCATCGAAGTCGAAGGTTTCTCCTTCAGCGTCGGCGGTACCGGCTACTACTACACCGGCGACTTCGACGACACCTATCAAGAACTCAACCTGGGCGCAGGCTACGACTTCATCAGCGTCGACTACGCCATCGGTGAGTGGGATGGCTTCGGAGACGAGCAGAACTACGACATTCTCACCGTGGGTCTCGCCTATGAAGGATTCTTTGGCACCTGGGGTTCCTGGGGCGTAGCCGAGGATGAACTGGCTGAAGGCGACTACTTCGAGCTGGGCTACGGTACGGAGATTGGCGGGTTCGACGTAAGTGTCTACGGCGTCTATACCGACGAAGACCTGACCGGTGGTGACGAATGGGATGAAGCCCTGCTCTTCACCGTCGGCAAGTCGTTTGACCTGTAAGCCATCTCTGGCGGCGCCCGGAGCGTCCGGCGCCGCCGTACTGAACCCTGTCTCAGGGTACTAAACACTGTCTCAGGAGAGCGACATGAAATTAATTACGGCTATTGTGAAGCCATTCAAGCTGGACGACGTGCGCGAAGCACTGTCCGACATCGGCGTGCAGGGCATCACCGTGACCGAAGTGAAAGGCTTTGGTCGGCAGAAAGGCCACACCGAGTTGTATCGCGGCGCCGAGTACGTCGTCGATTTCCTGCCCAAGGTCAAGATTGAAATCGCGGTGGCCGACGGCGTGGTCGATCAGACCATCGAGGCCATCACCAAGGCGGCGAATACCGGCAAGATCGGCGACGGCAAGGTGTTCGTCTCCCCGATGGAGCAGGTAATTCGCATTCGTACCGGCGAGACCGGCGAAGACGCCATTTAAACCCATTCGACTGTAAGCAGAGAGTTATTCCCATGGAAAACAACATTTTTGAATTACAGTACGCTATGGACACGTTTTATTTTCTTGTCTGTGGCGCGCTGGTTATGTGGATGGCCGCCGGCTTCGCCATGCTCGAAGCCGGTCTGGTCCGAGCCAAGAATACGACCGAAATATTGCTGAAGAACGTGTCGCTGTACGCGGTGGCGTCCATGATGTACCTCATCGTGGGCTACCATCTGATGTACGACGGGGGACTCTTCCTCTCCGGCATCACGACTGTCGCGGAGATGGACGATACCGCGGTCGCCGCGATACTCGACGCCTCCAAGGAAGCCGGTTTCGGCGATATGGGCGAGTATGCCGGGGCCTCCGACTTCTTCTTCCAGGTGGTGTTCGTCGCCACGGCCATGTCGATCGTGTCCGGCGCCGTCGCCGAGCGGATGAAGTTGTGGGCCTTTCTGGCATTCGCCGTGGTCATGACCGGATTCATCTACCCGATGGAGGGGTCCTGGACCTGGAACGGCGATTCCGTATTCGGTCTGTACTCGCTGAATTACAGTGACTATGCCGGTTCCGGTATCGTGCACATGGCCGGTGCCGCCGCGGCGCTAGCCGGTGTGTTGCTGCTCGGCCCGCGCAAGGGCAAGTACGGCGCGGACGGCTCCATCAGGGCCATACCGGGCGCGAACCTGCCACTGGCGACACTCGGCACGTTCATCCTCTGGCTGGGCTGGTTCGGCTTCAACGGCGGCTCCACGCTGAAACTCGGCGGTATCGGTGTTGCCAACGAAGTGGCGAACGTGTTCCTCAACACCAACGCCGCGGCTGCCGGCGGCCTCATCGCCGCCCTGATTGTCGCCCGGCTGCTGTTCGGCAAAGCCGACCTGACCATGGCGCTGAACGGCGCGCTGGCCGGCCTGGTCGCCATCACGGCGGAACCCGCCGACCCCTCACCGCTGCTGGCCACCATTATCGGCGCCATCGGCGGGGCCATCGTGGTCTTCAGCATCCTCGGCCTGGACAAGGTCAAGATCGACGATCCGGTGGGTGCGATCTCCGTGCACGGTGTGGTGGGACTGTGGGGCATCTTCGCGGTACTGCTGTCCGATGCCGACGCCACCTTCGTTGGCCAGCTTGTCGGCGCCGCCACCATCTTCGTCTGGGTCTTCGGCGTCAGCCTGATCGTCTGGGGCATCCTCAAGGCGGTGATGGGCATCCGCGTCACCGAGGAGCAGGAGTACGAGGGCGTCGACCAGTCCGAGTGCGGCATGGAGGCATACCCGGAATTCCTGCCCGGCGGCAGCTCATGACAACAGTTGCGGGCGCATTTTGCGATGCGTGTTTGGGGGGCTTCGGCCCCCCTTTTTTTATGGCGTCATTTGCCGCGACCGCGCAGTGTGTTGACGATCCTGAACCATTTTTCCATGTTTTCGCGGTCCGTATCCTGCAACTCCAGCCCGAGCCAGTAGCCCTCGCCGGTGGCGGCCTGCTGTATCCAGCGGGCTTTGCCCACCAGTTCCAGGTTTTCGATCCAGCCCTCTTCGGGTACGGCGATATCCAGCCGGCTGCCCGGCTCGATCGGTTCCGGCACAAGTAGTCGCAAACCCTGCACCGAAACATCCACCGTTTCGCATTTGATAACGGGGTCATCCGCGCGCTGTCGACCGTCTTTCGCGACCACCTGGATGAAGATGGCCCTGACAAGATCGACGCGCGCGTGCCTGCGCCGGTCTGTAAGTTCGCTCATTTTATGGTCCCCCTATAGCGCTGTAGCCCCATTAGAGCGCCCATAATCGCATGATGCATCGGAAATTTTGCGGACCGGTCATTCTTCTCGCGCACTGATGGCGATTCGGGAAAGGGCTGCCCCCGCGTCAGCCGCGAGGCGTGGGTGTCAGCGGGCGGGGTGCAGGTTGGCGATGGCCGCCGGCAGATCCCTGAGCGTTGCGATCTCACGGTCCGCTTTTTGTCCCCCGGGCCATTCCCTGCCCCGGGGGTTCATCCACACCGTGCGCATGCCCGCTTCCCGGGCGCCCCGGACATCGTGATCCGGATCATCCCCCACGTGCGCGATGTGCGCGGCCGCCACGCCCGCCCTGTCGATCGCCGCCTGGAACATGTCCCGGTGGGGCTTGGCGGAGCCGACGTGTTCCGCCAGGAAGGCGAAGTCGAAGTATTCCGCGGCATCGGTCTTGTAGATATCGGCATTGCCGTTGGTCAGGGCGCCAAGCGTGTAATCGGCCGCCAGTTGCTGCAGCACTTCCAGCGCCTCTTCGTAGAGTTCCACCCTGTGCCGCTCGGCGAGAAAGGCCTCGAAGGCCCGGCGCGCGCCGCTGGCGGCTTCGCGCTCGCTGTAGCCGGCGCGGGTCTGCAGTTCCTGCAGCATCTGCATGCGCATCCGGCTTACGTTGTGCGCAAGTTCCGGATGGCGTTGCCACACGGATTTCTTGAACTCGAACAGGGCATCGTGATCCATTCCCTCCACGGCGCCGGGACGGTGTTGACGCAGCCAGTTCTGTTGCGCCTCCTCGGCCCGGAGCAGCGCGGGTTCCACATCCCACAGGGTGTTGTCGAGGTCGAAGGTGATTACCCTGACGCGCATGTCAGTCGCGCCGGCGCTTGGCCCGGGGATGTGCGGCGTCGTAGGTTTTGGCCAGGTGCTGGAAGTCCAGGTGGGTGTAAATCTGTGTGGTGGAGATGTTGGCGTGACCGAGCAGTTCCTGCACCGCACGCAGGTCACCGCTCGACTCCAGCATGTGGCTGGCGAAGGAATGGCGCAGCATATGCGGGTGAACGTCCTGCTGCATGCCGGCGCGCCGCCCCTGCCGCCGGAGCCGGGCCTGAATACTGCGCGGGCTGATGCGTGTGCCGCGCCGGCTGGTGAACAGCGCCGTTTCATCCGCCGCGGCATGGCGCACCCGCAGCCAGTGGCCGATGGCCGCCAGCGCGACAGAGCCCACGGGTACTGTGCGGGTTCTGCCGCCCTTGCCCGTCACGCTGAGTAGTTGCGCGTGCTGGTCGATGTCCCCCACATCCACCGCGGCCAGCTCGGCCAGGCGCAGGCCGCTGGAGTAGAAGAGCTCCGCCATCGCCCGGTCGCGCAGCGCCAGGGGCGAGTCCTCGTCGAACGCCAGATAGCGGGAGACCTGGTCCGCGTCGAGGGTTTTGGGCAGCTGTCGTGTCCCGCGCGGCGCCTGCACGCCGGCGGCGGGGTTGTGCGTGCAGCCGCTCTGGCGACCGACATGATTGAACAGTGACCGGGCCGCGGACAGGCTGCGCTGAATGCTGTTTCCCGCCAGGCCGCGGCGGTGCATGCTGCTCGCCCAACCGCGCACGTCGGCTTCCAGCACCGCGGCGGTGGCGTATCTGCCGTGGTTGTCGCACCAGGCGATCAGTGAATCCAGATCCCTGCGGTAGTTCCTGAGCGTGTGGGGGGAGAGCTGTCGTACGTTTTTCAGGTAGTCGATAAAGCGCGCGGCGCTCGCGCGCAGCTCACTGGCGGGTGTATCGCTCATCGGATGTCACTTCGCGGTCTCTGGCAGACGCGGCAGCAGCCGGACGATCACGTCCGCCAGGTGCGACAGGAACAGGGTACCCATGCCGCTGCTGTAGCGGTGTGCGTCTGCGCTGCCCACTGCGATCAGGCCGATGGGCTCGCCGTTGGACAGGGGCACCAGAGCCGCGGAGCCGACCTCCCCGCCATCGGGGAACAGGAACTGGAGTTCCTCCGCGCGCAGGGTTCCGCTTGCGCCCTTGTCGTTGCGTATCAGGGATCCCACTTCGATCTTTGCGCGCTCCAGAGTTTCCACGCGGTAATCGCGGGTGCCCGAAGCCTCGCCGTAGAGGATCATGCACGCGTGTTCGACGCCAAAACGCTCGCGCATGCCGTCGACGAAGGTCGTGTACAACTCGCCGATCGACGCCACTTCCAGCAGTTGCAGCACCATGTGCCGGGTCTGCTCATAGAGCCTGTCGTTATCCCGGGCGTTGCCAGTGAGTGTGTTCAGGCGATGGCGCATATCCATATTGCGTTCGCGCAGCACGCTCACCTGTTTTTCCACCAGCGAGATCGCGCTGCCGGAGGCGTGGGAAACGTGCAGGTGATCGAGCAGATCGGGGTTGCGCTGCAGAAAATCGTGGTTCCGCTTGAGATACTCGCGCACGAGGTCGTCGCTGAGCTCCAGTTGCGTCGCCTGGGCGGCCTTCGCCGGCTCGTTGCTGGCTGACATGTTCGATTCCTCCCCTGTGGGGCGTTACCCCGGAACTTTTATTGTGCCTTCGAAAACCAGTGCGGTGGGTCCGGTCATCCGTACCGGCTCGCCTTCGCCGGCCCAGGCTACCGACAGCTTACCGCCCGGCAGCTCGACTGTCACGGTATCCCGCAACCAGCCCCGCAAACTGCCGTAGACCACGGCGGCGCAGGCTCCCGAGCCGCAGGCCAGAGTCTCGCCGACTCCCCGTTCGTAGACCCGCAGTCTGATCTGGCGGTCCGACACCACCTGCATGAAGCCCGCGTTGGCCCCGCGGGGAAAGTCCCGGTGGCTTTCAATGAGCGGCCCGAGTGTCGCAACAGGCGCTTTGTCGACGTTCTTCACCCGCGTGATGGCGTGAGGATTGCCCATGGAGAGCGCACCGATCTCCACTTCGTCCCCGTCGACCGCCAGTGGGTAACTCGGTTGGCGCTGCAACGCCCTGAAGGGAATGCGCTCCGGCTCGAATACCGGCAGGCCCATGTCCACCTCCACATCGCACCGGTTGTGTACACGGAGTTCCAGAATACCCGCGGCGCTCTCTACCCTGATGATGCGCTTGGCTGTCAGTTTCTTCTCGCGCACGAACCGCGCGAGACAGCGGGCGCCGTTGCCGCACTGTTCCACTTCCGCGCCGTCGGCATTGAAAATGCGGTAGCGGAAATCGACATCGGGGCTGCGCGGTGCCTCGACCACCAGCACCTGGTCGCAGCCGACGCCCGTGTGCCGGTCCGCCAATCGGCGCAGGTCGCGGCGGCTCGGTTTGTAGCGCTGGCTGATCAGGTCGAGAACGACAAAATCGTTGCCCGCCCCGTGCATCTTGGTGAAATGGAGTAACACGGTCAGCCGCGGCGCGCGCTGCGCGGGGATGCCGCTCCCGGCAGGGTATGCTCGAGGCGCAGCAGGTCGGCCACCGTTTCGCGTTCGCGCACCAGGTAAACGGCGTTGCCGTCCACCATGATTTCCGCCGGTCGCCCCCGCGTGTTGTAGTTGGAGCTCATGCTGAAACCGTAGGCCCCGGCGCCCCATACGGCCAGCAGGTCGCCCTGGGAAAGGCACAACCGCCGGTCCCTGCCGATAAAATCCGCGGTTTCACACACCGGCCCCACCACATCCCAGGCGGCGCTCTGGCCGTTGCCGTGCCGATGTGCCGGCTGGATATCGAGCCACGCCTGGTACAGGGCCGGACGCAGCATGTCGTTCATCCCCGCGTCGACCAGGGCGAAATTGTGCGTCGCGGTGGACTTGAGGTACTGCACCCGGGTGAGCAGCAGACCGGCGTTGGCGGCGATGGAGCGTCCCGGCTCGAACAGCAGTGTCAGCTCGCGCGAGCCGATTTCCCGGCGCAGGGCGCCGATGTACTCCGCGACCGAGGGCGGCTCCTCGTCGCGATAGCGCACGCCGAGCCCGCCGCCCAGATCGAGATGGCGAATGTGAATACCCCGTTCGCCGAGCGAGTCGAGCAGGGCGAGCAGCCGCCGCAGCGCATCGAGAAACGGCTCGATGTCCGTCAGCTGGGAGCCGATGTGACAATCCAGGCCGATAACCTCGATATTGGCCAGGTCCGCGGCGCGCGCGTAAACGGCGAGGGCCTCGTCGACCGTGACGCCGAACTTGTTCTCCCGCAGTCCGGTGGAGATATAGGGGTGGGTGCGCGCATCCACATCGGGGTTGACCCGCACCGATACCGGCGCGGTCCTGCCCTGGTCGGCGGCGACCCGGTTGAGTGTTTCAAGTTCGGCCGCCGATTCCAGGTTGAAACAGTGAATACCCACCTGCAGGGCCCGCGCCATTTCCGTTGCGGTCTTGCCGACTCCCGAGAAGACCACTTTTGACGGGTCACCCCCGGCGGCGAGCACCCGTTCCAGCTCGCCCACGGAGACAATGTCGAAACCGGCGCCCATCCGCGCAAGCACATCCAGGACCGCGAGGTTGGAGTTCGCCTTTACGGCGTAACAGATCAGGTGGTCGCATCCCTCAAGAGCGCTCGAGTACTGCGCAAAGGACGCTTCCAGTGCGGCCCTGGAGTAAACGTAGCAGGGTGTGCCGTACTCGGCGGCGATATCGGCCACCGCCACCTGTTCGGCGAAGAGGTTATCCCGGCGATAGGAGAACTGTGTCATGGCGCACTCCTGTCAGCCGTCCTCGCGGTCGGCCGGTGCCGGATCCGCCCTCTCGGCGCCGGCGTCGCGCGACTCTTCCTCGGTGGGCACATACAACGGACCCATCTGGCCGCAGCCGGTGAGGGCGGCGGCGAGCGCCAGCGACAACAGTGTGATGCAGAGATAGGGCATGAGAGTGATCCGACGATTGATGGCGCGGATTATAGCGTTCGCTAGCAAGGGTAGCGAACAACCCTTAGTATCGAATACTTCCACTTTCGCGGGTGGGCCAGGTGCGAGCGTGCGTTTTTGCCAATGTCACATTTCAGCTCGGGCTGCGGTTCAGGACCGGCGACTGATCACGCTGTCGGGCGCGCCTCCAGCAGCGCCATGGCCCGCCCGGCCGCCGCTGCGACCTGCGCGGGAGCGGTGCCGCCGATATGATCGCGTGCCGCCACCGAGCCCTCGAGCGTCAATACCTCATAGACGTCCGCGCCAATTTCGGGACAGAAGCCCTGCAGTGTTTGCAGGTCCATCTCCGCCAGATCCATGTCCGTGGCCACGCCGTGGGCGACGGCGCGCCCCACGACCTCATGGGCATCGCGAAAGGGCAGTCCACGCCGCACCAGGTAGTCGGCCAGATCCGTGGCCGTGGCGTAGCCGCGCCGCGCCGCGTCGCGCATTGCTTCACGATTCGGGCGGATCTCGGGCACCATGCCGGCGAAGGCGCGCAGGCAATCCAATACCGTATCCACCGTGTCAAACAACGGTTCCTTGTCTTCCTGATTGTCCTTGTTATAGGCCAGCGGCTGACTTTTCATCAGGGTGAGTAGCGACACCAGGTGGCCGTTGACGCGACCGACCTTGCCGCGCACGAGTTCCGGCACGTCGGGGTTTTTCTTCTGCGGCATGATCGAGGAGCCTGTGCAGAAGCGGTCGGGCAGCTCGATGAAGTTGAACTGCGCCGATGTCCACAGCACCAGTTCTTCCGCTATGCGCGACAGGTGCGTCATCATCAGCGCGGCGCAGGCGCAGAATTCGATGGCAAAATCCCGGTCGGAGACCGAGTCCAGTGAATTCTCCGTCGGTTTGTCGAAGTCCAGCGCGCGCGCGGTGTGCTCGCGGTCGATCGGATAGGTCGTGCCCGCGAGGGCGGCGGCGCCCAGGGGCGACTGGTTCAGACGCGCCCGACAATCCATCAACCGGCCGTAGTCGCGTTCGAGCATCTCGTTCCAGGCCAGCAGGTGATGGCCGAACACGACCGGTTGCGCGCTCTGCAGGTGTGTGAAGCCCGGCATGATCGTGTCGGTGTGCGCGGACGCGAGTGCCACCACACCCTGTTGCAGGCGCGTCAGTTCGCCCGCGATGCGGTCGATGGCGGAACGCAGGTAGAGGCGTATGTCCGTCGCCACCTGGTCGTTGCGCGAACGCCCCGTGTGCAGTTTCTTGCCGGTGGCGCCGACGAGTTCCGTCAGGCGCGCCTCGATGTTCATGTGCACGTCTTCGAGCTCTTCGGCCCAGTCGAAGTGGTCCTCGCGCACTTCCCGTTCGATTTGTGCCAGGCCGTCCTCGATCGCGGCGAGCTCGGATGCAGTCAGCACACCGGTGGCTTGCAGCATGCGCGCGTGTGCCAGTGAGCCGGCAATATCCTCAAGAGCCAGCCGTCTGTCGAAACCGACGGACGCGGTGAACCGCTGGACGAAGGCGTCGGTCGCCTCGTTGAAGCGTCCCCCCCACAGTTTACTGGTATCCCGCTCTTCGCCCATAGTTTCCGCTTGCTCCGTGGCGCCTGTCTCGCCGCGGGAAAACCGCTCCCTCGACTGTGATTGTTTGGTATTGTTCCGGCCCGACAAGGGTGCAAGTATATCAGCAACAGGCGTGGGGAGCGTATGCATGGGGCCTGTGCGGGGACGCAGAACACAGGGGGCGAACGCGGGGGAATTCTTCATCCCCGACCTGTGCACGGCGCAGTCCGTGTTCGTGGCAGTGATGCTGTCGGAACTGCTTGTGGTGGTGCACGTGCTCGCGAGCAGCCCGCTGACAGCGTTCGACTGGGATTTGCTCGCCGCGGGTTCATTGATCGTGCAGTGGGTGGTCCTGCTCAGTGTCGCGCTGCTGTGTTATCTGCGTCCGCCACTCAGCCGGCTGAGTCTGCCGCTGGCTTCACTCTGCAGTCTGTCGGTGGTTGCATTGGTGGCAGTGCTCAGCACCTATCTCGGACAGCGACTGTTTCCCCACCTGTCGGTGAATACCGATCAGTGGACCTTCTTGCGCAACGCTCTGGTGGCGACGCTGCTCGCGGGAATCGTGCTGCGTTATTTTCACCTGCAGCAGCGCCTGCGCCGACAGGAGCAACTGGAGTTGCGCGCGCGACTGGATTCGCTGCGGGACCGGATGCGGCCCCACTTCCTGTTCAACACGCTCAACGGGATCGCCAGTCTGATCGCATCGCAGCCCGATACCGCGGAGCGCGCGGTGGAAGATCTGTCGGAACTGTTGCGGGTCAGCCTGCAGGAGCGCTCCGATAGCACCACGGTGGCCAATGAGCTGCGACTGTGTGAACTCTACCTGGATATCGAAAGATTGCGTCTGGGCGAGCGTCTGCGCACCGAGTTCGACGTGGACGATGATTGTCTCGCCCGGCAAATGCCCGCGCTTGTATTACAACCTCTGGTGGAAAACGCCGTTTATCACGGTGTCTCGCGGCTGGCGGACGGGGGCACGATAAGTGTGGCTGTGCACCTTCGCGGCGATCGCATTCGGGCCACCGTGGAAAATCCTCTGCCTTCCGGAGGCGACCAGTCTCCGGGCCATCGCCTGGCACTGGCAACCATTCGCCAGCGTCTCGATGCCCTCTACGGCAACGCCGGCGAACTGGAAACCATGCGGGAGGACGGCATGTTCAGGGTCTGCCTGAGCTATCCCCCGGGGGACATCGAATGAATGTGCTGGTGGTCGACGATGAAGCGTTGGCGCGCGAACGTCTCGCGCGCCTCGTGGCCCGTGTAAAACCCGGTGTGTGCTGCCTGCAGGCGACGGGTGGGGAAGTCGCCCTGGCGCAGATCGCTGAATACGAACCGGAACTGGTGCTACTGGATATACGCATGCCCGGCATGGATGGCATAGAAGTCGCCGCGCGAATCGGAGCGATGCCCGATCCCCCGGCGGTCATCTTCTGCACCGCTTACGACGAGTACGCGCTGGATGCCCTGCGCCACGAGGCGGTGGCGTATCTTCTCAAGCCCGTGCGCGAAGCCGACCTGCGTCGCGCCCTGGACAGCGCGGCTCGCGTCAATCGAGTGCAACTGGCCAGTCTGCGCGCGCTGGAAGCGGGCCCGGCCGGCGGTGCGCGCACGCAGGTCAGCACCCAGACCCACCGCGGTATCGAGTCCCTGCCGTTGGCCGAGGTGCGCTGCTTTATCGCCGAGGATAAATATGTCACGGCCTACAGCCCCAGGGGCAGCCTGGTTCTGCCGGATACCCTGAAGGATCTCGAGACAGAGTTTTCCGACCGGTTTCTGCGGGTACATCGCAACGCCCTCGTGGCCCTGGAGCACATCGAGTCGCTGCAGCACGACACGGCGGGAGGCTGGCACCTGTTCCTGAATGCGGTCGAGCAACGCCCCCAGGTCAGCCGCAGGCACATCAAGCAGGTCAAGGCGCGACTATTGATGCGTTGAGCGGTCGCTGCCCGGGGGACAGGGCGCCGGCGCCGCTGGTATGATGGGCACCCTCCCGTTCAGGATCTCACTCCCATGGCGCGCACACTCACCATAGCCACTCGCGAGAGCCCCCTTGCCATGTGGCAGGCGGAACACGTGCGCGCAATGCTGAACGGTGCGCACCCCGATATCGAGGTGACCCTGCTGGGCATCACGTCCCGCGCGGACCGATTGCTCGATGTGCCCCTGGCCAAGGTCGGCGGCAAGGGTTTGTTCGTGAAGGAACTGGAGACGGCACTGCTGGACGGCCGGGCGGATATCGCCGTGCACTCCATGAAAGACGTGCCGGTGGAATTTGCCGAGGGGTTGGCCATGGGTGTCATTTGCGCGCGGGAGGACCCCTCCGACGCCTTTGTCAGCAATCATTATGCGTCCCTGGACGCGCTGCCCGCGGGGTCTCTGGTCGGCACCTCGAGCCTGCGCAGGGAGTGCCAGTTGCGCGAGCGACGCCCCGACCTGCATGTGCGCTTTCTGCGCGGCAACGTCAATACGCGCCTGCGCAAACTGGATGCGGGCGAGTACGACGCGATCATTCTGGCGACCGCGGGTCTGGTGCGGCTCGGGCTGGAATCCCGCATCGCCCAGCGCATGGCGGTGTCCGATTCGCTGCCGGCCGGCGGACAGGGTGCCCTGGGTATCGAGGTGCGTGCGGATGACGCGGCAACCCGGGCGTTGTTGCGGGTGCTGCACCACGAATCCACGGCGCGCTGCGTGGCCGCCGAGCGCGCCATGAACCGGCGTCTGCAGGGCAGCTGCGAAGTTCCGATCGCCGCCTACGCGCAGTACACTGACGATAAACAACTGCTGCTGCGGGGGCTGGTGGGCCGTCCGGATGGCAGCCGCGTGCTGCGCGCCGAATCCGTGTCCCCTGCCGGCGAAGCGGAGGAGCTGGGAGAACAGGTCGCCGAGGACCTGCTGGCGCAGGGCGCCGCGGCCATCCTTGCCGATATTCATGGCGACCGGCGCTGACGCGCAGCGGTCCGTGTCGGTGCTGGTGACCCGGCCGGCTGGCGCGGCGGCAGAGGCGCTGTGTGAGGTGCTGCACGGCGCCGGCTACACCGCGCACAGTCTGCCCCTGCTCGAACTGGAACCGCTGCAAGAGCTGCCGTATCCGCAGCGGCGCATGGCGCTGGAACTGGATGCCTACCAACACGTGATTTTTGTCAGTGCCAACGCCGTGCGTTTCGGGATGGAGTGCTTCGACGACTTCTGGCCGCAACTGCCGGTGGGCCCCGACTGGTACGCGGTCGGCGATGCCACGGCGAAACTGCTCGCCGGGTACGGAGTGGATGCACACACCCCCGGGTCGCGCATGAGCAGCGAAGGGCTGCTGGATTTACCGCCACTGCAAGCGGTGTCCGGCCAGCGGGTGTTGATCGTCAAGGGGGAGGGCGGTCGCGGTATGCTGCGCCGTGAACTCGCCCGGCGCGGTGCGCGGGTGGATCAATTGGCCTGTTATCGACGGCGTCGGCCGCGTCTTGCGGCCGGTGAACTGGCGTCGCTGCTGGCGCGTTGGGAGATCGAGGTGATCATGGTCAGCAGCGGCGAGGGTCTCGCCAGTCTGCGGGAGTTGCTTAGCCCCGCTGAAACCTCTAACTTTAGCCACCTGTGTTTGATCGTTCCGTCGGAGCGGGTGGCCGAGCTGGCGCGGAACGCGGGTTTCGACCGGATCGTGACCGCTGAAAATGCCTCGGATGGGGCGATGCTCCGCGCCCTGGAAGAAAGCAACCCCTGCCATGGAGAACAGAAGTGAGCGATCAGGAATCGAAGACCGCCGCGGACAGCCCCGACCACGCAACCTCCGATGAGCCGGTTGCGGAGCAAGCCGCCAGTGACTCCGCCGGCGGCGAGCCCGCCGCACAGTCCG
The DNA here is from genome assembly GCA_034521205.1 of Halioglobus sp. Taxonomy (GTDB): domain Bacteria; phylum Pseudomonadota; class Gammaproteobacteria; order Pseudomonadales; family Halieaceae; genus Marimicrobium. The sequence continues at coordinate 641,260 of JAXHMT010000004.1, forward strand.
CTGACAACACACCCTCCGGGCCGCCTCCCGCAAGTGGCGGGCGCGGCGGCGACGGGGCCGGACCATCCCCGCGTCGTTCTTTCTCCGCGGTCGCCTGGCTGGCGCTGTTGCTGGTTCTGGGCCTGGGGGGCGCCGCCGCCTGGTACCTGCCCCAACTGCAACTCAAGGAAGAGGCTTTGACCGGCCGCATCGAGCAGCTGGAAGCGTTCGCGAGCGGCAAACAGGAAAATCTCGACTCGGTCAGAAAGGAAATCAGGCAGGAGTTGGATACCGAACTCGCCGAGATCCGCGACGAACTCGACGAGCAGCGCACCGCGCTGCGCGGTGAAACGACGGAGTTACAGCAGGGGACCTCGCGCCTGTCCCGAAAGCTCGAGACGATGGAAGCGCAGTTGGCGAAGCAACGCAAGGAGCTGTCGCGATTCAATACCGATGATCGCCCGAGTTGGCTGCTGGCGGAAGCTGAATACCTGCTGCGCCTGGCCAACCAGCGCCTGGTCATGGCCGGCGATACGGTGGCGGCGCGGGCACTGCTCGAAAGTGCCGACAAAATATTGCGCGAAATCGACAACGTCGCGCTGCACGAGGTGCGCCGGGCGGTCGCCGCCGACCTCGCCGCCGTGCGCGCCGTGCCGGGCATCGACGTCGAAGGCATCTACCTGCGTCTCTCTGCCCTGATAGAGCAGGCGGACCAGTTGCAGATATTCAGCCTGCCGGAGCGCGAAGCGCAGCCCGAGGCGCCCGCCGACGACGACTGGCGGAACCGGTTGCGCGAGGGCTACGAGGCCGCTTTGCAGAAGCTCTCCGAGTACATTGCCATCCGCCGCCGCGATGTCCCCGCGCAGGCCCTGATGGACCCCCAGTGGGAGGGACTGCTGCGGCAGAATCTGCGCATGCTGCTCGAGCAGGCCCAGGTAGCGCTGCTGTCGGGGAACGCGACGCTCTATCGCGAAAGCCTGGAGCGCGCGCAACACTGGGTGTCTCAGTTCGAGGAATCCGACGAGGCCACCGCGAGCGCCATGTCCAGGGAAATCAAGCAACTGGCGGGCCTGCGTGTTACGGCGGACATGCCCGATGTCTCCCGTTCCCTGAGTGCACTGGATGAGGTGGTCGACAAGCGCCTGCAACAGCGGGGAGGCGACGAGTAAATCATGCGCAAACTGTTCGCTGTTTCGCTGATCGCGCTGTTGCTCGGCGTCGGTGTTGTCGCCCTTATCGAAACCGATCCGGGCTATGTGCTGGTGTCCTACGGCAACTACACGCTGGAAACCAGTCTCTGGATCGGTCTCGTCGTGCTGGTCGTCACCGTGCTGCTTCTGTACTGGCTGGTGGCGGCGCTTTACCGCCTGATCAGCGGGCAGCGTACGCTGGCCAGGTGGCTGGGCAACCGGCGCAGCGACAGCGCCCATCGCAATACGACGCGCGGGCTGATCGCCTATATCGAGGGCAACCTGGAGCGGGCGCGCAGTCGCTTGCTGCGCGGCGCCTCGAACAGTGACACACCGGTAGTGAACTACCTGTTCGCCGCCCGGGCCAGCAATCAGCTGGGAGAGCCCGAATACGTCGCCAAATACCTGGGATCCGCGATTGAAAATGAACCCGCAGCGGAGGTGGCGGTGACCATCACCCGCGCCGAGATCAGCCTCGGGGCCGGGGATTACGCTAAAGCCCTGGCCGTGCTGGACCCGGTGCGCGGCAGTGTGTCCCGCTACCCGCGCGTGTTGAACCTGCTCAAACAGGCTTACGAAGGTTTGCAGGACCACGAAGGCCTGCTTGCCCTGCTGCCCGAACTGCGTAAACGCGGGCAATTTGCGGATGACGAACTGGCACAGCTCGAGCGGGGTATTCATGCGCAGCGGCTGCATCAGGCGGACAGCGCCCGGCAGCTGCATGACAACTGGCAGGCGCTGCCCGCTGAGCTCAGGAACGATCACGATCTCGTGCGACTCCACGTTATCCGCCAGATGGATCTCGGTGATGTTCGCGGCGCTCAAAAGTCTATCCTCCGCGCGTTGAAGCGCGAGTGGGATCCTGAACTGGTGCGCCAGTACGGCCTTATCAACAGTGACGATGCCTCGCGACAACTGACCCAGGCCGAACGCTGGTTGCCGGAGCATCCGCAGGATCCACAACTACTGCTGTGTCTCGGGCGACTGAGCCTGCGCGATAAACTCTGGGGCAAGGCGCGGGAATATTTCGAGAGCTGTTACCGGGTGCAACCGAGCGCGGAGGTTTGCGCGGAGCTGGGCAGGCTGTTGCTCCGTCTGGGAGAGCCCAAGGTGGCCGCGGCCTACTATCGCGAGGGTCTCGCTCCGCAGGAGGCCAGCCTGCCCGACCTGCCCCTGCCGGACAACACTGTCGCGGACCAGCGCCTGCTGGAACGCTCCCGCTAGTTCCGCGTTTGTCGCATTGTCTTACCGCGATGCGGATTGTTGCGCTGCCTTTCGCATCCGCGGCGCGGGCGGGCACCGTTGTCCCTGCTGTCAGCGACCGTCCGGAATACCCAGTTGGTCCCAGATTTCGTCCACGCGTCGTTTGACCGTTGCATCCATGGCGATGGGGCGGCCCCACTGGCGATCGGTTTCACCCGGCCATTTGGCGGTGGCGTCAAAACCTATCTTGGAGCCGAGTCCCGAAACCGGTGAGGCGAAATCCAGGTAATCGATAGGCGTGTTGTCTATCAGTACCGTATCGCGCCGTGGATCCATGCGTGTGGTTATCGCCCATATCACGTCTTGCCAGTCCCGGGCATTGACGTCGTCGTCGGTAACAATCACGAATTTTGTGTACATGAATTGCCGCAGAAAAGACCATACGCCGAACATGATGCGCTTGGCATGACCCGGGTATTCCTTGCGCAGAGTCACCACGGCGAGGCGATAGGAACAGCCCTCCGGGGGCAGGTAGAAGTCCGCGATTTCCGGGAACTGCTTTTGCAGGATCGGGACGAATACCTCGTTGAGAGCAAGGCCGAGCACCGCCGGTTCGTCCGGTGGCCGCCCGGTGTAGGTGCTGTGATAAATGGGTGACTCGCGGTGGGTGATGGCCTCCACAGTGAACACGGGGAAGCGCTCCACCTCGTTGTAGTATCCGGTATGGTCGCCGAAAGGTCCTTCGTCGGCCATCTCTCCCGGCTCCAGATAACCTTCCAGTATGAATTCGGCGGTGGCGGGAACCTTGAGGCCGTGATCGCGGCAGGCGGCAGTGAAGCATTCCGCCAGGATTGTCCTGGCGCCGCGCAGCAGACCGGCGAAAGCAAACTCGGAGATGGCGTCGGGTACGGGGGTCACCGCACCCAGTGTCGTCGCCGGGTCAGCTCCGAGCGCCACAGCCACGGGATAGCGCGCCCCGGGGTTCTGTAACTGCCAGTCGCGGTAATCCAGGGCGCCGCCGCGGTGCGACAGCCAGCGCATGATGAGCTTGTTGCGCCCGAGCAATTGCATGCGGTAGATGCCCAGATTCTGGCGTTCCTTGTTGGGTCCGCGGGTAATGACCAGCGGCCACGTGATCAGTGGCCCCGCATCCTCGGGCCAGCAAGTCTGAATGGGCAGGGCTTTCAGGTCCACCGCATCGCCCTCCTGAACGTGATACTGGCAGGCGGGATTGCGCACGGTTTTTGGGGCCATGTGCAGAACCTGACGCAGTACCGGCGCCTTCTCCCACAGTTCACGGGCGCCGCTGGGCGGATCCGGCTGGCGCAGGTAGGCCAGCAGTTCCCCGATCTCCCGGAGGGCGTGCAGTCCCTCGGCTCCCATCCCCAGCGCTACCCGTTGCCCGGTGCCGAACAGGTTCGCGAGCACGGGGATCGTGTGACCCCTGGGATTTTCGAACAGTAACGCGGGGCCGCCGCCTCTCAGAGTGCGATCGGCGATTTCAGTCATTTCCAGGTGGGGGTCGACCTCGGTGCGGATACGCACCAGTTCGCCGCGCTTCTCCAGCGCGGCGATGAACTCTCTGAGGTCAGTGTATTTCACGATAACGGCGGTACGGGGGACAGGTTGACGCGCCGCCGCAGATCAAGGCTGTAACTGGCCGGCGTGTTGCGCCGTGATCGCGGTCGCTGCGCCGCGTCTAATGGACGGAGCCGCAATAACCGCCGTTGGCTCCGATGCGCGGTGTCGTGTTTTTTGTGATACCGAAGGAGCTTCTGGCATCGAGCTACTTGCGCTTCATCGACTTGAAAAATTCTTCGTTTGTCTTCGTTTCCTTGAGCTTGTCGGTGAGGAACTCGATGGCCGCCAGATCCTCCATGCCGTGCAGGAGCTTGCGCAGAATCCACATCCGTTGCAGTTCGTCCTCCCTTGTCAGCAACTCCTCGCGCCGGGTGCCGGAGCGGCGGATATTGATTGCGGGGTAGACGCGTTTTTCCGCCACCTTGCGGTCAAGGTGTAATTCCAGGTTGCCTGTACCCTTGAATTCCTCGTAGATGACTTCGTCCATCTTCGAACCCGTATCGATCAGGGCGGTTGCGATGATGGACAGGCTGCCCCCTCCTTCGATATTCCTCGCGGCGCCGAAAAAGCGCTTGGGACGTTCCAGGGCATGGGCGTCGACGCCACCGGTCAGTACTTTCCCCGAACTCGGCACAACCGTGTTGTAGGCGCGCGCCAGGCGTGTGATCGAGTCCAGCAGAATCACAACATCGCGCTTGTGCTCCACCAGCCGTTTGGCCTTTTCGATCACCATGTCCGCGACCTGCACATGGCGCGCGGGAGGTTCGTCGAATGTCGAGGCGACCACTTCGGCCCCGCGTATACCTACAGACCGCTGCATCTCCGTCACCTCTTCGGGACGCTCATCGATCAACAGTACGATGATGTAGCACTCGGGGTTGTTGGTGATGATGGCCTGGGCGATATTCTGCATCATGATCGTCTTGCCCGCCTTCGGCGGCGCGACCAGTAGTCCGCGTTGGCCCTTGCCGATGGGGGAGACGAGGTCGATGATGCGTCCGGTCAGGTCCTCGGTGCTGCCGTTGCCCTGTTCCAGTGTGAGGCGCTCATCCGGGAACAGCGGTGTGAGGTTTTCGAACAGTATCTTGGATTTGGAATTTTCCGGCTTGTCAAAATTGACCTCGTCGACCTTGAGCAACGCGAAATAACGTTCGCTGTCCTTGGGTGGGCGTATCTTGCCCGCGATGGTGTCGCCGGTACGCAGGTTGAAACGGCGAATCTGGCTGGGGGAGACGTATATGTCGTCCGGACCTGCCAGGTAGGAACTGTCCGCCGAACGCAGGAAGCCGAAACCATCCTGCAGTATTTCCAGTACGCCGTCGCCGTAGATGTCCTCGCCGCTCTTGGCGTGGCGTTTCAGGACGGCAAAGATAATGTCCTGCTTGCGCGAACGGGCCATGTTGTCCAGGCCCATCTCTTTGGCGATATCGATCAGTTCCTGGGTGGATTTTGTCTTTAGGTCGGTCAGATTCATAAATGTAGGTGTGCGTATTCTTCTGGAGGGAAGGTGTAAGTAAAATGTACAAACATGCGCGCCGGCGAGGCCAACGCTGTGACTTCTGGAATCGTGTAGCAGGACTATTGTTATGGCACGGGAACGTGCGACCGTGAGAATGTAGCACGACCCGATAGAGTCGTCTAGCGCTTTTTTAATGCCGGTTGCAGCGCATTTCGGGCGCCGCAATTTCGGGGCAGGCGCCGTGTGGGTATCACGGGGGTGCCGGGCCCGGGCGCCCGGCACCGGACCAATCAGATGACTTCCTGCACGAATTGCGTGAGCTGGGTCTTGGACAGGGCGCCGACCTTGGTGGCCTCGGCGTTGCCGTCCTTGAACACGATCAGCGTGGGGATGCCGCGGATGCTGAACTTTTCCGGTATATCGGGGTTGGCGTCCACATCCACCTTGCAGACTTTCAACTTGCCCTCGTATTCGGCAGCCAGTTCCTCCAGCACCGGCGCGATCATCTTGCAGGGTCCGCACCACTCAGCCCAGAAGTCCACCAGCACGGGGACGTCTGATTTCAATACTTCCGCGTCAAAGGTGCTGTCGCTAACGTGTACAATCTGGTCTGACATGGTGCTCTCCGGTTGCCGGGCGGTTTTTGCGCCGCTGAATGTAGGGGCTGATAATAATACCATCGCAATGACAGCACACAACGGTCCCGCTAGAGTTTTTCGGCATGGTCATATCGCGCCGGGCTATACACGCGGGAACGCGCGCGGGTACCTTGATGTTGCCGCGTTCGGGCCGTCGATGTCATGCGTCTGTATCTTCATCGCAGTGGGCTGACTCTGTGAGAGGGGTCTGGTACGTCTATATCCTGCGCTGCGCCGACGGGTCTTTATATACGGGTGTCGCGCGCGACCTGCCGCGCCGGTTGCGACAGCACAACGGTGAGCTGGCGGGCGGGCCGCGTTACACACGCGGTCGCCGGCCGGTACGATTGATATGGAGCGAGTCGGCGGCCGATCGGGGCGCGGCGCTGAGTCGCGAAGCGGCGATCAAGCGCCTCGACCGCGGTGCGAAACTGCTCCTGATCGACGCGTAAGCCGACCGCCCTGGAGGCGGTTGCGCATCCGGCTATACCGGGGGTCACTGCCACGCGAGCTGGAGTAAAGAAGCAACGCGGCGGGCGGGGACGACACCAGCGCATGGCCGGCACGGGAGCGCCGCTAACCCTCGAGATCTTCCAGTTTTTCCTGCTGCTCCAGCCAGGCGTCGTCAAGTTCCGCGGCCCGGGCCTTGAGCTGGCCTTCGCGCTGCAGCAGTTCCGCCAGTTCTTCCTTGTGCGCGGCATCGTACAGGCGGGAGTCGCCGAGCCGGGATTGCAGTTCCCCGAGGGCGTCGCCGACCGCTGCCATGTCGCGCTCCGTCTGCGCCTGCCGCCGGAGCAGGGGACGCAGGCGTTCGCGCTCGGCGGCGGCCTGCTGGCGCCTTTCGCGACGCGAATCGGGGCCGGGTTGCTGTGGCGCGGCGGCCGCTTCGCTGTAGCCGGACAGAATCCAGCGTTCGTAGCCGGCCAGGTCGTCGGTGAATTCCTCCACACCACCATTGTGCACCAGTAGCAGTTCCTCGGTCGTATTGCGCAGCATATGGCGGTCGTGACTCACCAGCACCAACGCCCCCTCATAGCCCTGCAGGGCGAGTTCCATGGCGTGGCGCATGTCGAGATCCAGGTGGTTGGTCGGTTCGTCGAGAATCAACAGATTGGGTCGCAGCCAGACCAGCATGGCCAGTGCCAGCCGCGCTTTCTCGCCGCCCGACAGCGGTGCTACCGGTGCGTTCACCACCTCGCCGCGAAAGTCGAAGCCGCCGAGGAAATCCAGTACCTCCTGCTCCCGGGCTTGCGGCGCTAGCCGTTGCAGGTGCAGCGCCGGGCTCGCTTCCAGATCCAGCGCCTCCAGTTGTTGCTGGTGAAAGTAGCCGATGCGCAGGTGCTCGCCGCAGAGGCGCGCCCCGTGCAGCAACGGCAGTTCGCCGGTCAGGCTCCTGAGAAGTGTGGATTTGCCCGCGCCATTGCGGCCGAGCAGGCCCACCCGGCTGCCGGGACGCAGCTGAATATCCACGTCTTTCAGCACCTCGGTGGTGCCGTAACCCAGGCTCGCCTCATCCAGGCGGATCAGTGGATCGCTGGATTTTTCCGGCGCTGTAAAGCGAAACTCGAACGGGGAGTCGGCGTGTGCCGGCGCCGCTGCCTGCATGCGTTCCAGTTCCTTCAGGCGGCTCTGGGCCTGTTTCGCCTTGGTCGCCTTGTATCGAAAGCGACGCACAAACGCTTCGATCTCCGCTGTGCGCTGCTGCTGCTTCTCCCAGGTGGCCTGTTGACTGGCCAGACGTTCGGCGCGCAGGCGCTCAAAGTCGGAATAGTTTCCTTTGTACGCATGCAGCTGGTGCTGCTCAATGTGCAGGACGCGGCCGCAGGTGGCGTCTATGAAATCGCGATCGTGGGAAATCAACAACAGCGTGCCGGGGTATTGCTGGAGCCATTGCTGGAGCCATAGCGTGGCGTCGAAGTCCAGGTGGTTGGTCGGTTCGTCCAGCAGCAGCAGATCCGAGGGTGTCATCAGCGCCCGGGCCAGATTCAACCGTGTGCGCCAGCCACCCGAAAAGTCGTTGACCGCGCGCCCGGTGTCATCGTCGCCGAAGCCCAATCCCTGCAACAGCCGGGCTGCGCGGCGCTCCGCGCTGTAGCCGTCTATCTCTTCCAGCTGGCTGTGTATGGCCGCCGCCGCCTCGAAGTTGCCGTCGGATTCGAGAACGGCCAGCCGGTCCCGCAGTCGCGACAGCTGCCCGTCGCCGCGCCATACAAACTCACAGGCCGTCAGTTCACTGGCATACTCCTCCTGCGCCATATGGGCAAGACGCAGGTTTTGCAGCCCTTCGATCTGTCCCGCGTCTGCCGCGAGGTCGCCCAGCAGCAGGGAAAACAGGCTGCTTTTGCCGCAGCCGTTGGCGCCGATCAGCGCCAGGTGTTGTCCCGGCTGTATGGTCACGTTCGCCGAGTCGAACAGCAGTTTGCCGCCGCGCCGCAGGCTGAGGTCACGCAGAATGATCATAGGACCGCGCATTGTAGCGGCGCCAATGGACGGGAACCAGTCGGCCGTCGCTGCGGAACCTCGATGCCGATGCCGTAGCGGGCTCTGGTGCGCGGCATCGCCGGGCGTTAAGGTGGTCAAATGGCTGTTGAAGAGCCGCGCAACCCTCTCTGGGAGTATTCACTGTCGGTCTACGACGACGAAGTCGCCGCGTGTTGCCTGGCGTTGCAGGATTCCCGGGGACTGGATGTCAACCTGTTGTTGTACGGCGGCTGGCTTGCACGGCGGGGACTGCGCCTCACACAGGAACATCTGCGTATTCAGAACAGCGCCGTGGCCGGCTGGCGCGAGGAAGTGGTGATGCCGCTGCGCGACCTGCGCCGGCGACTCGACCGGCGCGGTCCCGGGTCGGCATTGCGCGAGAAATTGAAACGCCTCGAGCTGGAGGCGGAGCGCTACGAGCAGGATATCCTGTTTCGCGGCAGCCGCGCGGGGGAGGCGCCGCCCGCCGCCCGCCATCCGCTGCGCGAAAACCTCGGTCTGGTGGCTGTGCTGGGGGGTGGCACGGAATCGGACTGGGGTCCGCAGGTGGCGCGGCTGGCGGCGTTGCTGTCCGCGCGAAGCGGGCTTCCTTGAGGGGGTGGCGTGGGCCGGGTGCGGATAGTAAGATGAGCGCCCACTGCGGACCGCGGATATTGCTGTCTTCACTGCACCAGCCGATGGACGGAAGGTGCCCGGTGAATAGCCGGACTGTTCGGCGCACTGGTGTCATTGCCTGGCGCCGAACCGCCGATGGGGAGTCCCTGGAGACTCGATCAATTCTCGAACAAAACGGAATCCACTATGAACAATTATCTACTGCCTCTTGTCCTGGCCAGCGTTTTTGCCCTGCAGGCCTGCAACCAACAGCCGCAGGACTCGAAAGACAGCGCTGAAGCCGGGCAAGCGCCCGCCGCGGCTTCCCTCGAAACCACCGAGCAGCGCCTGAGCTACAGTATCGCCTACAGTGTCGGCTCGCGCATGGGCGCAGACGATATACCCATGGATTCGGATGCCTTTATTCAGGGCGTGTCCGATGCCCTGGAGGGCACCGAGCCGCGCCTCACGCCGGAGGAAATGCAGGCGGAGATGCAGGCGTATCAGGAAACGGCGATGGCCGAGCAGGAGGCCGCGCAGGCCGCCATGGCGGAAGCCAATGAAGCCGCGTCCGCGGCGTATCTGGAGGAGAATGCGGCGCGCGAGGGCGTTGTAGTCACGGACTCGGGCCTGCAGTACGAGGTACTCGAAGAAGGCGAGGGCGCGGTACCGGGCCCGGAAGACACCGTCGAGGTCCATTACCGCGGCACGCTGGTGGACGGCACCGAGTTCGACTCCTCCTACTCGCGCGGAGAGCCCGTCACCTTTGGTGTCGGTCAGGTGATACCCGGCTGGACGGAAGCCCTGCAGCTGATGCCGGTCGGCTCCAAGTGGAAAATCGTCGTGCCCTCGGATCTTGCCTACGGAGCCGGCGGAGCGGGACAGGTTATCGGCCCCAATGCCGCGCTCGTGTTCGAGGTTGAACTGTTGTCGATCCCCAGCCAGGAGGAATCTGGCGAAGGCCAGGAGGAATCCGGCGCGGGCGACGAGGAAGCCGAAACCGCGGAAGGTTAAGGCGAGTCTGCGTTCACAAAACGATGCCGGCCGCACGGGCCGGCCATCATCCGGCGTTACAGTTCGAAGTACGCCTCTGGAATCTTGCCGGAGGCTGATACCCCCCCTGTAGCCTCCTGCATCGCTCATCGGTGCGAGCTGGCCCCGGGGCTGCCCACTCCCTGTCTGGTTCCCTGTCGGGAGTCATCCGCGCTGTGGAATCAGTGCTTTACCGGCCGCCTTATCATCAGCCAGAGGGATATGGCAATGGCCACGCAGAACACGATCAGTGTCTGCGCCGGAATGCTCAGGCCGAGGAAAGTCCACAAGGTGTCGGCGCAGTTGCCGTCGCCCATGAGCATGGTGTCGATCGCCTCGACCAGTGGAAAGTTTTGCAGCAGATAGTCCAGCGGCGGCCCGCAGGCGGGTACCTGATCCTCGGGCAATTGCTGTAGCCAGGTGTGGCGGGCCGCGACCAGCGCGCCCATGTAGGCGCTCAGGCAGCAGAGACCGGCGTAGATGCGGGCGCCGGTCATGCCCGGGTTGTGCACTGCCGCGACCAGCGCCACGGCGCCCCACAACATGACGAACAGGCGCTGGGTCATGCACAGGGGGCACGGTGCCAGTCCCATGTAGGCCTGCAGGTACACCCGGGCAAAAAGCATGGCGGCAACGGCGAGTAGAACGAGACCGACAAAAACCTGCCGGTCGGAAAATGTGAATGACATAGTTAGCCTGGATCGCGTCGTGGCTGGACCGAAATTAGAGGCTTTCGTGGCGCACTGCAAGTGGTGGCCGACTGCGGGGTAGTGTCTCAGTTTCGATTCGTTGCGCGAGCTTGGGTTGGGTGTGGCCCATGGAACCGTGTGGCGACAGGATGTCGCCACCGAGCCTGGCCAGGGACGGCCGCTTTGGCGTGTTCCGTGGGCCACACCCGATGAGCGATCTTGAGGTAGCCCCAACTGAGACACTGCCCCGACTGCAGACAATTTACGGGCCATGCGGTGGCTGTGGATCACGGCGCATTTCCAATGATGGGCGTTATGCACCGGCGCTGCTCGATGCCGCGCGCGTGCCGCGCAGTACGCCTGCAGTTGCGGGTAGAACGTCAGGAACGACTGATCCAGTTCCCGGCGCAGGTGCGCCAGCTCGGGGCCTATGTCCAGGAAGGGGTTGCCCCGGTTGAAACGCTGTCCTATCCGCGCCGCGCTCGCGGTGACGGTCGACCATTCCCCGTAGCGTCCCAGAAGATCGTGTTGCGCCAGGCGATCCAGCATCCTGCGCGAGGCCTCACTGAGGTCCGCTTGGCGGATCCTGAGTGAGCGATAGACAGCGGCGTTGAATACCGGCAGCGGCACGGCGCAAAAGCGCGACCAGTGCCGGCTGAGGCAGTGGTCGAAACCGAGATCGATGAGAATCCCGGCGTAGCGGCGCAGCCCCGTCGGCAGTGTCCGTCGCAGTGCGTCGATGCACGGGTGGGCGTCGGTGTATGCGTCAATGGCCCGGTGCAGCCTGACGCCCCGCTCGAGGTCGGGCGGCAGGTCGCCGCGCAGCGGCCCCTTGTAGTAGTCTCCTTCAAGCCCCCCCGCCAGCAGGCCGGTGTCGGGCCAGGCCAGATGGAAATGAGCCAGAAAGTTCACCGCTATTGCAACTGTTGGTACTGGGCAAAATAGCGCGCCAGGTGCTCCTCGAAACTCAGGGTTTCGGCGGCCTCGATAGCTTCCCGGGCCGCGAGCGAACGCGCTGTTTCCTCCCTCAGCGCGGTCTCCGTAGCCGTCGCCAGCGGCCGTTTGCGGAAGAATTCCGCCCAGCACTCGCTGTAGGACATGGCCAGGCGAAAAAACGGCAGATCGCGCTCGCGCATCTCGCGCAGAATGCGGGCCGAGGGCGTGAGTTGCGGGTCGTCGATCCTGGCGGCCTGCGCCTCCAGGCTTTCCGCATAGTCGTTTCCGTCAAAGGCCCTGTCGTACAGCGCGGCCACCGCCCCCATGTCGTGCAGCAGCTCCCGTGCCCACGCGGACAGTGCAACGGCGTCGCCATTGCGGTCGAGCATCAGGTCGGGCTGCCGGCCCCGGTTGACCACGGCTTCCAGATTGGCATCCTGCGCCGCCTGCTGGGTATCGTCGCACAACGGACTGTCCCTGAGCAGGCAGTACAACAGGAAAATATCGAGAAAACGTATCTGTTGTTCGTCCAGGCCGACGGGATGGAACGGGCTGACATCCACGCAGCGCACTTCTATGTATTCGATGCCTCCGCGCACCAGGGCATTGAGGGCTGTTTCGCCGGGGTTCGTCACACGCTTGGGTCGGATCGGACTGTAGAACTCGTTCTCGATCTGCAGCAGGCTGTCGCTGAGTTGCTGGTAGTTGCCGTCCTGGCCGCAGGGAATGTGTGCGTAGCCGGGGTGGGGCTGCAGGATGGCGCTGCGCAGGGTCTGCACGTAGTTCTCCAGGGAGTTGTAGCAGATATTGAGGTTGCTCTGGGCCGCACTGTTGTAACCCAGGTCGCCCATGCGCAAAGACGTACCGTCTGGTTTATGGAAACTGCGCGTGCTGTGGTCGAAAGGTTCGAGGCCGTGGTGGTCGCGCTCTGCCAGAAAACTGCCGCATACGGCCGGGGATGCGCCAAACAGGTAAATCAGTAACCAGGAATAGCGGCGGAAATTGCGGATCAGGCCGAGGTAGCGTTCCGTGACGTAGGCGCTGAGTTCTCCCGGACTTCCCGCGTCACGCCAATCTCTTTCCCAGTAGTCGTCGGGCATCGACCAGTTGTAGTGGATGCCGGCGATCGTCTGCATGAGCCGGCCGTAGCGGTGTCCCAGCCCGTAGCGGTAGACGGTTTTCATGCGCGCGACGTTGGCGCTGCCGTAGCGCGCCACCGGGATACCCGCGTCCCCGGCGACGATGCACGGCATGCTCGCGGCCCACAGCAGCTCTTCATCGAGCTGCCGGTACACGAAGCTGTGGATATCCTCGAGCATGCGCAGACTGTCGGTGATGCTCGTGCTGACCGGCGTGATGAATTCCAGCAGTGCCTCGGAGTAGTCGGTGGTGATGGAGCTGTGCGTCAGTGCCGAACCGAGCGCGGCCGGATGGGGAGTCTGGGCCAGCTTGCCCTCGGCGGTGATGCGCAGGCTCTCCTTCTCGATGCCCCGCCGGATCCGGGTCAGGGTTTCGAGTGCCCCGGGTCGCGCGAGTGCCCGCAATTCATTGTGCAACTGGGAAGGCAAGTGTGGAAGCTCCTCTGGATCTGCCGGCGGGCGGTGAGCCGGGCCAAAGTCTAGCCGCCGTGCTCACGGGAGTACAGTGCAACAGTGGGCTGCGCTCAGGTGAGGCGTTCCAGGTTTTTCTGCAGCAACTGGCAGGCAAAGTTCCCCTGCACTTCCTGGACCTGGCCGGTGGCCAGCATGATGCGCGATAGAATGAGGCCGTAGCGCATTCCCGCGAACACGAAGTAGTAGTTGTAGTCACGGGCGGAGTAACCCGAAACCTGCTCCCACTGGGCGACCGTCTCCTCGTAGCTGGGCAGGCCTTCCAGGCGCGGCATTCCCAGGCCCTCTGCGAACGTTGAATCCAGATAGTTGAACCAGGCGATATCCTGTACCGGGTTGCCAAGCACCGCCATTTCCCAGTCCAGCATTGCCGCGATGCCGTCTAGCGACTCGCGAAAAATAATGTTGCCCAGGCGCGAATCCCCCCAGCACAGGACGGTCGGCTCCTGTTCGGGCTGGTTGGCCCGCAGCCAGTCGAGAGCCGCCTGGCAGGTCTGCTGTGTCTCTCCTTCCAGAGCCCAGTCATGATAATCCTGCCAGTAATCCAGTTGCTGCTGCAGCGGCGTCCTGTCGGCGTCGCGCAGACGGGCGAAGCCCAGGGCCTCGTAATCCAGACGATGAAAGCGCCCCATCGTGTCCACCGCAGCGCGCCACATGGCGGCGCGTTGCTCCTGTGTGGTCTCGTGCATCATCCAGCCGTCCAGGTTGTAGGGCGGCATATCCGTGGGGATGCGTCCGTCGGTGCGCTGCATGAAATAGAACTGGACACCGAGCAGCGACCGGTCCGTCTCCAGGCCGCGCAACTCCGGTACCGGTATAGTGCTGTTGCGCCCGATGCTGTCCATCACCTCGTATTGCAGGCTGAGGTCATAGTCCGGGAACACGGGCCGTTCGATCTCCGGCTGCAAGCGCGCCACCACGGGCTCGCTGTGCTGCTCGCCGTCCTCCTCCCAGTTGACATCGAAAAGCAGGGTGACATTGGACATGCCCGTGGCTTCCGGAATGGTGAGCTCCGGGATGGTCACCGCCCGGCCGCGGTGTTCGGACAGCCATGCCTGAAGTTTTTCGCGGGTCGCTTCTGCATCCTCGACGAGGGGGGTGGGGCGGGTGTTGTCCACGGGGTATCTCCGGTCCAGTTGTAGCGGGCGCACAGTATAAGGTCGGCCCCCGGTGATGGCCAAGCATCCGCGCCGGGGTCGTCTGCAGATTGAGAATATGGCCGGAGCGTCACGAGGATATGCTCCCGCCGAAACCGTGCGGCGACAGGACGTCGCCGCCCGAGCCTGGCCAGGGACGGCCGCTTTTTGGCGTGTTTCGGCGGGAGCATATCCTCGTGACGCGTTGAGGATGGGAAATTCAATCTCAACCGCTACCCCAAAGGGGCAGGCATACCCAAGCCGCCCTTGTCAGCGTGCCGCAAGCTGCTAAAGTATGTGGCATCCAGCCAGAGGGAAGTGCCGTGAGAATTGTCCAGTGGCTCAAGATTCTGTCCGCCGAGAACGGCTCGGACCTCTACCTGAGCACCGGCGCCCCCCCGTGCGCCAAATTCGAGGGTGAACTCAAGCCCATCGCCAGTGAAATCCTGCAACCGGGTGAGATCAAGGATATCGCCTACGAGATCATGGACGCGACCCAGCGGGCGGAGTTCGAGCAGGAACTGGAACTGAACCTCGCGACCTCCGTGTCGGGCTACGGCCGCTTCCGTATCAATATCTTTGTGCAGCGCAACGAGGTAGGTATTGTCGCGCGCAATATCGTCGCCGATATACCCAACTGGCACGATCTGGGCCTGCCGCCGGTACTCACCGAGGTAGTCATGCGCAAGCGCGGGCTCATGCTTTTTGTCGGCGCCACCGGTTCGGGCAAATCGACATCACTGGCATCCATGATCGACTACCGGAACTGCCACAGCAGCGGCCATATCGTCACGATCGAGGACCCCGTGGAATTTGTCCACAGTCACAAGAAGTCTATCGTCAACCAGCGCGAGGTCGGTGTGGACACGCGCAGCTGGCACAACGCTTTGACCAACACGCTGCGCCAGGCTCCGGACGTTGTTCTTATCGGGGAGATACGGGATCGGGAAACCATGGAGCACGCCCTGGCCTTCTCCGAGACCGGCCACTTGTGCATCTCCACGCTGCACGCCACCAACGCCAACCAGGCGCTGGACCGGATAATCAACTTCTTTCCCGAGGATCGCCATCCACAGTTGCTCATGGACCTGTCGCTGAATCTCCAGACCATCGTGTCCCAGCGCCTCGTGCCCACGGTGGATGGCAAGCGCAGTGCCGCGGTGGAGGTGCTGCTGGCCAGTCCCATGGTGCAGGACCTCATTCTCAAGGGTGAAGTCGATACCATAAAGGAGGTCATGGAGAAGTCGGAGAACATCGGTATGAAGACCCTCGACTCCGCGCTCTTCGAGTTGTTCAGGGATGGCGTGATCACCGAGGAGGAAGCCCTGCGCAACGCCGATTCACCGAACAACCTGCGCCTGAGGATCAAGTTTGCGGTGGAGGAGGGCGGCACCGGCGCCGAGGGGCTCGCCCTGCATACGTTGGAGTGATAGGGCGACGCGAGGCAGACCTCACTCCTCCATTGCCGCAAGCAGTTCGACCCACAGATGGATGTCGGAACTGCTGGCGTTGAGCAGCTTGAAGCCGGCGCCCCAGGAGTGCGCGGAGCCTTCCTCCGTGCGTCTGCACCAGCGCACCTCCCCGGCCAGGTAGAGTGTCCGTTCCTGATGGGGCAGCTCGATACCGATTTGCAGGATCGCCCCCACGGTAAGCTCTTCGTCCACGGTTACCTGCAGGCCGCCTTTGGAAATATTCAGGGTCTGGCAGGCGACCAACCTGCCAGTGCCGGATTCACCCACCTGGGGAGAGATGAGTTCGATAAAGGTTCGGCTCTCTATCGGTAGCCGAAGGTGTTGGCGCTTGTCCGACATGGTCGGTAACCCCGCTGTTTATGACTTATGAATCGAGTTTTTTGCGCACCTCTTCGATTTGCTCGCGGAAGCTGGAGGCGGTCTGCAACACTTCCACCATCCCGCGTTCGGTCAGGTTCCTCAGTTCAGCCCCGCTGACCTGGCGCATCTTGATACCTTTGCGATTGACAAAAATATAGATGTCCTCGTCGGGGTCGTGCACCGCCAGTTTCGCCATCAGCGGCGTGTCGCCGTCGTGAAATCCCAGCCATGCCCCCATCGGCAGATCGAGGCTCTGGACTGTTGCTGACTGAGTTGCGGAGGGAATCGAGGTCTGCGGCGGCGGCACGTCGGTCGGTTGCAACCAGCCGTCGGCACCGGCATCGCCCGACCCGCCTGCCGCGGTGCTGGCAGTGTCGCGCTCCGGCACTGGTGGAGATTGCGGCGGCTCGGGCGGCTGCAACCATTCACTCGATTCGTCCCTGGCGTTGTCCTCTCCCGCGGCTTCCGCCGGCGGTGCTTGTTCCGTGTCTTCACCCGCTTCAATCTGCGCCTCCAGCCAGGCGTCGATTTCTTCATCCGCCTCTGTTGCGCCAACGTTCGTTGCGGTACTTGCCGGCTCCGGAGTTGACGCCCCGGAATCACCGCCGGCCGAGCCGGTTCGGGTATCCGCAGGTGGGGATGGGTCCGGGAATCCGATATCGAGGTCCTCCACGGATGGTTCCTCGTCACCGATCAGGGCCTCCAGCTCCCGCAGTTCGTCGTCTGCCGGCAGACCGTCATCCCCTGCGGAGTCATCGGGAACCGATGTGCCGGCGGCGGAATCAACTGGTGGTGGCGTGGCGGGGGAGTCTTCCGGCGCGGGTGCTGCCGCTGTTTCGTGCACCGCAGTACCGCTCGCCGCCGCATCTTCGGCGATGACGGGCGCGGACGATCCCGGAATATTTGCGTAAAGGTCGTTCAGTTTTTCAGTGGTGTCCACGCCGGCGGCGATGGCAAGGCACAGGCTGAAACCCGCGCCGGTCGGCAGAGCCGTGATCCGCTGTTTCTCGATGAGTTCGTCGAATTCTTCAAAACTGTATTCCAGGACCTTCAACCCGGCGAGGTTGGTGAAAAGCAGTCGCTGTTCCCGTTCGTCCTTGAGTACCAGTTGCGCGCGCACGGAGCCCTCCCTGGCACTCTCTATGCCGAACCAGCTTCCTTCACTGATGGGCTTGAGCGCCTGGGCCAGTTCGGGTCGCGCCGGATGCGCCGCCTCGGCCTCGACCTCGATGGGCATGATCCACTCCAGCCGGACGGTTTGCTGTCGCAGTATTTTCAAGTGTGCGAATTCCACCAGCGCCATGGCGTCGTTGACCGCATCCGTATCGTGATGCAGGCTGAGCAGCCAGCGGCGCATCTCTTTGGGCAACTGGGTGACGACGCCGAAAATGTGCTGGCGCCGCTCCTCGTCGGCGCCCTCAAGACTCTGTACCGAGTCGAGCAGGGTTGCGGTCACTTCGGACATCTGCCGCCACTGTTCGGAATCCGTACCGAATTTCAGTAGCAGGAGCTGTGCGCTTTCGTACCAGGGCCCCTTGAGGAAACTTGTGATCTCCGGCGGCGCCGCGTACTTTTGCAGCAATTCGTTGATCATGCCGGCCGCGTCGTGTTTGGCGGTACGGGTTTTTATGCGGCCCAATTCCGTTTCTACGACGCGGCGTGACATGCGCTGTGCGCGGGATTGATCCCGCTCCGCGTTGGCGAGAAATTCCGCGCAAATCGCGGTGAGATCTACCGACTGGTCATCGAACCATTGCAGCGCGGCCTCCACCGCTGCGGACACCTGCTTTTCCAGTACCATTCCCGCGCGCCCAAGGCGCGATTGCCAGCCCACCGCGCGTTCCTGGATGCTGTCGAGCAATTGATGTAGCGGGTGGGCGTCCGGCTGGTGGAAATCCGGCTCTACCAGGGCGATTGACGCGGCGAGGGGCTTTAACCTGCGTACCTGGGAAGCGAGCGGCTCCTCCAGGGGAAAGCGTTTTTCGAACTGGTGCACGGCCTCGCCTATCCAGCGCAGTGTCGCGGTCTGTTCCTGCGAGGGCAGGGCGGGATCGCCCATCTGTTCGGTCTGGCCGAGCAGGTCGGCGTAGGGCGTGAGGTCGAGATCCTTCGGATTGCGCAGGTAGCCGAGAAGCTCCTCAAGTTGCATTGTCGGGTTGTCATCTGCACCCGCCGCACCGGCAAAGGCCTCCTGCACCGGCTGCTGCAGTGAGCACGAAATGGGAAAATGTTCGGAAGTCAGTTTCACCGGATCAGTTTCCAGGCAACCATAGCGATCAGATAACCCCAGAGCAGAACCATAAGTACTGCCCTCCATCGGGAGGGTGGCGGTTTTTCCTCACTGGTACCCCGATTCCTGACCAGGTTGAACGACCCGCATGCGGGACATTCACCGAACTGTCCCCCGACCTTTCCGCGATAGCTGCAGTCTTTGCAGAGATAGGTCATGGGCGTTATCGGGCACTCTTCAGCAGCTGATCGACAATGCGTTCCAACTGTTTAAGGTTATTGCATTCGGCACTAAAATGACAGGCGCTCTGGTAGCGTAACATTTCCGAATCGCCCGTTCCCCAGGCGCCGCGCGATTCGGGATTGAGCCAGATTACCTGCTTGCTGCGCCGATAAACGCTCTGCAGGATATCCAGGCGCGGGTCGCCGTGATTGTTGCGCGCATCGCCGAGTACAATAACCGTGGTGTTGCTGTTGATATCGTCGATCGCCAGTTTGGCGAAGTCCTGCAGGCTGTTGCCGTAGTCCGTGGCGCCGCCGTACTTCCAGTTGATCAGTTCGATCGCCCTCTCCACCGGGTAATCGTCAAAGTAGGAACTGACTTCACCCAGGTGGCTCGAAAAGGCAAAACTGCGCACACGCGGCAGCACATCCTGCAAACTGTACAGAAACAGAAGCAGAAATTTGGCATAGGCCGCCACCGAACCACTGACATCGCAGACGGCAAGAATTTGTGGCTTTTCCCTGCGCACCTGCCGCCAGTAGGTATTGAACAGTACGCCGTCATTCGCAACACCCCGGCGCAGGGTTTTTGCCATATCGAGTTGGCCGCGTTTCATGCGCCGCCGCTTGCGCGCGTGGCGGCTGGCCAGTTTTCTGGCCATTTTACGGATGAGTTCACGGACCTTATGCAGGTATACATGTTCGATGTTGTTCAGGCGGGTATTGCTGAGAATCTCGTCCATCATCTGACTGGAGCGGCCCTCGGCGTGCAGGAGATATTCCCGCTCCACGTGGTCGCGGACCTGCTCCCGCAAAATATCCCGGTAGCGCTGCACGATGGGCAGAGCGGGGCTGTGTGATTGTTCCAGTTCTATGATCGCGTCGCGTATGTGTTGTTCGCCCAGTGCATCGAGAATACGGCGCGTGTACTGGCCTTTCTGGGTAAATATCTCGATCTGCGCCAGTCCCGCGGTATCGGCGGCGCGACTGATGGCCAGGGTCAACGCGTTGCGGTCGTTAGCCATGAGTTCCCGCATGAGCCCGGTTTCGAGCAGTGCCTCCAGTGCTTCACTATCGCGAGCTGCCGCTTCGAGCGCCTCGGCATGGGACGGCGTATCGGCGCCGGGCGGGTCGGCATCGGGTGAAATGGTGCTGTCGGCTTCCCCTGACGTTTCTGCCCCGCTCTCGTCGGATGCCACGTCATCCGTGCCCGCCAGACTGAAGTCCGCCAGACCCTGACTGAAAAAACGATCGAAACACTGCAGGAAGACCGCTTCCTCTTCCGGCGTCTTGGCGAGCGTCATGGCCAGGCCGTCGCGCAGCAGGTCGCGGTCGGCATAGCCCAGAGCGGCGGCGACATCGACGGCGTCCAGTGTTTCCGCCGGCGATACCCTCACGTCGTGGCTGCGCAGTACCTGAACAAAGCTGACCAGATTGGATTGCACTGCCGGGGCCTCCTCGCGAGCGCTGGCGAACCGGGGTCCGGCGACTCAGGTGTCCACACCCGTGGTTTGCCGGTCGGTGCTCGAGCGCACGAGTGTGCGCAATTCACCGTCGGTGGTTTCGATATCTTCCTCGAACTTGAGCAGCACGTTCAAGGTACTGCGCACCAGCTCCTCGTCCAGATGCTCGGCGTGGAGCAGGAGCAGACTGCGCGCCCAGTCGATGGTTTCCGATATCGCGGGCACCTTCTTGAGATCCAGTTGGCGCAGGGAATGGACGAATTCCACCAGCTGGTGGCGCAGGTGCTCGTCCACATCCGGCACACGCGACAGAATGATACGTTCTTCCAGCTCTACCGTGGGAAAGGGAATGTAAAGGTGCAGACAGCGGCGCTTGAGTGCGTCGGATATCTCTCGCGTGTTATTGCTGGTCAGAAACACCATCGGTGTGGTGCGGGCCTTTACCGTTCCGATCTCGGGAATGGAGACCTGATAGTCCGATAGTATCTCCAGCAGCAGCGATTCGAACTCGTAGTCGGACTTGTCCACTTCGTCGATAAGCAGGATGGCCCCTTTCTCCTGCTGCATTGCCCGCAGCAGTGGTCGTGGCTCCAGAAAATCCTCCGAGTAGAAGATATCGCCGAACTGGTGCAGCCGGTCGACGGATTCCGCGAGCCCCACAGCCCCCTGCAGCAGGTCTCCCAGCTTTTCCTTGAGCACCTGCGTGTACAGCAGTTGTTTGCCGTACTTCCATTCATACAGCGCTTTGGCTTCGTCGAGGCCCTCGTAGCACTGCAGGCGAATGAGTGGCATGTCCAGCATCAGGGCCGTGGTTTTGGCGAGCTCTGTCTTGCCGACGCCGGGGGGACCTTCCACCAGCACCGGTTTGCGCAACTTGAACGACAGAAAGACGGCCGTGGCGATTTTGCGGCTGCAGATGTAGCCGTGGGACTCGAACGCCTCTTCGATCTGTTCGACCGATGCGAGCTGTGGAAAATCTTGTGCCAGCAAGGAAGTTCCCCGATCTAGTGTGCTGCGGCCGGCGCGCCGCGAGCGCGGGGCAGCCGGATAGACCGTCGATTGTACGCGATACGGATCGGACCCGAATAGAGCGCTGTCAGCCGCGGGTCGGATCTATCGCACCAGCTCGGGCAGGGCCACGTACCGGTGGCGACGAGGTCGCCACCGAGCTGCAGGAGGTGCTTTGGCGGTCCAGCCCTGCCCGACCCGAGCGGCTTCGTCGATACGAGAAGCGGAAATTGATGCTCCGCTCAGCCGCCCGTGGCGTTCATGAAGCGAACAATTTGCGGGTCATCGTCCAGCGTAAAGTGATGGCGTTCCGGCTTGAGCTGCATGGCGTCCACTATGGCTTCCCTGAGCAGTCCGCGGGTGTAAGCCGGCGCGCGCAGTACCGAGCGCAGGTCCACCGAGTGCTCATTGCCCAGGCACAGCAGCAGGCGGCCCTCGGCGGTGACGCGCACACGGTTGCACAGATGGCAAAAGTTGTTGCTGTGCGGAGAGATAAAGCCGATACGGGTGGTCGAGCCGTGGACGCGGTAGTAGCGCGCGGGACCATCGCTGCCGCCAGGGTCCCCGAGAGGCTCCAGCGGGAACCGCGCGGCGATTGTGTCGTGCAGACGAGCGCTGCTGCAGAAACTCAGTGCGCGGTCGTGTTCATCGATCCGTCCCAGTGGCATCTCCTCGATGAAGGCGATATCGATGGATCGTTCCCTGGCGAAGGCCACCAGATCGAGTACTTCGTCCTCGTTGCGTCCCCGGAGGATGACGGCGTTGATCCTGATGCGCGGGAAACCCGCGGCAACCGCGGCGTCGATACCGGCGATCACCTGCTGCAGGTCGCCGTGGCGGGTCAACTCGCGAAATCTGCGCGGCCGCAGACTGTCGAGACTGATGTTGAGGCGATTGATGCCCGCCTCGCGCAATTCGTCCGCCATGGGGTGGAGCCGGGAGCCATTGGTAGTCAGCGCCAGCTGGTCGAGCCCCGGTGTGCGTGCGAGGCCCCGGACGAGTTCCAGCACGTTGTTGCGCACCAGTGGTTCACCGCCCGTCAGGCGGAGCTTGCGCACGCCCAGCTCGGCAAAGGTTCGACCCACTTCCTCGAGTTCTTCCAGTGTCAGGACCTGGGATTTGGGCACGAATTGCATGTCCTCGCCCATGCAGTAGACGCAGCGGAAGTCGCAGCGGTCGGTGACGGACAGCCGCACGTACTCCACGCGGCGGCCAAAGCGATCGATCAACTGCAGTTCGGCGGATTTACGTCAGACTTCCACTCGTTGCCGATCTTCTAAGCCCTTGCTAGCGCCGGCAGGGGTACTCCAGCGCGGGCTTTACACCGTCGCACGCCTGGGACAGGATGTCCGGCAGTTTCCGGCCCGCCCTGGCGCGCCGGGTGGGTGCGAGCGGATCGAGGGGAACAAGGGGTGTTGGCGTTGCGATCCTGGGCTCTCTGGGGCGGACCGGTGCTGGCATCGTTGGCGGCGGCCGTCAGCAGCGCGTCGGGTTACGACGCCGATATGGCGATCGTGAGTTTCGTCGCCGCACTGTGCGTCGTCTGGTGGGTGTTCGAGCCCGTGCCCATTCCCATTACCTCGCTGCTGCCACTGGCGGTGCTGCCGCTGTTGGGTGTACTGACGCCGGCGGAGGTGGGGCAGGCCTACGGCTCGCCACTGATACTGCTGCTGCTTGGCGGTTTCCTGCTGTCCAAGGGCATGGAGCATTCCGGCGCCCATCGGCGGATCGCCCTGTCCATGGTGCGACTTTTCGGGGCCCACAGTGGCCGGCGCCTGGTGATGGGCTTCATGGCGGCGGCCGCCGTGTTGAGCATGTGGATATCCAACACCGCCACGACGCTGATGCTGTTGCCCGTGGCACTGGCGGTGCTCGAGGCCGTGCGGGAGCGCGACCGGCTGGCGGCGCCGCTGCTGCTGGGAGTCGCCTACGCCGCCAGCGTCGGCGGAATCGGCACGCCCATCGGCACGCCACCGAACCTGGTGTTCATGCAGGTTTACGCGCAGACGACCGGCGAATCGATCAGTTTCACGCAGTGGATGAGTTGGGCGCTACCGGTGGTGTTTGTGATGGTGCCGGCCATCGCGCTTGTCCTGACACGCAATGTGGGCGGCGCAGTGCATGTTGTGCTTCCGGAGGTCGGTGCCTGGAGCACGGCCGAGCGGCGGGTAATGGGTGTGTTCGGGCTGACCGCCCTGGCCTGGATTACCCGCAGCGAACCGTTTGGGGGCTGGAGCACCTGGCTGGACCTGCCCCAGGCCAACGACGCTTCCGTCGCCCTGCTGGCCGTGATACTGATGTTTGTCATTCCCGACGGCAAAGGCCAGCGGCTGCTCAACTGGGAGCGGGCCAGCACCATACCCTGGGGTGTGTTGCTGTTGTTCTCGGGCGGCATCTGTCTGGCCGTGGGCTTCGTGAGTTCGGGACTCAGCGGCGTGCTCGGCGACTGGCTCGCCGGTCTGGCCGGCCTGCCGACCTATCTGCTGATCCTGCTCGTATGTCTTGTGGTCACCTTCATGACCGAGGCAACCTCCAACACAGCGAGCACCACGCTGCTGATGCCGGTGCTCGCGGGCGCGGCGCTGGCGGCGGGGATCCCCCCGGAAGTCGTGATGGTGCCGGCGGCGATGAGCGCCAGTTGCGCCTTCATGCTGCCGGTGGCGACCGCCCCGAACAGTGTGGTCTTCGGCAGCGGCATGATCAGCACCGCGCGTATGGCGCGGGAGGGGGTGGTATTGAACTTCATGGGCGCCGCGGTCATCAGCCTGATGTGTTACTGGCTGCTCGCCTGAGACGCGCCGGCCCTCCCGGCCCGG
Organism: Halioglobus sp.; assembly: GCA_034521205.1. Taxonomy (GTDB): domain Bacteria; phylum Pseudomonadota; class Gammaproteobacteria; order Pseudomonadales; family Halieaceae; genus Marimicrobium. Next base: position 665,358 of record JAXHMT010000004.1, read on the forward strand.
GAACTACAACTGCTGCATGATGGTTTCGGCCGAGCTCACGTCGATGCCGGCGCCGGGCTCGACATTGAGCTGCGTGACGGTGCCGTCATCGACGATCATGGCGTAGCGCTGGCTGCGTCGACCCATGCCGAAACCGGTGCCGTCGAGCTCGAGGCCCAGTGCCTCCGTGAAATCGCCGTTGCCGTCGGCGAGCATGAGAATCTCCTCGGCGTTCTGCGCCTTGCCCCACGCGTCCATCACAAAAGCGTCGTTGACCGCGACGCAGGCGATCGTGTCCACGCCTGACGCCACAATCTTGTCGGCGTTGGCCACGTAGCCCGGCAGGTGCGTCTGGCTGCAGCCCGGCGTAAAGGCGCCGGGCACGGCGAACAGGACCACCTTCTTGCCGGAAAAAATCTCGTCGGTGGTGATGTCTGTCGGGCCTTCCTCGCCCATGGTTTTCAGTGTGCAGGCAGGAATTTTGTCGCCGGTCTGGATGCTCATGTTGGGCTACTCCTCAAAGGGTTTGTGAACGGGGAACACGAATAATAGCAGATGGACGGGACCTCACGCTGCCCGGCATGCGCGAAAGTACCACATAAGTTTCAGCTGATTGCGTCAGCATGGGGCGGTACAGGGTCCACTGGAACCGTGTGGCGACAGGACGTCGCCACCCGAGCCTGCACAAGGAGGTGCGCTTTTTGGCGTGTTCCAGTGGACCCTGTACCGCTCCATGCGGTCGCCATGCGATAGCATTTAATAGGGATTTTGGCATGTTCCAGTGTGCCCTATACCGCCCCATGCGGTCGCCATGCGATAACGATTAAAAGGGATCTTGACATGTTCCAGTAAACCATAAACGGTCCCATGCCGTCGCAAAGGAATAGAAACATTGCAACTGACGCCCTACCCGCGGGACCCCTCGCGAGTCACGATTGTGCGAGGCCTTCGAGCATCTGCGCGTACAGGGCTTCGCAGTCATGGTAGAAACTGAGCTCGTTGTCCCCCAGATAGGGTGCCACCATGCCCAGCAGTTGCAGCACACCCTGGTGGATGGTGATCTCACGGGGGCGGCCGTTGTGCACCAGATCGTCGTAATTGAACCAGAAAGTCAGGTTCAGCGTCATGTTATCCGCCAGGCCGAGCAGCTGCTGATCTCGCGCGTCGATTACCTCCTGCTGCATCAGCGTCCGGCAGATAGCGAACATGGCGGCCCGCTTGAGCTTGATCAGACGGCTGAAGCCGCGCCGTATATCCGGATAACGGTGCAGGATATTGTCGAGGTTGTGGTACAAAAAGCGGTACTGGTACATCTCTTCCATCACCACATAAAGATAGAACCAGTTGGTTTCCGTGCTGTTGCGATCCTCGCTGAGCGGCCCCTCGATCGGTGCGGTCAGTGTTGTGGTCAGGGCATGCTGGTACTGCTGGAACAGCTCGGCGATGATCTGGTCCTTGCCCTTGAAGTGGTAGTAGAGATTGCCCGGGCTGATATCGACCTCGTTGGCGATATCGACCGTCGTGACTTCAGCCTCACCTTCCTCATTGAAAAGTGCCAGGCTGGTGTGAAGAATCCGATCCCTGGTTTTCATGGAGGCGTCGCGTCAGTCTTTGGTGGATCCTTTGCCGGTTGTGCCGCGGGGGGCGCCCTTTTTGCCCGTTGCGCCCTTTCTGGCGGGCGATTTTTTCTTCCCGGCCGGACTTTTTTTTGCGGCGGTGCGCCCGGCGCCCGGCGATTTCTTTACAGCGCCCTTCTTTTTGGGCGCCGCTTTCGCGCCGCCGCGCGCTGGAGTCACTGCGATGCCTTGTTGCTGCAGCGCCCTGTTCAGCGCATCCACCTTGCGGTTCAGCTGGTCGATCTTTTTCTGCAACGCCGCCAGATCCTCGACCCGTGCGGGGCGCTGCATGTAAAAGTTGTCCCGCACCCGGGCGATGCGGTCTTCCACCGACTGCCGTGCGCTCGCGGTATTGCCGAGGGCCTCGCGGGCATCATCTTCCAGCGCACTGCCGGCTTTCACCAGATCCTTGAACAGTTTGGGGGGCTCCATCGCTCTCTCCAGTCTTCCCTGGGCGTCTTCCACGGCCTTGCCATAGGCGCCCAAACCCGCCAGCCAGATATGCTTGGCAATCTCGCTGGCCTTGTCCGTGACCTTGCTCTTCTCATCGCTCATGCTGTCCAACCCCCGATGCCCTCTTTCGTCAGGAGACGCCGCGCCGGGCCGCCTATTAGGACAGGTTAGCCCATAATTTGAAGTTGGCGACCTGTCCGGGTCACGGCGAGGAGAGAGGGCACAAAAAAAAGGGGCCACCAAGTGGCCCCCAAAGAGTCCCCGTTGCCGGGGAAAGAATGGTCCTGGGTGTGATTGCCGTTCAGGCGGCGGATTTAAAGCCGACTGAATCCCTGAGCTCTTCCAGGCGAGCCCTGGCCTTTTCGAGCCGCGCTTCCAGCTTTTTGCGGTCTGTCAGGTTGTCCAGATCCAGGTCATCCAGGGCGCTGCGGGCGTCCTTCTCTACCTTCTCACCGCGCTTGACCAGTTCCCGGTACAGCTTGTCGGCGTTCTTGCGGCGCTTTTCAAGACGATCCTGGAGGCTTTCGAAGCGCTCCTGGGCCTCGTCGAAGGCCTTGCCGTAGAAGCCGAGGCTTACCAGAAATGCGGCCCTGCCGGCCTCCTGGGCGCGGGTGGCGATGTCCTGGGTGGACGTTCTCCGGGCGCTCGTGCGTGCAGTGGGTTTGCGCTGTGCCGCCGTCTTGCGCTTGGTCGCGGGCTTGCGACTCGTCGCCGTCTTGCGCTGGGTGGCGGCCTTTTTAGGGGCAGTCTTCCGAGCGGCTTTTTTGGGGGCGGTTTTTGCAGTGGCCGCCTTTTGCTTTGCTGTCTGTTCAGCCATGATTCATCTCCTCTGGTTTGGTGGCCGGTGGTTTCTCCACCAGTTGAGAGGCAAGGTAGCGGAATTAATTAGAATAAACATACTAATTTCGTGCGCTTTCGCGGAGAGGTCAATGGCGGTCCGGACGGTCGTCGAATTGGCTAGTCCCGGGTAGTCGTTAGTCCAGTTTTGGTCGTATTACTTGGACTGTAATCATCCGCGCAGGCTAGACTGTGCCGCCACGCACATTCGGAATCTCGAAGCCATGGCATTGACCTGGGCCCGCAACGGGTTATCGGCGGTAATCGTGCTGCTGGTCGGCGGCGGAGCGGCCTACGGCCTGCTGGTCGGCAAACCCGAACCGGAGCCCGAACCGCCGCCGGTACTTGCCCCGCCGCTGGTGGAAGTAATGGTCGCCGACCCGCAGCAGCGGGCGTTGTCGGTGCAAACCCAGGGCACCGTCAGGCCGCAGCGCGAGATCGAACTGGTCAGCCGCGTGAGCGGGCGGGTGGAGCGGGTCGCCGAACACTTTGCCGAGGGCGGTTTCATCCTCGCCGGTCAAGAGCTGGTCAAGATCGAGGATGTCGACTACGAACTGGCGATCGTCCGGGCGCAGTCCCAGGTCGCGGCGGCGGAGCAGCGCCTGGCGGAAGAGCGCGGCCGCGCCCGCCAGGCGCGGAGGGAATGGCGCGAACTGGGCAGCGAGGAGGCCAACGAGCTGTTCCTGCGCCGTCCGCAGATCGCCGCCGCGCAGGCTTCGCTGGAGTCGGCCCGTGCGGACCTGCGGGCGGCGCGGCTGGATCTGGAACGCACCTCCGTCGCCGTGCCCTTCAACGGCCGCGTCAGCCAGAAACATGTCGATATCGGACAGTTCGTCTCCCCCGGCACACCCATCGCTGCCGTGTACTCCACGGATGTGGTGGAGGTGCGCCTGCCGCTGACGGGGGGCAGGTGGCGCTGCTCGATCTGCCCCTGACGCGGGAGGATAACGCGGCCGCGCGGGACAACGGCCCCCCGGTCACGCTGCGCGCCCGTTTTGCCAACCGCGAGTGGGAGTGGCGCGGCCGCGTCGTGCGCACGGCTGCCAGCATGGATGAAAACAGCCGGGTGGTCTACGCGGTCGCCGAGGTGCATGAACCCTTTGCCAGGGACGCCGCAAGTGAACGCCCGCCGCTGTTGCCGGGGATGTTTGTCGATGCCGCGATCGGCGGCCGTCCGCTGCCCGGCGTCAGTCGCCTGCCGCGCTCGGCACTGCGCAGCGACGGGTCGGTCGCCATCGTGGACGGCAACCAGCGCACCCGGGTGAAATCCGTTCGGCTGCTCGACAGCGATCCGGGTATTGCCTGGGTTCAGGGCCTGGAGGCCGGCGACCGGGTCGTGGTGCGCGAACCGGGGCGCCTTGTCGCCGGAACCGAAGTGCGGGTGAAGACGGCGGCTGAGCTGGCCGGCGGCAAAGCCGTTGCACGCGGAGAGGCCGCGCGCTGACATGGGCGGCCCGATCCGCTGGTTTGTGGATAATCCCATCGCGGCGAACCTGCTGATGGTGTTCCTCATCATCGGGGGTATCCTCGCGATCCCCGCGATGGACAAGAAATACTTTCCCGATTTCGAACTCAACACGGTCAGTGTGACCATGCCGTATCCCGGCGCGGGGCCCAGGGAGGTCGAGCAGCAGATCTGCATGCGCATCGAGGAGGCGGTGCACGACCTCAATGGCGTCAAGGAGATCCGCTCCACCGCACGACAGGGCATGGGCACGGTGTTGATCGAGGCGGAGCCCGACTACGATATGCAGCGTCTGACCTCGGAGGTCAGGACGCGGGTGGATGCCATATCGACTTTTCCCGCGGATGCCGAGCGGCCCATCGTTACCGAACTGGCGCATCGCCATCACCTGGCGATGGTGACGCTGGCCGGCGATATCGGTGAACGTCAGCTCAAGGAATTGGGCGAGCGCCTGCGCGACGACCTGGCGAGGCAACCCGACGTGGCGGTGGTGGAGCTGAGCAGCCCCCGGCCCTACGAAGTGTCGGTGGAGGTCTCGGAGTACACCCTGCGGCGCTACGGTCTGACCTTCGACGATGTGGTTGCCGCCATCCGCGCCTATTCGATCAACCTGCCGGCCGGAGCACTGCAGACCGGCGAGGGCGACCTGCTCCTGCAAACGCGGGGGCAGGCCTACGACCGCCCCGATTTCGAGCGTATCCCCCTGCTGAGCACTCGCGACGGTACCCAGATCGTGCTGGGCGATATCGCCGCGATCAGGGACGGTTTCGAAGACACGGATGCCCGGATGCGCCTGAACGATATGCCGGCGCACAATTTGCACATCTACGTGACCAGCAATCCGAACACGCTGGCCACCAGCGCGTCGGTGCATCGCTGGCTGGATGAGGCGCGCGAGCGGTTGCCCGAGGGTGTGGTACTGAACTTGTGGCGGGACGAGGCGCAGCCGTTTCGCGAACGCACCGACATGTTGATCAAAAACGGCCTGGGCGGGCTGGCGCTGGTGTTTCTGGTGTTGATGGTTTTTCTCAGGCCGCTGCTCGCCCTGTGGGTCTGCGTCGGTATCGCCGTGGCGTTCATGGGCACGTTCTTCGTGCTGCCCTATACGGGCGTAAGTCTGAACATGGTCTCGCTGATGGCGTTTCTCCTGATTCTGGGCATCGTGGTGGACGATGCCATCATTGTCGGCGAATCCGTGCACGCCCATCAGTCGGCGGGCGAGGCGGGCGCCAGAGGCGCGGTCACCGGCACCCGGGCAGTGGTGAAACCGGTGATGTTCGCGGTCATTTCCACCATGATTTTTGTCGCGCCCATGCTGTTCCTGCCGGGGGAAATGGCCACCGCGGCGGTGCCACTGCCCATCGTGGTGATCGCGGCCCTGACGTTTTCACTGATCGAATGCATGTGGATACTGCCGGCGCACCTGGCCCACATGCGGCCGCTGCACCGCAGCAAGTACGCGCCCCTGGCCCGGCTCGAGGTGATTCGGGAAACGATCGCACAGGCAATGACCAATTTCGCGGAGCGTGTTTACCGGCCGTTTCTGGCGCGCTGTCTGCGCGCCAACCTGCTGGTGGCGGCTGTCTTTGTGGTCGCGTTGCTGGTGAGCCTGGCGCTGTACGGCGGCGGCTGGCTGCGCTCCGCCTTCTTTCCGGCTGTCACCGCCGACCACAGCGAGGTGGAAATCACCCTGCCCGAGGGCGGGCCGTACAGTCATTCCCTGGCACTCATGGAGCAGGTGGAGTCGGCCGCGCTGCAAATCAGGGAAGCGTACAACAGCGACCCCCGCTTCCCCGAGGGCGAGACAATCGTTGGTCATGTGTTCACCTATGCCGGGGAGAACGAGGTCAGGGCCTGGATCGAGGCGCGTTCCGCCGACGTCGATATCAGAGAGCTGTCCGAGCGCTGGCGCGAAGCCATCGGCGATCCGGGCCCCGTGGAGAAATTCGAGCTGGACTATACACTGAACGAGATGGGCAGCCCGATCAGTCTGGTGCTGACCTCCCCTTCCCTGGAAGATTTGCGCAGCGTCGCGCGGGAGCTGCGAGATGTACTGGCGGCGTATCCGGGCGTGTACAACATCAACGACACACTGCAGTTGCCCCGCGAGGAGATCGAGCTGGGACTTAAGCCCGCCGCGGAGAATCTGTCCATTACCCTCGCCGACCTGGCGCGCCAGGTTCGCCAGGCATTCTATGGGGCCGAGGCACAGCGGATTCCCCGCACCAGGGAGGATGTGCGCGTCATGGTGCGTTACCCGGAGGAAGAGCGCGTTTCCGTGGAAAACCTGAGCGCCATGCGCGTGCGCACACCGGCGGGTGACGAAGTGCCCTTCGATACCGTGGCCGAGATTCGCTACCGGCCGGGATACCTGACCATTGACCGGCTGGACCGCAAGCGCACCCTGAAGATGACGGCGGATGTTCTGCGCGGTGTGTCCGATCCCCGGGCAATTGTCGACGAGGTCATGAGCGAGCACCTGCCCGGGTTGCAGCGGCGCTATCCTGGTCTGACCATGTCGCTGGACGGCGAACTGCTGGAAGAGAGCGAATTCCTGCGCGCCATGCTGACCTACCTGGGCCTGGCCATGCTTATAGTCTACGCCCTGATGGCAATACCCTTTCGCTCTTATTTCCAGCCACTGCTGGTACTGACGGCGGTGCCGTTCGGCATCATGGGCGCCATCTTCGGGCACGCGATTTTCGACTGGCAGATCAGCATGTTTTCCCTGCTCGGCGTGATCGCCGCGGCGGGCGTGGTGGTCAACGACAACCTGGTACTGATCGACCGGATCAACCAGTATCGGGCCCGCGGCCATACATTGGTCGAATCATTGCTGGAGGGCGGCCAGGATCGTTTCCGCCCCATTATTCTCACTTCGCTGACCACCTTTGTGGGGCTTCTGCCGATCATGTTCGAGACCAGCATCCAGGCCCAGTTCATGATCCCGATGGTGATTTCCCTCGCCTTTGGCGTGTTGTTCGCGACGGGTGTTACGCTGCTGCTGGTGCCCTGCCTGTACCTGTTGGGCGAACAGGTTGCCGCTCGCGTCCTGTTGCGGCGGCCGTCGTTCACCGATGCCATGGACAAAATCTGAATACAGGGTCCCCTGTGCATGCGCGGGGTGGCCGTCATCCCCGCGCAAGCGGGGATCCAGGGGCCACCCACCATTGTCCGCGTCGTGGGTTCATGACGGCCGCTTGACCCCCGCTTGCGCGGGGGTGACGGCGAAATGAAATCATCGGTGGGTGATGCTGGTGGCGAGGGGCTACGCGGTTTTGGGCCGGCGGCGAGGGCCTAAGCGGGTTTCGGCCCCGCGGCGAGGATGGCGTCGGAGACTTCGAAGCTGCGAATGTTTTGCGTAAACAGAGCGGCCAGTTTGCGTGCCTGTTCCTCGTAGGCGTCCGCGTCGCCCCACCCGGTGCGCGGATCGACGTACCCGGCGTCGACACCCGGGACGTCGACGGGAAAATCCAGGTTGAGGGTATCCAGGTGCCGGGTCTTTGCGTTCAGCAGGGCGCCGCTCTGGCAGGCGCGTACCACCGCGCGGGTCACCGGGATCGGGAAACGCGAGCCGCCGCCGCCGGGCGCGCCGGAGCCGCCGGTCCATCCGGTGTTGACCAGGTACACCTGGCTGCCGAAGTCCTCGATGCGCTTCATCAGCAATTCGGCGTAATCGCTCGCCGGGCGGGGCATGAAGGGCGCGCCGAAACAGGTGGAGAAGGTCGGATTGATGCCCGCCTCGGCGCCCAGTTCGGTGGAACCCACGCGCGCCGTGTAGCCGCTCAGGAAGTGGTAGGCGGCCGCCTCCTTGGACAGGATGGAGACGGGCGGGAGCACGCCGGAGACATCGCAGGTCAGGAAAATCACGCAGGCGGGCTCACCGCCGGCATTGCTCTCGGTGCGTCTTTCCACGTGTTCCAGCGGGTAGCAGCACCGCCCGTTCTCGGTGAGGCTGGTATCGGAGTAATCCGCCCGGCCCTGTTCGTCGAGAACGACATTCTCGATGATGGCGCCGAAACGGATCGCGTCCCATATGACCGGTTCGTTTTCCCGGCTCAGGTCGATGGTTTTGGCGTAGCACCCGCCTTCGAGATTGAACACCGAGCCCTTGGCCCAACCGTGCTCGTCGTCGCCGATGAGGTAGCGGTCGGGATCGGCCGACAGGGTGGTCTTGCCGGTGCCCGACAGCCCGAAAAACAGGCTGGTATCCCCTTCCTCGCCGACGTTTGCACTGCAGTGCATGGGCATGACGTCCTTTTCCGGCAGCAGAAAGTTCTGCACCGAGAACATGGCCTTCTTCATCTCGCCCGCGTAGCGCATGCCCGCCAGCAGTACCCGGCGTCGCGCGAAATTGATGATGACCACGCCGTCGGAGTGGGTGCCGTCGCGCTCGGGGTCGCAGGCGAAACCGGCCACATTGAGTACCTGCCACTCGGATTTTTTCCCGCTGTTATAGCTGTCGGGCCGGATAAACATGTTGCGTCCGAACAACGCCTGCCAGGCGGTCTCGGTCGTCACCTGCACGGGAATATAGTGCTCGCTGTGCGCGCCCACATGGAGGTGGCAGACAAAGCGGTCGCGGCCGGCCAGGTAGGATTCGACGCGTTCCCACAGGGCGTCGAATTTGTCCGGTTCGAAAGGGCGGTTGACGCTGCCCCAGTCGATGCTGTCCGCGGTGCTCGGTTCCTTGACAATGAATCGGTCCGCGGGCGAGCGACCGGTGCGCTTGCCGGTGGTGACCAGCAGGGCGCCGTTGTCGGAGAGAGTACCCTCGTGGCGTTTGAGGGCTTCCTCGATGAGTCGAGAGGGCGCCATATCCGTGAATGTCTGGGCACTCTGAATGTCTACGGTCATGCTTTGTCCTGTCCTTTTCCGGCGCCGGGCAGCCGCGCTTGCACTGGCGATTCTCGCAATTAGAGGGGCGGTCATTATGTCAGAATCGGGCTTTGATGCGAATTATATTGGCCATAAGCCCGGCAAATCGGCCGCCGCGCTGTGACCAGTGTAACGTTTTGGACCCTTGTGTGCCGTGACCCGGCTCCCGGACCGACCCGGCGCGGGCCGCTGCGTGCGTCCGGCCGCCGGCGGTCTCATCCGGGATGCCGGCAATCCGCGGGGCCCGCGCCCGCGTAACAGGTGGCGGTGGGTGCCCGTTTCACGGGCGTAGCGGCACAGGGTTCAGTATTTGGAGCCATGGCACACAATTTTGGCCGTCGCCACACATCTTGTCCGTATAGCAGCTAGAGTATGTCTTTCCATCCCTTCATTCCCGAATCAACGCAATCGCCATCGGCAAAGGAGAACGATCATGAAATTCAGCTATCAGGTGGGCATGTGCGAACCGGACCATTACCTGCCTCTGGCGCGGGCAGCCGAGGAGGCGGGTTACCACGGTATCACCATTCCCGACAGTATTTGTTATCCGCAGGAGGCCAGTTCCAAGTACCCCTACAACAAGGACGGCAGTCGCGAGTTTCTCGAGAGCGTGCCCTTTGTGGAGAGTCTCATCGCGGTGGCCGCCATGGCCGCCGTCACCGAGAAAATCCGCTTCGCGACGTTCGTCTACAAGCTGGCGGTGCGACAGGCGCCGGTGGTCGCCAAGCAGGTGCAGGGTATTCAGGTCCTGTCCGGCAATCGCTTCGATTTCGGTGTCGGCATCAGCCCCTGGGAGGAGGACTTCGCCGTCTGCAACGTCCCCTGGGAGAAGCGCGGCAAACGTTTCGACGAGCAGATCGATATTCTGCGCGGCCTGGAGAGCGGCGAGTACTTCGGCTACGAGGGCGAGATTGCTGTCCATGCCCGCCAACAAGATGAACCCCGTCCCGAGCGAACCGACGCCCGTGCTCATAGGCGGGCACGCGGAGCCCGCCCTGAAACGCGCCGCCCGTGTCGGCGACGGCTGGATGTGCGCCGGGGCCGATATGGAGCAGCTCGGCGGCTATATCGACCGCATTCATCAGTTGCGGGAGGAGTACGGCACCGCGGACAAACCTTTCCAGGTTTTCACCACCGGGCAGAATGCCTTCACCCGGGAGGGCATCGAGGAACTGGAGAGCATAGGTGTGACCAATGTGATCATCGCCTTCCGCAACGTCTACGAGATGGAGCCGGATAAACCGCTGGAAGAGAAAATCCAGATGTTGCAGTGGTACGCCGGCGAGTTCATCAATGCCTGATTGTCCCGCCAATACCCCGGTGCTGGTGGGGGCGGCGGCCGTGCAGCAGAAACTGGAGGACTACCGCGCGGCGCTGGAGCCCGTCGCACTGATGGAACGGGCGCTGCGCGCCGCCGCCGAGGACGCCGGCAGTGGCGCACTGCTCACACGGGCCGACGAGATCATGGTACCCAACAGTCTCTGGGGCTATCGGGACCCGGGCAGGATCCTCGCGGAGCGTCTGGGCGCGACCGCCGCAACGACCTTGCTCGCCGATTTCGGCATCCTGCAGCAGAGCCTGTTGAACCGCGCCTGCCGGCGTATCGCCGCGGGCGAGGCCGGGGTGCTGTTGGTGACCGGCGGCGAGGCGCGCTACCGGCAGCAGTGCGCGGCGCGCGCCGGCGGGGAAGCGCCCGAGACCAAGCAGGGCGAGGTCGAACCGGATGTTTTGTTGCGGCCCGACGCGGAACTCATGTCGGAGGTGGAGTCGGCGGCCGGCCTGGCTATGCCCGTGGGCTACTACGCGATCATGGACAGCGCGCTGCGCTACCGGCAGGGGTTGACCGTGGCGGAGCACCGCGACCGGATGGCGCGGCTCTACGCGAGGATGAGCGTCATCGCCGCGCAGAATCCGGATGCCTGGACCCGCGAGCCGGTCGATGCCCCGTTCATCCGCGATCACTGTGCGGACAATCGCATGCTCGCTTTTCCCTACACCAAGCTGCACAACAGCCAGTGGAACGTCGACCAGGCGGCCGGTCTTATCCTGTGTTCCGCGGGGATAGCGGAGGAATTGGGTATCCCGCGGGACAAATGGCTGTTTCCGCTGGCTTCCACCGAATCCAATTTCATGACGGTGATTGCCAGTCGCGGGGACCTCGGCGCGAGCGAGGGTTTCCGTATCGCCGGCCGCAGGATTGCGGAATTGACCGGTATAGAGCTCGGCGACGTGCGCCTGCGCGAGCTGTACTCCTGTTTTCCCTTTGCCGTACGCGTGCAGCAGCGGGAATTCGGCCTCGACCCCGAGGAGGATGTCAGCGTCACCGGCGGCATGACCTTCGGCGGTGGGCCGCTGAACAATTTTGTGTTCCAGGCCACCGCCAGAATGGCGCAGCTCCTGCGCCGCAATCCCGGGGAGCCGGGACTGATCACCGCGGTGAGCGGACTGGTCACGAAGCAGGCCTGCTGCCTCTGGTCGACGGAGCCGCCGCCCGGCGGCTGGGCTTTTGCGGACGTATCCGACGAGGTGCGCGCGGCAACCGACGTGCGGGAACTGATCGGCGACTACCGGGGCGAGGCGACCGTCGCCGGTTATACGGTGCTCTACCGGGGCATGGATCCGTGGCGGGCCATCGCCGTTTTCGACCTGCCCGATGGCCGTCGCAGCGTCGCCTTCAGCGAGGAAGCCGCTGTCGTGGATGCGATGTTGACGCGGGAATGTTGCGGCGCCGTCTATCGACTGTCCGGCGGACAGTTCTTCGCGGCGGCAACCGGGAACGGTTGAGCGGGGCGGGGTGTCCGCTCCGCGGTCCGCTCAGTCCAATACCGCGACGCCCCGCAGGGGATCGCTGCGCTGCAGCAGCTCCGCGAACTCCTCCGCCAGGGCGCGGCTGCGCTCGATGCAGGTCTCCCAGTAGCGCAGCCGCTCCTCGTGCCCCAGCCGCGTGAAATCGGCGCGATCGGGGATCTTGCCACAGGGCAGGTCGGCGATGAACTCGGGGCGCGGATACAGCAGCACCAGCCGCTCGAAGTCCCGTGGCGCCACGCCGCGCCAGGGCAGGAATTTGTCAAACCAGCCGGGGAACAGTCGCTCGCTGAAATGCGGGTAGAGAATCAGGCCGTCGCCGTGGTACTGGGTAAGATCAAAGTGATAGTCGATGATGCCGCCGTCCCAGTACTGTCCGGGCGGGCCGCCGGGGATGTCCCGTTCCCCCGTGAGCACGAAGGGTATGGAACCGCTGGCGTGGAGAGCGGGGGTGATATTGTCAACGTTGAGGCGGCTGTAGTGGGTGCGGAAATCCCGCAGTCCCAGATGCCGGTCCGGCCGGGTGCCGGTATGGAACACCACGCGCTGGAATTGCAGCCTGAGCAGGCGACGACTGAGCGTATTGCCGAGGGCGGCGCCGCCCATCGCCGTGGCCAGTACAGCGTTCGACGAGGATGCCGCCGGACCGAGGCCGCGGCTCGTCACAATGTGCGAACGAATGCGCGGGTGATCGACGAGGTGACTTGCGCCGGAGGGGCCGAACAGATTGCGCAGCATGGCCAGGCTGACCTCGCTGACCTCGTCGGCACTCGGCCGCGAGCTGTACTGCTGTTGCAGGTAGGCCCGCTCGAAACGGTCGATCGCCGCGACCGGATCCGGGTTGGCCAGGCAGGCGTGGCGCCAGGCGCCGATGGAGGAGCCCAGCGCGGTGATCGGCCTGCCGCTGCGCTGCAGGAAGTCGCCGAACAGCAACCGGTCCAGGTGGCCCAGGATCAGCCATTTGGCGCCGCCCGAGGCGCCCAGCAGCAGGTCGAACAGTTGCGCCGACCAGCCCTCCCGCGCAATGCGCCGCGCCGCTTCCCGGCCCAGGCAGACTCCCAGGGCCTCAGCCATCGCGTATCGTCAGCGGGGCCTTGCCCGTCCACTTGATATAGGCGCGGCGGAAGTTGGAGGCGTCGCTGAACCCGACCAGGTAGGCGATGGTGGACAGGGGCAGTCGGGTGTTCTGCAGATACCGCGTGGCGTGTTCGCCGCGTACGCGGTCGAGCAGTTTCTGGAAGGATTGTCCCTCTGCATCGAGGCGCCGCCGGTAGGTGCGCGGGCTCAGGTTGAGCATGTTGGCGATCTGCGGCATCTGCGGGTACTGGCCCTCCAGTTTGCGCAGCAGGCGCAGTGTCTGCTCCGCCACGGAGTCCGCGCCCTCCAGATCGGCCAGCAGGCGCGCGCACTCGGCCTCGTACAGTTCGCGCAGGACCGGATTGGAGGAGGGCAGTGGGGTCTCCAGCCAGCCGCGGTGGAACAGGATGCGCCCCTGGGGGCAACCGAAGTGAATATCGTCGCCTAGCACTTCGTAGTAGAGGTCCGAGTGCTCCGGTTCCGGGTAGGGCAGCTCCATGCGCAGGCTGAGGTCGGGCGAATTCAGCATGCCGCGCAGGGTGTTGATGAACGCGCCGTACAGCAGCTCGTAGCCGAAGCATTCGTCGATCTCCTCCGGTGCCGTCAGCACGGTGAGCGCACACTGTTCGCCGGAGAATTCGAGTTCCAGGTCCAGTCCCGACGCCAGCAGATGGTAGTACTTGAGCAGCAGATCCATGACCTGGCCGAGGTCGCGGCAGGTCATGAACGCCTGCCCCAGGATGGCGTGGGCGCTGAGGTTGAGGCGCAGGCCGAGTTTCAGCCCCAGCGCGGGATCCCCGGTGAGTTCCAGGGCGTTGGCGACGAGCTGGCGAAAATCGGTATCGCTGACGCGGGCGCCGATGTCCGACACGCCCGAATCGGCCAGTGAAGTGCCGGCCAGCAATTGTTCCCGATCGCAGCCGCGATTCTCGACCATGTCGATGAGAATGAGGGCGTAGGGCGCCGGTGTGGTGGGGTGGGCCATCCGCCTATTTGGCCATAAATGACTGCAATTTGACAAGACTTTACCTTGTCGGTCTTGCGGCTGTCGCGCATAGTCGATTCCATGGAAAAAAACCGAAGGAGGTTGTTATGAAAATGGAATGGACTGAAGACACGCCGCGCAAGATTCAGCGCTTCGCGGGCGCCGACTACCCCAAGGAAGGCCCCGATATCGACGACGTGCTGACCAGCGAGCATGTCGACCACATCGCGGAGATCTTCCAGACGCCGCTGAACGGTTCCTACAACTGGGATTACAAGATTCAGGACGATCGCATCAAGAAGCTGTACGACCTGGGCAAGCAGCTCAACTGGGATGCCGAGATCGACATCGACTGGGACCGCCCCTGGCCGGAGGAAACCCGCTCGCCGGAGTTGATGAACCTGCACGACTACCAGCCTTACCTGGACATGGACGAGGCGACCAAGGACGAATTCTGGCTGCATATGAACGCCTGGAGCCTGTCCCAGTTCCTGCACGGCGAGCAGGGGGCGCTGCTGGTGGCCTCGCAGCTGTGTTCCTGCGCGCCCACCCTGAACGCGAAGCTCTACGCCGGTTCCCAGACCTTCGACGAGGCGCGGCACGTGGAGGTATTCAACAAATACCTGCAAAAGCGCATCGGCATGATGTATCCGATCAATACACACCTCAAGAGCATCATCGACAAGATCCTCACCGATTCGCGCTGGGACATGAAATTCATCGGCATGCAGATCGTAATCGAGGGGCTGGCCCTGTCCGCTTTCGCCACCACGCGCGAAACGACGCCCGATCCGGTCCTGAAGGACGTGGTGTACCTGGTGACCCGCGACGAGGCGCGCCACGTGACTTTCGGCGTCAACTACCTCGAGGAATTCGTCAAGACCCTCTCGGACGAGGAAATCGAGGAGCGGGCGCAGTTCGCCTACGAGGCCTGCGCGATCAGCCGCGAACGCCTGGTGGCCACGGATGTCTTCCGCCACTTCGGCTGGGACGTCGAGGAAGCCCGCTGCAAGGTGCTGGAGGGGTTTGTGATGTCCACCTTCCGCAATCTGCTGTTTCAGCGCGTGGTTCCCAACCTCAACAGGATCGGCCTGCTCACCGAAACGGTACGGCCGAAGTTCGAGTCCCTGGGCATTCTCGAGTTCGAAAACCTCGCCACCGACGGCGACATAGACTGGTCGTCACTGGAGCGTCCCCTGGATACTGGCGAGGCCCAGGCCTACGAGCAGACCATGAAAGAGGATTTCGCGTCGAAACTTGCCGGCGCAGCCGAGGCGGACGCCAGCGACGCCGCCTGAAGCTCGCTCGCCCGCCGGACGGGGTCCGGCGGGCGACTGGTAAACACCAACTGCTACACACAAAAAAGCCGGCTCAAGTGCCGGCTTTTTTGTGTTGGTGTCGATTTGTAATGGTCTTGCGCCGGGGCGGTCCGAACGAGAGCCGCTCTCGACGCCGGTCAGGCTGCCAGGGCCTTGATCTGGGCGTTCAGGCGGCTCTTGTGGCGCGCCGCCTTGTTCTTGTGAATGATGCCCTTGTTCGCCATGCGGTCGATGACCGGCACGGCGCTGTCGTAGGCCGCCCGGGCCGCGGTGGCGTCGCCCGCTCTGATGGCCGCGTTGACTTTCTTTATCACGGTGCGCACCAGCGAGCGCAGGCTGGCGTTGTGCGTGCGGCGCTTTTCCGTCTGGCGGGCGCGTTTCCTCGCTTGTGGTGAGTTGGCCACTGGGTCTGTCCTCGGGATGGGTCTGATTGGGAGGCGCGATTATTCACACTGCCTCCGATATTGTCAACCGCCGCGGCGGGGCAGTGGCTCACTCTGAGTCTATGCGGTGGGCGTTCACCAGGTTCGGCCCGAATAGTGTGAACAGCCCCTTATCACTCAAAGTGAGCCACTGCCCGCGCTGGCCGCCGGGGGCAGGGCTGCGCTATACTAATGGCTATTAGTTGATAACTTAGCGCTCTTTCACCCGCGCAGGTGCCGTAATCATGGCAAACCAGGCAGTTTCCAGGGCCAGATCTTCCGGCACCGCCGACCGTATCCTCGACGCGGCGGAGAATCTCTTTGCGGAGAAGGGCTACAGCGCTACTTCGCTGGGGGACGTGGCGGACCGCGTCGGTATCCGCTCGCCCAGCCTGTACAACCATTTCAAGAACAAGGAGGCCTTGTACGAGGCGGTCCTGGAGCGCCTGCTCGCGGAATTTTCCGCGCCCCTGCTGAAACTGGAGAGCGGCCCGGTGACCAACGAGCGCGTGCTCTTCTGGCTGGAAACCATCGTGCGCCAGCACCACGCCAATCCCAACCTGGCGCGCCTGCTGCAGCACGCGGCCCTCTCCGGCGGGCCCCACACCAACGAACTGATCGACCGCCTGTTCCGGCCGATGTTCGAGCCGCGGGTCAAGATCGACGGCGAGGCGATCTCGCTGTTCGAGAATACCGGGCTGCAGCCCTGGGCGGTGATGGCCTTCAACAATCTGGTGATGTCCTATGTGACCATGGCGCCCATGTACCGGGATCTGCTGGGCCGGGACCCGTTCAGCGAAGAGGCGCTGGAGATGCAGCTCAGCCTGATCAAGACACTGTTGCGGGCGGTGTTTGAATACAAAGGGTCATAATCACCTGTTAGCTTGCAATCGTTCCGAACGCGATAGATGACAACTGTACTATGTTGATACCCGATGCCGTACATATCTGGCGCGAGCCGGACGGCGAATACCATGTAGAGTGGCAGGCCAGCCGCCCCGGAACGGAGGTGACTGTCGAGGCGCTCGCCGAGCAGGGTCCGCTGGAAGCCGAATGCCGTGTCGAACCCGGCAAGATCCGCCTCACCGGGCTGCCGGTCGGCCGTCACACCTTTCGTCTGTGCGACCAGCACGGCACCGAAGTGGTCGCCGGCGAGCGCCGCCTCGGCATGCAGGGCACGCCCAATTTCCGCGACTTCGGCGGTTATCGCACCGCTGACGGGCGCCACGTGAAATGGGGCTACCTGTTTCGCTCGGGACAGCTGTCCGGGCTCAGCGATCAGGACGTGAAGCTGCTCGCGAGTCTCAGGCTGGACCTGGTCTGCGATTTCCGCCGCACGGAAGAGCAACAGAGCGACCCCAGCCGGTTGCCGGCGACGGGTGCGCCGCGCACCGCCAGTCTGCCCATCGTCCCCGGCAGCAACGCCCGCTTCTTCGAGGAGGTCGGTCAGCAGACGGGGGACGCACGCAAAATGTACGACTTCATGCTGGAGATCAACCGCGATTTCGCCGCCTCGCAGAATGCAACCTACGCGCGGATGTTCGGCGAAATCCTCGATCTGGACGAGGCCCGTTTTCTGGTGCACTGCGCGGCCGGCAAGGACCGTACGGGATTTGCCGCGGCCATCATTCTGCTTGCCCTGGGCGTGCCGAGGGAGGTGGTGCTGGCGGATTACATGCTCACGCGGCGCTTTTTCGATCCCGCGCGGGAGGTCGACCGGCTCAAGCGCAAATACCAGATGGATCACATGGATACGGACGCCATCCTGCCCATGCTGGAGGTGCACGAGGCCTATCTGGCGCGCGCCCTGGCCACCATCGACGAGGGGTACGCCTCGGTCGAGGAGTACCTTCGAGAGGCTCTGGGGGTGGGAGTCGCGGAGCGGCGGGAGTTGCGCAGGCGCTATCTCGAGTGAGCGCGCTCGCCAACCAACAGGGCGGAGCCGCGCTCAGGCGAGGAAGATCAGCACCAGTGGATTAGTCCTCAGTCTTCAGTCCGACAGCCGCCTAGACGTAGAAATCCAGCTCTTCCTGGGCTTTGAGCAGATCACGCATCACGATCGGGTCTTCACCGAAGAAGAAGATGAGCCCCCAGTGCGTGCCGAAGGCCGAGCGGTCGGGCACTGTCTCTTCGGCCGGCTCGACCAGTTCGTGGGACTCGAAATACGGGTGCTCGACGGTTTCCTTGGGCATCTCCAGCTTGCTGACCACACGGCGCCGGGGGTAGACGCCGAAGCAGCCCGCATAGCCCTTGGCATCGACCACTTCGCGGGGGAAGAAGGCATCGACCTCTTCCTCGGTGCTCTTGGGATCGAACACCAGCATGGATGCCTGATAGGCGCTGAACCCGTAGGCGCGCTCGATGAGCTCGAAGGCCTTGAAACCGGGCGGACGGTAGGCGACCTCGCCGAAATACATCTCGCCGTCCGCCGTCACGAAATACTCGGGGTGGATCAGGCCGAACCGGATATCGAAGGTCTTGATCAGTTTTTCGATCTGCCTGGTGATCGCCTCGCGCCAGCTTTCGAGCTCATTCGTGGCGGGAACGAAGACCGAATAGCCCAGGGTCACGTATTCCGAGATGTTGAGGAACTGGATCTTGCCGTTGTGGATCCAGGCCTCGACGGCAAATTCCCAGCCGTCCAGGTGACTCTCCATCAACAGCGGGTACTCCTCATCCGGGATCAGATCGATCTCTTCCATCGTGCGGATCATGCGGTGGCCGAGACACCCGGCCTTGTCGAAGGCCTTGACGTGAATCGGGTCATCGGGGTCGCCGTCGAGCTTGAGCAGGGTCTGGTTGACGCGCTTCATGAAGCGGACGACGTCATCCTTCTCGTGGGCTTCCTCGAAGATTCCCACGCGAATGCCGCCGAGCTGGGCGCGGCGTTTCATCAATGCCTTGTCGCGAAACAGGATGGACTGCCCGTACATGCGCGGGCTGTCCATCAGCACGGAGTTGATGGCGCCGGACCATTCGACGGTTTCCTCGAACAGCGGGATGGCGACATCGACGCCTTCCGCCTTGAGATGTTCGGCAATCTCCAGGGACCGGTCGTTCAGGCGTATGAAATCCCAGGGAATGAACGGGATCTTGTTTGCCTTGCAGAAATCCTCGGCCCATTCGGGCGCCACGACCACGTAACGGCGGTCGAACTTCTGCGCCGCCTTGATGGCGTTGACGCTCCAGCCGAGCAGGGCGATGTAGCCCTTGTTGGGATCCTTGGGCGTTTCCGTTCCGCGAACGGAGTCCATTGTCGGATCGACCCACCCTGAAAGATCGGTGGGCGTTTGAGCTTCCGATGTCATCGACATTCGATTCTCTCCTTGCAGTTTCATAAAAAACGACTGGCACTGCGCTGGAGCGTTCCGGGTGAATGGGAACGCTCGACAGTGCCGTCAGCGATAATCGGGAGGCGCCGGAGGCGTGGTGCGATACGAGTTGCTAAAGCTCGCGGTTACCGCTGTGTTGCGACAATGCAATGCAACCATATAGCACAGTGTAGCGGCCCCGACGGAAAATAGGAAATCGGGATCAAGGCCAGTCGAATCCATTGTGGATCACGGACGAGCTTGAGCTCGGGTCGGGTGAGGCCCACTGGAACCGTGTGGCGACAGGACGTCGCCACCTGGCAGAGCCTGCTCAGGGCATGCCGCTTTTTGGCGTGTTCCAGTGGGCCATACCCGACCCGTGCGATCTCACGCAATGAGTAGACTTAGCCAAACCGGAGACATGACTTAAGCTGATGATGGTTCTCTGCGAAGGATACCCGCTGTATTCCCTATCGTCCCTGCGCCCAGCTTTCGCGCGCCAGGCGCATTGCCAGGTTTACCTCGTCGGCCGGAACCTCGGCGGGGTCGAGCTTCTCGAGCGGGTCGTAGTGGAAGACATACAGGCGCGCGGCGAACTCGGCCACCGGCAGCGAGGCCTCTCCGTAGCGCTCCCCATGGCCGTGGGTGGAGGTGACGATGCCCTGTCCCCAGTCCTGGCCGCTGTCGTTGTTGGGGTTGAAGAAGTAGACGCGCATGACCTTGTCCGGATCGAGGGCCAGGCGCTGGATGGTGATGGCGTGCCAGCCGAGGAAGCGCGCGGCGTTGTCGGTGACGGCAATACCCGCCGGTTGCGGGTTGATGACCGGAATATTGCCGTTGTAGTAGGGGTGATAGGCGGCGTAGAAGTCCCGGACGAAGCCCTCGAAGTCCTGCAGCGCGCCGGTGAACACGTCGACGGCGATGCGAAAGCCGTGGCCGACGTGATCGCCGTGGAATTCGGCGTTGACCCACTTGTGCGGATCCTCGCCGCGGCCGGCGCTGCGCCGTCCCATCTCGAAGTAGAGGCGGTCGAGGTGGGGGACGGTGAGCAGGGAGACGGCGTCCACGTCCACGGGCGGCTCGGTTGCCAGGCCGGCGCCGAGCTCGCGGGAGGAAATGTTGTGACCCTCGAAGCGCATCACGATCTCGTCGTCCCGCGCCGCCCAGGCGACGATGCGGAGCAGCTCCGCCGGCGTATTGTAGGCCCACATGGACAGCGCGCGCGTGGACTGGCAGGTCGGGTAATTGCCCTGGCCCACGCCCAGCGGCCGGCCGAGCACATTCAGCACGTCGGCCAGCAGGAAGCACTCCGCGGGGCGCTGGCTGCCGAAGACGGCCGCGATCTTCTGTGCCGCGGCGTCGCACAACACAAGGCGCAACTGGCGCCACAACGACGGCGCCACCGGCGGCGAGTAGAGGACGCCCCGCTCGAGCAGCATGGCGAGGCCGTAGGCCGCCTGGCTGGTCTCGGCAAAAATGGCCTCATCGATCAGCGTATGGATCAGTTGGGGGTAGCAGTGGAAGGCGTCTGCCCCTGTATGACTCAGGCCCAGTGCCGTGGGGATCAGTTCGTTCCAGCGGGTCCGCAGGTAACGGATGAAGCCCGGCATGTAGGGCGAGACCAGGCCGGTGCCGTGCATCGCCTGCGCGAAGCCGATCGCTTCCCGCAGCAGCGCGGCATCGTCCATCGCGGCGAGCCGCTCGGCGTAGACATCGAAGCCGGGGTCTTCACGGCAGCCGTCGGTGGGACCGAAGACGGCATCGACGAGTTTGCGGGCATCCTCCCCGGCCTCCCCCACGCTGGCGTCCGGCGAGTTCAGGCAGGCGGCGATCTGCGTCACGATGTGCTTGACGCCGTCCACCTGTACCGGGCGCTGCTCGAGAATCCGCCAGACCTCGGCCACCAGATGCTCGAGAAGATTCTCGTGGCCCAGGTGTCCCAGGAGGTAGTGATACAGGTTCCGGACGGCGTAGCCGAGCCCGTCGGGCCGCAGCCGGTCGCTTTCGTTCAGATCGCCGACCACCAGATCGAGGTTCATGGCCATCACCTGGACGAGGAAACGATGGGCGTGCTCGGCGGAGACCGACGGGTGCGTGAAATCGCCCCTGGCGACGGCCAGCAGCCGGATCTGGCTCAGGCACTCGACGAGGGTGGCGACGGTATCGCCGTGACGCACGGTGCGGGCGGCGAGCGAAGGCACCAGGGTCTGGGGATAATCCCAGTCACTGCCGCGGAAGAAGCCCGCGCCCTCGAGGGCCGGCACACGGGTATAGAGTATTTCCGCCCCGCCGGTAGCGAGCATCAGTGCCCGGGCCGGTTCGAGCACCTCGAAAACCGGCGATACCTCCTCGACGGCGTTGGTGGCGGCGAGCCGGGCGATCGCCGCGTCCAGTTGCGCCGCGAGCTCGGCCGACGTCCCGGCGTCGTGATCGACGGGGCTGTGCGTGTTCGTGCTCATCCATGTACCATCCCCGCTGGCCCGCGCGCTGTCAATTGCAACGCAATGGCCGCCGGTCCAGTATACCTGGAGGTCGCGACAGTTTTGGAAGGGCACCAGTCCGAGGACGAACGTTACGTGGATATCGACTCTCTCCTCAAAGAGGTCTCTCATGGCAGCTAGTGCAGGAACAGCCGCATCGGCCGATATAACGGCGGATGCGGGCCGCGTGGAGGCGCAGACGCGCAGAACCCGGCCGCAAACGCGCACGCTCGGGCAATCGGTAAAGGTATTCTTTCAGCATCGAACACCGCAGATTCTCGCTGGATTGACCGCGGCCGGTTTGAGCGCGCGATTTTTCCTCGGAGATTTTCAGGCAGCGGAGCTCCTTGCGCCAGTTGTAGCCGCCGGTACGTGGCCCTTCATCGAGTGGGCTCTTCACAAATACATCCTTCACATCAAACCGTTCGAAATGTTTGGACGCGAATGCGATCCGTATTTTGCGGCGCGCCACCGGCGTCACCACCTCAACCCGTCGTACTTTCCGGACGTGTTTCTGCCGAAACGGGTGGTGCTCGGGGGATACGCGGTACTCGGTGCCGCCACCTGGTTGGTGTCCAACGACCCGAGATGGGTTGCGACCGTTCTCGCCTCGTCGGCGGTGGTCACAATGATCTACGAGTGGACGCACTACATCATCCACTCGGATTATTCTCCGACATCGAAATTTGCGCGGCGGATATGGAGAAACCACCGGATGCACCACTACCGCAATGAACACTACTGGTTCTCGTTTACGGTACCACCACTCGACGAATGGTTCGGCACCGGTGGCGAGCCCAATGATGTCGAGCCATCCGAAACTGTGCGAACGCTCGGCGTTCCACCCAAAAGTGAATACGACCCCGACGTATAATAATTTCCAGTAAAGGTAGGACACCCATGCGACGTATTGCTCAACTCCTGTCAGTAGCGCTTCCGGCCCTGTTGTTGACGGCCTGTGATGACAGCTCTTCCTCGTCCCCGGTTCCCGACTTCGTTCCCGCATTTGACGCGGCCGGCGAATGTCCGACGCGCCTCACCGAGCTTCCCGCGAGGACGAACAACCCCGAGGCCGCGCTCGGCGCCACGAACGCGAACGCCGCCGTCGGCGACGGGGGGCTCACGGCGACGGTCTCGCGCTGCGGCGAGATCACCGCGCTCAAATGGCCGGGCCCGAGCTACTACGACCACCTCCAGTACGTGACGTCGAACGCCGAGGACGCGCGCCTGCAGCCTTATCATGGCGCGCTCTCCTCCATGGGCGCCTTCGGCGGCCTCGCCTGGGAGGACGCGGACGGCGACAGCGGCTTCAGCTGGCTGCGCAGCGAGGACTGGCAGCACCGGCAGAGCTACACCCTGTCCACTTCGGACGTCGTCCGCACGGAATCGCTGAACCCGGCGCTCGGCATCACGGTCGTCGCCTGCACATTCGTGCTCCCGGAGAAAGACGTGCTCGCCCGCGAGTACCGCGTGGAGCGCGACGCCGGTTCGCCGGTGCGGCAGGCGAGCCTTGTCTTCTACGCAAACCTCGCACCCACCCTGAAGCGGATTCCCGAGTTCCCGGTGGGTGATACCGGTCTCGACTTCCGCAATGACTACGCCCTGCTGTACGACGATGAGCGCGAGGCCTTCCTGCACTACGTGCCCGGCGGCGTCGAGAAGTTCGAGTCGCTGCTCGCCGTGGCCCAGCCCTACGACCCCGGGTTCCCGCTTCTCAATCCGATCCTGCAGAATCCTCCCGCTGATCCGGCCGCGCTGCGCGAATCGGTCCGCGAGGCGCTCGAGGCTCTCCCGGACCGGGCCGACGGCGGAATCTACTTCGCCCTCGGCGCCTTCGGCGGGGACCATGGCTTTCAGGCGGGCTTCGATACGAGCGGGCTCTGCGCACACCAGTCGGCTATCGCCGATCGCGCTGTCGGCGCGCAGGAGTTCCCCGAGGAGTTTCAGGACTTCGTCCTCTCTATTTTCAGCTGCGACTCGGTTGCGCCGGATGGGCCGCTCGAGACCTGCCGGGCGTACAACGGCTGGACCTACAATGCACAGAGTGCCTTCCTGGACGCGCAGGACGGCGAGCTCTCGGGTTCGCCGATCGCCGCCTGCCACGCGAACGCGGCGCTGCGCCGCGAGCTCGACTTTCGGGGCAACCGGGCCGAGGCGACGTTCTACGTGGCGGCCGGGGATTCACGGGACGCCGCCTTCGCGCTCCTCGAGGACGCGCGCGCCGGGGCCCCCGACCAGCAGCGCCGGGACGTCGAGCGGTCCGGGGAGCAATTCCTCGCCGACGCGAGGCTCCCCGACACGGACGACCCGCAGATCCTGAACTTTTCGCGGCGTACGCTGCTCAGTCTGCGCACCGCCACGGATGACGCCACCGGCGCCAGGGTGGCCAGCGTGGCCACGCAGCCCCCCTACGGTCTCGACTGGCCGCGCGACGGGGTTTTTCTGAACTACGCCCTCGACATCGCCGGCTACCACGACATGGTGACCCGGCAGAACATCGAATACGCGCGCATCCAGCGCGACGACTTCGAGCCCTGGTCCCTCGCCTTCGCCGACCTGGACTGCCCCGACGACCCCGCGGAGCGCAGCTACCCGAATTGCGTTCCACCCGGCACCTGGGAAATGAACTACTACGCCGTGCCGGGCGGCAGCGTCGCCGGCGGGCCCTTCTCCTTCGAGATTGACAATACCGGCCTCACCGTCTGGACGCTCTGGGACCACGCCCGCTTCCTCAAAGGCGCCGAGCGCTCCGATTACCTGGCCGAGGTCTGCCCGGCCATCGAGCGCGCTGTCGAGACCCTGGCCGGGTGCAGGGGCGACGACGCCGTCGCCGAGGGCGTCGGCCCGGCGGATCCGGACCCGCGTCTGCAGTGCCCGGCGAACGAGGACGACAACATCGAGATCACACAGGGCCTGCAGGGCGCGCAGACGGTGTTCCTCGCGCTCAGGAGCGGGATCGAAGCGGCGCCGTCCTGCGGCTTCGACGCCGCGCAGGTCGACGGCTGGGAAACCCGGCGCGACGAGCTCGCGGCGGGCATCCTCGACAACTTCAAGCGGGATGTGCCGTATCACCACTTCGAGGGCGGACGCAGCGCCTGGATGATCTGGCCCGTCGAGTTCCTTCCCTACAACGACCCGCTCATGAGCTCCCACGCCCTCTTCATCCTGGAGAACCGGGTGCTGCCGGTCCTCGACAAGAGCGCCTCCCGGCTCGGCTACCAGGCCCAGAACATGCTCGCCCGTGCGCAGCTCTTCCGCGCCCTCGGCAACGAGGCCGAGCTCGCGGCTATCCGGGAGCGCATACGCTTCTTCGTGGCCGAGGGCACCACGCCGGGGACGCTGCACATGGCGGAGTTCGCGGGCCGGGTGAACCAGGACGTGAACGGTGACGGCGAGGCGCCCGACTACCTGCCACAGAACGACGTGCCGCACGTCTGGCAGCAGACCTTCCTCTACCTCGCGGCGATGCTGGCGTTCGGGCCCGGGGAGCAGCCCGAAGCGCGCGGCGATCCGTAGGCGGCCACTTCGACAAGGGGACAAGCCTCACTTGCAGCCAATATCACTGTACCCGAGTCTATACTTGTCCAGATCATCATTGCGCAAGTGGAGGTGCGCGCCGGGATTATTGACCATAGTACGTTGAATTATTTCGGATGCCCGGAACAGGACTGCCGAAAGTGATTCATGGACCAAGTCAGTGAACGATAGGCCCCGACCCCTCTATCACGGGGGCACTTATCTTCCCGCCGCGATGCGGATGACGCGGTTGTCATGTCACTGGACGCAGTATCGAATCAGCCTGATGGAAACCGCTGACATCTATCTGAAAAGCTTCCCGCGAACGTCGGCTCACCTCTGCGCCAAGGAATACCGCTTCCTTTATCAAGCAAGTACCAACTCCGGCAAGTACGTGTGAACCGCGAATTGCATTGATGACTGACGTAGCTTTCATGGACTGCAGGAAGCTTTGGTCGGATGTGCCTTGGCATATGCTGGCGAGGGGCAGGGATTCGGAAAACACTCCGCAGAATCAACCGGTTGCATTGCAGATGCGCAGCGCGAATCCTGTTCGAGGGAATGGAAGACCCGATCCCAGGAGGAGAATCGGCTGATCTGGCAGCAGAATCGACGAGGCCGACGCCTGGCGTTCTGCCGTTGACGATGCCGGCTGACGAACCTCTCCTGACCGGTATCACTACGGGAACTGCTGCAACTGGAACAGGCTACGGCGCTGTCGCGCCATGGCTCAGGATCGCGCGTTGACCGACACTGGCGACAGTCCGGAATCGTGGATGTAGCTACAGCGCAAACCACAGGTGATGGATCCGACGCCATGTTACGGGATCAGATGACTGGCAATGATTGTCAGACTGCAACGCTTGAAACAGGAACGCGTTTCCGCTGAACCGCTGCGGCTTTGGCAATCAGCAAAAGGGGACGGAGGGAATAATCAATAATCTGACTGATCTTCCCCCCTTCTCACTTGACCCCCTTTGACCGCCATACACGCAGCAGGATTGTACCGCCAGCCGCTCAACCATCGGCATCGGTGGCGATGACATCGATCCCGGCCAGGTCCCTGGCGTAGCCTTTCTTGCGCTCGACCTCCATGCCCCGCAGGATCTGGATTCGCTGGGCCTGGGGGGAACCGGCGCCGTGCAGCGACTCGGTGAGATAACCCACCGCGTTGCGGCCCAGGGTCATGTTCTCGATCAGGCGCAACATGCGGACCCGCTTTTCCACCGGGATATCCGCCCGGCCCTTCAGGTACTTCGCCAGCAGTGGACCGGCTTCCTCGTGCTCGAAATCCTGCTGCGACGGCAGGGTCACCATCAGGCCCCCGGCCAGGTCCTGGGCGAAGCGCGCGATCTCGTAGGGAAAGCGGGTGACGTTGTGCTTGCAGACATTGGACAGCATCTCATCGTTCATGTAGATGCCCGAGTCCAGTGGCGTCGCTTCGTGTGAGGAGGCGATTCCCGAGGAGAAGATCGTCTCGTTGAGATGGGTCATTTCGACCAGCTTGTCGCGAATGTGGCTGGCTTTGTCGGCACCGTTGTACTCGGCGATGGTCGCGGCCGCGCCGACCATGACATCACCCAGCCCGGTCTTGCACACGTAACTCGCGCGGTGGTAGGCGGTGAAACGCGCCACCATGGGCTGGGCGAACTCGTACTCGCCGTCCATCAGCACGTGCTCCCAGGGAATGAACACATCGTCGAACACCACCAGCACTTCCTGGCCGCCGTAGTGGGCGTTGCCGGCATCGATGTCCCCCGGTTCCAGCGCCCGCGTGTCACAGGACTGGCGGCCATAGATGTAGGTGATGCCCTCGGCATCCGCGGGCACCATGCCGACGACCGCGTAGTCCCTGTCCTGCTCCAGCATGTTCATGGTCGGCATCACGCAGATCCAGTGGGAGTTGAGACCGCCGGTCATGTGGGCCTTGGCGCCCTTGACGTACAGGCCCGCCTCTGTGCGCCGGGTCACGTGCATGAACAGATCCGGGTCGTCCTGCTCGTGGGGACGCCGGCCGCGGTCACCCTTGGGGTCGGTCATCCCCGCGCCGATGATGACGTTGTTGCGCTGCGCGTGGCGCATGAACTCGAGGTAGCGCGGGTGGTAGCCGGTACCGTGCGCCCGATCGATATCGTAGGTGATGGAGTGCAGCACGCTGATGGTGTCCAGCCCCGTGCAGCGCTGGAAGCAGGTGCCGGTGATCTGGCCCAGGCGGCGCTGCATGCGGTTTTTCATCACCAGGTCCGCGGGCGAGCCGACGATGTGCAGGAAGCGGTTGACCGGGGCGTCGATCAGTTCCGAATGGGCGGTGGCCAGTTCCGGATCCTCGACGGCGAGATCGTAGGTGGCCTTGAGCGCGTTGATCGACGGCCGGACGATCGGGTGATCGACCGGTTCCGGTATTTTTTCCCCGAGCAGGTACACGGTGAGGCCGCGTCCGCGCAGGCTCTGCACGTAGTCGTCGCCGGTGACAATCGGACTGAACCGGGCCCAGCGCTGGGCGGCGGTTTCCTCTCGGGGTGGTGGCGTAATCGCATTCATGGCCAATCTCCTCTACTGACGGTGGTCCATGCATACGCAGCACCTCCGCGATGCGGCCCGGGCGCTTCGATGCTCAGCGTCTCCATCTTGACGCCAGCACAGGTCTACAGCTCGACGTTGGGTTCCTGGCCTCCCTGGATCCCCTGACTGAACTTTTCCCTGATATCGACGATGACCTGCCGCCACTGGATGACGTGCAGCTATGAGCTCATCGCTCCGCGGATACATTGCTGTCGGTTGGAATTAAGCTAGCGCCGCGTCGCCAGGGCTGAGAGATCGCGTCAGAACTCGGCGTACAATCAGGCACTGCAGTCTTGTGAACGCCTGACCAGCTCCTGTCAGGCACCGCACCTCGCTTCACTCCCCCGCAGCCGCCTGGCTCCTGCTGCGGCGGAAACACCTCCGGCGCGTCCGGGAGCGACTCCAGATACAGCGACCGGCTCGGGAAGGCGAAGCCGGTGCCGGCCTCGGTGACGATGCGCTTGACCTCGTAGGCCAGGCGCTCCTTGATCTCCAGCCACTCGCCCCACACCGTGGTGCGGGTAAAGCAGTACAGCAGGATGTCGATGGAGCTGTCGGAGAAGGCATCGATGCGCACGAAGGTGGACACTTCGGAGGGGTCCGCGAACTCGTCGCTGTCGAGGATATAGCGCTCGATGCCGTCGCGGATTTCCCGCAGCTGCTCGATGCTGGTGCGGTATTCCACGCCGATGATCCAGCGGATGCGGCGGTGGCTCATGCGGGTGAAGTTGGTGACGGCGCTGTCCGACAGCTTGGAATTCGGTACGAAGACCGGCGCCCGGTCGAAGCGCCGCACGGTGGTGGTACGAAAGCCGACCTCCATGACGGTGCCTTCCACGACGCCTTCCACGTTGATCCATTCGCCCACGTTGAAACGCCGCTCGCCGATGACGAACAACCCGGCGATCAGGTTCTTGAACAGATCCTGGGCGCCCAGCGCCACGGCCACGCCGAACAGACCGAGCCCGGCGATGATCGGCCCGACGGCGATACCCCACAGTTCCAGGATGGTGGCGGCGCCCATCAGGATGAACACCGCCTTGGCCGCCTTCACGATCCAGCCGACCATGGCGTCGGTCAGGAACCCCTGGCTCACCGTCAGCGTATGTCCCACCGGGGCGCTCAACCGGTACATGGCCCAGAACAGCGTGAACGCCACCAGGGAGCGGTTGACGTTGTAGAAGAACGCGGCGGTCTCCTCGCCCACATCCAGGCTGCCGGTGGCGAAGAACAGACCCATGACCACGGGAATGAAGCGGATCGGGTCGCGCAGGGCGCCCAGCACGCGCTCGTCGATCTCGGTTTTGCTGCGTTTGGTGGCCCGCTCGAGCGCGCCGAGCACGATCCGGGTCACGAGGTTCCTGATCAGCAGAAAGGCGCAGAAGATCGCCAGCGCCACCAGCGAATCGGCGACCGGAATGCCGTACACGCCCTCCTGCCAGACCTCGACAACCAGGGCCCAGAAATCCCTCAACGATTCCATTTCCATTGACCTTTGCTCGGGGCGCCTCGGCTTTTATTCCTCTTCCCGGGGCGGGCGCTCCACGACTTTGCGCTTGCCCTTGGCGCACCGCGACAGCGCTTTCAGGCCCTCCGCTTCAAAGGCATCCACGCGGATAACGTCGTACAGGGCTTCCAGCGCTTCGAGGAGTTTGTCGCACTCCGCTTTCTGAACGATACCCTGTTCGCAGGCCCAGTCCACCAGCTCCTTGCGCTCGTGGCCCATCAGCAGGTCGATGCCGCCGAGCTCGTCCTCATCGCGGTTGCGCAGGGCGTCGTGCAGGCGCCCGCGCATCTCGCGGGTTTCATTGGCCAGCCGGTAGGCATGCAGCACGCGGCCCAGCGGGTCTTCCGGATCGGTGTTGACATAGCTGCCGCGACTGATGCGCTGGCGCAGCGGCGTGTCCTCGACGATGCTGGCCGCCACTGTGGTGCCCAGTTTGTCGTCCGGGCCGTTCAGGCCGGTGGCGCCCAGGGGAAACACCAGTACCCGCAGGGGCCAGCGCAACAGCGGCACCGGGAAGTTGATGATCAGCTCGCGCATGGAGGTCTTCAGGTCCCGCAGACTGCTCTGCAGGCACCAGTCCACCAGCGGGCGCTGCTCCTCCGGGTAGCCTTCCTCGTGCCATTGCTTGATCACCGCCGAGGCGTAATACAGGTGCACCAGGCAATCCGCCATGCGGCCGGAGAGGCGCTGGCGCGCCTTGAGGCCGCCGCCGAGCGTGAGCAGGGTCACGTCGGTCATCAGGGAAAACGCCGACGAGAAACGCGCCAACTGGCGGTAGCTGGACTGGATATTGCCCTCGCGCGGCACGGGTTCCAGCAGGCCGCCGGTCAATGCCAGCAGGAGCGACCGCAGGGCATTGCGGCTCGTGTGGGCGATGTGCCGGTAGAAAATACCATCGAATTTCTCGACCGCCGCCTTTTTGTCCTCCATGCCCGCGGCTTCGATCTCCTCCACGATGAATGGATGACAGCGGATAGCGCCCTGGCCGAACACCATCAGGCTGCGCGTGAGGATATTGGCGCCCTCGACCGTAATGCCGATGGGCA
The DNA here is from genome assembly GCA_034521205.1 of Halioglobus sp. Lineage (GTDB taxonomy): Bacteria > Pseudomonadota > Gammaproteobacteria > Pseudomonadales > Halieaceae > Marimicrobium. The sequence goes on from JAXHMT010000004.1 coordinate 695,616, forward strand.
CCGCCTGGTAGCCGCGGGCGATGAAGTTGCGCGGGCCGGTAATCACACCGCGGCCGGCCACCACATCCATCGCGTGGTTGATTACGACGCGCATCAGGTCGGTGTTGCGGTATTTGAGCAGCGCCGACGGCACGGACGGGCGCACGCCCCGGTCCAGCATGCCCGTGGTCAGCAGCCTCGCGGCGTCCATCATGTAGGTGTAGCCGGCGATGGGTTCCAGGGCTTCCTGGACCCCTTCGAACTGGTTGATGGAGCGGCCGAACTGCTCCCGCGTCAGGGCGTAGGAGCCGGTCGCCAGGCTGGCCACCTTGCCGGCGCCCGTGCTTAGGGCGGGCAGGGAGATGGAGCGGCCGATGGACAGGCTCTCCAGCAGCATCTTCCAGCCACTGCCCAGCATGTCCTGCCCACCGATGACCTGCTCCATCGGAATGAACACCTCGGTACCCCAGGTCGGGCCGTTCATGAATACGGTGTTCATCGGCAGGTGACGGGCGCCGGCGTTCACGCCTTCCAGGTCACGTGGGACCAGCACGCAGGTCACGCCGATCACATCGGAGTCGCCCAGCAGCTTGTCCGGGTCATACACCTTGATGGCCAGGCCGATCAGCGTGGCGACCGGGGCCAGGGTGATGTAGCGCTTGTTCCAGGTGACTTTCAGGCCCAGCACTTCCTCGCCGTTCCACTGGCCCTTGCAGACGATGCCCTTGTCGGGAATCGCGCCGGCGTCGGAACCGGCCACCGGCGAGGTCAGGGCGAAGCAGGGAATTTCCTCGCCGCTGGCCAGCCGGGGCAGGTAGTGCTCTTTCTGGGCGTCGGTGCCGTATTCCATCAGCAACTCGCCCGGGCCCAGGGAGTTGGGCACCATGACGGTCACGGCCGCCGATACGCTGCGGGTGGAAATCTTCATCACGATTTCCGAGTGGGCCGTGTGGGAGAAGCCCTTGCCGCCCTGTTCCGCGGGGATCATCAGCCCGAAGAACCCCTTCTCGCGAATGAATTTCCAGACCTTGTTGGGCAGATCGTAGTCTTCGTGCGTGATCTTCCAGTCGTCGAGCATATCGCAGAGCTTTTCCACCGGGCCGTCCAGGAAGGCCTGTTCCTCGCTGGAGAGCCGGGCCGGCTCGGCGTCCAGCAGCTTCGACCACTGCGGCCGGCCGGAAAACAGCTCGCCATCCCAGTCCACCGAGCCCGAGCGCAGCGCCTCGGCCTCGGTGTCCGAAAGTTTGGGAAGCATGCCGCGCACCCAGCCGAGCAGGGGCGCACTGAGCCTGTCGCGGCGTACCGCGCCCGGCAATACCAGCACCAGGCTGAGGGCGAGCAGGCCGCCGCCGAACAGGATGCTGAGGATATGCCAGCCATCCATAAACAGGCCGACCAGCGTGGCGATGACAAGGACGGCGGCGGCGGTGGTGCCGCCAATACCGAGGTAGAGCAGTACCAGGGCACTGATCAGGAGAAGCAGAACACTCATGGGTGGATCTCCCTATCGAAATGAAATTCAACCTGCATCATTACACCTTCGACCAAAGCCCGGATAGTTGCAAGTGTCTCCGATGGGGCTGTCCGCGATGGAGGTATCCGCGATGGAGCGCACCGGCCACTCCATACGGCCTGATTGGCCGTCAGGAGGCGAGTCGGGGCTTCGGAATCCAGCGGTAGACCCGCATCGGCGGAATGTTGCGGAATTCGGTCACCGTGTGCGTGCGCTGCATGACCCGATCGGCGAGCCGGGCCACGGTGTCACGGGCCTGATAGGCAACGAAACAGCCACCCGGGGCCAGCGCGCCCGAGGTGGCGCCGACCAGCGCCGCGCCCAGTTCACGGTCGAGGGTGGAGAAGGGGATGCCGGAGATGACGGCATCGGGGGCCGGCAGATCGTGCTGGGCCAGGATTTCCTCGAGATCACAGGCGCTGCCGAGGTGCGCGATCAGGCGCCGGTCCTCGATCTCGCTGACCATGCCGTGCAACAGCGGGTTGATCTCGATACTCAGCAGACGGCTGTCCGGGGGCATCCTTGCGAGAATCGAGCGGGTGGTCCCGCCGGTGCCGGGGCCGAGTTCGACCACCGTCTTTGCCGAGGCAACGCCCGCGGCGTCGAGCACGCGTCGCTCGAGGAAACGCGAACTGGGGATGACCGAGCCGATCTGGAGCGGATGGCGGATGAACTCCAGCAGGAATGCCAGTTTGCCGTCGCCGGCCTGTTTGCCGTTCACTGTTTCACTTGTCGCCGCGCTGCCGTTGATGCGCTCGGCCATACCGAAAACCTCGTTCGTCAATTCGTGGGCGGTGGCGGACCCGGTACCCCGTGGGTTGGCGGAGCCGGTCCGCATGGCGTCAGCCGCCGTATCTCACCGATTCGGCGGCTAGTGTGACTGCCCGCGCCGCTGCGGTCCACCTTCGTGCACGGGTCAGTGCCCGCGGGAAAAAGGGGATACTGCAACGCCGGACATTGGGTATAGTACTACGTACGGCTTGTACGGGCGAATCTGGCGGATGACGCCGCCGCGGAATTTGGGTATCGTGTGGCGCGTTTCCTATCGGGACTCTCGTCTTGACCGACCCCTTTGCTGACATCCGGCCCTACGGGGACGATGAGGTGGCGGCGGCAATCGCGCGTCTGCTGCACGATCGCGAGTTCCTCGACACCATCGCCGGTTATCGGCTGGGTCCATTGGCCAGGCTGGCACCCGCCCTGGCGCGGCCCCTGGTGCGGCGGGCGCTGCGGCGGGAAGTTCGCGATGTGCGCGACGTGCGCGGCATGCAGCTGGTCATCGAGCGCTACATGGATCGCATGATCGAGCGTTCCACCGCCGGTTTTTCCGTGTCCGGCGTGGATGCGCTGGACCCCGACACCGCCTACCTCTATATCAGCAATCACCGCGACATCGCCATGGACCCGGCTTTCACCAACCTGGCGCTGCACCGGGCGGGCCGCGACACGGTGCGCATCGCCATCGGCGACAACCTGCTGACCAAACCCTGGGTGTCGGATCTCATGCGCCTGAACAAGAGTTTTATCGTCCGGCGCTCGGTGAGCGGACCGCGGGAGCTGTTGGCGGTGTCGAAGACCCTGTCGAACTACATTCGCCACTCCCTGCTCGAGGACAATGCACCGATCTGGATCGCGCAGCGCGAGGGGCGGGCCAAGGACGGAGTGGACCGCACCGAACCGGCGGTGATCAAGATGCTTTCGATGAGCCGCGACAAGAGTCGCCAGTCCTTCGCCGAGCACGTCCGCGAGCTGCGCATCGTGCCCGTGGCCATCTCCTATGAACTGGATCCGTGTGACGCCATGAAGGCCCGCGAGTTGCATCACATCGAGACCTGCGGCAGCTACAACAAGGGTGACCAGGAGGACATCCGCTCGATCGGCGCCGGCATCGCCGGCCGCAAGGGTCGCGTGCACGTCGCCTTCGGCACACCGCTGCAGGACGGCCTGGAGTCGCCGCAGGCGGTGGCGGCCGAGATCGACCGGCAGGTCATCGGCGGCTACTGTCTGCACCCGAGCAATTTGTACGCCTGGCGTCGCCTCCACGGGGCGACGCCGCTGCCGCAAGACCTGCATTTCGAGGAGGGCGACTGCGGCGAGGCGGAATTCGCCGCGCGCATCGACGCGATGCCCGAGGAGCACCGCCCCTATGCGCTGGCCATCTACGCCAACGCCGTGGTGAGCAAGCTGGCGCTGGCGGGGAGCGACACGCCGCCTTGCTGACCGAGCAGACCAGGGAAACGATCCGGCGGGCCTACAACGCCATTGTCGAGAACAAGGGCCTGTCGCCGCGCTGGGGCCAGCGCCAGATGATTGCCGAGATCGCCAATACGCTGGGCCGTATCGACGACTCCGGCGAGGCGCCCGCGGACGAGCCGGCCGTCTGCGTGATCGAGGCGGGGACAGGCACCGGCAAGACCATCGCCTACGCGGTCGCGGCCATTCCCCTGGCGCAGGCGCTGGGCAAGCGCCTGGTGGTCGCCACCGCCACCGTCGCCCTGCAGGAGCAGTTCGTCAACAAGGACCTGCCGGATATCCGCCAGAGCAGCGGGCTGAGCTTTTCCTGCGCCCTGGCCAAGGGCCGGCGGCGCTACGTGTGCCTGTCCAAGCTGGACCGGCTGCTGGCTCAGGGAGGCAGCGAGGGCGAGCCGCTGCCCCTTTTCCTGCAGGAAGCGGATGCTCCCGCGGCGGCGGAGGCGGGGCCGTTCTACGACGCCATGGCCGATGCCCTGGGCAGGGGCCAGTGGGACGGCGATCGCGACAACTGGCCGCAGAGTGTGCCCGATGCGGTCTGGAACAGCGTAACCACCGATCACTCCCAGTGCAGCGGCCGGCGCTGCCCCAACATCGGCCAGTGCAGTTTCTACCGCGCGCGTGAGGAATTGCAGTCCGCCGACATCATCGTCACCAACCACGATCTGGCGTTGTCGGACCTGGCACTCGGCGGCGGGGCGATTCTGCCGCCGCCCCAGGAGTGCATTTACATTTTCGACGAGGGGCATCACCTGCCGGACAAGGCACTGGCCCATTTCGCCAGCTTCTGCCGCCTGCATGCCACCAGCGCCTGGTTGCAGGACAGTGTGAAAACGCTGGCCCAGTCGGCGCAGACGCTGGCCTCTGTAGACGGCGTGCAGCAGCCCCTGCAGGAACTGCCCGCGCGCATGGACGACGCGATCGCCTCGCTGCAGGTCGCGGAACAGACAGTGGCGCAGATGTTCGAGCCCGCCGACGTGGTCGAAGGCGGGGAAGACCGGCAACTGCGTTTTCCTCACGGGGTGGTGCCGGAGCCATTGCGCGACGTCGCCGCCACCCTCACCGGGTTGTTCGAGCGGTTGTGTCAGGACCTGTCGCGCATCGAGGCGCGGCTGGAGGACGCGCTCGAGGACAACTTCGACGGGCTCGATAAATCGGAGATCGAGGCCCTGCATATCAACCAGGGAGCGATGCTGGGCCGCGCCGAGGGCGCCCTGGCCCTGTGGCGGGACTACGCCGGCGACGCGGCCGGCGAGGATCCGCCGCGGGCGCGCTGGATCACCCTGGTCAACAGCGGCGGCCAGTACGGCTTCGACCTGCGCTGCAGCCACGTGCTGGCCTCCGGCATTCTCGCCGACTGTCTCTGGTCGGAGGCGGCCGGGGTGGTGGTGACCTCCGCGACACTGACGGCCCTGGGTTCATTCGAGCGTTTCATCCTGCATTCCGGCGCCCCCCGCGAGGCCGTGTTCAAGGTGGTCTCCAGCCCCTTCCGGTATGAAAACGCCAGTTTCGAGGTGCCGGCGATGGATTGCGATCCCGGCGACAGCCGGGCGCATACCGCGGAACTGATCGCGCGCCTGCCGGATGTGCTCGAGCCCGACGCGGGTGCGCTCGTGCTGTTCTCCTCGCGCCGCCAGATGCTGGATGTCAGCGACGGTCTGCGCGAAACGCTGGGCGAGCGGCTGCTGGTGCAGGGAGACTACAGCAAACAGGAGATCGTGCGCCGCCACCGCGAGCGCATCGACGCCGGCCTGGGCAGTGTCATTTTCGGCCTGGCGAGTTTCGCCGAGGGGGTCGACCTGCCGGGCGATTACTGCCGCCACGTGGTGATCGCCAAGATTCCCTTCGCGGTACCGGACAGTCCGCTGGAGGCGGCGCTGGCGGAGTGGTTTGAGTCCCGGGGGCGCAACCCCTTCATGGAGATGAGCGTACCCGATGCCGCGCTGCGCCTGGTGCAGGCCAGCGGGCGCCTGCTCCGCACCGAGGCGGATACCGGCCGCGTCACCCTGATGGACCGGCGCATTGTCACCAGGCGCTACGGGCGCGCGATTCTCGACTCGCTGCCGCCCTTCAGGCGCGAGCTCGGAGAGGGACGAAGGGAATAAAAAATAATACCTCCGTCCCCTTTTACAGGCCGTAGCTCAGGGTGATGCCCCACGTGCGCGGGTCGCCATACTGGGTGCTCAGGAAGCCCAGGTTTTCGAGCAGGTCGAGTGTGGCGTACCGGTACTGCTTGTCGGTGATGTTCTTGCCCCACAGACTGACCCGCAGATTGCCATCCGTGACCAGCGGAATGCGTTCCAGGGTGATCATGGCGTCAATCAGTGCGTACTCGTTCTGCGTGTTGATGGGGCGGTCCTGGGCGGAGAACTGGTTCAGTTCCGGCGCGTTGACCGTCTGTACCGCCGAGCCGCCCTGGAACAGGATGTCGTCCTTCCAGGACACGTCGACCCGCGCCCACAGGTTGCCGAAGCCGGTGTCGCCGAAGGTGTAGCGCAGGCCGGTGACCACCGAGTAGTCCGGTGTCTGAATGAATTTGTCGTCGCTCTTGTCCACCGGCGTTTCGCGTATACCGTCGCCGTCCACATCATCGAAGCCCACGACTTTCTCGTCGAACTCGTTCTGGATATACGCGAAGTTGAAGTAGGCGTCGAGGTCCGGCGTCAACAGGGCCCGCAGCTCCAGTTCGGCGCCGTAGGAGGTCGAGGCGCCGGCATTGCGCACCACGGTGCCGACGTTCTGGGCATCGGACTCGGGTGGCAATCCCGCCGTCTGCAGATCGTCAGTGTCCGTATAGAACAGGGCCCAGTTCGCTTTCGCACGCTGCTGCCAGAAAGTGCTCTTCATGCCCACTTCGTAAGAGATAGCCGTCTCCTCCTCGAAGGGTGTCCGGGCCGCGAAGAGGCTGAGGGCGCGGCCGTTGAAGCCGCCGCTCTGGTAGCCCGTGGCCACCCGCAGGTAACTCATGTGATCGTCGTTCCACTCATAGCTGAGGTTGGCCATCCACGAGATGTTGTCGAATTCCTTGCTCTGATCGACGTTGAAGGAAAGGCAGTTAGCCGGGTCGAACTCGTCGGGCAGCGCGGGATCACAATTGGCGAGCTGCGGAGTGCCGAAGCGGGACTCGAAGCGGTCGATGCCGGCACCGCGGTCCTCCTCGGTGTAGCGCAGGCCCAGGGTCAGATTCAGCCCTTCGGTGAACAGGTCGGCCAGGGTGCCCTGGCCGAAGGCCGCCCAGGCCTGGTTGTCCACAGTGACCATGGTGTCGATCTCGTTGAGCGGCCCCGGATCACCGACGCTGGTAAAATCGTAGATCTGGTTGAAGCTGTCCAGTTCGCCTTCCTCGTCGAACCAGTACAGGCCGAAGACATAATCCAGCCGCTCTTCCAGGGTATTGCCGACCAGCTGGAACTCCTGGGTGAACTGTTCGATCTTCTGCTTCGAGGACTCGAAAAAGGTGATGGCGATGGGCGTGCCGTCCAGTTCCACCAGGCTGGGGTTCTCGGTTTCCCGGTAGGCGGTGATGGACTTCAGGGTGACGTCGCCGAGCAACGGCACCGCCTGCAGGTCGCGATCCAGCGTGAGGGAGTGGCCGGTAACATCCAGGTCCTCATCGCCGATGAATTCGCCGGGCACCGTGCGACTGCGACCGTTCTGGACGAATTCGTCCAGGGAGCGCTCCGGCCGGCCCATTTCCTCGAGGATTGTCGCGACACGGCTGGTCACGATCGCCGCCAGGCCGTCGCTCTTGGGCGTGCCGGATCCGGGTTCGAACTCGCCCACGGCGCCGAGGAAAGCGGGCGGGTTTTTCTCGCGCCAGCGGGTCCGGTCGTAGGTGTAGCGGGCGCCCCAGTCCGGGCTCGTCCACGCCAGGCTGACGCGGCCGGCGTTGCGGTCCTCGATACCCCAGTCGTTGCCCTGTTCATCTTCGGCCCAGCCGTCCCGCTCGCGATACATGTACACGGCGCGGGCCGCCAGGGTGCCGGCGTCGGTATCCACCAGGGGGACATTGACCATGGTCTGGCTTTCGAACAGGCCGAGGTTGCCGATATCGAAATTCTGCCGGAAATCCCATTCGTTGGTCGGTTCCTTGCTGTGCACCGCTATGGCGCCGCCCACCGCGTTGCGCCCGAAAAGCGTGCCCTGCGGACCGCGCAACACTTCGATACGCTCCAGGTCGATCAGGTCCAGCATGGAACCGGCGGCCTTGGCGATCAGCACGCCATCCAGGTACAGGGTGACTTTTGGATCGGTCGTGAGAATGACTTCCGGGTTGGCGACCCCCCGGATGCGCACGGTGGCGCTGGCGCCGGTGCCCGGCAGTTTATTGACTGTCACGTTGGGTGCGAACTTGGTCAGGCCCTCGACGTCCAGTATGCCCAGTTCCTCGATGGTATCCGCGGAAAACGCGGTGAGCGACAGTGGCGCCTTCTGCAGCGACTCGGCCCGCCGCTGGGCGGTGACGATTATCTCTTCCAGTGCCGCGCTTTTGGCTTCCTGGGCCAGGGAGACAGGGGCGAGTCCGCCCATGCCGGCGGCAGCACAAACCAGGGCGGGGCACAGTGTTCTTTTATTTGGCAGCATCATCGAATCAAACTCCTCTCATTATTATCGCGGGCATCCGATCCGACACCGCGTCGATCTATCTGTATGCAGTCAGGCTGCGGCCGTCTTGCCGGGCATTGTGTTCACTGGACAGTTATGCCTGGACGAACCTTGAAGCTTCTGGGCCGCCAGCCCTGTGATAGGAATCTAACACAGGAATGGCCGTTCGGCGCTATTTTATGCCACCAGTCTTAAAAAAAGTTTTACGGGCGCGAAAGGGGAAAATGGCCCGCATGTGGGGTAGGTTCAGGCGGTTAGATCGCCGGGAAGTGCTGATACACCGGTGGTGTTCAGCCCGGCGGTGCTCCGGTCCATTCCCGGGAGCCTGCATCCAGCGGACCGGAGCGCGGGCGCGGGGCGGTGCCCGCGGGCGGGTTGAACTGCCGGTCGGGCGTCAGTTGGGCGGCAGTCTCGGTCGCTGCGTCGACGGCCGCGGAGTCCGGCGCGTGGTGCCAGCTGCCCGGGGTCCACCGCGACAGACCTTCGCGCACATTGCCGCGCGTCTCTCCGGGGCCGCGCAGCCAGGTACCGCTTCCCAGCAAGTGGTTGTTCACCACCAGTGCCGGGCCATCGGCCCGGTTTGATACGAACGTGGTAACGGGCGCCTCGTTGATAAAGGTGTTGTTCACCACAAACAGGCGCCGCTGCGCCGGCCTCCGGTCTTCGCACCCCTCCATGCCGTAGCCGATGGCGTTGAAGTTGTCGGCCGTCGCTGCCTGGTGCAGGTCATTGCCGATGATGAAACTTCGCCCGCAATTCGGGAGGTCGATCAGACGGCTGGAATTGCCGCCGGCGACGTCCTCGATGCGGTTGTACAGGATGTGATTGGCCAGGGCCCTGCTTTTAACATGATGTCCCCTGTCGGTGCCCTTGAAATGACTTCCCATCAGGGTAAAACGCTTTGCCGTGCCGATGTAAATGCCGTGGCTGAAGCGCGTCTCGCGTCGCTGGAACCAGAACCGCGAATCGCGCACCTCAATGTGCGCGTCGGTGTTGCGGCCGCTGAGTACGGAAAATTCATTGTCGTGAAAAAAGGTGTTGCGCAAGGTGAGATCGCCGCCCTGGTGGCGGATACCCGCACCGTTGGTACTGCGTACCGACGCGCCGGAGAATTCGATATTCTCGATGAGCGTATTGTCGCCGTTGGTGATCCAGATACCCTTGCCGTTGGGTATCAGGCCGCTGGAGTGCAGATGGGCCAGGCCGCCGACGCCGCGGATCGTCAGGTCATCCTGGTGCCAGACAGCGTAGTCGTTAGCGTAGCGCCCGGCGTCGATTTCGATGGTGTCGCCGTGCCCGGCTACCCCGGCGGCCGCGCTGGGCGACTTCAGCTCCCGCTCCGGTCCGACCTGCCATACCGTCGTCGATTGTGCCAGGACCGCCGGATGCGCCGACAAGACGAGCAGACAGTGCAGCACCGCGCTGCGAAACGTGTGGCCAGAAATAGTGGGTAACATGAATGAATTCTACGAGCTATTGATGCTGCGGGCCAGATAGCGGTCGCGGCACCTGGCCGGACACTTGCCGACGCCATTCCCCGTCTTACGCGGTGGCGGCCGGTGTAATGACGGCGCGAAAGCCTATGGCTTGGTCGGGGTCGCCTCTTCGCGCAGCAGCAGGGCGGCGGAACAGGCGCGGTCAGCGCGCTCGTGGCGGGCGCGCCCCCACAGCCGTATAAAACACAGGGTCAGGCGGTGCATGACACCGGGGTCGTGGCGCCGCCGCATTTCGAGTTCCAGGTGATGGTGGTTTCTCATTATTGTCTCCTGCCGGTCACGGGGTGACGTGAATCCGTCCCTGGAGTTGCGAGCCGGCTCGTTGCCGGCGCGATCGCCCGACAGTCTGCCTCCTCAGTGCAGAATCTTGTCGGGCTGAACGTCGGCCTGCTTTTCCTGCGACTGCCCGGAAGAGTTGGCGGACTCTTGCTCGAGGTAAGTGCGCAGGCGGGCAACGACACTGGTCATTACGTCGATGGTCTGGCTGATCTGGTCCAGCGCCATCAGGATTGTTTCGGTTTCCGATGTTTTCCTATCGCTGTCAGCCATGTCAGACTCCTCGTGTCGAACCGGTTGTCGATGCCGCCGCCCGTGATAGACAGGACGTCACTGCTATTCTCAGTCCCAGCTCAGCGCGCCGCCGGTCTGGTACTCAATTACCCTGGTTTCGAAGAAATTTTTCTCCTTGCGCAGGTCCATGATTTCGGACATCCAGGGGAACGGGTTCTGCGCACCGGGGAACTGTTCGGGTAAGCCCAGCTGTGACAGCCGGCGGTTGGCGATGAAGTGCAGATACTCCTCCATCATCCCCGCGTTCATACCGAGTACCCCGCGCGGCATGGTGTCCCGTGCGTATTCGATCTCCAGTTGGGTGCCCTCCAGGATCATCTGGATGGCTTCCTGCTGGAAATCCTCCGTCCACAGGTGCGGGTTCTCCAGCTTTATCTGATTGATCACGTCGATGCCGAAGTTCAGATGCATCGATTCATCCCGCAGGATGTATTGGAACTGTTCCGCCACACCGGTCATCTTGTTGCGTCGGCCCATGGACAGAATCTGGGTGAATCCGCAGTAAAAGAAGATGCCCTCGGTGACCGCGTAAAATCCAATCAGGTTGCGCAGGAGCTCCCGGTCGGTCTCGGGAGTGCCGGTCTTGAAGTGCGGGTCGGACAGGGCGTGCGTATGGCCGATGCTCCAGGCGGCTTTTTTGGCCACGGAGGAAATCTCCCGGTACATGTTGAACACTTCGCCCTCGTCCATGCCCAGCGACTCGATGCAGTACTGGTAGGCGTGGGTGTGGATGGCCTCCTCGAAAGCCTGGCGCAACAGGTACTGCCGGCATTCCGGGTTGGTGATCAGGCGGTAGATCGCCAGTACCAGGTTGTTCGCCACCAGTGAATCCGCCGTCGAGAAGTAGCCCAGATTGCGCTTGACGATACGCCGCTCGTCATCGCTCAGGCCGTCGCTGCTCTTCCAGAGCGCGACGTCGGCGGTCATGTTGATTTCCTGGGGCATCCAGTGGTTGGCGCAACCGTCCACGTATTTCTGCCAGGCCCAGTCGTATTTGAAGGGCACCAGCTGGTTGAGGTCCACGCGGCAGTTGATCATGGCCTTCTCGTCGACGGAGACCCGCGCGGCACCCATTTCCAGTTCCTCGAGCCCCGGCGCAATATCCATCTGCTCCAGGCTTTCGGAGGCTCTGGCGACATTCTCCGAGACCGTGGCCGCGGCCACCGGGTCGATGTTCTCCCGCCCTGCCTGTGCAATGTCGGCCGCTGCGTGTACCGGCCCCGGCGTCTGCGCTGCGGATGCCCCGCCGGGAACGCCGGCGGGCGCCGCTTCTTCCTTGTGATACTCGTCCCAACTCAACATATGTTCGATCTCCCCCTCGCCGATCGTATTGTGATTCCCCGGCCCTTGCCGCCCGCGGTTTTCCGCCTTGTGTATCTGGTCACTGGCATGCCTCGCAATCCGGGTCATCCAGCGAACAGGCGCTGGGCGCGGCGGTTGGCTGCGGAGCTTCGCCGCCCGAATTCGAGACGGCGTTCAGCGTGCCCGTGGAAATCGTGGACTTTTCGGTTCCGGTTGCCGCCAGCGAGCGCAGGTAATAGGTGGTCTTCAGCCCGCTGAACCACGCCATGCGATAGGTCACGTCCAGTTTCTTGCCGCTGGCGTTGTCGATGTACAGATTCAGTGACTGGGCCTGGTCGATCCATTTCTGCCGGCGGCTGGCGGACTCCACCAGCCATTTTGGCTCCACCTCGAAGGCAGTGGCGTAGATCGCCCTGAGATCCTGCGGCACCCGCTCGATAGCCTGCAAGCTGCCATCGTAGTACTTCAGGTCATTGACCATGACGCCGTCCCACAGGCCGCGCGATTTCAGATCGTTCACCAGGTAGGGGTTGACCACCGTGAACTCGCCCGAGAGGTTCGACTTGACGTACAGGTTCTGGTACGTGGGCTCTATCGACTGCGAGACCCCGGTAATATTGGCGATCGTCGCCGTGGGGGCGATCGCCATGACGTTCGAGTTGCGCATGCCCCGCGCCACGACGGTGTCGCGCAGTGCGTCCCAGTCGAGGGTCTGGCCGCGATCCACGTTCAGGTAATCCGCGCCGCGTTCGGTGGCCAGTTTGTCCAGCGAATCGATGGGGAAGATTCCCTGGCTCCAGAGAGACCCCTGGTAGCTGGAGTAGGTGCCGCGCTCCGCCGCCAGCTCGCTGGAGGACTGGATGGCGAAATAACTGATCGCCTCCATCGAGCGGTCCGCGAATTCCACGGCCTCCTGGGACGCGTAGGCCAGGTGCTGCTTGTACAGCGCGTCCTGGAAACCCATCAGGCCGAGGCCCACCGGACGGTGTTTGAAGTTGGAGTTTTTCGCCGTATCGACAGAGTAGTAATTGATGTCGATGACGTTATCCAGCATGCGCACGGCGGTACGCACGGTCTTCTGCAGTTTCTCCATGTCCAGGCCGTTCTCGTCGACGTGCTGGGGCAGGTTGACGGAGCCCAGGTTGCATACCGCGATCTCGCCGTTCGCGCTGGTGTTCAGGGTGATTTCCGTGCACAGGTTCGACGAGTGGACCACGCCGATGTGCTGCTGCGGCGAGCGCAGGTTGCAGGGATCCTTGAAGGTCATCCAGGGATGGCCGGTCTCGAACAGCATGCCGAGCATCTTGCGCCAGAGATTTTCGGCCTTGACGGTCTTGAACAGCTTGAGCTCGCCGGTCCGGGTCATGGCCTCGTACTGCTCGTAACGTTCCTCGAAGGCCCTGCCGTAGAGATCGTGGAGGTCCGGTACGTCATTGGGCGAGAACAGCGTCCAGTCGCCGCCCTGGAACACCCGCTTCATGAACAGGTCGGGGATCCAGTTGGCGGTATTCATGTCGTGGGTGCGGCGGCGATCGTCACCGGTGTTCTTGCGCAGTTCCACGAATTCCTCGATATCGAGGTGCCATGTTTCCAGGTACGCGCATACCGCGCCCTTGCGCTTGCCGCCCTGGTTGACCGCCACGGCGGTGTCGTTGACGACTTTCAGAAACGGCACCACGCCCTGGGACTTGCCGTTGGTGCCCTTGATGTAGGCGCCGAGGGCGCGCACCGGCGTCCAGTCATTGCCGAGCCCGCCGGCGAATTTCGACAGCATGGCGTTGTCCTGGATGGCGCCGTAAATGCCCCGCAGGTCGTCCGGCACCGTGGTCAGGTAACAGGAAGACAGTTGTGGCCGCAGGGTGCCCGCGTTGAACAGGGTCGGCGTGGAACTCATGTAGTCGAAAGAAGACAACAGCTCATAGAACTCTATGGCCCTGGCATTCCTGTCGTCCTCTTCTATCGCCAGGCCCATGGCCACGCGCATGAAGAATATCTGCGGCAACTCGATGCGGGTACCGTCCGAGTGGATGAAGTAGCGGTCGTACAGAGTCTGCAGACCGAGATAACTGAACTGGAGGTCGCGCTCGGGCAACAGTGCCCGGCCCAGTTGCTCCAGGTCGAATTCGAGCAGCCGCGGCGACACCAGTTCCAGTTCCACCCCGCGCTGCACGTAGGCCGGCAGTGCCCTGGCGTACAGTTCGCCCATGTCGTGCTGTGTCGCGCTCTGCGCCACGCCGAGAAAGCTCAGGGCCTCGGCGCGCAGCGTGTCGCACAACAGGCGCGCGGCGACGTAGGTGTAGTTGGGCTCCTGTTCGATCATCGTGCGCGCGGTGATCACCAGGGAGGTGCTCAGCTCGTCGGCGGTGACGCCGTCATAGAGATTCTTCAGCGCCTCGTCGAGAATCTCGGATTCGCTGACATCGGAGAGGTTTGTGCACGCCTCGGTAACGATGGTGTGCAGGCGATCGAGATCCAGTGGTGCGCGGCTGCCGTCCGCCTGTACGACGTTGATGTTCCCGGCCGCCTCCTGGGTCGCCGGGGAGAGGGTCTGCCTGGCGGCGCGCTGGCGCGCGCGCTCCTCGCGATAGATCACGTAGTCGCGGGCTATCTTGTGCTCGCCGGAGCGCATCAGGGCCAGCTCCACCTGGTCCTGGATATCCTCGATATGGATGGTGCCGCCGGAGGGCATGCGCCGCTGGAACGTGCCGGTGACCTGTTCAGTCAGTTTGGCCACGGTCTCGTGAATGCGGCTGGATGCCGCCGCGGTGCCGCCCTCGACAGCGAGAAACGCCTTGGTGATGGCGACCGAAATCTTGCTCGCCTCGAAGGACACCACGGTGCCGTTGCGCTTGATGACACGCAGTTGGCCCGGCGCCGTCGCGGCGATGCCGCCATTGACGGCAGCGGATTCCGGGGAAGGGTTGGTCGTGTCGGCGGAAATACCGCCCTGATTGATCTGTGTCTGCATAGTTTCTCCGGTGTGTCGGCGCTGCCCGACTTATTTTTCTGGGTTACCTTGTGCTGAATAACCTGGTGCTGGATTATCTTGTTCCGGGTTGCCGCCTGGGGAAGCGTCGCCCCATCGCGGTCCGCCCGGCGCAAGGGCATGCCGCGGTATTGCCCTGGTTGTATGTAGACCCTGCTCCGGTGCCAGATTTTTGGTGTTATTGCTCGAGTTTTTGACTACCGCACCCCATATATTGGGGTGGCGCCCCGTGACAGATACAAGATAATGCGCTCCTGCGCGCAATGCAAGAGGACGAAGTTGGGTCTATCCTGTGGATAATGTGTTTACAGTGCGTGCCTGCTAACCGCACAGGCCTTGCGTTACCTGCAAGCGCCATGGATGGACGCGCCCGAACCGGGGACTGGCAGGCGCTTCAATTTATTTTTCATATAAATCCGGCGAGTTATATTGGGAAGTTATTTCCCGTCCACGGTTTTCGTGCCGCGGGATGAACTGGCGGGTGCCGTCTCAGGCGTTGGCGACCAGCAGGGCCTCCAGCAGTGCTTTCTGGGCGTGCAGGCGGTTTTCCGCCTCGTCCCAGATCACCGAATCGGGCGCGTCCATCAGCTCGGCGCTGATTTCCTCGCCGCGGTGCGCGGGCAGGCAGTGCATGTAGAGGGCGTCGGGCGCCGCGCACGCCAGCAGCTCGGCGTTGACCTGGTAGGGCGTGAACAGGGCGGCCCGCTCCTCCTGCTCGTGCTCCAGGCCCATGGAGGCCCACACGTCGGTGACGACAAGATCGGCGTTGTGCGCCGCGATCACCGGGTCGTGCTCCACCTGGACACGACCCTTGTTGGCCGCCACCAGAGCTGCGTCCGGCTCAAAGCCCGGGGGGCAGGCGATGCGCAATTCGAAATCGAACTGGCGCGCCGCATTGATGTAGGACTGGCACATATTATTGCCGTCGCCAACCCAGCACACACTGCGTCCGGCGATGCTGCCGCGGCGCTCGAACCAGGTTTGCATGTCCGCCAGCAGCTGGCAGGGGTGGTAGGCATCGGTCAGGCCGTTGATGACGGGAACGCAGGAACCGGCGGCGAAACGCTCCACGATGTCGTGTCCGAAGGTCCGGATCATCACGATGTCCACCATGGAGGAGATGACGCGGGCGCTGTCCTCGATCGGCTCGCCGCGGCCCAGTTGGGTGTCCTGGGGAGAGAGGAACATGGCGTGCCCGCCGAGCTGCGCCATTCCGGTCTCGAAGGAGACCCGCGTGCGGGTCGAGGACTTCTCGAAGATCATGGCCAGCACCCTGCCGTCGAGGGCGCGGTGGTCCGTGCCGCTGTGCTGTGCCTGTTTCATCTCGACGGCCCGTTCGAGCAGGCGCTGCAGTTCCGCGGGGGTAAAATCGAGCAGCGTGAGAAAGTGCCGTGGTCGTCTCATGATCCGGTCCGGGTCGTTCGGCTCAGGCGCGATCGCGCAGCAGCGCCGCGACCCCGGTGGCCAGCTCCCGCGCCTGTGCGCTGTCGATAATCAGCGGGGGCAGCAGGCGCAGGACATTGCCCGCCGTTACATTTATCAGCAGACCGGACTCCAGCGCACGCTGCATCAGCCCATCGCAGTTTCCGGTGAGCTCGAAGCCCAGCATCAGGCCGCGACCGCGCACCTCGCGGATCTGCGCCGCCGCTTTCGCATCGGCGAGCAGGGTTTCGCGGATCAGCTCGCCCATGGCCACGGCATTGGCCGGCAGGTTCTCACCGACGATCGTCTGGATCACGGTCAGTGCCACTGCACAGGCCAGCGGGTTGCCGCCGTAGGTCGAGCCGTGCTGGCCCTCGCTGATCGCGCTCGCCGCGGCGCCCCGGGCCAGGCAGGCGCCGATCGGCACGCCGTTGGCCAGAGCCTTGGCGGTGGTGACCACGTCGGGGACGACCCCCAGACCCTGATAACAGAAGTAGTCGCCGGTGCGGCCGTTGCCGCTCTGGACCTCGTCCAGCATGAGCAGCCATTGTCGCTCGTCACAGAGTGTCCGCACGGCCCGCAGGTAATCGGCGTCCAGCATGTTGATGCCGCCTTCACCCTGTATGGGCTCGGCGAGAAAGGCCACGACATCCGGGTTGTTGGCGGCGATCTGGCGCAGTGCCTCGATATCGTTGCGCGGCGCGCGGATGAATCCCGCCACGAGGGGCTCGAATCCCGCCTGGATACGCCTGTTGCCGGTGGCGCTGAGAGTCGCGAGGGTGCGCCCGTGGAAGGCATCCTCCAGAACGACGATGGCCGGTTTCCTGATGTTTCGGCGGTGTCCGAACAGACGCGCCACCTTGATGGCCGCTTCATTGGCCTCCGCGCCGGAGTTGCCGAAGAAGCAGTTCTCCATCCCCGCTACCTGCGTCAATCTGCGCGCGAGGGCCTCCTGGGACTCGATGTGGTAGAGGTTGGAGGTGTGGACGAGTTTGCCGGCCTGCTCGCACAAGGTCGCCGTCACCGCCGGATGGGCGTGACCCAGGTTGTTCACGCCGAGGCCGGCGATGCCGTCCAGATAGCGCCGGCCGGCGGTATCGTACAGGTAGACCCCCTCGCCGTGACCGAATGTCACCGGCAATCTGGCGTAGGTCTGCATCAGAGCCGAAGCGGGCATCGCCTTGCCTATCTCCCAAAACGCAAAGAGGCGGCAGATGCCGCCTCGAAACCGGTAACTATAGCTCTACGGGTAACACTTGGCAATTCTGCTGTCGGCAATTGGCGGGGTGGCACAAAGAGGGGTGCGAATGGGTTACAATAAAAAGTTGTGCGGTAGCGCCCAAGGGGCGAAGGGAGCAACAATGGATATCATGGAAACCATCAAAGAGCAGGTCGAGAGCAACACCATACTTCTCTACATGAAGGGGTCGCCCAATCAGCCCCAGTGCGGGTTTTCGGCCCGCACGGTGCAGGCGCTGATGGCCTGCGGCGAGCGCTTTGCCTATGTCGACGTTCTCAGCAACCCCGAAATCCGCGCCAACCTGCCCAAGTACGGCAACTGGCCGACTTTCCCCCAGCTCTGGGTGGAGGGCGAGCTGGTCGGCGGCTGCGACATCGTGGCGGAAATGTTCGAAAACGGCGAACTCGAGCCGCTGATCAAGCAGGCTGCGGCGTCCGACACGGCCGAATCGCCGGCGCGATAATGCATCGCCACGGTGGCCATTCGCAGATTCAGACAGTTCCTTCGACGCCGCCTGTGCATTATAGCGGTCAACGCTTTCGCGGCGGCGCATCAGCGGTATCCATCCAGATAAACATTGGCAAAAGGAGATCAGATTCATGGGTGTGTTAGTTGGCAAGCCCGCACCGGACTTTGACGTCGCGGCCGTACTGGGCAACGGAGAAATCGTCGATTCCTACAAGCGCTCGGAAGCGATGGCCGGCAAGTACGGCCTGGTGTTTTTCTACCCGCTTGATTTTACGTTTGTCTGCCCGTCGGAACTGATCGCACTCGACAAGCGCATGGACAAGTTCCGCGAACTCGGTGTGGAAGTCGTGGCGGTCTCCGTCGATTCCCAGTTCACCCACAATGCCTGGCGCAACACGCCGGTCAACAACGGCGGTATCGGCCCGGTGACGTATACGATGGCCGCGGATGTCAGCCACGATATCTGTCGCGCCTTTGACGTGGAGAGTTCCGGGGGCGTGGCCTTTCGCGGTGCCTTCCTGATCGACCCGGAAGGTACGGTGCGCGCCCAGATCGTCAACGACCTGCCGCTGGGGCGCAACATCGACGAGATCATTCGCGTCGTCGAGGCTCTGCAGTACACCGACAAACACGGTGAGGTGTGTCCCGCCGGTTGGCAGAAAGGCGACCGCGGCATGGATGCGTCGCCGGAGGGTGTCGCCGAGTATCTGTCGGAGAACGCCGAGGCGCTGTAGCGCCCTCGCCGGTTCGGCTTCGGCGGCAGGAACGCGGGCTTCGGTCCGCGTTTTTTGTGGTGCGACTGAGTTGAAGGCCCGATCGCGTCGCAGAGCGCGGACAGGATGGGCTTTTCACCGCCGCTGCCCGGGCGCCTGCTCAATAGGTGTACGCCTATGCTCAAGGCTGTTGAAAACGCCAGCGAGTGCTCGAGGCAGACGCAAGCGACTCGAACTGTTACCGCCGCGCCGGGCATCTGCTCGGCAGACGTTTCAGGAGTCGAGCAACTGCCGCAGCCGAAACTCCACCAGCGGCAGCCGGTCGTTGCCGAAATACATGTCGTCGCCGCCGATGAACATTGTCGGAGAGCCGTAGCCGCCGCGCTCGATCAGCTCGTCGGTGTTGGCCCGCAGCAGATCCTTGTAGCGCTGGTCGTTGATCGCCCGAAAAAAACTGTCCGCGTCCAGCCCCACCCGCTCGCAGATTCCGGCCAGCACCGCGTCGTCGGCAATATCCGGCGTTTCGCCCCCCCAGTAGGTTTCGAACACGGCTCTGGAGTAGGGGACGAGCAAGTGCTGCTCAGCGGCGTAAAAGGCGCCGCGCATGGCCTTGACGCTGCTGATCGGGTGGTTTGCGGGCGTGACGATCTCGACGCCGCACAGCGCGGCCCAGTCCGCCATGTCCTTCAGGTAATAGTTCAGGCGCCGGCTGTTGGTGCTGTTGAACATCGCCTCGCGCTGGCTGTAGACCTCGCGGTTGACCGCATTGAATACGCCGCCGACGAGAATCGGGCGCCAGCGGATGGGCACGCCCAGTTCCCCGGTCATCGGTATGATGCGAGTGAAGGCGAAATAGGTCCACGGGCTGGAGCAGTCGTAGAAAAATTCCAGTTCGGGTACTTTGGCCATCGCGATACCAGCGTTTGCAGTGGGAAGAGCCTAGCACACGGCCAGCGGTGATCGGGTATAATCGCGCCCTTTCATTGTCCGGATGTGGTTGCCATGGACGTGCTTCAGTACATGAGCCAACTGGGTGTGGCGGCGCGGGCCGCGGCCCGGGAGGTGGCTGCCTCCACGACCCAGGCGCGCAACGCGGCGCTGCTGGCCGCCCGGGATGTATTGGACGGCGCGCGCGAGCGGCTGGGTGAAGCCAACCGGCGGGATCTGGAGCAGGGTGCCGCCAATGGCCTCGAGGCGGCACTGATGGATCGGCTGGAACTGACGCCCGCGCGCGTCGACGCGATGCTCGAGGGTCTGCGCCAGGTTGCCGCCCTGCCCGACCCGGTGGGCAGTATCTCGCAATTGAACCGGATGCCCAGCGGAATCGAGGTGGGCAGGATGCGTGTTCCCCTCGGTGTCATCGGCATCATTTACGAATCGCGACCGAACGTCACGGTCGAGGCCGCCAGCCTGTGCCTGAAAGCCGGCAATGCGACCATTTTGCGCGGCGGTTCCGAGGCGCTGGCATCCAATTGCGCGATCGCCGAGTGCCTGGCGGAGGGCATTCGCGCCGCGGGCCTGCCCGAGGCGGCGGTGCAGGTCGTACAGACAGCGGACAGGGCGGCTGTGGGCCGTCTGATCAGCATGCCGGAGTTCGTCGATGTCATCGTGCCCCGGGGCGGCAAGGGGCTGATCGAGCGCATCAGTCACGAAGCCACGGTGCCGGTGATCAAGCATCTGGACGGGGTCTGCCATGTCTATATCGACGAGGGCGCGGACGCGGACATGGCCTGCGCCATCGCCGTCAACGCCAAGACCCAGCGTTACGGCACGTGCAACACGATGGAGACCCTGTTGGTGGCTGCCGCCGAGGCCCCCGTCGTATTACCGCGGCTGGCGGCGGCCTACGCCGCGGCGGGTGTGGAGCTGCGCTGCTGCGCGCGCTCCCGTGAACTGCTGCCGGATGCGGCGGAAGCCACCGAGGAGGACTGGTATGCGGAGTACCTGGCGCCGGTGCTGGCGCTGCGCGTGGTCGAGGGCATCGACGAGGCAATGGCCCACATCGCCACCTACGGCTCCCGTCATACCGACAGTATCGTCACCCGCGATCACGGGCGGGCCATGCGGTTTCTGAGGGAAGTCGATTCCAGCTCGGTCATGGTCAATGCTTCCACACGCTTTGCCGACGGTTTCGAGTACGGTCTCGGCGCGGAGATCGGCATCTCCACGGACAAGCTGCACGCGCGCGGGCCGGTGGGCCTGGAGGGGCTCACGTCGCAGAAGTTCGTCGTCCTGGGCGAGGGGCAGATCCGTACTTGAGTGATACCGCTTCCGCGCCCGTGGCCGTGTTCGGCGGCACTTTCGATCCCGTGCATTACGGGCATCTGCGTTCTGCGCTGGAGCTGGTGGAGGAGCTGGACCTGGCGCAACTGCGCCTGATGCCCAGCGCCGTGCCCCCCCATCGCGAGAAACCGGCCTGTTCCGCCGAACACCGCGCCGCCATGGTCCGCCTGGCGGTTGCGCGTGAACCACGGTTGGCCTGCGACGACCGCGAACTGCACCGCGCGGGGCAATCCTACACCTACGACAGCCTGGCGGAACTGCGCGAGGAGCTCGGCCGGGAGCGCAGTCTCTGCATGGTGCTGGGTTGCGACGCGCTGCGCCAACTGGACGGCTGGCACCGCTGGCGGGAACTGGCGGAGCTGGCACATATCGTGGTAATCGCGCGACCGGGGTGGACGATACCCCGGCGGGGTGTGGTAGCTGCCTGGCTGAGCGAACATCGCGCCGCCGGCGCGGACGCACTGCGCGGGGCGGCCGCGGGCCGCGTGCTGATCGAAGAATTGCGACCGCTGGACATTTCCTCCAGCGAGATTCGCGAACTGCTGGCCTCCGGCCGGTCCGCGCGCTACCTTATGCCCGAGGCCGTACTGGATTATATTCAGCGCAACAGACTCTATCGATGACCGGGAATAGTGTATGAAAATCGCCGTCGTGCTGCCCGATGGAAGCTGAGCAGCTGAACGATTTCGTGGTGGAGGCGCTGGCGGACCTGAAGGCGTTGGATACCGTATCGCTGGACGTCAGGCCACTGACCGATGTCATGGACTATCTGGTCGTCGCCAGCGGCACCTCCAGCCGTCACGTCAAATCGTTGGCCGGTAACCTGACGGTCGAGGGCAAGAAACGGGGGCTGCGCCCCCTGGGCGTGGAAGGCGAGGACGCCGGTGAGTGGGTGCTCGTGGACTACGGCGACGTGGTGGTTCACGTGATGCTTCCCGCCACCCGCGAGTTCTACGATCTCGAGCGGCTCTGGGCGCCTCACGACCTGTCACCCTGATGCGCGTCACGGTCATCGCCGTCGGTACACGCATGCCGTCGTGGGTCGAGCAGGGAGTGCGGGAGTACGACAGGCGCCTGCCGCGCGAGTTGCAACTCTGCTGGAAGGAAATCGCCACGGCGCGCCGCGGCGGGGCGAGTGCCGAATCCCTGCGCGTCCGCGAGGGCGAGCGGCAGCTCGGTGCGCTGCCGGCGGGTGATCGGGTAGTCGCGCTGGATGTCGGGGGCAGGCGCCTGTCCACGCAGGCTCTGGCGGACGAACTGCAAGCGTGGCTCATGTCCGGGGACAACTACAGCATCCTCATCGGCGGTCCCGACGGGCTGTCGCCCGCCTGTCTGACGCGGGCGGATCAGTGCTGGTCGCTCAGTGATCTGACCCTGCCCCACGGGCTGGTGCGAGTCGTGCTGGCGGAGCAGTTGTACCGCGCTTGGACAATCGCCGTCGGGCACCCGTATCATCGGCGAAAGCAGTGATTGCGCCAGGCAAATCGGTTGTATGCCCCCCCAGATCGCTCTAAAGGATCAGCACCTCGAGCTGCGCATCTTCAGTGCCCGCACGGTGACGGCAATAGTCATGGTGCTCCTGCTGCTGGGGATTGTTCTGGCGCGCTACTACAGCCTGCAGATCAGTGAGTACCAGACATACAAGACGCAGTCCGAGCGCAACCGGGTGCAACTGCAGCCCCTGCCGCCCAAGCGCGGCCTGATCTACGACCGCAACGGTGTGCTGCTGGCGGACAATCGGCCGAGTTTCATCCTGTCGCTGGTACGCGAGCGGATAACGGACCTCGACGACACCCTGGCGGAACTGCGCACTCTCGTGCCGATCGCGGACAGCGACATCGAAAAATTCCGCGCCAGGTTGAAACGCAGCCGACCCTACGAGGCTGTGCCATTGCGTTTTCGACTGACCGAAAGCGAGCGCGCGCGCCTGGCGGTCAATCGGCAGCGGTTGCCCGGTATGGTGGTCGATGCCCAGCTGGTGCGACATTACCCACACGGCGAATTGTTTGCCCACGCCCTCGGTTATGTCGGGCGCATCAACGAGCGGGAGGCGTCGCAGCTGGACGAAACCGACTATCGCGGCACATTTCACATCGGCAAGGTGGGCGTCGAGAAATTCTACGAGGACACGCTGCACGGCACGGTCGGCTACCAGAATGTGGAGACCAATGCCCACGGCCGGGTATTGCGGGTGCTGGAGCGCCACTCGCCCACCCCCGGCCGCGATCTCACCCTGCACCTGGATTACCGGTTGCAGAAGGTGGCGGTGCAAGCTCTCGGCGAGCAGCGCGGCGCGGTCGTTGCCATGGACCCGCGTTCCGGCGGCGTGCTGGCGCTGGTGTCGACACCGGGCTTTGACCCGAACCTGTTCGTCAACGGTATCAGTACACGGCAGTACAGCGCGCTGCGGGATTCGCCGGATGTGCCGCTGTTCAATCGCGCGGTGCAGGGTTCCTACCCTCCGGGTTCGACAGTCAAGCCTTTCCTGGGATTGGCGGGCCTGAAGTCCGGCCTGGTGACACCGGAAACCACCGTGCCGGACCCGGGGTGGTACAAGTTGCCCGGGAGTTCACGACTCTACAGGGACTGGGTGTTGCGCATTCGCGGCACGGGGCACGCGCCGCAGGTGGACCTGCATATGGCCATCGCCGAGTCCTGCGATGTCTATTTCTACGATCTCGCCCGGCGTCTTACCATCGACCGGATGTACGATTATCTTGCGCCCTTCGGATTTGGCGCGCGCACGAACGTGGACACGACCAATGAACGCAGGGGTATATTGCCGTCGACACAATGGAAGCGGCAGACGATGGGCCGGGCCTGGTACCCCGGGGAAACCGTCAGCGCCGGTATCGGACAGGGGTACTGGCTGGCGACGCCGATGCAGCTCGCAGCGGCCACCAGCGTGATGGCCAGCCGCGGCCGGCGACACGAGCCGCGCCTGTTGCGGGCGATCGATGGCGAAGTCGTGCCGCCGCCGGAGCTGAAACCGGTACAGGCGAGCCAAGGCAACTGGGACGCCATCTTCGACGGGATGCGGGCCGTGGTGCACGGTGAGCGCGGCACCGCGGATTACCTGGCGGAGGATATTCGCTATGAAATGGCCGGCAAGACCGGCACCTCACAGGTCATCGGAATCGCGCAGAACGAGGTCTACAACGAGGAGGAGGTGGCCGAGCGCCATCGTCACCACGGCCTGTTTATCGCGTTCGCACCACTGGAAGCGCCCACTATCGCCGTTGCCGTTATTGTCGAGAACGGGGGCGGCAGTTCCGCAGCGGCGCCGATTGCCCGCACGGTTATCGATACCTGGCTGCTGGACGGCGCGGGCATATGAGTGACTATGTACGCCAGCTGCCGCGTCAGGGCGCACCCGACATGCGTCGCGGCCCGGGTCTGGCGATGCAACTCCATGTCGATGTGCCCCTGCTGTTCCTACTGGTGGCGTTGACGATATACGGTCTCTTTGCGCTGTACAGTGCTTCCGGGCAGAGCGTTGACGCGGTGATCAGGCAGGGCCGCTACTTTGTGCTCGCCTACGCGATTATGTTCATCGCCGCGCAGATCAGCCTGCAGCGCTACGCGCGCTGGGCGCTCTGGTTATACCTCGCCGGCGTGGCGTTGCTGGTTGCGGTGATGCTGGTGGGTGTGGGGGCCAAAGGCGCGCAGCGCTGGTTGCAGATAGGCGGCTTTCGTTTCCAGCCCGCCGAGATCATGAAGGTCGCCCTGCCGCTGGTGGTGGCCTGGTACCTGGCAGAGCGCCCGCTGCCGCCACGTTTCGGAGACGTAATTGGAGCACTGTGTCTGATAGCCGTGCCCGCGGCGCTCATTCTGCAGCAACCGGACCTGGGCACTGCTCTTTTGATCGCGGCCAGTGGCATGTTCGTGCTGTTTCTGGCGGGCATCGGGTGGCGCTACATTGTCGGCGCGCTCGCGCTGGCTATCGCTTCGGTATGGCCCGCGTGGTCTTTCGTGCTCAAGGATTACCAACGCCAGCGCATTCTCACCATGCTCAACCCGGAAAGCGACAAGCTCGGTGCGGGCTGGAATATCATGCAATCAAAAACAGCGATTGGCTCCGGCGGTTGGGACGGCAAGGGCTGGATGCAGGGGACCCAGTCGCAACTGGACTTCCTGCCG
The DNA here is from genome assembly GCA_034521205.1 of Halioglobus sp. Lineage (GTDB taxonomy): Bacteria > Pseudomonadota > Gammaproteobacteria > Pseudomonadales > Halieaceae > Marimicrobium. The sequence continues at coordinate 720,583 of JAXHMT010000004.1, forward strand.
GAAAGCCATACCGATTTTATTATCGCCGTACTGGCGGAGGAGTTCGGGCTGCGGGGCGTTCTGTTGCTGATGGGGATATACCTGCTGATCCTGCTGCGCGGGTTCTGGATCGGGATGCGAGCCCAGTCGAGTTTCGGCCGCATGATGGCCGGCAGCATCACATTGACGTTTTTCGTGTACATCTTTGTTAATATGGGAATGGTCGCGGGGTTGTTGCCGGTGGTTGGTGTGCCGCTGCCCCTGGTCAGTGCCGGGGGCACATCGGTGGTCACCCTGATGGCGGGGTTCGGTATCCTGATGGCGATCGGCACGGAGCGTCGCCTGGTGTCGCGATAGGTGTTGCGATAGGTGTTGCGATAGGTGTCTCGAGATCAAGTGCCGGGATAAGTGCCAAGATAAGTGCCGCGCGTGTTCCCCGAGTCCGCCCACCCGGTGAAGAAGAGTATGATGTCTATGCCCCCGCAGGTAAAAATCGTGTTCGTCGTTTGCTGTCTGTGGGCGACCCTGTCCTGTGCCGCGGAAAATTACGGCGACAATCCGGCGGCCCGGCAGGTGGTCGACGAGCTTGTGGCGGAAGCGGGCTTCGACCGCGAGACGCTGCTCGAGCTGTTCGCCCGGGCGGAGCGCAAGGAAAGTATTCTGGAGGCGATCTCGCGGCCGGCTGAAAAAACCAAGCCGTGGTATGAATACCGCGAGATCTTTCTCACTACAGCCCGGGAGCGCGGCGGAGTCGAGTTTTTAGACCGGTATCGGGAGGCACTTGAACGTGCGGAGCGCGAGACGGGCGTGCCGGCGGAGATCATTGTCGCGGTCATCGGCGTGGAAACCTACTACGGCCGCATCGTCGGCGATTACCGGGTACTCGACGCACTTTCCACGCTGGCCTTCGATTATCCACCGCGGTCGGAATTTTTTACCCGCGAACTCAAGCACTACCTGATGCTCTCCCGCAACCAGGGCTTCGATCCGGCCGAGCTCAAGGGATCCTATGCCGGTGCGATGGGTTACGGCCAGTTTATGCCGAGCAGCTACCGCAGTTATGCGGTGGATTTCGACGACGACGGCGTCATCGATATCTGGGACAATCCGGTGGACGCCATCGGCAGTGTGGCCAACTATTTCAAGCGTCACGGCTGGCGTCCCGGCGAACCCGTGGTGTTTGCCGCGCAGGCGCGGGAGAGCGTACCCGGGGAGATTTTCGTCAGTAGCCGGGCCGATCTCAAACCCGCGTACACGGTGGCTGAACTGGCGGCCCACGGCGTTACTGCCTCCGCGGATATCGCGCCCGATGCGCCGGCGACGGCGATGAGATTCGAGCTCGAGGACGGACACCAGTACTGGCTCGGATTGCATAACTTTTACGTGATTACACGCTACAATCACAGCGCCATGTATGCGATGAGCGTCTACCAGCTCAGCCGGCGGATCGCCGAACGAATGCCCGAATGAACAGGCTGCTGCTGGCTGTGTGCCTGGTGGCGCTCGCGTCCTGTTCCTCGCCACCGCCCGGTTCCCGTTACACGCAGGATACGGACGCCGCTCCCTCGCGGGCCATCGGTGCGGAGCAGGTGGCCGATGCGGTGCCGCGCCCCGACCCGATCCTGGCCTTTGGCAACAAGAGCCCCTACACCATCGATGGCGTGACCTACACCGTGTTGTCCGATCACAGCGGCTATCGGGAGCGGGGTGTCGCCTCCTGGTACGGCGCCAAGTTTGCCGGTCACGAAACTTCCAACGGCGAGATTTTCGACCCCTACCAGCCGACGGCCGCGCATCGGACGCTGCCCCTGCCGAGCTATGTGCGCGTCACCAACCTGGCGAATGGCAGGCGCGTGGTGGTGCGGGTCAATGACCGGGGCCCCTTCCACCCGGAGCGACTGATCGACCTCTCCTATGCCGCCGCGGTGAAACTGGGTTTCGCCGATCAAGGGACTGCCCGGGTTGAGGTGGAAGTGCTGGAGTTGGAAGGCGTCGATGACCGGCGCAGCGTGGCCCTCGGCATATACCGTTATTTGCAGATCGGGGCTTTCAGCTCGGAACTGTCCGCCCGCCTGCTCCAGGGCGAAGTGGAGGCGCTGGTGGCGGCGCCGGTCGCCGTCAGTTCGGTCGAGACAGGCGGGGCGAGACTGTACCGGGTGCGCGTGGGGCCGGTGCATGACAGCCGGCAGTTGGAGAGCGTGCGGCGTACTCTGTTGGAGAACGGCTACGAGGCCGGACAGCCGTTGCCATAGAAACACTTGCCCGAACCCGAGTGGTGTGCCGCTTTCAATTTTCTCTAATGTTAAGGTCGCTTGGGGCGGGTATGGCCCACTGGAACACGCCAAAAAGCGCACTTCCGTGTGCAGGCTCGGGTGGCGACGTGCCCGAAAAAGAGGGGCAGGCTCTCCTGTCGCCACACGGTTCCAGTGGGCCATACCCGCCCCAAGCTCGCGCGATCGATCCGGACTCGGGCATTACCCGAACCCCCCCAAGCTCGTGCGATCGATCCGGACTCAGGCATTACCCGAACCCCCGGTTCTTTCGCTGCCGCCATGCGTGGGTTACTATTCGACGGATTCGCGTTCCCACGATTTCGAGTGTTTATGACCCGACTAAGTACCCTGCTGCTCCTGGCGCTGTTCAACATTGGCGCCCAGGCGGCCTCCATGATCCCCTCGCCGCCGCAGATCGATGCGGTTGCCTGGCTGCTGGTCGACGCGGACAGCGGCGCGGTGCTGGCCGAGCACAACGCGGACGTCCCCCTGCCGCCCGCCAGCCTGACCAAGATGATGACCAGTTACATTCTGGCCCGGGAGATCAGCGAGGGGCAGCTGAGCGAGGACGACATGGTGGTCGTCAGCGAGACAGCCTGGTCGCAGAACCCTGTATTCACCGGGTCGTCACTGATGTGGATCGAGCCCGGCATGCGGGTGTCCATTGCCGATCTCCAGCGGGGTATCATCGTATCCTCGGGCAACGACGCAACGGTCGCGGTGGCCGAACACATCGCCGGCAGCGAAGACGTTTTCGCAGAGATGATGAACGCGACGGCGGACAGGCTTGGCATGCGGGACACCCATTACGTCAATTCCCACGGCCTTCCCCACCCCGAGCATGTGACCACGGCGCGGGATCTCGCCATTCTGGCCCGCGCGATGATCCGGGACTTTCCGGAGCAATACGCGCTCTACAAGGAAGAAAAGTTCACCTTCAACAACATCACACAGTACAACCGCAATAAACTGATGTACGAGGATCCGTCCGTGGACGGCCTCAAGACGGGGCATACCGAGGCGGCGGGGTATTGCCTGGTTGCGTCGGCCGAACGGGAGGGTATGCGGCTCGTTTCGGTTGTCCTGGGTGCGGACAGTGAGCGCGCCCGCAAGAACCAGACCCGCAGCCTGCTCAATTACGGTTTCCGTTTCTTCGAGACCAGCACGGTTTTCGAGCCCATGACGGAACTTGCCAGGCCGCGGATCTGGAAAGGAGAACAAGATCACCTTCCGGCGGGGTTCACGGAAGAGGTCGTGTTGACCCTGCCCCGCGGCCAGCGCGAGGAGCTTGTCACGGACGTGCAGCTGGCAGGCCAACTCGTCGCGCCGGTCGCCGCCGGCGACAGAGTCGGCACGGTGGTACTCTCTCTCGCTGGCGAAACCGTATACGAGGCGCCGCTGGTCGCGCTCACCGCCGTTGAGCCCGGAGGCTTTTTCGCGCGGCTCTGGGATATCGTGCTGATGTGGCTCGCCGACCTGTTCAGCGCGTAACGGGGAGCGCGAACGACCACGATCATCAGCCCGGAGTCTGCCATGTCCGAGCCCGAAGCGCCGAAAATTGAGTTCCCCTGCGCCTACCCCGTGAAAGTGCTCGGGCGCAACAATCCGGCATTCCGTGCCGTCGTGCTGGCCGTATTCGAACGGCACGCGCCGGGTTTCGATCAGGCCGGTGTCGTCCTGCGGGACAGCCGCAAAGGTACTTTCACTTCCATGACAGTCACCATAAGGGCCACGGGGCAGACACAGCTCGAGGCGCTGCATCGCGACCTGATGGCGACCGGCCATGTGCACATGGTGATCTGATGGCGCAGGCGGCACCCGTTCTGCGCGAACTGGGTCTGGTCGACTATGAGTCGACTTTCGAGCGTATGCGACGTTTCAGTGAAACGCGCGCCGCCGACACACGGGATGAACTCTGGTTGCTGCAACACCGGCCGGTGTTCACCCAGGGCAGGGCGGGCAGGGCGCAACATGTGCTCGACCCCGGCGATATTGCCGTCGTACAGACAGACCGCGGCGGGCAGGTCACCTATCACGGGCCCGGCCAGTGTGTCGTGTATCTGCTGGTGGATCTCGGCCGCAGGCGGCTCGGTGTGCGCGACCTGGTGGACCTGATGGAGGCGGCCGTGATCGAACTGCTCGGCGACTACGGCATCGAGGGCCACGGGCGCGCCGGCGCGCCCGGAGTCTACGTCGCCGGTGAGAAGATCGCCGCCCTGGGGTTGCGGGTTCATCGCGGTTGCAGTTATCACGGACTGGCCCTGAACGTGGACATGGATCTGGAGCCGTTCTCCCGCATCAATCCCTGCGGCTACGCGGGCCTTGCGGTCACGTCGATGGCGCGCCTTGAGCCGCGCGAACCGCCGGATACGGACGCGGTCGGCAGGCGTCTGCTGGCCATACTTTCACGACGACTGGTGACGTCGGGCCAGGCCTGTTCCACGGAGATTCATCGGTAGCCCTTGCGGGGGGGGCTTTTTTGCCAGGCGTACAGCGTCGGAGGGTAAGCTTGCGCTGACACACGCCAAAAGCGGCCATGCCCGAAAAAGAGGGGCAGGCTCTCCCTGGCCAGGCTCGGGACATTCGTCGGCAGCCCTTGCGGGGGAGTGGCTTTTTTGCCTGGCGTACAGCGCCGGAGGGTAAGCTTGCGCTGAAACACGCCAAAAAGCGGCCGTCCCTGGCCAGGCTCGGGGCGGCGACGTCCTGTCGCCGCACGGTTTCAGCGCAAGCTTACCCTCCGACGCTGTGGCATATTCTTCAATCTGGGTCATTACCCCAGCCGGCGCCGGGTCAGGGGCTTTGAGAAGCCTGTCCCCGGGCAGTGCGCGTACGATGCACGGCTGCTGCGCCCGTACCGGGACCGGTGTGCCGCATGGGCCGCCACAGCATCGCCAGCCAGGACAGCGCCACAAGCACGGTGATCGCGACCCACGCCAGAATGAACAGCCATACACCCGGCAGCAGTTCGGCGGGTCGGGCGACGCCGGCCACCGTGGGGCCGACCCGTTCGAGAAACGCCAGCGGCAGCGGCGCCGTGATACTCACCAGCACGGCGGCGACGCCGGTCGCGGCCAGCGTCGTGCGCGCCTTGCCCCGGTAACGGCGATTGCGCGCCAGCCGGCGCGCGAACAGCCAGGCGCCGGATACCGACAGGAATGACAGCAGCAGTCCGAACAGGAACCAGAGGCCTTTGCTGACCAGGCCGCCGAAGTCGCCGAAGTGCAGCGGATCGGCGGTGTCGGACCAGCGCCAGTAGGGGCTCAGGTCGGAGGCGGTCTGGTTGTAGGCGACTTCTCCCGTGTAGGCGTTGACGTAGACCTTGTTGGCGCGGTGGCGCACCAGCAGATGGCCGGCCTGCCCGGTCACGTAGAAATAGCCGTTGCGGTCCGTGTAGAGGTAGCCGATATCGAGATCGGGGCGCACTTTCCGGACCGCGGCGAGCAGCGCCTCGAACGGCAGGCGCTGCCGGCCGGCGCCCTCGACCGGCGGCAGCGGCTGAGCGGCGCTCGCGGAAACGTCGACGTGGGAGAAGACGCCGTCCACCGCGTCGCCGCGCAATCGCTCCCACAGGTACCAGGCCCCGGTGATGCCGATGACCAGCACGAACCAGAGCGTCCAGAGTCCCAGCCAGCCGTGCAGGTTGCTGATCCAGCCGCGCAGGTTGCGCCCGGGCCGGAAGCTGAAGAACTTGCGCCACCAGCCCTTGTAGAACAGCACACTGGTGACCAGCGAGGCCAGCAGCGGAATCGACATCAGGCACACCAGGTACAGGCCGGGGCCGCCGACGAACAGGCGGCGGTGGAGGTCCCGCAGGTAGCGCTGCACGTTGAGAAAAGGCGCATCGCCGGTTATGGCGCGGCGGTACGGGATCCACGTAGACATGGCGGCGTTGGTCCTCAGCCGTGACGATCAGCACATCGTAGGCGAAGCGCGTGTACAGCGGTGGATAGATCGCCTCCACTGCCGCGTCGGGATAGGCGTTCCGTACCAGCTCGTGGATGACTTCGATGGCGGCGGGCTCGCCCGCCGGCTCCACCCGCTGGGCCGGATTCAGCAGCCAGTCGATTTCGTGAGCGACGGTGGCGAAGGTGCCGCTCCAGCAGATGACGAACAGCAGCAGGCCGGTGACGATGCCGAACCAACTGTGCAGGTCGAACCACAGGCGGCTGTGCCGCCCGCGGCGGTTGGCGGCGCGCTCCCGGCCCATCACCCGTTACAGGGAAAGGGCGATCGAACCGATCACCGCACGGGGCGCACCGATACCGATACGCAGGTCGCCGCCGCTCGCCGGAAAGTATTCCTTGTCGGTCAGGTTTTTCACGGCAAGCTGAAAACGCAACTGGGTCTCGCGCCGGAACAGATCGGTTCGCAGATGATACCAGAGCGAGGCATCGACCAGCGTGTAATCCCCGAGCTTCCACGTATTGGCGTCGTCGCCGTAACGGTCCCCCATGTAGAAAGCGCCGACGCCGCCGCCCAGTCCGCTCAGCCAGCCTTCGCGAACTTCGTAGCTCAGCCATGCGTTGGCGGTATGCTCGGCCACGTTACGGGGCCGGTTGCCGCTGTTGCCGCCGGTGAGGATCTCCGCATCCGTGAAGGCATAGCCCGCGAACAGGGTAAAGCCCTCGGCGGGTTGGCCGGTGGCGCTCACTTCCAGCCCCCGGGCGTCCTGCCCGTCCACGAGCTGCGGCACGTCGTCGATGACTGTTAACACGTTGGTTTTCTCGATGTCGTAAACAGACAGGCTGAGCTGCAGGCTGCGGTCGAAAAGCTCCGCCTTGGAGCCGAGTTCGAACTGGCGCGAATCCTCCGGGTCGAACACCTCCGAGGTGGAGGGTATGCCCTGGTCATTGACGGTGAAGGCCGTGTTCGGGACGAAGGCCTCGGCGAAGCTGGCGAATACAATCATGTTGTCCCTGAGCCGATAGTTGAGGGCCACCTGCGGAGAGACCTCCTCCACCGATTCGGCGGGGCCCGAGCCGTCCGGATCCGAAGAATCGATTCGCGCGCCCAGCAGCATTGCAAAACGGTCATCGAACTCGACGTAATCGTTGACGAAAAGTGCGGCGTCCTCCGCCTCCGATTCGATAGGCGAGCTGCCCGCAGTGGAGACGTCGCGTTCGAGGCGGCCAAAGATCGGCTGTTCAAGGTTAAACAGCGGCCCGTTGCCGCCCTCGGCTACGGGGATGCCGTCGGTGGGCGCGGAAGCAACGAAAAAGCGCGACTCGCTGGTGTCGCGGTAATCGACGCCCAGTGCCAGCCGGTGGCGCATCCCGCCCCACCTCCACTCGCCGTTGACGATGCCCCGCAAGTAATCGGCCTCGATGTCGCGGTCGCGGCTGCCGTCCGAGCGACGCACCAGGAAGACCCGATCCGAGGATTCGTCGTAAACGGTTTGGGGTACCGCGTCGCCGGTAAAGAACCCGTCGTCGGTAATTGGCGCGCCGGCGTCGTACACCTGTATGGCCAGCGGGCGCGCCTGGAAATCATCGGACTTCGAGGACTCCAGGGCGCCGATGAGAGTCACGCGCCAGTTATCGCTGAAGGCGTGCTCCAGAGCGAGGCTGCCGAACTCGAACTCGGTGTCGATCTCCTCGAAGGGTTCGCCGAAGCGGGTACTGATGTCGATGTCGAGCAAACGGTGCGCGATCTCCCGGCCGCCGGGCACGGGAATTGTCGCCGAGCCCCGGTCGAAGGAGCGGAACTCGTCGCGGTATTCGTAATCCGCGGTCAGGGTGGTGCGATCGGCCAGTTCGAATCGCCCGGTGATGGCGATGGCGTCCCGGTCCACGTCGAAAAAATCGCGAAAGGTATCGGATTGCTCGGTGGAGGCGTTGATGCGGATGGCCGCCCGTTCGCCCAGCGGCTGTGACCAGTCCGCCAGGAAAAAGCTTGAATTGAAAGTCCCGGCGCGTCCCTCGAGGTAGACGCGTTGTTCCTCCAGCGGTTTTTTGGTCACGATATCCACCAGCCCGCCCGGCTCGACCTGCCCGTAGGTGATGGCCGCGGGCCCCTTGACGACCTGCACCTGCTCCAGGTTGTTGGTATTGACCCGGAAGTTGGAGCGCACTCTCAGGCCGTTGCGATAAATGGTATTGCGGCGGAAGCCGCGGATCAGAAAGTCGTTGTTGCTGCCGCCGAACCCGTCCGAAAAACTGACGCCGGGGACATTGCGCAGGGCCTCGTCGAGTTCGGTGATCTTCTGGTCCAGCAGCAGTTGTTCCGGGATGACGTCTACAACCCGGGGCAGCTCCAGGAAATCCAGGTCGAGCCCGGTGAGCGCGCTGGTGGCGCCGGCCCGGTAGCGCTCGGCGGCGGTGCCGAGGACGAGGATTTCCTCCAGCTCACCCGGGCCGGCGGCGTCACCTCTTTCATCCTGGGCCTGTGTCTGGGCCGCCACTGCGAAACACATGCATAGCAGTGTCGCACCCCAGCCCGTTTTGTTACGCATCTTGTACATCCAATCGACGCGACCGGATGGTCAGGTCGGGTTTTTAATGATAATGAGAAATATTATCATTAACGCATTGTATTGCAAGGAGGATTGCGCCCCGGGGGATGTCGGGTGCGTTGAGGCCCGGGTCCAGTGGTGTCCACGCTGCTGGCGCGGCCGGCTGTCGCCGCCGATAAAACCACGGTACCGATACTGCGGATTTACCGCGGTCGCGGCAGTCGCGGGCTGGTCCGTGCGCGCAATCGGCGTATAATTCGCGCTTTTTTCTGCGGTATTTCCTTTTATGACGGACCTCAGCCAGGCCATCGACTCGCGTCGTACCTTTGCCATTATTTCGCACCCGGACGCCGGCAAGACGACGATCACCGAGAAACTGCTGCTGTTGGGCAACGCCATCCAGGTGGCGGGCAGCGTCAAGGGCAAGAGAGGCCCCCACGCCACTTCTGACTGGATGAGTATGGAACAGGAGCGCGGTATCTCCGTCACGTCATCGGTGATGCAGTTCCCCTACCGGGAGCGCGTGGTGAACCTGCTGGACACGCCGGGCCACGAGGATTTTTCGGAGGACACCTACCGCACGCTCACCGCGGTGGACTCGGCTCTCATGGTGATCGACGGCGCCAAGGGGGTCGAGGAACGTACCATCAAGCTGATGAACGTGTGCCGCCTGCGCGACACCCCGATCATCAGTTTCGTGAACAAACTGGACCGCGATATCCGCGATCCGATCGAGTTGCTCGACGAAATAGAGGAAGTGCTCAAGATTGCCGGCGCGCCGATAAACTGGCCCATGGGAATGGGCGTCGATTTCAAGGGCGTTTACAACCTCTACACGGATACCCTGCACCGCTATACGCCGGGGCGTGGCGGCTTCCTGCCCGACGACGAGCGCATCGAGGGCCTCGACACCGATGCGGCGCGCGAGTTGCTGGGGGATGAGTACGAGGATTTTTGCGAGGAGATCGAGCTGGTCCGCGGCGCCAGCCACGAATTCGACATCGAGGCTTTCCTGGCGGGCAGACTCAGCCCGGTTTTTTTCGGTACGGCACTGGGTAACTTCGGTGTGCGCGAAATGCTCGATTACTTTGTGCAGTGGGCGCCGCCCCCGCTGGATCGGCCAACCACCGACCGCGCGGTGGGTGCGCGCGAGGAGCGTTTCAGCGGTTTTGTTTTCAAGATCCAGGCCAACATGGATCCCAGGCATCGCGACCGCATCGCTTTCCTGCGGGTGTGCTCGGGGTGTTACCGCAAGGGCATGAAGATGCGCCACGTGCGCATCGCCAAGGATGTGAAGATTGCCGACGCGGTGGGTTTCAAGGCCGGGGAGAGGACACTGGTCGACGAGGCGGTGTCCGGCGATATCATCGGCCTGCACAATCACGGCACCATCCAGATTGGCGACACCTTCACGGAGGGGGAAGAACTGCAGTTCACCGGTATTCCGCATTTCGCCCCGGAGATGTTCCGGCGCATCCGCCTCGCGGACCCGATGAAGTCCAAGCAGTTGCAGCGCGGATTGCAGCAGCTCTCCGAGGAGGGTTCCACCCAGGTATTCGCGCCCCTGGAGTCCTCCGACCTGATCGTGGGCGCCGTCGGCCAGTTGCAGTTCGATGTCGTAGCCTACCGGCTCAAGGACGAGTACAAGGTGGAGGCGATCTACGAGCCGGTGAACGTCTATACCGCCCGCTGGGTGACCTGTGAGGATAAGCGCAAACTGGAAGAATTTCGCCGCAAGGCCTCGGAGCAACTGTCGCTGGATGGCGGCGGCTACCTGACCTACCTGGCCCCGACGCGGGTCAACCTGTCACTGATGGAAGAGCGCTGGCCGGAAATCGAGTTTCGCGCGACGCGAGAGCACTGACGGGGACTGCGCGGGCTCCGCGGAGCTTGCGCGGGCCCTAAGCTACGCCAGCAATGCCTCGATATCCTTTTCGATGGCGGCGGGCTTGTCTTTCGGCGCGTAGCGCTTGACCACATTGCCATCGGCGTCGATCAGGAACTTGGTGAAGTTCCATTTGATGCCCTCGGTGCCCAATGCGCCGGGCGCCTGTTTCTTCAGGTGCTGGAACAGAGGATCGGCACCTTCGCCATTGACCTCGATCTTGCCGAACATGGGGAAGTTGACTCCGTAATTGAGCTGGCAGAACTCGACAATCTCGTCGTTGCTGCCCGGGTCCTGCTTGCCGAACTGGTTGCAGGGGAAGCCGAGAATCTCGAAACCGCGATCCCGGTACTTTTCGTACAGCTCCTCGAGGCCCTTGAACTGTGGCGTAAAACCACATTTTGAGGCGGTATTGACCACCAGCAGGACCTTGCCCCTGAATTCGGCAAGGGGCTTGTCCTCCCCCGCGGGGGTCTTACAGGTGAATTCGTGGACGGTATCTGACATGGCGGTTATTCCATAGTGCGTTGCGACACGCGATCAGCTTAGCACATTGGCGCAACGGCCACGGCAACGCCAACAACAATGGTGTGCGGCGGTCAGTGTCGCGGGATCAGGCCCATTGGGCCTGGTGCAGGCGGGCCTGCGCCATCAGCAGGTGCAGCCGTTTGCGTTGCATTTTCAACGCGTACTCGAGGGTTTTCAGCCGGGTGCGCAGCGCCGCATTGTCCCACTTGTGTTGCAGATATTGCCTGCGCTCCACGAAGGCATCGCCGAGTCGTTCCTTGTTGCGCTCATAGCGCTCGGCCTGCAGGGTTGTCCACTGGTTGATGAAGTCGGTGAAGAGCTGGTATTCGCGTTCCAGCGTCTCGCACAGGGTTTCACTGTGTTTGGCTTCTTCCAGCTGGACGCGGGCGCGCTCGAAAGCGGCATCGAGCATGGCGCGCTGCACCTTGAAGTTCGGCACCCGGCTCAGGTTGCTGGCAAGCCCCAGGAACGAGCACGCCTTGATCATCCACTTCGTCGGGTCCCAGTGCCACCAGCGGACGCCGTTGCGGTAGTCGTTCTGGAACATGTGGTGATAGTTGTGATACCCCTCGCCGTAGGTCAGCAAGGCCAGCAGTGTGTTGTCCCGGGCGCTGTTCGACTCGGTGTAGGGCTGCCTGCCCCAGTAGTGAGCCAGGGAATTGATGAAGAATGTCACGTGATGGTTGACCACCAGCCGCAACAGCCCGACCACCAGCACGGTGCCGATGACATCCCCGAGGTACAGTCCCAGCAGCAGCGGCAGCCCGAGGTTCATAAACGTCGCGATAGCCGCGTAGTGCCTGTGCTGGAACATGACTACCGGATCGCGCTGCAAATCCCTGGCATTGCTGAAATCCTGCTCGCTGCTCGCGTAATCGCGCAGCATCCAGCCCATGTGGCTGAACCACAGCCCGCGACCGGCGGAATAGGGATCGCGCTCATTGTCGTCCACATGGCGGTGGTGGCGGCGGTGGTCGGAGGCCCAGATCAGAATACTATTCTGCAGGGCGCCGCCGCCCCAGAAAGCGAAGAACCAGCGCAGTGCCGGGTGCGCATTGTAGGCTTTGTGGGCCCACAAGCGGTGATAGCCGCCGGTAATGGACATGCCGTTGAGGTACAGAAACACCAGTGCCCAGACCCATTGACTGGTTGCATAGCCGTGATACACGCCCCACAGGGGAACGAGTGCGAGAGCGGCGAGCGGAAAGCCAACGAAGATGATCGCGTTGGTGACAATAAGGGGCGGTTTTGTCATATCGGGCACCGTGGGAAGCATCTGGAAGCAGAATACATTGCGAATGTTAACTTTTTTACGGCCAAAAGTCTCCGGGGCGGGAGAGATCGCGTCCGCCACCGGCGAGGTAGTCTACAGTAGAATGCGGCTCCCTTGAATCCACCCACCCCGCACACCTGGATGTACACGTCCCGCACACCGGACCGATAGTCGGCGGGGACTGTCAATGCAGCTGCCAACCGGACCCGCAGGGGGTTGTGGTCGGAGCTGGAAACCGGAACCACGCTGCTGGCGGTTGCGCGCAAGCCGCGCACGTAAATGTGATCCAGCGCCCGGCCGAAAGCGGTCGAGCGCAGATCCGGCTCGAAGCCGACGGAGCTCAAGCCGAATTCCGCCGCGAAGGCATCCACCAATTCCTGGCGTTCGCGGCTCCAGGTGTTCAGGTCGCCGGCCAGAATTACCGGGCCGCTGTGAGCGGCCAGTATGTTGCGCAGGTTGTGAAACTGCGCGCGGAAGTTTTGCAGCCCGAATTCAAAGTTTACGGCATGAACATTGATGGCCAGCAGGCGATCATCGGTGCCGGCGAGAAGATATTCCGTGACACCGGTCGCTTTGGGCGTTCCCAGCCACGGCTCCCGCGCGGTGAGCGCACAACGGCCGGCGGGTTCGCCGGCGCTCAGGGTCATTACTCCGGTCTGCTGATCGGGCGTCGAGTAGCCCTGTGCGAAGGCGGGAAACATCGGTTGCTGGAGCGCCTGCGGTATGCGTGCCCGAACCGAGGCCTCCTGGATGAACGCCAGATCGATACCGCCCCCCACCTCGGCAAGGTCCCGCATCCAGCCGTCCCCGCTGGCTTTCCCGATGTTCCAGCTCAGCACGTCGAACTCGGTGCCTAACTCGACCGCCGGTCGCGTGCCCGGATCCTCGCCGAGTGCCAGGAAGCAGTCGCGGGAGACCGCGACGTCCGCCGCGAGCGCGGCATGGAGAGGCCCCAGTGCCAGACAGACCAGAATGAAAAGGGCATGAATTGTGTGTCGCAACGCCTGACGCTCGCGGTTGCCGGAGTTGTGCTCTTATATCATGTTTCGCCATGGACACACGACCGGCGACATCAAATTGCCGGCAATTATCGTCTCCGGCCGGTCCGGCCAGGCAGGCGCAATGATTCAGAGTTGTTCCAGGTAGGACTGGTATTCCAGCTGGGTGATGCGGCGGCGGAATTCCTCGATTTCCTGTTGTTTGGTCAACGTGTAGATGCGCTGCAGTTCAGCCCCGAGGCTGCTGCGAATAAAGTCGGAGCGGCTGAACAGGCTCACGGCGTCGGGCATGTAGACCGGCAGGGCATCGCTCTCCTGTGAGTAGCCGTCGCCGGTAATGGCATCGCCCGGCGAGATGTTCTGCTCGATGCCGTCGAGCATCGCGGACAGGACTACCGCGAAGACCAGGTAGGGGTTGGCATCCGAGCCCGCCACGCGGTGTTCCAGTCGCCGCGACGAGGTGCTGCCGGTGGGCACGCGCACCGCGACGGTGCGGTTTTCATAACCCCAACTGGGAAAGGTGGGTGCGTGTGCGCCCCGCTGAAAGCGGCGGTAGGAGTTGTAGCTCGGTGCGAAAATCGCCACGGAGTCCGCCATGTTCAGCAGGCAACCGCCGATCGCGTTGTGCAGTAGCGGCGACCCCTTCTCGCCGCCGTCGTCGAAGATATTGACGCCTTCTCGTCGAGCACGCTGCAGTGAATGTGCATGCCGTTGCCCGCCTCGGTTTCGAAAGGCTTGGGCATGAAACTGGCGATCAAACCGTGCTTCGCCGCGACGCCCTTGATCAACCGCTTCATCATGATGATCTGCTTGGCCGCCAGCACCGGGTTGTCGACATGGGCCATGTTGATTTCGTACTGGGAGGGGGCGGATTCCTTCACCACACCGTCAAAGGGCAGGTCCTGGATCTCACAGGATAGGCGCAGATCCTCCATCATCTCCTGATGATGGTTGAGTACGTCGAGCCCGTAGGTATTGCCGCCGACAGGGCTGCCGCCAACGGGGGCGGGGCAGGTATGCAGCGGCAGGGCCTGCTCCCAGCGCACCAGGCTGAATTCGAGCTCGGCGGCGACCACCGGCTGCCAGCCCGCCTCCTGGAAGCGGGTCAGTACATGTTTGAGAACATGGCGCGGATCGCCCAGGTAGGGGCTGCCGTCGGTATTGAACATCGACAGCATGACCTGACCGTGCTGGCCGCCAGCTGCCCAGGGCGTGGGCGGCGACGACCCCTCCACCGGGCGGCAGATACCGTCGGCGTCGCCCGCGGCGAAGACCAGCTCTTCGACGTCCCGCCCCCATATATCGAGGCTGAGGACAGTTTTGGGGAGTTTGAGATCGCCGTCGAAAATTTTGGCCAGCTTGTGTCTCGGAACCCACTTTCCGCGCATGACCCCGTTGCAGTCCGGGAGGAGTGCTTCGATTGTCGTGATTTCGGGGTGCGCCCGCAGGAACCAGTCGGCTTCAAGCGCCATGCTTTCACCGTGCAGTATCCGGTAAGCGTGCACTATCTATTTCCAGCATGGTCAGCTCAATGCCCTAGTTGGGGCAGCAGGTGCGCGCGGCCTTCCCGCGCAGGCGGTGATGTTTCAGCGCGGCGCCATGTAGATACTGAGCGGGTCTTCTCCGGCGGCTTCACCGAGGCAGGACATCGAGTTCAGGAACAGGGAAAAAAGGTCCGTCTGGGAACTCACGTCCAGTTTGCGGTAGATACTCTTGCGGTGGCGGCGTACGGTCTCGATGGCGATGTTCAGCCGTTCTGCGGAGATGTCGGTGCCGTAGCCGCGCAGCATGAGTTCCAGCACCGCTTTTTCCCGCGGTGACAGCATCGACGCGCCGAAGGTGCGAAATGCCAGGTCGACCTGATGATCGATGCCGGGCTGGATCAGATTGTTCGCGGCGAACTCCTGGTGTTCGCTGTGCCGCACGATCAACTCCGAAACCGGCTCGGCCAGCAGATAGAGGGTGTCGTACTCCGCATCGGTGAAAGGGCCGTGTTGCGGCAGGCGCATCATGCTGAGATTGATGACATTGCCCGCCTGCAGTTTCGCCAGGTAAATGGCTTCGTCGGTGGTGCCGGTGTCGCCGTAGTACTCGCGGTAGTAGACGGAGTCCTTCAGCTTGCCCAGAGTAACCCGCGACAGGCGATAGATCCTGGAGCGCGGGTTGTTCATGGATGTCTGGTAGAAGGGGTCCTCGCGATAGGGGCCGTCGAGATACTGATCGATCTGGGAAAAGAGGGCGTGACCGGGTATTTCATGATAGAGAACGCGCGGAGGCAGGTCACGGTGGTAGAGCCAGACCTGCGGGTAATCTATCCGGACCTGCCCATTGATCGCCGCGACCAGGGCGGGGAAAAACCGGTCACTGCCGAGAGCGGCGATAGCCCGGGACAGGTCTTTATTCCACTTGCTCAGCTGCTTGAAATCAGACATTCGTCGCCAGAGTATTGTTATTGGCTGCCCCCTTTTACATAGTGCGGAGGCGTCCCGGTGTTGTCAAACATGCCGGAGTGTCAGTTTAACAGCCTCCGGCGCGCGGCGCGCGGTTGTATCGATCGCTATCCATGATCGTAAAAATCCACTGAATTCAAAGCGCTGGGCGAAAGCGTGGCGTTGGCGCTCGCGCTTGATGGCAATTTGGTGCTGTGCTTTACTGCCGGCTCCAGAGAGGTTGGCACCGTGCGCAGAGAGACCGCCAGTCCGGCGTTGAACAGTGAGGCAGTGCCCGTGGAATTTACCCGGGCACTGCTGGCCCAGGCTCGCGCCTACGATCGCGACATCGAAGCCATTGTGCGGGCGGCGCGTTTTCCCCGCGAAGCACTGCGCCCGGAGGCGCAAGTCGCGGGCGTCTCCCGCGAGCAGTACTCCCGTTTGTGCCTGCAACTGATCCGCGAGCTGGGCGATGAGTCCGTTGGCGTGATGCCCGACGTGCAAACGCCCCTCGGCACCACGCGGCTGATCGCCCTCAGTATTCTCAACAGCGCCACGCTGGCAGCCGCCATGCGCCGGGCGATAGATTTCAATCGCGCCTGTCGCGTGCGCCGGGGCGCCCGGGTCGTCAATGAACTGCGCTTCGACGGTACATCGAGGGAAGCGACTCTCAGTTACCTGCATGGCGACGATACCCGGGAATCACAGCACCGCGTGCTGTGCAACCTGGCCATGTGGATGCGGTTCTGCGGCTGGCTGATCGGCCAGCAAATCGATATCACCAGCGCTACCTGCGCCGGGCCGCGGCCGGCGTTCATGGCCGGAATTCGTCATTTTTTCCCCTGCCCGGTAGCCTACGGCCATCCCTTCAACAGCGTCACCTTCAGTGCGCGTCACCTGGAAGCCGGCCCGATCCGTGACGAGGCGGACCTCGCGGCATTCCTCAAGCTCGCGCCCTACTATGTGGTGGTAGAGCCCCAGGCGGGCGAGCAAAGTGTTACGCGCCGTATACGCGCGATTCTGGGCGATGATTTCCGGGAGGAAATGCCCAGCTTCGACGAACTGACGGGGCTGCTGAGCATGTCCGCGCGGACGCTGCGCCGCCGCCTGGAGAAAGAGGGCACCTCCTACCAGCGGATCAAGGACATCGCCCGCCGCGACGCCGCCATTGCCATGCTCAGCCGCCAGGGCCTCACTGTCAGCGAAGTCGCCGAGCGAGTCGGTTTCTCGGATCCGAGTGCTTTCCACCGTTCCTTCAAGAAGTGGACCGGCCAGTCCCCTGGGTCTTACCGCTGATACCTGTTTCAATCTGACGGCGGATTTTCTCTGTACATCCGATCTGTGGGTTGCCGAATGTTGCAGACGGGGACGCTACGAGCACGTCCATGTGCGCTCGACTGCCGCCGTCCCTGGCGGCAGACGCCCCGTCTGCAACATTCGGCAACCGACAGCTCTGCATCGGGCACTTTTAATCGGATTGGAATTTCGCGACGTGGGACAAACGCTTTTTACCGGACTATAGGTTTGTGCCTAGAGGAGCGGTGGCGGTGCCGGGGGAGCCCGGCGGGAGCGTGCTCGGCCATGGATGGCCGAGCCCGAGCTGCCATGGATGGCGCTTTTGCGTCTCCCGACGGGCTCCCCCGGCACTTCTGCAGCGGTGAGTGAATTACCCGAGCTGCCATGGAAGGCGCTTTTGCGTCTCCCGACGGGCTCCCCCGGCACCGCTGCAGCGGAGCGTGAACTGCCCGGCCTGATCGCCGGTCCATGTCGTTTTAACGCAGAGCAGGCAGCTCAATCCGACCAGGCCAGCGGCTCGGTGCGCCAGTGGTCGCGCCAGGCGCGGTACACCTTGTCGCTGTAGACGCGCTGGCCGACGCTGCCGTTGTAGCGCGCCAGGGCGCGGTGCAGGTTGCCGTTCTCGCGTTGCAGGTAGAACTGCAGGATGCGGCAGCCGTACTCCAGGTTGGTGGGGTTATGGGTCAGGTTGTCGTCCGGGCGGCCGATCTCGTCTTTCCAGAATGGCATCACCTGCATCATGCCCTGGGCTCCCACGCGAGAGACCGCGAAGCGGTCGAAGTGGCTCTCCACCTCTATCACCGCCAGAACCAGCTCCGGCGGCAGGTTCGCGCGGGTGGCCGCGGCGTGTATCCGTTTGAGCAGTGCCAGCCGTCGTTTTGGATCGTCGACAAATCGAGCCAGCCGCGCCGACATGTCTACCAGCCACACCTCGGCGTCGTAGCGATCGTCGAAGCTTTGCGCACCTGAAATCGTCTGTTCGAGGAAATCGCGCAGGGCGGCGCGCTCCTGCGGGTCCGCCGGTTGCGCGACAGAACCCGCGGCGGTGAGTGCCAGTGCGATCAGCAGGAGTCGGCACCCCCCTCGTCGTATCGCCCCGCCGGCGTCTCTCTTCATGTGCCTGTTCAGCCGAGGCAATCCAGCAGAAATTCCACGATCTGCTCCTGCGGCACGTGCTGGGATTCCGTCTGGCGCCTGTTCCTGTATTCGATGGTCCCTTCGGCGAGGGCTCGATCGCCGATGACGATGCGGTGGGGTATGCCTATCAGTTCCATGTCGGCGAACTTGACGCCCGGGCGTTCATTGCGGTCGTCCAGCAGCACCTCGATGCCCGCTTCCAACAGCTGTGCGTAAAGCGCCTGGGCACAGTTTGCCACCGCCTCGGATTTCTGCATGTTCAGCGGCACGATGGCCAGTTGGAAAGGCGCCATCGACCGCGGCCAGATGATCCCGCGCTCGTCGTGGTTTTGCTCGATGGCCGCGGCGACGATACGGCTCACTCCGATGCCGTAGCAGCCCATGGAAACGGTGGTGGATTTGCCGTTTTCGCCGAGTACGGTGGCGCCCATGGCCTCGCTGTACTTGTCGCCCAATTGAAAGATATGGCCGACCTCGATGCCGCGCCGGATCTGCAGCCGCCCCATACCGTCGGGACTGGGATCGCCCTCGACCACGTCGCGCAAATCGGCAACCTGTGTGGGCGCGCAGTCCCGGTCCCAGTTCACGCCGGTGAAATGCCAGCCCTCGGCATTGGCGCCGCAGATGAAGTCCGCCAGCAGGGCGGCGCTGCGGTCGACGATCACGGGCATATCCAGACCGACCGGTCCCAGGGAACCGAACCCCGATCCGCAGGCCACGCGCACCTGTTCCTCATCGGCCATTTGCAGTGGCGCCGCGACACCGGGCAGGCGGGCGGCCTTGACGGCGTTGAGCTGGTGTTCGCCGCGCAGGACCAGCGCGACCAGAGGGGCCTCCGCCTCTCCCGCCACGATCAGTGTTTTCAGGCAGTTACCCGGATCAATGGACAGGAATTCCGCCAGTTCGTCGATGGTGCGCACGCCGGGAGTGGCCACTTTTTCCATCTCGGCGGTGGGCCCGGGCCTGTCCCCGGCAGGTGCCAGCGCCTCGGCCAGCTCCAGATTGGCGGCGTAGTCGCTCTCGTCACTGAAGACGATGGCGTCTTCCCCGGAGTCGGCGAGAACGTGAAATTCGTGCGATGCGGTGCCGCCGATGCTGCCCGTGTCGGCGATGACGGCGCGGAACTCGAGTTCCAGACGCGTGAATATCTGCGAGTAAGCCCGATACATCGTCTGGTATGTCTCCTCGAGGGAGGCCTGGTCAAGGTTGAAGGAGTAGGCATCCTTCATGAGGAATTCGCGCGAGCGCATGACGCCGAAGCGCGGCCGGATTTCGTCGCGCACCTTGGTCTGGATCTGGTAGAACGTGATGGGCAGTTGTTTGTAGCTCCTGATTTCATCCCGGACCAGTGCCGTTATGACTTCCTCGTGGGTAGGGCCCAGGCAGAAGTCCCGCTGGTGCCTGTCCCTGATGCGTAACAGCTCCGGACCGTACTCTTCCCAGCGGCCGGATTCTTGCCATAATTCAGCGGGTTGTATAACCGGCATGCTCAGTTCCTGGGCGCCGTACCGGTCCATCTCCTCGCGCACGATGTTTTCCACCCGGCGCAGCACTCGCAGACCCAGGGGCAGCCAGGTGTACAGGCCCGCCGCGAGTTTGCGGATGAGGCCCGCTCGCAGCATCAGCTGATGGCTGACGATTTCCGCGTCGGCGGGAATTTCTTTTTGAGTGGCGAGCAGAAACTGGCTGGTGCGCATGGCGTCGATGTCTGCAGAGGGTGATCCGGGTGCTCAGTTTACGTGCGAATAGCAGCACCGTACAGCTTGCACCGTTAGCGTGCAGATATCGCGCCGGTGCACGATTGTTATTGTCGGTGATGCTGTCGATACTGGAAAAACAGGGGTTTTTTTGCGCACGCAGCAAAAAACCCCTTGTATTACAGCGTTTCATGAATTATACAGTGAGGGTGACTCGAGGCGGCGTGACTTTGGGGTATGAAGATGCGCGGTCCGGGTTGCAACGAAAATCCGATGTCAAACTCAGTCATTAAAGGGAAGGCTTGAAATCTGATGGCAATTAGAAAAGCAGCAGCGAAGAAAAAAGCACCGGCCAAAAAATCCACAGCCAAAAAGAAGGCTCCGGCACGCAAGAAGGCAGCAAAAAAAGCGCCAGCCAGGAAAGCGGCTCCCAAAAAAGCGGCCCCGGCCATCAGGGAGAAGCTGACGAAAAGTCAGATTGTCTCTAACATCGCCGAGGGCACCGGGCTGACGAAGAAGGAAGTCAGCGCGGTGATGGACGAGTACCATTCGCTGATCGAGCGCAGCATCAAGAAGCGCGCCGTCGGTGAATTTACCGTCCCCGGCATCATGAAGATCACCACCGTGAAGAAGCCCGCGCGCAAGGCTCGCAAGGGCATCAATCCCTTCACCGGTGAAGAGCAGATGTTCAAGGCCAAGCCGGCGAGCACCGCGGTCAAAATCCGTCCGCTGAAGAAGCTCAAGGAATTTGCCGCTTCCTAGCAGGCTGTTGAAAAACGCAGGTAGTTTTTTAATCGCCTGCTAGGTGACGCTGCTGGCTGGCCTGTTACAGCGGGCCAGCCAGCCTGAAGCTCCCGTCAGCACCGCCCGGTGCGGGGTTTCGTCGGCCCTGTAAAACCTGCCCATCAAACCGGATACCCGCCAATCATTGACCCGCAAATTCAGGTACCGTCGCTTGGCCTGGTGTGGGCCTTGCGTTAGAATTCGCGCCTCCTTTTTCCCTGTACAGGGCGAGTTGGTGGAGTCTATCCATGCCAATCTATGAATACCGGTGTCAGGAATGTGGCGCCGAGCTGGAAGTGTTGCAAAAGATGTCGGATGCGCCACTGGTCGATTGCCCGGCCTGTGGCAAGAGCGCACTGCGCAAAAAAGTGTCCGCCTCGGCCTTTCGCCTCAAGGGCGGCGGCTGGTATGAAACGGATTTCAAAACCGGCAATAAAAAGAACCTGGCGGGTGACAACGCGGGTGACAACAAGGACGCGGGTTCCGGCGACAAGAGCGACAAGAGCGACAAGAGCGACAAGTCGAACAAGGCCGGCGGCGACAGTGGCGGCGGTGCCGGCACCGATGGCGGCGTGAAAACCGGCAAGAACGATAGCAAACCGACAGCCTGAACGAGGGCCTTTGGGCCCGGCGAGTAACGCGGACGGATTTCCAATTATGCGCAGTCATTATTGTGGCGCCCTCGGCACGGCGGAGATCGACCAGACCGTCACGTTGTGTGGCTGGGTGGATCGACGCCGCGACCACGGCGGTGTCATTTTTCTCGACCTGCGCGATCGCGGGGGCATCGTGCAGGTGGTGTTCGACCCGGACACCCGCGAGCACTTCGAGCGCGCCGACCGGGTACGTGGCGAATACGTACTGAAGGTTGTCGGCCGTGTGCGGGCGCGTTCGGCGGAAACCGTCAATCCGGCCATGGCGACCGGGGCAATCGAGGTTCTGGGCAAGGAACTGGAGATCCTGAATAGCGCGGCGACCCCTCCCTTCCAGCTCGATGAGTATACCCATGTGGGCGAGGACGTGCGGTTGCAGTACCGCTACCTGGATCTGCGGCGGCACGAGATGCAGGAGCGCCTGATGCTGCGCTCGAAGATCACCTCGGCGGTGCGACGGTTCCTCGATGGCGAGGGCTTTCTCGATATAGAAACTCCGATCCTCACCCGGGCGACACCCGAGGGCGCGCGGGACTACCTGGTGCCCAGCCGCACTCACCCGGGGCAGTTCTTTGCACTGCCCCAGTCCCCGCAGTTGTTCAAGCAACTGTTGATGATTTCCGGCTTCGACCGCTATTACCAGATCGCCAAATGCTTTCGCGACGAGGACCTGCGCGCCGACCGGCAGCCGGAATTTACCCAGATCGACCTCGAGACCGCGTTTCTCGATGAAGCGCGGATCATGGACATCGCCGAGCGCATGATCCGGTCGCTGTTCAGCGAGGTGCTCGACGTCACGTTGCCCGAGTTTCAGCATCTCAGCTATGCCGAGGCCATGGAGCGCTACGGGTCGGACAAACCGGACCTGCGCATACCGCTCGAGCTGGTCGGCATCGACGACCTGATGCGGCAGGTGGATTTCAAGGTTTTCCGCGGTCCGGCGGAGGATCCAGCGGGGCGTGTGGCCGCCCTCAGGGTCGGCGGCGGTGCGACCATCAGCCGCAAGGAAATCGACGACTACACGGAATTTGTCGGCATTTATGGCGCCAAGGGGCTGGCGTGGATCAAGGTCAACGACGTGGCCGCGGGTGTCGAGGGCCTCCAGTCACCCATTCTCAAATTCATGCCGCCGGAGATTGTGGCGCAGATGATCCAGCGCCTGGGCGCGGCCGACGGCGATATCATATTCTTCGGCGCGGACCGCGCACGGGTCGTCAACGAGGCGCTGGGCGCCCTGCGCCAGAAAGTGGCCCAGGATCTCGGTCTGATCCGGGACGGCTGGGCGCCGCTCTGGGTCGTGGACTTTCCGATGTTCGAGGAGGACACCGACGGTTCCTGGACCCCGCTGCACCATCCCTTTACGGCGCCGGCCTGCGGTGCCGACGAGCTGGCCGCCGACCCCGGCGGATGCCTTTCCCGGGCCTACGACATGGTGCTCAATGGCTGCGAGCTCGGCGGCGGCAGCATGCGTATCCACCGGCGCGAGGTGCAGGACACGGTATTTCGTATTCTCGGGATCAGCGAGGAGGAAGCGGGGGAAAAGTTCGGCTTTCTGCTCGACGCGCTGCAGTATGGCGCGCCGCCGCACGGCGGCCTGGCCTTCGGTCTCGACCGGCTGGTGATGTTGATGACAGGGGCGGGGTCGATCCGCGATGTCATCGCCTTTCCCAAGACCCAGAGCGCGGCCTGCCTGATGACGGATGCCCCCGGCGATGTGCCGGCCGGGCAACTGCGCGAACTCAATCTGCGCCTGCGCCAGAGCCGCGGCGACGGCGATAGCTGAAATGGCCGGTCACAGCAAATGGGCCAACATCAAGCACCGCAAGGCGGCCCAGGACGCCAAACGCGGCAAGGCCTTTACCAAGCTGATACGCGAACTCGTTGTCGCCGCCAGGCAGGGCGGGCCCGCGGTCGAGGACAATCCGCGCCTGCGCGCCGCGGTGGACAAGGCCCTCGGCGCCAACATGACCCGCGACACCATCGACAGGGCCATTGCGCGCGGGGCGGGCGACACCGATACCGACAACATGGAGGAACTCACCTACGAGGGCTATGCGGCGGGCGGTATCGCGGTGCTTATCGAGGCCATGACAGATAATCGCAACCGCACCGTGGCCGAGGTTCGCCACGCTTTCACCAAGCGCGGCGGCAATCTCGGCACGGACGGCTCCGTCGCCTACCTGTTCGAACGCAGGGGGCAACTCAGCTTTCCCTCCGGTGTGGACGAGGATGCACTGATGGAGGCCGCGCTGGAGGCGGGCGCGGAAGATCTCGTGGCCCACGACGACGGGTCAGTGGATGTCACGACACCCTGGGAGGAGTTCTACGCGGTCAAGGCGGCCATCGAGGCGGCGGGTTTCGAGCCCGAGAGCGGCGAAGTCACCATGATCGCGTCCACCACGGTGCCGGTGGATGCCGAGGGCGCCGAAAAACTCATGGGGCTCGTCGAAGCGCTGGAGGACCTGGACGACGTACAGAACGTCTACACCAACGTGGATATCCCCGACGAGGTGCTCGAGGCCCTGTGAGCGCCGCTGATGGCGGTATCCAGCTCACGATGCCGCTAAGATGGGTGTCGCCTCCCTTTCAACGCATAGCGCGAGCTTGGTGGGGCTACGGTCCACTGGAACCGTGTGGCGACAGGGACCGTCGCACGCACCCGAGCCTGGCCAGGGATGGCCGCTTTTTGGCGTGTTCCAGTGGACCGTAGTCAACCCAAGCGCTCCCTGTGAAAAAATCGAATTGGATATATGACAGAACGGCTCCGGTTGCTGACCCGCACTGTAAATTTGTACATAATGGGTACCTGAGCACGCCGGGCGGAAACCGTATGTCGCTTATCCTGGGAATTGATCCCGGTTCACGCAAGACGGGGTTCGGTATCATCGAGCATGTATCCGGGCGCAACGAGTATGTCACCAGCGGGGTCATCCGCCTTGTCGGGGATGAACTGCCCGAGCGACTGCGGGTTATTTTCGCGAGTGTCACGGAACTCATCGAGCGCTACTGCCCCGGGGAACTGGCCGTGGAGCAGGTATTCATGGCCAGAAGTGCCGGATCGGCCCTCAAGCTGGGGCAGGCGCGCGGCGCCGCCATCGTCGCCTGTGTCGCGCGCGGCATGCCCGTCGCCGAGTACTCCGCCCGTCAGATCAAGCAGTCCGTGGTCGGCACCGGCGCCGCGGACAAGACGCAGGTGCAGCACATGGTGAAAGCGCTGCTGGACCTGCCCGCGGCGCCGGGGGAAGATGCGGCCGATGCGCTGGCCGCGGCCCTGTGTCATGCCCATACCAGCCAGAGCCTGGCCAGGATCGCCGGCGCGCGGGCCGTGCGCAGGCGGCGGTTGCGATGATCGGGCGAATCCGCGGCGTGCTGTCGGCGAAACAGCCGCCCGATATCCTGGTGGAGGTCGGCGGCGTCGGCTACGAGCTGCAGGTGCCCATGACGACCCTGTTCCAGTTGCCGGATATTGGCGCCGAGGTGTCGTTGGTGACACACTTCGTGGTGCGCGAGGACGCCCAATTGCTGTACGGTTTTATCGATGAGGACGACCGCAGGCTGTTCCGCGAGTTGATCCGGGTCAGTGGCGTGGGGCCCAAACTGGCGCTGACCATTCTGTCGGGCATGGATGCGGTGAGCTTCACGCGCTGCGTGCAGCGAGACGACCTCGGCGCGCTTGTGGCGCTGCCCGGCGTGGGCAAGAAGACCGCGGAGCGCCTGCTGGTCGAGATGCGCGACAAACTGGCGGCGCAATTGATCGGCGTCGCGGCGAGCGGGGGCGCCGGGGGCGGGGCTCCCGCGACGGCGGCCGCCGATTTTGTCGCCGATGCCGAGGGCGCGCTGGTCGCCCTGGGCTACAAGCCGCAGGAGGCCAGCCGCCTGGTGGCGGCGGTCAACGACGACAGCGTGACAGACAGCGAGGAACTGATCCGCCGCGCTCTCAAGTCAGTGGTGAATGCATGAGGATCACCCCGTGATCGAAACCGATCGCCTTGTCACGCCCGCTGCCTCGGGGTCCGGTGAAGAGGCCATGGACCATGCTATCCGTCCGCGCACGCTGGGCCGACTATGTGGGCCAGCCGGCGGTGCACGAGCAGATGGAGATCTTCCTGCAGGCCGCGAAGGGCCGGGGCGAACCGCTGGATCACACATTGATTTTCGGTCCGCCGGGCCTGGGCAAGACCACCCTCGCCAGCATCATTGCCAACGAAATGGGCGTGTCCCTGAAGACCACCTCCGGGCCGGTGCTGGAGAAAGCCGGGGATATCGCCGCGTTGATGACGAACCTGGAACCGGGCGACGTGCTGTTCATCGACGAGATTCACCGGCTCAGTCCCTTTGTGGAGGAGGTGCTGTACCCGGCGATGGAGGATTATCAGCTCGATATCATGATCGGCGAGGGCCCCGCGGCACGCTCCATCAAGCTCGACCTGCCGCCGTTCACGCTGGTCGGGGCGACCACCCGGGCGGGATTGCTCACTTCTCCCCTGCGCGACCGCTTTGGCATCGTGCAGCGCCTGGAGTTTTATCAGGTGGAGGATCTGGCCCATATCGTGGAGCGCTCCGCGGCGATCCTGCAGATCGATGTCGAGCGCGGCGGCGCCGCGGAAATCGCGCGCCGCGCCCGCGGTACCCCGCGCATCGCGAACCGCCTGCTGCGACGGGTGCGGGACTACGCCCAGGTGAAGGCCGACGGCCGTATAACCACCGACATCGCCGACCGCGCACTCGACATGCTGAGCGTGGACCAGCGCGGCTTCGACCATCTCGACCGGCGACTGCTGCTGGCCATGATCGAGAAGTTCGACGGCGGGCCGGTCGGCGTGGAGAGTCTGTCGGCGTCGATTTCCGAGGAGCGGGGCACCATCGAGGATGTGCTGGAACCCTACCTCATCCAGCAGGGTTTCATGCTGCGTACCCCCCGCGGGCGCATGGTCACGCGCAACGCCTACCTGCACTTCGGGCTGCCGGCGCCGCCCGCGGCGACGCCGCTCGCCGACGATGGCAATCTGCCGCTGGACCTGGGTGATGGTTAGGAATCTGCGCCTTGCGCCCGGCCTGTCGACCACTTGCTATAGCCGCCGTTTATGCCGGACACTGCATTAGCGCCCGGGGCGGAATTTTCGCTGCCGCTGCGGGTCTACATTGAAGATACGGATGCCGGCGGCATCGTCTATTACGTCAACTATCTCAAGTACATGGAACGGGCGCGTACCGAGTTGATGCGGGCCCGCGGTTACGGCAAGCGCTATATTTTCAATCACGACCTGATGTTTGTCGTGCGCGATGCCGCCATCACCTATCTGCAGCCCGCCAGACTCGATGACAACATAGAGGCCACGGCGGCGATTGCGCAACTGCGCGGTGCCGCGATGGTATTTCACCAGTCCGTGCGGCGCGGCGCGGATATTCTGGCGCGAGGGCAGGTCACGATTGCCTGTGTCGACCGCGCCGCCGGCAAACCACGACGGTTGCCGCCCGGGATGGTGGCCGATCTCGGGCCGCTGGTCGCGGAGCATTCATAACACAAAGGGGATGTACCATTGGAAGAACAACTGAGCCTGCTGGATCTTGTACTCAATGCCAGCTTCACGGTGCAGGCGGTCATGTTGCTGCTGCTGCTGGCGTCTGTGCTGTCCTGGTACATGATCGTCAACCGCTACATTTATTTCCGCAATGCCCAGGACGAGATGTACGCGTTCGAGGAGCAGTTCTGGTCGGGCATCGATCTGTCGCAGCTCTATCGCGAGGGCAATGAAAAGGCCGCGGACGGACACGTGATCCTGGGCATGGAGAGCATTTTTCGGGCCGGTTTCAAGGAATTTTCCCGTCTCGCCCAGCAGAAGGAGGTGGACTCCGACGGGGTGCTCGAGGGTTCCCGCCGGGCCATGCGGGTGGCGGCCATGCGCGAGGAGGAGCGACTGGAACGGCACCTGTCCTTCCTGGCCAGCGTGGGCTCCACCAGCCCCTATATCGGCCTGTTCGGCACGGTGTGGGGCATCATGCACTCGTTTCGCGGTCTCGCCAATACCACGCAGGCGACGCTGGCCACCGTGGCGCCGGGCATATCGGAGGCGCTGATAGCGACCGCCATGGGTCTGTTCGCGGCGATTCCCGCCGTGCTCGCATACAACCGCTTCGCCTCGCGGGTCGATGTTCTCAGGGGCCGTTACGACACTTTTATCGACGAATTCTCCGGCATTCTCTACCGCCAGTCATATACCCTGCGTTCGCGGGAAGGCGCACAGGAGTAGATCGCCATGGCCGATAATCGCAAAAGACACAGGCCGATGGCGGAAATCAACGTGGTGCCCTACATCGACGTCATGCTGGTCCTGCTGATCATCTTCATGGTGACCGCGCCCATGCTGATGCAGGGCGTCAAGGTCGAACTGCCGGAGGCCAGTGCGGATCCGGTGGATAACCAGGACAGCGAGCCGTTGATCGTGTCGGTGGATGCAACGGGGCAATTGTTTCTCAACCTGGGTCAGGAAAAACAGGTACTGGCGCTGCCCACGATCAGGGACCGGGTCGCCGCCGTGATGCGGCGCAGCCCGGAAAAGCCCGTGCTCGTGTGGGGCGACCGGGCGGTGCCCTACGGCGAGGTGGTCGCCGTGATGGTGGCGCTGCAGGAAGCCGGCGCGCCCAGTGTGGGACTGGTCACTGAAGAGCCCCAGTGAACACCTCGATTTACGCCAGACCCGTGGTTCCGCGTATTGTCCTGCGGCCGGCGCTGGTCACGCTCGCGCTGCACGCGGTCGTTCTCTACCTGCTGACGGTGAACTGGAGCGGGATCGAGCGCGATGCAGTGCGGGTAAAGCCCGCGCCGAAGGTCATCAATGCCCGGCTGGTGGATGCCAGTCAGCTGCGCCCGCCGCAACCCGAACCGGCGCCGGCCCCGCGGCCCGCGCCGGCTCCAAAGCCCGAACCGAAGCCTGCACCCAAGCCGCAGCCCAAACCGGAACCGAAACCGAAACCGGAACCCCGGCCGGAACCGAAGCCCGCACCGAAACCGAAGCCGGAACCCGCGCCGGAACCGCGCATGACGCCAGCGGAACTGGCGGCCCTGGCCCGGGCCGAACTGAACGAGACCGTCGCCGCTGAAGAGGCGGCCAGTGCCGCGGCGACGGCGGACGAGATGACGGCGAGCTTCGCCGCGCTCATACAGCAGACGGTCGTCGGCTACTGGAGCCGGCCGCCCAGCGCGCGCAACGACATGGAAGCGCTGCTGCAGATACAATTGATTCCCACCGGCGAGGTGGTTAGCGTACAGGTACTGCAGAGCAGCGGCGACGCCGCCTTCGATCGTTCCGCGGTGAACGCGGTGCGCAAGGCCGGGGCTTTCCCGGAGCTGCGGAACCTGCCCGATCGGGAGTTCGAGAAAAGCTTCAGGCGCTTTCGCCTGTTATTCAGACCGGAGGATTTGCGTTACTGATGAAAACCCTGATGAGCGCGGCGGCGGGCCTGGCCCTGGCCCTGGCGGCGGTTGCAACGCGCGCGGAACTGACTATCGAGATTACACAGGGCGTGGACAACCCGCTCCCGATCGCGGTGGTACCCTTTGCCTGGCAGGGCAGTGGCGCACCCCCCGTTGACGCCGCCGCGGTCATCGACGGCGACCTCACGCGCAGCGGCCAGTTCGCGCCGGTGGCGCGCTCCGACATGCTCAGCCGGCCGAGCCGGGAACAGGAGGTTTTCTACCGCGACTGGCGCGCCATCAACGCGGACTACGTGCTGATCGGGCGGGTATCCTCGGCGGACAACCTGCGCATCGAGTACAAACTGCTGGACGTCACGCGCCAGACCGTGGTGCACGGCGGCGTCGCCACCGGGCCGGTCAGCGAGGCCCGGATGGTGGCGCACCGGGTGGCGGACGAGGTCTACGAGGAACTCACCGGTACGCCCGGCGCATTCGCCACGCGCCTGCTGTACGTCTCGGTGACGCGGGTACCCGGCGGCAAGGACTACTTCCGCCTCACCCTGGCGGATTCCGACGGCGCGCGCCCCATCGTGCTGCTGGAGTCGCGCGAGCCGGTGCTGGCCCCCGCCTGGTCGCCGGACGGCCGGCAGATCGCCTATGTGTCCTTCGAGACCGATCGCCCCGCCATCTACCGGCAGGAGCTCGCCACCGGGCGGCGCGAACAGCTGACGGCCTTCGAGGGCCTCAACAGCTCGCCGGCCTGGTCGCCGGACGGCGATACACTGGCCATGGTGTTGTCCAAGGACGGCAGCCCGGATATCTATCTCATGGATCTGGCGAGCAAAAACCTTACCAGGCTGACCACCCACTACGCCATCGACACGGAGCCCGCCTGGATGCCCGACGGCCGCTCCCTGCTGTTCACGTCCGACCGCGGCGGCAAACCGCAGATCTACCGCTACGACCTGGCATCGCGCAGTGTCGAGCGGGTGACCTTCGAGGGCAGCTACAACGCCCGCGCGCGGGTCGCGCAGAACGGGCGCGACGTGGCGCTGGTGCACCGCCAGGAAGGGCGTTATCACATCGCGGTGCTGGACCTGAAAACCGACAGGCTGCAGGTGCTGACCTCCACGCAGCTCGACGAAAGTCCCAGTATCGCGCCCAATGGCTCTATGGTATTGTACGCAACCAAGCATTCGGAGCGCGGCATTCTCGCTGCGGTGGCCGTCAACGGGAGCGTCAAGTTCCGGCTGCCGGCGCGCGAGGGCGACGTCAGGGAACCCGCCTGGTCACCCTATATGCACCGCTGACTGCCGCACATTGATTTGGTTACGACACACACCTTAAGGAAGGGACTATGAAACATTCATCTGTGGTCGCCAGGGCCTGCACCGTGCTGTTCACCGCGGCCCTGCTGGTGGCCTGTGCCGGCAGCGAGACCAAGAAGGCGGACGAAGCGGCCGCGCGCGAGGCGGCCGAGACCGCACGGCAGGCCGAGCAGGCAAGGGAAACCGAGGCCGCGATCGAGTTGCAGCGCCTTGAGGAGGCCGCCGAGGAGGTGGGCAACGTGTTCTATTTCGAGTTCGACAGCTCGGCGCTGACCGGGCCCGCGATCGAGAAACTGAACGCGCACATCGCTCTGCTGCAGAAGAACAATCGCGATATCCGCCTCGAGGGCCACACGGACGAGCGCGGCACGCGCGACTACAACATGGCCCTCGGCGAGCGGCGCGCCAACTCCGTGCGCGACTACATGGTGGCCAACGGCATTGCCACCTACCGCATCGAGACGGTCAGCTACGGCGAGGAGCGCCCGGTCGCCTACGGCTCCGGCGAGACCAACTGGTCCCAGAACCGTCGCGTGGAACTGGACCTGAAGTGACGGGGCGGCGGTGCGTTACCTGAGCAAACTGCTTGTCGCTGGCGGGCTGGTCCTGGTGACCGGCCCGTTTTGCTTTATGGCACCGGCGCAGGATGGCTATGTCGACCTGGAAGCCGAGGCCGCGGCGCGCGAGGCCGCCGGCAAGGCCGCGCCCGAAGATCCCTACGGCGCACGGCCGACCCGGGCCTACCCCGCAACCAGCTACGGGCTCGAACCGCGACCCGGCCTCGCCCCCCGTCACCGGCGCCGCGCCGGCATCGCCCGAGGGCGGCCGAGACACCGGCGGCGGCGGTGGCCTGAGCAACCTTTTTCTGCAGGTGCAGCGGTTGCAGGAGGAAGTCAGGCGCCTCAATGGTGAAGTCGAGGAACAGGCTCACGAACTGCGCCAGCTCAGGGAACAAAGCCTGCAGCGCTACATGGATCTGGACAAGCGCCTGAGCGAGGGCGAAGGAGCTTCCGACGCTGCCTCCGGCGGCGGCGCTGTCACGGCATCGCCGCAACCGCGAACCGGCGGCAATGACTCACGCGGCGAGCAGCCGGGCGAGAAATTCGCGATGACGCCGCCTATTCGCTGGTGGCCAACAGACAGTTTGAGGAGGCGGTGCCGGCGTTCAAACAGTTTCTTCGCGAGTACCCCAAGGGGCGCTACGCGCCCAATGCCCACTACTGGCTCGGCGAGCTGTACCTGGTGACTGATCCGCCGGACCTGGAGGCTTCGCGCCAGGCCTTTGCGCTGCTGATCAGCGAGTATCCGGAGCACGACAAGACGGCGGATGCGCTGTACAAACTGGGTAAGGTGCAGTTCATGAAGGGAAATCGGGAGAAAGCGCGGGAGTACCTGGACCTGGTCGTGAACCAGTATGAATCCAGCGACCCGGCCGTGGTCAAACTGGCCAGGGATTTCATCGCCCAGAACTACTGAACCGCCCATGATTGAGCCGATGGTCCAGGGTGGTGGCCGACCCGCCGCGCAGGCGGGGCAACTGCGCATCACCGAAGTTTTCCACTCCCTGCAGGGGGAGGCCCGCACCGCGGGCCGGCCCACGGTGTTCGTGCGGCTGACCGGGTGTCCGCTGCGCTGCGTGTACTGCGATACCGCCTACGCTTTCAGCGGCGGTGAATTGCGCGGTATCGATGACGTCGTCGCTGAGGTCGCGGCCTGGACGCCGCGCTATGTCACCGTCACCGGCGGCGAGCCCCTGGCGCAGCCGGCCTGCCTGCCGCTGTTGGTTGCACTGTGCGACGCCGGTTACGAGGTTTCCCTGGAAACCGGCGGCGCCATCACTCTGGAGGGAGTGGACGAGCGCGTGGTGGTGGTGCTCGATCTCAAGACGCCGGGCTCCGGGGAGACGGCGCGCAACGATTACAGCAATATCGAGCGGCTGCGTCCCGCCGACCAGGTCAAGTTCGTCATCTGCGACCGCGCCGACTACGACTGGGCCCGTTTCAAGCTCGACGAATTCGACCTCGCCGGCCGTGTCGGGGACGTGCTGTTTTCTCCGAGCTACGGTCAGCTCGACGGGCGCGAACTGGCCGAGTGGATTCTCGCCGACCGCCTGCCGGTGCGCCTGCAACTGCAGTTGCACAAGTTGCTGTGGAACGACGAGCCGGGACGATGATAGCGGCACTGCTATCATTCCCGCCGTCATCCCCACTTGCCCTGATACCGTCGCTCCCATTTGCGCCGATGCCGTCGCTCCCAGTTGCGCCGATGCCGTCGCTCCCAGTTGCGCCGATGCCGTCGCTCCCAGTTGCGCCGATGCCGTCGCTCCCACTTGCGCCGATGCCGTCGCTCCCAGTTGCGCCGATGCCGTCGCTCCCACTTGCCCGATGCCGTCGCTCCCACTTGTCCCGATGCCGTCGCTCCCAGTTGCCCCGATGCCGTCGCTCCCAGTTGCGCCGATGCCGTCGCTCCCAGTTGCGCCGATGCCGTCGCTCCCACTTGTCCCGATGCCGTCGCTCCCACGTGCCCCGATGCCGTCACCCCCGCGCAAGCGGGGGTCCAGTAATCATTTATTCACAGACCAGCTCCTGCCATGAAACAACAGAACAGCGCCGTAATTCTCGTCAGCGGCGGCCTCGACTCCACCACCGTCCTGGCCATGGCCCGTGCCGAAGGTTACGTCTGCCACACCTTGAGCTTTGATTACGGCCAGCGCCACCGCGCGGAGCTCCGCGCCGCCGAGCGCGTTGCCGCCGTCCTTGGCGACGTGGAGCACAAGGTTGTGAAGCTGAACCTCGACAGCATCGGCGGTTCTGCCCTGACCGACCCCGCCATCGCCGTGCCCGAGGAGGCTTCCGAAGGCATTCCCATCACCTACGTGCCGGCCCGCAACACCGTGTTTTTATCCATCGCGCTGGGTTGGGCCGAGGTCCTCGGCGCCCAGGATATCTTCATCGGCGTCAACGCCGTGGATTACTCCGGCTACCCCGACTGCCGCCCGGAGTACATCGAAGCCTTTGAGGCCATGGCCAACCTGGCCACCCGCGAGGGCGTGTCGGGGCGCAAATTCTCCATCCATGCGCCGCTGATCGATATGAGCAAGGCCGATATTATTCGCGCCGGCCTGCAACTGGGGGTGGACTATTCACTCACCGTCTCCTGTTACCAGCCCACCGGAGAGGGGCTGGCCTGCGGCCGCTGCGACAGCTGCCGCCTGCGCCGGCAGGGCTTCGTGGATGCCGGCGCGCCCGACCCGACACGCTATTTACAACCATCCCGGAGCTCCTGAAACCCTACAATATCCTTGAGTTTTGCCCCCAAATCCGTAGTATAGCCGGCTCTTTGCCGGGCCGTTAGCTCAGTTGGTAGAGCAGTTGGCTTTTAACCAATTGGTCACTGGTTCGAATCCAGTACGGCCCACCATTTTCGCTTTAAAACCAATAAGTTATATCGTGGTTGAGCAAGAGTGTATTTGTTTCTTCCCCACAAAAACGCTAGTTCCCCACAAAATTGATGGCGCTACCCCATAATCGGGGGATGGGCATTCATACGTACACGATTAATAATGCCATCCCACCCACGGTGGGTCAGCACTCTCAACCCATAACTCAAAGTTCGTGAACCCGACATTGGGAGAATCGGGCCATGAATACTTATAAGCGACACCGATGTCCACCCGATACTATTTACCATACCGTCTGGTTTTACTATCGCTTCAATCTGAGCCGCCGCCGGTGTGCCGGACCATTCATCGAAGACCTGCGCGCTGAGCGAGGCATTACAATCAATCGAGAGGCCATCCGACTATGGTGTATCACATTCGGAGCTATATACACTCCAAGATTGAATTGAAATCATCGGGTCTGTAAGGATACCTTTTCCGTCAATGCGGTCTTCGTCAAAGTCTACGGCAAGCAGCACTATCTATGGCGGGCTGTGCGCATATACCCGAACGCTAAAACTCGTGTCCGATCGACTCGATTTCTGATCAAGGTCTTCTACGCCGGTGCATCTCGCGCATTTGAACGCAATTGACGGTAGGGACTAAAGCTCCTCCAAATTTCGATTATCGCGTCGACCCGATGGAGATGCAGTCGACGCCTCATCAACGTCGCTCCTCCAGTGAGATCTCAACTCGGGCTTCGAAGAACTTGGTTTAAAATGGCGCCACCTTGCTATCGTGGTCTTAGGAAGGCCGCCGAGACGGTCGACTTCTGCCTGTCCTGCCTTCGTTAATACTACTCGTTGCCCTTCCCCCCAACGAAAGACCCGCGCATGCTGCATTTCTTGTTGCCATCCATCATGCCAAAAGCGCGTTGTGGTCATCGGTCTTCCCGCTAGATCAACAAAAGTGAATGGGTCGTCAGACGACACTTGCCAGCCGAGATTCTGGGCCAGCAAGGGATCGAACACAAGCACCTCCGAGCGGTTTCCGATGAGCGATATCCGCAAGTTTACAATAGCGATCGACTCCTTTTCGTGCTCCAAGTCGGTCACCATGGCACCGGCAGCCCAATAGCTCATTGCAGTTTTCTGATTGCCTGGTCTAGGTCCTCGACCGCCTCATCATCGGTCACGCGCGCGACCAACATTTCCTCTGTGTAGAGCGAATTGGATTGTACATCGCCAAGCGTGCCCATTCACCTACAACGCCGGGCGACACGCTATTTCGCTTCAAATCCTCAGCTTTTATCCAGTCTTCTCCATCTGCGCTCCAGGTATCCTCTGGAAAGGGTGGCCAATTATATCGATGGGGCGAGGTATCTGGGGCACATTGCATGGGAGAACCGGACCACCTGTTAACCGGTGAAGAAGAAGGTCCACTTCCATTTCGGAGAGCCGCGATGCTCGCCACAGTTCACCAACAACAACATGTAAGGCTCGTAAGCAAATACCGATGTGTGGACGTACAAATGGAAGTAGCAAACCGAGCGGGAAAGACTGTGCTGTAGCTGCTTCGTAGCGTTTGCACCGTACTTTTTGACACCACCCCATTTATTGATCAGCTGTGCAACGCGTCGCCTGAGATTGCTGACAGGCACTTCGGAATAGCGGGAGAGCGTCCGCAACCATTGTATCGAAACCTTCGGTCCAAGCGACAGGATCGTCGATGATAGGTCCGCAGCGATTCTTCATCTCGTAGTGATCGACCGGAAGTCTCGTCCATAGCTGGAAGTACGAGTGAATAAAAGGATGGGAGCTCAGCTGCAGCCATATATGCTTCTGCGCCCAAACCTTGCCCAATATTACACCAATTGCCGCGACACAGGCATCTTCATGCGCGGCGAGCATTCCAAGTCGCGACGAAATTTCGTCGCGACCGTCTGATCATCACGGGCTTCGAAAAGTAACCGGGTGGCGAGCTGTACTTCATGGCCCTCACCTTCCAGCAACCGGCTGCACGTCCTACAGAAAAGATCAGGCACGCCCGCCCTGATCAGTTCGAGAAGCCCATTGATTGCCTGCTCGCGCGGGTCAGATACCCCAAAAGCTGTTGCTTCCAGAAATAGCTGAGCCAGCAAATCGATGTTGTCATACGCAACGCCGTCACTGCGCGGGACGGCTCCATTTCTGATAATCACGATAACCTTCGATCTGGACCGCGAGCCGGCCCCACAGTGCCGGCCAATCCACATTCTTGTACAGCATCGGGTAGATCTCATCGACGCTATATAGCGCCGAGCCTGTACCATAGCCCCCTTCGGAGAGATCGCGCACGAAATCATCGCGCGCGCGCTTGTGAGCATCGGCACAACCTAAGAGGTGACGGGACTTGTGATATTCCAATGTATCTCACTGGCCCAACCGCCCCAACCTCCTCGTTCATTCTTCTCTGAAATCAACAGAGTCTCGGCGTAGTCGATCAGGCCAGCCGCGATTGCCGCTTCCGCCAGCGCCTCCCTAACGGGTCGGTCACGAACAAGTATCGGATTGCGCACAGCGAATGCGTGAACCTCAGACCAAGGTCGCTCAAGGATGATGCGCCCGATGCGTTTGCCCAGTGTGCTGTTCACGAAATTGCCGTAGTGAACGCTCGATTGGGTTCTCGGCGCTCTCGTTCGTGCGTTACGGCTTGTTCAATATCTTCGAAGGACTGCAACTGAAAGTAGTCAGGCAAGACATCCTCATCGGACGAATATCCTATGTCAAATGCAGGCTCAGAATTCCATCTATCTACGGCCGTAGAGACAACTGACGAGAACGAGCCGCGATCAGCGAGTGCGTCGCGAAATACCCGAAGGAGTCTCGGCCGAAGCTC
The DNA here is from genome assembly GCA_034521205.1 of Halioglobus sp. Classification (GTDB taxonomy): domain Bacteria; phylum Pseudomonadota; class Gammaproteobacteria; order Pseudomonadales; family Halieaceae; genus Marimicrobium. The sequence continues at coordinate 756,966 of JAXHMT010000004.1, forward strand.
TGATTTGGCATCGCGTTCAACGCCTGCGACGATAATGCGTTCAACATTGGCAATCTCCGCTTCCGGTGTTGACGCAACCAATTCTCTGAGGAACTCCGCAAATCGCGTGACGCTGTTATACACTTCTGTCATAGTAGGGAAGACAAAGACTACACCACGTGATCGTTATCGGCACGACTAGGTCTGGTCGTCTCCGCAGAATGCCACGAGCGGCCGCATCCACGAGCGCGTCCCAGTGCCAAACGCCTGATGTCTTCGCCCAATCGAAAGCATCCCACGCTTCTTTCTGCCCGCTGGCAATCGCTTCTACCAATACAGTTTTGGAAATTCGCCATGCTTGGTCGTCCGCGTCGCTGGCGTGCACGCCAGCCACCAAGCGCAACATCATGAATGACCTCTCCGCCGATTGAGCCGGATCCTGCGCGGTTGGCTAATTGAAGGAGACCCGCCCATAGAAGGTACTGCTCGTCCTTGGCTGCCCGCGTAGCTGCCTGAGGGACTTCACGCGCATCTCATCAAGTAACTCTCGCGCTCGTTCGCGGAGGCCGATGTTTCCGAACGTGATCGCAATTTCGGCAAGTCCGTCAACAGCTTCCTGTGGGGAGCGGGCATCTTCGACGCTTTCACGTGCAACTTCTAATCGCGCCGCCGCCGCTGCCGCATCGCCATCGAATTCAAGCATCGTTTCAGTGAATCTGCGAATGATCGGCAACGACCTACGGAATGTACAGCCTGGCAATTGAAGGCAGGTCTTGAAAGCTGAAGCGAAGTCGGGAGCGGCGTCCGGTTCAAGCTTTACGATCTCGCAGATTGCATCGAAGAGTGGTTCGTCGGCTTTGCGAACTCGATAACCCAAGAGCACGTCATCGTCCCGATCGGCAACGGCCCCAACAATGAATTCCAATGACGACTTAATCTGTGCCGATATACCAACTTTCGCATCGGGGCCCTCGCTTCAGGTTGCCGATTAGCGTTCCCAAGCGGACGGCACGATTTTGGATGGCCCTGAAAGGTACTCGTTGGGCAGATTTGGCTGAGGAGGAATCGTGCCGAGCTGGGCTGCGATTATACAATACCGAACTAGAAATCCGACTGCGTCCGCGACTTCCTCGGAGTGATGCTCGAGGTTGCAGAGATCGGGTGCCTTGGCCTTTGCAAAGAGACGAGCAGCGAGTTCCTGGTCTTGGCAGAAAATCGCCAAGCTAGCAGCGTGAAGAGGCCAAGAAACGCGAGATCTTCTATGCCTTGACACGATTCATAGTCGCCAAGGCAGGCTGAGCGCCTCTCGAAGCGCGATGATCGGACATTCGCGGCCGCACTTTCCACGTAGAATATCGCGTTTGGACGGAGCTCGAATTTCAGTCCCGCGCAATATCACCAACGTCGCGATTGGGATCATGCCGCAGCGTTGCCCTAGCAAGCTCGAAACGAAGCTTGTCATAGTATTCCTGGTCGTGTCCGACCAGAGAATAACTGCTTTTCTTCATGGCCTTTGAGCCCGGCATTCGGATACGGCGTTCAATCTGCTCTTCGTCAAGCAGCACCACCGCATATTCCGCCCATCTCCTAGCAGCGTCATCTCCTCTTAATTGACCGTCGTCGTACCAATCCCAAGGATTTAGCCTGTCGAAGATCGTCCGGCGCGTTCTAGGCTGACCATCATCGAGCAACGCCCCGACTACAAGCCATTCATCTCCAGCAAAGTGACTCTGGTCGAGCTGTGCCTCAGCAGCGTAAAGGTCACCTGCAGCGATTTGTGCTGCGACAAGTTGGCCCGCCATTTCGAGGGCTTGTTGACGCCTCCAGATCTCGTCCTTGGCGAGTATCAGATCGAAGACTTGCTCAGGCGCTTCGTCTGCATCGAGGCAGGAGAAGGCGTCTTGAATGTCGTTGCTTACATCATAGCTCCTCCCACCGTTGATGAACTGGTCTACAAAATATTTGCGGCACGCGATCGAGGCGGCCCCGGCGTGGTCATTAGCTAGGTAGCGGTAGCGAAACTCAAGCCATCGTTGAGAGCTGGTGACAGGTGCAAATTTGGCAACGTCTGCGAGCCGGCGGCAGATCGGAATACCAGTGAAATCGGGGTCAGAGTCCCCATAAAGTGTTATCCTCTGCTGGCGCAGGAATAGACGAAAGCTGTTGTGAAAGATCAGCCAACCACGATTGGAACTGATTTATTAGATGGTGTGCAATCGTGAAGGCTTTGTCGACGGCCAAGCTGGAAAGACAGGCTGCGAGCAACTCGGGTTCTATTCGCCCTTCGACGAAGCTAAGCGTGATGAGAACCTTTGCTACCTCTCGATCTGCTTCTTCGGCTTCGCGCCAAGCCGCCCGATAGACCTTTTCCAAATCGCCATCAAACTCTGAAGCCCCCATTGAGGAGAGCCTTGCATTCTTCGAGATCGGCTTTGATCAGCTCTTCGTGCAAGCAAATACTGTGTTACCAGCGGATGGCCGCGGCTGACTGAAAACACATCGGAGACTGTGATCTCTTCAGCGAGGCCTATCGAAGCGACCATTTCGCCAACGGCGGCCTCGCTTAGGGGAGCAATTCCAATTTTCCGGCCGGGAAGCGAGGCTTGTTCCCTCACTTTACGAGGGATGTCTGCAAGATCAATTCGCTGACTCCCCAAAATGAAGACTACACCTTCCGGGAGACTCTGTGGGAGCGGCAGCGCACGAAGGAAAGCTCGCGAACCGGGCTGCTCTCCGCGAGGCACATGATCGAGGCCATCGATCACTACGACGGTCGATTGACCCCTCGTTCTCGAATGCGTTGCCGGCTTGTTGTAGCAATCCATGGAACGTCTCGCGTCGCTGTTCGAGAGTTTCGTCCCTCTGACCCGGCTTGCTTGAAAACGCGAACCGATGAGCTGGCTAGTGAGGCTCAGGCGAGTAATGTCCGCATCTTTATTGCGCCCGCCCCTGACCTTGCGCGGTTCCTGGGACATAGGCCAGATAGCGAACGACCTGGCGGTTCGGGCCGTATTGGACGAACCGCTCAAGCAGAGTCGATTTTCCAGTTCCCGGAGAACCTAAGCAGGCACGCGTATCCCGTACTGCTGATTTTCCAGTGCAGCTTCGAGATCGGCTTCGCTAATCCTCATTTGCTCTGGATATACGTATCGAAGCGGGAAACGGTGCTCGGTTGAATAGCTGGAAACGACTCTCGCCATCCAAGTTCATTGAAGGAGCCCCCACCACGGGTCCAACTGGTTTCCCCGTCGTCTTTACCCACCAACTCCTCCAATTTGCTCTGGCAAAGTCTCCTCGACCTGGTGCGCGGGCCGCAGTGTCCAATGTGCGATTTAGTTCAATTGCCTGAGGCGCACCCAGTCCGACCTCGAAGCGTCGAAAAAAGCGCTCAAAATCGTTATCGTTGAGACCAGATGCGTTGACCAAGCTCGTCGATGGACAGGCTGCCAGACAGAAGCACGCCAATCTCGCCCAGTGACCAGTCGGGATGCCGATCCTTCTCCCGAAAGAAGTCCTTTTCGAATCTCCTTCCATTTACGCCGAACTGACCTTTGTCGCCGACCGACGCGATATGCGAGAGTGACACAGCGAATCCTGACGCGCTTTCCAGGATATGCGGCCTCTAGCCTTCTGAAGGAGGCAGCGCAATCTGCGATGACGTTATTATTCTTACCCAGAAGAAGCCTGCTAACGCCGACCGGTTTAGGTTTGGTCGAAGACTTGTACTGATGTCCGATAACCCGCCCGGCGATCCCGAGAACAAGGTCGTCGAACATGCCAGCTTGATCGTCCGCAAGGGCGATAAACGAGAGAGAGTTATTCAAGATCGCTTGGTAGGCGAGTATAGCTGAAGCGCGGTCTTGCGATCCCCAGACCCTGCCGCGCAGTTCGCTCACCAGAGCCTGATGTCTTTCGGTCCCATTTCGCGAGTCGATTATCCCTAAGCTGCCGGACGCAATCCACGAGTCGGAGCAGGTGACCCCGACCTCGGTCAAAATCTCCGGCATGGATTCGACGTGCTGAGAGCATCGTCGTTGGAGTGGGTAATCAGTATCGGGCGCTCTCCGGCGTGATCCTTCCAAAGCCGTATTGAATGGTGTACCGACGTCCGGCGGACCGCCGGAGAAACGGTGCGTCCAGGTGAGCGATCCTTACGAAGTCGCCGCCGATTAACTAGCTTTCTGTACGTTCGCTAAGCGACGCAGATTTCCAGCCTGCGTTCCGCCAGTGGTCGTCGGCGGGCAGTACCGGCGAGGCCAAGCAGCAGTTGAGCTCCTGGATGGGGGTCATAGAAGAAGTAGCAATGCCTCCCTGTCATGGGCTCGATGTCGGGGGCCAGGTCCTGCGCATGCCGCATGCAGCGGATCGGCCGCACTTCACGGCGCGGGCACCCGAGGCACAAGCACTCGGCACTCCAAACTGTCGGTACATCAGGGCCGGTGGATGGAGCGCGAGGAGTGCCTGCTCGTGAGTTTTTTAAAGATGTGATTTGAGCGCTGGCGTCCGATGTCATTGTATGCTGGGTCAACCTGATGGTATTGAGTGGGCAATTGCGTAGTTATAGAACATCATAGCATTGTGGCTCTACCGCGAAGGCTAGATCTTGAATTTCCGGTCGCCATGAGAGACTCAAAATCCGGGCGAACTTCAAACAAAGGCCCGTTTATATTTTGTTCAAAGCCAGTTATCCAGATCTTGCTGGCCGACCGACCGCCATAATTTCTACAGTTTCTCCTTGAACGCGATAGTAAATGCTGTCAGTGCCACACACGCTGCGCCTGTAGCCGTCTCGGATATCGTCAACCGCCGGATAAAGATAAAGGCTGCTCCGCGAGTTGTTCGAACCGGGCAAAAAAGTCATGGAAGTAGCGGTCGGCTTGCACCTCGCCGTACTCTCGGGAGCCCGCGTGAATGAATGCGCATCAGGTCTGACTCTGCGGCTTCCGTTAGCCTATACCTATAAACGCCCATCACGCCGCGCTTCAGCTTCGGCTTCGGCTAGAGTACTCCTCTCTTACCCTGATGGGCGAACTGGCTGTTCTTCGCCGACCAGTCTGGCGCGAATGGTCTCATTCTCACGCGCCTTGCGGATGAGATTGTTAACCACGTCGCTCCGACTCGTAAATTCTTCGCTTTCAACTTGTGCGCGGAGCCAGTCGTCATTCGGCGGTGTAAGAAAACACTTTGTCTGGCATGTTGAAACCTCTGAAAATCAAGATGGTGCATATTGAGCCATTCAGACACCCCGGCAACCCGTCCGTTATCAATCTGTGAAAATGAGGCCGCAATAACTTTCCCCGACAGCTTCATCGAAACGCGCAGAAACTGTTGTGAAAACTATGCCAAAACCTATGCAAAAGTGCTGAAAGTGTGGGGAACTCCCCGAGTAAATATTGTTTAAAAACATAAGGATAGCTCAACTAGAATCACTGGCTTTTAACCAATTGGTCACTGGTTCGAATCCAGTACGGCCCACCATCCAAACGAAAATGCCACCCTTGAGGTGGCATTTTCGTTTGGCATTGTCGGTTCGTCTGGGGCGAGCCACCGTTCGACAAACTCTGCCCCCGGCAGAGTTTGGACCGAGCCGCGTAGCGGCGAAGCCCGCAGGGCGCTAACACCCTAAAGGGTGTTAGCGGTCAATCCAGTACGGCCCACCAATTACCGTTTAAAAACAACAAGTTAGAAGTTCGCCGAGCAAGATTTTGTTCGTCACTTCCCGCACAAAAACGCTAGTTCCCACAGATTTGCTTCTACTTCAAAATAGAGTCCGATTTCTTCAGTGCGCGGGCCTCCCGTGAATGACTGAAGAGCCTCGTTGCCGACCCTGTAGAGCCCCGCCCTACCTGCAATTTTTCGTCAACAGTATTTTTGCGAAGCAGCCTGATTCTCGGGTCACGTGCTCTGCTTATAGTGTCTCGGTCGTTTGACCAAAAACTCTGGTTGGATAGCGAGATTACTAAACCAGACCTTGACCTCGTTACGTCCCAAGCATTCCGCTTGGTGGAAATTGTTTGTGCACAACGCCCTCATCCAAGCGCGACAGCCGGCGAAATCCGCGGCAGGAAGGGCATCACTGCACCCTCTCATGATGCGGTTGTCCATGAAATTGAGGCATCCTCAATGGCTGGCGCCCTGCAGCGGACACCCGAAAACTCGCGGTCACATTTGATCATCGTTACACCCGGAAGGGCTTTACCCCGAACTCACTTAAAGGGGTGGATCAGTCGCGGGCCGAGGTGCTGTTCGAGGTGGCTGAGAGTGCAGGCTGTATCGCGCACCTGGCCCTGGTCACTTTGTGGCAACACGGTACCGCTGAAGCGACTACGACGAGTACGCCTATGGTCGGGATCGTCCTTGCCACTGGAACAGAGATTGGGATGAAGATGAGGAGGATGAAGACGAGGAAGAGGACTATCGTGAGAGCGATAGCCAATATGAAATGGGCGAGATATTCGATACCAGCCTGCTGGCGGATTGCTGGTTCGACCGCGAGGGACGGAAATATACGGTTTGGCGAGATACCAGTGCACCGAGTCAGAGGTGGTGAGTGAATCCGCACTCGATGCGGATAACCCGACTGAAGAGGAATTCGAAGGCTACACCGGCAATGCCGGGATGACGCTGGAACGTTGGTATCACCGCGCGGCCGTGGTGATCTGGCCGCGGACGGAGCACTTTGCGGTGCTCTGTGGAGCGGGAACGGATGCCGCCATCGCTGGTATGCAATCCATGGTGCAACGGCTCAAACGGTTATCGAAAGCCAAGCGCGAGATTCTGCGCGGGGAATGCCGTGAGTTTGCGGCCGCTATTATCGAGTACTTGGCGGGCTGATGGCGAGAGCTTGTACAGGGCGAAGTCAGAAACGGGTGATCGAAACAGTTTCCCCGGGTCGTTATGTGAGCTGGATGACCCCCAGTTGATTCGTCGATTTCTGGTGGAAGTAGTGGCCGCGGATGGCAGCATTCAGCTCGACACGCCATTTGTGAAACTTTCCAAACAGCGGGGCTGGTCCGAATTTGAGTCGGAATTACTGACGGTGATCGAGGCATCTACGGAAGAAACGCTGGTTAGAAATGCTGAATTGGCGCATCTGATCTGCCGCCAGCGCGACAAAAATGCCGAGCGGCTAGCCTTATGTAACCGCTTGTGTGAGAGTTTGGCCGCGGCCGTGCAGGCGCTGGACGGCCGGGCTTCGAAGGATAACTGGCGGGCCAGACAGATTGACCGGGTAGCGTTGCTGGTATCATCGGTTAATGCAATGCTTGTGATCGACGCCCAGGCTCCGTTGATTTCGCTGATTGAACACGCACTGCACAATCGCCGGCTATACCAGCTGACCGACACACACCTTGCCACTATCTTTGCGCTTGAGTCCCGACTTGGCAGGCTCGCCAAAGCCAACAAGGCGATTTTGCATTGGCTCGCGGCCTGTAGGGAGGAGCTCGAAAGGCGTACCGCCATGCCACCGGTCGAGCCACAGAACCATCGTCGTCCCAGTCGGTTGCCCTGTAACTGCGCAGACTGTCGCCAACTGAGCGGGTTTCTGGCCGATACACGGCAGCGGGAAGCCCGGTTTCCCCTGAGGAAGGAGCGCCGCCAGCACCTGCACCGGATCATCGATGACAATAAATGCGATCTCACCCATGTTACCGAACGACGCGGCAGTCCTTATACGCTGGTATGCACCAAGACGAACGCATCTTTTCGGCGGGCTTGCCAGATTTATAAGCGGGATACGGGCAATCTCTCCCGGATAGTGAGTCTCGAGCAGCGGCTGGGCTGATACGCGTGGCGGAATCGGCACCGGTCCACGGTTTTTACTACTTGTGGTGGAACTGGCAAGTATTTGCGCATAGGAAAAAGAGGTTTTCTCGGGTATGAAGCCAGGGAGAAATGACCCTTGCCCCTGTGGCAGCGGTAAGAAGTACAAGCAGTGCTGCCTTGGAACGCCGGGCGACCGGGCGAGCCGGGGCTCCGCTCAGGTAATAGCAGATAAAATTGCCGAGGCTGCCGCTGAGCGGCCTTTTGAGTCCCTGGAAGAGATCAATGCGTTTACTGCCCAGCTAGCGAACGAGCGTAACCAGTGGTCTTTGGCGGAGTTTTGCGGGCTTTCGCCTGAACAAATGACCTACGTGCTTTACAGGCCGTTCGATTCCCCCAAAACAATCGAGTTTTCAACCGATATTGAAGTGTCTTCCGATATCAGGATTATGCGTATATTCATGGCTCTTGTAGAGGCCATCGGTGATCTCGGCTTGAAGCCTACCGCCAGAGGCAATCTGCCACTGAAATTTTGTAAAGCGTTTGCACGGGAGTTATCACAAGGCGACGACGATGAGAGGCATCTTTATTTGCGTTATGGCGGTATTCGCAGCGAAACTGACTTCCACGAGCTCCATTGTACTCGCCTGGTGGCCCAGCTTGCCGGACTTGTCCGCAAGTATCGCGGAAAATTTGTCTTGACTCGCAAGTGTCGGTGATATGCTTGCAAAACAGGATAGTGGCCGCATCTATTATGAACTCTTCAGGGCATACACCACGACATTTAACTGGGCGTACAGGGATGGCTATCCCGAAGCTGAAATTGTGCAGCACTCTTTTCTTTACACGCTATTTCTGCTGACTTCCTTCGGAAACACAGAGCGTTCGCAGAAATTCTATGAAGACAAATTCGTAACCGCTTTTCCAATGGCATTAGACTTGTTTCGGGAGACACCCTATAGCAGCGCCTATGAGCAAGTCCGGCGCGTGTATTTTCTGCGCGCATTGGACCGATTTGCCGCATTCTTCGGCCTGGCGGAGTTGATATTGGAGTCCGATGAGTTGTATCGATCTGAATATGTTGTACGCCGCACAGCTTTGCTGGAGCGTTTCTTGACCCTTAAGTTTTAGGTGGGTGGCTTCAGTGTCGTAGCAATGGGCAAAAACCCCAACTTCTTTTGACCTTCAAAAAGTATAGAGTGTGTTCGCACCTTTACTATTCGCCCTGCGTGCAATTAAACAGTCGGACAAATCAACATTGAGGTTATCGCGATAATCCATTAACGCGCAGTTCAGAGCGGCCCAATCGTCAAAACAAAAATGGATATTGCTCGCCAAATCCTTAAACAAGCTTGCAATCTCAACTCGCTTTAATTCAAAGACTGACTCTAACACCGATCATCCAGTTCCGCCAGCACAATATCTGAGATGAAGACCTCATTGGCATTATCAACCAATTGCTTGGCAGCTATGGCTTGCCAGTGGGGGTTGTGTTGATCAACTGGTTCAAGTAGATATCGAAGGAGAACGTTGGTATCAATCGCTTTCATTGAGTACGTTGAACTTTTTTGCGGCTCTGGATCTAATCGCCTGCTTAATGGCAGCGGGAGAAGGTGTTTTCTGCTTATGCGTGAATTTGGCAAACTTGCCCGCCAAAGACTCATCACTCATTCTAACGAGATGGGCCACGCCATTTCTGGCGAAGACTTCGACCCTATCTCCAGGCTCGAGACCCTAATTGACTACAGATAGCTTTTGGGATTGTGACCTGCCTTTTACTGGTTAGTTTGTGCATGACATACCTCATAGTATTACTAGGTTGGAAAAGTAATGCGAGTTTATCGAGGCAAAAAAATGAAATCAAGTGCTGTGTGAGTTGAGGCGTAGCTACGTCGCCGTAACACCGACGGATAGGGTTCTCCTGGATTTAAAGATCGGCGGGAAGTCCGATCCCCGCGTAACGCCTCGGCCGAGACGAAAAATGGCGTCCCCACAAAGATCTATAAAAAGGCCTGGAAACGCGAAAAAACGGTGCCAAAACTATGGCGAAACTGCCGAAAGTGTGGGGAACTCACCCCAGATAAAGTTAATAGAAACATGAGCTTAAGATACCTAGAATCACTGGCTTTTAACCAATTGGTCACTGGTTCGAATCCAGTACGGCCCACCATTCGAAGCAAAAACGCCTCCCTTGTGGAGGCGTTTTTGCTTCAACGGGCTGGGTTCGTCTGGGGCGAGCCACCGTTCGACAAACTCTGCCCCCGGCAGAGTTTGCAACGAGCGCCGACAGGCGCGAAGCCCCGCAGGGGTGGCAGCGCGGGAGGCAACCGCGCTGCCATTCATCCAGCACGTCATGGACAAGCTCAACAATCGTCCGAGGAAATGCCTTGGCATGAAAACACCGAATCAGGTATTTTTCGATATCAACCCGCCCGTTGCACTAGCCAGTTGAATCCAAGAGACGTTTTATCACTACGAGCCGAAAAATTTATGCAACTACCGGGTTCAATCACTGAGCAGGGCGCAGAGCGCCGACCACACAAGACTATGCAGGCAGACGTCAGCGAAAAGTTCGCGCACCTGGAACACCTCGGCCGTCAGATAAGCGCGCTGTCGCGGCTTCGCGCGCTCGGCCTGAACGGCTTGGCGCTCGGCGTGCTGTTGCTCGTGTTCTCCGGCAGTGCACGTCCAGCGCAACCGCTGCTGGCCTGGCTCATGGGCATGCTTTTCAGCGGACTCTCACTGCCTGTCCTCCTGGTGTCGCAGCTGCTTTTACAGGTCCGTCAGGATGCACACCGCGGGCTGGTCCGCCATCTCTTCAGGCGCGGCCATCACGTGGAGTATCCGGAATTCCCCCGCCATGTCGACACCGGGACCACGATTCGGGTTGAGTCCCATGCCCCGCCGGGACGCTGAAAGACACGGCGCGCTCTGGTGCCCGGCCCTGGTCGTCTTGCTGGCAGGGGCGGTGTTGCTTTCCTTGCCGCTGGACGCGACCGGACAGGGCATCGCGGCCCTGCTGTTCATCGGCGTCATGGCGGTGTCCAGTGCCGGTCGCCTGAGCGAGCAACGCGACTTTCTGCGCATTCTCGCGCTGCTGCTGGGCGCCGCGCTGAACCTGCGCTATCTGTGGTGGCGCGGCACCCACACGCTGACCGCCGCGGACCTGCTCACCTGGGCCGCAGTGCTCTACCTGTTCGCGGCAGAGCTCTACGCCGTGACCACGCATCTGATCGGCTCTGTGGTGAACGTATTCCCCGCACAGCGGCCGCTGCTCGGGTTTGCCGATATCCGCGGCGCCGAACTGCCCAGGGTCGATGTCCTGGTGCCCTCCTATGAACGAGAGCCCGGATCTGCTGGAGGTCACGCTGCGGGCGGCGCGCATGCTCGACTATCCCGCCGACCGGCTGCGCATTTACCTGCTTGACGATGGTACGACGCGGGAAAAACTGGGGCACGCCGATGCCCGGGTGGCCGATGCGGCGCGCAGCCGTCGCGCGACACTGCAGGCGCTGTGCCGCGACATCGGGATCCATTATCTGGCCCGGGATGCCAATCGGCAGGCAAAAGCCGGCAACCTGAACCACGGGCTCGCGAACAGCGACGGTGAGCTGGTGCTGGTGCTGGATGCGGATCACGTGCCGGCAACCGATTTTCTCGAGCACACGGTACCGTGGATGGTGCGAAATCCGCGCAACTTCCTTGTGCAGACTCCGCACTTCATGCTCAACGCGGACCCGGTCGAGCGCAATCACCTGGGCACGTTTGCCAACATGCCGTCAGAAGGCGACATGTTCTACGGCAAGATTCAGCGCGGCCTGGATTTCTGGTCCAGCTCCTTCTTCTGCGGCTCCGCCGCGCTCCTGCGACGCAGCGCACTGCAAGAGGTTGGCGGCTTCAGCGGCGACACGGTCACGGAAGACGCCGAGACGGCGATGGCGCTGCACGCCCGGGGCTACGAATCTGTCTATGTGGACCGTCCCATGATCAGCGGGCTGGTGCCCGGCACGGTCAGCGAGTTCGTCACCCAGCGCAGCCGCTGGGCGCAGGGTATGCTGCAGCTGCTGCTTCTGAAGCGTCCACAGTTCAACCCCGGGCTTGCCTGGCACCAGCGCATGGGATACCTGAACGGCATGCTGTTCTGGCTGTTTCCATTCGCGCGCCTGGCCTTCCTGACCATGCCCGTGCTCTACCTCGTGTTCGGCATGCAGGTGTATCCGGCGTCACTGACCCAGATTCTCGCCTTTGCCGTGCCGCACCTGGTTGCAACCTACATGGCGTCAAACCTGCTGTTCGGCCGCCGGCGCTGGCCGCTGGTCGCCGAACTCTACGAGACACTGCTGTCGGTGTTTATCGGGCGCGCCGTGCTCGAGGTGCTGCGCCATCCTCGCCAGCCCACCTTCCGGGTGACCGACAAGAAATCCCGGAGCGACACGGGTTCCATCTCCTCCTCGCCTGGCCCTTCTACCCGCTGTTTGCCGGCGCGCTTGCCGCGGCCTGGGTCGGCACCGAAAAGCTCTGGCTCTTTCCAGAGAGCGCCGGCCTGACTGCCGTGGTGCTGTTCTGGAACCTGTTTAACCTGTTGCTACTTCTGGGCGTCATGCGGATTCTGGTCGAGCGACCGCAGCTGCGCGAGGAACCGCGACTGCCCACAGATGAACCCGTCACCCTGGTGTGCGGCGATGGCCGGGAGCTGTCGGCACGACTGCGCGATATCTCCGCCCGCGGCGCACGCCTGGTCGTCTCAAACCACTCCGACAGCGCGATCAGCCTGCGGGCACCGCTCACGCTACAGGTACCCGTCGGGCGCGGTGCCAGCCTGCAGCGCTTCAACGTGGCACTGATCGAGGATGCAACAACCCCGCCGCGGGTGGGGCTTCGCTTCACCCCACAGGATAGTGACGAAAAGAACCGCGTCATCGCGTTTAGCATGGCCAACAGCGACCGCTGGGTGCGTTTCCAGCGCCGACGTACCCGGCCAATGGGTTACCTGTCCGCACTGGCCCGGGTACTATCCATCGACCCGCGTCCACTCGGACAGCACGCGATCAGCGCCATCAACCGACTTTACTCACGAATGGAAAAACTATGGACCACCGCATGAAGCAACGCGCCAGATACTTCAGTGAAGCCCTGTCAGTAACGTTTGCCGCGCTTCTCATGCTGCCGCTTTCCGCGGCGGCAGGCAGCGAGGTCCTGAGACTGAGCGAATTTCGCAGCGAGGGCAGTCAGCTCATGCTGCGCGGCCAGGCACCTTCTGCCGAACTGTTTATTCCCCTCTCCGCGGCAAGCCGCGTCGACGCCGCCGAACTCGAGTTGCACCTGGTCAACTCGATAGCGCTCATAGAAGAGCGTTCGGTACTGCGGGTCAATTTCAATGGCGTCACGGTAGGCCAGATCCGTCTGCGGCGTGACCGCCCCGAGATTCTTGCCACGGTCACGCTGCCGGCCAGCCTGTGGGAGCCGGGCTTCAATCGCCTGCAGTTTGCGGCCAGCCAGCAGGTCGAGGCCCAGTGTGCCAGCCCCGATGCCCCCGAGTTGTGGACCGAGCTCGACCTGTACGCCTCCCGGCTGCGGGTGGATTACCGGGCGACCGAGACCCCCCTGGCGCTGTCAGACCTGTCGGACATTTTTGGCACCGGCATCGGAAGCGCCGCGCAGGTGACGCTGTTGACCCCACCCGGGGACAATACAGAAATGCTGGATCGGGCGCTGCCCATGGTTGCACAGGCGCTGGCACTGCGTCGCAACTACGCGCCACTGGCGGTTCGCCATGCGCACTGGACGACCCGGTGGCCGGCCGGATCGGCTGGAGGCCGTGTGACGACCGACGAATGGAGTGACGCCGCCCGCAAAACGCTGTCGCGCAGTGCATTTTATTGGCCCGGGGCCGCGCAACAATCAGTGCACGTCGTAGTCGGTCGTCGCGACCAGCTCGCGGAGATTCTTCCCGCAAATATCGTCGACAGTATAGAAGGCGCCCACCTGTCGCTCGAACGCACGCCGGCCGCGGATAGTCGATGATGAACAGCGCGTCCCCGCGACCGTGCGCCTGCTGGTCAGCGGCGGGACCGATGCAGAGGTCATGACCGCGTCGCGCGTACTTGCCGAGATGGATGACCGGCTCAATCGCGGCGGCAGGATCGATGCCCTCCAGCGCGATCGCGGCGAACAAACCGGGAGTCTGCTACCCGCGCATTTTCTGGTGCCGGATCGTCGCTACCCGTTCAGCAGCATCGGCGAGGGCGCGACGTTCCGCGGCACCGGCACATTCCGCCATGCGCTGGCGTTTGATCTGCCGCCCGATTTCTACGTTCCTGAAAGCGCCAGTTTCAAGCTCTACCTGGATTTTGGCTACGGTGCACAGGCGGGACCGGGGTCGAGCCTGAACGTGCTGCTGAACGACCAGCTAGTCCACGGCATGCCGCTGGATCAGCCCGGTGGCCAGTCCTTCCGCGCCTACCGGCTCGACGTGTCGGCGCGACAGCTGCGCGGCGGTTCCAATACGCTGGCATTCGAGGTCGCGCTGCGGCCGCCCCAGTCGCCAGAGCCCTGCACCTGGGTTTCAGCCGAGTACCTGATATTCAAACTGCAGGCGACGTCGAGTATTGCGCTGCCTGCCGCGGGGCGCGCCGTGGTACTCCCGGACCTCGGCCTGATGGCCGATACGGGCTATCCGTACCTGCAGACCGGTGAAACAACGGCAGACGTCAATCTTTACGTGGCGGATCGCGCGCTCTCGGGGGCTGCGCTGACACTGTCGGGCAAGCTGGCGCAGGCTGCCAGGGTACCACTGCAGGGACTCAGACTGGCCGACTGGCCCCGCGACACCCCCGCGGCGGGCAATCACCTGATGATCGGTACACCGGATGTACTGCCGGAAAGGCTTTTCCGCGACTGGTCTGCCGCGGTGGGACGCAGCCAGCGCTGGCCCTATCAGAGCCTGAATGACTGGCGCGCGCTGCTCGGCGGTGAACAGCCCGTGCTGGCGGGACACGTCGAACAGACCGGCGCGCTGGGCCGGGGTACACTGCTGGCCGCGCTCGCCAACCCCGCCGGCGAGGGGACCGTATCGGTCGTCACCGCCGACAGCGAGCAACAGCTGGTCAACGGCATCAACACACTGATCGAACCGGCCATCTGGGGCCAGCTTCGGGGCGATCTCGCCACCTGGCACGACAGGGACTCCCCGGTACACAGCCTGCAGGTTTCCGGAGGCTACGTGGTGGGTGATCCGGAGAAACCACTGGATACACTGCGCCTGTGGTTGTCCAACAACCCATGGTACTGGGCCATCGGCGTACTGGCCGTGGCGGTCCTCGCTGCCTGGCTGCTGTACCGCCTGTTGCTGCGGCGCAATCGTCGCCAGCAGGAACAATGGGACCAGTGAACCAGAGCGGCAGGCGGCTTCCCGCGCTGCTGGCAGCCGGTCTGCTGATCCTGTTCAGCGCCTGCGAAGCGCCGCCCGAGCCGACACTTGCGCCCGCATTGTGGCAGGACTTCGAGACGCGATTCATCCGGAGCGGGCGCGTGATTGATACCGGCAATGGCGGCATTTCCCACTCCGAGGGGCAGGGTTTTGGCATGCTGTTCGCCGTCGCCGCGGGTGATCGCAATGGCTTTACCGATCTCTGGCACTGGACGGCTCGCGTGCTACAGCGCGATGACGGCCTGTTGCGCTGGCGCTACGCGCCCTGCCCATCGCGGGATGCGCGCTGTATCACGGACGACAACAACGCCAGCGATGGTGACCTGCTTGTGGCCTGGGCGCTGCTGCGGGCACACGAGGCCTGGGGCGATACCGCACACCGCGAGGCAGCGCAGCGCATTATTGCGGCGATTGAACGGCAGCTTGTCGTGAAGCACGCAGGATACACCCTGCTGCTGCCCGGGGCGGCGGGCTTTCGCCACGGGGATGACGTTACCGTGAACCTGTCCTACTGGGTGTTTCCCGCGCTGGAAGCGTTCCTGCAGCATTCGGACGGGCCCTGGCAGGCGCTGATCGAGAGCGGCCTTTCATTGATCGATGCGGCGCGCTTTGGCGAGGCACAGCTGCCGCCCGACTGGCTGCAGGTCGGCGCCGATCTGCGGCCCAGCCCGCGATTCCCGACCCGCTACGGCTTCGATGCCGTGCGCATTCCCCTGTACATGACTTGGGCCGGCCTGGCCCCCGACGACAACTGGCGCGCCTTCCGCGGATTCTGGCAACGCGATCCGGTACCTGCGTGGGTCGATCTGAGCGACGACAGCAGCGCCGAATTTGCCTGGAGCCGGGGCATGGCGCGCATCGCCGACCTGGTGGGGTCAGGTCCCGACCTGGTGGGGTCAGGTCCGGATGCCGATGGGGTCGGGTCCGAAGAGCGCCAGGGCCCATCGGGACCCAGCATCGAGGACACGCACAACGACTACTACAGCCAGGCGCTGTTACTGCTGTCCCATATCGCCGCCACAGAGCGCCCCTCATGACACCGGCGCGCCTGCTTGTCGCCATCGGCCTGGGCATACTGCACGCTGCCCACGTGACCGCCGCCGATGACAGCCGCATAGAATACCGGCAGGACCATGTTCAGCGCGGTGACGTACCGGTTGCAGTGCCACGGCCGGAACCCATCGACCTGCGCACGCTCTGGTTTCATCTGCAGAGCGGACAGCTCTCCGCGGCGCGCAGTGAGCTGGAGCGCCTGCGCGAGGCGCACCCCCAATGGCAGCCGGATGCGGATATCCGCGCCGCGCTCGATCCCGATACGGCACCGGTCAGGGATCCCTATGGTGAGAGGATGCAGGCCATCGCCGACCTGGGTAGCGAGGCACTAGAGGCGCTGCCGCTGTCGAAGCTCACTGCGGCTGCCGACGCGGCCCGGGCGCGGGACGACGGCGGCAATCTGCGCATGCTGGCCTGGCGGCACCTGGAACGCCGGGAACCCGGGATCGCCCTGGCCCTGTTCGATGATGCCTGCGCAGCCGGAGACCCGAAAGACAGCGAGGGTCTCGCTATCGCTCTGGCGCGCCTTGCCCGCGCCGCCGCAAAGGCCGGTGATGTCGATCGCGTGGCAGCCCTGTCGCGACGCTCCCGCCAGGAGGGCGGGGGGGGCCTCCTGCTGGACAGCGCCTGGGCTGAACGCGCGGCCGGGCGACCTGACAGTGCGGAAGCGCTGTTTCGCGCGGCGCTCCCCCGGGCCGCCGCCGTCGAGGGCCTGGCACTGACATTGCGCGACCAGGGCCGCTTTGATGCGGCACTCGACATCGCCTGTGCAAGCGGCGCGCAAAGTGCGCGCACGCACGAGCTCTGCAGCGGCTGGCTGGAGGAGGCGATGGCGGATGCCTACGCCGGCGAACGCTACCGGGATGTTCTGACGCTCTATGGGCGTCGCACACAGGTACCCTCCCCGGTTCCCGATAGCGTGGATGAACTGGCCGCCTGGTCGCACTACGCACTCGGCCAGCGCGACGCGGCAGTCGCCGCTTTCCACAAACGGCTCGAACAGCGGCCGGACACCCCGGGCATGGCCGCCGCCCTGGTCAATCTGCTGCGCGATGACCCCAGCGGCCTGGCGGCAGCCGCGAGCAAGCATCCCGGGGTCGCGGCCGTGGTGCGTCGTGAAGCCGCCGACACCGCGCTGGCGCGCAAGCAATTCGACCGCGCAGCCCGGCTGGACGCAACGCCGGCACTCCAGAACCGCGGCGCCCTGTCCGCGACCCTGGCCCTGAGCCGGCGCCAGCGCAGCGGTGACCGCGGCCTCGCACGGCTGGATCACGACCGCGTCGCGCTGTCCCTGTCTGGTCTTTACGACAGCTGGCGGCTGGGCGGCACGCTCGGCTGGAGCGACTTTCACAGCGGTGTACCGGCACCCGGTGCCGACTTTGGCAGTCCCTCGCAACCGGGCGGTGTCGCCCCGCTGGACGGCGTCAGCGACCCGTCGCTGCACCTGTGGGCACGCCACGAGGGCGACAGCTACAGCGTCTACGCGCGCGTCGGTCGCGATTTGTGGCGGCAACCCGCCGGCGAGGCGCTCTCGGCACTGCTGCAGGCACGATTTTTCACAGACCCACTGAGCAGTCAGATCGAACTGTTCCAGCGACCCATTGCCGACAGCCTGCTCTCACGCACCGGCGCAGTCGATCCCGCCGATGGCAGCCGCTGGGGCGGCGTCATGGATCGCGGCGTCACCGGGCAGGCGACCTGGTCAACGGCCAGCGACTGGCACCTCAGCGTCGAGGGATCTGTCAGCCAGCAGAACGGTGATGATGTCGAGGACAATCACGCCGTCGGCGCCCGCATCGACCTGCGCTCCGGCTGGCCCGGACAGCGCTGGGACGGGCCTCTCGACTACTGGCAGATCGGCCCCTTCGCCAGCTGGCGCGGCTTTGATAACAACCAGTTCGTCTTCACACGCGGCAACGGCGGCTACTTCAGTCCCCAGGATGAATATCGCATCGGCCTGTCATCAGAATTGCTGACACGGGAGGGGCGGCGCTGGCAATTGCGCGCCGGTATCGAGATCGCCTGGACCGATATCACCGAGGATGCGACTCTCGCGGCCCCGCGCCAGCGGACCCGCGGCGTGAACGTGGATGTCCGTCTGCAGGGGCACTGGCTGATCACACCGCGTTTTCAGCTCGGCGCCCGACTACAGGGCACCGATGCCCGCGGCTTTCGGGGCAGCTATGCGGGACTGACACTGCAGTGGTTCCCGCAGGCGCGCCGGGCAGTGTGGAGTCGCGAGCTGTCGCTGGACCACGGGGACTGATTGCTCGGGGGCACCACCACTTGGCGCGCCACAATCACGCAGGCAATTTGATGTCCGCGCCGCGCAATCAGGAGCACCCGATCAGTGCAGACAGTGCAGATCACAGGGACCCTGCGGGCCATCAACCCCAGGGCTGGCGACGCTGCTACTCGCCGTTGCGTGGCCCACGGCCGCGTTGGCCATACCTGACGACACCGAACAGCCGATTCATATTGTCACCCGCGAAGCCATCCGCGATGAAACGACGGGCGTGTCGAGTATGAGGACGCCGATGCCTTCTCTCCTTTCAAAGTCTTCCAGGTATCCTGAAATTTGAGTGGAAACCTTACAACTAGCCTCCAGCACCCATAGTTCAGTTTGAAGTGGCTTAATGGATGTGACCAACCCAGTTAAGGAATAATACCCTCAACTGGAGGTGGTACAACATGAACACAAGAAAGAAGTATTCGAAGGAATTCAAGCTGGATGCGATCAGTCTGGTAGTGGATCAGGGCTACAGCCGCGCAGGAGCAGCGCGCAGCTTGGGCATCAACGCCAACATGCTCTGCCGGTGGATCAAGGAGCACGAAGCAGACGACGGCGCCGCCTTTCGCGGTAATGGAAAACTCACTGCAGAGCAGGCTGAGATTCGAAAACTGCGGGAAGATGTGCGGCGTTTGAGGATGGAGAAAGAAATCTTAAAAAAAGCGACGGTCTTCTTTGCCAAGGAAACGCGATGAAATACGCGTTCATCGCCCAGCACAAGAAGACCTGGCCTGTCGACCTGATGTGTCGACTCCTGGGTGTCAGTCGCAATGCCTATTACCGGTATTGCCTGTATCAACAAAGCCGGCAGCCGGATCCCGACCACGAGGCGATTCTGACGGCGGTGAAAGAGCTTGCCAAGGTCAGTGGTTACAGCTACGGATCGCGGCGGATGAAGGCGAAATCAGTCACGGATGCGTTGCGTATGGCTTTGTGGCGGCGACGTCCGGCGGCGGGGCTGATTGTTCATTCTGACAGGGGTTCGCAATACGCGAGCAAAGCGTATCGCCGGTTGCTGAAAGCCCACGACTTTGCCGGCAGGGTGAGTCGCAAGGGCGACTGCCGGGACAACGCCGTGGCCGAAAGTTTCTTTGCGAGCTTGAAGAAGGAGCGTGTGCAGTGGAGACACTACCAGACCCGCGCCGAGGCGCAGCAAGATATTCTGGATTACATTGTCATGTTCTATAACAATTGGCGTCTGCACTCGACCTTGGATTACAGCAGTCCCAACGATTTTGAATCAGCTATGGCTCAAATGAAGAAGGCGGCTTAACTGGGTTGTCACAAATTACTTGACAACTCCAGGATATTTACGCACGTTACACGAATCCCCCTCGCGAGTACTCGAGTGCTCGGGTCTTGTTTCATGCATTTCAAGCAAGCATGAAACAAGACCCCAAGAACCCGCTTTTTCGCCGCAGTGCGGGTTGGCGCACCGACATGGATATCAAACAGTGGAAAAATCCAGAGTTTGGCTGCATCGGCCCCTGGACTGCAAACCTGGAGAAAGCATCATGAAAATCAACAGCCCCAAACTCAACAGACCAAAAGTCGTGACGTTCTGGATAGCCACGATTCTGGTGCTAATTGGCGTATTGGCAGCACTGGGCACCATTCCCGCGCTTGCGGCCTACGCCTTGTGGTTCGTGGTATCCGGGTTTGTCCTGTTGGCTCTGGGGAATCTACTCAAGAATCTTTAGCGCCACGGAACCCCTCCGAACTGCCGCGCCGACGAACCGCTCTATAAGACCAGGAAAGACGGTCGCAACCAGCTTGTCGTCGATCGCATCGAGTGACCCGCCGGCGTTTGACATGCGAACCATGTGGGGCGAGAATCAAGTTCTCTTAAGGAACGGAGTATCGGTATGAATATCCAGTTAGAGCTTGCACCCCTGCTCGCACTGATCGCCGGAGTTCTCATCCTTTTTGCGCCGAAACTCATGCGTTTCATCATTGCCGGTTACCTGATCGTCTTCGGCCTGATCGGCCTTTTCAATATTCAGATCTGAGCCCACCTTATTCACCACGGTGTCGTAGCAAGCGGCCGACAGGTCCCTCGCTACGGCACGATGGTGAATAAGACGAGTTCAGCGTGCTCCGAACACTTCACGCGGATCTCAGGGCGGCTAACGTTTGCGTTTGAAAGCGGAGATGCCGCGCTAGTGGACCATCAACAGTACCATTGACAGATGACAACATGATGCACAACCCCCTCATCCCGGCGAAGTGCTGCGTGAATGGCTGGCGGAGATCAGCGTCACCGAGGCAGCGAAGCGCCTGAATGTGACTCGCGCCGCTCTGTCCAGGATATTGAACGGGAAGGCAGCGATCAGCGCAGAAATGGATTTGCGTCTGTCCAAGGCACTCGGCACCACACCGGGTTCCTGGTACGCGATGCAGGCCGATTACGATATCTGCCAGGCTCAATCCAGGTTTCACGACCAAGTGGAAACGATCATCGCCGAAGCGCACTGAGCTGCGGGAATTCGGGAATTTCGGGGATAGGGAATTCCAGGAAATCTGACGGTCTCGTTGCATGCACTTCGCTGGCTTCGTGCATGAAACAAGACCCCAGCAGTTCCCTCGGTGACGCTTTGCCTTTCCCTTTTATTTTAGATCAGTCCTTCCGATACGGCTGCAGCAACCTTTTCATCATCGGGTAATGCTTTGCGTTCAGCGTTACCAACCGGGCTTTATTCATGATCGATGATGCCGCGATGAGCGCGTCGGCCAGGCCGGTCCCATGGCTGGGACCGAACTCCCGCCGCAGATCGCCCGCGCGCCCAGCAATCCGCTCGTCAACAGGAATCGCGACCAGGGCATCAAACAGGGTTTCCAGCGCACGCTCGTCGCCCGCGCGCATGCCCGCGCGCAGCTCAGCTATCGTTATGACCGAAATCGGCGGCTGATTGCGGCATTCTCCCATCCATTGGACCGCTGGCGCATAACCCCTCAAAAAGTCAATCAGAACATCGGTGTCGACCAGAAAAGAAGTCATCCTTCAGATTGACCGAATCGATCCAGTTCGGTTCGCAACCGGGCAAAATCGGGCAAGTCGCTGCGGTTTGCCCACAATCCGGCGGCCGCCATCATGCCGGATTTCCAGTTGGAGAGCTCAGCATCGGCGACAAGCGCATCAATTGCCTCGCGGATCAACGCACTTTGACACCTTGTCCCTTCTGAATATTCGATCGTTCTGATTTTGTCGACTCTTTTCCGCAATGCATAAAGGATGGCTGCTATGTCCATTCCTCGCGTCGTAGTCATATTTCTACTGTCACTATGCAAGACGCGGCGTCAGCTGGCTCTCGAGAACCTGGCGCTAAGACAACAGGTAGCTATGCTCCGGCACGAGGTAAGGCGGCCTCGGCTCACGTCCACAGACAAGATGTTCTGGATATTGTTTTCTCGCTATGTGGATGGCTGGCGCAATTTGCTACACGGCCTGAATCCAGATAGCGTCCTACGGTGGCATCGATTCGGCTTCCGCCGGTATTGGCGCCGGAAGAGTCGCGGCCCTGGACCGGGACGACCCGCTATAGATAAATCTTTGCGCAAGCTGATTCGGGACATGCAGGCATCCAATATTGGCTGGGGCGCAGCCCGACGAATCCATGGGGAACTTCTCAAGCTTGGGATTGAAGTCTCACAGGCAACGGTCTCGAAGTACATTCTTCGTGACGACGTTGATGACTACCACTCGTGCCGTACCCAGTTGTCTTTGAGTAAGGCATCTGATTCTCGGGCTGTGGAATCAGCAGGAGATGCAAATATTGTCGCGCTGCCTCGAGTTGGGGGGCTGCTCCATAGTTTCACACGCATTGCTGTATAGATTATGTGCAGTGATGTTGGATTCGAGGTAACGATCGAGTTTTCACAAGGGACACCTATAAAGGGCACCAACAATGATCTGGAACACATAAATTTCAGGCACAAGGCGTTAGCCTGCAGGTAGTTCACTGTTATGCGAAATCGATATGCAGCGGCGGATTTCGGACAGACAGTTGACCCATAGGAGATAGTGACATGGATTTTGAACATTCGGAGCAGGCCAGGGCGTGCATGTCCGCGGTAGAACGTTTCATTAATGAAGAAATTCTGCCCAGCGAAGCGACCTACCATGATCAGCTTGTGCAGAGCAGTGATTACCGCGAATGGAAGATTCCTCCCATCATGGAGGAGTTAAAAGCAAAAGCCAGAGCGTTGAGGCTTTGGAATCTCTTTCTCCCCGATGCTGATCTGGGTTCTGGTTTGAATAACCGTGACTATTCACCGATAGCAGAACTAATGGGTAGAAGTCCCATTGCACCTGAGGTGTTTAATTGTAGTGCGCCCGATACAGGTAATGCAGAGGTGTTGTATCGCCACGGTAACAGTGCGCAGAAAGAGCAGTGGCTCAGGCCATTGTTGGACGGAGAAATTCGTTCAAGTTTTGCCATGACCGAACCCGCTGTGGCGTCAAGCGATGCTACCAATATGCGGGCGAGCGCGACTCTGGAAGGTGACGAGGTTGTTATCAGTGGTCAAAAGTGGTGGACCAGCGGTATCGGTGATCCGCGTTGCAGGTTTATGATCTTCATGGGTGTAACTGATGCAGACGCCGAGCGCCACCGACGCCATTCCATGGTTCTGGTGCCGCTGGATACGCCCGGTGTCAAAATACTGCGCATGGTTCCGGTATTTGGTCATCTGGATGAGCCCCATGGTCACGGGGAAGTGTTGTTCGATAATGTTAGATTGCCAAAAGCGTCCATAATCGCGGGCCCGGGACGCGGTTTTGAGATCGCCCAGGGTCGACTGGGCCCGGGGCGTATTCATCATTGCATGCGTGCAATCGGCGCTGCCGAGCGAGCCTTGCAGCGGCTGTGTGAACGTTCTCTCAATCGCATCGCTTTCGGCAAGCCCCTGGCCAACCTCGGCGGTAACCGGGACATTATTGCGAACTGTCGCATGGCAATTGACCAGGCTCGACTGCTGACCCTGAAGGCCGCCTGGGCACTGGATGTCCACGGTACCCTCGCAGCACTCACCGATATCTCTGCGATAAAAGTCGTTGCTCCCAATGTCCTGCAGACGGTGGTAGACGCCGCTATTCAAATTCATGGCGGTGAAGGCATGTCCGACCCGGAATTGAACTGGATGATGGGTATGGCACGAGCTTTGCGGATTGCCGATGGACCGGATGAAGTGCATCGGGCTATGGTGGCGAGACTTGAGCTGGGTAAATACAAATAGACGTGCCGGCAGCTCCATTGGCGTGATTCGGCCTCCCGCCTTGGTGAGCGCGCTTTCTAAAAAATCATTCAGCGTCAGCTCCCCGATTTTGGCGTGACAGACTTTGACATCGACCGGTGGCTCCTTCGGCCCATCCCCGCCGAACACATCGGCAGAGCAGCGGAATTTTGGAAAGAAAAGTTTCCACTATATGCCTTTTATTTTTCTTATACTTCACCCCCACCGTGGACGACATCGATAAACACAGTGAACAGACAATAGGGAGACAGGCATGGCGAGGCAAATCCAGCGGCTCGCCGGCATGATTCTACTGACACTTTTCAGCCTGCAGGTGGTGGCTGCCCGCTTTACCGGTCAGGTCACGGACGCCACCGATGGCAGCCCGCTGGCTGACGTAATGGTCACGGTAATCAATGCGGCAGAAGAGCACAGGCAAACCGTCTGTACCGATGCCGAAGGGCGCTAGGCATCGCGACCCCTTCATTGGCGAGCTGCGGCTGCGCGCCCGAACTTACGCCCAAAAAGATGACTGGCAGACCGTCAGTGCCCCGGATGAAACACTCACCGCGGTCAACTTTGAGATGGCGGCGCATGAATCCCCCAGGCACTATCGGACAGCCTGCCCGCCTCGGCACACCTGATTCGGCTTGAGTGGCCAGACAGGGAAGCCAGAACCGCCTTCATCAGCCAGCGCAACTACCGTCATCAGGTGGGTAATAGTGTTACGCGCGTCCTCCGCAACCATGATGCCTGGGCAGACGCGGTAGCTCGCATGGAAGGTTATGGCGCCGTACTCACCATGGATCAGGCAGACACCCTAGCCAAGGGACTGCACAACGGCCAACCGCGGGAGGTGATCCACAAAAACCACACCAGCGCGGCACTGTCACGCGCGAAAATCAGCGAATGGCTGGTCGGCGACGGCATGAGCTTCATTCATAACACTGACGTCGGTCATGATGGTCAGCTGTATGGTACGGATGAAGGACACTAACCTGCTTTGGGTGCTGGATAGACAGAAGCGGGCAGATGAGCAATACCCGCAGCCTGACATTGATCTACCGGCCGGTGGCAAGTTTGCTGCCATACAACTGCCCATCGGCATCACTGACCGGCAAACATGGACCCCACAGCCTCGCCCAGTCGGAAGACGGCCGCTTCTGGATTACCAACGCCCTGTCCTCTACACTCATATCCTTTGACCCTGCCACAGGGGCGTACCGGACCTACGGGTTCGAAGAGCCTGTGCTTTATCCACACCATTCGCATCGACAAGGCCGGCATCATCTGGTTTACCGCCGCAGTGTCGAACAAGATCCGTCGTTTTGACCCTGAAACGGAAACCTTCATCGCCGATCCCAGCCCGACCCGCGTGACCTGGCTGCGTGATCTGGTGTTTACCAAGGACGGCCAGGTGTGCTCCAGTTCCTCCAATCTACCCGCCTGGGCCGTCGAGGATGGCCGTCCAAGTTTCATCTGTATCGATCCGGCAGGTGGCGCACGGGACCGCAAGCTGATCACCGGATTGCCCATCATCGGGAAATAGCAGAAAACCCGGGCGGGTGGTCAATACGCTGTCGGCTTTTCCGGCAGTCCCGTCAGCCCGAATGCTACCCCGCTTCGCGATCCTTTGTGGGAATAATGCGTGTAGCAGCGCACAATCCGGGCCAAACACCTCGACAGGGAGCACCTGACACATGAAGGATTTTCGTAATAAACTGGTTTGCATTACCGGTGCCGGTTCCGGTATCGGTCGGGAAACGGCCCTGGCCTTCGCACGCGCCGGAGCACGGGTTGTCGTCACTGATTTGCAAGACGAGACCGCGGCACAAACCAAAGACCGCATTCTGGCATCCGGAGGACATGCGGTGCACTACGCGGTCGATGTCACGGATGCGACCGCCATGCAGCAGTTGGCAACACCCCTGCTGCGCACGCTTCCGCGCACCACTCGGCAGCAAAGCGTAATGGTGATACCGGGGTTTCTTGGCGATGATCGCGGCAATGAAGACATACTCGCCACGCCTCCGCCGGTACCGACCACGGCCATCTATACCCGGGCCGAAGGTCTGGTGAACTGGCGCACATTACTGCAGGCTGGCGACAATCACGCGGTGCGTAACATCGAAGTTCCGGGCACTCATATTGGTCTGAACCGCAACGCTGCCGTTTGGTATTGGGTGGCCAAAAAATTGGCCGCATAGTCCAGCTCACGTTTACCCGTCACTACTGGAGAGCATCAATGAAGGATACCCAATGGCAGTACCTGAGCCTGGAACGCAATGACCTGGTGCTGGAAGTTTCTTTTCGCTCGCCGAACAAAGTGAACAGCCTGAACAACGCACTGATGCGAGAGCTGACGCAACTGGCACAGGAGTTACAGTTCGACAGCGAACTCAGCGCCATCATACTCTCTGGCGGCGCGAGTATTTTTACCGCCGGCATGGATCTCAAGGATCCGGAGGCAGCACGCGCCGGAACCATGACTGTCGCGGAGCGTCGTCAACTGGTAAAAGTGGGGCCTGCCATGTGCGCGGCCTGGGAAGCGCTCGAGCCTGTCACCATCGCTGCCATTGAAGGTTGGTGTATCGGCGGCGGCACGGCGCTTGCTGTCGCCTGCGACTGGCGCATCGCTGCTGACAACGCATCTTTTTATGTGCCAGAGCTAAAACTGGGAATGAACATGAGCTGGCAGAGTGTGCCGCGCTTCACCAACCTGATTGGACCCGCGAAAACCAAACAGCTCCTGATTCTCGCGGAGCCAGTAGATGCAATAACAGCCGAACGCTGGGGACTGTTTGACTACCTGTGCCCGCCGGGAGGCGCTTTGGCGCGCGCACGCGAGCTGGCGGCCCAGGTTGCAAGCATGCCACCCGTGCCGATACGCATGGCAAAACGTGCTATCAGTACCAGTGCTGGCGCGCTCAACAATGCTGTCAGCTTTATGGACGCCGACCAGTTTCTGCTTACCCAGGGAACTGAAGATGCACTGGAAGGCACCCTTGCTTTTTTCGACAAACGCACACCCGAGTTCAAGGGCAACTAATTTTCATCGACATCGGGAGGCCACCATATCCTACAGCACATTGCGCTATGAAGTGGCCGAGAAAATCTTGACGCTGACACTGAATAGACCAGATCACCTCAATGCTGTGCCTGGCGAATTGCTAATTCATCAATATTATCAGAGAGTGACCGCTTGGCGCATTCAGGCCGTGGTATGGCTCCCGCAGCGTACGCGAGACGCCACCTATCAGGCCAGTCTGTCGGCGTTACCTGAATCGCGACGCGGTGCACCTTGAATCCGTTGATCAGCGCTATCCTGAGCGAAGCCAACTGCATGACCGGTAAATATTTTGTCGATACCAATGTACTGGTCTATGCGCGCGACGCCAGCGAATCGACAAAACAACCGCAAGCACAAGCCTGGTTAGCCTGGTTTATGGCAACACCGTAGTGGCTGTGTGAGCACGCAGGTACTCCAGGAGTTTTATCAGACCGTAACGCGGTCCTGGATCGACTGTTACACGGTGCACACCGGCTGAACTTGACCGGCGAGTCAATGCGCAGGCGACAGGAAGAATTGACGGAACGTGACCGCTCAGTGTAAAAACAACCCCGCCAGCGAGCATCGGTGTGAAAGTCGGTCACGATGCCCGGAACGGGCGGTCACGTTCGCCGGAATACGCAAGCAGAACAATCGCATGAGGCGACCGGGGTGAGGGAGCGGGGGATGAGGAAGTTCAGAGTCAACGAGGCAGGCTCAACGATTGTTGGGGCCACCTCTCTGCAGTGTGTTATAGCGCCGTTGAACTAACGGATGATAGTTTCCAGGGGTGCCGCCGCATCGCCAATCCCATCCACAACAGGGGTTATCCATGAACGCCTTGGACTTGGCCATAAAGGTCATCGCCAGCAACCTTCAGCTGGAAAAGGCGGAGTTGAGCCGCGAGACGGCACTCGTCGGCAACTTTCCCGAGTTCAACTCCCTCACCATCGCCGGCATCATCGCTTCGATCGAGGATGAACTGGACGTCGTTATCGAGGACGAGGAGATAAATACTGAAATATTCGCTACCGTGGGCGATCTGGCCGATTTCATCGAGCCCAAGGTTGGCTGATGGTGTCGGTGGTCCGGGTGCTGACGCCGCCGGCGGGAATTACGGTGCTCGACTGGGAAGATCTGCCCGGCACCGGCGATGCGGCTCCACATCCTCGCATCGACACCGACATGGCGGCGATTCTCTGTATTTCGGTGGGCGCCTCGGTGGTATTAATGGACTACCTGTTGCCGAAAGAGGTCGTTCAGGCCGCGGTTCGTTATGACGTCATGGGGATCTGCCCAGAAATCCGAACGGCAAGATCGATCGCGCCGCACTGCGGGCGGAGTACGCTGACTGGTTCCAGCGGGACGCCGGTCAGGGAACCTGACCCCGAGGCCCTTTAGCTCTCCGGCTCGGCGTCCAAGAGCAGGCCTTTGGAGTCAGGTCTTTGAGTTATGATCCCGGCTCAATCAAGTAGCGGATACTGGCAGGCAAGCTCCTTGTGTCAGATCAAAGATATCGGTTCGGCAGCGGGTAAAATCATCATTCATAGACCTGACCCCAAGCCCGTGTCACTCCCGGCGGTGGTGACGTCGGTCTTGGAACGGGATGCGGCTTCGAGTGCCATGGGCTTCCTCCGGTCATTATGAAATGGAGGAAGCAGCCTGCACCGGCAGGGATGATTACGCCCGCCAGGGCGTAATCGTCAATCCAGTACGGCCGATCATAAATCAAAGACCTGCCCCGAGCTCCCGAGCTCCATTGGTCGACCGCTTACGAAGACCTGCCCCGAGCTCCCCAAAACCAGTATTTGTTACATTTGTCTTCCCGCAGAGCATAGATAAAATAACCGCAATTATTATAACCACGCAGGGAGCAAGACATGACACGCGCGCACACCAGCTCCGCGCCGCCATTACCATCCTTATCGCCGCCCAGCACCGTCATTACGGGCTTTGCCCAGCAGAGAAGAATACGACGGCTGGGCCGATAACAGCTTCGAGGGCCACAGCATCGAGGTCGACGGCGTCAGCTACCAGCTGGAACAGGACCTGGGATAACGTATTCAGGACTCCCCCCTACGCCAATTATTACGGAGACATTAGAATGGTAAATCGCAAAGCTCTCATGGCCGCAGCCGCCGGAGTCCTGCTCCTGCAGGCCTGCGCGACTTCGCAGGATTCCGAAGCGCCGCCCGACTGGGTGCTCAATCCGGTCGGCCAGGGCATTGCCGCGACAGGCTGCGCATCCTGGAGTGACGCCATGAATATCGACCGGCAGGCCGCGATGGCCAATGCCCGGGTGGCTTTGGCCCAGCAAATAGAAGTGAACGTCAGCGCAGTGGATAAACTCATCGCGGAGAAATCCGGAGGAGCGGTTACCCGCAACACGTTTGAGAGTATTTCGGAACAGCGAACTGATCAGGTATTGAGGTCAGCGTCGGCGACGAGGGTGGAAATCGTGGAGTTCGGAGGTCAGAAGCAGCTTTGTGCCCAGGTCGAACTGGGTGAGGCCGCCACGCAGGACCTGTTCCAGAACCTCGTATCCACCAGTCCTGTTCAACTCAGTGCGGAAGAAGAAGCCGAGCTGTACATGGCCTTTACCAGCACTGGTTAATAAAAAGCCGCATATACCAGCACTGGTTAATAAAAAGCCGCATATAGTGAAGGAAGCTCTGAACAAGTGTTTTGCCGTCATCCCCGCGAAAGCGGGGATCCATAAAATTCAATGACTTATGGATTCCCGCTTTCGCGGAAATGACGTTATGCTGAGGTTCCTTAATATGCGACTTCTGCGTTGCAGTTACCCCATGGCTTAGAAGAACCACTCAATACCGACCAGGAGATTGGTGGAATCACCAGAGGCCGAATCGTCCACCGTGTCCCGGTATGCGACTTCAGCGCGAATGGTCACGTTCTCTGCGACAAAGAAACGGGCGCCACCGAAGACAGAGTAGAAATCGCTTTCGTCAAAAGGCTCATCACTGAAACCTGAGTAATCGTAGCTTGCACCGACGAAAGGTACTATGTCGCTATCGGTCAGAAAGTTATACTGTACTCCAACACCAGTGGTGATAAATGAATCGTCTTCCGTGCCTGACTAGACCAGGCGGAATGAGCCTTCCAGCATGTCAGTAAAAAAGTACGAGCCGAAGCCGACGGTGGTGTAGAAGTCGGTGTCATCGGCCAGCGAAACGGTGGCAGTGCCACCGAGGGAACCGTCGCCAGCCGAGGTGGCGGCATGGGTTATAGCGGGAAACGCGGCAACGGCGCTGACAGCGCCGGCAAGAATTAATTTTCGCATTTTTAGTCCTTTTTATTTCCTGAGGTGTATGCAGTAACCGGTGTGTGAATTGCAGACATCGCCGCGAAGACGGCTCGATTGTCTCTAAGAAATCGACAACGCCACTATGTCTACCTTGTATATGCTACAAAAATATGACAGCGCATTCAACGATCCACGACCAGCTCGAGTACGAAGTCCCTGCTGCGGTTGTAGCCACGCAGGAAAGTGCGCTTGCCCGACCGGTAGATAGCGAGCTCGGCGCCCTTGATCTTGTCGGGGATTTCCAGCTCCGCCACCACCTTGCCCTTCTCGACGTCGTACATCTTCAGGCCGCGCTCGGCGATGCCGAACAGGAAACGCCAGCCATTGAAAAACAGGCAGTCCTCGATTTTCGCCGAGCCTACCCGCGCAGCGCTCTTGTTGACCTCGTGGAATACCAGTTCATTCACCAACTTCCGCTCGCGGGCGTCGATGATGCCCAGGGAGGAACCGTATGTTGGGCCGAACTGGAGATCCATATCGCGGATATAAATACCTATCGCACCCACCGATTCGGACGCCATGGTACTGCAGGACACCGTTCTGCGAATCCCGGTCTTCGTCGGCCCCGCCATCACCGCCCGCTGCAGGTCGGCGGGCACCGCCTCACCGCGGGCCAGCAAATGGGCATTCGCCGGTAGTGAGGCCTGCTTCAACTGCAAATCGATGAACCGTGGTGACTGAGGTGCGAGGAGCTCCATTTCGTAGTGTGCCGCGACCCGGTCCGACTCCCGCCGCAGAGCATTGACGATGGCCGCCGAGGCCGTCAGCCCGTCCGATGGCGCATAGCCCAGAGCGCCCATGGGCCGGGGGGTTGATCCCTTGACGTCGGCTTCACTGGTGACAACACGCGAGGTCACCACCGCGGTGGCGGAAAAAAAACCGGCCATGACTTCCCTGACTTCCACGTCGTAATAGAGCGTGAGGATCCCGTCTATCGCGTACCGTTCGGCGCGTTCAATAAAGTCCTCGGCCGTGACCAGAGAGGCCGGGTTGTTGAGCTGATCCCAGTTGTTGCGCAGCTTTTTCGACTTCTCTACGTCCAGTACGTGGATGCCGTTCTCGACGAGCACTGACTCCATAGCGGTACGCAGGGTTTTCTCGTACCGGCTGTAGGACGGGTTTTGGCTTATCGCGACAACGGAAACGCGCTCGATCTCGCTTAACGCATTGTTCGCCTGCGCCGCATTGACCAGGCAAAGCACCACGCCAAGCACAATAATTCTTTTCATGCAGACCTCCCTGTTCCTGTCCGTGCTACCGGCTCAGCTGCTGTCTGAATCTTTTCCCCACGTTGATGGCGAGTATGTCCATGACGATGGCTCCCGACAGGGGGTTCCAGCCTGTTGTGGCCGTGAACGTGTCGTCGAACAGCGGGTCACACTGGTCGATCACCCTGACGGCGATATCGCCGACAAAGCGGTACTCGTCCCCCGCCGCTCCGGCCTGGCCGGAGCGACGTTCCATTTCACCGTCCGCCAGTGCGAGCAGCGCTGCCCCATTGATACCGGCAGGGCATCCACCCCCGAGCAGGGTATCGAACTGGCCCTGCGATGGATTGAGCACCGTTGCGGCGGACTGTATATCGCGCAGCGATTCGCCCAACGTCGAGCACATTTTTCGCCACTGCCTGACGGCCGAGCCCGTGCGATACTGGCATACGAGGGTCACCTCCAGGCCGCCCAACAGGTCCGCCATTTGTAGCGGACAGTCCTCCCCCGTTGCGCCGAGTTGGCGCAGGAGGTCGTCCGCCCGTTGCCGCCAGTAATCGAAGTGGGTAAAGCGCTGTAGCCTGGATGCGTAGCTCCTGGCGCTACAGTAGTTGCCCCGGGCCTGCTCGGTGCGGGCGGCAAACTCGTACAGTGGTTCTGCTCCGGTATCGATAGCGGGGTCGAAACGGGCGCTATTCACCAGATTCAGTAACTGGCGATAACCCTTGCGCTGGGTGCCTCGGCCCGGGGCGTCCAGCAGCGTGCGCAACTGGAGTATCCGCTGTTCCGTTTCGCCTCTGACCCGTTCCGCCCTGGCGAGTCTCGTGCCCAGGGAAGCCAGCTCGGGGTAGGCCGAAAGTTGGCTGTCCGACGCACCAAGCTGCCGGGCGAATTCCGCCACCCGCTCGGCTTGCCGGTAGTAGGCGTAGCGGTCCTCGTGGGAGTTGGCGTCGTCCTGCGCCTGAGCCACAAGGTCGGTCAGCAGAGCGTCGGAGGCGAGGATCTCCGCCTCCTCGCGGTCCAGTTCCACCAGCGTGTAAAGTATGCAGTTGTCCCGGTCCAGCCAGCGCTCCTTGGGGGCCACGCCGCGCAGGGCGACATTGGACTCCAACAGCGACACAGAGCGGAAGACTTCCTCTGCGCCCCTTGCGTCCTTGCGTTGCTCGAGAGTCGTTTCACTTGTCACCTGGGACACCAGTGCTTCCGCCAGCGCGGTGCGGGCCGACAACAGTGACTCGCGCATCATGTTCTGCGCCTCGGTATTGCTGCCGGTCGACGCCCCTACTGCGGCTACTGTGTTGCGGTCAGCGGAGCCCTGGGTCACCCACTTCGGCTGACGGGAGTCCTCGAGAAAATCGCAGGAGTCCGCGGCAGCCGGCAACGCGGAAAGCCCCAGCCAAAACAGCATTACACCGGTGAGTTTCGTGCGCCACGCCACCACGAATTACTCCCTGGTAAGTCACCGAGTGAATCGAGCATCAAGTGTAACCCGGCGCTTCCGGCTTTTGTAGCAAAGTACAAAACCGGTGTGCGGCGGGTTAGACTATGTGGTATCTGGCCAGTGTGTGTCCTGGCCCCGCCGGTAGACCAGACGTTTCCTACTACGCCATTTCTCTTCAATCCAAGCGCCGGAAGAGTCAGTGAAAAAAATCGGAAAGTACAAAGTGATCAGGCAGCTCGGGGCAGGTGGCTTTGGCGCTGTCTACCTCGCCGAGGACAAGCTGGGCGAGCAGGTCGCGATCAAGATATTCAAACTGCGCGACCAGGACCTGGGTCAACTTGGCTCCTCGATGCACCAGCGTTTCCGTGACGAGGCGCGGATACTGCGCAAGCTGTCCACTAATCCCCACATCGTCGAGATGTATCACTTCGACGAGATGGAGGACGGCACTCCCTATTACGTGATGCCCTTCCTGGAAAAATCTCTGGAACAGGAGGTCGGCAAGGACGCATTCACAGCCGGCAAACTGGAAGAGATCCCACAGCACCTGCATCCGCGGCCCGCGCCATTGTCGCTCGCGGTGGCCTGGCTGCGGCAGATTCTCGAAGCCCTGGAAGCGGTGCATCGTGCAGGACTGGTGCATCGCGACATCAAGCCCGCCAACATCATGTTCAACAGCGACGGAAGGGTGCAGCTTGTAGATTTCGGCATCGCCAAACTGCCGGACTCCGAGCATTCCGAGTCCGGTGTGGGTATGGGTACGCGCTATTATATGAGCCCTGAACAGCGTGAGTCGGCCAAACACGTGGGTGCACAGAGCGACGTATTTAGCGTCGGTGTACTGGCCTATCGCATGCTCACGGGAGTAATGCCCATAGGCCGATATCGGGATCCGGTCGAGTACGTGCCCGATCTCACTCCGGAATTCAACCAGGCTCCTTCTCTCGGCCATGGCACAGGACCCGAAGCAGCGTCCCGCCGATGCGGGTGATTTCCTGCAGCGACTGCGGGCAGTATTGCCCTCCAATGTCCATGACACCGCAAATAGCAGTGAAACGACGGATGAAACCGTCGTTTCAACCCGATTTTCTTACGACAAGACACCCGGCAAGACTGAAGAGGCACGCCCCCTGCAACGGGAAATCGGCAAACTGCTGGAACAGTCCGGTGAGATTCCACCGGACGAAATGCCGCGCCTCTGGGCCATGGCACAGGTCGATGGCCTGGACGAAGCGGGCCTGCAGGCGCTGATCCATGGGGCCGCGGCGAAGCGTTCCAACGGGCCGCGGGCGGTAAAGAATTCCAAGATTCCACACTCGCCGAAATCAAAGGCACAGGCGGCAATGGAAATCCCGGCGGTCAGCGGCGCTTCCTTCAAGTGGCTAGCCGCCGTGGTGGTGATCCTCGCGGTAGCGGTGGGCATCTACCTTGCGCTACCCACGCCGATACCCGAAGCGGGTGAGCCGGTACCCATCGCCACCGTACCGCAGTCCCAAAGTGAACCAATCATTCCAGAACCCGTCACCCAGGCCGCGACACCTGCTGACTTCACAGGAGGGGAGGAATCTGCTGGTGCAATGGAGTCGACCGAGCGAAACCCGGAATCGGTCGTCCCCGTACCCGATGTCGAAGGGCAGTCTCGTGTCGCCAAAACATCCCGGGAGACTGTCGTCGAGGAACCACCATCGCGAACGCCAGTTGAGCCGGCCGCCGCTGCTGCGCCGGGTGTGGCGGTAAAGCCCGGCAGCAAAGCGGAGAGTTCCGCCCCGGCCAGCCTCGCGGGACAGGTGGGCAAGATATTCCGGGATGCTCTTTCGGACGGTGGAGAGGGTCCCAGGATGGTGGTGCTGCCCACCGATTTGTTCAACATGGGGTGCGTTGCGGGCCGTGACTGTGTCAAAAACGAGAGGCCCGCCCACCCGGTGAGTATTTCGAAGCCGATTGCCATGATGACCCACGAGGTGAAATTTGCAGAGTACGACCGCTTCGCCCGGGCGACCGGGCGAAAGCTGCCCGATGACAACGGCTGGGGGCGGGGCGCCCGCCCCGTCATAAACGTGAGCTGGAAGGATGCCAATGGCTACGCCGACTGGGTTTCGGCACAGACCGGCGAACGCTACCGGCTGCCCAGTGAGGCCGAATGGGAGTTCGCCGCGCGGGCCGGGTCCAATCGCCGTTATACCTGGGGGGTGAAGCCATTGGCCGTGACCAGGCCAACTTCGGCAGCGACAGTTGCTGCGGCGGCTTTTCCAGCGGCGGCGACCGCTGGATCAACTCCGCGCCGGTGGGAAGCTTTGCGGCAAACGCTTGGGGTTTGTTTGACATGCACGGCAACGTCTCGGAGTGGGTACAGGACTGTTATCACGCGCGCTACCTGGGGGCCCCGACCGACGGTTGCGCCTGGAAGGCAAACTGTGCCGAGGACAACGGGCAGGTGTTACGGGTGCTGCGGGGAGGCTCTTGGTTCACGCCGCCCTCCCTCACCCGCAGCGCTGTGCGTTTCCGCGCTATTGGGGACAAGTTAAGCGCCGAGTACGGATTCCGACTGGTCCGGGAGCTGGAAAGCTGATGCCGGATTCAGCGCCGGGGATGTGCGGGCCGGTGTGTTCCGGCGAGCTCTGTGCCCATGGGATGACAGACGTCGGTTTAGAGCGCAAAAACAACGAGGACGCATTCCTCCTCCTGCCCTTGGCCGCGGGTCGCCTTCTGGCGGCGGTCGCTGATGGGGTTGGTGGCCACAGGGCCGGCGAGGTCGCCAGCAAGCTGACTTGCGAGACAATCGCGGCCACGGCGGGCAGGGGTTTGCTGGATGAGTTGGACGAGTCGCCGGCTATCTGGTCCGGCGTACTTTCGGCAATGGCCCACGAAGCACACCGTGCCATTGCAGCACTTGCCCGGGAAAACGACGGGGAGTATGCCGGCATGGCCTGCACCCTGACTCTGGTACTGGCCGGAGTTTCCGGCTTCGCCTACGCACAGGTGGGAGATAGTCGGCTGTATCGCATGGCTGACGGCAGCCTGCGACAGTTGACCCGTGACCAGACGGTCGCCAATGCATTGTTCGAGGCGGGCAGGATTGACAAGGCACAGCTTGCCGCGCACCCAGACAACAAGGTTCTGGAGCAGGCACTGGGATTGCAAATGGCAGGGAATTCACTGAAGATCGCCCACGGCGAGGGAGAGCTGGCCGCAGGAAACTACCTGCTACTGTGTTCCGATGGCCTTTCGGCTGCGGTGCCTGACACGGAGATCGCCAGCATCCTCCGGTCTGCGCACGATCTTCGGGCGGGCTCCTCGGCACTGCGCGCGGCGGCACTGGCGAGTGGCGGCAGGGACAATATAACCACAGTGCTCTTGCGTTACGGCGAGTCGGGACAGTGAAGCCAGGTTCGGGAACGGAAACCCCCGCTGGTCTCGACATGCTGCCCGGGAACCCGGCGGCCCACCGGTGGCCAGGTTAACTTACCCGGACTGGCCTTGAATCGCCCCGGATGTAACGCGGATGTTATTTCTTGTAACGTTTGGCTTTATCCCGGCGATGTCGTTCCTTGAATTGCAGAAA
The DNA here is from genome assembly GCA_034521205.1 of Halioglobus sp. Classification (GTDB taxonomy): domain Bacteria; phylum Pseudomonadota; class Gammaproteobacteria; order Pseudomonadales; family Halieaceae; genus Marimicrobium. The sequence continues at coordinate 793,298 of JAXHMT010000004.1, forward strand.
AATGGGCACCTCGAGCATGTAAATGCGGGGCATGGCAAGGAGGTATTCGGCGCTGAAAACTCCCTGGATATGGGTACCTTTCGGAACTGGATTCGAGAGCGTTTTATGCGCGGATTGAAAAATCTGAAGCGACACGTCAAAGATCGACTTCGATCATGGTCTTTCACGCCCGATACTCGAGTGGCGGTGTGGAAAGAGCACCACTTGCTATATGTGCGTATACCGAAATGCGCCAATACTTCGATCAGGAATTCGATCGAGGGCGCGGAGGTGCAATGGATGCGGAACCGCGATATCCGCGCACTTGACGCAAGCTGGGTCAGCTTCTCGTTCGTGCGCAACCCATGGGCGCGGCTTGTTTCCACGTTCAGAGATAAGGCAAGCCTCGGTTCCCGATCGGCCCGCATGGAGGCCGGCGTCTTCCAGGGTTTTATTGACGCCGGCATATCCGTATACCCGAATATGGGCTTCGCCGAGTTCTGTGCTGCGGTTTGCGCCATTCCCGATGCAAAAACCGACAAGCACCTGCGTTCGCAATCGAGCTTCCTGTTTCCCGGCGGTCAGCCGCTGGTTCGCGTCATCGGCAAGGTGGAGACGATGCAAGCGGATTGGGTCAGAGTGATGCAGCACGCCGGGCTGGACTTTGAGCTGCGACATCTAAATCGCACACAGCACTGCCACTACAGTAAATACTATGATGACCCTGGGTTGGTGAACCTGGTCGGAGACCGCTACGCCGACGATGTGCGTAATTTTAACTATCAATTTGAACGTCACTAACCCGGTTCGCTCACCGATTTTTATGATGGGCCCATTTTTACCCCGTTCACCGGTAATTAGAAATGGTTGGCTGGCCTTTGTGGCACTGACGGAAGTCCCATTGCGCCTGCCTGTGCCAGGGCTCTGAGTCTGCCGCTGTGGAAAGCGATGTTAACGAGGAGGATCGGGAAAATGGACCGATGTTGGGGAAGCCGCTGGCCCATTGGCTTCTGCGGCGCAGACTCCCGGACGGGGCGTGAAATCGACGCGGCTGGAAAGCCACTTGCGTGGTACCATCCCGATTGGGCGTCTTGAGGGTGTAAACCACCTTGCCACTGTAGCTCAGTGAAAGACGGGGAAACTGCCACGGCAGGGCGGGCAAATATTCCGACGAAGCGCGATTCGCCGCCCGGACGTCCGCGGCTGTCCCTCTCTGATGCCCCGCGAAGCTGACCCCGGCGTGCAGAGAGGATCCATCGGCCCTGGCCACTGGCTCCCGAGATACGGCCCATCATCAATCAAAGACCTGACCCCAACCCCGAGTACGGCCCATCCTCGACCCCCGGTCCCGACTCCCGAACCCCCGGTCCCGCGAGCCCCCGCTGAATCAGTATTTTGTTACAGTTGTCTTCCCCGCAGCGCATAGATACAATAGCCGCAGCTATTATAAAGTAAACACAGGGAGCAAGACATGACACGCTGCGCGCGCCAGTCATCCGCACCGCCAGTTACCACCCTTATCGCCGCCAGCGCTGCCGGGCCCGGGCTTGCGCCAGCAGACCGCTCTGGAGGAGGTGGTCGTTACCGCCGAGCGTCGGCGAGGCGGGCCTGCAGGACACCCCGATCGCGGTGACCGCATTTCACCTCCGAGAATCGAGGCGCTGGGGAATCCACGACGTCACCGACCTGGGCAGCTATGCGCCGAACGCCGACATCCAGAAGCAGCCCTCGTCCAACTCCAATATGTCGATCTATATCCGCGGCGTCGGCAGCGGGAGACATCGCTGCTGGTAGATCCGAAGACCAGCTTCTATCTGCGACGGCGTCGTACATCAGCAAGACCGTGGGCGGTGTTTCGACATCGTCGACCTGGAGCGTATCGAGGTACTGCGGGGCCCCAGGGCACGCTGTTCGGCCGCAACAGTTCCGGCGGCGCCGGTCAATGTGACGACCGCCCCGGCCCGGTGGCGAGCTCTACGTCAAGGCGGAGGCGACGATGGGCAATGACGGCCTGCAGCGCTATCAGGCATCTGTCGATTTCCCAGCTCTTCGACATGCTGTCGCGTGCGCGTCAACGGCGCGATCGAAGAGTACGACGGCTGGGCCGATAACAGCTTCGAGGGCGACAACATCGAGGTCAATGGCGTCAGCTACCAGCTGGAACAGGACCTGGGTGCCGAGGACAACGAGGCCTATCGCATCGCGCTGCGCCTGGAACCCACCGATAACCTGACGCTCGATTACTCCTACGACAAAACGGACAACACGGGTGTTCCGGCGCCTTTCCAGATCGTCGAGGTCAAGGACAGCCTGTTCAACGGCTTTTCCACCACGCCGTTTCCGTTCGAGTTCCTCGGCGGAGAGTTGTACCAGCAGATGGCCGCAACCGTGGGTGATCCGCAAGATCGTCGCGAGGATTTCGAGCTCGACGGTGTGACCGAGGAATGGCTTGAGGTCGAAGGACACACCTTCGAGGCCGCCTGGGACCTGGACACCGTCACCCTGAAGTATATCTTCGGCGACCGCGAAACCGACTCCGGCTACGGCTCCACCGATCTGGACGGAGGCAACTATTTCGCTCCCGATGCGCTCTCACCTGCGCGGAGAGGTCCGCCCGGCACGCCGATTCCCAAACCTGGCTTTCTCGCCGCGATCGACGAGGGAACGATCGAGGTGACCTCGCACGAGTTCCAGATCATCGGTACCGCGCTGGAAGATCGCCTGCAATACACCACGGGTCTTTACTACTACGACGAAGAGGTGTTCCAGAGCAATCCGCAAACGTTCTCTCTGCCGATTACCTTCATTGCGCCGCGGGACCCTCAGTTGGCCGCTCTGTACCAGAATTTCGGTTACTGTGATGCGGATTTGAACTGCCAGGGGTCGCAGCGCCTGCCCCTGCCGTTCGCCGCCCCGGGCGCCGACCCCAACGAAAACGGTTACGTGGATTTCAAGTATGGCCAGGACGCGGAGTCCTGGGCGGTGTACACGCAGCTCACCTACGCCGCGACCGACGCACTGGACCTTACCGGGGGCATTCGTTACACGGAGGACGAGAAAGACGCGTTTCTCTTCAACGAAACGTTGAACCAGGTCTCATTCGTCGACGAGCGCCTTACCGGTAGCGAGAAATGGGATAACATCAGTTACCTGCTGCGCGCCAACTATGGGGTGCGGGATGATGTGAACGTCTACGGCAGTGTCTCTACAGGCTACAACGCCGGCGGCTTCAATGCCCGCGCCAGTTCGGTGTCAGCCTGGGAGTCCGTGGTCGACGAGGAAACCGTGATCACCTACGAGGTAGGCCTGAAGTCCGAATGGCTGGACAACAGGCTGCGCGCCAACGCCGCTGTCTTCTACAACGATTACGACGACATCCAGCTGGCCGTCTTCGAAGCCGGCACCGGTGGTGCCTCCAGCCGCCTGCTGAATGCCGGTGCCGCGACCTATCAGGGGATCGAACTGGAAGTTCTGGCGCTGCTCACCCGTGGGCTGACCATGTCGCTGACCTATGGCTACCTGGACGCGGAGTTTGACGAGTATCTGGCCCTGAACCCGGATACGAACGAGAACGAGGATATCTCGGATATCTCCACGGTGACCCGCTCGCCCGAGCACACTGCGTCGCTGTTTGTCGACTACGCCTTCGACCCCATGAGCTTCGGTACCCTGTCGGCCTCCGTCGGTGCGGTGTACACGGACGACATGGTCTGGCATCCCTTCCTGAACCAGTTCGATTCGACGGATGATAGAACGCTGGTGCAGGCACGGGTGACGCTCGGCGACATCGGTCTCGGCGACAGCGGTGCCTTCCGTATTTCAGCCTGGGGCAAGAACCTGACGGATGAGGAATACCGGGAATGGGGCATCGACTTTGGCAGCCTCGGTTTCGCCGGCAATGTCTACGGTCAACCGCGCACCTATGGCGTCGATGTCATCTACGAGTACCGCTGAGCCGTCGATGGGGTCGAGCCGTCGATGGGGTCAGGTCTATGATTGATGATCCCGCCGACTCAATCGCCCCTATGCGGCACCTATGGGGTCAGGTCTTTGATTGATGATTTCCTCATGGGTGAACCGATATTTCCGATCTGACAGACGGAAATATCTGCCGCACTGTGGCTTGCTGGATTGAGCCGAGATCATCAATCAAAGACCTGACCCCGCTGCCGAACATAATTCGCAGCAAATCGGGTGCGGATTCGAATTTTCAGCAATAGTCCTGACGAATCAGTCGTCGATGAAGTAACGTGGGCATATCCCGGCCATCAAGAATGCAGTGAATGAAAACGTCCTGACGGATGGTTTCATAGATGACACGGTATGGCTTGAAGTTGACCTCGAAAGGCCGATCGGGGTCAGGTCTTTGATGTATGGTCCCGACTCAATCAAGTGAACGCACAACCTCGCATGCAAGCCCCTTGTGTCAGATTAAAGAGATCGGTTCGGCAGCGGGTAAAATCATCATTTAAAGACCTGACCCCAAGCCCACTCTTTTGACCCCGAGGCCCTTTCGCTTTCGCTTAGCTGGCTTTACGTCTGGTGGTCACTGCCACGCCAATCAAGCCGAGTGCAATCAGCGCAAGAGGGAATGGCGCAGATACGGTTGCCTGTACTTCGTTGGCGTCAACATACTGAAAACGCGCGCCGTCATTGAATGTCCAGGCGTGGATATAGAGCGAGTCACCGAGCATATAGTTAATGCCAAAGTTCTCATTCTCAATATCCAATTGCGTATCGTCACTCCCTTCGAAGGTATACTCGAACCGATATTCGTCAAAAATATCGCCGACAGAACCTTCGAGACCGCCATTGAGGCGTGGGCCGATGTGGATATTTCCTTGTTGCTGCGATTCGGCGCCACCTGTACCAACTGTGCTGCCGTTGTAACTGGTCGTCCAGTTGTAGGAACCGGTATTCTGACCTGAAGAATCATAAATATTGGCGTACCAAAGACGGGTGGTATCCTGGAGCCATTCCCAATGGTCACCGGTATCGGCTGATAAGGTGATATCAAGGCTGTCTCCTACAGTGAAGGCCAGGCCATCCCAGGAATTGCCACCCGCGAAACTGAAGCTGCTGCCATCGTAGGTGACGTCGTATGTGAACAAGGAAGCCTTGGCTGAAAATGACGCCAGCAGCAAGACCAGAGCAAAGAGGGCTCGATTTCCATTCATGGGTCAATTCCTGATTGTTTATGGGGCGCGAAGAGATGAGGCAAGAATTATTCCATCATATAAGAAACAACAATTTGCGAGTAAAGTTTACTGGCAAGTGTAAAAATAGCTGACAAATTACCTGTGAAATGGCGAGGGTATCGATCCGGGAAGTTTGATTGGTACTGCGCCGCGTGACCAGCGAGGATGAATTGAAAGCCTTCAGTGGAGAAAGGGGGAGCGGCCCAGAACGAAAACAATTCCAGATCAGCCAAACAGGCCGGCAAAGTAGCCCATCAGCGCACCGGGGGCGACGCGCAGGACCAGAATAACCGCGATCAGACCCAGGAACAGCCTGGTGGGTGCGCCTGCGGCAGGCGGTTCAGCATCGGCGGGCGTGGCTTCGGCCGGGCGCCGGATCATCACCAGCACGAGTCGCAGGCAGTAGTAAATCCCGAGCGCACTGCCCGCCACGAGTGCACTCAGCGAAACCCAGTGGCCACCGGGCGCCGCCGCGGTGAACAGGTAGAACTTGGCGAAAAAACCGGCCTTCAGCGGAATGCCCGCCAGCGGCGGGCGCCAGAACAGGCCCGCGAGATCGTCCACGGCAAGCAATTCGTCGCCGCCCCGCGCTGCGCTCTGCTGCATCCGCAGGGGTGGCAGCGCGTAATCATCAACCCAGTAAGTCCCACCATCAATCAAAGACCTGACCCCATAGATGCGCGGCTGATCCAGAGGGCGACCTTGTCGAGGTCGTCATTCATCCCGTGACCGATCAGCCACACCCCCGAAGAATTGCCGATCATCGCATCGACGCTGACATTGTCTGGAAGTGTCACCGGCATGGCCGGTCCCAGGCTGCCGTCCGCCTGGACAGGCAGGATGACGCCGTCGTAACGATCCGAACGGGCGCGCCCGTCGCCGAATGGGTCGACCGCGCCATCGTCGCCGGCGGCGAATTGCTCGAACTTGACTTCCAGCTCATCGGCGGCCGGCCCGAGAAACACCGAACGGCGTTCTCCCTCCAGCGTTACCTCGACAAAATGCGGGCCGTTGACATCGGGTTCGATCCGGCGATCGCCGGCGACCCGCATCAACACGCCGTAACCCTCGGCTGTCGGCTTGATGTGGCGGATATGACGGCGCGCCCCGCTCTCGATTTCGGTCCGGGCCATCATCAGCATCTGTTCCTGGCTTCTAGCCAGCTGCCGGGAAGCCGGACAGATCCTTCGAGACGGACATCTCGCCCACCCACATGAGATTGCGTTCGAGAGCGGGTCCGAGTTTGACGCTGCCCGTGTCCGGGCGTTCGGCAAGCCGCGTTTCACTGCGCACAACGGCGCGCATTTCACGGCCCCCGATCTGCGCGGTGGACAGGGATTCGATCAGGTCGGACAGGCCCTGATCATCGAGTCTGGTAATGGCAAGTGCCGTGCCCGCTCCGCCGTATGGGCCGGAAACCAGCGCCGGAACTGTTGTTTCGAATTTTCCACGCGCCGACTGTGCTCGACCCACGATCCCACCCTCGGGCGAAACCTCCATCCAGGCCGCGGTAGACATAGGCTCATCGGACCGCCCGCCCTCCGACATAACCGCCGTGAAGATGACGTTGCCATCCAGAGTCGCGGTTCGGAACTCACTCCATGACCAGCGCGAACCATCGGGGCCGCGCGGCGCGGGCACATCATTCGACGCCAGGACATCGCCCCGCGGCACCGACCAGAGTTCCAGGCGGTCGGGTTTTTCCCGCCCGTCCACATGGCGCTGCGCCACGACCTGGTTGTGACCCCGGCGCAGGGCCGCGGTGACGATTTCAGGGACTGCCTGGAGTACAGGCGGTGTTGCGCGATCCTGCCGCCGGGCGCTATCTCGACGACGTAGACGTTGGCTGTCCACGAGCCGGAGCGACCCTGCTCCAGCGACGGCGATGTCGAATACAGTATTCGGACACTGTCGCCGCGCCGGTCGACATCCCGGTACCAGAACTGATGCATGTCTTCGGGACGGTTCACCCAACGGCCGTTGTCCGATACCGCCGCCCCGATCGTGTGCGGACTGGCCGCGCGCTGGGCAGTACCAGCATCCGCCCGGTCCCGTTTCCCCGGGGTGTCAGCCGACGGGCCCGGCATATCCGGCGGGGGCGAGCCGATTCCGGGCGCATTGAGGATGCTGTCGATGCTACCCAGCATCTCGCGGACCTTGTCCTCCTGCCCGGCGCCGCACAGGTAGGCAGCCGACTGTCGCATACCCTGCACTATGCCGAGCTGTCGCTCGTTGAGTTCGCCGCTTTCAACCAGCCTGTCGAGTTCAGCCAGTTCCTTCTCACACTGGGCGAATGACGGTGGTGCCGCCAGCGCGCAGACCCACACGCCGAGTAGCAAAGAAGCCAGATAGTGCGTCCGTCGCATAATTCCCCCTGTACGGTTGTCGGTCGGTGCAACACGCAACCGTTCGCGATTGCTGTGTTCACGCGTTCGGCTGGAGCACTGTTGACCGGCTGTCGATCAGGGATAACAGCCTATCCCTGTTATTATACGCGCCGCGCTGTCGCTACTCCTCCCCCGGAGGCGAATCGTTGCTCCCCTCCAGCGAATCGGGCGGCGAGGCGATGAACAACTGCACGCCGGCGGCTATGTCCGCCTCGGTGATCCGGAATCTTACCGTGGGGTAGGTTACGCCGGGCTTCGTGGCGCTGACGCGCCAGGTCGTGTTCAGGGGCAGATTGAGCCAGACGACTCCGCCGTCCAGCGACGAGGCGCTCCAGGTGACATCGGGTATTACGTCCTCGTTGAAGTAGATCGGGCCGACGGCATCGCCCTGGTCCGGCGCGATCGTCATGGTCGCCCCCGGATCGCCGTGAGGCAGCCGGTCGTCGTGCATGCTGGCCCAGGTTTTGCCGACGGTCACAACCATGGCATTCCGGAAGAAAAAGTTGGGGTAGCCGTTGGAGCGCAGCATGTTTTCCACGTAGGGCAGCATGAGCACGTTGTAGAAATCCGGGTCGATATACTGGATGGCCAGGTCGGTGTCGTCTTCGTCGGTCACGGTAATGACATTGGATTTGGTGGTAATCCGGTCTTCCTTGTCGTAGACAAAGGAGAACTCGAGATCTTCGCCGGTGTCCTTGACGATGTACATCGTCCACCAGCCGGTCTGGTCGGTTGCGATGTCGCGCTCCCTGGTCCAGGGGTGCTCCGCAATCCACACTGGCGTGTCTGGCACCGTCGCGGAGTAGTCGAGAAACTCGCCCTCCAATGTCCGCCCGAAGTGATTGGTCTTGCCGCTGAGTTTGACGATCGTGACCGGTTTGCCGCCGATGGAGCCGCCGAGGCGGGCCTACGGGTCTTCATCGCCGCGTTCGATGGCGTCCTGAATGATGAAGGCCGGGATCTCGTGCTCGGTGAACACCAGAACGTTGGGCGCCAGTTCGCCCAGATCGTCGTTGTTGTCGCTACAAGCGAGCAGGGTCAGACCGAACATGGCCGCGAGCGACCCGAGAAGAAATCGATACATGTCGAGTGCGAGTCCTTTGTATATGTGTAAATGAGAAGAGTGAGTATAAGACTCGAGTGCCTCCATAGAAAGGACCTGAGAGGGAGCGAGCTTCGAAAAAAAACGCCGGCGCACGCCCCGGCACCATGAATGGGCGTATGCTTCAGCGGCGCCGAGTCAGCCAGCCCGGCACCCGGCTCAGCACATACACCAGAAAAGCGGCCGCCAGCCCCGGCAAGAGCTTGAAAATGTCGTCGTTGAAGGGCGAAAGGTGCCACGCCAGCACGGTGCCAAAACCGGTGAACATCATCGCAACCGCCGTGCCGGTGGAGAAGGGAAGTCCGAAAATACGCAGCAACAGGACCGAGCCGAGGCTCGCGGCGAGAGCCGACCAGGCAATAAGGACCAGGCCGAAGACACCTTCCGGCGCGTACAGCGCCACCAGTAACGCCAAAGTCGCGATGGCGATGGTGGCCACCTTGGAGGCGATATAGGAATCCTTCCAGCGCGGCTGCACATCCTGCGTGACCGACCCGGAACAGACGATCACCTGGGAGTCTGCGGTGGACATGGTCGCGGCAAACAGGCCGGCCAGTGATATGCCGACAAAAAACGCGGGCAGCATTTCCATGGTTATGAGTGGCAACGCCAGTTCAGTGGGCTGGGCAACGCCCTGTGCGATCTGCATTTCGGGGAGATTGGGCAGAATGGCGCGACTGTACAGTCCCACGCCCACGGACGCCGCGAAGAAGGGTACAAACCAGGCGAAATACCACACCCGCGCCCGTTTGATGGCCTCGACTGACTCGATGGCCATGAAACGGACCATGATCTGGGGCTGTCCCATTGAACCGAAGCCCCCCGACATCATGCCCAGGAGGTAAAACAGAATCCCGAACTCGAGGTTGTCGGGAAACAGTGATACCAGTCCCGGATCCTGCTCCCGCAGATTCTCCAGTAGCGAGGGCAGGCCGCCAATGGTGAGCCAGGACATCACCAGGATCATCGCCATGGAGCCGATCATCACCAGGCTCTGGGCCGCATCGGTCCACATCGTGGCCCGGATACCGCCGGCAAAGGAGTAGATGATGACGACGATCATGGCGATTACGATGCCCACCCACATGTCCCAGCCGAACAGCGCGTGAAGCGCGAGGCTGCCCGCCTTGAACTGGCCGGCGGAATAGACACCGAGGAAAATGAAGGTGATGAGACCGCCCAGAACAATGATTACGCGGTCTTCCACACCGTTGGGCGTGCCGATCAGGTTCGCGAGCGTTCTGGCCTTGATTCGACCGGATTGCTCACGGACTCTCGGGTGCACGAACAACCATGCGGTCAGGTCTCCCAGAATCCAGCCAATCGCCATCCAGATGGATTCCAGGCCGACCCGGTAGGAAAAGGCGATCATGCCAATGAACATGAACCCGCTGTTGTTGGTGGCAACCGCTGACAGGGCCGCCAGCCAGGGTTTTACCTGGCGGCTCGCCACCAGGTAATCACCGGTGGTCCGGCGCCTGCGAACAAATGAAAACGCACCCGCCAGCGTAATGAGAACGAGGAGAATACTGAACGACCATATCGCTGGTTCCATACTGGGTCTTTGCTCGGGTTGTGGATGCGTCTGGTAGTCTGTCCGCCTTCTGGCCCGCACCCGGCCGCGACCGGCCCGTGCCGGTCGCTCGCAACGGGAGAGTGCTACTGTGGGATTCTAAGCTATTCATCGTCCGGCGTCCTCTTCGCCGCAAAGCTAAGGGGATGACCCCGATCGAGTACGTCCTCACCGTCCGAATGGAAGAGGCGAAGCAGATGCTGGAGGCCTCCGACGACCCTGTCGAGGCGATCGCCGAGACTCACTGAACATGCCGATCTTGTGATAGAGAATGCGCATGTGGGCGACCTTGAAGTGCTGGGTTTCGCCCTCGAAGCTCTGCTCCTTGCCGGTGCCGAAAAAGCCGTTGGCCGGGTCGAGTCGAGTGTGTGACAGCCATCGCATGCTCTCGTTGGCAAGAAAGCCCGTAAGCTACACTATGCGGTTACGGGTCAGCAGGTGAGTACGGAATTATTCTCTATGGCACGGTTTCAGATCAGGCGGCGATACACCATGCAAAAAGAGGAATTGCGCCGGGTGGCGCGAGAACTGGCTTCGAAAATCGAAGGCGAGTACGGGCTCCGCGCGCGCTGGCAGGGAGATTCCGTGACCATCAGCGGCCGCGGGGTCAATGGCGCGATGTCATTCGGGGATGATGAGATCGAGGTAACGGTAAAACTCGGGATGCTGGCGTCGCTGTTTGAGTCGAGGTTGAAACAGGAGGTCGAGAGGTACCTCGACGAAAATGTGACCTGAAGGGTGGACCGCCGCGGCAGACGTCCGGCGGTGTGCATGTCGATTATTTTCGGCGGCCAGACCGGTCGTATGGTTGACGGGTGTTCGCGCGGCGCCCGATTGTGTTGCACTGCCATCGACCGCCTGAGGCCGTCGCCACCGGAAAGGCAGCAGCAGCAACCGGTCGATACGCGAATCCGCGTCTTCGCGCCATGCATGCAGCCCACAGCGCATGCCGGGCTGTGCGTCGTAGGGCACACTTCGAGCGGTACCGCACAGGTAGTCGAACAGAGGCAGAACAGTGCCGAAGTTGCTGTCGGTGAATCGTTTTTCGCTGCTGTGATGCACCCGGTGGAAATCCGGGGTGACGACAAAGGGTCGGAGCAGTGCGTCCAGTCGTTCCGGCAGAGCCAGGTTACTGTGGTTGACGAGAATGATCAGCGCGCGCAGCGGTATTGCCACCGGCCAGCAGACTGACCGGTACGCCCGTTACGGCAATCAATGGCAGCAGGATGGACGAGGTCACCGCAACCTCGAACAGGTGATGCCTGTGCGAGGTCGTTACATCGACCCAGGGTCGGAGTGATGCACCGCGTGAAAACGCCACAGCAGCGGCACCGCGTGAAAGAGCCGGTGCAGTATGGTAGTCGACCGCCTCGACGGCGACGAGCAAGAGCGCGACAGTGATCGCCGGATGCAGGCCCAGAGGAAGCCCGTCTCAGGCGCGAGCGATTGTATCCAGGCGGTGCCCGACAGCAGCAGTGTCAGAAAAAGGAGTGCAAAGAAATTGAGGCTCGCCAGCAGCCAGTTGCCGATCCACCGGTTGGTGTGCACGCCCTGCCAGGATCGGCGCGGCCACACCTGCTCCAACATCATCAACAGCAACATGCCGCCGAAAGTGGTCAACAGCAGTGCCATGTCCTGGTGTGCGAGCAGCCAGGAAATCAGTGAATCGCTGTTTCCCGCGCCGATGGAATGCGATGCCTCTGTCACCGGGTCACTCCGAGGTGGCTATGCTTCCGGCGCCACACCAACCGCCCGCTGATAGATCGCGGGTCATCTGCAGGGCCCAGCATCCGGTAATCGACGCCCATATAACCACTGGGTAGCAACGCCACGGCCGCCGGCATGTAGGTCAGCACATCCTGCGCCATGACGCCCAGATACACCGCGTCGTCGCCGCGGTAGCGGAACTGGTACAGTGGCAGTCCACCGGCCGTCTGGCCAACGGCGACGATGCCGGTCTTCAGGCGCCGATCACTCACCTGAATTTGCGCGCAGTCAATCTGGCACTGCTCGCCGGGGGCCAGCTCGAGTCCGCCGGTACAGACCTGGGGGACAGGTCCGTTGGGGCAGGGCGAAGGCAGCTGCACCGATTGCACGCCCATGGGCACGCTCGTGTCATTCGTGTACTCGTTGAAAGCGTTCGCGTCAATCGGCAGTGTTTCGCCCTGCGGATTGGCGATGGTGAACCCGCTGCCGCCCGCGCCCGCAGTGGCGCGTTCAATCAGCGTGATGCCGCCGGCGCCGCTCGGCGGCGAGCCCCCGCCAGGCAGAGGACCAGCATCGCCTTGGCGCGCTGCCGGCGCAAATGGGTGAAGGCGACGAAGGCGAGCAGCAGCGCCAGCAGCAACAGCATCACACCGCCGAGCGTGGGCACTGGAGTCGCGGTCGCGCCGGCCGCCGGGGTAAAGGTGATGCTCCCGCTGGGGATGCCCGCCTGTGCCGCCAGCGGCAGCATGGCCAGGAATGCAAGGCCGGTGGAGAGTTTGCGTATGAAACCGGGTGTGCCGATGCGGTGCATGGTGTTATTCCTTCAACGAGGGGACCAGACAGTAAGCTAATCCCGCAGGGGGCGCCTGTCAACGAGCAGGAGGGTCACGGGCAGGAGTGTCACATGCTGGCTACATCCTGACGTATCAAGTGAAATCTCGACTGGGCCGGATTAATATCCCGCGGGCACTTCACAGCGCGCGCAAAGTTCCTACTCATCGAACAAGTCCTCGGCATCATCGAATCGTTGCCCCTTGCCGGCCTCAATGCTCGCCAGCGCCTGCACGAAGCCCTGCGCAGCCGTGATGAGGACGAGCTGGACGGCATAAAACGGCTGGTCGAAAGCAGCCGCCCGCCAGTGGGCATGCCGGTTATTTGTCGGCGGCCAGACCGGCCGCAGGCTCGACGGATGGTCGCGCAGTGTCGGTCGGTGTGGCGCCGATGGAGTGCGATGCCTCCGTCACCGGGGCGTTCCACGTTGGCAATGCCACACCAACCGAGGATAGACAAACGCTGGCACGGCAGGGGATGTAAGGCAAAATTGACTGAAGAGGCGGCGTTCAGCTGGAGTCAATGCGCAGTTTGAGCTCATGTTAACGCCTCAGTCACCGCCACAATTCGCCTTTCGACAGCCCGCTAATGAATCCGGGTCATCTGCAGGCCGAGCATCTGGTAATTGACGCCCATATAACCGTTGGGCATCAAAGCCACAGCCGCCGGCATGTAGCTCAACACGTCCTGCGCCATAACGCCGAGATAGACCGCGTCGTCGCCCCGGTAGCGGAACTGGTACAGCGGCAGTCCACTGGCCGTCTGGCCGACGGCGACGATGTCGGTCTTCAGGCGTCGGTCGCTGTCCTGAAATGCCACACAGTCAATCTGGCACTGCTCGCCAGGGGTCAGTTCGAGCCCGCCGGTACAGGCCGGGACAGGGCCGTTGGGGCAGTTTGAAGAAGGCAGCTCCACCGACTGCACGCCCATGGGCACGCTGGTGTTATTGGTGTACTCGTTGAAGGTGTTCGGGAAGATCGGCAGTGTTTCGCCCTGCGAATTGGAGATGAAGAAAATACCATCTCCGCCCGCGCTGGCGCGTTCGATCAGCGTGACGCCGCCGGCGGCGCTCAGCAGCGAGCCCCCCGCCAGGCAGAGGACCAGCATCGCCTTGGCGCGCTGCCGGCGCAAATGGGTGAAGGCGACGAAGGCGAGCAGCAGCGCCAGCAGCAACAGCATCACACCGCCGAGTGTGGGCACCGGCGTCGCGGTCGCGCCGGCCGCCGGGGTAAAGGTGATGCTCCCGCCGGGGATGCCCGCCTGTGCCGCCAGCGGCAGCATTGCGCCCAGCGCAAAGACTGCTGTGAGACTGCGTAAGAGGACGTATCGCTCAGGTAGCTGCATGGTGTTATTCCGTTAACAAGGGATGGTTCTTAAAAGTAATCGGGGGTGGTTCCATTGTCAAATGACCGACGAGTACAGCCGGGTTCTGCCCACAGGGCGAGCATGGGTCATACCCCGGGCGACGTCCATACGGGAAACTTGTAATTGATACACCAAACGGGGTGGCAAATTGCCTTATGGTGTCCGCGGCGTATTGTCGCGGGGCGGCGCCGGCGCGGGATGCGGACCATGTGGCCGCATCGCGGCAGCGCCTCAGCCGCGCCCGGGAATCGGCCTGTCGCAACGTGTCCCGATAGACCGGCACTTGCGCACACATGAGCGCTACGCCTCCGCGGTAGCCGATCCCATTGCCTCGTCCATCGCGACCAGGTAGGCGCGGGTCGCCTCATCCGCCGGGAAGAAGGTTTCCACCCGCAGTTCCGCGATGGTCGCATCCAGCGGAAAATTGAATGTGCTCACCATCGTAAACAGGGCCAGCGCCGTGTCGTCCCGGCGCAGTCGCAGACAGCCGATGGGCAGTTCATTGTGAGCGGGCGCGGCGGCGACTTCCAGCGACTGCAGGGTCCTGTCGATGTCAGCCACAAGTTGCGACATCTCCTCGTGCACGAGAGCGCGCTGCAGTTCGGTCTTCGAGCTGACCCAGCACGCTGTGCAGAAAGGGGCCGAGGTTGTCGATATAGGGTTTCATGCCCGCGTTCTCGATGCACAGACGGATCGCGTTGACGCCGGCATCCCAGTCGTCAGGATTGGGGCGAGTGCACAAAACGCCGAACAGGGCCCCGGCACAGACATTCGCGCCGAAGGTGTTCCAGGCGCGATCGACCAGCAGGGCCGGAAACGGCCGATGGCTGCTCAGCACATCCTCGACCGCGCGTCTGGCCTCCTCGAGTCGACTGCTGTCGATCGCTTCCTCGGAGTAGATCGGCGCGAAGCCCGCCGCGTGCAGCAGCTGATTGCGTTCCCGGATCGGCACATCGAGGCAGTCCGACAACACGATGACCGTCTCCCGGCTCGGCTGTGATCGGCCGGACTCCAGAAAACTCAGATGCCGCTGCGAATAGCCGGCCCTCATCGACAGGTCCAGTTGTGTCCTGCCACGTGCGCGGCGCCAGTACCGGAGCTGCTCCCCGAACACGCCCTGGTGACTCATCCCGCCACCGCCGCGCGCCCGGCTCCGGCCCGGCTGCGGCTGTCCATGTACAGGTAGGCCGGCAGCGCACAGGACAGGCCGATCGTGAGGTTGATGACCACGTAGATCCAGGCCCTGGGTGCTTCGCGCTGCCAGAGAAACACCCAGAACACCGCCGATGAGATGAGCAGATCCGCGCTGAATCCGCCCGCGGCGCCGTTCGCGAACAGCGCGGCGACAAAGTCGCCGATGGGATGGTTCGCAAGGAACTGGAAGAAGAAGATGTAGGGGACGATCGCGCCGATGATCGCCAGTGAAAGGTAGGTCTTCTGCATGATGGTGTCTCCTGTTCGCCCGGTTTGTGCTCAGACTATCCGGTGTGGGGCATGTATGCGATTACCTGTGAGGTAAAGTTCGTGCTCGCTGTGTTTGGAAAACTGGACAGCCGCGCACGGTTTTTCTTCATACAGTCTTTTAGCGCTTGATCCGGTCGTACAGCCACCACGGCAGCCAGGCGAGCACGAACGCAGTGGCCGCCAGCAGGGCGATCCAGACGACGCGCAGCGGCCACGGTCCGAGATAGTCAATCAGTGTCGGTGTGGTGGGTTCCACCGGCCCGACATAGCCGTAGTTGGCGTTGTAAATGATATCGATGGGCAGCACGATGGCGAGATAGCCCAGCGTGACCAGCATGGCCATGCGCAGGTCGCGCAATCGCGGCCGGAACCCCGCCACGACAATCTCGTAACCGATGACCCCGAGGATCAGCGCGTGGGAGAACCAGAACATCGCGTAGGCCACGGTTCCCGGTTCATCGGGCGGCTCGGGTGTAATAAAGACGACCACCGCGGCGAGCGCCCAGAAATACAACAGTGAGCGGAACCAGTACCAGCGGGTCAACAGTGACAGGCATGCGAGCAGTTCGCTCAGGTTGCACAGGTTCAGGGGCAGGTAGAACGGCAAATCGCTGGAGGGCAGCCAGTAGCTGATGTACTTGAACGTCAACAGCGCGATAAAAATCCATGCAGCCGTGCGCTCGAAGCGGCGCCGTTGACCGAGCCGGTGCGCGGTGCTGCCCGCGACGATGAAAAGCGCGATGCCGATGGCACTGAGTAACAGCGCTGTGGTGTAGGGCGTCATGCGATGTCGCCGAGCAGCCGCATCCCGGTGGGCGCGTCGGTTCCGGGTTGGCGCCCGGCGGCGCGCACCATGCCGGACCAGCCCTTCGGCGCAGAAGGTTTTTCCGGTTTCTTATCTTGCACGTGTCATCCTCCAGAGCGACGGCCTGGCGCAAGCCAGGGTCCGTGCCAACACTCCCTGTTCAGAGGGCCAACATATTAGGAGTGGACCAGTCGAGGTGTCTATACGTTCACGGGGGGTGTCCATCGCCGATGGGTGAGCTACCGGGAAGCTCGCGGACCGGTGGCCGGCATACCTGCGGCGGAAGCGCTATTCGGCGTTGTTTTTCAGGGAATGCAGCAGTGCCTGTCGTATGGTCCTGCGCGAGGCCTGATTGAGGCATCTGACTTCGCTCGCGACGAGACTGTGTTCGCGCAGTAGCCGCGACAGCACCTCCCCGGGCAGCTCCAGTTGCACACATTGCTCGCGCTTCTCGTTCATCGGGAATAGCCTCGAGCCCCGGTATCTTTAGTGAACGGGTTGCGGGCCGCTGATGCCAGTGCCGGCACCCGACGTAACCCGCGGCGGATTTGTGGTGGCCCGCGGATCCTCCCCCAGCAGGATGCCGCAGGCTTCCAGCAGCGCGCCGCAGTCCCGCGTCCTGTGCATAAGCGCCTCGAGTCGAGCGAGGCAGCCCTGGAGCAGCGCGCGCACCTGTTCCGGCTGGCCCCACGAAAGCAGCAGCCGGGCCAGGAGGGCCCCTGTTCCGCGCGTAGTGATGGATCTGGGGGTTGCGGGCGGGCCGTCTTTGTCGAGCACGATCTCCGCGGCCTCCAGTGCGCAGCCAGCGTGATGGATGGCGTCAAGCTCCCTGCCGCTGCCCGCGAGGGCGATAGCTTGTGCGTAGCCCTTTCGGACTGGGCCGCCGCGACCGTGGAGCGCCGCTCCAGCCACAGCCGGTGTTGGGGGCACAGGAACCGTAATTTCATGTTGAAGCCTCCGGGATCATGGGCGCCAATACATGATAATGAGAATTATTATCGTTTGTAAAGTCATTTCGGCACCGCGTGCAGAACTGCGTTATGGCGCCGCAAACAGGTGACGGCTGGCGAACCGGCAATACCCGCCGGCGCTGCCGAAATGCGGATCGATCGGTTCGCCCTCGGCAACCGAGTAGTGTCTCAGTTGCGATTTGTTGCGCGAGCTTGGGTTGGGTTTGGCCCACTGGAACCGTGTGGCGACAGGAGAGCCTGCCCCTCTTTTTCGGGCACGTCGCCACCCGAGCCTGGCCAGGGAGGGCCGCTTTTTGGCGTGTTCCAGTGGGCCACACCCAACCCAAGCGATCCCAAGAGGATAGAAACCCAAACCGAGACACCACCTGCAACCGCGGTCGGTATCCAAGGCTGGCGGGTGCGGGTATCATTGGCGGTTACTTTGCGAGGAAGCACATCCGGCCTTCCCGATGGTGCGTACCTTGCAGGGATTCACTCCGCCCCGAGTCTGGATTATTCGGAACAGCTCGGCAATGAAAAAACGCCTCTTCAGCTTGCGCATGTGGCTGATGCTCCTCGTCACGGCGCTGGTATTCGGCGGTGTGCTGGCCATGCAGTGGTATGGCAGCATGAAAATGCACGAGGCGATGGACAACATGCCCGCGCAGACGGTGACGATCACCGCCGGCGAGGCCACCACCGCCCGCTGGCAGTCATCGGTGGAAGCGGTGGGTACCCTGGCGGCCATCAGGGGCTCCGAGCTCGCCACCGAAGTCCCGGGTACCGTCGTGGATATCTTTTTCGACAACGGGGCCGAAGTGGCGGCCAACGACGCCATCCTGGCACTGAACTCGGCCACTGATCGCGCGGAACTCGTCGAGCTGCAAGCCGCGATGGCACTGGCCGAGCTCGAGCTGCGCCGCGCCCACAATCTGGTTGAACAGCGCAACATCTCCGAGGCCGAGCTGGACAGGCGCGCGAGCGAGCTGGAACAGGTCCGCGCGCGGGTCAACGCCCAGCGCGCGCGCATCGAACAGAAGACGTTGCGCGCCCCCTATGCGGGCCGCCTCGGCATCCGGCGTTTCAACGTGGGCGATTACGTACAGGCCGGCGAGACGATCATCGAGCTGCAGGCGCTGGACCGGCTCTACGTGAATTTCAAACTGCCGGAGCAGTACAGTCGACAGGTGTCCACGGGTATGCCGGTGCGGGCGCGGGTCGGCGCTCTGGGCGGCGAGCAGTTCGAGGGCACGGTGACCGCGATCTCGCCGGTCGTCGATCCGAATACCCGCAACTTCGCCGTGCAGGGGACACTGGTCAACCGCGAGGACCTGCTGCGCCCGGGCATGACCGCCAGCCTGTCGCTGCCCCTCGGCGAGCGTACCGAACGGGTGATCGTGCCGCGTACCGCGATTTCCTACCGCCCTACGGCAACTCGGTCTACGTCGTCAAGGAGGCGGAACAAGGCCTGACGGTGTCGCAACGTTTTGTCACCCTCGGCGCCGTACGCGGCGACATGATCGCCATCGAGGAGGGTCTGGCGTCCGGTGAACGCGTCGCCACCAGCGGTATCCTCAAACTGGATTCCGGGGTGCCGGTCACCATCGATAACTCGATCGAACCGGATGACAGCCTGACGCCGGCGCCCGATAACAGCTGACCATGCGCTTTACCGATATTTTCATCAACAAGCCGGTACTGGCCTCCGTCATCAGCCTGTTTCTGGTTGTGCTGGGGCTGCGTGCGGCCAATGAACTCAACGTGCGGGAGTACCCGCTCATCGAGAACGCCGTCATCACGGTTTCGACGACCTACACGGGAGCGGACGCCGCTCTCCATCCGGGGCTTTATCACCACACCTCTGGAGCAGGAGATCGCCACGGCCGAGGATATCGACTACCTCGCCTCCAACAGCACGCGCGGAATAAGCATTATCAATGCCTATGTGCGCACGGGGGCCGACCCGGACGAGGTACTGACCCAGGTAGTCACCAAAGTAAACAAGCTGCGCAATGAGTTGCCCCGCGAGGCGGAGGACCCGGTGTTGACGCTCACGGTCGGCGAGCAGGTGGGCAACATGTACATCTCCTTTATCAGTGACGAAGTGCCCATCAACCGGGTCGCCGACTACGTGGTGCGCGAAGTCGAGCCCAAACTGTCCACCCTCCCGGGGGTCCTGCGTGCCAGCTCCAGGGCAGCAATGTCTTCGCCATGCGTGTCTGGCTGGACCAGGAGCGCATGACCGCCCTCGGGGTGACCGCCGGCGACGTGCAGGCGGCACTGCGCGCCAACAACGTGCTGTCGGCGGTCGGGGGAACCAAGGGCAGCATGGTCGAGCTCGACCTGAAAGCGAACACGGACCTGTCGAGTGCACAGGAGTTCAAGCGGTTGGTGCTGCGCGAGGAGGAGGGCGCCATCGTCCGCCTGGAGGACGTCGCCGAGGTGGAACTGGGCAGCGAGAGCTACGATTCCTCCTCCATGTACATCGATCAGGAGGCGGTTTTCGTGCAGATCGACGTCGCCCCCGACGCCAATGCGCTGGATGTAATCGCCAGGGTGCGCGATGTCTACATACACACGATCGAACCGCGCCTTCCCGAGGGTATCGAGGGCAATATCAACTACGACGCGACGGTGTACATCGAGAACGCCATCAACGATGTGCAGGCGACCATCGTGGAGGCGTTGCTCATCGTGATCGTCGTGATCTTCCTGTTCCTGGGCTCCATGCGATCGGTGCTGATTCCCGCCGTGGCCGTGCCACTGTCGTTGATCGGCGGCCTGTTTCTGATGCAGCTGATGGGCTTCAGCATCAATCTGCTGACGCTGCTGGCCATCGTGCTGGCCATCGGCATTGTGGTGGACGACGCCATCATCGTGCTGGAAAACATACACCGGCATATCGAGCACGGCATGGCGCCCCGGGAGGCCGCCATCAAGGGCGCCCGGGAACTGGCGTGGCCGATCGTGGCCATGACCACCACTCTGGTGGCGGTCTACCTGCCCATCGGTTTTATCGGCGGCCTGACCGGCACCCTGTTCACTGAGTTCGCGTTTACGCTTGCGGGGGCGGTGCTGATATCCGGCGTCGTCGCGCTGACCCTTTCGCCCATGATGTGCGCGAAGTTGCTGCGCCGCGACAGCGGTGACAGCAGCAACAAGCTGGAACGCTGGCTGGACGAGCGCTTCGAACGACTGTGCCGTGTCTACCAGCGCGACCTGGACCGGGTGATGGAAGACCGCGCGGGAGTGCTGGTTTTCGGCGCGCTGATCCTCGCCTCCTGCTATTTCCTGTTCGTGCGCTCGCCCGCGGAACTGGCGCCGCCGGAAGACCTGGGCCTGATCTTCTACGTGGGGGAGGCCGATCCCTACGTCACGCTCGACTACATCGAGCGCTATTCCGCAGAGATCGGCCGAATCACTCGCGAAACACCCGAAATCGACGTCAATTTCCTGTTCAATGGTGTCAGCCCGGGAGGTGGTGGTACGGGCAACGGCGCCTACGGGGGCTTTATCTTCAAGCCCTGGAGTGAGCGCGAGCGCACGTCCGCGGAGGTGCTCGAGGAGGATATCCAGCCGCGGGTGAAGGCCATTGCGGGGCTGCAGTTCAACGCCATCAACCCGCCGCCGCTGCCGTCGAGTGGTGTGATGCCGGTGGAGTTCGTGATCAACACCACGCTGGATTATGCCAGCTCTCAACGACAGCGCGCGAGAAGTACTGCGCCGCGCGCGGGAGAGCGGCCAGTTCATCTTTATCCAGCAGGACCTGCAACTGGACAAACCGCAGGTAAGCATCAGGATCGACCGCGACAAGGCGGCCCTGCTGGGCGTGGACATGCAGACCCTCAGCACGGATCTCAGCGCCCTGTTGTCGGGCGGTTATGTGAACCGTTTCGCGATGAACGACCGCTCCTACCGGGTTGTGCCGCAAATACGACGGCAGCAGAGACTTGTCCCGTCCGATTTGCGGCAGTATCACACGCGCACGCGCAGCGGCGAGCTTATCCCGCTCAGCACGCTGGTCGAGCCTGGAAAGGAAGTGGTGCCCGCTCCTCAACGGCTTCCAGCAGCTCAACGCGGTCACCCTGAGCGGTATTCCCCGGCCCGGTATTGCGCTGGGGGAAGCCCTGGCGACCCTTGAGTCGATAGCCGACGATGTACTGACGCGCGAGTACGGCATCGACTACGCGGGGCAGAGCCGCCAGTTCAAGACCGAGGGCAGCTCATTGATCGCCACATTTTTCTTCGCTCTGTTGCTCATCTATCTGGTACTCGCGGCCCAGTTCGAATCCTTTCGCGATCCCATCATCATGCTGGTCACCGTACCCATGTCGATCAGTGGCGCGCTGTTGAGCCTGAACGCGCTGGCCATGTTCCAGGTGAACGGAGCCACCCTGAACATCTACAGCCAGGTGGGTCTGGTGACGTTGATCGGGGTGATCTCCAAGCACGGCATCCTTATCGTCGAGTTTGCCAACCGCCTGCAGGAGGAGGGGATGAGCAAACGCGAGGCGATCGAGGAGGCGGCCGCCGTGCGTCTGCGGCCGATTCTGATGACCACGGCGGCCCTGGTGCTGGCCATGATTCCCCTGCTGCTGGCGACGGGACCCGGTGCATCGGCGCGCTTTTCCATGGGTGTGGTGATCGCCTCTGGCATGACCATCGGCACCCTGTTCACGCTGTACGTGCTGCCGGCGGTGTATATGTACCTGGGGGCGGCACACCGGCCGCGCGAGCCCGAAGGGGCGGCCGGCGAGCCGGGTGGCGCCCATGGCGGAACGGCACCGGCGGCTGCCGCGACGGAGTAGTGCAACGGCTCGAGTTCTTGCTGCCTCAAGAGACTGCTGGACCCCCGCCTTCGCGGGGGTGACGGCAAAGCTATTCCGTCATCCCCGCGCTATGCCGTCATCCCCGCGTAAGCGGGGATCCAGATCCCTCCGTGCTGTTCCGTCACCCCCGCGCTACTCCGTCATCCCCGCGCTATGCCGTCATCCCCGCGTAAGCGGGGATCCAGATCCCTCCGTGCTGTTCCGTCACCCCCGCGCTACTCCGTCATCCCCGCGCTACTCCGTCATCCCCGCGTAAGCGGGGATCCAGATCCTCCGTGCTGTTCCGTCACCCCCGCGCTACTCCGTCATCCCCGCGCTACTCCGTCATCCCCGCGTAAGCGGAGATCCAGATCCCTCCGCGCTGTTCCGTCACCCGGCGCTACTCCGTCATCCCCGCGCTACTCCGTCATCCCCGCGCAGGCGGGGATCCAGATCCCTCCCTGGCCTCGCGCCATTCGCCCGTATAGTATTGGCCAAACTCTCGCAGAAAAGGATTGTCATGCCCTCCCGCCGTGAACTGATCGCCATGTCGGAAGATGAAGTCTGGGACTTTATCGCCACACAGAAAAACATCCAGGTATGCACGCTCAACAGGGACGGTTCGCCCCATCTGACCGTCATGTGGTTTGCCCTGCGCGACCGGTCGATCATTCTGGAAACCTTCACCCGTTCCCAGAAAATCGTGAATCTCAAACGCGACCCGCGCATGGCGGTATTGCTGGAGGACGGCGACGACTACAGCGAACTGCGCGGCGTCTCGATCAACTGTGAGGCCGAATTGATCGAGGACTACGACACCGTTCACGAACTGCATGTCGACGTGATCCTGCGCAACCAGGAGGGCGTAACGGCCGAGCAGGCGCGCGAGTTCACGGCGGATATGAGCAGGAAGAAAACGGTAATCGTGGTGAAGCCGCAGAAAATCATGAGTTGGGATCACCGCAAGCTGGATGGGATCTACTGACCTGAATAAAAGGAATAAAAGAATAAAAGGGGACGGAGGGATTACATTGAACCAAACGCATCTGAACGTGCCACGTTGCAGTCCACTTAGAGAGGGAGAGTGCAAAGATATCGCAGCCAGGCTGGGAGGCCTGTGAAGACGAAATGGTACAGAGCTGCCTCGTAAGGGCGCCAATGTGGTGAGAAAATAATCCCTCGTTCATCTCCCATTTTCCAGCCGGGGTGCGGACCTTAGAAAGAGTAGTTGACGGTCAGCCCGAACTGGCGACCGGGGTGGTAGCGCCCGCGCAATGTCCGGGACGAACCCGGATCGCCCTCCGAGAGCAGGATCGGATCGACGTTCAGGTCCTCGTCGGTGAGGTTCTTGCCCCAAAGCCGCAGGTCCAGGCGCCGCCGACGGCGAATGCAGGCCGAGTGACAGGCCGAGAATGCTCTTGTCCTCCTTGAACTGTTCGAAGCGGATACCGCCGTTGGGCTCTGTCTGCCAGGTCCAGTTCAGGCGGCCGAGCGCCCCAGTCTCCCGTCAGCGGGCGGGTGTGCCCGAGCTGGAAATTGGTGCTCAGCGGGGCATGTTGTTCAAGGCGTCGCCGCCTCGGCCGGGCACAGAAGCTGGTCCGGCGAATCCTCTATCGCCCGAGGGGCAAAACCGGAAACTCCTATTCCTCAACCGTCGCGTCGAAGTAGCTCGCCCGCAGACTCATGTCCCACCGTTCGCCGAACAGGTAGAACAGTTCAAGTTCCACGCCCCGGGTAAGTACCTCCTCCGCGTTGATGAGCTGATTGGCGAACAGGGCGTTGAGGTCGCCGAGAGGAGTCATCAGGGCCTGCACTCCGCCCGGCTGGGTGATCTGGTGATCGTCAAAGGTCTGGTAGAAAACGGCGAGACTGTAGTTGAGGCGCGAATCCAGTGCCGCGCCCTTGACGCCGATCTCGAAGGCGGTGGAGGCCTCTTCGCCGAACTCCAGCATGGCGCGGGCCGCATCACCAAATTGCGGGAAAAGGGGTTCAACAGCCAGCAGGCCCGGTATCAGGTTGTTGAAGCCGCCCTGCTTGGAGGCGTTGTCGATGGCGAGATAGGCGGTGGTCCGCGGGTTGATGAAGTGGCGCAGTTCGAGGCTCCAGGAGGTATGCTCCCAGTCGTTGTGTTTCATCGACGACGGCATTGAAACTCAGAAAGGCGAAGTGCGCTACTGGTCCAAATGTCGTTTTTCATCTGCAGCGGGGCGCCAGCGGTCAGGTCCCATTTCGGGGTGAGATGCCAGGTGACGTCGGCGTATACCGCCTTGACATCGCTGTCCCCGCCCCCCGGGCCCAGCAGGTCCGTGCCGCTGAGCGTCAGGTTGAAGAAACCCTGGATTTCCCGCAGTGAATAATAGACGCCGGTAATGTAATCGAATGTCTCACCCGTGTCGGAAAAGCGCAGTCTGGGCCGGTGCGTCGGTCTGCGATCGAGCTGGATGTCGAAAGCGTCGGTGCGGCGGAAATGGTCGGCGGTTGCTGCAGTTGCCAGGTGTCGAAGTCCTGCCAGGACGCCAGAAATTCCAGGTCGGTATGTGCAAGATCGCGCCGGTAGTGAATGCTGGTATCCAGCAGGTCGGTCTGTGCCGCGGACAGGAAATCCCCGTACCAGCGACGGTCCTCGAACGCGCTCTCGATGGCGGGACGGCCGGTGGAGCCGCCGGTGCCCGGCACGATGCCCTCGACGTTGAAATCGACCGCGGGAGAGTCCGACAGATCCTGGTAATTGCTGGTCCAGGTCAGGTCGGACCTGTCATCGATACGCCAGAGCAGGCGCGCACGCAGGGCCTTGTGTTCCTTGCCGGCCAGGTGCTGTCCTCGGCGGCGACGGGGTTTGCCACTTCGACAAAACCGTCCGCATCCGCGTAAACACCCGCCAGGCGCAGGCCGAGGGTATCGTCCAGCAGCGGCAGGTTGAGAGCGCCGCGCAGGTCAACGCTGCTCTCGTCGGAGGGTTTTTCCCTGGAATCAGAGCCCTCCACATACCCTTCGAAAACCTCGGTGTTCAGGCCGCCGCGTGCTGATGTTGTAGGCGCCGCCCGGCGCATTCTGGCCGTACAGGGTCCCCTGCGGCCCCCGCAGCAGTTCGATACGCTCGATATCGACCAGCGTGGCGAAGGCGGCGCCGACGGAGCCCTGGGCGATGTCGTCGATAAAGACCGCGACGCTCTGGGCGCGGTGAGGGCGAAGGCCGCCGGACCGACACCGCGCAGGCGGATGCGCGGCGGCCTGTATGTTGGGGAACAGTTCCACGCCGGGTGTCAACTGGGCGGTTTCGGTGAAATCGAAAATGTTGAGAGCCGGACAGCCCCTCGTGTCCGACCACGGCCATGGAGATGGGCACGTCCCGCAGGGTTTCCTCGCGTTTCTTGGGCGGCGACGACGACCTCTTCCAGGTGCCGGCCGCCTCGCGCAGCGGAGGGCGGGGTGGGCTGGCGCGCAGAGGCTGCACATCAGCGCACCTGCCGGCAGGAGTCCGGGCCGGATAACGGGCCACCCCGAATGGACGCGGCAGCCCGACAGCGCCGTAGCGGCGCGGTACCGGCGTGATAGCCGGTTCAGAGAGTACAACTGCATCGCTGGTCTGACAGCGCTCCCGTGGAGCGCCCCGGTACTTTATTATTAGTTAGCATCTGGTACCACTGCTGTCCGGTTAAAACTTCGATGACACGGGATTTCGTCCAATGATCATAATAACTTACGGCGGATTTCGGGTGTCCCCGATTTGAACAGAATTCCGGCAAAATCTCCCTTTGCGGACTGTTACCGCCAAGGGGGCCATATGAATACGGGCAAAACGCTGTTCGCCGAATCATGGATTATCTTCCGTGGAAAACCTTTCACCGGGTGGTCTCTCGCGGTACGATGGGGACTATCGCGTTCGCACTTTGCCCTGCGCGGAACATTTTCGCGTGTTGGCATTTGCCCAGCTGACCTACCGGGAAAGCTTGCGCGATATCGAAGCCTGCCTCTCGGCGCAAGCCCCGAAGCTCTACCATATGGGCATTCGATCGCCGGTACGCCGCGCCACTCTGGCCGATGCCAACGAACGCAGGGACTGGGCGTATCTACGCCGACTTTGCGCAGCGGTTGATCGTGCAGGCACGGAAGCTGTATGCAAAAGAGGATCTGGGGCTGGAGTTGTCGAATACGGTCTACGCACTGGACTCCACGACGATCGATTTGTGTCTGTCGCTGTTTCCGTGGGCACCGTTTCGAAAAACCAAAGCCGCCGTAAAAATGCATACGCTTCTCGGACCTGCGGGGCAGCATTCCCAGCTTTATTCACGTCTCCGACGGCAAATTTCACGACGTCCATGCACTCGATTTGTTGATTCCGGAACCGGCAGCGATCTACGTGATGGACCGCGGCTATCTGGATTTCGAACGTCTCTTCGCACTTCATCAAGCCGGTGCCTTCTTCGTCACTCGCGCCAAATCGAACATGGATTTCCGCCGCGTCTACTCCGCGCCGAGCGACCGGGCGCAAGGAATTATCTGCGATCAAACGATTGCGTTGTCGGGGTTTTACACGCGAAAGCATTATCCTCTCCACCTTCGGCGTATTCGTTTCAAGGATGCAGAGACGGGAAGGACCCTGATCTTTCTCACCAATCTGTCTGGGCCTTCGGCGGCTACCATCTGCGCTCTCTACAAGGCGCGCTGGCAGGTCGAGTTGTTCTTCAAATGGATCAAGCAGCACCTGCGCATCAAACAGTTCTATGGCACTTCCGAGAACGCTGTGAAGACGCAGATCTGGACAGCCGTTTCGGTTTACGTGCTTGTGGCCATTATCAAGAAGCGCTTGCACCCTGGAAGCCTCACTTTACACTTTGCTACAGATATTCTCGGTCACCCTGTTCGAGAAAACCCCTTTAAACAAGGACCTTTTCGATGCGGCGCACACTCTTGAGGATGACATGTCTCGTAACCAATTGAATCTATTCGATTCTTAACCGGACAGCAGTGATCTGGTACCTTAGTGCAGTGATCGTCGGCGTACAAGTCAAAGCAGTGAGCTGCGACAGTCCGTCGGGGTGCGATCAGCCTGAGCGAACCCCTCGCGGAATCGCCGCAGTGCGGCCCGCGCAACGTGTGCCGATGCGGGCGCGGAAAGGGGACGGCGGAAGTCATCGGCTAGTCGGTTCCTCGGCGCACCGACGGGGACAGGGCGTTCTGCGGCGGATGTCCGCGCAGCCAGTGGCTCGGACGGCACACCGCAGCGTTTGCAGCGCCTTCTGCAGAGCGTCCTTCCGGGCAGTATCGAGCGCGACGACGCGTGCCGCCTCCGCCGTCGAAAACTTTTCGAAACGCCGGCGCTGCTCCTCGTATTGCGCGATACCCGCCTCCGAGGCGTCGCCGCGGCGCGCGGCGAGCCGCCGGTGCGCCTCGTACGCGGTCGACCTGGCAGTGAACGATGTGCCAGTGGCACGCGTCGCTGCAGCGCCAGCTCCGTAAACCGCTCGCGCAGTGACGCCTCGATAAACGTCGCGTCGACCACCACCGCGACGCCGCGGTCCAGCACCTCGCCGGCCAGTTCGAAGAAGCCTGTCGAAGGTTCGCCGGCTGGCGTCGGATGTGTAGATGTCCAGCCCGCTGGCGGCGCTGGATTCCTGCATGCCCAGCCCGAAAAGGCGCTTGCGTTCCACATCCGAGCGCAGGTGAACTGCGTCGAGCTCAGCCGCGATGTGCCGGCCGAGGGTCGTCTTGCCCGACCCGGACAGGCCGCAGCAGAATCGATCAACCGCGGCGCCAGGCGTTGCGTGCAGGACTGTGCCAGCGTCAGGTAGCTGCGACAGGTCCTGCAGCATCGCCTCGGTCGCCGGACTGGCCGCGACGGATCGCGTCGACCTTGGCGCGCACCAATGCCCGGTAGACCAGAAAATAATCGATGATCGCGACGCTGTCGTAGTCGCCGGTGCACTGCAGGTATTCGTTGTACAGAAGATTGGCCAGTGCGCGGTCTACCGCGTGAGCGATATCCATCATCGTGAAGGCGATATCCGCCGCCGTGTCGGTCCAGCGCAACGCCGCGTTGAATTCGATGCAGTCGAACAGTACGCAGCGTCCGTCCTCGAGCAGAATGTTGCCGAGGTGGAGGTCGCCGTGGCATTCGCGAACACGACCGCAGGCACGGCGCGCCTCGATGACGTTTTCGATCGCTTCAAAACGGCTGCCGGTCCAGGCATCGAGCGCGGCGAGTCGCGCACGGTCCCGATTGTCGGACAGGCGCTCGCCCAGTTCCCGGAAGTTGTCATCAGACTGTTGTTGCACTTCCGCGGCGCGGCCGTAATCCGTGTCGCGGCCGGCGGATTCCGCCGCGCCGTGCAACGCCGCGACAGCATCGGCCAGGGACAGCACCAGCGGCAGGTGCAACTCACCCGGGCCGCGACGTGATCGAGGGTCTGGTCGGGGTCGAAGCGCCGCATCCGCACCGCGTAGTCGATGGGGGCACTTGCATCGTCGACCAGCGGTTCGCTCTCGCTGCCCGAAATCGGCACCACTGCGAGGTAAATGGACGGTGCCGTCCGGCGATTCAGTCGCAGCTCCTCCTCGCAGTAGAAACGGCGTTCTTCCAGGCTCGTGAAATCCACAAAACCGAGGTCCACCGGCTTCTTTAACTTGTAGGCGAACTCGCCCGCCAGCACGATCCACGAGATGTGGGTCTCGATGAGTCTGGCGTCCCCCGGGGCGTGGTTCAGGCCCGCCCCCGCCGCCAGGGCTTGTGCCAGGCGCTCACTCATCGTCGCGGCGCAGCAGCAACAGGGGCGCGGCCGCGGCGCGTAAAAGCAAGCCCGCCTCCCCGCTCGCCGCAATCGGGGCGGACTGCTCGACGATGACAAATGATGGTCGCAATTGCGAGAGCACCTGTGCCAGCGTGCCGGGGTCCTGCAGCCGCTGGATATCGATAGCCGACGTGAACAGTGCGTGCGCGCGATTGCGCAGACTGCGAATGTCGGCCTGCGGGGTGAGAATCAGCGCGGACCGCCCCAGCGTGCGCGTCAGCCGGGCCGCCAGCGCCAGCAATCGGTCCGATCCGGCATCGCCGGTGACAATAACGACCGGTCCGTTCTGCGGGCCGGGCGGGCCGCTCCGGTAATAGCGCCGTGCCGGCGGCGCCGTGCAGGGCTTGCAGCAGGCGCGCCAGTGCCTGGGGGTGCCGGTGGGGCAGGTTTGCGGGGTTGAAGACGATGCAGTCCGAGGGCCCCGAGGCCCTGGCGATCTCCGCACTGTACTGGCCCGCGCTCGATTGGAAAGTGCAGTGGATGCTGGAGCGCTCCGCTCCAGCGTATAGCGCCCGTTTCCAGGCGAGGGCGGCGCGCTCCAGTTCGCGGCGCATCTGGTCTGCACCGACCTGCTGTACGAATGTATCCGCGGGCCGCACGATTCTCGCGAAGGGCAGCCCGGCCAGGTTCAACAGGTCGGTATCCTCGACAAAATGCCCGGCAACCTCTGCTTCCAGCGCCCGTGCCAGCACCAGCGCCGCCTCGATGGTCGCGCTCTCGTCGGCCAGAGATCCGAAACCGGCCAGTACGCGGCGCGGCAGGTTCGCCGTGTCGGTCAGCTGCTCAGTCACGGCCGCCAGTCCTGACGCCGCCAGCCTCGCCGCCCTCCGCGAAGGAACGGCGCGATGCGGCGAACGCGCGCAGCCTGGCCTCCACCAGACCGTTGATCGTATCCGGAGGAAACGCGCCGGCGCTGTCGCGCTCGCCCGCGGCGCGGCCGGTCAGGATGGCGATGCCCTCGTCGATCGTCGAGACACCGAAGACACTGAACGTGCCCGCCGCGGCGGCCTCGACAACGTCCTCGCGCAGCATCAGGTGTTTGACATTGGACCGGGGAATCAGCACGCCCTGGCCCGCCTGCAGTCCGCGGGCCCGGCAGACGTCGAAGAAGCCCTCGATCTTCTCGTTTACGCCGCCGATGGCCTGCACTCTGCCGAGTTGATTGACCGAACCGGTCACGGCGAGGGACTGGCGAATGGGCACGCCGGAGAGCGCCGGACAGCAGTACGTACAGTTCCGCGGACGATCGCACTGTCACCGTCCACGCCGCCGTAGGACTGCTCGAACACCAGACGCTCGCCCACAGCGACAGCGGGACGTCCAGGGCAAAATGCGCGTTCAGGTAACTCCCGCAGGATCATGACGCCCTTGGAGTGCAGCGGACCGCCCAGTTCCACTTCGCGTTCGATGTCGATGACTTTGCCGGAGCCGACCCGGACCCTGGCGGTAATCCGCGACGGTGTGCCAAAGAAGAAATCGCCGATGCCGGTCACGGCCAGTCCGTTGATCTGGCCGACGGCCTCGCCGCTGGTATCGATCAACAGGGTTTCGCGCTGGATCGCCTCGTACACGCGTTCGCGCATGCGGTCGCGGCGGTGTATGCGGGCGTCCAGGGCGCGCTGGACGTGCGCCGCGCCGATCGTTGCCTCTCCCCTCGGCGGCCCAGAAATCCGCCTCGCGCAGTATGTCGGCGAGCTGGTCGACCTTGAGTGACAGGCGCTCCGCGTCATCCGCCAGTCGCGCCGCCTGCTCGATAAGCCGCGCCGCGCCGCCCGCGTGCAGCGGGCGTAGCTCTCGACCTGCACGATGGATGTGACCAGCTGCGCCAGTTGTCGCTCGTTGTCCGCGGAGCGCACCCAGCGATCCTCGAAATCGGCCTCCACCTTGAACAGTTCGCCGAAGTCCGGGTCGCGGTGCACCAGCAGGTCGTACACGAAACGCTCACCCATGAGAATGACTTTGAGGTCCAGGGGCACGGGCTGCGGTTCCAGCGTGACCGTCGTGGCGGAACCCAGTTGCTCGGCCATGGTCTCGATGCGAATGGCGTTGCCGCGAAGTGTGCGCTTGAGCGCCTCCCAGGCGAAGGGCTCGGTCAGCAGCTTGCGCGCGTCCAGCATGATGTAACCGCCGTTGGCCCGGTGCAGCGCGCCGGGCTTTATCAGCATGAAATCGGTAATCAGCGTCCCCATCTCGGTGCGGTGTTCGATGCGGCCGAGCAGGTTGCCCAGGCTGGGGTGCTCCTCCACGACGACGGGAGCTCCTCGCGTCGTCGCCGTTGGCTACCAGTACGTTGACCCCGTAGCGCCGAATATGCGGGTCGCGTGAATCCGGGCCGGCCTGGACCGGCATCATCGCGGTTTCCTCGGGTCTGCCCGTCTGCAGGAAAAGGCCGGCATTGTGTACCAGGTCCGACTTGGTGGCCTCCAGGTGCTCAATGATCGGATCGATACCCTCGAACTGCCGCGCCACACCGGCGACCGTCGCGCTGACCGTGGCCGAGGCCAGTTCGATGTTAAGCGTGCGCACCCGGTCGCGCCGCGCCTTGTCGATAGCCGGCATTTCCCGCAGTACGGTCTCCAGCTCCCCCTGCAGCTCCTGTATCAGGGCCTCTATCCGCTTGCGTTCCTTTTCCTCCAGCGACTTGAATTCTTCCGGGGGCACGACGTTGCCGTCGCGCGTCGGCGCCAGGGCCAATCCCATCGGCGTGCGAATAATGGCGATATTCTCGGCCTCCGCCTTTTCCTGCAGCGACTCGAAGGCCTGCTCCTGCCGCTCCTTGGCCTCGTCGTTTATGGCGCGGATCCGGTTCTGGTAGTCCTCGGTCTCGAACAGACTGGGCAATGCCGACTTGAGATCCTCGATCAGGGCGTCCATCGCATCCCTGAAGCGCATGGCCGTGCCCGACGGCAGTCGCAATGCCCGCGGATTGTCGCTCAGTTCGAAATTGTTCACGTAGACCCAGTCGTCGGGCGTATCCTCGCGGCCGGCGCATTCCTCCAGGAAGCGCCGCACCGATGCCTTGTGGCCCATGCCCGGCTCGCCGATCACGAACAGGTTGTAACCCTCGCGCTGCATGGCCGTGGCAAAGCGCAGGGCGTCGCCGGCGCGATCCTGCCCCGACAGCGGGTCCACCGGCGGCAGTTCGGCCGTGGTCTCGAAATCGAGCCGTGCCGGGTCGCAGCGCCGGCGCAGGTCACCCGGTTCCAGCGGGGTCAGCTCAGCCATTCAGATCTCCATTCCGTGGTCGGGCCAGTGTCTCGAACCGCTATGGTCGACGATTTGGCCCGGCAAAGACAGTCCCGCCGGGGCTGTGATGACGCGGATCCCATTGCAGACGATGCCGCGGCGCGGCGGCACATTTCCACCGGGAAGGGTCGGTGTTACGGTTATAATTCCGACAATCGAGCCTGTCATGATCGTGATCAATTACCGGCGGCGAATAAAGCCTACGATGCACAAATGAGCGTGTTTTTCCGTGAGATCGCCCCATGACGGCGTTCGCGGCGCTGGGTGCGATGGGCGCGCTGACTTTCCTTCTGGCGTCCGTGTTGCTGCTGGCGAGCAGGGCGCTGCGCGTCGAGGAGGACCCGAGAGTTGACCGCGTCGAGGAGCTGCTGCCGCACAACAACTGCGGCGCCTGCGGATACGCCGGCTGCCGTGCTTTTGCCGAGGCGTTGGTCGCCGGCGAGGCCGTCCCGGCAGCCTGTACCGTGGCCAGCGCCGGGGAAAGAGCGGCCGTGGCCGCGCTGCTGGGTGTGGACGTCGGCGTCAGCGTACGGCGGGTCGCCCGGCTGGCCTGCGCCGGCGGGACGAACGTCGCCCGCGAGCGCGCCCGCTACGCGGGGCCGTCCTCCTGTGTGGAGGCCGCCCAGGTTGGCCGGCGGCAAGGCCTGTGCCTGGGGCTGTCTGGGGTTCGGCGACTGCGAGGCTGCCTGTGATTTCGATGCGATCGCGATGGACAGACACCGACTGCCGGTCGTCGATGCCGACAAGTGCACCGCCTGCTGGCGACTGCGTCGAGATATGTCCGAAAGACCTGTTTTCGCTGCTGCCCGTCGACGAGCGCCTGTGGGTCAAGTGTCGCAGCCGCGAGGTCGGCGACGAGGTACTGCAGGAGTGCGAAGTCGCCTGCACGGCGTGTGGGCGCTGCGCCGTGGATGCGCCCCCGGGCGTCGTCGCGATGAAAGACGGCCTGCCCGTGGTGGAGGCCGGCGGGTTGCGTCGCCATCCCGCGGACACCGTGCGTCCGGCCATCGACCGTTGCCCGACCGGAGCCATTGTCTGGATTGGCGACGACAACGTTGAAATCAGAGGCAGACAGAGCAAGCGGGTCGTCAGGCACGCGCCGCTGCCGCCAGCCGTGTAGAAGCAGACCCTATGAACAAACGCGAACCGATCTTCAAGTACCCCGGGGTCCGCCGGGCGCTGGACGGCAATTCGGCCGTCGTCGCCTGCGAGCGGGAATCCACCGATGCCGCCGGCGCCTATCCGATCACGCCGTCGACCCAGATGGGCGAGGGCTGGGCCGAGGCGGCGGCGCAGGGACACATCAATATCTCGGGCCGCCCGCTCATTTTCATTGAGCCGGAGGGCGAACACGCGGCGGCCGCCGTCACCGCCGGGCTGTCGATGTCCGGACTGCGCGCCGCGAACTTCTCTTCCGGGCAGGGCGTCGCCTACATGCACGAGTCGCTGTACGCCGCCGTCGGCAAGCGACTCACCTACGTGCTGAATGTCGGCGCGCGCGCCATGACCAAGGCGACACTCAATGTCCACGCCGGCCACGACGACTATCACTGCGCCGATGACACGGGGTTCTTTCAGCTTTTCGCCGCCAACGCCCAACAGGCGGCCGACCTCAACATCATCGCCCACAGGGTCGCCGAGCTGGCCCTGAACCCGGGTATCGTGGCGCAGGACGGATTCCTCACCACCCATCTGATCGAGTCGCTGAACGTACCGGAACGGAACTGATCGACGAGTACCTGGTGGGCCCGACGATGTGATCGACACACCGACCCCGGCCCAGCAAATCATCTACGGCGACCGGCGCCGCCGCATCCCCCAGCTCTGGGACGTCGACAATCCCGTCATGGCGGGCATCGTGCAGAACCAGGACGCCTACATGCAGAGCGTCGCCGCCCAGCGGCCGTTCTTTTTCGACCATATTGTGTCCCTGACCGAACAGGCCTTCGACGAGTTCCGCGGCCTCACCGGCCGCTCCTACCAACGCGTGCTGGGCTACCGCATGGAGGACGCCGACTACGTGCTCCTCGGCCAGGGCAGCATGATTCCGAACGCCGAGGCCGTCGCCGACTACCTGCGCGAGAGCCGCAAACTGCGCGTCGGCGTCCTGAACCTGCTGATGTTCCCGGCCTTTCCCGGCGATCTTGTGGGCTCCGCGCTGCGCGGCCGGCGCGGTGTTGCAGTGCTCGAGCGTGTCGACCAGCCGCTGGCGGCCGATCTGCCCCTGATGCGCGAGATCCGCGCGACGGTGAGCAAGTGCCTGGAGAACGGCCGGGCAAAGGGCGACGGCGGCGCCCCCGACCCCGACCTCGCCAGCTACGACCGTCTCGCCGACATGCCGGAGCTGTTTTCGGGGACGTTCGGTCTGGGAAGCCGCGATCTGCAGCCGGAGGCGCTGATCGGCGCCGTCGAGAATATGTTGCCCGGCGGCGCGGCCAAAAGGCATTTCTATCTGTCGGTGGACTTTCTGCACGACGCTCCCGTCACCCCGACACAGCGCCTCCACCAGGAGCGCCTGGAAGCGGCCTATCCGCGACTGCGGCAGCTCGCGGTGCACGGCAGCGAGAACCCGAATCTCATGCCCGAGGGCTCGACCACCGTGCGCTTGCACTCCATCGGGGGTTGGGGCGCGATCACCACGGCAAGAACCTCGCCATGATCCTGTTCGAGCTGCTGGGCTATCACATCAAGGCGAACCCGAAGTACGGCTCGGAGAAGAAGGGCCAGCCGACGACGTTCTACCTGTCCGCCGCGCCCGAGCCGATCAGGGTCAACTGCGAGTACCACTACGTCGACGTGGTCTCGCGCCCGACCCCAATGTCCTGCAGCACACAATGCGCTGGCGGGACTGCGCGAGGGCGGTGTTTTCGTGATCCAGAGCGACGCCGGCAACCCCGACCGCGTCTGGTCCGCTATCCCGGAGCGCTACCAGCAGGTGATCGCCGATAAAAACATCCGGCTGTACTATCTCGACGCCTTCAAAATCGCCGGCGAGGAGGCCACCGACGCCGACCTGCGCCTGGCGACGCAGGGCATCGCCTTCCAGGGCGCGTTCTTTGCGGCGACCCCGCTGTTGGGGCGTGCGGATTTCTCCGAAGAGCGGCTGCTGGAAGCCATCCGCGCTCAGCTTTCCCACAAGTTCGGCGACCGCGGCACGCGCGTCGTCGAAGACAACCTGCGCGTGGTGCGCCGGGGCTTCGACGAGGTTCGCGAGGTGGTGGACAAGCCCGTGGGTGTGCAGGCGGTCAGGCTGCCGCAGAGCGGCGGCGAACCCCCGATTCCCGCCATGGTCAGGCAACTGCCGCAGAGCGCATCCGCCGTGCTCCACATACACCGGTTTCTGGAACCAGACCGGCAGCTTCTATGCCCGCGGCATGGGCGGCGACAACCTCGCCGACCCCTTCATGGCGTTGAGCCTCATGCCGGCATCCTCGTCGCTGTTTCGCGACATGACGGGCATTCGCTTCGAACATCCGCAGTGGATACCGGAAAACTGCACCGCGTGCGGCGACTGTTACACCGTCTGTCCCGACACGGCGCTGCCGGCGCTGGTGAGCGAGGTGCGGGCCGTCCTGGACACCGTGCTCGAACGGGTCCGCAAACACGGCCACCAGCCGACACAGCTCCCGCGCGCCCTGCGCCGCCTCGAACCGAAGCTGCGCGCGCTGCTCGACGAGGCGCCGCCGACCGCTCCGGTGGCCGAACTCCTGGACGAGGCGATTGCGGCGACAATCGCCGACAGCGGCCTGGAGGGCGGGGACCGCGAAACGCTCGTCCGGGAGTTCGAGCTGTTTCGCGCCGAGCTGGGCGATTTCAGGTTCGCCCTCAGCCGGTTGTTCTACACCCTGCCGGAAAAGGAGGAGTCGGGCAGCGGCGGGCTGCTGAGCATTACCGTCGACCCGTACCGCTGCAAGGGCTGCGGGGCCTGCATCGAGGTCTGCAACGACAACGCCCTGGCGTCGGTCAAGCAGACGCCCGAATCGGTCGAGCGCCTGAAGCACGACTGGGACTTCTGGCTGGACCTGCCGAACACCCCGCACAAATACCAGCGCCTCGACGATCTCGAGCAGGCGATTGGCGTCCTGCATACGATGCTGCTCGACAAGCGCGCCTACCAGTCCATGTCGGGGGGCGATGGGGCGTGCCTGGGCTGTACCGAGAAGACTGCACGGCACCTGTTCACCGCGACCGTCGAATCACTCATGCGCCCGCGGGTCGAACAACACGTCGCGCACCTGTCCGATCTGATCGAGCGCCTGGAGGGCCGCCTGCAGGGGGCTCTCACCAACGAGGTCGACGCCGACGATACAGAGGCGATCGGGGCGATACTGGCGCGCGGCCGCGACGGCGACCTGACACTCGCCGATGTCGCCGCCGATATAGAGCGGCTGCGCGGCACGCGTCCCATCGACATCGAGGAACTGGCGCGCGTCAACGAACTGATCGCGGACCTCAAGGCGTTGCGCGCGCGCTATACCGGGGGCGTCACCGGCCGGGGCCGGAGCACGATGGGCATCCTCAACGCCACCGGCTGCAGCAGCGTCTGGGGCAGCACCTTCCCGTTCAATCCCTACCCGTTTCCCTGGGCCAACCATCTGTTCCAGGACAGCGCCTCGGTCGCCATGGGCGTCTTCGAGGGCCACATGGCGAAGATGGCGGCGGGGTTCAAAGCCATACGCCGGGCCGAGCGCCTGCTCGCGGGCGAGGGCCCGGACCACCCGGACCTGGACATCTTCGACTGGCGCGACTTCACCGACGAGGAGCTGCACCTCTGCCCGCCCGTGGTCGTGGTGGGCGGCGACGGCGCGATGTACGACATCGGCTTCCAGAATCTGTCGCGGGCGCTGATGAGCGGCAAACCGCTCAAGATCCTGGTGCTCGACACGCAGGTGTATTCCAATACCGGCGGGCAGGCCTGCACCTCCGGTTTCCTGGGACAGGTGTCCGACATGGCCGCCTTCGGCAAGGCGGCCCAGGGCAAGCAGGAACCGCGCAAGGAGATCGGCCTGATCGCCATGGCCCACCGCAATACTTACGTCATGCAGGGCACGATCGCCCACGCCAGCCACATGATCGAGGGGTTTATCGAAGGCCTGATGAGCCGGCGGCCGGCGCTGTTCAACCTGTACTGCGCGTGTCAGCCCGAACACGGGATCGGCGACGACATGGGATACCGGCAGGCCAAACTGGCCGTGGAGTCGCGGGCCTATCCCCTGTTTCGCTACAACCCCGACCGCGGCGACACGGCCCAGGCGTGCTTCGATCTCGACGGCAACCCGGATATGGACGCGATCTGGCCCGAGTACTCCCTGAGCTATCGCGAGGCCGGCCGGGAGAAAACCCTGCAGGTGCCGATGACCTTCGCGGATTTCGCCATGACCGAAGGGCGCTTCCGGCGCCACTTCCGCACGGCGCCGCCCGACACCTGGCACGACGACATGGTGCAGTTGGCCGATTACATCGATCTGGCGCCGGAGTCCCGCGAGGGTGTGGTGCCCTATATCTGGACGATCGACGACAAGCAGCACCTGTCGCGGCTGATCATGGACGAGACCATGGTGGCGTCCTGCGAAGAGCGGCGCGGCTTCTGGGTCATGCTGCGCGCCCTCGCCGGCGCGTCGCCGGGCGAGGCGCCGGTCTCCATCGACGAGGCGGCGGTGCGCCGCGACGTGATCGGCCGCATCGCGCGGGGACTGCTGGAGCTGGCGGGGGAGGGGGAGAACGATTCGCCGGCGGCGGAAAGTTCACCTGCGGCGGACGCGGCGCCCGACAGCGGGGAGCCGGCGCGCCCCGCCGGCGAGGCGCTGGCGCCGTGGATCGACTCCGAGGACTGCACGGCCTGCGACGAGTGTATCCGCACCAACAGCAGGATTTTCGCCTACAACGATCGGGGCAAGGCGACGATTGCCGATCCACGCGGGCGGCCCGATTACAAGGATCTCGTGCGCGCCGCCGCAGAAGTGCCCGGTGCGGATTATCCACCCCGGCCTGCCCCGCGAGCGCGGCGAGCCGTGTAGATCGACGCTGGATCGAGCGCGGCAACAGGTACAACTAGGTGTCCGCCGCCACGTTCGCCCACGGTGTCCACCCGCCGACGCACAAGGAGGAGACGCGGGACGCGCCTATCCGGCAGTTCCCGTTCGCGCCCGTAATGGCGATTCCCCTGTCACAGCACATTGGCCGGCCGGCGCTGCCGGTGGTGCGCGAGGGCCAGGAGGTGCTGCGCGGCCAGTGTATCGCCGAACCCGACGGCGAGACCTCTGTCGCGATGCACGCGCCCGCGACCGGCACCAGGTTGGCGGCGGTCTCGGCCTGGTGCCCCACATCAGCGGCGCGATGGTGCCGGGCATTTACCTGGTACCGGCGCCCGGCTCGACACAGGAAGTCGCCGAGGGCACGCCCTGCGATCCGGACAGCGCGAGCCCCGGGGAGATCGTCGGTGCCATACAGCGGGCTGGAATCGTGGGTCTGGGCGGCGCCGCGTTTCCCACCCACCGGAAACTGATGCCCCCGCCGGGCGGGGAGATTGACGCGCGGTGGTTCTCAACGGCGTCGAGGTGCGAGCCCCATCTGACGACCGACTACCGCGTCATGCTCGAACAGGGCGCGGATATCGCGACCGGCGTCCGCTTTCTGCGCCGGGCGACCGGGGCCCGCCGGGTCGTCATCGGCATCGAGGGCCGACAAGCCGGAGGCCGCGGCGGCGCTGCGGGGCGCCGGGGTGGACGCCGACGTGCGGGTTGCTGCGGGTCAAATACCCGCAGGGCGCCGAGAAGATGCTGGTGCAGGCGCTGCTGGGCCGCGAGGTGCCGGCGGGCGGTCTGCCGCTGGATGTCGGCGTGGTGGTCGTCAACGTGGCGACGGCCGCCGAAATCGGCCACCTGCTGCCGGACGGACAGGGTATCCAGGAGCGGGTTATCACCGATTTCGGGGCCGGCCGGCGTCGGCAGAAAGGGCAACTACCGCATCCCGATCGGCACGCCGCTGCGCTTCGCACTCGACTACGTCGACGTGAGCGACGACGTGACCCAGGTGTGATCCGGGCCGGACCCATGATGGGGGCGGCGCTGCCCAGCCTCGACCTGCCGATCACCAAGGGCACGTCGGGCTTCATCGCTTTCACGTCGCGCGAAACCGGGCGGCGCCCGCCGGTCTACCCCTGCATCAACTGCGGCTACTGTGTCGACGCCTGCCCTCTGTTCCTGAACCCGGCTCACCTGGGGCTGCTGGCGCGCAACGGGCGCCACGAGGAGGCGGCGCGGGACTTTCATCTGATGGATTGCTTCGAGTGCGGTTCCTGCGCCTACGTGTGCCCGTCGCACCTGCCGCTGGTGCAGACCTTCCGCGCCGCCAAGCGCAGTGTGCGCGAGGATTCAAAAAAACCGTGATGCACGACCGCGACGATCCGTTCGGCAAACGTCACGATTTCTCCGCGCTGCTGGAGGTCGAGTCGTCGCCGCATCTGAAAAGCGGGGCCGCCGTCGACAACATCATGTTGAATGTGGTGCTGGCGCTGCTGCCTACCGCCGTGTTCGCGTGCTATCTGTACGGCCTGACGGCGTTGCTGAGTCTGGCGACCGCCACCGTGAGTTGTGTCGCCGCCGAACACATCCTGTGCCGCGCGGCACGGCGGCCGCTCGACAGTGGGGGACTGGTCGGTCGTCATCACGGGGCTCCTGGTACGGGCTCACCCTGCCGCCGGGACTGCCCCTGTGGATGGTGGCGCTGGGCGGCGTGGTGGCGGTGGCGCTGGGCAAATTCCTGTTCGGCGGCCTGGGGTACGACCCCGTTCAACCCGGCGCTTGTCGGCCGCGCGTTTCTGCAGGCCGCCTTCCCCGGCGCCATGACCCACTGGCAACCGGCAACTCGCCCCGGACCGCTTCATCGCGCTGCCGTCGTCGGTGTTCGCGGCGCCGTTCGCCAGCCCCTCCTACGATGGCGCCACTGCCGCGACCCCCCTGGCGCGCATGAAGTTCGAGGGAGCAGTTCGAGGTCGGGCCGGACCTGCTGCTCGGTCTCACGGGCGGGTCGCTGGGTGAGACCGGCGCGCCTGTCGATCCTGCTCGGCGGCGCGTGGCTCGCCTGGCGGAAAATGCTGAACTGGCGCATCCCGGCCGCCATCCTGGCGACTGTCGCCCTGTTGAGCGCGGTGTTTCACGCGCTGTCGCCCCAGGCCTTCCCCGGCCCGGCGTTCATGCTGTTTTCCGGCGGACTGATGCTGGGCGCGGTGTTCATGGCGACGGACATGGTGGCCTCGCCCATCACCTGGGCGGGCGCGGTTCTGTCCGGGCGTGCTGATCGGCACACTGGTTGTCGTCATCCGTCTCTGGGGCGGCATGCCCGAGGGTGTGATGTACGCCATCCCGACTCGCCAACGCCGTATCGCCCCACATCGACAACCTGATCGAGCCGCGCCTGCTGGCACGCCGCGGGAAACGTTCGTGGACATCATAGCGACCGTACCGGCGGGATACGCCGGGCTGGCACCTGGACCGCGCCCTGAATGGGGATCGGTCTGCCGTGCGCGCTGATTATCGGTGGTGGCCTATCTGGGTACCAAGCCGACGATCGAGCGGAACCGCGCCGAAGGCGCTCGAGGCGGCGGTGTTCGTAGTGCTGCCCGGCGTGAGGGAGTTCCGGGCCCTGCGCCTCGACAATTCGGCGAACTGGCCGCGTCGCCGGACACAGCGGCCTGGTCTTTACGCCGGGTACGACGCCGACGGCGGCCTCGTCGGCGTGGCCATCGAGGCACGGGGGATGGGGTATCAGGATGATATCCGGCTGCTGTACGGCGATCGGCCCGACACGCAGCGCATCGTCGGGCTGGAAGTACTGCAGAGCCGGGAGACACCGGGACTGGGCAGTCGCATCGAATCGCATGCGTCTTTCCTGGAGAGCTTTCGTTCGCTCGACGTGAGTCTGGCCGCCGACGGCGCGACGCTGCGCCACCCCATCGTACTCGTGGACGAGGGCGACAAGTCACGGCCCTGGGAAGTGGACGGCATCACCGGCGCCACCGTCTCGGCGCGAGCGCCGTCGTGCGCATCGTGCGCGAGAGCGCCGCGCGCGCTGGCTGCCGGTGATCCGGGCGCAGCGCGGGCACGCCGGCCGCGGGAGGCCGCCGGCGACAGTGCGCGGGGGACGGCGACGCCGCTCGCCGACGAGCTGCTCAAGGGTCTCTGGCGGGACAACCCGCGGCGTTCGTGCGGGTGCTGGCCATGTGCCCGGCGCTGGCGGTGAGCAACTCCGCCGTCAACGCCCCTGACCATGGGGCTGGCGACCACCTTCGTGCTCACGGCATCCAATACGGTCGTGTCGGGCATGGCGCACCTTCATTCCGGGCCAGGTGCGGATCGCGACCTATGCGGTGATCATCGCCGACCTTCGTCACGGTCGTCGACTACGCGATCCAGGCGCTCAGCCTGGAAGTTCATCGCAATCTCGGCGCGTTCATCTCCCTGATCGTGGTGAACTGCCTGATACTGGCCCGCGCCGAGGCCTTCGCCTCGCGGCACGCGCCGCTGCGCTCCTTTCTCGATGGCCTGGGCATGGGCCTGGGGTTCGCGGCGGCGCTGTTCGCCATGGGCGCCGTGCGGGAAATCCTCGGCAGCGGCGAAGCTGTTCGGCGTGGCCGTGATGCCGGAAAACTTCCAGACCTGGCTCGATCCTGCACGCTGCCGGGCGGGCTGCGGCTTTTCCACGCTGGGAGTCTGGCTTCTGCTGTTCAACGCGTACAACCGCCGGCAAAAGGCGGAGCCCGGCGCGTCCGGCGCCGCTGCACGGGCGGGAGCCGCGGAGGCGGGCCGATGAACGACAACCTGTGGTCGATTTTCATCAATGCCTCCCTGATCAACAATTTCGTGCTGGCGTACTTCCTGGGCATCTGCCCCTTTGTCGGCGTGTCCGGCCAATTGTCCACGGCGGTGCGCATGGGCGCCGCGGTGTGCACCGTGATGCTGATCGCGTCGGTGAGCGCCTGGGGAATCAACGTGGTGCTGGTGCTGCTCGGCGCCGAGTACCTGCGGCTGGTGGCCTACATTCTTCTGATTGCTTCGGCGGTGCAGCTTGTCGAGATGTTCGTGCGCGCGAAGAGCCCGGCGCTGTCTCCGCAATCTCGGCATCTACCTGCCGCTGATCACGACGAACTGCGCGATCCTCGGGACTCGCCCTGTTCCAGACGAACCGGGGCTACAACCTGTTGGAGAGCATGGTGTTCGCCCCTGGGGGCCGGAAGCGGCTTCACCCTGGCGCTGGTTTTGATGTCCGCGGTATCCGCGAGCGGCTCGCGCTGGCGGATGTCTCGGACGTGGCACGGGGCGCCGCGATTTCCGTGATGGTGGCCGGAATACTGTCGATGTCTTTCATGGGGT
Organism: Halioglobus sp.; assembly: GCA_034521205.1. Lineage (GTDB taxonomy): Bacteria > Pseudomonadota > Gammaproteobacteria > Pseudomonadales > Halieaceae > Marimicrobium. Next base: position 835,871 of record JAXHMT010000004.1, read on the forward strand.
TTGCCGGCCTCGGCAGTGGATAGAGGAGATAACATGCGACTCGAGAGACTACGACACGGGAGAACGCCATCGGGCGAGTGTGGCGGCAACCACCCGCCTCACGCCCGAGGGGTCGGCCGAAGATGTCCGCGAACTGACTCTGGAACTGCCTGCCCGGCGGGAAGACGCACGCCGGGCAGATGTCGCGGTGCAACCGTCGAGGGGCCCTTGCAAGCGAGAGCCGGCGGCGCACCAGGGTCGCCGGGGCACCTGCACCACTTCCGTCTCTATACCATCGCGGACCGCACCGGAGTACGTGGCCCCGGACCGGACGCGCGTCAAGATCTGCGTCAAGCGCTGCAGTTATATCGACCAGTACAGCGGCGAATCCTGGCCCGGCATAGCCTCCAATTACCTGTGCGACCTCGACCCCGGCGATCAACTCACGGTCAACGGCCCATTCGGCCAACCGTGGGAACTGCCGGCGGACACGTCGGCGGATCTGCTGTTGATCGGAATGGGCACCGGCGTCGCGCCCTTCCGTGCGCTGGTACGGCACGTGGTCTGTTGACGAGGAGCTGGGCGGCTGGTCCGGGCAGGTGCGCCTGCTGAACATGGCGCGCTCGGGATCCGAACTGCTCTACATGAACGAGACGCTCGACGATTTTTCACGCTACGACCGGGAGGACTCCTTCGAGCGTTTCAGGGCGGTGAGCCCCCGGCCGCACTGGGGCGATCCGATCGACGTGCGTTCGTTTTTCGAGAGCGAGTCCCAACAGATTCTGGCAATTCTGCGCAGCGAGGCCGGCGCGGTCTTCGTCGCCGGCCGCGAGGAAATCCTGGCCGTGCTCGATGCAGTGGTAGCGGACCACCTGGGCCCCGATGAGGACTGGGAGCAGCTCAAGTCACGACTGGTGCAGTCGAAGCGCTGGCAGGAACTTGTTTACTAACAATGTAGCGATCGTCGATATGACCGAAGCCGGTGCGCGCATATGCGTACATTCGGCGTGTCTGTTGAGTACAGACACGGTGCGACCAGCTTTGGCGCGTTTACCTATACCATGTGTGCGAACCCGCGGCGCTACGAGCGCGTGGCCTAGCAATACGGTTGATGCAACTGGCGCCCGACTGAAGGAGTTTGTTTACCGGCAGAGGCCCCGGATTCTCGGGCCGAGTCCGATAGTCAATGCCACCATACTCTGGTTGCAGCAGAAATCTTGATCAGAGCGATGAATAGCTGGTGCGACCCAACCCTGGCTGCGTGGATTATCATGGAAGGCACATTTTACAATGTCCGGAGATCGGCTTATACTCGTGCTTTGTGTCGCCGCCAGTTCCGGAACCAATGAGCTGACAGGCGTCTGGAAGGAAGTTGGAGCAAAGTGAGAAGCAAAATCACAAGCAATAAAAACTGGAGTGCCACCATGATCAAAAAGCTTTTTCTCGGAGTCTTGAGTGTGTCCCTTCTGGGCCTGGCCGGATGTGAGGGCACCGCTCCCGTGTTGGGCGGCGGCAGCAAGGGTAATGCGGTTACCGGTGGCGCGGCTGGAGGTAACTCTGCGGGTCAAAATAGCGGGCTGGAAAGCTGTTCCGAGCCCCTGGGCACGATGGGTGTGTACGAGGACAGATCAAAGTCATGGTGGGATTCCTATTCACGCCGATATCCTGAATTGGGCAGTACAATTCCGGTGATTCGTACGATGATCCAGCAGTCAAACTGCTTTGTTATCGTCGAGCGCGGCGTTGCCATGGATAGCATGAATACGGAGCGTGATTTGGCTAGATCTGGCGAAACGCGCAGCGGCAGTAATTTTGGTAAGGGTCAGGTCGTCGCGGCTGACTACACGATGAGCCCCTCCATTCAATTTTCCGAAAAGGGCACCGGTGGCATGGGTGGTCTGGTTGGTGGCATGCTCGGGAGTGTGGGTGCAGCAGTTGCAGGAGGCTTGAAGTCGAATGATGCTTCTACGACCTTGTTGCTCATCGACAATCGCTCCAGTGTGCAGATTGCATCGTCTGTTGGCAGTGCCAGAAACTACGACTTCTCTCTCTTTGGTGGTATGTTCAGAGGCGCAGGCGCGGGTGCCGGTGGATTTACCGATACGCCGGAAGGCAAGATCATTGCGGCTGCTTTTGCTGACTCCTTTAACAAGATGGTTATAGCGTTGCGTAACTATGAGGCGCAGAACGTTAAAGGCGGCCTTGGTAAAGGCGGCCAATTGAAAGTGGGCGACTAAAAACAGAGAACTGAACGCAGGTAGATTGGCAACAAGGCCGTTTGAACGCATGTTCGGGTAATCGCGAAAGTGTTCGATCTATATACAGAAAAGCCGAGGCAGATGCCCTCGGCTTTTTTTTGCGCGCGCATATGCGTGCATTCGGCGGATCTGTCGTTCCTGTGCATACGAATCCACAGGGCCCGCTGATCGGGCCGCGGCTCCAGTGCGTACCGGAAGTATCGGGTATTGGAGAAGTGCAATGTGGCAACGAGCGATAATACTGGTCATGGTGGGTTTCCTTGCCGCCTGTGCGGGCGTTCAGGTGGAGGATTACGGTGATTTCGAACCGCGCCTGGATGTGGAAAGGTTTTTCGATGGCAGACTGACCGCCCACGGCGTGGTGCAGAATCGTTCGGGCAGGGTGATACGCACGTTCAACGCGGAGATCGACGCGTACTGGGAAAACGGCGTGGGCACGCTGGAGGAGGACTTCGTCTTTGACGACGGCGAACAGCAGCGCAGGGTCTGGACGCTGACGCCCGACGGGCGCAATCGCTACCGGGGTACCGCCGGGGACGTAGTCGGTGAAGGGACGCTCGAACAGGCGGGCAACAGTGTCTTTCTCGATTACGTCCTGCGCATCCCGGTCGGCGACAGCGATATCGATGTGCGGGTGGACGACAGGATGTACCTGGTGTCGAAAGAGGTGCTCATCAACGAGTCGGAGTTGTCGAAGTTCGGGGTGCGGGTGGGGTCGCTGTTGTTGACGATTATTCGGCATCCCGACGGGGCGCTGTAACAGGCCGAATGGCACGCCGGCGTCGACGCCGTCAGGCATGCGGAGAACGGCCAGATTGGCATTTGGAAACTCATCAATTAAACTGGCCGGATTGCACCAGCGAACAGGTTCGCACGAACGAGGGCAAGGAGACGTGGCCGCGGACACTACACAGGCTATAGAGAAGAATATGTCTGATTCCGGATCATACCTGCTGTCGGAAACCCAGCAGCGCTATTTCAGTACCTTCGGGTTCCTGGTGCTGCGCGGTTTGTTGGCGGACCGCGTTCCGGAGATCACCGAGGCCTTCGACCGGGTCATGTCCGACCCGGACAACGAGGGCATTCCCCTGGACTACGCCCAGGGGGACCGCATCATGCTGCCGTCCATCCTGGACTACCACGCCGCACTCGCATCGTTGAAGGAAGACCAAAGGATTACCGCAATCCCGGACAGCCTGATCGGCAGCGACTGGGAGTGGGCGGACAGCTCGGGGGATGTGCTCGACTGCGAGACGACCTGGCACCGGGATGTCTATCATTCGCCCCTGACGCAGCTGCATATCAAACTGCTGCTCTACCTCGACCCGCTCACGGCGGATACGGGTGCGCTGCGGGTAATGCCCGGCACGAATTATTTTGGCGACCCCTACGTCAACGACGTACTCAAGGGGCAGGGTTTCCCGGATCGTATGCACGAGGTGTTCGGTGTGCAGTCCAGCGAACTGCCCTGCACGCCGGTGGAAACCGATCCCGGCGACGTGATCGTCCTGAACTTCCGCACCGTCCACGCCAGCTTTGCCGGCAAGGGCAAGCGGCGCCTGATCAACCTGAATTACCGGGAGCCCGCGTAGCCCTGACCAATGGTGTCGGGCCAATGGGTCAGAGTCATTCAATGACTCTGACCCCATGGTGCGATGACTCTGACCCCATCGGTCCCGCTCAGTGCGCTTCGGTTCTGCCCTGCTCGATCTTCTTGACCTTGGCCTTGGACGGCTTGTCGCCGTTGTCGGCGGCGCGCTTCAGCCAGTACAGGTATTGCTCCCTGTCCGCGGGCACCCCGTGTCCGGCGTAGTACATCTTGGCCAGCAACTGCTGGGCCTTGAGATTGCCCTGTCGGGCCGGCGGTTCCAGTAACTCGAAAGCCTCCTCGTAGTGCTGTTTCATGAAGGCGCGCACGCCCGTGCGAACGGCGTCATTCAGAGGCGATTCGGGGTTTTCCGTTGCCGGCGCTGCAATCGGTTCTGGCTCTGCCTGACGCTGTTGCGGCGTGGTGGAACGCTTGCGAGCGAGAAAGACGACAACGGCGGCGGCGACGATGATCAGGCAGGATACAGCAAAGGCATTCATTGCTACTTCGCTACCGAATAGATCTGCTCCAGCGATTCCTGTTGTTCCCGTGTTTCCGTGACCAGGAGGTCGATCTTATCGGGCGATGATTCGCCGGCCTCGATTTCGAACAGTGCCTCGCGGAATTTGTTGGTGACGTCGAGATCGCAGTTCTTGCAGGCTTCGGGGATCTCATCCTCGAAGAACTTGTTCCACTTGATGTCGTCCATTTCCTCGATGCTATGGTCGAACACCGAGCCGAGGGGTGAGAGCTTGCGGTAGTCGTTGCAGCACAGGTAGTACTGCCCGTTCCAGCCGATAAAGAGCATGATGAAGGGCACGCCGCAGACGTGGTGCAGGCCGTTGCTGGCGAGTATGCCGGCAGCTTCTTCCTTGTAGCCGTCGTTGTCCACGAAGTACAAACCGATATCGCAGGCGCCGCCGCGGTTGGTCTGCTCGTAGTTCATGAATTCGTCGATGCCGGCCTGCTTCCAGAATTTGCGGTACTGGGGCAGCTTGTGGCGGTTCAGATCGTGGGCCACCAGGCTCACGTTGGTCCTTACGGGTTTGCCGCGGGCCTCGTTCATGTCGAGAAAACGCATGATATTGGCGCGGGTGACATCGAAGTTCAGGGCGTAGACCTCCTCGTAATCCTCGTCGAGGTCGCTGATGCTGAACACGATGTGGCTGACCTGCGCGTCGAGTATTTCCTCGGCCAGCTCCTCGGTGAGCAGAGAGCCGTTCGTGGTAAACCCGAAATCAATGCCCTTGCTGTGGGCGTACCGGGCGAACTCGGGCAGTTGCGGATGCAGGGTCGGTTCGCCCTGGCCCGCCGAGTGGATCTTGGGTGTCAGCTCCAGTTCCAGCGCCCGATCGACACTCTTTTTGAAGGTATCCTCCGAAATGAAACCCTGGTCGGGGGTCTGGTCCCGCGGGCAGAACGTGCACTGGGCGTTGCACCGGTTCGTGAGCTCGATGTCGAGATTTCGCATTCCGCGCTGGAATCTGGCCATTTGATACTCACCTCAATATGCTGGCCGGGACCCGACCGCTACTCTCTAAACCTGACGCGGGCGGGAAAGTGATGTTCTCAGGCAAACAGGACCCCCTAGTTAACATTCAGCACGTCGGTAATTGTCAATCAATGAGACCGGAGCATTGGGACCCGGTTCACTCGATTTCATGGCGGGCCGGAAATCGCGGTGGCGCCGGACAACGTGAAATCCCTTACAATGCTTGGGTCTTTAGCACCTCCGGCGGGGGAGGGGCGAGATTCACTTCCTCGAAGGGGTCGTTGGGCAGGTAGCAGGACCCCAGGTCCGCTACCAGGCGTGGACGTGTTGACGTCAGTACTGATGTTCTTGGTGCCGGCGCTGACCGTTGCCATGCCGTTACCGTGGTAGATCTCCACGGGACTGCGCGGCCCGAACGAGGGATACCCCCTCGAAGCTCCGGATTCGGCGGCGCCCCCGCCAGATCGAGCACCGTGGGCGCCAGGTCCAGCAAGCTGACTTCGTCGGTCATGTCGCCGGCGGGAATCGACGGCGATTTGATGTACAGGGGTACCTTGAACCGCCGTCTCCCAGAATGCGCCCTTGCGCCAGTGGAACTTCTCGCCCAGGATGGTAGCCGTGGTCGGACCACAGCACGACGTCGGTGGTATGGCGGCGTGGTCGCTGGCCGCCAGCGCGTCGAGGACCTGCCCCACCATGGCGTCGGTGTGGGAGATGGACGCGAGATAGGCCCGGGTGTAGTCCTCGACCTTGCCCGCGTTCAGTACCAGGTCGTACTGCGGTACCCCGTTCCAGTAAAGGCGTCTGGCGGTTTCCACCGCCGCGTCCGACTCGTCGTCCAGGTCCCCCGGTACTGGCGTGTGGGTAAGTGGTGCGGGGTACAGGTCCCACGCCCACTGCGGCACCTGCCAGGGAATGTGCGGCAGGTAGAAACCGACGGCGAGGAAGAAGGGCTGGCTGTCACTCGTAGGTCTGGATGAAGTCCTACGCGCCCAGTCCGCCATCGCCTGGTCGGGGTGGGTTTCGCCGGGCGCCAGCACCGTGGCCTCCAGGTAGGTGCCGTCGGGCCCCGGGTCTCCATGCGGATCGAAGAAGGAGGTAGATTTCCGGGTAGGGCTCGGCGACATCCCACCGGTCGGGGTGCGGCTTGTGGGTCAACTTGCCGGTCGTTGCGGTGAAGTAGCCGGCGTCGCTCATCGCCCCGGGCAGCGTGGGCGTATTCGGATCGGCGAACAGCTCGTCGTAGCCATTCAGGTTGAAAACGGTCAGTCCGACACCGTGGGTGCTGGGCTTGAGTCCGGTCATCACCGTGGTGCGGGACCCCACGCACACGGGCACCGCTGCGTAGGCGTTGGTGTAGCGGGTCGACTGCGCCGCCAGCGCGTCGATATTGGGCGTGATGGCCTCGCGGTTCGACGCGCATGTCGTCGATCGAGATAAACAGGATATTCCTGCTGGCACTGGCCAGCGGGGAAAACAGGCACAGGGCGAACAGCCAGGGCCACAACGCGTGCTGCGAAACGGCGTGCGCAGACCGTTTCATGATGGACTCGCCTCTGTTGCTCGAGCGTCAAGGGTACGGGGGGCGTTTTGGGGGCACGGCGTCGGGCCATGCCTGCCAAGCCATCGCGTCCATCGTCCTTATCCAGACCGCCGCAATAAAGTTGTATTGATTTAGAGTACTCGAAAATACGCAGGTTGTCAATCTTCTTGCGCGGTCTTTCCGTCGGGCCGCTCCCGGATCTGCCAATTACTGCGGTCGGGGGTGAAACAAAAACCGCTCCTCTCTCCGCTCCTGGCGGTTGGGGGGCGGGCGCTGTGATGTTTTCAACCTTTTGATTCTTCGCGTGATTGTTGTCTCGGCGCGCGGTGCGACCAACGGTCGGGCACAGTGGCTGTGAGGGTTAGTCACCGCTAATATCCGTCGGCGAAGTTTGCCTAGGAGAAAACGGACGTGACATGGACAGACGACAGCTATGGTCGTCGGTGTCCGGCGGACGGGGCACCCGCGGGCCGGGTTGCGCGGGTGAGCATCAATCAAACCGGGGTTCCCGTCTGGACCGGGATGCCGGGCAGCGTGGGTGACTATCGATGATGTGGCGTCAATTACGATGGGTAAGTATGGTGGTGCTGGTGGCGGTTATCGGCTGCGCCGAGGAGCCGGAGCCCGCCGAAACTGTTGCAACGCTTCCCCGCGCCGGTGCGCAATCTGCTGTTTATCTGTATGGATACCGTCAGGGCGGACGTGTTCTACGGCCTCGGCGACCTAGATAAAAAGGATGCTCTGGCCGACTGGCGTGACAGTGCACTGGACTTCACGCAGGTCACGGCCACCTCTCCCTGGACGGTGCCGGCGATAGGGTCGGCATTGACGGGGCTGTGGCCGTATGCGCATGGCGCGGGGCGCTTTCCCGATCCGATCGCCGAACTGGGGACCCAGGCGCCCGTGCCCGCCCACGAGGACACAACCTTCCTCACGGAGGTGGCCGAGCGGCGCGGTTTCAACACGGCGGTGTTCTCGGCGTCCGCCTGGACGTATAACCCGTTTCTCAGCATGGGATTGCTGCGGGGATTCGACGAGGTGGTCCAGTACGAAACGAATTGGCAACCGATGGTTTCCGAAATGATCCACTCCTTTGCCGAGCAAATAGACGACGGGCGCAACTTCTCTACTTGCTGCATCTGATGGAGGCCCACGACTGGCACCCGAAAGAGGAGGAGAAAATCGATGCGCATCTCGACGAGCTGACCTCGCGGGAGCGCGAATCGATGGCGCGGGTCGCGCCCATCGCGGCCTGTGACGAGGACGAGGAGTCGCTCCTTTGCAGGCGCTATCTCGTCTACGTGGCCGCCGTGCGCGAAGTGCGCAAGGCCGTTGCCGCGACACTGGATGAATTACAGGACATCGGGGCCCTTGAAGATACGGTCGTCATCCTGTATTCCGATCACGGCGAGGAGTTCAGTGACCACGCGGAGACTGGAATAGACCCCTTGCGCCTCGAAGGTTACAGCGATTCCTATCCGCGCCGTTACGGGCACGGCCACAAGATGTACGAGGAAATGCTCCATGTGCCGCTGATGATCTGGCATCCGGATTACGACGGCGCGGAGATCGATCAGCCGGTCAGTCTGGTGGACATCGCACCCTCCGCCGCCCGTTGGCTGGGAATGGATTTCTCCCCCCGGGACTGGCCGGGATATTACCTGGAAGCGGCCATGGAATCCTCGCCGGAGCTGGCGGAGCGGACGCTGTTCGCGTCCAGCATCTCGTACGGGGAAGAGCAGGTGAGTATCAGGCGCGGTGACAGGAAGTCCATCTGGTACGAGGTTTCGGATGGCAGTGAGTTTTTTGACCTGCAGCGGGATCCGGGTGAGAGGAAGCCACTGTCGGCGCCTCCCTGGGCGCTGCAGTTCGACGGCTATCTCCTGGACTATGTCGACAGCAAGCCCCGGCAGCCGTCAAAGTCGAGTGAGCTGACCGAACAGCAGATCCGGCAGCTGCAGTCGATCGGTTACATGCAGAAGGTGGAAGTCGGGGAGAGCGCCGCCGAGGAATAAAGATGGTCGCTTTGACCGGTAAGAGTGATCGCGAGGGAGTATCAGAATGTGTTTTCGGATCGATCAGGTGTTGATCTAGCATCGTGACGGCGATCGGGATTGTCGGCCTGGGGCCGATGGGAAGGAACCTTGCCGCTCATCTTGTCGGCGACGGTTTTGACGTCCGCGTTTTCAGCTATGACCCTGCCGAATATGAGGGTACTGATCTAGAGCGTATGGCATACCACTGACGTCCGCTCATCTTGTTCAATCATTGGGAACAGCCGCGGATCGTACTCCTGATGATCAAGGCGGGTGAGCCGGTTGATCGGGTGTTGGCCGACCTCGAACCTCTGCTATCACCCCGCGATGTGGTGATCGACGGCGGGAATTCGCACTTCCGGGATACCGAGCGCCGTTGTGACACGCTCCGAAAATCCGGTATCCATTTTCTCGGCACAGGTATTTCCGGCGGTATCGAAGGGGCGCGTCATGGCGCTTCGATCATGGTCGGTGGAGAGCCTGCAGCCGTCGGTATTGCGCGACCGGTGCTGGAGGCCCTGGCGGCGAGGGTCGGCGAGGATCACTGCCTTGTCGAGGCCGGCCCCGGCGGCGCCGGGCACTTCGTGAAAATGGTTCACAACGGCATCGAGTACGGTCTCATGCAGTTGATTGCCGAGGTCTGGCAATTTGCTGACGAGGGACTGGGTATGTCGCCTGCCCGGCAGGTGGAGCTGTTCCGTGGGTGGCGAGGCGGGCCCGCTGGGTCCTTCCTGGTCGACATCACCGCCGGGATCCTCAGTACTCCCGACGACCGTACAGGCGGTCGGCTGATCGACGTCATCTCGGATCGGGCCGAGCACAAGGGCACGGGGCGGTGGACGCTGGAAGCCGCGCTGGAACTGGGCGTCGCGGTACCCACGATCGCAGCCGCGCTCCTGCAGCGGCAGGTGTCGGCGAGCGAGCGACGCATGGATAGCTCGGCGTTGCGCGATGTTACCGACGATTCCGATTGGCCGCCGATCCTGGAATCAGCGCTGGTAGCGGGAATGCTCTGCAGCTTCGTTCAGGGGTTCGATGTCATCGCAGCCGCAAATCGCGACTTCGGCTGGGAGGTCGACCTGGCGGCAGTGGCCCGAGCGTGGCGGGGCGGCTGTGTCGTCCGCGCGGCGGTGCTGGATCGATTCACGACCGCAGAATCGATCTCTCTTGGGGGACACATCGACCCGCATATTGATGCCCTGCGAATGTTCGTCACAACATCCATCAAAGCCGGCGTTCCCGTTCCGGCGTTCTCGGCGTCGCTGTCCTGGCTGGATTCGTTGCAGTCCGAGCCGGCTGGGCACGAGGCTTGTTCAGGCCCAACGGGACTATTTTGGCGCACATGGGTATGCGCGGATCGATCGCGAGGGGCTCTTCTCGACAGACTGGCGCAAATGAAGTTGGTTGTCTGTGGTGTGAGCGGCGCGGGTAAGTCGACGGTTGGCCGGCTTCTGGCGACCCGGCTCGAAGTACCTTTTTTTGACGCGGATGATTATCACCCGCTCGCCAATATCCAAAAGATGCGTTCGGGGACACCGCTGACGGACGAGGACCGGATTCCGTGGCTAAGACGGCTGGCCTCCCTTATTGAACAGCAGAACTCCCTGGTGCTCGCATGCTCGGCACTCAAGCAGTCACACCGGGAAATCCTTGGTATTGACCAGGCCAACGTGTTTGCGGTTTTTCTTCAGGGTTCGAGAGAGGTCATTGCCGCGCGTATGGCCGAACGGAACCACGAGTTCATGCCGGCGGCGTTGCTGGAAAGCCAGTTTGAAGCGCTCGAGCCGCCGGTCGATTGCGTGAGCGTCTGCATCGACCAGTCGCCTGGTGAGATCTGTGCCGAAATTCTCGATCAACTGCCCCGAAGTGGCGCTTCTGCCATCTCCTCGTACGCAGCGCCCGATACACCATCGAAAACGCGATAGCGAATTCGCTGCCGGGGCCGCCGCATCACCGCGCGCGGGCGCACCGCGGCTTCCATGACCGCCACACCTTTGAAAAGCCATAACACGTAAATCGCCGGGGCGAATACAATGTTCCGTGGCGTCGTTCGCAGCCAGGGCAAGATGTTAAGGGTGGCTCCCATCAGCGCATAGAATATCCAGGCGGGCAGAAAGCACAGCAGAAACAGGACCCTGTATACGGGATTGAACACGTGTGGGGATATGTCCCGGCCGAGTTGAACGAAATACTGGTGATGTCCCCATTTGTAATGATGGCGGATGACGTCCCGCAATCGGTCGCGGTCACGGTGATAGATCACAGGTTGCGGCGAAAACACCACCCGCCTGGAGTGTTGCCGGTACTCGCGAATCAGCAGGCAGTCTTCGCCGGTGATAAGCCTTTCATCGAATACGAATTCCCGTTCGGGCAGGGCATTCATCTTCACACTGAAGTTGGTCGTCGGCAGGTGATACGGCGACTCGACGTCGTGTTGCGGGTAGTGTGGCGCGGCGTGTACCCAGGATGCCAGGCCGTCAATACGCGCCCACAGGGTGCTGCCCTGGCCGACAATTGCCGCGCCGATACATGCCGCGTCCGGTATCGCCGCGTGCAACGTAACGTGCGTCGTAATGAAGTCCGGTCCCGGCGAGCAATCGCTGTCGATCATTATGGCCAGTGCATGGCCGCGCTGCCGGCACCAGTGCAATGCGGAGTTCCTCGCCGCAGCCACTCCCTCGTTCGCCGGGTGACTGATCAGATTGACGGCAGCTTGCCCAAGCAGGGATTGCAGTGCATCGAGGGGCTCGGTGGACGCGTCGTCCACCAGGAGAAACTCTGTGTCGGTAAGCGCCTGCGCCAGAAGCGACTCCAGGCAAGTCCTGACCTGGGAGACGCGATTGAAAAATGGAATGACGACGCAGTGCGAACCAGGCAATTCAGCTGACCTGCTGATACATCAGGTTCGGCAGGTTTTTGGGATTGAAGAAAATGCTGTCCAGCATCGCGCAATTGTGGGTGCAATGGCACTTGTCGTTGCGAATGTCCTCTACCTGCTGCTGAAATGCGTCGCTGGCAATAACCTCGCCGAGCGAATTTTCCCTGATGTCGCCCACACTGGGCAGCATTTCACAACTCGATACCTGTCCGTCCCCCCAGACCACCAGTTGGCTCTGACCAGCAAGGCAGGGGATGACCTGGCGCTCTTCGTCGATGGTTTTCAGCGAGGTGTTCCACAAATAGCGGTGAAAATTCTTGAGGATATGGGCGGAAAGGGTACCCTTGCCGTAGTCGTAGCGGTCCAGAATCTCGAACATCTGCTTGCCGAGTTCGCGCAATTCATCCGTCGAGGGCAGGTGTACCGCTTTGTTAAGCGGATCGCCCCGCAGCAGAATCACCGAGTGAAAATCCACGCCGCGACTCTGGACCTCCTCCATGAGCGGAATGATTTCATCGTAATTGCCGCGATGAATGACCGTGCAAACTTTGACGGAGACGCCTTTGATAGGCCGCAGCGCTTCGAATGCGTCCCAGATCTGGTCCCAGTTTCCGGGGGCCTTTCGAATCAGATTGTGTGTATCTTCCAGTCCGTCCAGGCTCAGGCCGATGATGATCTCCCGGTCGCTGTGCTGCTGGATCTTTTCAATCTGCTTGAGCATTTGCGGGATCAGCGAGCCGTTGGTGGGAATGTGCACGATCTTGCTGTCGAAGCTGAGGATGATGTCGGCAAGGTCCTTGCGCAGGAATGGCTCGCCGCCGCCGATATCCAGCCACAGCAGGGGCGGGCTTTCGGCGCCCAGTTTCTGGTAATGATGGAGTTTCAGATCCCGCTTGCTGGTTTCGAAATCGACGAAACAGTGGTCGCAACGGAAATTGCAGGCATTGGTCACATGGACAATCATGTGTTGCATCTTCTTGCTCAGCAGGAAGCTGCCCATGCTTCGAGCCATATGCAGGGGATTACTCATACATCAACCTATAAATGTCGTTTGCGTGCCCGGCTCGCCAGACGCGTGCATACAGGGAAACCGAATCCAGAGTCTAGCACACCACAACGCTTCCCCGGTCGCGGGACAGTCAATACTACCTAGTTGAGATTGAGGAATAAACACCGGTTGGGCCAGGAGAGTGTGAGCTGTGTCTAAGTCCCGCCGTGGGCAGCTGGCGTCGCTTTGCGGCCGCCATCGGATCCGGGCATGCCCCCGAACCCCCTGTGCTATGCTTGTCCATTCTCGTGGTATGGGTATAGGGCGCACGCACACATGCTGGTAGCGACCCCACAGTGGAAAATGATCTGGGGGCTGGGCGTCCTGGCGGCGACGCTTGTTCTTTTTGCTCTCCTGTCACCTTATATCTCCCTGGAATACCTGGAGTCGCAGCGAAGCCTTTATCTGGACTACTACAGGGAGCATCCGCTAACCGTGGTTCTGATGTATGTGGCGTTTTCCTCGCTATGCATCGGAATGGCCCTGCCGGCTACAGGGATTTTTGCCTTGCTGGCGGGGGGCCTGTTCGGGTTCGGGGTCGGCCTGGTGGCCTGTACCGTCGCCAGCACACTGGGTTCCACGCTGGTCTTTCTATGGTCTCGCTATCTGTTCAGGGATTGGCTCAGCGACCGGTTCGAAAAACAATTCCACATAATCAATCGGGGAATAAAAGCCGACGCCGGATACTATCTGTTCAGCATACGACTGCTGATGATTTTCCCTTTTTTCCTGGTGAATCTTTTGTGCGGTCTGACAAAAATAAGGTTTTCCACCTATGTCATCGCCACATTTTTCAGCCAGACCATTGTCGTGGCAGTGTGGGTTTACGCGGGCGCCACACTGGCCAGACTGGACGCTCCAAGCGATATTCTCTCGGTGAAAACCATGCTGACCCTCGCACTGGTCGGCCTGGCGCCGCTTTTCTTTTATCGCCTTACGCTGGCGGCCAGGCGACTCAGGTCCTAGGGGTATTTGCCGCGCCGGGAGGATTTGGCACGGGTGTGATGGGAATACCCCGGAAGGGCACGTCCACCGCGAACAAGCCTCCGGAAAGGGGGTGGTCGCTGGCGCCGGGTCCCGGCGCGCCCCGGGCAGTCGTGATGAACAGCGTCGCCATGTCTGGCCCGCCAAAGCAGCACTTGGTTATATTGGGGACCGGCAATGACAAGGAATAGTCATAATTTCCCGCGGGCGAGAAGCGGCTGATCTGTGCCCCGCCGTAGTGGCAGACCCAGAGGCCGCCCTCGGTATCCACGCACATGCCGTCGGGATGACCGGCATACGGACGAAAGTCGATAAACAATTCGGGCCCGCCGGGTGTGCCATCGGCAGCCAGAGGCGCGCGGTGGATGGCTCTGTTGACGGTATCGGTGAAGTATACATGGCGGCCATCGGCACTGAAGGTCGGTCCGTTGGTGATGCAGAAGGTGCCGAAGTCATCTAGGGAGTGAACCTGGCCGCCGGCATCGAGGCGGTAGAACCTGCCCGACGCTTTCGCGTGGCCGTCATCCATGCTGCCAAACCAGAAGTTGCCACGGGTATCGCTGTACCCGTCATTGAAACGATTGCCCGGCAGGTCGGCTTCCAGGGGAATCAGCCAGGTCAGTGTCGGACCTCCCGGGTCGAGATGATAAATGCCGTCGCGCAGCGTCGCCAGAAAGCCTCCCTTCTCACACGGCACCAGGGCGCTGATGTTGCCGTAAAGATCCCATTGCTCTCGCGTGTCGCCTGGACCCAGGGCATAGAGGCGGGATTCCAGATGTCCACCAGTAGAGCCTCTGCTCCCGTGGACACCAGGATAACGCCCTCACCCAGGGATGCTTCGGCGTCCCAGATACAATGTGGTTCACTCATGTGCCCATTCCTGCGGTGAACTTTTACTCCACGATAACAATAGCCGCGGTATCAATATCGACTGGTCTATCGGCCACGATCTCCAGGCGCTCGATCCTGTCGGCTCGATGCCAGTGCCACAGGGCGCTGATACGAATCCGGTAGCGTCGTTTGCCGGGATGAATCGTAAAACTCATGCGCTCATCGCCGAGAAACCCGACCGTAGCCGTTGTCTCGGCAGATGCCGTGACCGTCAGGTCCAGATAACATGCCCGCCCACGACAACCGATATCCTCGCCAGCGGCACTAATTTCGATTCTTTGCCCGTCCAGGGGTCGCACGGAGAGTGGTGGTCGCGCAGACAGTGATTCGTCGACATCGTCCAGCCTTGCCCAGATTTCCGGAAGGGACCGAAAAGCGATGAACTGCTCCAGGTAGCCGGGCGCAAGCGGCCTCGCTCGACCGGCGAGGTCGGCCGCCACCCGGGAGCGGTTGCGCAGAGCCCCGATGCAGTCATCCGCATCCGGGCGGTCCCGGTCGACCCAGATATCGAAGTCATCGAGACGAAGACACGGTTTGTAGTGTCGGTAAATGAACTCGGCAATCAGGTAGGACCGCAGCGCATTGTCCACGCCGTCCAGCTGGTCCCAGCCGGTGTTCCCCTGCCTGAAGACGACGAATGGCAGACGGTTCGCCTCGCGCAGCCCGCGCAATCGCGCCACGGTGTTCCGCTGTATTATCTCCGATGACTGGTAGGCCGTCTGCGGTATAAAAACCGGCAACCTGACGTTTGCGAGTGCGTACAGTAGTGTCGCGTTGGAAAAATCGTAAAAGCTTTGTCCTTCGTCGAGGCTCTCGGACATGAAGGCCACGATATCGTCGTACCGATCGACATTGTCACGCAGTCGCGGCTGTTCAGGTCGCCACCGGGGAAGTGTCCCCTC
The DNA here is from genome assembly GCA_034521205.1 of Halioglobus sp. Classification (GTDB taxonomy): domain Bacteria; phylum Pseudomonadota; class Gammaproteobacteria; order Pseudomonadales; family Halieaceae; genus Marimicrobium. The sequence goes on from JAXHMT010000004.1 coordinate 851,470, forward strand.
GGCCAACGGAGCCGGGTACTCCCGGACGACCGGCGGGTGATACATGGCGCGATGCAGAAAGTCCTCGGCCTTGGGCAGCAAGAGATAGGTGGCCATCATAAAGCAGGCCAGGACCGTTGAACTGCCCAACCGGGTCACGGCAGGCAGATGCCTGACCATAAAGAGCACGACGAGCACCAGGTGCAGATAGACGTTAAAGTCGCCCGAGATCAGAGAGTGCCGCTGAAGCGACCGCACCGAGAGGATCAGCGTTATGGCCCCGAGATACGCGATCAGCAGGTCCAGAACAAAGCCAGTACCAGTGCTGTCTCTGCGCAGCACAATGCTCAGCGACCAAGCGAAAATCAGGGCAGATAGGGCGGGCAGGGCGAGATACTGCAGGACGAAAGGATAGTTGATCTCCCGGTAATACGCCGACAATGACACCAGTGGAATCTGGTTGCTCATGTAGGCCTTGATCAGGGCAAGGTGTCGCATGATATCGGCAGATGGGGAAAGTAAGTAGTACAGCGTCAGGACCGAGGCGGCGACGACAACCGCGCCGGCGACAGACTCCAGCAGCACGGACCATCGGGCGGCGTGCCAGGCGACCAGAACGGCAAGGGCCAGGGACGCGACAGTGGAAGCGATCCCGAAATCCAGTCGCCACAGGAACAGCGCCAGTGTCAGGAGCCACTGCATCAGCCACCAGAGCCAGCCGCTGCGATAGCGGTTCATCAACAGAACGTGCAGGGCTGGCAGGAGCAGCCAGGTGTAGTAAGGCTCGAAAATGTGGTAGGTCGGTAGCAGCCAGAGCAGAAAAAATGTCGTGACCGGCGGTAACAGTTGCGACATGAAGACGTACAGCAGCGCGATGGCGATTGCGCGCATGAACCAGCCCATGAAATGCCCGTTGCCCCAGATCAGTGCTTCCAGGGGTTCGCCGCCGCCGAGCCATTGGTAGAGAGACTGGGGAATACATCGGCGAGACCGTGCGTCGGCATGTAGTCGACGAATGGCAGCAGCGAGAAACTGCTCCACTGCTGCAGCGGTAGAATCTTCTCACCCAGATGAAACATATCGTAGAAGTTGTAAGTAATGGAGGCGTTATATCCATTGAGCACAATCGTGCTCATTAACACGCTCAGGGCGCCGAAGGCGACACCCGGCAAGCGGCGGCCTCGACGGGCTGCGTAGGCGACCATGGTCGCGCCGGAGAGCAATAAAAATAAGCTGGATGGCGACAGCGGGATCTGCTCCCGTGGCCGTGCCAGATGGTGAATCTCGCCAGCGGCAATATAGAGCAGCGGCGAGAGCAGTACCCAGCAGCCAAATGCGGACCCTACAATCCGCAACCATTGTATCGGCTCTGAAGTGTACGACCGACTGGTCAACCTATGGCCGAGTAATAAGCCGAAGAGGATGACGATCCAGGTCAACCAGTACGCCGCGTCGGGCTCGATGGCGCCGAGCATGAAAACAAAGGTCGCGCCCTGCCAACTGATACAGGCGCAGACTGTAAATGTACTCGTGTCGCACTTACTGCCCGCCAGCCGTGACCGGGCCAGCCGAAGAGGTAGAGCAGCAGCGCCAGCAGGGCAACTTCCAGAAACAGAGTTTCGCGTTCCAGTAATGTCCAGGCGAGGATGTTCAGCGCGGCGCAGCCACCGAGCAGCCAACCCAACGATGCCTCGTAATTCCAGACCGCCGCCCTTGTGCCGAGAGGACGGCCCAGCAAATCGCGCACGCCAGGGCGATGAGTGCAACGAGTGCCAGAATGTAGACGTATAGACGATAGTGGACGTTATTGCCCGTAATGACCGCGATACCGATCGCCCTATCCTGGAAAGACTGAAGCTCAGGCGGGAGCAGATAGAGTGCGATCAGGCATGCTAGGGCGCATGCCACAAAGGCAATCCGCCAAAGATTGAGCTGGAGCTCGCCGGGCATAGTTGTATTATTATTCAAAAGAAATACCCTGTATGTGCTTGAGAAAGGGGTCGAAAAAGCCTATCACAGGTCATTGCTGCCCCATAATCGAGCGATAAAATTGGAATAAATCAAAAATGCCTTAGAACGGTTCTCGCTCGCCGGGCCCTGCAAAAGCTCGAACTCGTTATTCAGAGTCTCGCGCAGCCTGATGCCGAACATCCATTTGCCAAGAAAGAGCTGCATGAAATTATAATCCAGCGGCGTCCGACTGTTTCGGCAGCAGCCTTGCCACGTCGAAAGCAGTACGCATCACCGTTACAGCGATACCGAGCAGCGTGGTGCCCGAAACCGCAGCTGCCAAAGCCCGCCGAATCGACGATCGCGACGATGCCGCCAGTGATGCAATAGCGCCGGAACTTTTCGAGTACGGGACTCACGCCGCGGCCTGCTCGCGCAGCGGTGCCAGACACTGGATCGTCGAAGCCCGCGATGCGTGGCCTTCCCGCTGGCAGAGGTCGCTCGGAGCGGATTCGCGCCTGCCGCGCCCGCGCGTGCGCGCGCCCGTCGCGCTCCACCGGTCGCCGATCATCAACGTCGTCTCGGCGCGTGCTCCGGCTTGCGCGATCACCAGCTCGAGCCCACGCGGATGCGGCTTGGCCAGTCCCACCTCGGGATCGGTGGCCGCCACCGCGATATCGGCTGTCAGTTCGAGCGCATCGAGTTTACCGCCCAGAGGAAAATCCGACAGCACCGCGATCGTGCGCCCGCTGGCGCGCAGATCGTCGAAAAACTTCGCCACGCCCGGGTAGCGCGAACCCGACCAGGTGACGCAGCGGGCGCTTGTCGATCCACTCCGCGACAATCGCGTCCACGGTCGCGCGGCTGCACCTGCTGGCGCGAGCTGCGGCCTCGCGGGCGCGCACATCGAAGTCCGGTGTCTCGTCATCGGCCAGAGCTTCGCGGACTGAACGATAACGGCGCAGGACGCGAAAGGCGCTCGTGTCGCGATTGCCCAGCGTGTAAAGGATGAGTTCGCGCGCCATGCGCCAGCGCAGCGGCGTCTGGCGGTAGAGCGTGCCGTCAACGTCGAACACTATTAGCGTCACCGGGGACTGGTCCGGGGCCATGGCTTATTCCGCGAGGGCGTCCTGGGGCACGACCCGCAATACCGCACCATCCTTATCTAGTGTGATGTAGTTTGGCTCGGTTACGAAGTTAAGAAAGGGCATGTCCACCAGCGTGGCGACCAGGAATACGAGGCCAAGTGCGCTGACCGTGGTTATGAGACCGCGCTCGGACATCAGCGCCTTCCGGCCGCTGCGCCGTACTCGCCGGTTGTGAGGCCATGTGGTAGTACTGCACGAAAAGCAGTACCACGAGCGGCAGGAGGAGAATGTATTCTGCGCGATACTTCACCAAAAAGATCGATAAAAATGCCGTGGACAGGGTCGCGTAGGCAAAGCAGGTCAGCGAAAGCAAATGCGCACTGTAGCCGCGAAAGCTCGTCCGGTAGCTCACCAGCAGCGCCTTGCCGTGATTGGCCACAATGTCGCGGTACTCCGAATAGCGTTTGGCCGCCATCAGGAACGCCCCGCCCAGCCAGAAGGACAGTATTAGCGAGGCCGGTGGCAGAGTTCCCGGATCGATCATCAGCCAGCCGATCATCAACCGCAGCGGATTATTGATCGACTCCGAGAGCACGTCGAGTATCGCGATGTCCTTGCTGCGAATCGGCGGCACATTGTAGACGACCCCCTGCAGCGCGAAAATCAGCGCGACGCTGAACATTCCCAGTCCGACCGTCCAGGCACATCCGAGCCCGGCGAGCAGGAACCCCGCCCATTGGAGATACACCAGTGCGGGATTGAGGGCACGCCGCACCGAGGCACGCTGCGACTTTTCGGGGTGATGACGGTCGCTGTCGCGGTCCAGCCATTCATTGATCGTGTAATTCGCCGAGGCAATGCAGACTGCCACGATCAGCCCGAGCAGAACGGTCAGAGCGGGGCTGTCGGACTGCTCACCGCGGAACAGCAGCGCGAAGACGATCCCTGGCAGGATGAAGATGTGCTTGGTGGCGTGGTCGAACCGCGCGAGCGAGAGGTAGTCCTTCGCGTTGCCGGCCGGCAGCAGGGTATGGTCGGTCATGGCACTGCTCCGCAACTATCCTTACTGGCCCCAAAACTTCCATGCTATCACAGCGCGGCTGCGGCGAACCGGGTGCTGCCATGCGCTTCCCCAAAATCACGACCATGTCACAGTCCGGCGCGGCGGCGGTGGCGATGACTAGCCTGGAGGCCGTTATTCCGACGTCCGGAAAGCGCAGTCTGGCGGTGACGTACACCCGCCAAGCCCAGAATGGTATGCTGGATGACAATGCCAAACCGAACATCCAGCACCTCAATGAAAGCCTGGTGAAGTTTCTCTGGTGGGACCGCCAGGCGAGATTCACCGACGTCGGCTGTAGCTTTCGGGCGATATGGCGGACCTCATTCGAATCCATAAGCGACGATCTCACCAGCGACGGGGCCGGAGTTCTCGGCGGGAGATGATGATCGCACTGCTGGCCAATCATCAACGGGTGATGAGAAATACCGGTGAATCTATTTCAATCGCAGTCAGTTCATTCAGAAAAAATACCAGACGACTGCGACGTTCGTGCGCTTCCTGAAATTGATTTTCAAGCGGCGGTTGTTCAATCGATGATGACGGCGCTGTGCAGGCGGCGCCGCCGCGCTCTGCGATCGTTTGCCGGTGCGCTGGGGATCTGCTGGGCATTCGGGTGCCTCGCGTCCGGCGAGCGGGCGGCGGACGCGCTGCAGCGCGGTTTCCAGTCGCCGCCGCCGGTCGCGAAGCCGCGTGTCTGGTGGCACTGGATGAACGGGAACATCGCCGAAGAGGGTATCGAAGCGGACCTGAACTGGATGGCCGGGGCGGGTATCGGCGGCTTGTTCACCACGGACATCGGCCTGGAAACGCCGCTGTTCCAGCAGCGCCGCGTGGACTATATGTCGCCCGAATGGCGCGAGGCACTGCGCGCGGCGGCGCGGCACGCGGACCGGCTCGGTCTGGAATTCGGCGTCTTCTCCTCCGCCGGCTGGAGTTTGACCGGCGGCCCCTGGGTGCGCCCGGAGCAGGCGATGAAGAAGCTGGTCTGGTCCCGCACGCTGGTGGAGGGCGGCGGCCTGTTCGAGGGAGAACTGCCCGGGCTGCCCGCGGCGACCGGGCCGTTTCAGCATGTCAGCGCACAGGGCGACTGGCTGGTGGCCGGCGACGCCCGGCAGTCCACGCCCCGCTACAGTGCCGATGCCGTGGTCATTGCCTACAGGGAAACGGAGAACGGGGAATCGCCGCCCCCGGCCCGGGTGAGATCGAACGCGGGAGCCCTGGACGCAGCGGCGCTGTCGGACGGCGACACCTCGACGGCGGTCGAGCTGTTGTCGGCGGCCGATTCCGACGGACGCCTCTGGGTCCAGTTCGAGTATCCCGAGCCCCGGGAAGTGCGGTCGATCACCGCGTCGGTCGGCCCGCCGGGCACCTTCGTCAACTTCAAGGTTCGCGACGAAGGCGGCAGATTTCGATCCGTAACGCGACTCCATATCGGGCCCGAGAGTCAGGCGACCGCGACATTCGAGCCCGTCACCGCCACGCATTTCCGCTTCGTGTTGCGGCCGCCGGGCCGGGCCATGCTCGCCTGGGGCACGGCAGTCACCGGGGCCTCCCGGGCGCCGCTGGAGCGTCTTGTGGGCGACACCGGTCGGGTCGAGCGGATTCAAGTGCGCGACCTGGTTGCTCCACTCGATACCGCGGGTGCACATGTTCGAGAAGAAGGCGGGGTTCGGGATCGCCGGCGATTACTATGCCATCGATACGCCAACACTGCCCGAGGGACTGGTGGTACGCAAGCGCGACGTCGTCGATCTGACGGACCAGGTGGACGAAAACGGCGTGCTGCGGTGGCAGGCGCCGCCGGGCAAGTGGGTGGTTCTGCGCATGGGCTATTCGCTGGTGGGACACATGAACCACGCCGCCCCCGCGGCGGCCACGGGCCTGGAGGTCGACAAACTCAACCGCGGGCACGTGCAGTCCTATATGGACCGTTACCTTGGGAAGTATGCCGAGGCGCTGGGGTCCGACCTGATCGGCGGTCGCGGCCTCGGCGCGTTGATGATGGACAGTTACGAGGCCGGCGTACAGAACTGGACTGATGACATGCTCGAACAGTTTCAGCGCCGGCGGGGCTACGATCCCCGGCCCTGGCTGCCGGTGCTGACCGGTGTCGTGGTCGAGAGCGCGGCGGCGAGCGACCATTTTCTGTGGGACTTTCGCAGAACCATCGCCGATTTGCTGCGCGACCACCACTACGGCGTCGTCGCCCGGGCCGCCCGCGAACGCGGCCTGACAGTCTATGCAGAAGCGCTGGAAACCTTCCGCCTCGTCCCGGGAGACGGCCTGGAAATGCGCCGCCATGTGGATGTCCCGCGGCGGGCGCTGTGGAGCTTTCCCCGGGGGAGAAGCCGCGGCCGAGTTATGTGGCGGAACTGCGCGGCGCCGCCTCCGTCGCCAACGTCTACGGTCGCGATCTCGTCGCCGCGGAACTGTTCACCTCGGCGCTGGCGCCCTGGGCCCATTCGCCGAGAATGCTCCAGCCCGTGGCGGACCTCGCCTTTGCGCTGGGCGTCAACCGCCCGATGATCCACACGTCCGTGCACCAGCCCTTCGCGGAGCGGGCGCCGGGACTGTCCCTGTCGATATTCGGGCAGTACTTCACCCGGCACGAGACCTGGAGTGAGCTGGCCGGCCCCTGGATGGATTACCTGGCGCGCAGCGCCTGGCTGCTGCAGCAGGGCCGCGCCGTCGCCGACATCGCGTATTTCTACGGCGAGGAGGCGCCGCTGACGAGTCTGTTCGCCGTGTCCGCCGCCACGTCGTTGCCTGCGGGGTACGGCTTCGACTTCGTCAACGCGGACATGTTGCTCAACGACTTTTCCGTCGACGGCGGCGCGCTGCGGGCCCCTTCGGGCGCATCCTACAAAATTTTGTTTCTCGGCGGTTCGAGCCGGCGGATGACGGTGCCGGTGCTGCGCAAGCTCGAACGGTTTATCGCCGGTGGAGTGACCGTCGTGGGCGACCGGCCCCTGGATTCCCCCAGTCTTGCGGACGATGCCGGCGAGTTCGGGCAGCCTCGTGGCGACAGCTGTGGGGGAAGCGCGGCGAAAGAACCGCTGCGGGGCCGGACGCCGGCCAGACCGCCGCGGGTCTGGCCGACGTCCCGGCTTCGTGGCGCGACCGTGGCGCATGCTCGGGACTCAGATGCCGGAGTTCGAGCACGACGCCGGCAAGCGCGGGCGGCGATCTGCTGTTCCAGCGCCGCAGGTCGGGCGACACCCACGTGCTACTGCTGTCGAGCGACCGCGCCGGCGGTCCGGGACATCGAGGCGGTTTTCCGTGTCGACGGGATGCAACCCGAGCTCTGGGATGCCCGGACGGGCGATGTGGAACCGGTGTCCTGGCGCGGGCTCGACGGGCGCACTGTGGTCGACCTGAGGCTGGAGCCCCTGCGAGTCGGCCTTCGTCGTTCGCGATCGCAACCACACCGCCGCTGATTCGCGGGACGTTCCCCGACCCGCGCCGCTCGCGTCCTGGCGGCGCTGCGACGGATCCTGGCAGTATCGAGCTGGCAGGGGCCGACGGCGCCTACCGTGCCGCCCGGCCTGATCGCGTCCGGGATCCTGGAGCCGGCGCCCCGCGGGACGAACTGCGGTATTTTTCCGGGACCGCGCGCTACTCGCGGAACTGGACGCGCCCGCCGGCTGGTTCGAGGAGGGCGGCCGGCTGGTGCTGGATCTGGGTGATGTCAGGGAACTGGCTCAGGTCACGGTCAACGGGCAATCACTGGGTGTCCTGTGGAAACCACCGTTTCGCGTTGAGGTGACCGCCGCCTTGCGCGCCGGCGCCAACCGGATTGTGGTGGAGGTGACCAACCTGTGGGTCAACCGGCTGATCGGGGACGCCCAACCGGGCGCGCAGCCCGGGCACGTTGCCGGTGTCGAGACCTACGAGGCCGATGCGCCGCTGCATCCGTCGGGGCTGCTGGGCCCTGTCACGATCGAACGCTGGAGCACGCCCTGAGCGTTCGCCGGCCACTTCGCCGAGCGGTAGTCGGTCATTCTCGATTGTCGCTACCCGGAACCGCATGGGTTGGGTATGGCCCATTGGAACACGCCAAAAAGCGTCCATCCAGTGGACACGCTCGGGTGGCGACTTCCTGTCGCCACACGGTTCCATTGGGCCATACCCAACCCATGCTCGTGCGCTGGTTTCAAACGCCTCGATTAACGTCCGGTATCTGTGTGGTGACGCCAGATTGCGGTTGCTATACTCCCGGCTCGCCAGATTACCGAGGAACAACGATGCAGGAAATTACCGACCCCACCGCTCGCATCGCGTTCCCCGGTTTATCCCCCCGCGCTGTGGTGCGCCGTCTCGCCAGTCTGTGCGCCGGTTTGTTCCTGATAGCCGCCGGTCCCGCGGCAGCGCAACAAGCGGCTCCTGCGACTCCGCCGGAAGCGGAGAAAGCCCCCGCCTTTTTCTTCAGCGACGACTTCGAGCGCGAGGCTCGGGCCTCCCTCGGTGACCCCTGGCGGGATTGCGACACGGAAACGCCGGACAATTTCGAGCCCCTGGGGATCCACGACGGCGGAGTCGTTATTGCCGATCCGTTCACGCGGCCCGGCGAATACGACGGCGCGCCGCCCAGCGGCCATCCTCCCGAGGACGACCGGTTGTTTCCCGGTATCGGTTGCGCGTTCATGGAAACGGGAAGTACGCGGGTTTCCGTCAAGATAGTCTGGAGCGGGAACTTCGGCATCGGTCACCCGCCGCCCGTGTCCCATGTCGAGGGGACCCCGCTGCTGTACGTAACGCCGGATCATCCGCGCTACGGTTTCGGCGCCTGGCCCACCCAGCTCTATAACAAGCTGGTTATTTTCGCCGGCTATATCGCCGACCCCGTGGAAAACTTCGAGGTGCTCGCCGGGGCCGTGGTAGATGAACATACCAGCGGTACGCCCAGAGAGATTGAATTGCGCGCCGAGGAACCTGGAAAAGTGACGGTATGGGTCGACGGCAAACAGCTCTCGTTCAACGAAGGGTACGGCCTGGCCCCGTTGATCGTCGACCCGGATCTGATTGGCAGTACCCGCCACGGGATCGCCGTCGATGCCCACTATGTGGACCCGCTGTCCGACATTCCCACGATAAAATCCGTCGAGGAAGTTGTCATAGAGTCGCTGGATTAGCCGGGGTTCAGGAACGGCCCGTTCCGTGCAGGCTCCAACAGCTAACATGTACAGGCCTTCACCATTGCCGCGTGTAAATTGACAGTGTGCATCGTTTGCATATGATGAGCCGTCAGGGGCGTCAGCCTACACAAAGTATCGCCGGGGGCGATATGCCTTCGGTTGCTTCCTGCGCCGCAGTATCTTGAATTTCCAGGGGCAAAACACTTGAAAGCCATCGTCCATATCGGCACGGAGAAGACCGGCACCACGTCCATTCAGCGTTTCCTCCAACAGAACCGCAGAAAGCTGCGCAAGGCCGGTTACCATGTTCTTCAGAGCGCCGGCAAGGGCAACCACCGGGTGCTGCCGGCCTATTGTATCGAGCGACGAGCGGTTCGACGACTTTTTTTTCAGCCAGCAGGTAGAGACTCTGGAGCAGCGCAACGCTTTCAAGGCCGAGTTCCTGGCCCGGTTCGAGCAGGAGCTCGCCTCATTGCCGGAGTCTGTACACACCGTCCTGATCAGCAGCGAACATTTCCATTCGCGCATTCGAACCGAAGAAGAGATGGACAATGTCCGTCGGCTGTTGTCAACGTATTTCGATCCCATCAGGATCGTGTGTTACCTGCGCGAGCAGGTGATCACCTGTACATCCCACTATTCCACCAGTCTGAAAGCGGGCAAGACCAACGGTTTCGTCAAGTTCATGGAGCGCTGTTCTCCCCGGAACTACTACTACAATTATGTGGACATGCTGGCCAACTGGGAACGGAGTTTCGGCGTCGAAGCGCTCGATATCGCGCTTTTCGATCGGGATCGCTTTCTCAATAACGATTTACTCGATGATTTCACTGCGAGGATCGACCCTGAACTTGTCGGGACCCTGAACAAGAATATCGAGGTGGCGAACGAGTCGCTATCCCCGGCTGGGCAGGCGCTGGCGCTGGGGGTCAACAGGGCTTTTCCCATTCAGCACAATGCGCACTGAAGTGGGGCCGCTCAGGGAAAAGTGCATCGACCTCATCTATCGCCGCCACAAGGGTCGCGGACAACAGCTTTCCCTGGAGCGCCAGCGGGAGCTGTTCGAGGCTTTTGAAGAGAGCAACGAAGCGTTGCGCCAGAAATATTTTCCGCGGGAGAAAGCTTTGTTCAGATTGCCCACAGGCGAGCCTTCATCGGGATTCGAGCTCGATGACATCTTTACCTGAAACGATGGTCGATATCCTGAAAATCATCAGGAAGGAGGGCCGGGGGCTTCTCGATGCGGAAGAGTATTCCAGCGCCTGCCTGCAGGTGATTTCCAGCACCATGGATACCGCGCCCAGGAGGATACTCGATACCGGCTAAGACCAGGGCGCTGCGGTTGACACGAGGGTGACGCGCGCCTGTTGGTACAGGCAGCGGCGCAACTCGAGAAGCGCGACCTGGAGACCTCGCTGGAACTGGTGAACCTGGCGCTGAAAATCGGGCCGCACCTGCCCAGGGCGAACGCGAAGCTGGAGGAGTGCCGAAGGAGAGACTGGAAAACCGAACGGGGACCGAGAAGTTCGTGATCCGTTACTGTCTCGAATCGGAACTGGACGACGACCGGAATCGGGAGCTGGGGCCCCGCTGGGCCGAGTGGCTGAAATCGCTGGAAACCGGGGAGGGCAGTTTCGTCAAGCGACGTCGAAGGACACCGGCGTGATCAGGCCCGACGGCTCGATCGATGTGCGACAGTCCTCCGCGCCCACGATCTACACCGTCATCGAGGCCGCGTCCCTGGAGGAGGCGATCGAGCAGGCGCGGCGGTGCCCCTTCCTCGACCTGGGTGTTGCGGTGGAGGTGTCGAGAATCGCCGGCATGGTCGGCGGAAGACGTGGCTGATCGGCGCATCCCGGGAGCCAGGGTGCCCCCGCCACCCGCCGCGCGCTCTCTGACGGATGGCGAGCACACTGTATTCAACCTCAACCTCAACCTCAACCTCAACCGGACCGGTCTTTGTGCGGGGGCTTGCATTATGTGCCTGGCGTGAGACGCGGTTCGCACATTGGCCAGCGCCGCCGACTGGGAAAGCCCGCCAGCGGTGCTACACTAAGCTGATGAGGCTAACGCTTAAGCACACAGTTTATAAGGATATTTGATAAGGATATTCCGCGGACCCGCCGGCAAGGCCGGCAAGACAGACGCGCACCGCAGCGGTATTGCGACGGCCGATAATGCCCCGGCCGGGCCGCCGATTGACGACGCGGACCGCGCGCCTCTCGCCAAGAGGGTTTCCCGCCTGATTAAAAAAAGAGGTACGACGACACCGCGTCGATCGAACCAGATCGGAACTATTACCTGTCCAACGGCCTCAGCGTGGCCATCAGTGGCAGAATGCGCGGCACGCTGCGACTCCCCTTGTTCAACGGCGGACTCGGGCGCGCGACACCGGCACGCCTGGCCGTTGTGGAACTGTTGAGTCGCGGTTGTGAAGGCGGTCTGCCGGATGCGCTCAAGGAGCTGGCATCGCGCTTCGACGCGGACCCCAAGGGGACTGCGGCACCTGGTAACACAGCTCGGCGAGGAAGGGTATCTGTCCGATGCGCCGCCCGCGCCCCGCTTCGGTGGTGAACCCGCCACGCGCCCGGGCAGTGTGCGCAGCGACGAATTCGCCATCGCCGCGCCCGCGTCACTGCTGGTGGAGGGCGGTGCATTTCTCTGGTTCAACCACGAGGGCGAATTGAAGGCCAGGCTCTCCCTGCCCGAGGTGTTCGCCGCCATGCTGAAACACCCGATCACTCTGCAGGCAGCGTGGGATCTCTATCGACAGAAGGATTTGCCTGACGCGCTGGACCAGGAGGCGTTCAGCCTGCTGGTGGCCCGCCTCGACGGCGCGGGCCTGCTGGTCGAGCCCGACCTCGCATTCGACCCCATGGAGGAAGATCAGCAGTTCGAGGTAGTCGACAGGGAAAAAATCCAGTCGCTGGTGGACGCGCGCGTCGCCGCCCACGACCGCGAGGTGGCGGATTCCGGCAGGGAGCTGGTGCAGGTCGTTCCCGTGCATACTCGCCAGGGTATCGCGCCGCAGGCGCTGGGTCTGCTGGTGGCCTATGCCATGGAGTACGAGGGCGGGCGCCTGCGCGACCGCTATGATTTCGTACCGATGTTTCTCACCGATGAAGCGAGGCTGCTGGAGCGCGCCCCCGAGACCGGCGTTTTCCTGTTTTCGAACTACCTGTGGAACCTCGAGGACAACCTGAAGCTGTCGGCGGCGGTAAAGGCGGCGGACCCCGGCAATTGTCGCGGTGCAGCGGGGGGCCCGGCGCGCCCAGAGTACGAAGCCGAGGCGAACGCCTTTTTTGCGGACAATCCTCACGTCGACATCACCGTGCGCGGGGAGGGCGAGGCCACTTTCGCGGACCTGCTGGACAAACTGGACCCGGCGAATAACAGCGGGCTCGAGGTGCTGCGGGATGTGCCCGGCCTGTCTTACCGGCATACCGGACGGCGTGCAGCGCAACCCCGACCGGGAACGCATCGCCGACCTGAACACCATACCCTCACCTTTTCTCATGGGACTGTTCGAGGAATTCGGTTCGGTCAGGGCCGGTGCCATCGTCGAATCCAACCGGGGCTGCCCCTACGGCTGTACCTTTTGCGACTGGGGTTCCGCAACGCTGTCGAAGGTCCGCCGGTTTGATCTCGATCGGGTCTACAAGGAGCTGGAGTGGTGCGCGCAGCGCAAGATCGAGGACGCCTCCATTGCCGACGCCAACTTCGGGATGCTCGAGCGGGACGTGGAAATTACCGAGAAGGTCGCCGAGCTCAAGCGTACCTACGATTATCCCCGCACGGTGTCGATCAATTACGCCAAGAACCAGGTGAGGCACCTGAAGAAGATCATTCAGATCATGGCCGACGTAGGCATTCTCACCGAGGGCAAGGTCTCCCTGCAATCGATGGATGAACATACCCTGGAGGTCATCGACCGCTCCAATATCAAGCTGGAAAAATACAATGAACTGGCCACGGAATTCCGGCGCGCCAAGCTGCCTCTGGCCGCGGAGATCATGATGGGACTGCCGGGCTCGACCGCGCAGGCCTTCCGCACTGACCTGCAGAAGTGTACCGACCGCGATATCCGGGCGATGCTCAACCCCACACAGTTGCTGCCCAACAGTCCCATGAATGACCCGAAGTATCGGGAAGAGCACGGTATCGTGGCGAAGCCGGGTGAACTGTTGACGGAAACGGCGACCTACTCCCGGGAAGAGTGGGACGACATGTATCATCTGCGCAGCGCCTACTACCTGTTCGACAGTTACGGCCTGCTGCGTTACATCGCGCGCTTTGTCCGCAGCGAGACCGGCATGGGCGAGGTGGAATTCTACGACCGGCTGCGCATGGCCGCCCTGCGCGACCCCGTCGAATGGCCGATTATCTCGCTGGCGCTGAAGACCATGGAGCGGTATATGGCGCCCCCCGCGTCCTGGGGCCTTTTCATGAACGAAGTCAGGCGCTTCGTGCTCGAGGAGCTGGATTTGCCGGACGACGCCGCCCTGGAGACGGCGCTGGCCGTGCAGCTCGCCCACCTGCCGGCGCCGGGGCGAAGATTCCCCGATACGCTGGAGCTACAGCACGATTTTGCCGCCTGGTGGGAAGCGGTGCTCACGACCCGAGAGGAGGGGCACCGCGACGACTGGCAGGACCACGCGCCGCGGCTGTCGGAATTTGGCCCTGCCTCCTTTACGGTCGATGATCCAAACCGTATCTGTCGGCGTGATCTGGGCACATCGATGTACATCCTGCTGATCAATATACGCACCTGGGAGCTGGACTCTCCCGTGACGCGGCCCCGCGTCCTGACGGAGGTGAGCGGAGGGCCCGCTGTCGGTCAGTGACGCCGGACAGCTCGCCCGGGCGCTATTGCCGGTCTGTGTGAATGGGTAAATCGACACCCTCTGGCCTGGGGTGTGTGTGCGGATGCAATGGTGTGCGCCAGAATCTCCAGGCTTTCCACCAGGCGGGGCCCCGGTCGACTGAAGTACTGGGAGCCGTCGACGACGTAGACCCGGCCCGATTGCACAGCGGGCAGTTGCCGCCAGAACATTTCTGAAGCGAGGGCGCGGACGTCTTCCATCGCGCGCTCGGCGGTAAAGCCGCAGCAGGCGACAAACAGCACTTCGGGTTCGCCGTCGACAACCTCTTCCCAGTTCAGGGTGCGCGAGGGCTGGCCCTCTCTGCCCAATACCTCCCGACCTCCGGCGAGGCGCACCAGTTCCGGACTCCAGTGCCCGCAGGAAAAAGGCGGGTCCAGCCACTCGAGCAGAGCGACTTTCGGTCGCTGATCCAGCGTGTCGCTGCGCCGGGACACCGCGTCGACGCGGGCGCGCAACCGGTCGACGACCTCTTCCGCCCGATCTTCCACATGCGCGGCGACCGCGACCTGTCGCAGAGTGCCATACAGGTCGTCGAGGCACAGCGGTTCCAGATTGATCACCGCCGGCCGGGAGGGAAGCTCGCGGGCGGCGGCCTGTACCTCGTCTTCGGCCACGGCGCAGACGTCGCAGAGCGCCTGGGTGACGATGAGGTCGGGTTGCAGCGATTCCAGCACGGGCAGATCGAGCTGGTACAGCGCGTTGTTGGATTGGAGTTGCTCCCGGACCTGTTTGTCGATATCGCGGCTGGCGGCATCGGCGGGTATCAGGGTGCGGGTGACCGCCGGCAGCGACGTGACGGATGCGGGATAGTCGCACTCGTGCGTGACGCCGACGAGCTGTTCTTCAAGGCCCAGGGCGCAGACGATTTCCGTGGCGCTGGGGAGCAGGGATACGATTCTCATATCGCGCCTCGCGGTGGCGGTTGCCGGTCAGTGGATTCTAAAAGCTCTCTTGGTTGCCAGGGCGCCGACCACCGACACAACCAGAAACAGCGTCAGCCAACTGGCCACCCAGTCCGGCCCGAAGGGGATGAACCGCTGCGGCGGCAACTCGATATTCACGACTTCCACGGAGCTCTGCGGCGGCAGGTAGCCCGCCGGGTTGCCCAGCAGACTGTTCCACCACTGGCGCTTGTGTATCACCGGTATCGCCGCGGGCGGGGGAATATCGAGCAGCGCCCCGGCATCCGCCTCGACGAGGGTCAACTGGCGCGGATCGGCCGGCCAGGCCAATTCCCACGCCGAATCGTCGCGGCCGGGTTCGCCATCGGCAGGTGTGCGCCAATGCAATTCCCCCGCCATGCCGGCGGGCTCGACGCTGACGGTGACAGACTGTGCCCCCGGCTGCGGAAATTTGTGGCCGAACTGTGTCGATGCCCAGGCGATGATGCAGATGAGCGGCAGCGCGGAGACAAGGGCGGGGCCGAACACCAGCCCCAGGTGTTTGAAGGACAGCCCCAGTGTTTTCCCGACCTCGCCCAGCAGGTCCGCAAAGGACTCATCACTCGCCGCGAGTGCTCTCTGCGCCTCGCGCAACTGGACCTTGACCTGTGCAATCCGTTTCTGCGGCGACACGAAGCCGTACAGCAACATGCTCAGCATGCCGGCGACGGCGCTCCACAACGTCAGGCGCAGGAACGGCGGCAGGAATCCCAGCAGGCCGTCGACGAACTGGAACAGCGGGGCGGGATAGTCCAGAAGGCCCATAGACATCCTTTGCGAAGATATAGTCGGGAGTTAGCGTTCTCAATGTATAAGCGAACAGCAATCGTTATTGCTGTGCCCGCCATGGTAGCACCAATCCAGCGACGAAATAACTCGCTGCAGAACGGCCGCATTCACTACGACTTCCGATTTAGATACTGAAGACGCGCTCGAGGCGGCCTCCCGCCCGGCGGCGAAATAGTACTTGTCCACCACCCCCACCCCGGCGCTTGCCAACCCTCCCGGAACGATGTATATACACAAAGTATCTATTGCTCTGCGGAGGCGATCATGGCGGACACCGAGACGGCGAAACTGTTCAAGCACGGCGGCAGTCAGGCCGTCCGGCTGCCCAAGGAGTTCCGGCTGCCTGGGAGTGAGGTGCGCGTGCGCAGGTTCGGGCGCGGCGTGCTCCTCGAACCGATGGACTTTGACGTTGACGCGTGGCTGGCGGAGCTCGGGCGCTACAGGGAGGTCCCCTTCATGGAGGAAGGCAGAGAGCAACCGCCGATGCCGGAAGACGACGTGTCGCTGGAAAGATGATCTGCCTCGATACGAACGTCGTCATCGCTGTTCTGAAGCAGGAGCCCGCGCATCTCATGGAACGCTTCGCGCGCGAGCTGCTGCAGGGCAGCCTGGCGCTATCGACCATCGTCCTGTTCGAGCTGCATTACGGTATCGCCAACAGCACGCGGCGCGAGGAAAATACAGAGCGGTTGGCGATATTCCTTCAGGCGCCGATCGAGGTGCTTCCCTACGAAGCCGAAGATGCCGCAGCGGCAGGTGTGCTGCGCGCCGAGTTGAAGCGTGCTGGCACGCCGATTGGCCCGTACGACCTGCTGATTGCCGCGCAGGCGCTCGCGCGGGAGCGACACTCGTAACGGCGAACATGAGCGAGTTCTCGCGCGTACCGGGATTGATCATCGATGATTGGGCATATTTGGGGTCAGAGTAAAAACTACGACAGACAGTATCACGCTGGGGACCGTGCTCGGTCATCGGCCGGTGCTCAGGCAGACAAGGGGTTTGATTACGATTTTGTGGGGAATCGCGAAGAACCCGGCCATTCATTTCTCTATGACTACAACATTAACCATGAGATTCAGCAGAGCCCGATGGGAATCACCTGCCAGTTCGATAACGATGGGCATCTGTCCCGACAACCACTTCCGCTAGAAGTTTTCTTCCCTGCTATGTCGAACCCGAACGATCACAACCCGGTCGACTTCTTCACGGTAACGGATAATGTATTCGCCCGCACCGAATGTGAGCATGAGATCCCGATAGTCCATCAGATTTTCCACCGGAGTACCAACTCCTGGATTTTCCTGCAAGATCATTACACCCTCAATGATCCGCTTGGCGGCACGTTGTGCCGCGCGGGGATTTTCGGATTTGATAAAGTTTCTGAGGCGGTCGATATCATTGGAAGCGCTGGGCAACCAGACTACTTCACGGGGCATGGTTTCTCTTGCTCTGTACCCCAGGATTCCAGCCAGTTCATCATGGACTCATTGCTGATCGACTCGCCCGTTTCCTGGAACTCGTTCCAACGCGCCAATGTCAGTTCATTCTCACGCTGCTTGCGCTCCTCATCCTCGATATAGCGGGTTAATGCCTCTTTCGCTATAAAGCTCTTGGAACGCTGTTTCTTTGCCGCCAAGGCACTTAAACGTTTTTCAAGCTGCTCACCTAATCGCACACCCAGCATACGGCCACCTGCTACACTTGTTAAACAATGTTTAACAAGTGTAGCGCTACAACTGCTCATCTTCCATCTTTTTCATCCGAGGACGCAGCAGCCTTCGCGGCGCAATATCCCGATACCCCCGCCGGGCGCTACCGGGCTCTGGTGGCGCAGCACCATATCGGCCCAATTCTCGATCACCTGGAGCAACTGGGAGCCGCCGGGGAGACGATTGTCGTCGTCGTCAGTGACAACGGCGGCACCAACCGCGCGCTTTTTGGCGTGTTTCAGTGGGGCCTTACCCTGCCCCAAGTGAGTGAAACAGCAGAATCGAACCGGGGCTATCCAAGGGCCTCAGGGCGAAGCGGAAGTCGTGGACCCGCCTTCCAGAACGAGTTCCGCCAGTTGATCGATGGACTCGACCGGCTCCTCCAGCTCGAATGACGTAAAAAGCACCCCCGGCACCTCGTCGACCGCGATACAGTGATCGCCGCTCCATTTGCCTTGGTTGATTTCGATCGATTGCTGCGGAACGGCGCCGAGGGTAGTCTGCCAGGATGCGCGGTAGCCGCGGTGATAGCCGACCACCAGGTCGGGTGCGTCGCCGTTTTCGTTGCCCGGGTAGATGCGCTCGCCGTCGTAGACGGTCTTGACCACGAGTTGTTCGCGCTGTTCGTCCGTGAACGCTTGCAGCCCCTGTGAGATGCTGCGCTTCAGTTCCACCGCCTGCTGTTCGGAGACGATTCCTTCGGACTCGCGGCCTTCGAGGTTCAGGAAAATACTGTTCAGCCCCAAAGCATAGGCGCGCGTGCCGGACCAGTCGACATCGGCGAACCCGATCCCGGACTCTGTACGTTCTCCTTTCAATGTCATTAAAGCCGTTGTCCACCAACCACCGGTTGAGGTGCACGGACCAGCGGTAGGGTGAAAAACCGTGATCGCTTAGCACGATCAGCCTGTCGTCGGGCCGCATCTGTTGCATCACTCTGCCGAGAATCCGGTCCGCCTCGCCGTAGCTCCAGGCGATGGCGCCGCGCCCCCGCTCGTCCGTCTCCCCGTGCAGCGCGTGCTGTTCATCGATGCCGCGGTAGAACATATGACTCACCCGGTCCGTCTGCACGAAGACGGAGACGATCAGGTCGCTGGCGTTGTGCTCGAGCGCATCGAACAGCATCGCCTCGCGCTCGGCAAAGGTCGTTTCGACCATCTCCAGAAATGCCTCGTCGGTGATGTGGCCGTTGTTCAGGGACCAGGTCTCCTCCGGCATGCCGATGGTGTGGAATCGACCGATACGCTCGGCCAGTTCACCCGCGTAACCCGGTGGAGAGGAGATGGGTACCACCGGATTGTGCGGGTCGATCTGGATGGGCGAGACGTAGACTTTCGGACGGGGGTAATCTTCCAGCAGGTGCAATCGCACCATGCCGCGAATCCTGATAAAGCCCAGTACATTGAAACTGACGTCCACCCAGTCGGACCACTCGCCCTGTTCGAGGACGAAGTCGCGTTCGCCGAGGACGATGCCCGGTGCCTCCCTCGGCGGGATAGAGCTCCAGCGGCGTTTCCAGCGGTTCGGCCGGCTTTTTCAGCGGGTGCGGCGGCCCGGCGAGGGCTGTGTCGATGCGCCCGTCCGCCCCCGCTTTCATGTACACGACACGGCCGCTTTCTCCCCCGGATAGTGGACGCGTACTGTACAGGGTATAGGTGCCCTGGGTGCCCAGCAGGTCGGGTACGCCCATCCCGGCGATCATGTGATCGACGTTGTCCGGCGGAAAGGTGACGGGCACGCGCAGCACCGTGGCCGAGCCGCCCGTTGTTTCGAATTCCGACCAGAAAGGCAGGCCGACGCGGCGGTTGCGAATCTCCGCGTCCGCCAGGGGAATGTGCCAGCCGAACAGCTCGATCGCCGCGTCGGGGAAAATCGTTTCGGACACCGAAAGGCGGGCAGGTAGGTCGCCGGGTCCCGGCGCAGGAAATCGTAGATGCCGTGTTCGCCCGGCGCGCTGCCCGTGGCGAAGCTGGACCAGGCCACCGGGGATTGCGCCGGAATCGTCGTACCCAGTGGCCCGAAATGGCCCTGTTCGGCCAGCCGGCTGAAATGGGGCAGCTCGCCGGCGGCCATCATTTCCGTGGCCAGTTGCGGGTCCATGCCGTCGAAGCCCAGCACGATCGTGCGGCCCGATGCGGGTGCGTTATCGGCGGCCTCGTCGCCGCCGCAGCCGCAAAGCGCGAGCAGCAGGGCGAGCATGCCCAGCGGCGAATCACCTTGGGTTTGTATTGGGCTCTTCGACGGTTTCCATCGCGCTGGTGCCCGTCGCGGGCTCGGCTTCCCCGTCCAGGCTTTCTGCGGATTCCTCCCGGCGGCGTTTTTTCATCATGCGCCGAATGGGAAACAGCACAATCGCTCCCACCGCGATCAGCACGGTGGCCAACAGGCCCAGCAGGGAGCCGATAACACTGATGCCGGAACCGGGGCCGATATAGGCCATGGCGGAGGGAGTTACTGCCGCCAATGCCATTAAAGGGGGCAGGGAAACCAGAAGTCGCTGAAGAAATGTCACGGGAAGTCCACCTCGATAATTATTTCTTGTCCAGGCGCCCCCAAAAGAAACCCTGGCAAATCACTCGCCCGCATGCGCTGTTTAAAACCGCCTGTCAGGCCACAACAACACCATGTTGAGTGCGGTTACTCTACCGAGTCAAGGCCATAGCGTCAAAAACGCAATAGCGGTCACTTCCCTGTTCGATAGCTGTTCCGGAGAGCCTTTACGGCGGCCTGTTCGACGTCGACTACAGTCCATAAAAACCACAATTTTCAAGGCATTATTCGGCCGGCGCCCACGATTAGTGCAAAAAAACCCGGCTCAATCCATCCCCCGCCTCCAGCCCGCCGGGCGTGCGCCGCCGATTCTCCTTGATGGGACGTGGTTCTCACTTTAGTATCAAAGCGAGTCTTGGGCCGGCACTGGCGCTGTTGTAGAGTTATGCGAGGCATGCGTGCCGGTTCAAGGTCGCGACTGGTGAAAACCGGCCGGTACGCCGGTCCGTGCCCTTGATTCAGCCGCGCGACCGTACAGCGACACTGCAAGTCACCGTGTGAGCGCCCGCGAAGGACTACGTGCCGGGTTGCCGAACAGACAGAGCCCGATATGAACGAATCACACTATCTCTCTCCAGGTTTTCTCGTCACGTTGGGCGAGCGACGCGGCGCGCTCAAGTTTCCCCTGTTCGACGGCCGGCTGCGCAAGGCGACCCCCGCCCGACTCGCGCTCGTCGATACGCTCAACCGGGGCTACACCGGCGATACGAGCACCCTGCTGGAAGACCTGGCGGACCGGTTCGGGGTGCAGGTCGGCGCACTGCGAACGTTCTTCGACGCGCTCTCGGACGGCGGCTATTTGTCCAGCGCGCCACCGCCGGCGCGCTTTGCCTCGACCAGCCGCGACGAGACCGCCCCCGTGGGCGAGGGGGAAATGACCATCGCCGCGCCGGCCAGCCTGTTGTCCCAGGGTGGCGAGTATTTCTGGTACGACCACCACGGCAAGCTGTTATTGACACTGAATCTCCCGCAGCTCCTGGCCTGCTCCTGTTTCACGCAAAAGACGACGGCTTCGGCCGCCTGGGAGCGCCACCGCAACGAGACGCAATTCGAAGCCCTGGGCAGAGAGGCGTTCGACGAGCTGCTGCGGCGCCTGCGGGGTGTCGGCCTGCTGATCGATGCCGGTGTGGCGGACAAGCTGGACGACACGCCCCTTTACGGCACCGTAAACATCGAGCGACTGCACGAACTGGTCGACGCGCGGGTAGCGGAGCACGACCGGGAGGTGGCCGACAGCGGCAGGGAGCTGGTACAGGTGGTGCCGGTAAACACCCGGCACGGTATCGCCCCGCAGTCGCTCGGCATGCTGATGGCCTATGCGATGGAGTACGAGGGCGGGCGCCTGTGCGGGAAGTACGACTTCGTGCCCATGTTCTACACCGACGAGAGCCGCATGGTGGAGCGGGCGGAGCGCCCGGGAATTTTCCTGTTCTCGAACTATCTGTGGAACCTCGAAGAAAACCTCAAGATCTCCGCGGCGATCAAATCGGTCAGCCCCGACAGCATCACCCTTCACGGCGGCCCCAGCACACCCAAGTACGAGCCGGATGCGGAAGCCTTCTTTGCCGAAAACCCCCATGTGGATATCGCCATTCGGGGCGAGGGCGAACTCACCATGGCGGACGTGCTGGATAAACTCGATATCGCCAACTCGCGGGATCTTGGCGTTCTCGACCAGGTGGAAGGCCTGAGCTACCGCGGCGCCGACGGCAGCGTGGTGCGCACCGGCGACAGGGAACGCATCTCGGATCTGGACACCATACCTTCACCTCTGCTGATGGGGCTGTTCAACGAGTTCGGCTCCATGAAAGCCGCCGCGATCATCGAGACCAACCGCGGCTGCCCCTACGGCTGTACCTTCTGTGACTGGGGCTCGGCGACGCTGTCCCGGGTGCGCAAGTTCGACCTGGACAGGGTCTTCGCGGAACTGGAGTGGAGTGCGCAGCACCAGATCGAGGATGCGGCGATCGCCGACGCGAATTTCGGCATGCTGGAACGCGATGTGGAGATCGCCGAGAAGATCGCCGACCTGAAACGGGAGTACGGCTATCCGCGCACGGTCAATATCAATTACGCCAAGAACCAGGTCAGGTACCTGCGCAAGATCATCGAAATATTTTCCGAGGTGGACATCCTGGCGGAGGGCGTGGTTTCCCTGCAGTCCATGGACGAAACCACGCTCAAGGTGATCGACCGGGCCAACATCAAACTGGACAAGTACAACGAGCTGGCCACCGAGTTCCGCCGGTCGAAGCTGCCGCTGGCGGCCGACATCATGATGGGCCTGCCCGGGTCGACCCCGGACGCCTTCCGCCGGGACCTGCAGCAGTGCACCGACCGGGATATCCGGGTGCGCGCCAACTACACGCAGTTGCTGCCGAACAGTCCGATGAACGATCCGGACTATCGCATCAAGCATGGCATCCGGGCGAAACCGGGGAGATTCTCCAGGAGACTTCGACCTACACGCGCAGCGAGTGGGATGAGATGGACAACCTCCGCCTCACCTATTACCTGCTGGACAGCTACGGTTTGCTCCGCTACGTCGCCCGTTTTGTACGCAGGGAAACGGGGATGGGTGAAGTCGAGTTCTACGACAGGTTCCAGTTGGATGCGCGGCGTGAGCCTGAGCGCTGGCCCGCCCTGTCCACCAGCCTGAATATGCTCAACAGCTACATGGCTCCGCCTGGATCCTGGGGGCTGTTCATCGAGGAGGTCCACGGCTATCTCACCGGCGAACTGGGGCTGGCTGACGACTCCGCGCTGCGTACCGCGCTGGCGGTTCAGCTGGCGCACCTGCCCGATCCCGAGCCGCCGCTTCCCGGAGACACTGCGGCTCGAGCACGATTTCGCCGCCTGGCAGGAAGTGGTGCTCACCGCGCGGGAAGAGGGCCATCGCGACGACTGGCAGGAGCACACTCCGAGGCTGGCGGAATTCGGCCCGGCGACGCTGACGGTAGACGACCCCAGTCTCATCTGCCGCCGGGATGTGGGCAAGCCCAAGTACGTGCTCGATTACAACCTGCGCACGTGGGAGCTCGATTCACCGGTGGCGCGGCCGCGACTGAAGACCACCACCTCCCTGGCCTCCTGATCGAAGCGGACGCCGCGCGGGTGCCGCTCCGGGGCGGGCCTGGTCCCGCCCGGTGAGGCGGCGCATCAGATGGGCAGGCGCGCCAGCAGACTCCCCGGCATAGTGCGTATGATGAACATGATGAGGCGCCAGTACCCGGGCACGTAGCAGACCGGCCGTCCGCGCGCAATGGCGCGCTTTATGGCCGGTGCGATTTTTTCCGGCGTGGACCACAGCAGCCCCTTGCGCATACCGTCGGTCATGGGCGTTTCAATCATGCCCGGCTTGATCGTCACCACCTCGATGTCCGTGCCATGGAAGCGGCCGCGCATGCCCTGCGCCAACGTATCCAGACCCGCTTTCGCCGCGCCGTAGGTATAGTTGCTCTTGCGACCGCGATCACCCGCCACCGAGGAGAGTATGGCGATCGTGCCCCGCTGCTGTTCGTTCAGCAGTTCGCCGCTCTGCTGCAGGATGATGGCCGCGCTGAGGAAATTGTCCTCGAGGCAGTCCCTGGTAACCGCCGCGGAGGTTTCACAGTCATGCTGGTCCGGCAATGTGCCGTGGGCGATGATAATCAGGTCGATCCCGCCGAGGCCGTTTCGCGCCTCGCGGATGCACTGCTCGTGCTGCTTCCAGTCATTGAAATCGTAGGCTTTCGTGCCGTGAACAGCGGCACCCCTGACCTTCAGGTCGTCCGCGGTCGCGGCCAGTTTGTCCCGGTCCCTGCCCGCGAGAAAAAGATTTGCCGCTTCTGCCGCGTACAATCGCAGCAGCGCCTGGCATATCGCCGATGTTGCGCCAAAGACCAGTATTCGTGTATTCGTGTTCACTCTGTTACCCGCCGCCAGAAACTTGAGGAAAACCCGGGGTCCACGTAGCCGGCAAAGGCATCGGTATCGGGAAAGCTGTCGTGGAACGTCCGCGCCGACATTCTCGCATCTTTTGCCGGATACAGCGCGCCGCCGGCGGGCATCACGATCTCGTCGAGGGAGTCGAGCAGCCGCAGGGTCCGCTCGCCCCGGTTGGCGAAGTCGAGCGCCAGTGTGAAGCCGGGGCGGGGGAAGGACATCAGTCCCGGCGAGCGCCGCTCTCCGAACTCCTTGAGCACCACGAGAAAGGAACCTTCGCCGCTGGCCGCAATGCGCTGTAGCAGTTCCCGCAAGACATCGACGCCGGCATCGCGGGGAATCACGCACTGATACTGGTAAAAGCCCCCGCGGCCGTAGGCCCTGTTCCAGTTGGCGATGCCGTCGAGAGGGAAGAAAAACGGCTGGTAGTGTACCTGCCGCTCCCCCGCACGGCGGCTGCCGAGCCAAAACCAGGCGCGGTTGAAAAGATCCACGGACCAGTTGTTGATCAGGGAGACCGGGGGCGAGAACGGCGGCCCCGGTTTTGTCCCATGGGCGCCGGGGCTCAGGGGTCCGGGTCGGTCGCAATGTCTGGCGCGGGAGAAAATCCCGCGGCCGATTGTGTTGTCCCGGGCCACTATATCCACCCAGGAAACGGTGTACTCCCAGTCCATCGATTCGAGGCTGAGTTGCGCAAACTCTTCCGGGGAGTTGAAAACGATAGTTTCGGCGAGTATCCGGTCGCTGACAATCGGGCGCAACCGCAGTCGGGCCGCGGTAATCAGGCCGGTCAGTCCGAGACCGCCTATGGTGGCCGAGAACAACCCCGGGTTTCTTCTTCGCTACAGTGGTAGCGCGCGCCGTCGCTTCTGAGTAGATCCAGCGACAGGACATGACAGCCGAAGGAGCCCGCCGTATGGTGATTCTTGCCGTGTATGTCGTTGGCGATCGCACCGCCGACAGTCACATACCGCGTGCCGGGCATCACCGGCAGCAACCAGCCGCGCGGAACGATCAGGTCCAGTATCTCATCGAGCCTCAGGCCGGCCTCGCACTGCAGCACCCCGGTATTGGCATCGAAGTCGACGAAACGGTTCAGCCGGCGCGTGCCGAGCTGAATACCGCCGCTGTTGATACAGCTGTCGCCGTAGCTGCGCCGCGCCCCCTCGGCGAGCAGGGTCTCGCCGGCGCCGCAGTCGGGCAGGGGGCGAAAACGCCAGTCTTCTTCCTCAATCCTGGCGGGACCGGCGAGGGGCAGCCTGCCCCAGCTCAGGGCTGTCAGAGCGCCAGCCACAGGATCGCGGCGCCAGCGAGCATGGCGATATAGCTGACCGGGTCGCGCGTCGCGTAGATCACCGGGTCGTGGCGCAACTCGCCGCGATTGGCAACGAGCCAGATTCGTCCGACCCAGTACATCAACAGCGGGCAGAGCAACCACAGCGCCCAGGGGTTGGAATAAATTTCATCTACTACGGAGCTGTCGATATACAGCGCCAGCACCAGAGCCGAGATGAAGCCCGAGGCCGTGCCCAGTTGGGAAATGATGGCGATGTCGTTGACGTGGTAGCCGCGCCCGCCGATCCAGCTGCCCGACGTGTCCTGCAGTGCCCGTAGCTCCGCGTACCGCTTGGCCATCGCCAGACTGGTAAAAACAAACATCGAGAAAGAGACGAGCCAGACCGACGGAATTTCATCGGCGACGGATGCGCCCGCGATAATCCGGATGGTGTAGAGGCCCGCCAGTGTCAGCACGTCGAACAGCACGTGTTGTTTCAGGTAGAACGAATAAGAGAGTGTCACGAAAAAATAGGCCAGCAGAATCTGGAAAAACATGACGCCGACGGTCGCCGCCAACAGGAAAGCAACCGACAACAGCATGGGAATGGCCAGCAGGCCGTGCAACAGCGAGGCGGTTCCGCTGGCGAAGGGCCGACTGTTTTTGTCCGGATTGCGCCTGTCGACCGGCAGATCCACCAGGTCATTGATCAGGTAGACACTGGAAGAGCAGATACAAAAGGAGGCGAACGCCAGTACGGTTTTCGCCAACAGAGCGGTATCGGTGTACTGGTGAGCCAGAAACAGGCTGACGAATACCAGGATATTCTTGACCCACTGATGCGGCCGCATGGCCTTCAGCAGTGCCCGGTAGGCATGGTTGGCGCTGGGGAACTCCCGCTCTATATCCGTATCCGGCGGGATAAGGCTGCGCACCCGAGGGGGGGTATTGACCGGAATGGCCCTGCGGCTCTTCTGCCACACCACAATGTCGTCCGAACTGTTGGCCGCGTAATCGAACCCGCCTTCGCCGTAGCGTTCGAGCAGCGCATCCCGCTTGGCCGCAGCGGATCGGTTGGTCCCGGCGGTGCTGGCGATGGTGGCGGAAAATATCTGAAGGTGCCCGGCAATCGCGTCGGCGATCCTGACGTTGGCGGCGGTCACCAGTACCAGCTCCCGGCCTTTCTCGCGCTCGCCGCGGAGCCATTCGAGCAGCGGCGCGTTGTAGGGCAGGGTCGCTGCGTCGAGGCTGGTGCGCAGCGCCAGTTGTTCCTTGAGGTGGGCCTTGCCCTTGCAGAGCCAGTACAGCATGAGCAACAGGTAAGCCGGGTTTTTCTTGAGCAGCAGCAGGGCGGACTCCACCAGGGTGTCCGTGTTGACCAGCGTGCCGTCGAGATCCACGCACAAGGGGACGGTATCGGTCTGCGGTTCGCGTTCGTTGTCAGCCATTATTCTCGACCTGTCCTGTTTCGCGGATACCCGGTTCGCTGCCGCCGCCGTCCACCGGAGAAGCACCCGTCCATCCGGCGGCGGTCAGGTTGCGCACATGCTTCCTCGCTGTGTTATTGGCAGGCTCATTCCCGAAAGCTGAGGTACTTGTGCCCGAGGTAGCTGGTAAAAACCGGAAGCATGACCCCCACCCCGTGCGCGATCGCCTCGGCCCATGCCACTTTGTCGCCGTCGAAAAAAGCCACCTCCCCGATCAGGAACCGGGCCAGGTACACGCTCACGATCCAGGTCTGGACGAGTGCGAGCATATTGACCATGACAAAGTAGCTTATCTGCTGGTAGAGCGTATTTCTACTGCGGGTAAAGACATACCTGCGGTTCAGCAGGAACGCCACGGTGAGGCCCGTCAGGTAGGCCAGCACGACGGCGGTGGCAAAGTCGGTGAATGTGCTGTAGAGAAACCGGCTGCCGTAGTTGCAGACCGCGGCGACGCCGCCCGCCATCAGGAACTTCACAAAGTTGCGCCTTACCGGGTCGCGCGTCGTGGACATGGCTTCCATTACGGTCCGTCCGCCGCCAGCGCCGCCAGTTCGCGGCCCAGTTTCACGCTCTCGGCAATGGAGCGGTCCTCGGGGTAGTAATAGCAGGTATCGGCGATATAGAGCCCCTTCACCCCCGGGTTGATCGGCGGCAGACGCGAGGGAAACTCCGGTTCGCAGATCGGCTGGGCGTAGCGGTAGCGCCCCGCCGCGATTTTCTGGATCGCGGTTTCCGCAAGGGCCGGATTGATGGCGAAGAGATACTTGCGCACCTTCTCGGTGAAGAAGTCGTTGTCCCGCTGGTAATCCGGGTGCTCGCCGGGGATATAGAAGGGCGCGTAGACGATATGGCCGTCCAGGGGATTCAGGTTGGTGTATTCGATGACCCCCGGTATATCGATCGCCGGGTCGCTGATATTGAGCCAGAAATAGGGAGTCAGCGGCTGGCTCAGATGAACCAGGACGCAGACCACGGCGATATTGTTTACGGAATTATAGGCGTCCCGCACGGGCGCCGGCAGGGACGGCACCATGTCGGCGACGTAGGGCATCGGGATGGTGCTGATGACCCGGTCGAAGGTCCGGTGTTCGCCGCCCACGACCACGCCCCGGACTTCGCCGCCCTCGATGGTGACTTCGTCGACCCGGGACTGCAGGTGGATTCTGCCGCCTCGAGCGTGAATTTCTTCGGCGATCCGGTCGAGGAAGGTGTCGGAGCCGCCCTCCAGGTAACCGAGCTCTTCCTGCAGCAGGCTTTTTCTGGACGTGCCCACACGCCTCAGCCGGGCCCAGATCCAGGCCGCCGACAGGTTGGGCGTATAGTGGTGAAACTTCAGCTCGAAGAGGGGGCGCCACAGGGCATCATAGCCGCGCTCGCCGACCCAGCGTCTGAGCCAGGTTACAGCGTCGATCTTGTCCAGTTTGCTCCAGTCACTGCGTTTGGTCGACGTGAACGCGAGCAATCCGTAGCGGATTTTGCTGATCAGATCGAGGCCGGGGAATTTGAGCAGGGCAACCGGCTCGCCCCAGTCGCACAGCCTGCCGCCGTGAAAATAGCCCATGCGGGTTTCGGTCCAGCGCAGCGCATGGTCTATGCCCAGCTCCTCGAGCAGGTCGAACAGCGGCTGATCCGACTTGCAGATGAAATGGTAGTAGCGCTCGATCCTGATGCCGTCGAAAACAAAGGAGGCGCTCATGCCGCCGAGCTGTTGGTCGGCCTCGAACAGGTCGACCTCGTGGCCCGCCTTGAGCAGATGGTAGGCCGTGGCCAACCCCATCGGCCCGCCCCCTATGACCGCGATTTTCGCCATGCTAGAACTTGAGCCTCAGGCCGCTGTAGACCGGGTGGGTGAATGTCTCGGTGATGGCCTTGTCCAGCGGCGTCGCCCTGACGCCGAATATCTCCTCCCAGTCTATGTCCTCGAACACCTCGTCCAGCGTCAGGGCCTTCAATTGCGCCGTGGTGAAGGGCGGGTTCCGGTCGAACAACCCGTAAACCCGGAGCAGCAGGTAAAAAACGCCGTAGGGCAGCTTGAGCAGCAGGCATTTGCTGCCGCGGGCGGCGCGTATCTGCCGGATAATGTCGATATCAGGGATTTTCCTTGCCGGAGATATTGAACGCCTGGCCCTTGGGGCGCAGGGCGATGCAGGCCAGAATGATCTCGCAGAAATCGCCGGCGTAGAGGGGCTGGCGCACATAGTTGCCGTGACCGGGGATCGGAAAGACGGGCGTCATGGACATGAAGCGGGACAGCCAGCCGAAGTGCTTTCTGTCGAACCAGCCGAACATCAGCGTGGGCCGCAGGACCGTGTAATCGAGGCCGGAGTCGACCACGAGCTCCTCCTGCCTGGCCTTGGTGGCGCTGTAAGCGTCGTTGGCGGACGATTCGACCACTGATGAACTCACGTGAACGAAATAGGCCTCGCGGGGGGCGGCGGCCAGGATATTTTCGGTGGCGGTGACATTGTTGCGTTGGAAATCCTCGGGGACGTTGCCGCCTATCTGCGCGTGCAGCATTACCACGACGTCGGCGTCCGATACCGCGTGCTGCCACGGGCCGGGTCGGGCGAGGTCGGCCTCGGTAAACGTCGCATCGGGGTGCAGGTCCCGCGCGATGGAGAGGTTGTGGGAGGACTTGTCGATCACATGAACGTCCTGGAAGCCCCGGTCCAGCAGTTTGATGACCAGGTTCTGGCCCACCAGCCCCGCCCCGCCGGTAATGACGATTTTGGAGTCGCGTGGCACCGCCGGTTGAGCCGTATCGTTGTTATTGCCCATGCGGCTATTCTATGTGATTTGTCGATCGCCTCGATACTCGGGCAGTGGTTTTAGCGATAAAACTGTGACCCAAATTTTGAATGTCGTCGAGGGCGATTGATGCTCCGTCCGTTCCCCGGAGAGATTACTCGGACCCCGCTGCGTGGTCCGGCACGCCGGGGACGGCAAGTGTAGCGGATCATTAGTCTGGACCCCCGCTTTCGCGTGGTCCGGCACGCGGCAAGTGTCGCGTCTGACCTTTGCGGTCGCAAGTGTGCCGTCATGGGCCCAGGTCATTCCCGGGCCCTTCTGCCGTCATTCCCGCGCCCGTCTGCCGTCATTCCCGCGAAAGCGGGAATCCAGCATAGTCTTCAGCC
The DNA here is from genome assembly GCA_034521205.1 of Halioglobus sp. Lineage (GTDB taxonomy): Bacteria > Pseudomonadota > Gammaproteobacteria > Pseudomonadales > Halieaceae > Marimicrobium. The sequence continues at coordinate 881,378 of JAXHMT010000004.1, forward strand.
ATGCGCCGCCTGGTTTTACGAACCCGGGCAGCGCGGCACTATCGCGCGCCTTCCCGCCCGGCGGGAGCCAGGGCGCGTTCCAGAAGCCGCGCGTGCAGCTCCCCGGCAGTATCGGCGAGCCCCGGTGGGAGGTCGCTGGTATCGATGTCGTGTGCACGGGAGGGCCGAAGGGTGTTGGCCTGGTGCGCCAGCGACTGCCCGTCCGACAGCTCGAGAATCGCCGACAACCGCTGCAACATACCCTCGGGCTGCTCCGTCAACGTCTCGAAAGACAGTAGCTGGACCCGCATCGCCGGTATGGTCCAGAACGTGGCGATAGGCCGCGATCCAGTACTCCAGCCAGAAGGCGAGTTGCAACGGATCGTCGCAGCGCCGCGCCTGCAGCCATCCGTCGAAATCGATGGGGCGCAGGTTGGCGCCGAAGTCAAAGTGCCCCGTGCCGGCCATGTAGCGCCGGGAAAAGCTGTCTTCGCGGTGCATTTCCAGAAACCGCTCGTGCTGGTTGAGCAGCGAGGCGGCCTGTTGCAGCGGCTGCCTGAACGGGACGATGATCGTGCTGTCCGGCAGCATGGCCGGGATCGCGCGCAGGCGCGCGATGTTCATGTTGTTCTTCGAGGCATAGCGCAGCGGCGAGCCATGCGCCTGTGAACGCAGCGCCACGATCTTGCGCATATGGCTTGCAAAGAACGCCTTGAACGCCTCTGTGTCGCAGCTTTTCCAGGGCTGTATTTTTTCGGGCGCGTAATGTTTCTTCCAGAAGGGCATCCAGACGATTTCCTCCAGCGCCTCCGGGCTCTCCACCGAAACCTGCAACCCGTCGTCGTGAGCCCGTTCCATGGTCCGGGCCTTTTTGTAAAAAAGCCGTGAGAACCGTTGCCATAGCATGGGGCACAGCACGAAGGGCATGTCCCGGTAGATATGGGTGGCGAAATTCGCCCGTGCCGGCGAGGAGATTCAGCAGCATCGTCGTACCCGCGCGCGGCAGGGCGGTGACGAACACGGGCCGCTGCGGAGCATGTTTTTCCAGCTCTGTGGAAAACAGCCTGTCCTCCAGGCCGGCGATATCCACCTGTCCATCGGCTGTCGCGAAACTGATTCGGTGGAGGAGTTTGTCAATGGAACTGTACTGGCTTTCGAATTTCATGGTCGGCTCGTCCCGGCGGCAGGCTCCTGCGGGCAACATGTAACATGTACCGGGCGCACGCGCCGCCACTACGGTTAGCGCGGGCAAGTTAGCACGTGGCATTCAGGTGAGCCGATCGTCTCGGAAAGTCAGCAGGTTCTTGCGCCGAGCGGTCTGCCGTGGCCGCGGCGTTGCCGAGCAACCTGGCGTGGTGGGTGGAGGGCGACAGGTCTCGACGGGAGTCGGCAACGAGGCCGGCCTCGTTGCGACTGTCAACAACCCGGTGGAATCAGGTTGGTCAGTTCCATTGGGTCACTGGCCAGGTCGTATTTTTCACGGTCTCCGAGGCCGGGAACCGCCGTATCGTAGTCGATCCGCTTGATGCCGGCCTCGACCGTGGCGATGCCATTGTCCAGAAAGATCTCGACGGCGCTCCGGTTCGCCGCATCGTGCAATGGCGCTCCCTCGAACTGGGGCTCGGGGTCCTGTCCCGCCAGGTCGAGCACGGTGGCGGCGAGGTCGAGGAGACTGACCTCCTCCGTGACATCGCCCACCGGATAGTCGGGGTTGCCCGGCGATTTGATCAGTAGTGGCACCCGGGCCGACTGCTCCCAGAAGGTCCGTTTGCGCCAGTGAAATTCTTCGCCCAGGTGAAATCCGTTGTCGGAGAACAGCACGACGGTCGTATTGGCGGCATAGGGGCTGTCGGCCAGGGCGTCCAGGACCTGCCCGATCATGGCGTCCGTGTGGGAAACCGAGGCGAGATACGCCTGCGTGTACTCGGCAGCCTTGCCCGGCTGCCTCGATGGCAACATGCTGCGGGGTCGCGCCGAAAATCAGCGGCAGGTCGGCCAGGGCAACTCCGGGAGCGGGCACGTCGTCCAGGTCGCCCGGGACCGGGGTCGGAGCCACCACTCCTGCGAGCGGATAGAGGTCGAAGTATTCCTGCGGCACCCGCCAGGGCAGATGGGGTTGGTAGAAGCCCAGCGCCAGGAAAAAGGGCTTGCCCTCGATGCCCGCGACGGATTGCGCGTAGGTGTCGATGAAATTCACCCCCCAGTCAGCCACCGCCTGGTCCGGATGGGTTCCCTGGGGGAAATGCTTCGGGGATGATACCGGTGTTGTCCGGGCCCGGATCCCAGGGCATCCAGAAGGTCACAAAATCGATGGGGGGGCCGGTTTCGTCCCAGCGTGTTGCCTCCTGCTCGTGGAAGACCTTCCCCGCCGCGGCGGCGTGATAGCCCTGGTCGCTCAGGACCTCGGGAAGGGTGACCAGGAGAGGATCGTCTATAGACCGTATCGTATTCCGGTGTGTTTTCGAACAACAGTCGGTCAGCCCATGGATTGCGGGGCTGAGACCGAACATGATCGAGGTGCGCGATCCGATGCAGGCGGGCACGGTGGTATAGGCGTTGCGGTAGCGCGTCGAGCCGCTCGCCAGGTCGTCGATACTTGGGTGTGTAGACACCATGGCCGTGAACGTTGGTGCCGGTGTACTCGCCGGTGTAGCCCGACCCAGTTGCGCAGGTCGTCTACCGCCAGGAACAGGATGTTGTGGTCCGGCGTCTGCGCCGCCACGGGCGCGGCGACAAGCCAGATTGCGGCAAGCACCAGCGCGCGGGCTGGCAGCCTGCGCCCACCGCGTGGAAGAGATATCGGCATGGGGCGGCTTCCTTATTTCTAGCTGTGTCAGATGACACCGCAAATGCGCTGGAGACCGCGCGGCAGAGACTCTGTCCCCTGGCGGCCCGCACTCTGCGGCGAAGCATCCCGGCAGACCCTGTGCGCAGCACAACAGCACTTGCATACCGGCCAACGCAATATTCATGCCAGCTATTAACTGTTTGTTTCTTAGGAAAATTCTACGGAGGGGCTCACGGTGTTGTAAAAAATGACGGCAGGGCGGCGGCGGCGCCTGTCCCGGTGCGCGCATTCGGATACGGATCTCCTCATTATTACGACGATGCCCCTCATTACCACGACGCCGCGCCGGCATTCGCCTGTACGTCTGGGCTGTACTCTGGGAAAGTGCCGTTGGGTTAGTGTTGAAATTCGCGCCGGGAATGATGCCTAATCGCGTTTTGCCACCATAATAATAGCCTGGGTAGGCGAGATCTTGCGGGTAATTGAGCGGCTGTTACTCATCGTTGCGATTGCGGTGCTGGCGGTGATCTACGGCTTTGCCGCCCACCGCTTTCACCTGTTCCCCTACAAGCAGCTTGAGCCCGCGTTTGAACAGGCATCGGCGCAGCTTGCGCAGCGCACGGCGCCGACTCCCCACTTCATGCGTCGCGCGGTTTTTGACCATCACGGCGCCAATGTCATCGACAGGTCAAGAATGCAGCCGGGGCTCACCCTGATAGCCAGTCACTGGAGGGAATGGGACTGGGCACCCGGCATGCGCCTTGTCGATGCCGATGGAGACCGTCCTGCACGAGTGGAAGACCGAACTGGACAAGCTGTGGCCTGAAGCCTCCGGCGGGATGTTCGGTGGAATCTCCTATCCTCACGGTTCATTTCTGTTTCCCAATGGCGATGTCATGTTCTGAACCTCGAATATTCGGGCTTGCTGAAGATCGACGCCTGCGGTGAGCTCATGTGGGGCGTGGATTACGAGAACTCACCACTCCGTGGCCATGGACGACGACGGCAACTTCTGGGTTCCGGGAATGTTCAGCTACGAGCACGGCAAGCCGGAGCACATGGGCTACTTCAAGAATTTTCCGGGCCTGTACCTCGCGCCCGGCAAGCCCATCTGGGAGGATCGCCTGCTGCAGAGTCTCACCCGAAGGCGACATATTGCAGGACATCGCCGTTGTTCGAAGTGATCTATCAGAACGGGCTGCAGCGTTACATACCCAAAATTGGCAAGGCCCGTGATGGCGATATTCTGCATGTGAACGACATAGAGCCGCTCGGTCACGGAATGGCCGACGAGTACCCCCTGTTCGAGGCGGACGACCTGCTGGTCTCGGTGAGAAACCTGCATCTGGTGATGGTGCTCGACCCCGATACCCGGGAGGTGAAATGGTATTCCACCGACGAGTGGATAGAGCAGCACGATCCGGATTTTATCGGCGACGGGTGGATTTCGGTGTTCGACAACAACAAGAATTTCGGCGGCAGGCGCACGAAAATGCTCGGCGGCAGCAGGATTGTCGCCGTGCAACCACACACCGGGGCGTTCAAGGAGCTGTATACCAGCGCAGGCGACGACTTCTTTTACACGCCACGCGGCGGCAAAACGCAGCACCTGGAAAACGGCAATCTGCTCCTGACCGAGAAGGACACGGGCCGTGTTTTTGAGGTCACCGCCGACGGCGAAATCGTCTGGGAATGGGTCGGCGAGACGGATCCCGAAAAAAATACCGTGGCCGAGATCATGGAGGGAACGCGTTACGATTTCACCCCGCAACAGGTGGCGCAGTGGCCCTGCAGTCCGGGCGCATGACCACCGGCGCCGGCACGGCGGCCCGTCCGTGAACCGCCCGGCGCGGCCCACAAAACCGCATTTTTGAATAGTATTTTAGAAGCCTCATAGCCAATCGTTATAATATACGTGGAAAAGTGTGACTTCCCCCGCAAATATTTTCCGACGGTTGCCGCGATTCGGTCTACTATTAAATACGAAAAGCACGGTCCGGAGACCATCTGATCTCCACTGCCGTTGCCGGCCGGTAACCTGCCTGGCCCGCGGTTGTGTTGTGAAGAAATCCGGAAGTGTACTCCAGCCGCGGAGCCAGCAATACAGTAAGGACTGTAGATATGTTGGCTTCCCGCACAATAAAATCCGTTATGTGCACTGTCGCGATTGCCGCCGGCCTGGTTTGCGCAACCGCGGGACACGCCCAGGCCCCCACCAGAAATATCCTGTTTATCGCCGTGGACGATCTGCGCAACTGGGTGAATTACGCCGGGGATTACGCCGGGACGGTGCACACGCCCAATATCGACGCGCTGGCGGCGGAATCGACCCGCTACCTGAATGCCTACACCCCAATGCCCCAATGCGTGGCTGCGCGCACCTCCGTCATGTTCGGTCAGACTCCGGCGACGCATGGGCTCGACCTGGTTTCCTTTGGCCGCGGGGGACGCGGCGTATGAGCGCCATATACGAAAACCCGACGCTGCTGTCGCTGCCGGAAGTGCTGCGCGCCGGCGGTTATTTCACCGCTGTCACCGGCAAGGTCTTCAACTCGCCGCTGCCGGGGCGGTGGGACAGCTCGGGCCCGGCCATCGTTTTCTCCGAATTTCACAACGCGTTTGATCCCGGGCCCGACAATACCTATTTCAATCCCCAGGTCCTGCCCGACGGGGAGGAGCATCCCGACCAGACCGTTGCCAACTGGGCGGTCGATTTTATCGGCGCCTACGGGAGCTCTCAGGCGGGGATCATGGGCCAACCGTTTTTCCTGGCGGTTGGCCTTTACCAGCCGCACCTGCCCTGGCGGGTACATCAGGCCTGGTACGATCTGTATCCGATCGAGGAGGTGGTGGTCTCGACACCCGTGCCCGGCGATCTCGACGACGTGCCGGCGACCGGCGTGGAATACGCGGACAAGCCGCTCGTATTCGGCGGCGTTACCCAGCACCAGGCTGTCGAGGCGGCGGGCAAGGCCGCGGAGTACACCAGGGCCTATCTCGCCGCCGTCTCGCACACCGACGCCATGGTCGGGCAGCTTCTGGCCGCGCTGAGTCTGAGCCCCTACGCGGCGAACACCGACATCGTGTTGTGGTCCGACAACGGCTATCACCTGGGCGAGAAATTTCACTGGCGCAAGCTCACTTTCTGGGAACAGGCCGCCAGGGTGCCGCTGCTGCTGAGTTCACCCGGCAATCCGAACTATCCCGTCGGCGATGTCACGGATGCCGTCAGCCTGGTCGACCTCGCGGCGACGGTACTCGACCTGGCGGGCCTGCCCGCCTTCGCCCAGTTCGAGGGCGCGCCCTTGCACGACATCGACAATCGCAGCCCGGCGGAAATCTTCCTCAATGGCGGCATGGCCGTCGTCAGCGAGGGAATCAAGATAATCGACTATCACCTCGATACACCTGGCCCCGTCGACCGGGAATCCTACGATCTGGTGGTCGACCCGCTGGAACTGGACAATATCGTTCTTGTACCGCCCGGCTGTTGATCGTCGGCAATAGCGGCAGCCGCGGCCGGCCATCGTGGCGGAGCGGCGCTCCGCCGGCGGCGATTCGCGGGGTGGGCGTGTTTGCCCCGAGCCGTTTCCGTGGGCTACCTTGAACCCTGATCTTGCGTTCGGGGAGTCAGTTTGGCGGTTACTTCCAATTCGCTGCGAAAGCCGAAGCAGCCGGCGGCGACGGCTGAAACAATGTATCCCGAGCTGTACAAAACGGTCAGGCACTTACTGGCTGACGATTTTTTTGTGCTCAACATCGGCGCCAACGACGGTGTCGACAACGACCCCATCCACCCCTTCCTGCTGATGTACCCCCACTGGCGCGGGATATTCGTCGAGCCGATCACATACAATTTCGAGCAATTGGTGCGCAACTACCGGCGGTTTCCCAATGTCGAGCTGGTGCAGGCGGCCATCAGCGACCAGCCGATGACCATGTACTATGTGGACGAGCGCGCCGGCTGCGATATGAGCCTGGTCAGCCAGTGTTGCTCCCTGGACAGGGAGTACGTGGAACGCGCACTCGCCTCGATCCGGGGGCAGCGGCCCGACGCGGTAACCGATGATGCGGAACAATATATTGTGGCGGACGATTCGGTCCTGTGCCTGACCGTCGACGAGCTCTTGTCACAACACGCCGTGGACCGGATCGATTTCCTCAACGTCGATGTGGAAGGCCATGACTTCGAGGTTTTCCGGGCCCTGGACCTGACCCGGTTCCGCCCGACACTCGTGTGTGTGGAAACCGTTGATTTCAGTGAGCCACAGAAGACGTATTTCAAGGACCGGATGAAAACGCTCAACTATCGCTTTCTGGGTATCTTCGGTCTTTTCTCCGAGTTCTATGTCAGGAGCCCGGAAGAGGAAGATCGCGTCGACTGGCACAGCTTGCCCACGTTTCTGCATCCCGCCGAAGGCGATAGCGAGTAGTACAAACCGTTCGTATTTGATTGCTGTCGATACAGGTGGGAGCAGGGACGCGACCACTGGCGCCGGGAATCGGTTTCGCAGCGTTGGGCAGCTACCGCTAGTATTCGGCGCAGCGTTGGCTGCCCGCTGTTTCCCCATTTATGAATACCCTGCGATCCCGATCAGAACGAGCTGCGGCGATCGCGCTGGCGATCGCGGTCATCGCCGGTTTTGTTGCGATTCTGCTGCACCTGGGCAGCTTCTACTGGTTCCACGGCGACGAATGGGTGTTCCTCACCCGGCGCATGAGCGGCAGTCTGCTGCAGCCCCACAACGAGCACCTGGCCGTCGTGCCCATCCTCGTCTATCGCCTGCTCTTCGCGCTGGGCAGCATCGAGAGCTATACCCTCTACCAGATTCCCGTGCTGACGGCGCACCTCGGCACGGCGGTGTTGTTGTGGCTGATCATGCGCCGGTGCGAGGTCAATCCGTGGATCGCCACCGCCCTCGCCACGGTCTTCATCTTCTTCGGGCCGGGCGAGGAAAACATCATCTGGGCCTTTCAGGTCGGCTTTACCGGCGCCCTCTTTCTCGGCCTGGCGCAACTGTTGCTGGCGGACCACGAAGGCGGCCACGGCGCGCGCGACGCCGCGGGCCTGGCGCTGGGTCTGGGCGCACTGCTGTCGGCGGGGTTCACGCCCGTGCTGGTGGCCGCCACCGGCGCGGTGGCGCTGGTGCGCCGCGGCTGGGGTCCGGCGCTGTTCCACACCGTTCCCCTGGCGATTGTCTACCTGAGCTGGTGGCTCGCGGTGGGCCCCGAATCGATCGGCGACCCCTACGGCCGCGCCATGGATCCCGGCGCGGTGCTGCATTTCGTGTACACGGCTTACAGGGGCGTCTTTCTGGGACTGGCCGGCTTCCCCGCACTGGCGGCAGTCTATTGCGCTGGACTGGGCATGGGCCTGGTGGCCGCCTATGCCCGTATGCCGCCGGCCGAGGTTCTGCGGCGCGCCGTCCTGCCCCTCGGACTGCTGGGCGCGGGGCTGTTCCTGGTGGCCGTGGCCGGCTACAGCCGCTGGTGGATCAGTGATGACGCCGGCGCCCAGAGCCGCTATCTGCACCTGGCCACGGCCTTGACTTTGCCGGCTTTTGCCGTGGCTATCGACGCTTTGACCCGCTGGTGGAAGCCCGCCGTCATTGCGGCGTGTCTGCTGCTGATTTCCGTGCTGCCGGCGAATATCGCGCAGTTCGGGAACCAACCTCTTTCCACGAAAAACACTTTGAGAAGCGCAAGCGGGTGTTTGTGTCTCTCGCCCACTCGCCGTACGCACAGCAGGTCCCTCCGGAAACCCGCCCGGATCCCATACAGCTGAACGTGCCCATCGGCTGGATACTCGACCGGCGCGCCGAGGGCGCATTGCCGGAAGATGTGCAGCCCCGGCGCAATCCCTTGGATCCTCTGCTGTTCGGACTCTCGCAGTTGCAACAGGACAATCCCTACGAGAATTGCACGACGGTGCGGGGCCCCGTGGATGTGTCGTTGCGGCGCGGTGACGAGCTCGGCGTGGAGATCGGGCCCTGGACCCGGCCAAAACCTGGCTGGTGGGTGAACCAGGCCTTTACGGTGCAGCTTCTGCAAAACGGCAAACCGGTGGGACGCCCCCAAATGCGCCACCCGTCGTTGGGTGAGGTCCTGCGGGTGCAAATCGACGAGCTCGAGGTGCGCTTCGACCTGGCGGCGGATACCGAAGCGTTCATTCTGTGCCGTCCCTGACCAATGGCGTCAGACCAATGGTTAACCAATGGGGTCAGAGTCGTTTGGTCGGAGTCCTCTGGTTCAGTCTGTGCCGTCCTGGGTCCGCCCCTGCCAATTGATGCAAACTGTGGACCCAATCACAGGTAGCGTGGATACAGATCGGCCGCGATCTTCTATACTGTTGGCGCCGAGTTGCGCGCCGCGCGACCGGGAGGCATGGCGGCCGACGTCACGCTGACGGTCGACAAAAACCATTGAAAAATCATGGGTTTGTGATAATAGCCCTGTACGGTTGCGGTGTGCCGGGGCGCGTAATACTGCTATTCTATGGACGTATGCTACAAACGAGAAGCAGCGGGGACGGCGATGACCAACGCGCGCGTCCCATTCGCTGAAGGACGATAAACATGAGCGCCACCCGATACCTTTCGCCGGGATTTTTCATCACCCTGACCTCTCGCGGCAAGGTCAGCCTGCCCCAGCTACCCAAACAGATACGGCGGCCCTTTCCCGGAAAGGCTGGCGGTCATCGACGCGTTCTGCCGCGGCTACCGCGGTTCAAACGACGAACTGGCGGAGCAGATTGCAGCGCGTTTCGGTACGCCCCTGAATCGGGTGAGCAATTTCATTAAGGGATTCGAAGAAGCGGGCTATCTCACGACCTCCGCCAACGACCGCCATTTCAAGGACGAACCGCTCGATTCACCCGTGGACGCAGGCGATCAGGTGCTGTTTGTGCCGACCCCCACCATCCTCATGGCGGACGCGGGGGCGTACCTCTGGTACAGCCACGGCGGCCGGCTGTTGGCGCGGCTCAGTCTTGCCGAAGCCTACGCGGCGGCGCAGTTCTGTACGCCCGCAACCGCGGCGCAGGCCTGGACCCGCTATACCGAAAGCGCGCCGGCGGATCCCGAGCCTCTCGCACGGGACCGGTTCGAACAACTGGTATCCCGGCTCGCCGGCGTCGGCGCGCTGGTGCCGGCGGACGCGGCGGCGTACCAGGACGATGTGCCGGCGGCGCCCGTGGCCGAGGCCCCCAATCCGCGGGCCGTTGTCCAGGCGGGGGTCGATGAGAAGGTGGCGGAACACGACGAGCGCCAGGGCAATGCGAATCTACCGGAAGTGGTGCCGGTCAATACAAGTCCCAACACGACGCCGGCCTCCCTCGGCTTCGTCATGGCGTACGCGATGGAATACCGCAACGGCGCGTTGCTGGACAAATTCAGCTTCGTGCCCCTGTTTCTGGCGGACGAGGCCCGGCTTATTGAGCGTGCGGCGAAGCCGGGCATATTCCTGTTTTCCAATTACCTCTGGACAGTCGAGGACAACCTGAAACTGTCGGCGGCCATCAAGGCCGTCAATCCGGCGAATATCACCATCCACGGCGGTCCCAGCACACCCAAGTACGAGAAGGATTCCGAGGATTTCTTCGCCGACAATCCCCACGTGGATATCATCCGTGCAGCGGGGAGGGCGAACTCACCTTCGCGGCGGCGCTGGACGCCCTGGATCCCGACAACCTCACCGATCTGTCGCGACTGGAGAATGTGGAGGGAGTGATCTATCGCACGGCCAACGGCCTGGTGCGTACCGGCAACCGGGATCGCATCGCGGACCTCGATACCATTCCCTCGCCCTGACCTCAACGGCATGTTCGATCCCTTCGGTGCCAGCCGTTCCGGCGCCATCCTCGAAACCAACCGCGGCTGCCCCTTCGGCTGTACCTTCTGCGACTGGGGTTCGGCGACGCTCTCGCGCGTGCGCAAGTTCAACATTGACCGCGTGTTCGAAGAGATCGAGTGGTGTGCAAGGAACCAGATCCAGACGGCTTCTTTCGCCGATGCGAATTTCGGTATGCTGGAACGCGATGTTTCGATCGCCGAAAAGATCGCGGAAATGAAGAGAACCTACGGTTACCCCAAAACCGTTGCCACCAACTACGCCAAGAACAATGTCAAGCATCTCAGAAAGATCATCGAGATTTTCGCCAGCGTGGAGATTCTGACGAAGGGCGTGGTCTCGCTGCAGTCCATGGATGAGGTTACCCTCAAGGTCATCGACAGATCCAACATCAAACTCGAGAAGTACAATGAGCTGACAACGGAATTCCGTCAGGCCCACCTGCCGCTGGCCGCGGATATCATGATGGGTCTGCCCGGCTCGACCCCCCGCAGTTTCTTTAACGACCTGCAGGAATGCACGGACCGGGACGTGCGGGTTCGGGCCAACCCCACGCTGCTGCTGACCAACAGCCCGATGAACGATCCACAGTACCGCGAGGAACACGGGATCGTGGCGAAGCCCGGCGATATCCTGATGGAAACCGCCAGCTACACGCGCGAGGAGTGGCACGACATGAACGAGCTGCGCATGGCGTTCAACCTCTTCGACAACTGGGGAGTGTTGCGCTACGTCGGCCGCTTTGTGCGCAGCGCGACCGGCATGGGCGAGGTCGAGTTCTACGACAGGTTGCGCCGGCAGGCGCTGCGTCACCCGGACGACTGGCCCGTTGTGGTGACGACCCTCAAGACGTTGGAGACTACATGGCGCCTCCGGGGTCGTGGGGACTCTTCATCAATGAAGTCCGGCGCTTTTTGGTAGAGAATTTGTCGCTTCCGGAGGATTCGGCGCTGGAGACCGCGCTGGCGGTCCAACTGGCGCATCTGCCGGCGCCGGAACGCGCGTTCCCCGAGGTGCTGCACCTCGATCACGACTTCGCCGCCTGGCAGAACGAGATCTTCTCGGCCAGAGAGAACGGCCACAAAAATGACTGGGAGCAGCATGTGCCCAAACTGTCGGAGTATGGCCCGGCGACCCTGACGATCAAGGATCCCAACGAGGTCTGCCGTGTCGATCTGGGCAAGCCGATGGGCATTATGGCCTACGCCATGCGCAGTTGGGAAATGGATTCGCTGGTTGCCCGGCCGAGCCTTGGGGCCGTGTCCTAAGCTAAAAGGACAGCTAAATGGGGACGGAGGGATTAAATTATATTCCTCCGTCCCCTTTAGTTGCCGTTGCCTTTTTGTTGTTGTCCGGTCAGTTGATGCGCAGTATGATGCCGATAGGCATCAAAAAGGATTCAGGAGCTGACCATGCGCACCACACTGACCATAGACGATGAGTTGTACGAGAAGGCACTGGAATTGGCGGACCCGGGTATGAACAAGGCCGAACTGTTCCGGGAGGCGATCAACACCTTTGTTCGGGTACAGGCAGCCAAACGCCTGGCGGCATTGGGAGGCAGCGCGCCGGATATGCGGGATATTTCCCGGCGCCGGGATGAGCCGGCCATGCAGTGAGTGTGTTGATCGACACCTCGGTGTGGGTGGATCACTTCCGGCGCCGGAATGACGTTTTAGTGGATTTGATCCTGCGCGACGAGGGCCTTACCCACCCCATGGTGCTGGGGGAGTTGGCGTGCGGCACGCCACCCGCACCCAGAACGCAGACACTGGGAGACATCGGCCTGTTGCAATCCGCCCGCCAGGCGACCTGGGCGGAAGTGCGCACTCTGATCGAACGTGAACAGCTCTATGGTCTGGGGTGCGGGCTGATTGATCTGAGTTTGCTGGCCTCCACAATGATCACGCCGGACGCTCGTCTGTGGACCCTGGACAGGTGCCTGGCCGATCTGGCGCACCGATTCGCGGTGGCCTACTTTCCGCCTGGATTGCCCCGGTAGTCGATTGGGGTTGGCGGCGCTCGCCGGCGGACTGACTATTACTCTGTTTTCTCGCTGCAGGGCCAAGCCTCGGTCATCTGCCGGGTGATACCGGCATACCGGGTGCCTTCGAGAACCTCGAACACCTTTTTTTCATTGTAAGGCTCATTGATCCATTCCCAGACCGTTTCACCCGCGGGCGTTACTTCGAAAATCCGCCCCGACTTCGCCTCGGTAATCAGCCGATTGCCATTTTCCAGCAACTGGTGTTTGCCGGCGGCGACTGAGTAGAATATTTTGTCGCCGATGCGGCTGTTGTACAGATCTTCCACCTCGTTGGCGGCGGGATCGATGGCCGTTATCCGTGAGCCGCCGAGAAAATTGCCCTTTTTCGGCGTCAGATCGTAGCGGTTGTCGAACACCACTATGCGCCCGCCGGGTTCGAAATCCGGGTCGTGCTGCTGGGTGAACTCGCCGGCCATCACCCATTTGAGGTCGCCCTTCGGGTTGAGAATGGCGATCGCGTTCAGCGTTCGGGGGGAAACCACGATATCCCCGGCATCGAGGGTCGGGAAATCGTCCGCCAGCTCCCGCGACAGGGTTTCCACGTCATTCAGGTGGAGGGGGTCCTGACTGCCCGGTTTGCGCACCACGTTGTAGTTCCACAGCAGATGTTTCCAGGGACTCTCGTAGAACGCTTCCAGCAGACTGATTTCTTCCAGCAGCTCGCCCTGGGGGCTGACCTTGATCAGCGTGTCCTCGCCGAAGGGGGGATGTATGGGCGGAAAACGTTCGGCGCGCTCGTCCCCTTTCTCGATCCGATGATGTCCCGACACCCAGAAGTTGCCGTCCTCGTCCCGGTACACGGAGTGGTGGGTGGCGAAGTCCGATTTCCACAGAATCTTGCCGCAGGCGTCCATGCGCGCCAGGCCCGCGTATTCCACATTGACCAGCAGATCGCCGTTGGGAAAGAGATAGGAGCCGTGCACATAGGTGCCGAGGGGAAAGTCCTTGAAAGGCCAGATTCGCCGCGGCCTGACTTCCCAGCGGTGCAGCACCTCGCCGTCGATATCCACGAGCCTGACCCCGGGCCGCCAACCTGTGTCGCGCCAGAAGCTGGTCAGGATGGTGAGGCCCGGCGCCACGCGCTCGCGCTCGTGGACGAGTGTCCCATGTTGACGGAAGCGGATGGGGTTGAGGTTGTGCTTGGCATGGATCGGGGCCGTTCCGTCGCCGTCTTTCGCTGCATCCGCGGGAAACAGCGATTTCAGCGTAGTGACGCCGTCGCGGACTACCTGGTAGGGAAAAGTCTCGGTGGCCCACAGTGCCATGCCCCCCAGGGCGGACAAAAAACACAGTGCCAGGATAAACCCGGCAAGCGCCAGTTTGTCGCCGAGGGAATTGCCGGACGTATTCTCTTTCACGCGTTGTAATCCTTATTGTGTAATCGCTGTCGGCATTATAGCGGCGCTCCGACGCGGTGGAACAGCAGCTAAAAGAGCAGCTAAAAGGGGACGGAGGGACTATTTTTATTCCCTCCGTCCCCTTTTTTCCTTTTTTACTTTTTATCGTGTCTACTCACGGCGAAGCCCCCGCTTGATTCGGCCCTTGGATGAGTGGGATAATCCCACCATGAACACAGTAACCGCTGACCAGAAACGCCGCGTACCGCTCCCGGAGGCCCTTCCCGGGGATATATTCGAGGTGCGCAGAACACCGGAGGGCAACTACGTGCTCGAGAAGCTGGTGCGGCTGTCCGGCCCTGGCCAGCGTTCCGCTGCGAAGTTCTCGCCGCAATGGAAGCCGCGCCACTCGAGCCGCGGCTCGGCTGGGAGGAACTTCGACGGCAGACCCGCGAAGCGTGATACTTCTCGACACGAATGTTCTAATCTACGCATTCGAAGCCGGATCTTCTTTCCAGCCATGGGCCCGGCAAGTGATCGCCGACGCGGTCGCGAACGAAAGCTAAAAGGGAGAGCTAAAAGGGGACGGAGGGATTATATGTTATTCCCTCCGGCCCCTTTTTTGCGCATACTGAATAGCCGCCCCTTACAGGCGGGCGGTGGATAGTACGCGCTATCGCCACCAACCTTCTCAACAAAACAGCGCACGGCGTGTGGAGTCGTTATGGGCAGCTACCAGATAACCCTCGATGGCCTCGAAGCGAGAGATGTTGCGGCGGACACGTCGACCATGCGGCATCGCATCGAATCCCTGCGCGAACGGCAGCCGACCAACGAGCGGGAATTGATCATCCCGACAGACACCCCGCATCAGGCCGCCGGCAGCGGGGAGATTCCGGAAATTGCGCCCGACGAACTGTCGGTAGATGTCCTCAGGAGCGCGGTCGCGGAGCACGGCGCACTGCTGGTGCGCAACCTTTTCCCCGAGGAGGTGATCGCCGGCTTTCCCCCGGCCATCGACCGGGTGCTGGACGCGGTGGATCTGCCGCCGGCCGAGAAGAAAAAGCTCTCCAACACCTATTTCAGTCCTCCCGATAACCTGGTATCCATCATGCCCGAGGGGCCGATGGAGCTGGCGGCGCTGCGGGTTTTCAATACCAAGGTCGGCGCCGTGATGTGCCCGGAGGCGCCCTCCGTCGCCGAGGCCCTGCTGGAGTTGTTCGAGGAGCGGGGCATCAAGGAGCTGATCACGGAATACCTCGACGAACCGCCTGTGCTATCGGTCAAGAAATGGGTGCTGCGCCGCTCCGTGCTGCCGGTGGAGGAGGCGGGCTGGCATCAGGACGGCGCCTTCATGGGAACGGATATCAACACGATCAATCTCTGGCTGCCGCTGACCGACTGCGGCGGCGAGACCGGCGCGCCGGGCATGGACCTGGTGCCCCAGCGCCTCAACAGTATCGTCTCGGCCGAGGGTGCGACCTTCGACTGGTCGGTCAGTGACTCCTATGTGACGGACGCGTTCAACGGGAACCGGCCGGTGGCGCCCGTGTTCAACACCGGCGATGCATTTTTCTTCGACCACTTCTACCTGCACCGCACCCAGTTCCGGGAAGACTTCAGCCGCCTGCGTTATGCCATCGAGACGTGGTTCTTCGGGGAGTCGACGTTTCCCAAGAGCCAGATTCCCGTCGCCTGGTAGTTCAGCCTCGATTGCTGTTCGCCGAGCCGGTTCGCCGCGACGCGGCGCGCGCGGACGCGCGCTTCGCCACGCGACGGGTCGTGCCGCGAGCAGCTTCTGACCGGTCGCGGCGACGACGACCTCTATGCCATCGAGGGGCGGCGCCAATTGTGTCTGGAACCCGACATACCTGAGCCTGGGCAATTGGCTTTTGACTTCCCGGCTGTGAAAGAGCCCCGCGCGCAATGACTCGATTGCCTCGCCGTTGCGCCTGACCGTCAATTCGACGGCGTCATCATCCGCCGCCCGGAATGCCGCGCCGTGCAGCTTGCCTTCCGCGGTGATCATGTAGTAACCGTGGCACCAGGGGATGCCCTCGCGAAAATGGCGGTACCGGTTTTCGTGTTGCGCGACGGCGCGCTCGTACAGTGTCATGTCGTGGGCGTTGTTTTCGACAATGCGATCGATGAGTTCCTGCGGTACGCTATCTTTCTCGACGGTCTTCTGCTGTGTGGCATTGGCGACCCTGGCTTCGAGTCCCAAATGCAGCCCGCTGTTGATGATTTCCAGCGACTCGTCGAACTTCTCCACCACGCCCACGTAGCCGATGCACGCGAGCGGCATGGCCTTCAGCGCCTGGTACTGTTCGTTGCGGCTCTTGTTGCTGTCGATGAAGTCCTCCAGTTCCACCTCGGAGGACACATGGTTGCGGACGTGGTTGAAATGGGAAATAATCCGATCGACCGGGTGCCGCACGAACGTCACAATTTTGCGACAGTCTACGAACTCCGCGTATTGTTCCAGATTGAAATGGCCCACCAGCCAGGCATGTTCTTTGTGCAATCTGTGCCGCA
The DNA here is from genome assembly GCA_034521205.1 of Halioglobus sp. GTDB lineage: Bacteria > Pseudomonadota > Gammaproteobacteria > Pseudomonadales > Halieaceae > Marimicrobium. Next base: position 897,912 of record JAXHMT010000004.1, read on the forward strand.
ATGCCAGAGGATCGGGTTTTTCGTAGCGGTGTTGCCTCAGGATCGGCGTGGTTTTGCGGTTTTTTTCGCCGTAGTCGCGGATAAGGCGGTGTTTTTTTGCGAGTTCCTCCCTGAGGCTGACCCCGGCGGCCTTTCGGATATGAAGGAACAGGCCCGGTTGCCGGTTTGCGGGGGACACGATCCGCCGGACGCTGGCGTACCAGTTTTGCATTATTGGTTATCCTGTGGGTGGCCTGGTTCTGCTGGTATTTGATGAAGCTGCCCGACAACCTACCGCACTCACTCAGTTATGTACAAGGCCCTCTTTCCGGCCGCCTCCGGCGAGGCGTCGCAGTCGAAGTTTGCACGGTAGACCACGACGCCGGCGAGCTGCGTGTCGGTCTCGTTGTCCAGCACCACGAGCCTGTAGCTTTCCTGGTCGTGCTCGTGTCCGTGAGGTGGGAACTCATATTCGTCCATTCCTGAAGTCGCGCGCGCCGGGACCATGCAAAGAGGTTTTCAGCGTGTAGACCACTTTGCCGGCTTGACTGCAACATCAGTGGTTTCAAAGTCACGTACCATGAAGCAATCAGTTTAGGCTTGTAACATCTACACTGGGCGAGGTTGTCCTTGAAAATGCCCATATTGGGCACTGGACCAGGCAAGTCGAAGCACACCCAGCCGCTGACCATGGCCGATGCGCTTTTTTCCAGGACGCAACAGAGTGTCCTGGGCCTGCTGTTCGGACAGCACGGGAAGAGCTTCTACACGAATGAGATCATCAAAAAGTCCGGCGGTGGTTCTGGCGCTGTGCAACGTGAACTGTCACGGCTGGTGCGCAGTGGACTCGTTACGGTGGAGCGAATCGGCTCGCAAAAGCATTATCGGGCCAATCTCGAATCGCCTCTCTTTCAGGAACTTTGCTCCATCCTGAGCAAGACGGTAGCTCTGGTACGGATAAAATGGCAGGTTGAGTGAGCGGAATCATTATAAGTAGACTTAAAAAACGCATATATACGGCTTTGACGTCCACCTGTAACGCAGCTATATTAAGTGGACTCAAAAGCCGCTAAATTATGACCTTATTGTCTACTTATGGATCGAGCCACCGCCCTAAAACGTTTTAGTCAGTGGGATCGCCAAGGTCGTTTCGTGTTCACCCGGGCCGACCTGGCCAAGCTGTTCCATGAGGACAGCGCTCGGGCTCTCAAGGAGGGGCTACGGCGGCTGGTGGCGGAGGGGTTGCTGGAGCGCCCGGCGCGCGGCGTCTATATCTATGCCCTCGCCCACAGCCGGAACAGTTATATGATCGAACAGATTGCCAGGGCGTTGCGGCGGGGCGAGTACAACTACGTCAGTTTGGAATCGGCACTCAGTGAATACGGCGCTATCTCTCAGGTGCCGCTGGATCGGTTGACGGTGATGACCAGTGGTCGCAAGGGTATTTACAAAACCCCCTACGGAACCATTGAGTTTGTGCATACCAAGCGCCCGATCAGCGAGCTGTTAAATCGAATGACCGATGTCGGTCGGCCGCTGCATCTGGCCACGCCACAGGCGGCCTGGGGCGACCTGAAGCGGGTTGGCCGCAACACTCACCTGGTGGACGAATCGGTGGTTGGGCATGAGTGATAGGGTCGATTTCGAGCAATTGACGGAGCGTGCCATGCGTGAAGGGGGCCGCTCCCATATGCGCCCGGTAATCCAGAAGGAGCTTCTGCACTACGATATTCTCTACAGCCTGGATCGAGAGGGCCTGCTGCAGGCATTGACCTTCCAGGGCGGGACATCGCTGCGCCTGTGCTACGGCTCCAATCGCTTCAGCGAGGATCTGGATTTTGTCGGAGGTCGCGAATTCAGCCGCTCGCAGCTCAATAGCATCAGGGAGTGTATCGAGCATTATATCGGTGGGCGCTACGGACTGGAGGTCAGGGTGAAGGAGCCGAAAGCCCTGCGGCGCGAACGCGAGCATGCGGATCTCAATATCGACAAGTGGCAGGTCTCGGTGATTACGGCCCCTCATCGCAAGGAGGTCCCCCGGCAACGGGTTAAAATCGAAGTAGCCAATATCGATGCCTGTTCACGGGAACCCCGGGCGCTGTGGGCGAATTACGATTTTTTGCCCGACGGCTACGGCGATACCCTGGTGCTGGTGGAAACCCTCGACGAGATTATGGCGGACAAGCTGGTGTCGCTGGTGAATACCACCGGTTATGTGCGCCATCGCGATATCTGGGATTTGCGCTGGCTGGCGCAACAGGGGGCCGGTATGCGGGAGGACTGGGTTCGCAACAAGATTCGCGATTATCGCATCGAGGATTACGGCGACAAGCTACAGCGTATGCGGGAGCAGGTGCCGGATATCGTCCACGGGAAGCCGTTTCGCGAGGAGCTGTCGCGGTTTATTCCCCAGGCCGTTGTTGATCGCACGTTGGACCGGAGCGATTTTTTAACCGTGCTGTCACGGGAGACAGAGGTCATGTTGGCGGATTTGCAGCGAAAGTTGGAGGGTGGGCGCGAACCCGCCGAGTTTGAAATGTAAGCGCCGCTTAATGAGCACCCACCATAAAGTGAAGACAGGATTCGATCAGCCCCTATGCTACCTGGCGTTGTAGCCAACGGATCGTCGGCGTGTTCGACCCGTCCCCGGACGCGGATCTGTGCCACGTCGTGGGTGAAGCCGTTGCGTTACAGGGTCAGCGCCGACATGTCCCGTCCATCTCCGAATATGGATTACAGGCAGTGAAGGGGAACTCCCCACTGGATAATCTGGCCGGCGCGGGCGGACCACTGGCGAGAAATTCTGGTACCAGCTCGATACTCCTTTTGGGATTTGCATGTGGCTATACCAGGACGCGATGGGATCGACGCGATTGAAGTTTGTTCTCCGTAGTCGCGGATAAAAGGCGGTGTTTTTTGCGAGTTCCTCCCTGAGGCTGATACCGGCCGCCTCGGCGAGGCGTCGCAGTCGAAGTTTGCCGCGGTGACCGCGACGCCGGCGAGCTGCTTGTCGGTCTCGTTGTCCGGCACCACGGGCCTGTCGCTTTCCTGGTCGTGCATGTTCTCTGGCGCGGTCTGCACGTCGTCCCCCTGGTAGCAGTACAGCAGCTTGTCCGTGGCGACATTCGTCCGCGACCTGTGCAGCGACGTGCGGTACTTGTTGATCGACTGCATTCAATTGCTTACGATTGAGTAATCGGCGCTGCGTACGTTTTTCCGGTGCCCGACGAACGCCGCAGCGGGAATCCAGAGTTGTTGATCCTCAATGCCCGGGAGGAATTGCCTGTCGTACTCGCCCCTTGCCGCCCTGTGCAATCCGGTTCGCCGCGACGTCGCCGTCAGCGGGCATCGTAGCGGGCCCGGCTGAATGACAAGTCTCGAACTCGACGGCCCGCAACTGGCCGAGACGGCGTGGCACGCGTTGCCCGCCGAAGAGGCGCTGTCGAAGCTGCACACTGCCGAGGAGGGGCTTTCCGCGGATGAAGCGGAAGACCGCCGCTCCCGCTTCGGCTCGAACGAGCTCCCCAGCGAGCGCGCCCCCGGCATCGTGCGCATTTTCCTGCGCCAGTTCCTGGACCCCCTGATTTACGTCCTGCTGATTGCCGCTCTGGTCTCTCTCCGCCCTGGACAATATGGCGAATGCGGCCTTCATCCTTCCGGTGCTTTCCGTCGATTCGATCATCGGCACGCTGCAGGAGGGCGGGCCGAGCGCAGCGCCGCCGCGCTGCAGGAAATGATCCCGCGTGCGCGCGAAGGTTCGGCGCGACGGGCAGCGGAAAAGTATCGACGCCACCGAGCTCGTGCCGGGCGACCCTGGTCGAGCTGGAGGCCGGCGACGCGGTACCGGCGGACCTGCAGCTGGTGGGATGCCGGGGATCTGGAGGTCGACGAAGCCCCCCTGACCGGGGAATCCACCCCGTGGGCAAGGAGGCCGGCGATGAACTGGACGGTGAGGCCGTCATTACCGATCGCTCCAATATGGTGTTCGCGGGCAGCACGGTGATGAGCGGCAACGCCGCGGGTGTGGTGTGCGGTGTCGGTGAACGCACCCAGGTCGGGCAGATCGCCGAGTCGCTGGCCAGCGGCGAGGCGCAGGCGCCGCCACTGGTACTCAAACTGCGCCGCTTCACGCGCCAGATCGCCCTGTTCGTGCTGCTGGCCGTCATCCTGCTGTCCGTGACGCAGGCGCTGCAGGGTGTCGCCGTCGAGCAGGTGTTCTTCCTCGGCGTGGCGCTGGCGGTCTCGGCGATTCCCGCGGGGCTGCCGATCGCCATCACGGTCGCCATGGGCATGGCGAGCAACCCGATACGTCGGACTTTTTAACAGCGAGTGTGCTGTTTGACGTTTGGTCGCTCGGCCTACTGTACCGCCCGCAATTAGTCGGGAACCGATTAGTCATGCTATCGCCGTGCCCCGATCACACGGAAACGGCCGACCCGAAACGTACTCTCACTCCCCCGCCGCGGCCTTCTCCTGATGCGGCGTACACACCTCCGGCGCGTCTGGCAGCGATTCCAGATACAGCGACCGGCTCGGGAAGGCGAAAGCCGGTGCCGGCCTCCTCAACTGCGTGATAAGGGACAGGACATTCATGGTCTGTCCCTGCCACAACTTGCCGAGCCAAGACTCCACGTGAAACTTTTCAGTCTATCGCAGGCAGTGAATCGACAATTACTACGCCAACGCACTAAGGCCGTCACTCAAAACTAACCGCACGGACTGTTACGTGCTGTTCTCCAGGAGTGAACGAAACTGAATTCCATGTTTACCGCTGCGAACATAAATCTCAGTCCGATAGGTGGAGATTTCGCGACCTTTTCAGGTTCAGCAGGCGTCTTCAAGAGAACTAGAGAGGAAATCTACTCTGGCCAAACCGTTTGAATCTCCTGTACTTAGTCTGGAAACTTAATATCGTCGATAATGCTGGCAGAACTTGAGCTGGAAAGCACCATGTTAAGTTTTTGCAAAACCATAAGCGGTTGATTCAAGGTCCGTTCGGCGTACGCCAGAATCAACACATCTGGCTCAATGAGTTCAATCATCTTGTGTAAAATCACCCACGCCCAGTGAATCGTAGTGCACATATACAACCTCACTAAAACTTCGATTGATATCGGGAACCAGATACGAACCGTAGGAATCGCGTACCACAATCGCGCGCATACTCACATCGGAATTAGTATTTCTCGCGTGCCAGAGCTCGTACAATACCGGTCTGTCCGGATACTCCGTTTCCGGCAAATCTCGCTCACCGTTGATCAACGAGAATCTTTCACCACCATTGAGCAACTGCATGCTGATGCCCGCATCTCGTTTGAGCAGACACTCGAAAGCTGAATCTTTGTCGATCAACTGGCGAAGCCAGTGCTTCGGCGATTGCAGTCGGTCATCAAACCGGTTAAGTTGCCGATAGGCGATCGCCCTTTCTGGCAGAATCGGCACGCGCCAGCCTCGTTTCCTATAACCCTGCTCCAGCATCCCGCGGTACTCGAAAGATAGGCTCCCCAGCAGTTCCAATGGCTATCCACCACGTAGTATAGCGGCCGCTCGCCAGCTGCTTCTCGCGATTCGACCAACACCGATTTGGTATCAAAATAATAATCCGAACCGGAGAGCAGACTGTTCACCTGGTCCAGCCTGCTGGGTCCAACCCGGCGTACATTTACAGGCATATACTCCCGATAGATACTGTGCTTTTCGGGAACTATCGACAGCATAAAATCTACTCCCTGCGCCGCCAGCCGCTTCTCGATCTTATCCAGACGTTTCGCAAACAGGGCGAGCGTTTCGTCACCCAGCGGTCTGGCGCCGCGCAACTTATCCAGAAAATGACGCCCTGCGAGTCTTGAGTCTCTCAGAAAGACCCAGTTGTCTTTCCCCGTCATGGAAAGTGTATTCAGGGTAAAGCCGAGGCGATGCCGGACATTGGTCGCCATTACGAGTATCTCCCGACGGAGCCCGAAGTGATCACGGTAATACGCCTCGAAAACGTTCGAGGCCAGCTTATCCACTCATGCACGGAGGAAGGTCTGGACGGGAACGCGCTCAATCTTCTTTGTTCAGCCGAATCGAAGCGTGCATCACCGAGCGGAACAAAAATCACTACCAAGCCGGGAATGCAAAGCGCCGTGAAAAAAATTACAACAATGGTACGGTGAAAGAATTTATAGGTGCGTTCCATTGCCTCAGAACCTGAAGTAGATAAACGGGTTGTAGGTTGTGGACACTACGGCCAGCAATACGAGAAAGAAAAGAGCGACTATAAACAGAGTCTGCGTTGTCATGTATAAGACGGGCCGCCCAACCTGCAGGGGAATGGCAAATCGACGGCTGAATTCAAGATAAACAGGCGTGGAAAACAGAAGGCCAAACAGGAATGCCGAAAAAGTATCGGGCGCATACATCAGCATCTGCAATCCACCCTCTATCGGCGAGGCGTCACCGAGCCCCAACATGGCGCCCACATAACTCAAAGCCTGCGGCAATTCCTCCGCCCTGAAAAATACCCACGCAATGCAAACCACCAACAGCGTGTAGGCATGCTGGAGCGGCCACCATAGCCGAGCGAGAACTCCGCTGAGACCAGCTCGTTCCAACACCAGAAACCAGCCGTGAATAATGCCCCACAACACAAAATTCCAGCTCGCACCGTGCCATAACCCACACAGGAAAAACACCGCGAATAGGTTCACGTAAGTGCGCAGAGGGCCAACCCGATTGCCTCCAAGGGGTATGTAAAGGTAATCCCGGAACCAGCTTGACAGAGAAATATGCCAACGCCGCCAGAAATCCTGCAAAGAGCGGGCTGTATAAGGATAGTTGAAGTTCTCGAGAAAGCGAAAACCGAACATTCGCCCAAGGCCAATCGCCATATCTGAGTAACCCGAGAAATCAAAGTATATCTGCAAGGCATAGCAGAGGATGCCAAACCAAGCGAGAGCGAAACTCACCTCGGTTTCGGGCAGTGCGAACACCGTATCCGCTGCCTGTCCCATAGGATTGGCGATCAGCATTTTCTTGGCCAAGCCAATCAGGAAACGCCGAATACCGCTGACAGTAAGCGTTGCATCAGCGTCGCGCGTAACAATCTGACGCGCAATATCATGGTATCGAACAATGGGGCCGGCGATCAGTTGTGGGAAGAGCGAAATATACAGCGCCACGCTGGAGAAACGACGCTGCATCGGGGTTTCTCGTCGGTAAGCATCGATAATGTAGGACATTGCCTGGAATGTGAAAAATGAAATCCCCAATGGGAGATGCACAGGCGATAGTGTGATTTCCGGAAGTGACAACGCTCGCAATAGAGGGTTGAAGTTATCGACGAGAAAATTGGCGTACTTGAAAACTGCCAACAATGCCAGATTAAAGACAACACCGACTGCCAGCCACCTCCCCCCTCTCTCTCCCGCCGTTACTCATGGTCCCTGGTCTTCGAGAATCCAATTGCCAAACCTATCAGGTAGTTTGCTAGCACAGATCCCAACATCAGCAATACGTATACCGTTTCGCCCAGAGCGTAGAAAAAAGACTGGCAAGCAGCAACAAACTGTTTTTCCAATGTGCCGGGGTAAAGGTGTACAGCAAGTACAGAACCGGAAGGAACAGGAAGAGAAACTCAGGACTGGGAAACAGCATTTTTTATGGTTTGCCTCACTACTGCCCGGTTAAGAATCGAATAGATTCACATTAGTTACGAGACATGTCATCCTCAAGAGTGTGCGCCGCATCGAAAAGGTCCTTGTTTAAAGGGGTTTTCTCGAACAGGGTGACCGAGAATATCTGTAGCAAAGTGTAAAGTGAGGCTTCCAGGTGCAAGCGCTTCTTGATAATGGCCACAAGCACGTAAACCGAAACGGCTGTCCAGATCTGCGTCTTCACAGCGTTCTCGGAAGTGCCATAGAACTGTTTGATGCGCAGGTGCTGCTTGATCCATTTGAAGAACAACTCGACCTGCCAGCGCGCTTTGTAGAGAGCGCAGATGGTAGCCGCCGAAGGCCCAGACAGATTGGTCGAGAAGATCAGGGTCCTTCCCGTCTCTGCATCCTTGAAACGAATACGCCGAAGGTGGAGAGGATAATGCTTTCGCGTGTAAAACCCCGACAACGCAATCGTTTGATCGCAGATAATTCCTTGCGCCCGGTCGCTCGGCGCGGAGTAGACGCGGCGGAAATCCATGTTCGATTTGGCGCGAGTGACGAAGAAGGCACCGGCTTGATGAAGTGCGAAGAGACGTTCGAAATCCAGATAGCCGCGGTCCATCACGTAGATCGCTGCCGGTTCCGGAATCAACAAATCGAGTGCATGGACGTCGTGAAATTTGCCGTCGGAGACGTGAATAAAGCTGGGAATGCTGCCCGCAGGTCCAGAAGCGTATGCATTTTTACGGCGGCTTTGGTTTTTCGAAACGGTGCCCACGGAAACAGCGACAGACACAAATCGATCGTCGTGGAGTCCAGTGCGTAGACCGTATTCGACAACTCCAGCCCCAGATCCTCTTTTGCATACAGCTTCCGTGCCTGCACGATCAACCGCTGCGCAAAGTCGGCGTAGATACGCCAGTCCCGGCGTTCGTTGGCATCGGCCAGAGTGGCGCGGCGTACCGGCGATCGAATGCCCATATGGTAGAGCTTCGGGGCTTGCGCCGAGAGGCAGGCTTCGATATCGCGCAAGCTTTCCCGGTAGGTCAGCTGGGCAAATGCCAACACGCGAAAATGTTCCGCGCAGGGCAAAGTGCGAACGCGATAGTCCCCATCGTAGCGAGAGACCACCCGGTGAAAGGTTTTCCACGGAAGATAATCCATGATTTGAGCAAACAGCGTTTTGCCCGTATTCATATGGCCCCCTTGGCGGTAACAGTCCGCAAAGGGGAGATTTTGCCGGAATTCTGTTCAAATCGGGGACACCCGAAATCCGCCGTAAGTTATTATGATCATTGGAGAAATCCCGTGTCATCGAAGTTTTAACCGGACAGCAATGATATTCGTCCATTCCTGAAGTCGCGCACCGATTGAGCAACATCCTTTCTATAAATTCGATTATCCCTCGACCGCGCCTTGCCTGCGTAACCATCCCGCGCCAGCGGTGGTTAGGGCCGGGCCGCGCAGCCCAGAACGCCATGATACCGAGTGAGGTTGACCTTCGGCTTGGGTATTAGCGCCGCCAAACGCACGATGAAATGCGTCGGCGGATGGCCGCCCCGATCAAATTCGCTTTGTGTGGTGCCATCGCGATAGGGTGTTTTCAGCGTATAGACCACTTTGCCAGTTTGACTCTAACATCAGTGGTTTCAAAGTCACGTACCATGAAGCAATCAGAGTAGGCTTGGAACATCTACACTAGGCGAGGTTGTCCTTGAAAATGCCCATGTTGGGCACTATCATGCCCAATATGGGCACTGGACCAGGCAAGTCGAAGCACTCCCAACCGCTGACCATGGCCGATGCGCTTTTTCCAGGACGCAACAGAGTGTACTGGGGTTGCTATTCGGACAGCACGGGAAGAGCTGGTACACGAATGAGATCATCAAAAAGTCCGGCGGTGGTTCTGGCGCTGTGCAACGTGAACTGTCACGACTGGTACGCAGTGGACTGGTTACGGTGGAGCGAATCGGCTCGCAAAAGCATTATCGGGCCAATCTCGAATCGCCTCTCTTTCAGGAACTTTGCTCCATCCTGAGCAAGACGGTAGCCCTGGTAGAGCCTCTGAAGACGGCGCTGCAGCCTTTTCTGCCAAATATCGAGCTGGCATTTGTGTACGGTTCGGTAGCGAAAGGCGAGGACACCGCATCCAGTGATATTGATCTGATGATTATCAGTGATAGCCTTAGCTATGCCGACGTATTTCCGGCCCTGGAGAAGGCATCGGTCGTCACGGGACGCGCTATCCAGCCAACCCTCTACCCGCGGGACGAATTAGTCATGCGTATCAACACCGACAATGCATTTGTCAAACGTGTGCTTGCACAACCCAAGATATGGATTACAGGCAGTGAAGGTGAACTCCTCACTGGATAACCTGGCCGGCGCGGGCGGACCACTGGCGAGAAATTCTGGTACCAGCTCGATACTCCTTTTGGGATTTGCATGTGGCTATACCAGGACGCGATGGGATCGACGCGATTGAAGTTTGTTCTCCGTAGTCGCGGATAAAAGGCGGTGTTTTTGCGAGTTCCTCCCTGAGGCTGATACCGGCCGCCTCCGGCGAGGCGTCGCAGTCGAAGTTTGCACAGTAGACCACGACGCCGGCGAGCTGCTTGTCGGTCTCGTTGTCCAGCACCACGGGCCTGTCGCTTTCCTGGTCGTGCATGTTCTCTGGCGCGGTCTGCACGTCGTCCCCCTGGTAGCAGTACAGCAGCTTGTCCGTGGCGACATTCGTCCGCGACCTGTGCAGCGACGTGCGGTACTTGTTGATCGACTGTATTCAATTGCTTACGATTGAGTAATCGTCGCTGCGTATGTTTTCCCTGTGCACGACGAACGCCGCAGCGGGAATCCAGAGTTGTTGATCCTCAATGCCCCGGAGGAATTGCCTGTCGTACTCGCCCCTTGCCGCCCTGTGCAATCCGGTTCGCCGCGACGTCGCCGTCAGCGGGCATCGTAGCGGGCCCGGCTGAATGACAAGTCTCGAACTCGACGGCCCGCAACTGGCCGAGACGGCGTGGCACGCGTTGCCCGCCGAAGAGGCGCTGTCGAAGCTGCACACTGCCGAGGAGGGGCTTTCCGCGGATGAAGCGGAAGACCGCCGCTCCCGCTTCGGCTCGAACGAGCTTCCCCAGCGAGCGCGCCCCCGGCATCGTGCGCATTTTCCTGCGCCAGTTCCTGGACCCCCTGATTTACGTCCTGCTGATTGCCGCTCTGGTCTCTCTCGCCCTGGACAATATGGCGAATGCGGCCTTCATCCTTGCAGTGCTTGCCATCAATTCGATCATCGGCACGCTGCAGGAGGGGCGGGCCGAGCGCAGCGCCGCCGCGCTGCAGGAAATGATCCGCGTGCGCGCGAAGGTTCGGCGCGACGGGCAGCGGAAAAGTATTGACGCCACCGAGCTCGTGCCGGGCGACCTGGTCGAGCTGGAGGCCGGCGACGCGGTGCCGGCGGACCTGCGGCTGGTCGAGTCCGGGGATCTGGAGGTCGACGAAGCCCCCCTGACCGGGGAATCCACCCCGGTGGGCAAGGAGGCCGGTGACGAACTGGACTGGTGAGGCCGTCATTACCGATCGCTCCAATATGGTGTTCGCGGGCAGCACGGTGATGAGCGGCAACGCCGCGGGTGTGGTGTGCGGTGTCGGTAAACACACCCAGGTCGGGCAGATCGCCGAGTCGCTGGCCAGCGGCGAGGCGCAGGCGCCGCCACTGGTACTCAAACTGCGCCGCTTCACGCGCCAGATCGCCCTGTTCGTGCTGCTGGCCGTCATTCTGCTGTCCGTGACGCAGGCGCTGCAGGGTGTCGCCGTCGAGCAGGTGTTCTTCCTCGGCGTGGCGCTGGCGGTCTCGGCGATTCCCGCGGGGCTGCCGATCGCCATCACGGTCGCCATGGCCATGGCGACACGCAGGATGGCCGAGCGCAATGTCATCGTGCGCCAATTGCCGGCGGTCGAGGGACTGGGTTCCTGCACGCTGATTGCGAGCGACAAGACCGGCACATTGACGCAGAACACGCTGACCGTACGTCGACTGCAACTTGCCGGCGGGGGCGGGTTCGGGGTTACAGGGGAGGGCTACGATCCGGACGGCGAAATCACCGGCGATGACGGCTCGTTGGAAGAGGGGAATCGCGAGGCGGTCGAAGCCCTGGCTCGTGCCGGAATACTGTGCAATGACGCGGAAATCCAGTTCGGCGATGAGGAGGTCGAGACCGACGGCGACAGCGTTGACCTGGCCTTCCTGGTGCTCGGCGCCAAGCTGGATATGGGCCGGGACGACATGCTCGAGCGCCACCCGCAGGTCGACAGCATACCCTTCAGCGCGCAGAACCGTTACGCCGCTTCCTTCAATCGCGTCGACGATACGGTCGTGGCGTATGTCAAGGGCGCGGCCGAGGCCGTTCTGCCGCAGTGCGCCGACGTCGACGTCGATGCGCTGCGCGAGCGCGAGGACGAACTGGCGCGCGAGGGCTATCGCGTGCTGGCCGTCGCCGCCGGCGAAATGTCCGGCGGGGGCGACGAGTACGGGGAAGACGACCTCGAGGGGCTGGAGTTTCTCGGCTTCGCCGCCCTGATCGACCCGGTCCGGGCCGAGGTGCCGGAGGCGGTGAAGCGCTGCCGCTCCGCGGGTGTCCAGATACGCATGATTACCGGCGATCACCCGGCGACCGGGGCGGCGATCGCGCGGGAACTGGGCATCGCCGGCGAGGATGCCGAAGCGGTGACGGGCAAGGAATTGCACGAACTGGGCGATGACGAAGAGGCGGTGGCGGAGAAGATTCGCGGCGCGGCGGTTTTCGCCCGAGTGGAGCCGACCCAGAAGACGCAGATCGTCGAAAGCCTGCAGCGGCAGGGCGAACTGGTCGCCGTTACCGGCGACGGGGTCAACGACGCTCCCTCTCTGAAGGCCGCGCACATCGGCGTCGCCATGGGGCAGGGCGGAACGGACGTCGCCCGCCGCGCCGCGTCGCTGATTCTCAGCGACGACAATTTCGCCTCCCTGGTCAACGGCATCGAGCAGGGGCGCGGCGCCTACGACAATGTGCGCAAGGTGACCTGGCTGCTGTTGGCGACCGCCACCGGCGAGGTACTGCTGTTTTTCCTGGCCCTGTTCGCCGGGCTGCCGCTACCGCTGACGGCCATCCAGCTGCTGTGGCTCAACCTGGTGACCAACGGCATCCAGGATGTGGCGCTGGCGCTGGAGAAGACGGAGCCCGATGTACTCGAACGCAAGCCGCGGCCGCCCGACGAGCCGATCTTCAACCGTCGCATGATTCAGGAAACTCTGATTTCCGGACTGTACATGGGTGGTGTGGCCTTCGTCCTGTACTATGTACTGCTCGAGCGTTTCGGGATGGACGAGTTCCAGGCGCGCAACCTGGTGCTGCTGATGATGGTACTGTTCGAGAACATGCACACCTTCAGTTGTCGCTCGGAGACCCGTTCGCTGTTTCGCGTGCCGTTCAATGCCAATTGGTTGCTTGTTCTCGCCGTGATTGCCGCGCACGGCGTGCATATCGCGGCGATGTATATCCCGGGACTCAGCGACGTGCTCGGCGTCGAGCCGGTTGCGCCGGGTGTCTGGGGAATTTTGCTCGCCGTGGCATCCACTTTGCTGGTCCTGGACGAGGTCGCGAAGTATATTCACCGGCGCGCGCAGAGCAGACCGCGATAGCAGCGCCGACCGGGATGCGGGTCAGGCCCCGGCCTGCAGTCATGCCTGCTTTCACTGACAGTGTAGGATGTCGCGGCCGATGAAAACTTTACAACACTACTGGTCGAGACTGATCTCAAAGATGGAGCCGGTGGTGTTCTTCGGTTCCGCGTTGCTGGTCGTGGGTTTCTGCGTGTTCGGCGGCCTCTACACCGAAACCGCCAATCGTGTCTTCCAGCAGTTGCAATCATCCATCGTGGCAAGCTTTGGCTGGTATTACGCGCTGGTTGTCACATTGCTGCTGGTGTACGCGCTCTGGCTGCTGCTGGGCAGGTTCCGCACGGTCCGTCTGGGTCCACCCGGATCGCGCCCCGATTTCGGCTACGCTTCCTGGTTTGCCATGTTGTTCAGCGCCGGCATGGGGACCGGCATTGTGTTCTGGGGCGTGGCCGAGCCCCTCTACCACTACGCCGAGCCGCCGACCGGCGCCGGCTCCGGACCGCAGGCGGCGCGGCTGGCCATGCAATACGCCTATTTCCACTGGGGGCTGCACGCCTGGGCCATCTACGCCATCTTCGGCGCCGCGATGGCCTGGTTCCACTTTCGGCTGGACAGGCCCCTGGCGCCGCGCTCGATTTTCTATCCCCTGCTGGGTGACCGCGTCGACGGCTGGGTGGGGCACGGCATCGACATACTGTGCACGGTGGGTACGCTGCTGGGGGTGGCGACGTCACTGGGGCTGGGGGCCATGCAGCTCAACAGTGGTATCGCCGGGTTCTCGCCGCTGCCGATCGGTGTCGGTATTCAGACGCTGATTATTGCAATCATCACGGTGATCGCGCTGATCAGTGTGGTCTCGGGTATCAATGCCGGCATCCGCCGGCTCAGCCTGTTGAACATCGGTTTGTCGGGCGCGCTGATGCTATTCGTGTTCATCGCCGGGCCGACGGTTTACATCCTGGAAACCTTCGTCGGCTCGCTGGGGCTGTACGTCCAGAAACTGCCGCTGATGAGTCTGTGGGTGGATTTCAGTCGGGACAGCAACTGGCAGGCCGACTGGACCTTCTTCTACTGGGGCTGGTGGATTTCCTGGTCGCCCTTTGTCGGAATCTTCGTCGCCCGCATCTCCCGGGGCAGGACGCTGCGGGAGTTTGTGATCAGTGTGCTGCTGGTGCCGAGTCTCGGCACCTTCTTCTGGATGGCGGTTTTCGGGGGCAGCGCACTGCACTCGCAGATGATCGACGGCAGCGGCCTGTTGCAAACCGTGCAGGACGATGTCGCCGTCTCTCTCCACGCCCTGTTGCAGACGCTGCCTTTTGCCGAAATCACGGTGCTGTTCGCCACCGCCGTGATCGTCGTGTTCTTCGTGACCTCCTCCGATTCCGGCTCGCTGGTGGACGACATGGTCACCAGCGGCGGCCACCCGGACCCGCCGCGCGCGCAACGCGTATTCTGGGCCACGGCCGAGGGCGCGGTGGCGGCGACTCTTCTGCTGGTGGGCGGTCTGCGGGCGATACAGAACGCGTCCATCTCCATGGGCTTTCTGATGTCGTTCCTGCTGGTGGCGATCTGTATCAGTCTGTACAAATCCCTGCGGGAGGAGATCCCGCCCTCGAAGAAATAACCGGGGCGACTCACTTTTCTTCCCGCCACTCGCGCAGCGCGCCGGGATCGGGCGCCGGTCGGCGTTTGTGCGAAAAAAAATCCGCGAACGGATCGCCTTTCTGCGCCAGGCGACGGCGCAGGTTGCCGATGTCATAGCGGCGCGGCGACAGATCGCCGCGGCCGAGTTCATCCCAGTCCAGGGGTGTGGCGACCGGCGCGCCCTCGATTGCGCGCACGGAGTAGGGCAATACGCCGGTCTGTCCATAGGCATTGCGGCCTATGTCGATATAGAGCCTGCCGCGCCGGGCGGCCTTGCGCTGTTCCGTGGTAAAGCGGCGCGGCTGTTTGGCGGCCGTGGCCGCGGCTACCTCTCCGGCGAATTCGCGCACGTTGTCAAATGTCCCTCGCGGGTCGAGCGGCGCGATCACGTGCAGGCCGCTCGATCCCGTCGTCATGACAAAGGGCACCAGTCCCGTCAGCTCGAGCGCCTCGCGCAGCAGTCGCGCGCAGTCGACAATGGCGCGAAAATCGTCGCCGCTGGGGTCGAGATCAAACACCACCCGGTCCGGATGCCGGGGCGCATCGGCGGTGGCCAGCCAGCCGTGGAAAGTGATCGCGGCCTGGTTGGCCAGATACACCAAAGCCGCCGCATTGTTTGCCACGATGTGGTCGACCTTTTCGTCTCCGGCCGCCGTGGGGAGCGACCGGCGGTCGATGAAATCGGGAAAGTGGTCGGAATAGTTCTGCTGGAAAAAGCCGTCTTTGCCCAGGCCGTCCGGAAAGCGCTGCAGCGTCAGACACCGCTCCCGAAGATGGGGCAGCATCAGGTCGGCGACGTCCGCGTAGTACTCGATGAGGTCTCCCTTGGTGAGACTGTCCCGCGGGAACAGGACCTTGTCGTCGTTGGACGTCTCGACGGTGTGGGATCCGAATGTGAGTTTCATGTCGGCGATGTCCTCATCCGGCGGAGTCCTCGCGCACGACCTGCCCGGCGGGTTTGTCGCGGCGCAGGCCGAGAAAGCGGGGGTGACGCAGTTTTCCATCGCGAGTCCACTCGGTAAAACCGAATTCGCCCGGCAGATCCGGGACACGGCCTTTCACGAGCTGTTGCGCCCTTCTTCGCGTGCGACTTCGGCGACGGTCCTGCCGGTCACGACGGAGCGCGGCTGGGTGGAGACGGGGTTGCGGCGGGCATCGGCGGCCTCGTCGTCCACCTTGATGATGAGCCATTGCTCCCGCTCCCCCGTCTCGATGCGCTGCAGCGCGTAGCCGCCGGTGAGCTTTTCACCGTTCAGGCGCACGACCGCGTGGCCGTGCTTGAGGGCGGACTCTATGCCGACCGCCCGGCCCTTCTTGCGGGTGATGTTTTCGAAGGTGCCGCGGTCCCAGACTATGACGGTGCCGCCGCCGTATTCGCCCTGCGGTATGACACCCTCGAAGTCGGTGTAGTCCAGCGGGTGGTCCTCGGTGCGTATCGCCAGGCGCTTGTCGCGCGGGTCGGTCGACAGACCTTTGGGGACCGCCCACGACACCAGCACGCCGCCGACCTCGAGACGGAAGTCGTAGTGCAGACTGGAAGCGTCGTGCTTCTGGATGACGAAAGCGGGCTGGTCGCCACTCTTGCGCGCACCGCCGGCGGGCTCTCCCGACCGGGACAGGTTGCGTTTCTTTTCGTATTCCTTCGTGCCCATAGAAATACCCGGCCTCCAGGGGACCGGGTCTCAGGTGCGTAGCCCGAAACGGCGGGTGTAGTGACACACCCGTCATTTCGAGCAAGGTCAGCGTGCCGTTACTTATTCAGCTTGACGACCGAATCGGCGTCAAGTTCACGGCTGTCGAACAGGTCTTCGTCAATATCGCCGGTCACTCTCACCCGGTCGCCTTTACCGATTTTCTGGTAGCCCTCGTCATCGAGGGGATTGTAACTCATGTCGTCGACATCCACCTCGAGTTTGCGAGCACCTGTATCGATGGAGAACTCATCGTCTTTAACTTCGGTCACGGTTCCCTGAACAACCGTTTCCGAGACGATGACCGGTTCGGCAACGGCCACTGCCCAGCTATCCAGCGACTCTTCATCGACGGAGCTGGCAAAGAACGTTGTGCCGAGATTCTCGACATAGACGCTGCTTGCCTCGATGGTCGTGAGTTCGTAAAAATCGTCGTCGATGACGCCGGAGACAGTAACCTTGTCTCCCTTCATCAACTTGTAGCCGTCTGCGTCACGGTCTCCGTCATCCATTTCGACGGTGACATTGCCGTCGCCGTAGTCGAGTTCAAAGTTGTCCATCTCGACCGATTCCACGGTGCCGCTGATGGTTATCCACGTATTCTCAGCCATGAGATACGGGTTGGGCTTGTCGGCGCGCGCCGCTGATCCCAGCGAAAGGGCGGCCAGCAGCAACAGGCCAAAGCCGACTGTGGAAATGTGATCGTAAATGGCTCTTGCATCAGACATGGTCATACCTCCTCTTTTCCTCTGATACCCGTCTGCGTTAAAGCAAACAATGTGCCAGATCTTTTTGCAGGGTACTCCACGCCAGAGAATGCACGCGATATGGTGGCAGTCTGTCCCAATCGCGCGGCGCGCAGTGTGTTAAAGCCCGTGGAGAGGGCAAGTGTTGCCGCCAAAGGTGCACTATTTACATGCTCGAATGTAAGACTGACATGGTTTGTCCGCCGCGGTGTGTTGTCCGTGCCGCATGGCGAGTTGCGACGAAAGGATCGATTAGTGATGGCATACAGGTTGCTTTCGCGGTTGATAATGTCTTGACATTGTTGGAGTTGGAAGAATGTTGCCGGTCGGACAAGAAACAGCATCTGATTCTGGTAGAGTTGTGATTATCTTCTGGAATTGCCAGGTTCAACCATGATCGATTATGCCGGTGACCGGGAGCGGATGCTGCGCGAACAGATCCGCAGTCGCGGCGTGCGCGACGAGGCCGTGCTGCGGGCGATGGGCCGTATTCGCCGGGAATCCTTTGTACCGGAGGAACTCACCGAGCACGCCTACGAGGATCGGCCCCTGCCGATCGGCGGCGGCCAGACCATCTCCCAGCCCTATATCGTCGCGTTTATGGTCGAGGCTCTGTGTCTGGAGCCGGGCGACAAGGTGCTCGAAATCGGCGCCGGCTCCGGCTATGCGGCGGCAGTGATGGCAGAGATCGCCGACGAGGTCTACGCTATCGAACGCATCGGCGAACTGGCCGATCACGCGGCGGATCGCCTCGCCCGGGAAGGG
Source organism: Halioglobus sp. (assembly GCA_034521205.1). Lineage (GTDB taxonomy): Bacteria > Pseudomonadota > Gammaproteobacteria > Pseudomonadales > Halieaceae > Marimicrobium. Next base: position 916,033 of record JAXHMT010000004.1, read on the forward strand.
TACGACAACGTCCATATACTGCACGCGGACGGCACCCTGGGGTGGGCTGATCAGGCGCCCTTCGATGCCATTCTCGTCTCCGCGGGCGCGCCGGTTGTGCCCGAGAGTCTGCTTTCCCAGTTGGCGCCCGGGGGCAGGATGGTCGTGCCCGTCGGCACGGACCAGCGCGCGCAGGAGCTCATCCGCGTCATCCGCCGCGACGGCGACGACTTCGAGCGGGAAGAACTGGCCGATGTGCGCTTTGTGCCGCTGATCGGCGAGCACGGCTGGGAGCCCGACGAAGACGCCCCCGCGTCGCCGCGGCTTGTCAGTGCGGCGTCCGGCGGGCACGGCACGCTGCCCCGGCGCATCGCGGAGCACGGCGAGAGCTTCGCCTCGCCGGAGGATGCGAACTACGCTGCGCTCCTTCGGCGTATCGGCGACGCCCGCGTCGTGCTGATCGGCGAAGCCAGCCACGGCACCTCGGAGTTCTATCGCATGCGCGCCGCCATCACGCGACGGCTGATAGAGGAACGCGGTTTTACGATTGTCGCGGCGGAGGCCGACTGGCCGGACGCGGCCCGCATCGATCACTACGTGCGGCACAAAGAGGCAACACCGTCGGAATGGACTGCTTTCGCCCGATTTCCCACCTGGATGTGGCGCAACGCGGAAACACGGGAGTTCGTGGACTGGCTGCACGAATACAACGGGTCGCGGGACGAGTCGCAGCGCGCGGGTTTTTACGGGCTGGATCTGTACAGCCTGTACAATTCCGCCCGTGCCGTCATCGACTATCTCGAGGATGTCGATCCCGATCTCGCCGATGTGGCGCGGCGGCGCTACGGCTGCCTCAGCCCCTGGGAAGCGGATCCCGCTGCCTACGGCCACGCCGCGTTGACCGGCCGGTACCGCGATTGCGAGGGCGATGTGATCGAGATGCTCAAGGAGCTCTATCAGCGCAGACAAATCTATGCGGACAGGGACGGGGCGCGATTTCTCGACGCCGCGCAGAATGCCGAGCTGGTCGCCAATGCGGAGCGCTACTATCGCGTCATGTACTACGGCTCGCGCGCATCCTGGAACCTGCGCGATTCCCACATGTTCGAAACCCTCCAGCGGGTCATGGATGAGTCCGGAACGGGATCGCGGGCCGTCGTGTGGGCGCACAACTCCCACATAGGCGACGCCAGGGCCACGGAAATGTCCGCGCGGGGAGAGCACAACATCGGCCAGCTCTGCCGGCAGGCCTTTGGCGATAGGTCCTATCACATCGGCTTCGGCACCGATCACGGCACGGTGGCCGCCGCCTCCAACTGGGACGGCGCCATGGAAGTCAAGCGCGTGACGCCCGCCCACGAGCGCAGCTACGAGCGGCTGTTTCACCTGAGCGAACAGCCCGGCCTGATGCTGCCGCTGCGGGAGCAGGATAGCGTCGAGCTGCTCGGAGAACTGGCGCAGCGTCGGCTGGAGCGCGCCATTGGTGTGATCTACCGCCCGGAGACGGAACTGGCCAGCCACTATTTCGAGGCGGAATTGCCCCGGCAGTTCGACGAGTACATCTGGGTCGACGAGAGCAGCGCGGTCACACCCCTCGACAGCGAACAGCTCCAGGGCGTGCCGGATACCTATCCATTTGGCCTTTGACCGCCCGATATCGTTGGAGCATCTATCCGCATGAAAAACCGTCGCGCTTCGTCGTTGTACCGTCGTTACCTGATTCCTGGCGCCGGCGTTGTACTGTCGGCATCGATTATTTCGCCTGCGCTCGGAGCCGGCTTTGCCATACTCGAACAGAGCCCCAAAGCCAACGGCACGGCTCTCGCCGGCAGCGGCTCGTCCGCGCGGGACGCCAGCGCGGTGTGGTTCAATCCCGCCGCCATGAGTCTGCTGGATCATGAGCTGTTGGTGGCGGGGCACCAGGTCGTGCCGACCTTCGAGTACACCGACGAGGGTTCGACCCAGCAACTGGCGGACGGCTCGGTGCCGCTGCTGCCCGAGGCGTCGGCCACGCGCTCCGGCGACAAGAACGCTTTCATTCCCCACCTGTCCTACGTGCACCGGCTCGACGATCGCTGGCATTTCGGCGTTACGCTCAACGCTCCTTTTGGACTGACCATCGACTACGGGCGGGACTGGAAAGGCCAGTATCAGGCGGTGCTTTCCGAAATCGTCAATTTCAATCTCAATCCGGCTCTCTCTTACCGCGTAACCGACAGCCTCGTCATCGGCGCCGGCTTCAGTGTCAATTACGTCGATGTCGAACTCAGCAACGCGCTCGACTTCGCCGCGATCTGCGTGGAAGTGGTGGGAGGGGACTGCCCGAACGGCGCTGTGCCCGGCCGGGGCCAGTTCGACGGCTTTGTCAGCAACGCCGGCGACAGCACCAGCGTCGGCGCCAACGTCGGCTTGTTGTGGGAGATTGGCGAGGCGACGCGCCTGGGGCTCACCTATCGTTCCGAAATCGACCATGAAATCGAGGGTACAGCGGATTTTACGACACCCGGGACGCTGGGGGGGCTGGACGCGCTGGGGCCTTTTCTGGGAGGCGCGCTGTCCAGCGCGTTCGCCGATAGCGACATCGGCGCCGCCCTGACCTTGCCCGCCAGCGGCGGTGTCAGCTTCTATCATCGGCTGGCGGCGGACCGCAGGTTCGCCATCATGGCGGACGCCGAGTGGACGGGTTGGTCCAGTGTCCGGAGGTTGCGCATCGAGTTCGACAATACCGCGACGCCCGCGAGTGAAGTGGCGCTGCGCTGGGAAGACGTCTGGCGCTTTTCACTGGGCGTTGAGTTTAATGCCGGGGACAGATGGACCTGGCGGGCCGGTGCTGCCTTCGATGAAACGCCGACCGATGAAGACCTGACGACGGCCCGTCTGCCCGGGAACGACCGTATCTGGCTGGCCGCGGGCGCGACGTGGCGGTGGATGCCGCGCAGTGAAATCGATGTCGCGCTGGCCCATACGTTTGTCGACGATACCGATATTGATCGCGTCGGCGACACGGGCGATCGGCTGCGCGGCAGATACCAGGCGGATGCAACGATGCTGAGTCTGGCCCTGACCTACCGGTTCTAAGAGCTATCACCTGTGAGCGCATCGTGTCTGTCGGCATCGAGCAGGTCACAGGCATCGAGCAGGTCGGCTCCGGGCAGCGGTTTCAGGGGGCTGTCCGGATTGTGTATGTACAGTCCGGTGTCAGTGCGGCGCCCTGCCGGCCGCCTCGCGCTCCCGGGTCACGCCCTCCGTGGGAAGTTCCCCGGCGGATGACTCCAGATGAGCGCGGATGAACCACTGGAAGAGTTCCAGATCCCTGGCGTAACCAATCAGCAGGTCCTCTGATACGGGATCGAGTTCAGAGAGCTGTGCAATGGCCTTGCGATGATCCTCGACCACCCCGTTGTACACGATGTCCAGCGCGGCGAGGTGCTCGTTGGCCAGCGCCCGCCCGAGCGAATAGTCCTGCCAGTCGCGGCGCTCTGCCAGTGCGCCGGGCGTGCCGACGGGAACGCCGCCGAGGGTTGCGATGCGCTCGGCGATCGCATCGACCATCGCCCGGGTCGCGTCCACCTGCGGGTCAATCATCTCGTGAACGGCGATAAAATTGGGCCCGACGACGTTCCAGTGCACGTGTTTCAGGGTCAGTCCCAGATCGATCAGGGCGACCATGCGCTGGTCGAGTATGGATATGACCTTCTGCGCGTCGGAGTTCTGCATGCCCGGAACGGTAAAGTTGGTATCTGTCATCGTGATGTTTCCTCCTGTTTTCGGTTGGAAAGTCGGCGCGCTCTACTGGAGAGCCGATCCAAAAGCGGTCTGCTCTATTCGCGGCAGGTTGCCTTCGACGGTTGGGAAGTGAACGTGAACGACCGCCCCGCCTGTCATGTCTGCGGCGGACAGCAATGACGTCAAAGCCTCACTGCCTTTCGATACGCCGACAACGAAGACTAAAGCAAGGGTTGTGCCAGTTATGGCAAGAACGCACCGGCGCAGCAGCGAGTTGGTAGTGTTCACGTCGACTCCCTGAGCGGTCATGGTTACGCTTCCCTGTCCAGCTGCCATACGCACCGCGTATCGCGACGCGCGTTTGTTTTGACGGTAATGACGGCGGGCTTTTGCTTGTCGGCTTCCCTGAACACCGCGACTGTCATGGCGATACCGCCGAAAACCAGCAGGTGTCCCATCCACACATAACCGAAGCTGAGGATGGACAGGAAGGACAGGGAAAAGATCATGCTCCACATCCACCCCAGCACCTGCATGAAGTAGTGCTGGGAGGCAAGGTCCAGATGCCTGAGAGGATTGTGGCGGTGATCCATGACCGCGCGGTAATTGGCTTCGATGCTGGCTGAAAGTGTTTTCATGGGAGAGCTCCTTGGCGTTTCACCAGAACTTACGCCGCCGCCGCCGCGTTGGTTCACCGCTACCTCCTGATTTGGTTTTCAAACGCACCGAACACCGTGTGCCAGGGCAGGAGACAGTCGCCTGTCCACTTCCTGTAGAACTTGCCGGTTGCCTTTTTCCGGGCAATTGCGATTCCGGTGCGTAGTTCATCATGAGAATCCGTCTTTGTGCGAATTCCAGGGCTTTTTTTTTCTACTCTATTTCAGGAGACTGAGCATGAACGTTGTTAACAAATGTATAGCTGCCACTGCACTGGCGTTGGCCATGGTGAGTGCGGCGTTCGCGGCGCACCACGAGACCCCGGCGGCGGAAGAAACGATTGTGAGCGTCGCCGCCGCTAACGGAGAGTTCAGCACATTGGTGGCCGCCCTGCAGGCAGCGGGGCTCGATGAGGTGCTTCAGGGCGAGGGACCTTTCACGGTGTTTGCACCGACCAACGCAGCCTTTGCCGCGCTGCCCCCCGGAACGGTGGAATCATTATTGAAGCCGGAGAACAAGGAGCAACTGGCGGCGATTTTGACGTATCACGTCGTGCCCGGTAGCGTCTATGCGGCCGATGTTATCGAACTCGATACGGCCACGACCGTTCAGGGTGGAGAGCTGCGGATCGATGCTGCTTCGGGCGGCGTCAAGGTAGACGGCGCCAATGTGATCGCGGCAGATATCGAGGCTGGCAATGGTGTGATTCACGTCATTGACGCAGTGTTGATGCCTTAGACCCATCGATGGGCCGGGCGGGGAGTGTCGGCTGCCCGCCCGGCCCAATTTTTGACATGCCGCGGTATCAAGCCCGGATGTAGAGTGAAAAGACAAAAGAAGCATCTGTGGCAATAGCGTGGTAACCAGTATCCATCCTTTGCCGACTCCCCGTGCGCCTGGTGAGAGCGATCGCGCGGGAGTTCAGCGACTGAGTAGCCGCTGCAGGAGGCGCGCGAGGTAACCGGTGCGCACGCGCGACGGTGTCGGCGCGCGATGGGAGGGAGGGATTCCATGTTCACGATACCACTGCTCCCATTCATGGGGTGTGAGGGTGCGCGGGAGCTTCTCTTCGGTGGCGCGCTCGAGGGCCTGTCCGCGCAGGGAGTGATCGGGATCGGGTTCCCGCTCCTCGAGAATTGCACGGATGCGTCGTTGATCGCTCGTCTCTGCCATCGGTGACCTCACCACGGGATGGACTTACCAGCCCAGTCCACAAAGGACAGCTCGCCGTCCATTTCCGCCTCGTCCATTATCGCAAGCAAACGTTCCGCCACAAAATCCGGCGCGAACAGCTTGTCGGCCGGCACTCGTGCCTGGAAGGGGCGCGACAGCCCGGTGTCGGTCGTACCCGGATGAAACGCCAGCAGCTTTACCCGCGGGGCGCGGCGGGCAAATTCTATCGCCGCCGTCTTCAGGACCATGTTGAGTGCCGCCTTGGAGGCGCGGTAGCTGTACCAGCCCGCCCAGATTGTTGTCGCCGATGCTGCCGATACGGGCGCTCAATACCGCTACCACGGCAGCCGGCGTGTCGCGCAACAGCGGCGTCAACGCGCTCAGCCAGAGCGTCGGCAGGACGGTATTGATATCCAGCACTTCGCGCATGCTCGACCGCCGCAGTTGTTCGAGCGCTTTTTCCGGTTGCAGTCCGTCCCCGTGCAGTATGCCGGGGCAGATAACCACGCGGTGAAGCGGCATACCGGACTCGCGGATCGCATCCACGACGTCGGCGATGCCGGTTTCGGTCTGGTCGCACTGCCGCCAGTCGAGCGTTTCCGGAGTGGTCGCACAGGCGGGAGCGGCGGAGCGGCTGACGGCGAACACCCGCGCGTGCTGTTCTTGCTCTAACAGCGCGCTGAGCAGAGCCCCGCCGATGCCACCGCCGGCGCCGACAACCAATGCGGCACGCTCGGAATGTTCTCCAGATGTCCTGGTCATAGGGGCGATACGTGGCCGGCCGGCTGCTGGATTCATACAGGGCGGTTCCATGTCAGTCCGGCTCGCCCCGTTGCGGCGATCGGTGGTCCCTGTTGGGCAGGGCAACAGCGCCGGCCCACCACTTGTGCGCGGGGTTACAGCGCGGTCAGGACAGCCAGCAGCACCTGGATCGCAAGCACGAGAATAGCAATCAATACGACGATAAATCCCAGTAACAGCGCGGCCACCGCGCCGCCCAGCCGCCGACGCGGAGAGCCCGTGTCAGAGGATTCGGGCAAGTCGGCCCGTTCCAGCAGTGCGACGTTGCGGTCATTGGCCTTCCACGCGAAATCGAACAGGTCGCCCAGTACCGGAATCACACCGACCGCGGTCTCCAAGAGCACATTGAACATCATGCGTACCAGCAGCCACATCGAAGCGCCGAGCCTGGCGGATTCGAAGATAATGTAGGTCGACAGCGCCGCGCCGACCAGGTCTCCCGCAACCGGTACCAGCCCGATGAAGCCGTCCAGCCCGATACGGTAGCCCCCCGGTAGTACGATAGAACTGTCCAGGGTTCGCGCGAGGCGTTTGAGGCGATTCAGTCTGGCGGGGCTGTTGTTCACGGAGAGGTCTCCTGGCGCAATCGCGGGAGGAAAGGGAATACGACCATCGAGGCACGCTCATCATATCGTGTCAAACGTTCGCCGGTTCCGATTCGTGTAAGTTTTTACCAAAAACCTGAATTCACCTAAAGCTCCGCTTTTTGCTGCCGATACGCTGTGGGGGGTCCCGTGAATCCGGAGGCCCGCGGTCATCTCCAGGCTGTCCCGGACTCTTCGAGCAAACACAGGTGCGCCTGGCCCCGATATTAGGGCCATGCGCTGCGTTTGCCGGAGAGGGGGCGAGAGTGGTCGCGTCCAACCGCCCGGATGCTTTCGCCCCGGACGCGGCGCATCGGCATGAGTGAGCAATGAGTGGGCCGATTGACCGAAGACTGGATAACACGGCAGAGGGCAGAAAAGATATGAATAACATGACAGCGGGGTCAAGCGTAACTGACGAGTCAACGCCGCGGGCGGATGAACTGCTCCGCACCGTGCTGGATTCGGCGCAGCTTCCGAGCTTGCCCACTGTAGCCTCCCGGTTGCTCACCCTGACCGCGAGGGAGGACACGACGCTGGCCGAAGTGGCGGAGCTTGTTTCGCGCGACGTCGCTCTGTGCACGAAGATCCTGAAAGTCGCCAATTCCGCTTTTTACAGTTTTCCGCAGCAGATCTGCTCCATTTCCCAGGCTGTATCCATGCTGGGGACCAGCGCCGTCCAGAGCCTTGTTCTCTCTTTCTCGTTCATGTCGATGAACAGGGTAGCGCAAGGCAGTCGCTTCAGGTTCGATACCTTCATGGAGCGCTCGCTAGCCCGTGCTTCCATGGCGAAACTTATCGCCGAATCACTGTGTCTGGAAGATGTGGAAGAAGTGTTTATTGCCGGCCTGCTAGAGAACCTCGGTGAACTCGTCATGGCCTGCACGGTACCGGAACAATACGACAAGGTGCTCGACAAGATCGAGGGTGACCCCGAGCGGAGTTGCGAGGCGGAAGTAGCCGTTTTTGGCATGGATCACTGTTTTATCGGCTATGAAGTCGCGCAACACTGGAGCTTTCCCAGCCGTTTCACGCTTCCGATCCTGCATCATCACAATCCTCGAGCCTATGATGGCAATGACGAGAAGGTCCGCCAGTTCGTGCGCATCGTTTATATGTCCGACCTTCTGGTAAACATTCTCTACACGGACAACCCGGAGCGCTACCATGCCAGGTTCCGCGAAGAGGGCGCAAAACTGCTCGGCCTCACATCAGAGCAGATGGAGTCGATTCTGCAAAGTGCGCATACCGCGATTGATCAGGCGGCCGTGAACTTCGGGTTGCAGGTCGCTCATACCCGGCCCGTCCAGGAAATTCTGCAGGAGGCCAATATTCGCCTGAGCCTGCTCAATCTCGATTACGAACAGATGAACAAGCAGCTCATCCGGGCGAAACTCGACCTTGAGCACCTGACGCGTGAATTGCGGGAGAAGAATGAACTGCTCCAGCAGATGGCCGATCTGGATGGCCTGACGGGCATCTACAACAACCGGTATTTTCAACAGGCTCTGGACAACGAGCTCAACAGAACCATCCGTCACGGGTATTCCATGTCCCTGGTGCTGGCCGATATCGACCACTTCAAGCACTTCAATGACGACTACGGTCACCTTGTGGGGGATTTTGTGATTACGGAATTCAGCCGGTTGCTGGCGGGCAATCTGCGGCAATACGATACGCTGGCCCGCTACGGCGGCGAAGAATTTGTCATTGTGCTACCCGAGACAACACTCGAGCAGGCGGCCGCCGTGGCGGAAAAGCTTCGTGAGATTGTTGAAAAGGCCGTTTTTGTGCATCAAGGTCAATCCTACAGGGTGACCGCGAGTTTTGGCGTCGCTTCGGTCAGCGGGTCCGACGAGTTGGTGCCCCAGAACAACGATTTGATAAAAATGGCTGACGATGCCCTTTATGTCGCAAAGGACAAGGGCAGAAACTGTGTTTCCGTCCACGGTGAGAGGAAAAAGAAGTGGTTCAGGGTGAAATAGAAGTGGGTTGAGTCGCGATGAGTGGGGCCGGGAGGGGCATTCCTACCGCAACTTGATTAAAGGCTGTCGCGGGCTGCCTCGACGGCCTCCGTGTAACGCGGGTGGCCTCAGACTTTACCCAGTGTTCGCCCCTTCTCTCCAGCCAGTGAAGTTTTTCCCTGGCTGGAATAGATGGAGGATTTCGAGTCGGTCTTGCGCAGGACGTCCAGTGCGCCGGCCGCCTGTCGTTGCTTCTGACTGATCAGTCGGCCGTTGGCCCGGTTGCTGTCGCGACAGTCTCTGGCCAGAGTGGAAAGGTGTTGATACGCCGTGGACAGCGTTTCCCTGTTGTCGCACTCATCGATAAATCGCAGCAGGCCGTCCGGAGTATCTTCAAAGGAGTGCTGTTGAACGATGTCCTGGCGGCTTTTTGCCAACTCGGCCTGCGTGGCCAGGGCGCGGTTTTTTTCGGCAACGAGCCCTTCGATGGTCGGGATGTTCGCGTCGGCGAGGGCCTCGTATTCGCGATCGACAATGGACTGCAGTGTTTTCAGGTTGTCAATCTCGCGTTCCAGTATCGTGGCGAGTTTTTCCCCGGATGCCATTTCAGCCGAGATCTCTTTCGATGTTGAGCAGGTTATCCACCAGCTTTTGCGTCTCGATGCGGTAGTTGCCCTCCGCGATGGCGGTTTTGATCGTCTCTACGCGGGCATCATCGACATGGGGAACACTGCTCAACTGTTGCTCCAGCCGGTGTAATTTGTCGACGTTGCTGGAAAAGGAGACCGTATCCCTGCCGACGGAATCGGCTCCGGATTTTGTTGCCGAGCCCGTCGCCGGTGTTTTCTCTACGCGGCTCGAGGACTGGGAGGCCGGATTGGTCTCTGGTCGCGTTGGTTTGACACCCATCGGATTATCAACGTTTTTCATAAAAATTCAGTCACCTGTTTTATGGTATCGGTCGTTTTCCCGAAAACATTAGCCTATTATTGCACGTGAACCGTCCCATCGGAATGAGCGGTACCCTCCACTGTCTTGCCTGAGGTCTCCGCCGACACGCGGACCCTCTCGCCGGCTGCCGCGTCCGTGAGTGCCTTGCCCGCCATGCGAACTTCCAGTCCGCCCTGCGCGGCGATCAGTGTTACCTGCTGCCCCCGTTCCACCACTTTCGGGGGACGCAGGTACCTGAGGCGAACCGTCGAGCCTTCGCTCAGGGAACGTGTGAGTTCCATGCCGACAATGTGTTGCGGGTCGAAGACGATTCCCTCGCCTGTCGAGTCCACCGGCTGATTGATCATTTTTACGTCTTTATCGGTAATCACGGTATTGCGCGCGACCGGCCGTACCAGCACAGGCACTGCCCGCTGCGCCACCACGTGGGTGCGAACGTAGATCGTCCACGGTTGCGGACCGGGACATTCGACGCCGACGCTGACCGCCCCCAGCACCTGGCTGGCCCGGGGTATGAAACTGGTGAGCGGCTCGCCGCACTGGGGCAGGCGCAAGCGATTGTCCAGCGGGCGGACTTCCACCGCCACGTTGTCATAATCCTGCTGGAGGGCGCGCTGCCGGCTGGCCTTGACGGCGGCCGTGGCTATGGCCTCCAGCGCCTGTGTGTTTTCAGCCAGCGCACTGCCGCTGTGCAAGCCCGGCACCAACGCTATCGCCGCGAGAATCCGGCGCCAAAGTTTTGACATAAATCGCCCGCGAATGTGTTTACAGACAGGGTGAAGCATCTTTCATGCCAGCCGCCGTTTTCTGCACGGGCGCGCAGTGACTCAGCTTGAAAAGTGTGCTGAGGCGTCCCGGGGGCATGCAATATGTCCCCGGGCTCTGCAAGCCCCGGTAAAAATTCAAACTGAGTCTCCAGTCTCCAGTCACCCGTCACCCGTCACCGGCGGCAATTATTGCCGCGGCGGAGGAGGGTTGCCTGCCGGGCCCCTCGAAAACCTGCGCAATAAATACTCAAGACATTGATTTATAGAGGAAAAATATTTCTGGCACGTATCGTGAATCTCTCCGTTGACAAGGAGGGTTCATATGAATGCAATCGATGCACAGTTAGGTATTTCCCCCGAGGCTCTGCTCATTCGTTCGCGGCGTTTCGAGTTGATTGCCAATAACCTGGCCAATGCGGACACGCCCGGCTACAAGGCCCGGGACATCGACTTCGGCGAGGCGCTGTCCAGGGCCCGCGCGGAGGCGGGGGAATTGACCCGAACCCACCCGGCCCACCTGCAGGTTGGCGGCGGCCACAACCTGTCGATCAAGTACCGCGTACCGGAGCAGACATCGCTGGACGGCAATACGGTCGAGACCGCGCGGGAGCATGCCGCTTTCATGGACAACGCCATCCGCTATCAGGCCAGCCTCAATTTCCTCGACAGTCGCATCAAATCGATTCGATCGGCGTTGCGAATGGAGTAAGCAGTCATGAGCCTTTTCAATGTGTTCGAGATTTCCTCGACGGCGCTTTCCGCCCAGAGCATGCGCCTCAATTCCGTCGCCAGTAACCTGGCCAACGCGGGCGTTGTCAGTGGTAGCGAGGAGGGCGCCTACCGGGCCCGCCAGCCGGTCTTCTCCAGCATTTACGACGCGACGCGCGAGGCGACGCACCGCTTCAGCGGTGTGCGGGTGGATGGCATCGTCGAAAGTGATATGCCTCCCCGCAAGGAATACTCGCCGGGCCATCCAATGGCTGACAATGAGGGTTACATCTACAGGCCCAACGTCAACCCCGCGGAAGAGATGGCCAACATGATTTCCGCGTCCCGCTCCTACCAGAGCAGCGTGGAAGCGATGAATACCACCAAACAGCTTATTCTGCGCACCCTGACGCTCGGCCAATAGCGGGAGTACCGGTCAATGAACCCAGTCGCGAACCCTTCCGATATTTTCCCGTCCCAGGCGCCGGCGGGTCCCGCCGCCAACCCCACGGGCAATCCGGCCGAACTCGGCCAGGAGGATTTTCTGGAGCTGATGGTAGCTCAGTTGGAGAACCAGGACCCCACCAGCCCGATGGACAATTTCGAGTTCCTGTCGCAGATCGCGCAGTTTGGCACCGTCGACGGCATCCAGGGCCTGCAGGACAGCTTCGCGGAGCTGGCGGGTATTTTCAACGCCAACCAGACGTTGCAGGCGGCCGGGCTCGTCGGCCGTACCGTGGTCACGGAGTCCAACCTCGGTTCACTGGCAGCCGAAGCGCCACTGGAGGCCACCATAGACCTGCCGGCGCGCAGCGCCGATGTCACGTTGTTTGTCCAGGACACGGCGGGCCGGTTGGTGCACACGCGCGGATTGGGTGCAGCGGACGCCGGGGAGATCAATGTGCAGTGGGATGGTCTGGATGAAGCGGGCAATCAACTGCCACCGGGCCAGTACCGGGTGAGCGCCGAAGCTGAGATTGCCGGGGAGATAGAAGCGGTACCGGTGTATGCGCACGCCGCGGTCGAGTCCGTCAGCATCGATCGGGCCAATGCGGCTGTGACACTGAATCTCGCCGGGGGCGATCAGGTGGAACTGGCTTCAGTGAAACGTTTTTTCTAGTTGGCACTGTTTCCATTTGACCATTTTTTCCAGTTGACAATGTGACGCGACAAATTACGCGACAAATTACACGAAAAGGAGAATCACAATGGCATTTGATACAGCCATATCGGGCATAAACGCGGCGACGGCCGACCTGGGCGTGATCGGCAACAATATATCCAACAGCTCCACGACCGGGTTCAAGACCTCGCGCGCGGAATTCGCGGATGTCTTCGCCTCGAGCCTGCTGGGCACGGGCGGCAACGCGATCGGCAAGGGTGTCAGCCTGTCGGGCGTCACCCAGGAGTTCAGCCAGGGCAATATCAGTTTCACCAACAACGCGCTGGATTTGGCGATAAACGGTAACGGTTTTTTCCAGCTCAGCGATAACGGTGCCGCGCTCTACAGCCGAGCCGGCAACTTCCAGGTGGATCGGGAGGGCTTCCTGGTCAACAACGAAGGGCACAAGCTGCAGGCATTTCAGGTGAACAGCAATGGCGAGATCAACGGCCAGGCCGGCGACCTGCAGCTCGACACATCCCTTGTCGACCCCGGTGCCACGAGTCAGGTCGATATCACCGCGAACCTCGATTCCCGCGAGGGGCCGCCGGCAATACCCTTCGGCGGGCCCTTTGACGCGTTTGCCTCGCCTCCCACCGCTCCCGACCCGGCATCCTACAATGCCACCACAAGCGCCACGATTTACGATGAATTGGGTAACGCGCACATCATGAGTCAATTCTTCGTGAAAACAGCGAATCCCAATGAGTGGAATGTCCATACATTGATTGACGGGGTGACTGCCGCGGGGCCGGATACGATCACTTTCCAGTCCAATGGCAAGTTCGACCCGACCAGCCTGCCGGTGGAGGTGAATGTCACCGGGTGGAATCCGCTCAACGAGGCAGGTCTCCCAACCGGCGCCAGCCCCCAGGATTTTACTGTCTCCCTGTCGAAATCGACGCAGTTCGGTTCTGACTTTGCGGTGAGCAATGTCACGCAGGACGGATTTACCACCGGCCAGTTGCTGGGCCTGGAGATCGATGACTCCGGCATTGTCTTCGCCCGTTTCACCAACGGTCAGGCGCGGGCGTTGGGGCAGGTTGCGCTGGCCGGCTTCTCCAATCCCAATGGCCTGCAGCCATTGGGCGGCACCAACTGGGCGGAGACTTTTTCCTCGGGCGCCGCGAACCTTGGCACACCTGGAAGTTCCGGTCTGGGCGTGCTGCAATCCGGCGCGCTTGAGGGGTCGAACGTGGATATTACCCAGCAACTGGTCAACATGATCATCGCCCAGCGCAACTTCCAGGCCAACGCCCAGGTAATCCAGACCGAAGACGCAGTCACCCAGACCGTCATCAACCTGCGCTAGCACGTGGAGGCCTGAAAAATGGATCATATGGTGTACGTGGCGGCCTTCGGGGCGGGAGAGGCCATGCTCGCCCAGGCCGTCAATGCCCACAACCTCGCCAACGCCTCGACGGCGGGCTTCCGCGCCGACCTGCTCTCGGCGCGCAGCGCTTATACGGACGGGGAGTCGGCAGACACCCGTGTCTACGCCGCCATGCGCAACACCGGTATCGATTTCAGCCACGGTGCCATCAATGCCACCGGGCGCAACCTCGATGTGGCAGTCAACGGGGACGGGTGGATGGCCGTGTCTCTCCCCGACGGAGGAGAGGCCTATACCCGCCGCGGTGACCTGCGCGTGGATGAGTTCGGCCAGCTCGCCAACGGCGCCGGCATGCAGATACTGGGAGAGTCTGGCCCGATTGCCGTTCCGCCGTTTTCCGAGATCAGCGTGGGAGCGGACGGCACCGTCTCGATTGTACCGCTGGGCGAGGACCCGGACAGCAACGTCGTTGTGGACCGCATCAAACTGGTCAACCCCGACACCGCGCAGCTCGGCAAGGGAGAAGACGGGATAATCCGCCTGGCGGGGGGGGAGGAAGCGCCCGCCGATGCCGCGGTGCGCCTCATTCCGGGCTCTATCGAGAGCAGCAATGTCGATACCGTGGCCGCGATGGTGCAGATGATCGAGCTGTCCCGCCAGTTTGAAAGCCACGTCAAGATTATGCATACCGCCGAGCAGCTCGATCAGTCGTCGGCGCAACTGATGAGTATAAGTTGAGGATCTGACGCATGAGTCAAGCGTTGTGGATAGCAAAGACCGGGTTGGACGCCCAGCAGATGAAGATGTCCAACATTGCCAACAACCTGGCGAATTCCGGCACCACAGGTTTCAAGAGCAGCAGGGCGATCTTCTCCGATCTGCTCTACCAGAACTTCCGTCAGGTGGGTGCGCAGTCGTCCCAGGACACGCAGTTGCCCTCGGGGCTGATGGTCGGTACCGGGGTGCGCACGGTGGCCACGGAAAAACTTTTTACACAGGGCAACCTGCAGAAGACCGACAACCAGTTGGACATGGCGATACAGGGACGCGGGTTCTTCCAGATCCTTCTACCCGACGGCTCCCAGGCCTATACCCGCGACGGTACGTTTCAGTTGAGCGAGCAGGGCGAGCTGGTCACCTCGTCGGGTTACAGCCTGCAGCCGGCCATCACTGTGCAGGAGAACGCGGAGTCGCTGACCATCGCCGGCGACGGCACTGTCTCGGTGCGCCTGCCGGGCTCGTCCCAGACCAGCCAGATCGGCACGATTCAATTGACGAACTTCGTCAATCCGGCGGGATTGCAGCCGATCGGCGACAACCTTTTCATCGAATCCGGCTCCAGCGGCACGCCGCAACCCGGCAACCCCGGTCTGAACGGGCTGGGCGTGCTGCTGCAGGGGCATGTCGAGAGCTCCAATGTCAATGTGGTCGAGGAACTGGTCAATATGATCGAAACCCAGCGCGCCTACGAGATGAATTCCCGCGCGATTTCCACCACTGACCAGATGCTGCAGTTTGTGTCCAACAACCTCTAGGCGAGAGTCATGCAATCGAACCTTTACGCCGTACTCGTCATGCTTGTCGCTGTATCCCTGGCGGGTTGCGGGGGCATGCCGGAGAGCGAGTACGCCGATTTCGAGTCGGGCCCGCCCATCGAGGACTACCCCGCCGGTCCCGCGTCACCACCGACAGGTTCCATCTACGCGGATGCCGCCTCCGGCATAGTGCTGTTCGAAGATGTCAAAGCCCGTCAGGTGGGCGATATTCTCACCGTGATCCTCTCGGAGGCGACGGATGCCGCCAAGAGCAGCGACACGACGCTGGACAAGAGCAGTACCAGTGCCATAGAAAACCCGCTTCTGGCGGGCAAGCTCCGAGATTTCGGCGACGACAACACGCTGGGCTTTGACCTGTCCTCGGAAAACGCATTCGAAGGCGAGAGCGAGAGCAACCAGCGCAACAGCCTGCAGGGCAGTATCACGGTGACGGTCAAAGGCATTCTGCCCGGCGGCAATTTGTGGGTCGAAGGGGAAAAGTGGATCGGGATCAACCAGGGGAACGAGTATATACGCCTGCAGGGTGTGGTCCGACCCGTGGATATATCGGCCAATAACACGCTGCTGTCCACCAAGGTGGCGGACGCCCGCATTGCCTACCGCGGCACGGGGGCCGACGCCGACGTCAACAGGACCGGCTGGTTGACGCGGTTCTTTGTCAGTCCTTGGTGGCCCTTTTAGGGATGAGCAGAATGATGCTGAGTCACCACGCAATGAAACCGGTACTGTACACCACTGTCCTGCTGTTCATGCTGACAATCGCCGGCGCCGCCTCGGCGGAGCGCATCAAGGATATCGGCAGCTTCAGCGGTGTGCGCGGCAACCAGCTGATCGGCTATGGTCTGGTGGTCGGCCTCGATGGCTCGGGCGACCAGACCACCCAGACACCGTTCACGGTACAGAGCGTCAAGAACATGCTCGCCAGGCTGGGGGTGGTGATCACCTCGAACATCGACCCCCAGCTCAAGAACGTGGCGGCCGTGATGGTGCATGCCCAGCTGCCGCCTTTCGCCAGGCCGGGCCAGACCATCGACGTGACGGTCTCGTCGTTGGGCAACGCCAAGAGTCTGCGCGGCGGTTCTCTGCTCATGACGCCCCTGAAAGGTGTGGATGGCAAGTTGTACGCCATGGCGCAGGGCAATCTCGTGGTCAGCGGGTTCGGCGCGGAGGGTGCCGATGGCTCGTCTATCGCGGTCAATGTCGCCAATTCCGGTCGCATACCCAATGGCGCCACCGTGGAACGATCGGTTCCCACCCCGTTCGCCGAGGATGCCACGCTGCGACTGAGCCTGAATACGCACGATTTTACCACCGCGATGCGGGTGGCCCAGACAATCAATGAGAGCCTGGGCCCGGATCTGGCGCGTCCGCTGGACGCAGCAACGATAGAGATCGATATGCCCCCGGACACGGCGGGCAAGGTGGCCCTGGTGTCGTCCGTGGAGAATCTGGTGGTCAAGCCAGGTTCCGCCCCGGCGCGCGTAATCGTCAACTCGCGCAGCGGGACTGTGGTCATTGGCAGTGAAGTCAGGGTGATGCCCGCGGCCGTGGCCCATGGCGATCTCACGGTCAGCATCTCGGAAAACCTCGAGGTGAGCCAGCCGGCTCCGTTCGCGCGCCGTGGCGAGACTGTCGTTACGCCCGACTCAGAGGTTTCTATCGAGGAAGACAGGGCACGTGTCTTTCTTCTCGATCCGGGCGTCACCCTCAAGGATCTTGTCGATGCGATAAACCGTGTCGGCGCGGCCCCCGGTGATCTGGTGGCTATTCTGGAGGCCCTGGAGCAGGCGGGTGCGTTGCGCGCGCAACTGACGGTGATCTGATGTCCGCATCGGTAGACGCCTATTACGATTTCCAGAGCCTGGCGACACTGCGCACCGAGGCTGTCCAGAGGCCTTCGGCTGCGGTTGGCGAGGTCGCCGCCCAGTTCGAATCGCTGTTTTTGCAGATGATGCTGAAGTCGATGCGCGATGCGACGATCAGTGGCGGCCTGTTTGACAGCCATCAACTGGATACCTACCAGGGTATGTTCGATCAACAGGTGTCGTTGCACCTGTCGAGACAGGGGGGGCTGGGCCTCTCGGACATTCTGGTGGAGCAGCTCGAGGGTACGTCCGCGGCCTCCAGCCGCTCGGAAAATAATGATGCCTTGCAACGGGTTGCGAGCCTGCTGCCCGCGGATGGGCGGCCGGCGGTGGACGCGCACGCGGCGCTGGCGTCGCCGCCGGCACCGGGTAACCGGCCCGCGATCGATGCGCGGGGGAGCGTGGACTGGCAGCCGGCCACGCCCGAGGATTTTATCCGCGGCGTCTGGGATCACGCGGTGAGCGCCGCGGCCAAACTGGGTGTACAACCTCAGGTGCTGGTGGCCCAGTCCGCCCTGGAAACCGGTTGGGGCAGGCAAGTCATACAGACGCGCAGTGGCGAGAGCAGCCTGAATCTCTTCGGCATCAAGGCCGGCGCGGACTGGGGCGGGAAGTCGGCAAGTGTCAGGACGCTCGAATTCCAGAACGGTGTGGCGGCCATGCAAAAGGCATCTTTTCGGGTATACGACTCGATTGCGGGCAGTTTCGAGGATTATGTCGATCTTCTGACCTCGAACCCCCGCTATGAGGCGGCCCTGGCCAATGCGCCTGACAACGGTGAATTTTTGCGCGGATTGCAGGATGCAGGGTATGCGACGGATCCGGCCTATGCGGACAAGATACTGGACATCCTGGGCCGCGCTGACTATGAGCCCGTGTTCCGGGAGCTAAAGAATCGCGAATTTTCGTCGCTACCTTCGCGAGAAGGGTGAACGCATCATGAGAGTGAACGGATAGACTATCGTGGCGGACTTGCTGAATATCGGGTCGTCGGCGCTGCTGTCGTTACAGCGGGCGATCTCGACGACCGGCCACAATATCGCCAATGCCAACACCGAGGGCTTCAGTCGCCAGCGGGTCAATCTGGAGACACAGCCCCCGGAGTTCGCGGGCGGCAACTTCGTTGGCAATGGTGTCAGGGTAGACTCCGTCGAGCGCTTCTATGACCAGTTTCTGTCCGTGGAGGTGCGCGAGCGCACGTCGCTGGAAGCCCGTTCGGGCACGCTCAACGACCTGACCAGCAGACTCGACCAATTGATCGCCGATCCCTCCACCGGGCTGGCGCCGGTCATCGACCGGTTTTTCGGCGCGGTGCAGGATGTCGCCACCAATCCTTCGTCGCTGCCCGAGCGGCAGGTGCTGCTGGGAGAGGCCCGGGTGCTGGCGGACCGTTTTCATGATCTGGACAGTAATTTCCGCAATCTCGACGCCGAACTGAACGGTCGCATCGGCGCCGTCGTGGCGGATATCAATGCCCTGTCGGAAAGCATCGCGAGCCTCAATGGGCAGATATCACGGGCCACGGCGCGTTCCCAGGGCAACCCGCCCAACGACCTGCTGGACCAGCGCGATCAGCTCGTCAACGAGCTGGCACGGCGTATCGATGTGACAGTGGTCGAGGAGTCTTCCGGTTCCGTCAATGTCATGATCGGCAACGGGCAGCCACTGGTGGTGGGCAATACGGCGCGAGCGATTCAGACCGGTGCCAGCGCGGTCGACAGTTCCCGCCTGGTGGTGGGAGTGGCCAACGCCTCCGGCGCGATCACTGATCTGGGCCGTTTTCTGCGCGGCGGGGAACTGGGGGGACTGCTGGATTTTCGCGAACAGGTACTGGACCCGGCGCGCAATCAGCTCGGGCTGGTGGCGACCGGCATCACGGCAGTTGTCAACGACCAGCACCGGCTGGGCATGGATCTGCAGGGCTCGGCCGGCGGCGACTTTTTCACACCGCTGCAGGCCGCGGTCGGAGCCTTTTCGTCGAATTCCGGGCTGTCTTCCGCGAGCGTGTCGATCGACAATGCCGCCGCCCTCACCGGCGACGAGTACACCCTGCGCTTCGACGGCGGCCTGTGGACGCTGACCAATCGGTCGACCGGTTCGACGCAGACCGGCGGCGGCCCGTTCAATGTCGACGGCCTCGAGATCAGTGTGTCGGGCACGCCGTCGAACGGCGACGCCTTCATCATCCAGCCGACGCGTCAGAACGCGGCCCTGTTCGATCTGGCGCTGGACAATCCGCGGCGCGTCGCCGCGGCATCGCCCCTGCGGTCGGATGCCAGCCTTGGCAACGCGGGCGATGTATCGATAGACGGGTTGAGTGTCACCGACGCCTCTGGCCTGCCACTGTCGGCCCCGGTGTCCCTGTCCTTCAATCCCGATGCGCTGGGGCCGGGTGTGCCCGGCTTCGACGTTGCGGGTGCCGCCGGCGGGCCACTGGCCTACGACCCGGCCAGCGAGGGCAATGGCAAGAGTTTCACCCTCGGCGGTTTCGAGTTCACTGTCAGCGGCACGCCCCAGACCGGAGATACGCTGACGGTTGTCAACAATACCAACGGCAGCGGCGACAACCGCAACGCGCTGGCGCTGGCCGGCCTGCAGACGTCCAATACATTGCTCGGTGGCAGCGCGAGTTTTCAGGACACCTACGGCAACATGGTAGCGGACATCGGGGTGCAGGCGCGGCAGGCCCAGAGCAACAGCAGGACCGACGGGGTACTGCTTGAGCAGGCGGTGGCCGACCGGGAGAGCGTTGCGGGGGTGAACCTGGACGAGGAGGCCGCGAATCTCATCCGTTTTCAACAGGCCTACCAGGGCGCGGCCCAGGTGATAGCCGTCGCCGACCAGCTGTTCCAGACCCTGTTGGCGGCAACCAGAAGGTAATTACTGTATGCGCATGTCCAGTGTACAGATATTCCAGCAGGGCATCTCCGCGATTCTGATGCAGCAGGCAGAGGCGGCCCGTACCGAGCAGCAGCTCGCCACCGGCCGCAGGATTCTCAGCCCTTCCGATGACCCGGCGGCCGCAACGCAGATCATGGATATCACGGAGGATCTGGAACGTGTCGACCAGTTCCAGCGCAACGCCAATGCGGCCGAAGGACAACTCGCGCTGGAAGAAACTGTCCTGGCGGATGCGGGTACGCTCATTCAGCGGGTACGCGAACTCGTGGTGCAGGCCAACAACGCGACCCAGACGCCGGAGACGCGCCGCAATATCGCCATCGAGATCGAGGCGCGCATCGATGAACTGGTGGGCCTGGCGAATACGCGGGACGCCGGCGGCGAGTACATTTTCGGGGGCTTCCAGTCGCAGTCCCAGCCCTTCTTCCGACAGGGCAGTGATGTCGCCTATGCCGGCGATGACGGCCAGCGGTTTGTCCAGGTAGGCAACAGTGTCCAGGTTGCCGTCCGCGATTCCGGCGCCGATGTCTTCATGCGGGTTCCGAGCGGCAACGGCACCTTCTCGGTAGCCCCGGGCGCGGGCAACTCCGGTACCGCCGTGATCGACGCGACCGCGACAACGGGGCCATTCGCAAGCGACGACTACACGATCGGTTTCAGCCAGGCCACCCCCGCCGACCCGGTGACCTACCAGGTCACCGACTCCTCCGCGACCGCGATCGCCAGCGGTACCTATAGCGAAGGGCAGGCTTTGGAATTCGCCGGTGCGCGGGTCATCCTCAAAGGGACGCCCGCCGCCGGGGACACATTCGAGGTTCGCCCGTCGCGCAGCCAGGACATCTTTGGCACGTTGCGGGATATTGCGGATGC
The DNA here is from genome assembly GCA_034521205.1 of Halioglobus sp. Lineage (GTDB taxonomy): Bacteria > Pseudomonadota > Gammaproteobacteria > Pseudomonadales > Halieaceae > Marimicrobium. The sequence goes on from JAXHMT010000004.1 coordinate 937,030, forward strand.
ATTGAATACGTCGGGCACGACGCCGGCGGAGCAGGCGGACCTGAACAACGCAATGACCATTGCGCTGGGCGATCTGGACCAGGCCCTCGGCAAGGTACTCGAGGTGCGGTCGGATGTGGGCGTGAGATTGCAGCATGTCCAGAGCCAGCTCGATGTCAACGAAAGCTTCAACCTGCAACTGCAGGAAACGCTTTCCGGCATTCGGGATCTCGACTTCGCCGAGGCGGTCACCCGGTTCAATCTCCAGTTGACCGCTCTCGAGGCGGCCCAGCAGTCCTTCGCCCGGATGCAGGGGCTGTCGCTGTTCAATTTCCTCTGATTACGCGCCTGAATGGCGCAGGGCGCAGCCCTGCCGAGCCTGACCGGGAATAACGTCGGCTCCGTCCGCGCGGTCCCCGTGGGCGCGAAACTGGCCAAGAAGTCACAAAAGCCCGAATAATCCTAAAGTTTCCCCACGCGAGTCCGATAACTCCGGTGTCGACAGTGAGAATCACGGTCGATTGGTGATTCGAGCAAGCATAATTATTCGCCGCCCGGACCTTGCAGGACCGATAGCGCGTTTAACAAAAAGGGGACATACAAATGGCTCAGGTAATCAACACGAACATCGCTTCACTCAACGCCCAGCGCAATCTCAACAATTCGCTGGAGTCACTGAACACTTCGCTGCAGCGCCTGTCTTCGGGACTGCGCATCAACAGCGCCAAGGACGACGCCGCGGGTCTGGCGATTTCCGAGCGCATGACGGCGCAGATTCGCGGCCTCAACCAGGCGGCGCGCAACGCCAATGACGGTGTATCGCTTGCACAGACCGCCGAGGGCGCCCTGGCGGAAGTGACCAACAACCTGCAGCGCATCCGCGAACTGGCGGTGCAGTCGGCCAACGCGTCCAATTCCGCCAGCGACCGGACCGCGCTGGATGCGGAGGTTCAGACATTGATCTCGGAAATAGACCGTGTGGCGGCCGATACGACGTTCAACGGTGTAAACCTGCTCAATACCGCGGCGACACTGTCGTTCCAGATCGGCGCCAATAGCGGCGATACCGTCGATGTTTCCACGGTCGATGTCAGCGGTGTTATCACCGGTGACGTCACCGATGTGACCAATTCGAACACGATGATCGGCGCCGTCGATACCGCGCTGACGACCGTCAACGGCGCGCGGGCGGACCTCGGTGCGGCCCAGAACCGTTTCGAATCCATCGTGCGCAGTGTGCAGACCAGTGCCGAGAACCTGTCGGCCTCGCGGTCACGGATCCAGGATGCGGATTTCGCCGCGGAAACCGCCAACCTGACCCGTGCCCAGATTCTGCAGCAGGCCGGTACGGCCATGCTGGCGCAGGCCAATGCGGCGCCGCAGAATGTGCTGGCGTTGCTGCAGTAACAGCACCGGTTTGGTGAATTAGCCGGACCCTGGCGGGGCGCATCTGCGCCCCGCGTTTCTCCACGAGACAGCCGGTACCGTTTGACCGCGTAGGGCTGATTGGAGGTGGGTTGAGATGCAGAGCTTCAAAACCGGGCTTGTTATGGTGCCGGTTCGCGCAGTCACTGTGGGGCCGACAGCAGCCCCCGTCGCGGTGAGTGGGCGGCAAGACCTGGTCAATGGCGGCAAGCAGTCGCCGCAACAGCGCTATGATGCCAGCAGCCCCGCCGGTATGCGGGAGGCGGTCGCCATCATCGAACAGAGCCTGGGAGAGAATGCCCGCAGCCTCCGATTCGAGGTAGATGAAAAAACCGGTAAAGATATCGTCACGGTCATGGACACAAATACCGGGGAGGTTATAAGGCAAATCCCGGCGAAGGAGATTGTAGCCACCGCACGGTTTATCGGCGAGAGCCTGGACGGGCGCGGCAGGGGCGTACTTCTCAATACCGAGAGCTGACATTGTCGGCGTGGCACGAGAGGCTGGCACTGACCTTGCATAAGCGTGGCGTGTAGCGCTGTGCGGGGCGTCGGCCCGGTGCAGAGAGCCTTTGAGATCAAACAGGGTGCCACATGATAACAGCGTCGGGAATTGGTTCGGGACTGGATATCGAGGGACTGGTGTCGCAACTGGTCGCCGCCGAGCGGGCGCCGACCGAAAACCGGCTGAACAGGCAGGACGCGCGCGTCGAGGCGCAGCTCTCGGCGTTCGGCACTTTCCAGGGTGCGCTGGCATCCCTGCAGGACAGCCTGGCCGCACTCAATGACCTGAACAGCTTCGGAGTGCGCGCCGGGCAATCCAGCAACACCGACGTGGTCGAGGTCTCGGTGGACGGGGAGGCTGTCAACGGCAGCTACGACATCAGCGTCGAACAGCTGGCCAAATCCCATTCACTGGCCTCCGGCAGTTACACATCGCCGCAGGATGCCGTGGGTACCGGTACACTGACGATACGCTTCGGCGCCACCGATTACGTGCCGCCCGATCCGGGGCCCGAGAGCTACAACGGCTTCACGGTCAATCCGGAGCGGGCCGGTGCCAGTATCGTGATAGACAGCAGCAACAACTCGCTGGAGGGAGTCCGCGACGCCATCAATGGCGCGGACGCGGGCGTCAACGCAACCATCGTCAACGACGGCAGCGGCTTCCGACTGTTGTTGAGTTCCGACTTTTCCGGCGAGCGCAACAGCCTCCAGGTCAGTGTTGCGGACACCGGGGATGGCAACGACGCCGATGCCGCCGGGCTGTCCGCGCTGGCTTTCAACGGTGCGGCGACAAACCTGCAACAGACCGTTGCGGCACAGGACGCGAATTTCACCGTCAACGGCCTGGCGATCAGCAGCGCGGGCAATGTCGTCGACAATGTGATCGATGGCGTAGACCTGACGCTGAAATCCCCCAGCGCAACGACGCCCGCGACCCTGACCGTCAGCGAAGACCGCGATGCCGTCAGGGAAACGATCGGCACGTTCGTCGACGGATTCAATGAATACGTCCAGTCCACACGCGATCTCACGGCCTTTGATGCGGTCAGTGGTACCGCCGGCGCGCTGCAGGGCGATTCCTCTGTTCGCGGCATTGCCGCGCAGTTGCGCCAGGTCATCGGCGGCGTCGTCGAGGGCGCGGCAGGCCCGGTCAACAGTCTCGGCCAACTGGGCATTACCACCAATGCGGACGGCACGCTCGCCCTGAACGAGCAGACACTGGACAGCGCACTGGAGCAGAATTTCGACGACATTGCGGGCCTGTTCGCCGCCGTTGGTGTGCCCTCCGATGCTGGCATCGAATTTGCCGGAGCCGCAAGCGGCACGGTCGCGGGCAGTTATGCCGTGGAGATCACGCAGATCGCGACGCGCGGGCAATACGCGGGCGGGCCGGTCGCCTTGCAGAACGGCATCGTTACGATTGACGGCGGCAACGACGAGTTCAGTGTCAGCGTCGACGGGGTTGCCAGCGGCACTATCGCCCTCGCACAGGGCAGTTATGCCAGTGGCGAAGCTCTCGCGGCCGAAGTGCAGTCGAAAATCAACGGCGATCCCGCGCTGCAGGCGGCGGGCGTGAGCGTCAGTGTGGCGTTCACCGGCGGCAGCCTTGCCCTGAGCTCGAATCGTTACGGCTCCGGCTCCGGTGTCGAGATTTCCACAGTGGATACGGCGAGCGCGGCGACACTGGGACTTTCCCCCGGCGCCGGCGTGCAGGGGGTGGACGTGGCCGGCAGTATCGGCGGTATCGCCGCCGTCGGCTCCGGGCGCGTACTGACCGGCGCGACCGGCAGCGATACCGCGGGCCTGCGATTGTCGGTGGAAGGCGGCGCCACGGGATCCCGGGGAGTCGTGACGTTTTCCCGCGGGGTCACGGATCAGCTGAACACCCTGATCAGTGGCTTTCTCGAGTCCGACGGGGTTCTGGATATCCGCACGGATGGTCTGCAGGACCGGGCCGACAGACTGGATGACCAGCGCGAGCGGCTGGACCGGCGGATGGAGGCGCTGGAGATCTCTTTCCGCAACCGCTTCAACGCACTCGATTCGCTGCTGGCGCAACTGCAGTCGACGAGCAATTTCCTGACGCAGCAGCTCGGCAATCTGCCGCAGGCCCGCTCGGCACGAGACAATTAATCACGCGCAATGAGGAGTGATATGAAACAGACGGCACTGCAGCACTACCGGTCGATAGGCGTGCAAAGCGGTTTGACCGAGGCCAGTTCGCACCAGCTCATTTCGATGCTTTTTGCCGGCGTCGCGGATCGCCTGGCGGCGGCCAGAGGAGCCATCGAGCGCGGCGAAGTCGGGCGCAAGGGCGAATTGATCAGCAGCGCCATCGCAATCATAGACAATTTGCGGGCCAGCCTGGACCATGAACAGGGACAAGAGATAGCCGGCAACCTGGCCGCCCTTTACGACTACATCGAGCAGGGCCTGGTGCAGGCCAACCTCGAATCGGACCTGGCCCGGTTGCGGGAGATCAGTGCACTTGTGCATGAGATCAGATCGGCGTGGGATGCTATTTCCGGCACTGTGGGCACTGTGGGCACTGTGGGAGAGTCACAATGACTGCCGGTATCGCCACAAAACCCTCGGTATCCGATCAGGTATGGCACTGCCGGTGTCTCGCCCGTGCCCTGAAACTGACCGAGCAGATGCTGGCCCACGCGGACAGGGGCGAATGGGAGCAGGTCGCAAGAGTGGAGCTGGAGCGCAGGGAAGACCTCACCGCGAGTTTCTCGCGGGCTGTCCCGCCGGGGGACGCGGAACTGGTCGCCGAGGCCATGGCGGCTCTGCTGCACCTGAACGAAGAACTCATGTCGAAGCTGAAAGTTGCGCGCACGGCGGCGCTGGCGCAGGGGCGGGAGCTCGCCGGCAAGCGCGAAGCCGTCACCAGCTACCTGCAGGTGGAGTCCTCCTCCACGCCTGACGCATGACAGCAACCACGCGGCGGGGGGGCACTGATCCGTGCGCCGTCTGGCCGCTGGCCGTTTGCTGCGCGCGCGGGTAAGCTGGGACAGTTTCCGGGTTAATGGTTCCTGCGCAGGGTTGTGATGGCGGATGATGAACATGCCGGTGCGGCCGGCCTGAGCTTCAGCGACGAGATGTCGCTGGAATGGCAACGGGTCGAACGCCTGCCGGACGACACCCGCCTGGCCATGATCAACGAGTCCAACGAAGGCTTTTTGCGTGCCGTGTCGGTGATCGGCGCGTTTCCCGGGGAGTTTTCCGAAGACGAAGTGTCGGTCCCACAGGAAATTGCCCGCCTCGATCTGAAGCTGAACCTGCTGCTGGACCTGGTCAGCCAGCTCATCTACCAGCAGGCAAATATTCCCGCGCGCCGTTTGGTGACGGTATCGGCACACGACATCGCCTGGCGCGACGACAGCCCTCCCTCCCTCGGCGAGATCCTGCTGATGCGGGTGTATCTGCAGCATGGAACGCCCAAGCCGCTGTGCTTCTATGGTGAAGTGGTCGCCGCGCAGGGCGACGACAGCAACAGCCAGACACACGTGCGCTATGTGGGTCTTTCGACCTCGGTCCAGAGCTGGCTCGACAAACTGATTTTCCGGCATCACCGCCGCGAGGTCGCCTTCCGGCGCCGCGGGCGTTCGACGGATTGAGGGCGCAGGCGAGCGCGATACGACCCGGGTTTGTTCCTGTGCAAAGCCGGGTGTTTCGTTTTGGCGCTAGACCTAGTAGTATAATTAGTAATAAATACATTTTCTGACGGGCGGCGCCAGGATTCGAATCGAGGGCGCATGCCATAGTTATAAAAGAGTAAGACCTGGTGACGATGCCAGGTAGGGACACTTAATTTCGTTACCAGGGACACTTCCGAGATGTACCTAGCAAGACCTCTGTGGCAGTCGGTATGGAGCCTCGGCGCTCGTATCCTTCGGCCCCTCGGACCGGCGGAAGGTATCGATGACTGACGAGAGTCCCCCCGTCGTCATCGTGGACTCCAGCGCGGAGCGCGGCAGTCGCTTCGCCTCTTTCCTTCAGTTTCTGGGTTACCCCACGCGCATCGCGGCTCGCGCCGACGCACTGTCCGCGGCGCTGAGTGAGCCGGAGAATATTCTCGCGCTGTTTCTGGGTTTCGACGCCAGCCGGGAGCTTCAGAAGTCGGCGCTCCAACTCGCCGACGCCGCACCCTGCGAGATTTCCCGTTTCCTGATCGGCGGTGAGAGCGGCAACAAGTTGCCGGCCCACTGCGGGTCACGCGTGCACGGCGTCATTGCCGAGGATGCCGGCTACAAGGAGTTACTGGCGATACTGCAGGAAGCGACGCTGCGTTTCCGCCATCGCCCCGGCTTTTCCGACGATGCCACCCTGCTGCTTTACCAGAACCTGGTGGGCAGCAGCGAAGGGATCAATACCGTGCGCCGACTGGTCAGGCAGGTGGCCGCGACCGAGGCGTCGGTGCTGATTACCGGGCAGTCGGGCACCGGCAAGGAAGTGGTGGCCCGCTGTATTCACGCGCTTTCAGCACGCCGGGACAAGCCGTTTGTGCCGGTCAACTGCGGCGCGATTCCCGCGGAGCTGCTGGAATCGGAATTGTTCGGGCATGAAAAAGGGGCGTTCACGGGGGCAATCAGCGCACGGCGGGGCCGCTTCGAGATTGCGAACGGTGGAACGCTGTTCCTCGACGAGATCGGCGATATGCCCCTGGACATGCAGGTCAAGTTGCTCAGGGTGCTTCAGGAACGCACGTTCGAGCGCGTTGGCAGCGACAGGACGCAACACGCCGATGTGCGCATTGTGGCCGCCACGCATCGGGATCTCGAGCAACTGGCCGCCGAAAATTGTTTCCGGATGGATCTCTACTACCGGCTGAATGTATTTCCCATCGAGATCTCCCCACTGTGTGAACGGCCCGAGGATGTCCCGCTGTTGATCGAGGGGTATGTCAACAAGCTCGAGCGGGAACAGCGCGGTTCACTCAGGCTCAGCGACTGCGCCGTGGCCAGCCTCGCCCGCTACCACTGGCCGGGGAACGTCAGGGAGTTGTTCAACGTGCTCGAGCGGCTGGCCATACTTTTCCCCGACAAGGTTGTGAAATGGCGCGATCTGCCGGCGCAGTTCCGCGCCAATCTCGAGCTTTTCGAGGAGGGGGCCGAGGAATCCCCGGCCGGCCTGGAACTGGATGGCATGCCGGTACAGGGCGGTATCCTGCCCATGATGGAGCTGCCTTGTGAGGGTATCGATCTGAAACCGCACCTCGAGATCATCGAGCGCAAGTTGATGACACAGGCTTTGATGCAATCGCAATGGGTGGTCGCCCGCGCCGCCAAACTGCTCAACCTGCAACGCACGACGCTGGTGGAAAAGATGCGCAAGTTCGATATCCGCAGGCCCGAGGAAATGACGGGATCTTGACGCTTCGTCACTACTCCCCTGTAACTCCCTGATAATAAAAATAATAATTCTAGGCATACTTTTTGCTTATCACGCAACTGAACGCCGGCCGATGGTCGGTTGCTGACGGGGCATGAAGTATGGGTCGGGCAGATTCACTGTCGCAGGAGGAACTGGAGGAGGCCTTCGAGGTTTTCAGCCGCGTATCGGTCGAACTCGACGAAACCTACCGCGGCCTGCAGGCCAAAGTCGCCGGCCTGACCGAGGAACTGGCCAGGGCCCGGTCGGCCCGGCTGAGGGAGCTCGACGAAAAGGAGCGACTGGCCAACCGCCTGTCTTCCCTGGTGTCCGCCCTGCCGGGCGGCCTGCTTATCATCGACGGCCGGCAGCGCATCCGCGATGCAAATCCCGAGGCACTCCAGCTTCTGGGTGAACCTCTATTGGGCGAAAGCTGGGAGGACGTGCTCCTGCGCACGTCCGGCAGCCCTTCCCTGGCGTCCACTCAACTGGTGCTCAACAACGGTAGACGCTACTCGGTTGTCAGCCGGGTCCTCGATGAGTTCGGTGATCGCGTCGTGTTGATCACCGACGTATCGGAGATACATCACCTGCAGGAGCAACTCGGACGCAAGCAGCGCTTGACAGCCCTGGGCGAGATGGCGGCGAGGCTGGCCCATCAGGTGCGCACACCGCTGAGTGCCGCGACCCTCTACATGTCACAGTTGGGCGCCGGGAATCTGCCCCCGGAGCAGCGCCAGCGTATCGCCCTGAAGGTGAGCCAACGACTTGATCACATGGGCGCACTGCTCGACAGCACGCTCAGCTTCGTTCGCGGCGGTGGAACCAGCGCCGGGCGGATTGTCTGCCTGAAAGAAGTCCTCAGTGACTTCGAGTCCACGGTGGTGCCGCAGTTGGCTGAACGCGATGCCGTGGTGTCGGTATCGAGGGTCGACCACACGCTGCAGGTGTACGGCGACCGGGACGAACTGGTCGGCGTGCTCTGCAACCTCGCCATGAATGCACTCGAGGCCGCCGGCGACGGTGTTGTGCTGGATATATGGGTGGGAGCACTTGACCATGACTGGCTGCAGATTCGGGTGCGCGACAACGGCCCCGGTATCAGCGAGGACATCCGGGACAGGATCTTCGACCCTTTCTATACCACCAGGGCAAAGGGCACGGGGCTCGGGCTGGCGCTGGTGGCCATGACTGTCGGCGATCACGGCGGGGAGATCAGCCTCGGTGAAGGGCGCGAAGGCGCGGAGTTCCTGATCAACCTGCCTCTGGTGAAGGATGCAGGTGCGGCGGCGGACGATGACAAATCACGGGGAAGGTGTCGATGACTGGACAGTCGAGAATTCTGGTGGTGGAAGACGACGAGGCACTGTGTGAAGCCCTTTGCGATACCCTGGAGTACGGTGGCTATGAAGCGCTGTCCGCTGCAAATGGTGTGCAGGCGCTGGACACTCTCGAGCGCGAAGCGGTGGACCTTGTCGTCAGCGACGTGCAGATGGATGAAATGGACGGCCATACTCTGTTGCGGGAGGTGAGAGCGACGCGGCCCCAGTTGCCATTTATCCTGGTGACCGCGTACGGCACGATTGAAAAGGCGGTGAGGGCGATCAGGGAAGGCGCGACCGACTATCTCCTGAAGCCTTTCGAGGCAGAGGTGCTGCTGGAGATGGTGAGCCGGCTCGAGGGTGCGCGCGGAGCCGCCGACGGCGGCATGGTGGCGGAGGATCCGGCCATGACCGGGGTGCGTGAACTGTTGTCCCGTGTCGCCGCCAGTCCCGCTACCGTTCTTATCAGCGGGGAGTCGGGTACCGGCAAGGAGGTGGTTGCCCAGTACATTCACCGCAATTCGGATCGCGCGGACGGTCCTTTTGTGGCGATCAACTGCGCCGCAATCCCGGAGCCCATGCTGGAGTCGATGTTGTTCGGTTATGAGAAGGGTGCCTACACGGGCGCCTATCAGTCCCGGGCCGGTAAATTCGAACAGGCTGACGGGGGCACGCTGTTGCTCGATGAAATATCCGAAATGGATCTCGGCCTGCAGGCCGAGCTGTTGCGTGTTTTGCAGGAAAGGGAAGTCGAACGCCTCGGTGGCCGCAAACTGTCGCGCTGGATGTGCGGGTGCTGGCGACGACCAACCGCGACCTGCGGCAGGCGGTGGCGGGCGGCAAATTCCGCGAAGACCTCTACTACCGGCTCAGTGTTTTTCCCGTGCATATTCCGCCGCTGCGGGAACGCCCGGCGGACATATTGCCATTGGCCCGATTCCTGCTGCAGCGACACGCGGGCGGTCGTGTCATGGAGCTGGAACGGGAGGCCGAGTTGCGTCTGCTGTCGCATCAATGGCAGGGCAATGTACGCGAACTGGAAAACTGCATGCAGCGCGCGGCGACTGCAGTGCGGCAACCGCATAGCGGCGGCGATGTCTGATTTTCGAACACGACAACACCGGTCTTCGCGGCGGTCTGGAAAACAAGACGGATGATCCAGTCGCCAGGAACCGGCTCGACGGCGGCCTCAAGAATACGGAAAAGCAACTGATCGTCGATGCATTGAAAACCGTCAACGGGCGCCGCAAGGACGCGGCGGAAATGCTCGGTATCAGTCCGCGCACGCTGCGCTACAAACTGGCGAAGCTCAGGGAGCAGGGTGTGGCGCTGCCGCACGCCGGCTGAGGTCAGTCTGATGGAGACAACGCAATGAGTGATACCAACATCAATCAGGTTCTGGCCCAGATGCGGGCCATGTCGGCCGCCGCGGGCGGCGGTGTCGAAGAATCCGCCAGGGGTGAGGGGAGCTCTCCTCCGGCGGTGAGTTTTGCGGAGTTGATGCAAAACTCGCTCGATCATGTGAACGACGCCCAGTCCCAGGCGAAGGAGCTGGCGGTCGCCTTTGAAAGCGGAGACAGGAACGTGGAGCTGCCCGAGGTCATGGTGGCTCTGCAGAAGGCAAGTATTTCCTTTCAGGCCGTCACCGAGGTGAGAAACAAGTTGCTCACTGCCTATCAGGAAGTGATGAACATGCAGGTCTGATCCTGCCCGCGGTAAATCCATACAACGACAAGAGTAAACAATGGCATTGGATCTACAGAACCTTCTGGGCAGGTTCAGCGCTTTAAGCACGCAGCCTGTGGCGCGGCAACTGGGTCTGCTGCTCGGTCTGGCGGCAAGTATCGCGCTGGGCGTGGGCATGGTGCAGTGGGCGCTTGCCCCCGGTTTCGCGCCTCTCTACGGCGATTTGCCACCCGAGTCCGCCGCGCAGATTGTGGAATCACTCGATGCCCATGGTATCCGCTACCGCATAAATGACCGCACCGGTGCGGTGAGCGTGCCGGGTGACCGTGTGCGCCAGACGCGACTGAAGCTCGCGGGCGAGGGTCTGCCTCACCTTCAGGCCAAGGGGTTTGCCGTGCTCCAGAAGGACAGCGGCCTGGGTGTAAGCAGCTTCATGGAAAAAGCGCGTTACAACCATGCGCTCGAGCAGGAGCTGTCCGGCTCGATCGCCTCTCTCGACAATGTGAAAGGTGCGCGCGTGCACCTTGCAATTCCGAAACAGTCGGCGTTCATCCGCAAGAGGGACAAGCCCGCGGCTTCGGTTCTCGTGGGCCTCTATCCCGGCCGCGAATTGTCGGAGCGCCAGCTGGCGGGCATTGTGCATCTCGTGGCCTACAGCGTGCCCGGCCTGGAGGCGGAGCAGGTATCCGTCGTGGACAACGCCGGTAAGCTGCTGTCCGCGCAAAGTGGCGACAATTTTTCCTCGACCAGGGAAAATTTTCGTTACACCCAACAGCTTGAGCAGAGATACGTCGATCGCATAACGGAAATCCTGACACCGATTCTCGGCATTGGCGCGGTGCGTGCCCAGGTTGTGGCGGATGTCGACTTCACCCGCGTGGAACGCACCAGCGAAGTCTATGACCCCGAGGCCAGTGTGCGCAGCGAAGAGCTGGTAGAGGAGCGCACCGAGGACAGTCAGCGCAGCGGCGGCGTTCCGGGCGCCCTGGCGAATCAACCGCCCCCGGAACCGGTGTGGCCGAGGGCGGTGATGGCGCGGAACAATCCGCCCAGGCCGCTCGGTCCAGTACGCGGACAATGCGCAACTACGAGCTGGACAAGACGATCAGCCATATTCGCGAAACCCCCGGGACGGTGAAAAAGCTGAGTGTCGCGGTCGTTGTCGATCACAAAAAGACAGTTACCGACGAAGGCGTGGTGGAACAAACTCCCCTGTCACAGGACCAAATGGCCGAAATCACTGCGTTGGTCAAGGAAGCGGTCGGTTTTGACGCCGAGCGCGGCGACCAGGTAAATGTCGTCAACGCCTCCTTTGTCGAGGCGCCCGCCATGGAGCCGCTGCCCGGCGCCTCACTGCTGGATCAGGCCTGGGTCTGGCAGACAGGCAAGATGGTGCTCGCCGCTCTTACCGTGCTGCTTGTGGTTTTTGTGGTGGTGAAACCGCTGGTGAAAGCCTCCGCACTACCGCCACCCGCGCAACCGGCGTTGCAGGGCGCCGCCGGTCTCGAAGGGCCCGCGGCAGCCACGGGCATGGCCGTCGGTGATGACAGGGTGAGTCTCGGGTACCAGCAAAACAGTGGGGCGGCCGGTGAGCCGGCCTACCAGCAGCATCTCAATATGGCGCGGTTGATGGCGGAAGACGAGCCGGAGCGTGTGGCCAACGTGGTGAAGAAGTGGGTGGCCAGTGACAGCTGATATTACCGGCGAATTGTCCGGCCCGCAGCGCGCCGCGATTTTTCTGCTGGGCCTCGGTGAGGCGGGAGCGGCGGCGATCATGCGCCATATGGAGCCGAAGGAGGTGCAGCGCGTTGGCGAGGCCATGGCGAGTTTGCGCGATGTATCCAACGAACATATAGCTGCCGTCGTGCAGGATTTTTCCGAAAAAATCAGCAGCGTCAGCCCGATCGGCATTGGCAGCGACGGTTTCACGCGGCGGGTACTGGTCGAGGCCCTCGGCGAAAAACGCGCGCGCAATATGCTGAACAAGGTCATGCAGGACGGCACCACCAAAGGCATGGAGGCGCTTAAATGGATGGATGCGCGATCGGTCGCGAAGATTTTGCGCGAGGAACACCCGCAGATCGTGGCCCTGGTTCTCGCTTCGCTGGAATCCGATCATGCCGCGGAAGTGCTGAAGTTGCTTCCCGGGGAAGCAAGGGGAGAGATTGTCGTCAGAATCGCCAGGCTGGAGCTCGTCGACCCCGCCGCGCTGAGGGAACTCGACAACGTCCTCGAGAAGCAGCTCGTCGATGACCAGGAAGCCCCGCCGACCTCGGTGGATGGCATGGACACCGCCGCCGCGATACTCAATGCCATGGATACCGAGAACGAGGCCCTGCTGCTCGAAGCAGTAAAACAGATGGATGGCGAGCTGGGTGAGAAGATCCACGAAATGATGTTCGTGTTCGAAAACCTGTTGTCGGTCGATGACCGTGGCATGCAGCGGCTGATCAGGGAGATTGCCGCCGACAAGCTCGTTATCGCCCTCAAGGGTGTGGACGATGAGCTGAAGAACAAGTTTTTCAACAACATGTCGTCCCGCGCCGCGGATATGCTGCGCGAAGATCTGGAAGCCCAGGGTCCGGTCAAGCTCGCGGACGTCGAGGCGCAGCAGAAGGAGATACTGCTTGTAGCGACGCAACTGGCCGAATCCGGCGAAATAGTGATGGGCAAGGGAGCGGACGACTTTGTCTGATGACACGTCCGTTATCCAGCGTTGGGAAGCGCCCTGGTTCGAGACATCCGAGGCGTGGGATGCGCGGTCCTCCCTGGAGGAGCAGGAAGCACTGGCGCGGGAACGCGGTTTCCAGGCGGGCAGGCAGGAGGGATTGACGGCCGCCCGCGAGGAAGGCGGGAAGATAGTGGCGGCGCTGGCGGCCGTGGCCGATCACATGGCACGGCCGTTTCAATCACTGGATGAATCCGTGAGCAGGGAACTGGTGCACCTGGCGATGTCCCTCGCCCGCACCATCGTGCGCCGCGAACTTTCGCTGGACTCCTCCAACGTGCGCGAACTGGTGGACGAGGCACTTGCCACGCTGTACAGCCTGGAGGGAGAGATCGTGATCTTTCTCAATCCCGCCGATGCGGGATTATTCGCTGAATTCACACCGGAGTCACTCGAGGGCAAAAACTGGAAAATCGTCGAGGACACGGAGCTTTCAGCCGGTGGTTGTCAGGTCAAGACACCGACATCCTTCGTCGACGCGTCGGTCGAGAAGCGCCTCGACGCGGTTTTCGACGAACTCATGAAATCCTGCGAACAGGGGATGGAGAGCTGAGCGCCGACACCCTGCACAAGCTGATAGAGTCGAGAAGCGACCGTATTGCGAGGACTCTTGCGCGGCTTGACGGCGACATTCGGCCGCCCGCTCTGCAGGAAGAGGGTTCGCTGCTCAGAATGATAGGTATCAAGCTGGAAGCCGTAGGGTTTCAGGCGCCCATCGGCAGTCGCTGCCTGATCATTACCGACGACGGCGGTTCGATTGAAGCGGAGGTCGTGGGTTTTTCCGATGTCAGCCTGATTCTCATGCCCGAGGGCAGCCTCAGAGGCGTGCAACTGGGCGCGCGGGTGGTGCCACTGTATACGGGCGGCGTGGTGTCGGTCGACGATCAATTGCTCGGACGCGTTCTCGATGGAGGTGGCAATCCCATTGATGGCCGCGGCCCGACCGGCTGTATGCATCACGCGCCACTGCGGGGTGAACGGCTCAATCCACTTGACCGCAGCCCGATCAGGGAGCCGCTGGATGTCGGTATCCGCGCGATCAACGCCCTGATCACCATGGGCAAGGGTCAACGCATGGGGCTGTTCGCGGGCAGCGGGGTCGGTAAAAGCACGTTGCTGGGCATGATGACACGCTATACCGAGGCGGATGTGATTGTGGTCGCGCTCGTGGGCGAACGGGGCCGGGAAGTGCGTGAATTCGTCGACGATATTCTGGGGCCGGCGGGCCTGGCCAAGGCCATCGTGGTTGCCACACCCGCGGACGACGCCCCGCTGATGCGAGTACACGGTGCCTGGCGCGCCACGGCCATCGCGGAGTTTTTCAGCAATCGGGGCAAGAAGGTCCTGCTGTTGATGGATTCCCTCACGCGCGTGGCGCAGGCGCAACGGGAAATCGGCCTGGCGGTGGGCGAACCGCCGGTCTCCAAGGGTTACCCGCCGTCGGTATTCTCGCTGCTGCCGGCTCTGGTCGAGCGGGCCGGCAACGGCGCCCATGGCTCGATTACGGCGGTTTATACGGTGCTGGTGGAAGGGGGTGACTTCGATGACCCCGTGGCGGACGCGTCCCGGGCCATACTGGACGGACACATTGTGTTGTCCAGGGATATGGCGGATTCGGGCCTGTTCCCCGCCATTGATATCGATGCGTCGGTCAGCCGCCTGATGACCAGTATCGTCGATGAGGGACAGTTGGCGGCGGCGCGCGACATCAAGAGTCTGTACGCCACCTATCGACAGAACCGTGACCTGATAAACATCGGCGCGTACGAGCAGGGGACGGACGCACAGATCGATCGTGCAATCGCGGCGGCGCCACACGTACGCGGTTTTATAGCGCAACAGCATTTCGAGGATGTCGACATGCAAGCCAGTGTGGAAGCCCTCATGGCGCTACCGGCAAATTACTCGGCGCCCGCGGTTGTCGGGGATAATTCATGACGTCGCGCAAAATAGAAAAGGCGGCGACGGCCGCCAGGGTATCGGAGCAGAAATCCCTGCAGGCATTCAGCGCGGGCCGCAAGAGTCACCGGGAAAAGCGGGCGCAGCTCGAACAGTTGCTGCAGTACAAGACTGATTACGAGACGGCGCTCGCAGAGAGGGGTAGTGAGGGTATGGAGGCCGGCCGGCTGCGGGATTATCGCGCCTTCCTGGCCAGACTCAACGCCGCGATCGAGCAGCAACAGCGTGAACTCGCCGCAGCGGATGGGGAGTTGAAGTCGAAGCAGGCGCATTGGATAGCCAGTACAAAACGTACCCGGGCTCTCGACCAGCTCGTGGATGAGCGCCAGCGTGAAGAGCTCAGGGTTCGCGAAAAAGCGCAGCAGAAACAAGCTGACGAGGAAGCGACAGTACGACAGTTTGACAGGAACAATACGTAGTATTCTGGTATGAAAATTGCCATGTTCTCATTACGACATGAGGACATGCCACGTTGAATCCAGTAACGGATATAACCGGAAACGCCAACCCGGCCATTGAGGTCAGGCCCGCGGGTACGCCGGCTGGTGCGAATACCCCGGCAGCCCTGTCTTTTGGTGATGTTCTGGCCTCTCCGGCCCAGCGTCACCCCCGAGAACCGATAACCCCGGATAGTGCTTCCCCCGGCAGTGTGGGCGGCAGCAACCCGCATGCGACCGGCAAACAATTGCCGCCCGCCGCGGGCCTGTCAGCGCTTTCAGGTCAATCGTTACTGGCCCGCGAATCGCTCGACCCTGCACCGGTTGCGGATGTCGGGGTAGTGCCCGCTGCTGCAAGGGCGGACGGTATCGACAAGGCCCACGGTATCGAGAGGATTGATGGTGCTGAGCGGCTGCCGGAAGTCGACGGGAAATTCGCCTTTACCGGCCCGGCGGCGGAGCCGGTACGTGGTGTCGCGCCCGCGTCCACGCCGGGAACCGACGCGCCACAACTCGATACCCGGGGTGTTGGACAGGCGGTTTCAGCGCGGCCGGTGCTCCCGATTGTGGCGAGCGCAAATGTTGTCCGGCAGGATATAGCATCCAGGGTGCCTGACTCGGGGTTGGAGGCCGGGGCGGTGCGTGAGGTCAGGGCCTCGGCACTGGAACCGGGAGAGTCGGGCGCGCTCAGACAGTTTGCCGGGCGGGTATTCCCTGAACTGGCTTTGGGGGAAAAACTGCCCGCGCTTCCGGTGGAACTGCGGGACAACGTCGAGACGACCCTCGGACGCTCCAATCCACAGGTCCAGTCGCAGGGGCCCGTGTCCGGGTTGGGCGCAACGTTGGCGGCAGCCTACACGGATGCGGGTGCGGCGAAAGCCGGGCATCTGCCCGCAATCAATGTCGCTCCCCAAGATCCCGCTTTTGGCGATCAGCTCGCCGGGCGCGTCACCATGATGGTCAGGGATGGGCAGTCTGAAGCGCGGGTGCAACTCAATCCGCCGGAACTTGGTCGTCTGGACATTCGCATTTCCACCGATGGTGACCAGGCCCGGATTATGGTTATGGCGCAGGGCGCCGATACCCGCGACGCCATAGAGCAGGCGCTGCCGCGACTGCGCGAAATGCTCGAACAGAGCGGACTGCAACTTTCGCGGTTCGATGTCTCCAATGGTTCCGGTTCACGGCAGGGTGGCGCCGGTCCCTTTGCTGCTTCGGGGGATAGCATGGACGGCGACGGCGACCCCGCGGAGCAGGCCTTTGAGGCGGAAGGTCGGGACCGCGTCGCGGTCGCGCCGATGTCCCTGGTGGATTTCTACGTCTGAGTTACCGCTCTCACTCCCTTTCCCCGCCCCCACAGTTTTTGCACCGCGGCACGGTCGTGTCCCGGGCCCGTCGATGAGGCGTGCCGGCGCCAGCATGAAGCCCGCGTCAAATATCTGACTGCCCTGCGTGATGATGCTCGCAACCTTTTGAAAAATAAGAAAATATAGAATTGGTACAGCTTTTGCAATGCACCTGAGTCAAATGGAGCGCTGGATAAATCACGCGCCGCCGAAAAGATCGGATCAGCCTGCACGAGGACCCGGGGTGCGATGAAAAAAATCATTATTGCAGTGGTGCCACTGCTGCTTGTAGCTGTCGCCGCGGGGGCGTATTTCCTGCTGGGCGGCAATGACGCGGGGCCCGCCGGGTCGACCGCGGAATCCGCGGGAAGTGAGCAGGCCCAGGAGACGCCCGAACGCGAGGACGACCCGTTGTACCTGGCGCTCAGTCCCGCCTTTGTGGTCAATTTCGAGCACAACGGGGGCGTCCGCTACCTGCAGATCGAGCTGCAGGCCATGTCCTACGAGCAGGAGGTGCTGGACAAGGTCGCCGCGAACATGCCCGCCGTGCGCAACAAGCTCATTCTGCTGTTCAGCAGCCAGGACTACGAGACGCTCAATACCCTGGAGGGGAAGGAGACATTGCGGCGTCGGGCTCTCGAAGCCATCAACGAACTCTTGCGCCTCGACGGCGAGCATAGCGTCGAGGAGCTTTTCTTTACCGGTTTTGTGGTTCAGTAAACGCGATGGCGAACAAGGATGTCCTGACAGAAGGAGAGCTGGAAGCGCTGATGGACGGCTTCTCCAGCGGTGACGTCAGGCCGGAATCTCCGGGGCCGGCGACCAACTGTGAGCCGTTCGACTTCAGTGCGCGGGAACAGGACCTGCTGGCGCAGATGCCGGCGCTCAGGAACCTGCACCAAAAACACGCGCAGGCATTCGCTCTGGAAATCGAGTCACGGTATCGAATAGCCGCGCAGGTCGAGGTGGAAGAGGCGCAATTGTCGCGTATGGATCAGGCGCTCGCGGGTATTGACGGGCCGGTGGGCATCAACCTGGTCAGCATCGCGCCTCTCAACGGTCTGTCGCTCGTGGTCATCCCGGGAGACCTTCTGTCCTTTCTGGTGGACAGTTATTTCGGTGGTGGCCAATCTCCTCCGGGCGGCCCGGCGGCCCGGGAATGCCTGACGCCCACTGAACGCCGCCTGAACGATGTACTGCTGGAAAAATTTCTCGCCACGCTTGTTAAGGCCTGGCAGGGAACGGTCGAACTCGTGCCCGCGGTAAAGTCGTTTGAGTCCAGCGCAACGTTTCTGCAGGCGAACGCGCCCGGTGAACTGGCACTGGCGTTCCCTTTTTCCGTCGCGGTGGGAGAGTGGAGTACCCGTATCGACTGGCTGGTGCCCTATCCCGCGCTGGAGGCGCTGAGGCTGAAACTGTCCGGTACCGGCAGCGCGATAATGCCCAGGCGGGCGGACAGTGACTGGGAGCGGCATTTCCTGCGGGTCCTGCAAGTCGTCGATCTCGAGGTCGTCGGCTCCTTTACCTCCGAGCGTGCCAGCATCGCCGATGTGCTGGCACTGAAGCGCGGTTCCATTCTGCCGTTGAAAATGCCGACCGATGTCGCGGTGCATGTCGAGGACCAGTTGTTTTCCATTGGCGAACACGGCGCTATCAACGGTCATAAATCGATAAAGATCAAGGAGATACTGGGTGACAGATCCATTTCGTGACAACGGGTCGAGGCGACTTCAATGAGCGACGACTCCGACGTACCTGTAGGGCAGGCACTGGAACAGGCGCTGGAAAGCGGCGCGCCGACAGGTGGCACTAGCGCCGCGGAAGCCGAGGCCGGCGAGTCGGCAGCCGAGACCGGGCCGGAAATCAATCTCGACTCACTGCTGGATGTGTCGGTGACGCTGTCCGTCGAGATCGGCCGTACCCGATTGCCGATCAAGCAGTTGATCAGCCTGAACCAGGGTTCGGTCATCGAACTGGATCGGGAGGTTAACGAGCCGCTGGACCTGCTGGTCAATGGAACGCTGATGGCCCGCGGTGAGGTGGTGGTCGTGGATGGCAAGTTCGGCTTGCGCCTGATCGATATTGTCAGCCCGCGGGACCGGTTGAGAAAACTGAAATGACCCGGGTGCCGCGACATTGCTTGTCATGGAGTCGATATGGCGCGGCGGCTTTGCTGTTTATGGTTCCGGTGGCACTGGCCCAGGTGGATGGGACGGCGTCGGAACCGTCGATTTACAACTTCCGTTATCTGGCCCAGGTTGTGGGTTCGCTGTTGCTGGTTCTCGGCTGCGCACTGGGAGTGCTCTACCTCATCAAGAAAGTGCAGGGTATGCCAGCCGGCGACAGACGCAACGCAATTCGCATACTCGGTGCGTTGAAGGTGGGGTCCAGGGAAAGAATCCTGCTGTTGCAGTCGGGTGAAAAACAACTGCTGGTCGGCGTTGCCGCCGGCAGTGTGCGTACGCTGCATGTGTTCGATCAAACGGATGTGCCGGTCTCCGGGAATGACGGCTCAGCGGCTGGTTTCGACTCTCTGTTGCAACGTGCCACGGCGCGGGAGTCGCGGTCGTGACAATGATCCGGACCTCTGTCCTGGTAGCGTTGCTATTGTTACCCGCTATCGCAAGCGCACAGGGTGGCATTCCCCTGTTGTCTGTCGCCCCGGCGGACGATGGCGGCAGCAACTACTCGGTGAGCCTGCAAGTCCTGATCCTCATGACGCTGCTCACTCTGCTGCCGGCGTTACTGCTGTCCATGACATCTTTCACGCGGATTATCGTCGTATTGGCGATACTGCGACAGGCCCTCGGGACGGTGCAGACGCCGTCCAACCAGATTCTGCTCGGACTGGCGTTGTTCTTGAGCCTTTTCATAATGTGGCCGGTCCTCGATCAGGCTTATACGAATGGGCTGCAACCTTATATGGAAGAAGACATCGACGTCGATACCGCTCTTGCGCGAGCGCAGGAGCCGTTTCGCGAATTCATGCTCGAGCAGACGCGCGAGGCGGATCTGCTGATGTTTGCCGAACTGGGCGGTTACGACGGCTTTCGCAGCCAGGATGAAATCCCGCTCAAGGTGCTATTGCCGTCGTTTCTCACCAGCGAGTTGAAAACGGCATTCCAGATCGGTTTCCTGATTTTTATTCCGTTCCTGGTTATCGATCTCGTAGTGGCCAGTGTGCTGATGTCGATGGGCATGATGATGTTGTCTCCCATGCTGGTTTCCCTGCCATTCAAGATCATGCTGTTCGTCATCATAGATGGCTGGTCATTGATCGTCGGCACCCTGGCAACGAGTTTCGCCGTCTGATCGGCTGAGGTAGGAATACTATGTCACCGGAGTCAGTGCTTGATATGGGCAGGGAAGCTCTTTACCTCACGATGCTGCTGGCGGGTCCGCTGCTGATGTCGGCGTTGCTGGTGGGGCTGTTAATCGGGGTCTTTCAGGCCGCGACGCAGATTCAGGAAATGACGCTGAGTTTTATCCCGAAGCTGATGGCTCTGGTACTGGCCTTGCTGTTGGCGGGGCCCTGGATGCTGGGGGAGCTCAAGGATTTCACGCTGCGACTTTTTATGTCGATACCGGCAATAGTGGGTTGATGCGCCAATGCTTTCAGCCGCCGCGGTACTGGCCTGGGCAGAGCATTATTACTGGCCCTTCCTGCGACTTTCCGCGCTTTTCCTGGCTGCGCCTGTCTTTGGGGCAGCGTCATTTCCGGTGCGGGCGCGGGTCATACTGGCACTGGCGATTACTGTGTTGGTGGCCCCGGTGCTGCCGCAACCACCCGCGATCGATGTGCTCGGTGCCGAAGGGATGCTGGTTGCCGGTGAACAGATACTGGTCGGACTCGCCATGGGGTTTGTTCTGCAGATGGCGCTCAGCGCCGCGGTCATGGCGGGCCAGACAATCTCCATGACTATCGGGTTGGGCTTCGCGCTGTCCGTGGACCCGCAAAACGGTGTGCAAGTGCCTGTCGTCAGCCAGTTTTATGTGATCCTGGCGACGCTCCTGTTTCTTGCTATCGACGGTCACCTGGTCCTCATCGAAACCCTGGTTGACAGTTTCCATGTCCTGCCGGTCGGTGCCGGACAGTTCAGCGATAACAATTTCGGGCTGGATATAGCGATTCTCGCCAGCCGGATGTTCATGAACGGCCTGCTGCTGGTCCTTCCGGCGTTGACGGCGGTTTTGCTGATCAATCTGGCTTTTGGCGTTATTACCCGTGCCGCCCCCCAGCTCAATATTTTCGCTGTTGGATTTCCGGTGACCATACTTGCCGGTTTTGTCTTTATATTTTTGTCGCTGCCTGCCGTTATTCCGCTGCTCGAACGTATGTTCGACTCCAGCCTCGCGGCGGCTTTCGACGTGATTCGCTAGGGCGAACAATGGCTGAAGACCAACAATCGCAGGAACGCACTGAACAGCCGACCCAGCGCAGAAGGGAGGATGCGAAGAAAAAGGGCCAGGTTCCCCGGTCGAAGGAACTGAACATCATGCTCTCACTGTTGTTTGCGGCTTCTGCGTTTCTGGTACTGGGCCCGGGAATGTCCATGTCCTTTGCGTCTCTGTTTGAGTCGGCGCTCGTTATCGACAGGTCTGTTGCGTTCGATGCGGACGCAATGGCAATGCGTTTTGTTCAGGTATTGCTGGAGTCGCTGCGGGTGCTTCTGCCCTTCTTTGGCGTCATGCTCGTGGGAGCTCTGGCCGGCCCGCTGCTGATGGGTGGCTGGTCCTTCAGTGTGTCACCCATGGCGTTTAAATTGGAAAAAATCAGCCCTTTGTCCGGCCTCAAGAAGATCTTTTCGGCCAAGGGGCTCATGGAGCTTCTGAAAGCCCTTTTCAAGTTTATCGTCCTGATAAGCGTGGCCACGGTCCTTATCGTGATTCTGCTGGACGAAATTCTCACGCTGGGACTGCGGGTCCCTTTGCAGGCGATTGTAGAGTCGATGGGAATAGTGCAGTGGAGCTTTCTGGTATTGAGTGCTGCCATGATTTCAATTGTCGTGTTCGACGTCCCCTTTGAGCTGTGGAATCACAACCGCCAGCTCAAGATGACCAAGCGGGAAGTGCAGGATGAATTGAAGGAAAGCGAAGGCCGGCCGGAGGTCAAGAACCGTATTCGTACCCTGCAGCGAGAAGCTTCGCAGCACCGCATGATGGAGGCCGCAAAGACGGCCGACGTGGTCATCACCAATCCGACTCACTTCGCCGTGGCGTTAAAATACGACAGCGCCACACACAGGGCGCCGTTGGTTGTCGCCAAGGGTACGGACCTGGTCGCCTTGAGAATCCGCAGTATTGCAACGGGCAACGGCATTACGGTTTTCGAGGCTCCGCCATTGGCTCGCGCCCTGTTCGCTTCCACCGAGCTGGGGCGGGAAGTCCCCGAGAATCTCTATCTCGCCGTCGCCAGGGTACTCGCCTACGTCTATCAACTGCGCACGGGTAAAAGCGGCGAATATACCCCGCGACCGCACGACCTCGAGATACCCGAGGAATACATGAAGTTCCATGGCGACGAAGGTACAGCCCAGCATGAGTGAAGCCACAGCCGACAGGTCGTTGACAGCCTCGCTTTTGACGGGCCTTGGCACGCCCGTGCTGATGTTCCTGATGCTGATGATGATGATGGTGCCGCTTCCGACACTGATGCTGGATCTGGCGTTTACCTTCAACATCGCACTGGCCATGGTCGTGTTGCTTGCTTCTGTTTATGCTTCCCGGCCGCTGGATTTCGCGGCGTTCCCGAGCGTCCTGCTCATTGCGACCCTGCTGAGGCTATCGCTCAATGTGGCATCCACCCGTGTTGTGCTGCTTGAGGGACACAACGGCACTGGCGCCGCTGGCAAAGTGATCGAGGCGTTCGGTGAATTTGTGGTCGGTGGTAGCTATGCAGTCGGCATCGTTGTTTTCGCGATTCTCGTCATTATCAATTTCGTCGTGGTCACAAAAGGCGCCGGCAGGGTTTCCGAGGTGACGGCCCGGTTTACGCTGGACGCGATGCCAGGAAAACAGATGGCCATTGACGCAGACCTGAATGCGGGGATTATCGATCAGGGTACGGCGCTTGCAAGACGCGAAGATATCGCCAGGGAAGCGGATTTCTATGGCGCAATGGACGGTGCCAGCAAATTTGTTCGCGGCGACGCGATAGCCGGTATTCTCATCCTTTTTATCAATATTGTCGGTGGGTTCACCGTCGGCATGATGCAACACGATCTGAGTGCCGAGCAGGCGGCAAACAATTACGTGTTGCTCACCATAGGCGATGGACTGGTAGCGCAGATACCGTCACTGCTCTTGTCCACAGCGACAGCCATCATAGTTACCCGCGTATCCGATTCACAGGATATGGGCGAACAGGTTATAGCTCAGCTATTCAACAATCCCAGGGCGTTGATCGTAGCTGCCGCGCTGATCGGCATTATCGGATTGGTACCCGGTATGCCGCATCTTGTCTTTCTAGCCCTCGCCGGCGTTATGGTAATGCTGGCATACGCAAGAAAAATGACGGATGAGGAGACCGGGTCTGGACAAGAAACGGTGCCGGATGAAAAGCCCGCGGAGACCCAGGAGCTCAGTTGGGATGATCTTGCCTCGGTCGATGAAATTGGCCTGGAAGTGGGGTATCGACTGATTACGCTGGTGGACAGGAATCAGGGCGGAGAGCTGCTGGGAAGGATCAAGGGAGTGCGCAAGAAACTCTCACAGGAGCTGGGGTTTCTCATTCACTCGGTGCACATCCGCGACAATCTCGAACTGTCACCCAACGAGTACCGTATCAGTGTTCACGATGTCACTGTGGGTAGTGGAGAAGTTTACCCGGGTAAGGAACTGGCTATTAATCCGGGTCAGGTTTTTGGCGAATTACAGGGTGTTGCCACCAGGGATCCCACATTCGGGTTGGATGCGGTCTGGATAGATCCTTCGCAGCGTGACGATGCGCAGGCCATGGGATTTACCGTCGTAGACAACGGCACTGTGATTGCGACCCATTTGAGTCAGTTGCTGAAAACACATGCTCACGAACTGTTGGGCCAGGATGACGTGCAGCAGTTACTGGACAAGCTGGCCCGGACATCGCCCAAGCTGGTGGAAAACCTCGTGCCCAACCCGCTGGGGCTCGGGGAGGTGACACGGGTGATGCAAAACCTTCTTGTCGAGGGAGTTGCCATTCGCGACGTGCGGACCATCGCCGAATCGTTGGCGGAGCACGCCGGAAAGAGCCAGGATACCGACGCCCTGACCGCACAGGTTCGCATCGCACTGGCCAAGACTATCTTCCAAACGGTCAACGGCGTCGGGCGGGAGATGCCGGTCATGTCGTTGGATGCTCAATTGGAACAGATATTGCAAGGAGCATTGCAGGGCACGGGCGGAGTGCTGGAGCCTACTCTGCTTGAGAGCACGATCAGGCAGATTGCGGAGTCCGCGGAGCGGTTTGCCGCGGAGGGCAACACGCCGGTACTGCTGGTCAGCGGGAATATTCGACTCTTTCTCTCCAGGTTGTTGAGAAGCAGGATCGAGAATCTCTACGTACTTGCCTACGAAGAATTGCCCGCGAACAAAACCATACGAGTCCTGGAGACCATTGGCGGCAGTCAGGCGCAGTTGGCACATGGGTAGGGGGCCTTACTCTCGATTGACTGACATGGATATTGGGGTGACATTGTGAAGATCAGGCGCTTTCTGGAAAAGGACTCGCGCAGTGCGCTGGCGCGGGTAAGAGCGGAGCTGGGTCCAGACGCGATGATCCTTTCCAACAAGAAACTGGGCAATCAGGTTGAACTCGTCGCCGCTATAGAACTGGATGAGAGCGCTATACAACAGGCGGAAGCACAATCCGTCGGTCCGGCGTCGGATCAGCCAGGGCAGCCAGCCGGGAGCAGCGGGGCCTCGCTCGGTGAGCTGCAGCGGGAAATGGGTAACCTGCGCAACATGATCGAGAACCGGCTTGCGCAAATGTCCTGGCGGGATATGGCGGCTGGCCCGCCTGCCAAAACCGTGCTGCAGTCGCGGCTCGCGCGGCTCGGTCTGTCGCGCACACTGAGCGGTGTGATCTCTGACATTCTGCCCGCCGATGGTGACGTCGATGACTACTGGGACATCGCCTTGCAAATGCTGGCCGGCAGGGTGCCGGTAATGGAAGAGGGCAGGCTGCTTGAGAAAGGCGGAATCGTTGCGCTTATGGGCGCCACGGGTGTGGGCAAGACCACGACCCTTGCAAAGCTGGCGGCACGCTACGTATTACAGTATGAACGCCAGCAGGTAGCGCTTGTCACCACGGACTGCTTCCGGATTGGCGGGCAGGAGCAGCTGGAAACATTCGCGAAATATCTTGGCATTCCCGTCGTTGTCGCGACCGATGGGCGCGAATTGCGCGCCGCTCTGGACAACCTCATGCCACGCAAACTTGTTCTGGTGGATACGGCCGGGCTCGGGCAGCGAGACCCGCGCATGTATCAGCAGTACAAGACTGTCAATTCAGTTGGCTATGACGTGGATACCTATATCGTGCTGCCGGCGACTGCCCAGTTGCGCGCACTGCGCGAGGTCGTGGAAACATTTGGCGAGGGCGCGCTGTCAGGAGCGTTCATCACCAAAGTGGATGAGTCGGCGGAGCTGGGTGGCGTACTCGATGTCGTTATCGACTACCGCCTTCCGGTGGCCTATGTCAGCGCCGGCCAGAAAGTGCCTCGCGATCTGGAATCGGCCAATGCCCCTGCGCTGGTCGACAAAGCCGTAGAGCTGGTAGACGAAACGCCGCGCGCAGCGCCCACCGGCACAGTAGGCAGGGAAAAGTCAGGTAAAAGTATGGTGGGCAAATAGGTGATGGACTCGTCAGGAGAGCTTTTGCACTTGCCCGCATGCCCGCCGGTCAACGTTATCGCGGTTACCAGCGGTAAAGGGGGGGTTGGCAAGACCAATGTGGCGGTCAATCTCGCCGTCAGCCTGTCCAGGCAGGGGCGTGAAGTCGTACTTTTCGATGCGGACCTGGGACTGGCCAATGTGGATATTGCGCTCGGTCTCAAGCCCCGTTACGACGTCAGCCATGTACTTTCGGGCGAAAAGTCACTGGATGACATCCTCTTGCAGGGCCCCAATGGAATCCGTGTAGTTCCCGCGGCGTCGGGTTTGTCCAGCATGATGGATTTGTCCCTGTCCGAGAGGGCGGGCCTCGTAAACGCATTCAGCGAGCTGCGCGCTCCGGTCGATACGCTGATCGTTGATACCGGCGCCGGTATCGATTCGAGCGTCCTCACCTTCAGTAGTGCATGTGAGCATATTATTGTCGTCATTTGCGATGAGCCCACCTCCATTACCGATGCCTACGCCCTGATCAAGCTGCTGCACCGGGAGCACGGCATAAAGGAAATACAGGTGCTTGCGAACATGGTGGAGCACGGCAGCCAGGGCCAGGCTCTGTACGGCAAACTTCACAGGGTGACCGAAAAATTCCTCGATATACGTCTTGGCTATCTCGGTGCGATTCCAAGGGATGGTTATTTGCGCCACGCCGTTCAGCGCCAGGGTGCGGTAGTCGAGCTGTATCCAGCGAGTCATTCCGCACGGGCTTTTACCGAAGTCGCCGGGAAAATCAGCCTCGAGTGTCGCGGCTATCGGGGCAGTGGTGGCCTGGGATTTTTTATTGAGCGGCTCGTTCCACACGGAAGCGGGTTGGTCGAGGTCTGTCCGTGACAAAGGCGGTGCTATACGAAGGTGGCCCGAGTCGGGATCGGGAACAGCTGGTAATGGAGCACTTGCCTCTGGTAAAAAAAATCGGGGCGCACCTGACGGCAAGATTGCCCCCCTCGATTGAACTGGACGACCTGCTCCAGGTCGGCGTTATCGGATTGATTCAGGCAGGGGAAAGCTACGACCCGTCGCGTGGGGCCACCTTTGCGACCTACGCCGGTATTCGTATCAAGGGCGCCATGCTGGATGAGGTGCGCCGTCATGACTGGGTTCCAAGAGCGGTCCAGCAGAATATGAAAAGGGTCGCCGATGCGATTGGTCAGGTGGAGTCCCGGCTCGGCCGCAGTGCCTCGGACCATGACATCGCGGCGGAACTGGGTGTACCGCTGGATGACTATCACAGGATAGCGGGGGAGCTGGCTCACAGCCGGATGATGCCGCTGGAAGATAACGCCGATGCGGCGCAGTCTGATGATGCCGATCCCTACAATGCGTTGCAGGACGGCCAGCTCAGGCAGCATCTCGCCGAAGCGATTGAATCGCTTCCCGAGAAAGAGGCGATGGTTATGTCGCTCTACTACGTGGAAGGACTCAACCTCAAGGAAATCGGCGTCGTGCTGGGGGTCAGCGAATCAAGGGTATCCCAGATACACGGCCAGGCACTTGCCAGGGTGCGGAAAAAAGTACAGGAAGCGGACGCTTGAGAAACGAAGCGCAGTATGAGCAGTATGAGCGGTAAGAAGCGCGCGCTCGATTTTTTATCTCTCACGGGTATTGTGCTGTCGATGGCCGCCGTTATTGGCGGCAATCTGCTCGAGGGCGGTACGACGGGCTCGCTGATCCAGATGACGGCATTTATCATCGTCTTTGGAGGCACCATCGGGGCGACGCTGGTGCAAATGCCGCAGAAAATATTCGTACATGGAATGCGTCGTTCCAGTTGGGTGTTTTTCCCGCCCCGTTTTGAGCGCGACCAGATGCTCAGGAAGATTACCGCCTGGAGCAAGATCGTACGCAAGGACGGACTGCTGGCACTGCAGAAGGTGGCGGAAAAGGAACCCGACAAGTTTGTGCGCAAGGGCCTGATGTTATTGGTGGACGGTCGAGAGCCCGAGGAAATATCCAGAATAATGGAAATAGAGATAGAGAACGGCGCCAACAGCGAGTTAGGCGCCGCCAAGGTCTACGAGGCAATGGGCGGCTACTCGCCCACGATCGGCATTATCGGCGCCGTGATCGGTTTAATCCATGTCATGAATCATCTGGCGGATCCTTCGTTATTGGGTCCGGGTATCGCCGTCGCTTTTGTGGCAACGATCTATGGTGTTGGTCTCGCTAATTTTTTCTTTCTTCCGATGTCGCAGAAACTCAAGGCGATTTCGGATGACCTGGTCCAGTACCAGGAGATGCTCCTCGAGGGATTCGTGTCTATTGCCGAAGGGGAAAACCCCCACGCCATAGCAAGCAAGCTCGAGGGCTATCTGTCATAAGGCCACCCTGATTAATGTCCAGAAAACGAAGGGTAGAACTGCAGACGAATAATGAGCGATGGATGGTGTCCTACGCCGATTTCGTGACCCTGCTTTTTGCGTTTTTTGTCGTCATGTACTCCATATCGAGCGTCAATCAGGATAAATACAGGGTGTTGTCGGATGCGATGCTGACAGCATTCAAACAGCCGATGATCGGGCAAAAAGTTGATTCGGTGGCGCAGTGGTCGGAGTATCCGCTGCCGGGCCATGAGAGCATCGACAGCATCGCATCGAGTGCGGGCGAGGCTGGTATTCCCCTGCGCGCCGAATACGTGGACGATTCGGTTGAGCCCGAACCGGAAAAGGAGGCAGACAATTTTAGCGCGCAGGTTCTCGACGCCGCCGAAGAAGAGGTCCACGCTATTGCCGATACGGTCGAAGATCAGTTACAGCCATCTATCGACGAGGAAATGATCGACGTGAAACGCAACAAGTTCTGGCTGGAGGTCGAGATCAAGTCGAGCCTTCTGTTCGAGAGCGGGAGCAGCGAACTTATTCCCCAATCGGTGCCAATCCTGGTGGAGCTTTCCGATCTCTTCCGGGATATGCCCAACCGGATCCATATCGAGGGTTTCACGGACAACAAGCCGATCAATACGCCGGTTTTTCCCTCCAACTGGGAGCTCTCATCGGCGCGAGCCGCGGCGGTGGTACGGCTGTTCGAGCGCAACGGCATCGAACCGGAGCGGCTCGCGGCGATAGGTTATGGAGAATATAAACCCGTAACCGGTAACGAGACCGAAGAGGGGCGCGCACGGAATCGCCGCGTGGTGGTTGTCGTGCTGGCCTCTCTTGTCGGCAAAAAAGACCAGCGCATTCACGAATTCGAGTTATTAAAAGAAAATTCCCTTGCCCGGGTTTCTCCCTGAGAAGGCACAGGAGCGGGCCGGGTAGAAACAGATGCGCGGGAAAAGGGCGAAAGCGATAATCAGGCTCGATGGTTGCCACCCCGATTGGCGCCCCGTCCAATTCCAAGCCGCGCAGACTGTCGCTGGACAACGTGCTGCACCAGCTGTTCACGCGCCGCATGACAGTTCTCATCAATGCTGATGCGCAGCAGGTAATTCCTGGCGGGTATATCAGATGCTCTCTCGCAGGCCACCACACTCGCGGTGAAATTTACCACGATCCGGGATGGCTTCAGCGCCACCGATACGTTCAGTCGGGTTTCCACCGCCAGCGGGTGGTCACAGTGAAATGCCATCCCGCAACCGCTGATACTGGCTGTCGTGCCATCGTAACCGGCGTTACTATAGTCCCCGGCTTCAAGTAAGCGAGTCGCCAACAGAGACAGTTTTCTGTTGAGAAGGCCGACGGCATCGGCGGCTGAGGGACTTTCCGACCACAGAATGTTTACCGCCCGATTGAATTCCTGATCGATATTCCCGAGCATCGCGCCAAGCGAAAGTTCGATCTCGCCGCTGGTCTCCGCGGTGACCTCCGCGGACTCCCCCAATACGGAGTATTTCACTCCCACTTGATCGAGTATGCGGAAGTAATTGCGCCTTTCGTGGTGAGTGTTCATGGTGAGTGCATTCCCTGAGAACTGCGGTCAACGCAAAGCTGTCGAGTTATCAACCATCTCTGATCTTCACTGTATCCATGATTCCCGGGTCTACTTTCTGTAGCTGCTCCAGGGTCGCCGTGGTGGCATTGTCCAGGCCCTGGCGGATAATGATTTCCACGCGGCGATTCATAGCGCGGTTCATCGCGGATTCATTGGGCACGTAGGGCTGCGTATCGGCGTGGCCCACCACCATGAAGCGTGCGTCGTCGAGAGAATCGCCCTTGGTTAATTCGTGGGTCACCGACAGTGCCCTTGAGGCGGACAGGCCCCAGTTTGATTCGAACCGCGCACCGGATATGGGGATATCATCGGTGTGGCCTTCAACCGAAATTTTCCCCTCGATATCCCGCAATGCGTTGCGCAATTTCGCCATGACGGGCATAAATTCCCGGTTCAATGTTGCCGAGCCGGAGGGGAAGGAACCCCGCTCACGGATACGAACCGTGATCATGCGTCCTTCGGTTTCGATATCGATCTTGCCGTCCTCAATGTCACTCTTGAGCAACTCGCGGAGTTTTTCCGCGTCGTTTTCTGTCTTCATTATCAACGACCTGAGCTTTTCTTCCAGCAAACCACGTGTCTGCTCGTCGTCCAGTTCACTGATGTCGGTTTTCTTCGCCGTCGGATCCCCCACACGCAATGACGGCTTCGTGGTCTCGGTAGTGAACTGGTTTACCGTATCCGTCTGGGTCGGTTCGGTGCGCCCCGGGCTGAATTCCCGGGCGATGACGCTGGTTCCTTTCGGGATGTCCAGCACCTTTACCTGATTCTGGACGCCGAAGGCATTCTTCATGGAGCCCGCGACCTGCTTGTACTTCAGGACATCGAGCTGTGAAAAAGACAAAAGGAGAACGAAGAAGCTCAACAGCAGCGACATGAGATCCGCGAACGTGGTCATCCACGGCGGAGCCCCGGCGCGAGCCTGTCCACCGTCTCCGGACATCAGGCCACCTCGCCCACGGCGCTGTCCGCGGATCCGGAGTCGTCCGAATCCTTCCTGCGTTTTTTGGGAGCAATATAGGTTTTGAGCATGGATTCGATGATGCGGGGGTTCTGGCCTGACTGAATGGCCAGCACACCGTCGATGCACAGGGCCTTGTTGCGCCCCTCCTCGATCTTTCTCAGGTTCAGTTTGTCGGCGATGGGCAGCATGATCATGTTCCCCAGCATCGCGCCGTAGAGCGTGGTCAGGAGCGCGACCGCCATGGCCGGGCCAATGGACTTGGGGTCGTCCATGTTGGCCAGCATCTGGACCAGGCCGATCAGTGTTCCGATCATGCCCATGGCGGGGGCGACTTCGCCCGCGGCGCTGAAGACCCTGGCGCCCCAGTCGTGGCGGTCGATCGTCTGCTGGCGATCCTTGTTCATGACGGTGTGAATGATTTCGTGGTTGTTGCCGTCGATCAGCATCTTGATGCCGTCGTCGAGAAATTCATTCTCTACTTCCTCGTTCTCCAGCGCCAGCATGCCCTCCTTGCGGGCAATGTGGGAAAGACTGACGATCTTCTCGATAAGGTCTTCGGGGTCATCCAGCCGGAATACGAAAGCCCGCGCGGCGACCTTGAAGGCACCGAGAAACTGGTGCAGTGAAAACTTGATCATGACGACCATGACCGTGCCGCCGAGCACAATAAACAGGGAGGGGACATTGACGAACGTTGCAAGAGAGCCGCCGAAAAGCATGGCTGCCAGTACGACGCCGATGGCCCCGACCATGCCCAATAATGTTGCCAGATCCATATATCTTCCCACCCTTTAAATGAATTGCCGGCTCACTGCCCTTTTCCAGGCGCCTGCCGAACTGGTGAACAGGATGCGCGGCTCCTATTCACTTCTGCTGACCCAGAGGCCATTGAAACGGGTTCTGGCCATGATGTCCTTGGCGGTGAGCTCGGCGGCATCGCGATCGCCAAACCCGGTAAGCAGTACGCGAAACCCCTCGCCGTTCGCCCGGGTTTCTTCTGTAATTTCCGCAGCGTATCCCAATGCCTGCAACTCCCGTTGCATCGTCGCGCTTTCCTCCCGCGCATGGACGTGACCGATGTTTACCTGCCAGAGCGGGTCCGGCGCCGCCTGCCCCGCATCGGATTCCGCCGCTGGTGCCGGAGCTGCGTCCGCCAATTTACGCTGTGTGACCACCAGTAATCGATGTTGTGCCTCGACAACTGTCTGCAGACCGGCGAGCTGTTGTTGCACGGCGTCCAGCTGTGTCCGGAGGTCAGTGAGTACGGGTTCGGCAATCGGCGCCACGCTCGCGGCTGGCGGCGTCGCCGGCATCCGGCCGTAACCTGTCAGCCAGATACCGGCCAAGAGCAAAAACAGCATATTGGCCAGCGCGATTCCCGCCGCGAACCAGGCAGACGGGCCGGCGTGTTTGCGGGCCATCACGGCGGCGGTTTTTGGCCGCGCGGCTGCAGCTTTTTGCCCTTCGCGCAAGTGACGCCCTGCCCCGGACGCGTCGCGACTTCCCCTGCCGCGGGCCCCGTCCACCCGGTAACCGGTGTCCGCCAGGTCGTATTCGAGCGATAAATTGAGGTCCTTGGTTGACATGTCTTGGCCGGATAGTGACGTGGGTAGCGGATGCACAATTCATGCCGATCCGGGATGAGGCCAGTACGCGACTTTCGGGGTTTGCCCCGTGGCCTGAGTAAAGCGCCGTACCGCCACGACAGGCCTGGCCCCAGGGCCGCTGCGAGCCGACGAGTACTGCCTGTGGGCTCCCGGGTTTCGGGGAGGGGAGTCAAAAATTTGTCACTTCTGTCGCTCCGGGGCGGGGGGAGGACAAATGGTCTTGCAGCATGAGCTTTCGACGCATCTCTGTGTTTTCCGGGCCATGCGCTGCTGCTGACTTTCTCTGGCAGGGGGCCTTGTTCTGGCGGGGGGCCAGAGTCTCGAGGGAACTAAAAGCCGGCCGGTAGGCCCGGGCCTCTCCGCCGGTCTGTGACCAGGTGGGCAATCCTGGGTTTATGGACTAATTTTATGTGACCTCATCGGCAAATTCGGGCCGATTCTGCGGCGATTTTTTCTCACGGCGCCAGACTCTGCTGCAGGCGGATGGATGGCTTCGCATTAAAAGGGCGGGTGTCACAGCAGGAACCTGATCACTTCCATGAATAATCGTCGCAATTACTATCGCATTCTCAATGTGCAGCCGGATGCTCCGGCGGAAGTCATTCGCGCCAGTTACCGCACGATGATGCAACGGCTGAAAATGCACCCCGATCTGGGGGGCGACGCAAGGACGGCCGCTGTGATCAACGAGGCCTACAGGACCCTCATTGATGTGAAGGCCCGCTCTGCCTACGATCGCCAGAACCTGGACAGTGAGTGGGCCCACTACAAACGCAGGTCAGACGGTGACGGCGAGGGGTCCGGGGCGGTTTGCCGGTGCGCTTTTTGCGCGTATCGCTATCTGTACGGGGAGGAAGAGCAAGCCGCGGATAGCTGTGTCAATTGCCACAGCCCCCTCGCGCCTCTGGTACCCATGGCCGCTGACGGGGATGATCGGCGGTCGGTCATGCGGATGCGCAAGCAGTTTACCCTGGCTTTTTATACGCACTGGCCCCAGCGCGCGGCCTGTGAGGGCCGGGTCGAGGATTTATGCCCCAACGGGATCCGGTTTCACTGTGGAACCGCTGTCGCCTGCGGTCAGGTGCTGAAAATTGAATCCGCGGTACTCGATGCGGTGGTGCGTGTGGCACGCAGTGAAGGATCCGCCGGGGGTTGGGATGTCGGCGCAAGCTTCGTGAGTGTGCGTTTCAGGCGCATTCGCGGCACGTTCCTCGAATGCAAGGCGTGATCGACCGCGCCGATCAGGAGGTTGTCAAAGTGGTCCCGCCGGCTCCACCTTGACTGCCAGACGTTGTCTCTGCGTGGCGGTGCTGTAGTGGTTACCGCCCGCGGAATCCGCTGTGTCCGCGGGTTGTAGCAGGGGGATCCATTGCCCCAGGCGGCCCTTCACTGTCGAGGAGTAGAGGATCGCCTCGTCGCCTTTGCGTGAGCTGTACTGAATATCGAGTACGACATCATCGCCTTGTCGTGTCGGCGTGACCGCCAGATGCGTTGCATCGCGAGGTATCTGCTGTACCTGGGTCCACGACCAGAACCCCCTTGAAGCGCGTGATTCATAGTCCGTGCCCTCGGAGCGCGCCAGGACAACGCGTCGGCCATCCACGGTGGTCAGGCTTGTCACGGCCTGTGTACTGTGGGTCGTGTCCGAGGGCAGCCCGCTGGCGAATGTCAGCAGCAGGTCCTGAGCCCAGGCAGGTGACCCGTGACTCAGCAGTAGTGCCAGTACCACGCATGGGGTGCGGTTGCGTACGCTCGCGATGGCCACCGCCCGCAGGTTTGTTCGCACGTACAAATTCTCTCCATGTCGCCAACGCGGAACCGCCAGCAATGTTAACCTGTCTCACGACCCTGCAGAAGGCAATTTTTGCGCCGCCACGATCCCTGCGCAATCAACGATCGCGCGGTGGTGGCGGGCGTCGGGCCGGCAGGTTAGAGCGCTTTTCAGCTCAGGTTGACGAGCGCCTTCCGTGGCCATGCGAATGAAGAGGTAAGGGGGTGTAATGAAGCAGAATCTGGCACGAAAACTTCTCGAATCCCACCTGTGCGAAGGAGAACTGACCCCCGGCGACCCCGTCGGGTTGCAGTTCGAGCAGACTTTGTGCCAGGACGCCACCGGTACACTCGTCATGCTGGCGCTGGAGGCGATGGAACTCGATCGCGTAAAAACCAGTGTCTCGGTCCAGTACGTGGACCACAACCTGATTCAGGAAGACAACAAGAATCCCGACGACCACCTGTTCCTGCTCAGCGCGTCGCAGCGTTTCGGTGTGTGGTACAGCCGTCCCGGCAACGGCATCAGTCACCCGCTGCACATGCAGCATTTCGGCGTGCCCGGGGAGGCGTTGATCGGCGCAGACAGCCACACGCCCGCAGGCGGTTGCCTGGGCATGCTCGCCATCGGCGCCGGGGGCGCCGATGTGGCCCAGGCGATGGCCGGCGAGCCGGTGTTCCTCAGGATGCCCGAGATCTGGGGCGTAAAACTTACCGGCGAGCTGCCGCCCTGGGTCAGCGCGAAGGATGTGATTCTGGAAATGCTTCGCCGCCACGATGTCGACGGCGGCATCAATCGAATCATCGAATACTACGGTCCGGGAGTGAGCACGCTGCGCGCGATGGACCGGCACGTCATCGCCAACATGGGTGCGGAGCTGGGCGCTACGACGACCGTCTTTCCCTCGGACGGGGAGATCAGGCGTTTCCTGCGCAGTGAGAACCGCGAGGACGACTGGGTGGAACTCGCCGCCGATGAAGGCTGCGACTACGAGCACCACGACGAGATCGACCTGTCGACGCTGGAGCCGCTGATTGCCAGACCTTCCAGTCCCGGCAATGTCGTGCCGGTAGCGGATGTTGCCGGCGAGCCCGCCTACCAGTCCTATATCGGCTCTTCCGCCAACCCCGGTTACCGCGACTTCGCCGTGGCGGCCGAGATGGTCAAGGGCAGGACGGTCGCCGATCATGTCTCGTTCGACATAAACCCGACCTCGCGTCAGCTACTGCAACACCTGATCGCCGACGGGCACCTGGCTTCACTGCTCGCCGCCGGCGCCAGGCTGCACCAGGCCGGCTGCAACGGTTGTATCGGCATGGGGCAGGCGCCGGCCACCGGCCGCAACAGTCTGCGCACCACGCCGCGCAACTTCGCCGGCCGTTCCGGCACACCCGAGGACTCGGTCTGGTTGTGCAGCCCCGAAACCGCGGCCGCCAGCGCGCTGGCGGGCGAGATCACGGACCCGCGCACGCTCGGCGACACGGCGCCGAAGGTGGATCTGCCCGGGCACGACCTGCTCGAAACCGCCCCGTTTGTCGCGCCCGTCGACGACAACGCCAATGTCGAACTGGTCAAGGGCCCCAATATCCAGAGCCTTCCGGACACTGAACCCATACCCGACAGTATCGAGCTGCCGGTGCTGTTAAAGGTGGGCGACGACATCTCGACCGACGAGATCATGCCCGCGGGTGCGCGAGTATTGCCCTACCGCAGCAATATCCCGGGTATCGCCGAGTTCGTATTCGAGCAGGTGTCGGAAAGTTATGTCGACGACGCCAAGTCGGTTCGCGACGACGGCGGCCACGTCGTGGTGGGCGGGGAGAACTACGGCCAGGGATCGAGTCGCGAGCACGCGGCGGTGGCGCCGCGTTATCTCGGCCTGCGGATGGTGATCGCCAGGAGTTTCGCGCGCATACACTGGCAGAACCTGATCAACTACGGTGTGTTGCCGCTGGAGTTTCGTGATGCCGAAGACTACGAGAAGCTGGAAGAAGGGACGGTTATCAATGCCGATGGATTACTGGAGCAGCTGACCCACGACCAACCCATCGACCTGAAAATCGGCAAGGACGGCAACGCAATCGAAGTAAAACACAGCCTCTCGCCGCGTCAGCGGGACATTATCGCCGCCGGCGGTATCGTCAACTGGCTGCGCCAGCGGCAGGATTGAGCGTTGTCTGGTGCCTTATTTTCCGGACAAGACTGAATTCTCCCTGGTGGTAGGCGGGCAGGGGATATGCGGGACCCTATGAACAGGCCCCGCATACGGTGGCTGCCAACCAATCAGCCAAACACCGAATCCCAAAGACGTGTCATGGAATTCCCCACCTTGTCAAAGAGGTTGCTGTCGCTGTCGCCCTTGCGGACTTTTTTCTGCAGGCTTTCCAGTTCCTTGTAGAGCGGCGCGTACCTCTTCTCGTCGCCGTAACCCAGCAATTCGGCCATTTCGAGCTGGTTGCGCGCGGCCTTGAGCTGATTGTCGAGTTCTTCCGCTTCGCTATCGGAGCGATCGGATTTTGCCGCGAGTTCCTCGGCGCTATCCAGTAGAGCATTCGCGCGCAGAATCGGCAGTGGCACGACATGCTCCGTGACCACCAGCGTGTTCAGCGCCGCCTGCAACGAGCGCTTGGCTGTCGCTATCTCGCCGTCGTCGATCAAAGGAGTAACCGCTTTGATCGCCTCGGGATAGGTCGCCAGCGGCAGATTGGTCACGCTGATGATGATTTCGCTGCCCAGTCCGGCGAGGAGTTCGCGCGCGGCCTGCACTTCGCCGTCGTCGAGCGCTTCCTCGGCCTGCTCGATGGCGTCTTCGATGGCCTGTTTCGAGGCGTACACGTCGTGCGTTATGACCGCAACGTCGGTGGGCGCCAGCGCGAGTTCGGGGTCGCGGGCCATGATCAGTTCGAGCTTGCCCGTGGTGAGCGCAAGGGCTTCCAGGGCGTCATCGACGCGCTCTTCCTCCAGCGCGGTCAGCGCCTCGCGCGTGTGGGCGAGGGCGTCGATAGCCTGTTGGCGAATTTTCTTGCGCCGCTGGCCCGTCGCCTCATCGGCCATCGCCTGTACGTCGCTCTCGACGGACTCCGTGGCCTCTTTCATCGCCTCGGTCCGGGCCTTGTCGGTGTCGGATAATACGGATAGCGGGAGCGTGAGCAGGGCAATGCTCAATAGCCAGATGGTGAATTTTCCGGGTTGTTTGGTCATCGTCCAATCTCCTTGTCAATGCTTGTTCGGGCGATATTGGTACCGGGTGTCGCAGTGCACCGGTCCTTACATCAAGAGATGGGGTTTACAGAAAGTTCTTCAAGGGGTGCGAAGGTATGCGGAGTGGGCACCGGCCAGCGGCAGCGGCGCCAATACCGCGATGCGCGACCGCGATTCGCGTATTACGGCGAAGTGGGTTCGGATGGCGGCCTGTCCACCGTCAGAATAATCATGTGTTCCGCGGACAACAGGCCCATCGTGCGATTGGCGGCGCGCCAGCCCATCCGGGTGGAATGGCTCCAGCTTTTCTCTGCGTCCGTGGTATCGGTCACCGGCGTTCCGAATGCGTCCACGAGCGCCTGTGCGACCGTGTCCGGACTGTCTTCGAACTTGATGACAGCGCGCCCGAGGGGCGCGGACTCGGCTGGCGCCTCGAAGCCTACCCAACTGATCTGTCGCACGAGTTGATTGCCTGCCTTGTCATCCGGGTCTGTTTCAGGACAGGAGCCGGCGGGCGTCGGCTCTTCGCAGGTGGCGAAGTTGCAGTCGGCGCGTATCCCGCCGACCTGGGTGCGCGACTGTCGGGTGCCGCACTCCCCCCCGCGAGCTGTTGCCCAGGCGAGGGCTTCGGTAAAGGTCAGGTCTATATGCAGTCCGTCAATGGGGAAGGGCGGCGGCTCGGCGGCGTGCAGTGACGGTGCCACGATGGCGATGGCGAGCGACAATCCGATCAACTTTTTCCTGTACACCTTCGTGCTTCTCCCCGTGGGTATGCGCCGCCTCGGGCCAAGCCAAACGTCAAGATCAGGGCGCGAGCGCGCATGCCTCAGTTGAAAAGCGTGGCATCGCTGGTTCCACCAATCATGACACCTCTGTCGACTGCGCTACAGCATAATCGACTGCCCTCGTATCGCAAGGGGGGTAGAGTCTCAGTTTGGGTTTCTACCCTATTAAGATCGCTTGAGTTGGGTGTGGCCCACTGGAACACGCCAAAAAGCGGCCATCCCTGGCCAGGCTCGGGTGGCGACGTCCTGTCGCCACACGGTTCCAGTGGGCCACACCCAACTCAAGCTCGCGCAACGAATCGAACCTGAGACACTACTGCAAGAGGCGTCGGATAAGGAAAATCCGCGAAGAACCGTTACACTGGCCGCCGTCCACGTTCGAGGCGACCGACTTGACCCACCCGCTCAAACGGCAACCGCCCTACATCCGATTGGCCAACGGTCTGGGCGTCGTGCTCGAGCGCGCGGGGCTGTCCCGGCCCTCGCTGTGCCCCGAGCACCTGATGCGGCGCGCGCAGGCGCGGACCGGCCTCGATAACTGGGGCGATGCCTCCTTCCGCACCGGGCTGGACAGACTCACCGCCTCCCTGGAGCGGGAGGCGAACCTGACGCAGATCGGCCGTATCGTCGCCTACCTCAACCTGCTGGACCACCTGAGTGTGCGTCTGCGCCTGATCGACTACCGGGCGTCGCACCCCGAGGTGGCGGCGCAGCGCATCGAACGGCCGCTGTTTATAGTCGGGTTGCCGCGCACCGGCACTTCCATTCTGCACGAACTGCTGGCGCAGGACCCGGCGCTGCGCGCGCCCGCCACCTGGGAGGTTGCCCGGCCGGTGCCGCCGCCGGCGCCGGCTGAGCGCGACGCCGACGCCAGGATCGCGCGGGTCGACAGGCTCCTCGGCCTGCTGGAGAAACTGTCGCCCGGATTCCAGCCCATTCACGCCGTCGGGGCGCGGCTGCCGCAGGAGTGTGTGTATATGCTGTCGTCGGCGTTCGCCAGCGAGCAGTTCGGCTATATGTATCGCGTGCCCGATTACCGGAAGTGGCTGCTCGAAGAGGACCTCACTGCCGCCTACGCCTGGCACGCCGCGTTCGTGCAACACCTGCAGAGCGGCGGCGGGGAGGCGCGATGGGTGCTGAAAACGCCGGCCCATTTGGCCAGTCTGAAATATCTGTGCGGGCAGTACCCCGATGCCTGTATCGTGTGGACGCACCGGCGCCCGCTGCAGGCCATTGCCTCATTCTCCAGTCTCGCTTGCACCCTGCGCCGCGGTTTCAGTCGCGGCGTCGATCCCCGGGAGGTGGGTGAAGAGCAGCTGCGGCACTACGCCCGGGTCGCCCGGCGGGGCATGGAGGAGCGGCGCGCGCTGGGCGAGGAGCGGTTCTTCGACGTCGGGTTCAGCGCCATCTGCGACAACCCTGTCGGCGTCATTCGGGAAATCTACGAGCGGTTTTCGATGACGCTGACCGACGACGCCGAGCGACGCATGCGCGCCTACCTGCGGCGGCGGCCGCGGGACCTGTACGGCGAGCACCGCTACAGCGCGGCGGCGTTCGGGCTGGACAGCGGGTGCGAATCCGATCATTTCGCCGATTACCTCGAACGGTACGGCCGATACATCGACGGGGCCTGAGGGATGTCGCGGCCGCTGGCGCGTCGACTGCCGCCGCCGGCGCCGGTTGTCGGGTCAAAACCGTCAGAAAATTTTACGATATCTGGCCCGGTTGGCGCGGCGTCGCCAATTTTTTATCTACGAATCAACCACTTGGGGGCAGGGGTACGAAATTTGCCTTGGTAAACTGACCGGATGGTCAGAACGGTCGGCCAGTGGCGCCGGGCCGCGATGCAGCCCGGAGAAAAAGCAGAAATAAAGACGCAGCCTGGAGGAACAATGTCATATAAAAAGACAACAGGCGTCACAAACAGTGTGCGCTTCAAGGTTGTGAAACGCGTAGCAAAACGATGGGCCGCGATTTCTTGCATGGCTCACCTGAATGGATTAGGTTGGTAGCCTACCATTGTCGCATTGCCTGTGTGGTATACACACCGCCGGCTCAGACTATAAAATCAGCAGAGGTACTTTCAGAATGTCCGCTCGCATCATCACCCGACACTCGAACGCCCCGCGGGCGTTCCTCACAGCCTGCTTCTCATTGCTGCTGGCGCTGGCCGGGCTCGCCCTGCCGGCGGCGGCGCAGAAGTCGTTTATCACCTTCGAAAGCGGCCAGGTCAGGCCGGTGGCCACGACGCCCGACGGCTCGACCCTGCTGGCCGTGAACACGCCGGATAACCGCCTGGAGGTGTTCTCGATCGACGGCGGCTCGCTCACCCATACCGACTCGATTCCGGTGGGTATGGAGCCGGTGTCAGTGGCCGCGCGCACCAACGACGAGATCTGGGTGGTGAACCACCTGTCCGACAGTGTCAGCATCGTCGACCTGTCCGCGTCGCCCGCGAAAGTGGTGCGCACGCTGCTGGTGGGCGACGAGCCGCGGGATATCGTCTTTGCCGGGACGGCGTTCGACAAGGCTTTCATTACCACCGCCCATCGCGGGCAGCACCGTGAACATGCCTCGATTTCCGGCGTGCCGGGTGCGGGAGACCCCCAGCTCACCACGCCGGGCATCGGGCGGGCCGATGTCTGGGTTTTCGACAGTGGAAACCTCGGCAATACCATGGGCGGCACCCCCGTCGAGATCCTCAGCTTCTTCGCCGACACGCCCCGCGGTCTGGCGGTAACCCCCGACGGCGGTACGGTCTACGTGGCCGCCTTCCAGTCCGGCAACCAGACAACCTCCATTCTGGAGCCTGTGGTGCCCGATGGTTTTGGCCCCAACGGGGTGCCGGGTCCGAGCGACAACGCCGACGGCGATCCCGCGCCCGAAGTGGGTGTCATCGTCAAGTTCGATGGCAGCAAGTGGGTCGATTCGAAGGGCACGGACTGGAGCAGCGAGGTCAATTTCAACCTGCCGGACCACGACGTGTTCTCCATCGACGCCGACACGCTCGCGTCCAACTCCATCGTCGAGTTCGATCACGTCGGCACCGTGCTGTTCAACCTGGTGGTCAACCCGAATAC
Organism: Halioglobus sp.; assembly: GCA_034521205.1. Taxonomy (GTDB): domain Bacteria; phylum Pseudomonadota; class Gammaproteobacteria; order Pseudomonadales; family Halieaceae; genus Marimicrobium. The sequence continues at coordinate 978,001 of JAXHMT010000004.1, forward strand.
CGGCAAGGTGTACGTCACCAACCTGGAAATGCCCAACCACATCGATTTCGAGGGCCCCGGCATTCACGGCGGCAGCACCGTGCAGGGCCACCTGTCGGAATCCCGGATCTCCGTGCTCGACCCCGCCGGCGCCGGTGTCGATTCGCAGCACCTGAACCAGCACATCGACTACGACCAGCTGCACACGGACGCGGGCGCCAACCACGCGGCGATCGAGGGGCAGAAGGTGCACAGTCTCGCCACCCCGCTGCAACCGGTGGTGTCCAGCGACGGCTCCAAACTGTACGTCGCGGCCTTCGGTTCCGCGAAGATCGGCGTTTTCGACACGGCGGACGTCGAGGACGCCAATTTCGAGAACAATTTCGATCCGACGCTGGAAAGCGTCAATTACATCGCGACTGACGGTGGCGGCCCCAGCGGGCTGGTGCTGGACGAGGGCAACGAGCGGCTCTACGTCCTGACGCGTTTCGACAACCAGGTCGAGGTGATAGACAGCGTGACCGGCACGGTGCTGGAGACGCACCCGCTGCACAACCCGGAGCCACAGCACGTCGTCGACGGCCGACCCTTCCTGTATGACGCGGTCGCCACCTCCGGCAACGGCGAGGCCTCGTGTTCGAGCTGCCACATCTTTGCCGATGTCGATCAGCTCGCCTGGAACCTGGGGGATCCGGACGCATCGGTCAGCCAGAACACCCAGCCGGCGGCGGTATTGAACCCCGAGACGACCTTCCACCCCATGAAGGGCCCGATGACCACGCAGACCCTGCGGGGCCTGGCGAATCACGGCGGCATGCACTGGCGCGGCGACCGGGTCGACGGCTTCTTCGGTACCGATACCTGTACCGATCCGGTCGCCTCGGCCTGTAACGAGGACCTGTCCTTCCGCAACTTCATCGTCGCCTTCGAGGGCCTGGTGGGCATGGAGGGCACGATCACGACCGGCGAGATGCAGGATTTCACGGATTTCGCCCTCGAAATCATGTTGCCGCCAAATCCGATCCGCAATATCGACAACTCCCTGTCGCCGGCCGCGGCCAACGGCGAGAATATTTTCTTCAACCAGAACAACGTCGACGGCCCGTTCCGCTGCAACACCTGCCACACGCTGGACCCCTCACAGGGCTTCTTCGGCACGGCGGGCGAACAGAGCGTGGAGGGTGAGACGCAGCACTTCAAGGTGCCGCACATGCGCAACGTCTACCACAAGGTCGGCATGTTCGGTATGTCTTCGGGCAATACCTTCATGGGCGACCAGATTCGCGGATTCGGTTTCCTCCACGACGGCGCCATCGACACCGTGGATCACTTCCTCGAGGCCAGCGTCTTCAATGTCAACAATACCCAGGAAGACCAGCTCGAGGCGTTTTCCCTGGAGTTCCCGACGGATCTGGCACCGGTGGTCGGTCAGCAGATCACGCTGACCGCGGCCAACGACAGCATCGTCAGCCCGCGCATCGGCGTACTGCGTCAGCGCGCGGGGACCACGTTCGAATCGCTGATGCTCGGCGGCACCGTGACCGAGTGCGACCTCATCGCCAAGGGTTCCGTCAACGGCGTCGAGCGCGGCTGGGTGCGCGAGGCGGCCAATACCTGGCGTTCGGACATCGACAACGTGATCACCCACGCGGGGCTGAAGAACCTGGCGTTCCAGCACGGCGCGCTGACCTATACCTGCGCGCCTCCCGGATCCGGTCATCGCATGGGCATCAACCGCGACGAGGATGACTTTCTCGACGGTCTGGACAACTGCCCCGGGGTCGTCAACAACGACCAGCTGGATGCCGACAACGACGGCATCGGCGATGCCTGCGACCCGATCAACGACAAGGACGGTGACGGTGTGGCCGACGATGTCGACAACTGCCCGCTCATCCCCAACCCGGATCAGCTGGACAGCGACAACGATGGCCGCGGCGATGCCTGCGAGGGACTGCCGCCGGGTTGCTGACCGTTGGGGGGCGCGATTGCGTCCCCTTGCACCAAGCCAGAGAATCTGACCGGTCCATGGTGGCCGGTCTTTTTTTGTGTTGCTTGAAAACGGAGGATTGCAGGTGCGGTACTCGATCCCTGGCATGCCCCGGACTGAACCAAATACAGGGCGCGGCTGTCGTATAATTCAATAAATAACAAACGCTCTGGATCCGCCCTATGCACCCACAAGGCCTGTTCGGTATCGATTCCCTGCGGCTGCTGCTTTCGCCGATCGCGGTGTTCGGCATACTGTTTTTCGTTTTGTACCTGCGCCGCGAGGGTATTCGCGCCGGCAGGACCGTGGTACTGCTGCTGTTGACCTGCGTCGTCGCCCTGCTCGGCGCCAAGTTGTTCTCGCTGTTCGTGCGCGGCTGGGATGTCTACGAACCTCTTTCCGCGGAGCTGCGCGGCGGCTGGCGCTATCCCGGCGCCCTCCTGGCCATGGTGTTGGGGGCGCCCCTGCTCCTGCGCTGGCTTCTGCCCGGTCTGCCGCTGACGCGTTTCCTGGATGTGCTGGCGATCACTGTGTGTTTCTGTTTTGCACTGGTCCGCTTCAGTTGTTACATGAACGGCTGTTGCACGGGGTTTCAGTGTGATGGCGGCTATTGCCTGAGCTACGCGCCGGGCAGCCAGGTCTGGTACAACCATCTACAGGACGGGCTGCTGCATTCCCATACCGACCGGAGCCTGCCCGTATTGCCCCTGCATTTTCTGTTTATGGCTGCCTCGCTGGGTGTCGGGCTGTTCCTGCTCTGGTACGACGGCAGGCGCAGCTTCAACGGCCAGATCGCCCTGTTGTACCTGGTGCTGCACGACGGCGCCAAGGGGCTGCTGGAGTCCTTCAGGGAACCGTACGTGGCGGAGCTGCAACTGACGTCGCTGCTGATCAGCGGCGCGGGGCTCGTCGCCCTGATCGTCATCTCGCGCAGGCGCGCCGCGGCCGGGAAGACCGTGTCCGGCGACCCTGCCCTGGCGCGCAAGGTCCAGTGAACGCGGCCCCGGCACACGTGGAATGAAAACCGAGCCACTTACCCGTACTCGCAGCGGGTAGTGGCTCATTTTGGTTTTTCGCCGGAGTTGCAGCGTCAGAAGGGTATGCTCTCCCTGGAACACGCCAAAAAGCGGCCGTCCCTGGCCAGGCTCGGGCGGCGACGTCCTGTCGCCGCACGGTTCCAGGGAGAGCATACCCTTCTGACGCTGCGGGCATATTTGCAAAATGAGCCACTACCTCGCGGCGACTTGAGTTCTAACGCCGCGGCACTTAATATAACCTGACGCCTGTCTTATAAAAAGCTGCCCCATGGGGACACTGGACCGCTGTCACAGCATCGCCGATCTGCGGCGCGTCGCCCTGCGCCGGCTGCCCTGGCCCATGCGCGAGTTTCTCGAGGGGGGCTCCGACGACGAGTGGACGCTGGCCAACAACCGCGCGGCGTTCAATCGCTACAGCCTGGTGCCGCGCTCGCTGTGCGACGTCACCGCAATCGACACCTCCGTACACGTTCTGGGTCAGCGCCTGGCGTGGCCTGTCATGCTCGCGCCGACCGGCATGACGCGCATGTACCACGGCGGCGGTGAAGTGGCCGTGGCGCGGGCGGCGGCGAACACCGACACCGTGTACGCCCTGTCGACCTACAGTTCACAGTCCATCGAGCAGGTCCGCGAAGTGAACAGCGGACCCAGGATCTTCCAGCTTTTTTCCAATCCCGGCTGGGAGATCGCCCTGGGTCTGGTGGAGCGGGCGGCGGCCGCGGACTATTCGGCCCTGTGTTACACGGTGGATACCACCGCCGCGCCGAACAAGGAACGCGATTACCGCACGGGCGTGGCGGGCTCCCGCGCGGTGCCGCGCAGTCTGCTGAGCATATTGCGGCGACCGCGCTGGGTGGCGGGACTCGCCCGCGGCGGACCGATGACGCTGGCCAACCTGGGGATAAAACCCACGGAGGTGGAAAAATACCAGTGGCGCGAGGCGACGCGCATGAGCTGGGACAAGCTGGCGCAGTTGCGTGCCCGCTGGCGGGGGCCGCTGCTGGTCAAGGGAATCCTGTCGGTGGAGGACGCGCGCCGTGCCGTCGACGAGGGCGTCGACGGTATCGTGATTTCCAATCATGGCGGCCGGCAGATGGACTGCGTGCCGGCACCGATCGACCTGGTGGAGGAATTCGCGGCGGCCCTGCAGGGCCGTGCCGATATCATTGTGGACTCGGGTTTCCGCCGCGGCAGCGATGTCTTGAAGGCCCTGGCCCTGGGCGCCTCGGCGGTGATGGTGGGGCGCGCCTACCTCTACGGGCTGGCCGCCGGTGGCGAGGCGGGAGTAGTCCGCGCGATAACCCTGCTGCGGGAGGAGATCGTGCGCGATATGCGGCTTATGGGTTTGAACAGGTTGAGCGATATAGACGCCGGGTTCGTGCGACGCGAGGTCTGACCGGGCAGGTGTGGGGACGCCACGGGCGGTTTGGCAAGCGCGCCGGCCAGCAGCTACCGTCAAGCGAGGCAGCAGAGCGGCGCCGCCGCGCAGCAGAGTGGGCTCTATGTCCCGTCCTCGCGCAATGGACTCAATCCGAAGCACTACCATTCAGCCGGTGGTACGCCGCTCGAACCTTCTGAACTCCGCCACTGCCCGGGACAGCCACCCCAGCTCGTCGCGCTGCGCGGCCGCCAGGGCGCGCTCGGGGTCGACGCCGTAGACACGGGCGGCATTGAGCCCGAGTATCTTGCGTTTGACGGCGGGGGTCAGCGCCGGATAGCCGAAGCGCTCGCGGTACTCGTCCGGCATCTCGAAGGCCCGGAAAGCGTCTATGAGAGGCTGTGCACTGCCGTACCACACCGAGTCGGTGCCCCACAGAATATTGTCCTCGCCCACGGCGAGCAGCAGTTTGCCCAGCACGTGAGCCGCCTCCCGCGGGCGCCGCGCCAGCAGGTACCAGGTGCTGCCCAGTTCCGCGTACACGTTGGCGCCGGGCCCGACACCGGCGTCGCGCAGGCTGGCCACCAGCCGGTCGGTGCCCTCGAGCACTGCGTCGGAGTCGGTGTCCTCCGGAAAAGGGCCTTCGAGAATCTCCCCGTCGCCCTGTCGGCGCGGCACTTCGTAGCCGGAGTGATAGATCAGAAAGTTCAGGTCGGGAAAGGCGGCGGCTGCCGGTCCCACGTCGGCGGGCGAGCCGGTGGGCGCCAGATTGGACAGGCCCTTGTGGGCGCAGATGATGCCGACCCCGAGCTCCCGGGCGCGGGCGAGGAAGGGCAGGCCGCACTGCGGGTCGTCCAGCCGCCAACCGCGCCCGCCGCCGCCGGGGTCGCCGTACAGCGTGTAGACCTTGAAGCCGTCCGGGCGGTGGCGCTCGACGATCCGCGCCATGTTGTCCAGTTCGCCCTCAACGTTGGGGTGCACAATGCTGTGATGCAGCAGCCGGTCGCTGCCGGCGAGACGGTCGACCAGTTCCCGGGCGCCGGCAATCTCGCGGTTGGCGAGGATATTGATATCGTCGCTACCCGGCGCCGCGGTCAGCACCGCCAGGCTGGTCTCGCTCTGCAGGAAGATACAGCGCAGGTACTCCTCGAAGGACAGGTCGATGGCGGTGTCCAGCCCGCGGAAAATGTCCGGCGCCACGTGGCGGATGAACTGGTGTACGCCCTGCGCGCCGGGCAGGTCCACCCGATGATCGGCGACAAAGTGAGTCTGCACGTCGATCACCAGTTCGCGGCGGTCGAAATACTGCGCTGCTTCCTCCCGGTCTTCGCTAAGACTCCGTCTGACGGCATAGAAATCCCTGCCGCTGGCGGCGTTGATGGCGGCGAGCGCCGCGGCGGTGCCCATGCGGCTGCCCAGATAGTGTTCCAGTGGCAGCACCAGCCGCCGCGCCGCGCGCTCGGCATCGCGGCGCAGCAGCTCCGCGGCCATCGCCTCGTCCCGGCAGGGCGCAGGCGGCAGGTATTCGTCGCTGCTCAGGGGCGCCAGCAGGCTGCAGTTGCGCAGCTCCCGGGTCAGATAGTTGGCCTTGTTCACGGATTCCTCCGCCGCGTCATCACGGGCCCGGGATCGCCTGGCGGCAGGCTGCCCGATGGCGCCTCGCGCTCCCCGGGGACGACTGCAAGCCGGCGTGTGAGCAGGCGCCGGTTTTTTGTTCGATACTATTGACAATCATTCGCATTTGCACTAGTTTTTCTTTCGTCAACGTAATAATACGCTCGGGTGCGCCTATGTACATCTGCCTCTGCAAGCGGATCACCGATTCCCAGATTCGCGCCGCCGTCCAGGACGGCGCCAGCTCGTTGCGCGACGTGCGCAACGCTCTCGGTATCGCCAGTCAATGTGGCAAATGCGGCACCTCCGCCCGGGAGATCCTGCGCGAGGCGCGCGCGGAAAACGTCGACGAGGATTCCCTGTTCTACGCCGTGAGTTGAGCCTGATCGCTAATCAGAGTGATTCTCATTCAATATTATCCTTAAAAATCAATAGCTTAGCTTGATTTTCTTCTCTCGTTGAGGCATACTCCGCACTCTCGACAAGGAGAAGTGAAATGCAGGGCGATCCCAAAGTAGTGGAATATCTGAACAAGGTGCTGGGCAATGAACTGGTGTCCATCAACCAGTATTTTCTGCACGCGAAAATGTACAAGGACTGGGGCCTGAAAGAACTGGCCGCGCACGAGTACGAAGAGTCCATCGATGAGATGAAGCACGCGGACAAGCTCATCGAGCGGATTCTGTTCCTCGAGGGTCTGCCCAATTTGCAGGATCTGGGCAAGCTGCTCATCGGCGAGAGCACCGAGGAAATGCTGCGCTGCGACCTCAAGCTCGAAATGGCGGCCCACAAGGATCTCAAGGAGGCCGTCGCCTACTGTGAATCAGTGGGGGACTACGTCTCCCGGGAACTGTTCGAGGACATCCTGGAATCCGAGGAGGAACACATCGACTGGCTGGAGACCCAGCTCCAACTGCTCGAGAACATCGGTATCCAGAACTTCCTGCAGAGCGCCATGGCGTCGCCGTCCTGACGTCCCACCCGCTCCCGGGTTGCCGGCCTCCACGCGGGGGCCGGTTCATTGCCCTGGCGGCCCGCCGCTAGGAGGCTGTCGGACTCAGGACTGATCTACTCGGCTCGGGCATCCTGCTTCGCCCTACCTCCTGCATCCATGCAGTCGTGCGGCGGCGTAAAATCGGCCCATATTTCCGCATTTTTTCGGCACATAGAACCACTATGCACCTCAAAAATGCGAAAATCTGGCCTCGATTTTCCACTCGCCTCGCTACGATCGCCTAAGTCCGACAGCCTCCTAAACGACCCCCGGCCTGTCATATGGGCGGTGTTTCCCCGCCACCAAGTATTAAACACACGGGGGAGCGCCATCATGAAACTGCATGCGAGCAGGCTGTTGCGACCACTACCCTGGATTGTCCTGACGCTGCTGCTGGCGGCCTGCGGCGGCGGTGGATCCGGTGGATCGGACCCCGCGACACAGCCGCCCGCGCCGCCGCCTGAGCCTCCTCCGCCCCAGCAACCGCTGAACGCGACCGAGGCGACGCGCTTTCTCAGCCAGGCCACCTTCGGGCCGAGCCCGCAGGCGGTGGAGGCCCTCGTGGACAGCGGGCTGGAATCCTGGTTCCTGGCCGAGCTGGAAAAGCCGCCCTCGCTGCATTTGCAGACCGTGCTGGCGGGCTTTCCCGAAGACGGGCAGTTTCTCGACGACAACGGCAATCCGCTGCCGGAAATTGTCTCGCTCACCTCCGACTCCGTCTGGCGCACGGCCATCGAGGGTGACGACCAGCTGCGCCAGCGCATGGCGTTCGCGCTGTCGCAGATCCTGGTGGTGTCCGCTAACAACAGCGATCTCATTCGAGCGCCCCAGACCATCGCGCACTACGCGGATATCCTTACGGAAGGCGCCTTCGGCAATTACCGCGACCTGCTGGAGGAGGTCACCTACTCCCCGGCGATGGCGGTCTACCTGACCTACCTGCGCAATCAGAGGGCCGACCCGGAAACAGGCCGCGTGCCCGATGAGAACTACGCCCGGGAATTGCTGCAGTTGTTTACCATCGGCCTGGCGGAACTGAACCCCGACGGCACACCGGTCACCGGATACCGGCGGCGATGAGGTGGAAATATACGACAACGACGATATCACCGGGCTGGCCAAGGTATTCACCGGGTTGAGTTTTGCCGGGGTGCCTTTCAATGCCTCGCTGAGACAGGTGCCGCCGGAGGCATTTTACTCGCCACTGGCGACGTTTGATCAGTTTCATTCCACCGAGGCCAAGACGTTTCTCGACAGTCAGATCCCCGCGGGAACGGGCGCCGCGGCCAGTATCGACATGGCCCTGGACGCAATTTTCGCGCACCCCAACGTCGGGCCGTTCATCGGCCGGCAGTTGATCCAGCGCTTCGTGACCAGTGCGCCCGACCCCGCCTATGTCGCCCGGGTGACCGCCGCCTTTGACACCGGCCGCTACACCCTGCCTTCCGGGGCCGAGGTGGGGGAAGGCCGTCGGGGCGATCTGGGCGCGACGCTCGCGGCGGTGCTTTTCGACACGCAGGCGCGCGACACACAGGCGCGCGAGGCGCCGACCTTCGGCAAGCTGCGCGAGCCGGTGCTGCGCTTCACTCACTGGGCCCGGGCCTTTGAGGTCAACAGCGCCGATGCGAGCAACGAGGCGGCGCTGCGCGATACCAGTTCGCCCCAGGCCCTCGCGCAGCATCCCTATCTGTCGCCGTCGGTGTTCAATTTCTATCGGCCCGCGTTCATCGCCCTGGGTACCGAAACGGGCGACGCGGGGCTGACCGCCCCGGAGTTGCAGATCACCAATGCCACAAGCCTCGTCGGCTATCCCAATTTCATCACGGGCTACGCCTTCGAGGCGGCGCCCGTGGAACGACCCGGATTGCCGGCGCGCTTCGTTCCGGATTACAGCGAAGAGGCGGCACTGGCGGACGACCCCGGTGCGCTGGTGGCACACCTGGACCGCAAGCTCGCCCACGGCGCCCTGCGGCCGGCAACGCGGCAGCGCATCGCGGATATCTTGCAGCTGCTCGAAGCCGCCACGGACCAGGGCCGGCTGGTGCGCGCCCGGGTGGCCAGCGTGCTGGTCATGAGCACGCCCGAATACATTGTACTGCGGTAGGAGGCTGTCCGATTCGGCGCTGGCCTGCCGCGGCAGCGCCTGAGTCCGGGAACCTTCTGGCGCAAGGGAGAAACGGTATGCAAAAAAGACGCGAGTTTGTCAGATCCACCCTGTCCCTGCCGCTGGCGCTGGCGGGCGGTTCCGCGCTGCGGTTACTTGCCCCGGCCCCGGTGAGAGCGGCGGAGATTTCGGGCTACCGGGCGCTGGTCTGCGTGTTCCTGTTCGGCGGCATGGACTGTCACGACACCGTGCTGCCGGTCGATGACGCCTCCTGGAACAGTTACGCCGGCATCCGCGAGACGCTGCTCGACGCCTACGCGGCCCTGCCGGGCGGCTCCAGCCGCACGCGCAACAGTTTGCTGGAACTGGATCCCCTCACCGCCTCCACCGGCTCGCGCCGTTTCGGACTGCCGCCGGAGCTGTCCGCCATGCATACCCTGTTCGAACAGGGCAGGGCGGCCATCGTCGGCAATGTGGGGCCGCTCAGGGAACCCACCAACCGCGACATGATGTTGAGCGGCACGGCGCAGCTCCCCGCCCGGTTGTTTTCCCACAACGACCAGCAGTCGACGTGGATGTCCTTCGGGCCCGAGGGCGCGCAGTTCGGCTGGGGCGGGCTGTTCAGTGACGCCGCGGTGCAGGCGGGGGCCAACGCGCAGGGCATTTTTTCCGGGGTCTCCCTCGGGGGGAACGTCGTCTTCCTCACCGGCAACCAGGTTTCCCCGTACCAGATCAGCGCCCAGGGCGTGCCCTCCATCGGGCTTATCGACGCCGCCGGTAACCGGGTCTCCGCGGCCGCCAGGGCCGCGATGCGCGATCATTTCGCCGCGGGCAACGATACGCCGGCCAATCTGTTCGAGCGCGACTTCGTCGACCTGAGCCGCATCTCGCTGGACGCCAACGACACCCTGGCGGCCGCGCTGGCATCCGGCTCGGGGCTGACCACCCCGTTTCCCGACAGCTCCCTTGGGGCACAGCTGCGCACGGTGGCCCAGACCATCGCCGTGCGCGGAGAACTGGGCGCCGGCCGCCAGGTTTTCTTTGTCAGCCAGGGTGGCTTCGATACGCACTCCGGGCAGGTCTCCACCTTGCCGGCACTGCAACGCGATCTGGGCGATTCCATCGCGGCCTTTTACGCCGCGACCGAGGAGCTGGGGGTGGCACAGGACGTGACCACTTTCACCGCGGCGGATTTCGGCCGTACGCTGACGGTCAACGGCGACGGCACTGACCACGGCTGGGGCGCGCACCATTTCGTGGTCGGCGGCGGCGTGAACGGGGGCGACATCTACGGGGATATTCCGGTGTTCGAACTGGGCCACGCGCAGGATGCGGGCAACGGACGGCTGATACCCGCGGTTTCCGTCGAACAATTCGCCGCGCCCCTGGGGCGCTGGTTCGGCCTCGGCGAGGAAGAACTGGCGGCGGCCCTGCCCGGGCTCGCCGGCTTTTCCGCGCCGCCGCCGGGGTTTATCTGAAGCGGTGGCCGCTGCGGTCATTGGGCACAGTGACGCTGCCGGGGTAGGTTTACAATGGGTCTCCGACATGGGGAGAGAGCCCGTGGCGCGAACACTGTTGGATGACCTGCAGGCGCAGCACGCCCGCAATTTCGGCTGGTCGCTGGCCTGCTGCGGCTGGCAGCGCGATCTCGCCGAGGATGTCTTGCAGGAAGCATATCTGCGTGTACTGGAGGAACGCGCCGTTTTTTCCGGGCGGTCCTCCGCCACGACCTGGTTTTTCGCGGTCATAAAGCGTGTGGCCTCGGAGACCCGCCGCGCCCGGCAGCGCCGCGCTATTCTGAACCTGCGGGCCGTGCGGATGGCAGGTCATGTCGAAGACGCGGCCGCCGCAGCGGAGGGCGACGCCGCCGACAGTGCGCTGCGGGACGAGACGGCAGCGGCGCTGCGCGCGGCCCTGCTGCAGCTCTCGCGGCGCCAGCGCGAGGTCCTGCATCTGGTGTTCTACAACGAACTGACACTCGAGGAGGCGGCCGTGACCCTGCGCATATCGTTGGGATCAGCGCGCACACACTATCACCGGGGCAAGCTGCGGCTCGCCCAGCTGTTGAATCTGGAGAGAGACGATGAGTCCGACACTTGAGCAGCCGGATGACATCGAGCGGGAACTGGCCCGCCGGTTCCGGCATCTGCGGCGCGAGGAAAGCCTGACGGCGCCGCCCTGCCCAGGGGGGCTGACCGCGCGCCGCCGCCCCCTGGCGGCAACGATGGGCCGCGGCGGCGCGGCGCAGTTGGCGGCGGCACTGGCGGCGATGATTGTCATCGCACTGGTGGCCGTGCCGCGCTCCCAGTCGCCCGACGAGCTGTACCGCGACATCATGAACACCAACGTTTTGTTGACCGACAGTCTGCTGGACGTATCGCCGGCGACGCTGCCCCAGTACACACGGGCGCCGCGGCTGTACGACTTGCACGCCGCCGGCGGCGTGTCCCACTAGCGCCCGGCCACGCGGGAATCGAGGAGGATTCACCATGTACCTATCCAGAGCCTTTCTACTCACCTTCCTGCTGCTGCTGGCGGCGACGGCAGCGGGGGCCCAGAACCTCGATCCCGACACAGGCGACGCCAGGTCGCATCGGGAAGTGTTGGCCATGGGCCTGTACCCGCCGGATTTGATCATGCGGCATCAGCAGCGGCTGGGTATTACCGAAGAGCAGCGCCGCGAAATGCTGAAACAGGTCAAGGCATTCCAGGATGAAGTTGCGGAGTTACAGTGGAATCTGCAGAACGAACAGCAGCTGCTGCGCCAGGCACTGGCCGAGAATTCCATCGATCGGGCGGCGGTCATGCCGCGGGTGGAACGGGTGCTGCAGATGGAAAGCGAATTCAAGCGCTCGCATATCAAACTGCTGATAGCCATCAAGAACGCGCTGACCGACAAACAGATCGCCATGATCCGAAAGCACCTGCGCCGGCGGCGCTCCTGAGCGGCGCGCTATATCCGCCAACGTAACCGGAGCATAGCGTTGTGACGCTGCAAGTCCGGCAAAAATTCAAACTGAGTCACTACCGCACTGGATGTTGCCTGACAGTTACTCCGATTGCGGTTCGATAAAAGCGTCGCGGTGGAAGGCGGCCAACGCATCTACCTCCGCAACGCCTGGCTCCCCGGGTTCGGGCGGAGTAGCCCCCGCCAGCACCTCGAGCACGGCGCGCACGCCGCCCGCGAGCGAGTCGAGGTGATAGCCCCCCTCCAGCACAAAGGCGAGGTGCCCCGCGCAATGCTTGCGGGCGATTTCCATGACGATACCGGTCATCGCGCCGAATCCCTCGTAGGTGAGGTTGAGCGCGAGATCGAAGCGGTGCGGATCGAAACCCGCGGAGACGAGTACGAGATCCGGTTCGAACCAGTCGGCCGCGGGCACAAGAATGTCGCGGAAGGCTTTTACATAGGCGACATCGCCAGAGCCTTCGGGCATGGGGACATTGACCGTCGTGCCCTCGGCCCGGCCGGCGCCGACCTCGTCGTGCGCGCCCGAGCCCGGATAGAAGGGCGCCCCCCGGTGGATGTCAAAAAACATCACATCCGGATCGGCCCAGAAAATATCCTGCGTGCCGTTGCCGTGATGCGCGTCCCAGTCGATGATGAGTATACGCCTGCAGCCCAGCTCGGCCTGTGCGTGGGCCGCCGCCACCGCGACATTGTTGAACAGGCAAAAGCCCCTCGCTCGTACCGGCTCGGCATGATGCCCTGGCGGCCTGACCACGGCGAAGGCGCTATTCGCGCGGCCTTTGACGACTGCTTCCACGGCGGCGATCGAGGTGCCGGCGGCCACCTCGGCGGCTTCGACACTGCCCCTGGACACGGCGGTGGTATCCACATCCAGCCACGCGTTCTGGTCCCGCAGCTCATAGATATCTTCCAGAAAGGAGGTGGTGTGAACGCGGGCCAATTGGGCTTTCGTCGCCTTTACGCCCTCCGTGAAATGTACCCCCTTTACCGGCCTGTGTTTCAGCAGTTCGCGAATGGCCGTGAGCCGGCCTGGGTGCTCGGGATAGGCCCACTTCACGTCGAGGCCGGAAAGGATCTCTCTGACACGCCGGTCGAGACGACCGGGCAGAAACGCCTCATTTGCTTCCGGTTTATGGGCGAGCATGCGCTTGTCGTAAAAAACCAGCACGTCGTGCCTGGGAGTCATCAGGTTTTTTTCCTGTCTGTTTTGGCCGTTCCTCCCCGGCCGTGCTTCCCGAGCGTCCCGTTGAGGTGTTCGCGGACATCCGCAAGGGAGGCGGAGGCGCGCACTCCCGTGGGCCTGAAACCGAGCCGGCTCCAGAATGTCTCGGCTTCAGGATTGTGCAGCGCGTATTCAAGATTCAATTCGTTGATTTCCTGCTCGGCGGCGAAATTGACCAGTGCTTCGACGATGCGCCGCGCAAGGCCGCCGCCGCGGTGTTCGGGTTCGATCCAGATATCGTCGATATAGCCGGAACGCAGGCCCCGGCGCTCCGGATTGACCCAGATATCATCGAACTGCCAGATGTGGATGTTGCCCATGCCGACGAGCTGCCCATCGGACCCCTCGGCCACGACAAGCAGTTTGCCGTGTTCATCAATAAAACTTTCAATGCGGTGGCGAAGCTGATTTTCGCCGGCCCGGGTCAGGCCGAGAACGTCGGCTTCGACACCGGCCACATGGGCATCCAGCTTGATCAGGAATTCCACCAGTCGAGGGATATCCCCGGGGACAGCTTCCCTGATTTCGATTTTCGCCATCAGTCCTCTGGTTCAGGCAGTGTGTTCCGGGATCATACACGAGTGGCCGGCGAATAAGACAAACTCGTGCAGCAGCGCCGCGCTCCAGGGTGCTTGACGTCCGGGCCCTTGCCATGATCGAGCGTTTTCGAAAAACGTCCCGCGAGCTGCCCTCGCCGCAGTCCTCAGGGCAGCTTGCGCACACGGATATTGCGGTACCAGACCGGATCGCCGTGGTCCTGCAGGACAATATGGCCTGCCTCGACCGTGCCGAATCGGGGCATGTCGGCGAACTTGCTGTCGGCCACCAGCGTGTTCCAGCGCTCTGAGCCCCGCGTCACCTCCAGCACCTTGACGCCGTTGAGCCAGTGCTCGATGTGATTGTCCCGCACCCGGATCAATGCCCTGTTCCACTGCCCCGGCGGCCGGGCCGTCTCCGGGTCGGGGGCGATGAGGCCGTACAGGGCGCCGGCGCGGCGGGTTGCGAACGCGCCGTCGGCATGACCGTCGTTGTCCAGCACCTGCATTTCCAGGCCGGTCAGCCAGGGCATCTTTTCCTGTTCGCCGGCGACCAGGTAGAAGATGCCGCTGTTGCCGCCCTCGGCGATTTTCCATTCCAGACTCAACTCGAAGTCGCGAAACTTTTCCCGGTAGTAGATGAGATCGGCGCTGCCCCCGCCGAACAGGGTACTCCTGATCAGGTCCCACATGGGGAACAGGCCCTTTTGCTTCAGGGTCAGTACGTCGTCCTCGAGGCGCCATTTGCGCACGTCGCCGGTGTCGCCGCCGTAGTTGCGCCAGCCGTCGAGGGTGTCGCCGAGGAGCAGGTTTTGCCAGCCGTCCGCGTCCGCTCGATCGCGGCCGCCCGGCGCGGGGGCGGTTCCGCCTCCGGGAAGATTGTTCAGCGTGTACCAGGCCTCCGCCGTCCACAACTCCCGGCCCCCGGCGTCGCGCAGGCGGTCGTCGAGGCGCAGGTAGACCACACGGCCCGGGCTCAGTCCGGGAATGCGCGCCCGCAGGCGCCGCCGGTCCGCCGAGAGCGACAAATGGTGCACTTCCGCGGTGGTTTCGTCGTACTTGGGGCCGCCGTACTGCTCGTCGGGACGATAGAACCAGTGCTTGACCAGCAGGTCCGCCGGGCGCGGCGTGATGTCCGGCGCCAGCGGCCGGGTCAGCTCGAGTTCAAAGCCGTCTTCCAGCGCCCTGACCGCGCGGATTTCAAAGGCGTTGTCGCCGACCCAGCTGAGGCGCTCCAGGCCGTGCCAGGATTTGCCGTATTCGCCCCAGTTGGGGGGGTTGCCCACCTCGCCCACGTAGATGCGCCCGTCGGGGCCGCGTTCAAGCCGGTTGACCCCGCCCTGGAAGCCTGCGCTGAAGTGGAATGCCGCCCCTTGTTCGCGGCCCCCGACTTCCTCGATGAAAACGCGCTTGATGCCGCCGTTGTAGACGTCGCCGTGGATCCACTGCCCGGCGTAGGGTCCCTCCACCAGCCGCAACGGTTCGGTGGGGGAGTTGCCCACCTCGTCCTGTGGCAGCCAGACGACCGGCGGCGTTTCCTCGCGGGCCATGACGTCGGGATCCGGCACCGCCCTGGACCCGTAGAAGGCGCCCCGTTCGACGCGCACCAGTTTGCTCGCCGGCAGCCAGTCGCCCTGGTTGTCGGTGACATACAGGCTGCCGTCCGGCGCCGCGGCGATGCCGTTGGGGGTGCGAAAGCCGGAAGCCCAGATATCTATCGCGCCGTCGCGGCCGGCGCGCAGCAGCTTGCCCTGGGGCGGCAGCTGTTCGGGACAGCTTGCGCCACCCGGCAGTACGCAGATCGACAGCAGGAAGAAGAAGCCGTCGTCCCGATGTACGAGGCCGAAGGCGAAGGAGTGGAAGTTGGGGTTGGCCTGCCAGTCGTCCGCCACGACCGCGTAGCGGTCGATCACCTCGTCGCCGTCGAGGTCGATCAGTTCGGTGAGTTCCTGTTTCTGCATGACGAACAACCGATCCTCCACGACCGTCAGACCCAGCGGTTCCTGCAGTCCCTCGGCGATCCGCTGCACACGCTGTTCGGGCGGGGCGTTCGGGTCCACCAGGTAGACCGCGCCGTCGATGTCCCAGCTCGCCAGTACGAGCTTGCCGTCCGCGCGAAAGTCCATGCCCCCCACCTTGGGCTCAAAGCCCTCGGGCGCGATATTCTCCAGCCGGAAGGAAGGATGCACCGCGTCCAGTCGCGGCAGGGTGTCGTGGCGGCGGGTGGCGGCGTAGGGCTCGCCGGAGGGATCGAGGGGCGGGTCGGGGATCTCCGTGGGTTCGTCGACATTCAGGATATAGGTCACCGCCTGCCGCGCCTGCGTCTCGCTCAGTCGGGGATGTGCCGGCATGGGCACCTGCCCCCAGGTGCCGACGCTGCCTTCCAGAACGCTGCGGGTCAGGGCATCCACCACCTGCGCCTGGAGCTTGCCGCGGAATTTGCCGGAAATCTGGCTCCACGCGGGACCGGTGACCCGGTGCGTCTCGGCGTGGCAGGCGAGGCAGCCGCTGTCGGCGATGACCGCTTCGCCGCGTTCGATGTCGCCGCCTTTTGCCTCTTGTCCCCGCGCCGAGGGGTCGGCGGGGCCGGTGTCGAGGGGACGGGCGCCGGCGAGCGGGAACGCCAGGCTTCCGCGGGCCAGGTGGCGCGTGCCGTCGCCGCTGTAAAACCCGGCGGTGAGCGCGTCGTCATCCTGGGTGAAGGTGCGGGTCAGGTAGCGGCCCCCTCCCGCTCCTCGACCTCCGGCTCTTCGGTCAACTGCAATCGATGTTCTCCCGCGCGCAAGCGGAAGCGCATGCGCGCGGTGGCCCGGTCCGGCCCGTACTCGTGGCCGAGGTACTCGACGCCGGCGGGCAGTTCCTCGCCCGCCGCCAGGATGAACCAGCGGGCGCCGGCGTCGTCGCGCACATACCAGTCGCCGCGGCTCACGGGTTGGGGGCCGTGCTGGTGATTGTAGGCGGCGCCCTCGAACAATACCTCGCCCTGCCAGACCTGGTACAGCGATTGCCCGGCCACGTCCCAGGCCGCCCAGAGATCCGGCGCCAGCGCAAACAGCAGCATGCGCGGGCGCCCGTCCAGGTTGGTGCGAATCACCCAGGGCGCATGACCCCTGCCGGGAACCTGCACCCTGCCGTAGGAGGGGTCGGCGGCAATGGACTCGTCCACCCCGTACAGTTCCGTGCGGATAATTTGTATGACGGCGCCAATACCATCGCGCTGGCCGAGGTCCACCAGAAAGGCGAGGTCGGAGCGGGACATCCTGCCGGTTTCCAGCGCAAACACGATGACAAGCGCCAGCAGCAGAAACAGCCCGGTGATTGTGAACGCTATGGCGTAGGCGAGTTTTTTCATGGGCCTGGTACCGGAAACTGGCGCTAGGGCGCGTGACGCACCATGATATAGATGGGCGGCCCGGGTGCAAATCCGTGATCCCGCCCCGTAAAATCCAGTTGCGCGGTGTTTTTTACATGACAGTTGGCATATCATACTGGGCCGTGTCGACAAAGCGAAACGGGTAACCGGAGGAAGCCATCCCCATGACCACGCTGTATTACGAACAGGATGCCGATCAGGCGGCTATCGAGGGACAGTCCCTGGCGATAGTGGGCTACGGCAACCAGGGACGTCCCTGGGCATTGAATCTGCGCGACTCGGGGCTCGCCCCCCGGGTCTGCGTGCGCAATGACGAGACCCGGACCCGCGCGGAGGAAGACGGCTTCGAGGTCGGCGATATCGCCGATGCCGACAGCGCGGATATCGTGTGTATTCTCGTGCCGGACGACGTGATTCCCGACCTGGGCCTGCCGCGCGGGGACGACCAACTCACCATTCTCGCCAGCGGCTACTGCTACGCTTTCGACCGCTACTCACCGGCGGGTGACCAGGGCATGATCGCACCGCGCATGCTGGGGCCGGAGGTGCGCAGCTGCTACACCGAGGGCGCAGGCTTTATAACCGCGGTGGGTGTGCAACGGGATGTCACCGGCACCGCCCTGGCCCGCACACTCGCCGTGGCAAAGGCCCTCGGCGGGCTGCGCGAGGGCGCCATCGAGCTGACGCCGCACCAGGAGGCGCTACTGGACCTGGCGGTGGAGCAGGTGCTGTCCCCGGCCCTGACCCATGTGAACGGCGCCTTTGTGGCGACCATGCTGGAATACGGCATTCCCCTGGAAGCCATCCTCACCGAGCTGTTTCTTTCGGGAGAGGTGGAGCGCAATTTTCGCCTGCTGCGCACCGAGGGGTTTGTCGCGCAACTGGAGCATCACTCCCCCGCCAGTCAGTACGGACAACTGTCCCGCCGCGGGCGCTACGATGAACTGGATTTCACCGGGACCATGAAGGAAATTGTCCGGGAGATCGACAGCGGCGCCTTTGCCGACGAGTGGGACAAGGAAGCCGCCGGCGGGTATCCGCGGTTGCAAGCATTGAAGGAGGAGCACGCGGGAGAGGGCGTCAAGGCCATGGAAGCGGACCTGATGGGCAAGCTCGGTCCCGGCGTGAACCGGGCGAGCTGAGCGCCTTCCCGTGTTCTCGGCGATTTTTGATAACTACCATGTCTATGAATACTGGGTAGCGTCCGCCCAGTTGTTCCTGGCCATGCTGGGGATGGGTGCGCTGCTCACGCCCGCCGATTTCGTTCTCGAGGTCAAAAAGCCCACGGGCCTGATCATCGGGCTCGGCTTTCAGTGGCTACTCGTGCCCCTGATCGCAGTGGCGGTCGGCTTCCTCATGCCCGTGCCGATGGGTATCGCGGCGGGACTCATCCTGGTGGCGGCGGTGCCGGGGGGCACACTGTCGAATATTCTCACGCTGTTCGGGCGCGGCAACATCGCCCTGTCCATTTCGTTGACCTCCATCACCACGGTAGCGGCGCTGGTGACCACGCCCCTGCTGCTGCAGCTGCTGATATCGCAGCACCTGCCGGAGGATTTCAGCATGCCGACCGGCCGCCTGTCGCGGGATATTTTCATTACGCTGATCATTCCCCTCATGATCGGCATGGGGATACGGCATGTCGGCAGCGTGCGCTTTGTCGAGGGCTTTGCGCACTGGATGATCCGGTTGAGCCTGGCGATGATCGTGGTGATGACAGTCGGCGCCGGGGGCAGCGGGCGCCTCGACCCGAATGCCTACGGCGTGATGGGAGTGGTCGCGCTGTTCGTGTTCTGCGTGGCGATTCAGGGCGCCGCTTTCGTGGTGTGCCGGCTCGCGGGAATGAAGGCGACGGGTATTCTGGCGGTGGTCGTGGAAGTGGGGTTTCGCAACCTGTCCCTGGCGGTCGCCGTCAAGGCCATCGTGTTCCCGGCGCAGGCGGGCGTACTGGATCCGATCGGGGACGCGGTGCTGTTCACGGCACTGTTGTACGGCGGTGTAAGCATATTCATGAGCGTGTTGGCGGTTATTGTCAATCGCCGCGTTACCCCGCCCCCAGCGCAAGGTGTGGTGACGTCGGCCAGGGCGTAGACCGCATGCCCGGGGCGCCTCGCCTTTGCGCGGGAGCGCTGTTTCAACTGCAACAGGCTGGAGAGCTGTAGATGACACTGAAGGCAATCGATCCCTGGGTCAACGTGAGCATGGGTTCCGTCGCGGACCTGCCCTTCATGAAGCGCGTCAAGGAGGATTACTTCAAGGGCGGCGAGGATTTTTTCCGCAACATCGAGTCGGAGGAACTCATCGCCCTGATGGACCAGATCGGCGTCGAAAAGGTGCTGCTCAGTTGCGACCCCTACCGGCCCGAGCAGCGCCTGCTGAAGTTTACGGAAGACTATCCCGGGCGCTTTTTCCTGGCGCCGCAGCCGCGCATCCAGAAGGGCATGAAGGCACTGTGGGCGCTGGAGGATCTGGCGCATGACTACCCGGTGGTGCTGGCGCGGGTGACGCCCTTCGAAATGGATCTGCCGCCGTCGGATCCGATCTACTATCCCCTGTACAGCAAGTGTATCGAAATGGATCTGCCCGTCGGTATCAACACCGGTATTCCCGGGCCGCCCATGCCGGGGGAATGCCAGCACCCCATGCATCTGGATCGTGTTTGCCTGCATTTTCCTGAATTGAAGCTGATCATGCAGCACGGCGCTGACCCGTGGTGGGACGTCGCCATCCGCCTGATGATCAAGTATCGAAACCTGTACCTGATGACCTCGGCGTACGCCCCGCGCTATCTGCCCGACGCGCTGATTCACTACATGAACACGCGCGGCAAGCACAAGATCCTGTTCGCCTCGGACCATCCGGTGCTGCCGATGGACCGGTGTCTCGCGGAGGCGCAGCAACTCGACCTGCGCGAAGGCGTGCTGGAAAAATATCTGTACGACAACGCCAACGCGGTACTGTTTGGCGAGCGCAACCCGAGGTACGGCGGCTTCGCATAGCGCACAGAGGGCAACAAGCAGCGCGCCGCCGCGATACTCGGGGTCACGCGCAGCACTTTGTATCGCTGGCTTGAGCAGGGCTGAGCCTGCGCCGCGGCCAGAGCGTCCGGATTGCCCGGTGCGCGCGACACCTTCATTGTAATTGTGCTACCGGCATACGCGGGTGTCGTTTTAGAGCAAAAACGCTTGATCAAGTGCCGGTTTGACCTTGCCGTCCGGATACTTTAGCGCAGAAAAGAATAAAGCCTCGAACCGATGAAGGAAGTGGCGAGCAGCGCACCCCATACAGGCATCGAGCACCTTATACACTTCTTGTAAAAAGCACCAAAATGACGTACAAATGACAGCTATCAATAGAATGCAAACGGATAGCGCGCCATGAGTTCGAAAACCCGGACCAGCGACGACCGCATTAACCTGAGATTGGCGCGCGTCGCCAAGCAGAAGCTGGAACGTGCCGCCAGTTTTGAGGGACAAACTGTCAGTAAATTTGTACTGAACAGTGCTCTGGCGCGCGCTGAAGAAACCATTCAGGCACACGAGAAGATGCACCTGAACGCCCGGGAGTCCGAGGCGTTTTTCAATGCCTTGAGCAAACCGGTCCGATTTAATGACGAACTGCTCGCCGCCCTGGAGGAACATGATCGGCGCGTCAGTTCTCAATGATCGAGAGCCATCACCTGATTATCGCGCCACTTGGCGATGATCATGACAGGGCTGGTTTCTACTGCGGCACAACCTCGCTGGACAATTATCTCAAAAAGCAGGCCCGGCAGGACATAAAACGACGTATCAGCCGCGTGTTTGTCGCGGCGCAAACCGCTGTGCCGCGCAAGATCCTCGGCTACTACACGCTCAGCAGTCTGTCGATTGAGCTGGATCTGCTGCCGGACGCTCATGCGCGCAAACTGCCCAGGCATCCTGTTCCCGCCGCTCTCATCGGGCGACTGGCAGTCGCTCAGGATTCCCGGGGAAGCGGAGTCGGGAGAATGCTGTTGACGGATGCTGTCAAGCGAGCGCTGAGCGTCAGTAATGAAATCGCGATTTACGCGATGGTCGTTGATGCCATCGATGAACAGGCCGAAGGTTTCTATCAACGATTTGGCTTTGTGCCGCTCAGCGCGAAGACCCGGCGTTTGTTCCTGCCACTGAAGTCGTTCTGACTTTCATGTTAATTGGCGCTACCAGGGATATGCACGCTAAGGAACTGACCCGCGACTACTGGAGCGCCTGCTTGAACCGGAGTAACGCCATGCTTGCCCGAAGTCTCCCACTCGTTTTTGCCGCCCTCTTCGTCCTGTCCGCGGCGTTCGCGTCCGGGATCGAATTCACCCCTGCCGAGATCGCCGACTGGCCGCAACGCGAGTTCGACGGGCCGGTCACGTATCGCCTCGTGGAGAACGGCCGGCCCGCGGTGGAGGCCATCGCGGAGAATGGCGCCACGGCGCTGTACCGCGAGATCGAGATCGATGTCAGCGAGACGCCGTGGCTGGAATGGAGTTGGCGGGTCGACGCACTGCCCCGGGGCGAGGCCAGCGAACGCGAAAAAGCCGGGGATGACTACGGCGTGCGAATCTACGTCGTCCAGGAGGGGTTCTTCGGCAAGCTCAGCGCCCGCGCCCTGAATTATGTCTGGTCCCGCGAACTCGAAGCGGGCACACGCTGGCCCAACGCCTTCACGAGCAGGGCGCGGATGATTTCGGTCGAACAGGGTGACGAGCGCCTCGGCGAATGGATCACCTACCGGCGCGATCTGCGCGAGGACTGGCAGGCCGCGTTCGGCGAAGCGCCGGGGACGATCCACGGCATCGCGATCATGACCGACAGCGATAATACGGACAGTCGAGCTGCCGCCCGCTACGGCAGCATTCGTCTCAGGGCGCGGGAATAAACGCGCGGGTTCCGTTTCACTGCTTCCGGGCTCCGGTGCGTTCAGGTCGTCAATACAGAAGCCCCCTCAACCGCAGAGCACCAACAGGTGTTCCGGAATACCGAGTGCCGAATCGGTGAGATATGGCGGCTAGGCTAGGGGCTGTACCAGACCGGCGAGGTGTAGGCCCGCTCCTGCAGGCTGGCCGGCCACCGGGTGTCCCCGCCCTCCGCGATGTCCAGGGCCACCCCGTCGTACCGGGAGTGCCGGGGCGTGTGAATCTGCAGGACCCGCACATAGTAGAAGGCGGGTCGGGTCGGGTCGAACTGCGGGTCGCGCCAGTGGGCGCGCAGCGCCGGGCTCCCCGCGCTCTCGTCATAGGTTGCTGTCGCCGGATCCACGGTATCCGCCAGCGGCAGGGGTTCTCCGGCGGCGTTCACCTCCCGCGGTCGCGACCAGGCCACGTCGAACACCGCTTCTCGGGTCGCTCCGGTCTCGTCCAGCCAGCCCTTGATGACCTGTATCCGATCGAGATTCGCTCCCCCGGGATCGCGCATGGCGCTGACGCGCAGCGCGGGCACTGCCCCCGGTTCGACTGCGGCGGGCAGCGTACCGCCCATCGGCACCTTGTATTCCCTCGCGCCCGTGTTTTCGCCGGGCGGTGCCGCCCAGCCCGCCTCGAGCCGCACGGCGATGCGCGGGCCGGTCGTGGCGTACACTTCCCGGCGCCGCAGCGCCGCCACGATGGCCTCGCGGGTGTTGTCCTCTGCCCAGACCGCCGCCAGGCCCGAGGCGGAAGTCTCCCAACCGCTGATGCCGTCTTCCTCCACAATGCCCGCCGGCTTGTTTTCCGGTATCGAATCCGGCGCCATCTTGCCGTGAAAGTTGTCCTCTTCCACCGAGGCAAGGCCGGTGTGGGAATCGGTGGAGCCGATAAGGCCGAAGCGGTAGGGGTTCACGCCCAGGTCGCGGCCGATCGCCAGCCCGCGCATGAGTGCCGGGCGCACGAAATCCGCCACCTGCGGCCGGTAGGGTGTCGGCTGTGCCTGGATGTAACGGGTGTAGCGTTCGAAGTCCGCGAAGGGGTCCGCCGGGGACAGGTTCGGGTGGGTCTCGGAGTCCCCCTTGATCTGTGTTACCTCCACGACCGGTTCCCAGTGCGCGCGCAGGCGCAGGTAGTCGGCGTCGAAGGCCGCGCCGCGCAGCGTTTCCAGAGGGAACATGTACCCCTTGGAGATATTCGAGTTGTGCGGAATGGCGACGAAGTCGTCGCCGGTGCGCCCGGCGGTGTCCGCCAGCCAGCGCCACAGGTCCTCGGGGTAGGGGCTGTCGGCTCGCGAATACGGCAGGTAGGTCGCGGCGGACTGCGCGTCGCCGTCGGTGACCACCACGCGGTGCAGATTGGCCCCGCCGGGCACGGACGTCCACTCCCAGCCGATCAGCGCGGTGAATTCGCCGGGGGTATTGAAGGCATCCGCCAGCCGCGTCACCTCCTCCCAGGCCACCGCGGTGATGGAATCCTGGCCGGGGATGGACGGCTGGCCATCGGCGTAGAGCTCGGCCGCGCGCTGTCGCGGGTCGCCCGCCTGCGGGCCCGCGGAGTCGAACATGTCCCTGCCGTAGCCGTCGCGCAGTGCGAAGCGGAACATTTGCCGGGCAAACCAGACCACGAGGCGATCCCATAGGTTCAGATCCTTTGTGTAGACCCGGTTTGTGTGCAGCGCCCTGATACCGCCGAGAAACTGCGCGTGGTCCGAGATCACCAGAAAGTCCAGCGGCGTCTCTATCTGGACGCGGGCGCGGTGATAGGGATGAATGACGGGTTCGCCGAGGGCGTAGCGGTAGGCCGTGTCCGGCCCGCCCGTGAAATTGCCTTGCAGATAGGCGTCGGCGGAGTAGGAGGTGTGCACGTGTGTGTCGCCCCACAGCAATTGTTTCTGTGCGGCGGCGAGCGGCCAGGAGGCCGCCAGCAGGACGATGCAGAGCCCCGTCCTGAGGATCCCGGTAGGCATTGTCGCTATGCTCGCTGCAATCTGACAGGTTGTCAAATACTCCGCGGCGACCCGTCCGTGGCTGGGAGTCGCGCGGATGACCCGCGAGTTTCTCGAACAGGGCGGCGAGATTGAGGTGGTTGCGTCCAACAGCCGCGCCGATGCCCGAGTCGTCGGCGCCGTCTGGCACGGCCCGCTGGACATACCGCTTCCGGCTCAGCGGGAGAGCGGCGTTTCCTAGCCGCCCTTGATTTCCGCGTAGGCCGCCAGCGCGGATTCGCGGGCGGCGGCGTGCTCGACGAGGGGGTGCGGGTAGTTCTCGCCCAATATCACGCCGGCCTCGCGCAGCACTGCCTCGGG
Organism: Halioglobus sp.; assembly: GCA_034521205.1. Classification (GTDB taxonomy): domain Bacteria; phylum Pseudomonadota; class Gammaproteobacteria; order Pseudomonadales; family Halieaceae; genus Marimicrobium. The sequence goes on from JAXHMT010000004.1 coordinate 1,002,419, forward strand.
GGCGGCGGCCGGTTCGTGAATGTGCTTGTCCGGCAGCGCGGCGAGTTCCGGCAGCCAGCGCCGCAGGTAGTCGCCCGCGGGGTCGAACTTGCGGCTCTGCAGGGTGGGATTGAAGATGCGGAAATAGGGGGCGGCATCGGCGCCGCTGCCGGCGACCCACTGCCAGCCGCACACGTTGTTCGCCAGGTCGGCGTCGACCAGCGTGTCGCGAAACCACGCCTCTCCGCGCCGCCAGTGAATCAACAGATGCTTGGTCAGGAAGGACGCGGTGATCATGCGCACTCGATTGTGCATATAGCCGGTCTGCCAGAGTTCGCGCATGCCCGCGTCGACCAGCGGGTAGCCCGTCAGGCCGCGCCGCCAGGCGCGCAGCTGCGACTCGGTTCCCAGCCATGGAAAGCGCGCGAACGCCGGCTTGAAGGGCTCTTCGACGGTCGCGGGAAAGTGGTACAGGAGGTGATGGCTGAACTCGCGCCAGCCGAGTTCCGCGAGAAACTTATCGCGCTGCCCGGCCAGATCGCTGTGCCCCGCGCAGTGGTTCCCGACCGCGTGCCAGACCTGGCGCGGGGAGATTTCACCGAAATGCAGGTGCGGGGAAAGCCGGGACGTGCTCGCCCGGTGCGGATAATCGCGGCCCTCGGCATAGTCCCCGAGCGCGCCGCGCAGAAACCGTCGCAGCGCCGCACGAGCCCCCGTCGCGCCCGGTTGCCACAGATCCGTCCAGCCCGCCGCCCAGTCGGGATTGCGCGGCGCCAGCGCCAGTTCATCCACGCTCAGACCCTCGGGGGGTGTTTCGTGAAAGCGCAGTGCACTGCCGGGCTGCCTGGGCGCCGGCGGGTCCTGCGCTCGCAGGCAGGCCTTCCAGAACGGTGTGAAGACCTTGTAGGGTTCACCGGCTTTGGTCTGGATCGCCTCCGGTTCGAACAGCAGGGAGCCCGGGTAGCGCCGCAACGCCACGTCGCGTTCGCCGAGGTCGCGGTGCAGTGTCTGCTCCAGTCCCGGATCCCAGGGGTCGTAGCCGCGGCTGCAGTAGACCGCGCCCGCGCCGCTCTCGGCTACCAGCTCGGGTATGATCCGGTCGGCCCGCCCCCGGCGCAGTACCAGGTGCCCCCCCAGATCCCCCAGGTCCGCTGCCAGTGCCGCGAGGCTGTGGTGCAGCCACCAGCGGCTCGCGCCGCCGGTGGCGAACTCGCCGGGCGTCTCATCGTCCAGCACATACAGGGCGATCAACGGTGCCTTGGTTGCCGCCGCGGCGTTCAGTGCTGGCAGATCGTCGACGCGCAGATCGCGTCGAAACCAGTAGATGACAGGTTCACTCATTCGTATACCCAATAATATTACAACTTGATACGCGGCGCTCGGCCGGGAGGCTCACCGGAGTAGTGATCCACGCGTATATCATATGCGTATGTACCGACAATGGCAGGTTGGGAGTATCCGACCGCGCCAGCCTACCCAGGTTTCAGGCCCGCGACTGCTGTCACGGGCCTTTTTTTTTCTTGAAGGCACGTGCCGGCGTCAGTGCAGCGCTGCCGTCACCTGTTCCAACAGTGGCGCGGCGGCGCAGTGCAGGCTGAGGGTGGCCAGGCCGTCGGCCCGCGTCGCGCCGAGGTTGACGATGATTATCGGTTTGCCGCCGCGGTGGGCTTCGCGACACAGGCGGAAGCCGGAAAAGACCTGGAGTGAACTGCCCACCACCAACAGGGCATCGGCCCGCGCAATGCAGCCAGCGGCCCGTCTCGTCGCGGTAGGGGGGAATGCCTGAATCGGCGCTTATACCGGCGCCGGTCAGCACTACAATCCGCGGGTGGCGGCGCAGGAATTCGGCGAGGGCGCGAGTGTCTGAATCGAGTAGCTGCACAGGTGTATTATACGTTGCGGGGGCGTGCCGGGATTGGCCGGTGTCTCGCCACCAATCTCGCGCGGCGCGCGCCGCGTTACGACAGGGGAGGTCGCCATGCAGGTACTGGTTACCGGTGGTACCGGATTTATCGGCTCGGCGCTGCTCGATGCCCTGACCGGGCAGGGGCACACCGCACTCGTGCTGTCCCGGCAGGACCGCGAGGACACAGGTTCGGTACGGTATGTGTCCGCACTGGAGGACATTCCGTCCACGGAAACCATCGATGCGGTGGTCAATCTGGCGGGGGCCTCCCTGGCCGCCCGTCGCTGGTCGAGAGCCTACAAGCGCGAAATCGTCGACAGCCGGGTGCAGACCACCGCCGATCTGCTGGTACTGCTGGCCAGGCTCGAGAGCAAGCCCGCGGTGCTGCTCAGTGGCAGCGCCGTGGGTTTTTACGGTCACCACGGCGATGAGGTGTTGACGGAGCAGGGTGACGTCGTGCCCGGGTTCTCGCAGAGGCTGTGCAGCGACTGGGAAGACCGGGCCGGGGAGGCGGCACATCTGGGAGTGCGGGTCTGCCTGCTGCGATTCGGGGTGGTATTCGACAGACGCGGCGGTGCGCTCGACGACCTGACGCGGTCGTTTCGCCTGGGTGTGGCGACATGGGCGGGAACGGGAGAACAGTGGTTGAGCTGGATCCACCGCGAGGATCTGGTGCGCGCCGTGTGTTTTCTTCTGGAACACGATGAGCTCAGCGGGCCTTGCAACGTGACCGCCCCCGAACCGGTGACCGCCAGGCAGTTGTCGCAGGCCCTGTGCGAGCATTTCAGGACATTTGTGCGCTGCGGCGTGCCGGCTCCCATCATGCGCGCCGCCTTCGGCGAGGTGGCGGATGAGCTGCTACTCAACGGCCAGCGCGTGGTGCCCGCGCGGTTGCAGGAAGCGGGCTTCAGCTTTGACTATCCGGCCATCGACACGGCCCTGGCGCGTATTTTCGAAAAATAGTCCGCTTTTATTGTCCATGGCGCGGGCGCAGGGCTCGATTGCTGTGGAGCGCGGTTCACACCACGTTGCGAATGCCCAGTTCTTCCGGATAGGGCTCGAGAAAGACCTGGCGGTCGATGTAGGCGTCAGGGTTGTCCGCGAAATGGTGCTTTAACAGCGTGATCGGCACCACCAGGGGGACCCGCCCCGTGCGGTAGTCCTCGATCAGCGCCGCGAGACGCTGGCGCTGGGCGGCGGGAATGCGGCGTTTGAGATAGCCGGCGATATGAAACAGTACATTGCTGTGACTGCGCCGGGTGGCAGTGTGGGCGAGGGCGTCCATCATGATAGCGATGACACGCTCGGCCAACTCCTGCAGCGGCTGCCGGCCGGCGTCGGCGAGCATCGGGCCCAGCGCTTTGTAGCCGGGCACGTGGTGGGCCATCACCAGGTACTTGTAGCGACTGTAAAACGCGATCAGGCGATGCGTGTTCAGGCCCTCGTCGAGCAGGATCTTCCATTCGTGATAGGCGCAGGCGCGAGTGACGAAGCTCTCGCGCAGGCCGGGATCGTTGAGGCGCCCGTCGTCTTCCAGCGGCAGTAGCGGGTCGGCTTCGGCGAGTGCCGCGGCGAACACGCCATTCTGGTCCGAAGCCAGATACTTTCCGTCCTCGGAGTAGCGCTTCACGCGCCCCCAGCCGCAGCTCGGACTGCCCTTGACCAGGATGTATCCGCACAGCCGGGGCGCCTGGTCGAGGACCTCCCGCGCGTAAGCGCGGATGTCGGCGGTGTAATCCCGGGTCTGGGTTTCGGCATCCACGATGCGCACGGCGTCCTCGGTGCCCACGAGGTGGATCGGAGGTCGCGGCACACCCAGCCCGATGCCCATCTCGGGGCAGAAGGCGGTGGTCTCGAACTGCTCGCACAGCTGGCGCACGTACTGGTTCCGGCTTTTGGTCTGGCCGTTGTAGCGCACGGCGTTGCCCGCCAGACAGGAGCCGATGCCCAGCAGCGGCCTGTTTTCGCTGGACTTGTCGTCCCCGACGAAGCGGTCGTCCGCCATTTTCGTCCCTTGTAGCCTCCGGCACTGTAAGTGGTGTGCTGGACAGCCCGTCGAGTGTTGCGACCTCGGCGCGGTGCTTCGTCTTGCATGTTTGCCGGGGCTACGGCGCCACAAGGGTCTCGCTCTCGCTGGAACACGTGCGGCAACAGGACGTCGCCGTCCCTGAGCCAGGCTACGGGCGGCGACGTCTGTTGCCGCGTGGTTCCAGCGGGAGCATACCCTTCTGACGCCTCGGTCACGAATCCTCAAAGATCAACACGCCACCGACCGACATCAGCCGGCCGATCATGGCGCTGCAAGCGTCAGTGAGTCTGCGCCGTATGATCCCGGAACGTTTCCCGCAACTGATCGTCGCCGCGCAGAGCCTCCAGTGCCGCCATCTCCAGTTGGCGGACCCGCTCCGTGGAGACACCCAGGTCCTGGCCGATTTCCGCGCGAGTCTGGGCACGGGCACCGTGCAGCCCCCAGCGCCGCATGACCACGGTGCGCTGCACCGGCTTCAGCGCGTCGACGCGTTGCAGCAGGTTGCGTCGCAGGGACGCGTGTTCGGCTGCCGCCGCGGTGGGGGCGAAGGGCCCGTCTGCGAGGTTGTCGCCCAGCGTGGGGCCGTCGCTGTCGTCGGCGACGGGTGATTCCAGCGATATCCCGAGATTGCCCAATTGCCGCAATCCCTCCACCTCGTCGGGGGCCATGTCCAGGCTCGCGGCCAGTTCGGTCAGCGTCGGTTCCTCGCCGGTGCGGTTGACCGTTTGCATGCGCTCCCGGTAGAGACGTCCGATTTGTTCGGTGACCTGCGTGGGAAACCTCACGATACCTCCCTGGTCTGCCAGGGCGCGCCGGCTCGACTGGGCTATCCAGTTGTAGGCGTAAGTACTGAAACGATTGCCGCGGTCGGCGCGAAACTTTTCCGCCGCCCGCATCAAGCCGAACATGCCCTCCTGTACCAGGTCGCGGAACGGGACCGTGCCACCCGTGAAGCGACCGGCTACCGAAAAGACCAGGCGCATGTTGTGGTTGATCAGGCGCGCCCGCGCGCCGTGGTAGGTGCGCAGGGCTTCGAGCAGTGCCGCGCGCGCCGATTGCGATGCTGATTGCGGAGTATCCCCTCTGCCGCCGGGCCAGCAGGTTTCCCAGTACCGCAGTGCCGCGGCGATGCCGCGGGGTTCGGGCTCGCCGCCGAGCAACTCGGCGAGGCCGGCAACCAGGGCTGCGGGCAGGTGCAGTGCCCGCAGCGCCGCCAGCTGCCGCGGCCGGTTGCCGCTATCATCGAGAGCGGCCTGCAACGCCTCCAGCGCCTCGCGCCCGGCGCGGCCGGGTGCATAGTCCGCCAGTTCCCGTTTCAGCAGCAGGGCGTGATGGCGCAGCGGCACACTCCTGGCATCGGGTGGATTCTCCAGCAGTTGCAGGGTCCAGTGACGCAGGTAGGCGTGTCCCTGCGCGTCCCCGACCATCAGTTCCTGCATTCGGTCGATGGCTCGCCATTTGCGGCCGTCGATCGCCGCCTCCTCGCGGGCGTCGAGCAGTGGGAAGCTGCGCGCCTGGGCGAACAGCCACTCGAGGGCTTCGTTTTCCTGCTGCTGTGCGGTGTCCAACATGGTTCGGTTTCCTCTGGCATGCAAGGAATGGCTTGCACAGGAAGTTACGCACGTTTGACCTGTTTCGAGCGCGATTGTCCAACTGCGGTCCGGTCAAAAGGTGGTCATGTCATCCATGACGCGATGTGCCGCGTATAAACCGGTGTCAAAAGGAGAGCAATGATGGAAACGACGCAATTGCAACCGCGGCCCCTGTACGGGATCGGCACTGTCGCGCGCCTCACAGGGATCAAGCCTGACACGCTGCGCATCTGGGAGCGACGCTACCAGCTGGGCGCGAGCCATAAATCGCCCTCCGGGCGCCGCCAGTACACCCAGGCGGACCTGGAACACCTGCAGCTTGTGGCGGCGCTGGTGTCAGAGGGAACGCGCATCGGCGAGATCGCCTCCTCGGAGCGCCGGACGCTGGAGATGCTGCTGCGAACCCGCGAGGGTGTCGGGCGCAATATTCCCGAGGCGAAGCCGCGTATGTTGTTCGTCGGCGAGGGCCTCTGTGACTGGCTGGAGGAGCACCAGGGCTGTCTGGTCAATGTCGACGCACTATTGGCCCCGTGTGCGGTGGGCGACGTCGATGGGCGGTTGCTCGATGACATCGGCGCCGTGGACGGCATGGTCGTCGAATGCGGGGGACTCAGCGGCGCACGCCTCGAGGAACTGGACCGCCTGGCGGCGGCCCTGGACAACACGAATGTGCTGGCGCTGCATCAGTGCAGCTCCGAGCGCTGCCGCGACGCCCTGGAACGGCGCGGTTATGCCTCTTCCGCTTATCCTCCGGAGCCGGCTTTTCTGGCATTTCATCTGGCGCGCAGCGCGGCCGAAAAGGACGCCGACGAGGGGACCGCCAGTCTCGCCGAGCTGGTGCAGGGCAAGCCGCGCCTGTTCGACGAGGCAGAGCTGTCGGTGGCGCGCAAGACCGACCATGCCCTGGCCTGCGAATGCCCGCGCCATCTCACGGATCTGGTGCGGTCGCTGGCCAATTTCGAGGAGTACTCCGCCAGCTGTTCCGCCGAGAACTGGGAGGATGCATCGGTTCACGCCTGTGTCTACGCCTATGCCGGACAGGCGCGCTGGCTGATGGAGAAGGCGCTGCGCCTGGTGATCGATTCCCATTCGCCGGATGCGTCCGGCCAGGAGCCTGCGCCGCAGGCTTCACGCCGAGGGCAAACTCGCCCGGCGTAGTTTGCAAGGCAGTTGTCTTGTGACGGGCATGAAAGTATGATCGGCGGAGTCCGGGCCGCCGGGGCAATAGTCTGCTGTCCGCCGGCGGCGCCCGATTACCACCGGGTATATTGCTATGCTTTTGCGCCTGTTATTGTCCGTCGCGCTGGTACTGATTCCGCTGTCATCGTCCTGGGCCGATGCGTCCGGCGAGCGCGACTCCGGTTTTTTCTACGGCCATGTGTCCTCGGGCGGTGAGCCGGTCAAGGGCGCCCTGGTCACTTTCTTCCACGGCGATCCGGTGCACTCGCTCACTGTCTACGCCGACGAGCGGGGCCGCTTTTTGTCGCCGCAACTGCCCTGGCCGGACGGGTACCGGGTGCGCGTGCGACGGGCGGGCTGGCACGACGTCGTGCTCGAGGAACAGTCCCCCGCCGGCGATGGCCGCTGGCTGGGGGTCGAGATGGAACGTATCGACAAGCCGGGGGACATGATCCAGCAGTTGCCCAGTAACTACTGGATGAACCTGGTGCTGGAGGAAATGGACAACCGGGACCACCTGCTGGAATTCAAGACGCAGTGCACCTACTGCCACCAGCAGGGTTCGCCGCTGACCTCGCGGCGGCAGTTCAGCCGGGAGCAGTGGGTGGAGATCATTCTGGATATGGGCCGGCGCAGCGCCATTCTCACCGACAGCCTGCGCGCGGCCCTGCCGGACTACCTGTTGGCGGCCTACGAGGAAGACAACGTGCTGGCCAAATTGCCCCGCTATGACGGAGCCGACGGCCCGCTGCCGGTGCCGTCGCCCGCCGCGCGCCAGGCGGTGGTCGAGGAATGGGACCTGGGCGGGCCGCAATCGGGGCAGCACGACCCGATGGTCTATCACCGGGACGGGTCTGTCTGGACGGTCGATTCGCCCCTGGACACCCTGCACGTGATTCGCTTTGACGAGAACCCCGACGGCGAACGCACCAGTTACGAGATTCCCCGCGGCGATCACGAGCCGGGTGGAATTTACGCGAAGATGCAACGCAAGAGCCAGAGAGCCGTCGAGACTTACGTCTCGCCCCACTCCCTGCAGACGGCGCCGGACGGCACGATCTGGGTGACCCTGGCCTGGGGCAACCAGCTCGCCGGTTTCGACCCGCGGACCGGGACCTGGGACATTGTCGACCTCGACAAGGGTATGAATCCCCATACCCTGCGCTTCGATCAGCAGGGGCGTCTCTGGTACACCCTCAGCGCCACCAATCACGTGGGCATGTTCGACCCCGAGACCCGGGAGCAGAGATTTATACGGCTGGACTTCCCCGACCTGAAAACGCGGTTGATGACCTGGTTCTCGCCCTTCGCTATTGCCAACGCGGACTGGTTGGGGCTGGAAGACCGCTCGGCCGAAATGGATGGGGTTGATATGCCCGTCCCCTACGGTATCGACATCCATCCCCTCGACGGCAGTGTCTGGGCCAGCCAGCTCTATATGGACACGATAGTGCGTATCGACCCGGAAACCTTCGAGGTGACGACCATCGAGACGCCGTTCATCACGCCCCGGCGTCTGCGCTTCAACTCGAAGGGCGACCTGTGGGTGCCCAGTTACGCCGAGGGGAGCATCCACCGGTTTGACACGCGGGCCATGGAATGGAAGGAAAGCTACGTGATACCGGTTGAGCCGATCGGCAGCGAAGTGCCCTACGCCGTGTTCGTCGACCAGCGCACGGACCATGTATGGATCACCGGCACGCAGAGCGACAGCATCATTCGCTTCGAGCCGCGAACGGAGAACTGGACGATCTATCCCCTGCCGACACGCGTGACCTACACAAGAGAGCTGGATATGGACAAGGCGGGGAACTTGTGGACTTCCCATTCCTCCGGCCCCGCCTGGCATGTGGAGGGCGGTATACCCAAGGTCACCCGCCTGGACCCAGACGGAGCCCCCGACATCGAGGCGTCCGGGCTGTTCGACGGGGTGCGCCCGGCGCGCAGTCCCGCGGGCGCCGGTGTCGGGCACTGATGCGCTTCTGATGCGGGTCATGTACCGGTTTGTGCTCCCTGCGGTATTGCTCTGTACCGCGCCCGCCGGCGCGGCGCAACCGGTTTCCGGCTGGCCGGTGTACGGCGGGGATCACGGCGGCTCGCGTTTTTCGAGCCTCGCCCGGATCACGACGGACAACGTTGACGAGCTGGAAGTCGCCTGGGTCTACCGCACGGGAGATTCCTCCGAGCTGCGACCGGACGCGGTGCCCAGTTCATTCCTGGCGACGCCGGTACTGCGCGACAACACCCTCTACTTCTGCTCGGGGCTGAGCCGCGCCTTCGCGGTCGATGCCGAGACGGGCGAGGAGCGCTGGGTTTTCGACGCCGAGCCGGATATGAGCGGCGGCGGCACGGGCAAGTGCCGCGGCGTCGCGCTGTGGCAGGACGAGGGGGGGCCGCGACAGCGGCCCTGTCTCACCCGCGTCTTCATGGGCACGCTGGACGGGCGACTGGCGGCAATCGATGCGGCGACCGGCGCTGCCTGTGACGACTTCGGCGAGGCGGGATTCGTCGATCTGCGCGCCGGCATGGGCGAGATACACGGCAACGAGATGGCGATGACCTCGCCGCCGGTCGTGGCCGGCGATATGGTGATCCAGGGCGCTCATGTCGTGGACAACCGGCGCGTGGAATCGCCCCCCGGTGTCATCCGGGCCTGGGATGCGCGCACGGGAGAATTGCGCTGGGCCTTTGACCCGGTGCCGCCCGGCGCTCCGTCGCCGCAGGAAGTCGGCGCCCCCCCGGAGCAGCGCTATCACACGGGCACGCCCAACGCGTGGAGCATTCTGTCCGTGGACCCCGAGCGGGGGCTCGTCTTCGTCCCTTTCGGCAGCCCCGGTATCAACCATCTCGGCGGCCACCGGCGGCGGCACGGGTTCGATTACGGGTACTACGCCAACTCGGTGGTCGCGCTGCGAGCCGACACAGGGGAGGTCGTATGGCGCTTCCAGGCGGTGCATCACGACCTGTGGGACTACGATGTCGCCTTCCAGCCCGTGCTCATCGACATCGAGAAGGACGGGGAAAGCGTCCCCGCGCTGGTGCAGGCCACCAAAATGGGACATCTTTTCATTCTCGACCGGCGTACGGGCGAGCCGTTGTACCCGGTGGAGGAACGTCCGGTGCCGCAGACGAACGTGCCCGGCGAGTACACCTCACCGACGCAGCCGTTCCCCACCTTTCCACCGCCCCTGCATCCCCACAAGCTGTCCCCGGACGATGCCTGGGGACTCACCTTCTACGACCGCGCCGACTGTCGCGCCAAAATCGCCGCCGCGCGCAACGAGGGCATTTTCACCCCGCCGGCGCTGGACGAATACAGCATCCAGTACCCCGGCGTGGCCGGCGGGCAGAACTGGGGCAGCCTGGCCTACGACGCGCCGAACAACGCGCTGGTCATGCCGCAGAATCACGTGGTGACCTACAACAGGGTGATACGGCGCGGGGACAAGCCCGACGGCACCCGCTACGACGAGGCGGGAGGCTACTCCAACAATGCCGGGAGTCCCTACGCGATGGAGCACGGGCTGCTGTTCTCGGTTTTCGGGATTCCCTGCGTTGCCCCGCCCTGGGGCACGCTGCTGTCGGTCAGTCTGGACACCGGCGAGGTGGTTTGGAAAACGCCACTGGGTACCCCGCGCGACATGGTGCCGGGTCTGTCCTGGTTCCCGTATTTTCCGGCCATGGGTTTTCCCAGTGCCGGGGGGCCGCTGGTGACGGCCGGCGGCCTGGTATTCATCGGCGCCTCCCTCGACAACTACATCCGTGCCTTTGACGCCGCCACCGGCGAGGAACTGTGGCGCGGCCGGCTGCCCGCCGGGGCGCAGGCCACCCCCATGACCTACCGCGGCGAGCACAGCGGCAAGCAGTTTGTGGTAATCGCCGCCGGCGGTCACTCCTACATGCGCACCACGCTGGGCGACACGCTGTTCGCTTTCACTCTGGCGGATTGAACGCCGCGCCGGTTTATTTCAGACAGGTGGCTTGAAAAATCCGGCGCGTTCTGCCATTCTGGGATTGTCGCTCGTGCCGGGTGGTCTTGCCGTGTCGCCTGATCTGTCGTAGTAAATTCTTATTCAATAATTCTTATTCAATAATAGTTATCGCGAGGCATTGATCGTGACCAGTTTTACCCAGCCCACAACCGCCGAGCAATTGTTCACGCTGGGTCCCATTGACCCGGTGGAGAACCCGTTTCCAATCTACAGGGAGTTGCGCGAGAACGCGCCGGTGGGCCGGGTCGGTACCTACTATTACATTGCCAATTTCGAGCTGGCCACGAAGGCGCTGCTGGACGACGAGACCTTTTCCAGCAAGTCCAACAGTCCCGACTACCCGGGGATCGGCATGGTGTTCGGCAAGACCATTGTCGGCATGAACGGCCAGGAACACCTCAAGCACCGCACCCTGATCACCCCCGCCCTGCGTCCGCGCGCGCTGGGCGATGATTTTCAAGCCAGGGCGCGGGCCACCGCCAACCGGTTGATCGACAAATTCGCGGAGAGCGGCACAAGCAATCTGGTCCCGGATTTTACCTTTCTCTATCCCCTGTCGGTGTTCGTGCAGATCCTTGGACTGCCCGAGGAGGACGCCGATGATTTTCACAAATGGGGCGTTGACCTGACTCACGTGGCGGCTGACCCCGAGCGCGGCATGCGCGGCTCCGAGTGCATGCGCAAATACCTCGGTCCCGTGCTGGCGGAAAAGCGCGAGAACCTCTCCGGCGATCTCATTTCCAGATTGATCGAAGCGGAAGTCATGGGCGAGCGCATGACCGACGAGGAAATCATCAGCTTCCTGCGCCTGTTGATCACCGGTGGCGCCGATACCACCTATCACCTGTTGGGCAACGTATTGTCCACGCTGCTTCACAACCCGGACCTGATGGAGCTGGTGCGCAATGACCGCAGCAGGATAGAGCCGTTGTTGTGGGAGTCGCTGCGCTGGGAATCGCCGGTGCAGTTCATTTCCCGCGCCACCAACCGCGAAGTGGAGATCGGCGGCGTGACCATCCCCGACGACACCGGGGTGATGATTCTGCTGGGCTCGGCGAATCGCGATGAAAAAGTATTCGAGAGTCCGGACGTATTCGATATAGACCGCGACAGCGAGCGCTCCCTGGCCTTCGGTTACGGGCGCCACTACTGCGCCGGCAAGGACTTCGGTTTCGCCGAAGCGACCATCGGACTCAACATCCTGCTCGACCGGCTGGAAAACCTGCGCTTCGATCCCGACGTCGACGCGCCCAGCAGGATTCGCGGCGTCGCCTTCCGGGGGCCCACGCATCTGAAGGTCCTGTTCGACACCTGAACCCCGGCACACCCCGCCGGTAACCGGCCCGCGCATCGCCGCGGCGCCCACCGCGATTGATTCGCTGACGAGCAAGGGAGTGATATGGCACAACTCGACACTTTCCGGGAAGAGGTTCGCGCCTGGCTCGAGGAGAACTGCCCCGCAAGCATGCGCCAGCCCATGCGCGGCGACCAGGATATCTGCTGGGGGGGACGCAAGTTCCAGTTCCAGAGCGAGGACCAGAGGCTCTGGCTCGAACGCATGGCGCAGCAGGGCTGGACCGTGCCGCAGTGGCCACGGAAGTACGGCGGGGCCGGTCTGGATCACGAACAGGCGGGCGTGCTGCGCCAGGAAATGGCGCGCCTGGGGTGTCGCGGGCCGCTGACCAGCCTGGGCATCATCATGCTCGCCCCCGCGCTGTTCAAGTTCGCCTCGGAAGAGCAGAAGCTGGAGCACCTGCCGAAAATCGCCCGCGGCGAGATCCGCTGGTGCCAGGGCTACAGCGAGCCCGGGGCGGGATCGGACCTGGCCAGCCTGCAGACCTCGGCGGTGGACAAGGGCGATCATTTTCTGGTCAACGGCGCCAAGATCTGGACGACCTACGCCGATATGGCGGACTGGATCTTCTGTCTGGTGCGCACGGACCCGCAGGCGCCCAAGCGCGAGGGCATCAGTTTCCTGCTCTTCGACATGGAGTCCGAGGGTGTCAGTACCTCGCCCATCAGGTTGATCAGCGGCGCCTCGCCCTTCTGCCAGACGTTCTTCGACGATGTCGTGGTGTCAAAGAGCAACCTCGTCGGCAAGCTCAACGACGGCTGGACCATCGCAAAATTCCTGCTGCAACACGAACGCAGCAATGCGGCGGGCATTGGCGGCAGCCGTTCCGGCCGCAAGAAAAGCCTGGAGCAGCTCGCCCTGGAAAAGCTCGGTAATCGGGACGGCGCGCTGGACGACGCGGTGTTGCGCGAGCGCCTGGCGCACTTCCAGATCAGCGAGCAGGCCTTCACGCTCACCATGCAACGCGTGGGCGACGAGATGCAGGCCGGAGGCGATCCCGGCCCCACGTCTTCGGTGCTGAAGTACATCGGCGCCGAGATCAACAAGCAGCGCCGGGAGATGATGATCGCGATCGGCGGCATGGACAGTCTCGGCTGGGAGGGTGAGGTATTCGACGAGGGCGCCGTGGCCCGGAGCTGGCTGCGCAGCAAGGCCAATTCCATCGAGGGCGGCACCTCCGAAATCCAGCTCAATATCATCGCCAAGCGCGTTCTCGGCCTGCCTTCCGCATAAGGTCGGCGGCGAATATCACGGGAAATATCGGTATGTCACTGGCACTGAACGAAGAGCAGCTTCTGCTGAAGGATTCCGCGGAGGGGTTCTTCAGGAAAAAGGCACCGGTGCGGGCGCTGCGCCAGTTGCGCGACGAGCGCGACCCGGACGGTTTCAGCCGGGCGCTGTGGCGCGAGATGGTGGACATGGGCTGGGCCGGCACCTTCCTGCCGGAGGAATACGGCGGCCTGGACTGCGGCTTTGTGGAGCTGGGCGTCGTGCTGGAGGCCGCGGGGCGGACACTGGCAGCCAGTCCGCTTTTCGCCACGGTCGCGCTCTGCGGCAGCGGCATCGTGCTGGGCGGCAGCGAGGCGCAGAAGTCCGACCTGCTACCGCGTATCGCGGCGGGCGAACTCCTGCTCGCCCTCGCCCTGGAGGAGGGCACCCACCACCGACCGGCCCAGATTGTTGCCAGTGGCGCTCCGGCAGACAACGGCTACGTCATCGACGGGCGCAAACTGCATGTTCTCGATGGCCACGTCGCGGATAAATTCATTGTCGCGGCGCGTACCGCGGGAGAAGAAGGCGATACGGAGGGCATTTCGCTGTTCGTGGTCGACCGCGAAGCCCGGGGCGTGACGGTGGAGCGGCGCACCATGGTGGACAGTCGCAACATGGCCGAGGTGCGCTTCGAGGGCGTACAGGTGGCGGGTACCGATCTGCTCGGTGGGTTGCACGAAGGTTATACGCTCCTGCAGCAGATCATCGACCGCGGCAATATCGCCCTGTGCGCCGAAATGCTGGGATCGATGCAGGAGGCCTTCGAGCGCACCGTTGCCTACCTGAAGCAGCGCGAGCAGTTCGACGCCTCCATCGGCAGTTTTCAGGCCCTGCAGCACCGGGCCGCGCAGATGTTCTGCGAGATCGAGTTGTCCCGCTCGGTCGTCATGAAGGCGCTGCGCAGTATTGACGAGGACGCTGCCAGGTGTTCCGCTCATGGCCAGCACGGCGAAGGTCCAGGTCTGCGACACCTTCCGCCTGGTCAGCGACGAGGGCATCCAGATGCACGGCGGTATCGGCATGACGGACGAAGAAGAGATAGGCTTTTTTCTCAAGCGCGCCCGGGTGGCGCAGCAGACACTGGGGGACGAGCACTATCACCTGCAGCGGTATGGCGAGTTTGCGGGGATACCATAGAGCATCTTCATTCTCACAACTTAGGATGTTAAAGTGGTTTCTCAATAGGCCAGCCTAACCTGTTGAGGAATATAACAATGAAAAAGCGTTATGTCGTCAAGTTAACAGTAGATGAACGGACCCGACTACAAGGGTTGGTCCGACGCGGACGAGAAGCAGCCTATCGCCGGCGACATGCAGAGGTATTGCTGCTCGTTGACGAGGGTGAACAGGGTCCAAAGCTAATCGATAGAGACGCAGCAGAGCGAACTGGCTTTACCCGACGCACGGTGGAGCAAATACGCGAGCGTTGTGTCACCGAAGGCTTGGACTCAGCACTGGAACGGAAAAGACGTTCCCGTGATCGCGCGCAACGATTAGATGGGGAGGGTGAGGCCCGCTTGATCAGTCTCGCCTGCAGCGATGCCCCTGCAGGCCGCGCCCGTTGGACCTTGCATCTATTGAAAGACAAGCTCATTGAGTTGGACGTTGTAGAGTCCATCTCCCACGAATGTGTCCGCCAGGTTTTAAAAAAACACCATAAAACCCTGGCAAAAGCGGATGTGGTGCATTCCGGCACAAGGTGACGCGCATTTTGTCTGTCAGATGGAAGCAGTGCTGGAGGTTTATAAGCGGCCACAGGACAAGTTGCACCCAGTCGTATGCATGGACGAAACCAGTGTGCAATGTACCAAAGAAGTTCGGCCATCCATCGCGGCCAAGGCGGGGCAGAGTGAACGCTACGATGTCGAGTACGAACGCAATGGCGTATCGCATCTGATCTTGTTTTACGCGCCCTTTGAGAATTGGCGTCGCATTCAGGTAGCGGATAATCACGCTGCCTGTGAATGGGCTGAAGGTGTACGTCGATTGGTGCAGGAGGACTATCCTGATGCAGAGTGTATTACCCTGGTGATGGACAATCTCAATACCCATACCGGTGCCTCACTCTACAAAGCATTTCCACCCGAAACTGCGAGAGCACTGCTTGAGAGACTCGAATTGGTTTATACCCCTAAACACGGCAGCTGGCTTAACATGGCGGAATGTGAATTCAGTGTGTTGAGTCGGCAATGTCTGGCGAGACGATTGCCGGATATGCAAACGGTAACGGCAGAGGTAAGGGCTTGGGTTGAAGAACGCAATCAACA
The DNA here is from genome assembly GCA_034521205.1 of Halioglobus sp. Classification (GTDB taxonomy): domain Bacteria; phylum Pseudomonadota; class Gammaproteobacteria; order Pseudomonadales; family Halieaceae; genus Marimicrobium. The sequence goes on from JAXHMT010000004.1 coordinate 1,017,989, forward strand.
TACCAAGCCTGTGGACTGGCGGTTTACCAGTGAGAATGCTCGCATTAAATTGAAGAGGCTTTATCCTAACTTATAAGATCGTGAACGATAGGAGCCTGCGCAATCCTGGATATTCAGGGTCAGAGAGGAATGGCACTTACTCAAGCCTGAAACTATCTGCTCCGTCATTCCCGCGAAGGCGGGAATCCAGCTGTTTCGGATATTTGAGGTCAGTGTAAAAATTCTGTCGAATGATTTCATTAACGGTTCTTGATTGAAGAGTTTTTACACTGACCCCAAATATCAGAGCCTGTATGGCACGCGTACGTCGGGCTCGTCGGGTGGGAAGTCCTTGCTGTTGCGGGTAACCAGCAGTGCGCTTTCGCTCCGGGCGCTGGCCCAGATAATAGCGTCGGGCAGGCGAATCCGGTGTTCCCGGCGGATGGCCACCGCTAGTTCGGCAACCTCCTGGTTGATCACAATCTGCTGAAACCCCGCCAGAAAGGAACGAACCACCGGCGCCTGTTCGGCGGCGACGCCGACCATCACTTCCATCCAGGAGACAGGGCTGATCAGGGATTGAGTGTAGCGCTGTATTTCCTTGCGGGCCGCTTCGATGCCATTGAGATAATCAAGGAGAATATTGGTGTCGAGCAGAGCTTTCACGACTCCCACTCATCACGCAGTTTGTATTGGTAGTCGAGGCTCTCACGGGGCTGATTACGCCAGATGCCAAAAGCATCTTCGGATGATTCCGAATGGTGATGCCGAAGATATTCCGCAATGGCCCGGCGCACCAGCTCGGCCCGTGACTGGCGCGACTGCTTGCTGAGTTGTTTGAGGGTTTCGATCTGCTCTTCGGGCAAATCCACGATGGTTCTCATGCGAGCGCCCTGACGATGATAACATACGTCGTCATCATATATCACGTGCTTCGTTGGCGCAATGCTATGAAGATCCTCCAATGGGATAAAGGGGACGGGATAAGGATAAAGGAGGATAATAAGGGGACGGAGGGATTACAGATCGATTCCCTCCGTCCCCTTTTTCGCCGATTGAGTCTCACTGACCCCAGATCCCTGACCCCAAATATCCTCGCTACAGGTCACGCCGGCTTACACCCGGAATTTCCAGCGCCAGATCCGGCCCGTAAAGTTTCGCCGGTGTCTGAAAGCCCGCTTCCCACTGCCCATTCAGGATCCGGCGCGCAACGATCAGCGCACTGTGAAAAGTCAGGCGATAGGGCTCGGGGGTGATCATCTCGGCACTGAAGCTCTCACCACGCGCATTGCTCGCGGTAGCTATAAGCTGTACCCGGCGCTGCGCCCTCGCTTCCGGTGGCGGTCCTTCCGGGAAGAAGTGATCGACCAGCCAGATAAGCATATCCTTGCCCCATTGTCGCCTGATCAGCCAGAGAACCCAATCGGGCAACTCCCCGGACTGATGCTGGTACACCTCAATGGTCGGCACACCAGTACTGACCCAGGAGGTAACCATGTCGGCCCAGGGTATCTGCACAAGCTTGCGCGATTGACCGTCAATTTCCCGTGTTACTACCTTGGGTTTTTCGACTTCGATCATCTGTCCGTCGATGCGCATCAGCAACGGTCGCGACAACATCTCCAATCCGGATTTGATAGTACCGCGACTGGCCTGCGCGCCCTCGGCCGTCTCATAATCGCTGTTGATCAGCAGTTCAAGCCGCAATGGGTTCTGCACCTTGCGCGCGACGTAGAGGTTGAGACAGTCGGTTGGCACAACATCAAATCCCACGGCCGGCATCACCATGATATCGGCAGACCGAAATTCCTCATGCCGATCCAGCTGCGCCTGTATTACGTGCATTTCCCCCGTCAGATCAACATAGTGCGTCGCCTCGACCGCGGCATCCAGCATCGGCTTCGCCGTGTAGGTGTAGGGGCCGGCAATGTGCATTACCAGTTCGAAGTGACGCAACACCTCGACCAGCCGGTCGTGATTGTCGAGCGTCAGCGGAACATGCGTATAGCCAACCTCGTCTGCTAGCGCCTGCAACTTTTCGGGATTGCGCCCCGACAATACCGGCACAATGTCATACCGTGCAGCAAGTCGCGCGATGCCCTTGCCGGTAAAGCCATAGGCCCCGTACAAAAGTACCTGGCCCTTGCGTTCGGCAGGCAGGCGGGCAGCGAGCTCATCCGACAGTGGATCAGCATGCAGACGAGCGGTACCCGTGACCACAATACATAGTGTCAGTACCACAAGGGCGGAAAATATGCGCATGCGGGGTTCTCCTGACTGCAAAGTTATGGCTGTTCGGCAGTCTCCCGCTATCCTACAATGATTGCGGACAGCACGGCCACCACCACCGCGCTCATGGTCGTTGCAACCCGCGCGCTTTCCTCCAAGCGCGGCGAACAACAGAGCCGCCAGCAATCCGGAAGAGAGTTTATGCGTTGCTGCGCCCGGGTGACTGCAGCCCGCCCCGCGGCAACGCCCTCATTCCTCGGTGAGCCCCATCTCGGCTTCGCCTGTCAGCACCTTTTTCAATACCTTGCCGGCGGCGTTGCGCGGCAGCGGTTCGCTGCGCAGTTCCCACTGGCTCGGCACCTTGAAGGGCGCGAGGTGCAGGGCGCAGTGCGCGTGCAGGTCATCGGTTGCCGGTGCGACGGAAGCGCTCGCCACCACCACGGCCTTGACCTCCTGGCCCAGGTCGGGGTGGGGCACGCCGATCACCGCCGCTTCACGCACTGCCGGGTGCAGCTCCAGGCAATGCTCGATCTCGACCGGGTAGATGTTTTCCGCATTGCGCAGAATGAGATCGCGGGCGCGGGTATTGATGTACAGGAACTCGCCCTCGAAGTGCCCGATGTCGCCGGTGCGCAGCCAGCGTCCGGGTCCGATGCTCTCGGCAGTGGCCCCGGGATTGCGCCAGTACTCGAGCATCACGCAACTGCCGCGGATACAGATTTCGCCTTGCTCGCCGGCGGGGCAGCGGATTGTTGTACTCGTCGCGGATGCTCATCTCGATGCCCGGAAATACCCGGCCGACCGAATTGGGGCGCTCGCGCAGCAGTTCCCCCCAGTTGTGGGTGCCGACGCCGGTCGACTCGGTGAGTCCGTAACCGAGCGCCATGCTGCCGCTGGTGCCCGGAAAAGCCTCGGTCATGCGCTTTTGCTGTGCCTCGCTGGTGGGCGCGCCGCCGGAGCCCAGACGCTGTACGCTGGAGACATCGTACTGGTCGAATTCGGGGTGGTCCAGCACGCGGGCGGCCATGCTGCCCAGTGACGTCCAGGCCGTGACCTTTTCCGCCTCGATCAGCCGGAGTATTTTTTCCGCGTCGAAGCGTCCCAGCGTCCAGACGGTTTTCATGCCCACGGCCAGGCTGGTAATGACCCCCGTGAAAAGACCCGAGAGATGGAACAGCGGCGCGGAGAACAGGCCGCAGTTGGGCAGGCTGCCGCCACTCGATTCGCCACCTGCTTCGGCCTCCAGCATCATCATGCGAAATCCGCTGAACACAGTAGAGGAGAGGAACGTAATAAGCCCGCGATGACTGAGGAGGGCGCCCTTGGCGCGACCCGTGGTGCCGCTGGTATAGAGGATCAGCGCCGGGTCGTCCTCGGCGATATCGCAGTGCGGCAGTTCCTCGCCGTCGCAGCGTTCCAGTTGCTCGAAATCCTCCTCGATACAGACGACGGGAAAAGGCATGGCATCGTTCGCAATCCGGTCCAGGCGCTTGCGGTCCCCCACCAGCAGTTTGGGGTCCGAGTTTTCCAGGCCGTAGAGGATTTCCGGGCGCTGCCACCAGCCGTTGAGCCCGACGCAGACGGCGCCGATACTGACAGTCGCCCAGAAAGTGATGATCCACTCGGGGTGGTTGTCCGCGAGGATGGCGACCCGGTCGCCCTTTTGCACGCCGTATTTTTCGCGCAGGGTCGCGGCGACGGCGCACACGCGCCGGTAGTGTTCGGCGAAGGTGATGCGCCGGCCCTCGCAGACGATGTATTCGCTGTCGGCGTGATTGAGGGAATTTTCCAGCAGCTCGCGCAGGGAGCGGTTGCGGTTCTTGAAGACCTTGATGCGCTCGCCGAGCACCTCCTCCATCACGATTTCAAAGGGCCCGCCGGGGGCGATCAGTTCCTGTTCGATTTCAGTTAGGGACTTCAATAGCAGTTCTCCGGGTTGGGTTTTGTCAGGCACCGGGCAGGGAATTCGGGTCGCCCGGCGACTGCAGCAGTTCGATGCGCATTCCGTCGGGGTCGGTGACGAACACCGCCGCCCAGCCGAACTCCCGGTTGCCGATGCGCGTCGCGCTCAGGCAGCGTCCGCCGGCCTCCTCGACCGCGGCGAGCGTCGCGTCGACATCGTCGACGCGAAAGGAGAGGTGGGTCAGCCCCGCCAGATTCATGGGGCGCGGCGCATCGATGGGAATATGTCCCACCTTGGGGTAGTACAACAGTTCGATCCGTGTCCCGTCCCGTTCCAGATAGACGGCCTGCAATTTCCCGTCGGGCAGTTCGATCAACTGGTCCGATTCGGCGCCCTCTATCTCCAGCCGCGACAGTTCGCGGAAGCCGAATACGTCGCGATAAAAACGCACCGAGCGCTCGAGTTCCGCGACACAGATACCGATATGGGACAGGCGCAGAACGCTCATATGGGCAGTGAACCCCCGCGGCGGCTCATGCGACGATGTCCCCCAGCTTGCGGAAGTAGCCCGCGGCATCTTCCGGCAATACCGGCGGTTCCCGGCCCACGGCGTAGCAGCCGAGAATGACTTCCGCGGTGCGCTCGATGATTTCCACCATATCCGCCGCCCGGCGCAGGCTGCGGCCCGCGACGATGATGCCGTGGTTGATCATCAGCACGGCCCACTCGTCTTCCATCGCCTCGGCGACCGCGTCGGCCAGCTCCGCGGTGCCGGGCATGATGAAGGGGATGCGCGGGATATTGCCGAAGAAGGCGGCCTCGGTGGAGATCGGCAGAAAGGGCAGGTCGGCATTCGCCAGGATCGTGGCGTTGGGCGCGTGGGCGTGTATGACCGCGTTGGCCTCCGGCTTTACCTCGAAGATGCGCGTGTGCATGCACCATTCGCTGGAGGGCGAGCGGCTGCCCCGGTCCAGGGCCTCGCCCTCGAGATTGATACGCACCATCACCTCGGGTTTCAGGTCGCCCTTGAACAGGCGGCTGGGCGTGATCCAAGCCTCGTCCGCGGTGTCGGGAATGCGCACGCTGATATTGCCGCCGGTGGCGGTGATGACCTGCCCCTCGTAGAGCTCCTGCATGATCCGGACGAGATCCTCGCGGATATCGCCGGCGCCCGCCGCCGGTGTGGCGGCCGCGGCGCCGGGCCGGGGGATGGCGGCCAGGTCGCCCGGGTCACCCACCGCTTCCCGGGCGGCCTTGTACAGGCGCGCCATGTCCGCGTTCATCTGTTGCAGTGTCATGGCCTTGGCGGTGTCGCCCCGGAAGGAGATCTCGCCGTTCATCGCGCATTCCATGGTGTCGACGGTGCCGGCGAACATGCCGTCGAGTATTTCCGCGCGCATTTCCAGGTACACGTCCGCGCCCGCCGGCGCCGGGCCCAGGCCGCTGAGGACCTGCCCGTTGTCCAGGCCGATATGAAAGTCCAGGCCGAGATCGAGCACACTGAACTGCAGGGTGACCTGCCGGTCGGCGCTGGTGGCGACGATCGCATCGTCCGCCGCGATGTCCGCGCAGAAGCGCTCCAGAATGGCGCTCATCTTCTCGACGATCTCCGCGGGCGCGGCGACATCGGCCGCCGGCGCCGTGTCGGCGCCGGACCGGCTTCCGGCTGCCTGGGCGTCGCGCTGCAGGTCGGTGACCGCCGGGCCGCTCTTTTGCGCCAGTCGTGCGAGCTCGTCCGGGTCGGGCTCGGGGCGCGGCCCCTCCCAACTGAAGCTGTCCAGAGTCTGCGGGTTGAGCACATTGGCCGGCCTGCCGCCCGCCAGAAGTTGCAGCAGGGCGCTGGACACACTCTCTCCCTGGTGGGCGGCTACCTCGCGGGTGTTGCCCGCCGAGTGCGGCGTGGCGATGACGTCGGGATGTTGCACCAGCGGATGATCGAAGCCCGGGGGTTCCTCGGCGAAGGTATCCAGCGCGGCGCCGGCGATGTGCCCCTGCTCCAGCGCATCCACCAGCGCCTGCTCGTCGATGAGCGCGGCGCGGGCGGTGTTGATGAAGAAGGCGCCGGGTTTCATGCGCTCGAATTGTGCGGCGCCGATCATGCCCCGGGTCTCGGGGGTGACCGCCGCGTGCAGGCTGACGAAATCGGACTGCGCCAGCAGGGTATCCAGGTCGGTCAGGCGGCAGCCCGACAGAGCCGCCTGTTCCGGGGTAACGAAAGGATCCGCGACGAGCAGCTCGACCTCGAAACCCGCCAGCCTTTTGGCGACCGCACGTCCCACCGCCCCGAGCCCCACGAGCCCGATGGTCTTGCGCCACAGCTCGTTGCCCTGCAATTGACTGAAGGCCTGCCCCATCTTCGCCATGTTGCCCGCCGTGCAATCCTCCTGGCGCAAGAATTCACTGGCGGCGGGCAATTTGCGCGCCAGGCTGATCATGAAGCCCACCGCCAGATCGGCGACGGCGATGGCGTTGCGACCGGGGGCGAACAACACCGGGATGCCGTAGGCACTGCAGGCGTCCACATCCACGTTGACGGCGTCGCCGCGACAGGCGGCCACGACGCGCAGGTCGGGCAGTTGCGCCAGTGCCCCGGCATCCACCACGTCGACTTCGGTGACGAAGACCTGCATGCCCGCCAGCGCCGCCACCAGGTCCGCGCCGGTCAGCAGGCGTCTGGATTCGCGAAAGCTGGCGTAGGTGACATCCATGTGCCCGCGCAGCCGCTCCAGGGAGGCCTGGTCGAAGGATGCCGATATGAGCGCCGCGGGCCGATGGCTGTCGCCGCCCGGTTGCGGCGCCGGGGGCGCCTCGCGCAGCACCCGGGGCATCAGGTGGTCCACCGCCACGGTGGCCGCCCGTGCCTGTTCCCGGAAGCGCTGCCAGGTAGCGAACAATTGCCGGTTTTCCTCGCGCGCCGTCTCCCGGGGCACGAAGCGGGTGCGCTCCCCGCACAGCGCGGCACAGGCCTCGTCGAAATCCCTGAAGGTTGCCGCCGCGACCCCCGCGCAGATCGCGGCCCCCAGCGCGGTCGTCTGCCACGGCGCCGCCACCGCCACTTCACAGTCGCTGATATCCGCCAGTAACTGCCCGAAGGTGTCGCTGCGCGACAGGCCGCCGCAGAAGATGATACCCCGGTCCAGCTCGACGCCCGCCGTCGCGGCGAGACGCTCCCGGTTCGCGCGCAGGGCACAGGCGCAGCCCTCGACCACTGCCCGGGCGAGGTGGCGCCGCGGCGCCGCATCCTCGCCGAGCCCCATGTGGCTCATGGTGATCTGCCCGACGGGCATGCCGGGCGCTGCCATGTCGATCATGTCGGCGCCCAGTGTGGAAAGCATGCCGGCGGCGCCGGGCTCGGATTGCGCGGCCTCCGCGAACAGTCGCAGTTCGGGTTCGGGGGATTCGGGGAACAGGATGCGGGCCATGGTGCTGATCGAATGGCCCATGGCGCCGCCGTTGCTTTCCACAACCCAGCGCCCCGGCACTGCGTGGTGAGCGCCCTGCAGTGATCCGGCCGGGTCGGCGACGGGCCGGTCACAGACGACCTGCACGGGTGCGGTGGTGCCGCCGACCACGGCGCACTGTCCCGGCTCTATGGCGTTGGCGCCGAGCAGGCTGAGCTGGGTATCGCCACCGCCCATGCCCACGGGCGTGCCGGTCGCCAGCCCCAATTCGGCGGCGGCTGTCTCCGACAGCGCGCCCAGGGCGGTGCCGGCATCGTACAGCGGGGGAAACAGTTCGCGGGGCAGCTCCAGCGCGTCGATCACGCTCCAGGCCCATTCGCGCTGCGCCAGTTGCAACAGTCCGCTGGCGCTGGCCTGGGAGGCATCCATGGCGCGCGCGCCGCACAGCCTCTCGGTGAGCCATTCGCCCACACCGTATGCGGCAGCGGCGCTTGCCAGACTGCCGCCGAGCTGTTTCTGCAGCCACTTCAGGCGCGCGCCCGTGTGCATGGGCAGGGCGCAGGAGCCCGTGGCCTCCAGCAACGACGCGCCGAGCTGGTCAGCGATCTCGAAACATTCGCCCGCGGCGCGCGCGTCGATATTGGGAGCCGCCAGCAGCGGTTTGCCGTCCCTGTCGAGTACGACGGTACTGAAACGCATGGCCGATACGGACAGCGCGGCGATCTGCCGCGGCTCGATGCCGGCATGGCCCACCGCGTCGCGCGCGGCGTCACCGAGCGCGCCCCACAGCGCCTCCAGATCGATGTCGTGGCCGGTACCGAAAGTGCCGGGAGCGGGTGTGTAGCGCAGGGGACGGGCGCTGGCGGTGACGGCGCGCGTCGCGGAATCGACCAGCAGGCAGCGCACGCCGCTGCCGCCGACATCGATGCCCATCAACCACGATTTTTCAGCCATGAGCAGTGCCTTTCAAAAGCAGCGGCGCGAAATTCGCTCCGCAGAGTTAAATACGGCGCAGTGGACCCCGACGACGCCCGTTTATATCACTGCACTTCTTATATCACCGCACTTCTCATATCACTGTACTCGCGGATCGTGGCCGGTTCCTGCGACGTTCCGGCGATCTCCGCCGCACAGATGTCCGCTGCTCCATACGCTGTGTTGCTGGCGATGAGAGCCATAGCGCGGAAGTGGGCGCCATGTTATCATCAGACAAGTGTCTTATAAAGATAGGCGCTGCCGTGACCTTCGGCTATAATTTTTTGCAGCACAGCGCGGGTTTTTTGTCCATGTGTGCGGAAAGTCCGCACGCGACAGCGAAGCGCCTCGTTCAGTAACAGGCGATGTTTCCCGACTTCCCCCGCGCGCAATGAGGCCATTTATATGAGTGAACGAATCCCTCTGCCCATGCCGTTCGGCTGGTTCCGGGTCGCCGAATCGAAGGATCTGCCGGCGGGAGAGGTGCAAGCGATCCATTACGTCGGCAAGGAATTCGTGCTGTTCCGTACCGAGGACGGCGAGGCCACGGTCATGGATGCGTACTGCCCCCATCTCGGCGCGCACCTGGGTTACGGCGGCGAGATCGTCGGCAACGGTATTCGCTGTCCGTTCCACCACTGGCGTTTCGACTGCAGCGGCGAGTGCATCGAGGTGCCTTACGCCAAGCGTATTCCTCCCAGGGCGAAGATCGGCGTCTATCCCACCTGCGAGAAGAACGGCATTGTGTTCATGTGGCATCACCCGGACGGCGAGCCGCCCATGTGGGAAGTGCCCGACATCCCCGAACTGGTGGCGGAGGAGGGATGGCTCGATATTGTCTACCATACGGCCCGGATAAAGAGTCATCCCCAGGAAATGGCGGAAAACGTCGTCGATTCGCCGCACTTTCGCTACGTTCACGGCACGCCGGATATTCCGGAAAAGACCTTTACCTTTGACGGCCACATCATGCGCGCCTACCAGGGCCTGACGTTCAGCACGCCGGACGGGGAGTTGAAGGGACGGGTGGATATCGAGTCCCACGGCGGCAGTATCGGCATCACGCGCTTCCAGGGTATCGGCGAGACATTGCTGGTGATTACGGGGACGCCGGTGGACGAGGAACTGCACGAGTCGATCATCCGCTTTCGCTCCAAGGTGCTGGACGGCGACGAGGAAACGGCGCGCGTGGTTGGCCAGGCATTTATCGACGAAGTGACGCGCCAGCATTCGCAGGACGTGCCCATCTGGGAGCACAAGAAGTTTCACGAGAGTCCCGTGCTCTGCGACGGTGACGGACCGATTCACCAGATCAGGAAATACTACCAGCAATTCTATGCCTGAGGCATAGCGGGAGTTACGCAGTGAGCAACGAACCCTTTATCTGCATCACCGCCGACGCCCACGCGGGCGCCGCCATCCAGACCTACCGCGACTATCTCGATCCCGGGTACCGCGAGGAATTCGATGCCTGGCGCGGCAGTTACAAAAGCCCGTCGGTCAAGCATGTCAGCAAGAAGAAGGAGAAGAACTGGAATTCGGATCTGCGCCTGTCGGACCTGCACAGCGACGGCGTGGTCGGCGAGGTGATCTTTCCCAATACGGTGCCGCCCTTTTACGACGCACCGTTTCACATCGCGCCGCCGCCATCGCCGGACCGCTACCGCCTGCAGCTTGCCGGCATGCGCGCGCACAACCGCTGGCTGGCGGACTTCTGCGCCGAGGCGCCGGCCCAGCGGGCGGGCATCGGCCTGATACACCTGAACGACATCGACGACGCCATCGAGGACGTCGAGTGGATCGCCGAGCACAACCTGCGCGGCGGTGTGTTGCTGCCGCTGCCCTCGCCGAGCGAGACACACCTGGAGCCCCTGAACAGCCCGCGCTACGATCGTCTGTGGGCGGCCATTCAGGATTGCGACCTCGTGATGAACCAGCATTCGGGCCAGGGCTCGCCGTACTACGGCGACGGCCAGGGTTCCAATGCCCTGTGGGCGATGGAGATGTCCTTTTATGTGCAGCGCGGTTACACCAACCTGATCATGGGCGGCGTGTTCGAGCGTTTCCCGAAACTGCGTTACATCCTCACCGAGTCGGGCAGCGCCTGGGCGCCGAAACTCATGCAGCAGATGGACGGCATGTACATGGCCTGGAAGGCGGGTTACATCGGCGAGATCGATACCTCCAAGGACCCGGCCCTCGTGGAACCGCCGAGTTTCTACGCCAAGCGCAACTGCTGGTACGGGGCGAGTTTTCCCTCGGTCGCGGACGTCAAGGGCCGCCACACGGTGGGTATCGACCGGGTGCTTTGGGGCAACGATTACCCGCATTACGAGGGCTGTTATCCGTATTCCCGGGAGAACATGCGTTTCGCCTTCTCCGATATCGACGAGAAGGAAGTGCGCATGATGCTGGGGGAAAACGCCGCGAAACTGTACAACTTCGACCTGGACGCCCTGCGCCAAGCGGCGGCGGAGGCCAATATCACGCCGGACGAGGTCGCCGTGCCGCTGGACGAGATTCCCGCCGACTCCACCTGCATTACCTTCCAGCGCGCCCGGGCCATGGAGATGTTCGAGGGCAAATCCGGCAGCCCCGCCGGCGCCTGACTGCCCCGTGTCTCTCCGGCGGCGAGGGCAGCGCCCGTGCAGCGTGTCGCTGGCTGTAGTAGTGCGCGGGTAGTGGCTCGTTTTGAATTATCGCCGGAGTTGCAGCGTCAGGAGGGTATGCTCTCCCTGGAACACGCCAAAAAGCGGCCGTCCCTGGCCAGGCTCGGGCGGCGACGTCCTGTCGCCGCACGGTTCCAGGGAGAGCATACCCTCCTGACGCTCCGGGCATATTTTCAAAACGAGCCACTACCAGTGCGCTGCAGGTCTTTCGGCATTCTCGAATTAACAGTAAAATTGTGGGTTTTTCTCTCGAACCGTAATCCTTTAAGCTGCGCTTGAACCCGCATGGCGAAGATGGGGAACGCATGCACGACCGGCAATCTATCAGCGATGCAGCGAGCGAGCAGGGCAGCCTCGGTATTATCGGGGGCGGCCAGCTGGGCTTACTCCTGTGCACGGCGGCCCGCCGGCTGGGTGTGCATACCATTGTCCTGACCCCCGATCCGCAGGCCCCGGCGATGCATGTCGCCGACGAGGTGATCGCGGCGGAGTTGGACGATGTCGTCGCGCTCGAGGATTTCGTGGGGCGCTGCGACGGGATTACTTTCGAGATCGAGGCGGTACCCGACGCCTGCCTGGAGCTCCTGCGGGATGCCGCCGGTAAGGGACGGGTGTCGGTCCGCCCGGACCCGGACACCCTCGCGCGCCTCAGGGACAAGGGCCTGCAGAAACGCTGGTTGCATGAAACGCAACTGCCCACGCTGGATTTTCGGCTGACCGACGCCCGGACGACGGCGGCGTCGCTGCTGGACGGCCCGATCGTGCCGCCGCTGGTGCAGAAGGTTCGGCGCGGCGGCTACGACGGCCAAGGGCGCGGCAGATTCTGCGCACCGCGGAAGACCTCGCCGCTCTGTGGCCGGTGGAGGGGTTGGTCGAGCCCGCCCTGGACGACATGCTCGAGATCGCTGTCCTTGTGGTGAGCGACGGCGCCGGGGAATTGCGGGCCTATCCGCCGGTCGGCATGGAATTCGACGCGCGGTGGAACGCGGTGAGCCTGGTCGGGCTTCCCGCGGCGCTGGATGACACCACCGCAGGCCGCTGTGAAGGGGTCGCCCGGGACGCGGTCGGTGCACTGGGCGCTGCCGGGGTTTTTGCCGTGGAGCTGTTCGTCACGCCGGAGCAGTCGATCTATATCAACGAGATATCGCCGCGGGTGCACAATTCCGGGCATCTCACGCTGGAGGCATTCGAGGTCGGCCAGTTCGAACAGCATGTGCGCGCGGTGATGGGCCTGCCCCTCGCGCCGGTTAACCCGCGGGCGCGGGCGGCCGTGATGCTGAACCTGTTGTACGACGACTCAATGTCGGGGGCGCTCGGCACTGGGCCCGGCATCGTGGACCTGGACGATCGCGGACACACGCGGCTGTACTGGTATGGCAAGACGGCGGCGCGACCGGGCCGGAAAATGGGTCATATCACTGCCATTGACGAAACCTTTGACGCGGCCCGCGAGCGGGTGCTGTCGGCGCTGGCGGCCTGCGACTGGAATGATCCCGGGTTACTGGAAGGCCCGTGCCGGGCGATGGCGTCGTGAAGCCGCTGGTAGGTGTCATCATGGGCAGTGATTCCGACCTGCCCGTCATGCAGGGAGCCATGGATGTCCTTGCAGAGCTCGCCGTCCCCGCGGAAGTGAACATCGTCAGCGCGCATCGCACGCCGGACCGGCTCTATGAGTACGCGCGACAGGCGGAGGAGCGCGGTCTGCGGGTCATCATCGCCGGTGCCGGCGGGGCCGCCCATCTGCCCGGCATGACCGCCGCCCTGACGGTCCTGCCCGTTATCGGCGTACCGGTCAGCGCCACGCGCCTCGAGGGAGAGGACGCGCTGTTGTCCATCGTGCAAATGCCCGCGGGTGTGCCGGTCGCCACCGTGGCGATCGACAACGCGATCAACGCGGGGATTCTGGCCGCGCAGATGCTGTCCACGGGTGACGACGCGCTGCGCGCGCGCCTGGGCGACTACAAGCGCGGCCTCAGGGACAAGGTGTTGTCCAAGGCCGATGCGCTGGTGCGGGACAGGTAGAACGGGGCGTCCTGTCGCCAGACGAACGCGGCCTTTCGTCGCCAGACGGTTGCAGTGGACCATACCCGCCCGCTGTTCACACCATGGGTTCAGACTGAGCCGACCAACACCCTGTATTTCTCGACCCTCGTTTCTCCGCCGCTGCTGTTGTTCTTTCCCCGGCTGGAGATCATTCCCCGGTAGCGCCGCGTTGCGACTTGTAGGCGCAGTAGGTGACTTCCTCGTCGGGGTCGAAGGCGGTGTTACCCGCCACCGCGAACAACTCGGTGCCGGTCAACACTTCGCGGAAATACACGAGATCCGCCGGCACGGGATAGAGGGCGCTGTCTGCGCCCCCGATCTCGAGGCAACTGCGGTGTGCATCCGGTTGCGACAGGCCGCCTCCGATCAGCTCGAAAGTACCGGGCAACTGCACCGTGTAGTCGTCCTCGAGGGGGTCCAGCGTGTGGAAAAGCCCGCCGGCAGCGAAAGTCATGTCCTCCCGCGGCAGGATGGGACTGCCCGAGTGGATTCACATCGCGCCCTCGGTACTCCAGGATGGACTGAACTGGCGAGTAGCTGAGTACCTTCGCGTCGTGCGCCGGCCCCCGCAGCTTGGCTTCGCCGCGGTAGACGCCGTCGAGGTACAACTCGAGCAGCGGTACCTGTGGCGAGCAGAATGCGAAGTGCGCGCTGTTATCGTCCGGATCGTGGGCCTCCAGTTCCGTGAGGGCGGTCCCGGCGGTGGTGCCGCGCATCGAGACATAGGCCACCTGGGTGCCGTCTTTGACCCGCAGCTCCACGTCGAAGATGGGGCTGTCCGAGATGATGCCGGCTTCCACGTACAGGGGCGCCTCGGCGGGGCATGCCACGGGCACGGTGCCCGGCACGATGCCGGGATCGTCGCTGGCGACACCGGTCAGTACGGCATTGGCGATGAACGACCTGCCGTCGGCCAGTGCGGACACGCCTGCTGTCGGCCAGCGCCGCATTGCCGTTGATTGCCGCGGCGCCCGCGACGGCCACGTCGAAAGCTGAATCCCCGGGAGCGGTGGCGAGCTCGAAGAATACGCCGTTGACGATGAAACTGACCGTACCGCCCTGAGCGATGCCGCTGAAAGTCTGTGTGGATTCGGTCTCGCAGCGGGCGGAACAGCCGTCGCCGTCAATGGCGTTGCCGTCGTCGCACTGCTCCGCCGGCTCGACCACACCGTTCTGGCAGATATTGCACAGGGGGGTGCCGGGCACACACAGCGCGGTGAGTGGCGAGGGAGTGCCGGCGGCGATATCCGAGGGGCCGCTGCCGGTCTCCGTGAGGGTGCCGATGCCGCCGCCCACAACCAGCAGGCCGTCCACCACCGCGGGCCCGGAAGCCAGCGCCGCGTTGTTCAGGTTGTAAGTGGACAGCAGCGTGCCGGCGTCAGCCTCCGTGTCATAGGCGCGCAGTATCGCGAAGGGCACCTGACCGGCGAAAGCGACACCGGGTATGGCGCTGGTGGGGCCGAAGCTGGCCCGGGCGTTGGGGTTGTCGCCGTTGTCCCAGACCGCCGCGCCGGAATCCATGTTCAGCGCGTGCATCGTGGGCCGCTGCGGGTCGCCGGGCGGGCTGTTGTCGGCGTTGGTGCCCGGTGCGGTGGAGAGATAGATGCGGCGCCGGTCCTCGTCCGCCGCGGCGGTGGCGATAATACCGCCGATATCGCCGCCGGGCACCAGGTTGGCGCGCCAGTAGGGGAGCTGCCCGGGTCCGCGTCGTCCCAGGCCACGCCGTTCACACCGTTGACGCCGTCGCGGTCGATGACGTAATAGGTGCCGTCCTTGTTGCCCACGCCCACCACGTCCCGCGGGGCGCCGCCGAAATCGATGGTAAACAGGTTGGGCACCGCGCCGAAGGCCAGGTCGTCGTTGTCCACTTCCCGGGGTCGCCAGCGCCAGGCGGGGTTGCCGTCGAGATCCAGGGCGATGATCGCCTCGTCGTAGGGCGGCATCGGCGGTGGCGGCTGGGGTGTGTTCGGGTTGTTGTCCGTATCGCAGTTGCTGCTGGCGAAGTACACCAGGCCGCGGCTTTCATCCACCGCCGGCGACGACCACACGTTGCCGCAGCCGGTGACGTTGCGGTCGAAGTCGCAGCCGGGCCGTGTCGCCAGGAATCCCGCGGGCAGGTTGAGTTGTTCCTCGCTGTGGTAGCCGTCGAACTGGTGAATGTCGTCACCGGGCAGCGGCCGGCAGGTGGCGCCGGTTTCCAGATCGAAGTACCAGTCCATGCTGCCGCTGGCCGCGTCGAGGCCGTAGAAACCGCCCTTGCCCGTCGGTACGTCGTTGACGTCCATCGCGAAATAGACCCGGCCGTCGACCACGGCGGCGGAGCTCTCGATCTGGTTGCGCTCGCCATCGAAGCCGCACAGGCCGGGCGGGTCGCCGAATTCGTCGACGCAGCCGGTGCCGGCGGTGAAGCGCCACAGCTCTGCGCCGGTGGTGGCGTCCAGGGCGTACATGATTTCGCCGGCGCCGACGAACGCCACCTCGCGCCCGTCCACCTCACTGATATCGACGGAGGCCGTGCTCGGGAAGGAGGCCCCCGGCTGCTCCACCGTCGGCACTTGCCACAGCAGGCTGCCGTCGAGCAGGCGCACCGCGTAGATGGACAGGTCCCAGGACTGGAAATACACCACCTGCGTCGGGCCCTCGCCGGGCAGGTCGACGCTGGCGACGCTCGGGGACGAGGTGATGATCGCGTCCGTCGGAAACTGTCAGGCCCGCTCCAGCAGGTGCACATTGTCGTTGGTGATGATCTGTTCGTGGCCGTTGTAGAAGGTGCGGTCGTAGGTGCCGGCGTAGGTGGGCCACTCGTTGCGCGGCTCGAGGTTGCCCGGCAGGATGGCGACGCCATCCGGGAACGCGAGGTTTTCGCGCACGATCTGTGGCGGTTGCGGTTGGCCGTTTTCGTCGAAGGTGATGCGGCGCACCTTGCCGTTGGGCCCCGGGCCGACATCTGGCAGGGTGCCCTGTAGGTCCAGATCCGCGTAGTAAATGCTGCCGTTGGGCGCTACCGCCAGGCTCTGGGGATTGCCGGTCGCAATCGGCAGGCCGTTGAAATCGCCCGGATCGAGGATTTTGCGTACCAGTTGCCCGTCCGTCGTGTACTCGGCGATGGTGCCGGTGAGGTTGGTGGCGATGTAGAGATTGCCGTTGGGCGCCAGGGCGATGCCCGAATACGTGCTCAGCCCGTCGGGGGCCAGGAACACCTCGCGCTGGACGCTGTCCGCCAGGGGCGATCCCTGCGCGTCCGTGGCGCCGCAGCCGCCGGCGGCATCGGGTCCGGTGGGGAACGGCGGCGAGAAGCGCAGCACCGAGAGCGAGCCGGAAGAACTGACGTACACGCGCCCCTGGTCGTCGATCACCGGTTGGCCGGCGGTGCCGATATCCGCCGCGATCTTGCAGAAGTTGTCGCTGACGCTGTCGTTGGGATAGGTGCCCGGCGCGCCGGGAAACACGTCGTAGGGCGCAAACCACAGGATCAACTGGCCGTTGGAGGAGCCAATGGCCTGGCTGCCCACGTCCGTGGTGAACAGCCGCGCCTGTTCGTCGAACACGCAGCCGAAGGGTTCGGCGCCGCTGGTCTGGTAGGTGGCGGTGAGTTTGCCCTCCTGGACGCCGGCGGCGGAAAACACGCCCCAGCCCGCCGGGATGGCCGTCTGCCCGGTATCCTCGCCCAGCACGAAGCGTCCGCTGCCGTCGGGAATGGGACAGATGACGCCATTGCTGTCGCGGCCGTTGTCGGCGTCCTGGGAGGCGCGTTCGATCAGGATGTCCTCGACCAGGCCGGCGCCGATGGTGTCGACGTCGTAGCGGCGCAGGCGGTTGCCCTCGGTGGAATAGACCAGCAGTCCCGAGTCGTTGGCGCCGGCGGCTTGTGCCGGGCCGGCGGGGAGAAGGTCCAGCACAAGAGCCAGTGCGGTCGTGGGGAGCAGGGCGACGAGGCCGCGCGCGAAGGTGTGAAAGTAAGCCATGGAATGGACCGGGGCGGATGCCGCCTTTTTCTGTTATGTCAGCCGATAATACTAGCCGAGGCTTTGATAATCCGTCAAAAAGGTGAGCCGCGCCACCGGGTAATGGCGCAGGTGTGAGGGAGTTCACGGTATTTGGTTTGAGATTCTTGTTTATGATGTTCCCGCCAATACCCGGCTGTGGTGCGGGATATCTACACCTCGACCGACAGGGACCTGTCGTTGGCGAAGTGGCCCACCTGCGGGTTCACATGCCACGGCGGCATGCGCAGGTCATTTTTTTTAGAGGTAAGCAGAAAAATCTGTCCTGATTGAGTTGTATCATGTGCGCGTGAGGCAACAGGATGTAGTGTTTTACCGAGCACGCTGGAGCACCCCTGCCATGCCCTTCAACCTCAGAGACCTTACTCCCCAGGTCGATCTCACCGCCGAACCGGGCACCGGACCACTGCGTACGCGCCGGCCGGTGTATGTCGATCTTCTGCCGCCCTGCAACAACGCGTGTCCGGCTGGCGAGAACATTCAACGCTGGCTCGATTTGGCCCAGGCCGGCAAGTACCGGGAGGCCTGGCAGGCACTCACGGCGGACAATCCCATGCCGGCTATTCATGGCCGGGTGTGTTATCACCCGTGCGAGAGTGCCTGTAACCGGGGCGAAGTCGATGCGCCGGTTGCTATCCACGCCATCGAGCGCTTTCTGGGGGACTTGGCGGCCGAGGAGGACTGGGCCTTCGACATCACCCGCCAGCCGACAGGTAGGAAGGTGCTCATCGTCGGCGCCGGTCCGTCCGGACTGTCGGCTGCCTATCACTTGGCCCGGCTCGGGCATGAAGTGGAGATCCGGGACGCCGCAGCCCGCGCCGGAGGCATGATGCACTACGGCATTCCCGCCTACCGTCTGCCGCGCGCCGACCTCGCCCGCGAGATTGCCCGTATCGAGGCGATGGGCGTGAAAATCGTGACTAACCACAAGGTGACGGACCTGCAGGCGGAAAAAGAGTCGGGCGGGTTCGATGCCGTTTTCCTCGCCATCGGCGCGGGTGTGGCCAAACACGTGGATATTCCGGCGCGGGACGCGGCGCGCATTCTGGATGCCGTTTCGGTGCTGCACGAAACCGGTGACGAGAATCCGCCTTTGCTGGGTCGCCGCGTCGTGGTCTACGGCGGCGGCAATACCGCAATGGATGCTGCGCGCACCGCTCGGCGGCTCGGCGCCAGCGATGCCGTGATCGTCTACCGGCGCGACCGCGCCCACATGCCCGCCCATGAGTTCGAGGCCGATGAAGCCATCGAGGAGGGCGTCAAGATCAAGTGGCTGATGACGATCAGGGAGGTTGCAGGCCCGGCGCTGACGGTCGAGCGCATGGAACTCGACGAACACGGGGTGCCGCAGCCGACGGGCGAAGTCGAGTCCCTGGAAGCGGACGCCGTGTTGCTGGCACTGGGGCAGGAGACCGACAGCCGCTTCCTGCAAAACATTCCGGGGATCGAACTCGCTGCGAACGGCGCCGTCACAGTGGGCCCGGACATGATGACCGGCTGTGAGGGCATTTTCGCCGGCGGTGATATGGTGCCAGGCGAGCAATCAGTGACACAGTCTGTGGGGCACGGCAAGCGGGCGGCGCGCCACATCGACGCGTTTTTGCGGGGAACCCTCTATCAGCCGGCGGGGAAGCCGCCCCTCGCGACCTTCGACATGTTGCACCTGCCGGTGTACGCCGACGCCGACCCGCATCCCGATAAGACGCTGGGCGGCGGCCGAACGGGTGAGCGGCTTCGGTGAAATCGTCGCCGGCCTTGCCGAGCCCGACGTCCGCTACGAGGCGCAGCGCTGCTATTCGTGCGGCAACTGTTTCGAGTGCGACCAGTGCTTTGCCGCCTGCCCGGAGGACGCCATCATCAAGCTCGGGCCGGGCCGGCGCTATCGTTACGACTATGACAAATGCACCGGCTGCGCGGTGTGCTTCGAGCAGTGCCCTTGCCATGCCATCGAAATGATTCCGGAGGGTGATGCCAATGGCTGAGCGAACCGCGCAACAGGATCCGCAGCACACACCGCAAAGAGCCACTCTGGACGGCAATACCGCCGTCGCCCACATCGCCTATCGCGTCAATGAGGTGTGCGCGATCTATCCCATCACGCCATCGTCACCGATGGCCGAACTCGCCGACGAGTGGGCCTCGGCCGGTGTGCCCAACATCTGGGGCAATCAGCCGGTCGTCCAGGAGATGCAAAGCGAGGGCGGCGCGGCGGGAACGCTGCACGGCGCGTTGCAGGGCGGCGCGCTGACGACGACCTTCACGGCCTCGCAGGGCCTGCTGCTGATGATTCCGAACATGTTCAAGATCGCGGGTGAGCTGACGCCGACGGTGTTCCATGTCGCGGCGCGTTCGATCGCCACCCAGGCGCTGTCGATCTTCGGCGATCATTCCGACGTGATGGCAGCGCGCGCCACCGGGTTCGCGATGCTGGCCTCGGGCTCCGTACAGGAAGCCCACGACCTGGCCCTCGTTGCCCAGGCGGCAACGCTGAAGTCCCGCATCCCGTTCATGCATTTCTTCGACGGCTTTCGCACCTCGCACGAACTGAATACGCTGCAGCTCATCCCGGACGAGCAGATCCGTGCGATGATCGACGACGACCTGATGCGGGCCCATCGCGGTCGCGCGCTCGACCCGGAAACCCGTTCATCCGCGGCACGGCTCAGAACCCGGATGTCTTCTTCCAGGGCCGCGAGGCAGTCGAATACGTTCTACTGCGAACACGCCGGACATCGTGCAGCAAGCGATGGACGAGCTCGCCTCGCTCACAGGGCGCGGTTACCACCTGTTCGACTACGATGGCCCGTCCGATGCAGAGCGCGTGATCGTGGTGATGACATCGGGTGCGGAGGTCGCGCGCGAAGACCGCCGCCGACCTGGTGCGGAAGGGCGAGAAGGTGGGCGTGGTCGACCGTGCGCCTGTACCGGCCATTTTCCCCGTCTCACTTCCTCGCCGCCCTGCCGGTGACCTGCAAGGCGGTTGCCGTACTCGATCGCACCAAGGAGCCGGGCGCGTCGGGGGAGCCGCTCTACCTCGACGTGGTGGCGGCACTGGCGGACGGCGTCGCCCACGGAGACAGGAAGACCATGCCGCGGGTGATCGGCGGGCGCTATGGATTGTCCTCGAAGGCATTCAACCCGGCGCATGCGAAGACCGTGTTCGAAGAGTTGGCAAAGGCGACGCCGAAGAACGGCTTCACCGTTGGCATCGACGACGATGTCACCCACACCAGCCTCGACATCGACCCCGGCTACACCATCGAGTCGGACGAGGTGGTGCGCGCCGTCTTCTACGGCCTGGGCGCCGACGGCACGGTGGGGGCCAACAAGAACAGCGTCAAGATCATCGCAGAGAACGCCGGCCAGTACGCGCAGGGCTATTTCGTCTATGACAGCAAGAAATCCGGCTCGCAGACGATCTCGCATCTGCGTTTCGGCGCCAGCCCGATCCGCGTCGACCATACCTGGTCGAGCAGGGCGAACTTCGTCGCCTGTCACCAGTTCCAGTTTCTCTACCGCCTCGACGTGCTGCACCTGGCGGCGCAGGGTGGCACGTTCCTGCTGAACAGCCCGTACGGACCGGACGAGGTGTGGCAACAGCTACCGCGATCGGTACAACAGCAGATTATCGACAAGGCTTTGAAGCTGTATGTCATCGATGCCACGGCGGCGGCGCGCGAGGTGGGCCTGAAGCAGCGCACCAACACGATCCTGCAGACCTGCTTCTTCGCGATCTCCGGCGTTTTGCCGCGGGAGCAGGCTATCGAACACATCAAGGCGAGTATCGAGAAGACGTACGGCAAACGGGGCCGCAAGGTGGTGGAGCAGAACTTCGCGGCCATCGATGGTGCGCTCGAGCGGCTGCACGCGGTCGATGTGCCAGTCTCCGCGACCAGCACACTGGAACTCGTGCCGCTGGTGCCGGCGTCGGCGCCCGACTTTGTCCGTCGGGTGACCGCGCAAATGATGGCGGGCCGCGGCGATGAGATTCGCGTGAGCGCAATGCCGGTCGACGGCACATTTCCCTCCGGCACGGCCGCCTGGGAAAAACGCAACATCGCCGACGAGGTGCCGGTGTGGCGCGAGGATTTGTGCATCCAGTGCGGCCAGTGCGCCTTCGTCTGCCCGCACAGTGTGATTCGGGCGCGCTACTTCGAGCACGCGCGGCTCGAGCGGGCACCAGCCGGCTTCAAGGCGGCGCAGGTCAATACGCGGGGCTACCCCGACGTGGATTACACGCTGCAGTTCTACCTCGAGGACTGCACCGGCTGCGGTCTGTGCGTGGAGGCATGCCCGGCGCAAGTCCGGTCGAACCCGACGTGAAGGCGGTCAATCTGGCGCCGAAGGCAGACCTGGTGGAGGCCGAGCGCGACAACATCGCCTTTTTCGAGTCACTGCCGGTCAACGACCGCTCGCGGGTCAACTTCGCCGACGTGCGCGGCGTGCAGTTCCTCGAGCCGATGTTCGAGTTTTCCGGCGCCTGCGCCGGCTGCGGCGAAACGCCGTACCTCAAGCTGCTGTCGCAACTGTTCGGCGACCGTCTGATGATTGCCAACGCCACCGGTTGCTCGTCTATCTACGGCGGCAATCTGCCGGTGACGCCCTGGACCAAGAACGCGGAGGGGCGGGGACCGGCCTGGTCGAATTCGCTGTTCGAAGACAATGCCGAGTTCGGTCTCGGCTTCCGGCTGGCGGCGGACAAGCACCTGGAACTGGCGTTATCGCTGCTGCAGGCACTCGCGCTCGAACTCGGCGAGGAACGCGTCAACGCCATTCTGCAAGCGCCGCAGCTCCTCGAGTCCGAACTGCGCGCGCAGCGCATCCGCGTGGGCGAACTGAAGACGCGCCTGCTCGACCTGGCCGGGGCCGGCAAGACCGCGCGCCATCTGCTCTTCGTGGTCGACCATCTCGTCCGGCGCAGCATCTGGATCGTCGGCGGCGACGGCTGGGCCTATGATATCGGTTACGGCGGTCTGGACCACGTGCTGGCCAGCGGGCGCAACGTCAACGTGCTGGTGCTGGATACCGAGGTCTATTCCAACACCGGCGGCCAGGCATCGAAGGCGACGCCGCTGGGCGCCATTGCCAAGTTCGCGGCCGCCGGCAAGCGGGTGCCGCGCAAGGACCTGGCGTTGCAGGCGATCGCCTACGGCAACGTGTACGTGGCGCAGGTGGCGATGGGCGCGAACCCGCAGCAGACCCTCGAGGCGTTCCGCGAGGCGGAGGCGTACGAGGGTCCGTCACTGATCCTGGCCTATTCCCACTGCATCGCCCACGGTTTCGACTTGCGCGATGGGATGGACCAGCAGGCACGCGCCGTCAAAAGCGGCTACTGGCCGCTGCTTCGCTACGACCCGGTGATGCGCACGGTGGGGCAGGCGCCATTCAGGCTCGACTCGCCGCGGCCCAGCATCCCGTTCAAGGACTATGCTTACAGGGAGCTGCGGTACCGCTCGCTATCGCTGTCGCGTCCCGCCGAGGCCGAGGAACTACTGCGCGAGGCGCAGCGGCTGATCGAGGACAAATACCGCACCTACGAAGACTTCGCGACGATGGAAACCGGCCCCACGTCGGCCGAGGCGACGACCGCGGGACGCGAGCCTTGATCGACGGGTGACAAGCTGGAGACACCGATGAATCTGACCACAAACTACATGAGCCTGAGCCTGTCGAATCCGATCATTGCCTCGGCCGGCCCGGCAACGTCATCGCTCGACAACATCCGGCGACTCGAGGACTGCGGCGCCGGCGCCATCGTCCTGCCGTCGATGTTCGAAGAGCAGATCAGGCGCGAACAGGAACACATCGATTCGCTGCTGGAGAACAGCAGCGACACCTATGGAGAGGCGCTGACGTATTTCCCGCCGCTCGACACGCACGACATCACCACCGAATCCTACCTCGCGCTGATCGAGGAGGCGGTGGCCGCGGTGGACATACCCGTCATCGCGAGCCTCAACGGCGTCAGCGACGATGGCTGGATCAATTACGCACGGGAGATCGAGTCAGCCGGCGCATCGGCGTTGGAGCTGAACATCTACCTTGTTCCATCGAACCTCGCCCACGAACCGCGTGAGGTCGAGCAACATTATGTCGACATCGTTCGTGCAGTGAGATCCTGCGTCGCCATTCCGCTCGCGGTCAAGGTCGGCCCGTATTTCAGCGCGCCGGGACACATGGCGACGGCCATCGCCGACGCCGGTGCCGACGCCCTCGTGTTGTTCAACCGTTTCTACCAACCGGACATCGATCTCTCAACACTGACAGTCTCCTCGGAAATCGAGCTGTCCAGCCCGGCTGAAATCCGCCTCGCGCTGTTGTGGGTCGGCATTCTCTCCGGTCGCATCGATGCCTACGTCGCCGCGAGTACTGGCGTCGACAGCGCCGACGAAGTGGTGAAGTACCTGCTCGCCGGCGCCGACGTGGTCATGACCACCTCCGCGCTATTGCGGCACGGCATCGAACACATGCGCACCCTGTGCCAGGACCTCGAGCACTGGCTGGATGCCCGCGACCTGATTTCTGTCGACGACATTCGCGGCCGCATGCGCCACGAAGCCGCGGAACATGCAGATGCCGCTGATCGCGGCGACTACATCCGGATCCTCCAGGGCTACGGCACCTGACTCACTCGCCTTGGTTTCGGGCTTACACGTTAGAGGGCGGTACTGACAATTAACAGGCCGATTTCAGTAGAATCGTCCCATGAATACCTATATGCGCCACCATTTCCCACCAGATATCATTTCTTACGCTGTATGGCTTTACTACAGGTCCAGGCTGAGCCATTGGGATGTCGAAAATCTCCTGCTGAGGGGGCATCACTGTTGCTATGAGACTAGTCGCCTCTGGTGTATCGGTACGTTGAACCTGGGATTCTCACAGTGACAGAGCTCGAACATAAAGACAGCGCCCAAATCGCAACAGCCGGGCTGCCCGAAGCGCCTCCTGTCGTTGATGAAACGCTGCGCAGGCGCGGCATTGACCCCGATCGCCTGTCAGTTCTAAAGCTAGGCACTATTTATCGATTCCGCGCTGCTCCGCCCTGGCTTCAAAGGCTCTTCATCGGGCTTGTCTTGATGGTAATCCACAACTATGTGGGCCGCACTGCGAGCGGACCCGCGCTATTTTTTCTGGCGGGTATGCAATTAGTCAGTGGGCTAATCATCTTGATGGCTGCCTGCGAGATACTGGTTACAGCCACCGAAAGGCTGGCCGCACGCCTGCACTGGAACCATTACACAGCAGGGACAGCTTACCGGGTGGAGGCCGCCGGCGAGCCGGCCCGGATGATCGGAAACGTGCAGATTCAGTCGGGGGAATTGATAACGGCCGCGTTTTGACGGAGGGAAGGGAGTTTGGGGACTTCAGCACCCCGGAGGGAGCGGCGGATCAATCTGTAGGCTGGTGAACTGCACGCAGTTGCAGGCCGGCGATACCGGAAAGCCCCACAAACTGCTCCGGGTCACCGTTGGTGCCGGTGATTCTGAGGACGCCGTTCGACATCGGTACCCCGCCAAGGACATTCCAGTTCACGCCCTTTACCAACGAGGCGTCGAGTGAATCGCCGGGCAGGGAAGGCACTGGCATATTGTTAATCAAACTGCCCCCCGTCGGCATGGGGTGCGCCGGCGCGTAGTAGTAGACGAAGCAAATCCTCCACCGGCAAGCCCGTAATGGTGATGCTCCAGTCCGATTCCTGGGGATCGTTTCCCATACCATAGAGCATGTCTTCCAGCAGGTCTGCATTGGGGCCATCGTAGTTTCCGTTTGACCCGAATCCGGAGGATTTGTTGATGGTCAGCGTGGCGCTGGTGGGCGCGCCCGTCTTGTCGACCAACGGTGTGCTGCCGAGGGTATCGATGATATTCCAGGTGCCGTCCTGGCCAGATGCCGCGCCGTAAGACGCGGAAGTGCCCGTGGATAGGTCGCCAAAATCGATATTGAACTCGGGGCCGGCGAAGGCGGTTGCGCTGGTTAAGAGGAAAATCGCGGACAGCGGCTTGGCGACTGACATATTACATTTCCTTCATTGGCACTGCGGTGCCTTTGACTTAACTCTAGCAGTACTTGAGCAATACTCAAGCCCTCTGGACAACCGAATGCCAACGCCTGCGATGCCGGGGACGTGTTCGCGTGATTCAGAGCCGCCGCTGGGGATGGCGGCGTCACCACTGCGCCTCGATTACCCGCCAGTGCGGCAGACTGCTTTTCCCATTCGACCACGCGCAAGTGCGACGTGCTCGCTACTTGATCGATATCACCCGAGCCTGAGTCGCCGGCTGGTAAGACTGAAGCTTGGGCCCCGTTCGGTCCGCGAAGGTTTCCTGATGTCGGCCAAGCGCTTTTCGATTTCCGCAAGCCTGATCCCGTCTTCGGCGCTGATCATGTTTCTCGCCATCACCTTGCTGGTCACCTGGGGCTTATCGGGATCTACGTTCTAGCGCCGGGCCCGGCATCGGCCACGTTCGGAGAGATCAGCGGATCGCATCCCTTCTTCTTCTTCGCGACCTGGTCGCCGGCCATCGCCGCCTTCGTGGTCGTGCTTTCCATGCGGGCATGATCCGGCATCCGCGCCTTCCTGTCCCGGCTCCTGCTTTGGCGGGGCTCGGTGGGCTGGGCAGCGTTCATCCTGCTCTTTGTTCCGCTCGTTTTCATGGCGGGCTCGCTGATCAAGGGCGGTCCCGTCCTGGCGCCGTTGCCGCCCGAGGGCGTGGGCTCGGTCGTGGCGGTCCTCTTCATGATGCTTATGCTGGGACCGATCGAGGAATTCGGCTGGCGCGGCGTGATGCAACCCCTGCTTCAGCGGCACATGGCGCCGATCTGGGCGGGGCTGATCATCGGCGCGACCTGGGGGTTCTGGCATCTGCCGGCGTTCTTCCTGTCGAGCACGGTCTATGCCGACTGGAACTTCCTGCCCTTCTTCATCGGCAACGTGACGCTCGCGGTGCTGGTCACGCCGATCTTCAACAGCGCGCGGGGCAGCCTGCTGTGGCCGATGCTGTTCCACTGGCAGCTCATCAACCCGTTCTGGCCCGATGCACAGCCCTGGGACACCTGGATCCAGAACACACAGAACACCCACTCCAAAAATCGTCCTATTCGACCATCCGTTTGACCGCCGTCACCTCCCTATCTACGCTTGTCGTACAAAACGCCTCTGGAGCCAAGGATGACGCTGCCACGACGGGCTCAAGTATCGCTTGCAGCCACGCCCTACTACCATGTGGTCGCGCGCTGTGTCCGGCGCGCCTTCTTGCGTGGGGCCGATTCCTACACCGGCAGGAATTTCGAGCACCGCAAACAGTGGCTACTGGATAGAATTACCGCACAGGCCAGCGTCTTTGCGGTCGATGTCTGCGCCTACACGATCATGAACAACCACTACCATCTGGTACTTCGAATCAACCGCGATAGAGCGAGCCAGTGGTCAGATGATGAGGTGATCGATCGTTGGACGCAGTTGTTTAGCGGCCCAATCATCGTACAGCGGTACAAAAACGGTGAGCCGATCACCGCGGCACAGCGAGGCACCGTGGCCGACATTGTCGCCGTCTGGCGTAAACGGTTGTCTGATCTGAGCTGGTATATGCGGTGTCTCAATGAGTTTATCGCCCGAAAGGCGAATGCCGAGGACAACTGTACCGGGCGATTCTGGGAAGGCCGATTCAAGTCACAGGCGCTACTGGATGAAGCGGCATTGATTTCATGTATGGCCTATGTCGACTTGAACCCGGTGCGGGCAGGTACGGCAAAAACGTTACCGGAATCTGACTTCAGTTCTGTACAGTCTCGGTTGGCATCTATCGACAATAGCAAGCCTCGAAAAAACGCTACCTCCACCCGGGTACCTTTGATGTCGTTCGCGGACGCATTATCACAGCCGCATACCCGGGAGGATTTCCTGCCGATTGCCTGGCCAGCCTACCTCGCGCTTGTGGAGGCTACTGGCCGCCAGTGCGTATACGGCAAGCGTGGGGCGATTTCCGACAAGTTACATCAAGGGCTGCGAGTGCTCGACCTATCAATCCAACAGTGGGACATTCTGGTTGAAAACATTCAGGCTTCCAAGCTACCAGTCATCGGTAGCCTGGACAGGCTCCGGGTATTCCAAAACGACGGGCGGCAGCGCGCAGTCGGCGCGCGGCTGCTGCAGTTAGTTTACAGCAACAACTCGTAGCCCCCTCCACCCATCGGCATCCGCGCCCTTATCCAACGTCGACATCGTTAAGACTCCTTGCCATAGTAATTTTGGCCGGGGCGTATCCAAAAATTGACAATACCAGCTCGCGAGTCAGCGGAGTCACCGTCTGACGAACACTTTTTCCTATAGAAACTCAATACGACGCCGGAGGCGCGTGGCAACAACGAATCTACGGCACCTGGAACCTTTTGATTTTGAGTTTTGGGGTGGGTGTCCTCGTCGGGTGTCATCGGGTGCTCATCGGGTGTCAATATCGGCTGGGGTGGGTGTCCATATCGGCTAGTGATGGCCAAAGTCCGGCCCAAAACGCCACCTGGAGGGGTCAGAAAAGCAAAAGGGGGAGCGTCGTATACGGTTCGGAGCCCGGCGCCAAAAAGCAGGCCTAAAATCCTCCCCGTTTATGAGGAAGGCGAATCACAAATTAAAGACCTGACCTCATGCGGGTCCAGGTGGGCCGGAACGAAATAGGGCAGCGCGATCTCCTGGAAGCAGGGACAGATTTATTTTCATTTTCGGTAAACATTCAAAGGCTTCAGGTTTGGAGCTTCGACTTCTTTTTCTGGCTAGACTTTTGGCACTTTCTATAAGCGCGTCGAAAAATAAATCTGTCCCATTTTACTGTTCAGTGGACGCCAACTACACTAGTATTGACACACAGGGACACTTGGCCGAGTTGGGGAGTCCTACCATGCATAACGACAAACGCGCCGCTCACGTCCCACTTTCTAGTTCAAGGGTCGCATCGGCAATTGCGTGGTTGCTGTTATCTTGCGCCGCTGCAGCCGGGCCCGATTTTTCCTCTCGCGTAGTCATTCCTTGGGTCAATGACTTTCCTCCGACGTCGATCGCCACAGGAGGGGCCTGGGCGGCCATGGGCAGAGGGAGCGGTGTCCATACTGGGCATACCTCCGGACGACTGGGAAGTCGAAGCCGACCCGGTCATCGTGACCGGCCCCTGGAACGGCACCCCTTTCCTGGACCTTAAGATCGATGCGCCGGATTTGCGGAACCCACCAGTGGGAAGAGTTCGGGGCTGCCGTGGCACTGCAGGGCTTCCGCCTGGCTGTCGGCGCCCCTGAAGAGCGACAAGCGGGATGGCAGTGCAGCACCGCCTGCTTCTGCTGCGGTGTGACTTCTGAAACAGTTGCCGGCGGCAAGGTGCGCCTGTACCTGTTCGACGGCGCCATCTTCCAGCTCGAGCGCACCATCCACTTCGGCGGCCTCTCGGACCGTTTCGGCGCCGCGGTGGCGCTGGACCGTTTCCACCTGCTGGCGGCCAGCCTCGGCGCGGTGCCGCGCAGCGCCCACCTCTTCGACGCCGACACGGGCACCCTCATCGAAAGTTTTCACTCGCCGGACGCGACGGGCAATGACGGCTACGGCTTCTCGCTAGCCCTTGCCGGCGACCTGGCACTGGTGGGCGCACCGGGCGCCGACACGGTCCACGTCTACCGGGACGACGGCAGCGGCAACTGGTCGTCCGCCGGTACCCTGACCAGCCCCGGCGCCGGCAGCCGCTTCGGCTGGGCGATCGCGGCAGAGGGAGAACGCATCGCGGTAGGAGCACCGGGCATCGACCGTGCCCATATCTTCGAGGATGGCGGCAGCTCGAACTGGCCGGTGGTGGCGGAGCTCGCCGGCGATTCGAGCAGCTCGTTCGGACAATCCGTGGCGATCAACGGTGACACCGCCTGGGTGTCCGCTCCCGACAAGCTGGTCGGGTCCGAAGCGTCGGGACTTATCGCCCAGTTCGAGCGGGATGCACAGGGCAACTGGCTGCAGACCGACACCCTGGTCTCGTCAAACCCCGCGGACGGCGATCTCTTCGGCCGAAGGATCAGCGCTTCCAGCAGAATGTTGACGACGCTTGTCCCGGGCGAAAGTGCCCAGTACGTGTTCACCAGCCCCGCCAACGTCCACGACGATCCCGACGGCGACGGCGTTACCTCGGTGCTCCCGTCCATAGAGGACAATTGCCCCGACGTGGCAAATGCCGATCAGGCGGATCTCGACGAGGATGGCGTGGGCGATGCCTGTGACCTGGACGACGACGGCGACGGCCTGTCCGACGAGGACGAGGCGATCGCAGGGTCCGATCCGCTCAATCCCGACACGGACGGGGACGGGCTCGCCGACGGCGTCGACCCCTTCCCGACAAATACCGACGGCGACGGCCGCGACGACGCCGACGACGCACTGCCACTGGACCCCTATGACGGCTGGGGGTTTGTCGACCGCCTCGGCTGTTTCTGCGATTTCGAGCCGGCCGCCGTCGGTGAGGGCGTCGTACTACTGGTTGACAGGAACGCGCGTGTCCCGCGGGCGTACACCCGACAGTCCGGCGGCTGGGCGACCGTCCCGCCCCCCAAGGTGGACGGCCAGCCCGTGCCCAATGCCGACAAGCCCAGCATGCGCGGCAACCGGGCGGTGGTGATCGATACCGGGACGGGCGGAGCCGTGGCGGAGGATGTCGTCCACGCCTTCGTGAGCGGTCCGCCGCTACCGGCTGGACGCTGCTCGGCACGGTGGACCCTTTCGCCGACGCGAATACCGACGAGGGGGAGGTACATGCCGCAGCGATCGACGGGAATTTGCTCGCTGTGCACGTGACCATTGCCAATTGGGTGCAGGTCCGCATTTTTGAACTCACTCCCGGCGGGTTTTCCCTGGCCGCCGTGCGCAATGTGGCCAATACAGGCGCCCAACTCGTCGTGGCCGGCACAACCGTTTTTTACGGGGACCCCGGCGCATTTTTCAACAACGGGCAGGTGAGGATCTACGAGGCAGGCGATGGCTTTGTCGAACAGTCCGTGACGCCCTCTACACCCGAGAATTATCCGCGTTTCGGTACCGATCTAAGCGTGGTTGGCGACAACGAGGTCCTGGTCAACTCGGAGGGCGGTTCCTTCTGGCTCAGGAAAGACGGTGAATGGTCCCTGACTCCCACGGGTGTAGGCGAAAGCTTCAGCGGCGAGGGCGGCCAGTTTCTCGCACACCGCAACGTCGACGGGGACTTTACGGTCGAACGCACCGATACCGGTGAGTTCATTGGCGTGCTGCAGGACCTGACTTCAAGAGGCGATGGCGACCACTGGTCCACCAATGGCCGCGTGATCGTGCACGTCTCGCTTTCCAGATCGAATTCTACCCGCTGGACCTCGACGGTGACGGCGTGACGGACGCCGTCGACAACTGCCCGGAAGAATACAACCCGGCGCAGCTCGACATTGACGGCGATGGCGTCGGAGACTGTGCGACCAGCCGGTCGGATGCTGATCGAAAACAGGGACAGATTTATTTTCGGAAACATTCAAAAACTCCAGGCGTGGAGTCTCTGCTTCATGTTTCGGCCAGATATTGGCACTTTCTACGACCGCTTCGAAAAATTGAAAAAATAAATCTGTCCCATTTACCGCATGAGGAATCTGCGGCGCTTGGACGCGCACTGGTCTATAGTCATGCCTCGGCCATAAACGAGGGGATGCCTGCCAATGCACAAGTTTACGACTTTCCTGCTCCTGTCGCTATTCAGCCTGACCGCCGCGGCACAGGACGACTGCAAACCGTCCCGCTGGGGACCAGATGACGAGATCGGCAACGCCAACCTAATCACCCCGGCCTCGGTGCTGGCGGCGAGCGAACTCATCACCACCGGGAAGACCTACTCCCTCGGTATCGCCATCGACAGTGCCACGCCCGCATTCGAACCGCGCAGCATGCAGTTACACGTGGTGCAGCAGGGCAGGCGGGCCTTTCCGAACGCCACCTGGACAACGACGCTGTATTCATCGGCTGGTTCGGCATCGGTTCCCAGCTCGACGGGCTCGGCCGCATCGGCGACGAGCACGGCGTGCACTACAACTGCCTCGACGCCAAGCTGGAGTCCGCGCCGAAGGAATCGGGGTGGCGGGGGAGCCGGGCATCACTGCCGATGCGGCTCGCTACCTCGCGGCCCGCGACGTCATCGCCGTCGGCGCCGGTACGCGTGGACGCGTTGCCCGCCCCGAAGGGCCAGCCTGGCCTGGCGGGGCATCTGATCCTGCTCAAGGAAAACGGCATCTACCTGCTCGAGACGATGAGCACGGGCCCCCTGGCGCGGGACGGGGTGCACGATTTCCTGTTCGTGCTCGGGCAGGCCAGGGTGCGCGGGGCGGTGCAGATGATCATCAACCCGGTGGCGATTCGCTGACGCCGCTGCGGCGGCGGTGGACTGCTAAGCTGGGCCGACAAAATTATTGGGGACGCATTTATTTGCCCGAAGGTGTGGGCAGCCCGATTAAATGGGTCGCGAATTAAACGGGACGCAGTTGTGTTCAGTCGCCCAAATCCTCGCACTGGGTTCACAAAAAACAAATGCGTCTCCATTTCCGTCGCCATCTTCCATTTCCGCACTTTAAGTATGGGAGCCAGCAAGGCTACTTGAATGTGTAGCGTACCGGCAACGATTTCAGCCCGCCCACGAACACTGCCTCCACCCATCGCGGTTCTCCTGCGAATTCGATGGACTTGAGGCGCGACATCAGCTCCTTGTAGAAGATCGCGACTTCCAGAACGGCGAGGTGCTGGCCCAGGCACATGTGGCCACCGAAACCGAAGGCGAGCTGGTTGCGGTTGTCGCGCTCGATATCGAACACGTTCGGGTTGTCGATGGCCCGGGGGTCGCGATTGGCGGAAGGGTACCACATGACAAGGCTCTCACCGGCCTTGATGGTTTTGCCGTGGAACTCGGCGTCCTCAGTCGCGGTGCGCATCATGTGGCGCACAGGTGACACCCAGCGAATCATCTCACGCGCCGCGCTCGTTGCGAGATCCGGGTTTGCCTGCAGCTTTGCAAGCTGGTCGGGGAAGTCCAGCAGTGCCTTCATGCCGCCGCTGGTAGTGGCGGAAGTCGTATCGTGGCCTGCGGTTGCGGTAATGATGAAGTAGCTCATCAGGTCCAACTCTTCCAGGTACTCGCCGTCTATCCTGGCGTTGGCGAGCACGCTCGCGAGGTTGTCGGTGGGATTCTTGCGCAGCTCCTCTACTACGGGTCTGAAGTAGTTGAAGAAGTCGAGGATGACCTCCGTGCCGGCGTCGGCGGTGTCACCGCGGGACTGGTCCGGGTCCTGGCCGCCGAACAGTTCCTGGGTGAGCTTCAGCATCATGGGTTCTTCTTCCGGCACCACACCGATGATCTTCATAATGACGCGCAGCGGGTAGAGAAGGGCGATGTCCTTGACGAAATCGCACTCGCCACCCATCTCTTCCATCTTGTCGACGAACTCCTTTGCGATCTCTTCCACCATGGGCGTGAGCTTGCTGATCGGGCCCGGCTTGAACCACTCGCGGGTTACCCCGCGCATCTTGCGATGCTTGGGGTTGTCCATGTGGATAAGGGTTTCGAGGCCATTGCTCGTGCCGAACTGTTCGAGCAGCTTCTCCTCGAACTCCTTCGGAACGATCACTGTCCGCGGATTGTTGATGAACAGGTCGTTCTTCTGGCTGACGTACTTGATGTCTTCGTGCCGGGTGAGCACCCAGAAGGGCCGGTAATCGGGGTGTTCAAACCAGGTGATGGGCTCGTTCTCGCGCAGTTCGGTGAACAGGGCGTGCATGGTGGTTTCGTCGCCCATGATGGTGGGGTCGACGAGGTCGTGGATACGGCTCATTGGCTACTCTCCGGAAACAGCGGTGATTTGGGGGCGCAAGTATAAGAAAAACAAACGGCATATAGTGGAAAAAGTGCATATCCAGGGGCAGGTCTTTGATTGATGATTTTTCAAGTTCTGCTCACCTTCGAATGCTGTAATCCAGGGAATTCATCAACCTATGTCCTTTGTAAGTGTGCAGCAACCGCTCCCTTATGCGGAGCTGATAGCCTGCGCGGCCCTGCCTCGTCCCGGCAAGATCCGGGGGGTGGCCATTAGTTCGTACTGCCTTTGTACAAAAGTCGGGTCAATAAACCGGCAAATCATCAATCAAAGACCTGACCCCATAGCGTGGCTTCCTATAACAGCCGCTCACCCTGGGTCCATGCACCACGCCAGTCATCGTCGCCGCAATAGCGCCACTGAGAAGTGAAGCTATCCAGGTCAGCCGAATCAAACTCGATCCTCAGTGGTCCCCAGTGTTCGCTGCCGACTCTTTCGTGATCACAGGTGCGGCGGGAATCAATTTCGATCCAGAAACCTTCGAAGACCGTATCACGGGTGAACTCACCACGCAGTCGTCCACCGTCGGAGGTGTACGAGCCTTCCAAAACGCCATCCGTGCGCAGCAACTCCAGAATCCCGATATCGTCGGATATGCTGCCAGACACCCAGTATTTCGATGGCGGCCGCTGCTCCCATCTCACGCTGATCGGCACGGCGGCAGGTCCTGACCGGTGAGCTCAACACGCCGGGTTGTCGCCGGGGCCCTCCGCTGTTCTCGTCACCGGCCACGGGCTGGCTTTCGCCGTGCGCCTCCAGGGTCACGCGATCCGCCGAGAAGCCCGCCTCATCGATCAGATAGTCAGCCACGGCTCGGGCGCGCCTGCGTGACAGTTGCTCGTTATCGCGCTCTGAGCCGACCGCGTCGGTGTGACCTTCGACGGTCACCGACCTGGCAGCCCGGTCATCGATCATGCCCAGAACCGCATCGATGGCCTCGAAGGCATCGACCCGGAGCGTGTACTCTCCGGGTCCGAAGAGCACCTCACTGTCCAGGGAAATACGTTGAGCCGAGCCGATGGCCCCGACCAGCATCGATAGCCGCCCCCGGCGTCTCCCTGGCACTGCAGCCACTCTTGAGATCCACCAGCCTGACGTAGCGATACTCCGCTCCTTCGGGGACATAGGCCGCCAGGTCGATCTCGGCCTTGCCACCCGAGACCCGCCCCACACGGACCCAATGCTCAGCATCGCTGGAAACGGCCAGGGCGGTGGGCTCGACATCAGGTCCAATCTCGAACACGTACAGATCCGGTCCGGGGACATCGACCAGTGCGTTGTCCTCGAATCGCAACACAAGCTCCCCCGCGCAACCCAACGATACGTAGCCGCCATCGTCGGTGTTGGCATAATCCGGTACACCGAGCGCCATTGCGGGATCGCTGCGCCGCTCAATCGGGGAGGGATCGCCGTCGGTGTAGGTCGCCACGGCGTCTGCAAATGAGACTGACCCCATCGGGAACATCACTTCACCACCATGTCCGTCCGGGTAGGCTGCAGGGGCCGCCGTGGCGGTGGATGCCAGGAGCCATAACGGCAGTACGGTCGCGGCTGGTCTCAGGAATTTCATGGGAACCTCTCTGTCGTCTGCGCCGATCGTGTCACCCTACCATGGTCCTTCCCGCCTATCATGGACACCGCTGTTCAGCGGGTGAACTACGCTACAGAGGCAAACTATGACAGGCAAGACAAGTACGAAAAGGACTACCCGGCGGAAGTACTCTCCAGAGTTTCGGAAGGAGGCGCTGACATTGGCTGAGAAGTTCGGCATCTCTACGGCAGCCAGGGTGCTCGGGCTTCATAACTTCACGGCCACCGGGCGAACGAGAAGTATGTGGGCGACATCAGGTATCTCTGGACGGAAGAGGGCTGGCTGTACCTTGCGGTCGTTATCGACCTGTACGCGCGGTTGGTGGTAGGCCGGGCGGCTGAGGTGCGTCAGCCCGGGGCCAGCAGCGCGTCGAGTTCGCGGATGACCCCACCGAGGTCGTCGGTGACCGCGATGGTGTTGAACCCGAGACCGCGCGCCGCGGCGACGTTGGCCGGGTAGTCGTCGAGGAATACCGCCCGCTCGGGCGCCAGCCCGCCGAGCTGCTCCAGCGCGAGCTGAAAGATCCGCGGGTCGGGTTTGCGCACGCCGACGGCGCTGGAATCGATCACGAAGTCGAACAGCTCGTCCACGGGAATGAGGCCGCGCCAGCCCTCGCCGAACTCCGCGACGTTGTTGGTGATGAGGCCCGTGGGATAGCCCTCCGTCTTGAGGGCCCGCACCCGGTCCACCAGTATCCCGCGCTCGTTTGCGCCCGCGTTGTCGCTCGCCATGCGGCCGAACAGGGTGTAGATATCGACTTCCAGTGCGTGCTCGCGGCCGCGTTCGAGAATCAGTTGCCGGGCGTGCTCCAGCGCCAGCTCGCCCCGCTCCAGGCGATGCCAGGGGTGGTCGCCGTCCTGCTCGTAGGAGCCGAACACGATCTCCGTCACTTCCTCCGGGCGCAGGCCCAGTTCCGCGCCGTAGTCGCGGACCGCCTGGAAGGGCGAGTCGGTGAATACGCCCCCGAAATCGAACAACAGCGCGTCGATGCTCATCGGTCCTGTGTATTCATGGCGCGCTTCCCATTATTCCGACCGGGTCCCGCCGAGCATCGCGCGCGAGCGCAGCAAGGCGTTTTCCCTGATCGCCTGGTAGAACAGGGCGTAGTCGCGGGTGTGGTAGTTCTGGGTCTCGTCGTCGCGCTCGCTGGCAAAGGGGCCGTCCAGTTGCGGCTCCACAAACAGCACGCCGTCGCGGCACTGGGCCCAGGTCCAGCCCGGCAGTACGGCGGGCAGCTCGGTGATACGCTCGTCAGTCGGCGCGTTGGTAAGGATATTGCGCAGCGAATACGCCGGGGGCGTCGACAGGGCGCCGGGATGCGCCGTCGCCGGCGCGAGTTCCTCGTCCCTGCGCCAGCTCAGCGGATTGATGCACAGGAAGTTCTTGTCGTCCGGGTACTCCCAGCCGCCGGCGTACCAGTGCGGCGGGCCGGGCCCGGGTTCGCCGTCGTCGCCGTAGGTGGCCCAGTGGATGACACATCCCGTGTCGACGGCGCTCTCGCAGGGCGGCAGGTTGGTCAGTGCCCGCTCGAACACGTCCATCGGCACGAAGTAACCGATGAGGTAGGCGCCCACGAGGCGGTGGCGCAACGGCGTGTCGTTGACCTTGTGGCTCAGCAGCCGCAGGGCGTGGGCGGTCCCCTGGCTGTGACTGGCGATAATGAAAGGCCGGTCGTCGCTGAAGCGCTCGATGAACTCGTCGAACGCCCGGGCGACATCCATGTAGGCCAGTTCCAGTGCGCGCAGGCCGTCCTCGCTGTCGCGGCCGATGAAGCTCCACAGTGTCGCCTCGCGATAGTGCGGCGCGTAGACGTCGCAACAGGCGTTGAAGGCACTCGCCTGGGTTGCCATCATGCGATCGACCATTTCCCAGGCCCAGCTGTCGTCAAAAAGTGGTGCATTCCAGCGCTTTCCGCTCAAATAGGATGTCGGATGGATGTAGAATACCGCTACCTCGGCGGGCCCGGCGGTTGACTGCTGTCCCTCCGGTACCAGATTCGCCAGATCTTCGCCGCCGGGCAGTGACGCCCAGTAGTGGTCGTCGCCATAGTCCGGAGGAACCGTGACAGGATCATCGATTTGCGGGTGTCCGGGCCGCAACAGATAGTTCATAACATTGTCGCCGAACAGCACCGCGCCCCCCCACAGGGAGAGCGGTATCAGAATCAGGGCGACCAGTAGACCGATAGTGACTTTTTTCATACTTTCGCGGTGTTTCTCTTTATGTGATCCGCCGCTCAATTATACAGCAGTCACGGCGGATTTCAGCGCCGGTGCCGGCCGTC
The DNA here is from genome assembly GCA_034521205.1 of Halioglobus sp. Lineage (GTDB taxonomy): Bacteria > Pseudomonadota > Gammaproteobacteria > Pseudomonadales > Halieaceae > Marimicrobium. Next base: position 1,054,961 of record JAXHMT010000004.1, read on the forward strand.
GGCGTTCTCAGTGGAAATTCCGCCGGGGCGACGTTCAATTGTAAAACAATACAGCGTGAATGCGTTGTTTCCGCCGTCTGTTGTCCGGGTTAAATCCCCGCTGTCAAGTTGCAACTGCCTTCTCAGACGGTATGGTAGGGGATTGCTTATCATCAATTGCCATTAATTACCACGGACAACGACGAGGAGAAATCATGGGCGACAGCCAGTCTATTGCTTCGAACGCGAACGAAGCGCAGCAATACGGGGACGAACCACTGGAGGTTCGCGATACCGACCACTACCAGAATGAGTACGTTCATGCCTTTGTGCAACGCTGGGATGACCTGATCGACTGGGAGGGCCGCGCGGCGAGCGAGGGTGATTTTTTTATTCAGCAGTTGCGCAAGCACGGCGCCAAATTTGTACTGGATGTGGCCACCGGCACCGGCTTTCACTCGGTCCAATTGCTGCGCGCGGGCTTTGACGTGGCGAGTGTGGACGGCAGCCCGGAAATGCTCGCCAAGGCCTTTCAGAACGCGCGCGAGCGCGATCTGATTCTGAGTACCGTGCACAGTGACTGGCGCTGGCTCTCCCGCGACCTGGTGGGGCGGTACGATGCCATCATATGCCTGGGCAATTCCTTTACCCATATTCATTCCGAGCGCGACCGGCGTCGTGCATTGGCGGAATTCTACGGCATGCTCGCCCACGACGGTGTGCTTATCCTGGACCAGCGCAACTACGATGCCCTGCTCGACAAGAAGGGCAGCGGCCCCAGCCACAAATACTATTACTGCGGGGAAAACGTGTCGGCGGAGCCCGAGCATGTGGACGAAGGCCTCGCCCGTTTCCGCTACGAGTTCCAGAGCGACGGGTCGGTCTTTCACCTGAACATGTTTCCCCTGCGGCGCAAGTACACCCGGCGCCTGATGCACGAGGTGGGCTTTCAGCGCATCGACACCTACGGTGACTTCCAGAGCACCTACAAGGACCACGATCCCGATTTCTTTGTCCACGTGGCGCAGAAACTCTATATCGAAGAGCAGGAGGTCCAGGATGACTAGCGCCGCGCAATCGTCCTATTCACCCGTCGTCAGCACGGCCCGGGACTACTACAACAGCGGCGACGCCGACACCTTCTATTACAAGGTGTGGGGTGGCGAGGATATACATATCGGCCTGTATCGGGGCGAGTCCGAGCCCATCCGCGAGGCCAGTCGCCGCACCGTGGCGGCCATGGCAGATCACCTGCAGTCGATAGCGGCGCATTCCCGTGTTATCGATCTGGGCGGCGCCTACGGCGGTTCGCCCCGCTATCTGGCGGAACGTTTCGGTTGTCAGGTCGTGTCGCTCAATCTCAGCGAGGTGCAGAACGAGCGCGCGCGCCAGCAGACACGCGAGGCGGGGTTGGACGACAAGGTCACCATCGTCGACGGCAATTTCGAGGATATCCCCTACGAGGCCGACAGTTTCGACGTGGTCTGGTCGCAGGATTCTTTCCTGCACAGTGGCGACCGCGGCCGCGTGCTGGAGGAGGTAAAGCGCGTATTACGCCCCGGCGGTGAACTGATATTCACCGATCCCATGCAGGCCGAGGATGCGGCGCGCGAGACATTGCAGCCGGTACTCGATCGCATCCAGCTGGAGAGCCTCGGTACGCCGGCGTTTTACGAGCACAAGGCCGCCGAGCTCGGTTTTGAAATGCTCGCATTCTACGACCACTCGGACCAGTTGCCGCGCCACTACGGCCGTGTGAAAGAGGAGCTGGAGGCCCGCTACGACGAATTGTGCGCCGAGATCAGCCGCGAGTATCTGGACCACATGATCGCCGGCCTCGGCCACTGGGTTGATAACGGCCGCGCCGGTAACCTGCGCTGGGGCATTTTCCACTTCCGGCTGCCCGCGTAATACGCCTGTCGACGCCGGCGGCGCCGGCGTTTCGCTAGCGCGAAGCGGACGGAGTATTCGGCTGCGAACCAGAGCGTTTTCGCGGCCAGGCTCATATGGCAGTTGCCGTGAGTCCGAGGCGTTCGAGGCAGGAGTTGAAATACTCGTTCACCGCCGGATAAAGCAGATCCATCGTGATTTTGCTCTCTTTGAGTCAGACCATCCGATGGGGTCCTGTTTGCATTGTTCTTGCACGCCCCCCTGGGATTCTGCGCCGCAGAGCCCTGGCTACCGGCCGATGGCCCGCAACAGCTCGCGCATGAGATCCGCCCCGCGCCCGCTGCCTTCCCGTTCCAGCGTCTTGACACTGTCAGTCACCATGCGGTTGAGCGGCGCCCGGGCGCCACAGCGCTCGGCGAGGCGGACAATCTCCCCGTTCAGGTAATCGATTTCCGTGGGCCGACCGCGCTCGATGTCCTGCGCCATGGAGGTGCGCGCCGCCGGATCCAGCGCCAGCATGTCTCTACCGAGGCGCAGGAACAGAGCGTTGGGCAGGCCCATAACGTGGGGCAGCCACGCCGTGGGCAGCGGCGTGAGGCGCTCCAGGGCAATTCCCGCCGTGCGCACCACGGCGACTCCCTCGCGCATACAGGCACACAGCAGCAGACGAAAATCGCGATCCTGAAGGTTTTCCCGCAGTGGTGCGCCGGAAATCGCGTTGAGCGGATTGGTCAGGTTCAGCAGCAGTTTGGACCACAGGGCGCCGCGGATGTCGGTGACCCGGCGCGTGCCCAGGCCCGGGGCGCGATCGAACAGTTTGAGAGCCGGCGCCGGCGACTGCTCCAGAGATATCCCGCCGCCGCGGGTGAGACGGAAGTGGCCGGGCCCCGCCTCGACGACATTGGCCATGATCACCCCCTGCAGAACCGCGTTATCGGGAAAAAATTGCGCCAGCCTGGGGCCGTTGGAGACACCGTTCTGCAGGGTCAGAATCGCGCACCCCCGGGGCACATGGGGCGCGATCGCCGCGGCGAGTTCCCCGGTGGCGAGGCTCTTGACGGTGACCACCACAAGCGCCGCATCGGCGCAACAGGCGGGGTCAACGGTGAAGGGCATGTCCTCTGGCGTCAACGGTGGAGAATTCTTCCCGGTGCTGTCAACGCGCAGACCGTGGGCGGCGACATCGGCGGCGACGCGCTCACTGCCGAGCAGGGTCACCGCGGCGCCCGCGCGATCCAGTTGCAGGCCGACATGACAGCCGATGGCGCCGGCCCCGGCGATCACGATACGCTCCCCGGTGGCGCCGTTCACCGGCCCGTCCCCGGTGGGTGGCTGACAATGCCAGTGGGGAAGTGGGGTCTGCGCTGTCTGTTTCGCGGTACCATGATTGGGCGCGGGGCGGTGCCTACACCTCCTCCGCCAGTTCGTAATGGGCCATGTAGCGGGCGAAGCGCGCGCGCTCCTCTTCCCGGTCCAGCCCCGTATCCTCGAAGCGATAACGGTGCGCGCGTTGTCCATGCCCCTGTTGCGCCAGCCGCCGGGCCATGGCCCGGCGCGCGTCTGCGGAAAGACTGAGGCCCCAGCCCTCATAGAGACGCTCGACGGTTCCGAGGGGGTCGGCGACCAGTTCGCTGTAGCGCACGTCGACGATCGGCCGGCCGGCGAGCGCGCCGTCGTGGCGGGCGGCGGTCATGCGCTCCAGCATGGCGGCAAAGCCCGCGGCCATGCCCTCGATCTGCAACTGGAAGTTGACCTGGTCACTGCGCATGCGTTGCAGGGTGCCCATCAGGTTGGCGAGAGACCCGATGACCCGCAGGGGATCGCGATGGGCGATGACCACCCGCGCGTCGGGATAGGTCGCGTACAATTTGCCGAGGTTGTTCAGAAAGGAAGGCGTCTTCAGGACCCAGCGCGCCCCGTGATTGCGCCACTGCAACATCTTGAGGAAGCGCCGGTGGTAGTCATAGGCAGGGGTCAGGTCGTGCGTGGCATTCCATATGGCGTAGCTGGGCACAAAAAACTCGCCGGTGAACTTGTCGGTGGCGAACTGGTGGGCAAAGATATAGATGCATTCGGTGGGCAGCGTAGGGCCCAGTTCGTGCATGGCGGGGAAGGCCGGGTCACACTCGTCCATCACCACCAGTTCCCGCTCCACCGCCGCGATGCGCGCGTCGCTGTGGAAGCTTTCCCGCTCCGGGGGCGGCGCGGAGTACATTGCCTCCCACTGATGCAGCACGCGGTTGTCGGGATCCTGTGCCAGCAGTTCGTGCAACAGCGTGGTGCCCGAGCGCCCCAGGCCGGTGATGACAACCGGGGCCGTCACCTGTTCCTCGAGAATCTCCGGGTGGCGCGACCAGACATCCTGTACCCGCAGGCGGTTCTGCAGGATGCGCTGGATCTCGGCCCGGGCGAGCAACCGGCCCACCAGGGTGAGCTGCGCCTCTTCCTCCAGTGCGCGCAGCAGCACGCCCAAGGGTTCGCGAAACCAGTCGTCGCCAAAATCTTCCAGCCCCGTGTTGGCCGCGGCACTCGCCAGCAGGTACTCCTGCTCCAGCGAGACCATGGACCGGCCGCTGTCGCCCAGGTTGTCGCCGAGCGCCTTGATGGCATCGACCCAGCGCGGCTGGGGCTCGGGGTTCCAGGCCATCGCGATCAGTGCTCCAGGTCGGCGAGCCGCACGAGCCGGCATTCGGGCTGGGGCGGTACCGGCGTCAGCACCCAGCGCAGCAACATCTGGCCCTCCAGGCGTCCCCCGGTGTCCAGCCAGTTGCCCGCGGCCACACCCGGATCCCGGGCGGCAATCAACAGGCGCCAGGCGCCGTCCTCCCGTCGCTCGGCCCGATGGTTGTTGGTGCACGGCCGGGCAAAGCGGTAGTCGTAGGATTCGGCCCAGGGATTGACCAGGGTCAGCCCCCAGTAGAGGGGGTCGCCTTCCGCCGCCGGATGGATCACCACCTCGAGGGCCTGGTCGGGCTCGAGCTGCCAGTGTCCGCCCATGTACACCATCTCGGAGTTGCAGTGGCTGTCCACCTCGTCTTCCCGCGCTTCGACCTTGTCGGCGCCCGGTCCGCCGCGCAGGCGGTTCAGGTTGGCGTGGGAACCCGCGTACATGCCGATGCAGGTCTGCGCCACAAACATCATGAAGCTGGCAGCCAGCTCGAGCTTGTCGGCGAATTCGTCGGGCGTCAGTTGGGGAGGCGGTACGCTGTCGCCCAACCGCTCGACGGCGACCACCGCGCCGCGTTGTCTCTCCTTGTCGAGGAAGGTCTCGCGTATCGCCAGGTGGTGCGTATCGTCGGGCAGGGCTATCCAGTTGCCCTCGCGTTGCTCGCCGCCGAAGTAGATCTCGAAATCCCCGTTGTCGGCCTGCGCGAACTGGTCGAGGTGGTGCTGGGCGACGGTGCCGCCGCCGGTACCGCCGCTCCCCCAGTGGAAGATGTCGCTGCCGAAGGTCATGCCCAGGTATGCCGCCTCGCCGCGGTTGCCGTGCATGCGGTACGTTTCCCTCGGGTCGAGCACGCAGAACCAGTAGGTGACATCGGGATTGTCGACAATGAACTTCCGGTACTCGTCCTGCTGGCGGAACATCACGGGCCACAGGGGGTCGTTTTTCTCCACGACCCACTCCAGTGCGATCGTCGCCAGGCGCGTGGCCCAGCGATAGCCCTCGGCCCAGTCCGTGGGTGTACCGGGGTGTTGCGCTTCTTTGACCAGTTCCACGACCTTGCGCTGTGCCGTGAGCCAGGTGTCGTGCGCTTGCGCGAGGCGTTCCGGATGCATGATGTCTCACTCTGGAGCTTATTGGTATTGGACGGTGCCGACCCTCACCGGTGAGAATACCGCCGGTGCGATTGCAAGACAAGTGTCTTGGGAAAGTGGATTGGAAAGTGGCGATGGGGTGCGCAAACGCATCCACATATGCGCTCTCTATTGTCGGGCAGGAACGCAGAGAGTTTTTCGGCATCCATACGCGTTCGGCCGGGGTTAAAGGCGCAGGCTATTGGCGCCCCAATGCTCTGGTCACCCGGCCGTACCAGCGGTCGGGCAGCCAGCGCAGAAAGGTGAATATCGCGCGAATGTAGAGGGGAAAGTAAAAATTGTCGCGGCTGCTGTTCAGCAGGCGCGCGATATACGCGGCGGTAGCGGGCGCGGATGCCACCAGGGGAGAGGATGCGCGGTGTTGATCAGCGTATTGCGGGTTTATGGGCGTATCCACAGGCCCCAGAAAGAGCAGTTTGAACTGGATATTCGAGGTCGTGTAGCGGCTGCGCAGGCTCGCGGAACATGCATCGAGAGCGGCCGCCTTGGAAGCCGAGTAGGACACGCTGTCCCGAGTCGGGCCAGTGGGCGAGAATGGATGATATCGCTACAAACTGGCCGCTACCGCGCCGCAGGAACGGTTCGATGAAGGCGGCGACCCAGTAGTGTGCGCCATCGTAGTTGGTGCGCATGATGCGCGCCGATTGCGCGGCGTCCAGCCCGGGGGGGGCGTCGTCCAGATCCAGGCCGGCGTTGAGGACAATGGCATCGGGCAGGTAGTCCGCCGCATCCATCTCCCGGCGCACGGCCGCGCACGCGGCGGGGTCTGCAATGTCGCACCCGGAGTAGCGGAAGCGGGCTCCGCCGAGTTCCTCGGCCAGTGCCGCCATGGCCTCGACGCGCCTGGCGATGCCCCAGACCTCGTGCCCATCGTCGATGAGCTGTCTCGCCAGCTCCCTGCCGATGCCGGATGAGACGCCTGTTATGAAAACCCGCATTTTAAACGCTCTCACCGCCCCTGTAGATCATCGCCGCTTACAGTCTTATCCTGTTGTGCCTATTGTATCGTGAACGGGCCGCGGAACGCGCTGCGATTCTATCGTGCGAGTCCGCAACCTGCGACAATGCCCGACAGGGTATGAGCAGGCGTCTTTGATATAGCGTCGCCCTGTCAGACCCGAAGCACTCAATGCACGGAGCAAGTCACACATGCAGTACCGCAGTCTCGGATCGACGAATCTCTCTGTCTCCGCCGTGGGTATTGGTACGTGGCAATTCTCCGGAGTCTGGGACAAGAGTTTCGAGCAGGCCGAGGTGAATGCCCTGTTCGCCCGGGCGGGTGAGCTTGGGGTGAATTTTATCGATACGGCGGAGTGTTACGGCGATCATCTGTCTGAGGGCATGATCGGCGAGGCCATCGACGGCGACCGCGAGCGATGGGTCATTGCCACAAAGTTCGGCCATAATCCCGCGAATGATCTGGGTGATGAAAACTTCGGCCCGGCCCAGGTTCGGAAGCAGCTGGAGGCGTCCCTGCGCGCGCTGCGCACCGATTACATCGACGTCTACCAGATTCATTCGGCGAGCGACGAACTGTTCGACAACGATGCCCTGTGGACCATGCTCGACGAGCAGGTTAATGCGGGCAAAGTCCGTTACCTGGGCAACTCCATCGGCATGCCGAACCAGCGCTGGCAGGTGGAGCAGTCCGCGCGCTTCGGCATTCGCGTGATTCAGACCATCTACAACGCTGTGCGACCGGGAGCCCGGCGACATATCTTTCCGGTCGCCGAGGAGCAGAACCTCGGCGTTATCGCGCGGGTGCCGCTGGCGAGCGGTTTTCTCAGCGGCAAATATCGCCCGGGCCATAAATTTCCCCACAGCGATGTGCGCAGCTGGCGGCCGCAGGATGGCGTGGACCGGGAAATTGCGCGGGCGCTGGCCGCACTCGAGGAGAAACCGGCGGCGATGGCGCCTTCCACATGGGCGGGCGCGTGGTGCCTGCAGAACCCGCGGGTGAGTACCATTATCCCCGGTGCGAAATCACTGACGCAGCTCGAGGAAAACGCGGCCGCCGCCGATGTGCGGCTCGATTGATCCAGGTCATGCCTGCGCGTGATTACGTTCTCCCGGCCGGTTCGCGCAGTGGGTAGCAGGGCTTACTGTAGACATTGACTGTATCTTGAATTCCACCCTCTCATCTTATTGCGGAAAACAGGAAAATCGGGGAACGTCACTATGTCCGCTCGCAAGATAGCCGCACTGGTCTGGTTTCTGGCGTTGACGCCGGGACTGGTGGTTCTGATCTTCATGGGCCCGGCGGATTTCGACAGTGCCGGCGCGGTGCTCAACACTGCCGGGCGCCTGACCGGCATTCTCGGGCTGTCCATGCTCCTCGTGGCTGCGGCCCTGTGTTGTCGGGTGCCCGGATTTGACAGACCCTTTGGCGGCCTGACCAAGCTCTGGCAGTTGCACCATCGGATCGGCGCCGCCGCTTTTCTGCTGCTTCTCGCCCATCCGGTGTTCCTGTCCCTGGCGGCTGCTGATGTCTCGCTCAGTACATCGGTGGCGACACTTTTTTCCAACACGCCCGGACTCTGGTTGGGTTGGCTGGCGCTGCTGTCGATGATGGTGTTTCTGGCGCCGAGTTTTGCGTTCTTTGGCCTGCCCGGTTACCAGCGGTGGAAATGGCTGCATCGGCTCAGCGGGCCGGCGATTGTCCTGGCCCTGATACACACGCTGTTGCTGGCCCGCACCCTTCCAGGGATCTGGAACTGGATATTGTGGACGGTGTTTTTGGCCATAGCGCTGGTAGCTCTGGGTTATCGATGGTTGTTTTCCCGTGTCTGGGGCCGGCACAGGTATCTCATTGATGAGGTCCATACCCCGGCCAACAATGTCGTGGAGCTTGTACTAAAACCACTCGGCGAACCGCTGGACTATGTGGCTGGGCAGTTTGTATATCTGACGCCCTACGACAAAAACCTGGAGGCGGGATACCGGGAGGAGCACCCCTATACCCTGTCCTCGGCGCCCGGGGAGTCAGGCCTGCGTATCGCCATCAAGGACCTGGGCAATGCCAGCCGCGCCCTGCAGTCGGTGACGCCCGGCACCGAGGTGAATATCGAGGGCCCCTATGGCGACTTTTTCCCCCGGACCGAAGATGGCAGACCGGAGTTGTGGATTGCCGGCGGCATAGGAATTACGCCGTTTCTGGGACGTCTGCGGCACCTGGCGCGCGAGGGGCTGCCCGCGGATCTGCATCTGGTGTTCTGCGTTCAGGATGAATCCCGCGCCCTGTTTCTGGAGGAGCTGAAAACGCTGGTCGACCGGATCGAGGGCGCCAGTCTGAGTCTGCACTTTTTCTATCGGGAAGGCCCCCTGAGCGCCGATTTTCTACACCGGCACTGTCCCGATCTGACACAGCGCCACGCCTACATTTGCGGCCCTGTGCCGCTGCTGCACCTGGCGCGCAAATTGCTGATTCAGGCGGGGGTGCCGCAACATTGTATTTTGACCGAGGAGTTTGTCCTGTTGTAGTTTTGGTACTTTAGGAGCCAGGTTTATGAAACAAACCGCTTTCGCTGCCTTTGTGGCTTTCTGGTCGTTCGTTGCGAGCCTGGGCGCGCTTTACGCGCTGGCCGGAGATCCGTCGCCCGCCGGGCAGGATTTGCCTGAAGTTTCCATGGAGCAGGTCGCCGCACACAACACCGAGGATGACTGTTGGATGGCCATCGAAGGCAAGGTCTACGACCTCAGCGACTATATTCCGGAACACCCCACCCCGGCGAGTGTATTGACGCCCTGGTGCGGTAAGGAAGCCACCGAGGGTATGCGCACAAAGGGTTACGGCCGCGACCACAGTCCCGCCGCCTGGGGTATGCTCGACGAGTACCTGGTGGGGGAGTTGGCCGAGGTGGATTAGCTGTTCGGCAGCCGCGTGCGAAGAAAAAAGTGGTAATGACCGGGGCTTTTCGATTGATTCCGATTGCCCGCAGCGCTTTTCGGCGTGATCCAAAGCCAGGTTGCTTTCTGCCTGTCGGCGGAAGTGGCCATATCAGAAGCGCCAGCGCAGTCTTATCCCCGCGGTTCGCGGCCTGTTGATCGAGACACGCTGTCGGAGCCCCCAGCGGTTGTTGTAGAACTGTTCGGCAGTTTCGTCAGTGATGTTCTCCACATACAGCGTGGCGCTCCACTGGCTGGCGTCGAGTCCGAGGCGAAGATCGCCGATGCCGTAGTCGGGCTGCGTCGTGGGCCCCCGGGTGAATACGATCGACTCCGTGCCGGCCAGGGAATTGACGGACTCGCCCACGTATGACCAGTCCAGGCGCGCGTAGGGTTCGGCGCCCAGCCAGCTCTTCTGAAAGGTGTACTGCACCGCGACGCTCGCCTTCTCTTCCGGGCGGCTGGGTAACTGTGTGCCTTTTTCCACGTTTGCAATCACCTCACCGCTGTCGGAGAGAATGATGTTGTCCTCGGCGATCTGCGCATCGATCAGCGCGAGATTGACGTCGATTTTCCAACCGGCGGCGGGCAGCCAGCTCAGTTCCGCTTCAAAGCCGCGAATCCCGGCCTCCGAAAAATTGACGATGCCCAGGGAGAACACGGTCGGGTCGTTCACCTGGATCTGCATGTCGTCCCACTGCATGTAATACGCAACGGTATTGAACCGCAGTGTATTGTCCAGCCATTCGCTTTTCAGGCCGATCTCGTAGTTTTTCAGTTTGTCGGAATCGTAGTCGCGCGGCAGTATCGACCGGGAGCGCAGGGCGTTGGTGCCGCCGCTGCGAAAACCTTCCGAAAAAGTGGCGTAGGTCAGAGCATGGTCCGCGATCCGGTAAGTGGCGTTCAGGCGGGGAACCAGTCGTTTTCGCTGTAATTGCTCGTCTCGTTATTGTTGAGAAAGTCCCGCTGCGGATCGATGCTGTCGCCTTCCAGCAGGGCTCCCTGCTGGAGTGTGAACTCCTGGTCGAAGTCGAACCAGCGGGCCCCCGCGGTAAAGCTCAGTCTGTGCGTCGCCTCCCAGGTGGCTTCGCCGAACAGAGCGTACTGTTCCACATCCTGGTCATAGCCGCCGAAAAAAAAGTTGTTCGAGCCGGTGTTGTGGAAGCTCGCATGGTTGGGATTGTATTCGGGTGAATTCGCCAGGTAATTCAGCAAGTAGTAGCCCTTGTTGGCGTCGTCCGCTGTGTCGCTGAAATCACGCACCTCTGAGATGAACAGGGAGTCGCGTCGGAGCCTGCTGTAGAAAAAACCGACCACGCCGCTCCAGCGACTGCCGGAGTCCGCACCGGTCGACAGCCGGCCTTCGGCCGTCCAGCGCTCCGTGTCTTCCTGCTGCTGGGCGAACCCTCGAGGGGCGCCCGTGAAATCGTACAGCACCGTATAGTATTCGCCGTTGAAATAGGTGGGGTCGTATTTCTGGTCGAAGTCGTGGAGATAGTCGGTGGCATCGGCCTGATAGCTCAGGTCGCGGGTGAAATAACTGCCGGTCAAGAGGGCATCGGCGTTACCCAGCCTGCCTTCAAGGGACACGCTGAGCTGGTACCAGTCGTCCCTAAGTTCCTCGTTCTCGAAGCGCCCCTGCGCGCGGTCGCCCACATCGAGGTTTACATCGCCGAAACCATCGCTATCGGTGTTCTGCACCGTGCCGACAAGATCGACGGTCCAGTCCTCATCCGCGAACCAGCGCAGCGAGGCGCGACCGCCAGTGGTTTCGGTACTGTTGATGTCATCTTTCACCTGGTCCGCATTGTTGAAGCGTTCGCCCAGCGGCAATCCCGCCGCGATGCGATTGTCGCGCCACCGGTCCGGGCGGTTTGTTGTCAGCACGTTATCGATGTAGCCGGCTTCCTCACTGTGAAATCCCACCAGACGGACCGCTGCCACGTCCCGAACCAGCGGCAGGTTGAGCATGGCGGAGACCTCGTTGTCCAGGTCGTCGCTGTCCCTCACAAGGGCCGCGCTGCCCTCGATCCAGCCGCTCGGCGCGGTCGGGTCGGCCTTGTTGGTGATGATGCGCAGGGTGCCTGACTGGGATGCGTCGCCGAACAGGGTTCCCTGGGGTCCGCTCAGGGCCTCGACGCGCTCGATATCGACCAGGCGCGGATCGGGGTTGAGCCCCGCCTGGGTGATCGGCGCCTCGTCCAGGTAGATGCCGGCGGAGGGTTTGGTGCCGAACTGTATCCCGGAGGCCGCGACACCGCGGAACACCACGGAGGTGCCCGCCGGCTCCCGTCTGGCGAAGGCCAGGCTGGGTATTTTATTGGCGTAGTCGTCGAGGACGTCGAAGCCCCGCCGCGCAATATCGTCGCTGGTAAAGGCGGTAATGGCCTGGGGCAGGTCCTGCAGGCCGGATTTGCGTTTGCTTGCGGTGACAATGATCTCTTCCAGGGTCGACCCCGCGGCCAGGGAGGCGGGCGCCGTGCCGAGAACGGCGGACACCATGATGGCCAGCGTTTTTCTGCGCGCCGGAATGCTGTCAGAGCCGACGGGGGTCGCTGTCGAATTGTTATTCTGCATACCGCTGTTGTCGGGCGCCTCGTGAGGGGCTGATCGTAATCGAGACGTCCGTAAATGCCAAGGCGGCGTGGCGTTGGGTAGTGGCTCATTTTGAGTTTTCGCGGAAGTTGCAGCGTCAGAAGGGGTTGCTCTCCCTGGAACCGTGCGGCGACAGGACGTCGCCGCCCGAGCCTGGCCAGGGATGGCCGCTTTTTGGCGTGTTCCGGGAGAGCAACCCCTTCTGACGCTCCGGGCATATTTTCAAAATGAACTGGTCTACTGGAACCGTGTGGCGACAGGAGAGCCTGCCCCTCTTTTTCGGGCACGTCGCCACCCGAGCCTGCACAGGGAGAGCCTGCCCCTCTTTTTCGGGCACGTGCGCTTTTTGGCGTGTTCCAGTGGGCCACACCCAACGCAAGCGATCTTACAAGGGTAGAAATCGAAACTGAGACACTACCTGGCATTGGATACTGTCACTGTTTGAACTGCGCGATCCTGACAGGGCGGAAGGCGAAACCGAGGCACTACCCAACGTTGCGCAGGCTATTAACGGCATTTCCCCCGGAATCGGCCGGTTGACGCTCCCGGGAGCGCGGCCTACGCTGGCGCGCAGTAGCGACGGGGATCAGCGGTCATGGACATCGGCACGGCTCTGCGCGAATTGGGCGCCTGTGATATCGAGGACCTGCGCCGGGCCATCCTCGCTCTCGGGGAGGATGACTGGCGCGGTAACACGCAGCGGCAGGACGCCTACGACGTGCACCACATGACCCAATCCATTGTGCTGGTGTTCAGCGACGGTAGCGGCTGGCCGGAAATAGAAGTGCGGCGTGAACACGGCTGGAAGCTCCTGGCGGACCAGGCCGTGCCGCTGATGCACGCGATTGTCGCGGATCACTACCATCCCGGCGGCACGATAATCCGCGCCATGGCGGCACGCCTGCCCGCGGGGGGGATTATCAAGCCGCATCGCGACAACCACCCCTCCTTTCATTTCGCGCACCGCATTCACATTCCCATCGTCACCAACCGGCGCGTGCGTTTCCTCATCGACGGCAGGCCCTACAGGCTGGAGGTGGGCAGGGTTTACGAAGTGAACAACCAGAAGTCACACAGCGTGATGAACAGGGGCGACCGGGCGCGCATCAATTTCATTTTTGACTATCTGCCGCCAGAGCATCTCGGCCGCGAGTCCGGCAACGCGTGACTACATTGCTCGCGACCTCTGTTGTCAGGGGCAGCCGGCAGGGTGAGAGTCACGGCGGGGTTTCTCTGGTGGACTTCCGGCGCCAGTCGGTGGCGCAGGTTGTCGACTGGAACACCGCGAACATCGACTGGGACGGGCGCGGATGGGATCGCGGACTGCGCGGCATCGCCTTCGATGGCGACCGGATATACATTGCGGCCAGTGACGAACTGTTCGTCTACGATCCGGACTTCAAGCTGCTCGAGTCCTTTCGCAATCCGTACCTGCGGCATTGTCACGAGATCGCCGTGCACCGGCGGCGGTTGTACCTCACCGCGACAGGATTCGATGCGCTACTGGGGTTTGATCTGGACCGGCGGCGCTTCTGTTTCGGCCTGCACGTCGTCCGGCTGGGCAACCGGTTTCAGGGGGCGCCCTTCGACCCCCTGTGCGAGGCGGGTCCGCCGCCCGGCAACCTGCTGCATCTCAACAACGTTTTCTGCGACGCCACCGGCATGTACCTGAGCGGGCTGCACACCAGGGCTCTGGTGCGGTTTGACGGGCGCTCGCTGACCCGTGTCGCCGCGCTGCCGCCGGGTTGTCACAATGCGCGCCCCTATGCCGGCGGCGTTTTGTTCAACGATACGGCCGCGGACCGTGTGCGGCTGGTCCGCCGCGAACGGGAAACGGGCTGTTCCGTGCCCCGGATCGATCCGGGGCGGCTCAGCCACACCGACCTCGACGACTCCCGTATCGCCCGTGCCGGCTTCGCACGCGGTCTCTGTGTGCTGGGGGAGGGGCTGGTTGCCGCGGGCTCCTCGCCCTCGACCCTGGCACTGCATGACATGTTCGAGGCCCGCACGCGCAGCGTGGTGACGCTGAGCTACGATCTGCGCAACGCGATCCACGGCCTGGAGCGGTGGCCCTACGAGCAGACTGTCGTCTGAGTCCCGCTACGCCGCCGGCGACTGCACGTTCCAATACCGGCGCCGTTCACAACACGTGGCCGGGCCTCCGGAGAAACTGCTTACGTTATTTCATGCCCTGTTCCCGGCGCAGCTCGCGCTCATCCAGCAGAGGTTGCAGAATTTCAATCAGCTCGTCCAGATGCGGCGCGTAATGGCGCCAGAATCCCACGCCGGAAGTGTAGATCGGCCGGCGTACCTGTTCCGAGCTTGCGGTGCGCACTGCCCGGTCCGTGTCGTAAAAGCGCAGACAGGCATCTTCCCGGGGCAGCTGCAGGAAATCCAGTATGCGCCCGACCTGTGTTTCCAGGTCCTCCACGATATCCTCGTAGCGAACATGCAGCACGCGGCCGGGCAGCACCGTGTCCCAGTGGTCCATCATGCGGCGGTACTGCAGACAGTACTCGCCGATATCGTTCTGATCGTAGCTGAAGGTCTGGCCGCGGGCGTAGAGCTGGCGCAGGTTGGCCACGCAGGCATCCAGGGGATGACGGCGCGCATCGATGATGCGGGCACGGGGCAATATGCAGTGGATGAAACCGATGCCGGGGAAATTGTTGGGCATTTTATCGATGAATAGCGGCGCCCCGTCAATGCGATGGCGGGCGGCAAAAGCGAGGTACTCGCGGCCGAGCCGTTCGAAATGCCGCGGTTCGAGTTCCGCCAGGACTGCCGGGTACTGCAGACCATCGGCCCGGTTGCGGTTCAGTGACTGGGTGAGGCGGCCGATATAGGGCAATTCGCCGGTGCCCTCGACCTGGCTGTGGCTGGAGATTATCTGTTCGATCAATGTGGAACCGGAGCGGGGCAAACCGACGATGAATATTGGCGCGGCATCCGCGCAGCCCATCCCGCGAACAGCCTCAAAAAAATCGGCGGTAAAGAATGCCGTCAACTGGTCGTTCAAAACCTCGGTCTGTACCGGATCGTAGTAGACCTGCTGGCGCTGCCGGGCATTGCCTTCGGTGTAATAGCGCCAGGCGCGCTGGTAATCACCCCGGTCCTCGAAGGCTTTGGCCAATGCAAAGAGAAAATTGATCCTGGATGTCTCACCGGGATCATCGCTGTCCAGGCGTTCCTGCATGACCGCGATTTCCGTCTCGGCGAAGTCGTAGGTTTTCAGGTTTGCGAGACTCCAGAAGGCCTCGCCGAAATCCGGCTGCAGTTCGAGGCAGCGCCGGTAGGCATCGATGCCGCCGGACTGGTCTCCCAGGGTTTTCAGCATATGACCCAGCCCCAGCCATGCTCCCGCGTGTCCGGGTGCCAGTGCGAGGCAGCGCCGGTAGGATGCCGCGGCGGCCCCCGTGAGGGCCGCGGCCGCCTGGGCGCCGGCGATGCGATAGTGCGCCTTCGGATTGTCGGGCTCCAGATCCAGCAGCCGCCGGTAAATGTCGATAGCCTCTTCATGGCGATCCATCTCCCCGAGTACGCGGCCCAGTTCAAACATGGTCGCCGTATGATCCGGCGCCGTTTCCAGCACCTGGCGCAGAAGGTATTCGGCGTCCTCGAATTCACCGGAGGCGGCGGCGATAAGGCCCAGCATGCGCAGCGCGTCCACGTGACGGGGTTCCTGCTGCAAAACCTGCCGGCAGAGCTTTTCCGCCTCCGGCAGGCGCCCCGCCCGGTGGTGTTCCGCCGCCAGCGCCATCGCGCGGCGCACCGGAGAGAGCGCAAAGCAACGCTCGAACGCCGCGTCGGCCTCGTCGCCCCTGCCCAGCATGGCGAGTGCCCGTCCGTGCTGAAAATGTGCCTCCTCGAGGGTCGGGTCGAGACGTACCGCCTTTTCCAGCAGTGGCAGCGCTTCATCGGCGCGCGACTGTTGCACGAGGAGCAGGCCGAGATCTTCGTGGGGTTTGGCGAAGGTCGGCGCGATATCGATGGTCCGGCGCAGCACTTCCTCGGCTTCATCAAAATAGCGCAGGTCGCCCAGGGCCGCACCCAGCAGACCGAGGATATTGACGTCGTCGGGAAATTCCTCGAGAGCCTCGCGGCATCGCTCGACGGCCCGGCTGGCCCGGTTGGCTCGCAGAAGTTGCAGAATATCGTCGAACAGTCGGCGCGGAGCTCTGGCGTGTCGCATGATGTTTCGCGGTGTGTGTGGCGCGACTATGGTAGTGCGAATCGGCCCGGCGCTCCAGCACGTCGAGATACTGGAGACGTGTGAGGCTATGCGGGAGCGCTGGCCGGGGGTGGCCTTCTGGAACCGTGCGGCGACAGGAGAGCCTGCCCCTCTTTTTCGGGCACGTCGCCGCCCGAGCCTGCACAGGGAGAGCCTGCCCCTCTTTTTCGGGCATGTGCGTTGTTTGGCGTGTTCCAGAAGGCCACCCCCGGCCAGCGCGACCCTAGGGTCACGATGTCGCCAGGCCTCAATGGCACTTACTTAAGCGTGAATTGGTCTATGTCGTCATTCCCGCGCAGGTGGCGGTCCAGCGATCCGGAATCCAGGTGATTCAACGTGTTGTGGTTAATAGATCCCGGCGCGCCGGACCGCCGCTTGCGCGGGGATGACGGTCTTATGCGCGGGGATGACGGTCTTATGTAAGTGGCATTTTCGCCGGGCCTCTCTCCACCGCAGACTCCTGGACGCTCCACCGGTACCGTGGCATGCTCCGGGCAGCGGCCGCCGCCCTGGCGGGACGCGAACAGGCAGGGGGTACGCTTTGACCAGGCCGGCATCGCCGGGGGAATTCGAGGCTTTTCTGGCGCGGCATCCGGATACGCGGATGCTGGAAGTGCTCACGCCCGATATGAACGGCATCTTCCGCGGCAGACGTATTCGGCAGAGCGAGTTCCCGGCGCTTCGGGACGGGTCTCTTTGCGCGACGATTACCCAGTCGCTGGTCACCACAACCGGCAATTTCAACGATGAGATCGATGCGTGCCTCACCGGTGGCGAGCCCGATCGCAAACTGCTGCATGTGCCGGGATCGCTGGCACCCGTGCCCTGGCTCGAATCTCCCACGGGGCAGGTGATCGCCAGTCTCTACGAACCGGACGGCAGCCCCTGCTGGGCGGACCCCCGTCATGTGCTGCAGGCTGTGGTGGGACGGCTCGCCGCAGAGGGTTTGCGGCCGGTGGTCGCCACGGAACTGGAGTTCTATCTGCTGGCCGGCGACGACAGGAATGCGCCGCGACCCCTGGGCGCCGGCGCTGCCGACCAGCACTCGGGTGATCGCTGTGCGGCCCTGGAAGACCTGTGGGAAAACGACGCTTTCATCGAGGAGGTTCGGGCGGTCTGCGAAGCTCAGCACGTTCCCCTCACCGCGGTGCAGCGCGAGAGTTCGCCCGGCCAGTGGGAAATCAATACACTGCATGTGGAAGACCCCCTGTTGGCCTGCGACCACACGCTGCTGCTCAAGCGGATTGTCAAGGGCGTTGCCTTTCGCCACGGGATTGCCGCGACGTTCATGGCCAAACCCTTCCCGGAGAGTGCCGGCTGCGGCATGCACGTTCATGTCAGCCTGAACGACGATAACGGACGCAACCTGTTTGTAAACCCGGGCCGGGACAAGGCGGATGTCGCGCCCACCCTGCGTCATGTTGTGGGGGGGCTGCTGGAAACCATGCCCGAAGCGATGGCCATTTTCGCACCCAATGCCAACTCCTACCGCCGTTTTGTCCGCGGGACCTGTGTGCCGCTGTCGCCGTGTTGGGGTCGCAATCATCGTGACGTGAGCGTGCGCCTGCCGTTGTCGGCGGCCGAGGGCTTGCGGCTGGAACACCGAGTCGCCGGTGCCGACGCCAATCCCTATCTGGTGATGGCGGCGATCCTCGGGGGAATGCACTACGGTCTGACACATCACTGCGACCCGGGAGAGATTGTCGAGGAAGCCTCGGAACTGCCCGAGCAATCGCGTCGCCTGCCATTGCGTTGGGAGCCGGCCCTGGATCTGTTTGCCGCATCCGCCTGGGCTCGCGAGTATCTGGGACGCGATTATTGCAGCGCGTTTCATACGATGCGCCGCAGCGAGTGCGAAGCATTCCACGCCAGCGTGCCGAATCTGGATTACGACTGGTATCTGCGCAGCGTTTGAAAGGGCTTTACAAGCGCGGCAGCACACGCCGGAACGTCAGGTTGATACGCGGCCCGCAAGGGGCTCTGGTTCTGCGGATGCCGTGTTTCCAGTTTTCCTGGGTGTCGCCGCTCATCACCAGCAGGCTGTTACCCGGCAGGTCCAGATCCAGCCCTGGGTTGCCGCCTTTTTGTATGGGGCGAAAATACATGCGTCTCGCGGCGCCGAGACTCAGGGAGGCGATCACGGGCCGTCGCCCCAGTTCCGGCTCGTCGTCCGCGTGCAGGCCCATGGCATCGCGGCCGTCCCGGTAGTAATTGAGCAGCACGCTGTTGAACCGCGTGCCGCAAAGGCCACTCACGATGTCGCGCAGAGCCTTCAGTTGCGCGGTCCAGGCCAGCGGTTCGTGCGTGACGCCGGAATAGGTATAGGCGGCGCCCGGCTCGCCGAACCACGCCACCAGCCGGGGTTGCGGATGAGTCTTGCCAAACAGCGTGATGTGTTCCTGTCGCCAGGGTGTCTGCTCTATCAGGTCCTGCAGCAGAGCGGAGTCGTCGGCGAGGCCGGCTTTCCGGTAGAGGTGCAGAACGGCGCCGGGCAGTGTCAGCGTCTCGGCCGCGGATATCGCGGGCGGCGCGGTTGTCTCGAAGGTCACCATGTCCTGCGACAGCATAGCAGGCTTGCGGGTCCCTGCAGAATGTCAGTATCAAACTATGGTGATCGGATCACTCACGCGATCAGCTCGGGCCGATCCACAAGCATTACATCGCGATTGCGCCGGGCCTCCTGCACCTTGACGACCGCCGAACTGAACAGGCGGTCCAGCTCCTTGCCCGTAGCCCCGTCGCACTCGAAGGAACAGCGCCCCTCCTGTACCAGTGCCATGACCATCAGCAGTTCCCTGGGATCCAGGTGGATGGTCGCCCCCTCTGCATTGTAGTTGCTCAGATTCATGGTCATATCCCCTTCGCGTGTTCCTGTCCGGCACCGGATTCGCCGCGTGCGCGAGATGGTGCCAACCCCGTTGTTACAGGGGTTTGTAACAAGCCCGGGACGTGAGATAAAAGAAAAACCTGCGGAAAAGTGCAGAAAATCGACGGCAAATCGCAGGGGAAAGCGCGCGCGGTTCAGCGAGCGCCGGGCCAGGCGCGGCCTCGCATCCCTCGCCGAATGCTTCTATCATGGATCGAGTCATTGACTGTGCGGCCGTGCGACCATGGAAAAGCTCGAACAGCCCCTTGAGCTGCGGGTGGATATCGTCTCCGACGTTGTCTGCCCCTGGTGTATTGTCGGATACCTGCAATTGCGTCGAGCACTCAAGCGCCTGGATGGCGAGTTTTTGCCCCGGATAAGCTGGCACCCCTTCGAACTCAATCCGCAGATGCCGGACGAGGGCCAGGATCTGCGCGAGCATATCGCGCAGAAATACG
Organism: Halioglobus sp.; assembly: GCA_034521205.1. Lineage (GTDB taxonomy): Bacteria > Pseudomonadota > Gammaproteobacteria > Pseudomonadales > Halieaceae > Marimicrobium. The sequence goes on from JAXHMT010000004.1 coordinate 1,074,684, forward strand.
GCAGCAATGATGCCGAGAGCGAGGCCGTAAGGGATCGACTGACCGCCCTGGGCGCGGATCTGGGCTTCACCTTCAATTATTTCGAGGGTATGCGCATGGTCAACACCTTTCGCGCTCACCAGCTGCTGCACTGGGCCGGCGTGCTGGGCAGGCAGACAGAGCTGCAGTTGGCATTGTTCGAGGCCTTTTTCAGCCGCGCGCAGGACGTTAACGATGCTGATGTACTCGCCGCGGTCGCCGCAACGGTGGGTCTGCCGGCAGACGAGGCGCGGGATGTTATCGGCTCGGCGCGCTACGCGTCTGCTGTCCGCGAGGAGCAGCGTTACTGGCTGGATCGCGACGTGCACGCGGTGCCGACGTTTTTCTTCCAGGGCCAATACATGGTGCCGGGAGCGCAGGCAGAGGAGACTTTTGTCCGGGTGCTGCAAAAAGTTCGCGCACGCAGTAGTTCGGGCACCGTCACAGCCGATCGGCAGGACAATGCCCGATTTGATTGACGAGGCCTGTATCACCATAGCCCGGGATACCGGGTATATCACCGACTGCAATACGGCTGCCTGCGAATTGCTTGCAGTGGAGGCCGAACAACTGCGCGGTCGCGTATGGATGCGTGCGTTGGGTTGCGATGCGCATCATGTCAAAGCACTGGATCTGGCAGTGCGTTGCCGGCGGCCGCTGTTGTTGCCGCCCTTTGTGATCCGCCGTGGCGATGGCGACGAACTCGCCGCCGCCGGTCTGGTATTGCCGTCGCGCACCGACCCGTCCGCAACGGCACTCATATTCTGGCCTGTTCTTGGCAATGCCCTGGCGAGTATTTCGCCGCCGCCCACCGTATCGGACACGCTGGCGGTTCTGGGAATCGACCGCCTGCGTGTCGATGAAACCGGTGCCGCGGAAGAAATCGCGCTACTGATGGAACAGGTCGGGGACAGCCTGCGCGATATCTTGCGCACTCGGGACGCTCTGTCCACGCCAGTCGGATCGGCGCTGCTCATTGTCTTTCGAGACCTGGATGTGGAGAGCGCGACGGATATCTGTCGGGCTCTGCTCTCTCACCTGCATCGCGTATGCGGAGACTCCGGGGCCGGTCTGCGGATTGCCGTCGGCCTGGCTCACATGACACGCGAGCGCGGAGCCCTGCACACGCTGCTGGCCGCCAACAACGCGCTTCTGCAGGCCCGGACCAGCGGTACGGCTGAGCAGTTGCGCGTCGAAAGGGTGGACGATTATCCCCTGCTGATATCCGCTGCGATACACGCGGCCGGTGTGTTTGGTGCGGAGCACACATTGCGCCGCTCGCCGGAAAGCGAGCCGTCCCGGTCCGTTGCGCGGGGCGCCGGAGCCCCGCCGGTACAGCCGATCGAGAGGGATATCGAGGGCTATGTGGTGGATAATATGGAGGGCGCGGTCGACCAGGCCATGTTTCTTGCGCGGCTGGACGTTCCGGTGGCGATCATCGGGCCCGCCGGCACCGGTAAAATGTATGTGGCGAAAATCATTCACGAGCAGTGGGGCGGTGCCGAACACATGCTGGTGCAGATAGATTGTCGTGAATTTCGCGGTCGGCGCGCGGCGAATGCACGTATTTTGCGGGAGCTGGCGGACGCGGAGGGTCGGACGATCGTGTTCAAGTCCCCCCACCTCATGAACAGCGACGCCCAGGTCAGGCTGGCGCGGCAGGTCAGTTCGCGCATCCTGGCGGACTCCAGTCCACCGCGAGCGCTGCCGAGGACCAGGCTTGTTGCATTGTTTCCCGATACGCTCGATCGGTTGATCCGCCGGGGCGAACTGACCGAGCAACTGGCGAGTGCGTTTGCGGGATTTCCCATAACCGTGCCTCCGATACGGGATCGCAAGCAGGCAGTGCTGCGCTGGGCGCACAAGATACTTGGCCAGGAAGGTGCCCTGCGCGACCGTTACATGAAGGGGTTTACGCCGGATGCGGAGCGGGCCATGCTGCAATACGACTGGCCGGGAAATATCAGTGAAATGCGCCGCTGTATCAGCCACGCTCTGGACCAGACCGACAGGGACTGGCTGACACCGGTCGATCTGGGACTGTTCAAGGGTATCGACCCGGAAGGTACGCCGGCATCACCAGAATCGCGCCCGTTTCTGGCCAATTTTGAAAAAAGCGTTGAAGATAGCGATAGTTACGCGCCGACGGCACTGGAAACCGTCGACATGGCGCTGGCGGAAGCAGTGCACAGTATGCTCGAACTCGAATTGGTCAAGCCGCTGGGCATTTGGCTTCAGGATGATGTGGTGTTGGCTGCATTGGACCGTTACCGAAACGACATGCGCCTCGCCGGAAACTTCCTGCACACCCGACCGCGCAATATCAGCCGTTGGTTGCCAAAGATCGAGGCCCGTGAAGAGGAACGCAACAGCAGCGCGCTGTGGCAGCCGCCGCGGCGCCTGCTATGGGATTGGGTCAGGGAATCGCCGCAGCTCGAAGACCCGCCGCTGCGGATGTTCGAGTCGATGCTGCTCACGCATGTGGAATCGCAGGCGGGTGCACTGAGTAGTGCAAGGCGCGCACAGATACTGGGCGTATCAACACCGACCTATCTCAAGCGGTTGCGTGAGTTAACGCATGCCTGAGCCAGGGCGATAGTCGATTACTGGAGGGGCCGGTATGGCGCGAAAACCCGGAAAAGCGCGGCGGGATGGTACCGATGAGAAACAACATCGCGGCAAATCCGTGGACGAGTACGCCGTCGAATTCGAACAGCTGCGCGAAGATAAGCTGCCGCTCAGCCTGGGATTTTCCGCCCGGCTTAATATGCTGTGGGATCTCGCCGGGGCGGCACCGCCGCAGTCCGAAGGGCGCGTGATCAGTATCATGGGCATCAACCGCCAGTGGCGCGAAGCCGATGTGCGCAAATGGCTGCAAAAAGACGTACTGCCGCCCCGGCTGGACCTGCACAATATGGTCCGGTTTCTCGTCGCGCAACTGGATGAAGGCCAGGATGTACGCCGCTGGGAGGCTTTTCTGGTCTACGGCTCTCCCATTGTCTCCTCGCCTGTCAGCAGTGCCATGTATCGCGCCGACCAGACCCGGCGGGAAATCGCCTCCACCATCTTTGCGCAGATCACGGATGAATACGGTATTCCGCCGTCCGCCTACGAGGCGGACGAGGTGTTTCAGCGGTGTCTTACTCTGATGCACAAGTTCAACATCTACGAGCTTCGCGATTTCCAGTCCGGGCACCTTGAGCCTTTCAAGAACTATATGTTCCCCGGTCAATAGGCCCGCCCGGGTAGGTCTCGTCGACACAAACCCGCAATAACCGGGCGGTTATTCCCCTCCCCGGGCCGCCGCGGAACCCCGCGGCCGGGGCCTCGATTCATTTTCTGGAGAAATCTCCAGTTTTCGCTTGCCGATATTCCACCGCTTGCAAAATACTGTCATTGCACCTGTGGACGGCGCGCGAGCTGCGCCATGGAAATGAATACGAGGGCGAACATGAGTAACGGTATAGAAGAGATGGACATCAGCGGCGTTAAAATCGCCGTCGTCGATGACGCCAAGACCATTCGCATGATGATGTCCCATACCCTGCGCGGCATGGGCTGTGAGGTCGAGTGTGCGGAGGATGGCTACAAGGCGCTCGGGCTGCTGCGCCGCTTCAAACCGGACCTGATATTCCTGGACATCACGATGCCGGAGCTGGATGGTTACCAGACGTGCTCCCTGATTCGCAATGCCGAGGATACCAGGGATACGCCGGTCGTAATGCTCTCCTCCTCGGACGGTATTTTCGATATCGCCAAGGGGCAGGCACGCGGAGCAACGGCGCATGTCACCAAGATTCCGCCCGAGAGTGTTCTGCGCGAGCTGATCTACAACCATACACAGCGCAAGGCTGCCGCCTGATCATGGCCATATCCGCGCTGCAATCCCTGGAGCTCATGGAGCGCCTGCACGCCTACGACGGTGTTTCTCCGCCGAAGAAAACGGAGGAGCGCAGCATGTATTGGGTAGGTACGCGCGTGGATGTTGCCGGTGTGCCTTTACTGGTCGGCGCAGGTGAGATCGATGAAATCGTAGAGACACCGCAAACGACCCCGATTCCCGGTACCAAGCCCTGGGTTGTGGGCGTCGCGGCCTTCAAGGGCGGGTTATTGCCCGTACTGAGTGGTGACGTGCTGTTCCGCAGTCGCCCTTACACCGGTCGCACAAGGGATTACAGCATGGTTATCCGGCGTCCGGGGCTCTATTTCGCAATCACGCTGAGTGATGTGCAACGGGACCTCCGATTACCCGTCGAGGAACGCATCATGGAGCATCCTGTCGATCCGGATTTCGCCAGGTTTTCCCTGGGTGGGTTCAAGCATGGGGGCGAGTTTCTCGCCGTACTGGACATAGACAAACTGGTGGCGGATGCGGAGATCTCTAACGCCGCCGCGGCTGAGAGTTCTACAAGTAAAGGGGAAGTACGATGAGCAAGAAAGTAAAGAACGGCGCATCGAGTTTCTGGGTCATCGTCATGACCGTGGGAATCCTGGGATGCCTCGGTGGCGTGTTCTACACGTTTTATATGATGCAGCAGGAATCGGGCCAGGAGGGCGAGTATCGTCTGGCAGCGCATCAGATGCGTCTGTTGTCGCACCAGATAGCAGCGGACGCGCGCGCCACCGCCGAGGGAGATGCAGAGGCATTTGAGGCTCTCGACGTCAATGTCGGTGAGTTCACGGAGGAACTGGGACAGATGGAGTCCGTGGGCCTCGGTAGCGAATTGCGGCGTATCGAGCAGCGTTGGGAGCCTGTTGCTCAATCGGCCCGCGCGCTTGTCGAAGCGGGCGATCGCGTCGTTTTCCTGCACTCGATTTCTACCGAGCTGGAGGAAAATATCAAGCCGATCCAGAGCGAATTTGCCGCTGTGGTGGATATCCTGCGCGATGAGGAAATTTCCGCCGAGACAATTGTGGCGGCACAGAACACTTTGTGGCTCACGGAGCGTATAGCCCGGAATATCGAGAAGATTCTCGAGGGCACTAACGAAAGTCAGGCAGCGGCTGACGAATTTCGCACCGACGCTGCTGAATTCCTGCGCACTGTGGATGCACTCAACAACGGCAGCCGTGTGATGGGCGTCGATCAGTTGACTGACCCGGATGCTATCGAGGCTGTGCGTAGGGCTTCCGCACTCTTTGCAGTGGTCTCGACGTCGATTGAGCAGATAGCAAGCGCCGCGCCTGAAATGCGCGAAGCGGCGTTGGCTCGCGAGCAGATCGTGCAGAATTCCAACAGTTTGACCGATGCAGTCTCTGCGCTGGAGCCCGCGATCGAGAAAATGGCGGTGGCGCAACTGGGTGACCGCAGTACGCTGATGGCGCTGTTCGGCGCTCCGGCGCTGCTGTCTGTCGGCCTCCTTGTAGCCATGTATCGCAATCAGCGTCGCCGTGTGGTCTACACGGAGCAGGGGGTCGCGGAGATCAACGGGGCGCTGGTCAAAATCGCCGAGGGCGACCTGACTGTGAAGGTCCCGGAAAGCAATTCCGTAACGCGCGATATCGCTCGGGAAATCAACGCGTCCACGCAGCGTCAGCGCGAATTGATCAGGAATATCAAGACGCCGTTCGAGGTTTCGGCAGAGGGTATCACCGAGATCGGAATTTCCGCGGAAGGCCAGGTTTCCAAGGGTCGCGAGCTGACCCGCGCCGTCGCGGACTCGGTCGCATCGACCACGGAGATGGTGCGTACCAGTGAAAAGATCAAGTCATCCACCGTGGAAGCGGCCAGTACATCCGAACGCAACCGTCAACGTGTGGCCCAGGGCTATGAGCTGACCAAGGATATGTCAAAAGCTTCCGCAGATGTCAGGGAGGCCGTTCAGGAGACGTCCAAGTCCGCCAAGCGCCAGAGTGAGCTGATTCAGTCTGTAACCGCGGCTGCGGAATACATTCAGGCTCTCAATACCAAAATCTCTGTTGTCGCGATCAATACACGTATCGAGGCAGAGAAAGCCGGCGAACATGGCCGGCCCTTCCTGGGTATCGCGGAAGCGATCGGTGACCTGCTGCGGGAAGCGGAAGAAGAGGGTCGCAAGATCATCTCCGAAGTACGCATGCTGCAGAATCTGTCGGGAGATAATCTGTCCAGTATGGAAACGACCGTCGGAACGGTTGTCACCATCCTGGAGTATATCGACCGATTGGACACCTCGCTCGAGGAAATCAATGCGGGCTCGTCCGCCATCACCGCCATCGTCAACACAGTGGACGAAGCTGCGGGACAGTCGGCCAATACTTCGCGTTCCATCAACGCCGCGATGGACGAAATTCGCGAGCGCAATCTGGATATCAGCGAGTACAGCGAATCCACACAATTGGGTGTGAAAAGCCTCAAGGCATCAATGCGCAAGGTGGCCGAGAGCCTCAGTCACTTCAGGATCGAGCGAAACGAGGCGGACGGGCAGATCAATATTGCCGAAGTCGAAGACCTCAAGCAGATCCAGAGCGCTACCAAGATCTATCGCGAAGAAGAAATGCAGGCGATGGAAGAATCCCCGGAAGTGCGGGCATCGGTCTGAAGACCGGTCCGTATACCGGGGTCGTGAAGCAAGGGGAGGTTGTAACAGTGGAGAATAAACCGGATATCGTGTCCCTGAAGTGGGTGACCGGCTTGATGATCACGCAGGCCGACAGTGCCGAGACAGCGCTGGTCGATTACAGCAACGATCCATCGCAGAAGAAACCGCTTCTGCGATGCATGTGGGCTGTGCATCAGATCACGTCGACCCTCAGGGCCCTCGGGATGCGCAAAGCCGAAATGCTGACGCTCGAGATGGAGCGTACTCTCAACTTTCTTTACAAGGACAAGTTGGCGGGCGAGCGCCGCAAGCTGGCGATGGGTGGCCTGATGCAGGCGCTCAAGATAATCCCTGCCTATCTGGACCATACCCAGGCCGCGCGAGTGGATACCGGGCGCGGTCTCGAGCAGTACGTGAACGATTTACGCCGGTGGGTTGGCGAAAAACCACGTCCCAGGGCTTTCTTCTATCACATGGAAATACCCGCAGAGGCCGGTATCACCCAGGACGCCGCCCGCAGCTCGGATGAGGAAATCAGGAGCCGGGCCAACGTCATGCTTGCCCTTTATCTGGAGATGGCAAAGCAGGGCCTGCGGCGGCGCAATCCCGTGGAGAGCATGAAGACCGTGGCGCGTATCGCGCGCAAGATGCAGATGATGTTTGCCGGTTCCGAGCCAGAGCGCTACTGGTTTGCCATGATCGGGTTGTGTGAGGGGATCGCGAGTGGCCTGATTGTTCCGGACGAATGTATCGCCCAGATTTTCAAGTCCGGCGCCTTCGCCATCAAGTACGCGCGCGAGAATGGCGGCGAGATCGACGCGCGCATGGATTACGAAGGCTACCTTCAACAGATGCTTTACTACATTGCATCCTGTCGGTCCAAGCCAGTGCATATCGCCGCGATTCGCGACGCTTTCGGTATCGATGACAGCACGATAAAGAATGCCGGCAACGGTCTGATTCACAGCGACGCGATCATCATTGCCATCAACGGGTCACTGGAACAGCTCAACAAAGTGGTGGAGTTTCTCAATACCAACGATTTCGAGACGCTCTCGCAAGAAGATGCCAATCCGGGAGATTCTGGTGTTGCTGAAGCCGTGGAAGCACTGGACGCGGCCGAGAATCGTCTTATCGCGGCGGGTCAACTGGCGCACGCGGATTCACTGAACAAGGTGCAGCGGCAGTTCAAGACTGTCGCAGGCGGCGCACGGCGAGGCAGCAGCCATGCAATGGCGGTCACCTACAGTGAAATTGTCCAGTTAATCGTGGATGTTACGCTCGACCTGGAACACAAGCTCGAGCACGGTCTGGCTAGCTCCGTGTCCGGCCGGGAGTATGAGCGCCGCGAAAGCGTTATAAAGGCGACTTTTAATAACATGGGGCTGGTGGAGAATTATCTGCATCAGATATTGCGTCGCAAGTCGCTGAAGAGCGCCCTGGACAAAAAGCCCTGTGACGATTCGAGCTCCCTGCGGCTGACAACCGCCCTGCAGCGCTATCTGAACAAGAGCGACAAAGGCCACGAAGACCTGCGCAAGGCGGTACGGGACGCCGATAACGGCGATGCCGACCCCGATCTTCTGTATTCGCTTGCGCGTGAATTTCTCGACGAACAGGAGTCGACGCCCGATCGCAGGGCAATCGACGCGGCTCTGCGGCTGATGGAAGATATTGTCGGCGCGCTCTATTTCTCTGGTATGGAGCGGGAAGGTCGCGTTATCGAGGGTTGCCAACGCTGGCTGACAGCGGCGAGTGATGCCGGCGCGGTGCGAGAGGACGATGCTTTTCGCTGTTTCGCGGAGGCGTTTGCGCACATAGAGATGCACATGCAGCGGTCGCTGATCGATCCTCTGGATGACACCTCACACATGTTTGCGCTCGCCGAGCAGCGTGTGGCGGAGCTGGGTCAGTTCACCGCGAAGCTGTCACCGGGGCGCAAGGCGGGAGCTACGACACCGGGTGCGCAGGCCCACGGGTCATTGGTCAAGGACGCCGCTATTCCGTCGGAGTTCCGCGAAGTTTTTATTGAGGAATCCGAGGAGATCGTCACTGAACTGGCGCGGCTTACGAAAGACTGGCTGAACGAGCCCGAGGTCAACGAGACGCTGCGTGATATTCGCCGGCATTTCCATACGTTCAAGGGTAATGGCAGGGCCGTTGGCGCGAACGTTCTGGGTGAGCTCGGCTGGGCCGCCCAGGACATGCTGGACCGATCGTTGGATGGCGATCTGACCCCTGGATCGGATGTGCAACACCTGGTTGGCCAGGTAGTGGAAGCACTGCCCGGGCTCGTCCAGTCCTACAGTAGAGAGGATGGCCCGGATGTTGAACGCATTCGGCACCTGACCAACGAGTGCTTCGCGGTGGCCAATGCCGGTGCTGGTATGTCGGTACAGGGCGGTGCGGAGACGAGCGGGCGCTCCTCTGCCGACTCACCGGCCGAGCCGCTCTCACATTGATCCTGTGACATCGATAATCCCAGCGACGGGAGATCAGTAATGCAGACAGACAAGAACCCGGACAAGAATAAATTCGACGATATCGTCGATGTCGAAGAGCTGACGGAAGAAGAGAAGCTGCAGTGGCTGCTCGACAATGAATCTTCCGAAGCCGAGGAGACGCTGTTCAGGGTGTTGCAGGAGGAGTACCGGGACGAAGGGCTCTCCGAATTCGAGGCGGAGATAGCGGGCCGTCCCATGGTCCGCGGGAATGCGGGGGGCGATGATTGGGCCAACTTCGTTTCCGAGGAGATCGTCATTTCATCTGATGCCACTCAAAGCGATATCTATGGCACTTCCGATAGCGAACCGGCGGATGACGAGAACGACGCGCAGCCGGAACAGATCATGGCCATTGACCATTCGCGCCGCAGGGAGGCGCCAGAGCAGTCGAATACAGCGAGCGTTGCCGATGGCGCGGACGTACTGGGGCTTTCGGCCGAGGATGACATTGGTGACACATTCCTCACCATCAAACGGGTAAAAGGCAGTGCCGGGCCTGCTACAAAAGACAGCATTATCAGACCGGAAACACCGATGCCACCGAATGCACAGAGTTCCGCCCGCAAGTCCTCCGGCGAGTGGACGGAGTCTGCGGCAAACAGCCCGGATGCGCTTTCGCCGGGCGACACGAAGGACCCGGACGGCCCCGTGCTGACACTGGACAGTCTTGCCGATGCGCCTGTACCCAGACGTGTGGCGGACCCCGCAGAACAGCAGGTAGCCAACGAAGACCAAATGGACACGGATCAAATGTCAGAGCCGGTGTTTGCCGGTGCTGTCGAGCAGCGCGCAGACGACCAGGCGGATACTGCTGAGAGGCAGGACTCCTCTATCGAACCGGCATTTTCGATGGAGGGCGATGGGTTCGACACAGGGCATGAGTCCGCTGTTGCCGACGCCGCCGGGATGCCGGGTGACGACGGTGATTCAGATGAGTTCACCAGTGTGCTCGACTACGTGGCGAGCACGCCGCAACCCGAGGACGAGGATGCTTTTGATGAATACCTTCTCAAGGGGCAAGGACTGACGGCATACGATGGTGATGTCGAGGAGCTGCGTGTAGAGGAAAACAGTGAGGCGCTTTCTGTAGACATTTCGAGCCCGCGGGATATCGACTACAGGGACGTATTCAGCGAGATGGACGACGACGCCGCCGATGTTGCCGCCGCTCTCCCGGCCATCATGCAAGAGATTTCACAAGCGGTGGAAGTGCGCGCCGCGGAAATCGGTATTGCTGAACAGGCGCTTTCGGTCGAGGTTATGCTTGGCACCGATGCTGTTTCCGTCGAGCATTGCCGGGAGAGTGGCTGCCAGCCACTCTGTTCAATATTTCCCGGCGTACCCAGGGCCTCGGAACACCTGTCCCGCGAAGCGCGGGAAACCATTTATATACGTATTTACGACGCCGCCGACGGGACCAGCCGCAATGACCTGTTCGATGCGGGCGGCGGTGAAGATTTCGGGATCGTTGGCGATGACAGTTTTGCTGCTGAACTACCCGACGTGGAGGGGGGTGAGGACTTTGAGATTGCAGAAGACGATTTTGCAGCCGAACTGCTCGCTGAAGACGACGGTGAAGAACCCGAACTCGCGGCTGACGAATTTGCAACCGAACTTCTCGAAGAGAACGAGGGTGAGGATTTCGAAGCAGGTGGGGACGACTTTGCCGGTGAACTAACCGTGGAAGACGAATCGGAAGCTGTCGAGTACGGAAGCGAGGCGTTCGCCGCGGAACTGCATACGACTGCGGAGAGCGGTTTCGGGGAAGATATATTTGGCGAGGAACTGCAGCGGGAATTCGATTCCTCCCTGTCAGAAGCACAGCCGACGGCGGCGAACATTGAAGACGTATTCGCCGTATCCGGGGAGATGCTCGGCGGCGGTGGTGCGGATGATATCTGTGGCATTGACGTCGATGAGTTTGCGACAGATGAAAGTATCGGGGTCCTGGAGCAACAGGTTGCACACACGGGCGAGAACGACGGAGTAGACGTCGTGGAACAGGCTGGAGACAGTGCATCCCCGGACGTGTCCTGGTGCATACCGCCACATATCAAGTTCAGCTATACCACACAGAGTGGATCCGAAGTTTTTGATGATTTTCTCGATGCATTCATTGAAGAAGGTTCGGCGGAGATCGAAAAACTCGAGGATCTGATCGGTGAATGGGAAAGGGACGTCACCGAGGAAGAGGTTGTCGCCGGCATCTCGCGGACGCTGCACACGATCAAGGGGATCGCGAAGGGGGTCGGACTGCAACGCTTTGGCACGCTGATCCACAATTTTGAGACATTACTCGAAGCGTTGCCGCGACCCAATGCGGATGAAGCACAGCCATACTTCCGTATTATCAATGTCTGGCTTGATACGGTCGTTCGGGGAATCGAGTTCGTTACAGAGCAACGACGGGATATCGCCAGTGAGCTTCCCCAGGCTGGAGACGGGGCAACCCGGCCCGAAACGGCCGAGGTGGAGAGCCCCGGGCCGTCCGCCGGCGTCCCGGCTACACCCGTCGAGGAGGAAGCTGCCGGTGCGCTGCTGACGCAAGACAATGCGGGCGTGGAGTCCGTCTCGCGCGAAGTCTCGAAGCGCGAGAAGAAGCGCGATCAACAGCTTGCGGACGAGGGCGCCAAGGCTCTTGCGGCGCAGCAGTCCGTGCGTATCACCTCGGAAAAACTGGACCACCTGCTGAACCTGGCAAGTCAGACACAGCAGCTCTGCGTCCGGGCTTCCCAGACCACGACGCGCGGCAAGCGCTCCACAGCAGAGTTGCAGGGGCGATTGTCGTCGGTGCGCAACCATATCGCGAAGATTGCCGACCGTGCGTTGCTGTCGGTCAACGCCCGCGGCGGTGGTTCAAAGCCGGAGATGGATGCTCTGGAAATGGATCAGTACTCGGAGCTTCAGGAGGCGGCCAGTATTTTGCGCGAAGGCGTGGAAGACCTGACCGATCTGGTCGAAGTTCTGAGCCGGCAAAACTCGCAGGTCGAGGGGTTGCTCAAGCAGCAGTCGGCGGTAATTTCCAGTATTTCGTCTTCTGTTCAGGCCGCGCGGGTTGTTCCCGTCTCACGGTTGATGCCCGGACTGCGCCGTATAGTGCGTACGGTGAGCGCTGATCTTGGCAAGGTGGTCTCCTTTAAAGTCCTGAACGAGATCGGATCGCTCGACCGCGATCGCTACGCCCGGCTTCAGGTGGCGCTGGAACATATGGTGCGCAATGCCCTGGATCACGGCATCGAGGCACCGCAGGATCGGCTCGCGGTAGGCAAGCCCAGGGCGGGCCTTATCACGATCGATGTGCGCAAGTCGGGCGGCGATTACGTGATCACGCTGGCCGACGACGGCAGGGGGATAGATCCGGATGTGATCCGCGAGTCGGCCTACCAGAAAGGCCTGGACGTGGATGTGGATGCGCTCAGCGACGAGGAAGCAATCAGGCTGGTGTTTCACAAGGGGTTTTCCACCGCGAGCGAGTTGAGTGAAATTTCCGGCCGCGGTGTGGGCATGGATATCGTGCTGACGGAACTGCAGCAAATCGGTGGTGATATACAGATACAGTCAGCGGTCGGTGTCGGCACCTCTTTGGAGGTGCGCATACCCAGCAATGTCACCGTCAACGGTGCACTGCTGGTGACCGCCGCGGATCACGCCTATGCGATTCCGCTGAACGGTCTCATAGCCGTGGAACAGATAGCCGTGGCCCGGTTTTTCGAAGCGATCGAAAACGGGGGCACTCTGTCTCTCTATGACATGGACTGTAAACCTGCTTATCTGGCGACCCTTTGCCAGGGCGTGGGGCTGCCCGAACGCTCTTTCTGGGAGTCCTTCGTGCCGGTCATTATTGCCGGTTCGGAAGATCAGTACATGGCTATCGCCATCGACAACGTACAGGAGGCACTCGAGCTGGTTGTCCGTTCGCTGGGATCCCAGTTTTCAGCGGTGCCCGGTTTGGCGGGCGCGGCGACCACGGCCGATGGCGACGCCCTCGTGGCGCTCGACCTGAACCTGTTGGTGGACAGTGTGGGCGACACCGGTCTCGCTCCGGTCACTACCAGCCACGACAGTCGCGAGGCGTTACTGGCACTGGTCGTGGATGACTCCAGAACCCAGCGTATGGTGGCGACCAGCCAGTTGGATACCGTTGGCGTTGAGACGGTCACGGCGGAGAATGGCCTGGTGGCTATCGACTTGCTCAATGCCACTCACCGGTTGCCCGATGTGGTTCTGCTGGATGTCGAAATGCCCATCAAGGACGGTATCGAGACACTGCGTGAGATACGCAAATCACGGCGCTACGGCCACTTACCGGTCATCATGGTGACATCGCGCACGGGCGCAAAGCACCGCGCCATGGCCAAGGAAGCGGGTTGTAACGCCTACATGGGCAAGCCTTTCAATTTTCCTGCGTTGGTCGAACAGATAAACGTACTGACCGGCCACGACCTGCAGGTTTCCTGAGGAGCAAGTATGACCGAAGAAACATTCACACACTGTGTGCTGGTGCCCTGTTCGGATACGGAGCGCTGGGCTGTGCCGCAGAACTGTCTCGCGGAAATCCTGACGATCAATTCGAAGTCGGCCGCTCCACCCGACGAGGTGTCGTGGCGGGGTTTGACAGTACCGGTGGTCGACTTTGGCGCTGGATCAGAGATTCCCTGGAGTGACGAGCGAGTCGGAACCGGCCTCGTGGCCGTTTTCCTCGGGCTCAAAGGTGAGGGCTGTGAATACTGGGGTGTTGCTGTGCGCGGGTCCGGGCTCGAGGTGGCCGCCCTCCCATCGTCGGAAGTGAGCGACCGCCCGGAGGCGGTTGTCGAACACGCCATTGCCGCCTTTGAGTACAAAGCTGCTGTCTATCAGGTGCCTGATCTCGATCGCCTGCAGAAAAAGCTCGCTGCAAGTCTGCAAGCTGCCTGAACACAAGGTTGGAGAAAAACAGTGCACCTGGATGAAATTATCGAGTGGATTGACCGTGCTTTCGGTGAAGAGCAATTGCTATCGCAGAACCCCGGGCTGTCCGAAGAGATTGATGCCCTGCGCGAAGTTGTCGGGGAGGACGGCTACCAGCGCTATCTCAGAGATCAGGTCAACCGGCAGATCATCAGGGACTACCTGACCAATGCCGTGGTACTGGGAGTGATTACGGAGAGCGGGCTGGCGACTTTCTCCAGTCCCATAGCTTCCGAGGAGGGGCGCGCGACCCTGGCTCTTTACATGCTCATGAGCGCTGTCGAGGACGCCGCTGACCTGCCGCCGGTAAGCGGGGATGTGGAAGCCCTCAAACCGCTGGAGCCGGCTGCGGTCGACCGCTCGCATATCAAGTTGGTACCGCCCTGACTGGCTGACTGGATCGTCGCGTGTCCCGTCCGGTGCCCGGACTGCGGTGTCTTGTGCCCGATGCCGGCTAATGTCGCGCCCGAGTTGCGGCTGGAACAGCGGCGGACCCGGTCTCGAGTCGCGCCCCAGCCCATGCGGGGGAATCGCGCCGGAGCTGCTCTCCCGCACCGAACATTGAGCCGCTGGCACCCCTTTATCTTTCGATAACAACACCCCTCCACACGGTTAAAATATAAAAATATTGGCATTTATATGCCAATAATCGCCAAAATGGGCCATATAAAAACAAAAAAAGGCACATATTTATATATATTTCGCATTTGACTTAAAAAATGGCATTTTGGGCGTTGCCGCTATCACCCGCCCCGGCTTATAAATTTTCTTGTGCCGCGACTTTGGCCGCGGTCCCGGTGGGCGAAGTCTCCCCAGCAGTGTGGGGAGGCTGAATTCCCAGCCTGGATAAACAAGGCAACAACAAAACACACACAAGAGAAAATGGGGTAAAGAGCAATGTTGACGATAACACCGACGGCGACGATGGGCCTGGAGGCCGAGCAGGGGCCTGAAGTTTTCGCAGTGATCGAGGGCAAGAAGGTATTTCTGCCTCCGGAGGCCAAATACGTCATGCAGGACCGGCGGGGCATCTGGTACTACAGCACGCGCAAACCGCGTCCCAAAGAGGGCGACTGGACGCCGAACAAGACCAGCATCGCCTGCCTCACGGAACAGGGCTATGTCAGGGCCCTCAAGACGGCTTCACCCGTGGAGTGGTTGCAGACCTGCCAGCGTACTGTTCGCATGGTGCGCGACAGGAATGGCGCGCTGCGCCGCCCCGCTGACGATTGAGACAAACCGTTACCGCCTCGCGCCCCCGCGGGGCGCAGGTTGCACTTTCGCTTCGGTTCTGGTGGCCGCGCAGGTTCTGGTGTCCGTGCAACGGTGCTGTTTGCCTCTGTGCAAGCCGCGTCGGTGAGAAGACTCAGGGGGGGCTTTCGCGAGCGTGATTGCGCCGGCTACTTACTCAAGCCGGAAGTTTACAGGCACGGGCACGGTCAGCTCGCCTCTGTCAAAATCGCCGAACTCGGCGATGGCCACCGGGTCCACGTCTTCGAGTGAAGCTTCCGCAAACGCTGCTCTGGCCGCACTGACGGCGGCGTCGTCGAGAATGCGATGTCCTGAGGAGTGGACGATTTGAATGGCGAGAAGTTCGCCGGTGGCAGTCAGGGTGACGTCCAGCTCCAGCCTGCCTTCCAGGCTGCGACGCACCGCCCGTCGCGGATAGCTGATTTCGCCATAGACCCTGCGGACCATGTCGCCGTGGAAGGTGGCCAGTCGCTGAAAATACTCCTGCAACCCGAGTGACCGGATTTCCCGTTCCAGTGGGTTGCCCGAAGGCATTGTGCCTGCGGGCTCCAGCGATGCCAACTGCATCGCCCCGCCGTTATTTTCGGTGGACTCGACTGTTGCAACAACCGTTTCGCCGGTATCCGTTATCGCTGCCTGGGGCATCTTCCGGTATTGGGCATCAACTGTTACAGGTCGTAGCCTGGCGATTGGCGCGGTTGTGGCAACAGCCGTGCCCGTAACACCGACCTCTGATGCAGTATTTCGGACTATCTGTGCCGCGGGTTCATCGATTGGTTCGAGTTGTGCTGTGCGCGGCTGCCTTGAAACCTGGGCCGATGGAACCGCGGTGGTTTGCGCGCCCTGTACCGATGCAGCCGCGGGCTGGGTTTGTTGACTATCGTGCTCCACGGTTTGCGCCGTCTGTACCTCTTCTACATTGGGCTTGGCAGGTTGCGCCGACATTCCCCCGGCAGCGTTTGGCGTCGCGGGTTGCCCTGTGCCCGGATCATGCGCGCTGATATCACTGTTGTGCTGCAGCCCCTCGCCGATCTGGGATTGCCTCTGGGCGGTATAGGTGTTGGCTTCCAGCTTTGCCAGAAGCGATGGATCCACTTCACCGGAGGTGATCGTGTCGCGAAAAAGCGTGGATGGCCCCGTTTCACCCACCCATCCCATGAGCAGGTAGTTCGCAACCGTGGCATTGTCGACGCGCGCCAATTCGAGATCGTTGAGCCTGGCGACCGTTGCATCGGTTTGTGTCAGTTCGATTTCCAGCGAGTCGCCTGCGTACAGGCTCTGGTTGACTGCCGAAAGGATTGTGTCGATAAAATCCGCGGTTACATTATCTGGCGCTTTGTCAGTCGCAATCTGGCTTTGCAGCAGCATGCCGCCCAGCAGGCTGCGCATGCTGGTGCGCCGTGCGATGATCCTGTATTCCATGATTCGCGGGCCAGGTGACTCGGTAAAATTTTCCGGTTGCGCCACCTCGTTCCGCAGGTAGATTCCCCCCAGATAGATGTCGCGGCCGGTATCCTGGTGCAGGCCCAGGCCCGTCAGGCGGAAGCCGGATTCGACTGCCCGCGCCGGCGTGAGTACCGCCGTGGAGAGTGCTGCGATAACGGCGGAACACAGGCACAGCATACGGATTGTATTTTTCATGATTTTCCCCATGATACCGCTGTTCTGTGCTTACAATGGAAGCATCAGAATTACAGAACGGGCTGTCAGGGTGCAACGAAAAAGCGCAGAAAACGCCAGAAACCGGTTCCTTTGGCCCACCTGCCCGGTTTGTCAGCTTTTCCCGTGGCGTCGATGACAGATCAATCGGCCGACAGCGACCAGTTGCCGCGGCGGGAGGTGGCCCGTCAGCTGCGACTGGTCACACGGGCGTCTCTCGCCGTGGCATTGATACTGATTCTGGCCAAGACGGCCGCCTGGGGCCTCACGGGTGCGGTGAGCCTGCTCGCCACGCTCGTCGATTCCTGCCTGGATGCACTGGCCTCTCTGGTCAATCTACTGGCTGTGCGACACGCGCTTTCTCCGGCGGACCGGGAGCACCGTTTTGGCCATGGCAAGGCGGAGGCACTGTCGGGTCTGGGGCAGTCGTTGCTGATTGTTGGTTCGGGTCTTTTCCTTTTGTATGAATCGGCGGCGAGGCTCCAGGAGCCCGTTGCGCCGACGTTTCCCGCTATCGGTATTGCGGTGATGCTGTTGTCCATCGCCCTGACACTGGTTCTGGTCAGCTTTCAGCGTCGAGTCGTGCGGCGCACCGGATCCACCGCTGTCCGGGCGGACGCCCTGCATTATCGCGCCGACCTGCTGGTCAACGTGGCCGTTATCGCGGCGCTGTTACTGGCTCACCGCGGCTGGCCGGGATTCGATGCGCTGGCGGCCATCGGTATTGCGCTCTATATCCTCTTCAGTGCCTGGCAGATTGTGCGGCAATCGCTCAATCATTTGATGGACCGGGAATTGCCCGATGCACAACGGGAAAAAATTGTACGGATTGTCGACGCGCACCCCGACGTAATGGGTATGCATGAGTTGCGCTCGCGGCGCTCAGGGACCGATATGTTCATCCAGCTCCATCTGGAGCTGGATGACAACCTGACGCTGGTGGAGGCGCACCGGATATCGGATGAGGTGGAAAGTGCCCTGCGCGCCGAGCTTCCACGCGCCGAGATCCTTATCCACACGGATCCGAGTTGCGTTGTGGCGGCCGAGCTGGACCGGCAGCGGCGCTAAGGGCCCGCGCAAGAATAAGTTCCCGATTTGGGCCGCCGATGCATCCTGCCTGGCGGCGTTGCTCGTCGGTTGCATAGTCCCGCTATGCGCCCTCCTCGCGCCTTGCCAGGCAGGCGCCTCGACACCCCAAAAAAACGGGAATTATTCTTGCGCGGGCCCTAAGCCCGGCGAACCGGGCTGATTTCAGGCTGTCGGATCAGAACTGATAGCTGAGTTCGAGGCCGTAGGTACGCGGATTGCCGAAGTAACTGGTGGTCCAGCCCACGCCGCTGCCGCCGTTGGGATCTACCCGCTGGTCGACGCCGCCGAAGGGAATGGTATTGATGCGGTAGTCCTCGTCTGTGATATTTTTCCCCCACAGTGCCACGGCCAGGGAGCCTTGGCCCAGCGCGACTTCCGCCAGCGCCAGCCGTGCGTTCAACAGCGAGCGGTCATCGAGCTGCGAGGCGGCTACCTGATCCGGATCGATGAAGGGCACGTGGTCGTCGAGATAGGTGTAGTCCACGTGCAGCTCCCATATGCCGTAGCTTGCGCGGGCGATAGTCCAGTTGGCGCCGAGGTTCAGGCTGTTTTCCGGCGTGTAGGGGATCCCGGCCTCGTCCTTGTAGAAGAAGTCGAACTGCGCTCGGGAAACTCCTTGAACTCGGCGTCCAGGTAGCCGTAGGAGAGGGTGACCTCAAGGTTGTCGACGAAGCAGGGCTACCGCCTCGACCTCAAACCCTGACGTTTCATACTCAGGCACGTTGAAAACGACCGATGAAGCATTCTGGCCCTCAAATACTGAGAGCTGGAAATCGTCGAATTCGTTGTAGAAAGCCGCGGTGTTGAGCTGCAGGCGGTCCTCCCAGAGCAGCGATTTCAAGCCGATTTCATAGGAGACGACCTCTTCGTCGTCGTAGCCCGCCAGAAACTCGGCGGGATCCGCCGCCTCGCCGTTGAAGCCGCCGGACTTCCAGCCCTCCGCGTAGCGCACATAGCCGTTGATGTCATCGGTGAACGCCCAGGACAGGGCCAGGGTCGGTGAGATGTTGTCGAAGGTATCATCGGTTTGTTCGTCGAAGCTTCCGGGTGCGGGGTGATCGATGAACTGATCCTTTTCCTCCTCGGTCCAGCGCAAGCCGAGAGATACCGTGAGCTGGTCCTCGAACATGGCCGGAAGCCAGTCGACCTGCCCGAAAGCGGCGACGGAATCGTTTTCCATCCCATAGCGGTTATTCGCGGTGGGAATTCCAAAGCTGCCGAAGAACGTGATCGGGTTGAAGACGTCACCTTCCTCTTCGAAGTAGTAGAGGCCCAGAACGTATTCCATGTGCTCCAGCGATCCGCTGAGCTGAAATTCCTGTGAAAAGGCCTCATAGTCGATATGGCGCTCGGAGTGGAAAATGTCGATGGCCGTACCGTCGATATCGATGATGTCGTCCCAGCCGAGATCCCTGTACGAGGTGATCGAGCGCAGCGTGATGTCGTCGCCGCGCCAGGCGATATCCAGCGCGTGGCTTTGTGATTCCGAGCTCTCCTCGAAAGCCCAGTCATTGCTGGCGCTGTCGGCGCGATCGTCGTCGTCGGTCAGGTAGGGCTCCTGCACGCCGCCCGCGTAGAGGAAGGAGTTGGAGCTGACCTGGGTGAGCTGCCCCAGGCGGGGCAACCGGTTTTGTTCCGAATAATCGTAGGTATAGGCAATGGACAGCCTGTCCGTCGCGTCCCACAGCAGAGCCAGGCGCGCGGCTTCGTCATCGATATCCTGGAACTCGTCACTGGAGGGAGGATCCGCCAGCGGGTTCTTGAAAGGATCCGGTACATTGTCGGCAAAACCGTCGCGCTCCTGCTTGAACAGGGTAATGGTACCTTTAAGGCCGTTCCACTCTCCCGTGTCGATGGTCGCGCGGCCGGACCAGTAGCCCTCGTTGCCGACCTCGGTGGCGAGCCTGCCGCCGAGTTCGCCGCCGGGCTTGCGCGTGATCAGATTGACTGCCCCGCCGACGGTGTTCTTGCCGTACAGGGTGCCCTGGGGGCCGCGCAAGACTTCGACTCGCTCCAGGTCCACTACATCGAATACCGCGCCGATATTCTTGCCGATAAACACACCGTCGATGTAGATACCAACCGAGTTTTCCCAGGTGATCGCCGGATTGATCTGCGAGGCGCCCCTGATGGCAATGGTCGCGGCCGTGGTGTTGGTGGGCGACTCGACAATCTCGACATTGGGCGCGAAGTTGCTGACATCCGTCACGTCGGTGATGCGATTGCGTTGCAGCGCCGCTGAATCGAATGCCGAGACTGCAATGGGAATCTCCTGCACGGACTGTTCGCGCTTCTGCGCGGTGACCACGACTTCTTCCAGCGCGGGTGCCGCGATTGCCGGCGTGCTGGCGACCAGTACGGCACCGGCCAGTGCGTGTCGGTTGGTTGGCTTCTTCATAGCTGTCTCTCCGCGTGAAGAGTGCATGCCCGGTGGTGTCCCGGGGGCCGCGGCCTGAGGCGTGAGCGGTCAGGCTTCCGGTTGTACGCACTCTGTTTTATTGGTCTCGATGTATATTATAAAGGCACTGATACTGCGGGCGCTGCTCCGGCGAGTTCCCACACCGCGTTCGCCGCAGAAGCACCCGCGTACAGTATACGTGATTTGCTGTCGCCGGACCCTGTCCGACCTCATGGGCGGCCTGACAAAACAAACTGCCCGTGGGTTCTTCGTCCCCGAAGAGCCACTGGCGGGCCCGGCAGATACTTGAACGCCCGCAAAACATACTGTATGTTCAAATACGGTCGTGCTGGCCCGCGAATAGGGTTTACAGATACAGTTTGTCGGTAGCGTTGAGAAATATCCAGGAACAGTCGGGTCATCTCCGAACCGATTCGAGGCCGTCCACAGAAAACCAGCGAAAAGAGGAAATCCCGTGAGTGAACGCGCACAGTTTCGCGAAGAGACCCGTGCCTGGCTGGAGGAAAACTGTCCTTTGGCGATGCGTGAGCCGGCGAAGAGTTTCGAGGATATCTACAGCGGGGGTCGCAATCCCGAGATCAGCCATCCCGATCAGGTTGTCTGGTGCGAGCGGATGGCGGAGCGCGGCTGGACGGTTCCCCACTGGCCCAGGGAATACGGCGGCGGTGGCCTGGACAGGGAAGAGGTCAAAATTCTCAAGGAAGAGATGCTGCGGATTGGCGCCCGGCGGCCGCTGGACAGCTTCGGTATCTCCATGCTCGGCCCCGCACTGCTCGAATTCGGCAATGAGGAACAAAAGCTCGATCACCTGCCGAAAATATGCCGGGGCGAAATTCGCTGGTGCCAGGGCTATTCGGAACCGAACGCGGGTTCCGACCTGGCCAGCCTTGCCACGCGGGCGCAGGACAAGGGTGACCACTACCTCATCAACGGCCAGAAAGTCTGGACGTCCTTCGCCGACAAGTCGGACTGGATTTTCTGCCTGGTGCGCACGGATAACACGGGCACCAAGCACGAAGGTATCAGCTTTGTGCTGTTCGACATGGATCAGCCGGGGGTTTCGGTCAAGCCGATCAGGTTGATAAGCGGCAGTTCGCCCTTCTGTGAAACGTTTTTCGACGACGCCGTCGCCGAAAAGAAGAATCTGGTGGGCGAGGAGGGCAAGGGCTGGACCATTGCCAAGTACCTGCTTACCCACGAACGGGAAATGATCTCGGGTTTTGGCAGCGCGCCGCGCAAGTCCGTCGGCGAAATGGCGGTGGAGACGATGGGCGCGGATGCCAGTGGGCGCCTCGCCAACGGCATTTTGCGCCAGAATATCGCCCGGTACCAACTCGATGCCATGGCCTTTGGCGCCACCATGTCGCGAGTCGGCGACGAGGCGAAAGCGGGGAAGGGCCTCGGCCCCGCCTCTTCCATCTTCAAATATTACGGCACCGAATTGAACAAGCGGCGCAATGAATTGAATCTGGCGATCGGCGGCGAGTCGGCACTCGGCTGGGAAGGCGATATCTACCGCGAAGGGGTCGTATGTCGCGACTGGTTGCGTTCGAAGGGCAATTCCATCGAAGGTGGAACATCGGAGGTGCAGCTGAATATCATAGCCAAGCGGGTGCTTGGGTTGCCGGAAGCCTGATCGGGGAGAGCGGACCATGCCACTGGTACTGAATGAAGAGCAGATGATGCTCAGGGACACCGCCGCCGGATTCCTGGCGCAGAAAGCAACGGTCGCCCACCAGCGCGAACTCCGCGACAGCGGCAGTGAGGCCGGCTTCAGCGAAGCCGTCTGGGCGGAAATGGCGCAAATGGGTTGGGCGGGTATCGCGATTGCGGAGGAGTACGGCGGCCTGGGATACGGCTATACCGGCCTGGGGCTGGTACTCGAGCAGGCGGGACGTCACCTCAGCGCCAGCCCACTGCAGTCCACTGTGCTGGTGGCCGCCACCGCATTGGCCGAGCTGGGCAGCGCCGAACAACGGTCCCGCTGGCTGCCCGCCATTGCCGCGGGGGAGAAGATCGTCAGCCTGGCCCTGCAGGAAGGGCGGCACCACGCGCCCCTCGACACCGCGCTCGTCGCGACGCGCCAGGGTGACGAATACCGGCTCAGCGGCAGCAAGGTGCTGGTGCTGGACGCTACTACCGCTGACTGTTTCATCGTTATCGCCCGCAGCGGCGGGTCGCCGGGGGAGGAGCGGGGTCTCAGCGCATTCATGGTCGACGCGGCCGCGCCGGGGCTGCGTGTGGAGCGGCGCAGCCTGGTGGATTCGCGCAACGCCGGGGCCCTGGTTTTAGAGGATGTACCGGTACCCGCCGCCAACCTGCTCGGACCGGAGGGCGGAGCGTGGCCCGGCCTGAGTCGCACACTGGACATCGCCAATATCGGCCTGGCCGCCGAGCTGCTGGGGCTCGCCACCGAGGCCTTCGAGCGCACTGTCGCCTATCTTGTGGAGCGCCGGCAGTTCGGCCGCGTGATCGGGTCCTTCCAGGGCCTGCAGCACCGCGCCGCGGAGTTGTTCGCGGACCTGGAGCTGTCGCGCTCGATCGTGCTGCAGGGGTTGCACGCCATCGACGGGGGCGAGGAGAACCTGGGCCTGTACGCCAGCGCCGCCAAGGCCAAGTTGTGCGAAGTGGCCGAGCGCGCGACTAACGAGGGCATTCAGATGCACGGCGGTATCGGTATGACGGACGAACACGAGATCGGCTTCTTCATCAAGCGCGCCCGGGTTGCCCAACACACGTTTGGCGACTACAACTACCATCTGGATCGCTTTGCGCAACTGAGCGGTTTTTGATTCGCGACAGGGCAACACCGGGGAAAAACATGAGTTCCGAGATAGAGCGATTTGATGAAGCCGTCGCCAGCCTGACGGCGACGGGGCAGCCATTCGAACTGAATACTGTCGAAATACACAGTGTCGAGTATCGCAATTACGCGAACATGCAGCGCAATCTCGGTGAGTATTTCCAGGTGATGCACGCCCACGCGGACAAGGAGTTCGCTGTCTATCGCGACGAGCGCTACACGTTCGCCGAAGCCTACCAGCACAGCGCGGAATTCGCCGCGGCGCTGGTGGCGCGCTGTGGCGTGCGCAAGGGTGACCGCGTTGCCATACTCAGCCGCAACAACCCGCAGTGGATGATGGCGTTTATCGCCATTACCTCGATCGGCGCCGTCGCGGTCCCCATGAATGCATGGTGGACTACCGAGGAGCTGGACTACGGCTTCGAGGACAGCGGTGCCACAGTGGTGGTGGCCGACCGCGAGCGCGTAAAGCGGCTGGTGCCCATAGCGGCCGCACGCGGCCTCCAGATCATCGCCATAGACGACTGCAGCGATCTGGACGTGGCACAAACGCCTTTTGCGGAGATGCTTGCGGATCAGGCGGGAGCTGCGATGCCGCAGGCCGAGGTGGCGCCGGAGGACTATGCGACCATTATGTACACTTCCGGATCGACCGGCCATCCCAAGGGAGCACTGTCCTCCCACAGGGGTGTTCTGGCGGCGCTCTGGAGCTGGATGTGCATGGGTGTGGCGACGAAGATCGCCGGCGTGCAGGAATCGCGGGATGAGGAATTGTCACCGTGTGCACTGGTGACTATCCCCCTGTTTCACTGCACCGGAAGTCACTCGGTGTTCCTGATATCCCTGGTGGTGGGGCGCAAGATGGTGATCATGCACAAATGGGACGCCCAGGAGGCCCTGCGCCTGATCGAACAGGAAAAGGTGACCTGGTTCAACGGGGTGCCGACGATGTCCGCGGAACTGCAGGCGGCCGCGGAAACCACCGACCGCGACATCTCCTCGCTGACCGAGATCATGGCCGGCGGTGCGGCCCGGCCCCCCGAGCAGGTCAGGAAGATCAGCAAGACCTTCCGCAAAAGTTCCCCGGGCATCGGCTACGGGCTCACCGAGACCAACGCCCTGGGCGCGGTCAATGCCGGCGTTTTCTACGTCGCCCGACCCGACAGCAGCGGCCGCGCGGTGCCGGCGGTGACCGACTTCCGGGTCATCGACGAGCAGGGTGAAACCCTGCCCGCCGGCGAGCGCGGTGAGCTGTGCATCAAGTCGCCCGCCAATGTACTGGGCTACTGGAACAAACCCGAGGCGACCGCGGAGGTTTTCATCGACGGCTGGTTTCATACCGGCGATATTGGCTATCTGGATGAAGACGGGTTCGTCTATATTGTCGATCGCATCAAGGAAATCATTATTCGCGGCGGCGAGAACATCAGTTGCCTGGAAGTGGAGGCGGCTATCTACTCGCACCCCGCCATTTTCGAGGTCGCGGTATTCGGACTGCCCGATGAACGCCTCGGCGAGACCGTCGGTGCGGCGGTGGTTCTCAAACCCGGCTGCGAACTGGAAGCGGACGAACTGCGGGATTACCTGAAGGAGCACCTGGCGAGCTTCAAGATTCCCGCGCAACTCTTTTTCCGGGACGAGCAGTTACCGCGCATCGCCTCCGGCAAAATCTTCAAGCGGCAGTTGAAAGCGGACTACACGGCCGAGCGGGGCGCGGCGTAGCGACTACCGACCGGACATCGCGGTACAGGCACCGCAACACAGGAGTAATGCAATGGATTTAGGAATCAGTTCCCGGGTGGCGCCGGTCCTCGAGCAGGTCAAGCAGTTCATCATCGAGGAGATCTCGCCGGTGGAGGCGGAATACTACGCCGAGATCGGCGTCGGTGACCGCTGGGCATACACGGATCGCCAGACCGAAATTCGCGAGACACTGAAGGACAAGGCAAAAGCGGCGGGATTGTGGAATTTTTTTCTGACCGACGGCGACGGCGGCTCGGGCCTCAATACCGTGGAGTACGCCTACCTCGCCGAAGAGATGGGCAAGTCCCATATGGCCGCGGAGATTTTCAATTGCGCGGCGCCGGACACCGGCAATATGGAAGTTCTGCACAAGTACGGCAGCCAGGCGCAGAAGAAACAGTGGTTGGAGCCCCTGCTCAGCGGTGACATACGATCGGCCTTCGCCATGACCGAACCGGGGGTCGCTTCCTCCGATGCCACCAATATCTCCACCGAGGCCGTGCTGGACGGTCATGAATGGGTGATCAACGGGGAGAAGCACTACATATCGGGCGCCGGCGATCCGCGCTGCAGGATCATGATCGTCATGGTCAAGACTGATCCGGATGCGGCCAAACATTTGCAGCAGTCCCAGATTCTCGTGCCGATGGACACGCCCGGTGTGGAAGTGCTGCGCCCCATGAATGTGTTTTCCATGGACGACGCGCCCCACGGCCATATGCATATCAAATTCGATAACTGCCGCGTGCCCGAGGAGAACATGATCCTGGGTGCCGGCCGCGGCTTCGAAATTTCCCAGGGCCGTCTCGGGCCGGGCCGTATCCACCACTGTATGCGCGCCATCGGCGCGGCCGAGAAGGCGCTGGAGCTGCTCTGCGAACGCGCTGTGTCGCGGGAGGCCTTCGGCAAGCCGCTGGCGCGCCTGGGCGGTAATATCGACATTATCGCCAATGCGCGCATGGACATCGAGCAGGCCCGCCTGCTGACCCTGAAAACCGCCTGGATGATGGACAACGTCGATCCGAAGGAGGCCCGCGTATGGATCTCCATGATCAAGACCGCGGTTCCCAATATTTCTATCCGCATCGTCGATGAGGCGATTCAGATGTTCGGCGCTCTCGGCGTCTCACAGGACACCCCCCTGGCCGGTATGTACATGTCACAGCGCACCCTGCGCCTGGCGGACGGCCCGGACGCCGTCCACCGCATGGTGGTGGGACGCAATGAGCTGAAAAAGTATATCGACGGCCAGGGGCGGGTAAGCGCGACCTTTCGCGACGGCTGAACCGGCCCGCTTGATGCGGCTGCGCGTTTGATCTAGAGTCGAGTCAATATTGACCGGTTGGTCAGTTCACCTGTCGGGGGCCGCTGTCGGTGACGGGCTTTGCGCCGGCAGCGTCTCGGGCGGGAAGTGTACGCCACTCCCCGACTCATAAGAATAACGCGCGAGGTACAGCACAATGGCGCCAACAAGCCGCGGGCGGTTGGCGGTCGCACTGGGAATGTCGGCCGCAGCCGCAACGAGCACCGCCTCGGATGGCGCCCTCGAGGAAATCATCGTCACCGCCAACAAGCGGGAGTCCTCTCTGCTGGCGACGGCCGCGGCGGTCAGCGCCTTCGACCGGAGTGATTTCGACCGACTCGGCATCGAGGGCAGCCGGGATCTTGTGGTGCGGACTCCCTCCCTGACGGTTACCACCTTTCGGGTGGCCATTCGCGGCATCGGCCGGCCCAATCTCGCGGTGGGTTCGGAGCCCGGCGTGGGTATTTACTGGGACGGGGTCTACAACACCGAAAACGGTGTCTTCAACTACGCCCGCTTCATGGATATCGAGCGCGTCGAAGTACTGCGCGGTCCGCAGGGCACGCTCTACGGGCGCAACTCCATCGGGGGCGCGGTCAACTTCATCAGCAAACGCCCGGGTGAACAGTGGAACGGGCGCCTGACCGGCGAACTGACCAATTACGACGGCTACCTCATGCAGGGCTACGCCAGCGGCCCCCTGACGGAACGGCTGGGCGTGCTGGCCGGCGTGTCCAAGATCGAGCGGGACGGCTTTCAGCAGAATCGCTTCAACGGCCGGGACTACGAACAGGACGACACGCTCTACGGCACCTTCGGTTTCGCACACCGGACCACCGACAACTGGACCACGAATCTGAAAGTCATCGGTGTCGATCGGGGCTACCGGCAGAGCAACGGCTATATCCTGGAACCCTTCGACCGCCAACTCATCCAGCAGGTGCGGGATGTGGACACCGGCGAGATACTCAATTTCCCGGGCATGTTCCCCAAGCAGAACTTCGTCAATATGCGCCAGGGCCTGGCGGTGACCAACCCGGCCCTCGATGACGTGGACGAGGTCCGCCAGGATACCGACCCCAATCTGGAGAATCGCCGCTGGGCGGCGTTTCTGACCAGCGAATACTCCGCCGATTCCTTTTCCCTGAAATACACTGGCGGTTATTCCCGCTACTGGTTCGATTCGCGCATCGACGCCGACGCCAGCGTGGCCGCTGACTCGGGTGTGGACTGGAGGCAATTGCTGTTTCTCGGTGTGCCGGTTTCCAGCTTCACCGGCCTCGGGATTACACCCTCGGACATGACTTACGAGGTCAACCAGGAAGCCCGTTTTGTCTCCCACGAACTGCAGTACGCATCGAAATGGAACGGTGCTACTGAACTGCTGGCAGGGCTTTACTACTACCACAGCGACGAAGAGCAGGTGGTGGCGTTCAGGGAGTGGAACGATGACTTGATGGCCACTTACGCGTTTTTCGGCAGCCAGATCGACGGACCGGTCAGCGATGACAATTTCCTGTATCGGGGGGAAGCCAATGTCGACACGCGTTCATACGCCACCTACGGCCAGCTGCGCTGGCACTGGACCGGGCGCACGGTGCTGACCGGCGGCCTGCGCTACTCCTATGACGAAAAGAAGGGCAATGACAATACCTTCGTGCAGTTCGTCGGCGATCCGCAGAATCCGGTGGTATTCCGCGCCGAGGACGACGACTGGGACGAGGTGACCTGGCGCCTGGGTGTCGATCACTCGCTCACCGACGATCACTTCCTGTACGGCTTCCTGGCCACCGGTTACCGCTCCGGTGGATTCAACTTTCAGAAGCCGACCTCCAGCCCCGAGGTGGACGTGGTCGAGCCGGAAAACCTGCTGTCCTACGAAATCGGCTACAAGGGCGCATTTCGGGACGGTCGCGCCAATCTGTCCGTCGCTGCCTATTACTACGACTACGAGGACCTGCAGGTCATCAAGCAGGATGTGGTCGAGGGTATCGGCCTCAACACCTTTGTCAATGCGGACCGGGCCGCGGCCTGGGGTCTCGAACTGGAGGGGCGGGCGCTGGTCGGGGAGGACCTTTTATTCAGCGGCACCTATTCCTGGAACGATTCGGAGTACGATGAATTTCTGAGCGCGGACGCCAATGCCTGTGCGCTCGGCCCACTCGCAGATGCCATGTCGCAGGATCCGCTGTGCACCGAGCAGCTGGATCTGGCCGGCAACCGGTTTCCCAACATGCCGGAGCACAAGCTTTCGGCCAACATGACCTATTACTGGGAACTGTTCGCGCTGGACTGGTCCGCTACCGTCAGCTACTTCTATACGGGGAATGCCTGGTCGAGTGCTTTCAACAATCCGACCTACGACCGGGTGAGCAGCTTCGACACCTGGGACCTGCGCCTGATCGCGGCCTCCCGGGATCGCGCCTGGCAGACGACTGCCTTTGTCCGCAACCTCGAGGACGAGCGCGAGGTGACCGGTATCGGACGGCCGAGCACGGTAACCCACAATGCGCAGTCCAGCTTGTCGGCGCCGCGTATCTATGGCGTGAGCGTGGACTACAGCTTCTGACCGGTTCCCTTTCTTTTTTCGCCGTCCGTTGCCCGGGCGCGGTCGTGTTGAAACCGTGCGGCGTTGCCTCACACGCCTGGGTAGCGTCCCAGTCTGGATTTGTTGCGCGAGCTTGGGTTGGGTGCGGCCCACTGGAACCGCGCAGGACGTCGGCCATCCACGAGCCTGTCCATGGATGGACGCTTTTTGGCGTGTTCCAGTGGGCCGCACCCAACGCAAGCGACCATACAGGTTACGAAATCGAAACCCAGGACACTACCCACGCCCGGGAATACTTGAAAGGAATAAATACATACTGTATGTTCAAACACCTTTTTCCGGCGGGCCTTCGCGTGCTCATCGCCCGAGTTGGCAGCGCGTACAACGCAGCCGCGGGGGCGCTGAATCCCGCTGACTTGACTACACTGAACAGTCTTACCGTGCCAAATCAATCGAGGAACACATCATGGCAGTAAAAGTCGTACCCAAGGAAGAGTTGCTGGATGCGGTCGGCACCAGGTTTGAACCCGGCGAGTGGATCGAGGTCAACCAGGATCGCATCGACGCCTTCGCCGACTGCACCGACGACCACCAGTTCATTCACGTCGACGAGGAAGCGGCAAAAAAGACCCCCTTTGGCGGTACGATCGCCCACGGTTTTCTGACGCTGTCGTTGCTCACGAAGATGGTGGAGGGCAACGGTATCGTCCCCGAAAACGTGGTCATGGGGCTGAATTACGGCTTTGACAAGGTCCGCTTCCTGACGCCCGTACGCGCCGGTAAACGCGTGCGCGCCAATATCGAGATCGCCGATGTCACGCCCAAGGAGGACAACCGGTTCCTCATCAAGCAGGCGATCTCGGTGGAGATAGAGGGTGAGGAAAATCCGGCGCTGGTCGCCGAGTGGCTCACCATGGTCGTGACCGGCTGATCCGCCGGCGCCATTCATTCAGATAGAGGAATTTGCACATGTCTATTCGCTATGACGACAAGGTCGCCATTGTCACGGGTTCGGGCGGCGGCCTGGGCCGCTGTCACGCCATCGAACTGGCCAAACGCGGCGCGAAGGTGGTCGTCAACGATCTGGGCGGCAGCGTCGATGGAACCGGTGCCGGTTCCGATGCCGCGCAATCCGTCGTCGCGGAGATCGTGGAGGCCGGCGGCGAGGCGATTGCCAATGGCGCCAACGTCGCGAAGTACGACGAAGTTGAGGCGATGGTCAAGCAGACCCTGGACAAGTGGGGCCGGGTGGACATCCTGGTCAACAATGCCGGTATTCTGCGCGACAAGAGCTTTGCCAAGGGCAGTCTGGAGGACTTCAAACTGGTGCTCGACGTGCATCTCATGGGCTCCGTCAACTGCACCAAGGCGTGCTGGGAGACAATGCGCGAACAGGCCTATGGACGGGTGGTGGTCACCACTTCATCGTCCGGGCTGTACGGCAACTTCGGCCAGGCCAATTACGGCAGCGCCAAAATGGGGGTGATCGGCATGATGAACACGCTGTGCCAGGAGGGTGCCAAGTACAATATCCGCGTCAATGCCCTGGCACCTACCGCCGCCACGCGCATGACCGAGGGGCTGATGCCCGAGGAGGCCTTCGAACTGCTGACGCCGGAGACCGTGACACCGGCGGTGCTCTACCTGGTTGGCGAGGACGCGCCCAACCGCACCATCCTGGCCGCCGGTGCCGGCAGCTTTGCGGTGGCGCGCATTGTCGAGTCCGCTGGCAAATGGCTGCCGCCGGAAGAGCAGACGCCGGAAGGTATCGCGGCCCACTGGGACGAAATCGCCGCCACCGAGGGTGAAAACCAGCCCCAGGCCGGCGTGGAGCAGACCACCAAGATGCTTGGCCTGGCCATGAAAGGGCTCGGTCTCGATCAGAGCTGAATTCTTGCGGGGCGCGCTGCGCCCTTTTCCGGAGACACAATCATGACTGATGCAGTAATCGTATCCACCGCACGCACACCGATTGGCAAAGCCTATCGCGGCGGTTTCAACAATCTCGCCGGTGCAACCCTCGGCGCGGCCTCCGTTAGAGAGGCTGTGAGGCGCGCGGGCGTCGATCCCGATCGTGTCGACGACGTCATCATGGGCTGCGCGCTGCAACAGGGCGCGACCGGCCAGAATATTGCGCGCCAGATCGCCCTGCGCGCCGGCCTGCCAAACACGGTTGCGGGCATGACCATCGACCGTCAGTGTTCCTCGGGTCTCATGGCGGTGGCCACTGCCGCCAAGCAGATCACCGAAGACGGCATGAGCGTGGTCGTCGGCGGCGGACTCGAATCCATTTCGCTGGTGCAGAACGAGCACATGAATATGCATCGCATGGTCGATGAGGAACTGCTGGCCATCGAGCCGGACATCTTCATGCCCATGCTGCAGACCGCCGAAGTGGTGGCGGATCGCTACAATATCTCCCGTGAACAAATGGACGAATACGGCCTGCAATCCCAGCAGCGCACCGCCGCGGCCTACGCCGAAGGGCGCTTCGAGGACGAACTGGTGGCGGTGACCTGCCAGCGCACGGTCTGGGACAAGGAGACCGGCGAGGCCTCCGAGAAGGAGGCCACCGTGAGCGCCGACGAGGGCTTGCGCGAAACCACGGCGGAGGGCCTGGCCGGCCTGAAGACGGTTGTCGAAGGCGGCACGATCACTGCCGGGAACGCCTCACAGCTCTCGGATGGGTCCTCTGCGCAGGTCGTGATGGACGCGAAACTGGCGGAAAAAGAGGGTCTGGAGCCCCTGGGCATCTACCGCGGTATCGCGGTTGCCGGCTGCTCCCCGGACGAGATGGGTATCGGCCCGGTATTCGCTGTACCCAAACTGCTTGAGCAGCACGGGTTGTCCATCGACGACATCGGCCTGTGGGAATTGAACGAGGCCTTCGCGGTGCAGGTGATCTACTGCCGCGACCAGCTCGGCATCGACAACGACAAACTCAATGTCAGCGGCGGTGCCATATCCATCGGCCATCCCTACGGCATGAGCGGTTCCCGCATGATTGGCCACGCGCTGATCGAGGGCAAGCGGCGCGGCGCCAAATATGTGGTTGTCACCATGTGTGTCGGCGGCGGCATGGGCGCCGCGGGATTGTTCGAGGTAGCCTGATCGACTGGTTCAGCGAACGGCGCCCGCGGGCGCCGTTGTTGTTTTTGGCATAGACTGGGAACGGGATCGGCGACGCTTTTACCTTCCTCGGAGAAATTGCCTGGAGAAATTGGCTGGTCCCCGACCCCGACACGAGACGTGAGGTTGTTCAATGAAAGCAGTGGTGTGCAAAGAGCATGGTCTGGCAGACAAGCTGGAACTGGTAACGGACTGGCCCGAGCCCGAACCCGGCGAGCATGAAGTGCTCATCGACGTGCAGGCCGCGGGGCTCAATTTTCCGGATGTACTTACCATCCAGGGTAAATACCAGACACAGCCGCCGCTGCCCTTTGTGCCCGGCGGTGAATGTTCCGGCGTGGTGGCCGCCGTGGGCGACAAGGTGAGTCGCGTCAAGATTGGCGACGAGGTCATTTCCATGGGGGGCGCGGGCGCTTTCTGCGAGAAAATCGCAGTCAACGAGCAGGTTGTCTTTCCCAAACCCGAAAGCCTGACCTTTGAGCAGGCCGCGGGAGTCAGCATCACCTATTTCACCACCTACCACGCTTTCAAGCAGCGCGCCGGGCTGCAACCCGGTGAGTCCCTGTTGGTGCTCGGTGCCGCGGGCGGTGTGGGCAGCAGTGCGGTCGAGCTCGGCAAGCTGATGGGTGCCAAAGTCATCGCCGCGGCCAGTTCTGACGAGAAAGCTCGAATTGTGCAGAAAACTGGGCGCCGACGAATTGATCAACTACAGCGAGGTGGATCTGAAATCCACCGTGAAGGAGTTGACCGGCGGCCGGGGCGTCGATGTGGTCTACGACCCGGTGGGGGGCGACTACGCGGAGCCCGCCATCCGCAATCTCGCCTGGAGGGGTCGCTACCTGATCATCGGCTTTGCCAGTGGTCCGATCCCCAGGATTCCGCTCAATCTGGCTCTGTTGAAAGGTGCCTCGCTGGTGGGTGTGTTCTGGGGGCGTTTCGCCGGTGAGGAGCCGGAAGTGAATCTGAAAAATATCGAGGAGCTGTGGGAATTGTTCGATAGCGGCAAGATCAGCCCGGTTGTCACCGACTCGTATCCCATCGACCGGTACGAGGAAGCTTTCAACTGCATGATCGAGCGCCGCGCCCGCGGCAAGGTCATTCTGACGATGTAGGTGGTTGTCATGCAGGGCTTTGAATTCAACACAGCGGGCCGGATCATCAGCGGCGGCGGGACCGCGCTGGCGCTTTCCGGCGAACTCGAACGGCTGGGCGTGCAACGACCGCTGCTGGTCACCGACCCGGGCCTTGTTGCCATCGGGCTCATTCAGCCGGTGCTCGGTTCACTGGAAAGGGGCGGCCTGTCACCTGTGTTGTTCGACGGCGTGCGGGAGGATCCCCCCGAGGATACCGTAATGGCCTGTGCGCAACTGGCGCGCGAATCGGGTGTGGACGGGATTGTGGCGGTAGGCGGCGGCAGTTCCATGGATGTGGCCAAGGTCTGCGCCGTGTTGCTGGCCGGGGAACAGACGCTGCAGCAGGTTTACGGGGTGGACCAGGTAACCGGTGGTCGGTTGCCGCTGGTGCTGGTGCCGACGACCGCGGGTACCGGTTCGGAAGTTACGCCGGTGGCGGTTGTCACTACTGGCGAGACCACCAAAGCGGGTATTTCATCGCCGGTATTGCTACCCGATGTCGCTGTACTCGACGCCGACCTCACCCTGGGCCTGCCGGCGCCGGTCACCGCCATGACGGGCGTCGATGCCATGGTGCACGCCATTGAGGCCTATACCTCCAGGCACAAGAAAAATCCCCTGTCAGACATGTTGGCGGTCAAAGCGCTGGGAATGCTGGCGCGCAATATTCGCACGGCGGTCAATGACGGCCACAACCGTGAGGCGCGCGAGAACATGCTGCTCGGCGCCTGTCTCGCCGGTCAGGCCTTTGCCAACGCGCCGGTGGCCGCCGTACACGCACTGGCTTATCCCCTGGGTGGCCACTATCACATTCCCCACGGTCTGAGTAACTCCCTGGTACTGCCATCGGTGCTGGAATTCAATACGCCGGTAGCGAGTGCGCTCTATGCGGACCTGGCTGAACTGGTGGTCGGCGAGCCGCTGCCCGGCAGCGACGAGGCGCGTGCCGATGCGCTGGTCGGGGCTCTGCGAAGCCTGATCGACGATGTGGCGCTGCCCGCTACCCTGAGCGCGGCGAACGTACCGGAGTCGGACCTTGAAAAGCTGGCGGAGGATGCAATGCTGCAACAGCGCCTGCTGGTCAATAATCCGCGTGAGGTTTCCCGGGAGGACGCCCTGGCCATCTACCGCGCCGCCTACGGTGGTGCCGCATGAGCCGGCAACGGCCACCCCGCGATGCCTACAGGGTGTTCTATCCCATCACCACCCGCTGGTCGGACAATGATATCTACGGCCATATCAACAATGTCGTCTACTATTCCTATTTTGATACGGTCGCCAACCGTTATCTGATTGAAGAGGGTGGCCTGGACATCAGTGACGACGGAATCGTTGGCTACGTGGTCAATTCAGGGTGTGAGTACCACGCGCCCATTAACTACCCGGAGACTGTCGAGGCCGGACTGCGTGTCGATCGCCTGGGAAACAGCTCCGTACAGTACGGTATCGCCATATTCAGGGAAGGAGAAGACCAGGCCGCGGCCAATGGACACTTTGTACATGTCTTTGTTGAGCGCGAGGCCAGTCGTTCGGTGCCCGTCCCTGCCGCGCTGCGCCGCGCGCTGGAAAAAATATTGGCGAGCGGTGCAGAGGACCAGGGCGGTTAGAACTGGTAGCGCAGCCTCGCACCGTAGACTTCGCCCTCGTCGATCATGGCGGCATGCGAACCCACCAGCACCGGCACGTCAAAACTGTAGACCAGCGCCTGTTCATCGGTGATATTCCGGCCGTACAGCATTACTTCCCACTGCTGCTCGGCGCCGCGCAAGCCAATGCGCAAGTTGATTTTTGTGTAGTCGTCGGCGCGGTCGTCCGGGTCGAGGTCGCCCTGGGTATCGAAGCTGTCGGAATAGTTAATTTCGCCGCCGCCGAACAATTCCATTCCGTTGCCGAGCAGGTGGCTGTAGTCGAAAAAGCCGGACGCGGTATATTCCGGTGCGAACGTAGTATTTTCTCCCGAGAGGTCATTGCTGGTCGTCCCCAGTGGCGAGCCGCACAGCGGGTCTATATCGAGCTGCACCGCGGTGCAGGGTGCGGTTTCGTAGGACGTGTACTCCGAATCCAGCCATGCGCCGTTCAGACCCAGGCGCAGACCCTCCGTCGCCTGCCACAGCATGTCGAGTTCAATGCCCTTGATTTCCGCCTCGGCGGCGTTGGTCACCGAAAAGCTTACCCCCTGGAATATCGACGTCTGCAGGTCGTCGTACTCGGTGTAGAAGGCGGCCCAGTTGAGCGTCATCGCACCGCTCAGCAGTGTATGCTTGCCGCCAATCTCATAGGCCACGACGCTTTCGTCATCGAACTCGAAGTCCTCGTTGGGTGCCGTCACGTCGTAGCAGTCTTCCGGAATCTGCCCCGGTGCGCAGGGCCAGGTGGCCTGGTCGATACCGCCGGGATTGCCGTCGTCGGCGGCAGTGAACCCACCGGACTTGAAGCCCTCGGAATAACTGAGGTACAGCATACTATTGTCGGTAACATCCCACTGCAGATTGGCTGCAGGCAGGATCTCGTCTGTCTTGCGATCCTCGTCGTAGTCGTACACGTAGGTGTTGAACTCGGTTGCCTCGATCTGCAAGGCAAAAAAGTTGTCGGTACGCTTG
The DNA here is from genome assembly GCA_034521205.1 of Halioglobus sp. Taxonomy (GTDB): domain Bacteria; phylum Pseudomonadota; class Gammaproteobacteria; order Pseudomonadales; family Halieaceae; genus Marimicrobium. The sequence goes on from JAXHMT010000004.1 coordinate 1,110,351, forward strand.
TCGATGCCCGTCAGGTCGTCACTGATGAACTGGCTGCTCTCGACCTCCTTGGTCTCCTCCGTGTAGCGCAGACCCAGCGTGAGGCGCAGGTCCTCGCGCAGATGGAAGGTGCCTTGCCCGAAGACGGCCCAGGATTCGGTATCCTGCTCATAGGCATGGTTGCGCGCCAGTTGATTGGCGTTGTAGGCGCCGCCGGTCAACAAGGTCAACAGGCTGCCCACTCCGAGTTGTTGTTCAACCAGGCCGCCCAGGTTGGTGTCGATGGTCACCCGCCGGTCGAACTGCACTGTATTGCTCTCATAGTACGCGCCCGCGATATAGTCGAAAAACCCGCCGGTCGGAGAGGCGATACGCAATTCCTGGCTCCACTGATCGAACTCCTGATCGTCGTCCCGGGCAATAAACTGCAACGGCAGCCAGTCGCAGTCGCAGCCGTCCAGATACTCGTAAGCGGAATAGCCGGTAATCGCCGTGATGTCGTATTCGCCCAGCGCGTAGTTCAAATTCAGTGCGGCGTTGTCGGTATCCTGGTCACTGCTTTCCTGCCGCTGGCCCACCACCACGCCGTTTGCGCCGGCGGCAGGGCCCAGATTATTGTCCTTGAAGATGGTGAACTCCTCCGCGACTTCATTCGGGAACTGCGGATAGAACGTGTCGGTCAGTGAATAGGCGATATCGGCAAAGGCGTCGCGGTTTGGAAACAGACTGTCGCGGGTGGCCGGATCGGCATAGAGGGTAACGCCCGAAGCGACGCCCTCACGCTCCAGATTCGATTGGCTCCACTTGAAATTGACGTCCAGGTTGTCACTGGGGGCCCAGACCGTTGTGAAGCGGTAGTTCCACTCGTCGATGGCGGGCTCGTCGGCGTCAAGGAAGGTGTTCTCGACGTAGCCGTCCGTTTGCCGGTAGCGACCGGCGATCCGCAGCGCAAGGGTATCGCTGACACTGCCTGATACCATACCTTCGCCGATGTAGCCGTCGTTGGTTTCCGCGGAAAAATCCATGCGGCCGTTGAATTCCTCGTCGAGGTCCGGCGAAGCGGTGATCACACTGATGGCGCCCGCCACGGTATTGCGGCCGAACAGGGTGCCCTGGGGTCCGCGCAGGACTTCCACCCGCTCAATATCCATGAACGGGGCGCGGTACTGCCGGCCGCGGCCCATATAGATGCCGTCGATATACATGCCCACCGACTGTTCGAAGGCCTGGTTGTTGCTGGAACCCATGCCGCGCATATAGATATTGGTGCTGACGGGCGCGTCGGAAATAAACAGGTTTGGCACGTAGTCCGCCAGTGCCGCCATGTTGGGGATACCGGCGTCCTGGATTTTACTGCCCTGGATGGCGGACACGGAGACAGGAACGTCCTGCAGGCTTTCGGTGCGCTTCTGAGCGGTGACGATGACCTCTTCCAGCATCAGTTGCGCGGCGGCCGTCGGGACGCCCGCCAGCAGTGCCAGGGCGGTACAGGTCGCTAAAGCCTGTGGATTACCTGAAATAATGGACATGTGCGGTCCTCTCTGTCTGGATTATCGTTATGCTGCAGAGTGGCAGTCGTCAGAGGACAGCATAGACCAGTCCGCCCCCACTGACTAGTCGCCATATCTCTACCCGATATCTGGAATTCCCGGCGAGAAACCAAACAGGCATTGCACACGCCGCTAAAAGGCGTTCCAGAATACCAAGTGCCGAATCGATGAGATATGGCGGCTATTGCGCGTACCACTATCGGCGGTCCGGGACTGCGATCAGGCGGCCTGCCAGACCGTCGTGAGCGTGGGCTCCAGTTGTTGCCTGACATCCTGGGGAATGACCGCTCCGACACCCTCGGGAGTCGCGAAAGCCGCCATCGCGTTGACGAGCTGGTCCACCTGATTGTATTGCAGAACCTGCTCACCGGCGACGATGGCGTCTACCGGGGCTGTAGTGGAGCCGTACCACTGGTCAAAGGTAAGCCGGTCGTCGCTGCCAACCAGGTCCATGACAAGATCTTCACCTTGCCGGCTGAACCAGAGTTGATCGTAGGAAATATCAGCCATGCGAACCTGGTCTGTAAAGGTGTCGTCGGACTGATTGTCACTTATCACATCGCTGCCTCCTTCGAAAGCGAACAGGTAGGTGTCATTGCCCGTGCCGCCGCTCAGTATGTCGTTTCCGCCCCCTCCATTGAGACTGTCGTTGCCGGCGCCGCCGAGGATGTAGTCGTTTCCTGAAGATCCCGTCACCACATCGTCGCCGTCGCCACCGATGATGGCGAGAACGCTGACCAGTTCGGTGGCTGAAAAATCCAGGATATTGTCTTCCGAGTTGCCGCCGATGATGTCGAAGAAACCATCGCCGCCGTCTATGCGCTCGAGACCAAGGGATGGCGTCAGCTCGCGCAAGCCGAGAAAGTCGTTGCCGCTCCCGGCGAGCAGTGTGTCGAAGCCCTCGCCGCCGTGGACAATATCATAGCCCTGGTCGATCCCGTCTGTGAAAAACAGGTCGTCTCCAGTGTTACCCAGCAAGGTGTCGTTGCCGGCGCCGCCAATGAGTATGTCATTGCCGGCATCGCCGCGAATGAAATCATCGCTGTGAGAGCCCACTATGGTGTCGTCACCGTCGGCGCCGATGATGGCGAGGACGCTGACCAGTTCGGTGTTGGAAAAATCGAGGAAGTTGCCCTCGGCGTTGCCGGCAATGATGTCGAAAAAGCCGGCGCCGCCATCGATTTTTTCCAGGCTGTCGGCCACTGTCAGCTCGCGCAGGCCCAGCAGGTTATCGCTGTCATCGCCCCGCAGGACGTCAAATCCCGCACCGCCGATCACCCGGTCGTAACCGTCGCCGACACCAGTGACCATAAAGATGTCGTCGCCTCCCTGCCCTTTGATCGTGTCGTCATCGGCTCCGCCAAAGAGCAGATCATTGCCCGGGCCTCCCAACAACGTATCGTTGCCACTGTTGCCATGCAGTGTATCGTCGCCGGCGCCCCCGTCGATCACGTCCGGCCCCGCCGTTCCGGTGAGGGTGTCGGGGCCGGCGGTACCTTCCCCTTCGCCCTCCTCCAGGCCGGACATTTGCAGTATCTGCGTTTCCGGGAGCACTGTGCCGTCCGCAAAGCGTATTTCAGTAACAGTCCTGTCGCTGATCGGGGCAAGTATCTCCGGCTCGGTGGCGCCGAGCCACCAGACCGCGTTGCTGTGTGCGGCGCTCAGAGTGACGAATGAACCACCGGGAAAGGAGATTGTATCCAGCTCGATATCCTCGGGGCCAATGCCGGGTGCGACGTCGATAATTGTCGACGCGCCCGGCTCAATCGTGAACACCGCAATGTTTAGTCCGGCACTACCGTCAAAGTGCACTACAGTGTCTCCTCCACTGAATAGCATATTGTCGTTTCCGGTTCCCGGATCGACGTTGTTGGTGCCGCCCGTGAGTTCCATGAGGTCGTTGCCGGCCCCCGCGTGGATGGTGTTGACTCCTCCTGAGCCGAAGAATGTGTCGTCGCCGGAGCTTCCATCCAGGTGGTTGGTGCCCTCGGTCCATTCGATTGTATCGTCATCCGCCCCGCCTTCGACCTGATTCACCCCGCCGCTCAGCGTGACACTATCGTCTCCGGCACCGGCGACAACGGTGTTGTCGCCTCCCAGAGTAATCTCGTCGTTGCCGGGCCCGCCGTCCACGACATTGGTGCCTCCCTCATCGAGGATGAGATCGTTCCCGCCCCGGGCCTGGATGACGTCGTCGGTGTCGCGCCCGCCTTCCAGGCTATCGGCGCGCTCTGTACCGAGAGCGGTGACGCCGGGCAGCATCGGCAGATCGACCAGTCGGGAGGAGAGCACCGACGCCATGTCATGCTCGGTATTGTCTGCGAAGCGGATTTTACCGACAGGTGTATCCGGCATGATGCCGAGTATGACTTCGTGGGTCAGCAGATCGTCGATAAAGCCTTCGCCGGTGAAGAGTGAGAGATCGACGCTATCGGCCGGCGGCTCGACGTCGTAGGCGAGGAAAAAGTTGTCGATGCGGATTTCGCCTTCGACGCCGGTCACGCCGACTTCGAGGGTATCGCCAAGGCGCGTGAAGGAAAGGTCATCGAGAGTGAGCCCCGGACCGAAGGCGAGCACGTCCTCGCCCATAGGCTGGTACGACACTGTATCGCTGTCGAAGTCGTAGGTGATGGAATAGGGATACTGCAGGGCGCTATTGGAATAGGACCAGTCGTATTCGATGACGTCGAAACCGTCCCCCGGGTTGTAGTGGAAAGTCAGGCCCTGGTGCAGGGGAGCGCGGATGGTATCGTCTCCACCCTGTCCGAAAATCTGCTTTTTGCCGATGCCCCCGGTGTGCCTGCCTGCCGGCAGGTAGTGCTCGCTCAGCAGGATCAGGTCGTCGCCGCCGCGGGCCTCGATGAGATCGTCGCCGTAGCCGGGCCGTATCCACTGGGCGTCGTCGTCGCCAATAATATGGTCAGTGCCAAAGCTGCCGTGCAGCCAGCCGAATGCACCTTCGGCGAGACGAATCGTGGGTGCCTGCGTGGGATCCGACTCGCTGGATAGTGTGAAAAGACCAAGTGCGCTGTCCCATGAGTTGAACAGACCGCCGTCGAGAAATATCTGATCGTCCCCATAGTAAATCGTGGCATCACCCACCAGCGGATTAAAGTCGAAGCGCAACTCGCTGAGATCGACATCGCCGGAAAAGCGTATCTCACCCATCTGGTCCGGCCCGAATATGTATTCGAGACGTATGGTATCGTCACCGTCTCCGGACGCAAAATGATACACATTGCTGCCCCAGGAATCGGCGACGATGGTGTCGTTTCCCGCCTCGGTCTCGAACACGTCATCGCCGCGAGTGCTGTAGAAATGGCCATCCGTCACGGTGGAGCGCTGAACCAGCGGTACGGCCAGCCCCCCGACAGTTACGGCGGAAAGGTCCCTGGCATCGGTATTGCCATGAGACAGAATCGAGCCCCCGCCGTAGCTGATCCGGAAGTCCTCGCTATCCAGCCCGGTGTACGTGAGGGCGATGGATTGGCTGCTCACGCCTCGGAACGCAAGCCGGAAGCTGTCGGGATCCTCCAGTGTGTCGGTACCGTCACCCGCTTGGAAGCGGTAGGTATCGGAGCCGAAGCCGGCCGACAGGTGGTCGTCGCCGGTGCCTCCGACCAGTTCGTCGTTACCGCCTCTTCCGTACAGCGTGTCCACCCCGATGCCGCCTTCCAGCAGATCAGCAAAAGCGCCGCCGTCGAGTTCGTCATTGCCGCCTCGGCCCTCCAACCAGTCGCGGCCGCCAAAACCAGACAGTTCGTCTGCTTCGTCGCCGCCTATGATGTGGTCGTTCCCTGAACCTCCCTGCGCAGTGCCGCCAAAACCGAGCCAATCCATGGATATCTGGTCGGGCAGATCGACGCTAATGGCCTGTTGGTCGCCCTGGGCAACCGCTTCGGCCATCGTGGCGCCCAGTTCCAGCAACAGTGTTGTCTGCCGCAGCGTCCCCTGCTCGCCGTTCCGGATTCGTATGCGGGCGTTGCCCGATTCGAAATAGTCGGCCTCGGCGGAGAGGTTGGCGGCTTCGGGTCCAAGTACCAGCCGCGGGGCCTCGGGGTTGGTGTCATCGACCTCGGCAATGGCATCGCGGTCGGTCTCCGTGATCCCCCGCTGGCCGGCGACGCGCAGAAGCAGGTCACCTCCCGTGTTAAGGTAGTACGTGTCAAAGCGCGAGCGCTCCACCAGATTATCCGGGGAGTTGAGTGCGATGCGCGCGTTCTGCCATTCGTCCCGGTACATGATCAGTCGGTCTGGTCCCGTGCCGACGCTGACCGTTTCATCCTGAAATACGATGTCCAGCGAATCGGCCTGGAAGCCCTGGAGTACCAGCGTGTGCACACCTTCCTCGTCCAGTACGGTATCGACCCCGTCACCCGGGCGCAGAAGATAGGCGTCATCCCCGGCGGCCCCTTGCAGCGCGTCGCTCCCGGTACCGCCAGACAGGATATCTTCGCCGCCGTGGCCCAGCAGTGAATCATCGCCCGCACCGCCATAGAGCCGATCGTTGCCGTGCAGCAGAGGGGCCAGCACAGGACTGGTGTCTTTGTGGGCGGGTATCTCCTCGTCAAAGAAGTTACCGATGAGCGCCCGATCGCCCCCCAGCCAGTCGTTCCCTTCGCCGCCGAAAAGGCTGTCGTCGCCGAGCTCACCCCAGAGGGTGTCGTCCCCCGCGCCGCCGCGCAACTCGTCGTCGTACTGCCCGATCTCGTCCGCGCCATCGGCGAACAGGATTTCCCAATGGACGAACACCATCCTGTCGTCGTCGACCTCGAAGCGCAGCTCAAACGCGGAGTCGCCATACAAAATATCGTTGCCGGTGCCGCCCGCCAGCAGGTCGTGGCCCGTACTTCCCAGCATATAATCTGTGCCATCGCCGCCGGCGACCAGATCGCCATATCTGCCGCCACTGATCAAATCGTCCCCGTCGCCACCGTCGATAGTATTGAAATCGCCCTCGATATCGAGGACCTGGGGCAGATAAAAGGCATGCTGGTTGTTATCGGGGTCGAAGTTATCCGCGGCGGCGCCCAGCGTGTCACCGAGTATGAAGTCCGCCCCTGTGCCGCCCTCAATTGTATCGGAGCCCTCGCCGCCGAACAGCCAGTCGGTGTCGTCGCGTCCCCGAATCAGGTCGTCCCCGCCCATGCCTTTGAGTCGGTTGGTACCGGCGTCGCCAGCCAGGAAATCATCGACCGGCCCACCCTCGAAGAGGGGCATCTGTATGAGGTCGGTACCGCCCGTAAATCCTTCGACATTTCCACCATCGAAGTAGATAGGCAGGGAGGCCAGCTCGCTTTGAAATCTGTGCCGGTCATAGGCCACCCAGTCGGTCTCACCCGCGTCTTCGTTCCTGCCCAGCTTTGTGACAACCAGCTCCGTCGGTGGCGCTGTCGCCGGCACAGGCTGACCCAGGGTGATGCCGTAGTCCGTCGCCTGGGCGTCGAACTGGCCCACCGTGATGGCGCCGGCGTCTGACCCGGTACCCGCGCTGATGGTGAGCGCACCGCCGTCGTAGTGGAGCGTAATGCCGGGATGGTTGCTGTCGCGGTAGTAGGGTGAATCCCCGGACAGGGCGCGAAAGTCGAGGCTGGCGAGATCAAGCCCGTTGACGTGGATACGGTCGCCACCGTCATCGAAGTCGCCGATCACATCGTTGCCGTCCCCGGCATTCCAATAGAACGTGTCCGCCCCGGCACCGCCGACAAGGAAGTCCACGTCCCCACCGCCGGTGATATGATCGTCTCCATCGCCGCCGTGGAGGATGTCACTGTCGGCGCCGCCGTCGATCGTGTCGTTGTCCGCTCCGCCTTCTATGTAGTCGTCGCCGGCCAGACCGTCGATGACGTCGTCGCCGCCGAGGCCGTACAGACTGTCGTCGTTGGCGGAGGCGGTGATCGGCGTGGTTGCCGGGGTGTCACCTTCTTCCGAACCGAATACGTAGCGCGCCCTGGAGGTATCAAAACTTTCGGGAGGTGTGCTCGCCTGGATTGTCCAGTCGCTGTGGTAGCCCCGGGCGTCGCCATTGAAGGATAAACCGCTGCCTATGTCGGTGAACATGACCGGTTCGGAAAGTGTACCGGCTGGCGTGTTTTTGCCGTTGATGTCCAGCAGTGTCCGCAACATGAAAGCGCGATCCGAGTAATAGGATTCGGAAGCGTTTGCCAGGTCATATGTTTCGCTGCCGGACGCGATTCCGGCAATGTTCGAAGGTGACTGCGAATGGCAGCAGATTGCTCAGGGCGTAGCGATATCCCGTGCTGCGATCCGAGTCATCCAGCAATGCGATGTTGAGTATTTCGTCCGCTGTCGCGTCAGACAACGGTGCAATGGAGTAGGTGAGGTTTCTGTCGTCCAATTGCTGGTAAATATCTTGTGGATCGTTCTCGGAAGAATCGAGACTGAATAGATCGGCCAGCGATTGCAGTCCTGCCTCGATAAAGTCGGTTTCTTTGTTATTGATAGCTTCAACGAGACTGCCCAGTTCTTCGTACCTTTCCGGCGTATTCAGCGCGGGGTCCGCCAGGGCGAACAGCCGGTACAGGCTCAATGAATTGACGAGATGGCGGATCTGGTGGCTCTCGATCAAGCCGTGATCTTCAATCACGATCCCTTGCCGTTCTCCTGGTCTCTCGAAAAAAATATCGCTGGCGACGATTTCGGTGTTCGCCTCTCCGAAATAATTATGGAAGCGCGATTCGTCCAGTGACCTGCCAGAAAGGAAAGGGTTGACGATCTCTGACCATACATCGTCTAGCAGGTCTAATGGGTGAGGGGAATCCCTCAGTATACCGGCGCCATTGAAACTGTATCCCTGGTCGATAAGATCGGGGAATTTATAGGCGGCAACGGTTGCCAGGTGCCCGCCGAGTGAGTGTCCGGTGAAGTTTACCGAATGGGGAGAAATGGCATTGCCATCCAGATCGATAAGTCCGTTAGCCCTGAGGAACTGGTCGGTGACACCGTTCTGGCCGATGCCGATTTCCCCCGCGACGCGGCTCAAGCCCGTTGCTATGAGGAAGTTCTGGAAAACATCATTGATATCACCTATGTTTTCGATATCGGTGCCGCGAAATGCAACGGTTTTCTGGTGCGTTTCTTTGTCGAAGAATATCGTGGCAGAGAAACCAGTCAGGGGGTCATCAATATGATCAACAATGTCGTACCTGAGGGCAAAAGCAGCAAACTGTTGAATGGAGAACCCTTTGTTCAACGAATCGGCTTGCTGAAGGAACTATCGTCATATCTCGACCTTCAGCGCTACCAAATTCTATATAAGCGGCATTCGCCAGACAGGGCATTTGCTGGTATGCGTTTTCAACCATGTTGGCCTCCTTGCCTCATAATTGGTCTATTGCTTAACTCGGAATCACAACTCTCTGTATTAGATCATCCTTGAACGCATACCCATTTTCAAATCGGCTGCAATTTGTCATTACAGAAGGAAATGGCAGGTTGTCGGGTTTTGGTTTTACCTTATAGTAGACTTCCTTTGCGATAACTACGTCGGTCTGAAGATCTTTGAATATATTGAGGTATATCGATACATTATTGAGTGCCAAGCATTGTCGATTTCCCATGCGCTGAAGCCTCCGACCAGACCGTAGCGTAGCGCGAGTGTGCCTTCGCCAGCTTTTCTGCGGCGAAGCATTGATGCTGTGAAAATTCCACGTACCGAGGAGTCTTTCATAGTTTCCTGATCTCGGCATCGATTCCCGCGTGGCATCGCTTGGCTGTCCCGCCGGACTTTGGTGACCCGCCAACAACCCGGTTTTGAGAGTGGGCGGTAGGAGCGCCGTGTACTGTCGCACACCTCGATAAATTCGTAGTCGGTGTCCAGTATGATTTGCCATGGCGAATGATGGCTGCTGGCCCATGCATCAAAGTAGCCATTGGCGCGAACCACGCGGTGAATCTCCAGTCCGGCATCCTTCTCGCACCAGCGCCTGAGCTCGCCGGTTGGCGTAGGGTTGATATTTTCTTCATACGTCGCGCTGAGCAATGGTCCTCCGATCCATAAAGTTCCGGCGACAAAGTAGGAAAGAATGTCCCCTCGCCGAAAAAAATACACCACGATAACAATCAGGCACGCCACCCAGGAAAGCAGCGCATATACTAGCCAGGCGGTCAGGTCGCCCCGGGGCCCTTCACCCGCAACGATGATCCACGAAGCCGGAATGTGCAGCAGCAGCCAGGGCAGCCAGGCGCACAATCGCCATTGCGCTATATAGGTGAGTTCCCGTTGCCAGGGGTTGTAGGCGTTCGGTGCGCGGGCGTTATGTTCTGTCATGGGATAACCGTGACATGATGCCGGGTAGCCTGATCTGCCGCGTCAGCCCCGATAGCCCGCTCTTTACCAGTGACCCGCGCATAGCGACCAGCCCGTCCTTTTGCTCGCCCTGTACGGCACTATCGCCCATATCCGGGATTTGCGCACGCAACAGGCCGCATTTGGTGAAATTTGAAGACGGCGGCTTCGGCGTTGGTCTGGTGGTCCCGACGGGCAACTTTGCTCCGCTGAATGAAGACCCGTTTGACGCTGTAGCCGCGCTCGCCGGACATGGGCGATGACGGCCAGGGCCAATGGTGCTCCAGACCAACAAGCGCCGAAGCGGTGCTAGAGCCGGGCGCTGACCATCAACCAGATCTTGAGCACATCGGAGAAGCCGTTGTCACCGTCGAAGGCCGCGGCGAATACGTCGAATTGCAGATGCCTGCCGAATTTGCGGCCGGCGTGAACATCGAATTCGCTGCCGAAGTCGCCGTTGCCGTCCTCGGCCTCGAATCGATGGGCCCGCGCCTCGAGGGTCCAGTCTCCGGCGTCGAAGCCAAGCCGCAGGTAGCGGTCGTCCAGGCCCGCCTGCGGCGTGGCGAGAAACTGGTCCGCCCAGCCGTTGAAGGCGTGCAGGGTGGCCAGCGGTGTACGGAACGCCTCGCCGGGATTGTCGGCGTCACCCGACAGTACCTCCCAGCCCGCGGTCAGGGTCAGCGCGCCGACCGTGGCGGCGGCGTTCAGGTGCCAGTAGTCGGCACTGTAGTTCCGCGGATTGTCGGCGAAATCGCCCTGGCGGGCGTATTCCGCCAGATAGGCCAGGGTGAATGCGGGCAGTGGGCGGTCGCCGGACAGCCGTACCCCGGTTGTCAGGGTCGAGAAAGCCGGTTCGTCTTCGTTGTCGATGACATAGTGGTAGACCGCAGCTCGACCGAGGTCACTCACATCGGCGCTCAAATTCAACAGGTGACTCGGCGCCTGCCGGTGATCGCCGGCGGCCACGTCGTCACCGAATATGCGATTCACGTTTCTCACGGCGGCATAGAAGGCCCGGGCGCGGTCGTTGCTCCAGTCCGCCGACAGGGCGTCATAGGTCTGTTCGTTCTGTCGCCAGCCGACCCCGCCCACGAATCGCTGATTGTCCAGGTTGATGCGCTGGCGGCCGAGTCGCAGACGGGTTCCGGTGATGCCGTTGTAGTCGAGATAGGCCTGGTTGATCTCGGTGCCCTCGGGGTCGGCCACCACCGGAAACTCCGACCGTCCGGGTGTGTTCCCGGCGCCGGCATTAAAGTCGTCGGCGATGATATCGCGGATGTCCTCCACCTCGACGAAGAAAGCGGCGTTCCGGTAGGTGCCGGATTGAAAGGACAATCTGGAACGCAGGGTCGAGGCCTTGGCGTCGCGGGGAATGCATCGCCATCGACGAACTCGTACCGGTAGCGGAACGACAGTGCGGGAGTGCCGTCGGCGAGCAGGGCGGCGATTTCGGACTCTTGCGCCGAGACGCCGGCAAGGGGTACTGTTGAGGCCAACAGCAGGCTTGTCGTGAACCAGGGTCGCATGGGGTCGCCTCCATGAAGTATGGTTGTAACGCTATCCGACCATGAGCGCCATGACAAATACAGGTTTTCGCTGATGGAAGCCTGGCGTGCGGGAGGTAATTCTGGGTTATACCTTGAAACGCATTTTGCTGGCTATTCCCCTGATGGCTTCCCTGCTGGAGGCTGCGGCGGCTGCGTCGGAGCCGATTGAAGAAATCCTGGTCGTTGGCGCCAGAATGCCGCGTCCCGTTCAGGACGTGGTGGGCACCGTGGACGTGATCACCCGCGACTCGCTTATCGAGCAGATCGCCGTGAGTACCGAGGATCTGGTGCGCTACACGCCCGGCGTCAGTGTGGCCAGGGCCAACAGCCGTTTCGGAGCCACGGAGTTTACCATCCGCGGACTTTCCGGTAATCGCGTCACCACCCTTATCGACCGGGTCCCTCTGGCCGACCAGTTCGACGTCGGCGCTTTTTCCAATGCCGGGCAGGATTACCTGATTCCCGACACCCTGTCCCGGGTGGAGATCCTGCGCGGCCCGGCTTCCACCCTGTTTGGCAGCGACGCACTTGGTGGCGTGATTGCAGTGGTGACACGCGAACCCGGTGAGTATCTGGGCGATAGAAATGTGGCCACCTCACTGGCTGCGTCGTATTCCGGTGCCGATGGTGCGGGGGTGGTAAGCGGATCCCTGGCCGGACGCAACGGCGCGCTGTCCGGTGTGCTGCACGGCTCCTACCTGGAGGGCGATGAACGGGACGCAGCCGGTACCTCTCTGGAGGAATCGCTGGACCGGCAACGTACATCCGCGATGCTCAAACTCGCCTACGCACTGGCCGACGGTGACCGGCTGCGCTTCAAGGCGGAAGCCTTTGACGAAGATGTGGCCAGTCGGCCGGAGACGACGCTGGGCTTCGGCCGGCAGTTCGCCAATACCACGTTTCTCGCCGGCGACGATACGCGCCGGCGCTATCTGGCCCAGATCGACTATGAATTCGCCGTGAATGGAGATTGGGCCGACTATGGCCGTCTGACACTTTACGGGCAGCGCAGCCGGGTCGACCAACGCACGGATGAACGCCGTGATATTGCGGAGCCGCCCGTGGCCATACAGCGCAGCTTTGACTATCGGTTCGAGGATCTGGGCGCGATCATGGATCTGGAGAGCCGGTTCGAGCTTTTTGGCATGAGCCATCGACTGGGCTGGGGCTTCAGCGTGCGCCGCAGCGAGGTGGAGGAGCAACGCGACGGCCGGCTGCGCAACCTGACTACCGGAGAGACCACCAACGTGTTGATTGGCGAGACCATGCCGGTGCGCGATTTCCCCAATTCAACGGTAACTGAGTCGGCAGTCTACCTGCACGACGAGATAGCCCTCGGTGCCGTGACCCTGATTCCCGGAGTGCGGTTCGAACACTATCGCCTCGACAGCAGGGCGGATCGACTGTTCCGCGAGGACTTTCCCGATACGCCGGTAGAGGACGTCACGGAGTCGGCACTGGCGCCCAAACTGGGCCTGCAGTGGCAGGTCAGCGACCGGGTCCAGGCCTTTGCCCAGTATGCCCGGGGTTTCCGCGCGCCGCCCTTCGAGGATGTGAACATCGGCCTGGAGTTCGCCGTGCCGATGAAGGTCCGCGCAATTCCCAATCCCGACCTGGAGTCCGAAACCTCCGATGGCCTGGAGTTCGGGGTCCGGTATGCGGGCGCTCGCTGGAAAGGCACATTGGCCCTGTTCGGCGCCGACTATGACGATTTTATCGAGTCCCGGGCCAGCCTCGGTTTTGATCCCGCCAGCGGCGCGCTGCTCTTCCAATCGCGCAACATCGAGCGGGCCCGGGTCTATGGGGTGGAGCTGTCCCTTTCCGCGCAGCTCGCCAATACGCTGAGATTGAGTGGCGAGGCAAGCTGGACGCGGGGCGAGAACCGCGACACCGACAAACCGCTGAACACCGTCGATCCGCCATCGCTGGCGGCGCGCCTGCACTGGCAGCCGCACCATCATTGGCACGGCAAGCTGGCGCTGCGCGCGGCCGGGGACAAGTCGCGAGTGGACGACAGCGAAGTGGATCTGTTCGAACCGGACGGCTACGCGGTCTTCGACCTCACGGCTGGCTACAGCCCTGTCGACAACCTTCGGGTGAACGCGGGTGTTTTCAATCTGACTGATAAAACCTACTGGCGCTGGGCCGCGGTCCGTGGCCGCCCCGTTGACGATCCGCTGGTCGATGTGCTGGCGGCACCGGGGCGCTATTACGCCGTGTCTGTGCACCTGAGCCTGTGACGGCAAGGAGAGGAATAATGAACATTGTGAGGATGACCAGCTCAATGGCGGGTGGCGGTATCTGTGCCCTGCTGCTGTCGGCGGGGGTCGTTGCGGCACCGGAGGTTCACGAGGCGGAAGTCGCGCAGGCCGACATACAGGCGCGCATCGAAGCGGGCAGGACGGCGTACGAAAGCTATTGCCAGTCCTGCCACCAGCCCGACGGTACCGGCATGGGCAATGTCTTTCCGCCGTTGGCGGCGTCCGATTACCTGTTGTCAGACAAGCACCGTGCCATCGAGGTGGTACTGGCGGGCCTGTCCGGGCCCATCGAGGTCAATGGTCAGAAATACGACGCAATCATGCCGAACCTGGCCCACCTGTCAGACCGGCAGGTTGCCGACGTTCTGACTTACGTGCTGAACGCCTGGGGCAATGAGGGTGGCTATGTGAGCGAAGCGGAGGTGGCCGCGCGACGCCAGCAGCTTGCCGGGCAGCCCGGCGCGGAAGGCGGTCAGCACCCGGGCCTGGAGACTTCACAGCTCGAGTATGAGGGCAGTGGGTCGAGTCCCGTGGGTCAGTCAAAAATGGGTCGCCTGGTCTCGTCCGAAGGCCCGAAAATGACCGAAGCCGAGTTCGCCACCGCCACGGAAGTGTACTTCCAGCGTTGCGCCGGTTGTCACGGTGTGCTGCGCAAGGGCGCCACGGGCAAGCCCCTCACCGCGGATATTACCCGGGACAAGGGCACGGAGTACCTGAAAACCATCATCAACTACGGCACCCCGGCGGGCATGCCGAACTGGGGTACGTCGGAAGAACTGACTCCAGAGCAGATCGATGTGCTGGCGCGTTTCCTGCAACATCCGCCGCCGGAGCCGCCGGAGTGGGGCATGCCCGAGATGCGCAAATCCTGGAAGGTGCTCGTTCCCGAAGCGGAGCGTGTGGACTCACCGCAGCACGACTACGATCCGGAGAACTTTTTTGCGGTTACGCTGCGCGACAGCGGCGAGGTGGCCATTATCGACGGCGACAGCAAGGAAATTGTCAGCATTGTGCCCACCGGCTACGCGGTGCATATTTCCCGTCCGTCGGCCTCCGGCCGCTTCATCTACACCATCGGCCGCGACGCCAGGATCGACATGATCGACCTGTACACGGATCCGCCGCAGCGGGTGGCGGAGATCAAGATCGGCCTCGAGGCGCGTTCGGTGGAAACCTCCAAGTACGAGGGCTACGAAGACAAGTACGCCATAGCCGGCGCCTACTGGCCGCCCCAGTACGTGATCATGGACGGTTCGTCGCTGGAGCCCCTGAAAATCGTCTCAACCCGCAGCATGACCGTGGATACCCAGGAATATCATCCGGAACCGCGGGTGGCGGCCATTGTGGCGTCGCACCAGCACCCCGAGTTTATCGTCAATATCAAGGAGACCGGGCTCATCAAGCTGGTCAACTACGAGGACATCGACAACCTGCAGGAGACGACTATCGATGCCGCTCGCTTTTTGCACGACGGCGGCTGGGACAGTACCCGGAGATACTTCCTCACCGCGGCCAACCAATCGGACAAGATTGCGGTGGTGGATTCGCTGGAGCAGAACCTGGAGGCTCTGGTGGATGTCACTTCCATTCCCCACCCGGGCCGCGGCGCCAATCTGGTCGATCCGCAGTACGGGCCGGTATGGGTGACCAGTGCTTTGGGCAGCGACGAGATCACGTTTATCGGTACCGATCCAGAGGGCCATCCAGAGCATGCGTGGGAGGCCGTGCGCGTGCTGAAGGGGCAAGGCGGCGGCTCGTTGTTTGTGAAGACCCACCCGAATTCGGACAATCTGTGGGTGGATACGCCGCTGAACCCCGACGAGGACATCAGTCAATCGGTGGCCGTTTTTGACGTCAATGATCCCGAGGGCGGCTATGAGGTCCTGCCGATCGCCGAGTGGGCGGACATCGACGGCGGCGCCCAGCGCGTCGTGCACCCGGAGTACAACAAGGCCGGCGACGAGGTCTGGTTTTCGGTGTGGAACGCGCTCGACGAGCAGTCCGCCATCGTGGTCGTGGACGACAAGACCCGCAAGCTCAAGAAGGTCATCAAGGACGAGCGCCTGATCACGCCGACGGGCAAGTTCAACATTTACAACACGGTTCACGAGATATACTGAGCTACAGCCGCGATATGGGTACCGTGGAGCGTCGGGTGTTTGCCGATGGGCAATGTCGGCGCGGCTTCGTTGTAGCCTTGCTCAAGTCGGGCCGGCGGGTCGTGGACAAAAAAAGGTGGGGCGGGATATCCCGCCCGCAGGTGGCGCTTGCGGACCCCGGATCTTGGCGAGCTCATTACCGCTCCAGCAAGCTTTCCTGCAGGTAGCGCAGCAGGGGCGACAGGTACAGCGCGGCGGGCAGGAATTGCCGATGAACCGAAATCGCACATCCGGCCTGAAAATCGGGCCGGAAACCGCCATCCCGTTACCGGACGGCGCGGATGGACAAAGAATTTCTGTGCCTGTGGAATGGTATCCGCGCCTGGCCCGGGCTTTGAGGGAAATTGATCCGGTCCGTGGGCTGTCGATGTCAGTGGAAACTGGCGCGTCACGACCCGGAGAAATGGGACGAATTTCGAAGACGATACGGTTGGGAACTCCAGGAAAAGCAGCAGGTCATTTGTAGCGCTTGAATTTCGAAATAATGAATTTTACACGTTATTTTCGAGAAGCAGACTGGATCCCGTGTGAATTGTCGCGTCAGGCGTTACGCTTACGACATGACCTGCGGATGTGAACAACAGGCCGAAGCCCTCGAAGCGGCCGGCAACGACCGGCGGCGCACGATCCTGTGGACGGTGCTGGCGATCAACGCCGTGCTGTTTGCCGGCGAGTTCGGCGCGGCAATCTGGGCCGATTCGTCGGCGCTGCTGGCCGACTCGGCCGACAACCTCGGTGACATGCTGACCTATGCCATCAGCATCGCGGTCGTCGGCGGCGCATTGCACCACCGTGCGCGTGCGGCACGCATCAAGGGTCTTATCCAGGTCGCGTTCGGGCTGGCCGTCGCCGCCGAAATCGTGCGCAAGCTGGTCATGGGCTTCGAACCGGTCGCGCCGATCATCGTCATCGCCGCATCGTTGGCGCTGATCGGCAATCTCGCGTGCCTGGTGCTGCTGACTAGTCAGCGCAACCACGACATCAACATGAAATCGGTCTGGTTGTGTTCGCGCAATGACGTCATCGGCAACCTGGCCGTGATCGCCAGCGCGGTGCTGGTCTGGGGCACTGGCATGGGGTGGCTGGATCTCGCTGTCGGCGCGGCGCTGGCAATCCTGTTCCTGGATACCGGCTTTCGCGTCATCGCCGAATCGCAGCGCACGATCCGGGCCTCGGGCGATGCGTCGGCCTGAGTCGGTCGGGCAGATCGATCAGGAAACCAGCGTGATCGAATCCGAATATTGAGCAACCACGCGGTCATGGGTCCACAACGACTTCCCATAGACTTGCCGTGCTGCCGAACAGTGCATTGGACGGAGGATTGACTGGTCATGGACTGGTGACTAGACTAGTCATTATGAGTACGGTATCAGTGACTGAATTAAAGGCCCGGTTGTCGGAATATCTGCGCGAAATCAAGCGCGGCGGAGAAGTGCGTGTACTCGAACGCGGCATTCCGATCGCACGCCTGACCGGGATTGAAAACACGATCGAATCGCTACCCGAGGAGGTCGCCCGAAGGCGGCGGCGATTGATTGCATCGGGCGTATTGGCGCCCGGCGCCGGCAAGCTTGACCCGCTCCCGCCGATGGAAATCGATTCCGGCCTCGGGGACGCATTGGCAGAAGAACGCGAAGACCGGATTTGATTTACTGGGACGCCTCAGCCCTGGTGCCGCTTCTGGTACGCGAGTCGGCCACACATCGCGTGCAATCCTGGCTGAGCGAAAACCCTGTGGTGGTGACCTGGGTCTGGACCCGCGTTGAAATCACCAGCGCGGTGGAACGACGTTATCGGGAGGGCAGGCTTTCGCGCCAGTCGCGCCGCGACCTGCTGACCCGGATCGAAACGCTTGCCGCGCAATGGGACGAAATTACTGACGCAGTAACGGTTCGCAAGTATGCGGTCCGGCTCCTTGCACGGCATCGATTGCGTGCAGCCGACGCCGCGCAATTGGGTGCCGCGATTGTCTATTGCGAGGGTGATCCGGCTGGCGAGCGATTCGCATGCCTGGATCGAAGACTTGCCGAAGCCGCCGAACTGGAGGGATTCGCGGTGCTGGGTCAGGAAGCTTAGGGGCAGGGCGTGGCAGCTTCCAGCGCCGCGATCATTGGGCAGCGCGCGGTCTTCCGGTCTCGGCATTGTTCCAGCAACGCACTCAGCGAGCCGCGGATGCGCTCAAGCTGTTCGATCCGTTGCGTGATCCGCTCCAGTTTATCTCCGGCAATCCGTTGCGCTTCCGCGCACTCGACGCCGTCATCGAGCTGCAGCAATTCGCCGGCCTCGTCCAGCGAGAAGCCCAGGTCACGCGCGTGGCGGATGAAACGCAGCCGGCGCAGATCGCTTTCACCGTAGCGGCGGATGCCGCCGTGGGGCCGTTCCGGCTCATGCAGCAGACCTCTGCGCTGATAGTAGCGGACCGTCTCGACGCCAACGCCGGCTTGCCGGGCCAGCGCGCCGATGGTCCGGTTCGCTTTGTTCGAAGACAAGGGCTTGACTCCGTAGTCAGGTACGGGAGTAGGGTAGCATCCAGAATCATCAATGTGGAAGTTGAAACCGATGAACGAATCCTCCATGCAACCGGAATCGGATCGATCCAGCGCCGGATTGCTGGCGCTGGGCGGCTTCGGCGCGGTACTGCTTTCAGCGTGCTGCGTGCTGCCGTTCGTGCTGGTGATGCTGGGCCTGGGCGGGGCCTGGCTGGCTAATCTGCATGCGCTGTACCCGTATCGCTGGCTGCTCATCGGCCTGAGCGCCGTGGTGCTGTTTTTTGCCTGGCGCCGGCTGTACCGGCCCGCGACCGAATGCGCAGAGGGCGAAGTCTGCGCGGTGCCGACGGTCAAGCGCGGCTACCGGGTGCTGTTCTGGATGGTTACGGCGCTGGTGGCCCTGTCCGCAGTCGCGCCGTATGTGCTCAGCGCATTGATGAGTTGATTTGAGGTAACTGCTCACGTGCCTGGCATTTCCTCTGTAGGCGCCTGGCTTGCGGGCGAAAAGAGTGGAGCTTCAGCAACCATTCGCCTGCAAGCAGGCTCCTACAGTACGAGATCCGAAAATCAGGGCGGTACGGCTGGAATAGTTACGAATTGATGTTAAACAGTTTCAAGGTGATTTGCGACATGAACAGGATTCTATACTTTCAGGCGTCTTTATCGCCGTGTTGCTGCTGACCGGCTGCGGTGACCAAAGCGCGAATGTCGGCAGCAAGCCAGGCAACAACGCGGGCGATGCGTCCACTATCGAGACGCAACAGCGCGAAGTGACGTTTTCCGTACCCGACATGAGTTGCCCGATGTGCCCGATCACGGTGCACAAGGCGCTGGCCGGTGTCGACGGCGTAGTCGAGGCCGAAGCCTCGCTGGACGACAGGCAGGCCCGGGTGGTGTTCGATCCGGCGAAGGCGAACATCGATGCATTGGTCGCGGCGGTGGCCGAGGCCGGATTCACCGCCACGCCAAACGGTGACGCCGATGGATGACTCGAACTCGACCGACTGCTGCGCCGATGCCGAACAGGCTCGTTGTGAAGACAGGCTGCACATCGCGATCATCGGCAGCGGCTCCGGCGCGTTCGCCGCGGCAATCCGGGCCGTCGAGCACGGCGCGCGGGTGACCATGATCGAGCAGGGCACGCTGGGCGGCACCTGCGTCAACGTCGGCTGCGTGCCGTCGAAGATCATGATCCAGGCCGCGCATGTTGCGCACACGCGAGCCGGCAGCCCGTTCGACGACGGCATCGAGACCTCAGTCCCGCAAATCGACCGGAAGAAACTCGTGCGCCAGCAGCAGGCGCGCGTCGAGGAACTGCGCCGGTCGAAGTACCAGTCGGTGCTCGAGCGCCACGACGATATCGAGCTGATTCGCGGCCAGGCACGGTTCATCGATGCCGCCACGCTTGCCATTGTTGCCGAGGACGGCGGCGAACAGCGTCTGCGCTTCGACCGCTGCCTGATCGCCACCGGCGCGTCGCCGGCGATCCCGCCGGTGCCCGGTCTGGACGCTACGCCGTACTGGACCTCGACCGAGGCGCTGGTGGCCGAAGCGCTGCCGGAACGGCTTGTGGTGCTGGGCGCCGGTTATGTGGCCTGCGAACTCGCCCAGGCCTTCGCGCGCCTGGGAACGCAGGTGACCGTGCTGGCCCGCAGCACAATCCTGTCGCACGAAGACCCGATGATCGGCCAGACGATCCTGGAACGATTTCGCGCCGAGGGCATCGAGGTGCGCGAGCATTGCGAGGCCGACAGAATCGACTGGCAGGACGACAGGTTCCGGGTATCCGTGGCCGGCGACACGCTCACCGCCGATCGGCTGCTGGTCGCGACCGGCCGCGCACCGAACACGGCCGCGCTGGATCTCGCGCAAGCCGGGATCGAGACCGGGCCGCAGGGCGCGGTCGCGGTCGATGCACGGATGCGCACCAATATCGAGTCGGTCTACGCCGTCGGCGACTGTACCGACATGCCGGAATTCGTCTACGTCGCCGCCGCGGCCGGCACGCGCGCGGCCGTCAACATGACCGGCGGCGACGCGCAACTGGACCTGCGGGCGATGCCGGGCGTGGTGTTCACCGATCCGCAGGTTGCCACCGTCGGGCTATCCGAACATCAGGCCGAATTGCAGGGTATCGAGACCGACAGCCGCGTGCTGAATCTGGAAAACGTCCCGCGCGCGCTGGCCAACTTCGACACCCACGGTTTCATCAAACTGGTCGCCGAGGCCGACAGCCATCGGCTGATCGGCGTCCAGGCGGTGGCCGCCAACGCCGGTGAGCTGATCCAGAGCGCGGTGCTGGCGATACACAACCGCATGACCGTCGACGAACTGGCGAATCTGCTGTTTCCCTACCTGACCATGGTTGAAGGCCTGAAACTCGCGTCGCAGACCTTTATCAAGGACGTGAGCGAGCTTTCCTGCTGTGCCGGATGAGCCGGCGCATGCACCCGCACGAAGATACTGATTGCCTCCCGGAATAAATCCGCCTTGTTCATATCCGGGTCGGCATGAACTATGCGGGTTAATACGTTGCGCTCAGTTGCGGCTTGTCCTGCAATCGTCATCACGACAGTTTTCCCGTGAGAGCTCGATTTCGATGGTGGTGTGCTGCAGCTCGAATTGCGCCAGAACCTCGGCGATGTCGGCCTTCAACTGCAAATGATGATCGCTATCGTCGGGGTCATCCGCCACCACATGGGCCGTCAGCACGTGATGCTCGCCGTCCAGCGACCAGAGGTGCAGATGGTGGATCGCCTGGATACCGGGAATCCGCAACAATGCCGATTCGATGGTCTGCCGCAGTTGCCTGTCCGGCACCGCCTGGAAAAACAGTTTCCCCGTGGCCCACAGGTTGCGTACCACATTGATCAGAATAAACAGCGTAAAGCCGATGGAAAGCAGGGGGTCAAGGATGGGCCAGGCCACAAACTGCATGATGGTCGCCACGATCAGCACCGCGAGCCAGCCGAGCACGTCTTCCATCAGATGCCAGTTCAGCACTTTTTCGTTCAGGCTTTTGCCCCCCATGAGCCGCCAGGCGGCGAAACCGTTCACGATGACGCCAAACACCGCCAGGACCAGCATGCCCTCGGTCATCGGCATGACCGGATCGAACAGGCGGGGTACTGCTTCCTTGAGCACCCACGCCGAACCCGCCAGCAACACCAGGCCATTGATCAGCGCCCCGAACAGGGAAAAACGGCGATAGCCATAGCTGAAATCGTCGCTGGGGTCTTTGCGCCCGAGCCGGTTGAGCAGCCAGGCAGAGCCGATGGACAGGCTGTCTCCCAGGTCGTGCACGGCATCCGCCATGATGGCGGTACTGTTGGTCAGCCAACCACCGATAAATTCGATGATGGTGAAACCCAGATTGAGAAAAAACACCAGGCCAATGCGCCGGGAGCTGTCATCTTTGCCGTGATCGTGCGTATGCATAATTGATGCTCATCATTCCTGTCGCGAGTTTACCGATCCTGTGCTCTGATCCTGCCATAACGCAGGGTGACTGCGGTTGTTGAATTGCATTGTATAGCCACGTTTTAGTGGTCCTTTTTCCGGTGTAGCAGGGAATACAGCACCACGATGACCAGCAGTGCGCCTTCGAGCAGGTTTTTTTGGTGATTATCGCGGCATGATCTATAGTCAACTGATAACCCACCTCAACCTGCGCATTTTGCAGGAGACACTACATTGGGGGTTGTCGCAATGAGCACAAGCTTTAATTTGAATGGCAAGGCCGTGAAGGTCGACGACCAGGCTGATACACCACTGCTTTGGAGTTTGCGTGACCAACTGGGCCTGACCGGCACCAAGTTCGGTTGCGGTATCGGCCTGTGCGGGGCCTGTACCGTCCTGATCAACGGCCGGGCCACCCGCTCCTGTATCACGCCCATGAGCGCGGTGGCCGATGCCAGTGTGATCACCATCGAGGGCCTGGACCCGAAGGGCAATCACCCTTTGCAAAAAGCCTGGGTGGAAACTCAAACGCCCCAGTGCGGCTACTGCCAGTCCGGGCAGATCATGCAGGCGGCGGCCATGCTCAAAGACTTTCCCGACCCCACTGACGAGCAAATCGACGCGGTCATGAGTGGCAACCTCTGCCGCTGCATGGCCTATGTGCGCATTCGCAAGGCCATTAAAATGGCGGCCGTTGAAATGCGGGAGGTCGCAACCGATGAGTAAATTCTCCCGGTATCTGCAAACGTCCGACATACACAGTGCGGAATCCTCGCCCAGGCTAAGCCGGCGCGGCTTTATAATCGGCGCCGCGGGGGCCGGCTTTACGCTGGCCTTTTATCGCCCCGGTTTGAGTTTTGCCAGGCCAGAGGAGGTGATCGCCAATAACACTTTCGAGCCCAGCATCTGGTACCGGATAGACGAGCAGGGCCGCATTCAGGTGAACATTGCCGAGGCGGAAATGGGCCAGCATGTGGGCACCGCCCTGGCGCGCATTGTGGCCGATGAGCTGGAGGCGGACTGGTCCCGGGTGGTGCTCAACCACGTGGACAGTGACCCCAAGTGGGGCCTGATGGTCACCGGCGGCAGTTGGTCCGTCTGGCAGAACTTTACGCCCTTGAGCCAGGCCGGCGCGGCCGGTCGGCTGGCCCTGATTGAAGAGGGCGCCAAACTGATGGGTGTCTCGCCCGCTGACTGTCAGGCGCGTAACAGCCGGGTCATTGCCGGCAACAACAGCCTTGGCTACGCCGAGATCGTCCAGCGCGGCGATCTGACCCGCAGCTACACCCAGGAAGAATTGGAAAAAATGCCCATCAAACCCGCCTCCCAGCGGCGTTTGATCGGGCGCGAATCCCGGGCCCTGGACATTCCCGATAAAACCACCGGCACCAGCGTCTATGGTCTGGACGCCAAAATCGAGGGCATGGTCTACGCCCGCCCCCTGATGCCACCCACCCGTTACGGCTCGGTGGTCAACAGCGTGGATGACAGCGCCGCGCAAGCGGTCAATGGTTACTTGCAAACGCTGGTTTTGGAGGACCCCAGTGGAACAGTGCCGGGGTGGGCATTGGTCATTGCCGATTCATTCCATGCCGCCAACAAAGCCGCTGCCAAGGTGAAAGTGGACTGGACACCGGGAGAGACCGCCAACGTCAGCGAAGCGGATATTCTGGAACAGGGCCGAAAACTGATCGAGTCCCCGGAGAAGGGCGCCCTGGTGGTAGATGACGAAGGCCTGGACAACGCCTTTTCCCAGGCGGATTCAGTGCTGGAACAGAACTACATAACCCACAGCGTATTGCACTTTCAACTGGAGCCGGTGAACGCCATCGCTCTGCAAAAGGACGGTCTCTGGGAAATTCACACCGGCAACCAATGGCAGTCTCTGGTGATTCCCTGGCTGTCGAAGGCCCTGGACGTGCCGGAAGAGAAAATCGTTATGCGCACCTATATGTTGGGCGGTGGCTTTGGCCGCCGGCTCAACGGCGACTACGCCGTACCCGCGGCTCTCGCCGCGAAGGCGTTGGACCGGCCGGTCAAACTGGTATTCACCCGGGAAGACGACGCCCGCTTCGACTCCCTGCGCTCTCCCTCCTACCAACGCCTGCGTATGGCCTTCAATGCCGAAGGCCAGGTCACCGGCATGGAACATCACGCCGCGGCCGGCTGGCCAACCGAAGTGATGGCGCCTTTCTTTATGCCCGAGGGCAGCAACGGCCAGAAATTCGACATCTTCGCCATCCAGGGCGCGGCCCACTGGTATTCGGTGGGTGCCCACCGGCTCAGAGCCGTATCCAACGACCTGGCCAATCGCACCTTTCGGCCGGGCTGGTTGCGCTCGGTGGGTTCGGGTTGGGTCAACTGGGCCCTGGAGTCCTTTATGGACGAGGCGGCGCACAAGCTGGGCAGGGACCCCATTGAGTTTCGCCTGAGCCTGCTCAAAGCCGAAGGCAAAAACGCCGGCGAAGCCCCCAACTCGGTAGGCGGCGCCGCCCGCCAGGCCAATGTTGTCAAGCGCGTGCGCGAAATCTCCGACTGGAGCGAAGAACTGCCTCCCGATACGGGGTTGGGTGTTGCCACCAGCTACGGTCAGGAGAGAAACATGCCCACCTGGACCGCCTGCGTGGCGCGCGTCAAAGTGGACCGCAGCACCGGACGGGTCAAACTGGAAAAGCTCACCCTGGTCACCGACGCCGGCACCATCGTCCACCCGGACGGTGCCCGGGCCCAGGTGGAAGGCGCCGCCCTCTGGGGCGTCAGCATGGCGCTGCACGAAGGCACCCAATTCGAAAAAGGACAAGTCAAGGACACCAACCTCAACAGCTACACTCCGCTGCGCATGCGCGATGTCCCGGACATGGAAATAGAATTTATCGACAGCACCGAAACCGCCGTGGGCCTGGGCGAACCCGCCACCACCGTCACCGGTCCGGCCATCGGCAACGCCATCTTCAACGCCGTGGGGGTGCGCTTGCGGGAAATTCCCATTCGACCCGAAGCGGTGTTGGAGGGGTTGAAAAGTTAAACATCAGGTGCGGCCTTCGGCCCTGCCTGCCGTTCCACTCGGGACTGAAGCCCCACCAAACCATCAGGCGCAACGCCCCTGCAGCTGGCCAGGTGACAAAGGAAGGCCTCTATTTCGGCCGTACCCATCTTCGCCGGATGGCGTTTAGCGATTTCGGGCTCTTGTGTCGATGCGGACGCAGGCGCTATCGTCGCCCGTAAAATGCGCAGTGGCCTCTATCGGCGAAGTCTGGTCGTGACCTGAAACGGCATAAAGGTATCGGGCGGGGTGAGGCGTTCAGTGCACGGGCGACAAAAGCTGGCCATGTGACCCTCGTGACAGGCGGTCGTGGCCTGCTTTCGGTATCGGCGATCTTATTACCGCTCCCGCAAGCTCTCCTGCCGGTAGCGCAGCAGCGGCGACAGGAAAAACTCGATCAGTCTGCGCTTTCCGGTCTTCACTTCGGTGACGACCGACATGCCGGGGCTGAGCCTGACCTGTCGCCCCTGCACCGCGAGACTGTCCTCCTCCAGTGACAGCCGCATCTTGAACACCCAGCCGGTCTGTTCGTCCTGTACGGCGTCATCGCTGATATCCAGCACCTGTGCACGCACCAGGCCGTATCTGGTGAAATTGAAGGCGTCCACCTTGACTTCCGCCTGCTGGCCCTCGCGCACGAAGCCGACGTCGCGGTTTTGCAGCATCG
Source organism: Halioglobus sp. (assembly GCA_034521205.1). Taxonomy (GTDB): domain Bacteria; phylum Pseudomonadota; class Gammaproteobacteria; order Pseudomonadales; family Halieaceae; genus Marimicrobium. The sequence continues at coordinate 1,135,813 of JAXHMT010000004.1, forward strand.
CCTCCACCTGCACCACCGCTCCCTCCGGCACCAGCTTCATCAGTGCCTGCGCGGGCGTGACCACGCCGCCGACGGTGTGCAGTGCCAGTTCCTGCACCGTGCCGGTGACCGGCGCGGCAACGAGCAGTTGCTGTTCCCGCCGGGCCGCCTTGCGCGCCTCCTGGCGCAGGGTGGCCCGCTCCGCCTCGAGCCGGGCGATCTCCAGCAGGTTCTTCCTGCGCGCATCCTCCGCGGCGGCATGCATGCGGGCGGTGATCGCCGCCGCTCGCTCGCGCACCTGTTGCTGTCGGGACCGCAGCACGGGCAGCGATCGTTGCAGTTCCGTCTGCTGTTGCAGCATTTCGAGATACTCGATGCGGGCGCCGTACTGCCGTTTTACCAGCGTTTCGTAGGCGTCCGACACGCTCCTCCAGAATCCCCAGGGTGGCCCGCGCCTTCGCTTCCTCCGCTTCCAGGGAACGCTGTTCAGCCTGGCTGGCCGCCAGTTCCCGGGCGAAGCCGTCGAGGCGGGCGGTGATTTCGTCCCGGTGACGGGAGAACACGGACGCCGCCAGCGTATGCGCGATCGCTGCCGGCACTGGCTCCTCCAGTGGCGGCAGCGCCGTATCCGCCTCGCGGCCGTTGGCGAGCCAGCGCTCCAGGGCGTCGCGCCAGTGCAGTTGCAGGCGGATATGTGCGCGCTGCTCGTCGAGGCGTGTCTCGTCGGCGCTGGCGAATGTGGGGTCCAGGCTGATCAGTAGCTGTCCCGCCTCGACGCGCTCGCCCTCGCGCACGTGGATCTGCGCCACCGTGCCGGCCTCTGGCGCCTGGACGACCTTGACCTGCCCGCTGGGCACCACTCTGCCGGGTGCGCTGACCACGATATCCACCCGGCCGAACACGGCCCACGACAACCCCGCGCAGAACAGGGCCAGCAGCAGCCAGAGCAGGCCGCGGCCCGCCGGGGAGGGCGGCTGTTCCTGCACTTCCAGCGCGGCGGGCAGGAATTGCCGGTGAAGCGCCGCGTCGCGACTGCGGTTCTTGTCGCGAGTCTCGCCGGAGCGCCGCGGCCGCCGCGGGCCCCGGTTGGAGTTTCCGTCGCCAACCTTCCCTGTCATGGTCCCGTCGCCGGCGGCGCGGGCAGCGTCGCTGCGTGGACTCGATTCAGCAGCCAGCTCGCGGATGACCGGGCTGTGGTTCTGATAGCCGTACAGTCGCGCGTAGTAACCGTTCAGTTCCAGCAACTCGTCGTGACTGCCGGATTCGGTGATACGGCCGCTGTCGATGACGACGATACGTCGCAGTGCCGCACGGTGCTCAGGCGGTGCGCGACAATCAGCACGGTGCGGCCGCGGGAGATGGCGCCCATGTTTTCCTGCACCGTGCGCTCGGACTCGTAATCGAGCGCGCTGGTGGCCTCGTCCATCACAAGAACGCGCGGATCGGTGAGCAGGGCCCGGGCGATGGCGAGGCGCTGGCGCTGTCCGCCGGACAGGTTGCAGCCCTGCTCGCCGATCACCGTGTCGTAGGCTTCGGGCAGCTCGAGGATGAATTCGTGGGCGCCCGCGATTCGCGCGCACTGTTGCACGCGCTCGAAGGGCACTCCCGGTTGGGCAATAGCGATATTTTCCCGCACGGATCGGTTGAACAGGAAGCTCTCCTGCTGCACCACGCCGACATTGCGCCGCAGCCACGCGTTGTCCACAACGGCCAGGTCGATGCCGTCGAGCAGTATGCGCCCCGCCTCCGGCACATACAGTCGCTGCAGCAGTTTTGCCAGTGTGCTTTTACCGGAGCCGGAGCGGCCCACCACGCCGACGATCGCGCCTGCCGGCACCGCGAGGCTCAGCTCGTCCAGCACCAGTGCAGTGTCCGGCCGATAGCGGAAGCGCACGCGTTCGAGGGCGATATCCCCGTTCAGTCGCGGCGGTGTGCTGCGGTTTGCCCCGCGCCCCGATTCGGTGGGTGTGTTGAGGATATCCCCCAGGCGCTGCAGCGAGATACCCGCCTGTTGGAAGTCCTGCCACAGCTGCACCAGCTTGAGGATGGGCGCCGTGATGCGCCCGGCGATCATGTTGAAGGCGACGAGCTGTCCCACGGTCAGTGCCCCCGCGATCACCAGGTGGGCGCCCCACCAGATGATCAGCAGGGTGACGATCTTGCTGATGAAACCCGCCGCCTGGCCGGCGACGCTGTTCAGGTTCTGGGCCCGGAAGGAGGCGGTCACGTAGTCCGCCAGCTGCTCCTCCCAGCGCCGTTGCATCTGCGGTTCCAGGGCCTGTGCCTTGACCGTCTGCATGCCGGTCACGGCTTCCGTCAGGAAGGCCTGGTTGACCGCGCCCGTGCGAAAGCGCTGATCCAGGCGGTGCCGCAGAACCGGCGTGATCAGCACTGACAGCAACACATAGAACGGCAGCGTGCCGCAGCTACGATCGCACGCGAGGGTCAGGGCTGCAGCACAGCAGCACCGCGAAAAAAACGAAGGTGAAGGACAGATCGATCAGCAGGGTCAGCGCCGTGCCGGTGATGAAATTGCGGATGGTCTCCAGTTCCCGCACCCGCGCCACGGTCTGGCCGGTCTGGCGCGCCTCGAAATAGGCCAGTGGCAGACTCGCCAGGTGGTGGAAGAGCTTTGCGCCGAGTTCGATATCCACCCGGTTGGTGGTGTGGCTGAACAGGTAGTTGCGCAGGCCGCCCACCACCGCGTCGAAGGCGACCACCACGACGAAACCCCAGGCCAGCACGTCCAGCGTGCTGAAGCCCCGGTGCACCAGCACCTTGTCCATCACTACCTGAAAGAAAAGGGGGGTGACGAGGGCGAAAAGCTGCAGGAAGAAAGAGGCGAGCAGGACCTCGCCGAACAGTTTGCGGTACTTCAGCAGGGCCGGTACGAACCAGCGCAGGTTGAACCGGCGATGGTCGCCGGCGGGCGCGCCACCGCGTGGCCGCATGAGAATCAGACCACCGGCTATTGCTTCCGCGGCGGCTTCGCGGCCCAGCGTTTGCGGCGCACTGTCACCCGGCCGCTGCACCAGAACGCGCTGCTCGCCCCCCTCGGAGCGGCTTGTGCGGGCGATAACGATGAACTCGCCGGTCGCAGCGATTGCGATGGCGGGGCAGGTATGTTCGCGCAGCTCGTCGACGCCGGAGCGCACGGCGCGGGCTCGAAATCCGAGTTTCCTGGCCGCGCGCACGAGATCATCGGCCTCGCAGGGTCTGTCCGACGGCGCGAATTCGTGATGCAGGCGCTGCACATCCACCGGCGTCTGGTGGATCTGCGCGATCAGTGCCAGGCAGATCAGGCCGTTGTCCATTGACTGTCCGTCTTCACCCGTAAAGACACGTTTGCCGTGTTGCGGCGGGAGCCATCCAGCAGGCTGTTCGCCCAAGGGCCGGCGCATTACACGTCGGGCCCAGCTTGCGACAGTGGGTACGCCAATGCCACATCAAAAGCGCGCGGGTGACAAAAACCCGTGATTGAATTGTGGGTATGTGAGAGAAAAAGGCAGATTTGGAAAAATGGTGCTAGGCTACCAGTGAGGTCTCTACCTAAGGGCCAGGCCCGGTCGCCGGTCACTGCAATTGACACACCGCAAGTGCAATTGACACACCGCAAGGTTGGCGGAGGCCGTGTCAGGTACAATGCCTCGACATAACCACATAACATGGGTAACTGATCATGCGTTTAATAAGACCAGTTCTGCTCCTTGCGTGCGTCGGCCCGCTCGCCGCCGCCATTCCCGTCCAGGCCGCCAAATTCCGCCTGGGTGATATCGAGGGCTCTTTCATTACCAATGTGAGCCTGGGCGCCACCTGGCGCGCCGAGGAGGCCGACGAGGATTTCCTCAGTCCCGGCAATACCGATGGCCGCGGCCGGGCGTCTTCCAGTACCGCGGACGACGGCAACCTGAACTACGACCAGGGCGACATCTACTCCCTGCAGCTGCGCGGCCTGCACGACCTGCAGTTGACCCGCGACAATATCGGCTTCTTCGGCCGATTGAAGTGGTGGTACGACTACGCCCTGGATCAGGGGGAGGTCGACCACGGCCATGTGCCCAATGGTTATGAACCGAATTCCGAACTGCAGATGGGCGACTTTCAGGACCTGGCCCAGGAATCCGGCATCGAACCGCTGGATTACTACCTGTTCTGGAGCACCGACGTGGGCAACGTGCCGGTAGAACTGCGCGCCGGCAACATGGTGCTGAGCTGGGGTGAGAGCACCTTCATCCAGAACGGCGTCAACATCATCAATCCCTTCGATGTCACGGCCCTGCGCAAGCCCGGCAGTGAAATCAAGGAGGCGCTGTTGCCCACCGGTCTGGTCTACGCCAACCTGGGGCTGACCCTGAACCTCTCCCTCGCGGTGTTCTACCAGTACCAGTGGGACCCGACGGTGCTCGACGAGTGCGGCACCTACTGGAACGCGGCCGACGTTTTCGGCGGCGGCTGCGACAAGTTGACGGTGAGCACCGCCGATTCGGATCGCGAACAGATCGAGACGGGCAATTTCCTGCCCCGGGCGCCCGATGACAACCCGTCCAGCACAGGTCAGTGGGGGATCAACGCGCGCTATTTTCTGGAGCAGCTCAACGGCACAGAGGTCGGTCTGTATTACATCAACTACCATTCACGCACCCCGATCTTCAGCGGTATCACGCCCTCGGAGAATTTCGGCCAGCCGTTTCTGTTCGGCAGCAACCCGGCCTATTTCTTCGAGTACCCGGAGGATATCGAGGTGTTTGCCGGTACCTTCGCCACCAACCTCGGTTTCTGGGCCCTGTCCGGGGAAGTGAGTCACCGCCCCGACTTTCCGCTGCAGATAAACACCACCGACATCGCGCAGGCCATGGCCCTGGGCAGCCTCGGCGAGTGGTCGCGCATGCTGCCGCGATACCAGGCGGCCGGGCCCGGCGCCCGTCTTCAGGGTTTCGACAACGTGGAATATACCCAGGCGCAGTTCACCCTGATCCGCTTCTTCGAGCAGGTGCTGGGGGCTGATCGCCTCAGTTTCGCCGCGGAAGTGGGGGCCGTGTGGCTCGATGGCCTGGACGGCAGCCTGAATTACGGCCGCTCGCCCAATTTCGGGGTCGGCGACTTCGAGCCCTTTGTCAGCGAGGTCCCTTTATTTCCCGGCGCGGCCGCGTCGGCTGCAACTCCGACCCGCGACTGGAGAGACCTGGCGGGAGTGGTGCCGAACACCCAGGCGCAGAATTGTACCGACGACGGCTTCACGGACGACTTTTCCTGGGGCTACCGCGTGCGCGCCAGTCTGGATTTCAGCGACGCGCTGGCCGGCGTCAATCTCACCCCGAATATCGCCTGGTCGCACGATGTCGACGGCAATTCGCCCCCGCCCAACTTCGTCGAGGACAGAATGGCACTGAGCCTCGGCGTTTCGGGGGACTACCTGAACAGATACCGCGGTGAACTGTCCTACACGACGTTTTTCGGCGCGGACTACGATGAACTCGAGGACCGCGACTTCGTTTCGCTGAGCTTCTCGGTGTCTTTTTGATATAGCTGTGTAACAGGAGTACCTATGTACAAGTTTTTCGCGACGACGGCGATGGCCGTGATTCTCTCCGGGGCGGCCCACGCCAAAGTCAGTCCCGAGCAGGCCGAGCGGCTGGGCGGGGATGAGTTGACCCCGGTGGGCGCCGAGCGCGCGGGCAACGAGGACGGTTCCATTCCGCCGTGGACGGGGGGAATACAGGAATTGCCCGAGGACTATGAGGTGGGGGACAGGCTGGTGGACCCCTACGAAGACGACGAGGTGCTGTACACCATCACCGCAAAGAACTATCAGCAGTACGAGGAATTTCTCTCCCCCGGGCAGATCGCGCTGCTCAAGCGCTACCCGGACACGTTCTACATGAACGTCTATCCCACGCGGCGCAGCTCCCTGTTGCCCGAGGCGGAATACGAGCGGGTCAAAGAGGGCGCCACGGTGACCGAGATGGTGCCCAGCGGCAACGGTCTGGAGAATTTCGTCTCCACCGTGCCCTTCCCGATCCCCAGCGAGGCGCTGCACGTCATATGGAACCACATCGTGCGCTACCGCTCGCCGCAGACCGTGCAGCGCCGTTACACCCAGATCCCCGCACAGGCCAACGGCGATTTCTCGCCGGTCCTGTTCGAGGAAAAGGCCATCTCCGCCAATCGCGTGCCCGACGATCCCTGCCCGAGCTCGGCTGTTCGTCTTCCTGGAGGAGATCCTGGGGCCGCCGCGGCTCCGAGGGCGACGTGCTGCTGATCCACGAAGAGTACTACCAGGGCGCAAGAGCCCCGCGCTGCCTGGATCTACAACGCCGGGCAGCGGCGGGCGTCCGCCGCGCGCCGAACATCGCCGGACGACGGCCCCGGCACGGGTTCCGGACGGACTGCGCACCGCCGATGACCTGGACATGTACAACGGTGCGCCGGATCGCTACAACTGGGAACTCGTTGGCAAGCGCGAGACGACTCACCCTGTAGCAAGAGCTACCAGCTCCTGGGATGGCGACCTGTCATATGACGACATCATCGAGCCGGGCCACATGGATCCCGAGTACACCCGCTACGAGAAGCACCGGGTCTGGGTGGTCGACTCCACGCTCAAGGAAGGCGAACGCCATATCTACGCGCGCCGCACCTTCTACGTGGACGAGGACACCTGGCAGATCGCGGTGATCGATCACTACGACGGCCGCGGCGAGCTGTGGAAGGTCAAGGAGGGTCATCACATCGTGCACTACCAGGTGAAGGTGCCCTGGCTGGCGGCCTCGTCACTCCACGACCTCATTTCCGGCCGCTACGTCGTGATCGGCCTGGACAACGAGGAGGGCGGGTACACCTACGACTTTGACTACGAGACCAGTTTCCGCGAGTTTACGCCCCAGGCACTGCGGCGGGCGGGGCGCCGGTAAGTGGGGCGGCTGCTCGCGCTGTGCCTGTGTTGCCTGCTCTTCACCGGGCGCGGCGTGCGGGCGAAGGACTATCTGCTGAAGCCGGCGTTACCCATCGCCGAGCCCAAAGAAATCGTACTGCTGGACATCACCCGCGCGGGCGATGATCGTCTGGTGGCGGTCGGCGAGCGCGGGGGTATTGTCTATTCGGATGACGGCGGCCGCAACTGGCAGCAAGGCGAGGTACCACTCAGCGAAACCCTGACGGCGGTCAGTTTTCCCGTCCCGAACCAGGGCTGGGCGGTGGGCCACGGCGGCGTGATTCTTCACTCCGATGATCGCGGCGAGAGCTGGACGGAGCAGTTCGACGGTGTCGAGGCCAGCCGCCAGCGCCTGGAGTACTTCAAGGAGCGCGTCAAATCGCTGGAAGCGCAGGTTGAGTCCGCTTCACCGGAGCCGGATGAGGAACTCGTCTACAAACTCGAGGACGCCCGCTTCGATGTCGAGGACGCCCAGGGCGCCCTGGAATCCGGCCCGGCCTATCCCGTTTCTGGATGTCCGGTTCGCGGATGCGAAAAACGGCTGGGCGGTGGGCGCGTACGGCATGATTTTTCGCACCGACGACGGCGGAGAAAACTGGCAGATCGCGGCCGCGGGGATAGAGAATGTCAGGGGCTTTCACTACTACAGCATGGATGCGTCCAGAGACGGAACGCTCTATCTGGCCGGCGAGGGGGGGCTACTCTACCGCTCCGACGACGGCGGCCGGAACTGGCAAACACTCGGGCTCGACTACGACGGCACTCTGTTCGGCGTCGTCGCCCTGGACAGGGTCCGGGTCGTCACCTACGGATTGCGCGGCAATATCTTTTTCAGTGCCGACCGGGGAGAAACCTGGGAGCGAGCGACGGTTGAAGATAATCCCGAACGCAGTTTTTACGGGCGCGGTGACCTGGCCCACGGCGACCTTGTGCTGGTGGGCGCGGGTGGTGTGATCGCCAGCAGTGCAAACGGAAAGCACTTCACCACACAGACCCACGGTTCGCGCGATACCTTTTCGTCGGCGCTGTGGTACGACGGGGAACTATTGGTGGTCGGCCTGGACGGGCTGGTGCGTATCGAGCAGGCGACTGGCGGTGAGGGCTGAGCATGAGTGAGTCGCTGAAAATAGAGCACGAGGACGGCAGGCTGCGTCCCGCGCTCGGCCGGCTGTTGATCAAGTCCCGGCTTCTGCTGCTGATCATCTTCGCGGGATTCACCGTTTTTTTCGGTGTTCAGGCGAGCAAGCTGCAGCCCGATGCCAGCTTCGAGAAGATGATCCCCGTCTCTCACCCCTACATCGTCAACTTTCTCAACAGCCGCGAAGACCTGTCGGGCCTCACCAACGTGGTGCGTATCACTGTACAGAACACCGAGGGAGACATATTCACCGCCGACTTCCAGAAAACGCTGAAAAAGATTACCGATGAGGTCTTCTATATAGACGGAGTCGACCGGGCGGGCCTGGAAAGCCTGTGGACGCCCAATGTGCGCTGGCAGGAAGTGACCGAAGAGGGCTTTGTCGGCGGCTCGGTGATTCCCGACGATTACGATGGCAGCCCGCAATCGCTGGAAAAGCTGCGGGCCAATACATTGAAGTCGGGTCAGGTCGGCCGCCTGGTGTCGAACGATTTCCAGTCCGCGACCATTATCGCTCCCCTTGTGGAGGAAGATCCGGAGACCGGCGAAAAACTGGATTATAACCGGCTGTCACAGGATCTGGAGCGGGAGATTCGCGACCAGTACGAGAAAGACAATATCAAAATCCGCATTACCGGTTTTGCCAAGCTGGTCGGCGACCTTATCGAGGGTGCGGCGCAGGTGGGTGCATTTTTCGGCATCGCCTTTCTGATCACGGCCATTCTGCTCTTCCTGTACTGCCGGTGCCCCTGGTGTACGCTGGGTTCGCTGACCTGCTCCGTCGTGGCCGTGGTGTGGCAGTTGGGGCTTCTGCATACCATGGGCATGGGGCTGGACCCTTACAGCATGCTGGTGCCGTTTCTGGTGTTCGCGGTGGGTATCAGCCACTCCGTGCAGATCATGAACCGCTTTGCCCATTTCTGTCACCACGGACTGGAAAAGCGGGAAGCGGCGAAACTGGCGTTCGTACGTCTCAGTAAGCCCGGCTTTGTCGCTCTGGTGAGTGATGGCGTCGGTTTCCTGACGCTGCGGGTGATCGACATTCCGGTGATACAGGAACTGGCGCTGGTGGCCAGCACCGGCATCGCGGTATTGATTCTGACCAATCTGCTGCTGTTGCCCGTCGTGCTTTCCTACACAGGCATCAGCAAACAGTGCCGGCGCTACCGCGACGCCAAGGCCTCCAGCGACTTCAGTCACTGGCGCGCCCTGTCCCGCGTCACCGAGCGCGGGCCGGCCCTGTCCGTGATCGGGGTCAGTGTCTTGTTGTTCGGCGTGGGGGCGTATTTCGGTCAACAACAGCAAATTGGCGATCTCGATACCGGCGCCCCGGAGCTGCGCCCCGATTCGCGCTACAACAGGGACCTTGCCTACCTGAGCGAAAACTACTCCACCAGTACGGATGTGTTCGTGGTCATGGTGCGCACGAGGCCGCAGCAGTGCGGCACCTATGAAACCATCTCCGCCATTGACTATTTCCACGGTGTCATGAAGACCGTGCCGGGCGTGCAGTCCGTCGTCTCGCTGGTGGATATCTCCAAGCTCGTGATCATGGGCATGAACGAGGGCAGTCCCAAGTGGCACGCCATTAACCGCAACCAGTACATTCTCAATAATTCGCTCAGCCGCGTGCCCAGCAATCTGCTCAACACGGACTGTTCCATGGTGCCGGTGATACTGTTCCTGGAAGATCACAAGGCGCAGACCCTTGCCAGGGTAGTCGATGCGGTAGAGGCGTTTGCCAAGGAGCACAATTCAGGGGAAGTTAACTTTGAGCTGGCGAAGGACGACTCCGACGCGGAAACCGCGGCGGCGGGCGCCGGGGAGAAAGATTCACAGAAACTTCGCTTCGAACTGCTGGCCGGCAATGCCGGCGTTGAAGCGGCGACTAACATGGTTATTACCAAGGCCCAGTGGAAGATGCTGGCCTGGGTATACGGTGTGGTGATCCTGCTCTGCCTGCTCACCTTCCGCTCCCTGAAAGCCTTGGTCTGCATCATTGTCCCGCTGATGCTGACCTCGGTGCTGGCACAGGCGCTCATGGCGCTGCTGGGTATCGGCGTCAAGGTGGCGACACTGCCGGTGATCGCCCTGGGCGTGGGTATCGGCGTAGACTACGGCATCTACATCTATAGTGCTCTGGAACGCGAGTTGCGGGCAGGGAGCACGCTCCGCGAAGCATACTTCCAGGCACTCAGATCGACTGGCACGGCGGTGGCCTTTACCGGGCTGACCCTGTCGATTGGCGTCGGCACCTGGATTTTCTCCCCCATCAAGTTCCAGGGCGACATGGGCCTGATGCTGACTTTCATGTTCTTCTGGAACATGGTCGGCGCGCTGCTGTTACTGCCGGCCCTGGCGTGGCGGCCCTCCCATGGCCGGGAACGCGCGGCTGCCGGCTGACCTCGAGTCAGGTGTCGACATCTTGATAGAAGTCATGGTTTAAACACCGGGGCGCAAGGTACCTTCCCTCCGGTGAGTATAAATATAAGACAACGCGCCGGTGTCCAGGCTCTCCGCTGATTTTCCAGCCTTTTGCTGCAGGTTTCTTGTGGCGCTGGCTCTGTTGTCGGCCACCGGAAATCGCTACGCCAACCGGTGAACGGGCGCCCGATATGACTGTGGTGACCGAGATCGCTGTACTCTGACATCAGCCGGGCCGGCGACCGGCTGGTAGCGGTCGGGTCGCGCGGCCATGTCCTCTACAGTGACGACGAGGGCCGGCACTGGTCGCAGGCACGGGTGCCCACCCGCCAGATGTTGACCAGTGTTTTTTTTATAGATGCACAGACAGGCTGGGCGGTCGGCCACGACGGAATCATTCTCCAGACAATCGATGCCGGCACCACCTGGTCGATTCAGCGGGACGGACTGGAGCATGCAGGTTGATCTGGACCAGCGTGCGCTGGCGCGGGCCAGGCGTCGCGTTTCGGAACTCCGCGGTCAACTGGATGATCAGCCCGACGAGGAGCTGGAAGCGGCGCTCGAAGAGGCTCAAATGGACCTCGAGGATGCGCAGTGGCGGCTGGAACAACCGGTTTTCGGCGCCGCCATTCGATGGATATCTTCGATTGCCGAGCGCCACCCACGGCTGGGCCACGGGCGCCTTTGGCACGTTGCTGAGCACCGGGGACGGCGGGCATACCTGGCGCAGCATCGGTCAGCGACTGGATAACCCGCAGGGCATGCATCTGAACGCGATTGCACCGGCGGGCGGCGGGCGGCTGCTGATCGCCGGCGAGAGCGGCACGTTATTCCTCAGTAGCCCGGATTGGATGAACTGGCGAGCGCTGGACACGCCCTACCGGGGCACCTGGTTCGGCGCGCTGTATTTGCGCGACCGGGGGCGTCTGCTGGTGTTCGGCCTGCAAGGCAACGCCTGGTACTCGGACAACAACGGACAGGATTGGCTGGCCGGCGGCGCCGGTAGCGAAAACAGCCTGGCGGGAGGATACACCGACCATCGCGGCAATGTCCTGCTGGCAGGCGGCGTCGGGCTGGTCCTGGTGAGCCGCGATAGTGGGGAAACCTTCGAGCCCCTGCAGCTACGTCTGCGGGAAAGTCTCTCCAGTGTGCTTCAAATCAGCCGCGATGAGCTCGTGACCGTGGGCATGGGCGGTGTCCGCCTGATCGAACTGGAGCGTACAGAGGAATGACCGATGGCCGCTAAGGGCAGTCTGCAGAGCTGGCACCCGGGCGAAGAGGAACGCTGGCTGGAACGGATGATCTTCCGGCGCCGTCCGCTCGTGCTGGTGCTGTTTATTGCGGCGACGGTCTTTCTCGCAATGCAGACGGCGAAGCTGAGACCGGATGCCAGTTTCGAAAAAATGATCCCGATGGAGCATCCCTACATCCAGGCAATGATGCGGCATGTCGCCGACCTTGGCGCTGCGGGGACCACGATCCAGGTCGCGGTGGAAAACACGCAGGGGGATATTTTCGACGCGCGGTACCTGGATGTTCTGCAACAGGTGAACGACGCGGTTTTCTATCTTCCGGGTGTGGATCGCAACCGGATGCGCTCACTGTGGACACCCAATGTGCGCTGGACCGAGGTGACGGAACTCGGCTTCGAGGGCGGCACGGTTATCGATTCCAGCTACGACGGCTCAGCAGCCGCCATGGAGCAGTTGCGTCGCAACATCCTGCGTTCAGGGAGAGATCGGCCGCCTGGTGGCCAATGATTTCCGGTCCAGCATCGTACAGGCGCCGCTTTTCGACCGCGACCCCAGAACGGGTGAGCCGCTCGATTACCTGGCCCTGTCGCAAATGCTGGAAACCGAAGTGCGCGACAAGTTTCAGCGGCACGGCATCCGGATCCACATCACCGGGTTTGCCAAGATGATCGGCGACCTGCTCGAGGTATCACCGCGATCTTTGTGCTTTGCCGTGATCACCGTGGTTAACACGGCGGCACTGCTTTTCCTTTATTCACGCAGTCTCAGTGGAACGCTGTTACCGCTGCTGTGCTCCATTGTCGCGGTGATCTGGCAGCTCGGTCTGCTGACACTGCTCGGTTACGGCCTGAATGCCTATTCCATACTGATCCCCTTTCTGGTCTTCGCCATCGGGGTCAGTCACGGCGTCCAGATCATCAATGGCACCGCCGAACACCTCGCGGCCGGCCGCAGCCGTTACGACTCGGCCCGTTTCTGTTTCCGCAATATCTACTCGCCGGGCATGACGGCGCTGATCTCCGACGCCATGGGTTTCATCACCATGCTGCTGATCGAGATCCAGGTGATCAAGGATCTCGGGATCGCCGCCAGTGTGGGTGTGGCGGTGATCATTCTGACCAATCTGGTACTGCTGCCGACGCTGCTTTCCTACATCGGCATGAGCCGGCGAGGTGTCGGGCACGCACAGCGCCGCCAGCAGGGCGAAGCGCCTCACTGGCGTCTTCTTTCAGCCACCGTCAGACCCACTCTTGTCCCGGTTTCCCTGCTGCTGGCGTTGGCTCTGGCGGTGGGCGGCTGGCACATGGGCCGGGATCAGCAGATCGGCGATCTGGATCCGGGGGCGCCGGAGCTGCATCCGGATTCGCGCTACAACAGGGATGTCGCATTCATCAACAACAACTATTCCACCAGCTCGGATGTACTGGTGGTGATGGTGGAGACACCTCCGCAGCAATGCTCCAGCTATAACAACATGACTCTTATCGATCGCTTTGCCTGGCACATGAAAAACGTGGAGGGGGTGGCTGACTCGATAGCCATGACCACGGTCTCGCGGCTTGTGCTCGATGCGGCTACAACGAAGGCAACCTGAAGTGGGCGACGATCACCCGCAACCAGCGCGCCTTGAATTCGACCATTGGCATGGTACCGGAAAGCCTTGACTGAGATCGTCTCCCTGCTGGTGCGCTACTGTTTCTCGACGACCACAAGGCCGCGACACTTGAACGGGTCACGAACTCGGTCAAGGCCTTCGCCGCCAGACACAACAGCGATGATATCCGCTTCGTGCTGGCCGCCGGCAACGCGGGAATCGAGGCCGCGACCAATGAGGAAATAGCCAGCGCGGAGCTGCGCATGCTGCTGCTGATCTACGGCGTGGTGTGCGCGCTGATCTTTATCAGCTTCGGTTCCTGGCGGCCGGTCGTCTGCATCGTTCTCCCGCTGGCATTGACGTCGGTGTTGTGCCGCGCGCTGATGGTGGAGCTGGGCATTGGTGTGAAAGTGGCCACGCTGCCCGTCATTGCGCTGGGTGTCGGGGTCGGCGTCGACTACGGCATTTATATCTACAACCGACTGTCGCGGTTCTTGCTGCAGGGGCAACCGCTGCGGGAGGCCTACTTCAATACGCTGAAAACGACGGGCAGTGCGGTTTTTTTCACTGGCGTCACGCTCGCGATCGGCGTTGCGACCTGGATCTTCTCGCCCATCAAGTTCCAGGCGGACATGGGCAAGCTCCTGACGTTCATGTTCCTGTGGAACATGGTGGGTGCGATGTGGCTGCTGCCGGCGCTCGCTAGCTCACCTGCTATCGGCCGCCGCGTAGTTATCGGCAGGCGCGACCTCGCTCCGTACAGACATTTGAGTGGCGGATAATATGAACAGATCGAAGTCTTGTATAAATGGCGGACTGGCGCTGTTGGCGGCGGTGGGTCTCTACACGTCCAACCCCCAAGCTGCCGAGTTCAAAATGGGCGCCGGTTGGCGCCTGGATCTCGACACAACAATGACCTACTCGGCACAATGGCGCGTTGTCGATCCCGACGAGCACAAGATCGAGTTCAGGCCCGGCGACGATATAGTGGCGTTCAATAACAAGATCAATACCAACGACGGCAGCCTGAACTTCGACAAGGGGGCGTTCGTACAGAATCAGGCCACAGCCCTGGTGGATATCAAGCTGAGTTATGAAGACTACGGTATATTCGCTCGCGGCAAGGCGTTTTATGACGACGTCTACAACGGCGACACGGATCACAGCGAACGCGACTTTCTGACCTACAACAGCGCCGCCATCTACGGCGGCGACGCGGGGTTCCGGGAATTTCCCGAGGAAACCGTCGATACGCAGGAGTCGCATATCGAGTGGCTGGATTATTTCGCCTATGCCACCTGGAGCCTGCCGGGAGACAGGCTGCTGGACCTGCGTCTGGGACGCCAGGTCATCAACTGGGGTGAGGCGACCTTTTACCAGGGCATCAATGGACTGCAGAAACCACATTGACGTTTTCGCGGCGAACAGTGCCGGCGTCGAGGTCAAGGAGATTCTGCTACCTACGGGCGCGTTGTACGGCCAGATGGATCTCAGCACGGATTTGACGCTGGAGGCCTATTATCAGTACGAATGGCTCAAGACAGAACTTAACGGCGTGGGCAGTTTTTCAGCGCCCAGGATTTTCTGGGGCCGGGGGCGCAGCGCTTCCTGGTGGCCTTTGGCGCGGACCCCGAGACGGGACTGCCGACGGTGGTTAATCCCATCCCGCGCATGCCGGACGACAGGCCGTCGGATCAGGGGCAGTTCGGTGTGGCGCTGCACTGGTTCACGCCCAACGGCGACGACTTCGGGCTCTACTTCGTCAATGCACACAGCAGGGCCCCCTCGTTCAGGCTCAATTTCCCGCGGGGTCGCCCATTCCGGAAAGCTATACCATCGAGATATTTCGAGGACGTACAGGGCTATGCTGCCAGTTTCGCCGGCGTCTGGGGTATCACCAATGTGCAGGCAGAGGCCTCCTTCAAGGTGGATGCACCGGTCGTCGACGCCGAAGGCAACCCGGAACAGGGTGACCTGCTGAGCGCGCAGCTCGGCGGCTCTCACGTACTCGAACCCAATGCGCTGTGGGACGATGCCAACCTGGTGTTTGAATTGGCCGCGGTAAACGTGACGTCCCACAACAGCGATGAACTGCGCTTCGATGAATTCGCCGCAGCCTACTCATTGCGCTTCGAACCCGCCTTCCTGAACGTTATGCAGGGGCTGGATATCAGGGTCCCGATATTCTGGCAGCATGGCCTGCAGGGTGTTGTGCGCGAAGCCAACATGATAGAGAACGCGCGCACATTGAATATCGTCGTACAGGGAATCTACCTGAACAATCTGACCGCCAAGCTCGGCTATACCAGGTATGTGGACGGCGGCATCAATAACTTGCTGACCGATCGCGACAATGTCGAGTTCAGCATCAGCTACAGTTTCTGAAACGAGAGGTATCGAGATGCAAAACAAATCATTGTCTTACCTGATGGCGGCTGCCCTGCTGCTGTTGCCACTGCACGCTGGGGCGGGCCTCGGCCAGGAAGATCTCGACAAACTGGGTACGGAGCTGACACCCACGGGCGCCATACGCGCTGCCAGCGACGACGGCATGATTCCCGAATGGACCGGCAGCATGAATGGATTGCCGGACGGTCTGGAATGGGAGGGCCCCGGCACACCTTACCCCGATCCATATGCGGACGAGCGCCCCCTGTTTACCATTACGGCGTCGAACATGGACAAGTATCGCGATCGCCTTACGCCAGGGCTGATAGCCATGCTGGAAACCTATCCCGATACTTTCCGCATGCCGGTCTACCCGAGTCATCGGGACGGTCGATTTCCGGAAAAGTACTACGAAAAAATACGTTACAACGCCGAAAACGTCGAACTATACAATGAAAACGAGGGTGTTCGGGGGTATACAGGCGGCATAGCTTTCCCGATTCCCAAGACCGGCGAAGAGGTCGTGTGGATGACGCGGACGGCCGGCTCGCACCATACGACCCACGGTGTCTACAGTGATATCGCCGTCTTTTCCAATGGCTCCAGGTCCGTGCGCAAGACGGACCAGCGGCAGGAATCACCCTACGCCAGCCTCGACAACGAGGTCGGCCTGGAGTACCCCGAACTCGGACCGTGGGCGGGTTTTGTCATGACCATCGTGCAGGAGCCGATTCGTGACAAGGGATTGATCACATCCGTTTTCGAGCCATACGATTACGCCAAATACGCGCGTGAAGTCTGGCGCTACCTGCCCGGCTCGCGTCGGGTGCGGCGCGCGCCGACGGTCGGTTACGACACGCCGGACGGTCCGGGGGGGCTGAAGACGGTGGACGAGGTGCGCGGATTCAACGGATCGCTGGACCGCTTCGACTGGAACCTGCTCGGCCGCAAGGAAGTGTTCGTCCCCTACCACGAATTACCGCTTCGATGACCCGCACGTCGATTACGAAGAGTTACTGACGAAGTTCCACGCAAACCCCGAATACATGCGCTGGGAACTGCACCGCATGTGGGTCGCGGAGGCGACGCTGAAGGAGGGCAAGCGGCACCTCTACGCAAAGCGCAGGATCTACGTCGACGAGGACACGGGCCTGACAACGATCACCGAGAACTACGATGGCCGCGGCGAGTTGTGGAAGGTCGTGCTGTTCAACAATATTTTCGACTATGGCACCAGCGCCTATGTACGACGCGCCATGATGTACCATGACCTGCGGGCCGGTGCGTATATCGCCGAACGCATGATCAATGACAGCGCACCCTTCCTCTACGATGAGGAAGAACCCAAAGGTGAGAGCTATTTTCAGCCCAGCAACATCCGCAAGCTGGGCCGGCGCTAGCCGACGTATCTCACCGATATCTGGAATTCTCGGCGAGAAACCAAACAGGCATTGCACACGCCGCTAAAGGGCGTTTCGGAATACCGTGTGCCGAATCGGTGAGATATGGCGGCCAGGTGGCATGGACTGATGTGAAAACATGACGCAGACGTAGTGCCGGGCGGCGGGGGCCCCACTGGAACCGTGCGACGGCAGGTTGCGGTATCAGCGGTCGTTGAACACCAGAATGAGCAGCGCCACGAAGAACACCACCGCGCTGAACAGCGGCGCGATGGCGCCGTCGATCTGGTACAGCGCGCCGCCGGCGATCGGCCCGACGGAGAAGCCGATGGCGGGACAGGCACTCACGAGTCCCGCGGCCGCGCCCTGTTCATGGGCCTGCACCGCCATCGAGGCCCCGGCGGCGATGGCGGGCATGCACAGGGCCATGCCGGTGCCGAGGAAAGCCATGCCCACCGCGAGCACCGCAAAGGTCTTGAACATTGAAATCACCGCCGCGCCCAGCATCAGTGCAACCAGACCGAGGCGGATGAACTGCGTGGGTCGCAGTTGCAGAAACTGGAGCACGGTCAACTGTATTCCCAGAGTGAATACCGCCGAGACCAGCAGGGCCGCCCCGGTGTATTGCGCGGTCTTCACGCCGCTCAGGTGCAGGGTATCCTGCAGTTGAAAGCCCAGTGTCTGCTGAATGGCCGAGAAACCGATGAAAAGACCGACGGCGGTCACGAGTAGCAGGGCGATGCGACGGTCGGTAAAGCGCAGGCGTGCCTGCGCCCTGTGATCGCCGCGCTGCCGTGGCGGCGTGATTGGCAGCATGCGCCACACCAGCAGCGCCGCCATGGACGAGAGGGCGGCAGCGAAGTAAAGCGGGGCAAGCAGCCCGAAGGTCGCCAGTGCGCCGCTCACGGCCGGCCCCAGGATGGTCCCCAGGCTGTTGGCGGTACCGAGACGGGCCATGGTGCGGGTGCGTTGTGCGGGGCTGGTATTGTCCGCCGCGTAGGCGGTGCTGGCGGGGTTGGTGCCGGACATGAGCAGGGCCTGGCACACCCGTGTGAGCAGCACCGTCGCGTAGAATATCGTGCCGGTGAGCATCCCCGCCATGCCGGCGTGAAACACGCTGGTAAACAACAGTGTCCCCACGGCGTAGCCCAGCAGCCCGGTGATGATCACGGGTTTGCGCCCGACGCGGTCCGAAAAGCGGCCCCAATAGGGAGAGGCCAGTCCGAAGGTCAGGGCCGATACGGCAATGATGGAGGTGATCTGCACTTCCGTGAGGTTCACTTCCCGCCCCAGCGGCGCCAGAATGGCGAACACCAGCGACTGGCCGATGCCGGTGGCCATCAGCCCCGCGATCAGTACGAGCTGTTCCCTGTTTGCCAGCCGGGAGGTCATGGCGGGAGCTGCCCCGGCTTATTTGAGTTCAGCGGATGACTTGCCGAGGACGCGGCGCGCCACGATGAGCTGCTGAATCTGCTGGGTGCCCTCGAAGACGTCCAGGATCTTGGAGTCGCGTGCGAATTTCTCCAGCAGGTACTGTTCGCTGTAGCCCAGGCTCTGGCAAAGGGCAACGCAGCGCAGGGTGATGTCATTGCCCACGCGACCCGCCTTCGCCTTGCACATGGAGGCCTCCATGGAGTTGGCCTGTTTGTTGTCCGCCATCCATGCCGCCTTCAGGACCAGCAACCTGGCTGCGTTCCATTCGGCCTCCATGCGGCAGATCTCCGCTTCCAGGGCGCCGAGATTGATGGGTTTTCTGTCAAACTCGAGCTCGACCCCCTCCTCCTGCAGGATCTGGCGCGTCATGTCCAGCGCCGCCCGGGACACGCCGATCGCCATGGCCGCGACGGGTGGACGGGTATTGTCGAAGGTTTGCATCACCCCGCCGAAGGCTTTCTTGCGCCCCTCCGCGTCAGTGGCGATCTCCGGGCTGCCCAGAATGTTTTCCCGCGGGATGCGGCAGTCGTTGAAACTGATCGCGGCGGTATCGGAGGCGCGGATGCCCAGCTTGTGCTCCAGGCGCGTCACTTCGCAGCCCGGGGTGCCCTTCTCCACAATGAAGGACTTGATCGCCGCCTTGCCCAGCGATTTGTCCAGGGTCGCCCACACGACCAGGGTGTCGGCGCGGTCGCCGTCGGTGACGTAGATTTTTTCGCCATTGAGTACCCATTCGTCGCCGTCGAGTACGGCCGTGGTACTGATATTGGCGGAATCCGAACCGGTGCCCGGCTCCGTGATGCACATGGCGGCGTAGCTGCCGCCGTATTTTTCTATCTGTTCCGGCGTGCCGACCGCGGTAATGGCCGCGTTGCCCAGCCCGGA
Organism: Halioglobus sp.; assembly: GCA_034521205.1. Classification (GTDB taxonomy): domain Bacteria; phylum Pseudomonadota; class Gammaproteobacteria; order Pseudomonadales; family Halieaceae; genus Marimicrobium. Next base: position 1,155,239 of record JAXHMT010000004.1, read on the forward strand.
GCCCGGCATGCCCAGGAACAGGCCGACGTCTCCCCAGCACAGTCCGAACAGACCCACCACCGCGCCCATGTTGCCGCCGTTGACGACGGTGTCCTCCGGCGGTTTCTCCTTCGGGCTGGCCGTGGCGCTGGCGCGTCCCGCGCCTATCAATTTGGCCACTTCCTCCATTTCCACGGGATAGGTGTGTTCTTCCTTGTCGTATTTGCGCGACAGGGGCCGGATCATGTGCTCGGAGAGCATCATGGTCTGCTCCTGCACCTCCCGGTGTTTTTTGGCAAGTTCGAGATTGATCATGCTTCCTGTTCCTCCAGTCGGGAGTCGCGTCCGGGGCGCATCACGCGCTGGCCACGCCCTCCAGTATGTCGATTGCCCGCAGGTTGCGGTACCACAGCTCCACGGGGTGTTCGCGGGTGTAGCCGTGGCCGCCGAGAAGCTGTACGCCGTCGGTACCGATCTTCATCGCGTGCTCGCCGCAGAGTACCTTCGCGAGATAGGCCTGCTCGTGAAATTCCCTGCCTTGCTCCGCCAGGGCCGCGGCGCGCCAGGTCGCCAGACGCATGGCTTCCAGTTCAATGGCGATATCCGCGACCATGAAGGCCACCGACTGGCGGTTGGAAATGGGCTCGCCAAAGGCGACGCGTTCATTGCAATAGGGGACGACGTAATCCAGTACCGCCTGGCACGTGCCCACGGCCAATGCGCAAATACCGATGCGCGACAGATCGATGAAGCGTTGCAGGTCGAACGGTCCGCCGCCCAGCAGCGCATCCGCGGGCAATTCCACGTCTTCGAATGTCAGTGTCGCCAGTTGCGCACCCCGCAGGCCCATGTTTTCCTCCGCATTGCGCGTCATGCCTTCAGGTGTACCCTCCACAATAAACGCGGCGTGGCCTGTGTCTTCCAGTCGGGCAACGACCAGGATCAGTTCCGCCCCGGTACCCAGCGGCACCATCGATTTGCTGCCGTTCAGGCGGAAGCCGTCGCCGGCGGCGACCGCCGTGGCTTGCGGCTCATTCGGCTCGAAGCGGGCCCTGGGTTCCAGCAGCGCCGTGGTCGCCGCGCAAAAATCACCGCGGCAGAAGCGCGGCAGGATTTTCTCGCGCTGGGCATCGGTACCCTGATCCAGGACTGTGTTCACGAATGCCAGCGGTGCTACCGCGCCCAGTGCCAGCGCCATGTCGCCATAGGCCAGATCCTCGCAGATCAGGGCATTGGACACGGGCGACCGGCTCATCCCGGCGCCCCCCAGCGGCTCGGGAATCGGTAGCAGGGCGAGTCCCAGTTCCGCGGATCTGGCGAAGAATTCCTCGGCTGGCGCGTCGCCGGCATCCACGGCCTTGCCCGGTTCGCGCATTTCCCGCGCCGCGAAGCGCTGCATGGTCTCCCGGTTCATGCGCTGCTCGTCCGTCAGCGTCAGATCGAAAAGCAGGTCGTCGTTGTTGTCGGGCATGAGGCTCCCTCTTGCGCTCGCGAATATCGCGGGGGTTTATGTTTGGGCCGGACTTTCAATGCGTTCGCGCGAGGGCACGAAACGGGAGTAGGCCACCGGCAACAGGCGCGCCATGAGATCGACCACGCGCGCGTCGAAACCGATCAGCAGGCGGCTCTTGCGTTTTTCGATCGCGCGGACGATTTTCGCCGCTGCGTCCTCCGGGCTGGTGCGCGCGAGCCGCTCGAACTCCTGGCCGCGTTCCTCCGGCGTCAGGGACGGATCGCCGCCCCGGGCGGTCCTGGCGATGCCGGTACGGATGCCGCCGGGGTGCACGCAGCAGACGTGGATCGCGGTGCCGCGCATCTCCTGGCGCAGAGCCTCCGTGTAGCCGCGCACCGCGAATTTGGCCGCATTGTAGGCCGACTGGGTGGGCACGCCGATGAGGCCGAAAATGGACGACATGTTGACGATATGTCCCTGCTCCGCCCGGCGCAGCAGCGGCAGAAAGGCCTGTGTACCGTGGACAACGCCCCAGAAATTGATGCCCATGAGCCATTCCAGGTTGTCGTAGTCGCAGTCCTCGACCGCCGACATCAGGGCCACCCCCGCGTTATTGATCACGATGTCGACGTGGCCGCTGCGCGCGGCGACCGCGTCGGCCCAGCCGTGCACGGCGGTCTTGTCGGCGACATCGAGTACCTGCTGATGAGCGGGTACATCGGTTCGCTCGAGCGAAGCGACTGTCTCCGACAGTGTCTCGGCATTGATATCGCTCAAATGCAGTTCGCAGCCTTCGCGGTTCAACTGGCGCGCCAGAGCGCGCCCGATGCCCGCTCCGGCGCCGGTGATCGCGGCAATCTTGCCGCTCGTGTAAGCCATTCCCAAGTCCTCCCATCGGGCACCAGCGGGACATGATAGGCGTTTTGCGGCCGAAAGGCATTGCCGTTGTGGCGGGCAGCGCGGCGGCAGACTGACCGGCGTGATTGCGTGACCACGGGGCGGATGCGTAAGCATGGAGCGAATGCGTGAGCACGGGGCGAGTATCAGTCCACTGGAACCGTGTGGCGACAGGACGTCGCCACCCGAGCCTCTACAGGGACGTAGGCTTTTTGGCGTGTTCCAGTGGACTGATACCGCCCGTGGGTCCCGGAACGCCACGTGCCGTGAGGCCGGTTCTCCTGTCGCCACACGGTTCCATGGGCCACAGCCCAACCCAAGCTCGCGCAACAAATCCGGCTGGCACTACCGCCGCGCCGGGAGTCTGGACAGTCCCGCGGCTATCCCCTAAAATCCCGGCAGTTTTCACACGGGTGGTCGGCACACAGCAGCGTGTTCCCGTGATCCCCAGAGCGTATGCTATGAAAAGGCGAGATGAGGTTTCCCATCTCGCCTTTTTGCGAGTGCCCGCCAATTGGATCGCGCCATTCGTGTGCTGGACCGCTGAACCCTGCGCTGAACACTGGAGGTGTATTTGTCCGTCCCGGCCATTCTAGCCCTCGAAGACGGCAGCGTTTTCAACGGCGTGTCGATAGGCGCCGTCGGCGCTGCGGTCGGGGAGGTGGTATTCAATACCGCGATGACGGGCTATCAGGAAATATTGACGGATCCGTCCTATGCGCGCCAGATCGTTACCCTGACCTACCCCCACATCGGCAACACCGGCACCAACCCGGAGGACGAGGAATCCCGCGCCATTTTCGCCGCGGGGCTCGTCATACGCGATCTGCCGCTACTGGCCAGCAATTATCGCAACGAGCAGGGCCTGTCGGATTACCTGTGTGAGCGCGGTGTCGTCGGCATCGCCGAGATCGATACGCGCCGACTCACCCGCCTGCTGCGGGAAAAGGGCGCCCAGAACGGCTGCCTGATGGCCGGCGACGATCTGGACGAGGCCGCGGCGCTGGACCGGGCGCGCGGCTTTGCCGGCCTTGTCGGTATGGACCTGGCAGCGGAAGTATCCGGGGCGCAGAGCTATACGTGGCGCGAGGGCCGCTGGCAGTGGAACGCCGGCCATGCGGAGCGGCCGGAGCAGGACACGCCCTGGCACGTGGTCGCCTACGACTACGGTATCAAGCGCAATATCCTGCGGATGTTGGTCGACCGCGGTTGTCACCTGACCGTCGTGCCGGCGCAGACCCCCGCGACGGAGGTTCTGGAGCTCGATCCGGACGGCGTGTTTCTCTCCAACGGTCCCGGGGACCCCGAACCCTGCACCTACGCCATCGAGGCAATCCGACGGATTCTCGAAACGGACGTGCCCGTGTTCGGCATCTGCCTGGGCCACCAGTTGCTCGCCCTGGCATCGGGCGCAAAAACGCTGAAAATGAAATTTGGCCACCACGGCGCCAATCACCCGGTACAGAACCTCGAGGACGGCAGTGTGCTGATAACCAGCCAGAACCACGGCTTTGCCGTGGATGAGACCAGTCTCGGCGACAACCTGCGCGTCACGCACAAGTCCCTGTTCGACGGCAGCCTGCAGGGTATTCACCGGACCGATCGGGATGCATTCAGTTTCCAGGGCCACCCCGAGGCGAGCCCCGGCCCCCACGACGCGGCGCCGCTGTTCGACCATTTCATCGAACTGATCGCCGCCCGGGCGCGGCGCCGCTGACCCATGCCAAGACGAACCGATATACAGAGTATCCTGATCCTCGGCGCCGGCCCGATTGTCATCGGCCAGGCCTGCGAGTTCGATTATTCCGGGGCCCAGGCGTGCAAGGCGCTGGGCGAGGAGGGGTTCCGGGTCATTCTGGTCAACTCCAATCCCGCCACGATCATGACCGACCCGGCGATGGCGGATTCCACCTATATCGAGCCCATCGAATGGCAGACCGTGGCGCGCATTATCGAACGGGAAAAGCCCGACGCGCTGCTGCCGACCATGGGTGGGCAGACGGCCCTGAACTGTGCCCTGGATCTGGCCCGGGAGGGCATTCTGGAGGCCCACGGGGTGGAGATGATCGGCGCCACCAAGGAAGCCATCGACAAGGCGGAAGACCGCTACCTGTTCGACTGCGCAATGAAGCGTATCGGCCTCGAGACGCCGCGCTCCGCCTGGGCCCACAGTCTCGAGGAAGCCTTCCAGGTACAGGATTCCCTCGGTTTTCCGTGCATTATCCGGCCCTCTTTCACGATGGGCGGCAGCGGCGGCGGTATCGCCTACAACCGCGGTGAATTCGAGGAGATCTGCACACGGGGGCTGGATCTGTCGCCCACCAATGAACTGCTGATCGACGAGTCGCTGATCGGCTGGAAGGAGTTCGAGATGGAGGTCGTTCGCGACAGGAACGACAACTGCATCATCGTCTGCTCCATCGAGAACTTCGATGCGATGGGTGTGCACACCGGGGACTCCATAACCGTCGCTCCGGCGCAGACCCTGACGGACAAGGAGTACCAGATCATGCGCGACGCCTCCCTGGCGGTGTTGCGCGAGATCGGCGTGGAGACCGGCGGCTCGAATGTGCAGTTCGCTCAGGATCCGGAAACCGGCCGTCTGGTTATCATCGAGATGAACCCGCGGGTATCGCGCTCCTCGGCCCTCGCGTCCAAGGCGACCGGTTTCCCGATCGCCAAGGTCGCGGCCAAACTGGCGGTCGGATACACGCTCGACGAGCTGCAAAACGATATTACCGGCGGCGCTACACCGGCTTCCTTCGAGCCGTCGATCGACTACGTGGTCACCAAGGTGCCGCGTTTTGCCTTCGAGAAGTTTCCCGGCGCTTCGACGCGCCTCACCACGCAGATGAAATCGGTGGGCGAGGTCATGGCAATCGGCCGCACTTTCCAGGAATCGATACAAAAGGCACTGCGCGGTCTCGAAGTCGGCTCGGCGGGATTTGAGCACAAGATCGATGTCGATGATCCCGAGCTGCGCGACGAACTGGTGGGGGAACTGACCAACCCGGGTCCGGACCGCATCTGGTACCTCGCCGACGCCTTTCGCGCGGGTATGTCTGTGGATGAAGTATACCGCCTGTCCGGCGTCGACCCGTGGTTTCTGGTACAGATCCGCGACATCGTCGCTACCGAGGACAGTCTGAAGACCGTGCAGCTCGCGGACATCGACCGCACACGGATGTTTGCCCTCAAGCGCAAGGGTTTTTCCGATGAGCGCCTGGCGGTACTGCTGGCGGTTTCAGAGGCGCAGGTGCGTGCGCACCGGCACGGTCTGGGCGTGCGCCCCGTGTACAAGCGGGTTGATACCTGTGCGGCGGAATTCGCTTCGGCCACCGCCTATATGTACTCCACTTACGAGGAGGAGTGCGAGTCGGCCCCGTCGGGGCGCGACAAGATCATGGTGCTCGGTGGCGGCCCCAACCGCATCGGCCAGGGTATCGAGTTCGACTACTGTTGTGTGCACGCGGTGCTGGCGATGCGCGAAGACGGTTACGAGACCATCATGGTCAATTGCAATCCCGAGACGGTATCGACCGATTACGATACGTCCGACCGCCTCTATTTCGAGCCGGTGACCCTGGAGGATGTGCTGGAAATCGTCGACCGGGAGCAGCCCGTGGGAGTGATCGTACAGTTCGGCGGACAGACCCCGTTGAAACTGGCCCGCGCCCTGGAGGCAGCGGGCGTGCCGATCATCGGGACCACGCCCGATGCCATCGACCGCGCCGAGGACCGGCAGCGCTTCCAGCAGATGATCGAGAAGCTGGGACTGCGGCAGCCGGCGAACACCACGGTGCGCAGCACGGAAGAGGCCGTCGCCGCGGCTGCACGGATCGGCTATCCGCTGGTGGTGCGGCCCTCCTACGTACTCGGCGGGGCCGCCATGGAAATTGTCTACCGCGAAGAGGATCTGCTGCGCTACATGAATCGGGCAGTGCGCGTCTACGACGACGCCCCCGTGCTGCTGGACTCCTTTCTGGCCGCTGCCGTGGAGGTCGATATCGATGCGGTATCGGACGGCGAGCAGGTGGTGATCGGCGCCATCATGCAGCACATCGAACAGGCGGGCGTGCACTCGGGCGATTCGGCCTGCTCCCTGCCGCCCTACAGCCTCGACCGCCGCCGTGCAGGACGCCATGCGCGAGCAGGTGCGCAGCATGGCTCTGGAACTGGGTGTCGTGGGTCTGATGAACGTGCAGCTGGCCTGGCAGGATGACACGATCTACGTCATCGAGGTCAATCCTCGGGCATCGCGTACCGTGCCCTTCGTGTCCAAGTGTATCGGCGCATCGCTGGCTGTGGTGGCCGCCCGTTGCATGGCGGGCACGAGCCTCGCCGCGCAGGGCTTCACCGAGGAGATCGTACCGCACTATTTCAGCGTCAAGGAGGCGGTACTGCCTTTCAACAAGTTCCCCGGCGTCGATCCCATTCTGGGCCCGGAGATGAAGTCCACCGGCGAGGTCATGGGAACCGCCGATACCTTTGCCGGCGCTTTCGCCAAGGCACAGCTCGGGTCAAACAGCGGACCGCCTGCCGGTGGAACGGCGTTGCTCAGTGTGCGCGATCGCGACAAGCCGGGTATCGTGGCTGTCGCCCGGGATCTGGCGGAGCTCGGCTTCAAACTCGTGGCCACGAGCGGCACGGCCCAAACGCTGGAGGCGGCGGGATTGACCGTGCGCCGGGTGAACAAGGTGCTGGAGGGGCGCCCGCACATTGTGGACATGATACTCAACGACGAGGCGGACCTGATCATCAACACCACCGAGGGGAGGCGGGCGATCGAGGATTCCGCCTCCATTCGCGCCGGCGCGGAGGCGCACCGTGTCTTCTATACTACCACTCTCACCGCAGCCGAAGCGATGTGCCTGGCATTGAAACATCGCACTGACAAATCGGTGAGACGTCTGCAAGACTTGCACGGGAGCCTGAAACGATGAACAAGTTTCCCATGACACCGGCGGGCGAGGCCGCTCTGCGCGAAGAACTGGAACGCTTGAAGAGAGTCGAGCGCCCGCGTATCTCGCAGGCCATAGCGTCGGCGCGCGAGCACGGCGATTTGAAGGAGAACGCCGAGTACCATGCCGCCCGCGAGCAGCAGAGTTTTGTCGAGGGACGCATTCTGGAGATCGAGGGCAAGCTCAGCAATGCCCAGGTGATCGACGTGGCCACTATTCCGCAAACCGGAAAGGTCATCTTCGGCACCACTATCGATCTCGCCAATGTGGATACCGGCGAGACGGTGACCTACCGCATCGTCGGTGAGGATGAAGCCGACGTGAAAAACAATCTCATCTCGGTGGGATCTCCGATCGCCCGCGCCCTGGTCGGCAAGGAAGAGGGCGATATCGTGACCGTGAAGGCCCCTGGCGGCGAGATCGACTACGAGATCGACGCGGTCCGGCACGCCTGAACACCGCCTACTCGGGGCGCTGGTGCTGGAACAGCCTGACTTCGGCCAGCACCAGCTGCGCGACGAGTTCCAGCAACAGACTGTGATTCTCCTTGTGGATGAGCCGCAGCCCGTTGTTGATCTCCTCCTCGAGAGCGTCCCGCTGGACATCGCTCAGGCCGTCCGGCAGGCGCACACTGAAGCCGTACTGCTCAGATTCGCTGACACGACAGTAGATTTGGGTCAGTCGGTCGGCGGCGAACTCGATGAGCGGTTCGTCGGCGCCCTTGGCCCGCAGCAGGCCGCGCAGTTCGCGCTCGAGAAAGACCAGGCCCTGGGCCCGCTGGGACGGGAATTCGAGAACGTCCCCCATGACGCGTCATCCGCTGTTTCACACCTTGCCAGTATGTTAGCGAAGCGGTTAGTGCGCGGCAACGCGTAGCAGGGCCGGTAGTGCCTCAGTTTGGATGTGTGGCGCGAGCTTGGGTTGGGTGTGGTCCACTGGAACCGTGTGGCGACAGGAGAGCCTGCCCCTCTTTTTCGGGCACGTCGCCACCCGAGCCTGCACAGGGAGAGCCTGCCCCTCTTTTTCGGGCACGTGCGCTTTTTGGCGTGTTCCAGTGGACGACACCCAACCTAAGCGATCCTGAGGCGGCCGCATTCAGAGTGGACGGACCAGGTTGGACAGATTCGGGTCGGGGGCAGGAGTGCGTCGCAGCACCAGGATGATATTGCCGACGCTCTGCACGACGCTGGCACCGGTGCGTTCGCAGAGTTCCTCGATAATGGCGCGTTTGCGGGTCCGGTCCCCGGCGGGGAGTTTAATCTTGACCAGCTCGTGGCGCTCGAGTGCGGCGTCGATTTCGGCGACAACACTCTCCGACAGGCCGTTGGAGCCCACCGTGACCACCGGTTTGAGCTTGTGGCCGATGGCGCGCAGCTGTTTGCTGTTCATCTTCGCGTTCCTGCTCCGGGTCTCTTACAATGTCGGGCCCCCGCGGGGGCGGCCATTCTACACAATGACGTCAATGTGCGGAAACACGGTGACGGTAGCTGCTAATGCCCAGGAAGCGCTCCTCCAGTAAAGCCTGGATGAAGGAACATCGGGACGACCCCTACGTGCAGCGTGCGCTCCGGGCGGGTTACCGTTCACGAGCCTGTTACAAACTGCTGGAACTGCAGCGGCGCGACCGGCTCCTGCGACCGGGCATGACCGTGCTGGATCTCGGCAGCGCGCCCGGCGGCTGGTCGCAGGTCGCGGTGGAACTGGTCGGCGGCAAAGGCCGGGTGATCGCTTCCGATATACTGCCGATGGATGACCTGGCGGGGGTCGAGTTTTACCGGGGCGATTTCACCGAGGAACCGGTGCTGAGTGCCATTCTGTCGGCGCTGGATGGCGGCCGGGCGGATGCGGTGATTTCCGATATGGCGCCCAATATGAGCGGATTGAACGCCGTGGACCAGCCCCGGTCGATCTATCTGGTGGAGTTGGCGCTGGACCTGGCCTGTCGGGTACTTCATCCGGACGGCGTCTTTGTCGCCAAGGTTTTCCAGGGCCAGGGCTTTGAGGCGGTTGTCGGCCGGACCCGCGCCTCCTTCGAGAGAGTGGTGACACGCAAGCCGGCGGCGTCGAGGCCGCGCTCCCGCGAGGTCTACCTGGTCGCCACGGGCTTCGGGCGGGTGTGAGCGCCGCGCCCGGCTCCGGCTTGAAATCTGGAGAGACGGCCCCAATTGTAGTAGAGTGAAAGCAGACAGAAAGTCCCTCCGAGGCCAGTAACTCCAGGTCGAGGTTTTTGCGCATTCAACTATGCCGGGCGGATATTGATCCGGCTATAATTCAGGGAGTAGACGGCTGTCATACGTCCCCCGCGCCACAGGGCGCTATCGATCGCGAGCCAGTGGGCTCCGGGTGAGGTAACGGCATTGAACGACATGGTAAAGAATTTATTGCTCTGGCTGGTCATCGCGGCGGTCCTGCTGTCGGTGTTCAACAATTTCAACATGCAGGGCGGCCCGGAGCAGCTCGGATATTCGCAGTTTATCGAGGAAATTCAAAACGATAGAGTGGAGAAAGTCGTGGTGGACGGCCTGTCCATCAAGGGGGAGCGCTACGACGGCTCCCGCTTCGAAACCATCCGTCCCATGCTGGAGGACCCGAAGCTGATCGACGATCTGTTGCAGCACAATGTCGAGGTAGTCGGCCGCAAGCCCGAGCAGCAGAGCGTCTGGACACAGCTATTTGTCGCCAGTTTCCCGATCCTTATCATCATCGCCGTATTCATATTCTTTATGCGCCAGATGCAGGGCGGTGCCGGCGGCCGCGGCGGGCCCATGAGTTTTGGCAAGAGCAAGGCGAGACTTCTCGGCGATGACCAGATCACGACGACTTTCGCGGACGTCGCCGGTGTGGATGAGGCCAAGGAAGATGTACAGGAACTGGTCGAGTTCCTGCGCGATCCGGGCCGCTTTCAGAAACTCGGCGGCCGCATTCCCCGCGGCGTGCTGATGGTGGGGCAGCCGGGCACCGGCAAGACCCTGCTGGCCAAGGCGATCGCCGGCGAGGCCAAGGTGCCTTTCTTTTCCATTTCGGGTTCGGATTTCGTCGAGATGTTCGTCGGCGTGGGCGCCTCGCGCGTGCGCGACATGTTCGATCAGGCGAAGAAGCAGGCGCCCTGTATCATTTTTATCGACGAGATCGACGCTGTCGGTCGGCACCGCGGCGCCGGTCTGGGCGGCGGGCACGACGAGCGCGAACAGACGCTCAACCAGTTGCTGGTGGAGATGGACGGTTTCGAGGTCAACGACGGTGTCATCGTGATCGCCGCCACCAACCGGCCCGATGTACTCGACCCCGCGCTGTTGCGCCCGGGCCGTTTCGATAGACAGGTGGTGGTGGGCCTGCCGGATATACGCGGGCGCGAGCAGATTCTCAAGGTACACATGCGCAAGGTACCGCTGGCGGAGGACGTCGAGCCCACCAAGATCGCGCGCGGCACGCCCGGATTTTCCGGTGCGGACCTGGCCAATCTGGTGAACGAGGCGGCGCTGTTCGCCGCCCGGGCCAATGTGCGCATGGTGGGCATGCAGGAATTCGAGCTGGCCAAGGACAAGATCATGATGGGCGCCGAGCGCAAGTCGATGGTCATGTCCGACGATGAAAAGCGCAACACCGCCTATCACGAGGCGGGGCACGCCATCGTGGGGCGTCTGATGCCGGAGCACGATCCCGTGTACAAGGTGAGTATCATCCCCCGTGGTCGCGCCCTGGGCGTGACCATGTTCCTGCCCGAGGAGGATCGCTACAGTCACAGCCGGCGCCATATCATCAGTCAGATCTGCAGCCTGTTTGGCGGGCGGATAGCCGAGGAAATGACGCTCGGCAAGGAAGGCATCACCACCGGTGCGGCCAACGATATCAAGCGCGCGACGGAGATAGCACGCAAGATGGTGACCCAGTGGGGCCTGTCGGAAAAATGGGCCCGCTGATGTACGACGAGGGCGAAGAGGAGGTCTTTCTCGGCCGTTCCGCCGGCCAGTCGCACCAGGCGATGTCCGACGAGACCGCGACCCAGATCGACCAGGAAGTGCGGCGCATCATCGACGAGTGCTACGAGACCTCTACCCGCCTGTTGGAAGAGAACATCGAAAAACTGCACCTCATGGCCAAGGCACTGATGCTTTACGAAACCCTCGATTCGGACCAGATCGACGATATCATGGCCGGCAGGGATCCGCGCGAGCCCCGGGACTGGGGCGGCCCCGACAAGGGCGCTCCCGCCGAAGCGGAGGCGGACACCGCCGGTGACGATCGCACCAGCCCCATCGGGGGGCCCGCGGGCGAGCACTGACGCCGGTCGGGTAATTGTCCAGTCCACATAGCAGCGCCGCCCCGGCACTCGATTGTGCCGGGCGGCTGCTGGATCTGTATCGCCCCCGCATCATGGGGGTCCTGAATACCACACCGGATTCCTTTTCTGACGGTGGCGCGCTCTATCGCGGTGCGAAGCTGGATATAGAGCTGGCCCTGGACCGGGCCCGCGTGATGGTCGATGAGGGCGCGGCGGTGCTCGATATCGGCGGCGAGTCCACGCGTCCCGGAGCGGATCCGGTATCGCCGCGGCAGGAGATGGATCGGGTACTGCCGCTGGTCGAACGTGTCGCCGCCGAGCTGGACGTGGTGATCTCGGTCGATACCAGCTCGCCCGCGGTGATGACCGCCGCCGCCGCGGCCGGCGCGGGCCTGATCAATGACGTGCGGGCTCTCGCCAGAGAGGGCGCCCTCGAGGCGGCGGCGGCCACCGGCCTGCCGGTCTGCCTCATGCACATGCAGGGAGAGCCGGCGACCATGCAGCTCGAACCGCGCTACGCCGACGTGGTGGCGGAAGTGGGGGACTTTCTGGATGCGCGGGTGGACGCGTGCGCCGCCGCGGGTATCGCACGGCAGCGCCTGTTGCTGGATCCGGGATTTGGCTTTGGCAAGAGCCTGGCGCACAATATGGCTCTGCTGCGTGGTCTGCCGGTGCTGGCGCAGCGGGGCCTGCCCCTGGTGGTGGGCCTGTCGCGCAAGTCACTGATCGGTAAGCTGTTGGGGCGTGAAGTGCATGAGCGGCTGCCCGCGAGTCTCGCACTGGCGGTGATGGCGGTCGAACGGGGCGCTGCCATTATAAGAACACATGATGTCCGAGCCACCGCCGATGCGGTGGCGATGTGGGCGGCATTGCGGGAGCAGGTGGACACATGACGAGGCGTTACTTCGGGACCGACGGTATTCGCGGCACGGTCGGGGAATTTCCGGTCACACCGGATTTCATGCTCAAGCTGGGCTGGGCCAGTGGCCGGGTCTTTACCCGGGCCGCTGTGTGTCAGGGCCGCTGCACGGTCATCATCGGCAAGGACACGCGGGTTTCGGGCTACATGTTCGAATCGGCGCTGGAGGCGGGACTGGTTGCGGCCGGCGTCGATGTCAAGCTTCTCGGGCCCATGCCCACTCCGGCTATCGCACTGATGACGCGCAAACAGGACGCCGACGCGGGTATCGTTATCAGTGCGTCGCACAACCCTTTCTTCCACAACGGCATCAAGTTTTTTGGCGCCGATGGGTCCAAGTTGCCGGATGAGGTGGAGCACGCCATCGAGGCGGAGCTGGATAGCGAGCTGGTGACGGCGCACTCCAGGGATATCGGCAAGGTGGTGCGGGTGGATGATGCCGCCGGGCGCTACACGGAGTTTTGCAAGTCCACGGTACCGGAGGGTTTCAGCCTGCGAGGCCTGCGTATCGCAGTCGATTGCGCCCATGGCGCGACCTACCATATAGCACCGAAGGTACTCGACGAACTCGGAGCCGATGTCGTCGCCATGGGCGTAGAGCCCGACGGGTTCAACATCAACCAGGGCGTCGGTTCCACCGATATTGCCGCGCTGTCGCAACTGGTGCTCGCGGAGGGTGCCGATCTCGGCATCGCCTATGACGGCGACGGCGACCGGGTGCTCATGGTGGATCAATACGGAAAGATCGTGGATGGTGACGAACTGCTGTACATCATCGCCATGCACCGCCTGGCAGCGGGCAAGTCCGATGCCGGTGTGGTCGGCACGCAGATGTCGAATCTGGGTCTGGAACTGGCGCTGCACGAGCAGGGCCTGCAATTTGCCCGCGCCAGTGTGGGCGACCGCCACGTCAAGGCGCTGATGGAAGTCAATGGCTGGGTGCTGGGCGGCGAGTCGTCGGGGCACATCATATGCTCCGATGTGACCACGACGGGTGACGGTATCGTGGCTTCATTGCAGGTACTGATGGCGTTGCGGGATGCGGAGTGCGATCTCGCCAGCCTGCGCGCGGGCGTCCGAATGCTGCCGCAAACGATGATCAATGTCGCCATCAACAGACGGGTCGATCTGGGGTCCCATCCGGAAATCGGCTGTGCCGTGGCGGCGGTCGAGAAGCAACTCGGCGCCAGGGGGCGAGTGCTGCTCAGGCCGTCCGGCACCGAGCCCAAGATCCGGGTGATGGTCGAGGGCGAAAATGCGGATGTGGTCGCCACTCTGTGCGGCGAATTGGCGGGTGAAGTGGAGCGCAGGCTGGCCTGAAACCGCGGCCGCCATGCTATACCCCGCCGGCGGGGTAGTGTCTCAGTTTGGATTTGTGGCGCGAGCTTGGGTTGGGTGTGGTCCACTGGAACCGTGTGGCGACAGGACGTCGCCACCCGAGCCTGCACATCGGAGAGCCTGCATCAGGCACGCGCGCTTTTTGGCGTGTTCCAGTGGACCACACCCAACGCAAGCGATCTTAAAAGGGTAGAAATCGAAACTGAGACACTACCGCCGGCAGTCGCTCCTTGTCACGGTCTGGCAACTTGGTTACCATTGCCGCCGCTTTTTCACGGGGTGGTGCATGCGCCAGCCGCTTGTCGTAGCTAACTGGAAAATGAACGGCTCCCGGGCGAGTGTCGCTTCCCTGCTGGATGCATTGCTGGAAGCGCCGCCCGTCGCCGGCGTGGACGTGGCGATTTGCCCGGCGCACGTACACCTGGCACAGGCGGTGGCGCGTTGCGAGGGCTCGGCCCTCGAAGTCGGGGCCCAGGACTGCAGCCACGCCCAGTCCGGCGCCTACACCGGCGAGGTGGCGGCGCAGATGCTTGCCGACCTCGGCTGTCACCGGGTCATACTCGGGCATTCGGAGCGGCGACAGTATCACAGTGAAACCGATGTCCTTATCGCCGCAAAGCTCAATGCAGCGGTGGTCGCGGGCCTGGCGCCAATTCTCTGTGTGGGCGAGACCCGAGCGCAGCGCGAAGCCGGCGAAGCCGAGGCGATAGTCGATGCGCAATTGCAGGGCGCGTTGCTGGAGCAGGAGAATTTAAAGGGTCTGGTAGTGGCCTATGAGCCGGTCTGGGCAATCGGCACCGGCCTCACCGCGACGCCGGAGCAGGCCCGGGAGATGCACGGGTATATCAGGGAGAGTCTCGGGCGAATCGAAGGTATAGACGCGGAAACCACGCCCATTGTGTATGGCGGCAGCGTCAAGGCGGACAACGCGGCGTCGTTGTTCGAGCAGTTGGATATCGACGGTGCGCTTGTGGGCGGGGCGTCACTGGTGGCAGAGGAATTCCTGGCGATTGTAGCCGCCGCGGTGCGGTGATACCGCGAACATTGCCCCCGGGAGGGGCGCGAATATCATGGAACAGATCATTCTGGTGGTTCACCTGTTGACGGCCCTGGCCATCATCGGGTTGATCATGCTCCAGCAGGGCAAAGGCGCGGACATGGGCGCATCCTTCGGCGCCGGCGCGTCACAGACCTTGTTTGGCAGCGACGGCAGTGCCAATGTGCTGACCCGCACGACCGCCTGGCTGGTGGTACTGTTTTTCAGTACCAGTTTCGGGCTTGCTATACTCGCCAACCAGCGCTCGGCCGGTATCGAAGAGCTCGATCTGGCAATACCTCCCGCGGAGCAGCGAGAGGTGCCGGCGGACCGGCCAGCGGCGCCGGCGGAGGATGAGGAGTTGCCGGCCGTCGATGAACAGCCGCCGGTGGCGACCGGGTCCGACGGCGGGGACGATTTGCCCGATATCGACTGAGTGTTTCAAGCCGAAGTGGTGGAATTGGTAGACACGCTATCTTGAGGGGGTAGTGAGCTTTGCTCGTGCGGGTTCAAGTCCCGCCTTCGGCACCAATCAGAAAGCACCGAGCGCCCCGCTGTCGCGGGGAGCTCGTGCGGGCCTGGCCGGCCGCGTTCACTCCCGCCTTCGGCACCAATCAGAAAGCACGAGCGCCCCGCTGTCGCGGGGTATTCGTGCGGGTTCCGGCCACAGTATTCCCACGTTCAACAGCATGCCCAGAGCGCCGGAGCGTCACAAGGATATGCTCCCACTGAAACCGTGCGGCGACAGGATGTCGCCGCCCCGAGCCTGGCCAGGGATGGCCGCTTTTTGGCGTGTTTCAGTGGGAGCATATCCTTGTGACACCATGAGCCCGGCAAAAATTCTAACTGAGGCCCTGCCGAACAGTCATTGGCCACAAGTAAGATCATAAGCAAGGTTGACCATGCCGGGGTCGGTCCCTATAATGCACAGCCTCTTCGGGAGCCGGTCCGGAAACCGGCTCTATGTGGCCAGCCCAGGGGCCTGTCACCGAAGAGGAAGTTTGATGCGGGGTGGAGCAGCCTGGTAGCTCGTCGGGCTCATAACCCGAAGGTCGTCGGTTCAAATCCGGCCCCCGCTACCAAATCCGCGTCGCCTGCTCCTGACCGGCGGCGCGAAAGAATAAAGCCCCTTTTCAGGGGCTTTTTCGTAGGTGGAGAAAAAGTCGCGGATGGCGCGCAAGGACCATCAGATTGCTGACATGCTCAGGCCCACGGTCGAAGCATTGGGTTTTGAGTTATGGGGTGTCGAATACTTGCCCCAGGGCAGGCACAGCGTTGTGCGGGTCTATATTGATGCCGCCGGGGGTGTGACGATCGATGACTGCGCGGCTGTCAGCGACCAGGTCAGCGGCGTGCTCGACGTCGAGGAACCGGTCAGCGGCGAGTATGCCCTGGAAGTTTCGTCCCCCGGTCTCGATCGCCCCCTGTTCGAGCCGGAGCAGTACCGCGGTTATGTGGGCGAGACCGTGGAAGTGCGCCTGCGCAGCCCCCACGAGGGTCGCCGGCGTTTTACGGGGATACTGAAGGGACTCGAGGGCGAGGATGTGGTGATCCAGGTAGATGAGCACGAGTACCTGTTGCCCCATGGCGCGATTGAAAGGGCGCGAATACAACCCCGCCTCTGAGAGCGGGAACTGAACTGGCGAGGATGGAGATGTCAAAGGAGATTCTGGAAATAGCGGAAGCCGTCTCGAATGAGAAGGGCGTGTCCCAGGACATCATCTTCGAGGCGATGGAGCTCGCCCTCGCCACCGCGACCAAGAAACGCTACGAGGAAGATGCCGATATCCAGGTCACTATCGACCGCGAGACCGGCGATTACCAGACCGTGCGACGATGGCTCGTCGTGCCGGATGAAGAGCTTGCGCTGCTCGGCACCCAGTTCACCACGGAAGAGGCCGCGGAAGTCGATCCGAATCTCAAACCCGGCGACTACCATGAGGAAGTCGTAGACAACGTCGAGTTCGGACGTATCGCCGCACAGACCGCCAAGCAGGTGATTGTGCAGCGTGTGCGCGATGCCGAGCGGGCGCAGGTTGTCGAGCAGTATACGGATCGTGTTGGCGAACTTGTGGCGGGCTCGGTGAAGAAGGTGACCCGCGACAACGTTATCGTGGACCTGGGTAATAACGCCGAGGGCCTGTTGCCCCGCGAGCAACTGGTGGGGCGGGAGACCTTTCGGGTGAATGACCGGGTCCGCGCCATTCTCCAGGAAATCAGCACCGAATCCCGCGGGCCGCAGCTCATTCTCAGCCGCGCCTGTCCGGAAATGCTGATCGAGTTGTTCAAGATCGAGGTGCCGGAGATAGCCGAAGAGGTTATACAGATTCGTGCCGCGGCCCGGGACCCCGGGTCGCGCGCCAAGATAGCGGTGAAAACCAACGATCAGCGGATTGACCCGGTCGGCGCCTGCGTGGGTATGCGCGGTTCCCGTGTGCAGGCGGTGTCGAACGAACTCGACAACGAACGCGTGGATATCGTCCTTTGGAACGACAACCCCGCGCAGCTGGTGATCAACGCCATGGCGCCAGCCGAAGTGGAGTCGATCGTGGTCGACGAAGACAGCAACACCATGGATGTGGCGGTGTCGGAAGACAACCTTGCCCAGGCGATCGGCCGGGCGGGACAGAATGTACGCCTGGCCTCGGAACTGACCGGCTGGACCATCAATGTCATGAGCCTCGAGGAGGCTGCCGATAAACACGAGGCCGAGGCCGGACAGGTAATAGCGGTTTTTGTGGACAATCTGGATGTGGACGAGGATGTCGCGGAAATTCTGGTGGAAGAGGGATTCACGACTATCGAGGAGGTCGCCTATGTTCCGCTTGAGGAGATGACCGCAATCGAGGGGTTTGACGAAGACATTGCCGAGGAACTGCGCGCCCGGGCGAAGGATGCATTGCTCACCCAGGCGATTGCCTCGGAGGAGCAGCTCGGTGCAAATGAGCCGGCTGCGGACCTGCTCGGCATGGAGGGGATGGACCGGCTCCTGGCTTACAGTCTGGCCAGCCGCGGTATCGTCACCATGGAGGACCTGGCGGAGCAGGGTGTGGAAGATATTATGGATGTACCCGACATGACTGAAGAGCGCGCGGGTGAGTTGATAATGACCGCGCGGGCTCCCTGGTTTGCCGAGGCGCAGGAGTAACCTGGAACCATGTGGCTGAAGGCAATAGGACAGGGTACCAAGGAGATTATTCGATGGCG
This sequence comes from Halioglobus sp., assembly GCA_034521205.1. Taxonomy (GTDB): domain Bacteria; phylum Pseudomonadota; class Gammaproteobacteria; order Pseudomonadales; family Halieaceae; genus Marimicrobium. Next base: position 1,173,311 of record JAXHMT010000004.1, read on the forward strand.
CAGGTGACGGTACAGCAGCTCGCGGAGACGGTAGGGGCATCTTCCGAACGTCTGCTTACGCAGATGAAAGAGGCAGGCCTGCCCCACACCGCGCCGGATGAGACTGTGTCCGATGAAGACAAGCAGACACTGCTCAAATTCCTCAAGCACAGTCATGGTGAATCCGCGGATGCGCCCCGGCGCATCACCATAAAGCGCAAGACCCTGAGCACTCTGCGAACTCCCGGTTCCCAGGGCAAGAAGACCGTGAATGTGGAGGTGCGCAAGAAACGCACTTACGTCAAGCGCGAGCCGGTGCCCGCCGAGGAAGCGGAGGAAACGGTAGCAGCGGATGCCGCGGCTGCCGCAGCGGCGGCACAGGAGCCGCAGCCGCCGCTTGCGGAGGCGCCACAAGCCGAATCGCCCGTACCGGAACCGGCTGCGGAGTTCGAGGAGGAAGCCGAAGCCGAGGCGGAAGATACCGCGAACCTCGACCCGGAAGTGCTGCGCCAGCGGGCGGCGGAGCGGCGCAAACAGCAGGAAGAGCAGGATGCGGCGGCGCGCGAAGCAGCCGCCGAAGCGCGCAAGGCCGAGATGGAGAGGGCCCGGCTGGAAGCGGAGGCCAAGAGCAAGGAAAAGGCTCAGGATACGGTGCGCAAGCCCAAGCGACTGCACGACGCACCTCAAGCCGTGCCGTCACGGGACACGGAGCGTCGTCCCCGTAGCCGCCTGGCGCGGACCGCCCCGATGGGACGCGGCAAGCAGCGCGGACACAACCTGTCTCTGGCGGATCTGGAGGCGGAATCCGGAATGGGTCGCCGCCGGGGTGGCCGCAAGAAGATCAAGCCGACACACGCGGAACATACCAGGCACGGTTTCGAGCAGCCGACCGAGAAAGTGGTGCGCGAGGTGGAGATTGCCGACATGATTTCCGTCGGTGGCCTCGCCCAGCAGATGGCCGTGAAGTCCGGCGAGGTCATCAGGGAACTGATGAAGCTCGGTGTGATGGCCAATATTAACCAGATGATCGACCAGGATACGGCAACGCTGGTGGTCGAGGAACTCGGACACAGGGTCAAACTGGTCAGCGCCGATGCGCTCGAGGAAAAACTCGAGGAGACCCTGGCGCAGCACGAGGGCACGGAAATGCCGCGGGCGCCTGTCGTCACCGTGATGGGCCATGTGGACCACGGCAAGACGTCCCTGCTCGACCATATTCGCAAGAGTCAGGTGGCCGAGGGAGAGGCCGGGGGGATCACCCAGCACATCGGCGCTTACCATGTTGACACCGCACACGGCATGATTACGTTCCTCGATACTCCCGGCCATGCGGCCTTCACGGCGATGCGCGCGCGCGGCGCCAAAAGCACGGATATCGTGATTCTGGTCGTGGCGGCCGACGACGGTGTGATGCCCCAGACAGAGGAGGCGGTCCAGCACGCGAAGGCCGCGGCAGTACCGCTGATCGTCGCCGTGAACAAGATCGACAAGGAGGGCGCCGACCCGGAGCGGGTCAAGAACGAATTGTCGGCGCTGGAAGTGATACCCGAGGGATGGGGCGGCGATACGCAGTTCGTTCACGTCTCCGCAGAGACGGGCGAGGGCATTGAAGAACTGCTCGACGCGGTACTGCTGCAGGCGGAACTGCTTGAGTTGAAAGCGCCCAACGACGTGCCGGCTCAGGGTGTCGTCATCGAATCGCGCCTCGACAAGGGGCGCGGGCCGGTTGCATCCCTGCTGGTGCAGAGTGGCACGCTGCGCAGCGGGGATATCGTGCTGGCCGGGCTGAATTTCGGGCGTGTGCGCGCGATGCTGGATGAGAACGGCAAAACGGTGGATCAGGCGGGGCCGAGCATTCCGGTGGAGATTCTGGGCCTGGACGGCACACCTGCGGCGGGCGACCTGTTCGCCGTGTTGGAAAATGAAAAGCGCGCCCGTGAAGTGGCCGACTTCCGTCAGGAAAAAAGTCGCGAAAACAAATTGCAACGGCAACAGGCCGCCAAGCTCGACAATATGTTCGAGAGCATGACCGCCGGTGAAAAGAAAACACTCAATGTCGTGGTCAAGGCGGATGTACGCGGCTCTCTCGAAGCGATCCAGTCCGCACTGCTCGATCTGGGCAATGAGGAAGTGCAGGTCAATATAGTATCCAGTGGTGTCGGTGGTATTACGGAAACGGACGTCAACCTCGCCATTACATCGGATGCGGTCGTATTCGGTTTCAATGTGCGCGCGGATACCGCGGCGCGCAATCTCGTGGAAAACGAGGGCGTGGACCTGCGCTACTACAATGTCATCTATGACCTCATTGACGATGTGAAACAGGGGCTGTCGGGCATGTTGGCCCCGGAGATGCGAGAAGAAATTCTCGGGATCGCGGAGGTCAAGGAAGTGTTCAGTTCACCCAAGTTCGGCCAGATCGCCGGCTGTGTCGTGACCGAGGGATCGGTATTGCGCTCCAGGCCGATACGGGTATTGCGCGACAACGTGGTCATTTTCGAAGGCGAACTGGAGTCCTTGCGCCGGCACAAGGACGATGTGAACGAGGTTCGCGCCGGCACCGATTGTGGTATCGGTGTGAAGAACTACAAAGACGTCAAGGTCGGCGATCTCATCGAGGTCTACGAGGTCAAGGAATTTGCCCGCTCCTTGTAGGCGGCGTTCCGACGGACACTCAACATGGCCAGAGAATACGCCAGAACGCAGCGTGTCGCGGATCACCTGCAGCGAGAGTTGGCAAACGTGATCCAGCGAGAGGTGCGCGATCCGCGCCTGGGCATGGTCAGTATTACCGGTGTGGAGGTGAGTCGCGATCTCGCGCATGCCAGGGTTTTCTATACCATGCTTGGCGCGGACTCCAGCGACGAGGCCAGCGAGTCCACGGAGATACTGAATAACGCGGCGGGCTTTTTGCGCAGCGAATTGTCGCGGGACAGCGCCATGCGCAGCGTGCCCCGGATACGATTCTGTTTCGACAGCAGTGTCGGTCGGGGTAGAAGGATGGAAGATCTGATACGGCGCGCGGCACAAGCCGACCGCGAACTGGGCCTGCGGGACGATGACGGCGGCGGGGGGCGCGACTAGCCGTGGCCAGGAGGCGCCGCGGCCGGCCGGTGAATGGCATACTGATACTGAACAAGCCCCGGGGAATCAGTTCGAACAAGGCATTGCAGAGCGCAAAACAGCTCTACTTTGCCGCCAAGGCCGGCCACACGGGCAGTCTGGATCCTCTCGCCTCGGGTGTTTTGCCGTTGTGCTTCGGCGAGGCGACAAAATTTTCCCAGTTCCTGCTGAATGCCGACAAAGCGTATGAAAGCACTGTGGTGTTCGGCACGTCGACGGCCACCGGGGATGCGGAGGGCGAAGTGCGCGCGCAAGTGGACGCCTCCGGCCTCGTTGCGGCGGATGTGGAAGCGGCGCTGCGGGACTTCCGCGGTGAAATCGAACAGATACCCTCGATGTACTCAGCCATCAAGAAGGATGGCCAGCCTCTGTACAAGCTTGCGCGCCAGGGCAGGGAGGTGGAGCGCGAGGCGCGCACGGTGGTAATCCGGCGCGTTGAATTAACGGATTTCCGCCCCGGGGCACATCCGCAGGCGGACATATACCTGGAGTGCACCAAGGGCACCTATGTGCGCACCATAGCCGAGGATCTCGGCGCCGCGCTGGGCTGCGGCGCCCACATCAGCGCGCTGCGCCGTACCCGGTCGGGCCCGTTTGGGCTGGACGACAGTGTCGCCCTGGCGACGCTCGAGGCCCTGAAAAACGGCGACCAACTCGCTGAGATGGACGCCCTGCTGCGGCCCGCCGATGCCGCTCTGGGCGCCATGCCTCTGGTGCGTCTGACGGAATCCGGGGGGTTTTATATGCGTCAGGGCCAGCCGGTACAGGTGCCAAACGCGCCCTGTAATGGTATGGTGCGCGTCGCCCTCGAAAGTGGTGAATTTCTGGGGGTGGGAGAAATATTGGACGACGGGCGCGTGGCGCCGCGTCGGCTGGTAGTCACCGGCAGGTGACGTGAACCTGTCTGTAAATCTGCACGGACAGGCTCTTTTTACATGAATCGGTGATCCCGGGCCCGCAGGCTCCGGGTCACCACTGGCAGATTACGAAAGAGGTAGACAGACATGGCATTGAACGCCGAACGTAAAGCCGAAATAGTCAAAGAGTACCAGGTAAGCGAGGGCGACACCGGTTCCCCGGAAGTACAGGTAGCGCTGCTGACCGCAAATATTGTGCAGTTGCAGGGGCACTTCCAGTCGCACAAGCACGATCATCACTCCCGCCGCGGCCTTATCCGCATGGTCAATCAGCGCCGTAAACTGCTGGACTATCTGAAGCGCAAGGACGTGGCGCGCTATACGGAATTGATCGCACGGCTTGGCCTGCGCCGGTAGGCTTTACCCCATTGGAGCCAGCCGCCACGCGACCTGGTGTCGTGCCCGGCTGGCGTCGCAGGAAGAACCTGCGAACCTGAAGATATAATCGGAGAATGAATGTGAACGCAGTAACAAAATCATTTGAGTACGGTGGCAAGACGGTCACCCTGGAAACAGGCCGCATCGCCAGGCAGGCGACGGGCGCGGTCATGGTCACGGTGGAAAACACGTCTGTGTTGTGCACGGTCGTGGCCGAAAAATTCCAGCGCCCCGGGCGGGAGTTTTTCCCCCTCGCGGTGCATTACATCGAAAAAACCTACTCGGTGGGTAGGATCCCCGGCGGATTTTTCAAGCGCGAGGGCCGGCCCAGCGAGAAAGAAACGCTCACTTCGCGCCTGATCGATCGCCCCATCCGCCCGCTATTCCCCGACGGGTTCATGCACGAGGTACAGGTAGTCTGTACGGTCATGTCGGCGGACAAGCAGGTGGATCCGGATATCCCCGCCATGATCGGCACTTCCGCCGCGCTGGCGATTTCCGGCTGCCCGTTCAACGGCCCGATCGGCGGCGCCCGGGTGGGTTTCAACGAGGCGAAGGGCTATATCCTCAACCCCACCTATGACGAGCTGGCCGAGAGCAAGCTGAACATGGTCGTGGCCGGCACCGCCGACGCGGTACTGATGGTGGAGTCCGAGGCGAAGGAGCTGTCGGAGGACCAGATGCTCGGTGCAGTGCTTTTTGGCCACCAGGAGATGCAGGCCGCCATTCAGGTGATCAACGAGTTGGTGGCCGAGGCCGGCAAGCCGCGCTGGGAGTGGAAAGCCGCCGCGGTCAGTCCGGAGCTGCTCGCCGCCGTGGAGGATCGGGTCAAGGCGGATCTCGGCGAAGCCTACCGCATCACCGAAAAGGCCGAGCGCTCCAACAGGATCGGCGAGATTCGCGATGCCGCCGTGGAGGCGCTGGCCAGCGACAGCGAGGACGGGCCGACGGCCGACGAGGTCAAGGACGTCTTCAAGAGTATCGAAAAGAACCTGGTGCGCAAGCGCATCCTGGCGGGCGAGTCCCGTATCGACGGCCGCGACAATCGCACCGTGCGCCCGGTTGCCTGCGAGGTGGATGTGCTCGGCAAGGCTCACGGCAGCGCCCTGTTCACCCGGGGTGAAACCCAGGCTATCGGCGCGGTGACGCTGGGCTCCGCGCGCGATGCGCAGATCATCGACGCCCTGGAAGGCGAGCGCCGGGACTCCTTTATGTTGCACTATAACTTCCCGCCCTACTCGGTGGGCGAGGCCGGCCGCGTAGGCTTCACCAACCGCCGCGAAGTGGGCCACGGACGGCTTGCGCGCCGCGGTCTGGCTGCCGTACTGCCCTCGGAGGAGGAGTTCCCCTACACCGTGCGGGTCGTGTCGGAGATCACCGAGTCCAATGGCTCCAGTTCCATGGCTTCGGTTTGTGTCGGTTCGCTGGCGCTGATGGCGGCTGGCGTACCCATCAAATCGCCTGTTGCAGGCATCGCCATGGGTCTGGTCAAGGACGGCAACCAGTTTGCCGTGCTGACCGATATCCTCGGGGACGAGGATCATCTGGGTGACATGGATTTCAAGGTTGCCGGTACCGCCGATGGAGTGACTGCCCTGCAGATGGATATCAAGATCGAAGGTATCAACGAGCAGATCATGGACGTGGCGCTCGAGCAGGCACTGCAGGCGCGGCTGCATATTCTCGGCCAGATGAATGAGGTCATTCCCCAGGCGCGGTCGGTAACGTCCGAAAACGCCCCGAGCATGGTCAGCATGAAGGTCGATTCCGACAAGATCCGCGACATTATCGGCAAGGGCGGGGCAACGATCCGTGCCATAACGGAACAGTCGGGAGCGACGGTGGATATCGACGATGACGGCACCGTGCGCATCTTTGGCCAGGACCAGGTGGCTCGCGACGCGGCGGTGGCGATGGTCGAGGAAATCACTGCCGAGGCGGAAGTCGGCGCGGTGTATACGGGCAAGGTGGAGCGCATCGTCGATTTCGGCGCCTTTGTCAATATCCTGCCCGGCAAGGACGGCCTTGTGCATATCTCGCAAATCGCCAACGAGCGGGTGGAGAACGTATCCGACCACCTCAGCGAGGGCGACGAGATCCGTGTCAAAGTGCTCGATGTCGACCAGCGCGGCCGCATCAAGCTATCGATCAAGGAGCTGCTGGACGATGAAGCGGCAGGCGGCAATGATGTGACGGCGGAGGAAGCGGAGTAGCCCGCCGGGCCGTTACCGGGCACAGGGGGCGCGTCCACGGACGCGCCCTTTTTTGTGCCCGGGAGCCGGTGGACCGGACTGTGTACGTGTAAGCTATAATTACAAGTTGAATTCAGTGTTACGCACGCCACACACGGCGGCGTCTTGCACATGTATAGTGACAAACTATGAGGTGCGAAGGATTCGGTACACGCGTAGTCATGCCGGGGCGAAGAGCGGAAGTTCCGCTAAAAGGTCGAGAGGCCGGATTGCAGCTCCCGCCGAGTCCAGTGCCGTGAACGCCCGGCAGCACGACAGCAAGAAACGGCAGCTTGCCTCCGCCCTGCGGCTCCAGTCCGAAGGCCAGGTGCGCCTGGGCAAGAATACCTCCAATCTGTTTCGCGATCGCGAAAAGCAGGGAGGCGACAGTCCGCGCCTGGACGTACGCGGGTTTACGGATGTGCTGCGCGTCAATCCCGGGGAGCAGTGGGTCGAGGTCGAGGGCATGACCACATACGCAGATCTGGTCGATGTCACCCTGGCGCAGGGAGTACTTCCCTGCGTGGTGCCACAGCTCAAGACTATCACCATCGGCGGCGCAATCGCCGGCGTCGGCATCGAGTCGTCGTCTTTCCGTTATGGTCTCAGTCACGAAACCGTCCTGGAAATGGACGTCCTCACCGGGACCGGTGAGATAGTCACCTGCACGCCGGACAATCAGCATGCCGATCTGTTTTTCGGCCTGCCCAACTCTTACGGCACGCTGGGTTATGTGCTCAAGCTGCGCGCGCGTACGGTTTCCGCGAAACCTTATGTACAACTGGAGCACAGACGTCATCACGACCCGGTAGATTTGTTCAACGACCTGCAGGCGCACTCCACAGACGCCGATTTTCTCGACGGCACCGTGTTCGCGGAGGATGAACTCTACCTGACGGTGGGCAGGTTCGTGGAGGATGCGCCCTGGACCAGTGATTATACCTTCGAGAATATCTACTATCGGTCTATACGGGAAAACACGATCGACTACCTGACCGTCGCCGACTATATCTGGCGCTGGGATACGGACTGGTTCTGGTGTTCCAGGAATCTTTATGCCCAACAGCCGTGGCTGCGCCGCTTGCTCGGAAGAAAGCGTCTTAATTCAGAGACTTACACGCGGGTCATGCGCTGGAACAGTCGCTGGCAGCTGACCCGGCGGTTGAGTCGACTGCGGGGCCTGCATCCCGAATCGGTTATACAGGATGTGGACATACCCGTTGATCGGGCTCCTGAATTTCTTGATTTTTTCCACAAGGAAATCGGAATCAATCCCATCTGGATCTGTCCCATGAAATCCTACCGTGACGATGTGTGTTTTCCTCTGTTTCCCACTAATCCCGGGACGCTCTACATCAACTTCGGTTTCTGGGACGTGGTCAACAGCCGGCAATCGCGCCCGGCGGGGTATCTCAATCGCAAGATCGAGCAAAAGGTACAGGAACTCGGCGGCATCAAATCACTTTACTCCGACTCCTTTTTCGAGCCGGATGAGTTCTGGGCGATTTATTCCAGGCCCGTTTACGATGAACTCAAAGCCCGCTATGACCCGGACAATAAGTTCGGGGATTTGTATCAGAAAACCGTACTGCGGCAATAGGTGAGGGAAAGAAGGCCATGACCACTTCCAGATTCTCATCCAAGGATAGCGATCAAACGGTGCGCTCCGCCGGGGAAAAGCGGCTGGATCGCTGGTTGGCGGCCAGAATGCTGCGCGCCATGGGAAATCCGCCGTTCCGGCTGCGATTGTGGGATGGAACCAGCGTGCAGTCGGCACAGCCTGCCCGCTTTGAAGTAACCTTCGCGGACCGGCGCGCACTGTATCAGTTGGCTCTCGACCCGGAATACCAGTTCGGGGAACTGTATACATCCGGGCGCTTGACGCTTACCGGCGATCTGGTGGAATTTATCGAGTGCGCCTATCGGGGGAATTCCGCAACCCGGGGACGCGGACCCGGGCTGGTCCAGCGACTGTTGCACCGACCGCGCGCCAATTCACCGAGCGCATCGCGGCGCAATATTCATCATCACTACAACCTTGCCAACCCGTTTTATGAACTCTGGCTGGATCGTGATTATATGCAGTATACCTGCGCCTATTTTCCCGATCCCGCCATGACTCTGGAAGACGCGCAGGCCGCCAAGTTGCACCACGTGGCGCGCAAGCTGTGCCTCGAGCCCGGCCAGACCGTGGTCGAGGCCGGCTGCGGCTGGGGCGGCCTTGGGCGCTTCCTCGCCCGACACTACGGCGTGACAGTGAAAGCCTACAATATTTCTCACGAACAGATCACTTACGCGCGCGAGCGCGCGCGTCAGGAGGGCCTCGAGGAGCGCGTCGAATATATCGAGGACGACTATCGCAATATCGATGGCACCTGCGATCGCTTTGTGTCGGTCGGCATGCTGGAACATGTGGGTACGGATAACTACGGGGAACTGGGTCGTATCGTCGACCGCTGCCTCCGCGAAGACGGCATCGGTCTGATACACAGCATCGGGCGCAACCGGCCGCGACCGATGAATGCCTGGATTGAAAAGCGTATCTTTCCCGGCGCCTACCCGCCCTCGCTGCGGCAGATGATGGCGATTTTCGAGGACAACTCCCTCTCCGTACTCGATGTCGAGAATCTGCGCCTGCATTACGCAAAGACCCTCGAACACTGGCTGGCCCGTTTCGAGGCCAACGTCGACGCGGTCGCCGGGATGTTCGACCAGGAGTTCGTGCGCACCTGGCGCCTGTACCTCGCGGGTTCTTGCGCCGCTTTCAGCACCGCCCAATTGCAATTGTTCCAGGTGGTCTTCGCGCGCGCGAACAACAACACGATTCCCCTGTCGCGCGAGCATCTCTATCCGGGTGGTTCCTGAATCGTGCTGACACTCGCAGGGACCGGATGCCCTTCTATTTATTCGCCATCTGTCCCGGCGGGTACGACATCGACCCGCAGACGGGTGAGCTTGCTGGACTTGATATGCCAGTCACCGTCGAGGCGTTCGTAGGTCTCGTGGTAGTGCCCATAACCGCGCAGGGACTGTAGCGGGCCGCCCGGCGGCCAGCGCAACAAATCTTCCATCGCCCAGATTCCCCGGGCGCTGTCCGCGGTGTGGATGTCGATCTCGGGCGTGTGCCCGTGATGGACCGTTTCCAGGTCATCCACGGCTGAACGTATGAAGGCGGCAATCCTGGCGGCACCGCGAACGCGGCCATCCTCCCGATTGTCATCGCGCATCTCGCCGCTCATGTCGAACTCCGCATCGGGGGTGAAGAGTGCTTGCAGGCCGCTCCAGTCCTTGCAATCTACACAGCGAAAGTATCGGGCCTTGAGCCGTTTGATTTCCTCGATGGCGAGCAGGGTTTGCAGGTTGTCCACGCTTATCTCCATTGACGCGAAATTTGCCTACTATAACCGACTGACAGGCGTGTTGGCGCAGGCCACATCGGGTTCTTCCCGGCCTACTTGTCGCGGCCAACCGCCGGTAGTGACCCATTTTGAAACTATGCCCAGAGCGTCAGAAGGGTATGCTCTCCCTGGAACACGCCAAAAAGCGGCCGTCCCTGGCCAGGCTCGGGCGGCGACGTGCCCGAAAAAGAGGGGCAGGCTCTCCTGTCGCCGCACGGTTCCAGGGAGAGCATACCCTTCTGACGCTGCAACTCCGGCGAAAATTCAAAATGAGTCACTAGCCAATCGCTGCTTCTGTGGTGCTATGGCGCGATATATGTATTAATCTGGCGGCAAATCATCGAGACTACGTTTCAGTCATGTACATACCGCTTTCTGTTACCGGTTTTAGTTGTTGCGTTAATCACGGGCTGTGGCAGTCCGGGAAAGCCCATCGAGCCCACAATCGGCACCGATCCCCAGCTTCCCGAGCCCGACCTTTCGCTGATTCCGACTGTCAATATCGCACCGGTGCTTGAGCGCGGGCACACGCTTGCGGGGAGGTCTGAATAAATGACTGATTATGCTGGCAATGGCAACAAATCGGCCAGTCTCTACCGTATGGTCATGCCGGAGCATCTGTGTCCTTTCGGTCTGAAAAGCAAGAGCTTGCTGGAGCGTGCGGGCTATGCGGTTGAAGACCACCATCTCACCACGCGGGAAGAGACCGAGGCCTTCAAACGGGAGCATAACGTCGACACGACGCCGCAAGTCTGGCTCGGCGGGCAGCGCGTCGGCGGTTACGATGAGTTGCGGGTCTATCTGGGGAAGGATTCTCCCGATGACGAGGAAACATCGTACCGGCCCGTGCTGGCGTTGTTCGCGACCGGCCTGGCGATGGCGATCGCAGTCAGGTTGACAGCCGGTGCCGATCTGGTGTCGGTGCGCACGGCCGAGTTGTTTATCGCCATGTCGATGACTCTGCTTGCCCTGCAGAAACTGAAGGACGTCGAGAGTTTTTCGACGATGTTTCTGAACTATGATCTGCTGGCGCGGCGGTGGGTGCCTTACGGTTATATCTATCCCTATGCCGAGGCATTCGCCGGCATTTTGATGATTGCAGGGATATTGATCTGGCTGGCGGCGCCTGTGGCGTTGTTCATTGGTACGGTCGGTGCGGTTTCCGTTTTCAAGGCGGTCTATGTCGACAAGCGCGAACTGAAATGCGCGTGTGTCGGCGGAGACAGCAATGTGCCGCTAGGGTTCGTGTCGCTGACGGAAAACCTGATGATGATGCTGATGGGCATCTGGATGCCCGTCAAATTGTGGCTGTTGTAATAGCCGGCCTAATCCGGCCGATCGGCAACCAGTGTCTCGACCACGGACGGGTCCGCCAGGGTGCTGGTGTCACCGAGGTTGTCCAGGTCCTTTTCGGCGATCTTGCGCAGGATGCGGCGCATGATCTTGCCCGAACGCGTCTTGGGCAGGCCCGGCGCCCACTGGATGATGTCGGGTTTGGCGATGGCGCCGATTTCCTTGGCGCACAAGCTCGTCGCAGTTCTTTTCGCAGTGCCTCGCTGGCTTCGACGTCCTGCCATCAGGCGTCACGTAGGCGTAGATGCCCTGGCCCTTGATGTCGTGGGGAAAGCCGACCACCGCCGCCTCGGCGATCGCGTCGTGCAGCACCAGCGCGCTCTCCACTTCGGCCGTGCCCATGCGGTGGCCGGAGACGTTGAGCACGTCGTCCACGCGGCCGGTGATCCAGTAGTAGCCGTCCTCGTCGCGGCTGGCGCCGTCGCCGGTGAAGTAGTAGCCGGGATACTGGCTGAAGTAGGTGTCCACCAGACGCTGGTGATCGCCGTAGACGGTGCGCATCTGGCCGGGCCAGGATTGCTTGATGACCAGGTTGCCCGCGCCGGGGCCTTCGATCTCTTTGCCCTGTTCATCCAGCAGCGCCGGCTGTACGCCGAAGAAGGGCTGTGCGGCGGAGCCCGGTTTCAAGGTCGTGGCGCCGGGCAGCGGCGTGATCATGATGGCGCCGGTTTCGGTCTGCCACCAGGTGTCCACGATGGGGCAGCGGCTGTCGCCCACCACCTGGTAGTACCACTCCCAGGCCTCGGGGTTGATGGGCTCGCCCACCGTGCCCAGCAGCTGCAGGCTGGATCGGGAACTGCGTTTGACGGGCTCGTCACCCACCGCCTGCAGGGCGCGGATCGCCGTCGGCGCGGTGTAGAAAATATTTACCCCGTGCTTGTCCACGACCTCCCAGCAACGTCCTGCGTCCGGGTAGGTGGGCACACCCTCGAACATCAGCGAGATTGCCCCATTGGCGAGCGGACCGTAGACGATATAGGTGTGACCGGTGACCCAGCCCACGTCGGCGGTGCACCAGTAGACATCGCCCTCGCGGTAATCGAAGGTGTATTTGAAGCTCATCGCGGATTGCAGCAGGTAGCCCCCGGTGGTGTGCAGGACGCCCTTGGGCTTGCCGGTTGAACCCGAGGTATAGAGGATAAACAAGGGGTCTTCCGCGTCCATCGGTTCCGGCGGGCAATCGGCAGCGGCGGCCTCGACCAGGTCGTGGTACCAGAAATCGCGGTCCTCCCACCACTCGATATCGCCGCTGGTGCGTTGCACGACGAGGCAGGTATGTACGTTGGGGCAGGCATCCAGCGCCTTGTCCGCATTGGCCTTGAGCGGGATGTTCTTGCCGCCGCGAACTCCTTCGTCCGCGGTGATCAGCACCCGGCAGTCCGAATCCAGTATCCGGTCCTTTAGCGCCTCTGGCGAAAATCCGCCGAAGACCACCGAGTGCACGGCGCCGATCCGTGCGCAGGCGAGCATGGCGTAGGCCGCTTCCGGGATCATGGGCATGTAGATACACACACGATCGCCCTTTTGCACGCCGCGGCTCTTGAGGGTGTTGGCCAGGCGGCAGACCTGCGTCTGTAGCTCCCCGTAGCTGATATGCTCGCTGACGGCAGGGTCGTCGCCCTCCCAGATCAGGGCGGTCTGTTCGGCGCGTTGCGGCAGATGCCGGTCGATGCAGTTGTAACTGACATTGAGCACGCCCCCCGAAAACCACCGGGCTTCGCCACGCGAAAAATCGTAGTCGACGACTTCTTTCCACGGCTCCTGCCAGGAGATGAAAGCGCCGGCCATATCGGCCCAGAAGCCCTCGGGGTCCTCGATGGAACGTCGGTACATGTCCGCGTATTTTTCGGCGTCTATGTGAGCGTCGCGGAAACTGTCTGGAACGGGTCGCGTGGCGAATTCTGACATGGAAAACCTTTGTTGGGACTGCTGCTGGAGCCTTGGATGATACTGCAAAAAGGCACCGGAAGGTCAAACCCCGGAGCAGTGTGACATTTGCAACCGACACGCGATCGATCTGTCACTGCGGAATGGGAATCGAATGGATTCCGGCGTTCAGCCGCCGGCGAGCATGCCCCAGTCGGAAACCGGGTTCAGCGCCAGGCGCACGTTGTCGATCAGGCGCGTCCCGCCCAGCCGCGCGGCAGCGAGGATGGCGATTTCCTCCGTATCCTCGGTTACGGTGCGCAGCGTCCTGGCATCGCGAATCGCGAAATAGTCGGGTTCGAAGCCCGCCTGCAGCAGCTGCATGCGCGCGTGCGATTCGAGCTGGAGGAAATTGTCGAAGCCGCAGGCAATGGCCTCGCGACAGCTGTTCAATGTCTGGTGCAGAAGTGGTGCGATACGCCGCTCCTCGGCTGACAGGTAGCCGTTGCGCGAGCTTCGCGCCAGACCGTCCTCGTCGCGACTGGTTGCCACGCCGACAATTGCAATGGGCATGCACAGGTCGTGCACCATGCGGCGTACGATGGACAGCTGCTGGAAGTCCTTCTCGCCGAACACCGCTACGTCCGGCTGCACGGCGTTGAACAACTTGCACACAACCGTGGTCACGCCATCGAAATGACCGGGACGGCTGCTGCCGCACAGGGTGTCCCCGAGGTCCGGAACATGCACTAGCGTTTGCGTCGCCATGCCGTTCGGGTAGATTTCCTCCACCGCGGGTGTGTAGAGGACCTGCACGCCCTCGGCGAACAGCTTTTCCCGGTCGGCCGCGAGTGTGCGGGGGTAGGCGTCCAGGTCTTCGCCGGGGCCGAATTGCAGGGGGTTGACGAAAATGCTCACGACGACCACGTCGCAAAGTTGCCGCGCTTTGCGCACCAGTTCGAGATGTCCCTGGTGGAGATTGCCCATGGTGGGTACGAAGGCAATGCACTGGCCCTTGTCGCGGAATTCGCGCAGGGCGGACTGCAATCTGGCGGTATGGCTGTAAGTTCGCATAGCGACCTGTCCCCCGCAGCGGAATAGTGAAGCCACTCACCTTTGGACCGCCGGTCGCACGGCGACGTTCACACGGTCAGGTGAGCCGGAAGTATGCCGGAAGGGTCCCCCTGCGACAACGGATTTTCGTGCACAATTCACAAAATCTGTTACGAAAGGAAGCACCCGATTGGGGCAGGGAATGCTTCGCAGACCGCCAGTAAGTAAGCGCTTACTAACCTTTGATTGTTGGGCGCCGGGAAGAGCCGGGATCCGCGCGACGGCCTGACCGGCGCATCAGGTGTAGGTGTGCTCTTCGCGGGGGAAGCTGCCGTCCTTGACCGCGTCGACAAAAGCCTGCAGGCCGTCGCGGATCGTCGCCTGGCCCGTCATGAAATTCTGCACAAACCGCGGTGTGTGCTCGGACAGGCCCAGCAGGTCGTGCATGACCAGTACCTGCCCGTCCGTGCCGCTACCGGCGCCGATACCGATGACGGGAATGTCCAGATTGGTGCTGATGTCACTGGCCAGGTCCGCGGGAATGCATTCGAGCACCAGCAGGCTCGCGCCGGCGTCCTGGATTTCAACGGCGTCGGCGAGGATCGATTTGGCTTCCTTGGGCGTGCGTCCCTGCACCTTGAAGCCGCCGAAGGTGTTCACTGACTGCGGTGTCAGGCCGAGGTGTGCGCAGACCGGGATACCCCGTTCCACCAGCATGCTGATGGATTCGCTCAGCCAGGTACCGCCCTCCATCTTCACCATCTGCGCGCCGGCCTGCATCAGCCGGGTGGCGTTGGCCATGGTCTGTTCCGGAGTCGTGTAGGTCATGAAGGGCATGTCCGCGATGATCAGCGGCTGGGGGTCGATACGGCAGACGCACTCGGTGTGATAGGCCATGTCCTCGATGGTCACGGGGATGGTGCTGTCGTGCCCCTGCAGGACCATGCCGAGGGAGTCGCCGATCAGAATTGCCTCGGCGCCCACCTCGCTGATGAGGCGCGCGAACGTGGCGTCATAGGCGGTGATACAGGCGAACTTTTCCCCGGCGGCCTTCATTTTGTCCAGGGTGCTGATCGTGTATTTGCCCATGGCGAGAGTCCTGTGTGGTGTAAGACTGGCCCGTCTATGGCCGCGGCACGCCTATCCGAAGATCGTGGGGTTGAAGTAGTGGCGGCCGCTGCGAATATCGAGCATGTAGTCCACCAGGTGCCGATAGTCCTCTGCGCGATTCGCCAGATCGATGGCGCTGGCGTTGACGATCAGCAGCGGAGCGTCATCGTAATATAGAAAGAACTGGCTGTACACTTCGTTGAGTCGTTCCAGATAGCCGCTTTCGATGCCCTGTTCGTAGTGCAGTCCGCGGTTTTCGATGCGCGACAGCAACACGTCTGTCGGCGCTTGCAGGTAGATGACCAGGTCGGGCCTGGGCGCATCGATGGTGAGCTGCCGGTAGACCTTTTCGTAGAGCTGGAATTCGTCCGGATCCAGATTGACACGCGCGAACAGCGGGTCTTTCTCGATCAGGAAGTCGGCCACGCGCACGGGGTGAAATATATCCGCCTGGCGCAATTCCTGGATCTTCTGCGCCCGCTGGAAGAGAAAGGATAACTGGGTGGCCAGCGCGTGCTGTCCCTCGCGGTAGAATTTTTCGAGGAATGGATTGGCCTGGGCATCCTCGAGCAGGGTCGCATAGTTGAACGTCGCGGCCAGCTTTTTTGCCAGCGTGGTCTTGCCGACGCCGATCGGACCCTCGACGGCGATGTACACCGGCGGTTCCCGGCCCTTGAGATCGACGCTGACGGCCTCGCTCTCAGGCATCGGGTCGCGCCCCGTCGGTCCCGTCACCGCCGCCAGGTCTCAATGAATCGGTGTCAGGCATCCCGTTCTGGCCAGGCTGTTGTCCGGACATGAACGGATTAATGTAGCAAGATCGCGGCCGTCCGGCAGCACCAGATTTGCATCACTGATCTCGCGCAGCGGATACAATACGAAGTCGCGCTCATACAGGCGCGGGTGCGGCAGCGTCAGGTGAGCGTCATCCATGCTCAACTCGTCGTACAGCAGCAGATCCAGATCCAGTGTGCGGGGACCCCAGCGGACGTCGCGTCGCCGGCCCTGGCTGTCCTCGATCGCCTGCAACTTTTCGAGCAGCGCGTGGGGGGGCAGGGTGGTGTGCAGCAGCGCCACGGCATTCAGGTAGTGGGGCTGGTCGGGCGGGCCCAGCGGCGCGCTTCGATAGGCGCTGGAGACCCGTACCAGGCGGGACCCGTGCAGCCGGTCGAGGGCGCCCAGGGCGCGTCGCAACTGGGTGGCCGGTTCCCCGAGATTGCTGCCCAGTCCGACAAAGGCCCGGTTCAACTGGCGCCCCCGGCCCGCCGGCGCCGCGATCCCCGTCGCGAGCGGCCGCCGCCGGAGGAGCCCACCTGCCGCAGTCGTTCTTCCAGCGGCAGTTCCTGAAACTCGGTCCACCAGCCGCCGAGATCGCCGGTATCTTCTCCGGCCTGCTCGCGCAGCAACAGGAAATCGTAGGCGGCGCGGAAGCGGCGCTGGTCGACCAGCTCCGCCGCCCGGCGCCCGCGCCGGTTTTGCAGGCGGATCTGCAATTCCCAGATTTCCCGCATGGGCTGACTGAAGCGGCGCGGGATCGCCACCTGTTGCACCGCCTCGGCAACCGCCTGCTGCGCAGCGCTGTGCATGGCCGCTATGGGCGCGTCGCCGCGCTCCTGTAGCTGCTGTGCGCGGTGGACTACCACCGGCCAGAGCAGCGCGGCGAGAATGAAGGCGGGAGTAACGGGCTTGTCGGCGGCGATGCGCTGGTCGGTGTTGCGCATGGCCGCGCGCAGCAGTGGCAGGGCCGTATCGTCCTGATTCAGGTGCAGGCAGGTTTCCGGGAAAAGATAACGCAGTAGATCCCGGGCCAGGAGCTCGTCAAGGGTCGCCGCCGCGCGCCCGCCCAGAAACAGTTTCAGAAACTCGTCGAACAGGCGGGCCGGCGGGATCTCCGCCAGCAGTGGCGCACACTCGGCAATGGCCTTCGCGGTATTCTTCTCCAGGTCAAAATCCAGTTTCGCGGCGAAGCGCACCGCGCGCAGCATGCGCACCGGGTCTTCAGTGTAGCGTTGCAGCGGGTCGCCGATCACGCGGATGCGGCGGGCCCGCAGGTCTTCGAGTCCACCCACGTGGTCCAGCACCTCGAAGTTGCCGGCGTCATAGTAGAGGGCGTTGACGGTCAGGTCGCGGCGCACGGCGTCCTCTTCGAGGGTGCCGTAGACGTTGTCCCTGAGCAGCAGGCCGCTGGCGGAGTGGCGGGATGTGGCGTGGCGGTCGCTAGCGCCCGTGTCCGCTCCGGTGCTCTCGTGGTGGCCGCGGAAAGTCGTTACTTCTATGATCTCCCGGCCGTAGCGCACGTGAACGATCCTGAAGCGCCGCCCGATGATGCGCGCACTGCGAAACAGCCCCTTGATCGCCTCCGGGGTGGCGTCGGTCGCCACGTCGAAATCCTTCGGGTGGCCTCCCAGCAACAGGTCGCGAACGGCGCCGCCCACGAGATAGGCGTCATAGCCCTCCCTGCGCAGCTGTGACATGACCCTGAGCGCACTGTCGGAGATGTTTTTGCGGGATATCCCGTGCTGGTCCCTGGGGATGACGTTCAAGCGGGTTCGGCCCTGTGACGGTGTCCTGACAGGCGGGCAGTCTAGCATAGAAGGCGACGCGGGCGACCCGCAGGGTCAGCGGTGTAAAGGCTGGGGAAAACAGGGTTTTCCCCAGCCAGGTCTCACGTCAGGAGTTATTCTTAGTTCTGGGCGTTGTGTTTATTATCATCGGAACAGAACAAGGTTCTGTCGGGTTGCCCATGCTGTGGTGAACGTGAACAAGCACATTCACGGGCCAGCGCTACAGTGTCCGGATGGCGTCATCTCGGTGGCGCTCACCCGGAAAGTGAGGGGAAGTAAACTTCCCCACCCAGGTCCATAGCGAGACTGTTATTTTTATTGCGGCAAGTATTATTTTTACTTTTGTGCCACCTTCACGATTGCAGCTTCTGTGCCAGAAATTAAATTATATTTTAAAATCAGTGTGTTATATGTAAAGTGGCCACAACGGTGACACGTTATGATGGCAATGTGTTACCGAAATACCCTACAGTGTGAAGGGGCTATCAGCGCCGGTAACGACTATTTCTGCCCCGCGGCGCTCTTGCGGCGGCCAGCCGAGCTGCCCTTGCTGCGCGGGATGCCGAATCGCTGGCGTCGCTCCCACAGGCATTTGCGGCTGACACCCAGCTTCTGCGCCAGTTCCGTTTCGCTCATGGAGTCCTGGTGTTCCAGCACGAAACGCTGGAAGTAGTCCTCCAGTGACAGGTCTTCCTGCGGCTCGCTGCTCATGCTGCTGGATTTGGTTTGGGAGGCCATGCCCTGCTCGCCGCGCAGCCGATTGATATTGACCAGTTCGAGATCGATACCGAGAGCCCCGTTGTCGATCTCTTCGCCGTCGCACAGAACGACCGCGCGTTCTATGGCGTGTTCCAGCTCGCGCACGTTACCGGGCCACTGGTAGGTGGTAATCGCCTGGATCGCCCTGGGTGACAGGCGCATGGTCCTCTTGCCGAGGCGTTCCGTCTGTTGCTGCAGCATGCGCTCGGCGAGGTGCAGGATATCCTTGCCCCTGTCTCGCAGGGGCGGCAGCGACAGGCGCAGCACGTTGATGCGATAGTACAGATCCTGCCGGAACTGGCCCTGGGCGGCCAGCTGCTGCAGGTTGCGGTGGGTGGCGCAGATCAGGCGCACGTTGACTTTGCGCGAATGCACCGAGCCAATGCGGCGGATTTCACCCTCCTGGATAAAACGCAGCAGGCGCGCCTGGGCCTCCATCGGCAGTTCGCCGATCTCATCGAGAAACAGCGTGCCGCCGTCGGCGGCCTCAATCAGGCCCATGCGGCTGGCGTTGGCGCCGGTGAACGCGCCCTTCTCGTAACCGAACAGTTCCGATTCGATGAGTGTGTCGGGAATCGCGGCGCAGTTTACACAGACAAGAGTCTTGTCGGCGCGCAGGCTGCGCTGCTGTACCGCGCGCGCCACCAGTTCCTTGCCGGTGCCGGTCTCGCCGAGCACCAGCACCGTGGAGTCCGTGGGGGCCACTTTTTCGATGTGTTCGTACAGGGTGAGCATGGCCGGGCAATTGCCGTCAACGCCCGTCACGCCTTCCTCCGTGTCGGATGCCTGGCGCTGCCGGGCGGCCTCGGCCCGCGGTGTCGGGTGGTCGGCTATGATGCGCTCGACGGCGCTGACCATGTCGGCGTGATCGAAGGGTTTGGCGATATAGTCGACCGCGCCCATGCGCATGGAATCCACGGCCGACCGCAGGCTGGCGTAACTGGTCATGATCAGTACCGGCACCTCCCCGGCTTTCTTTATCAGGTCGGTGCCGGGGACGCCGGGTAATCGCAGGTCGCTGATCACCAGATCAAAATCGCCGAGATCGTGTTCCTTTTCCGCCTCCTGCACCGAGCCGGCCTCGCTGACCTCGTACCCGTTGCGCTCCAGCAGGCGGCGCAACGCCACCCGGATGACTGATTCGTCTTCCACTACCAGGATTTTCTGCATGAAGTGTTACCTATGAAACGACTGTTACAAAAATACACCGCATTCCGGCGTGGTGCCAGTGCAACACCCTCCTAGACCTGAAAATCGGCGCCGTAGGTGGCACGGTAAAGCTCCAGCGATACGCGGGTTCCGGACTGCGTGCCGCCGTCGAGGGGGCTGGTGAGGTGCACCTGCCCGTCCATGTCGTCGACGAGGCTGAACACCAGCGCCAGGCCCAGCCCGGTGCCCGCGCCCGGCTCCTTGGTGGTGAAAAAGGGCTCGAATACCTGGCTCTGTAGTTCCGCGGGGATGCCGCAACCGTTGTCCTCCACGTGGATTGTCACCCGCTCGTCGCAGGCCCTCGCGCTGATGTGTACTTCGCCGTAGTCGTCGCAGGCGTCCCTGGCGTTGGCCAGCAGGTTGATGAAGACCTGTAACAGGTGCTGGCTGTCCGCCCGGACCAGTAGTTCGCGATCGCAGTGGTTGTCGAAGCGCACGGGTTTTGCCTCCATATCCAGCCCCAGCAGGTGAATGGCCTCGTCGATACAATCCGCAAGGTTTACCGCGCAGAGCTCGCGTTCCGTGCCGCTCTTACCCGTGTGGGAGAAATTCATCAGCGATTCCACGATACGCGTGACGCGATTGGTCTGGGTCAGAATATCGTGGGCCATGTGGCGCACCTCTGCGGGGTCCGTTTCGTACTCCAGGTTCTGCGCCAGGCAGGCAATGCCGGTCACCGGGTTGCCGATTTCGTGAGCCACCCCCGCCGCAAGGCGGCCAATGGAGGCCAGCCGTTCGTTGTGCAGCAGTTCCGTCGCCAGCAATTCATAATCCGTCACGTCTTCCACCATGATCACGGTATCGTCCTCGCCGTGCCATTCAATCAGGTTTTTGTGCAGGCTGACCCAGCGGGAGGGGCCGTGCCGCATAACGACCTCGGTCTTGACCGCGGTATCGTCCCCGCCCGCGCGGAAGTCGGCCAGCACCGCACTCCAGGGGTCCGGAATGGCGCTCAGCAGGGAGCCCAGCACCTGGTCGGCGCCAATGCCGGTGATCTTCTCCATGCTGCGGTTCCACATGAGGATTTCGCCGTCGGCACCGATAGAGCAGGCGCCGATGGGCAGTTTGTCCAGGGTCTCCCGGTGGTGGCGCCGCAGGTTGTCCAGATCCGCGGCCAGACCCGTGAAGCGGGACTGGGCCCGGTCCACATTGCGCTCGATGAGCTGGATGTCATCGATTGCGTTGCGGTCGTCCGGCAGGAACGGCAGACGCCTTTCGAGGATGCGATTCGCCATTGCGGGTCCGAGCAACCCCGACAGGTTGGCCTCGACCCGCGCGCGCAGGCGGCGCAACGCGTACGGTCTGTCCTCTTCTGCCGAGAACTGCAGCTCGCTCAGCGCCAGATCCACCTCGGCGCGGGCGGTCTTGTCGCCGAGGGCGGGCGCGAGCTTCTCCACGAAATCCGCGGCACTGCTTACCGAAAGAGTGCGGCGGGTGGGGCGTGTGCGGGCGTCCATCGAGCAGATTTCCGCGGCGACCTGCTCGCCCTTGTCGGGTCGGGTCAACAGGGAAACGGCGACGAACAGCGCGCCGTTGAGACAGATCGAGAGCAGCGTCGCGGCGGTCCAGGCGTCATCCTCGATAAAGGCGAGGGCGCCGAACAGTTCCGCCAGCGGCTGTGGGTGATAGATGCCGGTCAGCGGCAGCATCAGGCAAACCGCCCAGACCGCCAGGCCGGCGGCGAGCCCGGCCAGCAGCCCTCGGCGTGTGGCCCGCCGCCAGTACGGTATGGCGATGACACCGGGCAGAAACTGCAGGGTGCCCGCGAACGCCACCAGCGCCAGCCGGGTCAGGCTCTCCCTGCCGTCCAGCGCGACGTAGAACAGGTAGCCAGCGAGAATGAGTACGGCGATCAGCGCGCGCCTGGCCCATGTCAGTTCCGAGTACAGACTCTGGTGCCGGTCCGTCTGCCGCAGCCTGAGGGGCAGCAACAGGTGAGTGACACACATATTGGCCAGTGCCAGGGTGGTGATAATGATGGTCGCGCTGGCGGCGGACAGGCCCGCGACGAAGGCGGCGGCACTGATCCCCGGCGATTGCAGCGCGCGCCCGATGGCCAGGCCGCTGTAGTCCGGGGGCAGGCCCTGGTCCAGCGCCACCGCCGCCCAGGCCACCGGCAGCACCGGCAGGCTGAGCAGCAGCAGGAAGAGGGGCAGGCCCCACGTGGCGGTGTACAGGTCCCGGCTTTCGTTGTTCTCGGCGAAGGCCATGTGGAAGATGTGGGGCATGCATACCGCCCCCGCGAAAAACACCAGCAGCAGGGTGGCGGCGGTCGGGCCGCCGGTCGTGCGCTGCAGCGCGGCGCCGATTTGCGGATTGTCCGTCAGCCATAGCTCCAGGCCGCCGAATCCGCCAAAAACACCGAATACCGCGGCGAACATCAGCGCCAGCAGCGCGCAGAGCTTGACCAGCGACTCGAAGGCGATGGCGGTCACCAGGCCGGCGTTGTGCTGCTGGGCGGGGCGCTGGCGGGTGCCGAAGAGAATGGAGAACACGGTGATGATAATGCAGAACAGTTGCGCCAGCTGGCGGTGGCGGTCGGGACCTTCCGCGGAGGCCGCCGTGTCGCCGGCGAGAATCGAAATGCTCTCTGCGACCGCCTCTATCTGCAGTGCGAACAGCGGCAGCAATGTGATGCACATCGCCGCGGTAATGGCGCCGCCCACCGCGGGACTGCGAAAGCGGAAGGTCAGCACATCCGCCAGCGAGGCGAGCTGGTAGACGCGGCACAGTCGCAGCAGGGGCATCAGCAACACGGCGGCCAGAACAAACATCAGCACCACGCCGAGGTAGTAGAGCAGGAATCCGTAGCCCTGTTCGTGGGCCAGCGCCACGGCACCGTTACTGGCCATGGCACCGCCGAACACGCCCAGCGACAGGACATAGACCGCGGGGTGATCAGTCACGCGCCGCGGCAGAATACCCTTGTCGGCCAGGAAGGCCACCGCGAAAAGGCCGCTCAGATAGGCGACGATGAACAGCAGGATCTCGGTGAGGCTAAAGCTCATCCGGCGACCCGGAGCGCTGGTTCCAGTAGGCCGCCAGCACCACCAGTAGCCACAGTTGATAGGGCCTGTGCCAGGCGGTCGCGGAGTCCGTGAGCCAGTCGGCCAGCGAAGGCATGAATACGATCAGCACGCCGATGGCCAGCAGCAGCGCGCGGTTGATGTACATGGCGATGAACTCCGGCGATTACCCCTTGCCTGTGGCGATACTACTGAAGCGCCCCGGGAGGGTAAAGCTCAGGCATCCACACCGACGCTGGCCGCCGGTATTGCAGGGGTCGCGGGGACGTCGTGCAGCGTCCACTGGGATACGGCGAACCGCAGAATGTCCTCGGTACGGCACACGTCCGGCGGCGGTTCCTCCTGGCCGAGAAAATGCAGGGCCCGGCGCAGGTTGGCCTGCGGCTGCGTGTCGTCGAGAGCGGGGGCGCGGGTCTGTTTACTCCGGCTTCCGCCCGTCGCGGTTGGTAGCGACAGGCAGATGACAGTAGCGCGGCGTCGGGCAGTCGAGCAGCCCCTGCAGATAGATCTGCGGCGCCGTCGGATCCAGCAGGTCGCAGCCGCGCACGACGTGGGTGATGTTCTGGGCGCAGTCGTCGACGACAACCGCCAGCTGGTACGCGTCCAGGCCGTCCTTGCGCCGCACCACGAAATCGCGGCGGGTCTGTCCCAGCGGCCAGTGCTGCAACCCCTGCAGTGCGTCGTTCACCTCTATCGCATACTCGGGCGGGACATCGATGCGCAGGGCGGTGTCGCCGGCGAGGGATTCCTGGCGCGTGCGGCAGTGCCCCTGGCACACGCCGTGAGGCCCCAGCAGGGCTCGCGTGCAATCGCAGTGAAAAAGTCGGCCCGTCGCGGCGAGTCTGTCCAGCGCGGCGGCGTAGGCTTCGTGGCGCTCGCTCTGGAACAGCGGCGATTCATCCCAGTGCAGGCCGTGGCAGCGCAGGCTCTGCAGGATGCGGTCAGCGGCGCCCGGCACCTCTCGCGGCGGGTCGAGATCCTCCATGCGCACCAGCCAGGCGCCTTTCCGGCTGCGCGCGTCCAGATAACTGGCGAGCGCCGCGACGAGCGACCCCAGGTGCAAGGGGCCGGTGGGGGAGGGGGCGAAGCGCCCGCGGTAGGCTGGCTGGTGCGCAGTCACAGGCGGCCCCTTCGCCCGGGTCCATCGGGGATCAGCCCAGCTCCTGCTTTTCCTTGATTTCGGCCAGTGTCTTGCAGTCGATGCACAGGGAAGCGGTGGGCCGCGCCTCCAGGCGCTGGATGCCGATCTCGATGCCGCAGGCCTCGCAGTAGCCGTACTCGTCCTGTTCGATGAGTTCCATGGTGGCGTCGATTTTCTTGATCAGCTTGCGTTCCCGATCGCGGGTGCGCAGTTCAAGGCTGAACTCCTCTTCCTGCGTGGCGCGGTCGGCGGGATCGGGGAAATTGGCCGCTTCGTCCTTCATATGACTGACGGTGCGGTCCACTTCCTCCATCAGGTCCTTTTTCCAGGTCCTGAGGATGGATTTGAAGTGCTCGCGCTGCTCCTCGTTCATGTAGCGCTCGCCGCGCGCCGGCTTGTAGGGCTTGAAGTCCTGGGACTCCGGCCCAGGCAGGTTAGCCGGGGTTTTTTTAGCCGGGCTTTTCTTCGCTGTAGTTTTTTCCGCTGGGGTTTTCTGCGGAGCTTTCTTCGCCGCAGTCTTCCTGGCCGCGGTTCTTGGCTGGAGCTTTTTCGCCGCGGTTTTCTTTGGCGGTTTTCTTTGCCGGAGTTTTCTTTGTCGCGGTTTTTTTGGCCGCAGCTTTTTTTGTTGTCGGCTTTTTGGCGGTGGTTTTTTTAGCGGCGGTTTTCTTCGTTGTCGTCTTCTTCGCGGTGGCTTTTTTCACGGCGGTTTTCTTCGGTGTCGCTTTTTTGGTGGCTCGAGGCATGGTGACTTTCCCATCCTGCAATGGTAACTGGAACTGTTTCCGGACCGGACTCTCGAGGTCACCCGGAATCCAGGGGCGGTGAAACTACCAGATTAGCCGGGGTGGCGCTACTGTTTCCGCCTACAAATTTATGCGTGTTGCACCGCGCCTGAAGGCGGCACTAGAATGGCGCGCTCGCCGCTTCAGGGGAAGGCTATGGCAAGTACTGGTCCCGCGGGGTTTGCCGCCCGGGTGGGGGACATCGAGCCCTTCCGGGTCGTGGCCGTACTGGAGCGCGCCACCCGGCTGGCGGCCGCGGGCGAGGACATCGTGCACATGGCGGCCGGCGAGCCGGATTTTGTCACGGCGGGGCCCATCGTCGAGGCGGGCCGCGCGGCTCTGGCCCGCGGCGAGACACACTATTCCCAGGCGGCCGGTATCCCGCCGCTGCGCGAGGCGATTGCCGCCCACTACGCGGCGACATACGGTCTGGATATCGGGCCGGAACGCATCATGGTGACACCGGGGGCCTCGGGCGCGCTGCTGCTGATCGCGGCCCTGCTGGTCGAGCCGGGGAAGGGGATGCTGATGACCGATCCCGGCTATCCCTGCAACCGCCATTTCATGCGCCTTGTCGAGGGCCGGGGCCAACTGGTTCCGGTGACCGCCGCAGACAATTACCAGCTCAACGCAACGCTCGTGGCCGAGCACTGGTGCGACAATACCATCGGCGCGCTGGTGGCGTCGCCGGCCAACCCCACCGGCACCGCGTTATCGCGCGCTGACCTGGCGTCCCTGTCCGGGGCGGTCGCGCGCCCGCGGCGGACATCTGCTGGTGGACGAGATCTACCACGGCCTCTGCTACGACGGGGAAGCCCCCTCGGTGCTGGAAGTGGACGACGACGCTTTCGTGATCAACAGCTTTTCCAAGTACTTTGGCATGACGGGCTGGCGTTTGGGCTGGCTGGTGGCGCCGGCAGCGGCGGTTGTCGAGATGGAGAAGATGGCCCAGAACCTGTTCATATCCATGTCCACGATGGCCCAGCACGCGGCGCTGGCGGGATTTGAACCGGCCACCCGGGATATTCTGGAGGAACGCCGCGAGGTTTTCCGACAGCGCCGGGATTTCCTGTTGCCCGCGGTACGGGATCTGGGTTTTGCCGTGCCCTGCGCGCCCGGGGTGCCTTTTACATCTACGCCGACGCCAGCCGCTTTACCGCCGACAGCGAGGCCTTGTGCCTGCGGTTGCTGGAGGAGCACGGCGTCGCGCTGACGCCGGGGCTGGATTTCGGCCGCTACCGGGCCGGTGAACATTTGCGCTTCTCCTACACGACCAGCCTGGAACGGCTGGAGCTGGCGGTGGAGCGCTTGTCCCAAGCTGTCGGTTGAATGCGCTTCGACGACCTGCGCGAGGGAGTCCTGCTGCGCCGTTACAAGCGTTTTCTCGCCGACGTCGAACTGTCCGGGGACGAGGTGATCACCGCCCATTGCCCCAACACCGGCGCCATGACCGGCTGCGCGGAGCCGGGTTCGCGGGTCTGGTTGTCCCGCAGCGATTCCCCCAGGCGCAAGTACGCCCACACCTGGGAGCTGGTTGAAACCGCCGCGGGTCTGGCCTGTATCCATTCCGCGTTGGCCAATCGGGTGGTGGCGGAGGCCTTCAGCGCCGGCCGCATAGCCGGTTTCGAGGACTACCCGCATCTTGTCAGAGAGGTCCGCTACGGGGACGGCAGCCGCATCGACCTGCTGCTCACGGGTGACTCGGGGCGCGTTTTCGTGGAGATCAAATGCGTCACCCTGTGCCGCGAAGGCGGCCAGGGCCTGTTTCCCGATGCGGTGAGTGATCGTGGACGGCGGCATCTGCTGGCGCTGTCCGAGGTGGCGGCCGCCCCCGATACCCGCGCGCTGTTGCTCTTTTGCGCCTTTCATAACGGCGTGCGCCGGGTCAGCGCCGCCGGCGATATCGATCCGCGCTACCGCGATGCCCTGGCCCTGGCCATGGACGCCGGCGTGGAGGTGCTCGCGTGGACTGCGCCGGTCAGTCACGCCAAAGTGGAACTGGCCGCGCCGCTGCCTTTTACCCTGGATGCGGGTTAGGATGACAGGCGCACAGCGACACGATGCCGCTTGCGCGCGGACGGCCGGGCCGTTCGCAGGGAGATTCGACCGATGCCCCGTGATCTGACGCCGGCACAGTTGACCGGGCTGGACGAGACGCACCTCGTGACGCTGCCCGGCGGTCACCGTCTGGTCGGCGAGGCGGCCGAGGCGTTCGCGGACCTTAAAGAGGAGGCGGCCCGGGCCGGGTTCGATCTGGCTGTGGCCAGCAGTTTTCGTTCGTTTTCGCGCCAGCTGGATATATGGAACGGCAAGGCCAGTGGCGCCCGGCCTGTGCACGATGACGCGGGATCGCCGGTGGCTGTCGCATCGTTGACGCCAGCGCAGCGCCTGTACGCCATTCTGCGGTATTCCGCGATTCCGGGTACTTCGCGCCACCACTGGGGCACGGACCTCGACGTGTATGATGCGGCCGCGGTGGCGCGGGACTATCGGGTGCGGCTGACGCCGTCGGAGGTGGCGCCGGGCGGCGTGTTCGACCCGCTGCACCGCTGGCTCGACGAGCGCATGGCGGCGGGCGCATCCCGCGGCTTTTACCGGCCCTACGGCGAGGATCGCGGCGGCGTGGCGCCGGAGCGCTGGCACCTGAGCTACGCGGTGTTGTCCGAACGTTGCGCCGCCCAATGCACGCCATCGTTGTTGCGCGGCGCCTGGGACAGCGGCGCGGACGGCGGTGGCGTGTTGCTGCGCGCCGAGATCGAGGCCCATTGGCCCGAGATTTACCGGCGCTTCATTGCCGTGCCTCGGGACTGGGTATTGCCCGGGAGAGCCTGAACCGCACTGACCTCATCGAGACGCGCGCAGGCCGGCGCACTGCTGCTATTCCCTGGCCTTGGCCCGGGTGTGCAGGTGGCCGAAGTGGTTCTGGTAGTCTTGCTCGGCCGCGGCGACAACCTTGAGCGCCTCTTCGCGGCCGTAGACGCAGTCCACCTTGATATCGGTGTTTTCTCCGGGAACCATCTTGTAGGTGGCGAAGTAGTGCTGCAGTCGCTCGGTCTGGATGTCGGGCAGGTCGGCGATATCCTGCACATCGCCCCAGATGTTGTCGCCGGCCAGCACGGCGACGATCTTGTCGTCCGCCTCGCCGCCGTCGATCATCTGGATACCTCCCACCACGCGGGCCTTGAGCACGATGTCGGCGCGGGTGATGTTGCGCTCGGAGTACACGCAAATATCGAGGGGATCGCCGTCGGCCACGTCCGTGTCGGGGCACCGCCTGGCGACTTCCTCGGCGCAGTAGGTCCGGGGGATGAAGCCGTACAGCGCCGGTGGGCTCGAGGTGCTGCGCTGCGGGCGGTCGACCATGAGGAAGCCGGAGGCCTTGTCCAGCTCGTATTTGACGACGTCGTTGGGGGTCATCTCGACGTAGACCCGCACCGTGTCCTCGGGCATGTCCTCCGTCCGCGTGTGCAGCCCGTGCCACGGGTGGCGCCGCCACCGGTTGAAGTCCTGGTTACTGTACATCGATTACCTCGAGAGAATGTTCGCTATGGATGCGCTTCTGGCGCGGCGCGGATTGTACTCTGATTGTGGTGCAAAATCGCGCTTGCTGGCCGATGTGGGTGGGCCTTCTGTGGAGTCGTTCATATGGTTCCTCAATGGAGACGGAGTGCGATTCTGGTCGAAAACAGGCTTTTGTAGACGGGACCTCGGTGGGGCGGGCCTCTGCGAACGGGCGCAAGATTCGCGACGGTACCGGGCTGCTGCGCAACTCGACCATTTTTTTCGCTGCGCGAAAAAAATCGGGACTCGACCAGTGCTCGCAGGAGGCCCCCGGGTACCATCGCGAATCTTGAGCAGCGCCCTGATTGTTCGCAGAGGCCCGCCCCACCGAGGTCCCTCGGGTCGTCCGCTGGTTCGACGTTCGGTGCGATGGAGGGAGTTGTGGCGGCGTAACGCCGCGAATATCAGGCCGCGCTTAGCGGAGCGCGGCGAACGCGGGGGTGTCCGCGAGCACTGGTCGAGTCCCAAAAAATCGCGCAGCGATTTTTGGTCGAGTTGCGCAGCGGCCGCGTTCGCCCGCGGAGCTGCGGCCTTTTCGAGACGTTTACCCGCTACAGCTCCCGGCGGGTGACCGATCTTCAGCCGCGGAGCTGCGGCCCTTTCGCGAGGTACTGCCGCCAGTGGCTCGAGCAGGTCGCCAACTGCGCTCACCGCGCGACCCGATGATCCCAGGCTCGGAGCACGGAATACAATCGATCAGACCTTGAAGCGGGTCTTCAGCTTCCGCGGCACCAGTTCGTTTTTCAGCCGGGTGTACACCGGCAGGCCGTCCTTGTAGTCGGGGTACGCCTCGCCGACGATCAGCGGCGCGAGGTACTCGCGGGCGGCCTTCGTGATGCCGAAACCGTCGCGCGTGATGTAGCTGCGCGGCATCTTCTTCTCCACGTTGGCCACCTTCTCCAGCGGCGCCTCGCCGATCGACCAGCGGTAGCGCCTGCCCTTGCCGCGCACGATACAGGGCATCACGGCATTGTCGCCGCGCACCGCGAACTCGACGGCGGCCTCGCCCAGCGCGTAGGCCTGGTCGACGTCGGTCTGCGAGGCGATGTGGCGCGCCGAGCGCTGCAGGTAGTCCGCCACCGCCCAGTGGTACTTGAAGCCGGTTTCGGACTTGACCATCTCGGCCAGCAGCGGCGCCAGGCCGCCGAGCTGGCTGTGGCCGAAGGCGTCCTTCAGGCCGGACTCGGACAGGAAGGTGCCGTCCTTGTACTGGGTGCCCTCGGAGGCGACGATCACGCAGTAGCCGTGGCGTTTAACGGTGCGGCGCACCCGCGCGAGGAACTTGTCGCGATCAAAGGCGATCTCCGGGAACAGGATAATGTGGGGCGCGTCGCCCTCATGCGCGGCGGCGAGTCCCGCGGCGGCGGCGATCCAGCCGGCGTGGCGCCCCATGACTTCCAGGATGAACACCTTGGTCGAGGTCTCGCACATCGACGCCACATCCATCGCGGCCTCGCGCGTCGAGACGGCGACGTACTTGGCCACCGAGCCGAAGCCCGGGCAATTGTCCGTCATCGGCAGATCGTTATCGATGGTCTTGGGGATGTGAATGGCCTGCAGCGGGTAGCCCGTGGATTCGCCGAGTTGGGACACCTTCAGGCAGGTGTCCGCCGAATCCCCGCCGCCGTTGTAGAAAAAATAGCCGATATCGTGGGCGCGAAACACTTCGATCAGGCGCTCGTATTCGGCGCGGTTCTCCTCCAGGCTCTTGAGCTTGTGGCGGCAGGAACCGAAGGCGCCCGACGGCGTGGTGAGCAGTCCGCGAATGGCGGACCTGCTCTCGCGGCCGGTGTCGATCAGCTCCTCGCGCAGTGCGCCGATGATGCCGTTGCGCCCGGCGTAGACCTTGCCGATGTGCTTGCGGTGCTTGCGTGCCGTTTCGATCACGCCACAGGCGGTGGCGTTGATGACGGCGGTGACGCCGCCGGACTGGGCGTAAAAGGCGTTTTTTCCCGACATGTGCTGTCCCTTTGCGCTGGCTCGGCGGCGCGGTTGGCCGCACCTTTGAGGATAAGTGTTCGCGGCCGGTTATCATACTTCAGGCCGCGTACCGTGCACAGGGCGGCGCTGCTGTGGGTGTGAAACGCGTGCTACCATGCGCGCTCTGGCAGGGGAGCGCCACGTGAACGGACACATCCACATACTCGGCATCTGTGGCACTTTCATGGGAGGAATCGCCCTGCTGGCCCGGGAACTGGGCTACCGTGTCACCGGTTCCGACGCCAATGTCTATCCACCCATGAGTACCCAGTTGCGCGCCGCCGGCATCGATCTCATGGAAGGCTACCAGCCGGAGCACCTGGTGCAGCGGCCGGACTGCGTGGTGGTGGGCAACGCTCTCAGTCGCGGCAATCCCCTGGTGGAACATGTGCTCGACGCGGGGCTGCCCTATACGTCGGGCCCGGCCTGGCTCGCCGAACACGTGCTGCAGGGGCGCTGGGTGCTCGCGGTTGCCGGCACCCACGGCAAGACCACGACGGCCAGCCTGCTGGCCTGGATCCTGGAATATGCGGGGATGCCTCCGGGTTTCCTGATCGGCGGTGTGCCGGGCAACTTCGGTGTCTCGGCGCGTGCCGGCGCGTCCGACTTCTTCGTGGTGGAGGCGGACGAATACGACACCGCCTTTTTCGACAAGCGCTCCAAGTTCGTCCACTACCGCCCGCGCACGCTGACGATCAACAACCTGGAGTACGATCACGCGGATATCTTCGACGATCTCGCGGCGATTCAGCGCCAGTTTCACCATCTGGTGCGCTGTGTTCCGGGCGCGGGCCGGATCATCCACCGGCGCGGCGTCGCCGCCATCGACGAGACGCTGGCCATGGGCTGCTGGACGCCCGTCGCGGATTTCTCTGTCGGGGACGACGGCGCCGACTGGCGCGGGGAATTGCTCGCGGCGGACGGCACGGCTTTCCGGCTGTCGCCACCGGCCGGGGGGCAACGGGATATCCATTGGAACCATTGCGGCGTGCACAATGTCGAAAACGCCCTGAGCGCGATCGCGGCGGCGCACCATGCCGGCGTCGCCCCGGAAGTGGCGGCCGCCGCCCTGCCGGAATTTCTCGGCGTCAAACGGCGTCTGGAACTGCTCGGCGCGCCGCGGGGGATCGCCGTGTACGACGACTTCGCCCATCACCCGACGGCGATCGCTACAACTCTCGACGGGCTGCGGGCGCATCTCGACGGGCTGCGGGCGCGCGCCGGTGAAGGGCGGCTGATCGCGCTCGTTGAACCGCGTTCCAATACAATGCGTATGGGATTGCACCGCGATCAACTGGCGGGCGCCACCGCGGCGGCGGATCGCGTGTTCTGGTATCAGCCGCCGGAAATGGACTGGTCGGTGGACGCGGTCGTGGCCGACAGCGAGGTGCCCGCGACCGCGGTGGACGATGTCGACGAACTGGTCGCCCGTGTTAGCGACGAGGCATGTCCGGGCGACCTGGTGGTGATCATGAGCAACGGCAGCTTCGGGGGCATTCACGAAAAACTCCTCGGCGCACTGGAAAGGGAACGGAAGTCGTGACAGAACGCCTGATGCGTACCTACGAAGCGCTGGTGCTGCGCCGGCCCCTGGCCGTGCTTTTGCTGCTGGCGATCGTGCTGGCCGCGGCCGCTTCCCAGCTCGGCAAGATCAGGCTGGACGCCTCCGCCGACTCCCTC
This sequence comes from Halioglobus sp., assembly GCA_034521205.1. GTDB lineage: Bacteria > Pseudomonadota > Gammaproteobacteria > Pseudomonadales > Halieaceae > Marimicrobium. Next base: position 1,205,421 of record JAXHMT010000004.1, read on the forward strand.
ATGCTGCGCGGAGACCCGGCGCTGGAATTTTTCCGGGAGGTCAACCGGGAGTACGACACCGAGGATTTCCTGCTGCTGACCTGGCAGCCGGACGCGCCGCTGTTGTCCCCCGGGTCTCTGGAGCCCCTGGGCGCCATGGCGGACGAATTGCGCGGCCTGCGGGGCGTGTCCTCCGTGGTGACGGTGCTGGATGTACCGCTGATCGAGAGCACCGGGGTATCGCTCTCCGACATCACCTCCAGCGAATCGCTGCCGACCCTGCAGTCCTCCGATGTCGACCGGGACAAGGTGCTGCGCGAGTTCACCAGCAGCCCGATTTATGCCGACCTCCTTGTCAGCCGTGACGGCGAACTGTCCGCGGTACAGATCAACCTGGAACGGGATACGACCTACGACGAGCTGCTGCGCCGGCGCGAGGATCTGCGCGAGCTCGAGAGCGAGGGCGCCCTCGGCGAGGCGCAGGAGGCGGAGCTGTCCCGGGTGGAGAAACGCTTCAAGGAGTACAGCGCCCGCGCACTGGAGCGTCAGAGCGAGCTGGTGGAAAACGTGCGCGCGATTGCCGACCGCTATCGCCAGCACGCGCAGATTTTCGTGGGCGGAGTACCCATGATCGCGGCGGATATGGTCAGGTTCGTGGCCAACGACCTGGTGGTATTCGGCAGTGCGATCCTGGGGATCATGCTGGTGGTGCTGGCGGTCATTTTCCGCAGGGTGCGGTGGGTGGTGATCCCGCTGGCCACCTGCAGCTCCACGGTCGTGGTCATGCTGGGGCTGCTGGGTTTCCTGGACTGGCGCATGACGGTGATCTCTTCCAACTTTGTCGCCGTTTTGCTGATTATTACGCTGGCGATTGCCATCCACCTCGTCGTGCGCTACCGCGAATTGCACGCCGCCGAACCCGACGGCGACCTGTACCAGCGGGTGCGGGAGACGATGCGGTTTATGTCCGTGCCGTGTTTCTATACCGGTATCACCACCATTGTCGCCTTCATGTCCCTGGTGGTCTCCGGCATCCAGCCGGTCATCGACTTCGGCTGGATGATGACGGTGGGTATCGCCGTCGCGCTGGTGATGGCGTTCCTGATCGTGCCGAGCCTCATGCTGCTGTGGCCCGCGGGCCGCCCCCACCGGCACTCCGGTACCGATCCGAGCCTGACGCACTACTTCGCGCGCCTCACGGACCGTTTCGGCGGCACCGTACTCGGGGTGAGTCTGGCTCTCGTCGCGCTGATCTTGTGGGGCGTTTCGAAACTGGAAGTGGAGAACCGCTTCATCGACTATTTTCACGAGAGCACGGAAATCTACCAGGGCATGAAAGTGCTGGACAAACAGCTCGGCGGCACCATTCCGCTGGACATCGTTCTGGAGGCCCCCGAGTACGACGAGGCCCTGCCGGGCCTGGAAAATCTCGACGCATCGACCGAAGCGCCGCCCGTGGCCGAGGATGATCCCTTCCTGGAGGGCGGGTTATCGAGTGGCGACGGCGGCTGGGACGACGATTTCGACAGCAGCTTCGGTGACCCGGACTCCGACAGCGAAAGCTTCCAGCCCAGCTACTGGTTCACCCTTGCCGGCATGCGCCGTATCGACGAATTGCACGATCACGTCGACTCCCTGTCGCAGACCGGCAAGGTGTTGTCCCTGGCCACCGTGTTCGACGTGGTCAAGAATGTGATGGGAGAGGATATCGGCGGGGTGGAGCTGGCCCTGGTGCAGAAAAGTCTGCCCGAGGACATGGCGGAACTGATGGTCGATCCCTACTTCTCCGCGGACAAGGAGCAGGCGCGCCTGAACGTGCGCGTGAAGGAGACCAGCAACAACCTGCGCCGCAACCAGTTCCTGCGCGATCTGCGCACCCACATGGAAGAGGAACTGGGCTATGCACCCGATGAATTCCGCCTGACCGGTATGCTGGTGCTGTACAACAACGTTTTGCAGAGTCTGTTCCGCTCGCAGATTCTGACGCTCGGCGCGGTGTTCGGCGCCATTCTGATCATGTTCGTGCTGCTGTTCCGTTCGCTGTCACTGGCGTTGATTGCGTTGGCCCCCAACCTGCTCGCGGCCGGCCTCGTGCTGGGCGTGATGGGATTGGCGGGTATTCCCCTGGACATCATGACCATTACCATCGCGGCCATCGTCGTGGGTATCGGTGTGGACGATTGCATCCACTATGTGTACCGGTACCTGCGGGAGTTCCCTGTCGACAGAAACTACCGCGCCACCATGTACCGCTGCCACGACAGTATCGGCCGCGCCATGTACTACACCACTCTTACGGTGGTGGTCGGCTTTTGCACCCTTACCCTGTCGAATTTCACGCCCAGTATCTATTTCGGTCTGCTGACGGTACTGGCCATGGTTGCGGCGGTGCTCGGCGCGCTGCTGCTGTTGCCGCAACTGATCATGGTGTTCAAACCCCTGGGGCCGCAGAGCGAGGCCGGTGCCGAACAGGCGCCGCGGGGCGAGGGTACGTGACCGAGCTGCCGCTGTTTCCGCTGTCCGCGGTGCTGTTGCCACACGGACGGATGCCTCTGCGTATCTTCGAACAGCGCTATCTCGACCTTGTGCGCGATACCATGCGCAACGACAGCAGCTTCGGCATGGTGTGGATTATCAGCGGTTCGGAAGTCGCCCAGCGCGGCCAGGCCGCGCCACGGCTCGGAGACTACGGCACCCGCGCGCGCATCGTGGACTGGGATCAACTGCCAGACGGGTTACTGGGCGTTTCCATCGAGGGGGTGCAACGCTTCGAGTTGCTGGAGACCGAGACTCGCGCCAACGGGCTGGTGGTAGGCAGCGTCAGGGATCTGCCGGCACCCCGGACGCAGGGCATGCGCCGGGAGTGGCTGCCGATGCTGGATGTGCTGCGCAGCCTCGAAGCGCATCCCCACGTGCAGCGCCTGGGGCTCGACGTCGACTTCAATGATGCCTGGCAGGTCGCCTATACCCTGGTGCAGGTGTTGCCGATCGAGGAGTCGCTGAAATACAAGATGCTCGGCATTGACCAACTCGACGACCTCATGGGTGCGCTGCACGCATTGCTCAACCGGGTCAGCGGCGAGGAGTGACCCCCGCCCGCCGTCATTCGAAGGGCGGCGTCCAGCCCCCGGATTCCCGCCAGCGGTTGACGATCTCGCAGAACAGGTCCGCGGTGCGCTCCGCGTCGTAGGCCGCCGAATGGGCTTCGGCCGAATCAAAACTGATACCCGCCTCCGCGCAGGCCCGGGCCAGCACCGTCTGGCCGTAGGCCAGGCCAGCCAGTGTCGCGGTATCGAAATAGGTAAAGGGGTGAAAGGGATTGCGCTTGATGTTGCAGCGCTCCACTGCCGCGTTGATGAAACCCGCGTCGAAGTGGGCGTTGTGCGCCACGATGATCGCCCGGGTGCAGCCCTGGTCGCGGATTTCCTTGCGCACGATGCGAAACAGCTCGGTGAGGGCCGTCGCTTCCGGCACCGCTTTGCGGAACGGGTGCCAGGGGTCGATGCCGGTGAAATCGAGAGCCGATTGCTCGATATTGGCCCCCTCGAAGGGTTGCACGTGGAAGTTGTGCGTGCGGCACGGCAGCAGCATGCCTGTATCTTCCATGCGCAGGGTTGTGGCGGCGATCTCCAGGATGGCATCGGTACGCGATTGAAAACCGCCGGTTTCCAGATCGACCGCCACGGGCAGAAACCCGCGGAAGCGGTCGCGAATATTGTGCCCGGCAGCTTCGCTCAAGACGTCACGATCCGGTGCCGCAGACGCGCCAGGACAGAGTCTCGCCGGCGCGCAGGGGAATCACCGTCGAATCCGCCATGGGCAACCGGGGCGGCACCTCCAGCGGTTCGCGGCGCAGTGTGACCGTATCGGTATTGCGCGGCAGGTGGTAGAAGTCCGCTCCGAAGTGGCTGGCGAAGTCTTCCAGCCGATCGAGGGCGCCGGCGGCCTCGAAGGCCTCGGCGTACAGTTCCAGTGCCGCGTGGGCCGTATAGATGCCCGCGCAGCCACAGTCCGTCTCCTTGCTCTGGCGGCTGTGCGGCGCCGAGTCGGTGCCGAGAAAAAATTTCGGGTTGCCCGAGGTGGCCGCCTCGATCAGCGCGCGCCGGTGCGTCTCGCGTTTGAGCACCGGCAGGCAGTAGTGATGCGGCCGGATGCCGCCGGCCAGCAGGTGGTTGCGGTTCATCAACAGATGGTGGGCCGTGATGGTCGCGGCGAGTTGCTCCCCGGCGCCCGTCACGTACTGTACCGCGTCGGCCGTGGTGATGTGTTCGAGTACGATGCGCAGCGCCGGAAAGCGACCCAGCACAGGGGCGAGATGCCGCTCGATAAAGACCGCCTCCCGGTCGAAGATGTCGACTTCGTTGTCGGTGACCTCGCCGTGCACCAGCAGCGGCAGGTCGATGTCCTGCATGGCCGACAGGATCGGATAGAGTGCCTCGAGCTGTGTCACGCCCGCGGCCGAGTTGGTGGTGGCGCCCGCCGGGTAGAGTTTTACCGCGTGCACGATGGGTGACTGCGCGGCGCGCTCGATATCCCGGGTGGTTGTCTGGTCTGTCAGGTAGAGCGTCATCAGGGGCTCGAATGCCCGCGGCAGGCCCGCCATGGCCTGAAGAATGCGCTCGCGGTACGCCTCGGCGTCGGCCACGTTGCTCACGGGCGGCGCCAGGTTCGGCATCACGATGGCCCGCCCGAAATAGCGCGCCATGTCGGCGCAGGTATGCTCGAGGGCGGCCCCGTCGCGCAGATGCACGTGCCAGTCGTCGGGGCGGGTAATGGTCAGCTCGGTCACGGATGGCTCGGTCGGCCGCGAAGTGTCGCGCAACATGCTACCCGATCGGGGGCCGGGATGTCAGTTTCCGGTCCGACTGGTGGCATCTCAATTTCGACTCATGTCACATTGCGACCGCATGGGTTGGGTCTGGCCCACTGGAACACGCCAAAAAGCGCACGTGTGCAGGCTCGGGTGGCGACGTCCTGTCGCCACCGGTTGCTGGGCCAGACCCAACCCATGCTCAGGCATCGGCTCCCGGTTCCGGGTTAACCCGCACGCTGGCGTCCGTGTGCAGGCTCGGGTGGCGACGTCCTGTCGCCACACGGTTCCAGTGGGCCAGACCCAACCCATGCTCGGGCATCGGCTCCCGGTTCCGGGTTAACCCGCACGCTGGCGGGACGCGCTGGGAATTCGCGGAGTGCGGGAGTAGAATGTGCGGCTTTTTAACGACCGGCGCGTGGAGCGGAGCATGTCTTCGGATATCGACAAGGTAGTACTGGCCTACTCCGGCGGGCTCGACACCTCGGTGATCGCCCGCTGGCTGCAGCAGACCTACGACTGCGAGGTGGTCACCTTCACCGCCGACATCGGTCAGGGGGAGGAGGTTGAGCCCGCCCGGGCCAAGGCCGAGGCGATGGGTATCCGCCAGATCTACATCGAGGATCTGCGCGAGGAATTCGTGCGCGATTACGTGTTCCCCATGTTCCGCGCCAATACCGTGTACGAGGGAACGTACCTGCTGGGTACGTCCATCGCCCGGCCCCTGATCGCCAGGCGGCTGGTCGAGATCGCCAACGAGACGGGCGCGGACGCCATCGCCCACGGCGCCACGGGCAAGGGCAACGACCAGGTGCGCTTCGAACTCGGCGCCTACGCTCTCAAGCCCGGCATACGCGTGATCGCGCCCTGGCGGGAGTGGGAGCTGGGCTCGCGGGAATCGCTGATGGCCTATTGCAGGGACAACGACATTCCGGTGGACTTTGCCAGCGCGGAGAAAAAGTCGCCCTATTCCATGGACGCCAACCTGCTGCATATTTCCTACGAAGGCGACCTGCTGGAGGATCCCTGGGTCGAGCCGGAAGAATCCATGTGGCGCTGGACCGTGAATCCCGAGGCGGCGCCGGACACCCCGACCGTTATCGAACTGGAGTTTCGGGGCGGCGATATCGTCGCCGTCGACGGCGCGGCGATGAGCCCGGCGACCGTGCTGGAGACGCTGAACCGCGTGGGCGGCGCCAACGGCATCGGCCGCGCGGACATCGTGGAAAACCGCTACGTGGGCATGAAATCGCGGGGCTGCTACGAAACGCCCGGCGGCAACATCATGCTCACGGCCCATCGCGCCATCGAGTCGATTACCCTCGACCGGGAGGTGACGCACTTCAAGGACGAACTCATGCCGCGCTACGCCAAGCTGATCTACAACGGCTACTGGTGGTCGCCGGAGCGGCGCATGCTGCAGGCGGCCATCGACGAATCCCAGGCCGTGGTCAACGGGTACGTGCGGCTCAAGTTGTACAAGGGCAATGTCATCGTGACGGGGCGGCAGTCCGAGGACAGTCTGTTCGACGCCCACATCGCCACGTTCGAGGACGACGCCGGGGCCTACGACCAGAAGGACGCCGAGGGCTTCATCAAGCTCAACGCCCTGCGCATGCGCATTGCCGCGAATCGCGGTCGCTCGCCGCTGTAGTTTTAGTGCATGCCTCCGCGCAGTTTCTCTGCTGTCACCCCTGCGAATTCCGTCGATCGTCATTCCCGCGCAAGCGGGAATCCAGAGTACTTCTGCAGTTGCGCCGATTCGCTTTGTGTAGTGCCGGCAGGCTGGATCCCCGCTTGCGCGGGGATGACGGCAGGGGCAGGGCAGGCCCCGCCTGACCAGGGCAGCCGGCGGAGGAGGCACCCAACCCGACGGCAGGGCAGACCCAACCTGATGGTAGGACAGATTCGGCCCGGCGGCCTCCGACGGGGGCGGGACATGGACCGAGCGGGGAAAAACAGGCGCGGACCGCGCCTTTGTCTCAGTGTTCTCCCGTCAGCGGCACGAAGCGCACCGGCAGCACGGACCGTTGCGCGATTTCTCCCTGTTCATCCACCTCGACCACCAGCAGCTCCTGGTGGCCCGCGCTCGGGCCCACGGGGATTACCAGTCGGCCGCCCGGCCGGAGTTGTTGCAGCAGCGGCGGGGGAATCTCGTCCGCCGCGGCGGTGACGATGATGCCGTCGAAGGGCGCGTGCTCCGGCCAGCCGGCATAGCCGTCGCCGGCGCGCACCGTGACATTGTTGTACTCCAGCTCGGCGAGCAGATCGGCGGCGCCGTCGGCGAGTTCCGGAATGATCTCGATGCTGTAGACGTGCTTTACCAGTTCCGCCAGCACCGCCGCCTGATAGCCGGAGCCGGTACCCACCTCGAGAATGATGTCATCGGACGACGGCTGCACCAGATGCGTCATCAGCGCGACGATCAGGGGCTGGGAAATGGTCTGGCCCTCGGCGATGGGCAGGGCGGTGTTGTCGTGGGCCATGTGGCGCAGGGAGGGCAGCACGAAGCGTTCCCTGGGCACCGCACCCATGGCGGCCATCACTTCCTCGCTCAGTTGCGTGAGGCCGGTGTAGTCGGCCGTCTCGCGCACCGAGGCGCGAATCGCGTCAAGCATTTCCTGTCGCTCCTGTGCGTAGTCCGCCGCGTGGACCGCCACAGACAGCAGGGCGACCGCCCCGGCGAGCAAACAGCGCATTGTGCGGGTACAAGCCATGAAGACCGCCGCGTCCGAAGCTGAAATTCAGGGTCTTTCCCTGCAATATAGTCGCAAATACTCCGAATGCAATTGAGCGTCCTGTCCCGCAAACTGGGTCTCGATGGCCGCGGCCGCGACGGCCCCGGCGTTTATTGAAAGTCGCGCGATTTGACCTGCAGGTCACTGAGGGCGTCGGTGTGGTCGTACAGGGCGCCGGCGATCACATGGATGACTCCGTCGCTCTGTTCCACCACGCCGTGCACCAGCAGCAGCCGCGCCGTCATCAGCGCCTGGCGGAACTGTTGCTGGGTCTGCTTCCACACCACCACGTTGCTGTTGCCGGTTTCGTCCTCCAGGGTGAGAAACAGCACGCCCGAGGCGCTGCCCGGGCGCTGGCGGCAGGTGACCAGCCCGGCGATGCGCACGAAGCGTTTGTTGCCCATGGCGGGCAGGTCGACGTGGCGCTTGCAGCGGCTGAAAGGGTAGGTGCCGCGCAGCAGGCTCATCGGATGGCTGCGCAGCGTCAGGCCGGTGGCGCGGTAGTCCGCCAGCACTTCTTCCGCGACCGCGGGCCGGGGCAGTTGCACGCCGTCGTCGAAGTAGTCGGCGGGCTGGTGTTGTTCGTCCCGCAGCAGCGGCCGGGGCTGCTCCAGCGCCATGATCTGCCACTGGGACTGGTGGCGGTGGCCAGAGAGTGAGCGCAGGGCGTCGGCGTCCGCCAGGGCCTCCATGTCGCGGGCATCGAGCCGCGCCCGGGCGCGCAACTGGCTGATCTGCCGGTAGGGCGCGCGCCGGCGGGCCTCCACCAGGCGCCGGGCACCCTCGCGGCTGAGTCCCTTGACCAGCCGCAGCCCCAGGCGCAGGGGCGGCTGCCCCCTGGCGGGGGCCTCGAGCAGGATGTGGTCCCACTCGCTGTGGTTGACGTCGGCGGGCAGCACCGCGACGCCGTGGCGGCGGGCGTCCTGGATAAGCTGGGAGGGTGTGTAAAAGCCCATCGGCTGGCTGTTGAGCAACCCCGCGACAAAAGCCGCCGGGTGGTGACACTTGAGCCAGGCGGAGACCCAGGCGAGCAGGGCAAAGCTGGCGGAGTGGGACTCCGGGAAGCCGTAGCCGCCGAACCCCTTGATCTGGTCGAACAGGCGGCGGGCGAAGGCCTCGTCGTAGCCGCGCTCGATCATGCCGCGGGTGAGCTTGTCCTCGAAGCTGAGCAGCTTGCTGTTTTTCCCCCAGTTGGTGATGGCGCGGCGCAACTGATCCGCCTCGCCGCCGGAGAAGCCCGCCGCCACCATGGCCAGCCTGATCACCTGCTCCTGGAAGATGGGCACCCCCAGGGTGCGCTGCAGCACCGACCTGATCTCTTCCGAGGGGTAGGTGATCGTCTCCAGGCCCTGTTTGCGCCGCAGGTAGGGGTGCACCATGTCGCCCTGGATGGGGCCTGGGCGCACGATGGCCACCTCGATCACCAGGTCGTAGAAGCATTCGGGCTTCAGGCGCGGCAGCATGGACATCTGGGCGCGGGACTCGATCTGGAACACGCCGACAGTGTCGGCGGCCTGCAGCATGCGCCAGGTGGCGGCGTCGTCTTTGGGGATATCGCCGACGGTGCGGATGGCGGGGCAGTCGCGGTGCACCATCTGCAGCGTCTTGCGGATCGCCGACAGCATGCCCAGGGCCAGCACGTCCACCTTCAACAGCCCCAGCGCCTCGATATCCTCCTTGTCCCACTGGATGACGGTGCGGTCTTCCATGCTGGCGTTCTCCACCGGCACCAGGGTGGAGATGGGACTGCGGGTGATGACGAAACCGCCGACGTGCTGGGACAGGTGCCGCGGAAAGCCGAGGATCTGCCGCACCAGCGTGTAGAACAGCTCGGCCTGGCGGCCGTGCTGCGCCACGCCCTGCTCCTCGAAGCGTTTGGCCAGGTCCGCTGTGCGGTCCCACCAGGCCATGGATCTGGCCAGGTCGTCGACGAACACCGGGTCCAGCCCCAGCGCCTTGCCCACGTCGCGCACCGCGCTGCGCGAGCGGTAGGTGATGACCGTGGCGGCCAGCGCCGCGCGCCGGCGGGTGTATTTTTCGTAGATGTACTGGATGACCTCCTCGCGCCGCTCGTGCTCGAAGTCCACGTCGATGTCCGGCGGCTCGTCGCGCTCGCGGGAGATGAAGCGCTCGAACAGCAGGGAGATCTGCTCGGGCGACACCTCGGTAATAAAGAGGCAGTAACAGACCACCGAGTTGGCCGCCGACCCGCGGCCCTGGCACAGGATGTCGCGCTCGCGCGCGAAGCGCACGATGTCGTATACCGTCAGGAAGTAGTACTCGTATTCGAGTTCGCCGATCAGCGCCAGTTCGCCGTCGATGCGCGCCTGGATGTCCGGCGGCACGCCGCCCGGCCAGCGCACGGCCGCGCCCCCGGTCACCAGGGTGCGCAGGTAGCTGTTGGCGTTGTGGCCGGCCGGCACCACCTCTTCGGGATACTCGTAGCGCAGCTCGTCGAGACTGAACTCGCACAGCGCGGCGATGCGCACGCTCTCCTCCAGCAGGGCGGGCGGATAGAGACGCCGCAGGGCGGCCGGCGTGCGCAGGTGGCGCTGGCTGTTGCCCAGGCGCCGGCGGCCGAGCCGCTCGATGCTGGTGTTGTGGCAGAGGGCGGTGAACACGTCGTGCAGGGGTTTGCGGCGGGCCGTGTGCATACGCACGTCGCCGCAGGCCACCAGCGGCACATCCAGCTCCCGCGCCATCCGTTGCAGGGCGAGATAGCGCCGCCCCTCGTCGTTGCCCAGCAGGTGGCTGATACCCAGCCAGAGACGGTCGCGGCACAGGCGCCGCAGTTGCTGGCCCCAGGCGCGTGTCGTTTCCTCGTCATCCCGCGGCAGCCAGATAAGCAGGCAGCGCTTGAGGTGGAAGATCACGTCGCGCAGCGCGACCCGGTACTCGCCCTTGGGACTGCGCCGCCGGGCCATGCTGATCAGGCCGGACAGCTCGCTGTAGGCGGCGCGGTTCGGCACCAGCGCCACCAGCCGCACGCCTTCCTCCAATACCAGTTCGCTGCCGACGATCAGATGCAGGCCCGCCTCCTTCGCCGCCACATGGGCCTTGACCACCCCGGCCAGGGAGCACTCGTCGGTGATCGCCAGGGCGGCGTAGCCCAGCCGCGCCGCGCGCTCTACCAGCTCGTGGGGATGGGAGGCGCCGCGCAGGAAGCTGTAGCACGTGAGGCAGTGGAGTTCGGCGTAGGGCATAACCTGTCGAGAAAGCGACGCGAGATACTGTATATTCGTACAGTATAGACCATATTCCGGATTGCAACCGGCCGAGGGGTCACGTGTGCCCGGAAGGCGCGACAGGTGCGCGGCCGCATTCGACGTTCCCGCGAACGCTCCCGCAGCGTTACATTAGCGACCGGCACGGGGAGGTGCCAAGGAGGTGCCAGTTATGAACAAACCGCAGTCAGGAAAGCAGAACAGGTTGACAACGGTGACTGTAACGCTGCTCGCGCTGTCGGCGCTGACCACCGCTCCGGCGGTTGCCGGGGAGGCGTCGCTGGAGGAATGTCGAGCCCTGAAGGAGCGCATCGATCACTACACCAGCCTGCGGCGCATGGGCGGCTCCGCCAGCCAGATGAATGAATGGAAAAAACAGCGTCGCCGCGCCGAGAAACAGTTCCGCGATAAGGGCTGTAATGACTACCGTCGTGAGCTGAGGAGGTGAAGATGCGTTTGGTACGCAGGTAGCGTCCGGGTAAGCGTGTCCATAAGCCTCCGGCCCGCACCTGGTAATAGGCTTTTGTTCTATGGTGTACTAAGCTAACCGAAGATAAGGTATTGGTTTTCGGAGATATTATTGATGAGGGATCGGCGCGGATATTTGACGTACAGTGCAGGGGTGTTCCAAAAGACCGGTCTATATGCTTAGCTGTTATGCGCATTGACACGTGTTGCGCAACACGCTACGCTCCGTGAATGATCAAGTCCTTCAAGCATAAAGGGCTCAAGAGGTTCTACGAAAGCGGCAGTAAGCAAGGCATCCAGGCCAAGTACGCGCCAGAATTCAGTATGCAACTGGCCAGCTTGGATTCGGCGCATTCTATTGAAGACATTGATATTCCCGGATATCGGCTACATCAGTTGAAGGGCGACCGGAAAGGCGTTTGGTCAATTTCAGTAAGCGGAAACTGGCGAATTACTTCTGAATTTACTGATGGCAACGTCTATATAATCAATTATGAGGATTATCATTAATGGGCCAGCATAACCCTCCACACCCCGGTGAGTTTATTCTTCGCTACTTATATGGAGCCATTCGGTCTCAGGCTGCCGCTTTTTGGCTGAACGGCTGGATGTGTCCGCGTCTACCCTCAAACCGTGTCCTAAAAAAGCAGAGTGGTGTAAGCCCCGAGATGGCGCTGCGTCTTTCCAAGGCTCTTGGTCAGTAGCCCGGAGAGTTGGTTGTCCATGCAGGACACTTATGATTTATTTCAAGGCGAAGAAGACATCAAACTCAACCGCGTCCAAAAGGTCGCTCTTGATGTCGCGTAACGAGTACAAGCTGGCGGATGGCCGTACCGGCTGCCGCAGTTGTAGGCGTTGGGCAACGGCAAAATGAGCGAAACACCGACAATCACAGAGTTGGAAGCGGCTATAGCGTATGCAAAGGCTTGGAATACTTTGTATAGTTCTGAGTTCGTAGCTCTTCTTGCACCCAATGCTGCGTATGCGTCTCAATGGGTGTTTGACGAGTTACATGGCAAAGAGGCAATCGCGGATTATTCAGCGGGAAAGATCGCAGAAGTGTCGCGAGAGCTGGAGCGGCGGTTTATGCTGAACTGGCGAAGACCTCGATGGGAGACCCAGGAAGGGACTGTGTGGCCCTTGCTCAAAGTCAAAAAGAGAACGTTGATGCGGTAGTTCTGTTTGATGTGGAAGACGGCCTTATTGATCGTTTCGACCTCTGTATCCCGCAACTGTACCAGGTGGTGCGTAGTGGAGAATATCCGGGCTGATGCCCAACAAGGGCGCGCCAACGTGAAGCGCGGCTGAGCACCGACGGTAACTGGCCGGATCTGACAAAATCGCAGCTCATATCCACAATTGAGAATCAAAGACAATGGAGTTTATTGAACCGTACAGAATAACTGTTCTTGTATTGGGCTTATCAGGGATCGCGTTTCTTGTGCAATTGGCAATTGCCGATATTGCCGCCGTTAAAGCCCGGCACACCCCCGGCTTTGCGATAGAGCAAAACCATGACAGTTTCCTGTTCCGCTCCCATCGGGCATTCGCCAACAGCAACGAGAGTGCATCGATACTTATCCTGGTTTCACTGTTTTCGATCTTTTCGTCGGCTGATGCGGCATGGCTGAATGGCTTTGCCATTGTGTATTTGGCGGGTCGTATTGCTCATATGACCTTCTACTACTGCAACCTGAAAGTGCTTCGCAGTAGCGCATTTGCAATTATCTTTATTGCTTTACTGGGTATGTTCCTGGTCGGAGCCCTGAGTTGGCTTGAGCCACAATAGGGAGAAATAACATGGCCCAATTACTGGCGGTATTGATCGCGATCATCGCGAGCGCGGCGATAGGCGCCCTTGTCGTGGCCGTTGTTGTCCAGTTGGCGGCCAACTTGATATTCAAGTTCAAGCCACCGTACGGAATGGCGTACAAGGCGGTGTTTCTCGGCTACCTGGCATCGGTCACAATGGCGTTGATCATCGGCCTTGCAGTGCAGCAGCCGCCGGATCAGATGGCCGACGTGCTGAGGGCGCTGATGCCGGTCCTCGTGTTTCTTGTCCACGCCTTCGTCTACGGAATTGTCATCAGCCATCCGCAACGGGGTCCCGTTGGATTAGGGAAAGGCCTCGTACTGACACTGGCAATGGTACTTTTTGTCACCGTGCTCGCCAGCGTGGTCCTGGGTATCCTTGCTATCGCCCTCTGAGCCACGTTCATCGGATAACGCGGAGCGCGCGACCGCGGGCCGCCTGAAACGGTGAGAGATGGCCGACGGCCTCTCCCCGTGCCCATGGCGCGGGACTGGCGCGTCGCTGAGCGCGGTGGTCATGTGGTAGGCTCAATCGTGCTACAGAGCCTTTTCCAGAAGACACAGTGGACACGTTTTGAAACGCACACGGCAGTTCTTGTCCAGTCTGGTGCTGGGCTTTTCGCTCTGCGCCTGCCTGCTACCGGTGATCGCCGCGAGCGAGGTGACCGCAGCGGGCAACCACAGCGCCGCCAGCGACGAGATTGCCGCGAGTGCAGAGACCGCGGCGGGCGGGAATAGCGCCGCTAGCGCCGCGAACGCCGCGAGCGAGAAAAGCGCTGCAAGCGACAAAAGCGCCGGGCGCTACGTATTTTCCTTCCCCTACATCGTGGGCGACGCCATGGCGCCCCGCGGCGGGACTACGCGAGGCGCGCCTGTCGAGCTGGTGACCGGGGAAACGGAGGAGTTCCGGCGGGTTCGTGCGCCGGATCTGGATTCGCTGGAGCGCGACCGGCGCGCGATTCTGGCGATGGCGGGTTCCTATCGGGTCAGTTTCGATTTTCTCGAAGTCGTGGGATTCAGCGCCGGTTACGAACCGGGGCGCCCCTACCAGAGTTGGGCCACCGAACATATCTACGTGATCGCCGACGACGAAGAGCATATCTCCTTGCAGCATATCCTGGTGATGACGGTGCTCGACGAGGCGGGCGAGCCGCAGGGCCCCTTTGTGAGCAAGCATTGGCGACAGGACTGGGATTACGAGGCCCGCGAAGTGCACACCTACCGCGGCAGGGGCGCATGGGAGCGCCGGACGGCGAGGCCGCGGGAGGTGCGGGGACACTGGGCCCAGCGGGTCTGGCAGGTGGACGATTCGCCGCGCTACGCCGCCTGGGGCCGCTGGGAGCACACTCCCGAGCGCTCGACCTGGCTCAGCGGCGAGACCTGGCGCCCGCTGCCCCGGCGCGAGTTCTCCGTGCGCGATGACTACGATGTGCTGATCGGCACCAACCGCCACACGATCCTGCCCACCGGCTGGATTCAGGAGCAGCGCAACCTGAAGGTCGTGCTGGACGACACCGGCACGATCGGGCGCCGGGTCGCCAAGGAGTACGGGCTCGCCCGCTACGAGCGCATCAGGGATTTCGACACGAGCGAGGGAGACGCCTACTGGACGGCCACGGCCGATTTCTGGTCGGAGGTGCGCGCCTATTGGGACCGGGCCCTGGCGCAAAACGATGCGGTGCGACTGAAATCGACCGTGAACGGCGCGAAGATGTTCGAGCCGCTGTTCGAACGTGCCCGGGCCATCGCCGGGGGTGAGGATTACACGCGCAAGGCCAATGCGCGGTTTGTTCGAGAGACTCTGGACGCTTATCGGGCCGTCGAGCCTGTGGCTGACGCGGAGTACTGATGGGGCGATGGCTCGTGGCGCTGGCCGCGGTATGCTGGGGCGTATCGGGCGGCATTGGCGCCATACTGCTGGCCGACGGTTGGGGCGCGTTCATGGTGGCGTTCTACCGGGGAACGATCGGGCTGTTGTTTGTGCTCGCCTGGCTGGCACTGCGCCCGCGGGGCAGCGGTCTGACGAATCGCCGACTGTGGTTCTGGTCGGTGGTCGCGGGTATCGGCGTGGCCGGCAACCTGTCGTTCTATTTCGTGAGCATAGCGCACGGCAGTATCGCCGTCGCGGTCACGCTCATGTATTGCGCCCCGGTGTTCGTCTATCTGGTGTCGTTCGCGTTAAGGCTCGAGGATCCCACCATGTCGAAGTGGGCCGCCATCGCCGTGGTCATGCTGGGTGTCGTGTTGCTGACGGGCATTTACGATACCGGCGCGGGCCGGGTCACGGCGATCGGTGTTGGCGCCGGTTTGCTTTCCGGGTTGTCATACGCGGTGTTCATTTTCGGTTTCAAGTACGCGGCGCCGCACGGCAGCCCCCAGGCGATTCTCGTCATAGCGTTCGCGGTACTGGCGGCCATCCTGGTGTGGCCCAGCGACGACGGCCAACTCGTGGCGGCCCTGCGCAGCCCGGACTGGCCCCTCTTTGTGACACTGGGTGTGCTCGGCGCGGGTTTGTCGTTCATATGCTATATCGTCGGTCTGAATCGTACCGCGCCGGTGGTGGCATCCATCGTGGCGATGGTCGAGCCTGTCACCGCGTCGCTGTTCGGGTTCGCGGTTCTGGGCCAAACGCTCGGCTCCCTGCAGATCCTCGGTATGGGACTGATTCTGCTGACAGTGACCGCCCTGAGTGTCTATTCGAGCGCTCGCGGGACACCCGCGGGTCTCCCCCTGCCCGAAGCACCGGCTGCAGATCGTTAACCGTCATATCTCGGCGGTTCGATGGCTGAGGGGGTCGTTGCTCCGCATCGGTCCCGTCTAGCCCGCGAGCGCGTCGCGCCTCCCTGGAACCCACCTCGGTGCGTGTGCGCGTATGGGTCTCGCCCGCTAGCGCGTCGCGGCTCCGGATGGAGCAGGAACCGGGTGAGCGTCCACCGGGAGAGGGCGGGCCTTGCCCAATAAAAAGCAAATGAGTATTATTATCATTTGAAATACACACTTCCGGGGAATCCCATGACGACTCTGCTCATACCGCAACTGCGGCGCTTCACCACCGCGCTCGGCCTTACCTCACTGCTTTTCGCACTGCATGCCGCCGCCGACGGCCCCGTCGGGGAGCACGTGAATGACCTCGAAGCCCATCTCGACGAGTACTCTGCCGAAGTGGTGCAGCTCATCGACCGCATCGACGGCATTGTCGGGGCGTACGACAAGGGCGGATTGCAGTCCGCCAAACCCGAAGCCGTGGTGGAGGCGTGGGAGTCGGTGAAGTTTCACTCGGCGATCGAGACCCACCACGTGCCCCTGTACGCCTCCGTCTGGCAGGGGCTGGTCGGCGTGCGCACGGCCATCGAGCAGGAGGCCCCCATCGCCGCCGTGCGCGCGGAGCAGGAGAAACTGGAGCAGGCGCTGTGGCAGTCGCTGGGCGCCGTCAAACTGGCCGCCCGGTACCAGAAGCGGGGCCTGTTGCCGGCGGTCGAAGCCACCGAGGCGGCCACCCCCGCCGAGACCATCGACATCATCCAGCGGCAGCTCGACCGCGTGGTCGCCAAGTACGCCGAGCAGTTGACGGCGGCAGCCACCGGCATCGTTCACGACACCTATCTGCAGCGTTTCGAGGGCATCGAAGGGCAGCTCATCGAGCAGGACGCCGAGCTCGTCGAGGACCTCGAAGTCGACTTCAACGTCACCCTGCCCAAGGCCCTGCAGGACGGGGCGCCCGTGGACAAGGTGCGCCAGATCGTCGAGGACATGCAGGCAAAACTCGAACGGGCGAAAACCCTGCTCGAGGAGGCCGAACAAAACCGCGCCGACGTTTTCTGAATGCAGCGCCGCCGTGTTATTCAGGCTCTCGCCGCGGCCGGGGCGCTGGGAGGCTCGCCCGCCGGGCTGTGGGCTCTGGCCCCGAACGCTGCGCCGGCCGCACCCGCCGTGGACACGCTGCCTCCCCTGGAGGGCAAACTGACCCTCTATCTGGGTCACGGCGAGGGCGGCCTCTACGAGAATGTCCTCGAGGCGATCGAAAAGCGCAACCCGAAGTTCGAGCTCGGCATCCGCCGCGGGCCGACAGCGGCGCTGGCCAACGCCATCGTCGCCGAGGCCCGCGCCGGCGTGCGCCGCGCCGACGTCTTCTGGGCGGTGGATTCCGGCGCCATCGGGCTGGTGGACGAAGCGGGCCTGGCGCGGCCGCTGCCCGCGGATCTCACCGGGCTGCTGCGACCCGAATTCCGCTACGACAACTGGGCACCCGTGGCGGGACGCATCCGCACACTGCCCTATTTTACCGGGCGGCTGAGTGCGGACGACGTCCCGTCGGACATCATGGCCCTGCCCGATACGGGCCTGAGCGTCGGCTGGGCGCCGGCCTATGCCGCCTTCCAGTCTTTCGTCACCGCCATGCGCCTGCTGGAGGGCGAAGAGGCGACGCTGAACTGGCTGAGGCGCCTCAAGCCCCATGCGACGAGCTACGCCGGCGAACTCGGGGTGGTCATGGGTGTCGAGCGCGGCGAGGTCGATCTCGGCTTTGCCAATCACTACTACACCCTGCGCCTGCGGGCCGGCAAGCCCGATGCCGCCGTCGCCCTGGGCTTCACGCGCGGCGATGCGGGCTGCCTGGTCAATGCCTCCGGTATCCTGGCACTGGCGGAAGGCGAACTGCCTGTCAATTTCATCCGCTATCTGCTGACGCGGGAAGTGCAGTCCTACCTCGCCGGGGAAGCCTATGAAATCCCGCTGGTGAGCGGCGTCGCGCCGCCGCCGGGGCTGCCGCCGCTGGCACAGATTGCGCCGCCCGCCATCGACCTGACCCGGCTGGCCGACCTGCGTCCGACCCTGGACCTGATGCGCGACGCCGGCGTCTTGTGACGCGCTGGCCCCTCTCCTATCTGCCGGCGCTGGTCGTCGCCCTCGTCGCGGTGCTGCCGGTCGCGGTGCTGTTCAATCTCGCCGGCTCCCCGCAGGAACTGTTCGATACCCGCAACCTGGCACTGGTGCTCGACACACTGTTGTTAACCGGGTTCACGGCGCTGGGCGCCGTATTGATCGGCGTACCGCTGGCGCTGCTCACCGCCTGGGTGCGCCTGCCCCTGGGCCGGTTGTGGCTGATCGTCCTCGCCGCGCCCCTGGCGCTGCCCAGTTATATCGGCGCCTTTACTGTCTATGCGGCCTTCGGTCCCGGGGGCGAGATCGAGAATGTCTTCGGCTTGACGACGCCCTCCGCACGGGGGCTGGCGGGCGCGAGTGTGGTGATGGCGCTGTACACCTATCCCTTCGTGCTGCTGACGACCCGCGCCGCCCTGCTGGGCCAGGACGCGAGCCTCATCCAGGCGGCGCGCACCCTCGGCCTGGGCCTGCCCCAGTGCCTGTGGCGCGTGGTGCTGCCCAGGGCGGTCAACGGTATCGCCGCCGGCGCGCTGCTGGCCGCGCTGTACGCGCTGTCGGATTTCGGCACGCCGGCGATCATGGGCGTGGACACCTTCACCCGGATGATCTACGTGGAGTACAACGCCTTCGGGTTGAGTCAGGCGGCCATGCTGTCCCTGCAGCTGCTGGCCATCGTCGGCCTGGTGCTGTACCTGGAATCGCGCGTCGCCGTGACCCGGGAGCGACCGGGGCGCAGCCTGACACTCTGGCCTGGGCGCTGGCAGGTCGCACTGCTGCTGCTCGGGGTCGCTCCGGTTGTCCTGCTGGCGCTGGGCCTGCCGCTGGCCGTGTTCGGCCTGTGGCTGGTGCGCGACGGCAGCGGCGGGTTCGACCCGGTGACGGCCTGGCACTCGATCCAGGCCTCCCTGCTGGCCGCGGCGATCGTGGTGGTGCCCGCCTTCCCCGTGGCGTGGGCCGCGATGCAGGGCCGGCTCGGTCAACTGATGGAGCGGGTGACCTATCTGGGCTTCGGCATACCCGGCATCGTGATGGGCACCGCCCTGGTCTACCTCGGCCTCAAGCTGTCGTTTCTCTACCAGACCCTCGCCCTGCTCGTGGCGGCCTATGTGCTGCGCTTCCTGCCCCTGGCGGTGGGCTCCATTCGCGCGACCGCCGAGACCCTGGACGCCAGCCTGGTCAACGCGGCGCGGGTACTGGGCGCCGGGCCCGCCGAAGTATTCCGGCGCATTACGCTGCCGCTGACCCGCCGCGGCATGATCGCCGGCGCCGCCCTGGTCTTTCTCGAGGCAATGCGCGAGTTGCCGGCCACACTGCTGCTGGCGCCCACGGATTTCGAAACCCTCGCGACCTACCTGTGGCGGGTATACGAGGCCGGCTATTTCGGCCGCGCCGCGGTTCCCGGCCTGCTGCTCATTCTCGTTTCCGGTTTCGGGCTGGCGTTGATGCTGGCGGGGGAGCGGCGCGCAGAGTTCGGCGTTTTCGGGGATAATCGCGCCTGATACAGGCCGGACAATCCCTCGATATGTTGAGCATCCGTCAAATGAGCGTGGACTACGGGTCCACGCGAGTCGTCCACGAACTGGACCTGCAACTGGCCCGGGACGAGATCGTGACGCTGGTGGGCCCGACGGGCTGCGGCAAGACCACTATCCTGCACGCGGTGGCCGGGCTGGTGCCGATCGCCGCCGGCAGCATCGCACTGGGAGCATGGACGGCCACTCCCGAACGGCCGGTGCCCCCGGAGAAGCGCAACGTCGGCATGGTGTTCCAGGACTTCGCCCTGTTCCCGCACCTCACGGTGGAGGAGAACGTGCGCTTTCGCCTCGACGACCCGGCGCCGGCGCACCACTGGCTCGAACGCCTGGGTATCGAACCGCTGCGGCGGGCGCAGCCGGGCCGGCTGTCCGGCGGGCAGAAGCAGCGCGTCGCCCTGGCCCGGGCCCTGGCGCACGGCCCGTCGCTGCTGCTGCTGGACGAGCCGCTCTCCAACCTCGACGCCGCGCTCAAGGACAGTCTGCGCCGCGAGATACGCGGCGCCCTGAAAAGCGCCGGCGTACCGGCGCTGTGGGTGACCCACGATCAGGGCGAGGCCCTTTCCGTGGGGGACCGGGTGGGCGTGCTGTACGACGGGCGCCTGCAACAGGTCGATACGCCCGAGCGCTGCTTCTGCGAACCGGCCAACCGCTTTGTCGCCGGCTTTCTGGGCGATGCCAGCTTCGTGCCGGGGCACCTGGCGGCGGGCACGGCGGTCACCGCGCTGGGCAGCGTGCCGGCGACGCCGATCCACGGTGCCCGCGGGGATGTCGACGTGCTGCTGCGCCCCGACGACTGCTCCCTCAGCCGCGCCGCCGGCGGCGGCAACGGGGAAGTGCGTACGGCGCAATACGAAGGCGGCACCTGGCTCTACACCGCGGCGCTGGACGACGGCGCGGTGGTGCGCGTGCGCACCAGCCACGAAAACCGGGTCGAGCCGGGCGAGCGGGTCAGTCTGGCGGTGACCAGCGCCCATCCGCTGGCCGCTTTCGCGCGCTTGTGACAGGATGTAGCAAATACATCAAACTAATGGCATAATGATGCAAATAGCCATCAGGAGCCGGCCATGCCTACCGTTGCCGCCACCGCCCCGTCCCTCGATCAGACCCTGACCAGGGCGGCTCTGCGCGCCGGCAAGGCGCTGGGCCTGACCCAGTCCGAGATCGGTGCCGTGGTGGGCCGGGACCGCACCAGCCTGCGCCGGGGCATCGACCCCGACAGCAAGTCCGGCGAGCTCGCCGCGCTGCTGATCCGCCTGTACCGTTCTCTCTACGCTTTGGTGGGCGGCGATGCAGAAGCCATGCGCCATTGGATGGATACCGAGAACCACCATACCGGCGGCGTGCCGCGGGAGCAGATCCGCAGCGTGACCGGGCTGACGGGTGTGCTCGAGTACGTCGATGCCATCCGCGGCAAACTGTGAGCGATATCTGGCGGGCCTGCTCGGGCCGGGCTGCGCCCGCCACCCTGACGGGCACCCTCTGGCGCATGGTGGAAAGTCAGGAGGAGATCGCCACCAACGCCCTGGTGGACACCCTGGATGAGCAGGCGGCGCTGGAGCGCCTGCTCGATGCGACCAAGCCCCGCCGCCGCGGCATCGGGCGCCTCCACTACCTGCTGGCGACCCCGTTCAGGTATCCGCCGCTGCGCCACGGCTCACGCTTCGGCCGGCGCTTCGAGCCGAGCCTGTTCTACGGTTCGATCCATCGATCCGCGTTATTGAGCGAAGCCGCCTACTACCGCTTCGTGTTCGCCGCCGGGCCCGCGACACCGTTTTCCAGGCCGCTGGTCACCCGGCATACCGCGTTCTCGGCACGCTTTCGCACCGCGCGCGGCCTGCGCCTGGAACAGCCGCCGTTCTCGGTCCATCGCGCCGCGCTCACATCCCCCGAGGACTACGCCGCCACCCAGGCGCTGGGCAGCGCCATGCGCGAAAGCGGCATTGGTGCGTTCACGTTCACGTCCGCCCGGGACCCGGAACAAAGACTCAACGGCGCCCTGTTCGAGCCCGCGGCCCTGGCGGACCGGGCACCCCGGGCACAGGTGTCGTGGACCTGCGAGACCACCGCCGAGCGGGTCACCTGGCGCGAGCAGGGCGCCCACGAGGTGGTGACGCTGCCGCGCGGAGCTTTTCTGGTAGAGGGGGTGCTGCCGGCCCCGGCACTGTAGCCGCGTGTTCCACGGGAGTCGACCTCGTAGCACATACCGGCGTGAGCGGCCCGAGTCAGCCGTCCAGCGCGACCTCCGCCAGCAACGGAAAGTGATCGGACGCGATGCGGGCGCGCGGCGTGTCGTGGCGCCAGCAGCGGCGGATGCGCAGCGGCGCACGCACCAGGATCCGGTCCAGCGCGGCCATCGGCCGCGGGTACGTCGGAAAGGTGCGCAGCGGCAGTTCCGTGTAGCCAAGCTCCGCCAGCGGCGCCAGCGCGCGGCCCTGCCACCACAGATTGAGATCGCCGATCAGCAGTTGCGCGTCCGCGGCGAGGCGCGCGATGTAGGCCAGCTGCTCGCGGCGTTCACGATGTCGCAAGCCGAGATGGGTGCTGAGCACCCGGATCGGCTCGCCCGCCAACTCGAAGACCGCGTCGATACAGCCGCGCGGCTCGCGCCCGCGAAACGAGATATCGTGCAGCTGACGCTCGAGGGTCGGCTCGCGCGTCAGCAACACGTTGCCGTAGCGGCCGACACCGCGCTGGAACAGGCTGCCGTCGACCGCGTGCATCCGCAGCGAGGATTTGAACAACTCGACCACCTCGCCGGCGTGGTCCAGCGTGACTTCCTGCAGTGCGATCAGGTCGGCGTCCAGCTCGCGCAGCAGGCTCGCGATGCGCTGCGGGTCGTAACGCCCGTCGCGGCCGACGCAGTCGCGCACATTGTAGGTCGCCAGGCGCACCGCCCCGCTCAGCCCGAGCGCAACCAGCGTTTGATCAGTCCGGCCAGCACCAGCAGCACCAGACCGAAGCCGAGCGCCCACAGGATGTTGATCAGCGACGGTGATGTCGCCGCTTCCCACAAGGTCGCGGAGAACAGCGTGATCGCGCCCAGCCCCGGCACCAATCCCAGCAGGCTGCCGAGCATGAATTGTCGGAAGCGCAGGTGCGACGCGCCGGCGACCAGGTTGAACACCGCGAACGGCGCAATCGGGACCAGACGCAGGATCGCGACCGCGAGGACGCCGCGCTGCGCGAGCCGCCGGCTGAGCTGGTTGATCCGGGAGCCATTCAGGCGCTCGATCGCGCGATTGCCCAGTAGCTGTCCGCCGACAAAGCCGAGCGCGGCGCTGATCAGCGCGCCGGCCATCATGTAAGCGAACGCCTGCCAGCCGGGGAACACGATGCCGCAGATTACCGCCAATGCGGTGAGCGGTACCATCAGCAGTGCCGCGACGGTGATCGCAGCCACCACCGCGACGGCTCGCGCTCCCGGCGACGGCAGCAGCGTGGCCCATGCGGTGAGTTGTTCCGGTGCCAGCCACTGCTGCATCGGCGTCCAGCGCCAGGCAGCCGCCAGCGCCAGCAGTGCGACAATCAGCCCGAGAAAACCAGCAGTCGCCGCTGGCCGGCCGGTCGTCCCTCCTCGGGCACGTATTCGGTCAGGAAATACTCGGGGTTGACCGGCTCATCGGGGTCGAGGACACCCGCATCCGGGACCAGTGCGTCCAACTCCGCCGACACTTCGGTATCCAGGGGCCGCAGGCTGCGGCCCCGGTCGTCGCGCAACGACTCGATCGCGGCGATCAGGCGCCCGTGTTCGGATTCGGCGCGCGCGACCTGTTCCGGGTCACAGTCCAGGTGTTCGGCCAGCAGGCCGCGGCGCAGCCGATCGATGTACGCGCGGGTCTGGTCGGCGTCCGCGCCGACCGCCTCCAGCGCGAGGTCGCACTCGGTGTCCAGACCCATGGACCGGTTGCTGGTGTTGGAAGAACCGATGCGCAGCAGGCGGTCGTCGACGATCAGCAGTTTGGCGTGCACGCTGATGCATGTGTCGCCGAGTCCGGGCTGGTGCGGGTAGTAGATGCGCAGGCGGTCGTGGCGGTCGGCGGCGCGCAGGCGCGCCACCTCGCGCCCGCGCAGCACGTCCATGGTGACCTGCTCCAGCCAGCCGCCGGTCTGCTTCGGCAGCACCAGCACCACGTCCGGTCCCCGTTCTTCGGCGAGGCGCCCGGCCAGCGCCCCGGTCAGCGCGTGCGATGTGAAATACTGGTTTTCGATGTACACCCGGCGCTCGGCGGCGGCGATTGCATCCAGGTACAAACGCTCAACCTCGCGCACCTCGGCACGGCCCTGATGGGCCGGCTCCGTGCGCGCGATGGCGACCTGCACGTTTCGCAGTTCGGCCTCGTAATTGCCCGGCCATGGATCGGTCGTTCCCGCGGGCGGGGCCGGCAGCCGCCTGCCACTGGAGCGCCGCCAGCGCTCGCGCGCCAGTTCGCCGAGGCGCGCGGCGACCGGTCCCTGCACCATGAACATCAGGTCGTGAAAGGGCGGGTAGGGCTTGCCATCCGGATCCATGCGGCGCGGATCATCGGGTTTGTGCTCGCCGGTATCCCAGCGCCAGCGGCTCAGGTCCACGCCGCCGACGAAGGCCAGGCGGTCGTCGATCACCACCACCTTCTGGTGCTGCGAGGCCCCCGGCGGGTGCTCGCCATCGAGCCGGAAATGCAGCCGGCGGGGAGCACTCAGGCGCATTCGCAGCGCGGGCAGCAGCTCGCGCTCGGCCGCGTAGATCATGCTGAAGTCCCAGGTCAGCAGATAGACTTCCAGTTGCGGGCGCTGGCGCACCAGTGTCTTGAGGAAGTCACCGAGCTTGTCCGGCAGCTCGCGGTCCTCGTCATCGCGGTACAGGCGCTCGTGGCGGTCGAAGTCCCAGCCCAGGATCAGGATCTGCCTGCGCGCGTTCCGGCAGGCACGCGCGAAGGCATCGAAATAGTCGGCGGTCTCCCGCAGTACTGCCACGCGCTCTGCATCGCACAGCTCCCGGCAGTTGCGCTGCGGTTGCAGGATGCGCTCACCGCTGTCGCCGGTCGTGTCACCCGATTGTGCGTGGTTCATGTTGTTCGACCTGTCCGTCAGTTCTACCAGGTTTGGGGGCTGCCATTCTCAGGGATTGCCGAACGCTTCGCTATAGCGCGCCTTGAGCATCGGCGCCAGTCGCCAGAGCAGCAGCAGGCTGGGCACCACGGCAATAGCGGTGAGCGCGAAGAACAGCGCCCAGTTGCCGTCCAGCCCGTCGACGATCCAGCCGCTGCCCGAGGCCAGCGTGGTGCGCCCCAAATTGCCGATGGAGGCCAGCAGCGCGTATTGCGTGGCGGTGAAGGTGTGGCTGGACAGGAAGGTGATGAAGGCCATAAAGGCGACGGTGCCCAGCGCGGCGGTAAAGCCGTCGACGATCACCGTCAGGCTCAGCAGCCAGGGCTCGGGACCGGTCATGGCCAGCCACGTGAACATCAGGTTGGTCGCGGCCATGGCGATGCCGCCGATGAACAGGCCCCGGATGATGCCGAAGCGGGCGTTCACCAGGCTGCCGAGAACGGCAAAAACCACGGTCACCCACCAGTTCAGCAGCTTGGAATAGGTGCCGATCTGCTCGTTGGAAAAACCGATCTCCTTGTAGAAAACAATCGACATGCGGCCCAGGAAGGCCTCGCCGAGCTTGAACAGCAGCACGAAGGCCAGAATGGACAGCGCCAGCTTGACGCCGTTTCTTTGGAAGAATTCGGCCAGCGGTTCGACCACCGCGCGGCGGATCCGCAGCGCCAGGGATTGTTCGGCATCGTGCAGTGGCCGGGCGGCTTCGGGCTGCGGAGCGAGGGCCACGACCGCGGCGATGAACCCGAGCCAGATCGCGGCCAGTCCCACGTAGGCGGTGTTCCAGCCGCCGGGCAATTTGTCCACGAACCAGAACGGCAGCGCGCCCAGCAGGCCGTAGCCGGTCCACCAGCCCGAGGTGGCCATGGCCGAGCCGTAGGAGATGCGCGCCTGGTCCTCCCTGGGGATCAACTCGACGCGGTAGGCGTCGATGGCGATGTCCTGGGTGGCCGAGAAAAACGCGATCAAGAGCAGAATCACACCGGTGCCCAGCAGCATATCGCCGGGCTGCACGCGGCTGAGGGCGAGGGTGGCCGTCAGCAGCCCGAGCTGCATCGCCACGATCCACCCCCGGCGCCGGCCCAGGCGTCCCAGCCAGAACGGGCGGAAGCGGTCCAGCACCGGGGCCCAGAGGAAGTTCACGGCGTACATGGCGGTGACGCCGCCGATCAGCCCGATCGCCGAGCGGCTGATGCCCAGCTCCGACAGCCAGGCCGACATGGCCGAGCCGATCAGTACCCAGGGATAGCCCGACGCCATGCCCAGCAGGAAAATCACCGCCAGGCGGCGGTCGCGCCAGGCCGCCAGCAGCGCGCCCGCGCGTGAGTCGGGGGCCAACTTAAGCTGCATGGGCCACAATCGGCGGCGTCTGGTCGCGGCGTGTGGCATTGCCATCGGCGCACCCGCACCCTGGCCGAGCGCGCATACCCGAGCGGGCGATGGCGTTCAAGCTGTCGTCGGCAGAGGTCGTGGCGCGCATGCGAGGCCCCATGGTGTGAGCGTGCCGGCGATTGTACCGGTTTGCCCGCACAATACCTGTCGGATGCTCCGGCGGGAACAGGGTGCTGACAGTTTGTGTCATGGCAATTTCATGCATCGGGGCTATGCTGTACCGGTCCAGTGCCGGGAGACCATAACAATGACACAGCGAAACCATCTGCGCCGCCGCACTCTGCTGAAAGGCATGGCGGCCACTTCATTATTGCCCCTGCTGGGCGCCAATCTCGTCGGGTGCTCGGATGACTCGGACAACCTCGGCGCGACGGTATCGGGCCGGTTTCTGCACGGCGTCGCGTCGGGAGATCCGCTGACGGATCGCGTAATCCTGTGGACGCGGCTCACGCCGGAGGCCGAGGGCCCGGTGGGCGTGGCCTGGGAGGTCAGCGAATCCCCCGATTTCGACGCGGTGGTCGCCAGCGGCGAGGGCACGACCTCGGCGGACGTCGATTACACCGTCAAGGTCGATGTGGAGGGCCTGGCGCCGGAGCGGCGCTACTACTACCGTTTTTCCAGCGGGGGCAACATGTCGTCCGTCGGCCGGACCCGGACGCTGCCGCTGGGCACGGTCGCGGCGGCGAGCTTCGCCGTGGTTTCCTGCAGCAAGTTCCCGACGGGCTTTTTCAACGTCTACCGCGAGGTGTCGCAGCAGGACGTGGACGCGGTACTGCATCTCGGGGACTATTTTTATGAGTCGGGCAATGCCCGCGACGGCGAGGCGCTGGGGCGCGTCGTCGACCCGCCGCGGGAAATTTTCTCCCTGGAGGATTACCGCACGCGCTATGCCCAGTATCGCCGTGACGAGGACCTGCAGGCGGCACACATGGCGCACCCCTTCATCACGGTCTGGGACGACCACGAAGTCGCCAACAACACCTGGCGCAACGGCGCCGAGAATCACCAGCCCGACGAGGGGGACTTCGGCGCGCGCAAGATGGCGGCCATACAGGCCTGGTATGAATGGCAGCCGGTCCGGCCGCCCTCGGCGGTGGAGGACATCATCTATCGCCGGTTTCAGTACGGCGACCTGCTCGACCTGCTGATGCTCGACACGCGCATCATCGGGCGCGACCGGCAACTGGAATACGATGACTTCAGTACCGGCGGCATGATCGACCTCGCCGCCGCACGGGCCGCGATCGGCGCCGCCGACCGCAGCCTGCTGGGCGATGACCAGCGCGCCTGGCTGCGCGAACAGCTCAGCCAGAGCGCCGCGCGCTGGCAGGTCCTGGGCCAGCAGGTGCTGCTTGAGTCGTTTTCATCTCCCGGCGCCTATTGTCGAAGCGCTGGAACTGGGCGTGTCGGATGGCGATGCGCTCGACGCCGCCACCGCGGCCGTGCTCGCCGCGATAGCGGCCAAGAACAAGGCGCCGGGCGAACGCACCGCCGGGGAGCAGGCGCTGCTGGATTCCGCCATTCCCTTCAACCTGGACCAGTGGGACGGCTACGAGTACGAGCGCGACCAGTTGCTGCGCCACGCCGTCGACGTGGGCTCCAATCTGGTTGTGCTGGCGGGGGATTCACACAATGCCTGGAGCAGCCAGCTCACGACGCCCGAGGGCGCTGTCGCCGGGGTCGAGTTCGGCTGTACCAGCGTGACCTCCAATGGGTTCGAGAACACTCTCGGCGAGGATGCGGCGGCGCTGTTCACGCCCCTGGCGGTCGACCTGATCGACGATCTCAAGCGCGCCAACCTGTCAAATCGCGGTTACCTGTATGTGGAGTTCAGCCCGCAGCAGGTGCGCGCGAGCCACCGCTTCGTCACAACGACGCAATCGCGGGATTACACGGTTGACGAGAGCAGGACGATCGAACACACCGTCGCGCACGGCGAAATGGTGTTGACCTGACGCAAGGCCTGCCCCGATGTTGCAGGGGTACGCCACAAAAACGAATTTGTGACTGACCGCACAGGAGTCGGCGTTAAAAGCGTCGGCTTTACAAGAGTCAGTGTTCCAGAAGTCGGTGGCCATGTGTCGGCGGTCATGTGTCCCGGGGTATGGATTGCAGTCACTGCGATTGAGCTGATCTGCCGGCCTCAACGCGTGCACCGTCGAGTGACGCGGAGGCGCCGATTCGCTAGAGTGACCGGCAGTTTTCCCACGGGACAAATCTCCGATGTCGCAACACCACGGAATCGACAGGCGCCGTTTTCTCGCCGGGCTGGGCCTGGGCGCCGGCGCGCTCGGCCTCGGCGGTTGCTCCGAGCCGCCCGCGGACCGCTATACCCCCGAAGACGCGGCGGCATTGTCTCGACAGCGCCGGCAAGAGGCGGCGACCGCGGGCAAAGGGCCCTTCGGCGAGCAGGTCTACCGCGGCTATCGCGGCCTGTCCTCGCTGCCCTGGTTTTCACTGGACGACGCCGGCCGGCTGGTGTGCACTGACGAGAGTGTGCCGCCGGCCATCGACGTGCACTGCCACCTCGGTATGTCGGTCCTGCTGGCCCCGCGCCTGGACCTGCAGGCCCGCACGCCCCGGGTGCGCCACCTGCTGGACTGCGACGCGGCGCGGCCGGGCTGCCGTCTGGATCTCGATGTCTACGCCAACGGCAACTTCACCGACGCGACACTGAGCGATTTGCGCTGGCACACACTGGCGCAGGGCCTGTGGGGCAGCGCGTACGCCGCGACCCAGACCATCCCCAACCTGCTCGACGAAATGGACGCCATGCGTGTGCAGCAGGCTTTCATACTGCCGATCAAGATGGGCCTGCCGTTGCAGGATGACCTCGCGGAACGCTGGCGGGCAGCGATTCGCGAGGCGGGGGCGGGCGATCGCCTGATCGACGGGCTATCGGTCCATCCGCACGCCGACACCCGCATTGAGGACATGCGCCGCCACGCCGCCGCGGGCGCGCGCCTGATGAAGCTGCATCCCACGGTGCAGGCGTTTTATCCCGATGAACCGGCGCTGATGCCGCTGTACGAGGAGGCCGAGCGGCTGGGCCTGGTCGTGTTCTTTCACGGTGGCCGCGCCGGCATCGAACCGGAGTCGCGCCAGCACTATGCGCTGCCGCGTCACTACGAAGCGGTCCTTGCGAACTTTCCGCGCCTGCAGGTCGTGCTGGGTCACGCCGGCGCGCGGGACCACGAAGGCATGCTGGAACTGGCCCTGCGCCACGACAATGCCTGGCTGGGTATCCACGGCCAGTCGGTGACGAACCTGGACCGGATGATAGAGCGCACCGGTGGCGATCGCCTCCTGTTTGGAACGGACTGGCCCTTCTATCACATCGGTATGTCCCTGGCGAAAGTGTTGATCTGCACGGACGCGCCGGGCCGCCGCGGCATCCGGCGACGCATTCTGCGCGACAACGCACTGGCGCTGTTTCCGGAATTGGCGGACCGGGAGCGCGCGGCCCGGCGCACGGGTGCGGGGTCGATCATCGCTGCGTGATCGTGCTCCCGGGACTTGCCGGTGTTGCAAACGCATCGGCCACTGCCGGGTGATATGCAACCCTGTTGGTGCGCGGGAGGTGCTGATTCGACCCACTTGCAGGTGCGGCTTCGGCGTACAGCCGTGACGGTGCGCGGGAGGTGCGTTGGCCCCCGTCAGACGCAAACCTGATTGCGGCCAGCGTCTTTTGCCCGGTAGAGCGCCAGATCGGCGCGCTTCAGCAGATCCTGCCAGTCCGCCAGGTCCGCCGAGTCCGTGGAGACGGCGGCAACGCCGGCGCTGGTGGTGACGCTGCACACTGAGTTACCGCCGCAGGGAATGCGTTGCCCGGCAACGGTCTGGCACAGGCGTTCGGCGACCTGCCGGGCGTCTTCCAACGATGAGCCGGGCAGCAAGAGGGCGAATTCTTCACCGCCCAGCCGGGCTGCCATGTCGCAGGCCCGGGCGCTGGCCTCGATGGAGGTGGCCAGGTGCGATAAAACCCGGTCGCCGACGCCGTGACCATAGGTATCGTTGACGTTTTTGAAGAAATCGAGGTCCAGCAGCACGACGCTGAGTTCACCATGATGTCGGCGCACCCGTGCACATTCGTCCTGCAGACGCTGTATGAAGGCACGCCGGTTGGGCAGACCGGTCAGCGAATCCGTATAGGCCAGTTGCTCCATCGCCTGTTTGAGCTGTCGCAGCTCCTGTTCGGCGTCCAGCCGCTCGGTGATATCGCGGAACACGACGGCGGTGGTCTGCGCCGGTGTTGTCTGCAGCCGGCTGGCGCGGACGTGGTAAGTGCGCGGGCCGATGGGAATCTCGAGGCTGCGGGCGGTCTCGTCGAGAAGTTCGGCTACGGGAACGCTCGACAGATACCGCGCCAGGGGCCGGCCAATGACTGAATCGTCGCCCGGCTCCATCAGTTCCAGGGCGGCCTGATTGGCGTCCATGATGCGGCCGTCGCCGTCGATGATCAGCACACCGTCTGCCAACTGGGCGATGACCTCGCGATGCAGAGTCGGTGAAATCTCGAGAAGACCGCTGTGCAGCACGCCGCGCGCCAGAAAGATCACCCCGATGGCGAACCCCAGCGGTGTTGGATCGAAGAACTTGAACGGGTTGAACCCGAACAGGTGGATGAGGTTCGGCACCGCGACGGCCAGCGGCGCCAGAATGACCGCGATGAGCGCACGCCGATGGCGCGGCGACGACGACAGCTCGTACGCGAGCAACAGCGTACCGGCGGGGATCAATGTGTAGGCATAGGCGGTCAGTACACGAAACCAGGGTCCGTACTCGATGGCAAGGCCCGCGAAGCCATCGATGCGGTTCAGTTGAATGTCCGCCCACAGCAGGTGATGCCATTCGTTGGTCCAGGCCAGCGCGATGCTGATGGCGGGAATCACGCTCAGGGCAGCCAGTGCGACCCCGCCCACGGAGAGCCATTGCCGCGCATAGGTGATGGCGAACACGAACCAGCAGACCGGCAGCAGAGTGATGCCGGGATACTGCAGCTTGGAAGCGAGAATCTTCAGATCCAGGTCGGTGGTCAGCGTGCCCAGAAGCTGTCCGAAAGACCACAGTACCACGCTGGCGCAGAGCCATTTCAGGGCCGTGGCGCCCGGGACGTTGTCCCGCTGGCGCGCGTCCCGGTACGCGATCAGCGCCAGCACGATGGCGGCCAGGGAGGGCAGTGACCAGAAAGTGATTTGCAGCATGTCGGGTTCGATTTACAGCGAGCGGCCGGGGTTTTGCAGGGCGCGATTATACGCCGGGTGGCGGTGTCCCGGCCGGGAACGTCCTCAGTTGACTATGCCGGGCCGGGGCCCGGACTGCGGTCGCGCAGTATAAACCAACTGTGCGGAGACTGCCCTGCACCACAACGATGGGTACTGCATCAGTTCGAATCACTGCGTGAGCATGGGGTGGGTATGGTCTACTGGAACCGTGCGGCGACAGGAGAGCCTGCCCCTCTTTTTCGGGCACGTCGCCGCCCGAGCCTGCACAGGGACGTGCGCCTTTTGGCGTGTTCCAGTAGGCCATACCCACCCCGTGCGGCCCCTTGTATAGTAATTGAAACTGACGCACTACCCAACGATGTGACGAGTGGGTTGTCCCCTTTGGCCGGGTGGGGGGCGGTTTGCTCGGCGCCGGGGAATGGTCCGGGGGGGCGATGGTGCCCCGGGCCGCGATTGTGGTTATCATCGGTTCCCGTTAATAACAAAACGCGAGGTTTCCCATGTTCGCTCCACGCCCCCGGTTGACTCATCTGCTCTGCGCCTTCGCGGCCGCCGTTGTCCTGCTTGGCTGCTCCGACGGCAGCGACGACGGGCGTGCGTTCCTGCCCGTCGCCAATCCCGCGGTATCCACGCCACCCGACACTGGGTCGATCAACCTGCTGGCGCAGAACTTCGATCTCGCCACCGTCGGATACGAGCAGGCCGAGTACTTCCTGGAGGGCACCGCCACCGCCTTCACCAACGTGAGCGAACTGGGCATGGACGGTTTCTGGACAGTCGAGCCCGGCGCGCAGGCCATGTACCGCACCCGGATCGTGGTCTATCGGCCGATCGATCCGGCCGACTTCAACGGCGATGTGCTGGTGGAGTGGCTGAACGTGACCGCCGGCTTCGAGACGCCGCCCAGCTTCGGCACCGGGCAACTGGAGATGCGCCGCGGCGGCGCGGTATGGATCGGCGCCTCCGTGCAGATCGTGGGTATCGAGGGCTCCCCGGGAGGGCTGCTGCCGCTGCACCTGAAGGCTGTCGACCCGGCCCGCTACGGCTCCCTCGTGCACCCGGGCGACAGTTTCTCCTACGACATCTTCTCCCAGATCGCCCAGGCCATTCGCAATCCCGAGGGCATCGATCCACTCGACGGCCTCGATGCCGAACGCCTGATCGCCTACGGCGAGTCCCAGTCCGCCGGGCGCCTGGTCACCTACGTCAACGCGATCCACCCGCTGTTCAACACCTTCGACGGCTACATGATCCACAGCCGCGGCGACGGCGCCTCGGCCCTGGCCCAGGAACCGCAGGTAGAAATCCCGACGCCGGAGGCGGTGCTGGTGCGCACGGACCTGAATGTGCCGGTGATGATGTTCGAGACCGAGACGGACGTGGTGCTGCTCGACTATTTCGATGCGCGCCAGCCCGATACCGACCTGCTGCGCACCTGGGAGGTCGCGGGCACCGCCCACGGCGATCTGTACACTTTCGTCACCGGCCGCGATGACGCCTTCGGCGATCCGATGTTCGCCTCGGTGGTCGAGGAGCGCTCGGTGCTCGGCTTCATCACCTGCGACCGGCCCATGAACAACGGCCCGCACCACTACGTATTCAATACCGCGGTGCGGGCGCTGAGCGACTGGGTGGCCACGGGCACACCGCCGCCGCAATCGCCGCGCCTGGAAGTGACCGCGGACGGCAGCGACTATCTCTTCGACGACCTCGGTAACGTCCTCGGCGGCATCCGCACACCCTATGTGGATGCACCCTCGGCGATCCTGCGCGGCGACGAAAATACGGGCAGCGGCTTCTGCTTCCTGTTCGGCTCCACGGAACTGTTCGACGCCGCGCAGATGGCCAGTCTGTACGTGGACGAAGCGGGCTACGTCGAGGCGGTCACGGAGGCGACCGAAGCGGCAGTGGCGGCGGGCTTCCTGCTGCCCGAGGACGCCGAGGCGATTATCGCCTGGGCGCCCGAGCAGTGGCGCTCGCAGGTGCCTGCACCATAGGCCAGAGACAGGGCGCTGCTGCGCGCGCGGCGCACAGGAAAATCCCTGAAAGAAGTAATAGCGCATGGAACAGGACGGTGCCGCGCGCGTGGCGCTCAGGACTCCCCGAAGCAGCCACAGCGGGTTTACCACCCAGGCAATGCGTTGCTGCTATAATGGGCCGTCCCGTCGCTGCAGGTTCGCCGCTGACCTTTGTGGTTGAGCTGTCATAGCGTGGATCAATCTTATTCATCGATTTCGATAAGGAGCTATTTTTGTCCTCACTTGCCAAAGTTCTCAAAGATGAAATATCACGCCTCGCGCGCAAGGAAGCCCGGGCCGAGGTAGCACCATTGCAGAAAGCTTCTGCGCAGTACCGGCGCGACATCGCCGAGTTGAAGCGACAGGTCAAGAGTCTGGAGCAACGGCTGGCGTTCCTGGAGAAACAGGAACGCAAACGCGTAACAGCCGACACGCCGGTCGAGAAAGCTGAGCAGGTGCGGTTTTCGCCAAAGTATGTGAAATCGCACCGCGAGAAGCTGGGCCTTTCGGCGGCGGATTACGCCAGGCTCGTCGGTGTTTCAGCGCTGACGATTTATAACTGGGAACAGGGCAAGTCGAAACCCCGTGCGCAACAGCTCGCCGACTGGGCCGCGATGCGCAATCTCGGCAAGCGCGAGGCCAAAAAGCAGTTGGAGCTGGTGACTGCCTGACACACCGATGGGGTCAGGTCTTCGAGACCGAGCTTTTGGGGTCAGGTCTTTGATTGATGATTTCTGCTCAATCGGGTAACCCACGACTTGGCAGCAAGCCCTGCATTCTTGGATAAAACTATCGGTTCGAGCATGGAAAATCATCAATCAAAGACCTGACCCCATTTGTCCCTGACCCCAGCTGTCCGCTCCACCAGCCGGGTAGCGGAAGCGATCAGTGGTCGGGAATGCCATAGTGCGCCAGAACGCGCCCGATGCGTTGCCGCTGCTCGTCGGAGCGCATCGGGAACGCACGGAAAAAATCCGCTACGCTCAACCCGGGATGTCGGTTCCTGACGTCCCGCGCCCAGTTTGCCGCCCGTGTGGCGTCACCGGCCAGGCCGTTGGCCGCCGCCGCGACCATGGCAATCAGGACGTGGGCACCCGGCGCGTGGGCGGCGCGATCGGCCCAGGCCGCGGCCTGGGCGTCCTCGTACTCCATCATGTGTGTGAAAGCGCGCGTCCCCAGCATGGCATAGTGCAGCGGATCGAGGGGGCTAAGCCGCATGGCCAGATCGACATGCGCCCGCCCGGCGCCGCCATGGCCCGATAGTGTTTCGGTCCAGCCCCGCGCATAGATGCCCTGGGCGTAGCTCGGGCTGATCTCGGTGGCTGCGCTCGAGCCACGACAGGCTGGACTCCAGATCTCCCGCCAGCCAGAAAGTCCGACCCATGACGAAGTTGACGAACGGATCCAGAGGGTCGAGCTCGAACCCCCGCTCGGCAAATTGCCGGGCGAGTTCGATTTCCGAGCGCAGATCATCAGTGTGACGCAGAAATGCCGTTTGAAAGTGCACGAAGGACAGGCCGGCGTGGGCGCGGGCGAATCCCGGGTCGAGTTTCACCGCTTGGCGGAACAACCCGGCTGCCGTCGCGTTGTCGTTGCGGTTGAAACGATACACATGCTGCAGCCCGAGGTGGAAGGCCGACCAGGCGTCAAGATTCTCGCTGACGGCGAGCCGCGCGCGGTCGGCTTCGTGCAGCGGAATACGGATCTCGAGCGCGACCAGAATTCGCGCCACAATCTCGGCGCGGAAGGCGTGCACGTCTTCCATCGTGCCGGAAAACCGGTCGGCCCAGACGATGCTGCCGTCGCGGCAATCCGCCAGTTCGACCGACACCGCCAGATTGCGCGCGACTGACTCGACATTGCCCCGCAGGCAGTAGCGCACACCCAGCAGGCGTCCTGTCTCAACCGGGTCGACAACAGTACCGCGAGCGCGGAACGACGATGCGCGGGCCGTCACCATCAGCCAGCGCAGCCGCGCCAACTCCAGAATCAGATCGTGCGGTAAGGCGTCGGCAAAAGTGGCATAGGGTCCCGGCTTGCCGATTGTGTGAAACGGCAACACGGCGATCGACGGCCGGACGGGTTCTCCCGCTGTATCCGGGGTCGCAATAGGGGAACTCTCGGGGCGTACTTCCGCGACGAAGCGGTATCCCCGCCGCGGCAATGTTCGTATGTAGCGCTGAGTTCTGCCGTCGTCGCCGAGTGCCCGACGCGCCGACTTGATGCGGCTGGCAACCGCCGCATCAGACACGACACGGCCATCCCACACCTTCTCGATGAGCTCGTCAGTGGTGATAAGCCGTTCCCGGTTCTCGATCAGCAACGCGAGCAAGGCATAAACCTGGCGTTCCAGCGGGCGAACCGTGCCGCCAACTCGCAATTCGTACCTGGCGGTGTCGAGTTCGATCTCACCGAACCGATAGATCATGGGCGACAGCATACATGAGCCGACCGGCAATCGCCTCGAATTCTCCAGGCGTTCTACAGGTTTTCTGCAAGCGTGCGAGCGCGCCCTGCGCCATGCTGCACGACAACTCGCAAGAGTGAACCCGTAAATGGCTCAACAGCAGGAGGTTTCCGTGAAACATGAACTGACAGAAATGCCCGTCAGCCTCCAATCCGGCGACATCTGCATCCAGTCAAATGATTGGTCGGATCTCAACGTTGCCCGAATCCGCTTTCCCGCTGGAGCGGACGCCGCCCCGCTGCTGAAGGGGCTGCCGCAGGACCTGTGTCAGTGCCCGCATTGGGGCACGGTGATCAAAGGTTCGATCCGAGTCACTTACGCCGACGGCAGCGAGGAAGTCGTCCGCGCCGGCGAGGTGTACTACTGGCCGCCCGGGCACACCATCGCCGTTGAGGAAGACTACGAAGCCATCGAATTCAGCCCCAGCGGACCCATGCGCGAAGTCATCGCGCACCTGAAATCCCGATTGGAATCCTGAAGGAGAATACCGATGCCACTAGTTACGATCGATGTTATCAAGGACGTCATCACGCCGGACGAGAAAGCCGAGCTGATCGACAAGGTCACCCACGCGATGCTCGAGGTCGAAGGCGAGAACATGCGCGGTGTCACCTGGGTGCGCATCCAGGATTCCGCGAAGACCCTGTTTTTAAAGGAAAACACATTATGAACGAAACTGATCGCATAAATTATTTGGCGGCTCTATCCCCTGAACCAAATACGGAGGAGTAATAAGATGAATCCGAACAAGGCATTATGGGAGAAGGGCGACTTCACGTGCATCGCGGAGACTATGCGCGAAAGCGGAGAGGCGCTCGTTGATAAGTTCGACATCACGAAAGGGCTCAAGGTGCTCGACCTCGGATGCGGTGACGGAACCACCGCCATCCCTGCGGCGAAACTCGGCGCCGACGTAGTAGGCATTGATATCGCTAGCAACCTCGTCGCTGCAGGCAACAAGCGTGCGGCGGAGCTGGGACTTTCCAACTGCAGATTTCAGGAGGGCGATGCCTCCGACCTGCAGGGAGTGCAGGATCAGAGCTTCGACCTGCTCGTAAGCATCTTCGGCGCGATGTTCGCGCCCAAACCGTTTGATGTGGCGAGCGAGATGGTCCGCGTCACCCGGGCCGGCGGACGCATCATCATGGGCAACTGGATTCCCAATGATCCGACGCTGGTCGCGCAGATCCTGAAGATCAGCTCGGCTTTCACGCCCCCGCCGCCGGAAGGCTTCGTCAGCCCAATGACCTGGGGCGTCGAGAGCAACGTCACCGAGCGCTTTGTCGCTGCCGGAGTTCCGGCCGAGAAAATAGCCTTCGCGCGTGACACGTTTACCTTCAACTTTTCCGGTACACCGGCGGAGTTCGTCGGTGTGTTCAAGTACTACTACGGGCCGACCATGAATGCCTTCGAAGCTGCAGACAAGAGCGGGCGCGCTGCCGATCTGCAGAGGCAACTGGAGGACCTGTTCGAAACACAGAACACAAGCTCGCGCCAGGACATGACCTCCATTCCCGCGACGTTCTTGCGCGTGGCGGTTGCGCTTTGACGGTGGAGGCGCAAATCGGAGTCATCTCAAGGCCTAATCGGGTAGCCGGGGGTTTCTAGCCCCCAGCCCCCACAACACCCTGCACCGAAGCGTCGGACCGGCGGGTCCGCACAGGGCGTTTCACTGAGAATGGTGAAGCTTGATCCATCCATCGCGTAGCGATACCAATCCCTCGGCTTTCAGGTAGTCATTGGACAGCGAACCCATGGGGGTCAGGTCTTTGAATTATGATATCGGCTCACTCACCTGACACACAGCCCGGCAGAGAATCCTCTGGTGTCAGACAAAAGACACGCCTTGGGCCATGGAAAAATCATCAATCAAAGACCTGACCCCATTGTCTCGTGCGACGCTATACCGCGGCTGGCGGTCGTCGCGCCGGGGTGGCGCCGGCCGGCGGCTTCGCCTTGCGTTTTTGCCAAGCCAGTTGTCTTGTAAAGCCGCAGACATTATGCTGGGTGTTTTTGGTACGCCGCAACGCACCGGGAAATAATCTCTTCGGGTCAAACGATAATATGAGGGTGGTCGCGATGCCTGTTCGATTCTTTCTGGTTTTCCTGTTGGCGTTGATCTCGCCTGTGTCACTGGCCGCGGAGCGGTCGGGTGTCGAAGCGGGGTTTTTCTACGGCCACGTCAGCTCCGACGGGGAGCCCGTAAGCGGCGCCATGGTGACGTTCTTCCACGGCGACCCGGTGCACTCGCTCACGGTCTACGCCGATGAGCAGGGCCGCTTCCTGTCGCCGTCACTGTCCTGGCCGGACGGCTACCGGATCCGCGTGCGCCGGGCGGGTTGGCAGGATGTCGTGCTCGAGGAGCAGTCCCCCGCCGCGGAGGGCCGCTGGCTGGCGGTCGAGATGGAGCGCATCGACGAGCCCGCGGACATGATCCGGCAATTGCCGGGCAACTACTGGATGAACCTGGTGCTCGAGGAGATCGACAACCGCGATCACCTGCTGGAATTCAAGACGCAGTGTACCTTCTGCCACCAGCAGGGTTCGCCGTTGACCTCGCGCCGGCAATTCAGCCGGCAGCAGTGGGAGGAGATCATCCTCGATATGGGTCGGCGCGGCGGTATTGTCACCGACAGCCTGCGTGCTGCGCTGCCGGACTACCTGATAGCCGCCTACGAACAGGACAATGTGCTGGCCAAGCTGCCGCGCTACGATGGCGAGAACGGCCCGCTGCCGGTGCCTTCGCCCACGGTGCGCAACGCGGTGATCGAGGAATGGGATCTCGGCGGACCGCAGTCGGGGCAGCACGACCCCATGGTCTACCACCGGGACGGCTCCATCTGGACCGTGGACTCGCCCCTGGACACACTCCACGTGATTCGCTTCGATGAAAACCCCGACGGCGACCGCACCAGTTACAAGATTCCCCACGGGGATCACAAGCCCGGCGGCGTGTACTGGAAGATGCAGAAGATGAAGCGGCGGGATATCGAGCGCTACCTGGCTCCCCATTCGCTGCAGACCGCCCCGGACGGCACGATCTGGGTGACTCTGGCCTCGGGCAATCAACTGGCCGGCTTCGACCCCCGGACGGAAACCTGGGATATCGTCGACATGGAGGCGGGCATCAACCCCCACACCCTGCGTTTCGATCAGCAGGGCCGGCTCTGGTACACCATCAGCGCCACCAACCATGTCGGCATGTTCGATCCCGAGACCCGGGAGCAGAAGTTCATCCGGCTCGATTTTCCCGATTTCAAGACGCGCCTGATCACCTGGTTCACGCCCTTCGCCATCCGTAACGCGGACTGGCTCGGGCTGGAAGAGGGCGGCGCGGAAATGGACGGTGTCGACATGCCCGTGCCCTACGGCATCGACATTCATCCGCAGGACGGCAGCGTCTGGGCCAGTCAGCTCTACATGGACACGATCGCGCGCATCGACCCGGAGACCTTCGAGGTGACGACCATCGAGACGCCGTTCATCACGCCGCGGCGGCTGCGCTTCGATTCAAAGGGCAATCTGTGGGTGCCCAGCTACGCCGAGGGCTCGATCCACCGCTTCGATACGGCGGAGATGGCCTGGAAGGAATCCCATGTGATCCCTGTCGAACCCTTTGGCACCGAAGTGCCCTACGCCCTGTTCGTGGACCAGAGCACGGACCATGTGTGGATCACCGGGACCCAGAGCGACAGCATCATCCGCTTCGAGCCGCAGACGGAGGACTGGACGATCTACCCCCTGCCGACGCGGGTCACCTACACGCGGGAGCTGGATATCGACGGTGAGGGCAACCTGTGGACGTCCCATTCGTCCAACCCGGCGTGGCACGTGGAGAGCGGCATCCCCAAGGTCACCCGGCTGGATCCCGACGGCGCCCCCGACATCGAGGCTTCCGGGCTGTTTGATGGGGTAAAACCGGTCCGGTCTGCCGACGCAGTGGCCGGGAATTGAACGCCGGGCCGCGCCGCGCCCGCCGCCGTCCGTCGCCGGTCGCGGCCGCCTGTCTGGTTCTGCTGGCGGGATCGGTGGCCGCGGGTGACCGCCCGGTGTCCGCAGGTGACTGGCCCGTGTGGGGACGCGACCCGGGCGGCAGCCGGTTTGCGCCGCTGACACAGATCACCCCGGAGAACGTGGAGCAACTCGAGGTCGCCTGGGAGTACCACACGGGGGACTCCAACGAATTGCGTCCCGAAGCGGTCACTACCGCCTTTCAGGCCACGCCGGTGCTGCACGACAATACCTTGTACTTCTGTTCCGGGCTGAGCCGCGCCTTTGCTGTGGACGCGGAGACCGGGGAACAGCGCTGGGTCTTCGACAGCGAGCCGGTGATGGAAGACAGCATGACCGGGCGCTGTCGCGGCGTCGCCCTGTGGCACGACAGCGACCCCGCGGCGGGCGACCCTGCGGCGGGCGACTCTGTGGCGAGCGACTCTGCGGCGAGCGACTCTGCGGCGGGCGCCCCGGCAACAGACGAGTCCGCTGCAGCGGAGCCCTGTCTTTCGCGGGTGTTCATGGGCACGCTCGACGGCCGGCTGGCGGCCATCGACGCGGCCACCGGCAGGGCCTGTCAGGATTTCGGTGACGGCGGCTTTGTCAATCTGCGCCGGGGGATGGGTGAGATCGTCGCCAACGAGGTGGCCATGACCTCTCCGGCCGTGGTGGTGGGTGACCTGGTCATTCAGGGCGCGATGGTGCGCGACAACCGCGGCATCGACTCGCCCCCCGGGGTGATCCGGGCCTGGGATGCGCGCACCGGCGAGCTGCGCTGGGCCTTCGATCCCGTGCCCCCGGGCGCACCCTCGCCGCAGGCCGTCGGCGCGCCCGAGGGGCAACGCTACCACCGCGGCACGCCGAATGCCTGGAGCCTCCTGTCGGTCGATCCCGGGCGCGGTCTGGTGTTCGTGCCCTTCGGCAGCCCGGGTCTGGACTATCTCGGTG
Source organism: Halioglobus sp. (assembly GCA_034521205.1). GTDB lineage: Bacteria > Pseudomonadota > Gammaproteobacteria > Pseudomonadales > Halieaceae > Marimicrobium. The sequence goes on from JAXHMT010000004.1 coordinate 1,245,996, forward strand.
CGCACCGCCGGCGCCACGGCTTCGATCTCGGTTACTACGCCAATGCGGTGGTGGCGCTGCGGGCGGCGACCGGCGAAGTGGTGTGGCATTTCCGGGCCGTGCACAACGATCTGTGGGATTACGATATCGCCTCCCAGCCGCTGCTGATCGACATCGAACGGGACGGGCGACAGGTGCCCGCCGTGGTGCAGCCGACCAAGATGGGCCATCTGTTCATTCTGCACCGGGAGACCGGCGAGCCGCTCTACCCGGTGGAGGAACGGCCGGTGCCACAGACCAACGTCCCCGGCGAACACACGTCGCCTACACAGCCGTTCCCCACCTTTCCCCCGCCACTGCATCCCCACCGGCTGACGGTCGAGGATGCCTGGGGCCTCACGCCCTGGGACCGGGGCGCCTGCCGCGATCTCATTGCCAATGCCCGCAACGAGGGCATTTTCACGCCGCCCGGCTGGCGCCGCTACAGTCTTCAGTACCCCGGTACGGCGGGCGGCCAGAACTGGGGTGGCGCGGCCTTCGACGCCGCCCACAACACGCTCATCATGACGCAGACTTACATGCCCATGGTGAACAAGATCGTACCCGCCGATGAGGTGTCGACGGATCTGACGGGCGACACCGGGAGCCGCTACACGCGCGACAACGGCACGCCCTACGACGTGTACCATGAAGCGCTGATGTCTCCCCTGGGTATGCCCTGTATCAAACCGCCCTGGGGCACACTGATGGCGCTCAGCCTGGACAGCGGGGAAAAGCTCTGGGAAGTGCCCTTCGGCACGCCCCGCGACATGGTGCCGGGCCTGTCGTGGTTTCCTTTCTGGCCCAACCTGGGCATGCCGAGCGCCGGCGGCGCGGTGGTCACCGCCAGCGGCCTGGTGTTCATCGGCGCCTCGATGGACAACTATATCCGCGCTTTCGGCGCCACCAGCGGCGAGGAACTCTGGCGCGCGCGCCTGCCGGCAGGTGGCCAGGCGACGCCGATGACCTATCGCGGCGCGCGCAGCGGCAGACAGTTTGTGGTGATCGCCGCCGGCGGCCACGCCTTTATGCGCACCGACCAGGGCGACAGCCTGCTGGCCTACAGCCTGCCGGTAAATTAGGGATAAGGCAGGCGTCAGAACCGCCATTCGAACAACGGAGTGGCGAAGTTGTTGTCGGGGCTCCGGGCGACGTGAGAATGCTGGTATCTTGTCGTTGAGAGGGCCGTTTACTAACCTTAGTCAGGTAGACAACGTCAAACCGATACAGGAGCAAACCCATGCCAAATCAAGCAAAAGTTGATAAGCCCTTTCCCATTACCCCGTTAAAAACCCTTGGCGGAACCGAAGTGACGCTTGGAAAGCCCGTGGATAATCGCTGGCAACTGGTGGTGGTCTATCGCGGTCTGCATTGTCCCATATGTAAAAAATATCTGGGCCAGCTCAATGAGATGAAGAAGGATTTCGAGAAGTTTAACGTGCAGGTCATCGCCGTCTCCACCGACCCCGAGGAAAAGGCGAGAAAATTTGCCGATGAAATTGGGCTTGATATCGACGTGGCTTATGGATTGACGATCGAGCGGGCCCGTGAGCTGGGACTTTATATTTCCACACCGCTCGACAGCACGGAGACGGATCAGCCCTTTGCCGAGCCGGGGTTGTTCCTGATCCGCCCCGACGGCGGGCTTCACGTCGGCGAGGTTTCCAGTGCGCCGTTCTGCCGGCCGGACCTGGAGTTTATTAAAATGGGCGTCGAATATGTCGTGGAGAAAGACTATCCGCCGCGGGGAGTTGGCTGAGCATTGAATGACCGATAATCCGGACTGGGGTGATCAAAACATCACCCCGACTGCCAGGCGCTACACTGGTTGCCGTGGGCGGGAATGCCGCCCGCCTGTTTTAAGAGTCGCGCCGGGTGCATCAGTTCCTGGTCATGAAAGTGGCATTGCGCCGGGTAAAGTCATTATCCGGGCCACCCGAGTTCAATGATTCCCTGTTTCCCGGAGTTTTTGAACTGCAAAATTCACCGCATCGATCAGGTTGGTATGCTGTCCGTCGGGGCTGCCCATCAAAGGATGATAGATCGCCTCCTGGCGTTGAACCCAGATGCCATGAAAGCCGGCCCGTATGGCGCCGTGAACGTCCCAGGCATGGGCCGCGATTAGCAGCGCATTGCCGGGATCGCACGAATATTTCTGTGCTGCCTGGTGGTAAAGTGCTGTTTGTGGTTTCCAGATTTTGAAATCCTCCACCGACACAATATCGTCAACCAGGTGTTCGATGCCGTTGTCCCGCACCAGCTTTTCTGTATTGCCCCGGGATCCGTTGGTGAGCAGGACGGCCTTGGAATCTGAATGCTTCACTTTTTCCAGGGCGGGCTTCACATCCCCGTGACAGGGAAGCTGGGAAAAACTCCCCAGGATGCTCTTCAGAATGGCGTCATCTGCTTTGTGATCAAGGCTGTCCAGCAGCACCGTCAGAGTACCTTTGGCGATCTCGGGAAAGGTGTGGAAAACGCCGCTGGCTGAGAGGGCGAAAGCATCTCTCAGAAGCTGAGCGAAAAACAACCGATGCGTGCCGGCAGGCAGGTTGAACTCTGCCAGTTTTTTTTCCAGCGGTGCCAGTGAAAAGACGGTTTCCACGACATCGAAAAAGATAATACGTGGCCCCTCTTTTTGGTTTTTTCGGGACATTGTGAACTACCTGTAGCCATCATGACGGTAAAACATCTGCAAGCCCCCCGTGCACTGAGGTGATCGAAGGGCAGGTGACATTGCCTCCTTCGGAGACACGGTCATGTCGTGCGTGGTTGACGCCGGAACGCCTGTTGCATGTCCCGGGATACGTAGTACAGCGTCGGCACCAGGAACAGGGTCACGGCCGTCGAGAAGAGCACGCCGAAGGCCACGGAGGTGGCCATGGGCTTGACGAACTGGGCCTGGATGGAAGTCTCGAGCTGGATGGGCAGCAGGCCGATAAACGTCGTCAGTGACGTTAGCATGACCGCCCGGAAGCGGGTCGGGCCCGCCTCGAGCACGGCCTCCTCCCAGTCGTGCCCCTCGTCGATGAACCGGTTGATAAAGTCGATGAGCACGAGGCTGTCGTTCACGACCACGCCGATGAGGCCGACGATGCCGATGGCGGAGAGGATGCTCACGTCCATGCCGAGGATCAGGTGCCCGAGCAGGGCGCCGGTGATGCCGAAGGGAATCACGGACATGATCAGCAACGGCTCCAGGTAGCTTTTCAGGGGAATGGCCAGGGCCGCGTAGATCAGCAGCAGCACCAGCAGACCGCCGTAGAGCAGGGTGCGGGAGGTTTCGCGCTGCTCCTCGACCTCGCCGGCGACACTGTAGCGCACCGAGGGATGCCGGGCGAGGATGTCCGGCAGCATGTCGCGCTCGACAAGCTCCATGACCCTGGCCGAGGAAATGCGCGATTTGTCGACGTCCGCCTGCACGTTCACCACCCGCGACAGGTCGATGCGGTTGATGACGCTGAGGCCGGTCTGCTCCCGGGCCGCGCCGACCACGGAGAAGGGCGCGCGATTGCCGTCGGGCAGAGTGATCCACAGGCTCTGCAGCGTATCCAGGCGCGTGCGTTCGTCTTTGGGCAGGCGCACGTAGACGCGGACCTCCTCGCGGCCGCGCTGCACGCGCTGCACCTCGGCGCCGAAGAAAGCCTGGCGCACCTGGCGCGCCAGCTCCACGTCCGTGAGACCGAGGGCTTCGCCCTCGGGCGTCACGCGGATGTCCAGCTCGCGGCCGCCGGCATTGAAACTGTCGCGGATGTCGCGCACGCCCTCTACCTGCGCGAGGCGGAGCTTCAGTTCGTTCGCCGCCTGCCGCAGTTGCTCCAGATCCCGGCCCCGGAGCTGGACGTCGACCGGAAAGCCGCCGGGCCCGGCGGCCGCGTTGAGGCGAAAGGAGCGCACGCCGTGCAGGGCCCCCAGTTCCTCGCGCAGCCAGTTGCCCAGTTCCACGGAATCGATGTCCCGCTCTTCGCTGGCCAGCAGTTCGATGCGCACCCGCGCCTGCGTGTCCGATTCCGAGAGCAGGTGCAGCGTGCGGATCACGTCCCGGCCCCGGTCGTCCTGCTCGCGGAAACGCGCGTTCATGGCCCGGGCCGCGTCCTCGATGCGCCCTGCGTACTCATGGGTGCGCTGCCAGGGTGTGCCCTGGGGCATGTTGAGAGTGATCTCGATGTCATCCGAGGGCACGGAGGGAAAGAACACCACGCGCAGAATCCCCGAGGGCACGAGGGCGAGGCAGACCATGAGGCCGGCGAGGAACAGCGCGAGCGTGGTGTAGCGGTAGCGCACCGCCCGCGCCAGCGTACGCCGGTACGGGCCGTGGGCGAAGGCGACCAGCCCGCTAGATACGCGCTGTTGCACCCGGCGCACCGGGCCCAGCCGGTCTCCCGGTTGCGGCACGCGGATGTGGCGCAGGTGGGCGGGGAGTACCAGCTTGGTCTCGATCAGCGAAAAGACCACGCACAGGATCACCACGTAGCCGATATGGGACATGACGCGCGCGAAGCCCTCGGTGAGAAACAGACTGGGAGCGAAGGCCACGGCGGTGGTCAGGGCGCCGAACACGGTGGCCGTGGTGACACGCCGCACGCCGCCGATGACACTGTCGACGCCCCGGCCTTCGCTCTCCAGGCGCGCGTAGGCGCTCTCCGCGGTGACAATGGCGTCATCCACGAGCAGGCCGAGAACCAGGATGAAGCCGAACACCGAGAGCACGTTGATCGACACCGGCAGACCCAGAAAGCCGATGGTGGCCAGGCAGCCGAGGACGGCGAAGGGCAGACCCACCACCACCCAGAAAGCCAGGGACAGGTCCAGGAACAGGGCCAGGGCGATGGTCACCAGGACCGCGCCCTGCGCGGCGTTGCGCAGCATGAGCTCAATGCGGCCGCGGAGAATTTTGCTGCGGTCATTCCAGGCCTGGATGCCGATGCCCTCGGGCAATTCCGTCTGCTTTTTCTCGACGTAATCGCGCACCAGGGAGGTGATCTCGAGGACATTCTGGGCACCGACGCGGTCGATGTCGAAGGTCAGGGCCGGCTTGCCATTGACGCGGCTGAGCACCGGCTGGTCGGCAAAGCCGTCGCGCACCGTGGCGATATCGCCGAGTTGCAGGCGGGTGCCGTCGGCGCGGCTGATGAGCGTGAGCTGCTCGAACTCCGGGCCCCGGTAGGCCTGGGAGGTGGAGCGCAGTGTGATGGCACCGGCATCCGTGCGCAGCAGGCCGCCCGGTAGATCCCGGGAGCGCTGCTGGATAGCGTTCACCACGGCGTCGAAGGTCAGCCCGTACTGCCGCATGCGCTCGTCGGAGAGCTCGATGGAGATTTCGTAGTCGCGTTCGCCGAGGACGGTAATCTCGCTGATATTGCCGAGGGCCAGGATCTCCTCGCGGATCTCCTCGGACAGCTCCTTGAGCCGCCGGGGATCGATATCGCCGAACAGGCTGACGCGGATCGCGCCGGTCGCCGCCTCGACCTCCTCGACGATGGGCTTCTCCGCGTCCGCGGGAAAAGAGGCAATGCCGTCGACGCGCACCTTGGCGAGGTTCACCGCCTTGGCCATGTCGCTACCGGGATTCATGCGCACGGTGACCACGCCGACCCCCTCCCGGGCCTCGCTGCGAATCTCGTCGATACCGACGATATCGCGCACCGCCTCCTCCACGCGCTGGATAATGCCGCGCTCCACTTCCTCCGGCGAACTGCCCGGGTAGGGCACGGTGATCGTGAAGGTCTCCGTGGGGAAGGAGGGGAATACTTCCTTGTCCAGCGCCTGTATGGCGTAGAGGCCGGCGATCACGACGACGACCAGCAGCAGGTTGGCGGCGACGGGGTTGTGCGCCATCCATCCGACGGGGCCACGACGGCTATCCGCTGGCGGGTATTCAGTCATCGAGAAGCTCAACCGGCATGCCGTCGAACATGAGGTCCAGGCGCGTTGTCACCACCCGGTCGCCGTCCCCAAGGCCTGCGGTGATCAGGGCTCGGCCGTCACTGAGGCGCGCGACGGTGACCGGTTGTCGCTCGAGGTTGCCCGCGTTGAACAGGAACACGTCCCCGCCGTGCAGAGCGCCCTGGGGCACTTCCACGGCACTTTGCACCTCGCGGCCCGGAAGTTCCGCGCGCACGAACAGGCCGAAGGGCAGGGGTTGGTCGTGGCGCCGGGCATTCAGCGGGTCCTCGACCGCGACGACCACCGGGATGACCCGCGTCTCGGGGTCGAGTCGCGCCTCGATGCGCACCAGCTCGCCGGTCCAGCGCCTGCTCCCTCGGTCGCCGTCGGCGAAGAGCGCGACCGGCGCCGGGCTCCCGGCATCGATGAAGGCGATGTCCCGGGGGGCGACGGGCAGTCGGACCTGTGCCCGGTCGGCGCCGAGGATGCGGCCGACCCCCGTGCCGGCGGTAATGAACTGGCCGAGTTCCACGCGCTGCTCGTCGATGACCGCGCGGTAGGGGGCGGCGATTTCCGTGTTCTCGAGGTCGCGCTCGGCGCGGGCGATGCGCGCGGTCGCCGCGGCGACCGTGGCCGTGGCCTCGTCGATCCTGGCCGACTGGCGCAGGGCTTTGGCATCCGCCAGCGCCAGCTCGGCGCTGGCCAGTGCCTGTCTTGCTTCGGCGAGCGCCAGCTCGTAGTCGGTCGGGTCGATGCGCAGCAGCGGCTCGCCTGCGGGAACGACGACCCCGGGTTCGAATTGCGGCGACTTCCAGAGTATGCGCCCGGATACCTGCGCGGTCAGTTCCAGCTGACGCCAGGCCTCTACGTTGCCGTAGGCGGAGACGCTGACCGGCACGGTCCCCGTGCGGATGGACTGCACCTCTACCAGAGGCTGCGGCGCGGTCACGGACCCGGCCTCGAGTTGCGGGCGGCTCCTGATCATGAAAAAGGCGATGAGGGCGGCGATTGCGATGATTGCCAGTGGCCTCGCGAGGCCGGGTAGTCGTGGCGTCAAGGTTCTGTTCCGTCTCCAGGGCTGGCGTTTTGTGGCGTTGCCGGTCAGTTTCCTCGCCAGCATGTTACGCGGCGTGCCGCGTGTTGGCTCAGTTGCAGATTCCTGCGCAGTATGCCACGACAGCGCCGCCTGGGGGACGGCGCGATCTCGCCCTCCTGCCCAGGTACCGTATTGAAGCTGGTTGCGGCCATGGCCGCGGAATTGCCCCGGCCGCAGTTTAGAGAGCAGGCGGGCGTCAGTACTGCCTTTCGAGCGCAGTGGCGCGAACATGAAGCCGACGCCGGCGCATCATCCGTGCCTACCGCGACAAGGGTGTTGGTAAAATTTCACCCGAGCGCCAGTGGCTGTATGCTTACGGCTATGGACATCGAACTGCAATCGGCGTACCGGCTGTTGGTGGCGCTGGCGATCGGTCTGCTGATCGGCCTGGAGCGCGGCTGGAAGGGCCGCGAGGCCGAAGAGGGCGAGCGCGAAATCGGCCTGCGAACGCTGGGTCTGGTCGGACTGGTCGGCGGAATTGCGGGCCTGTTGGCCGGGCGGTTTGACGGTTTCGTTATCGGCCTGCTGTTCATCGGCATCGCGATTCTGTTGGGCGCGGTCTATGTGGTCAAGGTACGCGCGCGCGGAGATGTCGGGTTGACCACCGAAATCGCGGTGCTTGCCACCTTTCTGTTCGCCGCCCTGGCCGGGCTTGGCCAGTTGGCAATTGCCTCGGCCGGTGCGGTTGTCATGGGGTTATTGTTGACCTACAAGCGCCAGTTGCACGGCTGGCTGCGCGCGATGAACCGGCCGGAGTTGCTGGCGGCATTCAAGCTGCTGGTGCTTTCGGTGGTATTGTTGCCGTTATTGCCCAATCAGGGCTATGGCCCATGGCAGGCCTTGAATCCCTATGTCATCTGGTGGATGGTGGTGTTGATCGCCACTATTTCGTTTGTGGGCTATTTTGCGATCCGCATTGCCGGCGCCCGGGCCGGCACTATTCTCACCGCGTTGTTCGGCGGCCTGGCCTCGTCGACAGCGACCACCCTGAACCTGGCTCGGCTGGCGCGCGGGCAGAACGCGAACGCATCGCTTCTGGCCGGCTCCATCCTGTTGGCCTGCGGCACCATGTTTCCGCGTATGCTGCTGGTCGCCACCCTTCTTCATGCGCCGCTGTTTTCCCTGTTGGTATGGCCGGCGGCAGCCATGGCGCTGCTGACCTACGGCCCGGCTTTGTGGCTGTTGCGCAAGCCCACAAAAACCCCCGATGCCGAAGACATGCTGCAGCGCAACCCGGTGGAGCTGACCTCGGCGCTGACATTCGGCGCCCTGCTGACACTGGTGATGTTGCTGAGCAAGGCGTTGACCGAATGGTTCGGCAACGCCGGCACGTACGTACTGGCGGCGGCTTCCGGCATTGCGGATGTCGACGCGATCACGCTGTCGCTGGCGCGCATGGGCGGCGAAGATTTGGCCGCGACCACCGCGGCGCTGGGCATCGTAATTGCGGCCTCGGTGAACTCATTGGTCAAGGCCGGCATGGCCGGCGGGATCGGGGGGCGCAAGCTGGGTATCGAAGTGGGCCTGCCGATGGGCGTTGCCGTGGCGGTCGGCCTTGGCGTGGCGTTGCTGCCCCGGCTATGAGTTAGTAAATGGGGTCATAATCAATGGGGTCAGAGCCCGTTTCGACTCGTGACCCGAATGCCACTTGCTTTAGACCGTCATCCCCGCGCAAGCGGGGATCTATTAAGCCCGACAACACGTTGAATCACCTGGATTCCCGCCTGCGCGGGAATGACGGCATAGACCAATTCCACGCTTAAGTAAGTGCCATTGGACTCTGACCGCATTTATTCGCCGCGTCAGAGGAATTCGTTGGGCGGTTTCCGGCACCGGTTAGGGCCCCAAGTGCATGAGACAAAGCGATTTCCGTCGCGTGATATGTCCTGCGACCATAGGATTTTCTGGTAGTCAGTTTCGCTTTTGTTGGTCGAAACCCTCGACAATGCCGCTGGAAAACTGATGCCTTCTGGCCCGGAACCAGTTCAGCAACAGCGGTCGGTGTCGCCTCAGCTGGCGCGCCACTTTCTTCATCGGGTCAATTTTCGATTCCTCATCGTCCTGGTGCACCAACTATCCAGAAACCGGCCAGCCCAGTAAGGCGATCGTGTACGACCAGAACTGCTGAAAGTCCTCTTTCAACAGATAGCTTCTGACCGCCTTCAGGTTGTAGCGCAGCAGTTCTGCCAGCTTCGGTTCCTGCCTGGTCGTCAGATTCTCCGGTCGCTTCAGCAAGAGCCAGCGCGTGTTGGTCAGTATCGGCTCATAGCCTTCGCGCTTCAACTGCCGCGATTCCTGGGCACGCACTTCGTCAATCGCCTTGCTCATCTGCTCCATGATATGAAATCGGTCCAGAATGTGCAGCGCGTGGCCAGCCTTCTTCGCAATCACCTTCAAGTACGGTTTCCACATGTCGCTGCAGACGTATCTCAGTTCAGCCAGTACGCGTCTGTGCCCAGCCAGCGGAAAAACGCCAGCAAGGTCTTCGTCTTGCGCTCCCGGCCTATCCACAGCAGCCGCCGGCAACCGGTGTCGATCTGATAAACCAGCGTCAGATACGTGTGGCCGCGCTGCCAGGCAATCTCGTCAACCCCGATGGCCTCGATTCCCGACAGGTCCCGGTGGGCCCGACCCCACGTTACCGCCATCTCCACCGAGTGGAACACGTGGTCCCAGCTCGTTCGAAAGGCCACCGCCACTTCGCGCCAGCTCAGGCGCTTGGCCCAGCCTGCCAGAAACCAGGCGTAGGCCTGGGTCAGCCGGTGTTTCCCGCCGACCCAGGGCATGCTCCACCCGAACACCGCAGCGTCGGCAGGCTACCCGGCGCGGGGCATAGACGAAAAACACCTTGATGCCCCACATCGGGATAAACTCAAACCGGCGCACTGGCAGCGTGTCGTAGCCAGGCCGCCGGCGCCCGCAGCCAGAGCACACTGCCCGGCTATTGGCCCGGGGCCGCAGTTCCGCCTCGATCGTCGGCTCGCCGGCGTCTTCCACCCAGCGCACCGGGCCGTACACAAACGACTTGAATTTCTGCACGCGATTCAGGATAGTCTTGAGCTGCATCCTGTCCTTTCTCCTCTGTTAGACACTTGCTTGCACTTGTATCTTTACAGAGTTGGGAGGCAGGATGCACTCCCTCCTGTTAACCGGCTTTTTGCAGAAACTCGGCCCGAGCTGGGCTATTATTCACCCACAAATTTTCCTGAAGACCCATTTACTCGGACTCTGACCCATTTATTTACTCTCGGGAATTCATGATGAATGTTCTTGTAGCATACGCGACCCGGGAGGGCCAGACGGAGAAGGTGGCGCAGCGGATTGCAGGGCATTTGAAGTCCGGCGGCGCCGGCGTGCAACTTGTCGACCTGGCCCGGCCCGCGCTTGTGCGCGGTCTGTCCCTGGAATCCTTCGATCTGCTGGTGTTCGGCGCTTCCATGCACGCCGGTGGCCTCGAATCGGAAATGGTCGATTTCATCAATGCCAACGCCGCGCGCATCGGTACGATGTCGAGATCTTTTTTTCTGGTTCTTCTCAGTGCGGCGGCAAAAGACCCCCAACTCAGATCAGAGTGGTTGACGGATGCCAGGAGCAAGATGCGTCGACAATTGTCGGTTGAGTTCAACGAGGTGGAGATGATCGCGGGGGCGCTTGCCTATTCGAGGTATCCGCTGCCGTTGAAATGGCTCATGAGACGCATCGCCAGAAAAGCGGGAGAAGATACCGACACATCGAGGGACTACGAGTACACGGATTGGGCTCAGGTAGACCGGTATGCCCGCAGGCTGCTCGAAGCGCGGGACGACGAGGCGCGCTGCTGGTGAGGAAACTTTGATGAAGCATGTTGTGACAGTTCTGGTCTGTACGGTTTTATGTGGCTGCCTTGGTATGCCGAGCAACGTCCAGCCCGTGGATGATTTCGAGCTGGAACGATACCTTGGCAAGTGGTATGAAATCGCCCGCCTCGATCATTCTTTTGAGCGGGGTCTGGAGAATGTGACAGCGGAATATTCCCTGCGGCAGGATGGTGGCATCGATGTCGTCAATCGAGGCTTCTCCGCCGAAGAGAACGAGTGGGTCGAAGCGCGGGGCAAGGCGTATTTCGTCGACAGCGCCGATAAAGGCTATTTGAAGGTCTCTTTTTTCGGGCCTTTTTACGGTTCGTATGTGATTTTCGAACTGGACAAGGCGCATTACCAGTATGCGTTTATCGCGGGGCCGAACCTTTCGTATTTGTGGTTGTTGTCACGAACGCCCACGATCTCCGACGAGCTGATGGCCCGATTTATCGATCGATCGGGAACACTGGGTTTTGATACCGCCGAACTGATTGTGGTACCCCAGCGTTGGGATGAGCCGCAATGAGCCTGCTCCAGTCCCACAAGACGCTGTGCCCCTATTGCGGCGAGACCATCGAGATTGTGCTGGACTGCTCGGTGGACAGCCAGCAGTATATCGAGGATTGCCAGGTCTGCTGCCGACCTTTCGAGGTAGTTGCAGAGATCGACGAAAACGGAGAAGTCCATGTTACGCTGTATCATGAAAACGAGTAAGTCCGAACGCCGTTTCCTCGCGTGTTGCGCACTGTTAGTTGCCATTGCAGCGCAGGGCACGATGGCCGCGCAGCCGCTGTTGCAGACCCGCACCACCTGGGAAGGGGGCGCGATCGTCTATCCCGAGGGCAAGGCGCAGGTCACCGCGGTGATTCTCAGCCTGGCCCCGGGGGATGAGCCGGCCTTCCATTGTCACCCGGTGCCGACGATGGGTTATGTGCTCGAGGGTGAGATCGAAGTCGAGACCAGCGAGGGCGAGAAGGCGGTGTTCCGGGAGGGGCAGGCGGTGGCCGAGGTCATGGGTACCGTGCACCGTGGTCGCGCTCTCGACGGCCCCGCCAGGATTGTCGTTTTCTACGCCGGCGCGGTGGATATGCCCAATACGGTGTTGCCCGCCGACGACCCCGACGGGCGCTACTGCGATGTGTAGTCGCGGTGTGCGCGGAAGGTTCCAGGGCGTGTGGGCGGAGCGCTAGGAGTGGACCGCAGCTACAGGTTCTGGAACCGTATGGCGCGGCGCTACGCGAGCCGGCCTCTCGATGACGAAATTGCCTACCTGAAAAAACTCGGGATCATGCGCGAACACGTCGATCCATTCACCGATGTGCTGGAAATCGGCTGCGGCACAGGCTCCACGGCGCTGATACTGGGGCCTCACGCCCGGCACTACCTGGCCATCGATTTCTCGCAGAGCATGATCGACATCGCCAGGGACAAGGCGGCGCGCAGCGCTATCGACAATGTGAGTTTCCAGTGCACCGCCTTCGAACAGCTCGATGCGCAAGAGGAAACCTTCGACGTGATCATCGGCCAGAGCGTGCTGCATCTGATGGCGAACTGGCGCTCGTCGATCGCCCAGATGCACAGTTTGTTGCGCCCCGGTGGCATTTTTATCTCCAGCACCGCTTGTCTGGGCGATTTCATGCCTGCCATTCGCTACATCGCTCCCGCCGGCCGCCTGCTCGGGCTGCTGCCCCGCCTCAGCGTATTTTCGCTGGAGGACCTCAGGGCGGCATTGACGGATGCGGGCTTTACCATCGATCATGAATGGCAGCCCGGAGAGAAAAAGGGCGTTTTTATTGTGGCGTTCAAGGCGCCCGAATTAGAGGAGGTTTGAAGCAGTCCGCTATGGGCACGGTGACACCCTTCAGGCGTTCGCGCTTTACGGTCGGCGAAGTGATACATCACAAAAGATTCGATTACCGTGGGGTGATCGCGGACGTCGATCCGGAATTTCAGGGTAGCGACGAATGGTACGAAACCGTTGCCCGGTCGCGCCCGCCCCGGGACAAGCCCTGGTACCACGTGCTGGTGGATGGCGCCAGCCATACCACCTATGTCGCCGAGCGGCACCTGGAGCCCGATGAGAGCGGCGACCCGGTCGTGCATCCGCTCCTCGGCCGGTTTTTCCAACGGTTCGAGGGCGGCCGCTATGTCCGCCGGGAAAAGGCCAACTGAAACGGGTGTGTGTGAGTGGATTCCCAGATCCTCTACCGCATCGCCGCTGACGCAGTTCTGCTCACCCACGCCCTCTTCGTTGCCTTCGTGGTGCTGGGGCTGCTGTGCGTCTATTCCGGCGGCTGGCTGGGCTGGCAGTGGGTGCGGCGTCCCCTGTTTCGTTACTGTCATCTCGGCGCCGTGGCGATCGTGGTGGCGCAGTCCTGGGTCGGTGTCATCTGCCCCCTGACCACCTGGGAGATGGTGCTGCGCGAGAGGGCGGGCGAGGCCACCTATGCCGGGGCGTTCATCGCTCATTGGCTGGAGTCGCTACTCTACTACCGCGCGCCTGCCTGGGTATTTACCCTCGTCTATACAATCTTCGGCGGCCTCGTGTTGCTGAGTTGGTTCGCCGTGCCCATCGGGTCCGGTGCGCGCCGCCGGAGGTATGGATGAGCGGGCCGTCCGCTCCCCGCGATGTACGGGGGCGCGCAGCCCATGCCGCCGCATTTCAGGGTGTGACGATATCGAAGGTCTCGTCGGGGCGGTCCAGCAGCGCGAAAAAGCGCAATAGATCGAACTCGCTGCCCTCTACGGAGACCTCGTCGGAAAACAGGGTATCGCGGATACCGGCCTGTCCGGCGAGCATCTTCAGGAACAGGGCGTGGGTAATGCGCACCGTGGCATCGGGCTGCGCGGCGGGTTTGCCCCGGCGGTGGTGCAGTACCGCGTTTTTCAGGTCCAGGGTGTACACCTCGCCCAGGTCGGTAAATTCGAAAACGATGCGCAGCTCCTTGCCATCCGCCGCGGTGCCGTCGACCATCGTCGCCATCACCCGAAAAAACTGCTCAATGGGCGTCTCGCGCAGCAGGTCGGCGGCGTTGGCTATGCCGATGCCTTTTTCTGGCGCACCGCGGCGCAGCTCCAGCGCACCCGTCAGGTAGACGTCCCGCCACGGTCCCGACTCCGCCTGGTAGCCGAGCTGGTCGTAGGTCCGGGCGAGCAGCTCGCGTGCCTCGCGGTTGCCGGGTTCGGCGAAGACCAGGTGGTTGAGCAGCTCGGCGACCCAGCGGTAATCGCCTCGCGCGAAGTCTTCGCGCGCTGTGGCCATCACGGCCTCGGCGCCGCCCATGGCCGCGACGTAGCGCACTGCCGATTGCGCTGGCGGCAGGGGGTCGAGGTTGGCGGGATTGCCGTCGAACCAGCCGAAATAGCGCTGGTACACGGCCCGGGCATTGTGCTTGAGCGTGCCGTAGTAGCCGCGATTCGGGAAGCTGTTGCGCAACGCCTCGGGCAGTTCCAGCGCCTCGGCGATCTCGCCGGGGGTGTATCCCTTCGACGCCAGGCGCAGGCTCTGGTCGTGGATGTACTTGTAGCCGTCGCGTTGCTTTTCAAGAAAGTCGATGATTGCCGTGTTTTCCCAGAGCGGCCAGTGGTGACTGCCAAAATACACTTCCGCATCGGGAAACAGTCGGATGGCCTCGTCGATATAGCTGCTCCACCGGAGGGCGTCGCGAACCTTGGCGCCACGCAGCGTGTACAGGTTATGCATGTTGCGCGACACCAGCTCCGCGCCGCAGAAGGCTTTTTTGGCTGGCAGGTAAAAGGTCAGTTCGGCGGGCGCTTCCGAGCCCGGCGCATTCTGGAATACAAAGTCGACGCCGTCGATGCGCAGACGTTCGCCGGTGGTGTCGATGATGCGCGTGGGCGCCATGATGCCGGGACTGCCCATGGCCGGGCTCTTGCCCAGGCCCGAGCCGACATGGCCGCGGGGCGAGCGCTCCAGTTGGCTGCCGTACATGAACATGGCGCGGCGGCTCATCGTATTGCCCGCCAGCACGTTTTCGCTGGTCGCCTCCTCCATGAAGCCCTCCGGCGCAATGATTTGTGTATCCTGGCCGGCGCCGAGCACGCCGAGCACACCGCCGAAGTGGTCGATGTGCGAGTGCGTGAATATCACGGCGGAAACAGGGCGGTCCCCGAGATGCTCCCGGGCGAAGTCGATCGCGGCGGCGGCGGTCTCCTTCGTGGTCAGCGGATCCACCACGATCCACCCGCTGTCCCCCTCGATAAGGCTCATGTTCGACAGGTCGAAGCCGCGCAACTGGTAGATGCCCTCCGTCACCTCGAACAGGCCGTGAATGTTGTTCAGTGTGGCCTGCCGCCACAGGCTCGGATTGACCGACGCGGGAGCCTCGCCGTCGATAAACCCGTAGGCGGGCATGTCCCAGATGGGAGTGCCGTCGGCCATGGTGACGACGAGTTCGTCGGGCGTGGCGATCAGCCCGCGCCGCGCATCCTCGAAATCGCGCGTATCGCCGAGGTCCAGCGCATTTGCGACGGCGGCGTTGGCACGGGCGGTGACCGCGCTTGCCGGAGTATTGCCCTGGGTACCGGGGGTCGTATCGGCGGGCGGCGCATCCTGGCAGGCCGCGAGCAGGGCGCCCAGGGTCGCGCACAGCGGCAGCACGGCGCGGATTCTCGCGATTGTCATTTGTTGGTTCTCCGGCGCGACAGGACATTAGGCGCCGCAGAAGCCAACGGGCCTGCGGCTTCCCCACATCGGTCCATTTGTCCTCGTTACATGTCACCACTATGCGCCTCGGACGATTGAAAATAGCCTCGATGTGGGAACCTCGGCTCCATCGTTTCTACGGCGCAGACTCCGCGCCGGTGTGCCACCGCCTCAAGACGACTTGTTCCTCTGAGATGACTGAGGCAGTTTGGCGTGCCCCATTGCTTTATAATTGCCCGACAGGCACTCGGGGGCAACCATGACCGAAACGATGCACGTGCGCAGCGAAGAGCAGGCCGATCGGCAGGCCGTGCGCGAACTGTTGCTGGCGGCTTTTCCCTCGCCGGCGGAAGCGGATGTGGTGGAGGCGTTGCGGGAGCGGGCGGCGCCCCTGGTATCCCTGGTCGCGCAGGAGGGGGATGCAATTGTCGGGCACATTGTGTTTTCGCCCGTCACGCTGCCCTATGTCGCGCCGAGCCTGATGGGGCTCGGGCCCATGGCGGTTTTCCCCTCGCGGCAGCGTTGCGGTATCGGGTCGGCACTGGTGCTGGCCGGTCTCGGTCGGCTCAGGCGCATGGGTGTCGCCGCCGTGGTGGTGCTGGGTCACCCCGATTACTATCCGCGCTTTGGTTTCGCCCCGGCGGCGCGCTTCGGTCTCGACAGCGAGTACACGGTGTCGCCGGAAGCATTCATGTTGCGGGAACTGCGTTCCGGCGCCCTGACCGGAGTGTCCGGAACGGTGCGCTACCATCCCGCCTTCGCGGAGGGCGGTGTGTGAAAGCCGGGGTACGGTGTCACGATCCGGGCGCGGAGTACTACTTCGACGAGGGCTGCTTCATCACCGAGTTGTCCAACATTGCGGACGACCCGGCGGTGTCGGTGGCGCGGGCGCGCCTGGCGCCGGGGCGCACAACGCGTTGGCACTATCTGCGGGGGATCGCCGAGCGGTACGTGCTGCTTGAGGGCCGCGGCCGTGTGGAGGTGGAAGGCATGGCCCCGCGGGAAGTCGCTCCCCACGACGTGGTCCTGATTCCGCCCGGGGCGCGCCAGCGTATTCACAACATCGGCGAGGATGACCTGGTGTTTCTCGCCGTCTGTTCGCCGCGCTTCGAGGCGTCGGCCTATGTAGACGCAGACGACACGCAGGCGTTATAAAGTCCGGACAGGGAACGCGGCGGCAGCAAAAGGGGGCGCGACATTGGCGGAGCAATTTGATCGGCTGGAAGACGGGCATATCGCTTTCATTGCCGCACAGCATATCTTTTTCGTGGGTACGGCAGGGGCGCAGGGGCACGTCAATGTGTCGCCCAAGGGCATGGACAGCTTCCGCGTGCTCGATCCGGGCACCGTCGCCTGGCTCAATCTCACCGGCAGCGGCAACGAGACCGCGGCTCACGTGCGCGAGAACGGCCGCATGACGGTGATGTTCTGCGCCTTCGACAGGCAGCCCCTCATACTGCGTCTGTACGGCCAGGCGGCCGCCGTACACCCCGGGGATGCGCGCTGGGAGGAGTTGGCGGAGCTGTTTCCCGCTCATCCGGGGGCGCGGCAGGTGTTTGTGCTCGAAGTGTCGCTGGTGCAGACCTCCTGCGGCTACGGCGTGCCTGCTGACTACGAGTTTGCCGGGGAGCGCCCGACCGC
This sequence comes from Halioglobus sp., assembly GCA_034521205.1. Classification (GTDB taxonomy): domain Bacteria; phylum Pseudomonadota; class Gammaproteobacteria; order Pseudomonadales; family Halieaceae; genus Marimicrobium. The sequence continues at coordinate 1,263,139 of JAXHMT010000004.1, forward strand.
GACGAATGGGCGGACTGGCGCGGCCCGGACGGGATCCGGGAGTACTGGCTGGAGAAACGCGCGGAGCCTGGACGGCGCGGACACCGGCATTCCGCGGGACGGTTGAGTGGCCACCACGATCATGTGTTGGTCCGCGCCTGCGCCGCGTCGACGGGTCTGCCGGCCGGCGGCAGCCGCACGCTCAGGCGAACAGGCCGTGCAGATACCAGCGGTCGGCCAGGCGGTCGCGGAACACCCAGTAATACTGCCCGGCACCGCCCAGGGCGATGTAGTAGTCCCGGCTCACCGCCTCGCGCCACCAGTTGTCCTCGATGCGCTCCGGGCCGTACACCAGTTCCAGCGCGCCGTGCCAGTGCAGTCGCGCGCCGCGCCGGCGCAGGGCCTGGGGCCGGGGCATCAGCCAGAAGGGCCGCTGGGCGCAGGGTGCGGCGGCGGGCGGTTCATCGCCCGCCGCCGCGCCGGTGGTAAACACCGCCAGCTCCGGCAGGTGCTCGTCGCGGCAGCCGACCTTCTCGATGGCCTGCAGCCCGAGGCGGCTGCACAGCCTGTCCAGCAGTGCCGCGAGGGGTTCGCGCTGGTCACGCGGGTTGAACAGGTCGATATTGCCGGCCTCCCCGGGAAACAGTTGCCGGCACTCCAGGGTCAGGCCCTCCACCCCGGCCGTCAGTTCTAACCGGTCGAAATGCAGACGGCTCAGCTCGTACCAGTTTTCCCAGTCGCTGTGGCTGCTGGCGCTGCCCACGCTGATGTCATGTAACCTGTGGTCGATGCCGGCAAGCCGCCAGGTGATTTCGCTGGTGCGCAACTGGGTATTGCGCAGGAAGCGGCAGAGTGACTGCAACAGGCGCTGCGCCGCGGGCAGCAGTTCCCCGTTGGTCTTCACCTCGTAGCCGAACCAGTACTCGTCGCTGAAGGTGACCGGGGGAGTGAAATCCGCCTGCGGGTCCTCCCGCCGTCCCAGCACCCGCTGCAGGAAGTCGGTAAAGGACCGGCCGCAGCGCCGGCCCAGGGCCGCGGGGGGCAGGGCCAGCACATCGCCCAGGGTGTGCAGGCCGGCCCGGCGCAGAGAGTCCACGGTATCGGCAAAATCGTCCAGCAGAGCCAGGGGTAGCGGTGCGAGGCGCGATTCCAGGGGCTGCTCGATGGCCGTGGCCGCGTCGTCCGGCGCGTAAGACAACAGCCAGGCGGCTTTCGGTGTCGGCGCCAGGGCGCAGCGCGCCCGAAAGCCCCGACTGCCGATACCTCCGCGCACCTCCGCCAGCAGGGCTTCCAGCCCGCGGAACAGGGTGAGGCAGCCGCCGATCTCCAGTAGCAGGCAGTCGTCGCGCCAGGTGTGCAGGGTGGGGGTGATACCGTAGGCCCAGCAGCACAACTGATCGAGGCAGCGCGCCTCCGCCGCCTCGTCCCGCTCCAGTAGCTGCACCGGTTCGTCCCCCGCCAGCGTGCGCACCGTGGCGGCGCCCATGCCCGGCTTGATACCCAGCGCGGCGGCGCAGTCGTTGGCGCGCACCACCCGCCGGGCCGCCAGTACCGCCACCGGCCGATCCTCGCGGCGTGCCAGACATTCCAGCGGAAGCTGCTCGAAACGCAGGCACAGCCACAGACTCACGGTCGCGCGCTCCGCGCGGCGGCAGCTCTCCAGGCCGGCTAGTACTGTTCATATGTACAGTATCAGCCGGAGAAGCGCGGTTGTCCAATACAAGTGGCGTTTGTCGCCAGGCCCACGCCGCCGGTCGCCAGCGCAGGGGAGATGCGGATATACTGGTGCGTCCGATTGATTGCCGGTTTCGCCCATGTTTCTGCAACGTCCGCGCATACACAGCCTGCTGTTCGCTCTTGTTCTGGCCGTTGGGCCGCTGTCCTGCACGTTGCCAGCCCAGGAGGCGGCTATCCGTTCGGATCAGCTGCGAGCGCGCGATACCGGCGCGGTCATGGCGCCGTCACCGTCTGCGGTGAGGACCTGTGCCGCGGCGGGAACGGATTCGGGTGTTTGGTGTACAGAATCTGGAGATTGATTTCGAGCGCGCTTTCTTCCGTGAGGGATCGCCCGAACAGCGCGCCTCGATGACGGCGCGTGTCAAGGCCGTGCGCGAACTGGGTGCGAATACCCTGCGGATTTACCTGCAGTTGTTCGACTTTATCGGGCGCGACGGTGACGGCGACCTGGTTGCATATGCGGGCCCCTTCGACAACCTGTCGTTCCTGCTCGACGTCGCGCGGCGTGAGGGTCTGTACCTGCTGGTGTCGGGCAACAATGCATGGATACCGCGTGAGGTACCGACGTGGTACGACGAACTGCCGCATCGCGAGCGTTGGGAAATACAGGCGTTCTTCTTCGAGCACCTGACAAGGATTGCAGCGTCCTCACCAGCAGTATTGGCTTTTGAACTGATGAGTGAGCCGTTCATACAGGAGGCCGCGGATGCGCCCTGGTACATCGGTGCATTCGGTGACTATTTCTTCGCGCAGGCCGTTGCCAGGGGGGTGCCGCGCGAGGATGCCGCGCGGGTGGCCCGCGAATGGCTCAAGCGCCTCGGCGCCGTAATCCGCCGGCACGACAGTGATCGCCTGATTACTCTCGGCGCCATCGGCGCATATCACAACGGCGCTCTGGGAGCTGACAATACCGCAACTCTGCTCGATTTTCTGTCGCCGCACATCTACCCGAGGCAAGACAACCCGGATGATGCGGATACCTGGGTGCGCCGCTGGGCCGCCGTCGGCAAGCCAGTGGTGGTGGGTGAAACGCATCTTTTTCGCAGTAATGAAAAGATATTTCGGAATTTTCTTGCCAATTCGTCCCCCCTGGTGGACGGTTATATCTCGTTTTACTTTGGTACCGGCGCCGCCAGCTTCGGTGACTACATCATTGAGCAAGCGCCGCAGACACTGGCACTACACCGGCGCAATATCGAGATTTTTCGCGAGCTACGCGGCACTATTCTCGAGCCTCCTTAGCCTGTCAGGGGTTGCCGGCACCTGTCGAAAGGCTTCCGGCCGCGCCGCCCCGTTCCTCACCCGCCCACACCGGCAGTTCCCACAGTTGCGGCTGGTCGGGTATGTCTTCCGCCGGGGGCAGATCCACATCGATGCCCTGGTTGCCGCCGCGCTGTTTGAGAATGCGCACCCGCCGGTACGCGCGCATCTGCAGACGCAGGCCGGCGGGAGAGTGGTTGCGCCCGGCGTCGACGGGGCGGAACAGCACCGCCAGGGTGTCGCCGCCGGCGGCGGCGAGTTGCAGCTTGCGCAGTTCGCCGTAGCTGTAGTGTCCCGCGCCCAGCCAACTGAACACGGCGCTGCAGGTGGTGGAGCGCAGGGCCTGCTCGGTGGCCCAGAGCAGGTCTTTCCTGTCGCGGGGATGTACCAGCAGCACCTGCCGGGTATCGATGCCCCGCGCCGCCAGCAACGGGGCGTAGGGAATGTAGGGCGGGGCGATGAATACCTGCCAGCGACCCTGCTCGCTGAGCTGCTCCATGGCGGGCAGGAACAGCCCCATGGCGCCCAGCCCGCAGCCGTCGCTCAGCAACTCGATAATACTGTCCCGGGCCCAGCCTCCCTGTTGCAGCTCCGCGTCCAGGGTGCTGTAACCCGTGGACAGGTCGCTGCCGGTGTGGCGGGCGCTGTTGGCCGGGGTACGGCCTTCCGGGGTACGGCCTCCCGGCGTCGCGCGGCGGTCGGAATGGCGGCGGCCGCGCCAGGTGTCCCTGCGGTTGATAACCTGTTCCAGCATTTCGTTCATGACCCTGCCTCTTGCTGTGCTCGCTTTTTCGATGGGGGCAATAACCCAATATACTGTATAAACATACAGTAATTCCACGGAGAGCGAAAGGCAGTAGTGTCTCAGTTTCAATAATAATGGCGGGAGGGGTGGGAATGAGGGTCTGATTTCATGCTGTCACTCCCGGGACAGCGGGGCCCGACCGGGAGTGGACCCTGCCGGGAGCGGTCAGCGGCAGAGGGCCGTTACGAGTGTCTCCAGCTCGTCCCAGGGGCGTCCGTCGGCGTAGCCCTTGACGCTACCGTCCACCCGCGCGGCCTGCTCGAGAAGCAGGGCCAGGGACGCGCTGTCGTGTCGGGCGAGGGCCGCCTGCAGGAGCGGCAGGCGGTTTTTCCACACCTTGCGCGCGCCGAGGGCGCTCTGCCTGTTCTGGCCCGAGTCGCAGTCGCGCTGTACGTCGTAGAGGGTGCGGATTTCCCGCGCCAGCGCCCACAGCACCACAGGCGGTTCGGTGCCTTCGCCGCGCAGGCCGTGCAGCATGCGCAGCGCGGCGGCGGCATCGCCCTTCAGGGCGCTGTCCGCCAGGCCGAAAACACTGTAGCGCGCATTGTCGGACACCGATGCGGTGACCGTGTCGACGGTCACCTGCGCGTCACTGGCGAGCAGCTTCAGTTTCTCCACTTCCTGCATCGCCGCCAGCAGGTTGCCCTCGACGCGCTCGCACAGTAATTGAAGGGCCTCCGGTTCGATATCCAGCCCTGCCGCCGCGAGACGCTGTCGCAGCCAGCCGGGCAGCTCGCGCTCGCGCACCGGCCAGACCTGTACAATCGCGCCGGCGCTGTCCAGGGCCTTGTACCATTTGCTGTTCTGTGACTGCCGCTCGATCCTGCCGGCGACAATCAGCAGGATATCCTCCCCGGCGCCGCGCTCGATGTATTCACACAGCGCCTTGCTGCCGTCGGTGCCGGGCTTGCCGCCTGGCAGGCGCAGTTCGATCAGCCTGCGGTCCGCAAACAGCGACATCTCGGTGGCACAGTGCAGCAGTTCCTTCCAGTCGAAGCCGCCGGCACCGGCATCGAGTATGCGGCGCTCGTCACAGCCCGCCTGCCGCGCGCGGCGGCGGATAAGGTCGCAGCATTCCTGGACCAGGAGGAGTTCATCACCGCTGACCAGGTAAAGGGGAAGGCACTGCTCGGATAGATGGGCGCCCAGCCGTTCGGCCCGCAACTGCATGACCGGTCAACCGGCGGGCCCGGCGCCCGAATCGGGGCCGGCCGCGCCTGAGCCGGCCGCGTAAAAAGAGACCCGGCGAACGATCTGCCGCGCCAGTTCCGCGCGCATTTCCTGCTGCAGCAGGCGGATTTCCTCGGATTTGCCCACCACGTTGCGCGGATCGTTTTCCATCTGTTTGATAACGGAAGCGGTGGTCTCCTGCATGGCCACGCGCCCACGGGCGTCGAGAACGGTGAAACTGGCGCTCATGGTCAGTTCGAATTCGGCGGCCCGCGCCTCGGAGTTGAGGGAGAGGTTGCGCTGTCTGAAGCGCTCGGGTCCCAGGACCAACCTGTAGTTGGCGTCCGCCCCCTCTGTCCACTGCACGTCGTTGGCGGCGAAACGCGCCTTGATTTCGCGACTGAACTCGCTGTTGGGATTGCCCGTTACCAGCGTCATGCTTTTCCATGCCTCGGGCAGCACCAGGGCATTGTCACCGACACCACGCAGCTGGAAGCCGCAGGCGCCGAGCAGGCAGGCGGCGGCGAGGGTGAGAACTCTCAGGCTTGTTGTCGACCGTTGCATCAGTTGGCCACGATGTTAACCAGTTTGCCCGGTACCACGATGACCTTGCGCACCGTGACGTCGTCGAGAAAGCGCTGCACATTGTGCTGTTTGAGCGCGAGCTGTTCCAGTGTGTCCTTCGCGGCGTCACTGGGTACGTCCATCCTGGCCCGCACCTTGCCGTTGACCTGTACGGCCATCTCGATACTGTCGCGGACCAGCGCGCTTGCGTCGGCTTGCGGCCAGGGGGCGTCGAGGATATCGCCGGCGCCGCCGAGGGCGGGCCACAGGGCGTGGCAGACGTGGGGCACGATCGGGCCCAGCATGAGCACGACCGCGTGCAGCGCCTCCCCGGCGACAGCGCGACTCTGCGGCGCGTCATCCAGCCTGGCCAGATCGTTGCACAGTTCCATGATAGCGGCGATGGCCGTGTTGAATGTCTGGCGGCGGCCGCAGTCGTCGCTCACCTTGGCGATGGTCTCGTGGGTCTTGCGGCGCACGGCTTTCTGCGTGTCGTCGTGCGCGGCGGTGTCCAGGGTGGGCGCCGGCCCCGCCGTCACGTGGTGTGCCGCCAGTTTCCAGAGACGCTTGAGAAAACGGTGGGCACCCTCCACGCCGGAATCGGACCATTCCAGGGATTGATCCGGCGGCGCGGCGAACATGCTGAACAGGCGCACGGTGTCTGCCCCGTAGCGGTCGATCAGTGCCTGGGGGTCGACGGTATTGCCCCTGGACTTGGACATCTTCGCGCCGTCCTTGAGTACCATGCCCTGGGTGAGCAGTCGCCTGAAAGGTTCGTCCGAGTTCACCAGGCCCTCGTCGCGCAACAGCTTGTGGTAGAAGCGCGCGTAGAGCAGGTGCAGGATGGCGTGCTCGATCCCGCCGACGTACTGGTCGACGGGCACCCAGTAGTCAGCCTCGTCGTCGAGCATGTGCCGGTCGTTGCGCGCGCTGGCATAGCGGGCGTAATACCAGGAGGACTCCATGAAGGTGTCGAAGGTATCCGTTTCGCGCACCGCCGGACTGCCGCAACGCGGGCACTGTGTTTCGTAGAACTCGGGCATCTGTTTGAGCGGCGAGGCCACCCCATCGAACTGTACCTCCGTGGGCAGTACCACCGGCAGATCCTTGTCGGGCACCGGCACCGGGCCGCAGTCGGCGCAATTGATGATGGGGATCGGTGCGCCCCAGTAGCGCTGGCGCGACACACCCCAGTCGCGCAGGCGATAGTTCACCGCGCGCCGGCCCACACCCTCGGCCTCCAGGCGATCGGCGATCGCGTCGAAGGCGGCGCGGAAGTCGAGGCCGTCGAACTCTCCCGAGTTGATCGTGACGATGTCGTGTTTGTCCGCGTACCAGTCCTGCCACTGCGCGGGATCGTAATCGAACCCAGGCTCGGACTTGGCGATTACCTGTCGAATGGGCAGGCCGTACATCCTGGCGAACTCGAAGTCCCGCTCGTCGTGGGCCGGCACGGACATGACGGCGCCGGAGCCATAACTCATCAGCACGAAGTTGGCGACCCACACCGGTAACGCATCTCCCGTGAGGGGATGCGTGGCGGTAAGTCCGGTATCCATGCCCTGTTTTTCCACCGTGGCCACGGCCTCTTCCCTGACTTCCCGCCGGGCCTGCTCGGCGACGAAGTCGGCGAGGGCGGGATTGTCCCGGGCGGCGGCCCGGGCCACGGGGTGTTGCGGCGCCAGCGCCATATAGGTGGCGCCCATCAGGGTGTCCGGGCGCGTGGTGTACACCTCCAGGGGCGTGCCGTCGAGATCGAACACCAGGTCGACGCCCTCGGAGCGCCCGATCCAGTTGCGCTGCATGGTGCGTACCTGCTCGGGCCACTCGTCGAGTGCATCGAGGTCGTCGAGCAACTGCTGGGCGTAGTCGGTGATCTTGATGAACCACTGCTCGATTTCGCGCCGTTCGACGGGGTTGTCGCAGCGCCAGCAGCAGCCGTCCACTACCTGTTCATTGGCCAGCACGGTCTGGTCGGTTTCGCACCAGTTCACTTCGGCCTTTTTCCTGTAGGCCAGCCCCTTGTCGAACAGCCGGGTAAAAAACCACTGCTCCCAGCGGTAGTAGTCGGGGTCGCAGGTGGTGAGTTCCCGGTCCCAGTCATAGGCGAACCCGAGCTGGCTGCAACTGCTCGCGCATATCCCCGATGTTCTCGCGCGGTCCACTGCGCCGGCGGCACCTTGTTGGCGATGGCGGCATTCTCCGCCGGCAGGCCGAAGGCGTCCCAGCCCATGGGCTGCAGCACGTTTTTGCCCTGCATGCGCTGGTAGCGGGCAATGACATCGGCGATGGTGTAATTGCGCACGTGACCCATGTGCAGTTTGCCGCTGGGATAGGGGAACATGGCCAGGCAGTAGAATTTCTCGCGCGCATCGTCCCGTTGCGCGGCGAAGCTGTTGTTGTTGAGCCAGTGCTCCTGTGCGGCTTTTTCCAGCGCCTGGGGGTCGTATTGTTCGTTCACGGAGGGCGTTATGCGTCCTTGGGGTTGTGGTTGGGCCGCTGCGTTGGCGACTGTCGGGAAACCGCGGATTCTAGCAGCTAATGACAGGGGCTGCGATGTCCACCCTCCGGTGCTTGCGGCTGTGGTAGTTTGTTTCTGCGGGACCGGGACCGGCCGCGTAGAGGCTCTCGTGGGCGTCCACTCCACGGGGCCGCGCCGGGTGGAGCTTCTCGAAAGGTCCGCAGCTCCGCGGGCGAACGCGGCCGCTGCGCAACTCGACCATTTCTTTGCTGCGCAAAAAAATTGGGACTCGGCCAGTGCTCGCGGACTGCCCCGCGTTCGCCCGCTCCGCTAAGCGCGGCCTGATATTTTCGAGAAGCTCCACCCGGCCGGCCCCTTGCCGGGGAGACCTGACTCCGCTCTGGGGCTGTATAAGAAACCGACGTACGGCGCACCGGGTGACCAGTGCGAATGGACTTGCTCCAAATCAAGGACAGCCGCGAAAAATGGGTCCAGACTGATGCCATGCGCAAGACCAGCGATGTTTTGTGGCAGGACGCCCAGCACCAGGTGCTGTTTGAGATACTGGAACAGATCAAGCAGCCCGGCTCGGACCGCAAGGTACTGGCCAGGCTCAGGAATTACACCGAGAATCACTTCACGCTGGAAGAGCATTACATGGAGGTGCTCGATTATCCCTACCGGGAGGCGCACGCGGCCGCCCACGATCAATTCCGCAAGGAGATCGTTGAATTGCTGGAGTCCGGAGACGAACCCGACGCAGTGTTCCGCGAGATTATCTCCACCTACCTGACCGAGTGGCTGAAACGCCACGTCTTCGGCATCGACAAGCAACTCGAGCAGTTCATTTTGAAAAGCGGCGCCAGTTAGACCGCGCCCCGGCTTCAGTTATCGTCGCGCCAGAAAGCCACGTACATCAGCGCCATGAGCACAAGGCACAGGAAACAGCCGGCGATGATCGGTGTGGTACCAAAACTCCCGAAGGGCGTATTACCCAGCATGACCTCTGCCTTGCCGACCAGTGTGGTCTGCACGAATCGCTCCGTGTGCGCGACAATACGACCGCGGTGATCGATGATTGCGGAGACACCGTTATTGGTGGCGCGCAATACATAGCGGCCATTCTCCCGGCCTCGCATCTGCGCCATCTGCAAATGCTGCAGCGGGCCGATGGACCTGCCGAACCAGGTATCGTTGCTCACCGTGATCAACAGGTCGCTGTCGCGGGCGCCGCGGGCCACCAGGTCACTGTAGACGATCTCATAGCAGATGAACGGCGCGACGCGCCACGGCCCGGCGCGCAGGGGTTGCTGATGGCGGGGCCCGGCACTGAATGCGGACATCGGCAGATCAAAAAACTCGATCAGCCCCCGCAAATGCTCCTCCTGGGGGACATATTCGCCGAATGGCACCAGGCGCTGCTTGTGATACACCCCCTCGCCATAGCCGAGCGCGGCGATACTGTTGAAATAGGCCCGGCTGCCCTCGGGCCGGTACGGAATGCCTGTAATCAGCGTCGTCCGCGCCGCCGCGGCTCTTTCGGACAACGGCTGCAGAAAGCCCCGGGCCCGCTGCAGGAAGTCGGGCACGGCGGATTCCGGCCAGACCACGATGTCGGTGCCGATCAACGGCTCGGTTGCCTCCTCCAACTGGCGCAGGATGGGCTGGTACCATTCCCGGTCCCATTTGTGTTCCTGCGGCACGTTGGGCTGCACGATGGCCACTGTCAGCGGCTGCTCGCTGGCCCGCGCGACCCACTGGGTGGGTTTGAGTATGGCGCCCCCGCCCCAGAGGGTAATGATGATCACGGCATAGGTCGTGCAGGCGGCCGGCTGGCGGCTGCGCCAGGCCAGGAACAGGCAGCTGCCGGTGATCGCGGTGATAAACGAGAGCCCGAAAACACCGGTAACGGGAGCCCATCCGGCGATCCACGTATCGAGATGGGCGTAGCCGAGATAGAGCCAGGGAAAGCCGGTCAGCAGCCAGTCGCGCAACCACTCGAACACGACCCAGAGGGCGGCGAAGCCCACCAGCATGCCGCCGGGCAGGGGGCGCACCAGGCGCACGTAGCACCAGGCAAAAAGTGCGTGCAGCAGGGCCAGTCCCGCACAGAAGACGACGGTGAGGACCATCGCCAGCGGCACACTCGCGCCGCCGTGGACGTGAATGCTGACGTAGACCCACGACACGCCCGAGCCGAACAGGCCCAGGCCGTACAACCAACCGCGCCAGAGCGCCTGTCCGGCGCGGCAGGAGCAAAGCAGGTAGGAGTAAATGGCGCAGCTGACAATGCCGGCCGGCCAGATGTCGAAGGGCGCCAGCGACAGGGTGACCAGGGCGCCTGCCAGCGGTGCCAGTAACAGCACGCGCCGCGGGTTGAGACTGGTTTCAGGTTGCACCGTCGGTGCCGGGTCAGCTCGACAGGGGACGCAGGCGCAGGCTGTGAATCTTGCGCTGGTCGGCGTTGATTACCTTGAACTCGAAATTGTCGATAGTGGCCACCTCGTTGCGGGTGGGCATATGCCCGAATGCGTGGATGACGAGGCCGCCAATGGTATCGAATTCCTCGTCACTGAAGTCACAGTCAAAATAGGCGTTGAAGTCGTCGATCGGCGTCAGCGCCTTGACCAGAAAGTCGTCGTGGGAAATCTTGCGTATCAGGCCGTCGGACTGGGCGTCGGTCTCGTCTTCGATTTCCCCGACGATTTCTTCCAGCACATCTTCGATGGTCACCAGTCCGGCGATACCCCCGTACTCGTCGATGACCAGGGCCATGTGGTTGCGGTTCTCCCTGAATTCCCGCAGCAGTACGTTCAGGCGCTTGCTTTCGGGCACGACAAACGCGGGACGCAGCAACGCCTCGATGGAGAAGTTCTCGTGTTCAGGCTCCAGTATCTGCGGCAGCAGATCCTTGGCGAGCAGGATGCCAAGCACATCATCCGGTCCCTCGCCGATGACCGGATATCGCGAGTGCGCCGACTTGATAATTTGCGGCAGTATCTCTTCCAGAGTGCCGTCCGACCTGATCACGTTCATCTGCGCCCGCGGCACCATAATGTCCCGGGCCTGCATGTCGCTGACCTGCATGGCACCCTCGATGATCATGCGCGCATCGTCGTCGATGATATCGTTTTCTTCGGCCAGTCTGAGAATGTCTTCCACATCGCGGCGATTGCGCGGCTCGGAGGAGAACAGCAATGCAATCTTGTCGATCCAGGACCGGTCGTTCGAATCGCTTTGGGAACGGTCTTCGCTCATCGGATTGCAGGTGCGACGGTTTCGGCGTCACCGTAGGGGCAGGCGTAATCCAGACGCAGCATAATGGCGCTCTCCAGTGCCTCCATGACGTCCGCCTCCTCGGGCAGAATGTGATCATAGCCCAGCAGGTGCAGCGTGCCGTGAACCGCAATGTGGGCCCAATGGGCGGCCGGCGCCACGTTCTGGCGCAAAGCTTCGGAGCGCACCACCGGCGCGCAGATGACAATATCGCCGAGCAGAGGGTGGTGCAGCTCCTCCGGCAGTTCCGCCGGAAAGGAAAGCACATTGGTGGGGCCGGTGACACCGCGGTAGTCCTCGTTCAGCCGGCTCATCTCTTCGATACCCACCAGGCGTACAGTGACTTCCGTAGTGGACGAGCGGCCGCGAGGCGGGCGCGTCCCGGCGTTATCCAGGGCGGCGGCAATCCAGCCGCGTATGTCTTCCTCGTCGGGGACGGGATCTTCGGTAGCGTTCTGGATTTCCACGTGCAGGCTCATAGTTTGCCTTTGTCCAGCGGCGTCGCCTTGTCCTCCGCGCGGTCGTAGGCCTCGACCACGCGCTGCACCAGGGGGTGGCGCACGACGTCCTTGTTGCCGAAATAGGTAAAGCCGATTCCCTCGACACCCTCCAGGATATTGCTGGCATGGGTCAGGCCGGACTGTGCGCCGCGCGGCAGGTCGATCTGCGTGGCATCGCCGGTGACCACCGCGGTGGAGCCGAAACCGATGCGTGTGAGAAACATCTTCATCTGCTCGCGCGTGGTGTTCTGCGCCTCGTCGAGGATGATGAAGGCGTTGTTCAGGGTGCGCCCGCGCATGAAGGCCAGCGGCGCGACCTCGACGATGTTGCGCTCGATGTACTTGTTGACGGTTTCAAAGCCGAGCATCTCGTAGAGGGCATCGTATAGCGGGCGCAGATAGGGATCGATCTTCTGCGACAGGTCGCCGGGCAGAAATCCGAGTTTTTCGCCGGCTTCGACAGCGGGCCGTACCAGCAGTATGCGTCGCACGCGTTCTTCCAGCAGTGATTGCACTGCACAGGCCACGGCCAGGTAGGTTTTGCCGGTGCCGGCGGGACCGATGCCGAAGTTGATATCGCACTGCTTGATGGTGCGCACATAGGACTGCTGATTGCGCCCGCGCGGCTTGATCGATGCGCGACGGGTCCGGATGACCTGGATGGCCTCGACCGGAGCCTCCTGGTCCGATTCCACCAGGTGCTCCAGGCCGGCCTGCTGCAGGTGCAGGTGCAGGGATTCGGGCGTCAGGGCGACTCCCTGGCAGATTTCCGCGTACAGGTGAACGAGCAAGCGCTCGGCGGTTGCGACGTTCACCGCGGGGCCGCTGAGCGAAACCTGGTTGCCGCGGACGGCGATACGGATACCGAGACGCTCCTCGATCTGGCGCAGATGGCAGTCCAGTTGACCACACAGAGTGGCCATGTGGCGCGCGTCGTTGGGTTCCAGGGAGATTGTCTGTTGCGTCGACGGACTCACCGTCGGCTCGGGGCGATTCGCTATTCAAAATATCCTGTTGCCCGTCTTGGGCCATCATCTCAAAACCAAGGATATACTGCTTTTGTGGCCCGTCAACCGTCTGCGACGGCGCCGGTTGCCAGCACTCCGCGCAGTGAGTTGGGCAGGGCCTCGGCGATGTGCACATCGACGAACCGGCCGATAAGGCCATGATCGTCGCAGCGAAAGTTCACGACACGGTTATTTTCGGTGCGGCCCTGCAGTTGTCCCGGATCCTTTTTGGAAGGTCCTGACACCAGGATGCGCTCGCTGGAGCCCACCATGGCCTGGCTGATGGCCGCAGCCCGCTGACCGATACGGCCCTGCAGCCGGCGCAGGCGTTCGCTCTTGACCGGTGCCGGCGTAGTGTCCGGCAGCGCCTCGGCCGGGGTGCCGGGCCGGGCGCTGTAAACGAAGCTGAAGGACGTGTCGAAGCCGATCTCCTCGATGAGTTTCATGGTGGCCGCGAAATCCGTGTCCGATTCGCCGGGAAATCCGACGATGAAATCAGAGGAGATGGAGATGTGCGGCCGGATGCGGCGCAGGCGGCGGATTTTCGACTTGTATTCCAGTGCCGTGTGGCCGCGCTTCATGGCGGCCAGGATGCGGTCGGAGCCGCTCTGCACCGGCAGATGCAGGTGGTCCACGAGCTGCGGAATGTCGGCGTAGGCCTCGATGAGGGCATCCGAGAATTCCACCGGATGCGACGTCGTGTAGCGGATGCGGCCAATTCCCGGTACGCGTGCGACAAAGTGCAGCAGTTCGGCGAAATCGACCGTTTCGCCGCGGTGATCGAGGCCGCGATAGGCATTGACGTTCTGGCCGAGCAGATTTACCTCCCGCACGCCGCGTTCGGCGAGGTGGGCAATTTCGGCAATGACGTCATCCACGGGCCGGGAAACCTCCTCGCCGCGTGTGTAGGGCACCACGCAGAACGTGCAGTATTTACTGCAGCCCTCCATGACGGAAACAAAGGCCGTCGGGCCGTCGACGGAAGGTTCAGGAAGGCGGTCGAACTTCTCGATTTCCGGAAAGCTGACGTCCACCACCGGGTTGGCGCCCCCTCGCGGCTGCAACGCGCGATCATTTCCGGCAAGCGGTGCAGAGTCTGGGGCCCGAAAACCAGGTCCACATGGGGTGCGCGGCGGCTTATCTCCGCCCCTTCCTGGCTGGCCACACAGCCGCCCACGCCGATGATCAGCCCGGGGTTGGCCTGTTTTAACCGCTTCCAGCGGCCCAGTTGATGAAACACCTTCTCCTGAGCCTTTTCCCTTATGGAACAGGTATTCAGGAGCAGCACGTCGGCGTCTTCCGGGTTTTCGGTGGGGGTCAGATCACAGCTTGCCCCGAGCAGGTCGCGCATGCGCGAGGAATCGTACTCGTTCATCTGGCAGCCGTGGGTAGCGATGTACAGCTTCCTGGTCAAAGGCGTTGCGCGGGCGGTGCGGCGCCCTGTCTCCCGTGTGCGGAAATGGGCTGGCGATTATACAGATATCGGGTGGACATACCTAGGAGTCTGCGCCGCAGAAGCCAATGGGCCTGCGGCTTCCCCACATCGGTCCATTTTTCCGATCCTCCTCGTTACATAGTCACCACTATGCCCAAAGCGCTTCGCGGGGCAGGCTCTGCGCCTCGGACGATCGAAAAAATAGCCTCGATGTGGGAAACCCTCGGCTCCATTGTTTCCACGGCGCAGACTCCTGGCCGCCACATTTCACCGATTCGGCGGTAGTGGCTCATTTTGAATTAGCGCCGGAGTTGCAGCGTCGGAAGGGTATGCTTTCCCTGGAACCGTGCGGCGACAGACGTCGCCGCCGGCCTGGCCAGGGAGAGCCTGCCCCTCTTTTCGGGCACGGCCGCTTTTTGGCGTGTCCCAGGGAGAGCATACCCTCCCGACGCTCTGCGGCATATTTGCAAAATGACTCACTAACGATTCGGCGCGTCTCTGGCACGGCCCCCCGCCAGGCTGGTATTCTGTTCGGGCGGTGGTACCATTGCCGCCCCCTGAAATCGGGTGCTGTTGTGCCCCGGCCCCGCTCGGCCCATCACGAGAGAACAATGTCCAACCAACCGGTCTACAAGGTGATTTTCAAGAACGGCGGCGAGATCTTCGAGGTCTTCGCCCGGCAGATATACCAGAGCGATATGTGGGGCTTCATCGAAGTCGAGGAATTCGTTTTCGGAGAGCGCTCGCAGATCCTGGTCGATCCCGGCGAGGAAAAGCTGAAAAAGGAGTTCAACGGCGTCCAGCGCAGCTATATCCCCATGCAGGCGATTATCCGCATCGACGAGGTCGACAGGGAAGGCTCCGTCAGAGTGTCCGAACTCGCACCGGTAGAGGGAAACGTCGCCAGCTTTCCCTTTGCCGGCCCGCATCCCGGCCAGCAGGGCCACGAGGAGTAATACCATTGGGTCAGCCGCGCCCGCTGCGCCTGTCGCTTTCCCGGCCGTGTCTGCAGCTGTTCTTCCTCGCGCTACTGGCGCCAGCAGCTCTGGCCAACCCCGTGCCTGCCGATGAACTATCGTTATTGAACGGGGCCGACGCTTTTGAGCGCTACTGCACCGAATGTCATGGCTGGGATCCGTCGGAGCAGTATCAGGCGCTGTATGGCGAGGACCCGATCGACGAGCCCGACCCGCTTTTCGAGTCTTCCCCGGAAGCCGAGCGGACCGAGCCGGGTTTCGCGGCCCCGGACGCAGATGACGACTGGCCGGAGTGGGCCGGGCCGCCTCCGGAGGAGAACGACGAGGAAGCGCAATTCAGGGAGGATGTTCTGAATGATCTCGCCGGGGCTATCGATGGCGTGTACGGCGAGGAACTCGAGCCCGATGGCTGGGCAGTGCTGGAGGATGAGTCGTTAGCCGGGGAAGATGAACTGCCGTCCGTCGAGGAGGTGTTCGCTGCGGGGACGGACAGTGAGCTTGCGCGCAGCACGACCGGCGCCACGGACCTCACCGATCCGACCAGCTATATCTACGGCACCACGGAGACGGACCTGTTTTTCAACATTGCCCACGGTACCGGCGTGGGCATGCCGGGCTTTCGCGAGGAACTGGGCAGCGACGCGGCCGTGTGGGATCTGGTCAATTACATCCGCAGCCTTTGGCCCGGGGACTGGACTGATTGAACCCTTGACGGATGCGGGTCAGGCGCTCGGCTCTTGCACCTGTAGTCGCAGGGTAGCGAGTTTGACGCACAGCGCGAAGGCCCCGGCGGCGGCCTCGACTTCCTCCAGTGTGGGGTAGGTAGGCGCCAGGCGGATATTGGTGTCCCGCGGGTCATCGCCGTAGGGAAAGGTCGCCCCGGCGGGTGTGAGTTTGACGCCGATGTCCGCCGCCAGCCGGACCACCTCACGGGCCAGTCCGGGCAGCGTGTCAAAAGATATGAAATAGCCGCCCCGCGGTCTGCTCCAGGTTCCCATACCCGTGCCGTCCAGCTCTCGTTCCAGGGTCGCGAGCACGCACTCGAACCTGGGGCGCACGAGTTCGGCGTGCCGGGACATGTGCCGGGCGATCTGCCCGGTGTCGCGCAGGAAATGCACATGGCGCAGCTGGTTGACCTTGTCCGGCCCGATCGTCTGGACGGCGAGGTGCTTCTGTAGCGCTTGCAGATTGCGCGGACTCGAAGCCGCGAAGCCGACACCCGCGCCGGCAAAGGTGATCTTGGAGGTCGAACCGAACTGGAAGACGCTGTCCAGCGTCCCCTCCCGCTCGCAGGCGGCGCGCAGTGACGCCAGTGGCGCGGCGTCATCGTACAGTGCGTGCACGGCGTAGGCGTTATCCCACAGCACGACGAAGTCATCGCCAGCCAGATGCGCAAGACCGGCGATGCGCTCTACCGTGGCATCGCTGTAGACACAACCGGTGGGGTTGGAGAAGCGCGGTACGCACCACATACCGCGGATCGTGGCGTCCTCCCGCAGCCGCGCCTCCACCACGTCCATGTCTGGCCCCGACTCCAGCATGGGCACCGCGATCATCTCGATCCCCAGGTGTTCGCAGATGGTGAAATGGCGGTCGTAGCCGGGACTCGGGCAGAGAAATTTTACCGGCCCCGCCTGTCGATTCCAGGCGGACCCGGGCCCGCGCAGTCCTTCGCGCAGCGCGCAGTCGACGACCGCGTACATCAGACTCAGGCTGGCATTGCCGCCGACCAGGGTTTCCTGCGGCGGTACGCCGAGAATCTGGCCGAACAGCGCCCGCGCTTCCGGCAGACCGGCGAGGCCCGCGTAGTTGCGCGCGTCGGTGCCGTCCGCCGCGCGGTAATCCCCCCCGAGCACGCCGTCGAGATCGTCGGACAGGGCGAGCTGTTCAGCGCCGGGCTTGCCCCGGGTCAGGTCCAGGTCCAGGTTCCTGGCGCCCAGAGCAGCGTATTCGCGCTCCAGCGCCTCCAGTTGTGACGCCGGCCCGGCGTCGGTGGAATGGTCGGGTGGCAAGGCTCTCGTTCCTTATATCCGGTGAATGGTGTCGCGATGACGGTACGCCGCGGATTATACCGGTTTCGGGGGTGGTCCGTCCGCGCTTGAAATCCCCGGCGACGGCCGCATAGTGAGAAGATGGACCCGCCAGAGCAGGACACCGATACCATGACTGATCGCGACCAGGAGCCCGGCACTGACGCTTTTGATGTGGTGGGCCCGGAGGAGGACTCCCACGCGCCGGCGGTCGCCGACGACGTCCTGCCGGATACCTTGTACCTGTTCCCGGTGCCGAAGCGGCCCTTTTTCCCGGGCCAGGTGCAGCCCGTGGCCATCAATCCCCAGGAGTGGGGCAGTACCCTGGAGGCCATTGGCAGCACAGGCAACAATCTGATCGGCCTGTCCTATGTCGACCGCACCGACGACGGCGAGGTGTCCACGCGCCGGTTTCCGGCCATCGGATGCGTTGTGCGCCTGCACCGCCCCCCCGCGGGCGCGGAACAGAAGGGCCAGTTCCTCGCCCAGGGAATCAAGCGTTTTCGTATCGTGCGCTGGCTCAGCGACAAGCCGCCGTTCCTGGCGCAGGTGGAGTACCCGCGCAGCCCCGGCGACAGGGAGTCGGATGAGGTCAAGGCCTACGCCATGGCCGTGATCAAGGAAATCAAGGAGTTGCTGCCGCTGAACCCGCTTTACAGCGAGGAGCTCAAGCAGTACCTGGCCAACTTCAGTCCCACCCAGCCCAGCTTGCTGGCGGACTTCTCCGCCGCCCTGACCACCGCCTCCGGCGATCAACTGCAGGAAATTCTGGACACGCTGCCCCTGCGGGCGCGCATGGAAAAGGTACTCACGCTGCTGCGCCGGGAGCGCGAGGTGGCGGAGTTGCAGGGACGCATCACCAGCCAGGTGAACGAGAAGGTTTCCGACCAGCAGCGCGAGTTTTTCCTCAAGGAGCAACTGAAGATCATCCAGAAGGAACTGGGCATCTCCAAGGACGACCGCACCACCGACGTCGAAGCGTTCGAGGCGCGTCTCGAGAAGCTGGACATGCCCGAGGCCGTGGCCAGGCGCATCGACGAGGAGCTGCACAAACTGTCCGTGCTGGAGACGGGGTCGCCGGAGTACGGCGTGACCCGCAACTACCTGGACTGGGCCACCGCGGTACCCTGGGGCGTGCTGTCCGAGGACAACCTGGAGCTGGCACACGCCCGGAAGGTTCTGGACGAGCATCACGAAGGTCTGGAGGATGTGAAAAAGCGAATACTCGAATTCCTCGCCGTGGGCGCCTTTCGCGGCGAGATCGCGGGTTCGATCCTGCTGCTCGTGGGCCCGCCGGGCGTCGGCAAGACCAGTATCGGGCGCTCCGTCGCCGACGCCCTGGGTCGCAAGTTCTATCGCTTCAGCCTCGGCGGCATGCGTGACGAGGCGGAGATCAAGGGCCACCGGCGCACCTATATCGGCGCCATGCCAGGCAAATTCGTGCAGGCATTGAAAGAGGTAGAGGTCGCCAATCCGGTGATCATGCTCGACGAGATCGACAAGGTGGGCATCTCCTATCAGGGCGATCCCGCTTCGGCCCTGCTGGAAGTTCTCGATCCGGAGCAGAACGGCGAATTCCTGGATCACTACCTGGACCTGCGGGTGGACCTGTCCAAGGTGCTGTTCATGTGCACCGCCAACCAGCTCGATACCATTCCGGGGCCACTGATGGACCGGATGGAAATGCTGCGCCTGGCCGGTTACGTGGCGGAGGAAAAGTTGTCCATCGCGCGCAAGCACTTGTGGCCCAAGCAACTGGCCCGCCACGGATTGAACGGGGACCAGTTGAAGATCAACGATGCCGCGTTGAAGTACGTGATCGACGCGTACAGTCGCGAGGCCGGTGTGCGCAGCCTGGAAAAACATCTCGCCCGCATCATGCGCAAGTCGATCCTGCACATGATCGAGGAGGGCGAGGAGCGCCTGCGTGTGGGCAAGAAAGACATCGACGACCTGCTCGGCAAACCGCCCTACCTGGCGGAAAAGCCCCTGCGCGGCCTCGGTGTGGCCACCGGCCTGGCGTGGACCGCCCAGGGCGGTGCGACGCTGGCGGTGGAGTCCTCCCAGGTGCATACCCTCAACCGCGGATTCAAGCTCACGGGACAGCTCGGGGAGGTGATGCGCGAATCGGCGGATATCGCCTACAGCTATGTCGTGGCGCATCTGAAGGACTACGGCTGCGACCTGGACTTCTTCGATATGAGCATGGTGCACCTGCACGTGCCCGAGGGCGCGACTCCCAAGGACGGCCCCAGCGCCGGCATCACCATCGCCACTGCCCTGGTGTCCCTGGCGCGCAAGGAGCGTATCAAGCGGCCGCTGGCGATGACCGGGGAGCTGACCCTGACCGGCCAGGTGTTCCCTGTCGGCGGCATCCGCGAGAAGGTGATCGCGGCGCGGCGCAACAGGATCATGGAGCTGATTCTGCCCCAGGGTAATCGCCGCGACTTCGAGGAGCTACCGGACTACCTGCGCGAGGGCATCAAGGTGCACTATGCGCGCAACTACCGCGAGGTCTTCGAGTTCGTGTTCCACGAGCACCGGATGGACAAGTCGCTGCACTAGGAGGCTGTCGGACTTGGGACTGATCTACTCCGGCGGCGTAAAATCGGCCCAAATTTCCGCATTTTCTCGGCACATAGAACCACTATGCACCTCAAAAATGCGGAAATCTGATCTCGATTTTCCACTCGCCTCGCTACGATCGCCCAAGTCCGACAGCCTCCCAGGAGGCTGCGGCGCAGACTCGTGGCCGCTATATCTCACCGATATTTTCGTGTATCAGCCCCGCGGCGACCCGTAAAATCCGTGGGTAATGACAAGGTATACTGTGCCCGGATTTTACGGCTTCGACCCCGGAGTTCAGGTCACCGGATTGCAAGGCCACTGACGATGAACCAGACCCGGGCACAGCTGGCGCTGCTCGCGCTCGCCTACGGATTGTTGCTGGTCTACGGCACCTGGTTCCCGCTGACCGACTGGGACTGGTCCCGCGGCGCGCCCGGCGCCCTGCTGGCGCTGGAGTTGCCGGCGCACAGTTCCCGTGCCGATCTGGTACTCAACCTGATTGTCTATATGCCCTTCGGCCTGCTGCTTTGCGCGGTGTTGGCCGGTCCGGTGTTGCTGCGTCCGCTGCTGGCGACCCTGGCCGGCGCGTCCTTGTCGCTGGTGCTGGAAGTGGGACAAACCTATATGCCCGGCCGGATGAGCTCCCCCATCGATCTGGCACTGAATGCGACCGGCACCCTGCTGGGCGCGCTGGTCGCGACATCGATGTTGCGCCTGCGGCTGGTGCGCGATCTGATGGCGCGGCTGCAGGCGAGCCTGCGTGAGCCCGGCCTGGGCAGGCTGGGGCTGTCAGCGCTGGCTTTATGGGCGTTGTCGCAGTGGGTCCCTTTTGTGCCCTCGCTGGACATCGGCAACCTGCGCGGCGGATTGGCGCCGCTGAAGGCAACGCTTGTTGGCGCAGAACCACTGGCGGGTGCGCGGCTCGCCAGCTACGTCCTGATGTTGCTCGGCGTCGGCACCGTGGCCGTGGCGACGCTGCGACCGGGATGGGGCCGTGGAAGCTGGTTGGCCGCGGGCCTGCTCGGCGTACTGCTGCTCAAAGTTCCCATTCTCGGCCGGGTGCTGTCCAGTGAGGCGTTGCTGGCGGTCGCCTGCGTGACACCGGCGCTCCTGCTCTTGCAGCGCCAGCCTGTCGATCGCGTGCGGCTGTTGGGAGTGCTGGCTTTGGTTGCTTTTTACTGCCACGGCGCGCTGCAGCCCGGCGCGGCCGATTTCTCCCCGCGCAGCATGAATTGGGTACCGCTGCGCGGGCATATCGGCAGCGTCCACGGTGTCGCCAACCTGCTGGAGACCATCTGGGTATTTGTAGCACTGGCCTTTTTGTCTGCACCGCGACGACCGCGCGGCCGGTGGCTTCTGGTGTTGCAGGGCCTGGCAATACTGGCTGCGGTATTTGCCCTGGAGTGGTACCAGCAGTTTCTTCCGGGGCGCTATGCGGATGTTACCGATGTACTGGTGGCGTTTGCCGCCTGGTGGATGGGCATGCGCTGGGGAATCCGGGCCCACAGGGCCAACTCAGATAGTGTGAACAGGCCCTAGTGTTCTATTTCTCCCGATCGCTCCCGAGCCCGGGCATCCGGGGCGCAAAACCGGACCGGGATGCCTGGGTAACTGGTATATTGTCCGCGGATTTGGCAGTCACTATTCCCCGCCGTGGCGCGGGATAACCTTCTGCGGTTTTGCTCGAATCCGCCGGGTCGAGAAAATTGGCCAGTGAATGAAAAGTCATCCACTCGGTACTGCGCTGCTCGCCGGTGGTGGTGGGCGTGACGTCGACAACTTCGGCGTCGACAAAGCCGACCTTGCGCAACCAGCCGAGCAAAGTGTCGCAGCTCGGCAGGAACCACACATTGCCCATGCGCGCGTAGCGGCCCTCGGGCATCAAGGTAGCGCCAGGACCGCCCTCGATCACCAGCGTCTCCAGCACCAGTTGCCCGCCGGGACGCAGGCAGTCTCTCAGCTCCAGCAGATGATCGATGGGGGAGCGCCGGTGGTACAGCACGCCCATGGAAAATACCGTGTCGAAAGCAGCCAGTTTCGCCGGCACCTGTTCGATGCCCACGGGCAGCACCCAGATATTGTCGCGCTGCAGATAATTCTGCAGCGCCTGGAACTGCAATACGAACAGGGGCGTGGGGTCGATGCCGATGACCTCCGCGGCGCCGGCGCCAAGGCTGCGCCAGCAGTGATAGCCGTTGCCGCAGCCGACGTCGAGCACGCGTCGTCCCGCCAGTGGTGCCAGGGCTGGCAGGAGCCGTTCCCATTTCCAGTCCGAGCGCCACTCCGTATCGATGTACAAGCCGAACAGGTCGAAGGGCCCTTTGCGCCACGGATGCAGCCCCATGAGCGCTGTGCGCAACTGCGCGCATTCGTTCTCGTCCAGCGGCGCCGCGCGGCTGGCGCCCACCGCGGGGCGGTCGAGGTGCACCGCCTCGGCTTTGATGGCGGGCAGTGCGTCCAGAGCTGCCCGCCAGCGCGGCAGATCGCCGTGGCGCTGCTGAGACAGGCCGCAATCGAGCTGCCCGGGAAGTGCCTCGGCCCAGGCATCCAGAGCCCCGCCGCGCCAGCGGTCGATCAGTGGCCGATAGTCGATCATTTGAGGGCGACCAGGGAGGCGAAGTTGAAGCACTGAAACCAGACATCGCAACTGGTGAACCCCGCCGCGGCAATGCGCTGCCGGTGGCGCCGCAAGGTCTCGGGCACGAGCACGTTTTCCAGCGCGCTGCGCTTGCGGGCGATTTCGAGCTCGCTGTAACCGTGGGCGCGCTTGAACTGCTCGTGCAGATCGACGTTCAGCGCGTCCAGTCGGGGATCCTCGAAGGTGACCTTTTCCGACAGCACCAGGATGCCGCCGGGCCGCAGGCCCCGGTAGATGCCGGCGACGACCGCGTCGCGCAGCTCCAGGGGGACGAACTGCAGGGTGAAGTTGAGTACCACGACCGAGGCGTCGGCCACGGTTACATCCTGCAGGTCGGCGCAGATGATCTGCACGGGCAGTGCTCGCGTATCGTCTTCCAGGGAGTTCGCGAAGCGCTCCAGCATGGCCCTGGAATTGTCCACCGCGAGAATGCGGCAGCCCGGCGCCGTCACATTCGCGCGCATGGCCAGGGTGGAGGCACCCAGCGAGCAGCCGAGGTCGTACAGCCGGCTTGTGGGGGCGGCGTACCTGCCGGCCAGCAGCCCGGTCATGGCCACGATGGTGGCGTAGCCGGGCACGGAGCGCTCGATCATGTCGGGGAAAACGCGCGCCACACTGTCGTCGAACGCGAAGGCACCCGGGCCGCCCGTGGGATCGGAAAACAGCGTGTCGCGAGGTTTGTTCACAGGATGAAAGAGATAGAATTGTCGAACGAGGGCGACAATTCTAGCATGAAATATTAAACCGGCGAGGCGTTGATTCCGCTGTATTCCCCGCGCCAGACTCGCCACAATAGGTAGTGAAAGCCCGCACCAGGAGCAGGTATGGAGTCAGATTCCGCCCGATTCGCGCCCCCGCTGTTACGACACAGTGTCATGGAGTTCAGCCGGGTCTTTGTGGAGATGGGCTGGGGGGCCGCGTTGGGCCCGCTGTTCAGGAATCTGCCCCGGGGCGACGGCCATACGATCATGACCATTCCCGGCTTCATGGGCGGCGACGGCTCGACCGCCAGGTTGCGCAAATTTCTCAACGGGCGGGGCTATCGCGCCATCCCCTGGGGGCTGGGCCGCAACGGCGCGGAGGTGCGATCGCGCGACCTGGACGACTTTCTCGCCCACCGCGCGCTGATGGAGGAACGCATTGCCGAGCGCGTGGAACGTGAATGCGCCGCCAGTGGCGACAAACTCACGCTGATCGGCTGGAGCCTCGGCGGCCTCTACGCGGTCGCGCTGGCACATCGTTATCCCCAGTGGGTGCGTCAGGTGATTACTCTGGGCACGCCCTACGGCGACCCGCGGGGTACGGCATTGTACAGCGTCATGGGCAGCATCTATGAACACGAACCCGACGAGGCGGCTCTCGCGCGCTGGGTCGAGCATACCTACAGCGGCGGCGAACTGAGCGTACCCGTGCTGGCCTTGTTCAGCGAAAGCGACGGCATCGTCGGCGCGGGAATCGCACGGTGCGAGGGCGATCCGCGCTATGTGACCAACATGTCGGTTATGGCCAGCCATGTCGGTTTTCCCTTCAACCCCATTGTCTTCGTGGTCGTCGCCAATCACCTGGCACTGCCGCACGAGCGTTGGGCGATCTGCCGGCGGCAGCGGGTCGGACCTTTCGCCACGGTGCATACCGGCTGAATCGCGGGCGTCGAGCGCTGCAGGAACAGCTTCGGGGAGAGCCGAGTCAGGTCTGTAGCAGCCTGGAAGTTGTTCCGGAATGCGGCGCGCCCGATTGGTGAGGGGGCAGACAGTCAGTTCGCGCTGCGCACGAGCGATGCATCTTCAGAGCAGTCGGGCTGAGCGGGGCGCGCCCTGGGAATGAGCGGTGCGAAGTGCGTGGACACCTCTGTTTTCTCGTCGATCTTCTTGGGACGGCTGAACTTGATACTGCGCAGAAACTCCACCAGGCTGACTTTGCGATCGTCCACTCGTTTCATGATGAATCCGGAAAAGCGTTTGGTTTCAGTATAGGTGTTGCACGGCGGCGTGGGGCGTGAAAAGTACCCGGTGTTCGCGTGAAAAATGCCGCTGTGGTTGCGCTGGGGTATAATCGCGCCCTCGCCACAGGGGCGACCCGACTGCCATTCGATTCAGAGCCGCCAGATGTTACACGCCCTCGAAGCCCTGCCTCCCGACCCCATACTCGGCCTGTCCGCCGCCTGTCGCGCCGATCCCAATCCGGGCAAGGTGGACCTGACCGTGGGAGTCTATATGGACGAGGCCGGAGACTGCCCGGTATTCGCGGCGGTGCACGAGGCCGAGCGGGCACTGTGGGAGGAGGAAGCCACCAAGGCGTATATGCCGCCGGCGGGCGACGATACCTTCAACAGCGCCATGCAGAGCCTGTTGCTGGGCGCGGAAAGCGCCGCCCTGGGCGGCGACCGCGTTGTCAGCATCCAGACACCCGGAGGTTGCGGCGCCCTGCGTATCGGTGCCGAGGTGATCCACGCGGCCGCACCCGGCGCCAGGGTCTGGGTATCCGACCCGACATGGCCGGTGCATTTTCCCCTGCTGGGCAGCGTCGGCCTTCCCTTTGAGACCTACCGTTACTACGATCCCGTCAGTCACGATGTGGATTTCGACGCCATGGTGCAGGACCTGAAGGGCGCCGCTGCCGGCGATGTGGTGCTGCTGCACGGTTGTTGCCACAACCCCTGTGGCGCGGATCTCTCCCCGGCGCAGTGGGCAGAGATCGCCGACATGGCCGCGGCGCAGGGTTTCACGCCCTTTGTGGATATCGCCTACCAGGGGTTGGCGCAGGGGCTGGACGAGGACGCGGCGGGCGTGCGACTGCTGGTGGAACGGCTGCCGGAAGTCATTGTCGCGGCCTCCTGCTCCAAGAACATGGGCCTGTACCGCGAGCGCACGGGCGCGGCGGTGTTTGTCTGCGCCGATGCCGCCGGCGCGAGCCGCGTGCTGGACCAGGCCAAAGCGGCGGCCCGCCGAATCTATTCCATGCCGCCGGCACACGGTGCGCTGCTCGCCGGCCGTATTCTCACCGATGAGCGGTTGGCGGCGAGCTGGCGCGCGGAGCTTTCGGCCATGTGCCGGCGTATCAACGGTCTGCGCGGCCAGGTGCGCCGCGCGCTGGAGGGGCGGACCGGTCGGGATTTCGCTTTCATCGAGCGGGAGCGCGGCATGTTTTCCTTTCTGGGGTTGAGCGGCGAGGAGACTCTGCGGCTGCGCACGGAGTACAGCGTCTACATGCTGGACTCGTCACGTATCAACGTGGCGGGCATTAACGCCGGCAACATCGACTACGTGACAGAGGCCGTGGCGGCTGTACTGCGGGATCGGAAAACGCGTTGACAGGCCGGCTCCAGCAGCTCGTCAACGCCGACCGTACATCGCCGGTCAACAGGGGTGTTCAGGCCGCGCGAAATACCGCCGGCAGGTACTGGTCCACCAGCGCCGGGGTATAACCGATGAGTTCCACCAGCCGCCGCCGGCATTCCGCCTCATCCGCACCGCGCGACTTCCATACCGGCACGCGCTTGGCAAGGGTCTCCACCGTCTCGCGCGGAGTGATGATCCAGGTGTCCTGGGACACCTCGCCGAAGTGAAAATCCGCCGGGCAGACCGCCAGTGCCGTCGGCTTCATGTACAGCGCCAACGTAAGCACCTGCCGTGCCCCGCCGTCGGTGAGGTGATCGCGCAGGAACTGCATGGTCCCGCCGCGGTCCCCGAGATCGTCGATGACCAGTACGACCTCGCCGCGAACAGGTATGGATATCTCCTGCTCCACGCGGGGTTCGTCGTGACGCTCGTTCGGCCCCTTGTACAGGGACACGCCGATACTGCCGAAGGTAATGAGTGGATCACCGGCTCCGCGGCCATGTACGAGGTGGTCGTACAGCAGGATTCCCGGCAGCATGCCGCCCATGGTGGCCATCAGCGCCGCGGTGATGGACGGTGACTGTTCACGCTGGTAGGCGTGAACCTGCCGCGCGACATCGGCGACCGCCAGCGCTTCCACCGCGTCGGGCACCAGCAGGAATTCGAGTTCGTCGTCCGGCACGCCGACTCCCCGGGGATGGCGCCAGAAATCCGGCTCGATATCCGCCGGCGCGCAACGCACCTGTTCACGGTATTTGTTCATCTTTTCTTCCCAGTGCCTGTCTGTGCCGGCGCCGCCTCAGGGTAACACCAGCAGCGCGCGGAAATCATTGACGTTGGTGCGCGTCGGGCCCGTGACGACGAGATCGTCCAGAGCGGCGAAAAAACCGTAGCCGTCGTTGTTCATCAGCATCGCCGCGGGATCCAGGCCTTGCTCGAGGGCGCGATCCCATGTATCGGGTAACAGCAGCGCGCCGGCGTTGTCTTCAGAGCCGTCGATGCCGTCGGTGTCGGCCGCCAGTCCATAGATGCCCGGCGTCCCCGCCAGTTCTGTGGCGACCGCAAGCAGGTACTCGGCGTTGCGCCCGCCGCGGCCGGTACCGGTGACTGTCACGGTGGTCTCGCCGCCGGACAGCAGCAAAAGGGGGCTGCCGCTGTTGCGCCGGTCCACCGCCATCGCTGCCTGCGCCCGGGCGACGTCGCGCGCCTCGCCCTCGACGGCGTCACCGAGGAACAGCACTTCGACACCGGCCCGACGAGCGGTGTCGGCGGCTACCTGAAGGGCGCTGGCGGGGGTGGCGATCAGGTGGTATTCGCTGTTGTCGAAAGCATTATCGCCCGGTTTCAGAGTCTCGGAGCGCGGGTCGTGCAACCAGTTCGTGACGGTATCGGATACATCGATAGCGTAGCGCGCGAGAATGTCCAGGGCCTGGCGCGAGGTGGTTTTGTCCGCCACGGTCGGCCCTGAAGCGATGACTGATGGATCGTCGCCGGGCACGTCGGATATGGCGTAGGTGATCAGTCGCGCGGGCAGGCACGCGCGGGCCAGTCGCCCACCCTTGATTGCCGACAGGTGTTTGCGCACGCAGTTGATGTCGTCGATGGAGGCGCCGGATTTCAGCAATCGCGTGTTGATGGCCTGTTTGTCGGCCAGGGACAGGCCCGGTGCCGGCAGCGCCAGCAGCGATGAACCGCCGCCGGACAGCAGGCAGATCACCAGGTCGTCTGGCGCGAGTGCCGAGACTTTGTCCAGTGCGCGCCGCGCCACTCGTTCGCCCTCGGCGTCCGGTACCGGGTGCGCGGCCTCGACCACCTCGATGCGGGCACACGGTTCGCCGTGGCCGTAGCGGGTCACGACGAGGCCGGAAAGGTCCCCCGACCAGTGGCGTTCCAGGCTGGCGGCCATGGCCGCCGCGGCCTTGCCGGCGCCGACGACGACTGCATCGCCGTCGCGCTGTGCCGGCAGGCAGGGCGGCAGGGCGCGGTGCGCGCTCGCGGCGTCCACGGCGATGTCGAAGAGTTCCCGCAGGAAGGCCCCCGGGTCCCGTAACGTGGCATGCATGTGCTGTATCCCCTGGCGCAGGGCGCTGCCGCGGCCATGAACGGATGGCCGCAAAGCGCGGTAGATTGCGCGCTGGCCAGTGTACCGCAATTGTGCGGGACACGGGTCGGCGCCGGCCCGGTAATAGCGTCGGCGCCGGGTTCGCCGATGGTCATCGGGCTGCCTGCTGGTATCGCGCCGGAACGCGGTTTAGAGTGGGGCCCCGCGGTTGATGAGGGACGAAGGCCGGGAGATGAAAGCACCCCTGTGGACGCCGAGCGGCGAACGTATCGCCGCGGCTAATGTCACGCGCTTTATGCTGCACGTGCGCGAACGCTATGGTGTACAGGTCGGACCGAACTACTTTTCCCTGCACGAGTGGTCGGTGGCCAATCCGGCGCAATTCTGGGAGGCGGTCTGGGATTTTTGCGGCGTGGTCGCGGGGGAGCGGGGCGAGCGGGTACTGGCCGAGCCGGAGCGTTTTCCCGGCGCGCGCTGGTTCCCCGGGTCGCGGCTCAACTTCGCCGAGAACCTGCTGCGCTATCGGGACGAGCGCCCGGCCCTCGTCTCGCTGCTCGAAAACGGCACGCGCCGTGAATTGAGTTATGCGGCGCTCTACCGGCAGGTGAGTCGATTGGCGGCCAGCCTGCGCGCCGAAGGTGTCACGGCGGGCGATCGCGTGGTGGGCTTCCTGCCGAACATCGAGGAGACGGTGGTCGCCATGCTGGCCAGCGCCAGCATCGGCGCACTGTGGTCCTCCTGCTCCCCGGACTTCGGTCTCGACGGCGTTCTGGACCGCTTCGGGCAGATCCGCCCCAAAGTGCTGTTCGCCGCGGACGGCTATTTCTACAACGGCAAGACCTGCGACACGCTGGAACGTGTCGGCGGCATCGCCCGACGCATTGACAGCCTCGAGCGGGTCGTCGTGGTGCCACTGATGGCGGACCGTCCCGACCTGACCGCTGTCCCCGATGCGGTGCTCTATGGCGACTACCTCGGTAACAGTGCAGCCGAACTCAGCTTCGAGCAACTGCCCTTCGAGCATCCCCTGTACGTCATGTATTCCTCCGGCACGACCGGCGTGCCCAAATGCATCGTGCACGGCGCTGGCGGAACGCTGCTGCAGCATTTGAAAGAGCACCAACTGGCCGTGGACCTGTCGCGGGAGGATGTCTTTTTCTATTTCACCACCTGCGGCTGGATGATGTGGAACTGGCTGGTGTCCGGTCTGGCCAGCGGCGCCACCCTGGTGCTGTACGACGGCTCGCCCTTCGCCGGCGACGGGCGCGCGCTGCTCGACGCCATCGACGCCGAGGGCATCACGGTTTTTGGCACCAGCGCGAAGTATATCGCCGCGCTGGAAAAGGCCGGCGAACGGCCCCGCCGCAGTCACCGCCTGGACAGCCTGCATACCATCCTTTCAACAGGGTCGCCGCTGGCCCACGAGAGCTTCGAATACGTCTACCGGGATTTCAAGTCCGACGTCTGTCTGTCCAGCATCTCCGGCGGTACGGATATCCTCTCCTGCTTTGTCGGCGGCACGCCCATACTGCCCGTCTACGCGGGGGAGATACAGGCGCCGGGGCTGGGCATGGCGGTGGATATATGGGACGAGCGGGGCCGCCCCCTGCGCGGAGAGAAGGGCGAACTGGTGTGCACCGCGCCCTTCCCATCCTGCCCCGTCGGCTTCTGGAACGACCCGGACGGCAGCCGCTTTCACGGGGCCTACTTCGAGCGCTTCCCCGGGGTATGGGCTCACGGCGACTACGGGGAGATTACGCCCCGCGGCGGCTTTGTCATTCACGGTCGCTCCGATGCCGTGCTCAATCCCGGCGGCGTGCGTATTGGCACGGCGGAAATCTACCGGCAGGTGGAGCGGGTGGAGGAGGTGCTGGAGAGCATAGCCGTCGGCCAGCAGTGGCATGACGATGAACGTGTGGTGTTGTTCGTGGTGCTCAGGGAAGGCCTGACACTTGCTCAGGCGCTGCGGGACAAGATCCGCCGGTGCGTGCGCGAGCACGCCACGCCGCGGCATGTGCCCGCGAAGATCATCCAGGTGTCGGATATTCCCCGCACTATCAGCGGCAAGATCGTGGAGCTGGCGGTGCGCGATGTGGTGCACGACCGCCCGGTAAAGAACACCGACGCGCTGGCCAATCCCGAGGCGCTGGAACTGTTTCGCGATCTGCCGGAGCTGCGCTGTTAGGAGTTCACAGGGCGCGGTACCCGCCGTTGAATTCGGGTATCATTTCGCCTCCTTCACCGTGTCGGTAAACGCCATGACAGAATCGCAACAAGCGCATTACGACCGCCAGGTGGCCCTGTGGTTGATATTCTGCGCCGCGGTGGTGTTCGGCATGATCACGCTCGGCGCGGTGACCCGCCTGACCGGATCGGGGCTGTCGATGGTCGAATGGAAACCGCTGATGGGCGTGATTCCGCCCCTGTCCGAGCAGGCCTGGCAGGAAACCTTCGACAAGTACAGACAGTTCCCGGAATACCTCAAGGTCAACCGCGGCATGGATCTGCAGGGCTTCAAGCGCATCTTCATGTTCGAATATCTGCACCGGGTACTCGGTCGGCTGATCGGCGTTATCTTCCTGCTGCCCATGCTGTATTTCTGGCTGCGCGGGCGCCTGCGCCCCGGCTTCCTGCCTCACCTGTGGCTGCTGTTCGTCCTCGGCGGTCTGCAGGGGCTGCTGGGCTGGTACATGGTCATGAGCGGACTGGTGGATAACCCGCGGGTCAGCCAGTATCGCCTCACAGCGCATCTGGGGCTGGCATTCGCCATATACGGTTACATGTTGTGGCTGGTGTTCGATCTGGTCCCGGCGGGACTTCAGGGGCGGCCGCGGCAGGGAACACGCTCCCATGGCCGCCTTGCGCTGGTAATGCTCGCACTGGTGTACCTGATGATTCTGTCGGGAGGGCTCGTGGCGGGCACGCGCGCGGGATTTGCCTATCCCACCTGGCCCTTGATGGGCGACAGTTTCATACCGCAGGGCATTTACCCGGGGTCACCGGCGTGGTGGGCGGCCTTCGAGGATATCACCACAATCCACTTCAACCACCGCATGTTCGCCTACCTGCTGTTTGTACTATTGAACGCCCTGGCGCTGGCGGTCTATCGCCGCGCGCGGGATGCTCGGGACAGGCTTGCGGCCCTGCTGCTGGCCGGGGCGACCTGGCTGCAGGTCGCGCTGGGTATCGCCACCGTGCTGCTGCACGTGCCCCTTGCACTCGCTGCCGCGCACCAGGCCGGCGCCGTGCTGCTGCTCAGCGCCATGTTATTCACGGCCCACGGACAGGTGCGCCGATAAACGCAAAACCCGGCCATGGGGCCGGGTTTTGTGCGCTACAGGTGGGTGGG
Organism: Halioglobus sp.; assembly: GCA_034521205.1. Classification (GTDB taxonomy): domain Bacteria; phylum Pseudomonadota; class Gammaproteobacteria; order Pseudomonadales; family Halieaceae; genus Marimicrobium. Next base: position 1,294,295 of record JAXHMT010000004.1, read on the forward strand.
AACTACCAGAAATCCGGGGCGTTGTCCTCGCGTCGCCTGCCTCTGGTCTCGCGGCGGTCGCCGTTCAGGTCAAAACGGATTTCCGTGCGGCGGTCCGCGCCGGCACGCCTGTTGGCACGGCGCCGCTCGACCCCGTTGTAGACGCGATCGGTCCGCCCGTCTTCGACCTCGGCGACGAAGGCGCGACCCTCGCTGCGATAAAAAGATGCCTTCTCGGTCATGTGGGCTGCCTCGCTTGTCATCATTTCCCTTTACAGTGCTTGAGTCTGATGGAATTTGCAGGGGGAGGGGAGTCCCCAAAGGGGGCAGAATGCGTTATCTGCGGCCGAAATGTGACGTCTGTCACAGACCTGCATCAGCTCGGACCGTTGTTTGGAAAGGACATGCGCCCGATCGGAGGGCGGGCGACCCGGTCCCGGCCCGGTTCATATAGACAGGGCGCAGAGTCCGCAGGCGCACAGGAAGCGATTTGCGCCCGCTTTGACGGCGATGCCGAAGGGTGTATCCGCCGCGCGGCCGGTGTCCGATCGCATGCGAGCGGTATTGACGTCAACGAGGCGTTAAACTGTGGCAGACAGATCAGTTGACGACCGGGCGAACGATGGAACTGCTTGTATTCGACCTCGACGGGACGTTGCTTAACAGCCGGTCCGAGGTCTCTCCCATACCGGAGAGACGCTGCGCGAGTTGCGGCGCCGTGGCATCGCCTATACCGTGGCTACGGGCCGCACGCTGCACGCGTCCCGCGCGCTGCTCGACGGACACGGATTCAGCCTGCCCCATGTGTACAAGAACGGGGTGATGATCTGGCAGCCGGAAGGAGGGCGCTACAGCCACCGCAATCTGCTGACCGGCGCCGAAATACACAGCGTGCTGGAAGCGTTCATGACCGCCGGGGTGTCGCCCTTTGTCTTTACCCTGGATGCACGGGATGGACACGCGGTCTACCATCCGCCGCTGCGCAACGCGGTCGAGCGTCGTCTCGCCGCGTTGTTCGCCGCCGACCGGGGCCTGACCGTCCTGCCGATATCGCGGCTGCCCGATGACGCTGATATCAGCAACGTCAGCGGCTTGGGCGACCGCGGCGCAATGAACCTGATCCAGGAAGCGATCCGCGACGAGGAGCACCTGGTGGCTTACGGTGGGGCGGCGATCGAGGGCGATGGCCTGCACTGGCTCGACATCCACCACAGCGCCGCCAGCAAGGGCGGAGCCGTCGCGCAACTCAAACGCGACCTCGGCGTCAGCAGAGTGATCTGTTTTGGCGACAGCGACAACGACTTGAGCATGTTCCACATGGCCGACGAGAGCTACGCGCCGTGTAATGCCCGGGATACCGTGCGCGCCGCCGCAACGGCGGTGATCGGCCACCATGACGAGGATGGCATCGCGCGGTTTCTGCGCCAGCGCTTCGGCCTCTAGCAGATCGCCGATGACTCGCTAACGGCTAGCGTCCGGTGGTTGGGCGCGAACGCAGCCCCGGGTCTGCAACTCGTCGAACAGCAGTGCGGCCAGGAACATCAGCCCCGGCGCCAGCTGGATACCGAGTCGGCCGACCGCCGTCAGATTGGCCGCCGCCTGCCGAAGCCAGTGAACAGAAACAGGAAGAGGAAGGCACCGATCGCCGTCGTCAGCGCGGTTGTGAGGCCCAGGTACTTGCGCGTCAAAGCCCCGGGCATAAGCAGCCCCAGTGGCAGGAGTATGAGCAACATGTAGCCGAACAGGTGCCAGTTGGCGTGCAACCAGGCGATTTTGACGAGTCCCGCCAGAGCCTCCGGTTGAAAAGCGGGCACCAGTTCTTCCATGGAGTGGCCGGCAATTACCAGATGGCGCGGCAACAGCAACAACAGTAGTATTGCCAAGAGACCGAGCAAAAGCAGGACTTTCGCGGCCTGACGCCGCTGCATAAACGCCACCAGGGCGGCGGGCGCGAGGGATAGGGCCCAGAACAGGCCCTCGTTTTTGATCTGTGGGCACAGGGCGGCGAAGAGCAGGGCGAGAGCCGCCATCCAGCCGGCTCGCAGGGTCATCCAGTTGTGTAGTGCCATGAGCGCGCAACAGAAGGCGGCGGCCAGATAAATATCGGCATAGCCCGCCAGCGCCACGTGGATATTGATCAACGGCATGGACATCAGGAAATAGGTGAAGGCGGCAGCCGTCAGAGCCTCTACCCGCGCCACGCGCAAGTGGCCGTAAAAGGCTGCCCCCAGGCCTGCCAGACAGACTACCCAGGGAAGATTCATCAGGCTTTCATTCCAGTTGCCGGTGGCGAGATTCATCCAGACCTGCAACAGGGGAATCATCGAGGGATAGTTCGGATGGCGGTCCGTGTAGACACCCTCGCCGCCGACCTGTAACCAGATATCGTGGGGGACAAAGGGCACAAGGCTGCGGTGTTCGAACCAGACCCGGGCCTTGGTCGCCCAGTGCATTGTCGCATCCCAGGGGAACAGGGGCCGCAGGGCGACTTCGGTACCCAGTGTGATGAGCCGCAACACAATCAGGCCCAGCAGTATTGTCCACAACACCCGTTGTGCGGTGGGCATGGCCCGGGCCGGCGCGGCTTGCCCCGAAGTCCGGCCGCGTCCATGTCCGCGCAGGTGGATCAGCGCGGCCATAGCGGTAAGTGCGACCGCCGCCAGGGCGGTCGCCATGAAATCCAGCGGCAGTCCGGTGGCGTGAAGCGCGCGCATCAACAGCGGCGTGACCATGACCCCGAACAGGGCGCCATTGCCCCACACCAGCGCGCCCCGGGCAGGAGTATCGGCCGGAACCAGCAGGTTTATCCAGGCCGATCCCAGTAGCACCGGCAACAGGATTGCGACGAGTGTCAGCACCGCATCCATTTATTTTACGCGCAGCAGTGTGCCGCTGTCCTCGCTGAACAGGGAGTCGACCGGAACGTGCCCCCATTGAGTCTGAACGATTCCGAGTTGGCGGCGGAACTGCGTTCGGGCGGGGTGCACGATGAGAATGTAATCGCCCGTGCGCAAATGTTCGGGATGAGGCAGTTCATCCCCGCGCACACGGTAATAGGGGTTGTGCGGATACAGGTAATAGGCGGTGCGCAACCCATGATAGTCATCGCTGGAACTGACAAACACACGCGACTTCTCGCCATCGACATGTTGCTGCGCGCGCTGCGCCAGGTGGTAAAACCTCGAGTCGGGTCCCGCGGCCAGCTTTTCCGTGGTTTCCTTGCCGGCAAACTGGCGATGGGTATCGGCGACCTGGCGCAACAGGCGATACTGCCAGAAGCCGTCCAGCAGGAGCCAGCAGATAAGAAAGATCAATCCCGCCGAGGGCCAACTGAACGGGCCGGACCCGCGTCGCAGTACATGCAACAGGGCGAGAGCTATCAGGGACAGCGCCAGAACGGCGGCGACCAGGGGTACCGGGTAAAAAGGTGAAGCGGGCCTGGCGCCGCTGTAGCTGTTGACGGCGGAGCGACGCCAGGGTTCGATGCCGGTCCAGTCGTCGATCAGCGTGCGCAGCTGTCTGTCGAAACGCCCGGCGGATGCAGCGAGATGTCCCTGATGTGTACCGTCGCGCCCGGAGGTCCGAAAAGAGAATATTCACGGATTCCAGTGGGCCGTGCCAGCCGTCGATTTCATGCGCTGCGAGCCACAACGACTGTCGCGGGCGGGTTCTCAAGCGATATCTGTGTTGTTCGCCGGTATTCGCCTGCCGCCAGACCAGGTGCGTGTGCAGCTCCGGCGGGAACTGGTCCAGCGCGATGTGCATGAAGGGGTAGTGGGATGCGTCGCGGCCCCGAAGCGCCAGGCGCACGCCCCCCAGGCCCGCCGCATCGAGTTGGAGGACCGGGAGTCCGTCGCGGATTCGCCCCTCGCCCGCAAAGACGTCCGCCACCGAGGCCTCCCAGATCACCGGTCGAGCGTCGGGCTCTGCGGTTCCGGAGGGCGAAAGAAACAGTGTCAGCGCCGCCAGTGCCGCTCCCAGCCCGAGCATCAGCGCCAGAAAAGTCGACCTCAACATTGTTTATTTGCTTATGTCCGTCAAGAAAGCTGCCGATAGTAACAAGATTATACTGTATGTGTTGCGCGGCGTAGATAGCGTCTCGCTTGCACACGACCCACTCGCCAGCCGTGAATCGGGATCCGATGCAGGCTAGAATTGCCGGATGCGATTGACGCTATTCATTTTGCTGGTGATTGTGTTGCTGCCGGCCTGCGGCAGCTATCACATCAAGAATCTCGCCAAGTCGGACATCGACCTGGTGGCCGATGAGTTTATCAGAGAGACACGCACCGCCGTACAGGAACTTGTCGTCAAGTTGTACCTGCGCAACCCGGCGGAGCTGCGCAAGAACCGAGGTATGACCATCGAGGGCCGACTCGCGCAGTTGCGCGTACACCGCTATGAGCTCGGCTTCGACGAGCTCGATGGCAAGCAGGACGTAGCGGCCATGAACCTCGCCTTTGATCCCGAATTTCGCGGCGACCGGGTCTTCGCGCTGGCTGTCGGCCTGGGCAGCATGTTGCGCAAGGCCTACCAGTACAAGCCGGAAATGTTCTTCATGGACACATTGGACCCGGTAGTTCTGCGCACCAGCGCAAGCAACGTGGAGGTGCTGCTGTGGAAGCTCAAGAACACGCGCAAACCCGACGGCGCGCACTATCTTGTCACCCATGAATATCGTGGTGTGGTGGACAACCTGAGTTTTGAACGTCTTTTCGGCAGGATCATTACCCTGCAGGAGATGATGGCGCGTATTGCTGGAGACTCCGACGACCGCACGCTCACCGGCGCGGTTTACGCGGTGGGCAAGGTGTTTATTCCGCTTCCGATTTAGCCTTTTCCATACCGCGGGCTATCTCGGCCGCCAGTTCCGTCAACAGAGTCTCCAGGGCCGTCGCCAGAGCGGCGTACCCATCGCGGCTCAGCGGCTGTGTCCTGGCGGAGCGGTAGGCGGCTTCAACCTCATTTTCATTGCCGATCCACCAGTAGGCGACGAGACGCGCCGCGCCGTCGCCGGTGCCGTGCAGCTGGTCGATGCGCACGTTGATGAGACGGGCATTACGCCGCGGGGGAAGCGGCAGTAAATCCTCGCCGTAGGTGCGGGAGATCTCCCGCAACAGCAGATTGCGCACCGCTTCGTGGACTGGTTCCGCCCACAGATGTTGGCGCGCGGCCCGCATTTCGTTCGCCCCGGTCATCAGCACCAGGCCCGGCTGGTCGATGTACGGCGCGATGCTTACGGAGCCGAGGGCGAAATGGCGGGAGGGTTCGAGTCGCTGGCTGTCGGGGTCCGTGTCACCGCGCAACAGGTAGTAACTGGGTTCGGTTACCTGGCCGGCACAGGCGCTGAGCAGAATGACCAGCCACAGGGATATCGCTCGGTTCACTTTCTGGCCTCCGGCACGGGATCGGGGGTCGGTTTCGATGGCAGCAGCACGGCATTGGGTTTTGAGGCCAGTGTATCGGTCACTGACTCGAGGTTGCCCAGTGTGCGATTCAGGCGCAGCAGACTCGAATTGAGGCTTTCGTAAAGGCCCGAGCCGGGGGAGAGGCCCTGCAATGTCGAGCGCACCTCTTCCAACGTGGCGTCGAGGTTGCCCGGCAATTCACGGGTACCGGGTTGCGCCAGTAGTGTGTTGAACTTCTCCAGGGCACTGTTCAGCTCGCCTATTGCTGCATTGGCTTCAGCCACGGTCTGGTCCAGAGGCAGATTGTCTATCGTCGTGAGAATGGAGCTGACCTGCTGCTGCAATTGGCCGAGGCCCGTGTCGACGGTGGGAATGGTGGGGTAGTCGAGGAACCTGGTTGGTTCTGCCGGCTGCACATCGCTGAAATAGTCCAGGTTGACGTACTTGCTACCCGTGAGCAGGTTACCGCTCTCGAGCGAGGCGCGCAGACCGTCGTCGATGCCGGTGGCAATGGATTCCCGCAGAATGTCGAGTGATGCTGCGCGATCCGGCAGTTCCATGCGCGCCGGTTCGAGATAGACGAGCACGGGAATCGCGATGCCCTGGCCGTAGGCGCCGGACTCCATTGCGTTGCCGACGGACTCCCGCAGCAGCAGCCGTTCGACGCGTCCGACGGGAATGCCGCGAAATTCGACCGCGGCTCCCGGCACCAGGCCTTTTGACGGACTGGGTGAACTGGAGGACATAGTAGATCCCGTGGCGGTACGGCTGCTCCAGAATCTCCTCGTAAGAGGGGTACAATTTGAATTCCATGCCGTTTTCCACGGGGTCGCCCTCGCGCACGCCCTCCGGCAGGGTGAATGCGACGCCGCCCAGCAGCACGGTGTCGATGGAACCGGTTTTCAGTTCGAAGCCGTCCGCGCTGGCGCTCAGGGATATGCCGCTGACATCCCAGAAGCGCACGGCGCTGTTTACGAGTTTGTCAAAGGGGGCGTCGATGAAGACATCGTAATGCACAACGCGCTCGTCGATATCGAACTGTGTTTTGTCGACCCGTCCCACTTTGTAACCATTGAAAAGTACCGCGTCTCCGGCGCTTAGCGACGTAGCGCTGTCACTGCTGAGTCTAAGCCGCAGACCGCGCGCGTCGGCCGGTGTAAGAGGCGGCTCCTCCAACCCGGTAAACTGGCGGTAACCCTCGGGTCCGCTGCCGGGCGAGAGCTGGATATAAGCGCCTGAAAGCAGTGTTTCGAGGCCCGATATATTGTCGACGCCGACCTGGGCCGTCACCACCCAGAAGCGTGTGTCCTCGCGCAGCAGTGCGCCGGCCGTGGCGGTCGAGCGTGGCGGAGGCGATCACGCCGTCAAATCTTTCGTTAAGGCGTACTTTGTCGACCGTACCGATAGCGACTTCGCGATACTTGATTTTTGTTTTCCCTTCCTCGAGTCCGTCCGCGGTCTTGAACGCAATCTCTATTTCCGGACCCTGGGTCAACCAGTTGTGTACGAACATGTACGCACCCAGCCCTACTGCCAGCAGGGGGATGAACCACACCGCGGAGATGCGCGAGCCGCGCCTGATCTCAGCCTGTTCGGTCATTGTGTCAATCGTCGTCTGTGGTATCCCAGATCAGCCGGGAATCGAACCTGTGCGCCGCGATCATGGTCAGGATGACAACTCCCGCGAAAGACAGGGCTGCGATCCCGGGCCGTACGACCAGCAGATCACCAAGATGCACGAGTGCCGCCATAATCGCAACCACGAACACGTCGAGCATTGACCATTTGCCAATGAAGTGGACGATCCGGTACATCAGCCCGCGCTGTCGGGAACTCAATGGCGAGTGGTTTTCCACTGTCCACACGAGATAGAACAGCACCATTATCTTGGCCGATGGTACGATCACGCTGAAGGCGAAAATGACCACAGCAATGGGGATCGAACCCAGTGCAATCAACTCCACCACGCCGCCGATGATCGTACTGGATTCCGTGGACCCGAACTGGTCCATATACATGATCGGATAGGTGTTGGCCGGAATATAAAGTATGCAGGCGGTTATCAGCAGCGCCAGCGTATGTTGCAGGCTGTTTCGCTTGCGCAGATGCAGCGCCGCACCGCAGCGAGGGCAGTTGTGTGTTTGTGCGGGCGCCAGCTTGTAACAAATGTCGCAGGCCGCGAGGTTGCGGGACGCCGCTGTCGCGCTGTTACCGCTCATGGTTGCGAGAGCCTCTCGATCGTCTCCCAGCACTGCACGCGATCGAGGCTGGATACAGCCATGATGAAGCAGCCCGAAAAGGCTGCGTAAGCCCAGAAGGAAATACCCAGGTCAATCGTCGCGAGTTCGGAGATTTTAACGAGGGAAACGATCACTCCGATAATGAAGACTTCCACCATGGCCCAGTGGTGGCTCAGGAACACGCCCTTTGCCGCCGTTTCCAGCCACGATTGATAACGCCCGGCGCGCAGAGGAATGCACACGGCCAGCAGAAGAAGCAGCACCAGTGCCGGGACGGCGATAATAAAGGCGGCGACCATACCTGCGACCAGAGGCATTCCATAGTCCCAAAGCGCGGCGGGGGCCTGCCAGAGAGTAATGCGTCTGTCCATGCCGTTCGAGGACATGGTCAGGAACGCATAGCTGTTTGCCAGCCCGAGCAGAATCAATCCCGCGACGGCGAACGCGATGACCTGTTCGAAAGCGTTCGCGCGAAACTCACTCAGGAGGCAGCCGCACCGGGGACATTTTGCGGTCTCGCCAGCGCGCATATCATCAATACGCACCAGCAGGTCGCAACCCGGACAGGCTACTTCGGTACTCAGGCTCGGTGCCGGCTCCAATGTATCCATAGGTCGTTTGTTTTGGCCATCGTTCCGACAGTATAAGCGCTGATCCGGGCTGTCACAGCGCCCTCCCGTCAGCTGGCGGCCAGCCGCCGTATTTCACCGGTTCGGCGCGCGCGGGTCTGGAACCTGTTCCGGCGGTGTATACCAGATGGGGGATGACCACGCTCGCTCCTGGATGACCGGTCGGTGCTCGGCGGCGCAGCAGTTCTGCATGCTGTCCGGAATGGTTGCCGGATCCTCGCAGCGCACGCCGGCAGCGGCGCAGATCCGCTGGCTCCAGCGACAGCTCGGATTTTCCAGCACACGGGTGTAATAGAAGGCCGGCGCCGACGCATCGAAGTCGTCGTCCTGCCACACTGTGCACAGCTGGCTGTGTCCCGCGCCGGACTGCTCGCAGGTGTGGATATCGACACTGGCGTCATTGTCGCCGCCGGCGACGTCGAATACCTTCTCCTTGAGCTCGCCGTCCCGATACCAGCCCTTGACGATCTGCACCCGCTGCAGGGGGCTGCCCGGATACTGGACCGTGCCGCTGTCCATGCTCGCCGAAACCAGAAAGCGCGGCGCTTCACCGGGTGCCGGCACCGCCTCCAGGTCGCCACCCATGGGGACGCCGCCGGCGTAGCCTCTCGCAACCAGATCCGGCGTTGCGCAGAGATCCATGTCGTAGTCCCAGCCTCCGAAGAAGCGCAAGGTCGGGCGCGTACCGCTGGTGGCGTAGGCCTCGCGCCGACGCATCGCGGCAAACAGCGCGTCGCGGGAATTTTCCTCGGCGTAGAGCACCGCCAGACCGCCCGGGTTGTATTCGAGCTCGTCGGGCAGGCCCTGCGGGACGCCCTCGCGGGCACCCATGCCGGCACCGCCGTGGCCCGGATGGTTTTTCTCCATGACAAGCCCCGGCGTTGCAATGTGCGTGTCCGTACTGCCGATCAGGCCGAATTTGAAGCTGTTGGCGCCCAGTTCGACTTGCTGTCGCAGCCCCTTCTTGAGCCCGTAGCGCAGAAAGTTCGATGCGGGCGGGGGGATGGTCTCGGGAGCCTCCAGACCGACTATTCGCGCGTAACCGGCGATATCCGCGAATGGTGTCTGGCCCGTATTCTTGCCGCCGAAGCGGTCGTAGCCCATTTTTTCGAAGGCGCAGAATTCATCTTCGGACCAGACCGGCAGGCGGCTGTCGCACTCCGAGGAGCCCTTGTGCTGAACCACCTCGAACAGGGTGTTCCAGCGCGCGCGCCGGGCGGCCTCTTGCGCCGTGACCGGCTCGGTCGGCACGCTGTCGTTGGTCACCCGGGCGGTCTCGAACATCAGGCCGCCGCTGAGGTTGGAGTTGTGCGGGATGACCAGAGCATCGCAGCCGGGACGTCCCTCGATACACTGTTCGTCCAGGTAATCCCACAACTGCACCTGGGAGGGGGTGCGCAGCCAGCCGATCGCGCGCTCGGGTACTTTCCCGTTGCGAAAAATCACATTGTGGTGCAGGTTTTGTCCGGTCTGGGTACTCGCCGTCCATTCATAGCCGACGAAACTGGTGAAGTCGCAGTCCTCGCTGCGATCGTAGGCCGCCTCGGCATCGGCCTGAATCTCCTGCCAGATGTCCTCGGCGTGGTTCAGGCAAATCTCCCCTTCTTCCCCACAAAGCCCCCAGCGGTGTTTGTAGCTGAGTCCCGCGGCGCCGAGGGTCATGAACGACCAGCGCGGCAGGTAGCGGTGGACGAGGCACACCGGATGCCAGTGGCCGTCCAGCCCCGGTGTGGTGCAGATGCGCACCTCGCCGAGAAACTCCGCATGATCCGTCACTGCCGCGAACTGCAGCGGCCGGTCCAGTTGCACGGTGCGCGTCGGCTGGTCGTTCTCGTCGTAGGGCTGGATGCCCATGGGCGCGCCCATGGCGAAACGGTAGGCGTCGATGGGCCGGTTGCGCGTATCCTGGGTGCTGGCGTCGAAGGACAGGGCGGTGTGCACATGCAGGTCGCCAAAGTGGGGCCGGCGCAGCGGATCGTAGTTGGCGCAGGGTGCGCGCTGTTCGGTGCGTTCGAAAGGTGGTGTGATCGCGGCTCCCGCGGCGCGAGCCACCTCGTCCCGGGCGCCAGCTTCGGCTCGGGCGTTGTTTCCGTGGGGCACCGCGGCCAGCGCGAGGAGTACAATGAGAGAAATCATAGAAATCAGCTTCGGCATTGGTTGGCTCCTGGTCGTCGATAGGGCAGGGGTACCGTGGGCGCAGTCTCCGGCAATTTCGGCCTGCGGGCAAGCTGTGAGGCAGTGTTTGTGAGTGGTGCGGCTGGCGCGGCGGGAAGTCCTATCCAATAGTGAAATGAGCCTGAGCAGTGGTATCGAGTGAGCCTGTCAAGCAGCTGTTGTTTGAGATCCGTTGATGGTTTGGAAAAGTGTTTGCCGGGCGTCGTTGAGTTGCCGGGCAGCCTCATTGTCACTGATTGCCATGGCGATTGCATCCAGCGCTTCGAAGGTGATGCCGGGGCGAAGTGAGTCTGCTGCGCTTGGTAGCGTTTTGAGCTTTTCATAGGGTGTCATCATGTCCTCATAGCGATACTGCTTGCGACGTCGGCCCTTGTCGTCCTCGACGATTCTCGGGAAAAAGCACGGTCGATGGTAGTTCAGGTAGGGCGAGAGTACGTCGCGGTTAAAGGCGTTCACCTGCTCGGCGAAACGTGCCGGGATGTGGGCGTAGCCGAGGTGTTTGCGAATCACCGACCCGTTCTTGGATTCCACGAGCGCATTGTCATTGGTGCGCCGGGCACGCGACTTGGTGAATTCCTCCACGTTCAGCTTCTGGAGCAGGTTGGCCACCCGGTGGTTGATGTACTCGGAGCCATTGTCGGCGTGTACGCCCCGCACAACGAACGGGAAGGCGGCGATCAGGTCTTCCAGCAGCGGCACCAGATACCGCTCGGAGAGCTGCGCTACAGAGCCGATATACTGGAACTGGACCTCCTCGTCGACCAGGTTGATGTGGTAGAGCCCCTTGGTACCGTCCTGGTCGCCTTGATGCACGGAGTCGACCCGCAGAAAGCCGGCCCGCCCGTCGGGTCGGGGCGGTCGGCGCTCGGCGATATTGACCTGGCGCGGTCGGGTCTTGTCAAAGCCCCGCCGTCGGCGCTGGTAGGTGGTGGAGCGCCTGAGGTTGTACAGGTGCCCGTGGGACACGGTGGCCAGTCGTTCGTAGCGGGTATCGCCGAAGAGCCGCCAGGCGCGCTCACAGAGCTTGCGCGTGGCATTGCCGGATAGGGTGCCGTGGAGGGTGTCGAGCTCGGCGAGGAGCCGGATATCGGCATCGGTAAAGCGCCGCCGGAAGGGCTTTGCGGGGGGTCCGCGGCGATCATGGAGGCGACCGGTACGCCGCTGCTGTTGGATCAGGCGGGCGACCTGGGCGCGGGACAGACCGGTGACCTTGATCATGTAGCGCCGCAAGAGCCCTTTTTCTGCGCGCGTGCAGCGGGGGTAGTGGAAATGCCGCAGGGTCTCGCTGATGAAGCGGTACGACTGCTGGCGATTCTGGATCTCAAGATCCAGTGCTTGACTGCCGTCTATAAAGGCCTGAAGTTGGTCGAGGGTCTGGAGTCCCTGGGTATGGAGTTTCACGATCATCCTCCTATGATCCCAAACTCCAGGCCCCTCTTCAGGCTCATCTCTCCCTGGAATCAGCCCATCGCTCCAGGCTCATGTCTCATTGGAGAAGGCTCGGGATGTACAGTACATCCTGGAGCGCGCTAGACTAGGCTCATGTCGATGTTTTTGCACTGGCGGGGTAGCGCCCGACTGTTCGCCCTGTCACTCTGCCTGATCTGTCCTTTCATTTATGCCGGCGAGGCCGAGTGCGAATGGGCGGACCCCCTGCTGCGCTGCGCGCCCGGTTCCAGTGCCGTCCCGCAAGCGCCTCCCTCGGCACGCGCCGCGTCCGGCGGCGATGCCGGCGCCAGATTGCAGTTGATTGTCGATGGCATTGCGGGACCAAACGAGCTTCTCGAATCGATTCTGACGATTCACTCGCGGCACGAAAAGGCTGTCGACTGGAAGGGCGGTATCCGGCTGTACGGCGCGGGCGCGGCCGGTGGGCGGGCCATCGAATACAGCGGTGCCCTGGCGGACAACTGGTGGCGGGGCATGATCAACGTGGTGCAGGCCGCCTCGCCCCGGGGGCGCTACAGTGCGGATTTCAGCCGCGCCGCTGCGTCCGGGAACGTCTCGCATATCTACTACCGTCTCGACGGCGCCAACGGCGCCGGGGCCAACGGCCTGGACACCGGTTTCTTCCGCATCTGTGAACAGTACTCGGATCGCCTGCTTTGGTACCTGGGACCGGGGGGGCGAGGGCGGCCGCGAGGCGGGGATCCACCTGCCGGACGCGCTGTTCACCGACGCGGCGCAGGATTTGCGCCACGGCTTGCCGCTGCCGGTGTTCACGGCCTCGACGGCCAACGCCTGGGGTGACCGCGGCCACTACAATCTCGGTCTGGGGTGGGACGCCTCGGGTATGGAGTCGACCAACGAGGAGGTGGTGGTGCCCCTGCGCTACCGCCGGCATACGGGTCTGACCGACGACCCGGCGGCGAAACCGCTGGCGGACCAGCCGCCGGCGGCGACCTTCGACCTGACTCTGCGCCGGACCCCCCTGTTCAGAAAAGACCCGGGCGGCCGGATGCAGTGGCGTATCGACGGCACGGAGCAGCGCGGTATCGCCACGGTGGCCGCGGACGGGTCCCTGACCATCGAGGACATCACCCTGTCCTCCGCCGAACGCTACAGCGCCCTGCGTGTGACTCGAGCGCCGGTGGAGTGGAAGCTGGTCTACACTCGCCAGCCGCGCGCCACGCAGGGGGTGCCCGGTACGCCGGTCGAGGAGGCGGCCAACTGGCAGCACGCCACCGACGTCGGTCGTATCAATGGCGGGATTGCCGAGGCGGACGTGGTGATCGACGACCTGCGGGGTACGGTGAAGGTGATCCACGACTGCACGAGTTCGAAGGCCGTGTGTGTGGCCCAGGAAGCGCGCGTCAGTCCCGATGGTACGAAGATCGTCTACTCTGTCGGTCACGGCAACAAACTGTTTCCGGTGGTCTCCCAGGGCATTGACATGGGTATTCGCGAGATCCGGGGCCTCACCGGTGCCCAGTTGTGGATCTACGACCTGACAACGGGCGAAAAATGGCCGATCCCCAACCGGCCGGAGCGCGCCATCGACCGCCAGCCCGATTGGCTGAACAACGAGAAAATTGTTTTTGTCAGCAACCGCGGCGAAACCTACCCCTTCAAGCAACCGTTCGGGCTGCACCAGGGCATGGACCAGTTCGGCCGCGGCCGCTGTTTCAGCTACCCGTACTGCGTGTCGCAGGAGTACGGGTACGGCCTGGCGGGCAGGGCCATGCAACTGTGGACGATGAACATCGACGGCACGGGCGCGCGCAATATCAGCCCCCACGAGCAGAACGCGCTGGCGCCGGCAGTCATGAGCAACGGCGATATTCTCTATTCCTGCTGGAACGCCCACGAGAACAAGAATTTCGATTCATGGAACGCTCACTCGAACCGCCCCGGCACCTTGAGGAACAAGTGGTGGCTGTGCCGGGTGGACGGCAACGGCGCCGACCAGACCGTGATTCTCAACGGGCACAAGAGCACTACGCTGAAAACCCGCGAGTTTCTGCCCCCCGGCATGACCGGCGGCGAGGGGCGGGCCCAGTTGCGCGCGATCCGCTCCGTCGCGGAGATTTTCCCGAAAAAACTCGCTGTCTCCAATTATTATCGGTCCAACCACGTCGGCAGCATGGGCATCATCTACGGCATGGACTACACGGACCCGCACGTCGAGGGCTGCTCCACGGCGCGCTGCCAGCCCGACGGCATGAGCAATTCGGGTAAACCGGGAACCGGCCGCTATGTGCCAAGCTCGTTTCGGGCGATCACACCGTACGGCACCGACCAGGATATCGGGGTGCGCCGCGACGCCCGGGGCCGGCCGCTGGGTAAGGCCGGGTATGCCGCGCCGCTGCCCAATACAGACAGAGAATTTCTTATTACTCACGGGCGGGGCTCGTGCTATGAGGTGACCATGCCCCACGAGGCCAACCGCGAAGCCATGCGCGGCGAGCCGACCTGCCAGAAGGCGATCTATCGCGTCAAGGTGCCAATGGTCACCAACCCCTTCGATACCCGGCAGATGGAACTGCTGGCCGGCGGTGAGCAGTGGCAGGCCTGGGACGCCCGGGCCATCGCCACCTACCGCGAGCTGATGGGACAGACGCTGCCGCGCCAGCTGGAGCCGCTGGACCCTGAGGCCAACTGCTATCTGCAGGTGGTGGATGCCCGTCAGGCGGAGCTGTCACCGGCCGCGGAGCACTACGACTGGCGGACCAATGTCTACGAGAACTGCGCCCACCAGGGCTGCGCGGTCAGCGCTGAGAACCCGCGTTTTCACGCAGAGAATATGGCGGCGCTGACCATATTGCTGCCCGAGATGTGGGATTTCACCTATCGTGGCGCGAAGCGCAAGGAATTCCAGAGCATTCTCAACAACACGGGGCACAAATCGGTGGCCATTCTGGGTTCGCAGCCGCTCGAGGAGGACGGCTCGGTGAAGATGCAGGTGCCCTGCGAGACCCCCATCATCATGACGGGGACGGACGCCGACGGGATGGCCATCGCCCACGATACGATGCTGCACTCACTGCGCGCGGGGGAGACGCGCACCTGCCACGGCTGTCACGACGGCCACTCGGAGGAGCGGGCCAGGCAGCTGAAAAAGACCGCCGCCGAGCGTTTTGGCGACACCCTGGCCGCGCGCACCAACCCGCCGCTGCCCGAGGCCAGTGAGCCGGTGACCTTTGTCGACGTTCGGCCCATTCTGGAAAAGCGCTGTTCCGGCTGTCACCGCGACATGACCGATGACGACGGTCTTCTGTACTCTCGCATCGCCCAGGATTTTGAGCAGTTCGACTGGGCCTGGGCCCCCAAGCAGCCAGCTAACGGTGAGCGGCAGTCGGTGTTGCACGTTCTGATCAAACAGGGCGGACGTAACTACGCCGCGGGCGACAAGCTGCAGTTTCCCCCGGGGGGCGCGGCGGGGGAGGTCGCCGAAGTCGGCCCCGGGGGAGAGATTCGCGCGATTCGCATGCGCCGCTACGGCGACGGCTACAAGCCGCTGATGCGGGTGAAGGTGAGTTCCGATCGGGGCAGCGGCGCGCGGTTGACGTCGATGACCGAGCGTTTCAAATTGCCCCGGCCCTATAGCAGCAAGTGGGTGGCCAAATTCGCGCGCGATTCCCTGTTGTACTGGAAGTGTATCGGTTCACGGCAGGACGGTCGCACAGACGGCCAGTACCCCAACGACATCGATTTCGGCCCGCCCCACGAGTCGGGCGCCACGCCCGAAGAGTGCCACCTTATCGGACGCTGGATCGATACCGGTATCCAGCATCGACTCCGCTAGTTCGGGAGCGGGGACCGCGCCGGCCGGGCAGCGTGCCGGTGAAGGCCCCGCCCATATCAGCCTTCCAGGCTGGTGAGAAAAGCCAGAACGTGAGCGCCGGTCTGCTGCAAATACGGGTTGCGCCCCTCGCTGTCATGGTAGAAGCCGTGGCTCTGTCCCTCGTAAAGCTGCGCCTCGCAGCGCCCACCCTGGCGGCGCACTGCGTCGCAGAAGGCCCGCACCGTTGCGACCGGCACCTCCGGGTCCTCGGTGCCGGCGAGAATGAGCGTGGGGGGATAGCCCTCGTCGATCTGCTGCAGGGGCGACACGGCCCGCCAGTAGTCCACTACAAGATGGCTGTCCGGCTTACCCGGCGACAGATCCAGCATGGGGTTGTAGAGCACCAATGCGGCGGGACGCATTGCGGGGGCGTCTCCGGGAGGAAGCGCGGCGCCGAGAGCCGCCGCCAGGTGGCCGCCGGAAGAACCGCCGCCGGCGTAGAGCCGATCGGGGTCGATGCCCAGCTCCCGGGCGTTGTCGCGAAGATAGTGCAGGGCGCGACGGGCGTCTTCGACGGCGCCGCGCACATCGACGCGGCTCTGCGCGCCCAGGCGGTACTCGGCGCTGAAGCAGGCGATGCCGCGCGCGGCAAAATAGCGGCACTGCGGGTACAGCGAGTGTGGCCCGCCGTACTGCCAGCGTCCGCCGTGGAATAGCAGCAACGCCGGAACCTGGCCGCCGGTGTCGGCACTGTCGGGATAGAAAGCGTGTAAACGCAGATCGGTGTCCCCGGCGCGCGTGTAGACGAGGGTCTCGTCGGGCCTTGGCTCCAGCCATTGGAGCTTCTTGACGGCGACGACCACCAGCAGCGGCAGCAGCACGGAAAGTGCGCCGATGAGGAAATACCAGAACTCTTTGGTGAGTATCATCGGGTAGCAATTGTCGCTGCAGCCGAAAGCGGGAATCCCGTCGAGGTCATTGGGCTAGAAATCCATGGACAGGGAGACGCCAAAGCGGCGCTTGTAGTCGTAGGGCAGCCCGTGCCCCGTCAGGATACCGACGGCACTCTGGCCGGACAGGCTGTTCACGTAAAAGTTGTCCAGCAGGTTCTCCACGAAGAACTGCAGGGTGTAGCGCCCGTCGTCCGCGGTAATGCCGGCGGCGACATCGAGCTGGCCGTAGGCGTCGGCTTCGTGCAGGGGATTATTGGTGGTGTCGTACATGACCTTGTCACTCCAGAACCAGGTGCCGCTGACAAAACCCGTGAAGTTTTGGGACGGTACGGGAATATAGTAATCGGCGGTGACATTGTAGGCCCAGTCGGGCGAAACCGGCATGTCGGCCCCGGTCAGATCCTGTATTCCGTCCACACAGCCCTCCTCGACGGTCTGCAGGCTGTAACAGGGGGCATCCTTCCAGTCGGAGAAGATGGCGTCGGTATAGGCGATGGCTGTGTGCACGGCCAGGTTCGGCAGCACCTGCGCGGTCAACTCGACTTCCACGCCCCTGGTTTCCAGTTCGCCGGCGTTAGCCAGGAAAAACCGGGGCGGAAAAGCGTCGGGTACCTGTGTCGAGGCCTGGAAATCCTTGAACCGGGTAAAGTAGACGGCGCCGTTGAAGCGCACGCGGTTGTCCAGCCACTGCGACTTGATGCCGATCTCGTAGTTGGTGGGAATTTCCGGGTCCACGAACACGTCGCCGCTGGTGGGGCCGGAGGTGAGGGAATTGGAGCCGGGCCCCTTGTAACCGCGGGCGACGCTGGCGTAGGCCATGGCGTCGGCGGCGATGTCCAGCTCGCCGATCAGCCGCCAGGACCAGTCCGAGTTCTCGGTCGTCGCCGCGATGGATCCCGGGGGCGCCTCGGGGATCGTGCCGGGCAGAAAACCGACGGTCTGGTCGATACTGATCTCGTCGTCGTTGTAGCGCGCCCCGGCGGAAAGCCGGGCGGTGTCGGTGATGTTCCAGGTGAGCTGTCCAAATACGGCGAAACTCTTGTTGGTGTTGGTGTGATCGTTGGTCACGGTGAGCGAACCGCAGCCGGGGACCGGGCACTGATCTACGCCGAAGAGGTCGATGATGCGCAGGAAGGTGCGGTCCAGATCCCAGTCGAAGTAGTACAGGCCCGCGACATAACTCACTGTACGGTCTTCCGGGGAGGCGATGCGCACTTCCTGGGTGAACTGCTCGTATTCGCCGAAACTGTCATTTGCCGGCAGGGGGGTGCGCGTGTACAGATCGCCCCGGGCGGCGCCGAACACCTCTTCATCGGAATAGGCGGAAATTGCCGTCAGTTGGTATTCGCCGAAGCTCCAGTTCAGTTCCACGCTGTAGATGTCGGCCTCGGTCTCGCCGAGGGGCTTGTCCTGGTCGAGGATTTCATCCACATCGTCTCCCACGGGGCCGCCCTCGCGGTCGGCGACGCTGCCCGGGATCACGTCGCGCAGGGGACCGATGCAGCAGACCTGGTCGCGTTCGAGATGATTGTAGTTGAGCTGTATGTCGAGGTTCTCTTTGACCAGCCACCTCAGCTTGGCGCGCACGCCGGAGTCGTCGCGGTCGTTGATATCGTCGGCGCCGGGGAAGTTGTTATCCAGCATCGCATCGCGGGTATTGCTGAAGGCGGCGACACGGCCCAGCAGGCGGTCCTCGACGAGCGGGCCCGACAGGTACCCGTTCAGGTTGAGCAGGTTCTCGCTGCCGTAGCGCGCGCCGAAGCCCGCGCTGAACTGCGGTGTCGGATTTTTGGTCGTGATGCTCAGCAGGCCGGCGCTGGCGTTCTTGCCGAACAGCATGCCCTGGGGGCCGCGCAGCAGTTCGATGCGCGCGACATCGTTGAAGTCGAGCAGCGAGCCGCCGAGGCTGGCGGCGACCACGCCGTCGACCACGGTGCCGACGGACTGTTCCACCGAACGACTGAAGCTCTGTGTGCCGATGCCGCGCACGAAAATGTTGCGCCCTGCGTCGGAAGTGCCCTGGCCGAAGGTGAATCCCGGTACCAACTGGCTGAGTTCCGAAATCTGGGTTTTGTTGCGTCTGGCCAGTTCCTCGCCGCTGACCACCGCCACGGATATGGCCACATCCTGCAGGCTCTGCTCGCGCTTTTGCGCCGTCACCAGCACTTCCTCGAGCTGCTGTGCGGCGGCGGGTAAGGGCAGGCAGCACAGTACCGCTGCCGATAAGAGAGAGAACCGGGTTTTGTTCATTGTTAATACCCCGTGCGACTTGTTATCTTGATTACCGCGTTGCAGGTTGTAAGGTAGTATTGTGCGATTCGCCGGACCGGGAGTCCAGTGCGGGAAAGCGCGATGCTTGTCCTCGCGGCTGTTGTCGCGGCTTGATACTGGACGGGGTCAGTGTCCGGCGCGTGCATCGAAGGTCTGATCCATTGCGCTGGATCATGGATGGCCGCTGGCTCGCTGCGACAGAATGGCAAATGGGGTATGGTCGGCGCTCCGCCGACGAACTGATGGCCGACTGCCGCGAATGCGACGCGTCCGGAATGCGCATCGGGTATATTGAACGGGAAGGCGACCCCGGATTTTGTAGTTGCCGGGGGCTCCCGGACTTATTGGAGTAATACGATGAATCATTCACGTCCTGTCCGCGTCGGTTTGATGGGCTTTGGCCAGACGGGCCGGCAGATTTACAGCCTGGCATCGCGCAGCGAGGATATCGAGATCGTCGCTGTCGCGGATATCGGATCGCCGCACATACTGCATTATCTGCTGCGTTCGGAAGACGCCGGAGCCCGAACGGTTTGTGCTGGAGGGCAAGTTTCTCCTCTGTGATCGCATGCGCACCCGCATGATGGCCATGGACCTGCCGGTAGAAGTGCCCTGGGACATGTTCGATGTGGACCTCGTCATCGATGCCACGGGCAAGTTCAGGGAGCAGGCTTTTATGCAGGATCACCTGGACAATGGCGCGCCGCGGGTCCTGTTGCGCACACTGCCGGTCGATCATATCGACCGGCTAGTGCTGCCCGGCATCAACGACGGCGACATCGCGCGTCAGGACCGCATGCTGAGTGCGGGTTCGGCCACCACGACCGCACTGGCGCTGCTGCTGCACATACTCGCCGCGAAATTTCCCATCGAGTGTGCCAGCATGACCACCGTGCACGCCTATACTTCGGACCAGGCACTGCAGGATTATGCCGGCGACGACTATCGCCGCAGCCGCTCCGCCGCGGAAAATATCATTCCCAACAGCCATGAAGCCGCGCGCTGGGTGGGTGAAGTTCTCCCCCGGTTTCGCGACAGGGTCATGACCTCGGCTCTCAACGTACCGATTCACGAAGGTTGCCTGCTGGATACCAACCTGGTGATCGCGGACAGCGGGGTATCCGTTGAGCAGATCAACGACGCGATGCGTGAGGCCAGTTCCGCGATGCCCGGCCTGGTGGACGTCGTCGAGGACCCGATTGTCTCTTCCGACATCATTGGCAACGCCCATTCGTTGGTTTTCGATGCCCGCGGCACGATCAAGGCCGGCGACACTATCATCAAGACCCTGGGCTGGTATGAGAGTCTCGGCCACGCGGCGCGGCTGCTGGATACCGCCCGACTCTACGCCGCGCTGGACGCGAAGGAGGCCGCGTAATGAAAGTCGCGATCAACGGATTCGGCCGTATCGGCCGTTCCGTCTTCCGCATTCTGGAGCGGGTGGAGGGCGTCGATGTCGTCGCTATCAACGATTTATTCGACAACGACGCGCTGCGCTATCTGCTGAACTACGACACCGTGATGGGCCCTTTCCCAGGCAACCTGACGCTGGACGGTGACCACCTGGTCACTGACAAGGGGCGTGTAAAAATGGTCTGCGAAAAAGACCCGGCGGCGCTGCCGTGGAAAGAGCTGGGCATTGATGCCGTGGTGGAGTCCACCGGTGCATTTCGCACGCGGGAAAAACTCGAGCAGCACCTGGCCGCCGGCGCCGGCCGCGTAGTGCTCACCGTGCCGGCAAAGGATGACATCGACTACACAGTGGTACTGGGTGTCAATGACGACGGACTGAGCCCGGACCATCGCATCATTTCCAACGCCAGCTGTACCACCAATTGCCTCGCGCCGATGGCGAAGGTGCTCGACGACGCCTTCGGCCTGGAAGAGGGCATCATCAACACGGTGCACGCCTACACCAATGACCAGCGCCTGGCGGATGTCCCCCATTCCGACTGGCGGCGCAGCCGGGCGGCGGCGAGAAACATCATCCCCACGTCCACGGGCGCCGCCAAGACCGTGGGTGATGTACTGCCGCAGATGCAGGGTCGCCTACACGGCATCGCCGCGCGCGTACCGGTGCCTGACGGATCGGTGGTGGACCTGTTTGCGCGCCTGCGCAAATCGGTCGCGGTGGAAGATGTACACGCCGCGGTAGAGGAAGCCGCCGCCGGGCCGCTGACGGGTATCCTGCAGTTCACGCGCGACCCCATCGTGTCATCGGACATCATCGGCAACACCTACTCTTCAATCTACGACGCGGACTTTACCGCCGTCACCGGTGGTCGTTTTCTGCGCGTGCTGAACTGGTACGATAACGAGTGGGGGTACTCCAGTCGTGTCTGTGATCTGCTGGAGCGGATGAGCGACTGGTGAGATAATCAAACGCAACCCTCACAAAAAACACGGCGTAATCGATTATGGCATTCAAGGGCAAGGTCGCACTGATAACCGGCGGTGGCAGCGGCATGGGACAGACCGCGGCACGTGTGCTCGCGCAGCAGGGCGCCAGGGTGGCGCTATTCGACATTGACGAGGAGGGCATGGCGAAGACCGCCGAGGGTTTTGACAACGTCACGCCTTACAAAGTGGACGTAAGCGATACCGACGGGGTCCATGCCGCGGTGCGGCAGGTCGAGTCGGAACTGGGCCCCGTGGATCGCGTCGCCAACGCCGCCGCGATCATGCCCTTCGGCAAACTGCTGGAACAGGATCCAAAGTTGCAGCTCAAACTGATGGCGATCAACTACGGCGGCTTGGTGAATATCGCTACCGGCGCCCTGCCCGGCATGGTCGGTCGCGGCAGCGGCGATTTCATCAGTTTCTCCTCCATGTCCGGTCTTATTCCCGGTCTGCTCATGGGGGGCTATTGCGCCACCAAGGGCGCGGTGCAGATGTACACCGAAATTCTCTACCACGAGAATCGCGACAGCGGCGTACGCTTCTGCTGTGTCTGTCCGCCGCCGGTGGCCACACCTCTGTGGAAGCAGGCCGAGGACACGGTAGTACCCAGGTTGACCGAGTCCAGCGAGGCCATTGAACCCGGGGATGTGATCGAGGATATCGAGAAGTGCCTGGAG
Organism: Halioglobus sp.; assembly: GCA_034521205.1. Taxonomy (GTDB): domain Bacteria; phylum Pseudomonadota; class Gammaproteobacteria; order Pseudomonadales; family Halieaceae; genus Marimicrobium. The sequence continues at coordinate 1,316,251 of JAXHMT010000004.1, forward strand.
GCGGGCAGGTTCATCTCCTATCCAGGCAAGCAGACGCGCATGGGTGCGGTCATGCGTCGACTTTTCCCCAATTACCTGTGGAACTACGCCCACAAGGCCGAGGGTTTCTGAAACTGGTGCGGGTTTATCCGGGTGCGGGATTGTATCGACGTCGTCTCCCCGCTCGATTGCCCGCAGCCATAATTGCGCTTGAGCCCGCGTATCCGCGGCGGCATTGATATGGCATCTGTCGAAGCGGCGACTATGTTGACGCAGAGGGAAGCTCCGCGGCGCGTGTCGACGCGCCGTTATCGTGCCAACCGGGTCACATTATCTCCACTTTTTCGTAAAAAACTGTCCTGTTCCTGACGGCCTTCTCCGTACAATCTTGCGGGAGAGCAATCTGTGTGCGGGGAGAATTTTGTGCAGTGTCCGGTATTGCGGGGTAGTCAGTGACCAGTTACGCGCCAGTTTACCTGGCGCTGGTCGGCGTGCTGGCGGCGTTCAGTTTCTACCTGGTGCGCCGGCGCCGGTTGGGTGGATGGTCCACGCTGCTGGTCTTTGCCTCGGTATTTCCCGTAGCCGTGGCTGTGGAGCTGTCCCATGTAGAGCGTGAGCGCGGCGAAGCCAAGCTGCAGGCCAGCCGCGAGCTCAACCTCATCGCCAACCGGTTGAACGGCCTCGTGGGCTCGCACATCGCCGCGGGAGAGGGCCTTGCGGCCTATATCGCGACCCACCCGGACCTCAGTCGCTCCGAGTTCGAGGAATTCGCGCGGGTCGTCTTTTTGCGCCATCCCCACCTGATCAATCTGGCGGCGGCGCCCGACATGGTCATCAGCATGATCTATCCGCTGCAAGGGAACGAGGCGGCAGTGGGACTGGATTACCGTCGGACCCCATCGCAGCGCGACGCGGTGCTGCGCGCCAGGGAGCGGCGCGAAGCGGTGCTGGCAGGGCCCGTGCAGTTGGTACAGGGCGGCCTGGGGCTGTTGGGACGGCTGCCTGTGTTTGTACGGGAGGGTGGCGCCGGCGAGTTCTGGGGTATTGTCTCTGCGACCATGGATGCCCGGGGAATTTTCGAGGCGGCGGGTCTGACGTCAGGTAAAAGTAAGCTGGAAATCGCGCTGCGCGGACTGGATGGCCTCGGTGAACGGGGCGAGGTATTTTTCGGGGATGCTGAACTGTTCAGCGACGCGGGCACAATACACCTGCCGGTCTTGGCGGACTGGGGTGAGTGGATTATGGCGGCGCGCTACCCCGCGCCGCCCGCACTTGCGCGCAGTGTCTGGTTCCTGCGCCTGCTGGGCCTGATGGTGGCCGCCGGCTGGCTGATTGGTCTCGAGCAGCGGCAGCGCGCGCGCAACAACAAGCGATACTATGAAAAGCGACTGCGCGCCAGCGAACAGCTGATGCAGGAGGCGGGCAAACTTGCCGGCGTCGCCGGCTGGAGGATCGACAAGGACTCGGAACTTCTGCATTTCAGCGAGCAGTTCGGCAATATCATCGGGCTGCCGGTACGGGAGTGCGCTCACCGGGGGGAAGTGATGGCGCCTCTGTCCGCCAAGGGCCGCAAAGAATTGACGCGCGCAGTAAACGACTCTTTCGGAAACGGCACCCCATTCGATTTCGAACTTCCCGTCGAGCGCGGCGATTCCACCCAGTGGTTGCGTATCATGGGCAGGCCGGTGTTGCAGGAAGGGAAGGTGGATGAAGTGGTGGGGGCAATCCAGGACGTCACGGAACGCCGGGAATTCATTCAGACCATTCAGCATCAGGCGACGTGCGACAGCCTGACCGGATTGCCGAACCGTCACCAGTTCGATTCTTTTCTGGAGCACGAACTGGCGACCGCGGTGCGCAGGGGCCAGCGCGTGGCTGTATTGTACATCGACATCGATGAGTTCAAGTCCGTCAACGACAATATCGGCCATCGGGGCGGTGATCTGATGCTCATTGAAGCGGCGGCACGCATCCAGGCCTGTATACGCGATTGCGACATTGTGGCCAGGCTCAGCGGTGACGAGTTCGCCGTCATCCTGTCGGACATACAAAGTGTCAACGGTGCCTCGGTAGTGGCTGCGAAGGTTGTGGCGGCGATGAGTCAGCCCTTCGAAATAGATTCGCGACAGATTTTCAGCAGCGCGAGTGTCGGCGTGGCCCTGTATCCCGTCGATGGCGAGGACGCGGAAACCCTACTGATCAACGCCGACCAGGCCATGTACGAGGTGAAGAAGTCGTTGCGCAACGACTTTACGGTGTTTACCCGTGAACTGCACCGGCGTTCAGAGGCACGCCACAGAATGTTCAACGAACTTTCGCTGGCTGTATCGCAGCGGCAACTCGAAGTACATTATCAGCCTATCGTGCCGCTGGACGGCAGCGGTGTGATGGGCTGTGAGGCTCTGGTCCGCTGGCGCAACGGTGATACGTACGTCGCTCCGGATGCCTTTATCCCGCTCGCCGAGGAAACGGGGCTGATTATCGAGATCGACCGTTTCGCCCTGAGTGAAGCCACTGCCTTTGTTCAGTCCCTCGGCGCGTTCGGCCTGGAGCCGCCCGCGCTGTCGGTGAACGTATCGCCGCGAATCTTTTTCGACCGCGCGGGGGAAATGACGCGCTGGACAGAGCACGTCAGGGAGTGCGCGCAGAGTATCGATCTGACACTGGAACTCACCGAGCGGCTGCTCACCCAGGATACGCCGGAGGCTTCGGTCGTACTGCAGAAACTGCGCGCGCAAGGTGTGAAGATCGCGATTGACGATTTCGGTACAGGGTATTCCTCGCTCAGTTACCTGGCCAAGTTTCCGATCGATACCTTGAAGGTGGATGCGTTCTTTGTCGGCAAGATACCGGAGGATGCATCCGCCGTGACTCTCACGGAGACAATACTGAGTCTCGGCCAGAAGCTGTCGCTGCGTGTAGTGGCTGAAGGGGTCGAAAGCGTTGAGCAGCTCGAGTTCCTCAAGAGGCACGGGTGTCAGGCGGCGCAGGGTTACTGGCTCGGGAGGCCGATGGCACCGGAAGCATTCAGGGACTGGCTGGCGGCCCGGGAGGAGAAAGCGCCGCGAGCGGGATCCGTCGCCTGATACGCCAAAGCCGTTGTCAGTGCGAGTCACCCGGTGGGCACCGGTTTATTTGAGAATATGCCTGGCACAGCGTCAGAAGGCCATGCTCTGACTGGAACCGTGCGGCGACAGGAAGTCGCCGCCCCGAGCCTGCCCATGGATGGACGCTTTTTGGCGTGTTCCAGTCAGAGCATGGCCTTCTGGCGCGGTCTCCACAGCCGATCTCCAAAAAAATGAGCCAGTAGCGCCGAGTCGACTGTTTGAACCGGGGCGGGCAATCTGCCACGATCCGCTGGCCCTCCCGGCCGGTCGGGGGTAGGCTGGCGTGCTACGCACTCAACGGGGAGTTCCTGCGGTATGTCTTCATCGGGCAAGGTTGTATTGATCACGGGCGGCGCCAGCGGCATGGGTCGCGAAGCGGCGCGGCGCTTCGCGACGCAGGGCGCCTCGGTGGCGCTGTTTGACGTCGACGCCAACGGCATGGAGGAGACCGCGGCGGGTTTCGACAACATTCGTCACTGGTCGGTCGATGTCACCGATTTTGGCGCGGTGCGCGAAGCCGTCGCGCAGGTCCGGGACAGCCTCGGCGCGGTGGACAAACTGTACAACGCGGCAGCAATCATGCCCTTTGGCAAGCTTCTGGAACAGGACAATGCCATCATCCACAAACAGATGGCCATCAATTACGGCGGGCTGGTGAATATCACCCAGTCCGTGCTTCCCGACATGGTGGCTCGCGGCCGCGGCGACTTCGTCAGTTTCGCTTCACTGGCCGGCTGGATACCCATGCTCAAGACCGGCGCTTATACTGCGACGAAGTTCGCGGTGCGTGCCTTCACCGAGACCCTCTATCACGAGAACCGCGACTCCGGTGTACGCTTCGCCTGTGTGTGTCCGCCGGCCGTGGCCACGCCATTGCTGAAACAGGGCCAGGAGAGCGACTGGCCGAAGATGCTGGACAAGACGGGTGATCCGATCGATCCGAAAACGGTGATCGACGCCATCGAGGAGTGTCTGGACAGAGGCCGGTTCTTTGTCTATCCGACACGCAACGCAAAAATCGGCGTGCTTATGCGCCGGTTCTTTCCCGGACTCATCTGGAAGCAGATCCACGAGGTCGAGGGATTCTAGCAGGCAATCGGTTTGTCGCAGTTATTGGTCGGTGGTCGACGCGCGACAGATCGGGCGTTTCTCCTTTAACGCACCACAGGCAAATGACCGGATCTCACGCAGCGCAATTATGAGCCGATGCGTCGACATATAAAGAAAATCGTTCTGCTTGCAGTCCTCATTGTATTTGCGGCCATTTACCTGTTTTGTCCGGGAACCATCCACAAGCTCTTCGAACTGGAGGGTGAGACTATCGTCGGGTGTCGCGGGTCGGGTACGACCGTCGAGCCGCTGTTGTACGAAACGCTGGATACCGATCCGGCGCCCGTGCTGTCCCCCGGAGAGGCGCTGGACGCCTTTCGTCTGGCCCCCGGATTCGAAATAGAGCTGGTGGCGGCGGAGCCCCTGGTGGGCGAGCCGGTGGCGATGGCCTGGGATGAATACGGGCGTCTCTATGTGGTGGAGATGCGCGGCTACATGCGCGACGCCTACGGCCGCGACAGCGACGCGCCGGTGGGGCGCGTGGTGCGCCTCAGTGACATCGACGCCGACGGTCGCATGGACCGCAGTGAGGTGTTTCTGGACGGGCTGGTCAATCCGCGGGCTGTGGCGGTTGTCAATGAAGGCGTGCTCATAGGCGAGCCCCCGAACCTGTGGCTCTGCGAACTGCCGCGGCGCGATGCACTGTGCGCGAACCGGGTACGTGTCGGCGACTACGGCGAAAAGGTGAATGCGGTCGCTGTGGATACGGCCGGCGCGGATACCGCCGACGTGGACACTTCCGACGTGGACACTTCCGATGCTGACCCTTCCAATGCGGAAACAGCCGACGTGGACAGCGCCGATGCGCAAGTGGCCAACGTGGAACACCTGGAGAACGGCCTGTACCCGGGCTGGACAACTGGTTGTACAACGCCAAGTCGGATCGTCAATTGCGCCTGGTGGATGGGCAACTGCAGGTGCGCCGCGGCCTGTTCCGCGGCCAATGGGGTATTGGCAAGGACGATTACGGGCGCTGGTTCTACAATCACAACTCGACCTGGCTGCAGGCCGATCTGTTCCAGGCCGAGGATCTGGTGGCCGCGGGCATGCCAGGTCGTTTCGAAGGTCTGGGCGTAAACCTGACCGACCCGGCGGAGGTTTTTTCAGTGCGCGTCAATCCCGGCGTCAACCGTGCCTACCTCGACGGTACCCTGCGCGACGACGGCCGGCTGCACCGCGCCACGGGTGTCAGCGGCCTGGCGGTCTATCGCGGTGATCAGTTTCCCGACGATTATATCGGGGACGTGTTTGTGCCCGAGGTCGCCGGTAACGTGGTAGCCCGGTTCACACTGGCGGAACACGGCATGGAACTGAAGGCCAGCCAGCAGTTGTATCCGGACGCGCAGTGGGGCAAGCGGGATTTTCTGGGGTCCACCGACGAGCGCTTCCGTCCCGTCGACGCCATGAACGGGCCCGACGGCGCCCTCTATATCATCGATATGTATCGCGGCATTATCCAGGACGATTACTTCCTGACCGAGCAGCTGCGCGAGCAGATCTTCCAGCGCCGACTGGACTCTCCCCTGGGCCTCGGCCGCATATGGCGGGTGCGACACCGCGATGGCAATCCCGGACGTGCGCCGATTGTGCTGGCGGATGCCGGCGAGACCGAACTGGTGGCGGCCCTGTCCCACCCGAACGGCTGGGTGCGCGATACCGCCCAGCGCCTGCTGCTGGGCCGCGGCGGCGCATTGACCGACGCCCTCGAAGCCGTTGCGCGCGGAGAAAGGACAGTGCCCGCCCTGCACGCGGTGTGGACGCTTGCCGGCCGCGGTGAACTGCGCCGTGATCTGGTGATGCAGTTGGCGGCGCGTCCGGACCGCCATCGCCAGGTGCAGGCGCTGCGCGCCGGCAGTGCGCTGCTGGGCGCGGACGATCTGCTCGCGCTCGCGCGCGACTTGTCCGGGGCGCCGGAAGCCGTGCGCGTGCAGTTGGCATTCGCCATGGGCCGCCACAATGATGACGCGCGTGTACGCGGCGCTCTGGCGGGGCTTGTCGATGCGGATGGCCGGAGTGTCTACCTGCGCCAGGCGGTGGTGCGCGCCATGCGCGGACGGGAAATGCGGTTCCTGCGAGAATTGTTCGACGGTGAGCGCCGGCAAGTGGCCGGTGAAGGCAACGCGGCGCTGCTCCGGGCGCTGGCCGCGAACGCCTATCGCGGCTTGCGCGGTGATGTGGGTTCCGACCAGCGGGCACCGCCGGCACTGCGGGAACTGCTGGCGCTGGCGGCGTCACGCGATGGCGACCGGACCTGGCAGCAGATTGCCATGCTGGAGGGTTTTGCCGATGTGACGGCCGACGAGGGTTTCGTGCCGGTGCCCCTGGCCGAGGCGCCGCCAATTTTCAGCGACGATTCGGTCGGCGAAGCGAGCCCCTTGTGGAGCGCGCGGCTGTCCGGACGACGCGCCTTCACATGGCCGGGTGACGTGGTGGCGATGGGACTGCAACCCCTCGGGCCCGGGCAACTGCGGCTGGTGGCAAAGGGCAAAGCGTTTTATCCCGCATGTGCCGCCTGTCACGGCGAGCAGGGTGCCGGCATCGAGGGTCTGGCTCCGCCGCTGGCCGGCGCGTCCTGGGTGACAGGTCCTCCCGAGTGGCTGGGACGCATTATCCTGCAGGGCATGACCGGCCCCGTGGAAGTGAAGGGCGAGATATTCGAGGGTCTCATGCCGCCCCATGGGGACGTGCCGGAACTCGATGACGCCACCCTCGCCGGTCTCATGACCTTCCTGCGGCGCAGCTGGGGCAACAGGGCGGATCCGGTAAGCGTGGATGAGGTCGCGGCGATCCGCCGGGCGAGCTCAGAGCGGCGCACGCCCTGGACGGCGCGGGAACTGGAGGAGGTACCCTACGACCGCGGCTTTGCGCGCTTCGAGGGCAGGTATTCGCTCAGCTTCGTCACGCTGACCATCGAGGAGCGACCCGAAGGGTTGTTCGTCTCGGCACCGCTGTATGGCGGCGCCCTGCTGGAGCGGCTCGGGGAGTCCACTTTCCGGGCCAGCCGCGCCGGTGAATCGCTGCAACTGGAATTCGTCGCGTCTGGCGACGGGACGATAGACAGCATGATCCTGTACCGCAATGGAGAGAAGCTCAACTTCAGTCGCAAGAGGTAGAGGATCAGCCAGGCCCGCGCCACAAGAGCACAGCGGACCACAGGGCGATAAGTGCCAGGCCGCCGATCTCGCGTGCCTCCTCGACCGCCCGGGTGCGCATACTGATCGAGTCGAAAATGTCCCGCCAGGGGACGTGGCCGACGACATCCGGCAGGAGCGCGCCGATCCAGACGAGACTGGTGACCAACAGTGTGGCCGCGAGCCAGCGCGGCGGCGATTTGCGATACTGGACGAAACAGAGTGCGGCGGCGGCCGTGTAGATCAGCGCCCAGGCGATGGCGTCCGGATCGTTGTACTGGACCAGCGCCGACAATACGAAGGCAGCGAGAAAGAGTGAATTCAATACCTTCATGACCACGGGATACGGGTTTCCGGCAAGCTGTTGGGGCAGACGTCTATGTTAACCGGCGCGGTACCGCCCGCAAAGCGCGCACGGCGTCCCCCTGGTGCGCCGACGCGCTCAGGCACGATTTCGGAGAACGGGAAGTCTATGCACAGGCACAGGAAGGCTCTTCTATGGCTCGTGGCGTGCAGCCCATCGCTTGCTGTCGCGGCCGGAACAACCCTCGAAGACGTGGTGGTCACGGGCGCATTTTCCCGCCAGCCGGCGCTGACCTCGTCGGTTTCAGTACTGGATGAGGCGCGGATCGAGGCGTTGAACAAGCGCAACCTGGCGGATCTTCTGAAAACAGTGCCGGGATTGCTGGTGGAGGAACAGGGCGGCCCGGGCGGGCTCACGGCGGTGTCCGTTCGGGGCGGCGAGGCCAATTTCACACTGGTGTTGCTGGACGGCGTGCCGATCAATGATCCCACCAACACCCGCGGTGGCGGCTTTGATTTCGCCGACCTGAATCCGGCCCTGGTCCAACGCATCGAGGTCGTTCGGGGGCCGCAGTCGGCGGTCTACGGCTCCGACGCGGTGGCGGGCGTTATCAATATCATTACACGGCGCCCTCTGGCCGGACACACCCAGTCACTTTACGCGGAAGCCGGCAGCGATGATTTCGAAAACCTGCAGCTCGGGCTGATCGGACGCACGGACGCTTTCGATTACGCGCTCGAACTGTCTGCTCGTGATGACGGCGAACCGACACCGGGCAGTGAGCGCGAGAGCGAAAATCTGCGGCTGCGGGTGGGCTGGCAGCCGCTCGCGGGGCATCGCTTCAGCGCGTCCTACCGCTATCTTCAGGGCGAACGGAGTTCCTTTCCCGAGCAGAGCGGCGGGCCGGTGTTTGCACGGACCGACGACCTCGACCGCGCCGATTACGAAAACCGGGTCACGGCTTTCAACTGGGCTTTCGATGTGACCGACGGGTGGCACAGCGACCTGTCGGTGAGTCGCTTTCGACGGGATGAGTCCGTCGAGTCGCCGGGAATCCCACCTTTTATTGAGGTACCGCCCAACGGCTCCGACACGGACTTCAGGCGCGATCGGGCGAGGTGGGTGAATTCCCTGCGAGGCGCCGCCTGGTCCGTGGATATCGGCGCCGACTACCGGCGCGAGGAGGGTGACAGCACGGGTTTCGTGGAATTTTTCGGTGCGCGCACCCCGACCGACTTTTCCCTGAAGCGTGCAACGACCGGTGTTTTCGCCCAGTTGAGCGCGCGCCCCGTCCCGGCGATTTTGCTGCAGGGCAGCGCGCGCCACGATGAGCCCGAAGACTTCGACAGCGAGACGTCGTGGCGCTTGGGGGCGTCGTACAGTCTGCCCCTGGGCTTCGAGCTTTCCGCCAACTGGGGTGAGGCCTACAAACTTCCCAGTTTCTTCGCGCTGGGCAACGCCCTGGTGGGCAATCCCGATCTCGCGCCGGAGCAAGCCGAGGCTTGGGACGCCGGTATTGCCTTCAATGCCGCCGGGCGGCTCAGACTCCAGGCCACCTGGTTTCGCAACGACTTCGAGGACCTGGTGGATTTCGACGACGAAACCTTCCGCAACGTCAATCGCCAGAATGTGCGGACCAGCGGTGTCGAGCTGCGTGTGAGCTGGCAGTCGACGCCTGCCTGGCAACTGGTCGCTACCGGTACCTACACGGAGATCGACGTCAGGGGCGCCGACACGGTGCTCACCGGGCGCCCCGAATGGGTCGGCGGGCTACTGTCCCAGTGGCGAATCGGCCGCGGCTGGCAGAGCGCGCTGGACTATCGCTACACGGGCACCCAGTGGGCGGTGTCGCGTCACACCGGCGAGGCACTCGCCCGCAAGCTGGGTGATTACCACCGCCTTGACTGGGTGTTGCGCTGGACGGCTTCGCCGCACTGGCAATTGCAACTGTCCGTCGATAACCTGTCCGACGAGCATTACGAGACCGCCGTCGGTTTTGCCGCGCCCGACCGGGCGCTGCGGATCGGCGTGGGGTTCACCCACTGAAATGCGCAGCGCAAGGGGCGTGCCAGGGAGGCCATCTATCAAACATCTGCCCCGCATCGTCTGCGTGCTGTTGCTCACCGCCTGCGCCGATGAAACGGTGGTCCCGGAGGAGGAGTGCATCAATCGCCTCACCGCCGGGGAGAAAACGTCCGGCTGGCGGCTGCTGTTCGATGGACAGCGTCTCGACCAGTGGCGCAGCTACCGGCGGGACCATGTCAATGACGGCTGGGGCGTGGAAAACGGCTGCCTGACCCGGTTGGGCCGGGGGGGCGACCTTATCAGCCGCGAGCAGTTCGGGGATTTCGAGCTGAAGCTCGACTGGCGCATTTCCGACTCGGGCAACAGTGGCATTTTTATCCGCGGTGATGAAACAGGCCGCAGCATTCACCATACCGGCTACGAAATGCAGGTGCTCGATAACGCCGGCCATCGGGACGCAAAGGTGCCCTCCCACCGCGCCGGCGCCCTGTACGATATGATCGCCCCGGACCACGATACCACCCGTCCCGCGGGCGACTGGAATGCGGTGCATATCGTCGCCCGCGGTCCCCGGGTGGAATTCCGGCTGAATGGGCGCAGGACCGCTGCATTCGAGCAGGGCAGTGAACGCTGGAAGGATCTGTACAAAAAGAGCAAATTCACCGATCGTCCGCGCTACGGCACGCTGCTCGAGGGGCATATCGGCTTTCAGGATCACTGGGACAAGGTCTGGTTCCGCAACATCCGCATCCGGGAGTTGCCGCCAGCCGGCGCCCAACCGCCGAATGACGCCGTGTCCTATAATCGCAATGACTGAGCCCGCGGTCGGTGACTGAGACCCCATGACACTTTTACTCTTCTACCTTTTCCTGGCGATCGGCGTGTCCTTCCTCTGCTCCATACTGGAGGCGGTATTGTTGTCGGTAACGCCCGGTTTTGTCGGCATACAACTGGAACAGCGCCCGCGCCGCGCCGCCGCGCTGAAGGAGGTCAAGGAAGACCTGGAAAAATCGATTTCCGCGATCCTCATCCTCAATACGTTCGCCCATACCATGGGTGCGGCGGGTGTTGGCGCCCAGGCCGTCGCGGTGTTTGGCCCGAGTTGGGAAACGCTGATCGCCTTTCTGCTGACCCTGGCCATACTGTATTTCTCGGAAATCATTCCCAAGACTCTCGGCGCCACGCACTGGCCCCGGCTGGCCCTGCCCTCGGCGCATATCATCCGCTTGCTGGTCAAACTGCTGTTTCCACTGGTATGGCTGTCGGCGCGGCTGTCCGATATGTTCTCGCGCGGAGCGGACATGGCCGCCGTCAGCCGCGACGAGCTGGCGGCTCTGGCCCGCATCGGGGCGCGCCATGGGGCGCTGGGGTCACAGGAGAGTGCCCTGCTGGAAAACATTCTCCAGCTGCGGGAGATACGCACCGGGGAGATTCTGACGCCGCGGACGGTTGTCAGCGCGCTGGATGCGTCAACCAGCATCGGCGATGCACTCGAGCAGTTGAGGAATGTGCCGTTCTCCCGGCTGCCCGTGTTCGAAGGTGACCTCGATACGGTTGTCGGCATGGTAATGCGCCCGCGGCTGCTGGAGATCGAGTTGGAGGGCGGGGGCGAGCGGCCCGTCAGCGAATGCCAGGTGCCCATCCACCGTGTTTCGGAGGAACTGCCGGTGCTGCGTTTGCTGGACCTGTTTATCAAACGTCGGGAGCACCTGTTTCTGGTGGAGGACGAGTTCGGCCAGACGGCCGGCATCGTCACGCTGGAGGATGCGGTGGAGACACTGCTCGGGCGCGAAATCATGGACGAGAGCGATACGGTGGAGGATATGCAGGAGCTGGCCCGAACAAAGTATCGGGGGCGATTGCGTGACTCCCGCTGAGCCCGGGGTCGATGACGGCCAGATTACGCGCAGGCGCATGTTGCGGGAAATGGCCGGCAAGTACGCTGCCATCTCATTGTTGTTCGGCGGCGTGTACTCGCCTTTCAGTATCGATGTGATCGAACGCATTCCCACCGAGTTGCAGGAATCGCTGATCGCCTTCATGGGCTTCTTGATGGCGGCCGCCATTATCGGCGCCTTCGAGCTTTCCTACCTGCGCACCAATCTGGACGACAAGGTCCAGCGCTATCTCGCTCACTGGACCAAGTTCACGCTCTACTCGTCGATCATGTTGTTGACCCAGATCGGGGTCATCGCCCTGCAGATCGACAACGAGAATCTCATCCCGGTGCTGGTTATGGCTTCGGCGCCGATCATTCTGGCCCTCATTATCTACGATTTCTGGGATGCCATACGGGCCCTCGATGAGATGGGCCGTCTTTAACCGACATCGCCCGCCGGGCGCTACACCGGCGCCGGGCCGGGGAATCTCTCGCGCAATTGCGGTTTGAGCAGCTTGCCGGACGGGTTGCGCGGCAGGGAGTCCACCACCTCGAACAGTTGCGGCACCTTGTAGCCGGCGAGGTGTTCGCGGCAAAAGGCTCGCAGAGACTGCGCTGTAGGCGATGCGCCCGGTGCCGGCACGACGATGGCCAGCGGTGTTTCACCCCACTTCGGTGAGGGCACGCCGATCACCGCCGCCTCCTGCACCTCGGGCGAGGCGGCCAGTACGTTCTCCACCTCCGCCGGATAGATATTTTCACCGCCGGAAATGATCATGTCCTTCTTGCGATCGCAAACGGTGATGAAACCGTCCTCGTCCCAGGTGCAGATGTCGCCCGTGTGCAGCCAGCCATCGCGCAGGGCCTGCGCGGTGGCCTCCGGGTTGTTCCAGTAGCCCTTCATGATATGCCGGCCGGCGAGAAGCAGTTCTCCGGCCTCCGGTGAGCCCTCGGGAATGCTATTGCCGGCAGCGTCGACAATTTTTGCTTCGGTGTGCATCTGTGGCCGGCCGCATGAGCCGGCTCTCGCCTCGGCGTCCTCGTGCAGCAGCAGGGTGCCGGGCCCGCAGGATTCGGTGAGCCCGTAGGCCTGAAATACTCGGATACCCAGTGCCTCCAGATCCCGCAGCAGGGAGACCGGTACCGGTGCCGCGCCGGTGGCGATCCAGCGCACCGAGGACAGGTCGTGCCGCTCGCGCTCGGGTGCCGACAGCATGAACTGCAGCAGCGCCGGCACAGCCATGAATATCGTCACACGCTCCTGCTCGATACAGCGGAACAGGGCGCCCATGTCGAGCTCGCGCATGATGACGCCGGTGGCGCCCCGGTGTACCAGCAGCGAGGTGGGATTGAGACAGCCGACATGAAACATCGGCAGTGGCAGCAGGAAGCGGTCATCGCCGCGCATGTCCGAGGTCGACATACTGGTGAACTGTGACCAGAGCATACCGTCGTGGCTGTGCACCACGCCCTTGGGGTGCCCGGTGGTGCCCGAGGTGTACATGATGAACAGGTTGTCGTCGCCCCCGGCGCCGACCGGTGGCTCATCGGCCGGGGCGCTGTCGAGCAGTGCGTCGTAGTCATGGGCCCAGGGCGGCGCAGGCGGTTCGCCGTCACCCCGGCGCAGCCATAGCGCGACGGCGTGTTCGCCCGCCGAGCCGTCCTGCAGCCCGGTGACCGCGGTGTCGAAATCCGCGTCGTACACCAGTGCGCGACTGTCGGAGTCCCGCAGTATCCAGGCAACTTCCGGCCGGGCCAGACGCCAGTTGACCGGCACCAGCACGGCGCCGAGCTTGGCCACTGCAAAATAGGTTTCCACGAACTCTATACCGTTTTTCAGCAGTGTGGCGACCCGGTCGCCCGGCTGCACACCAAGCTCCAGCAGGGCGTTGGCGATCCGGTTGGCGCGCCTGTTGAGCTCGGCGAAGCTGAAGCGACGCCCACGCTCGTACTCGACGAAAGCCTCGTGCTGTGGCGAGATGCGAGCGCGTTTTTGCAGCAGCAGTCCGATATTGTTTTGCATCGATGGCCCCCGGAGTATTGTCGAGCGGGTAGTATTTCATCAGCGTGCTGCAAACGATAGCCGGTGCCCGCGGTTGTGGTTGTTATGCCATACTCCCGCGCGAAAACCGGCGCCCGCCGGCTGGCTGCACTGCTCGGGCGGGGCGGCCGGGTGTCGCGGGCGTCACTTGATTCGGGAACAAAACTGGACTAACTTGGCAGACATTATGACTACGCAGTCAGAAATTAAAGTGACTTCGCCCGCCGGACAGAACGGTTATCAGCGCCGTCGCCGGGAGACGCGCCGCCTGTTGATGGAGGCGGGGCGCGCACTGTTCGTGGAATGGCCCGTGGAGCAGGTGTCCATAGAGCGCATCACCGACCGCGCCGGTGTGGCCAAGGGCAGCTTCTACAATCATTTCGACTCCCGGGAATCGCTGTTCGAACAGATTATCGAAGTCGCCCTGCAGGATCTGCTGCAAAAATACGAGGCCTTCGATCCGCCCATCGAGGATCTCCTGGCCCGCGGGCTGGCGCGGGCGCGCTTTGCATTCCACACCCTGTTGAGCGACCCCGACACCTGCCGCCTGCTGCTCAAGAGCGGTCAGCCCTCCCGCGGCGGCGCCATCGATCGCGTGTTGCGCATGGTGTTGGGCGAGCAGTTGGCGGAGGCGGTCGCCCTGGGGTCGCTCAGTCACCTGGATACCGAACTGGTCTACGCTGCCTACTTCGGGGTTGTCACACAGACTATCGGCCACCTGCTGACATCTGAGGAGCATCTGGATGTCGACAGCGCCGCCGACCAGGTCACCGAGCTCTGTTTCGCTGTACTGGGACTGCCCCACCGCCCCCTGTCGTGTGGGGACTATCGGGGAGTGTCGTGACCGTCGCGCAGGACATCGATCATGTCGACGTGCTGATTGTCGGCGCCGGCCTCTCGGGAGTCGGCGCCGCCTGTCATCTCACCCGGCGTTGTCCGGACCGCAGTTTCATGCTGCTGGAATCCCGGGAGCGCCTGGGGGGCACCTGGGACCTGTTCCGCTATCCGGGCATTCGCTCGGACAGCGACATGTTTACACTGGGATACACCTTCAAGCCCTGGACCGAGCCAAAGACACTGGCCGACGGTCCGGCGATTCTCAACTACATTCGCGAGACCGCCGAACAGTACGGCGTGGACAGGCATATCCGCTACCGGCAGCGGGTGACGCGCGCGGACTGGAATTCCCTCACAGCGCGCTGGACGGTCACCGTGGAGTGCACCGATACGGGGACGCAAAGGCAGGTGACCTGTAACTTTCTCTATAGCTGCAGCGGCTACTACCGCTACGATCAGGGGTATACACCGCATTTCGAGGGCCAGGAAAGCTTTCGCGGCCCCCTGTTTCACGCCCAGCAGTGGCCCGAGGATCTCGACTATACGGACAAGCGGGTGGTCGTCATCGGCAGCGGCGCCACGGCCGTGACGATCGTGCCGGAACTGGCGCGCAAGACCGCACTGACCACGATGCTGCAGCGCTCGCCCACCTATATCGCATCCCTGCCGGGGGAGGACGCCATGGCCATCGCCATGCGCAGATGGCTGCCGGAATCCTGGGTCTATCACATCACGCGCTGGAAGAAGATTCTGCTGCAGCTGGTCACCTTCAAGCTGGCGCGCAAACGCCCGGCCAGGGTGAAGGCCTTTTTGCTGGGTATGGTGCGCAAGGAGCTGGGTCCGGACTACGACGTCGATACCCATTTTACACCGCGCTACAATCCCTGGGACGAACGGCTCTGTGCCATACCCGATGGCGACATGTTTGCCGCCATCCGTGAAAAACGCGTCGAGGTGGTGACGGATCATATCGATCATTTCACGGAGAGCGGCATCGTGCTGCAATCGGGCCGGCACCTCGAAGCGGATATCGTGGTACTGGCAACGGGCCTCAACATGTTGTACATGGGGGGCATTCAGCTGGCGGTGGACGGCCGGGAAATCGACCCGTCAAAACACTTTGTCTATCGCGGCATGATGCTGTCCGGGGTTCCCAATTTCGCGCAGGCCTTCGGCTATACGAATTCTTCCTGGACCCTCAAGGCCGATCTCACCGCACAGTACGTGTGTCGCCTGCTCAACTATATGCGCAGGAAGGGCAAGAACACGGCCCTGCCGGTGCTTGACCCGAGGGATGTGACCGAGGAGCCGATGCTGGACTTCACCTCGGGCTACATTCAGCGCGCTATCGACCAGTTTCCGCGCCAGGCCCGGGAAAATCCCTGGCGTGTCTACCAGAACTACTTCATGGACCTTTTGAACCTGCGTTGCAGACCCCTGAAAGACAGCGCGCTCCGGTTCCGCTGACTGCGTCGACATTGCTGCCGGCTGTCCAGACTCGAGCCCGCAAATTTGAATCCGGCAGTGCAATGGTACCGGCTGCTTTGAAAGGCCAACCGCTATACTCCGCACTGGATTGGTAAAGGCGCGGCAGGGCGACGGCGCGATGTCACAGAGAGCGGGAAAACCATTGCGGGCGGCTGGCGCTGTCCTGCTGTTGCTGGCGCTTGTGTTGGCGGCGTTGTGGGCCAGCGTCCCGGCCTGGGCGCCGCTGGCTGTCGAGCGCACGCTGCCTCCCGGTTGGCACGTGACGGTACTGGAAACCAGCAGACCGGGACTGGGCGCTATTCACATTGCTGAACTGGCGCTGCGGCGGGAAGCCGCTGACCTGGTAGTGGAAGTGGAGGCGAGGGACCTGTCCCTGGTCTATGCCGGCCCCGCCGTCGATATCGGGCATCTTCGGCTGCGTTACCGGGACCGGTCCGACGCGGCGGATGACACCGGCTTCGACTGGTCTGCCCCGCAGTCTTATTCTCTGCCCGAACTGTCGTTGCCGGACGCTTTCCCGGCTGTGCGGATCGGGCAACTCCTGTTGGACATCGACACGAGTAGCGCCCGGCATATGATGAAACTGACCGGGCTGCGCTCATATTCCGGGCCCGGGCGGTGGGGTGTTACAGCGCAACTCGAACGCCATCCATATCTCGACAGCGCGCTCGATCTCCGGTTGCGCGCCGGTGCGGGGGAATTGCAGTTCGAATTCACACCGGTCGGTGCCGCGCAGTCCGCTTCCGCGATTATCCTGCGCGAAGCGGGCGGCGGTGGCGGCGGTGAGGGCGCGGCGCGACTGGAATTCGATATCTCCCTGGCGGCCTTCACGCCAGACGCTCTGGGAGAATTGTTGCAGGGGATGGGGCTGGGTGAACCGGTACACCTGGGAGGCCGCCTGTCGGGAAAGGCGCTGTTCCGGGGGAAATCCGACCGGCAATTGCACAGCGTGGATCTCGCATTCGAGGAGCTGGCGGCGCAGTCCAGCGCGGCACGCATCACCCTGAGTGCTTCGTTGGCAATGCAAGTCGAGGATGTCGCCCCGGGCGCTTTCGAGGAAGTCTCCGTCAGCGTCGATGCGCACGGTGTGCTGGACGTGCGCGGCTCGCTGCGAATCGGCGCGGCCGACCTGGAGGCGGCCGTCGATGACGCGCGCGCCGACTTTGAGGGTGCCGTCGACCTGCAGGGGGGCGCGCTGGATTCACTGGAACTACGAACTCTCGACGTGCGTGGGAATGGCCTGTCACTGGCCGCTATCGATGGCGAACCGCTGTTGCTGGCCGACGGGTTTCGCTTTCGGGCGCAGACGACAAACGGTGAGGGTGTGCGCGTGGATGGCACCGGCGAATTGTTGAGCCCGCGTCTGCCGCCTGCCGGCCTTCGAATGCAGCGCCTCGATCTGCGATTCGAATCATTTGCATTGTTCGAGGGGTCCGGCCGGTTCAATGCCACTACCAGCGGTATGGAGGTGAGCGCCGGCGATAGCACGTACAGCGGTTTTGATATCGATGCCGGGGGCGATCTGAGCGGCTGGGCCTCACTCGCCGGCAGTGGCAAGCTGTTGTTTGGCGCGGCCGGCGTGTTGCCTTTTGCGTATACATCCGACCTTGCGGCGGGCACCGCCGAAGTCGTGCTGGACGCGGTATCCGTGCCCGCCGCTGAACTGGCTGCCGCCGCTCCGGCACTGGGGCTGCCACTGCCGCAGAATTTTGCGGTCAGCGGCGGAAGCCTTTTCCTGGACGGCAGGGTGCGGCTCCCCGGGGAGGGTGGCTCGGCGCCGCAGGGCTGGCTGGATGCCCGCGCCGAGAAAATCGCATTTTCCCTGGGCGAGAGCCGGATCCGGGACCTCGGCTTCACCACCCGGTTTGAGCTGGGCGAGAACGTCAAGGGCGGGGGTCCGGTGACGGTAGATCGCGCGCAGCTCGCCGCGGGCATCGAAGTCGAAGGGCTGAGCACCCGGCTGGACATGGACGGCGTCAGTGATCTGGGTATTGTCGATCTGCGGGCGGGGCTACTGGACGGTCGGCTGGAAACGGACGCTCTGCGGCTGATTCAGGGCGAACTGGCGGACAGCCTGCTGCACTGGCGCGGTTTTGAACTCGAGCGCTTGCTGGCGGTGCTGGATGTCGGTGGGCTGGCGGGCAGTGGCGTACTCGACGCCAGTCTGCCGCTGGTGCGTGAGGACGGCGGGCTCGCGGTACGCGACGGCAGCCTGAGTGCCCGTGGACCGGGTCGGATTCAATACCGCCCGGATAGTCCCGCGTCGAACATCGGTCTGCAGGCCCTGCAGAATTTCCACTACCAGAGTCTGGAAGGCAGGGTCAATTACGCCGGCGGTAGCGGTGACTACACGATTTCCCTCGAGCTGCGGGGGGACAATCCCGATCTTTACGGCGGGCACCCGGTGCACCTGAACCTGACCATAGGGGGCAGCATGCCGGCCCTGTTTCGCAGCCTGTTCCTCACCGGGAACTTCGAACGCGCCATCGTCAACCAATTGAGGAGTGGTGAGGCGCCGTCTCCCGACTGAGCTGTGTGCCCGGGCGGCGCTAACATTGCATAAACCCGGTCGGCATTGCGCCGCGGTGGTGATATGCTCGATATCTCTATGCCGAACGAGGAAACTGGCATGCGCAAAAGACTTTCCATACTGGCGGTGCTGTCGATTGCCACCCTGGCGTTTGGCTGTACCCCGACCGTTCAGGTGCAGGCGCCCGACAAGCCGATCGAGATCAACATGAACGTCAATATCAAGCACGAGATCCTGGTGAAGGTGGAACGGGAAGTCGAGGAAATGTTCGAGAATGAGGAGTTGTTCTGATGACGATGTCCAGCGAACTGCCTGGCGAATTGTCCAGCAAAATCAGGCGCGTCAGCGGCCGCATCCGCTTACTGTCGATCGCCCTGTTCTGCGTGCTGTTGGCCGGTACGGCGTATGCGGCCACACTGCAATCGGCCAAGGACGCGGGATGGATCGGCGAAAAACCCGACGGCTATCTGGGCCTGGTGCGCGACGAGGCGCCGGCGGAGGTGAAGGCGCTCGTCGACGACGTGAATGCCAAGCGGCGCGCCCACTACGCCAAGATCGCCAAGCAGCAGGGCGTACCCGCCGCGGAAGTTGAGAAGGTCGGCGGCGCCACTGCCATCGAGAAAACTCGTCCGGGACACTTTGTCATGGACCAGCAGGGACGATGGCGCAGGAAATAACATCGCTGGCGCGAGCCTGATAGCTGCTGCGACGCTTACCGGGTCTCTCTTATCGAGGATTGCTACTGGGTCGTTTGGCACTGGATTGCCACGGCTGCGTGAATTATCGCGCCACGCTATACTCGAAAGATGGAAATGCAAGCGGAACTTGATCGGATTGCCGACTATCTCGCCGCCCAGGATGATCTCCGGCTGGCGATTGTCTATGGTTCGCTGGCAACGGGCCAGGCGCGGCTGGATAGCGACCTGGATATCGCCGTAGCCGGCGACCAGCCACTGGATGCGGATCGCAAGATGGCCCTGATTCGGGGGCTGGCACGGGTCTGTGGACGCGCGATCGACCTGGTCGATCTGACAACGGTCGGAGAGCCACTGTTGGGGCAGATCCTGAACGGTGGCAAGCGTTTGCTGGGTAACAATCGCCATTACGCCGAGCTGGTGACCCGCCACCTGTTCGACCAGGCCGACTTTCTGCCATATCGCGAACGCCTTTTGGCCGACAGGCGAAAGCTATGGATACGACAATAATTCATGAAAAACTGGAGTCGCTGCGCCACTGTCTGGAGCGCATTCGACAAAAGCGGCCGTCCACCGCTCAGGCGCTGAGAGATGATCTGGACGCGCAGGACATCGTCAGTGTCAATCTCACTCGAGCCGTCCAGCTGTGCGTGGATATTGCATCGCATGTTCTGGCCGATACTGATCAACCACCACCCGCCACCATGGGTCAGAGTTTTGAGCGGCTCGCCGACGCCGGCTTGATAACCGAAGCGCTTGCCGGCAGGATGCTAGCGGCTGTCGGATTTCGCAATATCGCGACTCACAGCTATCGGGAGATTGACTGGGACATCGTCCATGTCATCGCGACCGACAACTTGAGTGATTTCGAGGACTTCGCCCGCGCCGTGCTTCGCCGGGGCAATTCATGAACACGAGAATTGGTACGACGCTATGGCTCGCTGCCGGCGAGTTGGCTGAAATCCGGCACGGAGATCATGCGATCGCCGGCGAAAGAGCCCATGTAGACCCGGTCGCCCTGGGCCACCGCGACGGTCGCGGCCCCCATGGGCGGGCCTTCATGGCGAAATAGCGTTTGGATAGCGCCGTTGTCGGTGTCCAGGGCGACGATGGCGAAGGCGCCGGGGCAGGGGGCTGACTGGTCTGTAAAACAGCCGATCATGTCGCCGAGGCCCATGGTGTGCGTGGCGACCCACAATCGGCCGTCGGGCCCCCAACTGGAATTGTCGGCATTGGCGATCGGATAGCGCGCCACTACCTCTCCGTCCGCGAGGCGCACCTGCCAGACTTCCTGTTCCATATACATGTTGGCGAAGACATGACGGTTGTCGTCGCTGATCTCCAGGCCGTTGGGGTAGGCGGCGGCCGTTTCCGGCAGAGGATTCAGCCCGCTGTCGGCGCTCCAGCGCCATAGTTCACCGGTGGAAAAACCCAGCATGGCCTTGACCAGCGACAGGGAATCGCCGGCCTCGAACATGCGCGAATAGACCAGGTCGCCGGTGTCGAGACCGACTACATCGTTCACCATGGCGTCGCCGGCGGCGCGCACGCAGCCGCGCCACAGCAGCCGCGGACCGTTGTCTTCGAGCAACAATTCGAACAGCTCCACCGCCTCCCGGTCGCCGTGATTGACGACCAGGTAGCGCCAGCGGCCGTCCGCCAGTCGGTGCAGGTGCGTGCCATGCGGGCTGAACGTGGCGTTCGGCGCCCCGGTGCACTCCGGTTCGCCCCAGTCGGCGGTGTCCTGGGTGGCGCCCTGTGCGCCCGCCGGCGGGTACAGCGGGCGCAAACTCTGGGTGCGTGTATCGAACAGGGATATACTGCCGCTGCCTTCGCCCATGTGCCCGAAGTGCGCCAACAGCAGGTGACGCCCGTCGGGCACTGCGGCAATATCTTCCGGCGTTTGCATGCCGCAAACGGGTTGGATTTCGCCGCGCGGCTCGCAATCGGTGATCGGCGGCGGGGAAGAGGAACAGGCGCTCAACAACAACACGGCGGGCAGCAACAGGTTTTTCATGGGCTCGGCCTCCTTTGTTTGGCGTAGTGTGGACCGCCGGCGGCCGCTTGTCACGGCGCCCGCTGTGGCCGTGAGGGTGAACGCGGGCGACCGCGAAAGCTGAATTCCGCGCTGCAAACGTATAATCTGGTGTCGTGTCCGGGTTAAACGGGATGTCCGTCATGCGAATTTATCGAGACCGATCAATGGAGCGCCCGCGCAGGAACGCGCTGTGTGTCCACCCGGCCTTCTGGCCGCTGATCGCCGCCACTTTCATCGCGGCGGCTGCCGGCTGCACAAATGAGTCGCGACTACCGGAGATGGAACAGGTGATGCCGGCATCAGCGACGCCGGCACCCGAACCCGCAAACGTGTCGACAGATGCCGATGTGACGCGAGGGAGGTATCTGGTGGAGCTGCTCGGGTGTGGTGTTTGCCACACGGATGGCGCGTTGACCGGTAATCCCGATACCCGCCGTCTTCTCGCCGGCTCCGGTACCGGAATCGCGTATACAAGCCCTCTCGATGAAAAGTACCCGGGCGTCGTGTTTCCCGCCAACCTGACACCGGACGACGAGACCGGGATCGGCCGGTGGAAAACGGACGAGGTCGTCGAGCTGTTGCGCACGGGCGAGGACAGAGTCGGTCGTCGCCATCTTCCGGTAATGCCGTGGCCGGTTTACAACCGATTATCGGCCGCCGACGCGAACGCCATCGCGGCCTACCTGCTCAGTCTGACCCCGGTCAGGCACAAGGTGCCGGATAATGTGGTGCCGGGGCGACCCTCGCGGGCGCCCTATGTGCATTTCGGCATCTACCGGAGCGGGCTGGACTAACAGCCGCCGGCCGGTATGTCGCGGCGAGAGTCAGAAATACGGCTGGTACTCGGTGGTTTTGCGGGGGCGCAGGGAATACTGGTTCTGCAGATACGCGACCAGGTCCGACAGCTGTTGCACGGTCATGATGTCGTTGTATGCGCGCATTTTCGAGCGGCCTTCCTCCACGACCGCGGAAGGCGGATAGCCCCGCGATATCTTGTGCGAGGGATTAATGATGGCCGTCACCAGTTCACCATAGGTCTTTATGCGTCTCACCTCGCCCCCGAGGGCGATTGACAGCTGCGGATTCTCCGGCTGTGTCACGCGGTCCTGGTTCCTGACGCTGTGGCAGTCTGTGCACCGCAGTTCCACGAAGGTCTGCTCGCCGGCCTCGGGGTCGCCCTCCGGCAGCGTAAAGCCCCAGCCGGATTCGGGGCCCATATCGCAACCCGCCATCAAACATGCGATCACCAATGCCTGCCATCGCGCGCATGGGATCATGGGCTATCTCCTGTGCTGATTGCCAGTGGTTGCACAACAGGGATTGTCCCCGATCACTTCCTGTAGCGAAACCCGTTTACAGGGCCTGCAGGCGCAGTTTTCAATACCGGACTATAGTCACTGTCGATCGCAAGGTATTGATTCAGGTCAACTATTGCCCCTGACTTGCGCATCTTTGTGCAAACCGGGTCAGGATCCTGAACGCAAGTATATCCCCGACTGGTTAACGAAGGTCGGGCAGTCTCCGGCCAGGTGTCCTAGACTGTGGGTGTCCATTGCATTGCAAGAACAGGAGTTTGTCTATGGCCAGGATAAGAATACTGGGTGCGCTCTTCGCGGCCCTGCTCGCAGGCGGTTGCGATATGAGCCCCGAATCCGGCTGGGGCTTTACGCTGCCGGAGGGCGACCCCGGGGCCGGCGAGCGCACGTTTGTCGAGCTGCGCTGTCACGACTGCCACACGATCCGCGACCATGACACCATACAGCAGCCCGAGAACCCCCAGTTCTCCATTTCGCTGGGCGGCAAGGTGAATCGCATCAGCACCTACGGTGAGCTGGTAACGTCGATTATCAATCCCTCCCACCGCATCTCCCGCAGGTACGCGGGCGAGGCCAGCGGGAAGGAGGAGGGCTCCCCGATGCGCGTGTACAACGACATCATGACCATAGAACAGCTCAGCGACCTGGTTATGTTTCTGCAGGATCAATATGAACTGATACCCTACAATCGTACCAACTACCGAATCTATCCATGAATGGTCGGATGACATGGCTTGCTGGATGAGTACGGCGCAGTGCGCGGGACGGCGCGCACCTATCCTATCGCCGCGCCCGGACGCCGGATCAATCCTGAAGCGCCTTCCAGCCCTCGTCCGGCGCAAAGCGCTCGCCGTGCTTTTCCCGCAGTGACTCCAGCGTTGACACAATATCGGTAATGCCGCGAGTTCGGGCGTATTGCATCGGCCCGCCGCGAAAGGGCGCGAAACCGGTACCGAAAATCAGGGCGGCATCGATGTGGTCCAGTTCGTCGACTACGTCCTTGCGGTAGCATTCGACACAGGCGTCGAGCATGGGCAACAGCAGCCGGTCGGTCAGTTCCTCGTCGCTCGACGTGTCCTGCCCGGCGTCGCCGTCGCTATCCTTCTGCGCCTTGCCGCTCTCCCACTTGTAGAAGCCCTGTCCGGATTTCGCGCCGAGCTCGCCCTTTTCCACTTTGTCGCGCAGCCACCCGGGAACATCCGCCATGGGTTTGTCGAGCAGGTCTTTGAGAACGTCGGCGACGTGCAGGCAGATGTCCAGGCCCACCTGGTCGGCCAGCTCCACCGGCCCCATGGGCATGCCGAAGTCGACGGCGACGCGGTCGATGCGTGTCTTGTCCACGCCCTCATCCAGCAGTACCAGCGACTCCATCAGGTAGGGCATCAGGGCGCGGTTGACCAGAAACCCCGGGTAACTGTGGACCGGCACCGGCAGTTTGCCGATGGCGTTGGTGAACGCCACGGCCCGTTCCTGTACGGACGCGTCCACCTTGTCGTGCGACACGACCTCGACGATAAGCATCTTGGACACCGGATTGAAAAAGTGAATACCCAACAGGCGTTCGGGCTTTTCCACGAAAGACGCGAGCTGCTCCAGGGGAATGCTGGAAGTATTGCTGGCCAGAATCGCATCTTTTTTCATGAGCGGTTCCACGCCCTGATAGATTTTCTTCTTGAGTTCCGCGTTCTCCGGCACGGCCTCGATGATGAGGTCGGCGGCCGCCGCGCCCTGCCCGGCGGGGTCGGGGGTGAGCCGATCGAGCGTATCGCGTGTCTCGATGGCGGATTTGTGTTTGTCCCGGCACAGGTCGGTAACTGAGGCGACCGCTTTCGCGATCGGTTCGGGGTCCACGTCCGTGAGCGTGACGCGATATCCCTGCAGTGCGCACCAGGCGGCAATATCGCCGCCCATGGCGCCCGCGCCAATGACATGGACGTGTCCGATATCCGAATCGCCCTTGGCGGCCAGTTTCAGTCCCTCTCGCAGGAAAAAAACGCGCACCAGATTGCGGCTGGTCTCGCTGTCCAGCAGAGCCGCAAAGGATTTGATTTCCGCCCGCTGCATGGCTCGACGGTCGCCGCCGTGTTCACACCACAGGTCGATCAGTTGGCAGGGTGCGGGGTAGTGTCGGGAAGGCGCCTGCTTTTCGGATTCGGCGCGCATTTTTCGAGCGGCAAGTCGGCGGGCCGGTCCGGTCGTCATCAAGCGGTCCTTCAGTGACTGGCGCTGTCGCGGGATACGACCTTCGACGGCGGCGGCGACGGCATTTTCCAGATGGCGTTCCTCCACCAGCGCATCCACCAGCCCGCGACTGAGCGTCTGTTTGTCGTGGGCCGGCTTGCCGGTGAGCATCATGGTCATGGCAACCACCGGGTCGATCAGGCCGGTCAGGCGAAACGTACCGCCGAGCCCCGGATGCAGGCCCAGTTGTATCTCCGGAAAACCCATCTCCAGTGAGTCTTTCAGGCCGATACGTCGGTCGCAGGCCAGCGCCAGTTCCAGACCTCCGCCGAGGCAATGGCCGTGGACAACGGCAATCGTCGGCTGCTTGAGTTTTTCCAGACGGTCGAGAATGTCGTGGCCCTGTTGCAGAAGCTCCGCCATTTCTTCTTCGCTGTACTTTGAAAACTGTTCGATATCGGCGCCGGCGCAAAAGCCGCCGCGTTTCAGCGAGCGCAACACGATTGCCCGCGGCGGCTTCTCGCCAGGGTTATCGAGGATGCGGCCCAATTCCTCGAGGACTTCGGCGTCGAGTGTGTTGGTGCCGGTGCCTTTCTTGTCGAATAAAAGCCACAGCACGCCATCGTCGTTGCGCTGCAGATGCCAGTGGTCGTATTCGCCACCTTCTCTTTGCTGTTCGCGTAACCGCTGTTCCAGAAATGTTGCCACATTGGCGTTCATGTGCGTCTCCTTCAGACTCGTTCCAGCAGCATGGCGCCGCCCTGACCGCCGCCGATGCATTCGGTGGCAATGCCGCGGGTTTTCTCCAGCCGGTGCAGGGCGTTTGCCATGTGCAGAACGATCCGGTTGCCGCTGGTTCCCACGGGATGTCCGACGCCGATGGCGCCGCCGTGTACATTGAGAATCTCCCTGTGCAGTTCGCCCGCCGCGCCGTCCAGTCCCAGAATCGACCGGCAGAACTCCTCGTCGTTCCAGGCCTTGAGACAGGCCAGCACCTGGGCGGCGAAGGCCTCGTTGATTTCCCACAGCTCGACATCGCCCAGCGCCAGGTCGTGCCGTTGCATGAGAGGGGTGGATGCCAGGACCGGCCCCAGCCCCATGACAGCGGGATCCAGCGCCGCCCATTCACTGTCCACGATGCGGGCCCTGGGCGTCAGGCCGTATTTCTCCACCGCCTCTTCCGAGGCCAGGACGACCCAGGAGGCGCCGTCGGTGATCTGGGAACTGTTACCCGCAGTCACACTGCCATAGGGTGGCTCGAAGGCCGGTTTCAGTTTGCCCAGCTTTTCCGCGGTGCTGTCGGGACGCACGCCGTCGTCCTTCTCGTAGACATTTCCCGCGCGATCGAAAGCGGGCTCGATCTCGCCCTCGAAGACCCCGTCTTCCTGGGCGCGGTGCAGCCGCTGCTGGCTGCTGGCGGCGTATTCGTCGGCCGCGTGCCGGGAGATGTCAAAGAGCTGAGCCAGCTTTTCGGCTGTCTGTCCCATGTTCATCTCCACCACAGGATCGGTCAGACCGCGCTCGAGGCCCATCACCGGTTTAAAGAAAGCCGGGCGAAATCTGAGGAGGGTTCGCAGCCGTTGACTGAAACTCCTGGCCTTGGACAGCGCGGCAAACCACTCCACCGCCTGCTGGCGGAACAGCAGCGGGCCGTGACTCAGCGCTTCCGTGCCGCCGGCGAGGATCAGGTTGGCGTCGCCGCCGCGGATGTAACGAAACGCGGTATCGATGGACTGCATGCCCGACCCGCAGTTTATTTGCACGGTAAAGGCCGGCATGCTGTTGCCCATGCCCAGACGCAGAGCCGCCACCCGCGCCGGGTTCATCTCCTCGGAGACGACATTGACACAGCCCAGAATGACCTGGTCGAATTTATCGCGTGGCACGGGCTGGCGCTGCAACAGCGGGTTGCCGCATTGCACCGCCAGATCCACCGGCGTGAACGGGCCGGGTTCGCCCCGTGCCTTGATAAAGGGTGTGCGCGCGCCGTCCACGATATACACGGGACGCTGCGCGGCGCCGCTGTTGGCTGTCTGTCGGGTATTTGTCACGGTCTTGTCACCTTCCATCAGTTTCTCTCGTGCCGAAAATCCCGTTGGCGCCCGTTTCCGCCGTTTTGGGCGGAAGCGGACGCACAACTAGAAACTCCAGCGCATCAGGTTCATGAATTCGCGCCGATTGCGGGGGGCAAAGGTCCCGATATGGGGCTGCGGGTCCTGCCTCTCACTGCGATCCGGGTGGTAAGAAGACCGGGCAGGCTGTGCGGCACATGGCGAATCCACCCTGAGGGAACGCGCGACCCTCGTGATCCAGTATAGCCCGTATCTTGCCGTTGGGATTGCTCATGGTGTAAAGGTCGATCATGCGTCCTCGGCAGCGTTCCGTTTGGCCGAATATCGGCCTTCTTTGGATGTCATGTTATAGAGTAAGCAAGTTCCATACCATGGCCCAGGAGGCGTGACAGACCGCACCGCGGCACTGCCCCGATGGTAATTCTTACCCCGGCGCATGCAAGAATTTCACAGAGGATTAGAGCTGTAATCGAGTCGCAGGCCGACGGATCGTTGCGTCGGCCGACAGGCCGCGGAACACCGTTAGCCATTCTCTTGGTACACTTGCCGCACTTGGTATACTTGTTGCTATAGCACACGGATGACGAAAGGCCCTGTTTTAGTCTCGGGCGCGTACATATCGCAGGATTATCGGGAGATAGGTTCGAATATGGCAAAGTCAGCCATTGATGAGCGGGTCAAACGGCTGGAGGCCCACCTTCAGCAGGAGAACCCGGTGCTTGCCGAGGCGGTAAAGAGCTTCCGCAAACTCGACCGGGTCGCTCATCGTCTGGGGGTGATGGGTGAAGACGACTCCTACGCCATCCAGGTTTCCTGGTGGCCTGTCATTTCCCTGCTGGGAACATTTTCCTCCGGAAAATCCACCTTTGTTAACCAGTTTATCGACAAACCACTACAGCGTACCGGCAACCAGGCAGTGGACGACAAGTTCACCGTGATCTGTTACGGCAGGGAGGAGGAGAGCACGGTGCTGCCAGGGCTTTCACTGGACAGCGATCCCCGGTTTCCCTTCTACCGCATCAGTCGCAATATCGAAGAGGCGGCCCGGGGGGAGGGGCGCCGGGTGGATTCCTACCTGCAGCTGAAGACATTCCGGGCCGATTCCCTGCGGGGCAAGATTTTCATCGATTCGCCCGGCTTTGACGCCGATCAGCAGCGCTCCTCCACGTTGCTGATTACCGACCACATCATGGATCTGTCGGATCTGGTGCTGGTTTTCTTCGATGCCCGCCACCCGGAGCCGGGCGCCATGCGCGATACCCTGGAGCACCTGGTGGCCAACACCATCAACCGGCCCGATTCCACCAAGTTTCTCTATATTCTCAACCAGATCGACAATACCGCCCGGGAGGACAACCCGGAGGAAGTGGTCGCCGCCTGGCAGCGGGCGCTGGCCCAGAACGGGCTTACCGCCGGTCGCTTCTACCGGCTGTTTGCCCGGGAAGCGGCCGTGGCGATCGAGGACGAACAGGTGCGGGAGCGCCTGGAGCGAAAGCGGGACGAAGACCTCGCCGACATCGAGGCGCGCATCCGTCAGGTGGAAGTCGAGCGCGCCTACCGGGTGGTGGGCGTGCTCGAAAAGACTGCCAAGTACCTGCGGGACGACATCGTTCCCCGGGTGGCGGATGCCCGCAAGCTGTGGCGCAAGCGCACGTTCTGGCTCAATACCGTGGTTTTCACGGGACTCGTCGCGGTTTTTCTGGGAACGTCCATCGCACTGGGACTGTGGCGGGGACTGGAGTTCACTCCCCTGGCAGGTACGGACTGGCCCGTTGCCCTCGGCGTGTTGGCGGTGGTCCTGGGGCTGGCGCTGCTGGTTTCGCGACGGTTGCGCCGATACGCCGGGCGCAGCGTACTTCGCACCCTGGGCAAACGCGACATGGCCGAGCGCGACCGCGAGCTGGTGACAAGCGCTTTTGGCCACAACCTGAAAGCCTGGTGGCGCGCTTCCTTCTCCACGCGGCCCCGGGGATGGACCGGCCGCAGCCGGCGGCAGCTGGAGGCGGTGCTGGCGGATGCGGACAGGTTTGTGCAGTCGCTCAATGACCGTTACACAAGCCCCTCGGGGGATCGGGAATCCGGGTAGCAGGGACGACTGCAACGACGGTTCGTCCCGCCGCTACAGGAGTGGATCGATCAACCAACGCCTCTTTGAAGTCCTTTCATTGTGCCCTCAGCTGCACCAAAATCAGGCATATATCAGCTTATGTAGGCCAGAATATACCGGTCTGCCCGGCAAAATCATCAATCCAAGACCTGACCCCCATCGTTGTGACCCCATCGTTGTGACCCCCATCGTTGCGACCCCTGGCCGTCACGTCATCTCCGCTCGCCGCAGTCGCAGCGCGTTGCCAATCACCGACACCGAGCTGAAGGACATCGCCGCCGCGGCGATCATCGGCGAGAGCAGGATGCCGAAAAACGGGTACAGTACGCCGGCGGCGACCGGCACGCCCAGGCTGTTGTAGACGAAAGCGAAGAACAGGTTCTGCTTGATATTGCGCATGGTCGCGCGGCTGAGCACACGCGCCCGCGCGATGCCGCGAAGGTCGCCCTTGACCAGTGTCACGCCGGCGCTCTCCATGGCCACATCCGTGCCGGTGCCCATGGCGATGCCGACCTGGGCCTGCGCCAGGGCCGGGGCGTCGTTGATGCCGTCCCCTGCCATCGCGACGAAGCGGCCCTCGGCCTGCAGCGCCTTGACCTTGTCCGACTTCTGTTCGGGCAGGACTTCCGCGATGACCTCGTCGATGTCCAGTTGCCGCGCCACAGCCCGGGCCGTGGTCTCGCTGTCGCCGGTGAGCATGACGATGCGAATACCTTCGCTGTGCAGTGATTCGATGGCCTCCGCGGTGGTTTGCTTGACG
The DNA here is from genome assembly GCA_034521205.1 of Halioglobus sp. Lineage (GTDB taxonomy): Bacteria > Pseudomonadota > Gammaproteobacteria > Pseudomonadales > Halieaceae > Marimicrobium. The sequence goes on from JAXHMT010000004.1 coordinate 1,345,851, forward strand.
GGATCGGCGACGGCAACCAGGCCGGCGGCGTCGTCGTCGACGGCAATGAACATGGCGGTCATGCCCTCGGCGCGCAGCGCCTCGGCCTGTTCGGCAAGCGCGTCCGCCGATACATCCAGCGCATCCATCAGAGCTTTGTTGCCGAGCGCCACACGCCGGTCGCCGATCCGCCCCGTGACGCCTTTTCCGGTCACGGATTCGAAATCGGTGTAATTCTCGAGCGAGATGCCCCTGTCCTCGGCGCCCTGGACGATCGCCGCGGCCAGTGGATGTTCGCTGCCCCGTTCCAGCGACGCGGCCAGGCCGAGTACCCGTTCCTCGTCGAAGTCCGTCGCCGCCACGATCTTTTGAAGCTCGGGCCGGCCTTCGGTCAGTGTGCCGGTCTTGTCGACGACCAGCGTATCGACCTGCCGCAGGGTCTGGATGGCTTCGGCGTTCTTGAACAACACACCGGCGGCCGCGCCCTTGCCGCTCGCAACCATGATCGACATCGGCGTTGCCAGACCCAGCGCGCACGGACAGGCGATGATCAATACCGCCACCGCGTTGATCAACGCGTAAGTCATGGCCGGCTGCGGGCCCCAGATGGCCCAGACGATGAAGGTGATGACCGCGCTCACAACCACCGCGGGCACGAACCACGCGGCCACGACGTCCACCAGATTCTGGATCGGAGCGCGGCTGCGGCTCGCCTCGGCAACCATCTGCACGATCTGCGCCAGCAGCGTGTCGCTGCCGACGCGCTCGGCCTCGATCAGCAGCGCGCCGGTGCCGTTGACGGTGGCGCCGATGACCTTGTCGCCCTCACCCTTTTCGACCGGAATCGGCTCGCCGGTAATCATCGATTCGTCCACCGAGGAATTGCCCTCCTCGACGCGGCCATCGACCGGTATCTTCTCCCCCGGCCGCACTCGCAGGCGGTCGCCGAGGGCAATGTCATCGAGCGGCACGTCCTCCTCTTCCCCGTCGGCACTGATGCGCCGGGCTGTCCTGGGCGCCAGCCCGAGCAGTGCCTTGATGGCCGCGTTGGTGGAACTGCGGGCCTTGAGCTCCATGACCTGCCCGACCAGGATCAGTGTGACGATCACCGCCGCGGCCTCGAAATACACGCCGACCTCGCCGCTTGCGCTGCGAAAGGCATCGGGAAAACTACCCGGAAACAGTACCGCGACGACGCTGTACCCATAGGATACGCCGACGCCCAGCCCGATCAGCGTGAACATGTTCAGGTTGCGCGTGACCACCGAGCGCCAGCCCCGAACGAAGAACGGCCAGCCGCACCACATTACGACCGGCGTGCTCAGCAGTAACTCGAGCCAGACTCTGACGCGGTGGGGAACCATTGCTTCCATGTCCAGGCCCGGGATGTGCTGGCCCATGGCGAGAAAGACCACGGGGAGGGTGAGAGCGGAGGCGATCCAGAACCGCAGCCTCATGTCGCGCAACTCGGAGGAGTCGTCGTCATCCAGACTAACCGTCTCGGGCTCCAGACCCATACCGCAGAGCGGGCAGGATTCCGGCTCGGTCGAACGCACCTGCGGGTGCATCGGACAGGTGTAGACGGTGCCGGTATAGTCCCGGGGCACCGAATCAAATTTCCCGTTTTCGGGGCCGGTCGATTCCCCGGCCCGATTGTCGTGATGGCAATTTTCGTGTTCGTGGTTCATTTCATAACTCCTGCATTAATCCGCAAGCGTACCGCAGAGTGTCGCCCACGACATTCGATATCGCGGGCGCTGATAGATCATGGTTGAGCCTCCCCCGGGAGGCCGGTGCGTTTCCACATTGAATACACGACCGGCACGACCAGCAGCGTCAGTACGGTCACGGTGATCATGCCGCCCACCATCGGCGTGGCGATGCGGCGCATGACCTCGGAGCCGGTGCCCGAGCCGAGCATGATGGGCAACAGGCCGGCGATGGTGGCCGCGACCGTCATGAGGATCGGGCGCACGCGCAGCAGCGCGCCCTCGGTCACCGCCTCCATGGTGTCCGCGCGCGTGATGGGACGACCCGATTGAGCCGCCCGGTCGCGGCGCCTGTTCATCGACTGCTCGAGGTAGACGATCATCAGTACGCCGATCTCGACCGCCACGCCGGCCAGGGCGATGAAACCGGCGCCGACTGCGATCGACATGTTGTAGTCCAGCAGGTAGAGCAGCCAGTACCCGCCCACCAGAGAGAGCGGCAGCGTGCCCATGATGATAGCCACCGGGATCAGGTTGCGGAAGTTCAGGAACAGCAGCAGCAGAATGATGGCGATAGCAGCGGGCACGACAAGCCGCAGTTTGGCCGCCGCGCGCTCCATGTTCTCGTACTGACCCGACCAGCCGAGCGCATAACCCGGCGGCAGATCGACATTGTCGGCTACGGCCTGTCTGGCCCTGCGCACGTAGCCGCCGAGGTCGGACGCGGCTACGTCGACATAAATCCAGCCGTTGAGACGCGCGTTCTCGGTGCGGATCACGCCGGGGCCGGTGGCGACGTCGATACGGGCAACGGCGGACAACGGTATGTACTCGCCACCCGGCGTTACGATGGGGAGCTGGCGCAGTTCCTCCAGCGAACTGCGCAGGTCGCGCGGGTAGCGCAGGTTGATCGGGTAGCGTTCACGCCCCTCGACGCTCTGTCCCACCGTCATGCCGCCGATCGCCGAGCGCACGATGGCGTGTACGTCGGCGATGTTGAGGCCGAAGCGGGCCGCTGCCGGCCGATCGACGTCGACGATAACGTAGCGCCCGCCGGTGACCCGCTCGGCGTAGACCGACGCGGTGCCCGGAACATTCCCGAGCGTGCGCTCGATCCGCTCGCCGATGCCGGCGATGACGTCGAGGTCCGGCCCCGCCACCTTGATGCCGACCGGCGTCTTGATACCGGTGGCGAGCATGTCGATGCGGTTCTTGATCGGCATGATCCAGATGTTTGTCAGGCTCGGCACCTGCACCAGCGCGTCGAGTTCGGCCTTGAGCTTGTCCATGGTCATGCCCTCGCGCCACTGGCTCCGCGGTTTGAGCTGGATCGTGGTCTCGATCATGGTCAGCGGCGCCGGGTCGGTGGCGGTGTCGGCGCGCCCGGCCTTGCCATAAACCGTTTCGACCTCGGGCACGGTCCTGATCAGGCGGTTGGTCTGGCTGCAGCATCTCGCTCATGCCTTCCCGGCCGAAGCCGCCGGGAAGGCGCTGGGCATGTAGAGCAGGTCGCCCTCGTCGAGCTCGGGCATGAATTCACTGCCGAGCCGCGAGTAGGGTATCCAGGTGCTGGCCAGCACCACCAACGTCCCGAGTAGCGTCAGCCTGGGGAATCGCAGCGCAGTGGCGAGGACCGGACGGTACGCCGCGATCAGCAGGCGACTGACCGGATTCCTGTGTTCCGGGACAATGTGCCCGCGAATCAGGTATCCCATCAGTACCGGTACCAGCGTGATACCGATGCCGGCCGCCGCCGCCATGGCATAGGTCTTGGTAAACGCCAGCGGCTTGAATAGCCGGCCCTCCTGAGCTTCCAGCGCAAAGATCGGAATGAAGCTCAGCGCAATGATCAACAGTGAGAAGAACAGCGCCGGACCCACTTCGCTGGCCGCGTCGGCGGCGATCCGCCAGCGCTCGCGTTCGTCGGCGATCGCCACCGGCTTTCTCGAGGTGCTTGTGATAGTTCTCGATCATGACGATGGCGCCGTCGACCATCGCGCCGATCGCGATCGCGATGCCGCCCAGCGACATGATGTTGGCGTTGATGCCCTGGGCGTTCATGACGATAAAGCTGACGAGAATGCCGAGCGGCAGACTCAGGATCACGACCAGCGACGAGCGGAAGTGGAACAGGAACAGCAGGCAGACCAGCGCGACAACGATGAATTCCTGCACGAGCTTTTCGGTGAGGGTGTCGACCGCGCGCTCGATGAGCGCCGAGCGGTCGTAGGTTTCCACGATCTCGACGCCCTCGGGGAGGCCCGCCTTCAGCTCATCCAGGCGTTTCTTGACCCGCTCGATGGTGGCCAGCGCGTTCTCGCCGAAACGCATCACGATCACGCCGCCGACCGCCTCTCCCTCGCCGTTCAGTTCGCCGATGCCGCGCCGCAGTTCCGGGCCATGGCGCACGCGGGCGACATCGCGGATCAGTACCGGCACGCCATCGGCAGTGGTTTTCAGCGGGATATTCTCGAGATCTTGCAGCGAGTCGACGTAGCCGGTGGCGCGGACCATGTACTCCGCTTCGGCCATCTCGATGACACGGCCGCCGCTTTCCATGTTGCCGCGCCGTATCGCATCGCGCACCCGGGTCAGCGCAATATCATGGGCGCGCAACTTGTCCGGGTCGACGATGACCTGGTACTGGCGGACCATGCCGCCGATGGTGGCGACTTCCGCGACACCCTCGACGGTCTGCAACTCGTATTTCAGGAACCAGTCCTGCAGTGAGCGCAACTCAGCGAGGTCGTGCTGACCGGTACGATCGACCAGCGCGTACTGATACACCCAGCCGACGCCGGTGGCATCGGGGCCGAGCGCGCTGCGGACCCCTTCGGGCAGGGAGGGCGCTACCTGGCTCAGGTATTCCAGCACCCGCGAGCGGGCCCAGTACAAGTCCGTGCCGTCTTCAAAAATGATATAGACGTAGGAATCGTTGAAAAACGAATAGCCGCGCACCGTCACGGCGCCCGGTACGGCGAGCATGGCTGTCGTCAGCGGATAGGTGACCTGGTCCTCGACGACTTGCGGCGCCTGGCCCGGATAGCTGGATTTGACGATGACCTGTACGTCGGACAGGTCCGGGATCGCATCCAGCGGCGTGCGCAGCATGGCAATCACGCCCCAGGCGGCTACCAGCGCCGCCAGGATCAATACCAGGAGACGGTTGTCGATCGACCAGCGGATGATTTTTTCAATCATCGGGTTTCTCCGCCGTTTTCCATGGTCGCCATGTCGCCGTCCGCGTGGTCCATTTTTTCCCTGTTGTCGCCCGCAGGCGCCGGATTGTGTTCCGCCGGCGCGAGCAGCCGCAGCAGGGATGCATCCAGGCTGGCTTCCGAGTCGATCAGGAACTGACTGGAGATGACGATCTGCTCGCCTTCGGCAAGACCATCGAGAATCTCGACGCGGCCCTCGCTCTCCAGTCCCGTACGCACCTCGGCGGGCCGGAAGCGCCCGTCGCCCAGCGCGACAATCACCCGTTCCTCAGCGCCGGAGCGAATCACAGCCTGGGCGGGTACCTGAAGGACGTTTCGGCGCGGTGCGGCGTCGATTTCGACGTCGGCGTACATGTTCGGCTTGAGAGCGAGATCGGGGTTGTCGAACGCCAGCCGGACCCGTCCGGTGCGGCTCCCGGCCCGGATCGTCGGATAGACGTAATCCACCTCGCCTACCCATTCTCGCCCCGGTGCAAACGGCAATCGCACGCGTGCTGTCTGCCCGGGCGCCACCCGGTCGATCTGGCCTTCGAAGATATCGACCTCCACCCAGATTTCGGAGAGGTCGGCAATGCTCATCACCATCAGTTCGGGCTTGACGAACATGCCGTGGCGCACATTCAGCGCGGTGACGTAACCGGATTGCTGTGCCTTGATGTCGATCAGGCGATGGACTTCGCGCGCGCGCTGCAGTTGCTCGATTTGCCCGGGCAGCAGCCCCAGTGCCAGCAGGCGGCGGCGCGTGGCGTCGATCAACGAGTGCTGGCCCGTGGCCAGCGCCTGCACGAACTCTTCCTGGGCGCTGACCAGGGCGGGGGCGAAAAACTGAAACAGCACATCGCCGCGCTCCACCCGCGCGCCCTCGGTGTGTACCGCGAGATGCTCGATCCATCCTTCGCTGCGCACATGCACATGGCTGACGCGGTGTTCATTCGGCGTGATGAAGCCGACCGTATCGATCCTGCGCACCATGGGGCCGCGTTCGACCTTTGCGATCTTCACGCCGATGTTGTTGATGACAGAGGGATCGATCCGCAGCGAGGGCTGGTCGTCCCCGCCGTTACCGGCCTCGTTGGCATAGACCGGCACCAGGTCCATGCCCATCGGCGACTTGCCGGGTTCGTCGCGCCGGTAGTCCGGGTCCATGGGTGCGACCCAGTAGAGAATTTCACGCGCTCCACCGCCGTCGGCCGCTTCGTTGCCTGTGGTATCCGCCGGCCTGGCCAGCCACCAGCCCACGGCGCCGCCCAGGACGGCGGCAATCGCAATCGCGATCAGCATTCTTGTACTGTTCATGAGGGGTCTCCGGTCAACCACGCCAGCCGTGCCCAGACTTTGGCGGCTTCGGTTTCGAGTTCGGCCCGCTTGAGTTCGATGTCCAGCTCGGCGAGTTGACTGCGGATCAGCTCGGCGAAGTCGGTCTGGTTGTTGGCATAGGTGGTGATCGAAGCGTCCGCGGTTTCCCGCGCCCGCTCGCCGATCGCATGGCGATAAAGCGCGATCCGCTCCTGCAGGCGGCGCCAGTTGGCCAGTGCCTGTTCGAGCTGGCGTTTCATGTCGAGCAGCAGCATGTCGCGATCGAGTCGCCGGGCGCCGCGTTCGCGAACAGCCGCCAGGCGCCGCCGGTCCTGGCGCTTGTCCGTAAACAGTGGCAGCGAGAGCGTGATGCCGACTGTCGCCAGGTCCGAACGCTCCCTGCGCAGACCGTAGCCGCCCTCGATCGCGAACTCGGGCTTGTAGGCCTGCTCGGCCAACTCGACGCCGAGGTCCGCGGCTGCGATGCGCCCGTCGGCAGCGCGAACCCGCGGATGTTCGACCAGACGTTGTGCCAGCGCGGCCGGATTCCGCGGTTCGGGCAATTGCGGGATCGACTCGGGTAGTGGCCGCGAGGCAGCGGGCCCCGTATAGCGGGCGAGCGCTTCGCGCGCAATGTCCATCAGGCGCCGGTGCTCGACCAGCCGGTCGTCGAGCAGGGACAGCTCGAGTCTGGCGCGCGACAGCTCCTGGGCGTGTATGCGGCCGGTCGCGAAGCGCGCGGTGAGCGACTCGATCTGCTCTTCGATCGCCTCGCGGCTGTTCGACAATACCCTGATTGCGCGCCGCTGGTAGGCCAGGTCCAGCCAGGCCGTGCGGGTGGCCAGTGCGACATTGCGCCGAGCGTTCTCGCGCCGGGCGCGTTCGACGTCGGCCTCGGCCAGTCGCTGTTCACCCCGCACCTGCAGGGCCCTGCCCGCCGGAAATTCCTGGCGCAGGCCGAGGCGCAGCGCCTGGGTCATGCCGTCCTCGTCGAATTCGAACGAGTCGGTCGGCACGTTGGCGACCTGGCCGGTGAGTTTCGGGTCGGGCAACTGCGCGTCGGCCACGGCCCGGTTCTCCAGGGCCTCGGCACGCTCGGAAAAGCGCTCGAATTCGGGGTCCCCGGCGGCCAGTGCGGTCGCTACCGCTTCGTCGAGGGTCAGGGGCCGCGATTCGGCCCAGGCTCCGCCGCTGCACGCCGCCAGCAGCAGGGCGACGGCGGCGATCAGGGAACAGGGTGTATCCGGGTAGTGCATGTTCGTTCTCCGGGAAGTGCACATTATCCGCCGGAACTCTGTCCGGCAGGGGCATTCTTCACTTGTGGGAACGAACTACTCGTTGAACTGGACGTGGATCAGATGCGCGCGCGGTCCGGCGCGTGCCGGCGGGTGCGGGGGGAACTCCAGGCCGCCGCTGTCGAGGCTCGCCAGGGCCGGCATGGTCGGCGCCGCGGGGAGCGGCGCCAGCACCACGGGCGAGATATCGCCGGCGCGCAGGCTATCGAGCGCTTCCGGGGCCTCGCAACTGGCGGGTTCAGGCTCGTGACACAGCGTCGGCGGACAGTGTGGACAATCGTGGTCGGCGCAGTCGTCCATGGCCGATCATGGCGACGCACGGAGCCGTCACGATCGACAGCCAGACCAGCACGAACGTGCCCACCCCGAGACGGCCCAGGTTACGCGAACGACGGCGCATGCGGTGCAGTAAGGTCACAAGGGCGACATTACCCTATACGGTGGGGCAGGGCAATTGAGCACCGCTTGTAGTGCGGAGGGGATTACCTGAGTTTTCGGTACAAAGCGCAACCGATGTGCCGGGGATGCTTCCGGGGACTATTGGTAGGCACCACTGGAGTCGGCGGCGCGGCGCTCTCTGCGTGCGGCCACAATCTCAAAAATCGTATTGTAGATCTTTAACTAGTTGATATTATTGATTTAAATGTGAGGGTCCACTGCACATCCTGCACCGCGGTGCAGAACAGGTCACGGCAAGTCCCGCGGATTTTTGCTGGAAAGACAACCGTTGCCGATGTTATCGAATACCGATAATATGATAACATGATCGAATCCTTTGGAAATGCCGTAGCGGAAGATCTCTTCTATGACAGGAAGAGCAAGTCAACCCGATCTTTTCCAAATGAACTTCGAAGAACGGCCAGGAGGAAACTACTCTATCTGCACGACGCATCCGACTTGCAAGATTTGAAAGTACCGCCTGGTAATCGACTGGAAGCTCTGAAGGGTAATTTGAAGGGATTTTATTCGATACGGATCAACGACCAATGGCGACTGATTTTCCGCTGGCGTGGAGGGCAATCACAAGATGTGCAGATATTGGATTATCATGGATAGAGGTGAACGCAGTGAACATGCAACCTAAACATCCGTTCCATCCCGGCGAGATGCTTCTCGAGGAATTTCTCGAACCCCAGGGCATGAGCCAGGCTGAGTTCGCAAGGAAAATAGGCTGGACCAAGGCGCGACTCAATGAACTCGTCCGAGGTAAACGCGGTATTACGGCAGAGGCGGCATTAGACCTCGCTGACGCCCTGGGGACATCGCCAAAACTCTGGATGAATCTCCAGGCGACCTATGACCTCGATAAGGCCGCTGCGGCCAGAAATGCGGCGTAGCCGACGCTCATGGGGTCAGGTCTTTGATTGTTGATCTCGGCTGGTCCATTTAACTCAGAGCCCGGAGGATAGCCCCCAGGCGTAAGATCAATGAAATCGGTGCGGTCGTGCTGAAATCATGGATCAAAGACCTGACCCCGACAGGTGTACACGCTTTGCGCATCGGTGAGACGGGCGGGCTACGGTTTGATTTGCCGATAAAAACCGGCGTGTTGCAGGCGGTTCAGAAAAACACCAGACAGCGCGTTTCCAGGCTCTCCCGTGCTGGCGCGTCCCCGGGCGCGCTGGGGTTTTCGAACGACGAGTGCAGTGTAAAGCGGGTGCGACCATCCACTGCCGAATCAAAGGTCTTGAACAGGAGCACTTCGTCGCTCCGCATGTCGGGGAAGTAGTACCAGCGCTGCAGCGGATTGAAAAGGGCGACCTGAATCTCGCCGGTACGTTCTTCGGCACGACGTTCGACAGAAACCAGGTCCTCGTCGCTGATTGTGGTCGCATCGCACATCACGAGGGGCTGATCTGCCACTGTGCCGGCAATGCTGCGCCAGACGTTGATAATCGCGAAGCGGCGCTGCCCCAACTGCTGCAACCCCTCCGGCCTGTCGGCGAAAAAATCGCGCAGCCTCCGTGCTCCGGAGTCCGCGGTGTAATCATTGTGCACGATATTGGCGGGCTCCCGGATGCCGCGATCGCGCTGCAGTGCACGGGAGGAGCTGCGGCGCGTATCGTCGAACACCTCGACGTGCCCCGCGCCTGTCACGTCTTTCAGTAGTTCCGCGACCTCCCCGTGGTAGATGCCGTCGAGTTGGCTGTCGTCGTAAAAATCCTGTACGGCGCTGTTGTGCCGGGTGAGCATGAAACCCTCACGATCCAGGCTGGTCGATGGCAGCTCTTCGCGTGCGTTGTGGATCTCCACGGTGCGAGTGGCGAAATTGCCCAGATGTTCGGTCTGGTCTCCGCCGCCTTTGGATGGTACGTAGAGAAGGGGAGAGTCCTTGTCAGCGAGAAATTTCAATTGCGCTTGCACTGGAGTTCGCGCTGTACGCGTCATCTGTCTGCTCCCCTGATTCTTACAGCGGTTGGGGTCACAGCGGTTGGGGTCAGGTCTATGATTGATGATCTGGCCGGCTTACTTAACTGACAGTCCGGCAGGTCATGCCCTTGCGTAAGACCAAAGGAATGGGTGCGTCGGCGGTGAAATCATCGATCAAAGACCTGACCCCATTGGTGTGACCCCATTGGTGAGGCTAGTCCAGCGGCGGCTGCTCGAAACCACCTGTCGCCTCACCCAGCAATCCGGCAAAAGTGAGGGTGGTCAAGTCTTCCCCCGCCGGGCCGATAACCTGTATGCCCACGGGTAAACCGGAGACGCCGAGCCCCAACGGTGCTGTCGTAACCGGAAGATTTGCGTACTGCGCCAGAGCTATCCAGAAGTCTATGTTGCCCACATAGTCTACAGACTCGCCATTGATACTGAGTGTGCGTTCACCCAGTGGCGATTGGTCGTGGGGAAAGGCGACAGTGGGTGCGGCCGGCATCAGCAAAACGTCGTAGTTTTCGAAAAAATTCTCGACATCGGCGATTATTGTAGCGCGACGCGCCAGCAGGGCATCCAGAGCCTCCGGTGCCAGCGATATCCGGTTGGTGATATGAAGCCGAAGCTGCAGATACTCCGTGACCAGCCGCCGCAAATCGTCGACGGGAGTTACGCGGTCGACTTCTATGCCAGCGTTCTCCAGCTCGGCGACCGCCGATTCCAGTACGTCCAGCACCTCCATGTCCGTGGTGAGCGCCGGATCTGTCAGCCAGGCGGCCACCCGGAAATCAGACAACTCGGACCCTCGCGCTGGCGGCAAGGAATCGAACGCATCTGCCGCCAGTACACTCATGGCCAGCTCAAGGTCCTCGGCGGAGCGTGCCAGAGGCCCTATCACACCGGCGATAGCACCGGGAGGCTCCGGCGCGGGGGGCAGGGCGAAACGGGAAAAATGCCCGTCCATGGGGATCAATCCCAGGGAAGGCATATGACTGTAGACGCCGGTAAAATGCGCGGGAACCCGCAGCGATCCGGCGAGGTCACCCCCCAGTTCCAGCGCCGACATGCCCGACACGATCGCGGCGACGCTGCCTCCGCTGGAGCCCCCGGGGGTGCGGCTCAGATCCCAGGGATTATTGGTGGTACCAAATACGTCGTTGTAAGTCTGCCAGTCCCCTGCGAACAGTGGCGTATTGGTCTTGCCGATCACGATCGCTCCCGCGTCCAGCAAGCGCTGTACGCCCGCGGCGTTCGTATCCGGGACGAAATCGGCGAAGTCGGGATTTCCGATCACGGTCGGCAGGCCGGATACGTTCATGGTGTCTTTGATAGTGACGGGCAAGCCGTGTAGTGGTCCCCAGAGTTCGCCCTGTTGTACCGCTGCGTCGGCCTCCGCGGCGCGCGCCCTTGCCGCATCGATATCAGTCGATACCACTGCATTGATGGATGGGTTGAGGTCTTCGATACGCTCGAGGTGGATTTCCAGGAGTTCGCTCGACGTTATGTCCCCGGTCTGGATGGCCGAGACCATTTCACTGGCCGTGGAGAAAGGGCCGGGAGGAGAGGGTTGTTCCCCGGGGTTGTCGCTGTTGTCGGAGCAAGCCAGGAGCGTGAAGGCCAACGAAATAGCCGCCAAATACCTGAGAGCTTTGCTTGTACTCATATTGCTTCTCCCTGTTATAGCCTTCCCTGGATTGCGGCGGGAAGTACAGCACCGGCTGTTTCTCTTCACGATGGAGTAACGGTAGGGGTAGTTACGAAAGCAGGTTTTGTCAAACCCGCGGCCGCCGCCAGCGGTGTCAACGGGCGAAGCCGAACAGCAGCGCGCACAGCACGGCCAGCCACAACGTCAGGGCAACGCTGACCCGCAACAGGCCGGTCTTCGGCCAGCGCCAGCAGCGGTGTCCAGTCGGGCAGCCGCAACCGCGGCATGGGCAGGGTCCGCCGCCGCGGCCGGTGCAGCAACACCACCACATCCCCTTCGGGAAAGCGCGGCGTCCATGGCAGGTAGCGCGCCGCAATCACTGCCGCAACGCTTCCCAGCACGACGGGCAGCAGCGCATCCGGCAGGTAGTGAAGGTCCAGGGCCGCCGCCACCCAGTCCGGCCGAACCAGCCAGACCAGCAGCCACGGCAACGACAGCGAAGCCGCCAGCAGCGCCAGCCAGGGTGCCACCGGGCCCGACGCGCCGGAACCGCCGCGTCGTGGCCAGACCAGCCACAGGTAGCGCGCCAGCAGGCCGGTCGTCAGCACCGAAGCGGCGAACAATGCGGGCTCCAGCCAGGTCGCAAAGCCCGGCGGCATTTCGCTCTTGAAGGCCGTTTTGGCCAGGGCGCCCGAGGTCAGCGGCAATCCGGCCAGACTCGCCGCCGGCAGCCACAGCAGCCGGCGGGCCAGCCGGGGGCTGCGGGCGGCCAGGTCGATGCCGATGAACAGGGCACTTTTCGCCAGACCGTGGTGGACGGCGAGCAGAACAGCCACCGCGACCAGCGCCGGGGCCGCCGGCGGCACGGCGAGGGCGAGCCCGACGGCGGCGGCCGCCAACCCCATCTGGCTCATGCTCGAATAGGCCAGCACGACTTTCGCCCGCTGCTGACCGACGCCGACGGCCACGCCGTAGGCCGCCGTGACCAGACCGACGCTCAACAGCACTGTCCCCGCTGTGGCGAATCCGTCCTCGCCCAGCGGCAGAAAGCGGATCCAGCCCACCAGTCCGGCCTTGAGTATCACGCCGCTCAATACCGCGCTCGCCGGCACCGGCGCACACGGATGGGCCAGCGGCAGCCACATGTGCAACCCGACCAACCCCATCTTGACCGCGAAGCCGCCCAGCAGCAGGTACGTGGCGGGCCCGGAAGCCGGTATGCCGGCCACGGTAGCCGCCGCGGATTCCAGCGCGAAGTTGCCGGCGCCGCTGCCGATCAACAGCAGGCCGGCGATGAGGAGTCCCTCGCCGAGCAATGCCATGACGATATAGACCCGCCCGGCACGGTAGTCCTCCGGCCGCCGGTTGTGCACCACCAGACCCCAGGCGGCGAAGGTGGTCATGGCATAGGCCGCATAAAAACTGGCGGCATCGAAGGTGATGAAAACGCACAGATTGCCGCACCAGGTGGCCAGCCAGAAAAAGAAAAACCGCGGCTGCTCGGCGGCAGCAATGGTGCGTCGCGCATGGCATCCCGCCGCCGTCCAGACCACGGAGCCGAGCAGCAGCAGCGCCACCCCGGTTGTGTCGACCCCCACACGGCTGCCCAGCAGCAGCCACGGGTAGTCAATGATGGTGCCGTGCAGCGGAATGAGCAGCAGCGCGCTGAGCGGCAGCCACGGGACCAGCGGCAGAATGCGCGGCACGTGGAATACCAGTACGCCCGCGAGCACGGGCAGCAGCGGCACGATCAGCAGCAGGCAGGTGGCGAGCGCCGTCATCACAGGTAGGAGCGCTCGACGATGAGTTGCACCCAGTACAGGGGGCTCCACGGCATGCCGGCCAGCAGGCCGGCGCCCCCGGCGAGCAGCGCCGCCAGCAACGTGGGCCACAGCAATGCCGCCGACGCTTCGGCCACGGCGGGCTCGCCCTCGGGGCGGCGCAACCAGGCCCGCGACAGGATGGGCAGGAAATAGCCGGCATTGAGCAGCGAGCCGGCCACCAGCACACCCACGACCCACCATGCACCGACGGCGGCGGCGCCGATACCCAGATACCACTTGGTGATGAAGCCGGCCAGCGGCGGCAGGCCGATCATGGCCAGCGCCGCCAGGGTAAATGCCGCCATGGTCCACGGCATGCGTCGTCCCACCCCGTCCATGTCCGATACCCGTTTGATACCGTGGGTTTCCGCCAGATTGCCCGCACAAAAGAACAACGTGATCTTCATCAGGCCCTGGTGCACCAGATGCACCATACCGCCGATGGTCGCCAGCGGTCCGCCGATCGCGACGCCAAGGCCGATGTAGGAAACCTGGCTCACGGTTGACCAGGCGAGACGCTGCTTCAGGTCGTCGGCGGTCAGGGCCCGGGCGGCGCCGTACACGATAGTGATGGCCGCGGTGACCGCGACCACATGATGCATGCCAAGCGTTGCGGTCAACGGGTAGCCGAAAACGTCGTGAACCAGACGGACGATCCCGAACGCCCCGGCCTTTACCACGGCTACCGCATGCAACAATGCGCTCACCGGGGCCGGCGCCACCATGGCCCGGGGCAGCCAGGCATGCAGGGGTACCACCGCGGCCTTGACGCCCATACCGACATAGAGCAGCAGAAACAGCAGGGTGAGCAGTCCTGTCGACTCCTCGTCCACCGCGATGGTGCCGCCCGGCACGAACTCCGTGGTGCCGGCGACGACCTGCAGCGCCGCCACGCCGACCAGCAGTACCCCGCCGCCGCCGAGGGTAAAGGCCAGGTACAGGGCTCCGGCACGGAGAGCCTCCGGCGTGCCGCGATGCACCACCAGCGGCCAGGTCGCCAGGGTGAGCAGTTCGTAGAACAGAAAGAAGGTGAAAAGGTTGGCGGCCGAAGCCACACCCATGGTGGCGGCGACACAGATACTGAAGAAGCCGAAGAATCGGCTGCGATGGGGGGAATCCTCCAGATAGCCGATGGCGTAAATGGTGGTCAACAGCCACAACAGCGCGGACAGGGTCGACAACAGCATGGTCAGCGCGTCGGCATGCAGGGCGAAGTCGATACCGGGCAACAGCGTCACCCGCACACTGAACTCATGACCCAGGTAGACGCCGGCCAGCATCGCGCAGACGAATACGATCTTCAGAACTACCGCAACCAGATTGACCACGATCCGCGCCCGCCGGCGCGCCTCGCCCAGCGCGAAGATCACAGCGGCGGCCGCCAGCGAGGTCAGCACCGCCCACAGGGGCATGGCCGCATACAGTCCGTTCACGACCCGCTCCCCGGCGCGCCGACGGCCAGCAACGGCGCCAGGATATTGCCGGTGAAACCGAGTACGAAGGCGGCCACGGCAAGCAGTACGGGCGACCACACCATGCCCGCCGTCAGCGTGCCGGGCTGGGCCGGGGCCGGCGCATTCGACAGGGCATGGCGCAGCACCCTGAAGACATAGGCCGCGCCCAGTAGCCCGCCGGCCGCGATGCCGGCGGCCCACCACCACTGCCCGCTTTCCAGCGCCGCCTGTATCAGCCACCATTTGCCGACGAAGCCGCCGCTCGGCGGCAGCCCGGCCAGGCTCACGCCGGCCAGGGCCATGGCCAGCAGACTGCTGCCCAGCAACGGCTCGGCACGGCCGAGATCCTCGAGCCGGTCGCTGCCGGCCACGCGGATCAGGTTGCCGGCCGCCAGGAACAGCGCGGCCTTGGCCAGTCCGTGGCTCAGACCGTGGTAGGCGACTCCCTGCCAGGCCGCCAGGGACGCCATGGGCAGCAGCAGCAGGAAGTAGCCCAGCTGCGCAACGGTGGAATAGGCAATGACACCCTTCAGCCTCGTCTGGCGCAGTGCCTGAACCGACGCATACACGATGCCCGCCAGGCCGACAGCGCCCAGGCCCTGCAGGAGGCCCGGTCCGCCCAGGGCGGCAAACGGCCCCAGCCACAAGCGGATCAACAGGTACGCGGCGGCTTTGGCGACCAGCGCCGACAACAGGGCACTGGCCGGACTGGGTGCGGCCGCATGGGCCGGCGGCAACCACGCGTGCACCGGAAACAGGGCCGCCTTGACCGCCAGGCCGGCGGTCATGGCCGCCAGCGCGATTGCGGCGGTGCCTCCTGCCGGAGCGGCCGCCCTGAGTTCGGCGAAGGACAGCACCCCCGTATCGGCGTAGATCAAAGCCACCCCGAGCAGATAGAACAGGGAACCGGTCAGCGCGAACAGCAGATAGCGCAACGCCGCGCGTAATGCGCCGGCGCCGCGGGCAAAGACCACCAGCGCCACCCCGATCAGCGAGACGATCTCCAGCGTCACATACAGATTGAACAGGTCCGCGGAGCAGAACAGCGCATTGAGGCCGCCCCACAGCAGCAGCACCAGGGCGCGAAACTCGCCGGCCCGAAAGCCGGACTCACCGGGCAGCCAACCCGTGACGTACAGGTGACAGGCGAACATGACCAGACCCGTCAACCAGAGCATCGCCAGGGCGAGTCCATCGACGGAAAATGCTATGCCGAGTGGCGTGGCGTGTCCGCCGAAGGTGAACTCCTGCACCCCGTGAACAAATACTGTCGCAGACAGCCCGGCCAGCGGGACAAGGGCCGCCGCGGACAAGGCCAGGCAGAGCCGGGCCTCGAAGCGGCGACCCGGCAACAGATAGACCACCACCGCTCCCAGCAGCGGTCCGAACACCAGCGCGGCGCCCGCCCACAGGACGACCCCCGCGGGATCAGCCATCCGGATCTTCCTCTTCCTCCAGCGTGCGGCGCGTGCCGAGGGCATGAAAATAACGTATCAGGATCAGGCCGAATGCCGTCAGGCTGACGGCGATGACGATCCCGGTGAGCACCATCGCCTGGGGTACCGGATCCGGTTCGCCCGCGCCGTCGGCGGCGATCACCACCAGGTACAGGAATATGGCGGATGCCATCAGATTGGTGCCGAGCAGGCGATGCAGCAGTTCGCTGCGGCCGAGTACGCCGTAGAGACCCACGGCGAACAGCAAACCGGCCGTCAGCGCATAGATTGGCATCACGGTGACGACCCCGTGCGCGGCTGAAACCCCGGAGCCGCGGAAAACAGCAGCGTCAGGGTGGCGGCGATGGACAACATCAGGGTGAACTCGATGATCAGCACCGTTGCCTGCAGGCCGGGCCGGGGCAACGTCATGGGGGCCGCCGACAGCACGGCGGTGAGCATGGCGTAGAGCACAAACGCCGCCAGCCCCACGACCAGCAGCGCCCGCAGCCAGAGCGGTGTCTGCTCGCTGGGAGCCAGCCGGCCGGTCAGCCGATACAGCACCCCCAGGGCACCCAGCAGAGCCCCGGCCTGAAAGGCGCCCCCCGGTGCATGGGCGCCGGCCCAGAAGAGATAGAGTGCGGTGAGCACCAGTACCGGTGTCGCCATGCCGAGCAGCGCCGCCACCATGGGCGAATCGTCCGCGGGTTCCGGGTTCACGGCGGGCAGCGCTGTCTGTGCCATCAGGACACGGGGCGCCAGGCAGGCGGCCAGCAGCACCACCATTTCCAGCAGCGTATCGAAACCGCGGAAATCGACCAGCACGGCCGTCACCGGATTCCCGAGCTCGTGGGCGGCGGCAGCCGCTCGGGCGGTTTCTGCGCCAGTGCCGGGACTGGTGCCGGGACCGCTCAGGGTCGCAGCCATAAGCGCGGCCACACCCAGCCCCACCGCCGCGCAAACGGCAATGACGATGCCCTGGGGCAGGCCGCAGGGCGCCTCGGGGTGTTGTTCCCCGGCGGCCCCGGCGATGTCCGCCGGCAGCGTCCGGCAGGCACTGAGCAACAGCGCACCGGTAATGCCGGCACCGATGATCGCCTCCGCCAGGGCCAGATCCGGCGTACCCAGCCGGGCCCACACCAGGGCCATCAGCAGGCCGAACACCATGAACAGGATGACCGCGCTCAGCGCCTGACGCATCGCCACCGACTGCACCGCCGCCCACAGCAGACCACCGCACAGCAGCAGATCGTAGGTTGTGCCGATGGCGCCGCTCATGTGTCCTCCCGGTCTGCCTCGGCACTCTGCCAGCGGGCGATCAGGAAGGCCGATACCGTGCCCGCGAACATGGCCAGCAGCCATATGATCGCCAGCATGGTCACCCCGGCGGCCGTCCCGTCGCGGACCGCCAGGCCAAGACAGATAAAACCGAGACCGAGGTTGTCCGCTTTGGTCAGCGCGTGCAGTCGGCTGAGCGTATCCGGAAAGCGCAGCAGCCCCGCCGTACCCGCTGCGAAAAAGGCGCAACCAATCGCGACCAGCGGCAGCGCAATCCATTCCACAGGCGTCATGAGCGGCCTTCCGACCGGTCTGGCGGTGATAAACGAACGAACGCGATGGCACCCATGGCAGCCAGCATCACGAAGACCAGGGCCACTTTGACCAGCGCCGGATGGCCGCCGCCATGCGCCAGCAGCAGCAGCGCCGCCACGGTGGTGGACCCGAACAGCAGAGCGCCCAGCATGCGGTCGGCGGCGCCGGGGCCGCGATAGACCCGCGCCAGACCGGTCACCAGGTTGAGCAACAGGAACAGCGATGCCGCGAGATACAACGCTTCCATCAGCCGCCCTCCAGGGCCACATCGAACAGCGCCGCCACACGCCGCTCCAGCGTCTTCAGGTCGGCTCCGGGATCGCCGGCGATACTGTGCACCCACAACGTATCACCGATAAGGTCCCGGGCCAGTGTACCGGGCAGCAGGCTCACCACTGCGGTGAACACGGTGCGTGCCTGGCCCGGCGGCAGGGAAATCGCATAGCTTGTGTCGATGATGTGCAGCGGCAGCCCGGGCGCCAGGGCCCGCCGCGCCACATCGACACCGCCGGCGACAGAGCGGCCGAGAAAGTAGACGGTGAAGCGCGCCAACCCCGGCAATGAGAATCGCGTAAACTGCATGGGCGCCAGCCAGGTACTCGCCAGCGCGGCCAGGGCCACAGCCACGGTCCCGAACAGCACACCGGCCCCGCCCGTCAAGGCCAGCCACAAAGCCGCCAGCAGCACCACCAACTGCAGGCTGACCGGTCGCGCGCGCCGATTCGGGGGCGGGCCCATCACAGGGCCGGCCTACCGCCGTTGCCCGCGGCGAATGCGCAACACCGGCCCGCTTTCAGTGGTCGTTCGCACCTGTCTGCTGACCGCATGACAGCCAACCAGAACCACCCGGTGCTCCAAGGCACCGTGAGTACCAGCATAGTCCTGTATATGGATAATGGGTTGGAATCCGTCCATATCGCCCCCAAGTTTGCATGACGTCGCCAATGTAGCACTTCGACACAAAAACGGCCCGACCGGGAATAGAGCGGGGAAGGCTACGGGCGGATTCTCATCCATCCGCGATACAAGTGACAAGACCGCCGCGCGCCTCCTTTGGGGTCATCCTTTGGGGGTCAGGTCTTTGATTGATGATTTCTGCGGGTAAATGGGGTCAGGTCTTTGATTTATGATGTCTGCGGGCTCATTCAACGTACAGCCCGGCGGGAATTCCCTTTGCGCAGGATTAAAGAAAGCGGTTCGGACGTGAGAAAATCATCAATCAAAGACCTGACCCCATCGGTGCGTCGGGTTGCCGCACCTGGAGAAACGGAACAAAGCAAACGCCATATGACCAGTGAAGTAGAAGTTGAGGAACAGGCCCGCCTGGAAGCCTGCCAGGCGAGTATTCGCCGGGCACTTTCTGCCATCGACACGCGCCTCGGCGACTACGCCGGCGAGATCCAGACCCGCAAGGAATACCTGTGGGAGGCGCGGCGCGACATGGATCACATCGAGAAGATCGCGGTGCGCCAGACCATCGAGCAGAGTCTGGACTCGGCCGAAGTCCTCAAGGCGCAGCAGCAGAAGCTCATCAAGCTGTTGCGCTCGCCCTACTTCGGCCGCTTCGATTTCAAAAGACAGGGCGCGGCGGACGAGCGAGCCGCGTCTACGTCGGAGTGCACCATTTCCACGACGAAGCCGCGCACAAGACGCTGGTCTATGACTGGCGCGCGCCCATCGCCTCCATGTTCTACGACTACGAGACCGGCCCGGCGCGCTACCAGGCGCCGGCGGGCGAGATCGAAGGCCGGCTGACGCGCAAGCGCCAGTTCCGCATTCGCGACGGCGAGCTGGAATTCGTGCTCGAATCCGGCGTCCACATCGTCGACGACGTGCTGCAGGAAGAACTCAGCCGCGCCAGCGACGACGAGGGCATGAAGAACATCGTCGCCACCATCCAGCGCGACCAGAACGCCATCATCCGCAACGACGATGCCCACACCCTGATCATCCAGGGCGTGGCCGGCTCCGGCAAGACCTCCATCGCCCTGCACCGCATCGCCTACCTGCTGTACCGCTTCAAGGACACGCTGAGCTCCGACGACATCCTGATCATCTCGCCGAACCGGGTGTTCGCCGACTACATCGGCAACGTGCTGCCGGAGCTGGGCGAGGAGCAGGTGGCGGAGATCGGCATGGAGGACCTGGCCGCCGAGCTGCTGGATCACCAATACCGCTTCCAGACCTTCTTCGAGCAGACCGCGCAGCTGCTGGAAAAGAACGACGAGGCGCTGCGGGCGCGCATCGCAGCCAAGGCCGATCCCGAATTCCTGCGCCGGATCGGGCGCTATGCCGACCACCTGGAAAAGCAATCCTTTCAGGCAACCCAATGGCGCACCGGCCGCAAGATCGTGCCCGACTGGTTCTTCGAGGAAACCTGGCAGAAACATCGGGGCGTGGCGCTTACGGAGCGAATCGCCCGGGTGGTCAAGGCCACCGAGACCCAGATCGGCATCCACTACAACTACGACCTGCGTACCGACGAGCGCCAGTCCCTGCGCGAGGCGGTCCGCGCCATGGTGCGCACGGTGACCCTGCGTCAGGCCTACCAGGGCCTGTTCGACTGGCTGGGCCAGCCGGAGCTGTTCAAACCCGCGGGCGGCAGGCTCGAATACGCCGATGTGTTTCCGCTGATCTACCTCAAGATGCGCCTGGAGGGCGTCAGAAACCCGCGCGCCGGCGTCAAGCACCTGTTGATCGACGAGATGCAGGATTACACCCCGGTGCAGTACGCGGTGCTGAACAGGCTGTTTTCGTGCCGCAAGACGGTGCTGGGCGACCCCAGCCAGTCGGTCAACCCCTACAGCAGCTCCAGCGCCGAGCAGATCCGCCAGGGCCTGCAGTCAGCCACCTGCGTCAAACTCACCAAGAGCTACCGCTCGACGTGGGAGATCATGCAGTTCGCGCTGGCCATCGCGCCCAACCCGGAGCTGGAGGCGATGAAACGCCATGGCGAGCCGCCCAGGGTCGTCGAGTCCGGTCGCCCGGCGCGGATGGTGAAAGACATGGTCGATGAAATCCGGGCTTTTCGCGACTCGGGGCACCACAGCCTGGCGATCATCGCCAAGACCCAGAAGCAGGCCAACCGGCTGCACAAAACCCTGACTGAAAAGGGCGTCGCCGCGCGCCTGCTCGATGCCGCCAGCGCGGGCTTCTCCACCGGCGTGCTCGTGTGCACCGCGCACCTGGCCAAGGGGCTGGAATTCGACCGCGTCCTCGTCGCCGACGTGAGCGCCAAAAACTACCACACCGACATGGATCGCAACCTGCTCTACGTTGCCTGTACCCGCGCCATGCATCGGTTGACGCTTTACAGCGTGGGCGAGGTTACGCCGCTGATTCCCCGGTCATACTGGCCTGCAGGCGACAATGATCGGCCTGATGCGGACGAGCCGGGGTCATCGCGCTGATTTGTACCTGCGGTCTGGCTGGACTAATGTTGTGCCTCTGAACCGGGCCGATAATGATAAGGAGTTCCCATGGCTGTCAGGCTATCGTGTCTTTTTCGGCGGGTGATCCATGCCCTGCTGCTCCCGCTCGCGCTGGCGGGCTGTTCCGATGGGTCAGATGATTTCACCGGCATCCTGCCCGAGGTGCGTCCGGTGGTATTCGTGCACGGGCAGTCGGGTTCGGCGCAACAGCTCGAAACCCAGTTCATGCGTTTCACCAGCAACGGTTATCCGTCGTCAATGCTGTTCGCCTTTGAGTACAGCACGTCGGTACCAGACAATCCCCTGGCTGATCTGGACGCGTTTATCGACAACGTGCTGACGCAGACTGGTGCCGATGCGGTGTATGCCGTGGGACATTCCCGCGGCGCCTCGGTCTGGACCTCCTACCTGGACGACCCGACGTTCAACGGGCCACAGAAGGTGGCCCGCTACGTGAATATCGACGGGCGCGACCCGGACACATTGCCGGAACCCTCGCACGGCGGTCAATCTAGCGGTATTCGCTTTCGACGACAATGAGGACATGATGACCGACCTCGACAAGGGCGTCCTGTCTCCGTTCGACATCAGTTTTCTGACCGCGGCCGACGTGTTACGCCCGCGAGTCCCGGCGGCAGTGATTCGGTGGCGGTGCCGGTGACTCGCGGGAGGCAGCAAGCGGATCGACGTGCCCAATCGGCCATCGGCGCTGGATCGCACCAGTGTGATGTTCCCGCGAGTCCGTAAACTGAGCTGACAGCCTTTCAGCCACCGTGTGACGCCGGTGCGCGGATTTCGACGGCAGCCAGGCGTTCGAATTCGGGCGACGCCGCGCGATGTCGCGTAGATGTGGTCGACGGCAGGGATCGCCGTGCGGCGAGCGGCACCAGGGTAAACGTGAAACTCAGCGTCCGGGCGCTTTGTACACGGTAGCGCTGAAGGTGCCGTCTTCAAGCTCGATCGTGTCCGGATCCGTCGTTTCGCCGGACGTGTTCTGCTGCAGGGTCGCCTCGAAGTTACCGGAGACAGTAACCCTGTCACCCGCCTCCTCGTAATTGTCCAGTTCGACACCGTCGGTGATGGGGCCGCGGGTGACATACATGTCCTCGATGCCGCCGCGCAGATAGCTCACGCTGGCGCTGGAGACGGTCGAAGTGTTTTCCATAACCACAAGATTGAGCTCGAGCATCAGACCGCCGGTACTTGCAAGCGAATCCGGCGACGTATGGCCGTAGAGCGTGACGACGCGGCCGCTCGCTGTCCAGCCGGCCCATTCGCTCTGGCTGTGCATTTCACCGCCCATTTCCTTGCGGACGATGTACCAGGTACGCCGCTCGCCTTCGAGTGTGGCGGTGATGGTGCCGTCTGCCCCCGCGGCGACTTCGCCGTCTTTGGCGGAATCGCCCGATGAACTGGCCGCGTTTCCGACCGATGCCTGTGCGGCCTCATTGGCGCCGCCCGATAATGCATTATCGTCTCCCCCGCAGGCAGTCAGCGGACCGACGAACAGAAAAGCAAACAGAAAAGTTATGTGACGCATGGTTCCCTCCTTTGACGGCATCCCGGCTCGACATTGAAACGACTTTATATGGTCAAGTTATGGGGTCAGGTCTTTGATTTATGATTGTCGATAATCCCACTCCCTGTCGAGCAGTGCAATACAGGGTGTTCGCCGGTTCCTTGGTTCGTATGTTTCTGATTTTTAGAAGAGAAATTGGTAGCTACGGCTGGACTTGACGGTCCGGCGCCCCGGCCAGCGACCCAAGCATGATGAATCGTGCTGGAGATTCTTAACCGATTGATTTTATTAACTTAAATCGACCGGGCTGGCGCACCAGCACCCACAGCGCATTTTGCACCACCAAGCACAACGGATCACAGCTAGTCCCGGCAAATTTCCCGCAGGGTCCGCCTTAGTTTGGCTGACGTACAGACTAAAGCGCCACTTTATAGTAAGCGGCACATGCAGGGATCACGCGGTGTTAGCCTGTCTGATGCTGCTGATCTGCTTGATACATTTGCAGCGGCGTTTTTGCAACAAGAGATGCCTCTATAATGTGGCGCCCCACCAGCCCAAATACTTTGCCTGACGACTCACCCGCAGTTTGTCTTCGGAAAATGAACACTTGGGAAAATCACCCGCGAGCGCTACGCGTGTATTTCGACCGTGAGAAACGGTGGTGACTATGCAATGAACACGTGAGGCTATAAGATGCATTTTATATACCTCTTAGTACGGTCAGCTTATGCGCGAGCCATCGCACAAAAGCCACATCCCTAGCCGTACTGATGCGGGCCGTGTCTTTTTCCCGTTGGCCGCGTTGTATGGCGCTTTCGCCGGGTCGCTATCGGTCGTGGCCATGACCGGCAGTGGCTGGCCGGCGGGCCTGGTGGGCGCCGGCCACGGTCGGGAGATGTTCTTCGGCTTCGCCCTGGCTCTGGTCGGCGGCTATCTATTGGGGCCGTTATCCCGGCGATGGCTCCTGGCGCTCGCGGGGCTCTGGTTGGTGGCTCGTGTCGCCGCCGTGTTTATGCCGGCCTCACTGCTCGGTCAACTGTTGAGTCCGCTCTTTGCCCTGATATTGGGTGGAGTGGTCATTCCCCGCTTCCGACACGCCCGCAAGTGGCGCAACAAGGCGGTCATGCCGCTGCTTGTTGCGATCATTGTATTGCCGCTGCTATGGCTTATGAGCGTCGGGATGCCACTGGCTGAGCTTGGCGCGCTATTGTTTGCCTCTTTGATGCTGTTCATGGGCGGGCGCCTGATAGCCCCGGCCGCTGCGGGTGCCTTTCGCGAACGCGGCCTGCATCTTGATGCAAGGGTACAGCCGCAACTTGAGTCATTGCTATTGCTGCTTCTGGGTGTGGCAGTTGTCACGCTTGCAATTCCCGTCAGCCCGGGCCGCGTCCGGTACCTCGATGCTCGTGGCGGGCGTGGTGGCAACTGTCCGTCTCCTGCGCTGGCGTCTTTGGCGATGCCGGCGCACTGACCTCTGGATGGCCGGTTTCGGGTACGGCTGGGTGGCGCTGGGCTTGGCCGTATTAGGTACAACCACACTGCAGGGAGCGGGACAGCGGACGGCATTACATCTGGTGACCGTGGGCGGGTTGGGCACGCTCGCCTCTGTTGTCATGGCTCGCCAGCATTACCAGCGCCTATGGAAGCGTCCGCCTCCGGCTGTGCTGATGCTGGGCACAATGGGATTGATGACGCTAGCCGCCTTGTCCCGGCTGGTGGCAGACACGGTGCCCGATGCTCGGGTGGAAGGTCTCTGGCTGGCAGCCACGGCCTGGTCGGCTTCACTTGTCTGGCTTGCCGCGCATTTGCTGCTTGATGTGCCGGATTCTGCGGTGATGACCGCCAAAGAGTCCGGAAAGACACACCTTGTTTGGCGATCACACTCTGAGTTTTATTCGTTTCGGGCGCGAGAGATATCTCGCACGTGCGTTAAAGCGATTCCCGTTGACCAGGATTCAACGGGGTATCTGGTCAGGCGTGGCCTGATGACGGCTGGAAGGCGTGTAGATTTGCCTTCCTATTGCACCAACTGTAAACATTAATTGTGAAATCCATCGGAGTAAACCATGGCATTGCACCACGCGACTCCCGGGGAGATAGTAGACATTCGCCCCTTGGGAAAAAATCTGCGCGACACCAAGAATACAACTCTGCTACGTTCGGAACACTTGCAAGTGTTCCGCGTCGTGCTTCCCAAGGGCGAGGAGTTCACTGACCATGCCGTCGCCGGGGAGATCACGGTGCAATGTCTGGAGGGTTTGGTTGAATTTCTGTATCGGAAGAGACGAGGTCCAGCATCTTGCTGTAGGCCGTCTTCTGTACCTGGACGGAGGGCAGCCCCACGCTCTGAAGGCGCTGCAAGACGCCTCGGTTCTGGTTACCATCTATCACCCGAGACACTCCGACGAATCGATTGAGGAGTCACGGGTTACAGATAGAGAGCGACTTGCCTCTAGACCAGTGAGTTGGACTCTATCCTGGTCGGCCTTCCGTTCCCGAACATTCTAGCCCCAGCCTTTTCAGTTGCCGTACAAAGTTTCCCCGGTCAATACCGAGTCGACCGGGCGGTGGCGGCCTTGTTGCCGCTTGTGATGGGTCAGCCTTGCTTCGATGAGCGTGCGTTTATAGTCATCTACCGCTTCTTTGAGCGGTGTGTCGATGTCTGCTGCGGGCGATGTTTGAGAGATGGATCCGGGGATCGGGTTCGTTTCAATCCCAAGATGTTCGATATCCAGTTCAATGATCTGGCCGGGGTTTTGCCCTTCGCTCAAGGCGCGAATCATTGCCCGGGAAAGAGTATGTTCCAGTTCCCGGGCATTGCCCAGCCAGGCGCTTTTCGTGAGTAGTCGCTTGGCCTTGTTGCTGAGACGAACGCTGCGGATTCCCAGACGTCGGTGGTCCCGCTCCAGAAAATGTCCAGCAAGTGGAAGTATGTCGTCGGGGCGTTCCCGTAGCGGGGGAACAACGATTGGATATACGCTGAGGCGATGGTAGAGGTCCGGCCTGAAGCCGCCTTCCGCAACTTCTTTTTTTAGATCCCTGTTGGTTGCCGTTATTAGACGGACATCGACTTTGTGATGGTCATCACTTCCGACTCTCTGGATTTCCCCGTTCTGCAGTGCGCGCAGGAGTTTGGACTGTACGGCCAACGGCAGTTCGCCTACTTCGTCGAGGAACAGCGTGCCTTCGTGTGCCAGCTCGAACTTGCCGGCGCGATTTTCCGTTGCGCCGGAAAAGGCTCCTTTTACATGCCCGAACAGTTCTGTCTCGGCTAGCGTTTCCGGCAGCGCGGCACAGTTGACGTAGACCATGGGTTGGCCGGCGCGCAGGGAGTGGAGGTGGATGTAGTTGGCGATCAGTTCCTTGCCTACGCCTGTTTCGCCGGATACCAGTACCGGCAGGTCGGAGGAGGCAACTGTTTCCGACTCTTTGAGAATCTGGCGCATTTCTCCGCTTTTGGCGATGATTTCTCCGGAGTCGCTATGGGTTGACTGACTCCTGGCAATTTTCTGGCGCCGCTCCAGCTGTTCCTCCAGTCGATTGATCCAACCCGCGGCGCGCACCGTGGCCGCCGCGACGCCAACAAAGGCTTCAAATATTTCCATATCAAAACTATCGAAAGCCCGCGGGTCCAGGGAGTCCAGGGTGACTACCCCCCACGGGATATCCTCGACCAGCAGCGTGGCTCCCATGCAATCGTGGATATAGAGCTTGTCTCCGGTGTCTTCCACGAGCCCGTCGTAGGGGTCGGCAAGATGGGAATCCGCGGGAAATCGCACGGGCTGACTACTGTCGAGAATGCTCGCGAGGCGGGGATGGCGGCGAATAACGAAACGGCGGCCCATGGTGTCCGGGCTCAGGCCCTGAATGGCCCGGGGGATCAACAGGTCGCCCTCCAGCTCCAGCAGGGCGATGGCGTCGCAGGGGAAGCTTCTCCGTATCGCCTCCAGAAGCTGTTGATAACGTAATTCCCTTGGCATCGATCTCGACAGATCAGCGACGATTTTTGCCATGTCCAGGAAGGCGGCTTGTGTTGTCATACAGCCATACCGTGTGAAATTAACACCATAAAAAACGTGTTAAATAAACATACAGGTAATCTAACGCCATGTAAATAAAGATATTTTTATTTGGCACGTTTATTGACTGAAGAAGTTGAACTTCAACCGGAAAAGACAAGGGGTACCGCATGAAAAAGACGCTTCTATCCATGATCATCGCCACCGCCGGCTTCACCGGCCTGGCGGCAAACGCCGCAACCGTCGAGGTCAATATGACCGTCAAGGAAACCGATCTGGCGATCGACAACAGCGGCACCAAGCAGCGGATGTGGACCTACGACGGCACCGTTCCCGGGCCGCTGGTGCGGGTAAGAGAGGGGGATGTCGTCAACTTCAGCCTGAAAAATCACCCCGACAACGAAAATAGCCATTCCATGGATTTCCACGCGGCCCGCGCGGACGTTCTCGACGAGTTCGCGGAGATCAAGCCGGGGGACACCAAGCAGTTCACCTTCAAGGCGGAGTACCCGGGAGTTTTCATTTATCACTGCGGCGCCGACTCCATGGCGGAGCACATCGCCCGGGGCATGTACGGGGTGATTATCGTCGACCCGCAAGAGGGTTACAGCAAGGACTTCCCCAAGCCCGATCGAGAATACGTACTGGTTCAGGGAGACCTGTTTAAAGCCGGCACATCCGCGGAAGACATGAGAGACAACAAGGGCTGGCAGGCAGCCCTGGTCAACGGCAAGGTGTTCCACTACTCCCCGGTGCACGATTCCAACGCCAGCCAATTCCTCGAATCCGAGCCCGGCGAGCGGGTCCGCATCCATTTCGTCAATGCCATGATTAACGAGGCGGTCGCGTTCCATCCCATCGCCGGTATCTGGGAGCAGGTCTGGGATAACGGCAATCCCAAGAATGTTTCCTGGGGTCTGCAAACCGTGGAAATAGCTCCGGCCCACGGTATGAGCCTGGATATCATCAGTCCCGAGGGGCGCGACAGCAATAACGCCATTGTGGACCACCGCATGAAACACGCTCTCAATGGGGCCATCTCCGTGCTGATGAACTACAAAGGCGCCGACCCGGAAAAAGGCCGCGGCGACCAGCTCATTCTGCGCTGATACGGAGGCAACCATGAAAAGGTGGATCGGAATGGCACTGGCGTTGCTGCCGGTGGCGATAGTTCCGGCCCCGTCTGCGGCAGGAGACACCGTGGACTGGGTTCAGGAAAAGTGCGCCGGCTGTCATGCCTTCGACCAGAGTGCGTATGAGAGCCTGGGCATCGAGGCGCGATCGGAGCGAAAAGGGCCGCCGCTCTTTTACGCCGGCAACAAGTTCCGGCAGGAGTGGCTGGGCACCTGGCTGCAATCCCCGGAGCGCATTCGACCGGCGGGGGACTACCCCCCGGCTCATATCCAAACCGTGGACGGGGAGGACCGCATCGATGCCGGCAGTCTGCTGGATCACCCGGCCCTGGATGCGGACCGGGCCGCCGACGTGGCGGAATATCTCATGACCCTGCAGGCCCGGGACGACCTCATTGAGGCCGCGGAGTATGAATCGGGCAACACCCCCTGGCGCCTGGCGCAGATGAACTTCGCCAAATTCAACAACTGTATCGCCTGCCACCGGGATGAACCGGACTACGGCGGTGTTTCCGGTCCCGAGCTCTATACCGCCTGGCAGCGGCTGCAGCCGGCGTTTATCGCCTCTTATATCGCCGATCCGGTGGCCTGGGACCACCTCACTCTGATGTCGGCGCAGGATCTCAATGCGTCCGCGGTTCAGAAGCTGGTGGACTATCTCAGATTGATGGCGGAGGAAGAGTGATGGAACGTTTTCTGAGAGCCCTGGTTTTCGCGGTTGCGGTGGCGACCACTCCCGCCCTGGCGGGGGACGCCGACCACGGCAAAGTTCTTTACGAGGCCTATTGCACCCAGTGCCACGGCATGAACGGTGATGGCGGCGGCATCAATGTGCGGGACATGTCGGTCCAGCCCCGGAACCATACCGACCCGGAAGAGATGGCCGCGCGCACCGACGATGAGCTGGTCAAGGTTATCAAGCACGGCGGCAAGGCGATCGACAAGTCGGTGCTCATGCCCGCCTGGGACGACAATCTCAGCGACGAGCAGGTGACCGACCTGGTGGCCTATCTGCGCCGACTGTGCTGCGAACAATGAAGGAGACAGGCATGATTCTACGGACGTTGGTGACCCTGGTGGCGATGCTTGCGCTGATTGCCCCGGCCACCGCCGAGCTGCGGCAGTTCAATATGACCATCGAGGAGGTGGACCTGGCTGTGGCCCCCAACTTCTCCTACAAGGTCTGGGCGTTCAACGGCCAGGTGCCCGGCCCGCCTGCTTCACGTCAAAGAGGGAGATGAGGTGGAGGTGGTGGTGCAAAATAACTCCACTCTCAATCACACCATTCACTGGCACGGCACCTACCAGACCGGCACCTGGCGCTCCGACGGCGTGCCGGATATCACCCAGGAGGCCATTGAACCGGGAGACAGTTATACCTACCGCTTCACCGCCGACAAGCCCGGCACCCTGTGGTATCACTGCCACGTCAACGTGCCCGAACACGTGGGGATTCGCGGCATGTGGGGGCCCATGATTGTCGAGCCCAGTGAGCCACATCCGCTGGCGGAGAAGGTCACCAGGGAGGCGATCCTGATGTTCTCCGGCTGGAATCCGGAAGTGGCGGATACCTATGGCGAGGGTGGTCATCCCAACGAGCCCATCAGTTATTTTTCGATCAACGGGAAGTCCTTCCCCATGACCCAGCCGTTGCGGGTGAAGGAGGGTGATGTGCTGCGTCTGCGCCTGATTGCCGCCACGATCCCGGTGGCGTTTCATCCTCACGGCCACGACGCCATTGTCACCCACAAGGACGGCTTGCCGGTGGAGCATCCCTACCCGGTGGATGTTTTGAACATGGCGCCGGGGGAGCGCTACGACGTGATCATCGAGATGAACAATCCCGGGCGCTGGATCACCCATGACCATTACGAGCACCACGTCTCCAATAATGGCAAGACCCCCGGTGGCGCCGTGTTCGTGATCGAGTACGAAGGTATCGAGGACGACGACTGGTACGTGTGGAAGGACAAGGAGTACGACCCGGATTTCTACTTCAGCGAAACCATGAAAAAACCCTTCGGCTTGCACGACGTTGAGGTGTTCAAGGGTACAGACCCTCTCGCCAGGGGCCGTGGTCGCGGGCGGCGCTGAGCGGTGGGCTGCGCGCGACACTTTGTCGCACTTACATTGCGCCGGGGTGATCATGTTTGACGTTAAACAGAGTCCCGGACCGATCGGGCACTCCCCTTTTCATGTGTGTCGGTACAAGGGCGTCATTATGTCAGGTCGTAGTGTCGGGATTCTGATGGCAGCGTTGATTGGGATCGCTCTTTCCCAGGGTCTGTCCGCCAATGAAAAAATCAGCGCGGGCGCCATTGAGGAGGTTCGGGTGGTGGGTCGCCGGGAATTTTTGCAGACTGAATTCCGTCCCGACCGCACCGGCTTCAACCGGGATGTCAGCCAGTTGATGGCGCGGGTGCCCGGGGGTGCCGCCAACGCCAATGGCCCCCTCAGCGGGCAGATTCAGTACCGGGGCATGACGGGCCCGCGGGTCAATGTGCGGGTGGACGGCATGCTGATCCACGGCGGCGGTCCCAACTGGATGGCGCCGCCGCTGCACCATATCCCCACCGGTCTGATGGAGGAGATTGTGGTGGAGCGGGGCATTCCCTCCATCGCCACCGGCGGCGGCCTGGGTGGTGCCGTGACCGCCAGGTGGAAAAAACCGGAATACAGCGCCGGCGACCTGTGGCGATGGACCGGCGACCTGGAAGCGAGCGCGGGCACCGTGGACGACGGCAGCAACGTCGCCGGCGTGGTGGGCCTGGCTTCCGACAGCCACCGGTTCTACCTGCTTGGCAGCCGGGATGACGGCGAGGACTATGAGTCCGCGCGGGGGAACGTGGCAGCGACGGGCTATCGCCGCGATACCCTGGGGGTGGGTTACGGGTTCAGCAGCGGAGACCACGAACTGGACCTGGACTGGCGGCGACTGGCTACGGACGATACGGGGACGCCTTCCCTGCCCATGGATATCGACTGGTTCGATACCGATCTCTGGAACCTCCGCTATACCACCCGGATCGGTGACACCGGCCTTGAATTCCGTCTCTACGGCTCGGACATCGACCACGGCATGAGCAACTTCCTGCTGCGCCCGGCGCCGGATTTCAGCGCGTTGCCCCTGCCGCCTTTTCAGGGAGACGACAAGCGTTTTGCCAGGGCCTTGAGCGACGAGCTGGGGTTCAAGGCGTCTCTGGAACAGTCCTTGGGCGCGGGGACTCTCCAGGCCGGCATCGAGGGCAAGTTCGCCGAGCATGACGTGACCGTCACCGATCCGGATGTGCCGTCCTTCTTCGTCGACAATTTTCGCGACAGCGAGAGTGAGTCCCTGACAGCATTCGGCCAATGGGCCGCCACCCTGGGCGGCAACTGGTATTGGGAGCTGGGCGCGGCAGTACACAGAGTCGAAACGGGCAGCGGCTCCGTCGACGCCATGCCGGCCAGGCTGGTTGACGACAATCCCGCAGCCTGGCCCATGGGCACTCCGCCCCGGGCGGTATGGCTGCTGCGGGAACGCTTCAACAGCGGGGACCGAAAACACGAAGACATCAATCTGGACTGGGTCATTAAAACCCGGTACGAGATCACCGACGAGATGATCGTGGAGCTTGCGGCCTCCCGCCGTGAGCGCTCGCCCCTTTACCTGGAGCGCTATCTGTGGATTCCGCTGGAAACCAACGCCGGCATCGGCGATGGTAACAACTATATGGGCGACCCGGACCTGAAACCCGAGACCGCCCACCAGGTGGAACTGGGTCTGGACGTGGACACCGGCCGTTTTCACCTGTCGCCGCGGCTGTTCTACCGGGAGGTGGACAACTATATCCAGGGAGTCCCGGCCACTGACCCGGCGGTAATCGCCGTCAGCGGCAACGCCAACGGTGATCCCACACCCCTGCGCTTCGCCAATACCGAGGCCCGTTTCTGGGGTGCCGACCTGGATTTCGGCGTGCAACTCGCTCCTCGCTGGCGGCTGGACGGCAGCGCCTCCCTGGTGCGGGCCGAGCGCCGGGATATCGACGACGATCTGTTCCGCATCGCACCGGATACACTGCGGGCGAGCCTGAGCTACCAGCGGGCACCGGTAAGGGTGCAACTGGAGCAGGTGTTGGTGGATGAGCAGGACCGGATTTCCGCCACCAATACGCTGGATCCGGCCAACGGCAACAACAGTTTTGCAAGCACTTCGGGTTACGGCCTGACTAACCTGTTCGTGGACTGGTACCCGCGACGCGACCTGACTGTCACCCTGGGGGTGGAAAACCTCTGGGGCAAGGCTTATACAGACCATCTCACCGGTTTCAACCGGGTGCGGGGCAGCGGGATAGCGGTTGGCCATAGGTTGCCCGGACAGGGACGCAACCTGTTTTCACGACTACACTATCAGTGGTAGCAGGAGTGGCGCGCCGGGCGTGCCCAAGGTAACGCGGTACAGGAGGCGAGCTTGTGATTCAGGTAGAGGTCTACCGCTACAACCCGGAGGCGGACAACGAGCCCTGGATGGAAAGTTACCAGGTGGAGGACAGCTTCCGCCAGCGAATGGTGCTGGATGTGCTGGAGCACCTGAAGGAGCGCGATTCCAGCCTGGTCTTCCGCCGTTCCTGTCGCGAAGGCGTCTGCGGCTCTGACGGCATGAACATTAATGGCCAGAACGCCCTGGCCTGTGTCACGCCGGTGTCGGAGGTGCTGGCGGGTACCTGGATCGCCCAGAAACAGCAATTACGGGAGCGGGTCGGCCTCCGCCCGGAAAGTGCCGAAAGACCACCTGGTGATCCGTCCACTGACTGCCATGCCCGTGATTCGCGACCTGGTGGTGGATCAGAAACACTTCTTTGATCAGTATGCCAGCATCAAACCCTGGTTGATCAACGACGCGCCGCCGCCGGCCACGGAACGGCGCCAGTCCCCCGGGGAGCGCGCCCGCCTGGACGGACTCTACGAGTGCATTCTTTGCGGTTGTTGCACGTCCGGGTGTCCGTCCTGGTGGTGGAATCCGGACAAGTACCTGGGCCCGGCGGTTCTGCTACAAGCGCAGCGTTTTCTGGAGGACAGTCGGGACTCCGCAGCGGCGGGTAGGCTGACGGCCCTGGAAGATCATTTCAGTGTGTTCCGTTGCCGAGACATACAGAATTGTACTCAGGTCTGCCCCAAGGGTCTGAATCCGATGAAGGCGATCAGCGATATTCGCCGTCGACTTCTCACTGAAGGCAGTTGAAGAGAATTGCCGTCGAGCCCGATCGCGCGGGAGCAGAAGCGGGCGAATTGATGACGGCCTGATATGCCACGGGATCCTGTAAACTTATTGCAATTTCATTGAACTGCCAGAGGGGAACGCATGGAGGAGATGTTGAAAGGGGCGCTCAGCCATCTGGATGAGGCCGCGCAGTACACCGAGGTACAACCCGAGGTTCTCGAGAAGCTTCGCTATCCAAAGGAGGTCTTGAGCGCCCGGTTGCTGGTTCGCATGGATGACGGATCCCGGCGTTCCTTTCTGGCCTGGCGCTGTCGCTACGACGATACCCGGGGGCCGACCAAGGGGGGCATTCGTTTCCATCCGAATGCCTCTCTGGACGAAGTGGTGACCCTGGCTTTCTGGATGACTTTCAAGTGCGCCGTGGCGGGTTTGCCCTACGGCGGCGGCAAGGGGGCCATCCAGGTGGACCCGCGGCAGCTTTCCAGAGCGGAGCTGGAGCGCATTTCCCGCGCCTATGTCCACGCCTTTGCGAAAATGATCGGGCCCGACAAGGATATTCCGGCCCCCGATGTCTATACAAACGCCATGATAATGGGCTGGATGGCGGATGAATACAGCTCGCTGATGGGCTACCCGAGCCCGGGGGTTATTACCGGAAAACCCATTGCCCTGGGAGGCTCCAGGGGACGGGAGGACGCTACCGCCCGGGGTGGTTTTTACGTGCTGAAGCATCTTCAACAGGAGCTAGGATTCATCGGTGACGGAGAGCGCACCGCGGTGATCCAGGGCTTCGGCAACGCGGGCTATTTTATGGCTCAACTGCTGTACGAGGATGGCTGGCGGATTCTGGGGATTTCCGACTCCCGCAATGGCATCTATAGCCCATCGGGGCTGGACCCCCAGGCGGTCAAGGCCTGCAAGGACAAATACGGTGAGGTGGCGCCTCATGCCGAGGAGACCAGCGGCGTAGAGCTGCTCGACAACCGGGAGTTGCTCTGTACCCCCTGCGATCTGTTGGTTCCCGCCGCCCTGGAAAATCAGATCGACGTCGACGTGGCCCGAAATCTCGATGCCCGCGTCATTCTGGAGCTCGCCAACGGTCCGGTCACCGCAGCGGCGGATCCTGTCCTTAAGGAACGGGGAATCATCGTTCTGCCCGATATTATCGCCAACGCCGGCGGTGTTACGGTGTCCTACTTCGAGTGGGTACAGAACCGCCAGGGCTTCTACTGGTCGGTGGAAGAAGTGCGGCAACGTCTCAGGCAGATTATGGAAGAGGAGGGGATGCACGTTTGGAGCAAGGCCCAACAAAAGGGCGTTTCCCTGCGCACCGCCGCCTATGTCCACGGGCTCGATCGCCTGTCCGAGGCCATCGAGGCTCACGGCACACAACTCTATTTTAAGGGCTGATGGGCCGAGTGGTACTGATACTGGCGGCAGCCGGACTTTGGCTGACCTGAAGATCGCCCACCTTCAAATCCCATCGTCAAGGAAAGCGTTGACACTGTCGATGTTGCGCCGGTGGTCATCCAGCATTCGGGCGAGCTGGCGCTGAACGTTTTCCTGCCGGACTCGAGGCAACGCCTCGGCTATTTCTTCGCCACCCAGCCCTGGCCCCGATTGAGAAAACGGAGTCGGTCGTCGAAATCCGCGATAGCCAGGCATTGATGCGCAAAGTCGCCCACGATGTTGTCCGATTCCAGGCCAAGGTGTTTCAAGCTGTTTATCAAGCCACGGCAGGACCTGGTTTCGTCCCGCTGGATATCCCGCAACAGTTCAAGGGATTGTCGGGTGGGGGCGTCGTGTCGGGAAAGATGACAGACGCGGACACCGGCCCGCTCGGCGTGAAGCAGCGTGGTCAGAAGTTCGTGAAGTTCTTCAGTGGTGAGAAACCCGTGGTAGGCGGGGTCGGTATCTGCCATGCCGCAGGGACTGGAATAAAGGGGTTTGTCTGCCATGGGAATACTCTCGTGGTTCGAACTTCTCTCACGCTAGTGAACAACAATCTGACAAAAAGCGGTCAGGTGTCTTCAAGGTACATTTTCAATGCCACCGCGTTGTTGTGCTCCGTATCCCGGACACTGTACAAGAGGGTAAGGCGTCTTCCATCACATTCCTGCAACAGGGATTGGACGGTCTCGTCGTTTTTTCGCAATTCGGCGTGGTAACGTTGGTAAAAGCCAGCCCAGCGCCGGGGGTCATGGCCGAACCATTTGCGCAGCTCGCCGGAAGGGGCCAGCGCCTTGTGCCAGGCATCCAGGGCCAGGTCTCCCTTTTTGATTCCCCGCGGCCAGACCCGGTCCACCAGCACACGGTAGCCGTCAGCTTCCTCGACCGGATCGTAAACGCGTTTACAAGTGATTCTCCTCGGTCTCTTCATTCTCTCTCCCGATGGAGTCGACATCTCGTCGCCGGGAGGCCAGTATCCAGCCGCGGCATCATCGATGCAAACGAGCTCTTTGGCAGGGTGCGGCGCTGTTTCGCGAGTACCACTTCAAAACCCTACCTCTTTTGTACGAGTAGGCGGGCTAGCAGGTATCATCTCTCAGAACGATTTCATTCAGAAAGCCGTTGCCATATGGGCAGTTGCCGCCACCTTCCTTGGTCGTGGGCCGCGCGCCAGGATGCTTTGGCAGGGACACGCTGGCGGCATCATGACTACGCCGGTTATTTCCGTTCAGGATACAACGCCCTTGGGTGCGCTCATTCCGCTGCTTGCGGATCACGGTGTACAGGCGGTTCCGGTCAATGCCGGGGCAAGATTGGTGGGAGTAGCGACTCGCTCGGATCCCCCGGCTGTGCTCGCGGAACATATCGCGCGCAAAGGTGGCGCATTTTCTGGTTGATCCTGTTGTGGCCGGCATCCTGCCTCTGGTCCGGTCTCATGATCATCCGAGGAATCTCATGGGCAACAGGATGCGGAGCAAAGCATGATATTCACACCCGACCCAAATGTGCAGCTCCTCGGCGGCTGGTGGCAGCCGCTACTGGCACTGGCGCTGTTCCTGCTGGCGCATCGCTGGCCGACCCGGCCGGTCGTCCGCGCATCCCTTGTGCGCCGGCTAGGGGAGCGCGGCTTCACGGTCCTGTATAGCCTGCTTTCATTGATTCTGCTTGCATGGCTCATCGCGGCCACGCTCGCTGCCCCGGTCGTTGTGCTCTGGTACTACGCGCCATGGCAAGCCTGGGTGACGGTCATGCTCATGCTGCCTGTGTGCCTCCTCACCGCGGCCGCGGTGGGAGCCCCCAACCCCTGAGCTTCGGCGGTGCGGGCAATGAAAGCTTCCTGCCCTCGGCTCCAGGGCCTGCCGGTTTCTGCCGACACCCTCTGCTGCTGGCCCTGGCGCTCTGGGCCGGTGTTCATATTGTCCCCAACGGCGAACTGGCGACTCTGGTGTTATTCCTGCCGCTGGCCGCTTTCTCCATCTACGGCATGCGACTTGTAGATCGCCGGCGCCGGGTCGCGCTGGGGCAAGCTCAGTGGCAGACACTGGCGGTAAACACTTCGCTGATGCCTGGGGCGGCCTTACTGACCGGTCGCTGGCGACCCGATTGGCGCAATGTGCCCTGGTGGCGGCTGCTGCTGGGCCTGATCGCCTATGCCGTGATTCTGCTGATTCATCCCGTGGTGATCGGCGTGCCAGCGCTGCCTCCCGGCGTATTCGCACAGCCTGATTGGTAGCTGTGGCAGTACGCTAGTCAAGGGCCGGTAGCCAAGGGCCGACTGAAAGCGGCGCTCGTGCCGGAGCCATGGGTGTCCGGCCATGTCAGCACAGAACCGGGAAGCACGGAAGAAGGCGAGAGGCAGACTATTGTAGCCAGCTTGATGAAGAGTGCAGGAACCGGCTATTAAACATGCATATGATTTGCATCAATTGAGCGACGGGACGTAGTGCGGCTACACTGGTGGACGAGACACCAGGACGTGGCCGATGTGTAGAGCAACCTCTCGCAGCGGATCGCTGCTACAAATGTCGCTCGGAGATACTTTTTGTGAAACCCCCGGAACGTCAACTCATACACCTGATCAAGGGCGTCTACTGATGCCTGGCGGCAGAGCGGACCTCAGCTTTCCCGGGGCTCTGGCATGAGCGCCTATACGGCGGCATTGCTGCTTCACGTTCTCGGCGCGACCGTCTGGACAGGAGGCCACCTTGTGCTTGCCCTGGGGATTCTCCCGGGTGCTCTCAAGGAGCGGTCCACCGTGGCTGTCGAGGACTTCGAAGTTCGCTTCGAGCGCGTGGGCATACCCGCATTGTTGATCCAGGTGGCCACCGGGCTCTACCTGGCCACAATGCTTGCTCCGCCGTCGACCTGGCTCCACCTGGACAACCCGGCGACCCGCGCTATCGTCATCAAGCTGGGGCTGCTGGCGGCTACTGTGGCACTTGCTGCTCACGCGCGTTTACGGGTTATTCCGCATCTCACTGCAGAAAATCTGGGCACACTAGCCTGGCATATTGTCGCCGTGACGCTGATCTCCGTGGCATTCGTAGTCACTGGTGTTGGCTACCGGGTGGGGTTGTTATCGTGAGCGCCGAGAGGCAAAAGATGATGGAAGACTCGACCACGCGACAGAGAAGCAGTCAACTGATCTGGCAGGAAGCCCAGCATCAACGTCTTTTCGAGCTTCTGGACGCTCTCGCGGGGGAAGCGGAATTGAGTGATGTGCTGACCGAACTGCATCGCTACGCAGAGGACCATTTCGCGCTTGAGGAGGCCTATATGGAGGCTCTCGCCTTTCCTGAGCGGGCACCCCACTTTCGCGCGCATGAAAGATTCCGGGCAGAACTTGCAGAGATAGACGCCTCGAACATCAGCGATTCGGCTCTTCGCAAAATGACCGCAATGTTCATGCGTGAATGGCTGACGCGGCACATCTACGGCATCGATAAGGCTCTGGAAGCTTTCATCCTTGATTCCGACCTCAAATGACAGATCAGCGAACGGGTGGGCCTCAAAAAGCGTGGGGGATAGTCAATTGATTGGATCAGTTCCGGATGAAAAGTATCCCTACCAACGGGTCAGCTGTAGAAACGCCGACATGAGATCACGTTGTAGACTTATTCTCGCCAGCACTGGAGTGGGTCTGCTTTTGTCTGCTCACGCCAGTGCCGCCGACGGTCTGGCCAGCGTTCTCTCCGACGGCACGTGGAATCTCGACTTTCGCTACCGCACCGAGTTTGTCGAGGAGGACGGCTTTGAGGAGGAGGCCTGGGCATCGACACTGCGCACGCGCCTGAACCTGGAAACCGGTCAATACAGGGGACTGCAGGCATTCGTCGAATTCTCCGATGTCCGGGAAATCGGCATAAACGACTTCAACGCCGGGGCCGGCGCCACCCCCGACCGCACGGAGTTTCCCGTGGTCGCCGATGCAGAAGACACGCGCCTGAATCAGGCATGGCTGGGTTTCAGCCCTCACGACGCACTCGACGTCCGGGCCGGGCGGCAGCGTATCAAGCTGGATAATGATCGCTTCGTCGGCAATGTCGGTTGGCGCCAGAACGAGCAGACCTATGACGGGGGCAGCCTGCAATGGCAGCGGGGCGGGTGGCGTCTGTTCTATAGTTATGTCAGCCGCGTCAACAGGATTTTCGACAGCGACCTGCCCGCCGGCGAGCATGAGCACGACACCCATCTGCTCAACGCGTCCTTCAATATCCGCGACGGCCACACGGTGACAGGCTATCTTTATAACATCGAGGACGATGATCAGCAGATGTTCTCGAACCGTACGGTCGGGCTGCGCTATGTTGGCAGCACCTCGCCGGACACGCAGGGTGCCCTGAAGTGGCTGGCCGAATACGCCCGTCAGGTCGATGCGGGCGGCAACGCAGTGGACTTCGATGCCGATTACTTCCACGTTCGCGCCGACCTGTTGCTCGCGGCACCCATAGACGCGGTAGTGGGTTTTGAGCGGCTCGAGGGTTCACATACACCGGGCAAGGCCTTTCGCACGCCGCTGGCCACGCTGCATGCATTCAATGGTTGGGCCGATCGTTTTCTGGCTACACCCGACCGTGGGCTGGACGATTTCTACGCCGGCCTGGGCGGCAGGCATGGCCCTGTGGGGTGGAATGTCACCTGGCACCGCTTTGACAACGAGACCGGCGGCGACAAGCTGGGCGACGAATTCGATGCGTCGCTGTCGGTAAAACTGCACGAGACGACGTCGGCCTTGTTCAAGTTCGCTCATGTCGCCGAAAACAACAACAGGATTGCCGGCGCGACCAAGTTCTGGGTCATGCTCAGTGTCGCGCTGCCTGAATGAATCGATGTGGGTGCCCGGCCGATTATGGCCCCGGAACAAATTACAGTCATGCAAGGAGAAGAGTCATGAAGCCAGGCAGATCATTACGGACCGGCTACCGCCTGCGGGCATTGGGTGCAGTGGCGCTCCTTGCCGTAACGGGGGTCGCCCGGGGACAGGACAGCGCTGAAGTTCACCAGGCCGAAGCAGCCAAGGGCGCGGCTACCGGGGCGGAACCCTCGCAGGCCCTGTACCAGGCGAACTGCGGCGCCTGTCACCAGGCCAATGGCAAGGGTCTGGCGGGCGCATTCCCGCCGCTGGCCGGAAACGAACGAGTCACCGGCGACCCCGAGCGCATCATCGGGATCGTGCTCAACGGCCTGACCGGCGAGCTGGAAGTCGATGGCGTGACCTACAACGGCGCGATGCCGCCGATGCAGCACCTGACCGACCAGGAGGTCGCCCAGACGGTAAACCATGTGCTGACCGCCTGGGGCAACGAAGGCGACACTGTCACTGTCGGGCAGGTGGCTGAAAAGCGCACCGAACTCGGACTGACCGACCGCTCGCAAGGCCAGCGTCATCCGCAGACCACCGAGGCGGAAATGACCTACAAAGGTACGCCGTCGCCAATCGAAGGCGGCGAGATGGTCATGACGCCCGGCGCGCCCAGTCTGACGGAGCAGGAGTTCAACCACGCCCGTGAGCTTTACTTCCAGCGTTGCGCCGGCTGCCACGGCGTGTTGCGCAAGGGTGCGACCGGCAAGCCGCTGACGTCCGACATTACTCAGGCAAAAGGCACCGAGTACCTCAAGGCGCTGATCAACTACGGCTCGCCGGCCGGCATGCCGAATTGGGGTACCTCCGGTGAACTGACCGACGATGAGGTGGCGCTGATGGCCAAGTATATCCAGCACAAGCCGCCAGAGCCGCCGGAATTCGGCCTGCCCGAAATGATGGCCACCTGGAAAGTCATCGTGGCGCCGGAAGACCGTCCAACCGAGAAGATGAACGATTACAACATCGACAACTTCTTTGCCGTCACGCTGCGCGATGCCGGCCAAATCGCCATTATCGACGGTGATTCCAGGGAAATCGCGGCCATCATCGAAACCGGCTACGCGGTGCACATTTCGCGCACCTCCAGTTCGGGCCGCTATATCTACACCATCGGCCGCGACGGCAAGATCGACCTGATCGACTTGTTCTTCGAGAAGCCGACCAAGGTCGCCGAGATCAAGATCGGCCTGGAAGCCCGGTCCGTCGAAAGCTCCAAGTACCCCGGCTACGAGGACAAGTTCGCGATTGCCGGTGCCTACTGGCCGCCGCAGTTCGTGCTGATGGACGGCCTGACGCTGGAGCCGAAGAAGATCGTGTCGACCCGCGGCATGACCGTGGACACCCAGGTATACCATCCGGAACCGCGGGTGGCCGCCATCGTGTCGTCGCACCAGCATCCGGAGTTCATCGTCAACGTCAAGGAAACCGGCAAGATTCTCCTGGTCGACTACAGCGACATCGACAACCTGAAGATCACGACAATCGATGCGGCGCGCTTCCTGCATGACGGCGGCTGGGACAGCACCAACCGCTACTTCATGACCGCTGCCAACGAGTCCGACCGTATCGCGGTGGTAGACGCGCTGGAGCAGGAGCTGGAAGCCCTGATTCCGGTGGAGCGCATCCCGCACCCGGGCCGGGGCGCGAATTTCAACCACCCCGAATACGGGCCTGTCTGGACCACAAGTGCGCTGGGTAATGCCAACATCACGATGATCGGCACCGATCCCGAAAACCATCCAGAGCACGCCTGGAAGGTGGTCGATGTACTCGAAGGCCAGGGCGGCGGTTCGCTGTTCGTCAAGACACACCCGCGTTCGAGCAACCTGTGGGTAGACAGCCCGCTCAATCCGGAAGCGAAGATCAGCCAGTCGGTCGCCGTGTTCGACATCGACAACCTTGATGAAGGGTACGACGTATTGCCGATTGCGGAATGGGCAGACCTGGGCCCGGGGCCGAAGCGTGTTGTGCAGCCGGAGTATAACAAGGCCGGCGACGAGGTCTGGTTTTCGGTCTGGAGCGGCATGGAGGAGGAATCGGCGATCGTCGTCGTCGACGACAAAACGCGCCAACTCAAACATGTCATCAAAGGCGATGACATCGTCACACCGACAGGCAAGTTCAATGTCTACAACACGGTACATGAAGTGTATTGAAGGCGCGCCTGGCTTCTGTCTGAAAATGGTTGTTGGCAAATCTCTGGAACAGCTCGGAAAAATCCCGGTTCTGGTGCTGTTCCTCGCCGGGTGCCTGCAGACGGTTCATGCCCAGGAGCGCCCGGAAGCTGAGGCGCAAAACGACAGGCGGCTGTTACTTGAAACGGTAACCGTGGTTGCGTACCGGCAACCGCACAACTTGTCGGAAGTGGCCGGTACAATCAGCGTGCTGGACAGCGTTCGTATCGAACGCGACCTGGCCCTCGATCTCCAGAACCTGATTCGCTACGAACCCGGGGTGGAAGTTGACAGCGGCGGTACGCGCTTCGGCTTTGGCGGCTTTCGCATCCGTGGAATAGGTGGCAATCGCACGGTGACCGTCGTCGACAATGTTCCGGCGCCCGACCGCTTCACGGTGGGCAATTTCGCCGATTCCGGTCGCGGCCTGTTCGAACTCGGGCTGGTGGGGAATGTCGAAATCCTCAGAGGCCCGGCCTCGACGATCTACGGTTCCAGGGCACTCGGTGGCGTTGTCGCCGTTGACCTGCTGGAAGTCGATGACGTGCTTCACGGACGTGGCCAGGCGACCCGGCTGGAACTTGCCAGCGGCAGCGAAAACAACCGCTCGCGTGCAACAGCAGTGCATGCGATGCGACGCGATCAGTGGTCCGGGTTGTTGGGCGCCAGCGCCCAGAACGCCGCTGAAACGGATGTTGCGGGCCTGCCCGCGGGCACCAATCGCGATCGGCTGGACCGCGATCAGGGCGCATTCCTGCTCCGGGTTGGCCGCGACACGGAATTCGGTGACATTCGGCTCACGGTGGACGGTGTCCGCGAAACGCGTGACGGTGATATCCGCGCGCTGTTAGGTTCGGGTCGGTTTATCAATACGTCCTCACTCACCGGCAATGATCGCCGCGATCAGTGGCGGGTTCTGTTCGACCATCATTTCGAGGATATCGGCTCGCTCGTTCGCGGACAATGGCGGCTGTGGCATCAGGTTACTGACACGCTGCAGAAGACCGACGAGTCCCGCTCGTTGGCGATACCGCCGGTAGAGCTGTTTCGACGCTTCGAGTTCCGTCAGGAAAATACAGGTATCGGCGTCGATCTGGAAAGTGAATTGCGCCTCGCCGGGTCGACTCACCGCATCGGCTACGGCATTGAAGCGGTCTTCAGCGATCTCGATCAGCAACGCTTCGCCACCCAGACCGATCTTGAAACCGGTGAAGTTGCAACCACTGTGCTCGGTGAAAGCTTCCCATTGAGG
This sequence comes from Halioglobus sp., assembly GCA_034521205.1. Classification (GTDB taxonomy): domain Bacteria; phylum Pseudomonadota; class Gammaproteobacteria; order Pseudomonadales; family Halieaceae; genus Marimicrobium. Next base: position 1,388,713 of record JAXHMT010000004.1, read on the forward strand.
GACTTTCCCCGTACGGAAGTGACTGAGGCGGGATTGTATCTATTCGACGAGATTCACCTCTGGCCCGGCGGACCGGTGCTCAGCCCGGGAGTCCGGTTTGAGTACTACGGCCTCAACAGCAAGGCTGACCCACTGTTCACCGACGCCTTCCCAGAAGCCGATATTGTCGATCTGGATACCACCGCGTGGGCGCCACGCTTCGGTCTGGTCTGGCCCGTCGTCGGCGAGCTGGATTTTTTCTTCCAGTTCGCGCGCGGGTTTCGCTCACCACCCTTCGAAGATGTCAACATCGGCCTGGATATTCCGCAGGCCGGCGTGCGCGCCATTCCCAATCCGGACCTTGATCCCGAGCGCGGTTATACGCTCGAGGGGGGTTTCCGGTACCGTTCGCGCCATTCCATGCTCGATGTGGCGGTATTCCACAACCGCTTTGAGGACTTCATTGATACCCGGGCACTGGTCGGTATGGATCCGGTCGAAGAGCTGCTGATCTTTCAGTCGATCAATCGCGCCGAGGTCGAAATCGAAGGGGTGGAAATCCGTGCCCGGCACACTCTGGGTGACAGCTTCGAACTGGAAGTAGCGGCCGAATGGACTAGAGGCGAGGACCGCAACACCCACCAGTCGCTCACCGGTATCAGCCCGCCCCAGGCGATTGTCGCATTGAGCTACGCTCCGACTCCGGCCTGGGAAATCCGCTTCATCAGCACGGCGACACGATCGCAGCGGAATCTGACCGACGACCGTGGCGAGGAGTTGTTCTCGGCTCCAAGCAGCACCGTGTTTGATCTGACTGCGCGCTGGACTATCTCGTCAGCAGTCGAATTGCACCTGGGAATCTTCAACCTCACCGACGAGGGTTACTGGCGGCACGCCAACGTCATCAATCGGCCGCCCGATGACCCGACGCTGCCGCTTCTGGCGGAGCCGGGCACCCATGTGCGCGGCATCCTGAGCTGGGCGTTCTGACCCCGAGGTTTATCGCTAAGAGATGGCCGCTGGTGTCGCGGGCAGAACATCTCTGAGCGGCCCCTGGCCCCGCTTCGCGATAAGAAAGCTCCCGTGCCTGCCTCTATTGAGGGTCTCGCGCCCGTCCACCTCAAGGCCCGCCTGATCCATATCAAGTACGCTGCGTAAAACTGGTAAACCGATACGGATTAGGGTGTGGATTCTAGAAAAATCCGGTTTTATGGGACGTAAGTTGAAGCCCATGGGGGCGGGAGGTTTAGTATGGAATTCGACAATCTTTTTGTAGTGTACGATCCCACACGGCGAGAGCAGCCGGCACTGGAACGGGCAGCCTTGATTGCCAGTGAAACCGGCGTAAACGTACATGTGTTTGCCTGCATATTTTCCGATATTCCGAAGACTACGGAAAAATCGGCTGCGGTACGCGCTCTAATTGATGGACAAAAGGACATCTTGAAGGCGGAGGTGGCGCCTCTCGTTCTCGAAGGCCTCAATGTAAGTACCGAGGTTGAATGGGATGATGATTGGTGCGAAGCAGTGGTGCGCGCGTCGATCAAGCATGGCGCGGATGTGGTACTCAAATCCTCCACTCCGCATACCACTGGACAGCGAATTTTCAACCGGATATCTGATTGGAGGTTAATTCGCGAGTGTGCCTGCCCGGTCATGCTGGTGAAAGGTGGCAGCATGCCAGAGAGTCGTATAATGCTGGCAGCCATCGGCGTGCGCAAAGGGAAAGACACCTATGAGCAACTCAATCAGCATATTCTGGATCTGAGTCGCCGGGTGATGGACAACAATATGGCCGAAGTCCACTTTGTCAGTGCCCATAGAGATTTAGCATCGGCGCCTGACCGCAATGCCCTGATCAGGAACTACGGACTTGCAAGCGACAAAGTACATATCCGCATGGGCGAGCCCGAGGATGTGATTGTCGATGTTGCCAGGCAAATGAACGCGAGCCTCGCGGTGGTCGGCAATGCGGCACGCTCCGGTCTGTCGGCCCTGATCAATGGCAATACCGTGGAGAGGGTGGTGGACAGGCTCGATTGCGACGTCTTGTCGATGCCCTGAAGCATTTCGGCAGGCCGGCGACCCATATATACCCACCAGTTTACCCGATACCAGAGATACACAGGCCAGGGTGGCCGCTGTCTGGGTCATCCGGCATGCCCCGGAATGCAGGCAATAGATGGCTGGTGGCGCGGCCGGAGAGTTCGGCCAACTCCAGTACCATCCTCGGCTGCTTCTCCTGCATCAGGCGCAGCAGCGCCCGGTTCTCGTTTGACAACACGCCGGCCAGTTGGCGCCATGAGGCGAACCAGAACGTGGGCGTGAGCTTGTCGCTGTGGCTGGAGGCTTGGCGGGTCCGGCTGTTTGAGCGGATGCCGACGACCGTGCGCATGGATACCCTTATTGTTGTGGTGTGGCCCGTGTGTGCCCTTGATGCTATCACGCGAACATCGTATGGGACTGTGAGCTGGAGAAGCGGTCGTTAAAATAACATAATAATATACTTTAAGTATATTATTATGATAATAAATGAACTTCGGCGTTGACGCCGTTTTATAAAAGTAATAAAAATAAACCATGGATATACAAAAAAATACAAAGCTGAACCAATTAACCCGGCAGATCCCGGAAGGGGTCGCCGTTCCCAGTACATGGTTGACGGCAAACGGCTATTCGCCCCAACTGGTTCAAAAGTATGTGCAGAGCGGCTGGCTGATACGCCTGGGCGGACGTGTCTACGCCCGACCGGGCCACCCGGTTACCTGGGAAGGCGTGATCCTCGGACTGCAACGGCTTGGGGGATTTCAACTGCACCTGGGAGGTGTAAGCGCGCTCAATCGGCAGGGGCTTGCGCATTACCTCTCACTCAGTGGCGATACTGCCGTCCATGTCTGGGGGCAGGGCAGGGTGCCAGGCTGGATCGAGCAGGTGCCGCTGGACGTGCGCTGGCATTTTCACCGGAGGAAGCTATTCGAAGACGACGCAGAGGCAGGATGGGTGTCGCTGCCCACGCAGGTGCGCGACTGGTCAATGCAGGGCTCGGCACCTGAGCGCGCGATCCTGGAAGTGCTGAGCCAGGTGGACGAAACAACAGCTTCCTTTACATTTGCCGCCGAGCTGTTCGAGGGGTTGACCTCACTGCGGCCCGCTGTAGTGAATACCTTGTTGCAGTCTTGTCTTCACAACGGGGCCAAACGCCTGTTCCTATTCTTCGCCACCCGCTATGACTATTCGTGGCTGAAGCGAGTTGATGTTGACGCGGTAGACCTGGGCCGGGGCAAGCGCCTGGTGACCCGTGGCGGAAAGCTGGACAAGCGCTACCAGATAACGGTGCCAGAGGCTTTTTATGCTGGATAGAGGCAATCCCTACTTCCGTCAGGTGGCGCTTGTGGTGCGCGTGTTACCGCTGGTTGCCTCCGAATCTTGCTTTGCGCTGAAGGGTGGGACGGCAATCAACCTCTTTGTCCGAGATCTGCCGCGCCTGTCCGTGGATATCGATCTGACCTATCTGCCGCTGGACGATCGCGATGATGCGCTCGCGGCGATTGAGGAGGGCCTTGGTCGTATCGCGGACAACATTCGTCGGGTGATTCAAGTGGCGAAGATCACGGCGGCAGCCGGAGAAGCCGGTCGAGTCCAGCGGCTGCTGATAGCGGTAGGTGGTGTCGGCATCAAGGTGGAAGTCTCGCCGGTACTCCGCGGCAGCGTAATGTCTGCAGAACTAATGGCCATTAGCGATCCCGTGGCGGACCAGTTCGGGTATGTCGAAATACAAGTGCTCGCAGCGGATGAACTGTACGCAGGCAAACTGGTTGCCGCACTTGACCGGCAGCACCCTCGCGACCTGTTTGACGTGAAGCAGCTTTTGGCAGGCGGTGGAATAAAACCAGCGCTGATGGATTGCTTCGTGGTGTACCTGGTGAGTAGCAACCGGCCGATAGCCGAGTTGCTGGATCCACATCCGCTTCCACTGCAACCCGTTTTTGATCAGCAGTTCAAAGGAATGACACTTCGAGAGGTCAGGGTAGAGGAGCTGAATCAGGCGCGCGCCAGCATGATTCAGGCAATCGGCCAACGATTAACGGACGACCACAAAGCGTTCCTGCTGTCCTTCAAGTCGGGCGACCCGCAGTGGGATCTGCTGGAGCACGGTATCGCCAGTGATCTGCCGGCAGTACAGTGGAAGCTTCGCAATATCAGAAAGATGAGCCCGGCCCGGCGCGCACTGGCGCTGTCCAGGCTCGAAATGGTGTTGTATCGATAATCCGGCGCGCTCATGTCACTGCCAGGCGCAGCGGGTAGTGACGTAAGCGCCCGCTCTCCACGGCAATAAACGCGACAACACTTCTGCAGCATACGATTTCAGCGGTGGTTCCACTGGACCCACTCCAGCAAGCACCGAAACCTGCTGATATGCGTGCTCGAAATCGCCCTCGGACCCCAGAAGTCTGTTCCCCGACTAGTTCCTGACTATCAAAGCGCCAGCTCTCCGATAAAAACCACCACCGATTCAGGTCGAGTTCTCTGTGACAGCCGTATCTTGGATTCGTATAGTAGGCACCAACACAGAATTTTGTCGCTGCCACTGCGCTTAAAGTGGTAAGGAATACCCCACCTTGCGAAAGCAAACGGGGTAGGTAGTTTCCGGTAGTAACGGAAACTGCGGAACGCGCCAGTCAGGGCCTCTTTTGACACAGCGGGTCAGTCATGAACGGGTCCATCTTCGAACCATCGCTTTACCGCATCATGTGGGTAGCGCTCTTTCAATTCTCCCCCGCTGGTTACCGGGATCCTGAAAGGGGTAGAGCCAGGATTTTTTAAGATTTTGATTTAAAACGGAAATATTGGTAGCTACGGCTGGACTTGAACCAGCGACCCCAGCATTATGAATGCTGTGCTCTAACCAACTGAGCTACGTAGCCACAAGCAGGCGAGGGGGAGCGGGACCCCTCGAGAGGCGCGAATTTTCCGGAATTTGTCCCGGCAAGTCAAGATCGCCGACGTCAGACAGCCGACCGCGGTTGCCGACCGCGTGAACCCGCCCCGGCGAACCTCATCCCCACCCTGTTCACCACCCTTGCACAGCTCCCTGTTCGAATAACCCGGTGGTCGATTTATAATCTCCCGGCCCTGCCGCCGTACGCGGTGAAAGGGGCGCCTCCGATTTTGTCAGACAGAGTTTTTTATATGGCCCTGATTTCCGCGACCGACCTGCAGGCCCGGTTTGAACGCCTGCGCTCCAACAAGCTTTTCGAACTCCTTGTGGTTCTCATCATCGTCCTCTCGGCGGTGCTGATTGGCGCCAAGACCTACGAGCTGCCGCCGTTCGCCGCGGCGGTGCTGCCAATCTTCGACATGGCCATCACCCTGTTCTTTATCGTCGAGATCACCATCCGCTTCATCGGCGAGCCGCGCAAGCGCCGCTTCTTCCACAGCGGCTGGAACGTGTTCGACACGCTGATTGTGGTGGTCAGCCTGATTCCGATCCAGGATTCGGAGCTGGCCCTGATCGGGCGGCTGGTGCGCATCTTCCGCGTGTTGCGCATGGTGTCGATTATCCCGGAGCTGCGCACGCTGCTGAATTCGTTGCTGGCGGCCATGCCGCAGCTCGGCTATGTCGCGCTGATGATGTTCATCATCTTCTATATTTACGCGGCGGTGGGCAGCACCTTCTTCGCCTCGGTCAACAGCGCGCTGTGGGGTGATATCGCTGTCAGCATGCTGACGCTGTTCCGGGTGATGACCTTCGAGGACTGGACGGACGTCATGTACGAGACGATGGCGGTCTACCCGATCAGCTGGCTGTTCTACCTCAGTTTTATCTTTCTCTCGGCCTTCGCCTTCCTGAACATGATCATCGGTATCGTGGTCAATGTGCTGGAGGAGGAGCATCAGCGACAGGCGAGCGCGAAGGCGCGAGCCGCGGGAGACCCGACGCTGCGCGACCTGCAGGGTGAAGTGCAGCGGCTCGGCAAACTGGTCGAGGAGCGCCTGCCCGCGCGCTGACCTGGCCTGCGCAGCGCTGTCGCAGGCTCTCCGCCTCCGGTAGGGCCTGCCCGGGCGCTGACGCGGCTCCGCGGACAGCGCCCACCCGCGCCCGATGCCGGCGCACGGGCTACTCGCCGGACAGCGCCTCGAGGTCGTACAGCAGGTGCTGTGAGCAATCGCCGCTGAAGTCCACGAACATGGCGCGCTCGTCGAAATACCAGCCCGAGTCGCCCTTCCTGAAACTATCGTGATAGCGGCCGGTAATAATTGGCTGCAGGGGCAGGGTGTCCGTCGCCTGGATGACGGTGTAGGTCGACCGCGCCGTGGCGCTGTCGCCGTCCACCTCGACGATGACGTTGGTGGTGAGATGGCGGGTCTTCGGCGTGCCGGTGTCGGGATGGATGCGGCAGGACATCTGGTACAGGGCCAGTACCTCTTCGTAGCCCTGCATGCGCGCGTCGTGAGCCGGCGCGACGATGGCGCCGTCGCGGAACAGGTCCGCCACCCCCTCCAGGTCGCCGGCGTCGATACGCTCGGCATAGGTGTAGATCAGGTTTTCGATGTACCTGCTGTCGTCCATGTTATCTTCCCTTGAGGCGATTCAGACATTGAATCGGAAGTGGATGATATCGCCGTCCCGCACCACGTAGTCCTTGCCTTCCAGGCGCCAGCGTCCCGCGTCCCTGGCGCCCTGTTCCCCGCCGCAGTTGACGAAGTCGTCGTAGCCGACGACCTCCGCGCGGATGAAGCCCTTCTGGAAGTCCGTGTGGATCACGCCCGCGGCCTCGGGGGCGGTGGCGCCGACGCGCACGGTCCACGCGCGCACTTCCTTCGGTCCCGCGGTGAAGAACGTGTGCAGGTCGAGCAGATCGTAGCCGGCGCGGATGACGCGGTCGAGCCCCGGTTCCTCCATCCCCAGTTCCTGCAGGAATTCCAGCCGCTCGTCGCTCTCCAGGTCGGCGATCTCCGCTTCGAGCTGGTTGCAGATCGCCACGACGGGAGCGTTCTCCGCGCTCGCGATCTCGCGCACCGTCTCAAGGTACGGGTTGTCCTGGAAGCCCTCCTCGTCGACGTTGGCGATGTACAGCGTGGGCTTGGAGGTCAGCAGAAACAGCGGCCGCGCCAGCGCCCGCTCGTGGTCGTTCAGCATCAGGGCGTGTACCGGCCGCGCCTCGTTGAGCTGCGGCAGCAGCCTGTCCTCAAGCAGCACTTTCAGCGCCACCGCGTCCTTGTCGCCGCTCTTGGCGGTGCGGGTGACTTTGGCCAATTGCTTTTCGCAACTCTGGAGGTCGGCCAGGGCCAGCTCCGTGTTGATGGTCTCGATGTCGGCCCGGGGGTCCACCCGGTTGGACACGTGGATGACGTCGTCGTCCTCGAAGCAGCGCACGACATGGGCGATGGCGTCGGTCTCGCGGATGTTGGCCAGGAACTGGTTGCCCAGGCCCTCGCCCTTCGAGGCCCCCGCCACCAGCCCGGCGATATCGACGAACTCCATGAGTTGTCGCGAGCTCGCGTTCGGGCTGCACGATCCCGGCGATTTTGTGCAGGCGCGGATCCGGTACGGGCACGATGCCCGCGTTCGGTTCGATCGTGCAGAAGGGGAAGTTTTCCGCGCCGATGCCGGCCCGCGTCAGCGCGTTGAACAGCGTGGACTTGCCGACGTTGGGCAGCCCGACGATGCCGCATTTAAAACCCATTCATTTCCCCTTGTGCGCGTCGTGGCTTCTCAGTTTGAAGGTATTGCGCGAGCTCGGGCTGGGTGCGGTCCACTGGAACCGTGTGGCGACAGGAGGTCGCCACCCGAGCCTGCACAGGGAGGTGCGCGTTTTGGCGTGTTCCAGTGGACCGCACCCAGCCCGAGCGGTCTCCAATGAGAAAAACTGACATCAGCATATTCCCGCGCCTCAGGTCGCACTGAAGCTGTGCAGCCGTGTCATCGCCCTGGTGGTGTCGCCGTCGAGCAGCAGGGGCAGGGCGGCGATGGCCTCCTCGATGCCGGCGTCGATGCGCTCACGGTCCTGCGGTGAGGGACGGCCGAGCACATAGCCGGTCACCCGGTCGGCGCTGCCCGGATGGCCGATACCGATACGCAGCCTGAAGAAGTCGGGACTGTTCCCCAGGGCGGGGATGATGTCCCGCAGGCCGTTGTGGCCGCCGTGCCCACCGCCGCGCTTGAATCGCGCCGTACCCGGCGGGATATCCAGTTCGTCGTGAGCGATCAGCATTTGCGCGGGTTCAATCTTGTAAAAGCCCGCTACGGCCGCGACGGATTTGCCGCTGAGATTCATGAACGTGGTGGGGATCAACAGACGCAGGTCGTGTCCCGCCAGGGTCGCCCTGCCGGTCCCGCCGAAGAACTTCGCCTCCGGCTGCAACGTAGCGCCGGTGTGGCGGGCCAGCGCCTCGACGAAGTCGGCCCCGGCGTTGTGCCGGGAGCCGCGGTATTCCCCGCCGGGGTTTCCCAACCCCACGATGAGCTTTATGGTGGACAACGGACAGCGTCGACCGGTTCAGCGCGCGGCGCTGGATCAGTCCTTGTCGCCGGACTCGTCCTCGTCCCCGGAGGGTTCGGACTCCTCGGCACCGGGTTCCGCTTCTTCCTCCGCGCCTTCTTCCGCTTCCTCGGCCGCTGCTTCGTCTTCTTCCTCGATAGTGGCTCGCGGCGCGATCACCGAGGCGACCATCAGATCCTGTTCCTCGCCAAAGGACAGTGCCACCGATGTGACGCCCTCCGGCAGCGGTACCTCGGAGAGGTGTATGAGATCGCCGATATCCAGTGACTGCAGGTCGACTTCGATATAGCTCGGGCAGAATGTCCGAGGGTAAACACTGGACTTCGATTTCGGTGATCTGGTGCTGCACGATACCGCCGTTCAGTTTGACCCCGGGACACTCTTCCTCGTTCAGGAAGTGGATAGGCACGTTCACCTTGATGGCGACCTTTTCGTCGATGCGCAGAAAATCCGCATGCAACACGCGCTCCCTGGCGGGATGGCGCTGCAGATCCTTGAGGATGGCTTTTTCCTTCTTGCCATCGACGGTCAGTGTGAGAATCTGTGAAAAAACGGACTCGTGCTCCAGCGCCTTTTCCAGGTCCTTGCGCACGAGCGAAAGGGGTTGAGGGTCCTTGTCGCCGCCGTAAATGATGGCGGGGACCAGGTCGGCGAGACGACGCAGGCGGCGGCTCGCACCTTTCCCCATGTCCTTTCGCACCTCTGCGTTCAAATCAAAATGGCCAGACATTGTCCAGACTCCTTCGAGTAAGCATCGCGGTACCTGCGACCAGTGCCGAAATGCGTTGTTGTCAACGCCGCCCCTACTGGAACAGCGCGCTAATGGATTCCTCGTTTGCCACCCGGCGGATGGATTCCGCCAGCAGGTCGGCGATGGTGAGCTGGCGAATCTTGCCGACGGATTTCGCCTGTTCGCTGAGCGGAATCGTGTCCGTCACTACAAGTTCGTCGAGGGCCGATTGCTCGAGGTTTTTCAGCGCGTTGCCTGACAGCACCGCATGGGTGCAGTAGGCGACGACCTGCGAGGCACCGCGCTCCTTGAGGGCATCGGCGGCCTGGCACAGGGTGCCGGCGGTGTCGACCATGTCGTCCACCAGCAGGCAGGTGCGCCCGCTCACCTCGCCGATCACGTTCATCACCTGGGCTTCGTTGGCCTTGGGGCGGCGTTTGTCGATAATGGCCAGGTCGGCGTCGTCGAGTTGCTTGGCGATCGCCCTGGCCCGCACCACGCCGCCGATGTCCGGCGAGACCACCATGAGGTTGTCGTAATCGCAGGCAATGATGTCGTCCTTGAGCACCGGCGAGCCGTACACGTTGTCCACCGGGCACTGGAAGAAGCCCTGGATCTGTTCCGCGTGCAGATCGACGGTGAGCACCCGGTCCACGCCCACCGCGACCATCATGTCGGCCACCACCTTGGCGGAGATCGGTACCCTCGCGGAGCGCACCCGGCGGTCCTGGCGCGCGTAGCCGAAGTAGGGCATCACCGCGGTGATGCGCGTGGCCGACGCCCGGCGCAGGGCGTCCACCATGACCACCAGCTCCATCAGGTTGTCATTGGTGGGCGCGCAGGTGGACTGCAGCACGAACACGTCCTTGCCGCGCACGTTTTCATTCAGTTCGACGGAGGTTTCGCCGTCGCTGAAGCGGCCGACATCCGCCTTGCCCAGGGAAAGGTAGAGTCTGCTGGCGACTTTCTGGGCCAGTTCCGGGTTGGCGTTACCCGAGAAGACCATCATTTTGGAGGACACTGTCGTTAACCCCTGGTTTATAGCTTATGGGACCGTCGCATCGGCGCGATACTGATGCGTCTATTCCTCGTATCGACTAGTCGGCGTCATCGGTCGGGAACCAGGTGGTGGCAGGATCGACTCGGGCCTGCGGCCCTCGGGCTGCGCCCGCCGCCGCTTCGCGGCAGCGCCCCAACGCTGCGCGTTGGTCGAACTGCAGGTCTCATCCTGCCAGTCTCCCCGACCTGGCTCGTCTTCGTGTCAGTGCTGCCACCGAGGTTGTCGCTGTATGGCTGGGGTGGCAGGATTGACTCGGGCCTGCGGCCCTCGGGCTGCGCCCGCCGCCGCTTCGCGGCAGCGCCCCAACGCTGCGCGTTGGTCGAACCTGCAGGTTCTCATCCTGCCAGTTTTCCCGACTCTGGCTTGTCTTCGTGTATCCCGCATTGCCCGAACCGAGGTTCTCGCTGTATGGCTGGGGTGGCAGGATTCGAACCTGCGAATGCCGGGATCAAAACCCGGTGCCTTGCCACTTGGCGACACCCCAAAAATCTCGTCGGATCAGGCGAGGGCGCTGAGTACCGGGGAGGTATTGACCCCGCGTGCCACAAAGCATCGCCAATCCTCGGGCAGCCGATTGCGGGCCGCCGTGGCCCGCGCCTCGCTGTCGAAGCTCACAAAGACGCATGCGCCGGTACCGGTCAGTCGGGCTTCCCCAATTTTTTCCAGCGAATTCAGTGCCTTGTCGACGTCCGGGTAGAGGCTTCTGACGAGCGGCTGGCAGTCGTTGCGGGAGTCCCCCTGGAAAAAGGCCGCCAGTTTGATGGGAGGGGAGTTGCGTGTCAATTGCCGGTGACCAAATATTTCGGCCGTGGAGACTCGGCAACGCGGGGCCACCACGAGGTACCAGCGCGCGGGTAGTTCCAGCGGCGTCAGGCGGTCGCCGGTCCCCTCGGCCCAGGCGCTGTGCCCGGCGACAAAGACCGGCACGTCGGCTCCCAGTTGAGCCCCCAGCTGAGCCAGTGCGCGCGCATCCAGGCCTGTCTCCCACAGGTGATTCAGGGCCAGCAGGGTGGTAGCGGCATTGGAGCTGCCCCCGCCGAGGCCACCGCCGGGGGGGATGCGCCGGGTCACTCGAATGCGCGCGCCGAGGGAATCGCGCCGCAACAGCCGGGCAGCCCGCAGGATGAGGTTGTCCCCGGCCGGCAGCTCCAGATCGTCGTCAAGGAGTGTCAACCTGCCGCTGTCGTCTGTTTCGAATTCCAGGGTGTCTCCCCAATCGAGCAGTTGGAAGACCGTCTGCAGGTCGTGATAACCGTCGGCCCTGCGTCCTGTAATGTGCAGGAAAAGATTGAGTTTGGCCGGTGACAGCAGCGCCAGGGAAGCCATCAGCCCGCGCCGCACTGCCATTCGCGGATCACCACCCTGGCGCGCGTGTCACCTTTTTCAATGGACACGCGGGTCGGCAGCGACAGGTCGCGGCAACGCCGGTAGTCATCGTAGTCGACCCGCCAGCCGCGCTGGCGCAGCTGCCGCACCAGTCCCGTCGCGGGGTCGAATCGCAGCGACTCCACGTCTGTGCCTGGTGCCGGGAGGCCCCTCAGCCAGTAGGGCAATGCCTGCAGCGGCAGATCCCAGCCGGTGTTGCGCTCGATCGCACGGGGGGTGGAGATATCGATCACCCGCCGTTCATCGCCGCGGCGGATATCCAGGACCTGCCCGTCGCTGTGGATTCTTGTTGCGCCAACACCCAATGGGCCGCTCAGCCGCACGCGGGTTTCGCCACCGGCCTGGCGCCATACCAGTGCCGCGGTTTCCGACGCGCTCTCGCTGCGCAGTGCCAGCTTGCCGATGGCGGTCCAGGCGTCGATGGCGTCGAGCCGCGCGGTATGTTCCCGCCAGGTCGTGGGGGGAATGTCCTGTCGTATTGTGGGGCCGGCACAGGCCGCCACCAGCAGCAGAACGCAGCTCAGGGCCAGCCGGTGCGCGCTCAGGAGCCCGGCTCCCCTGCTGCGGGAGAGGCGGTGGGCAGATCGAGGTTTTCGATCCCCAGGCGTTGCAGAGTCTCGCGCAGGACGGGGTGATCCGGCTCGCGCAGCGCGGCGGTGCGCCAGACGTCACGCGCACCCTCGCTGTTCCCCAGGGTCCACATGACCTCGCCGAGGTGCGCCGCCACTTCCGGGTCGGGGAATTCCGCGTAGGCTCGCTTGAGGTATCCCAGAGCCTCTTCGTGACGGCCCATGCGATACAGCACCCAACCCATGCTATCGAGGATTGCCGGTTCATCCGGCTGCAGCGCCAGCGCACGCGATACGAGTGACAGGGCCTCGTCGTAGCGCCGGGTGCGGTTGGCCAGCGTATAACCCAGCGCATTGAGTGCGGTTGCGTTGTCCGGGTTCGCGGCGAGTATGGCGCGCAGGTCCGTCTCCATCGCAAGCAGATCGCCCTGTTGTTCATGCAGCATCGCGCGGGCGTAAAGGAGCGCCTCGGAACCGGGGGTTTCGCGCAGGGCATTATCGAGGAGATCCATCGCTTTTTCCGGCGCCCCCGCGCGGGCCAACAGTTCCGCCTCGAGTCCGAACAATCTGTCGCGCTGATCCGGGTTGCTGCCGCGCTGCCGTTCAAACCAGTCGCGGCTGCGCTTTACCTGACCGCTGTCCAGCAGGATTTCGCCGATGCGATTGTTCGCTGCCATGTATTCCTGCCCGACATCGATCGCCTGGTAGTGGCTGATGGCTTTCTCGGGATTGTTGCGTTCCTCCTCGATCCGGCCCAGGTAATAGTGGGCCTCGTCCACGCGCTTGCCGAGCTCGAGAAGCTGTCTGAGGTAGGTGCTGGCCCTCTCTGCGTCACCTATTTCCCGGTTGATCAGGGCGAGTGAAAACAGCAGATCTCCATCGTCAGGTGATTGCCCGGCGAGAATTTCGAACTGTTCCCTGGCCGCGCGCATATCGGTGGCGGTGAGCAGGCGCGCATAGCGCAGGCGGAGTGTGCGGTTGTCCGGCTCCTCGTCCAATACTCGTTCCACCCGGGCAAAGGGATTTTCATCCCCTTCGTCCGCGCGTATTTTCGCCTCCAGCAGCAGCGCCTGGGGCTGGTCGGGCGCCTTTTCGAACAGGCGTTCGAGACGGCTCATTGCCAGCTCGTTGCGGCCGAGCTCGTGGTGCGCCAGCGCCAGGGTGAGCAACAGGCTGGTGTTGTCGGGAAACTCGTGCGCCAGCTCCTCGATTTTCCGCATCAGGTCGGCGCGTTCACCGGCGGGCAGGGAGCTGAATTCATTGAGCAGAATCGGGAAGCTGGCCGGGTGACCGCGCCGCTGTATGGCCGCCAGATGGGGCAGGGCCTGCGCGTTGTCGCCGCCGCGCACCAGTTGGCGTGCGAGTATATTGCGCGCTTCCAGATTGTCCGGCTCGAGTTCCACCCACAGCCGTGCCGACTCGAGAAGGGCCTTTTCGTCCTGCAGATACTGGGCGAGGTGCGTGGCGTGGGCGCTGACACCCGGGTCCCGCAATATCGGCGCCTGGGCCAGGTAACGGTCCAGAGCGACGTCATAGGCCCGGCGGCGCAATCCGAATTCCGCCGCCAGCAGTTCGTACAGGCTGTCCTTTGGGAACGCCCGTTCGGGAACTTCGATATTCGCGGACGGTCGCGGTTCGGGCTCGCTGAGCTGCTCGCCGACCTGCTCGGGGACGGGCTCCTGGCCGGCGCAGGCGGCGAGCACCGCAAAGGCGGCGGCAATGATGGGAAGGCGCGACATGGCGGCGTGAATCGAAACGATCCGCTTGCAACAAACCTCCATGATGACACACACGGCGGCCGAAACCCAATATGCGCGGCAGTTCGGTAGTGGCTCAGTTTCGATTTGTTGCGCGAGCTTGGGTTGGGTGTGGCCTACCTGGAACCCGCTGTGGCGACAGGACGTCGCCACCCGAGCCTGCACAGGGACGTGCGGCTTTTCTGGCGCTGTTCCAGTGGGCGCACACCCAACCCAAGCGATCTGGATAGGGGAGAAATCCAAAATGAGCCACTACCGGCATTTCGCTATTGCCGCAGCCTGAGCCCATCGTGCGCACGACGGAGCGGCCTGCCTGTCGTCATTGACAAAAAATGGAACTGTGTCGCCACCCGAGGCGCCACGCGCTGTTATTTGGCCCCTGAATTGCTAAAATCGGGCGAATTTCCACTATTTACGGGGACGTGCGAGACATCGAGCCGGTATCGGCCAGGTCTCGGGCACTGCCGCAGGGGCCAGTAAAACCTCATGAATCTCATTGCTCTCGGGATCAATCACAATTCCGCCGCCGTGGAAATGCGCGAGCGCGTCGCCTTCGCACCCGAGCAACTCACCGAGGCCCTCTGCGACGCCCGCCTATCCTGCGGCGTGGATGAAGTCGTCATACTATCGACCTGCAACCGCACAGAGCTCTACGCCATGGTGCCGCCGGGCGACCCTCTCCCGGAAAAGGCAACTCGCATGGTTGCCTGGATGGCCAAATATCATCACCTCTCAGCGGCGGAACTCGAACGCTGCGCCTATCACTTCGAGGCGGCCGATGCGCTGCACCACCTCGTGCAGGTGGCCAGCGGGCTCGATTCGATGGTGCTCGGTGAGCCGCAGATATTCGGCCAGCTCAAGTCCGCCTACGCCGTCGCCGCCGAAGCGGGCAGTGTCGGCAGCGAACTGGGCCGGCTGTTCGCGTGTGTTCTCTATCGCCAAGCGCGTGCGCACCGATACCGCGATTGGGGAAAATCCGGTATCCGTGGCCTACGCCGCTGTCGATCTGGCGGGCCATATTTTCTCCGACCTCGCCCGTTGCAACGCCCTTTTGGTCGGCGCCGGCGAGACCGTCGAGCTCGTGGCGCGCCATCTGGTGGAGGCGGGTGTGCGCCGCATTGTCATTGCCAATCGCACACTCGGCCGGGCGCGCGAGCTGGCACAGCGCTTTGGTGCCGAAGCCGTGCTGCTGGCGGATATTCCCCGCGAACTGATTGCGGCGGATATTGTCATCACGTCGACCTCCAGCCAGCTTCCCATCCTCGGCAAGGGCGCGGTTGAGCAGGCTCTGAAGGTGCGCAAACACAGGCCCTATCTGATGGTGGATCTCGCCGTGCCGCGCGATATCGAGCCCCAGGTCGACGATCTGCGCGATGTCTACCTCTACAGCGTGGACGATCTGCGCGAAATCGTCGACGAAAACCTGCGCAGCCGGCGCACCGAGGCAAGCAAGGCGGATCGGCTCATCGAGGAGGGCGTCAATCAGTACCTCGAGGAATTGCGTGTGCTGGCCGGCGTGGACGACGTGAAAGCCTACCGCTCCATGGCCGAGCGTCTGCGCGAGAGCGAGCTGCAACGCGCGCGGCGCGCCCTCGCCCGCGGCGAGGATCCGCAACAGGTACTGGCGCATTTTTCCCGGTCGCTCACCAACAAGCTCATCCACGCGCCCACCGCCGGCCTGCGCCAGGCCAGCGCCGAGGGCCGCCACGACCTGCTGGAGGATGCCCGCCGGCTGCTGGGCCTGGAGTCCGGGGCACAGACAGGGGCCGGGCCGGTGGACGAGGTCGAAGAGCAGGATATTCCCGCCGATGCGCTGGAGACGTCGCGACGTACACTGCAATGAAGGCTTCGCTGTTGAGCAAGCTGGAATCCCTGACTGACCGGCACGAAGAAGTAGAGGCCCTGCTCGGGGACAGCGAGATCATAACCGACCAGGAGCGGTTCCGGGACCTGTCACGCGAGTATGCGGAGCTGGAAACCATCGTGAGTTGCTACAACGACTACAGCACTGTCAGGTCGGATCTGGACGATGCCCGCGCTATGCTCGACGACGCCGAAGAGGACGTGCGCGAGATGGCGCGCGAGGAGATCGAGGCCGGCACCGAGCGCCTCGCCGCGCTGGAGCGGGAATTGCAGGCGCTGCTGCTCCCCCGAGACCCCAATGACGCGCGCAACGTGTTTCTGGAGATCCGCGCGGGGACCGGCGGCGATGAGGCGGCCATTTTTGCCGGCGACCTGCTGCGCATGTACGCGCGCTACGCGGAATTGCGCGGTTGGCGTATGGAGGTGTTGTCGGAACGCCCCGGGGAGCACGGCGGCTACAAGGAAATCATTACCCGGATCGAGGGTCGCGATGTCTACGCGCACCTGAAATTCGAATCGGGGGCGCACCGCGTGCAGCGGGTACCGGAGACCGAATCCCAGGGCCGCATCCACACGTCCGCCTGCACCGTCGCGGTGTTGCCCGAGGTGGAAGCGGTCGATGAAGTCGAGATCAACAAGTCCGACCTGCGCGTCGACACCTATCGCGCGTCCGGCGCGGGTGGCCAGCACGTCAATAAAACCGATTCGGCGGTGCGCATCACGCACCTGCCCACGGGGGTGGTGGTGGAGTGCCAGGAGGAGCGCTCACAGCACAAGAATCGCGCCCGGGCACTCTCGCTGCTGCAGGCAAAACTGCTGACGAGCGTTCAGGACAAGATGGCGGACGAGCGGGCCGCGACCCGGCGCAACCTGGTGGGTAGCGGCGACCGGTCGGACCGCATACGCACCTACAACTTTCCCCAGGGGCGCCTTACGGATCACCGCATCAACCTCACACTGTACAAACTGTCGGAGGTCATGGCGGGCGATCTGGGAGCGGTCATCGATCCCCTGCGCCGGGAATACCAGGCGGATCAGCTCGCGTCGCTGGCGGACAACTGATGGCCACGGTACAGGAGCTTCTCGACGCCGGGTCCGCCCTGCCCGGGGACAGCTCCCGACGGGATGCCGAAATCCTTCTCGGATATTGTCTGGGTCGGCCGCGGGTGTGGTTGTATACCTGGCCCGAGCAGGAAGTGGCGCCGGACCGGTGTCGATCCTACGCCGGCCTGATCGAGCGCCGACGCCGCGGCGAACCCGTCGCCTACCTGACCGGCACACGGGAATTCTGGTCCCTGCGGCTCAGGGTTACCGACGCCACGCTGATTCCGCGGCCCGAGACAGAGACCCTTGTGGCCTGGGCGCTGGAGCTGGATGTGCCGGCGCGGGCCGAGGTGCTCGACCTGGGCACCGGCAGCGGCGCCATCGCCCTGGCCGTGGCCGGCGAACGGCCCGACTGGCGTGTCGATGCGGTCGACAGTTGCGACGCGGCTCTGGCGGTGGCTCGCGACAACGCGGCGCGCGCCGGCCTTACCCGCGTGCAGTTCCGTCTATCGGACTGGTACGGGGCTCTCGGCACGCGGCGCTTTGATCTGTTGTTGTCCAATCCGCCGTATATCGACGGCGAGGATCCGCATCTCGATCGTGCCGAGCTGCGCTACGAGCCCCGCGGCGCGCTGGTGGCGGCGGACCGCGGATTGTCGGAGCTGCGCCGGGTGATCGACGGCGCGTCGAGCCATTTGCGGCCCGGTGGCTGGCTGCTGCTGGAACACGGCTTCGAGCAGGGTGCGGCCGTGCGCGCGCTGCTCGCCGGCGCCGGCTTCGCCGCGGTGGGCACGCGCCGCGATCTGTCGGGGCATGAGCGGGTGAGCGCGGGGCAGCTGGCGTGCTGAGCGATGCACAGCTTTTGCGCTACGGCCGGCAGATTCTGGTCAATGACTTCGATGTGGCGGGACAGGAACGCCTGTTGCGATCACGTGTGCTCGTGGTGGGGCTGGGCGGTCTCGGTTGTCCCGCCGCCCTGTACCTGGCGGCCGGCGGCGTCGGCACCCTGCTGCTGGCGGACGGCGACAAGGTCGAGCTGAGTAATCTGCAGCGCCAGATTGCGCACGGCAGCGCGGACATCGGCACCAACAAGGCCCGGTCCGCGGCGCGGGCAATCGCGGCGATCAACGCGGACTGTGCCACGCAGGTGATCGAACGCAGTCTTGGCGCAGGCGACCTGGCGCCCCTGCTGGACGGGGCGGACCTGGTGGTCGATGCCACTGACAATTACCCCGCGCGCTTCGCGCTGAATCGCGCCTGTATCGCCGCGGCTGTTCCGCTGGTATCCGCGGCGGCCGTGCGCGCCGAGGCCCAGATTGCGCTGTTCGATCCCGCGCGCGGCGGTCCCTGCTATCGGTGCCTGTACGAGGAGGCGGCCGACCGGTCCGCCCTGAGTTGCAGCGAAAGCGGGGTTCTGGCGCCGCTGGTGGGAGTGGTCGGCGCGCTGCAGGCGATGGAGGCCCTGAAGGTACTGGCCGGGTTCGGCGAGCCGCTGCGCGGCAGAGTGTTGCTGCTGGATCTTGCGAGCGCCGCGTTCGACACCCTGAGCCTCGCGCCGCGCCAGGATTGTCCCGAGTGCGGGCACCTGCGGTCGACGATAGCGTAACTCACCGTAGTACGGTCCCGAATTCGCGATTTTTGACGCAAGAAACCTTTTGCCGTCCTGTGTTGTCAGAGGTCAACAACTGCAATCCCGATAAGGTCGACAAGAGGTCAACAACATGAATGATCTGGTCCAGCGGTACCACGCATTCCACAACGCCATCTTTCAGCCCCTGCGCCATCTGGATGGCCTGCCCCCCCTGGCGTTTCGCGTCTATCTGTTTTTTCCCTTTCTCATGGCGGGCCAACAGAAGATCAGCGGCATGGAGAGCACGATCCAGTGGTTCGGCAATCCCGACTGGGGTCTGGGTCTGCCGTTTCCCGCGCTGCTTGCCTATCTGGCCGCCTATACCGAATTTATCGGCGCCTGGTTGTTGCTGCTCGGGCTGGCCACCCGCTGGATATCCATACCGCTCATGGTCACGATGCTGGTCGCGATTTTCGCGGTACACTGGGATAACGGCTGGGCGGCGATCGCGGACTCCAGCGCTCCGGAGGTCGCCCAGCGGCTCGGCGCCGCCAAGGAGATTCTGAAGGAGCACGGCAACTACAGCTGGCTCACCGAGAAGGGCAATTTCGTGATTCTCAACAATGGCGTCGAGTTTGCCGTCACCTATCTGATCATGCTGTTCAGCCTCTTTTTTACCGGCGGCGGCCGCTATACCAGTGTCGATCACTGGCTGGGACGCCTGTTGCCCGGACGGCACTGACAGCGGGTCAGCGGGCCCCCAATTCCCTGCGGGAAGTGCTAAACTAGCGAGTTTTTTACAACCGCAGGGAATCAGCATTGAGCAAACAGACAACCGGTCGGTCGGCGAGCAGGCGCGAGGACGCAGCCGTTCCGGCGCAGCGCGCGCGCGAACAACAAGCTGCCTGGTCCGTGGAGCAGTTCGTTGTGGAGCCCAAAGACGGGGAGACACGTTTTCACGACCTCGGCTTGCGCGACGAACTGATGCACGCCGTCGCCGATCTGGGCTTCAGGTACTGTTCGCCGATTCAGGCGCAGATTCTGCCGCATACGCTGCAGGGCCACGACGCCATTGGCAAGGCGCAGACCGGCACGGGCAAGACCGCGGCCTTCCTCATCACCATTTTCAACGATCTGCTCAACCATCCCGTGGAGAGCGAGCGCTTTCTCGGTGAACCGCGTGCGCTGGTTATCGCCCCGACCCGTGAGCTGGTCATGCAGATCGCCGCGGACGCCGAGGATCTGGCCAGGCATACGCCGCTGCAGATGGTGACCTTGATCGGCGGCATGGATTACCAGAAACAACTGAACCGGCTCAACAGCGAGGTTGTGGACCTGGTGGTGGCGACACCGGGCCGGCTGATCGATTTCATGGGGCGCCGCGATGTGTTTCTGGATCGCGTGGAGATTCTGGTTCTGGACGAGGCGGACCGTATGCTGGACATGGGGTTTATTCCCCAGGTAAAGCGTATTGTACGCGCCACGCCGCGCAAGGAGGATCGCCAGACGCTGCTGTTCTCGGCGACGTTCAGCCAGGACATCATCAACCTGGCCCAGCAGTGGACCTTTGAACCGATAACGGTAGAAATCGAACCGGAGAGTGTCGCTACCGACTCGGTGGACCAGAAGATCTACCTGGTCAGCAGCAAGCAGCGCTTCCGCGTGCTCAGCAACCTGTTGCGCAGCGATGACGCCACCAGTGTCATCGTATTCGCCAACCGTCGCGACCAGGTACGGCGACTGCACGAGCGCCTGCGCAAAGCGGGCATCGCCGCGGGTATCCTGTCGGGCGAAATTCCCCAGGTGAAGCGCACGCGAACCCTGGAACAGTTCAAGCGTGGCGATCTCAAGGTCCTGGTGGCGACCGACGTGGCCGGGCGGGGCATCCACGTGGAAGGGGTCAGCCACGTGGTCAACTACAACCTGCCGGAAGATCCGGAAGACTACGTACACCGCATCGGACGCACCGGCCGTGCCGGCGCCACCGGTATCTCCATCAGCTTCGCCAGCGAGGACGATGCCTTTCTGCTGCCGGATCTGGAGCAACTGCTGGGCTCCCGGCTGGAGTGTACGCACCCGCCCCCGGAGTTGCTGGCCTAGTAGCCGCCTGCTGGAGGCTGGAAATCAGGAGACAGCTCCTCGCACCAGAACAGGGTGGCGCCCACCACAGCCGCCGGCATCACGAAGAAATTCAGCACGGGGATACCCGCACACAGTGCCACCAGTCCGCCAAAACCCAGGCTGCTCAGGCGACGCGTCCGCACGGCGACTTTCACGTCGGCGAAACTGTGCTGGTGATTGTCCATGGGGTAGTCCACAAACTGGATGCTCATCATCCAGGCGCCGAGCAGGAACCACAGCAGGGGAGCCACTGCGTTGATTCCGGGGACCAGTGACAGCAGGAAAACGCCCAGTGCTATTGGCGCGTAGTAGAGCAGTTTGAGAATCTCCCGCACGATGCCGCGGGGCACCATCACCAGGGCGGCGCGCAGCCCCTCCAGAGCGTCCACGGGACGGCCCGTGATCAACTCCTCGGCTTTTTCCGCCAACAGGCCGTTGAAGGGGGAGGCGATCAGGACGGCGACAAAGGTAAACAGATATCCGCTGAGCAGCAGGGCGGTGAGAATGATCAGCGGCCAGAGAATCCAGCGCAGGAAATCCAGCCATTGCGGCAGGCTGGCGTCCAGCCATGCCATCAGGTCCGTAACATAGCTGAACCCCACCGTCAGCAGCGTGGCAAAAATCAGGATGTTAACGAGCAGGGGAACGATTACGAACAAACGCAGGGAGGGGTGGCGCAGCATGCGCGCACCGCGCCCGAGATAGGCGGCGCCGTGCGCGATGTTACCGGCCATTCTTCGCCTCTGATTGCGGCATACCGCAAGCGGCGCAGATACAATATCTGTCGCGGGCATCCGCGGGTATCGCCGCTAGGGCCTGCGGGTCCAGGTTCGCGCTCCAGCACCAGCAGCTCTGCACTGGCCGGCCAGCGGCGGCGGCACAGGCATTGTCGCCTCCACACAGCGGGCAGGTTTTTTCCCGATCGATCGGCGCGGCCATGATTCGGTCAAAATCCTCGTCGAAGGGCGTTATAATACCTGACTGCAAACCGGGTGTAATTATGAGCGGTAATGACGACAGAGTGTTCCGCGAGCAGATGGCCGGCGTCAAGCCCCTGAAGCGGGAGCCGCGGGTGTCCCGACGGCGCGACACCCCGGGCCACGACAGGTCGCGGTCGGATCCATCGATACAACGGCGGCGCGAAGCCGCTCTCGGCCGGGAAGATGTCGAACGCAACACGTTGAGCGACAACGGCATCGAGCCGCTCGATCCCTGGTACGTGCTCTCCTTCAAACGCCCCGGTGTGCAACACGGGGTATTCCGCAAGTTAAAGCAGGGCCGCTACGAACCCCAGGGTCAACTCGACCTCCACCGCATGACGGTGGAACGGGCGCGGCACGAGATTTTCGAGTTTGTGCGGGATTGTTATGCGATGGGCCTGCGCAGTGTGCTCGTCATACACGGCAAGGGTGTAACTGACCAGCAGCGCGAACGCAGCTCGATCCTCAAGGGCTGCGCCGACCGCTGGCTGCGCGACCTCGATCCCGTGCAGGCCTTTCACAGTGCGCAGCCGCGCCACGGCGGCACCGGCGCGCTCTACGTGATGTTGCGCAAGAGCGAGGAACAGAAACGCCGGACGCGCGACCGGTTTTCGAAGGGACGATTGCCGCCGGACTCCGATTAGTCGAGACAGGTTCGGCAGGGCGCATTCGCCCGGTCCGCAATCAGGTGGCCCCGGCGTTGCGCAGAATATCGGCGTATTCGCCGCCGTGCCGGTGTGTATTGATGATGTCCAGCACCGTGCGACCCTGCCGGTCGGTGGCGTTCAGGTCGCGTCCCTCCTCCAGGAAAAAGCCGACGAACAACTCGAAATCCGATACGCGCATGCTCTGGTAGGCCTTGAGCAGCATGTGGAAATTGTCGTCCGTGCCGTCGTATGAGCGCACGTTGAGAAAACTGCGCACGTGGTCTTCCGTCCAGACTTCGTCGATGACCTGTTTCTTGTCTTTCTTCATTGTTCCTTCTCTCGGGCCAGTTTGTCTGCCAGTAGCTGGTTTACCATTTTCGGGTTCGCCTGGCCCCCGGACAGTTTCATCACCTGGCCGACAAAAAAACCGGTCAGTTTCTTGCGTTTTGTCGCGTCGGCCGCCCTGTACTGCTGTACCTGCTCCGGGTTTCTGGCGACGACCTCGTCCACCATCGCTTCGAGCTCGGTGCTGTCGGACATCTGCCGCAGGCCGCGCGCCTCGATGATGGCGTCGGCGCTGCCCTCGCCGCGCCACATGGCCTCGAAAACCTGTTTGGCGATTTTTCCGGAAATGCTGTTGTCCAGAATACGCGCGATCAACGCCCCAAGGTCGGTGGCGCTGACGGGCGACTGTGCGATATCCAGCTCACTGCGATTGAGCTGCCCGAGCAATTCGACCTGTACCCAGTTCGCGGCGATCTTGGCGTCATTGCAGGTGCCGGCGACCCGCTCGAAGTAGTCAGCCAGCGGGCGGCTGTCGCTGAGGACACCGGCGTCGTAGCCGGACAGCCCGTACTCCCGGGCGAAACGATGGCGTTTCTCGGCCGGCAGTTCCGGTAACCCGGCGCGCAGGTTTTCAATGTACGCCCGATCAATAACCACCGGGAGCAGGTCCGGCTCCGGAAAGTAGCGATAGTCGTTGGCCACTTCCTTGCTGCGCATCGGGCGCGTCTCGTCGCGCTCAGCGTCGTACAGGCGGGTTTCCTGAACGACGCTGCCGCCCGATTCGAGAATGTCCGCCTGTCGGTCGAGTTCGTACTGGATGGCCTTTTCCACAAAACGGAAGGAGTTGACGTTCTTGATCTCCGCTCTCGTTCCCAGCTTGTCGTCGCCCGGGCGGCGCAGTGAGATGTTGATATCGCAACGCATCGATCCCTCGGCCATATTGCCGTCGGATATCTCGAGATAGGTGACGAGGCTGTGCAGCGCCTTCAGGTAGGCGACGGCCTCCGCCGCGCTCCTGATGTCGGGTTCGGAGACGATTTCCAGCAGCGGCGTACCCGCCCGGTTCAGGTCGATGCCCGTCTGACCGTGAAAATCCTCGTGCAACGATTTGCCGGCGTCCTCCTCGAGGTGCGCGCGCGTGATACCGATGGTGCGCGTACCGCCGTCGGGCAGTGCGATTTCAAAAGTTCCGCGGCCGACGATGGGCGCCGCGAACTGGCTGATCTGGTAGCCCTTGGGCAGATCCGGGTAGAAATAGTTCTTGCGGTCGAACACCGAGCGCTCGGCGATTTCCGCGCCGATACCGAGGCCGAATTTGACCGCGCAGCAGACCGCCTGCTCGTTGAGCACCGGCAACATGCCCGGCATGGCCAGGTCCACGGCGCTGGCCTGCGTATTGGGTTCGGCGCCGAAGCCGGTGGGCGAACCCGAAAATATTTTCGACCGGGTGGCCAGCTGCAGGTGAACCTCGAGGCCGATGACCGTTTCCCAGGCCATTATTGCCCGCCCTCCCGACCGTGGTCGGGCGAGCGCAGGTGCCAGTCGCTGTGCTGTTGGTACACATGGGCGACGTTCAGCAGGCGCGCCTCGGCGAAATGCGGGCCGATGAGCTGCAGGCCAACCGGCATGTCGTCCACCGTGCCGGCGGGCAGTGAAAGGGCCGGCAGCCCGGCGAGGTTGACCGCCAGTGTATACACGTCCTCCAGGTACATCGACAGGGGGTCGTCGGTTTTGGCGCCCAGGGCGAAGGCGGGGCCGGGTGTGGTGGGGCCGGCGATGATGTCCACCCTGTCAAAGGCCTCCAGAAAATCCTGACTGATCAGGCGGCGCACCTGCTGGGCCTTTTTGTAGTAGGCGTCGTAGTACCCGGCGGACAGGGCATAGGTACCGACGAGAATGCGCCGTTTGACTTCCTCGCCGAAGCCTTCCTGCCGTGTGCGGGTGTACAGATCGTACAGATCGCGGGGGGACTCACAGCGATAACCGTAGCGGACGCCGTCGTAGCGCGACAGGTTGGTCGAGGCCTCCGCGGGAGCGATGACGTAGTAGGCCGGCACGGTGAGCTCACTGTGGGGCAGGGACACATCCACCAGTGTTGCGCCCAGGTTTTCGTATTCCCGCAGCGCGCTCATCACGCGTTCGCCCGTCGTCGCGTCCAGGCCGTCGCCGAAGTACTCGCGCGGCACGCCGATGCGCAGCCCCGCCAGGCTGTCGTTCAGACCGGTGTGATAATCCGGCACGGCTTGTCGCGAAGAGGTCGAGTCCCGCGGATCGTGCCCCGCCATTGCCTGCAACAACAGCGCGCAATCCTCGGCGCTGCGCGCCAGGGGGCCGCCCTGGTCCAGGCTGGAGGCGAACGCCACCATGCCGAGCCGCGAGACCCTGCCGTAGGTGGGCTTGAGCCCGGTGACGCCGCAAAATGCCGCCGGCTGGCGTATGGAACCCCCGGTATCGGTGCCGGTGGCGGCCGGCGCCAGGCGGGCCGCGACGGCCGCGGCGGACCCCCCGGAGGACCCCCCGGGGACCAGGGCGGTGTTCCAGGGATTCGTGGCCGGGCCGTAGAAACTGCTCTCGGTTGACGAGCCCATGGCGAACTCGTCCATGTTGGTCTTGCCCAGGAGGACGGCGCCGGCATCGCGCAGGCGGCCGATCACGGTGGCGTCGTAGGGAGGGATGAAATTGTCCAGCATCCGCGAGCCACAGCTGGTGCGCATGCCGTCGGTGCAGAAAATATCCTTGTGGGCAATGGGGATTCCCGTGAGGGGAGCTGGTGTCTCCCGCGGCCAGCCGTTCGTCCGCGGCGCCGGCCTGGCGATAGTGCGGCCGCCTCGTCCACGGTGATGAAGCTGTTGTAGCGGCTATCGAGGTCGGCGATACGCTGCAGGAAGGCGCGTGTCACTTCGACACTGGAATACTGGCCTTCGCGCAGACCCGCGGCGAGTTGGGCGACGGAATTGTCGTGCATGCTGGCAGTCCTTGAGTGGCGCCCGTCGCCTATTCGATGACCCTGGGAACGAGATAGAGCCCATTTTCCACTGCCGGAGCGATGGCCTGAAAAGCCTCGCGGCGATTGCTCTCGGTGACTTCGTCCGCGCGCAGAGGCTGCACCTCGTCCAGTGGATTGGCCATGGGCTCGACATCCCGTGTATCCGCGGCCTGGAGCTGGTCGACCATCTGCAGAATCTCCGTGATGCGCCGCGTAACCTGGCCGATCTGTTCCCCGTCGATACGGATACGCGCCAACTGCGCGATATTTTCGATCTCGTTCTGGTCGATTGCCATGCCGGTAACTGTCGCTGGGAGCCGCCGCGGAAGCGGCAGGGGGGCCAAACTTATCATATTTGCGCCTTGCCCAAAATCCCCGTCGTTGATACAGTTGCACGAATAACTCAAATCCCGGCAAAGACCTTTTCACAGAGGCATTGTCACCGCCAGCAGACGGCAGGAAACGCCATAATCAGGGCCGTGGCGGCAGGGCCACTGTATTCACAAGGTAACGAGATTTAATGTTCAGAAAGTTGCGCGGAGTGTTCTCCAATGATCTCTCCATAGATCTGGGTACGGCCAATACTCTCATCTATGTGCGCGACAAAGGGATTATCCTCGACGAGCCATCCGTGGTGGCGATCCGTATCCACAATGGCCAGAAGACCATCGAGGCGGTGGGCAACGAGGCCAAACGCATGCTGGGCCGCACGCCGGGCAATATCACCGCCATCCGTCCGCTGAAAGACGGCGTTATCGCCGATTTCGAAGTCACCGAAAAAATGCTGCAGCATTTTATCGCCAAGGTGCACGAAACCAGGTTTATACGGCCCAGTCCCCGTGTACTGGTCTGTGTGCCGTGTATGTCCACCCAGGTGGAGCGGCGGGCCATCAAGGAGTCCGCGCTCGGCGCCGGCGCACGGGATGTACGCCTCATCGAGGAGCCCATGGCGGCCGCCATCGGCGCCGGCCTGAGCGTGGAGGAGGCCACCGGCTGCATGGTCGTGGACGTCGGGGGTGGCACCACGGAAGTCGCGATCATCTCACTCAACGGCGTCGTCTATCGCGATTCGGTGCGTGTGGGGGGCGACCGGTTTGACGAGGCCATCGTCGCCCACGTGCGCCGCCGCTACGGCAGCCTGATCGGCGACGCGACGGCGGAGCGTATCAAACTTGAAGTGGGCTGCGCTTTCGCGGGCAGTGAATTGCGCGAGATCGACGTGCGCGGCCGCAACCTCGCCGAGGGCGTGCCGCGAAGTTTCACGCTCAACAGCGACGAAATTCTCGAATCCCTCCAGGATCCCCTGGCTTCGATTGTGCAGGCGGTGAAATCCGCGCTGGAGCAGTCGCCGCCGGAACTGGCCGCGGATATTGCCGAGAGCGGCATTGTGCTCACAGGCGGTGGCGCGCTGCTGCGCGACCTCGATCGCCTGGTTTCCGAGGAGACGGGGCTGCCCGTGATTGTCGCCGATGACCCTCTCACCTGTGTGGCCCGGGGCGGCGGTATGGCGATGGAGCGCATGGACAGACACACCATCGACCTTCTGTCCACCGAGTGACAGCCGCACGACGGCTCGAGTTCACAGTGGACCGGAGGCCGGGCTGGAGGGACCGGCGCAGCTGAGGAAACGTCATCAAGCCGTTATTCGTCAAAGAGTCCTCCCTCGGATTGCGGGTGTTGGTCGCCGTGGCAGTTGTGGCGGGCCTGCTCTTCGCCGATCTGCATTTCAACAACCTCGAGCGCAGTCGCGCGCTGCTGGATATAGTGGCCGCGCCCGTTTACCGGGTAGC
This sequence comes from Halioglobus sp., assembly GCA_034521205.1. GTDB lineage: Bacteria > Pseudomonadota > Gammaproteobacteria > Pseudomonadales > Halieaceae > Marimicrobium. The sequence goes on from JAXHMT010000004.1 coordinate 1,415,984, forward strand.
CGACCTGCCCGCAAAGGTGGGAGACTGGGCGCGTACGACGCTGCAAACCCGCCGCGGCCTGCTGGAGGAAAACGAGCGCCTGCGTCGCGAGAATCTCATCCTGCAGGGACGTTCTCATCGCATGGCGTCACTGCAGGCGGAGAATGTGCGCCTGCGTGCGCTGCTCAATTCCACGGCGATGTTGCGAGACGATGTGCTGGTGGCAGAGTTGATCGGTGTCTCACCGGACCCCGCCAGGCATCTGGTGCTGCTGAACAAGGGCGCCGATGACGGTGTGTTTGGCGGCCAGCCCCTGATCGACGCGGACGGCCTGATGGGCCAGGTCGTTGAAGTAGGCGCAAACAGCGCCAGGGCGCTGCTGATCACGGATGCGACCCATTCCATTCCCGTGCAGGTCAACCGCAATGGCGTTCGCGCCATTGCCGAGGGCAGTGGTGCCCTCGGTTCCCTGGAGATTCACCACGTCTCGGCGACAACGGATATTCGCGCCGGCGATCTTCTCGTCACCTCGGGCCTCGGTGGCCGGTTTCCGGTGGGTTATCCGGTGGCGGAGGTGAGCGAAATAGAGCGCGATCCGGGCCAACCTTTCGCCCGCATCAGGGCGGTTCCCCGTGCGGCGCTCGACCGCAGCCGTCATGTCCTGCTCGTGTTCACGGGCGAATCACCGCAGGAGGATTGAGTCGTGGCAGACGGTGGCGCGCAGGGCTACGGCATCATACTGTTGACCTTCCTCATCGCCTACGTGTTGGCGGTCATACCGCTGCCGGCCTGGCTGGTCTGGGCGCGACCGGAATGGGTGGCGCTGGTCCTGGTGTACTGGACTATCGCGCTGCCGCACCGCGTCGGTATCGCCACCGGCATGCTGCTGGGTCTGGGCCTGGATGTGCTCGAGGGCGCGGTGCTGGGCCAGAATGCCCTGGCGCTGATCGCGGTGGCGCTGCTGTCACTGGTTCTGTACCAACGCCTGCGGGTCTACAGCCTGTGGCAGCAGGCGAGTGTCGTATTCATGCTGGTCGGCATCAATCAGCTGATATGCCAGTGGGTACAGAATCTGCAGGGCGTTGGCGCCGGATCGCTGCTCTTTTTGCTGCCCGCCGTGACCAGCGCACTGCTGTGGCCATTGGCGCTGCATGTCCTGCGCGGGCTGCGCCGCCGCTACCGGGTGACCTGAAATGTCCACACCGCTGATTCTCGCATCCGCCTCGCCCCGCCGCCGGGAGCTGCTCACCCTGTTGGGCGTGGAACACAGTTGTCAGGCGGCGGCAATCGACGAGACTCCGCTGAACGCGGAGGTGCCGGAGACCTATGTGTCGCGCATGGCGCAGGAGAAGGCGCAGGCGGTAGCGCAGCACGCCGCGGGGCGCGCCGGCGCGGTGCTGGGAGCGGACACGACCGTGGTAATCGACGAGGATATTCTGGGGAAGCCGCTGGATCATCTGGACGCGCTGTCCATGCTGGCGCGGCTCTCGGGACGCGAACACCGCGTCGTTACCGGCCTCTGTCTTGTGCGGGACGGTGTGCTGTACAGCGATGTGGTAATCAGTCAGGTGGAGTTCGTGTCGCTGGACCGCGCCACGTGCGAGGCTTATCTGGCGACCGACGAGCCCTGGGACAAGGCCGGGGCCTATGGCATCCAGGGGCTGGGCGGTGCTTTTGTGCGTGCTGTCAGGGGCAGCTACAGCAATGTTGTCGGCCTGCCGCTGGCCGAGACGCGCCAGCTCCTCGTCGCGCAGGGTATCGCCACTGCCCTGGATCGGGACCCGGTCCGATGAATCAGGAAATTCTGGTCAATATCACGCCCATGGAAACGCGGGCCGCCGTGGTCGAGCAGGGCGCGACCCAGGACATTCATATCGAGCGTGCGGTGAATCGGGGGATCGTCGGCAATATCTATACCGGTGTGGTCGTGCGTGTGTTGCCCGGGATGCAGGCCGCATTCGTCGATATCGGCGTCGAGCGCACAAGCTTCCTTCACGCTTCGGATATCCTGGCGCCGGATGACTCCGGCGGGGACCATCGCGGTCGTCGCCCGGAGACGATCACGGAACACCTGCACGAGGGCAAAAAGCTCGTGGTGCAGGTCATCCGGGACCCCATTGGTACCAAGGGCGCGCGTCTCACCACCGAATTGTCGGTGTCCACCCGCTACCTCGTGCTGATGCCCCGCACGGATCATGTCGGGGTCTCGCAGTTGATCGGGGAGGCGGCGGAACGGGAACGCCTGCAACGGCTGCTGCGCGAGGCGCTGGAGGCCGAGCAGATGACGGACGCGGGGGGGTTTATCCTGCGCACCGCGGCCGAGGGCGTCGGACTGGAGGAGATTGCCGCCGATCTGCGTTACCTGAAACGACTGTGGGCGGCGGTGTCCAGACGTGCGGCGGCGGCGCAGGGTACAGAACTGTTGTACGAGGACCTGCCCCTGCATCTGCGGATTGCCCGGGACCTCACGCGGCCGACGGTGGGCCGCATACTCGTCGACAGCGCGGAGGGTTTTCATGCCATGCAGCGCTTTTGTGACGAGTATGTACCGGAAGTGTCATCCCTGCTGGAACACTACGACGGCGAGCGGCCCCTTTTCGACCTGCATGGCGTGGAGCAGGAAATCCAGCGCGCACTGGCGCGCAAGGTCGAATTGAAATCCGGCGGATACCTGATTATCGACCAGACCGAAGCGATGACCACGATCGACGTCAACACGGGCTCTTTCGTCGGTCGCAGCAACCAGGCCGAGACCATTCTGAAAACCAACCTGGAAGCAGCCGCTGCGCTGGCGCGCCAGGTCCGCGTGCGCAATATCGGCGGCATCATCATCATCGATTTTATCGACATGGCGGATCCGGAACACCGCAGGCAGGTGCACCGCACACTGGAAAAGGCCATGCAGCGCGATCCCGCGCGCAACCAGATTACCGGCGTGTCGGAACTCGGGCTGGTGGAGATGACCCGCAAGCGCACCCGCGAGAGCCTCGAGCGCACGCTGTGCGAGGACTGCCCCGTATGCGGTGGCCGCGGGGTACTGAAAACGGCCGAGACCGTGTGCTACGAGATATTTCGTGAAATCATGCGCGATGCCCGCGCCTACGAAAACGACAAACTGATGGTACTGGCGGCGCAGGGAGTAGTCGACCGCCTGCTCGACGAGGAGTCGGCCAATCTGGCGGATCTGCAGGAAATGATCGGCAAGACCATCAGCTTTCGCGCGGAACCCACCTACAGCCAGGAACAGTTCGATATCATACTGCTCTAACCGGCAAAACCTGCCGCCGCGGGAAATGCATTGGAAAAAACCTTCTTTCACAGATTGAGTCGTTTACTGTGGGGCCTGATCGTCCTGCTGCTGGTCGTGCTGGCGGTCTATGTCAGTGTCGGCCGCACGGTGATGGCAAACATCGAGCCCTACCGTCAGGCAATCCTGCAGGAGCTCAATGTCCGCGTACCGTTCAATATAGCGGCGCAGAGCGTCCGTGGGGAGTGGCGGGCATTTACACCGTTCCTTGTGCTCGGCGACTTGCGCCTCAGTATTCCCGGCAGCGGCGAGCCGCCGTTGGAACTGGCCGAGGGGCGCGTTGGCATCGATGTGTGGGGCAGCCTGGCCAGCCGCTCCCTGCGGGTCACTCACCTGGAGCTGGGAGGCCTGGATCTGCATGGCGAGTTCACGGCCGATCGCGGGCTGGTGATCTCGGGATTTGGCGGCGGAGCGGGCGAGGCCGGCGCCTGGCTGCGTGCGTTTCTTCTCAACATCGAGTCGATGATTCTGCGCGGCAACCGGTTGAGCCTGCAATTGCCCGGTGGCGAGCAGCGCGAGCTGGACCTGGACCTGGTGCTCACCCGCAGCGGCAACGACAGATCGATAGAGGCGAAGCTGGCGTCCACGCGCGGAGCGGCGGCGACAGTGAGAGCGCGGGGCAGTGGCGATCCGCTTGACCCGCAATCCTTTTCCGGTGATCTGTACCTGGATATCGAGACGCCGGACCTGGGCGCGGTGCGCGATCTGCTGGCCGGCGATGTCCCGCCGGTCTGGGCAGACGGTGAGCTGGATCTGCGGTTGTGGCTGTCCTGGGAGCGGGGTGCGCCCTCGGTGCAGGCCAGTCTGGTCGGCCGGGATTTAATGCTGTCACCGCGGCAGGGGAACTGGCGGCTTCCCCTGCAGCGTTTGTCGATGCGGACCCGGCTCGGCGGGGACAGCGATCACTGGACGGTACACGCAGCCGATGTCGAGATTGTGCGGGACGGGATTGCCATCGCATTGCCACGGCTGCAGCTCGACGCCTGGGGCTCCGCCTGGCGCGCCCGCGCTACCGACGTGGCCCTGGAGCCTTTGAGTGCGTTCATCGCCGGTATGGAGGTTTTGCCCGGCAACGCGCGGGAGGTTGTCGCGGGCCTCGGGTTGGCGGGACATCTGCAGGCGCTGCAGGTGAGTGTCGGAGACATTGAAACACCGACTGACGACTGGGAGCTGGAAGCCAGCTTCGAGGATATGGCACTGGCGCCCTATCGCGGTGCCCCGGGCGGCTCGGGTCTGAGCGGTTACGCCCACCTGACTCCCGGCGGGGGATCGGTGCTGATAGACGCGCCGGATGTGACCATGGAGTTTCCCGGGGTCTATCGCCACCCGCTGTCCTTCGAAGAACTTCGCGGGTCACTGGACATCGCGTGGGACGCGGAGGCGGTCGGCCTCTCTTCGGGTCTCATCAGTGCCCGGGCGGACGAGGGTGAGGCCCGGGCCGTATTCGGCCTGAGCATCCCGCTGGCGCCCACTGATACGGGGCCGCAGATGGAGCTGCTTGTGGGTCTCGTCGACAGCCATTCGCGCTACCGCGAAAAATACGTCCCCTATCTGCTCGACCAGGGGCTGCGCGACTGGCTGTCGCGCAGTATCGGCGAGGGGGAGGTCGAAAAAGGGGCGTTTCTGTTTCGCGGCAGCCTGCGGGACGGGGCGGGCGCCGGGCGCACCGTACAGCTCGCCCTGGACGTGGCGGATATCGGACTCGACTACCATCCCGACTGGCCGCCGGTGGAAGTGGAGGAGGGCCTGGTGCTGGTCGACGACACGCGCGTCAGCGTCTGGGCAGGACAGGGCGCCGTACTGGACTCGACAGTCAGCGACCTCTCCGTGGAGACATGGCTGGACAAGGCCCGGCGCGTGAATCTGCTGGTCAATGGGACCGTACAGGGCCCGGCCGCGGACGGTCTCGAGGTGGTCAACACCTCGCCCCTGGGCGGCCTGGCCGGAGATACCTTTGCGGATTGGCAGTTGAGCGGGCAATTGACGACTGACCTGCAGTTGCACTTGCAGTTGGGCGAGAGTGCGGCGCCGCCGGAGGTCGACCTGCACTCGCGCCTGCGGGATGTCGACCTGCGAATCGTGCCCGGCAATCTGCCGGTGGAGGAACTGAACGGTGAATTCAGTTACAGCACTGACGCCGGGTTCGATTCCCGTACTCTGGAGGGCCGTCTGTGGGGCGAGCGGCTCAGTGCGCGAATCAGCCAACTCAATAAAGGTCGGAGCGTCTCCGCGGAGGCCGCCGCGCTGGAAGTCGAGATCGAAACGGCCGTGGCGATGTCCAGTATACGCGAGTGGCTGCAGCTCGAGCAGTTGGCTTTTGCCAGCGGCGCAACACCGGTAAATATCGGCGTCCGGGTAATACCCGAAAAGCCGCCGTTATTGACGGTGGACAGCAACCTGCGGGGAGTAGCCCTGGATATGCCCGAGCCCTGGGCCAAGGAGGCCGCCGATAGCGGGCGACTGCATGTGGCAATGCGGTTGGCGGAAGATCCCCGCGTCCTTTCGCTCAGTTTCAATGACGAGCTGAATCTCGATCTCGACCTGCGGGGCGATATGTTGCACGGCGCCGCCCTGGGAGTAATGGCCGAGGCGCCCGCAATCGAGGCTGGCGCCCTGCGCGTTGCCGGCCACGCACCACTTATCGAGGGCGACCAGTGGATCCAGTTCATCGAGCGCTATTTCGGGTCGGTGACAGCACTGACTGGTGGTGACAAGTCGGGCTCGGACGCAGCGCCCGCGACAGGCGGCCCCGCCGGCGGTAACGGTCTGGAGTTGCATCTGGAGCAGCTGCATGCCGGCACTTTGGTCGTCGCCGGTCAGCGCCTGCGGGAAGTGGAGCTGAGCCTGCATCTGGACGCGTCGCGCCGGGAGTTGGCCGTGATCACTGAGTGGCTGCGTGGCCGCGGGGTATACGACACCACCGATGGAACCGCGCAAGTTGCAGTCCAGTACCTGGACCTGTCGGGGCTCGACCAGGTGGATCTGTTTGCCGCCGCGCGTTCCGATGACGGGGAACAGTTTTCGATGGCGCAGATGCCGCCCGTGGAAGTCACCCTGGATCATATTCACCAGGCGGAAAAGCGACTGGGCGAGTTGTCTTTTTCTCTGGACTCGATCGATGGTGCACTGGTCGCCAGCAAGATAACGGGAGAGTTGGCCCGGATCGGTATCGCCGCGACGCCACCGGCGGAATTGACCTGGTATACCGGTCCCGACGAGCGCACGGAATTGCAGGGGCGTCTGGCTGTCGGCAATCTTGGCACGGCGCTGGGTTATTTCGGCTACGAAAAAATTGTCGAGACACGCGGGGGCACGGTCGATGTGGCACTCGACTGGCAGGGTTCGCCCGCGGCGTTTTCGCTGGCTGATCTGGATGGCAAGATGCACGTCGATATCGGGGAAGGAACATTTACGGGGGCTCCGTCGAGTGCTTCCGGGGCATTGCGGGTGGTGAGCATCCTCAATCTCGCGGACATCCTCCGCCGTCTCAGTCTGGCGCACATGTTCGACACCGGTATTCCCTTTGATGGAATCGAGGGGGACGTCCGCTTCGACAAGGGGCGCATCGAGGTGCCGGAAATGCAGATCAGCGGGGGATCCAGCTTTCAGTTCAGCGGTGTATCCGAGGTGAATTCGCGCACGCTCGACGGCGAGCTGGTCGCCACTCTGCCCGTGGCGCAGAATCTCCCCTGGGTGGCGGCGCTTGCGGCGAACCTGCCTGTAGCCGCCGGGGTCTTCGTGGTAAGCAAGATATTCGACAAGCAGATGGATCGCCTCTCCAGTGCTGTCTACAGTATCGGCGGAACCTGGGAAGACCCCGAAGTCCGTTTCGACCGCCTGTTCGACAACACGTCGCGCTCTCTGCCGCCGCGGGAGCAGAGTGCTCCCGATGCGGAAGCCGAGCCGGCGGATGGCGGCGCCGCGACCGACAGCCGCGGCCCGGATGCCGGCGCGGGGGAGCAAGCCGCGCGGCAAGATGCCGATGCACAGGACGCCCCGGCAACCGGGGCGCCGTAGTCGATCGGCTCAGCGGCTATCGCGCAGATCGCGCAGGTAACGGAAAAGTCTGCGGCTGGCGGCGGGAGGGCGCTGATGCCGCTGTTCGCGCTCGTGCTGCAGAATCAACTGTCTCAACTGCTGGCGGTCCGCCTCGGGAAATCGCTCCAGTGCGAGTTCGACGCCCTGCGGTCCCGCGGCGAGCACGGTATCGCGCAGCTGTTCCAGATCGTGAAATTCCGCGGCGGCCGCCCGCCCGGACTCGTGCAGCGCCGCCAGGGCCGCTTCCACGGGCGCCGGATCGATATCCCGCATCAGTTTGCCGATGTATTGCAGGTGCCGCTTGCGCGCACTGTTGCTGCGTATGTTCCGGGCTTCCTGTAGCGCGTCCAGCAGTCGTCCATCCTGCAGCGGTATATCCGCGAGCTGGCGGTCGTTCAACGCCAGCAGCGATTCTCCCAGGCGCTGCAGCGCTTGCATTCGCCGCTTGCGTTCGCTTTTGCTCGCTGGTTCCGCCGCGGCGTTTGCGTCGGACACCTCGCGGTCAGCCATAGAAGACTGTGGCCAAACCCAGGAAAGAGACAAAACCCACGACATCCGTCACTGTTGTGAGTATGACGCCGCCGGCCAGGGCCGGATCGATATTGAGGCGTGTCAACAGCAGCGGCAGCGACGCACCGGTCAGTGCGGCGGTCAGCAGGTTGATCACCATTGCAGTCCCGAGGATGATGCCGATGGTCCAGTCATCGAACCACAGGGAGGCGGCGACCGCCACCACCGCCGCCCAGAGCAATCCGTTCATGAGACCCATCAGGGCCTCACGATTGATCAACCAGAGCTGGTTATTGTGCCCGATCTGGCCAATGGCGATACCGCGCACCATCACGGTAAGCGTCTGGGTACCCGCGATGCCGCCCATGGATGCGACGATCGGCATCAGCACCGCGAGAGCCACGACTTTTTCGATAGTCTCCTGGAAGAGGTTGATGAACGAGGCGGCGATGAATGCGGTGATCAGGTTCAGGCCCAACCACAACGCGCGACGCGGTGCCGCCCGCATGATCGGGGCGAAGGTGTCTTCTTCCTCGTTCAGGCCGGCCATGGACATGAACGAATGGTCCGCATCCTCCCGGATCACGTCGACCACGTCGTCAATCGTGATACGGCCGAGGAGCTTGCCGTGATGATCCACGACGGGCGCGGAAACCCAGTCGTTGCGCTCGAACAGGCGCGCTACCTCGTCATCGGGCATGTCCACGGGTATCGGGACCACGTCGGTAATCATCATTTCCCGCACGGTCGCCGAGGGCTCGGTTACGAGCAGTGTATGTATCGGCAGCAGGCCGATGAACTGGTCGGCGCGATTGACCACGATGAGGTTGTCCGTCATCGGGGGGATTTCGTCGTGCCACCGGAGATAGCGCAACACCACGTCGAGTGTGAGGGGGGGCCTGATCGTGATGGTGTCGGTGTTCATCAGGCCGCCGGCCGTGTCATCCGGATAGAAGATGACGCGTTCGAGGCGCGCGCGGTCCTGCTGATCCATCGCGCTCAGGACTTCGAAGGTGACGCGATCGGGAACCTGCTGCAGCAGGTCCGCTATGTCGTCATCTTCCATGCCCTCTGTAATGGCGGCCACTTCCGCGGCATCCATCCGGCCCAGGAACTGCCCCTGCAGTTCGTCGCTCAGCTCGCCGAGAACCTCACCTTCCTGCTCGACCTCCACCATCTGCCAGATGATGTGGCGCATGCGCGGTGGCGAGGATTCGATCAGGTGAGCGACATCCGCGGGGGAAAGGCCGTTGAGCATTCGGCGGACATCGACGAAAGCGCCGCTGTCCAGGGCGGAATTCAGCTTGTCCAGTGTTTCCTGGGATGCGAGTTTTTCGTTGCCCATGCTGTTATCCCCGGTTTATCCCCTACAGACTCCTGGGCTTGCGCCCGCTGGAGCGATTATCCGGGAAACCTGTCGGGCCAACAATGTGAATAGGGCCTGTTCGCGCTGCCCGGGTGAGCCCCGTGGGGGCGGAACAACCTCTATTCGGGCTCTTCGAACCGGTTTTCGATCAATTTGCAAAGTGCGCCGAGCGCCTCTTCCTCGTCCTCGCCGTCGATTTCGATGTCGAGGACGGTGCCTTTGCCGGCGGCGAGCATCATGACAGCCATGATGCTCTTCGCGTCGACCAGGTTACCGTCGACGCCGGCGTGTATGCGGCTGGAGTAGGCGGAGGTACAGGCGACGAACTTGGCGGCGGCGCGGGCGTGCAGGCCGAGCTTGTTGACCACTTTCACTTGAGTGCGGATCACGCGCAAATCAGCCTATTGCAGTTCGCGGTGGCGGACATCGACGGACTGGTACTGGTCCTTGTAGTGCCGGTACAGGCGGTCCGCGAAGTATACCGAGCGATGTTGCCCGCCGGTACACCCCACCGCGATGGTCATGTAGCTGCGGTTGCCGGCGCGATAGTGCGGCAGCCAGTTGTCCAGATACTGGCAGATATCACGGAATAATTCCGGGGTCAATTCCTGCGCCTCCAGGAACTCTCGCACCTCGGCGTCCAGCCCTGTTTTGCCGCGCAGTTCCCGCACCCAGTGCGGGTTGGGCAGCATACGCACGTCGAATACGAGGTCGGCGTCAGCGGGCAGGCCCCGCTTGAAGCCGAACGACTGTACCAGAATCGACATGCTGCCTTCGCTCGTTCCGAGAAGGCGTTGGCGGATGGAATCGCGCAATTCATAAATCGTCATCTGGCTGGTGTCGATGACCAGTGAAGCGCTGACGAATATAGGCTCCAGGAGCTCGCGTTCCCGCTCGATTGCCTCGTGCAGCGGAAGTGTTTCACTGCTCAGCGGGTGCCGGCGCCGCGTTTCGCTGAAACGCTGCAGGAGCGTCTGCTGCTGGGCGTCCAGGAACAGGACCTCGCTTTCCACCGAGTCGGGCAGGGACCGCAGAATGGCGGGAAAATTTTCCAGGTCCTGCCAGGCATTGCGTGCGTCGATACACACCGCCATTCCCTGAAAGATGGCGAACTCGCTGCGGCTTGTCTCGCGCACCAGTGCCGGCAACAGGGCGACGGGCAGATTATCGATACAGTAAAAACCTTCGTCCTCCAGCTGGTTCAGGCCGGTGCTTTTACCCGAGCCGGAGCGTCCACTGATGATTACCAGGCGCATTGCGTTGGTCAGCCCGCCCCGGCAGTGGCCGCGCCGTACAGCGCCTCGTCATCGGCCGCCTCGCGCAAGCGCGCACAGAACGCGGGATCGCTGAAAGCACGGGCGATTTCGGCCAGGATATCGAGATGCTGCTGACGCGCTTCCGTTGGCACCAGCAGTACGAACAGCAGGTCCACGGGGCGCTCGTCGGGGGCGTCGAAGGGAATGGGACTGGCGAGACTCAGTAGTGCACCCAGAGGTTCCTCGCACTTGTCTACCCGGCAGTGGGGCAGGGCGATTCCCTGCCCGAGGCCCGTGCTGCCCAGGTTTTCCCGGGCCACGAGATTGTCCAGTACATCGCTGTAGGACAGCTCGGGGCGGTTGTCCGAGACAATGGTGGCAATCGTTTCGAACAGCCGCTTCTTGTTGGAGTCCTCTATGCGGCAGGCGGTGCGCTCCGGTGTCAACAGCGTTGCCAGTGTTTCCATCTCCGTCAGTCGACTCGAGGGCTCAATGGCCACGGTGTTTCTGTTTGTGCTTGATGAGTTGGCGGTCGAGTTTGTCCGCGAGGGCGTCGATGGCGGCGTACATGTCCTCGTCCTCGGCGGCCGCAAACAGATCAGCTCCGGCGATATGTACAGTGGCCTCGGCTTTTTGCACCATTTTCTCTACGGTGAGGATGACCTGGGTGTTCGTGATCTGGTCGAAATGTCGTTGCAGGCGGTCAAACTTGCTTTCTACGTATTCTTTCAGCGGGGGGGTGAGTTCGAGGTGGTGTCCACTGATATTGAGTTGCATGAAAGGCTCCCTTTGCCAGGTTGTGACAGCCCCTGAATGCCTGGGGCGTATACCGGATTCTATACCAGTCTTTTGCGTTCGTTCGACGGTGGGATGAAAAGCGTGTCTCTGTATTTTGCTATGGTGCGTCTGGCAACCCTGATGCCCTGATCTTCCAGCAGCTGTGTGATCTTGCTGTCACTGAGGGGTTTGCGCGGATTCTCCGCGGCGACCAGCTTTCTGATCAGCGCGCGAATTGCCGTTGAGGAACACTCTCCGCCGGCGGTCGTCGCGACGTGGCTGGAGAAGAAATACTTGAGCTCGAAAATGCCACGGGGGGTGAGCATGTATTTGTTGGTGGTGACCCTGGAGATGGTCGACTCGTGCATTTCCACCGCCTCCGCGATATCGTGCAACACAAGAGGCTTCATCGCCTCGTCACCGTATTCCAGGAAGTTGCGCTGGTGTTCGACGATTTTTGTCGCGACCTTCATCAGGGTTTCGTTGCGGCTGTGCAGGCTCTTGAGGAACCAGCGCGCTTCCTGCAGGTTGTCTTTGAGAAATGTGTTGTCCGCGCTTGAATCCGCGCGCTTGATCAGCCTGGCGTAGTCGGTGTTGATACGCAGGCGTGGTGCTATATCCGGGTTCAGTTCGACTACCCAGCGACCATCGCGTTTGCTGACAAAGACATCGGGCACGACGTACTCGATATCGTCGGGTACGGCCGTGCGGCCCGGGTTGGGATCCAGTGTCTGGATCAGTGCCAGGACGTCGCCGAGTTCGCGTTCGCTGAGACGGGCGCGGCGCTGAATCTGTTTGAAATCGCTACTCGCCAGCTGATTGATGTGCCGGGTGAGTACCAGTCTGGCCTGCTCCAGCCAGGGTGTGGATGGCGGCAGCTGGTCGAGTTGCACCAGCAGGCATTCCTGCAGGTCCCGGGTACACACGCCGGCGGGTTCGAACTGCTGCAGGCGATGCAGTACGGCGACGATCTCGTCGAGGTCGACTTCCAGGTGCGCCGCGATGGCTTCGTGTATGTCCTCGACGGTCGCGACCAGCCGTCCGTTCTCGTCGGTGGAATCGATGATAGCCAGCGCTATCAGGCGGTCGATGTCCGACAAGCGTGTCAGACTCAACTGCCACATAAGCTGTTCGCGCAGCGTGTCGCTGGCGGTGTTGCGACCGTCCAGCTCGCTGTCCATATAGTCGTCCGGGGTCGCGGGGGGAGCGGAGGCCGAGGGCAGCAGGTCTTCCCACTGAGTGTCGACCGGCAGGTCTTCGGGCATGGTCGGCTCGTGCTCCGAAGAGTGCCACTCGCCACTTTCCGGGGCGCCGTCGGTTGCCAGTTGCTCCATTGCCTGCAGCGGCCCGTCCGAGGTCGGGTCGTTGTCATCCTCGCCCGGGCGATCTTCCGCGGGCTCGGGATCTTCCTCCTCGGACAATTCGAGCAGCGGGTTACTCTCCAGGGCCTGCTGGATTTCCTGCTGCAGATCCAGGGTCGACAGCTGCAACAGGCGGATTGCCTGCTGCAGTTGCGGCGTCATGGTCAGTTGCTGGCCCAGCTTGAGTTGCAGTGATTGCTTCATTTCTTGCCTTGCGACCGCCCTGGTTGTCCCGGGTCAATGCGCGCCCCGCGGACATGGCCGAGGGGGCGACAGTGTCAGTGTAGCCCCCGCCTGTCGGCGGATGCAACAGCTTGGCGTGAAAATTGCTTGTAAGTACGCGGAAGTGCGTGGAAGTGTGAACCAGGCCGGAAATCCTGGGGTGCCTGCCGGGCCTACATGCGGAATTGTTCGCCCAGGTAGACCTGCCGCACCGCCTGGTTGTCCAGTACCTCCTGCGTGGTCCCGGCGGCGATAATACGACCTTCCCCGACGATATAGGCTTTTTCGCAGATGTCCAGTGTATCGCGCACGTTGTGGTCGGTGATAAGGACGCCGATACCGCGGTCTCTCAGATGGTTGATGATCTGCTTGATATCGCCGACGGAGATCGGGTCGACACCGGCGAAAGGCTCGTCCAGCAGAATGAACTGCGGGTTGCTGGCCAGCGCCCGAGCGATTTCGACACGGCGCCGCTCGCCACCGGAGAGTGATTGCCCGAGGCTGTCGCTGAGATGGCGCACATGAAATTCCGCTAACAGCTCGTCGCAGTGGGCGCGGCGTTGCTTGCGGCTCAGATCGCCGCGGGTTTCCAGGATGGCCATCAGGTTGTCGCCCACCGTCAACCTGCGAAAGACGGATGCTTCCTGCGGCAAATAGCCGATGCCGCGGCGGGCCCGCTCGTGCATGGTACGGTGGCTGAGTTCCTCGTCGTTGATCGTGATGCTGCCGTGATCGGCGACGATGATTCCGATGATCATGTAGAAACAGGTGGTTTTACCGGCGCCATTGGGGCCCAGCAGCCCCACCACCTGTCCGCTGTCTATCGCCAGGGAAACGTTCTTTACCACCTCGCGGCCCCGGAATGCTTTTGCGAGATTAGTCGCCCTCAGTTCGGCCACGTGCGCTGTCTTTGTTGTCGGTTTCTCCGGGCGGCGTATCCAGTTCCGGTGCCGGGCCCGTGGCTTCCAGGGTGACCGGTTCCGGGCGTGGCGCCGCTTCGTTCGTTGGGTCCGGCGCGTCGTCGACAGACGACGCGTCGCTAGTACCGGAGCCCGATGGCCCGGACGTCGCTTCCCGATGGACACTGGGCGGAATGACAACAAAAACCTTGTTGCCGTCGTCGGTCTGGTCGGAGTCCGCCGTTATGAGCTGTTTGGCGATGAAGTAGTCGATCGAATCACCGGTCACCAGGGTGCCGTCGTCCCGCTCCACGCTGGCGTCGGTGCGAAGGTTGACAATCTCCTCGTCGCGGAAGTAGGTAATCACTCTCGCGTGTGCGTGTACAAGCCCCTCGTCCGGCTGGGGCTGTTGCCGCATCCTCGCCGGGGTGCCACGCGCGACAATTTTATTGGCATCCTCTCCCTTGTGAAACACAACCAGGCTGTCGGCATCCAGCTCCATGCTGCCCTGGCGCATTTCCACATTGCCGTTATAGATGGTGATACCGCGCTTCTCATTGCGCACCGCCTTGTCGGCGGTGATGCGAATAGGCTGTTCGCGATCCTCCGGCAGGGCGTGCCCCGGAGCACTGAACAGCAGTGCCAGAAGCGCTGCCCCGGCGGCTGTGCTCATGCTGCGGTACATGCGGTCAGAGCGCATGGGGTTTCTCCAGGTAGCAGTACTGTCATGGTGATGCCGGCATCAGGCGAAATTCGTTTCCGCCGAGAGCCAGTCGCCCCGCGCGCCGAGTATGAATTCGCAGGCTTCTCTTACCGCTCCACAGCCGCCGGCGAGACTGCTGCGCCAGTCCGCGGCCTCGCGCACGGCGGGGCAGGCATCGGCGACGCTCATCCCCAGGCCCGCGGCGACGATAGCCCCGAGGTCCGGCAGGTCGTCACCCATGTAGGCGCATTCCTCCAGTGTCAGGCCGTGACCACGACACAGTTCCAGCAGCGCTTCGCGTTTGTCCTCACGACCTTGGATAATCTCTTCAATGCCAAGTTCCCGGGCGCGTCGACTGACGATGTCTGATACCCGCCCCGTGATGATGGCCACAGGGACTCCCGCCTGTTGCAGCAGCTTGATGCCCAGGCCGTCCCTGATATTGAATGCCTTGAATTCCTCGCCGTTATCGCCGTAGTAAAGTCGTCCGTCGGTGAGCACTCCGTCCACGTCGAGAACCAGCATGCGAACCTCCGCTGCGCGTTTCTGGATCGGGTTCATGAGGGGGGCAATCCGTTCACGTGATACCCGCGTGCAATAGATCCTTGAGGTGCAGCACGCCGTCAATGACCTGGTTGTCGCCGAGCACTACCAATGCGCCAATCTCGTTCTCCTCCATGATGCGCATGGCCTCCGCGGCCAGCATGTCGGAAGTTACCGTCTTGGCATTGCGGCTCATCAGGTCGCCGATGGCCGTCGCGTTGATGTCGATTCGCGCGTCGAGCGAACGGCGCAGATCGCCATCGGTGAACACCCCCGCCAGTCTGCCATCCGCATCGACGACCGTGGTCATGCCGAGGCCCTTGTCGCTTATTTCCAGCAGTGCACTGGACAGCGGCGTGGTGTGCTCGACACGCGGAACAGCCGCGCCCGAGCGCATCACGTCGCGCACCAGCAGCAGCAATTTTTTGCCGAGGGTTCCACCCGGGTGTGAAAAGGCGAAGTCGTCGGCGGTGAAGCCGCGGGCTTCGAGCAGGGCGATGGCCAGAGCGTCCCCCATTACCAGTGCCGTGGTGGTGCTGGACGTGGGGGCCAGGTCCAGCGGGCAGGCCTCCGTTTCGACACCGGTGTCGAGGTGGATGTCCGAGGCCCGGGCCAGATCGGACCCGGGGTTACCGGTCATACTGATAAGCGGTATGCCCAGTCGTTTCAACCATGGCAGCAGCGTCAGGATCTCGGTTGCCGCGCCGCTGTTGGAAAGCGCAATGACGGCGTCGGAGGTGGTGATCATACCCATGTCGCCGTGACTTGCCTCGCCGGGGTGCACGAAGAACGCCGGCGAACCGGTACTCGCCAGAGTGGCCGCGATCTTGCGTGCGATATGCCCGGACTTGCCCATGCCGGTGACGATGATGCGGCCCTCGATGCCCAGCAGCAACTCACAGGCGCTGTCGAAACCATCGCCGATCCGCTTTTCCAGCGCCGCGACGGCCGCGGCCTCCATGCGCACGGTGCGCCGCGCGGAGGCGGTGTAACTTGTAGTGCCGTGCTCCGGCATGGCCTGTTCCATGGGTCAGATTGCGCTGTGCAAAAGGTAATAATACAGCCCGTAGAACGAGACTAACAGTGTGCCGAGAACGCGGCCCAGATAGGCGTGTCCAGGTCGCGACTTGTCGCGTTTGTGACTGACAACCACGGCCAGCGCGAGAAACACGGTCAGCAGCGTCATGATGAAGTAGTCGCGCGTCACTGCTTCGTCCGACAGTACTTGCGTGCCGACAATGCCCGGTATCGACATCACCGCCAGCAGGTTGTAGATGTTCGAACCGATGATATTGCCGAGCGCGATTTCAGTGTGGCCGCGCATCGCACTGGCCACCGTTGCCGCCAGTTCCGGCAGGCTCGTGCCGACTGCGACGATCGTGAGGCCTATGACAAGTTCGGGCACACCGAGCTCCTCGGCCGCGGTGGCGGCGCCCCATACCAGCAGCCTTGAGCTGCCTATGAGCAGCAACAGGCCGACCAGGAAGTAAAGCCAGGCTCGCGTGGGTCCCAGATGGGGCAGGTCCGTGTCCGCCTCGAGGAGGGTTTCCGGAAATTGCGATTGCGTGCGCACCAGATGCGTTATCATCAGGGCCAGTACGCCGAGCATGAACCAGCCATCGAGCGGCGAGAGTTCGCGGTCGAGAATCAGCAGGCCCGCCCCGAAAGTCACCAGCAGCAGGGCCGGCAGCTCCCTGCGCATGCACTGCTCGCGCACCATCAATGGCGCCACCAGCAGGGTCGCGCCGAACACCAGTGCGACATTGGCGATATTGGAACCGATGGCATTGCCGATAGCCAGCTCTCCGGAACCGGCCAGTGCGGCGGTCAGTGACACCAGCACTTCGGGCGCGGAGGTGCCCAGCGACACGATGGTGAGGCCGATGACGATCGGCGACAGACCGAAGTTTTCGGCAATGGAGGCGGCGCCCGCCACGAACAGGTCGGCGCTCCAGATGAGGACGATAAATCCGAGAATAATGGCGACGGCTGCTAACAGCATGGAAACGTGAATCCTGCTAGAGTAGCCGTCGAGGATCGCACTTGAACTGCGAGATGAGGTCCGTTGTCATAAATCACTGGTTGGCGGCGGCGCCGCCGCGAATGAGGCCGTGTCGGCAGGAACGCTGTGGTTCGATTATACAGTGCGTGACCGGACCGGCCAGTAGTAAATTGGAGTTGTGGAGATAGGGAATGGCTTATCGTGTAGTTGGTGTGGTACTCCTGTTGTTGTCGACGCTGACCACCCCGGCGCGGGCGCAGGAGGCGGCCGATGAGATCAGCGCTCACGAACTGGTCAGGCAAACGACCGAGCGCGTCATGGAGGTGGTGATTGCCGCCGACGACTACGTCGACGAGGATCCGGAGCGCTACTACAGCAAGGTCGAGGCCCTTCTCGATCCGCTGATTGACTACCGCGGTTTTGCACGCAGTGTCATGGGGCCGTACGCGAGCTCCGAGCGATATCGCTCACTGGACGAGCAGGGGCGCGCCCAACTGCGCGATCAGCTCGACCGGTTTACCGCGGAGATGCGTCACAGTCTGGTGCGTACCTACAGCAAGGGCCTGCTGGCCTTTGGCGGATCGGACATCGAGGTACTGCCGCCCGAGGAGGGCGTGGATTACAGCGAGCGCGCCTCGGTGCGACAGCATGTCTTCGCCGACCGGGACGAGCCCTATCGGGTTCTGTACCAGATGGGCCGCGACAGGTCGGGACAGTGGAAGTTGCGCAACGTCATTATCGAAGATGTCAACCTCGGCGAGATCTATCGCGACCAGTTCCTGTCCGCCGCCCGCGAGGAACGCGGTGACCTCGACAGGGTCATCGACAAGTGGACAACCGTGGAGGTGGACGTCGAGGACTGACGTCGTAACTCGCCGGGCGCTCGCGCCGGCCCCGCTTTTCTCCTAGAATGCGCATCCGTTGGGCCGTCGGCGGGAGGCGCTAACCGCCCGCATCGCGGTCCACTTCCAGACCGGAGATTTTGTCATGGACGCCACAGCCGTCAAGACCCTGTTGCAATCGCATCTGCCCGATATCGAATTTCGCGTACGCGGCGAGGGGGCCAACTACGATATAGAGGCCATCGGAGATGTGTTTGACGGCATGCGTCCGGTGCAAAAACAGCAGCTCGTCTACGCCGCGCTGAGTGACCATATCGCCAACGGCAGTATCCATGCGGTAAACATACGCACTTACACCCGATCGCAATGGGAGTCGGGCGGACAGGCCTGAGTACGATGCTTCGTTCAACGAAGCCGGGCGGCGCCATCACGGCAGGTACCTGGCGGTTTCTGTGCGAGGGTGTCACAGGCGACAAATCCGGACAGATTGATGGAAGCTAAACTGACATTGGCCCTGACCAAGGGCCGGATTATGCAGGAAACACTGCCTTTGCTTGCCGCCGCCGGTATCGAGCCGCTGGACGATATCGCCAGCAGCCGCAAACTGGTCTTTCAGACCAGCAGCGATCAGCTTCAGCTGGTGATTCTGCGGGGTGCGGATGTGCCCACCTATGTCCGGCTGGGGGCCGCGCAGATCGGTGTGGTCGGCAAGGATGTTCTGCTGGAGCACGGCGCCGACGGATTGTATGAGCCGCTGGACCTGGGTATCGCCAGGTGCCGCCTCATGACAGCCGGTCCGGCGGGATGGCGCCACACCGGCGGCCGGGTTCGCGTGGCAACGAAGTTCGTCAATATCGCCCGGCGCCACTTTGCACGCCGCGGCATCAACGCCGACATTATCAAGCTCTACGGGGCAATGGAGCTGGCGCCGGCCATGAACCTGGCGGATCTCATCGTGGATATCGTCGACACCGGTGATACGCTGCGCGCCAATGGCATGGAGCCGCTGGAGGAGATCGCCGCCATCAGTTCGCGGCTGGTCGTCAACAAGGCGGCACTGCGTTCGCGGCACGACGCCATCACCCGTCTCGTGCGCGAGCTGGCCACCGTTACCGGAGCGGAACATGCGCCGGCTTGATACCGCCAGCGCGGATTTCGAGGAGCAGCTGCAGCGTCTCAGATCGTCGGCGCAGGCATCCGACGCCGCGGTGGAATCCACAGTGGCGGCCATCGTCGCCGACGTGGCGGCGCGCGGTGACGCCGCGGTCCTGGAGTACACGGCGCGCTTCGACGGGATGGAAGTGGCGACCGTTGCGGAACTGGAAATAGCGCCCGGGCGACGCCGGGAAGCGTTGCAGGCGATCGATTCCGGGCAGCGACAGGCGCTGGAATACGCGGCGGGGCGTTTGCGCGAATACCACGAACACCAGCGCCAGGAGAGCTGGCATTACCGGGATTCCCTGGGCAATCTCCTCGGCCAGCAGATCACACCCCTGGACAGGGTCGGCATTTACGTGCCCGGCGGCAGGGCCAGTTATCCCTCCTCCGTGCTCATGAATACCATCCCCGCCCGCGTGGCCGGTGTCGGCGAAGTCGTCATGGTGGTGCCCGCTCCGGGCGGGCAGTTGAATGAACTGGTACTGGCGGCGGCGGATATCGCCGGGGTGGACCGGGTGTTTACCCTCGGCGGTGCCCAGGCCGTGGCCGCGCTGGCATATGGCACGGCGACGTTGCCGGCGGTGGACAAGATCGTCGGGCCGGGCAACGCCTACGTGGCGACGGCCAAGCGACAGGTGTTCGGGCGCGTGGGCATAGACATGATCGCGGGGCCCTCGGAAATCCTGGTAATCTGTGACGGCACGACGGATCCCGACTGGGTGGCGATGGATCTGTTCGCCCAGGCGGAGCACGACGAGTGGGCCCGGTCGCTGCTGCTGTGCCCCGATCCGGCGTACCTCGATGCGGTGGCGGAGAGTATCGAGCGCGGTCTGCCCGGGCTGGACCGCGCGGCCATCGTGCGCGCCGCGCTGGCCAATTGCGGCGCGCTTATCGCTACCCGCGACCTGGCGGACGCCGTTTCGCTGAGCAATCGTCTTGCGCCGGAGCACCTGCAACTGTCGGTGGCCGATCCCGAGAGTCTGCTGCCGCAGGTCAGGCATGCGGGTGCGATCTTCATGGGAGCGTACACGTCCGAGGCGCTGGGAGATTACTGCGCGGGACCCAACCACGTATTGCCGACAGCGGGCAGTGCGCGTTTTTCGTCGCCGCTGGGCGTGTACGATTTCCAGAAACGCAGTTCGCTCATCATGTGCAGCGAGCGCGGCGTGCGGGAACTGGGCGCCGTCGCTTCGATCCTTGCCCGGGGCGAATCCCTCACCGCCCACGCCGTCAGTGCCGAACTGCGGCTGCCCGGGGGCCAGCCCGCATCGGTGAGCGATGCAGACTCAGACCCAGACCCAGACTCCTAGGGCGCCACTGCCGACTCGGAAGACTGAGTCTGCACGCCCACGATGGCCCTCAGTTCAAGGCTCTGGTGCGCGCGCCGTACCGATATGTCGATCGCATCTCCGGGGCGCAGCCTGGCGATGTGGTGCATGGTGCGGCGCCCGTCCCTGACTGCTTCGCCGTCGATATGCGTAATGACATCGCCTGCCGCGATGCCGGCCTGGTCGGCGGGACTGCCCTCTGCCACACTCACAACGGACAGAGCCGGCCGCGGCTCTTCGGATTCCGCGATAATGCCGATCGGCTCCACCATGACGCCGAGCCAACCGCGGATCACCTCGCCGTAGTCTATGAGATCCTGCATCACGAAGATGGCGAGATTCACCGGGATCGCCAGGCTGATGCCGATCCCCGCGACGTTGGTGCGCTGCGGGCCATTGCCCGTGTAAATCAGGGTGTTGATGCCGAGCAGGCGGCCGTTGCTGTCGATCAGTGCACCGCCGGAATTACCCGGGTGGATGGTTGCGTCGGTCTGGATATAGTCCTCGTAGGCGGTAAGCCGCAAGCCGTAGCGACCGAGAGCGGAGATGATTCCCTGGGTCACGGAATGTTCAAAGCCCAGGGGATTGCCGATAGCCAGCACCACGTCGCCAACGTGGATGTCGTCCGAATCCCCGAGTTCGATCGGCTCCAGACCGGGCAGATCCACCTTCAGTACCGCCAGGTCCGTGGGCGAATCCGTACCGATGACGACCGCTTTGGCGGATCGCCCGTCGTGCAACATCACCTGGATGGCGTCGGCGCCGGCAATGACGTGATTGTTGGTGAGGATGTGTCCCTGTGCCGTGACAATCACACCCGACCCAAGCGAACGTTCGATATGTCGGCGCCGGCTGCGCGGTTCGGTCAGGCGGCGAAAATACCAATCCTGCAGGAGCGGACTGCTGTTTCGCTCGGTCACGACCTTCGCGGTGTAGATATTGACCACCGATGGTGTCGCCGCGCTCACCGCCCCCGCATAGCTGGCCCGTTCGCGAACGCCTTCGGCGCCGTCGTCTGCGGGGAGCACCCAGTGCTGGAGAATGAGCGCGGCCGCCAGGATGCCGGCCAGGGCGGGCCAGAATACGAATGCCAGAGCCTGTTTCATCATTTGCCCTTATCGGGTTGCAGGTTGCCCGCGGAGCAGGCAAGCCGCCGTGCCGCGGCCCCGGGTGGAGCCGGAGCGGCGCGGGATCGACACAGAAGCCGCGTCATTGTATATGATGGCGGTCATGTTGTGCTGCCCGGAGGCGAGAAGACCGTGCCATGAGTGTGCCCCTCGACGAACTGACCGCATACCTGGACCAGTGCCTGCAGCCCGACCGGTTTCAGGATTACTGCCCCAACGGCCTGCAGGTCGAGGGCCGCCCGGCGGTCGCCAGTCTGGCCAGCGGCGTTACGGCCAGTCTGGCCCTTCTCGAGGAGGCAATCGCGTGGGGCGCCGACGCCGTTCTTGTTCATCACGGTTACTTCTGGCGCGGCGAGACGCCGCGGGTGGTGGGTATGAAGCGGCGCCGGCTGGCGGCCCTGCTCCGCAGCGACACCAGCCTGATTGCGTACCACCTGCCGCTGGACGCGCATCCGGACTATGGCAACAATGTGCGCTTCGGCATGCTGATGGGTATCGAGCCCGGTGCGCAGGAGGCCCTGCAGCCCGGGACGCCGGGGGCCGTCGGCAGTATCGGTTCGCTGCCGGCACCCGTCACCGCGGGCGAGCTGGTGTCGTCACTGGCGGGAATAACGGAGCGGCAGCCGCTGCACATTGGCGATCCGCAGGGCACGGTACAGCGCATTGCCTGGTGCACGGGCGCGGCGCAGGGGTATATCGACAAGGCGGTCGCCGCGGGCGCCGACCTCTATGTTACCGGCGAGGCGTCGGAGCAGACCGTGCATGTGGCGCGAGAGGAGGGAATCCACTTTGTCGCGGCCGGCCACCACGCGACCGAGCGTTACGGAGTGCAGGCGCTGGGCCGGCACCTGGCGCAGCGCTACGGCCTGGAGCACCGCTTTTTCGATATTCACAACCCGGTGTGAGCGGCCGGATCAGTCGTCCCGGCTTTTCTGCGCCGATCGCTCCTGCGATTTCCGCTCCATTCCGAACTCCTCGTTGAGCATGCCTTTCTCGTCCGGGGAACTCTTGGGCGCGTAGTCCAGCGGCGGCTGAATGTGGATCATGTCCTCGGGTATTTCCGCCGGTTCGCGGCCGCTCTCGAGCTGCTCCAGTGACACCGGCCCCTGACCCTCGCAAAGTGTCGCGGCGCCGCTGGCGAGGTGGTTGTGCACCTGGCGATAGCTATCGGTGAGCTTGTTGAGCAACTGCGCGGTCTCGGTGAAATGTTCCACCACTTCGTCTTCGTAGAGTTTTTTGTCCTGCAGCACGCGGTCGAGCTTGCGCTCGACTTCACGGTATTTCTGGCCCGCGCTGGACGTGCGTCGGCCCACCGCGACGCCGATGACAATACCGACCAGGAGCAGGGCCACTGCGGCCGCGATCAAAATTTCCAGGCTGTAAGCAGGTGCTTCCACGAGTGAATCCTCGGTACCGACTGAGCGAGTGGGCGAGTATAACCTTATTGTCGTGCCGACTACACCGGGGCTGGCGGTTCAGTTTAAATTGTTGCCAGGCTTGGGAGCGTCAGAAGCGAATGCTCCCGCTGGAACACGCCAAAAAGCGGCCGTCCATGGCCAGGCTCGGGGCGGCGACGTCCTGTCGCCGCACGGTTCCAGCGGGAGCATTCGCTTCTGACGCTCCGGCATATTCCTGAACTGAGCCACCACGGTGCCGCCCGCGTTGCCAAGCGCCCGGGGTATCGCTACAGTGAGCCGCTTGGCAAACCGGCCGGGACGCCACAGCCCCTCATGACGACACCCTGGCAACGCTACCAGGCGGACCTCTCGCGGGACGATTTCAGCCACGATCCCGCCCAGGAGGCGGCCGTGCGTCTGCTGCAGGATCTGTACGAGAGGCTGCTCGCCCGGGGGCACGGCAGCGACCGGTCCATCGGCGGTTGGCTGCGGCGACTGCGCCGCGCCGCGCCGGAGCCGGTGGCGGGCCTGTACCTCTGGGGCGGCGTGGGGCGGGGCAAAACCTACCTGATGGACACCTTTTTCGAGTGCCTGCCGTTTCGGGACAAAACGCGCGTGCATTTTCACCGATTCATGCAGCGGGTGCACGGACAGCTGGCCCGGCTTGAGGGAGAGAAAAACCCCCTGCAACGCGTGGCGGACGGCATTGCCGGTGAGGCGCGAATCCTCTGCTTCGACGAATTTTTCGTCACCGATATCGGCGATGCGATGATTCTCGGAGGGCTGATGGAATCGCTGTTCGAACGCGGGGTCACACTGGTCGCTACATCCAATGTCGAGCCCCGGCGGCTTTACGAGAACGGCCTGCAGCGCCAGCGCTTTCTCCCCGTGATCGATCTGCTGGAAAAATACACGGAGGTGGTCAATGTCGGGGCGGGGACGGATTACCGCCTGCGCACCCTGGAGCGGGCGGAGCTGTACCATTATCCGCTCGACGCAGGTGCCGACCGTTCCCTGGAAGCCAGCTTCCAGCGCCTGGCGCCGGAGCCGGCCAGGCACTGGGAACGCATCGAGATCAACGGCCGTTTTTTGACCTGTCGGCGCCTGGCGGAGGATGTGGTCTGGTTCGATTTCGCCGAACTGTGCGACGGACCGCGCTCGCCGGCCGATTACATTGAGCTGGCGCGCGTATTCCACGCGGTGCTGATATCGGGTGTCCCGCAATTCCGGCCGGGCATGGACGATCGGGCGCGGCGCTTCATCAACCTGGTCGACGAGTTCTACGACCGCAACGTCAAGCTGGTGCTGGCGGCGGCGGTGCCGCTGACGGGGTTGTACCATGGCGGCCAGTTGGGGTTCGAATTCCAGCGCACTGTCTCGCGGCTGCAGGAGATGCAGTCACACGACTACCTGGCTAGGGAGCACAGGGCTTAGGGCCCGTGCAATGAGTCCCAATTGGAACAGTCACCGACCGATAGTAGTGTTGATTACTACCCTATCAAGATCGCTTGAGTTGGGTGTGGCTCACTGGAACACGCCAAAAAGCGCACCTCCCTGTGCAGGCTCGGGTGGCGACGTCCTGTCGCCACACGGTTCCAGTGAGCCACACCCAACCCAAGCTCGCGCCACAATTCCGGACTGAGACAAGCCCCGGCCGATTTTCGGCTTGAAATGAGGTGGGTGTTTGAGTAGTATTCGCGCTCTTTAAATCGCAGTCCCCACCAGCTGGTGAATCCCATGAAAACCTACAGTGCCAAAGCCGAGAGTGTGCAGCGAGACTGGTATGTGGTCGATGCCTCGGGCAAGACGCTGGGGCGTCTGGCCAGCGCCATTGCCCACCGGCTTCGCGGCAAACACAAGGCCGAGTACACGCCGCACGTGGACACGGGCGATTACATCGTCGTGGTCAATGCGGAGAAAGTGCGGGTCACCGGTGCCAAGGCCACGGACAAGATGTATCATCGCCACAGCGGATATCCCGGCGGCCTGCGGTCCATCTCCTTTGAACAGCTGATCGACAAGGCCCCCGAGAACGTCATCCAGACAGCGGTCAAGGGCATGTTGCCGCGCAATCCGCTGGGCCGCGCCATGTTTCGCAAGCTCAAGGTCTACGCCGGCAGCGACCATCCCCACACGGCGCAACAGCCCCGGGAACTCAATATCTAACGGATAACCTGACTATGGCAGCTACCCAGTATTACGGCACCGGACGCCGCAAGACCTCCACCGCCCGCGTTTTCCTGCGCAGCGGCGCCGGCAATATTACCGTCAACCGGCGGCCCCTCGATCAGTTCTTCGGTCGCGAGGTCGCGCGCATGATCGTGCGCCAGCCCCTGGAACTGGTTGATATGGTGGAGAAATTCGACATCAATGTGACAGTTGCCGGCGGCGGCAGCTTTGGCCAGGCGGGCGCGATCCGCCACGGCATTACCCGCGCCCTGATGGAGTACGACGAATCGCTGCGCGGGGCACTGCGCGGGGCGGGCTACGTGACGCGCGATGCGCGCGAGGTCGAGCGGAAAAAGATCGGTTTGCGCAAGGCGCGCAAGCGCCCGCAGTACTCCAAGCGTTAAGCCGCTGCGCCGCCCGCGAGAGGCCGCGAGCCGCGGTACCTCGACCCGCAGTCCCCGAAACGCCCGTTTGCGCCGCCAGTCGGGCGTTTTTTTTGGGTGTGTAGCGCTGGCGAGGAGGCGTTCCGGTCACCGTAAGACGCTGTGAAATCAAGCGTTTACCTTGTCAGTAGCGGGTAAAATCATTAACATTTGCACCTTTTTGAAAGCAGCGGTTTAGTCCCAGCGGTACGGTTCCGGCCAGGGGGCGAAAGCCCGGCCCGCAGCACTGGAGAACAGCATGAGTAGCGATGGCGTGAACCCCGGCAGGCGCAAGTTCCTGACGGCGGCGACGAGCGCGGTAGGGGTCGCGGGCGCGGTCGGGATAATGACGCCCTTCGTGGGCTCGTGGAATCCCTCGGCCAAGGCCAGGGCGCTGGGCGCGCCGGTGAAGGTGGATATCGGCAAACTCGAGCCGGGCCAGATGATTACCGAGGAATGGCGCGGCAAGCCGGTCTACATCCTCCGCCGCACCGAGAGCCAGCTGGATACGCTACCCCGGCTGACCGAGGAACTGAAGGACCCGGACTCCAGTCTGCCGGGTTCGCAGCCCCCCTACATTTCCGGGATCGACCGCGCTATCCGGCCCGAAATACTGGTCATTATCGGGCTGTGCACCCACCTCGGCTGCGCGCCCACGTTCCGTCCCGAAGTAGGCGCCGCCGACCTCGGCGGCGACGACTGGCTGGGCGGCTTCTTCTGCCCCTGTCACGGGTCCAAGTTCGATCTCTCCGGGCGTGTCTATTCGGGCGTGCCGGCGAACAAGAATCTGATTGTGCCACCTCACTCCTACGAAGACGAGAACGTCCTGGTGGTCGGCGTCGACGCGGAGGCCGCCTCATGATCAAGGTGCTGATCGGGGTGCGCGACTGGGTCGATGCGCGCCTGCCCATCATGAAGGCGTGGAACACCCACATGGGGCAGTACTACGCGCCCAAAAACTTCAACTTCTGGTACTTCTTCGGCGTCCTTTCCCTGGTTGTGCTGGTCAACCAGTTGCTGACCGGCATCTGGCTCACGATGAGCTACACGCCCACCGCCGAGGGCGCCTTCGCCTCGGTGGAATACATCATGCGGGAGGTGGAGTACGGCTGGATCCTGCGTTACATGCACTCCACCGGCGCCTCGGCCTTTTTCGTGGTGGTCTATCTGCACATGTTCCGGGCGCTGCTCTACGGTTCCTACAAGAAGCCGCGGGAGCTGATCTGGATTTTCGGCATGCTCATCTTCGTGGTCCTCATGGCGGAGGCTTTTGTCGGCTACGTACTGCCCTGGGGCCAGATGTCCTATTGGGGAGCCCAGGTCATCATCTCCCTGTTCGGCGCGATTCCGGTGGTGGGCGAGGACCTGGTGACCTGGATTCGCGGCGACTACCTCATCTCGGGCATCACGCTGAACCGCTTTTTCGCCCTGCATGTGGTGGCCCTGCCCATCGTGCTGCTCGCCCTGGTGGTGCTGCACCTGCTGGCCCTGCACGAGGTCGGCTCGAACAATCCGGATGGCGTGGAGATCAAGAAGAACAAGGGGCCGGACGGCATCCCGCTGGACGGCGTGGCCTTCCATCCGTATTACACGGTGCACGACCTGCAGGCTGTCGGCGTCTTCCTGTTTATTTTCTGCGGCGTGATGTTCTTCCTGCCCGAGATGGGCGGGTATTTTCTCGAGTACGCCAATTTCGAGCAAGCCGACAACCTGAAGACCCCGGAGCACATCGCGCCGGTCTGGTATTTCACACCGTACTACTCCGTGCTGCGAGCGGTGCCGGACAAGTTCTGGGGCTTCGTCGCTTTCGCCGCCTCCGTGGCCATACCCTTCATGCTGCCCTGGCTGGATCGCAGCCCGGTCAAATCCTGGCGCTACCGGGGCAATATCACGAAGGTCATGCTGCTGCTGTTCGTATCGTCCTTTCTGATTCTCGGTGTGCTCGGTGTGAAGGCGCCGACGCCGGCGCGGACGATGCTGGCGCAGGTTTGCAGCGTGATCTATTTCGCCTTTTTCCTCCTGATGCCGATCTGGTCGGCCATCGACAAGACCAAACCGGTACCGGAGCGGGTCACCACCGACGGCGGCATCGGCTTCTGGGGCAGCATCGGCGCGCTGGCGCTCATCGGTCTGCTGACCTTCCTGCCGTTGCAGGCGGTCGGCGCCGAGTCGGCGTATGACTGCGGCAGTATTCCCTGCGACGAATTCGAGGCGGATCCCACCGACAAGGCGTCCCTGCAGCGCGGCGCCGGGCTGTACATGAACTACTGCTTCGGCTGTCACTCCCTGCAGTATGCCCGGTACAGCAGGGTGGCCGCGGACCTGGGTATTCCGGATGACCTGTTCCAGGACAACCTGATTTTCGATCCCGACCTGAAGATCGGTGCGCTCATGGAAAATGCCATGGCGGAGGAACCGTCGAAGAAATGGTTCGGCGTCGCGCCGCCTGATATGACTCTGTGGTCGCGGCGCAAGGGCGGCGACTGGATCTATACCTACCTGCGCACATTCTACAGGGACGACAGCCGGCCCTACGGCGTGAACAACAAGGTATTCAAGGATGTCGCCATGCCCCACGTACTGCTGGAGCTGCAGGGCATGCAGGAGTGCGCCATGGGGCCGGTGAAGGCCGCCAATGGCGGTGTTGTGCGCGACCCGCTGACCGGGGAGGATATACTGGCGGAGCCCTGCGGGCGCCTGACGATCGCCGAGGAAGGTTCCATGACCCCGGAGGAGTTCGATAGCGCGATGTACGATCTGGTAAACTTTCTCGCCTATATGGCAGAGCCGATGGTTGAGGACAGGCACCGCATCGGTTATTTCACCCTGTTATTCATCGCCCTGTTCACGGTGTTCGCGTGGTTGCTCAACCGCGAGTACTGGAAGGATGTGCACTGAATGTCCCGGCGAGCACAGCAGTCCAGAACGTCCACCCGATCTGTTCAGGAACGATCAACCGAGGAATTAGCAATGGGTGTAGTGGCAAAACGGTCTTCGATGACATTCTTTTCCGATCCTGCGAGCCACTACAGCCACAGGGTACGCATCGTCCTGGCCGAAAAGGGGGTTACGGTCGATCTGATTGAGTCCGACGCGGCGCACCCGCCTACCGAGCTGTCCGAACTCAATCCGTACAACAGCCTGCCCACACTGGTCGACCGCGACCTGGTGCTCTATGAATCCAAGGTCATGATGGAATATCTCGACGAAAGGTTTCCTCATCCCCCGCTGCTGCCGGTCTACCCGGTTGCCAGGGCGGAAAGCAGGCTTTACATACACCGGATTGAAAAGGACTGGTGCAGCCTCGTCGACGCCATTCTGAACACGCGCAGCGATAATGTGTTGAAGAAGTCCACCAAGGAGCTGCGCGAGAGTATCCTCAGTGTCGCGCCGATTTTTGCGGAAAAGCCCTTTTTCATGAGTGACGAATTCACCCTCGTGGACTGCTGCATTGCGCCCGTGTTGTGGCGCTTGCCGTCACTCGGTGTAGAGATTCGGGCGAGCAAGCAATCCAAGCCGCTGCAGGCTTATATGGACAGGTTGTTCAATCGCAGCTCCTTTCAGGAAAGTTTGTCAGAGCAGGAACGGGAAATGCGAGCCTAGCCCGCATGTTTCATGAATTCGCACGATGTTCGCGCAATATTGTTCGCACAAGGGATTTTCCGATGGAGCGTCGTATCGGGGAATACGACCGAGTGAGGAAAATTCCTTGTGTGGACAAGAGACAAGCGAGTGCGTGTGAAATTCATGAAACATGCGGGCTCGAGTACCCTGCCCCGTGACGTCCAGCCGCCCCTACATCATGCGTGCGCTTTACGAATGGATCGTTGACAACCAGTGCACGCCGTACGTGCTGGTGGATGCCTCCGACAGGAATGTTCTGGTGCCGCAACAGTACGTCAAGGACAACCAGATTGTCCTGAATATTTCTCCCGACGCGGTGGTCGACCTCAATATCACCAACCAGGCGGTTGCGTTCAACGGCCGCTTCGGCGGTGTCGCCATGGATGTCTATGTACCGATTGCGGCGGTGGTGGGTATCTATGCCAGGGAGAACGGGCAGGGCATGGTGTTCGACCCGGAGGAATCCGCGGAGCCGCCGGAGGAGCCGCCGCCCCGGCCGCGCAAACGTGAACGGCGGCCCTCCCTCAAGGTCGTCAAATAGGCGCGGTCAGTCGATCAACTCGAACAGGCGCACCACGCGCTGCACGCCCGAGATGCCGGCCGCTTTCCCGGCGATTCGCTCCGCTTCCGCGCGCGTTGCCAGGCCCATCAGGTAAACCACGCCGTTTTCCGTGACGACCTTGGTCCGCATGCCCTCTGTATCGCTGGCGCCGATCAGCCAGGATTTGACCTTGGTGGTTATCCAGGCGTCGGAGGTGCGCGTGATGGCCGAACTGGGTGCGGCAATTTCGAGTTCGTTATAGATCCTGCGCACGCCCCGTATCTTGCGAACGACCGCCGTCGCCCTGGCTTTCAGCTCCTCGCTGTTGACCTGCCCCGCGATCAGTACATAGCCGTTGTAGCTGACCACCACCACGTGAGCGTCGTGAAACGCCTCGTCGGCCGCGTGTATATTGACCATTGCCTTGGTCTCGATATTGCTGTCTTCGATCATTCGGGCGAAGGTCCGTTTTCCGCGATCCTCCTCGATTGTATCGACCTGCATCGCGGCCAGCAGGCTGCCGCAACCGGACAGGCAGAAGGTTGCCGCAAGCAACAGTGCCGTGACAGTGAGTCGCATATTGATCATTCCTGGTTGCCGAAAAGACGGCGATCGACGAGATCACAGATGCAGTGGAGAATTGCGGTCTGAATCTCCCTCACCCGTGCCGGTCGCGGTGCCTCGATAGACATTTGGACGTCCCCGTTGCCCAGCAGGGCCCCCATTTCCTTATTGCGCGTGTTGGACAGCGCGAGCACGATCATGTTCCTGTCGCGCGCCGCCTGTATGGCTCGCAGCAGGCTGGTGTCGCCCTCGGCGCTGCTGATACACAGCAGTACGTCGCCCGCCTGACCCAGAGCGCGCAATTGTCGGGAGTAAATGTCGTTGATGCCGCTGTTCAGGCCGATCGCGGAGAGATTGGCGCCGTTTGTGGAGAGCGCGATCGCCGGCAGCGCCGGGCGGTCCCTTTCATGCTGCCCCAACAGGCTGCAGGCAAACAATTGTGCCAGCGCCGCGTCCGCGCCATTGCCGCAGGCCAGCACCTTGTGATCGTTGAGCAGGCAGTCCGCGATCAGTGCGCTGGCATCTTCAACCGGCACCGCCAGCGAGTCCACCGACATGGCCATAGCCTCTATGGTGTCCTGGAAATTGCCGGCGATGACGCTGTAGTACTGCATGTCCTCGCGATCTCGCTGTAGTGTTTACGATGCCTGGGGCGCAGTGTACACGATCACGCCAGAGCCGTTCTCCTTGCCTTGCCGCCATATCTCACCGATTCGGCACACGATATTCCGGGACGCCTTTCAGGGGTGTAATGCAATGCCTATTTGGTTTCTCTCCGGTCCGGCGTCCCGGCCGAGAATTCCAAATATCGGTGAGATATGGCTGCTAGTGACACAATGAAACTCAAGTGGCGGCCTGGCCGCTGAAAGCGCCGCGAATCCACTGTGGTTCCGCGCTGCAATGCTCCGCTCCAGTGCCGTCAAAGGCGACGACGTCGAAGCGGCAGGGCAAGTGGGCGAGCTGCGGATTGCACTGCAGGAAGAGCTGGGCGGTGCGCACGATGCGCTGCTGCTTGCGGCGGGTCACGGAGGCCGCCGCGCTGGCGTAGCGGCCCCGGGCGCGGGCTCTTACCTCGATGAACACCAGGCGCGTATTGTCCCGGGCGATGATGTCTATCTCGCCGGTGCGCGCACGGAAGTTCCTTGCCACCACATGCAGGCCGCGGCATTGCAGCCAGGCGACCGCGCGTTCCTCGAATCCGTCCCCGATGGTTTTCATACACCCATGCGCCGGCGCTTGCATCGTTACCGGCAGCTAGTGTAGCTACTCGGGTCGTATCACTCCGCCATCAAATGTTGCCATGGACAGTTCGCGCCTGATGCGCAGTCGCGGGTCCATGCTCAGCAATCCCGTATTACCCCGGATCAGGGCGTCAGGCCCGCTTTGCAGGCGCCTGAATTGTGCCTGCAGCAGATGGGCGTCCGCACCCAGGGCGTTGAGACGTGTGTAGCTGTCGCTGCCGGTATCGCCGGCGGCAATGGCCACGCGCAGGTGGGAACTGTCGCCGAGCAGCCAGGGCATTTCCAGCAGCAGCAAGCCGTTCAAGTCGCGGTTGCGCTCGTCGGGAATGCCCGAGTAGACGCTGGTCGGTGCGAATACAGGGAGGCCCCCCGCATAGTGGAATGCCAGCAGAGGTTTGATCGAGCGCGCTTCCTCGCCGTCGCTGCTCAGCAGGAACATGGTATCCAGATCGCGCCGCCGCCGGGGTGTGAACTCGATATTGGCCGCGAGCATGTCGCGGACTTCGCGGGCGCGCCGTTCACTGGCGGTAAGTCCCAGGGCGCTCTTGATTCTGCTGGAGTAGTCTTCGCGGGTGGTATAGCTGGCGGTACCGGCGATATTGCCGCCCAGCTCCTGCCAGCGGGTGCGCAGTGACTGTTCCATCTTTTCGCCCCAGGGGCCCGCGGGGGCGAGAACCAGCGCGGCGCGCCCACCGCGCCCGAACGCCACCTCGGCCAGTTGCACCGCCTCGTCTTCCGGTGCCAGTGAGAACTGCACCAGGGCTTGGCCCGCCGCCGGCAGTACCCGATCGATGCGGTTGAGAGCGAGCACCGGCACGGGCCGCTGCACCTGCGTGGCCAGCGCGGCCACGGCGGATTTGTCCAGTGGTCCCACGACCATGGTCGCTCCCCACGCCACCGCCTCTGCATAGGCGGCGTCGGGCGCGAGCCGGGTTCCCGTGTCCAGCACCAGCAGCTCGACGGGCGATTCCCCGTCGTTGCGCCGCGCGTAATGGGCCGCCAGGTACCCATCCAGTACCGCGCGTCCGGCCGGTGCCAGGCTGCCGCTCAGGGGCAGCAGCAGTGCGACCTTCGACCGCCCCGGCGCTCGCTGCAACAGATGATTCATGCCGCCGGGCAGGGGTCCGGCGGCGGGATGATCCGGGTGCCGCGCCAGCCAGCGGCGCAGGGCGGCGGGCTTCTCTGCGCGCTCGAGGCGGCTGTCCAGGGCCAGTTGCAGCCAGCCCGCCCAGCGCGGGTCCGTCGCCGACGCCAGCGCCGCGCGCAATGTCTCTGTGCGCGCCCGTTGCAGGCCCCGCCAGGTGTGGCGTTTCCAGGAGAGTGTGGAGGAGGCCGGCGCCAGCTCCATCAGCCGCGCGGCCACCCGCGCCCCGGCCACATGCTCTGCGCCGAGGGCGAGCATGTGGTGCCGGAAGGTGGCGATGCGGTAGCGCAGCGCGGCGCTGTTGCCGGCGCTGTCGGCCCGCGCGAGCAGTGCCCGGGCCCGGGCGATCTCGCCCCGCTGCCAGGCGATCCGCGCCTGCAGGTAGCGGCGGTAGTTGCTGTCCTCCGGGTTCAGTTCCAGCGCCGGTACCGCGTCGAGAGCGACGCTGGCAGTCATCCAGTCGAAACGGTGCAGCGCCTGCTCGACGGCATTGAACGCGGCGCGATGGACGCTGGGGGCAGTTCCAGGGCAGGTTCGCTCTGCTCGGTGAACCCCTGGGGCAGCGGGCCCGGCGCGGGCTCGCCCGGTTCTCGCGGCGCTTGCGCGCAGCTCCACAAAAATGCCGCAAGCAGCGCCAGCAGCAGGGCGCGACGGTTGTGCGATGGCAAAAGACAGGGTTCTCTCATGTTATGCTTCACGCGGGCTCGGTGGAGGTGCGCACGTCCGGGCGGTGCGACAGGCTGACATTATAAGGGGAAATTGTGAACCCGGGGCTCTACGTGGTGGCGACGCCCATCGGCAACCTCGGCGACCTGAGCCCGCGGGCGACGGAGACCCTGCGCTCGGCGGACCTGATTGCGGTGGAGGACAGTCGTCACAGCGGGCGGCTGCTACAGGCCTGCGGTGTGGCTACGCCCACCCTGTCCTACCACGATCACAACGCCGCGCGGGTGCTCGACAGGATTGTATCCTGCCTGAGTGGCGGTGGCCGCGTGGCATTGATCTGTGATGCCGGTACACCGCTGATTTCCGATCCGGGGTACCGTCTGGTGCGTCACGCGCAGGACAACGGTTTCGCCGTGTATACCGTACCCGGCGCCTGTGCCGCTATCGCCGCTCTCAGTGTCGCCGGGCTGCCCACGGACCGGTTCCGCTTCGAGGGCTTTCTGCCGCCGCGCGCCACCGCCCGGGAAAAGCGCCTTGACGCGCTGGCTGGAGAATCCATCACGCTGGTTTTCTACGAGGCGCCGCACAGGCTCGAGGATTCCCTGCGGTCCATGATCCGTGTTCTTGGCGGTGAGCGGGAGGCCGTGCTCGCCCGGGAGTTGACCAAGGTTTTCGAGACGGTGCGCCGGGACAGCCTCGCGGCTCTCGCCGATTTTGTCGCCGCGGATCCCAATCAGTCGCGGGGCGAGATCGTCCTGCTGGTGGCGGGCGCGGCGCACGATCCCGACGATCTGTCGCCGGAGGCGGTGACGCTGCTGGAGCGGCTGGCCGAGGAACTGCCGGCGCGCCGGGCGGCGGCGGTGGTAGCGGACGTGACCGGGCTGCGCCGGCAGGCACTGTACGACTACCTGTTGCGGCAGCGGGCGGAGTAGGCAGCGGCGCAGACTCCCGGTGTTATCCCTGAAAGTCAGGTGGGCAGCGGCGACCGGACTGCAGTGGCGGGAAAGCCTGATCCCTCAAGCCGCCATATATGCCGCTGACGATGCTGTCGTCGACCACTGTCCGCGGTGCAGGCGCCGGATCTCGCCGGAGTCGTCATCGAGCTGGAAGAGGTAGAGCCACTCGTTGTCGATGAGCTGGCGTACGTTCTCGTGGCGCCCGGCGATGGCGGCAATGGCTTCGGCGGGGGCGTCGATATAGACCGACAGCCGCAAGGGGGCGTGCACCCAGTTGTCACCGTCGTGCAGCGACTGCAGCGGCAGCCCGATGCGCAGGTCGCCGCCGTTGCCTTCGAAAACACCGAGGTTGCCGCCGACCACGTTGTGCAGCACCTTGTTGCCCGACCCGTAGTGCAGGTTATCCGTCACCGATGCGTTGTATTGCATATTGATCCAGTGCGTGACGACCATCGGCGCCGTCATGATCAGCTCCAGAACGGGGTAGCCGGCGGCGGCGTCCGCCCGCCAGTCATAATCGTGCAGGAAGCTGCGACCGGCCAGATCGAGATGCCGGCTGCGCTGCCGGGGCGCGACCAGGAAGCAGGCATTGCCGGCGAGACCCCACTCCGGGCGCACCTGGGACCAGTCGCGGCTGCGCGCGCGAACAGCGCGGCCGCTGTCTCGCTGGGCGATGCCGAGAGCCGGTGCGCGCTCCCTGCGGGCGGCGGCGCCGGCCGCCCGCAGCCAGATGCGTGCCCGGGCCGGCACCTGGGCCTCGCGCTCCAGAAGGCGGATGTCATCGGTCGTGGTGTCGTGCAGCGCGGGCACGAAGCGCGTGTCTTCGGGTATGGCGATGCCGTGGTCGCGGGCGAGAATCTCGCGCACAGCGGGGTCGTTGAGTACCGAGGCGAGCACGCGTACATTGACCTCGCCGGTCTGTCCGCCGCAGGCGCCGCAATCGAGGCCCGAGCCATGGGGGTTGTTGCGCGTGCTGCTGCCGTGACCGGCGAGAAGTACCGTGGGGGCAAAGTCCCCGGTCAGGGACATGGCGCCCAGAATGCCCGCGGCGAGTTCCGCCCTGTTGCGCGGGGCGAGAGTCTCGCCATTGCGCCGCAATTCGAGTGAGTCGGTGTCGGCGCAAATCGCATTGACCGGGTGGTGTGCGTCCGCGCCGAAAAAGCTTTCTCGCAGAAGACGCAGCGCGTAGCCCAGACCCGCCGCCTCGACGAAGCTGAAAGTGGCCGGGGCTGCCCTGCCGAAAGCCTCCCAGCGTGCCCTGCGGTTCAGACCGGCGGCGCGGTCGCCCACGTCTTCTTTCTCCACGATCTCGAGGGAAGGGGAGAGCAGGCCCGGTAGCTGGGGGCGCCGGTAGGCTGTGCCGAGCGGATTGTAGGCCGCGGGTACTCCGAAAAAGCCGGCGAATCCCAGAGTCTGGATGGCCGGGTGCTGCGCCTCGAGTGCGCGACGATAGACTTCCGAGCGCACGTCGATGCAGAAAGCGGCCTGCAGAACCGGGCGTTCGTCAGCGCCCGCCACCGGCGCGGGAACCGGCTGCAGCAGTGCCGCGTGCAGCGAATCCTGAAAAGCGATTTCCGCCGCATGCTGCCAGATCCAGGCGGGGCGCTGTGCCTCCCGGTGCTGGCGTATCAAGTCGGGCAGGTGGTCGAATTGCCGCTGCCAGTGACGGCGCAGGATGAGCGCGGGCTCGCCCTGCTGCTCGCCGCAGTGCCGCCACAGTACGAGTTCCCAGGCCAGGCGTATCGCCAGCAGCGACGGCATGCGGTCGTCCCGGCGGTCGGCGAGCCGCGCCTGCCAGCGCAGCCAGGCTACCCAGGAAGCCCAGCCGTTGATTTCCAGCAGCAGCGCGTGGAAATAGTCCGGGGCCATGGCCTCACAGAGACCCAGGTCGGCCGCGGCGGCTGCGAACAGCTCACTCTCGCTGTCGGGCAGGGCCTCGAACTGCCGGTGCAGGCCGCGTTCGCCCATCATGATTTCGATGCCGCGGTCGTGGCGCACCGCATCGAGCCAGGCGCGGTAGAGGCTTTCCCCGGACACGTTTGGCAGCGGCGTATCGCCACTGAAGACGCTGGCGCAGAACTGGCTGATCTGGTGCACGATCTCGTCGTGCCAGCTCACCTGGTGTTCCAGGTCACGGGCACCGTCCACCTGGTCGCTGAAATTGTGCCAGTGAGGGAGTTTGTCCTCGCTCTCCAGCCAGGCCAGAACGGCCTGCTCGTCGAGATCCGCACCGCTTTGCCGGATAGCGGCCCGCAGGTGCTCGGGGAGAATATCCCGCTGCCAGCGATCCCGGAACCAGTTGCGAGGCATGACGCAATTTACGTGGCTCAGCGCAGACAGTTTTGCGCAGACTTCCGGCGGTGAGTGGTCGCGCAGTTCCCACCAGGGATTGACGGCGACCAGCTGGTCGAGGGGCCAGGTCGGGGCGATGCGCTGCCCGGCCCTCGCCGCCGCCCTGCACAGCGCCTTGCCATTCGGAGTTTCGGGTGTGGTCGAGTCGATCATGATGCTTCCTCCAGTGTGTGCAGAGAGACACTGCGCTTGCGCGCCGCTCGCGGCGGCAGTCGCGCCGGCCACAGGGCCAGCGTGACCCTGGTGGACCATTCATCCAGATAGAAGCCGGCAAAAAGGTTGCGGTACAGGCGCCTGGCGGGCGAACTGTGCGGATAGCAGCGCAGCAGCCAATAGGCGCCCAGCAGGCCGGCGAAGAGCAGGCCGCACCAGAGCGTGGCCGCCAGACCGGGATGCGCCGCGGGCGGAGCGATAGCGCCGAACAGTGTTTTCTGGACCAGATAGGCGCCGACAAGGAGTAAGGCGAGACCGCCGGAACGCCACAGGGAGCCGCGTACGAGAGCGCTGCTGCGCTCGGTCAGGAGTACCAGTACCATGAGCGCGAACAGCAGCCAGAGCGCCGCATCTCCCGGCAGCTGATCCCGCCACGCCAATACGGCGAGGGTGCCGGCGGCTGCGCTCAGGAACAAGGGCGCCACCCCACGGGAGGCGGGTGCGGGCGGGGCCAGTTGCTGGCGCAGGTAGGATTCCACCTGACCGCCCGCGGCCAGGAAGCTGTAGGCCTTGTAGCAGGAGTGAGCGACCAGGTGCAGCAGCGCCAGATCGTATTGACCCAGGGCGCACTCGACGAGCATGAGACCCATCTGCGCCACCGTGGACCAGGCCAGGAGTACCTTGATGCTGACCCGGGTCATGGTCACCAGCGCGGCGAGCACGCAGGTCAGCCCGGCGACGCCGAGCAGCAGGGCGTTGGCGGGTGCCGCGTGTACCATCAGGGGCGCCATGAGCAGCAGCAGGTAGCCACCGAGATTGATGATGCCGGCGTGCAGCAGCGCGGAAACCGGTGTTGGCGCCTCGACCACCTGGATCAGCCACCCGTGCATGGGAAACTGGGCGCACTTGATCATGGCGGCGCTGGCGATGAGCAACGCGGCGAGCTGCTCGCCGGGTCCAAGGTTGACTTCGGCGACTGTGTAGGCGGCGAGCACGCCGTCGAGGAAGAGCGTGCCGTGCTCCAGATAGAGCAGCACGCCCGCCGCTGCCAGGCACAGCTCGGCGAGTCGTGCGAAGAGAAATTTTTTGTGCGCCGCGAGTGCCGCGCGCTTGCGCTCCGGGTAGAACATGAGCAACTGGTGCAGGCTCACGCTGATACCGGCCCAGGCGCACAGCAGGATCAGAAAATGATTCGTCGTCACCACGAGAGCGACGCATGCCAGCGTGACCTGCAGCCAGCGCTGGAAGCGCCGCTGTCCCGGGTCCCCCGCGAGGTAGCGGGTTGAAAAGCGCGCGACCACGAGACCGATGAACGCGACCAGCACGAGCACCGTGAGACTCACGGGTGAGTGCAGGAACCAGCGCGTCGTCGGCGCCGGCGCCAGCGCAACCGCGAGCGCAAGCCCGAGGCCGATGGCATTGGCGCACTGCAACAGCCGCCAGCCCTGTTGCGGTGTACCACCGGCGCCGGCGGCTGCAGCCGCGAGCAGATAGGCCAGTGGAATCGCCAGGAAGCCAAGTGTTGTCCAGTCCGGCATGATGAAGCACCCTCGTCGTTGAGCGCGGGCAGTATCGGTGCTTGATAAAATTCAGTAAAATAGATAATAAATATGATTTCGTTCTATAAATAAGAATTAATGCCGCGGCTGAATTATCATCATCTCTACTATTTCTGGCGCGTCGCCCGCGCCGGCAATCTCACCCGTGCAGCCGAGGCGCTGCATGTCTCCCAATCCGCTCTTTCCACACAGATACGGCAGTTGGAGGAAAGTTTCGATACGCCCCTGTTCACGCGGGCGGGGCGGCGGCTGACACTGACCGAGGCGGGACAGCGGGTGCTTGTGCTGGCGACCGACATCTTTACCCGTGGGGAGGAACTCGAATCGCTGTTGCGCCGGGGCATCGGCGGCGAGCGACAGCACCTGCACATCGGCATGGTGTCGACCATGTCGCGGAATTTCGTCGATGCGCTCATGACACCGTTGCTCGACGACACCGGCATCAGTTTCGTCCTGCGGGCGGGGTCCGTTGGGGGGTTGCTCGACGACCTCGCCAATCACCGCCTGGACGTGGTGCTCGCCAACATCAATGTCGCCGCCGGCAGCGACCGGCCTTGGCAGATCCAGTTGCTAGCCCGCCAGCCCGTGACCATCGTCGGTCCCCCCGGCGGCAAACCCCGGTCGCGTTTTCCGCGCGGCTACGAGAAACAGCGCTGGCTGCTGCCCGGACCGCGCAGCGAAATGCGCGCCGCTTTCGACGGCTTCTGCGCACTCCACCACTTCGAGCCGGATATCCAGGCCGAAGTCGACGACATGGCGATGCTGCGCCTGCTCGCCCGCGACAGCGGCTCCCTCGCGGTACTGCCCCAGGTCGTGGTGCGCGACGAGATCGAAGCCCGTGCCCTGGTCGAGTACCTGACCATTCCGGGCGCGTATGAAAGTTTCTACGCGATCACTGTCAAACGCAGCTTTCAGCCGCCGGCGCTGGCCAATCTGCTGGCCGCGGCGGGGTTGAGCGGAGAACTGGGTGCGGCGGTCAGCCATGGGAACGAAACGTACACACACGGCGAGATTTGTTAATCAGTACGGAACAGTGAATAGCGGTAGCGCTGCAAGACTGGAACACGGTGCCTCAACAACTTTCCGCTCCATACAACACCCTTGATGTCCGGATGCTGCAATTCACCTGCCAGGATTGCGTCCCTGCCTTTGGTAATCATGTCGCTGCGTTGTTGAAACGTATGGTAATGACTGGCGGACACGGCCAGATAAGCACATGCCGCCACGCCTATTGTGCGATAGGCGAAGCGGGAGACAAGGCTGTCCTTAACAATGCCCGCCAATACGTATAGCTGAAGGAGTAGTGCCACCCAGAAGAATTGTGAAAATGTAGTGTACTTCGAAGCGAGTGCGATCCTGTAAGGCTCATGCACGCCATCGGCGAGAAAGTCGAGTGTTTTCGGTAATCTGCCCGCGGACACCAGGCCCGCGGAAGCCAGGGCAAACATCGCGAGTATCAGTATCGGCAACAGACATTTCCAGCCGAGCCGACGCGAAAGGAAA
This sequence comes from Halioglobus sp., assembly GCA_034521205.1. GTDB lineage: Bacteria > Pseudomonadota > Gammaproteobacteria > Pseudomonadales > Halieaceae > Marimicrobium. The sequence goes on from JAXHMT010000004.1 coordinate 1,455,693, forward strand.
TACGTCACCCCCAGCCAAACGACGATACCGAGGAGGCCGACAATAGCGGGAAGGGCATTACCGGTAGAGGGTGCGCGACTGATCGGGGCGCCGATCAGGGTACAGAAAAAGCGCATAAATTCAACGGGGTGGTAGACGGCGTCGAACGGGCTGCCAAGCCTTTTGGGCGATTCATATCCCGCAAAATAAACGAAGAGAACCACAACCGCGGCCACAACCCAGATCAATCCGCGCACCCTCCCGTTCGCCTGCACCAGCACCAGGGGAAACAACAGGAACCAGTACAGAAGCCCATTCGCAAACGAAAAAGAGGACAGCACACCAACCACGATCGCCAGGACAAACGTGCCATTGGACTCAAAGCTGCCCAGTGCCCAAATTCCCAGGAGCAGCCAGAAACAACAGAGAAAAATCTGTAGCTGGTAACCCCACATCCAATTTTCAGCCTGGATCAGGGAAAACAGCATGATAGCCATAACCAGCGGCAACCAGGAAAAACTCCACGGCGACCATCCGGCACTGTCGCCGGCCAATCAGAATCAACAACGACAGCGAACCCAGCGCGGTAGCCAGATTGAGCACGACCTCCCACCTGTGGTTCCAGGCTGAGTAATCCGACATGACCAGCCAGATGATTCTGGGCACGCCAGAGCGGTGCTCATTCTTTTGTTCAAACAACTGATTTATTGTAAGCGCGCCTTCCTTCCACCTCTCGATGAATGGCACGAATTGCCACTGGTCCCAGAACGGGACGTTGACTGTGAACGTGAGGGTGACGTAACAGAGGAAAGCGTAGATGCAAAAGCAAAGGAAGAAGCTTATTTTCCAGGGATATCGCGACAGGATCGCGCGGATTGCATCTATCACGACAGAGACCCTGCTTGTGTACAGTAAAATGCACGTCCGCTTCCAGGCCGGCGAGATGGCCCGGCTGGTTTCAACACCCATGACGCCGGGATCATTCGCAGAAAAACTCGCTCGCGGACTTAATCGAGGCCGGTACACCGCTAAAGCTCTCGGCACTGCCATAAGATGGGTCCGGCGCTTACAGCCCTGTGTGGATCAGGCGGGTCAAAATAGCATGGTAAGGCGACACCCAGCAGCTTTCGCATCGCTCTCGGCAGTGGCGGCAAACAGGTACCGGTTCGCCCTCCGCGCCGCGGCAGTCACCGAGTTCGAGACCGACGGACAGACGGCGACAGGCGGGGGACGCGTCCGCGCCGATACTCACACGTGCCGAGAACATGCCGTGGTCGGTGCGTTCCAGAGACACCACGACCCTTTTTTCGGCCAGTTTTTCCCCGCCGGGCGCTGTCAGGCGGATGTCGGCCCCGATTGATCTGAGCGACGTATTCTGCGCGATGTAGAAGTCGAGGTTTGCCCTGCAGGGCGCCATGACGCCGTAGCCCTCGGCTGCGCGGGGCGATGATGACGCGCGTCTTCTCTGCGGCAGGACATACTCCCATCGAACAAGCAATGAGAGCAGTGAATGGTCAGGCAAGTGGGGCTTTCTTGTCGATACTTGTGCCCATTGTCGCCTATCCAGCCGATGCAGCGTCCTTCGAGCTGCCTGATGCCACCCACACCGCCGGGGAGTTCAAAGCGGTCGTCGAAAAGAAAGCATCGCTGCCAGGATTTTGTGATAACCCACTGTTTCGAGGTGAGGGACCGTTGCCCGAACCGCATCGGGCATCAGACTTCAGAAGCTGCGGGATCGGGGCGGTGAGAACGAGCGCGCGTGAGCCGAGCGGTTCGCCTTGCCGCCGGTGAACGCGCCATGAGTCCGCCACCTCCTCACAGCCAGTCACCTCGGTCTCGAGCCGGACATCCAGACCGTCGGCGAGAAACTCCGGCAATGTACGTATGCCGTCTGTGCCGATATAGCGGGGATAGTCCTGATCCTGAAAGACGCCCCGCCATTCCTGCACGGCGTTGCGGGCGATCGCTTCCTCAACGACACCCTGGAACAGTGCACTGCGCGCGGTGAAGTACTGGGCGCCGTAATCGACGCGTTTGCCGGCAAACGTTCGCGCGCACACGCGGCCGCCGACACGGCGCCCCTTGTCCAGCAAGATGACCTTGTGGCCGGCGTCTTGCAGAACCCGCGCGGCTGCAAGCCCCGAGATGCCAGCCCCAATGGCAATGCAGTCATAGTTCACTTTGAGTGGGCCTGGCATTTTTTCAACTCAGTCAGGTCACTTTAGCTGATTTAACCATAGGTGATTCACAACCATTGAATCTAGTGCAGTCTACGGTATAAATGGCAGGCGTAAGTCCTCCACTGTTATTGGGCACTCGGATGGACCGCGAAGAAAAGGAACAGAATGATGCGCATGCATCGGCTTCAGAATAATCAATTTTCGCAGCAGTTGTTCCGGTGCGTACGTTCCCGCGTTTCCAGATCACGCTGCTTATACCTAAAAGGCGTTCCCGCGGAAACGTGGCGCATCTTTTCTGTACGGCGGGACTCGAACTTTTGTTTGCAATTCCAGCGAGGACGACATCATTGGCAGTGCACCTGCAGTGAAACCGATGATAGACGCTAACCCGCTTCCTGTTCACAGGAAACCGCCAGTCAGCACCTTCGCGCAATCGTGATCAGCGCCAGCACACGCTTTCTGTATGGCGCGGGTGGTGCGGTCGTGGCCGTCAAGGAAGCGGCCTACACCATGTTCATCCTGCTGTTCTACACACAGGTTCTGGGGTTGAACGGCACTGTGACCGGTCTGGTCATCGCCCTCAGCCTGGTCTGGGACGGCATCTCCGATCCGCTGGTCGGTTCGCTCTCCGACCGGCTGCGCAGCCGCTTCGGCCGCCGTCATCCGTTCATGGCACTGAGTATCCTGCCCCTGGGTCTCGGTTTCGTGGGGCTGTTCTCGCCGCCGCAAGCAGTCGTCGACGACAGCACTTACCTCGCCGCGTGGCTACTGTTCTGGTCGCTCTGGGTGCGCACCTTCGACACCACATTTACCATCCCGCATCTGGCCCTGTCGGCGGACATCACGGCTGATTACCACGATCGAACCCAGGTGCTGGGGGCGCGCATGGGCTTCATGTTCCTGTTTGGGGTGTTCTTGCCCGCGCTGGCGATGTTGTTGATCTTCCCGCAACAGAATGGCGTCGATGGCCGCTTCGAGCAGTACCGCTATCCGCTGTACGGGCTGCTGTCCTGCGCGGTGGTGTGGGTCATGGCAACGCTCAGTACCCTCGGTACCCGGGAGCATATTCGGGTGGAAGCACTGCAGCCGGGGCACGACACCGGCGGCCCCGCGACTCTGCGGGCCCTGGCACGGGATCTGTGGCGCACCCTGGGCAACCGGAATTTTCGCTACCTGATCGGCTATGACATCGCGGCGACCTCCGCCTACGGCGTGATCGCCAGCCTGAATATGCTGGTCTGGACCTTTTTCTGGCAGTTATCCGCCATGGAAATCTCTGTCATCCTGTCCGTGCCCACACTGCTGGCAGTGCTGTTGGTGATGCTGACCCTCGGGCCTCTGGGCAGGCGCACGTCAAAGCAGCGCGTGGTGCAACTGTCACTGCTGGGCATGATCCTGAACTGCCTGTGGCTCTATCCATTGCAGTTGTATGAACTGCTGCCCGCCGACAGCAACGATCTCCTGTTCGCCCTCAATTTCCTGTTCACGCTGATTTTCATGTACCTGTTCATGTTGCGGATCGTCAACAGCACGTCGATCGTCGCGGACCTCACCGACGAGCACGAACTGGATCACGGCGTGCGGCAGGAAGCGGGTTTTTTTGCGGTGACCAATTTTGTCAGCAAGATGGCGACAGTGGTCGGCCCGCTCTACGGCGGCCTGGCCCTGGACGTGGTCGGCCTGGAAACGGGTATGCGTCCAGGGTATGTACCGCTGGGGACGCTGCACGGCCTGGTCTATGCACTCGGGCTCGGGGTGATACCGCCGCTGCTGGTGGCACTGTGGTTCATCCGTCGGGTCCACACCAGCCAGACCCGGGTCGAGACCGTGCAGAGGGAAATTGCCGCGCGACGGGCGCTGGAATCTGGGGAATCCGGGGACAGTCTGTCCATTCACTCTCGCCACTGAGTTGGGGCGGGCAGCAAAGGGCGCCCGCGCCCTGCGCTCAATCCAGCGGGATGTGGTAGAGCTTCGCCGCGTTGGTGCTCATGACTTTCTCCAGCACCGCCGGCTCCAGGTCGGCGAGCCCGCGTCTGGCGTAGCCGATGGGGTCCGGGTAGAGGCACGTCGGGTGGGGCAGGTCCGTCTCGAACATGATGTTGTCCTCGCCCAGGGCGCTGATGGTATGGGCGATGTGCTGGTGCTCGAACCAGAAACAGGAGTAACACTGGCGGCGGAAGTATTCCGAGGGCAGCATGGTGAACATCTTCGCCGTCTCTTTGGGGACCTCGTGACTCACGTAGTAATCGAGCGCCTCCAGCAGAAAGGGGATCCAGCCCACGCCGCTCTCCACCGAGACGAACTTGGTGTCGGGAAAGCGCTCGGGGATGGTGGACATGAGAATATTGGTCAGCACGGAGGCGTTCTGCATGTGCAGCGTGGCGCTGCCGATGGACAGCTTGATGTCGTCGGAGTGGTTCGGCCACGGGGCGCTGCCGAACCAGTCCATCTGGTCGTCGCTGGAACCGATGTGAAAATTGATCGGCATGCCCAGATCGCCGCACAGTTCCAGCACCGGCGCCCAGTACTCGTCGCTGAGTGGTGGCAGGCCGTGCTGGTGTGGATTGGGATTGGTGTTGATGCCGCGCAGGCCCATGTCGTGGCAGCGCTGGATCTCCGGCACCATCGTGTCGATATCCCACCAGGGCATCAGTGCCATGCCGAACAGGCGCTGGCCGGATTGTTCCTGGAATTCCGCCATGGCGTCGTTGTAGATCTGCACGCTCAGCGTTTTCAGCGCCGGATCCTTGCCGGGCGCTTTCAGACCGCTGAAGCCGAGGAGGTTGGGGTAGATGATCTGGGCCCAGATGCCGAGATCGTCCATCATGCGCACTCTTTCCCCGACGTCATAGGAAGCGGGGTGTACCTCGTGAAACTTGAAGTTCAGCCCGGTGGTTCCGTAGCCCTTGCTCAGGTCGGGGCGGATAACACTGGAGGCGCGGGTGTTGGCCAGTATCTGGTCGCCCTCGAACACCCAGTGGGGTTCGCCGTTGACATCCCGCACGTGCGGCAGGCGCTCTTTCATGCCGGCGGGAGCGCGGGACGACCACAGGTCGTGGGGCTCGGTAAAGTGGCTGTCCACGTCGATGATCTTGAAGGGGATGGCGGTGGCATTCATAAGCTCTCTCTCGATACAGACTCTGGATACAGGCATTGCCATCCGGACGGGGGATGGGTCCTTGAGTCTACCCGCTGCCATCATACACTTTTTTGCAAGTCGGCCGCCTTGTAAAAATGGCGTGTGTTAGAATTGTGTCCGAGTCGGTCAGGCGACCGCTCCCGGCGGCTGAACCTGTAGCTGTTTACAGCCGCAGCGGCAAGTAACCGGGGGAGGAAAGTCCGGGCTCCACAGGGCAGGGTGCCAGGTAACACCTGGGGGGCGCGAGCCCACGGAAAGTGCAACAGAAAGTATACCGCCCGGGCACATGCCCGGGTAAGGGTGAAATGGTGCGGTAAGAGCGCACCGCGCGGCTGGCAACAGGCGCGGCGATGGTAAACCCCACCCGGAGCAAGACCAAATAGGGATCCAGTGACTGCGGCCCGCAGCGGATCCGGGTAGGTCGCTTCAGGCGGATGGCGACATCCGCCGCAGATGAATGGTCGCCCACGACAGAACCCGGCTTATCGACCGGCTCGTCTATTCTGCGCCGCTGCCGCCCCGACCGGGGCGGCAGCGGCTTTTCCTGTAACCCCCACACTTCGTCCCGTCCGGCGCGCGTCTGTCCGACTGCGTAAATTGCCGCCAGAGGGTCCTCATGGCGGCTCGCGCCGGGCGCCCGCGCGCGTCTTATATTATTTTCGACTAAACGCTTGGCCTGGAAATAACAAAACACCCATCAACAACTTAAAGTGAAATCTCAGGAAGCAACTTTACGCGCATGTTTTGTGTAATGATTCTGTCTCTTTTTTGCCGTTGACAGTTGCCCAAAAATCCTCAAAAGTGCCGCTAATTAACTGAAATTCATACGTTTTTCTTGACCCTTTGCTTGACAGTTTCCGCGGGGTGGACCTATAGTGTCGAAAAGTGCAAATAAGTGGGATTTTTTGGCGTTTTGTGGGAATAACAGCCAAAAAAACCCGGTGAGTGGGGAAGGCCGGCGTGTTTCGCGGAGTGCAGCACATCAATATGGACGCCAAGGGGCGTCTCGCCATGCCGGCGCGACAGCGCGAGCCGCTGCTGGAGCACTGTGGCGGCAAAATTGTCGCGACCATCGATACCCGCTCTTTTTGTCTGGTCATTTATCCGCTGCCCGAGTGGGAGCGCATTGAACAGGACCTGCAGGCCCTGCCGGCCCTCAAACCGGAAATAAAACGTTTTCAACGGCTGATTCTCGGTTACGCGACCGATTTCGAGCTCGACGCCAACGGGCGCGTTCTGCTGCCCCAGTCCCTGCGCGAGTACGCGCGCCTCGACAAAAAACTCGTGCTCGTCGGCCTGGGCAACAAGATGGAATTGTGGTCGGAAGATCTGTGGCTCGGCGAGCGCGAACAGGCGTTGCTGGAATCCGCTACGGCGGAAGTGCCCGACGAAATGAAGGATCTGGTTCTTTAGGAGCTGCTCCCGCCGTCCGGGCGGGCCCTGTGGAGCCGCAAAAAGCGCTGAACGAGGCGCGAGGAGACATGCACCAGACAGTATTCCTGCACGAAGCCGCCGACGCCCTGGTGACGCACCCGGGGGGGATGTATGTCGACGGCACGTTCGGCCGCGGCGGTCACAGCCGCGCGGTACTGGAGCGTCTCGACGCCCACGGCCGCCTGTTGGCGGTAGACAAGGATCCGGCCGCCTGTGAGGCGGCTCGCCAGTTGGCAGAGAGCGAACCCCGGTTCGAATTTTTTCACGGGTCGTTCGCTCAGCTTCCCCATCAACTGCATCGGATGGGGATCGATGCAGTTGATGGCATTTTATTGGACCTGGGCGTCTCCAGCCCGCAATTGGACGAAGCGCAGCGGGGCTTCAGCTTTACCCGGGACGGCCCGCTGGACATGCGCATGGATACCACGCGCGGGGAGACGGCCGCCGAGTGGCTGTCCGGCGCCAGCGAAGGGGAAATTGTGAAGGTGCTCAGGGATTATGGCGAAGAGCGTTTCGCACGCCGCATCGCGGCGGCGATCACGGCCGCGCGCCGGGCGGCGCCTATCGCCACGACCGCGCAGCTGGCGCGCGTTGTCAGTGAAGCGCACCCGCGCTGGGAGAAACACAAGCACCCGGCCACGCGCGCGTTTCAGGCGATTCGCATCCGTGTAAACAGCGAACTGGAAGACCTGCGCTCGCTGCTCGACGGCGCCCTGGACATGCTGCGCATCGGCGGGCGGCTGGTGGTGATCAGCTTTCATTCCCTGGAGGACCGCATGGTGAAACGCTACATGCGGGACATGGCGCGCGGAGATGACCTGCCGCCCGGGGTGCCGGTGGCCGATAGCGAGCTGAACCGGCGCATGCGCCTGGTGGGCAGGGCACTGCGCGCCGGTGCCGACGAGGTGGCGGCCAACGTCAGGGCGCGCAGTGCAACCATGCGTGTGGCGGAAAAAATCGGCTGACGGCTGTAGTTGGCTCAAGGCTGTAGTTGGCTGAAGGCTCATAAGAGGAGACCCCATGGCGGGTGGGCAAACAATCAAGATAGCGCGGGAGGATGGCGCGGCAGGCGCCAGGCAAAAACTGCTCGCCGCCAACGCCCTCGCGCTCCTGTTGATACTGATCTCGGCGCTCGCCGTGGTGCGCTCCACCCACATCTGTCGACAACTTTACGCCCAGCTGCAGACACTGGAATCCGCCCAGTGGTCCCTGCAGGAGAATTACGGGCGCCTCGTGCTGGAGCAGAGTACCTGGGCGTCCCACTACCGGGTCGAGAAAGTCGCCCGCGCTGATCTCGACATGCGGCCCCCCGACCTGCAGCGGTTTCGGATGGTGCAACAGTGAAGCGTGTGCGCCCACAGCCCGCCGCGCCGGTGTGGCGTCTGCACCTGGTCGCGCTGGTGCTGTGCGCACTCCTGGCGGCGCTGCTGGGACGTGTGCTTTCCCTGCAGGTCCTCGACGTGGAGCGCGGCCGGGAATTTCTGCAGGACCAGGGTGAGGCGCGAGCCGTGCGCACCGCCGAGATTCCCGCCTACCGCGGCGTGATCACGGATCGCCGCGGAGAGCCCCTGGCGGTGAGCACGCCGGTGGTATCGCTTTGGGCCGACCCGCGGTTGCTCGTCGCATCGGGTCGCGTGGCGGAGTTGGCCGAGGCCCTGGAAATGGATGTGTCCGTATTGCGGGAGAAACTGTCGCGCTACGCCGACAAGCGCTTCATGTACCTGCAGCGTCACCGGATTCCCGCCGAGGCGCGCGAAGTGCTGGAGCGCGATATCAAGGGGGTATACGGACAACGTGAATACCGGCGTTTTTACCCCGCCGGCGAAGTGGCCGCGCAGTTGGTCGGATTCACCAACCTCGACGGCGAGGGTATTGCCGGACTCGAACTGGCCTACAACGACTGGCTGCGCGGCACGCCCGGCACAAAACAGTACATCAAGAACCTGCACGGCGAGGTGGCGCGCGATATCGGCGTAGTGCAACCGGCCCGGCCCGGTCGCGACCTCAGTCTCAGTATCGATCTGCGACTGCAGTACCTGCAACACAGGGAGTTGAGCCGCGCGGTTTCGGCGCTGGGAGCCGTGTCCGGTTCCGTGGTCACCCTGGACAGCCGCACCGGTGAGGTGCTGGCCATGGTGAATTACCCCGTGGCCAATCCCAACAGTCGCGAAGCTGCCGACCCGGCGGGGATGCGCAATCGCGCGATGACCGATCACTATGAACCGGGTTCCACCATGAAAGCGCTGACCCTGGTCGCCGCGCTGGAAAGCGGGCGTTATACGCCCCAAACGCCGATCGACACGGCCCCCGGTTACATCAGGGTGGGACGAAAAACCTATCCCGACCCGCGCAACTACGGCGAGATCACACTCACCGAAGTGATACAGAAGTCGAGTCAGGTCGGGGTCACAAAAGTCGCACTGGACATCGGCCACGAACCCATCAGGGATGTTTTCGAGCGTTTTGGCATCGGCCTCCCGCCCGGTACCGGGTTTCCCGGAGAGAGCGCGGGTCAGCTGCCCCACCGCCAGCGCTGGGCCACGAGCGAGAAAGTCTCCCTTGCATTCGGCTACGGCATTACCGCCACGCCGCTGCAACTGGCCCGCGCCTATGCGGTGTTTGCCAACGGCGGGCTGCGGGTTCCCGTGTCGCTGTTGGCGCTGGCGGACCAGCGCACGCAGGGGCAGCGCGTGATCGAGGAGCGTATCGCGGCGGATGTGCTCGAGGTGCTGTACGCGGTGACCGGTGAAGAGGGTACCGCGCACAAGGCGCGCGTTCCCGGTTACCGCGTCGGGGGCAAGACCGGCACCGTGCACAAGGTCGGACCGGGCGGATACGAGCGCGACCGGTATGTGGCGCTGTTCGCGGGTGTCGCGCCTCTCGACGATCCGCGCATCGTCACCGTGGTGGTGATCAATGAGCCACAGGGAGAGGAACATGGCGGCGGTTCAGCCGCGGCCCCGGTGTTTTCCACCGTGACGGCGGGCGCCCTGCGGCTGCTCGACGTCCCGCCCACGCAGCTCGGTGACCGCGAGTCATCGGGGCAACAGGGCCCCGGGGGGGCCGCCTGATGTTGGCCGCGAAACAATCACAGACCGCGCCCATGCCGCTGGCGGAACTGCTCGACAGCGGAGACGCGGGACTGGGCAACACTGTGGTCAGCGGGATTGAAATCGACAGCCGCCGGATCCGCCCCGGTGATCTTTTTCTCGCCATGCCAGGGGACGTGCATGACGGCCGCCAGTTCATTGAACAGGCGGTGGCCAACGGTGCTTCCGCCATTCTGGCGGAGGCGCCGGTGGCCGGTTTTGTCGACGCCGTGGCGGTCCCGCTGGTGGAGATTCCCGACCTGCGCCACGAGGCAGGCCCGCTGGCCGCGCGTTTTTTCGGCTATCCCGGCCGCGCCATGTACGTCACCGGCGTGACCGGAACCAACGGCAAGACCACCACCAGCCGTATCATCGCGCAGTTGACGCGGGCGCTGGGCCGCTCCTGCGGCGCGATCGGCACGTTGGGCGCCACGCTGGATGACGACGTGGTGCAGGGAGGCAATACCACGCCGGACGCCGTCGCGTTGCAGCGGCAGTTGTGTGACTGGCGCGCGCGCGCCGTGTCCGCCGTGAGCATGGAGGTCTCGTCCCACGCGCTGGTCCAGGGCCGCGTGAACGGCCTCGAATTCGACACCGCCGTCTATACCAATCTCTCCCGGGACCACCTCGATTATCACCGCAGCATGGGCGATTACGCCCGCGCCAAACTGCGGCTGTTCGCAACCCCGGGACTGCGCCACGCAGTCATCAATGTCGATGACGAGCTGGCGGCGCTGTTCGCCGCGGCCACTTGTGAGGACGCCGAGATTCTCACTTACTCGGCGCGCGGCGCGGGAGCCGACCTGTGCGTGGTCGACGCGCGGTACCATGCCGGCGGCGTTCGCGCCCGCCTGCGGACGCCCTGGGGTGAAGGTGAGTTCGAAAGCCCGCTGCCGGGACACTACAACCTCGCCAACCTGACGGCGGCGATCGCCGCCGTGGTGCTTTCCGGCCAGAAGCTGGCGGCGGTACTCGAGGCTGTCGCCGCGCTGCGCCCGGTCCCGGGACGCATGCAGCGCATACCCAACGCGCTGGGCCTGCAGGTGATCGTCGATTACGCGCACACACCTCACGCACTGGAGGAGACGCTCGCCGCGCTGCGACCGCACGTGACGGGAGCCCTGACCGTGGTATTCGGCTGCGGCGGCGATCGCGATCGCGACAAACGCCAGATCATGGGCCGCATAGCCTGCGGCCTGGCCGACCGGGTCGTCGTTACCAGCGACAATCCGCGCGGGGAGGATCCTCGCGCGATCATGCGTGAGATCGAGAGCGGCTGCAGCGGCGATTACCTGCTGGAACCCGATCGGGGAGCGGCCATCGCCGCTGCCATCGCCGCCGCCGAGGCGGGCGATTGCGTACTGATTGCGGGCAAGGGCCATGAAAACTACCAGCTCGTCGAGGGTCGGGCGCTGCCCTTCAGCGACGAGGCGGAAGCGCTCGCCGCCCTCGAGCGGAGGGCGCGGTCGTGATGCGGCCGGTGAGCCTGTCGGAACTGGCCGATCCCCTCGATGGCCGCTTGCAGGGCGGGGACTGCCGCTTCGACAGCGTCTCGACCGACAGCCGCGCCCTGGGCGCGGGCGACCTGTTTGTCGCCCTCCGGGGAGAGCATTTCGACGCTCACGATTATCTGCGGCAGGTCGCACAGGGTGGCGCGGCCGGCGCGATAGTCAGTGCACCCGCCGAGCTTGAGCTGCCGCAACTGGTCGTGCGGGACACGCGGGCCGGCCTCGGCCGTCTCGGCGCCTTCAATCGCGATCTGTACACCGGACCGCTGGTGGCGATCACCGGGAGCAGCGGCAAGACCACCGTCAAGAACATGGTGCACGCGGTCCTGTCCCGGCAGGGGGAGACGGTGGCGACGGAGGGCAACCTGAACAACGAGATCGGCGTGCCCCTGACCCTGCTGCGCTTCACCGAGCGCACGCGCTACGCCGTGGTGGAGATGGGCGCGGCGGGGCCGGGGCATATCGCCTGGCTGTGCGAGCTGGGGCGGCCGACGGTGTCTGTGCTGGTCAACGCCATGCCCGCGCACCTCGAAGGTTTCGGCAGTGTCGATGACGTCGCCGCGGCCAAGGGTGAAATTTTCGACGGCCTCGGGGAGGGCGCCACCGCCGTTATCAATGCCGACCAGCCCTGGGCCGCCCAGTGGCGCCGCCGCGCCGGCGCCGCCCGGGTGCTGGACTTCGGCGTGCGCGAACCGGCGGCGATCTCCGCCGGCGGGGTCAACATGCGGGGTGTCGAGGGGGTCGCGTTTACCGCTTCCACGCCCGTCGGCGAGATCGCCGTGCGGCTGTCGCTACCCGGCGAACACAATGTCGCCAATGCGCTGGCGGCCATCGCGGTGGGGCTGGCGCTGGAACTGAATCTGACAGACATTCGCGACGGTCTCGAGAGCCTGCGGCCGGTCGAGGGCCGGCTGTGCGCCAGGCGGGCGCCGGGCGGCTTTACCCTGATCGACGACTGCTACAACGCCAACCCCGGGTCGGTGCGCGCGGCGGTGGACGTATTGGCCGCCTGTCCCGGTCGGCGCTCCCTCGTCCTCGGCGCCATGCGCGAGCTGGGTCCCGACAGCGACAAGCTGCACCGGCAGGTGGGAGAGTACACCCGCGCCGCGGGTATCGAGCGCTTCTGGGGCGTGGGGCCGGAACTGCGCCCCGCCGTGGAAGCCTTTGGCGCGGGAGGTGAATTCTGTACCGACCGGGAAGAGGCTCTGGAGAGTCTTCGGGGCGCTTTGGGGGAAGACGATACCGTGCTGGTCAAGGGGTCCCGCGGCGCCGGGATGGAACAGATTGTCGAGGCACTGCTGACGGTGCCCGCGGTGCCGGAGGACTGACGCATGCTGCTGTTCCTGGCCGAGTACCTGTCCCGTTACGAGAGCGCTTTCAGTGTTTTCCAGTACCTGACGCTGCGCGGCATTCTCGCCGCGGGGACGGCGCTGGCCATATCGCTTGTGGTCGGCCCCACCATGATCCGGCGGCTCAACTTCTACCAGGTCGGGCAGTCGGTGCGCGACGACGGCCCCCAGTCCCACCTGAGCAAGTCCGGCACGCCCACCATGGGAGGCGCCCTGTTGCTGGTGGGGATTCTCTCGGCGAGTCTGTTGTGGGGCGATTTGCGCAACCCCTACCTGTGGATTGCGCTGCTGGTGACGACGGTATTCGGCGCGGTGGGCTGGGTCGACGACTATCGCAAGGTGGTGCAACGCAATTCCCGGGGCCTGCCGGCGCGCTGGAAGTTCTTCTGGCAGTCCCTTGCCGGACTCGGGGCGGCACTGTACCTGTACATCGCATTCGATACCCCGGTCACCACCGAGCTGTACGTGCCCTTTTTCAAGGATTTCGCCTGGAGCATGGGGCCCCTGTTCATCGTGCTGGCCTATTTCGTCATCGTCGGTGCCAGCAACGCCGTCAATCTCACCGATGGCCTCGACGGCCTGGCCATTCTGCCCACGGTGCTTGTGGGTACGGCTCTCGGGGTTATCGCCTATCTGACGGGCCGCGTGGATTTCGCGGCCTACCTGCACATTCCCTACGTCGCCGGCAGCGGCGAGCTGGCCGTGTTCTGTGGCGGCATTGCGGGTGCCGGTCTGGGGTTTCTCTGGTTCAACACCTACCCGGCTCAGATATTCATGGGCGATGTCGGTGCGCTGGCTCTCGGCGCCGCCCTCGGCACCGTGGCGGTGATCACCCGGCACGAAATCGTATTTTTCATCATGGGCGGTATTTTCGTGCTCGAAACCGTGTCCGTGATCATGCAGGTGGCGTCCTTCAAACTGACGGGCAGGCGCATCTTCCGGATGGCGCCGATCCACCACCATTTCGAGTTGAAGGGCTGGCCCGAACCCCGGGTCATCGTGCGCTTCTGGATCATCACCGTCATGCTCGTGCTGTTCGGGCTGGCGACGTTGAAACTGCGCTAGGAATGTCAGTGGCCCCCGAACTGATCGCCAGCACCGACCACCGCGTCATTGTCGGCCTCGGAGTGACCGGCCTGTCCTGTGCGCGCTTCCTGTATCGCGCGGGCCAGGCTTTCAGCGTGGTGGACACCCGTCGCGATCCCCCGGGACTGGCCGCGCTGCGCGCCGAAATGCCCGATGTGCGCGTGTTCGCCGGCGACTATCCGCCGGATCTCGTTGCCGGCGCGTCCGAACTTGTCGTCAGCCCCGGTATTGCCCTCGACCAGCCGATCGTGGCGCAGGCCCGGGACGCGGGTGTCGCCGTCATCGGCGACGTGGATCTGTTCGTGCGCGACGCCCGGGCGCCAGTCGTGGGTATTACCGGTTCCAACGCCAAGTCCACGGTCACCGCCCTGGTCGGGCAGATGGCGCAGGAGGCCGGCCTCGACGCCGGCGTCGGCGGCAATCTCGGCACGCCGGCGCTGGATCTGCTGGCGCCGGAACGCGAGTTGTACGTGCTGGAGCTGTCGAGTTTTCAGCTGGAGCGGGCCGGCAACCTCGGTCTGGCGGTCGCCACGGTGCTCAATGTCAGCGCGGACCATCTGGATCGCCACGGCACCATGCCCGCCTACCATCGGGCCAAGCACCGCATTTTCCAGGGCTGTCGCGCGGCGGTGGTGAATCGTGATGATCCGTTGACCATCCCGCTTGTGCCGCCGGATGTCGAAGTGATCAGTTGGCGTATGGGCGAGCCGGAACTGGGCGGATTCGGGCTGCGCCTGGAGGAGGGACAGGAGTACCTGTGTCGCGGTTTCGAGACGCTGATGCCGGTCGCCGAACTCGCTCTGGCGGGTCGGCACAATGTCGCCAACGCGCTCGCCGCCCTCGCCCTCGGCAATACGGTCGGTTTGCCGGTCGCAAGTATGCTGGCCACGCTGGCACGCTTCGCCGGGCTGCCCCACCGCTGCGAGGTCGTGGGGGAAGTCGCGGGCGTGACCTACGTCAACGACTCCAAAGGCACCAATACAGGCGCGACGCGCGCGGCGCTCGAGGGACTCGGCGGCGAGCGGGATATCGTGCTGATCGCCGGCGGTCAGGGCAAGGGCGCGGATTTCAGCGCCCTGCGCGATGTCGTCGCGCGTCACTGCCATCGGGTCGTGCTGATCGGAGAGGCGGCCGGCGCGCTGCAGACGGCGTTGGCGGGACAGGTGGAGACGGCGTTGGCCGACTCCATGGAAGCGGCCGTCGCCGCCGCGGCCGCGGCGGCGCGCGGCGGCGACACCGTACTGCTGTCACCCGCCTGCGCCAGTTTCGACATGTTCGACGGCTATGTCGCCCGGGGCGAGGCGTTCCGGGCGGCTGTCGCGGAGCTGGCGGGAGGCGCCCCTTGAACGCGGTGGCGGACAGGGCCATGGCCCCGGAAACGCCGGACGCCGCGCTCACGCTGCTGGGACTGGCACTGCTGCTTATCGGGCTGGTCGCCATCAGCTCCGCTTCCATTGCCTACGCGGACTGGCATTACGGCGACGCCTGGCACCACACCCGGCGCCACCTGGTCTATCTCGCCGTGGCGCTGGTCACTGCCGCGATAATTTACCGGTTCGAACTGGCCTTTTGGCAAAAGAGCGGCTGGGTCTGGTTGTTCATCGCGCTGGCCCTGCTGATCCTGGTGCTGATACCCGGTGTCGGGCGGGAAGTGAACGGCAGCCAGCGCTGGCTGCCGCTGGGCCCGGTCACCCTGCAGCCCTCCGAGTTCGCCAAGCTGGCCGTCGTGGTCTACCTGGCGGGCTACCTGGTGCGCCGGGAGCAGGAGGTGCGCAATCAGTGGCAGGGCTTCCTGAAGCCGATGGCCGTACTGTTCGCGGCCACGCTGCTGCTGTTGGTCGAGCCGGACTTCGGCGCGACGGTCATTGTGGCCGCCACGGCGTTCGGCATGCTGTTTCTGGCGGGCGTACGGCTCGGCCACTTTTTGCTCGTACTGCTCGGGGCGCTGGGCGCGATGCTGGCGCTGGTCATCAGCGAACCCTATCGCATGGAGCGCCTGACCGCCTACACCGACCCCTGGGCGGACCCGTACAACTCGGGATTCCAGCTCACCCAGTCGCTGATTGCCTTCGGCCGGGGCGAGTGGCTGGGCGTCGGACTGGGCAACAGTGTCCAGAAGCTTTTCTACCTGCCGGAGGCGCACACGGATTTTGTCTTCGCCATCTGGTCGGAGGAGACAGGCTTCATCGGCGCGAGTGCGCTCATGCTGTTGTTCGCCGCGCTCATCGGCCGCATTCTCTGGGTGGGCCGGCGCGCGTCGAGGGCGGGCGAAACATTCGGCGCCTACCTCTGTTACGGCATCGGCCTGGTCTTCGCCGGGCAGGCTTTCATCAATATGGGGGTCAGCTCCGGGTTGCTGCCAACCAAGGGGCTGACACTGCCCTTCGTGAGCTTCGGCGGCAGCAGCCTGATCGTATGTTGCGCCATGCTGGCGCTGGTGTTGCGCGTGGCGCGCGAGACAGCGCCCGGCCGCCGACGCGGAGGCCGCCGCTGATGGCCGCGCAAGCGCCTCTCGTGCTGATCGCCACCGGTGGCACCGGCGGCCATGTGTACCCCGCGCTGGCGGTTGCGGTGGAACTGCTCGGGCGCGGCTACCGCGTCGAGTGGATAGGAACGCGGCGCGGGCTGGAGCACCGCGTGGTGCCGGCGGCGGGCCTGCGGCTGCATTATCTGCGGGTGCGCGGCATACGCGGCAAAACGGCCCTGCACAGATTGCTCGGCGTGTTCGTGGCGGGGTTCGCGGTGCTGCGTGCCGCCTGGCTGATCCTGCGCCGTTCGCCCCATTGCGTGGTGGGCCTTGGCGGCTATGTCGCCGGCCCCGTCGGTGTGGCGGCCTGGCTCGCGCGCAAGCCGCTGCTGGTTCACGAGCAGAACGCGGTGGCGGGCACCACCAACCGCATGCTGGTGCGCTTCGCCAGCCGTGTGTTGGCGGGGTTTCCCGGGGCTTTCGGCAGCGCCGTGGCGTGCACCGTGGTCGGCAATCCCCTGCGACGCGAACTGGTCGAAGCGGCCGCGAGCGCCAGCCTCGACTACGACGGGACGCGGCCGCTGCGCCTGCTGGTGCTCGGCGGCAGTCTCGGCGCCCATCCTGTCAACGAGGTGATGCCGGGCACGGTGCGGCGGCTCGAGTGGGATGGCCGGTATCACATCGAAGTCTGGCACCAGGCGGGCGACGCCCATGCCGAGGGTGTGCGGCGGCGCTACGGCAATCTCCTCCGGGAGGGTGTGCGGGTCGACCCGTTCATAGAAGACATGGCGGGCGCTTACAGCTGGGCGGACCTGGTGCTGTGCCGGGCCGGCGCCCTGACCGTTTCGGAACTGGCGCTCATGGGCCGGCCTTCGATTCTGGTGCCGCTGCCGCACGCGGTCGACAATCACCAGATGGCGAATGCCCGTGTGCTGAGCAGTCGCGGCGCGGCGTTCGTGTTGCACCAGGGACAGCTGGACGCCTACAAGCTGTGCGACCTGCTGCGCGACTACATAGAGCAACCCGGGAAACTTGCCGAAATGGCCCGGGCGGCCAGGGCAGCCGCCGCGCCGGACGCGGCGGAGCGCGTGAGTGACTGCTGCGAGGAATTGATCAATGCCCGATAACCGCAGCGTGTATACCGTCCCGGAAATGCGCCGTATCCGCCGTATCCACATGATCGGCATCGGCGGCACGGGGATGAGCGGGATCGCCGAGGTGCTGGTCAACCTGGGATACGAGGTGGCGGGCTCCGATCTGCGGGCGAGCCCGGTGACGGGGCGGTTGCAAGCGCTGGGCATAGAGGTCTTCATCGGCCACGCGGCGGATAACATCGGGCACGCCGACGTGGTGGTGGCCTCCAGCGCGGTGCAGGAGGACAACCCCGAAGTCGATGCCGCGCGGCGGGCGCGGGTGCCGGTGGTGCCGCGGGCGGAAATGCTCGCGGAGCTGATGCGTTACCGGCACGGCATTGCCGTCGCGGGCACACACGGCAAGACCACGACGACCAGCCTGATTGCCGCGATTTTCGGCGAGGCGGGACTGGACCCAACCTTCGTTATCGGTGGCCTGGTCAACAGCGCGGGCAGCAACGCCCAGCTCGGCGCCAGCCGCTTCCTCATCGCGGAGGCGGACGAAAGCGACGCCTCGTTCCTGCACCTGCAACCGATGGTCGCCGTGGTCACCAATCTCGAGGCGGACCACATGCAGACCTACGGCGGCGACTTCGCGCTGTTGCGCCGCGCTTTTGTCGAGTTCCTGCACAACCTGCCCTTCTACGGTATGGCTGTGCTGTGCATCGACGACCCGGTACTGCGCGAACTGCTGCCGGATATCAGTCGCCAGGCGATAACCTACGGTTTTGATCGGGATGCCGACTATCGCATCCTCGACGTCAGCAGGGACGGCCTGCGCACCCACTTTACGGTGCAGCGTCCCGGCGCCGCGGGCCCGCTGGCGATCAGTCTCAACATGCCCGGTTGCCACAACGTGCTCAATGCGACCGCGGCCGTGGCCGTCGCCTGCGACGAGGGGCTGGAGGATGCGGCAATCCAGCGCGGTCTGGCGGGATTTACCGGCGTCAACCGCCGCTTCACGCAGCTCGGCGAGGTCGCATTTGCCGGCGGTCGCGCCGTGCTGGTGGACGACTACGGCCATCACCCCACCGAGGTCAGGGCCACCCTGGAGTCCGTGCGCCAGGCCTGGCCGGAGCGCCGCCTGGTCATGGTCTACCAGCCTCACCGCTACTCCCGCACCCGCGATCTCTACGAGGATTTCGTCGCGGTGCTGTCGGGTTGCGATGTGCTGGTGCTGCTGGAGGTCTACCCGGCCGGGGAGGATGCGATTGCGGGGGCGGACAGCCGCAGCCTTACCCGCAGCATTCGCCAGCGCGGACAGGTGGAGCCGGTATTTGCCGAACACACAGAGGCCGTGCCGGAGCTGCTGGATGGTCTGGTACGCGATGGTGACGTGGTGGTGACCCAGGGCGCCGGGGATATCGGCCGGCTCGCCCAGGAGCTGGCCGCGCGCGTTACGCGGGAGGCTGTCGCACCATGAACCTGGCCGCGAATCGCATCGTTGTCCTGCTCGGCGGCGACTCCGCCGAGCGGGAGATATCACTGCAGAGCGGGGAAACCGTGCTCGATGCGCTGGGTCGGCTCGATGTGAATGTCAGCGCCGTGGATCCATCGCGTGCGGGGTGGCAGGACAAGTTGCGGGGAGCGGATTTTGTGTTCATCGCGCTGCACGGACCCGGTGGCGAGGATGGCAGCATGCAGGGCGCCCTCCAGGTTCTGGGTATTCCCTACAGCGGTACCGGCGTACTGGGGTCCGCCCTGGCGCTGGACAAGCAGCGCAGCAAGCAACTGTGGCAGGGCGCGGGGATTGTGACCCCCGCATTCGTCACCTTGACCGAGTCCACCGACTGGCAGGCGGCGATCGAGCGCTTCGGCAAGGTGTTCGTGAAACCCGCCCGGGAGGGCTCCAGCATCGGCATGAGTATCGCCGACTCCGCGCGGGGTCTGCGCGATGCGTACCACTCGGCCCGCCGTTACGGCGCGGAAGTCATGGCCGAGCAGTATATCGAGGGGCCCGAATATACCGTGGCGATTCTCGGCGGTGACGCGCTGCCCTCGATCCGTCTCGAGACGGATAACGCCTTTTACGATTACGAGGCCAAATACCTCTCCGACCAGACCCGCTATTACTGCCCCAGCGGTCTGGACGCAGCGGATGAGGCGCAGCTCGCGGAACTTTCCCTGCGCAGCTTTCGCGCCCTGGGATGTTCGGTTTGGGGCAGGGTCGATGTGATGCGCGATGCCGACGGGACTTTCTATGCGCTGGAGGCCAATACGGTGCCGGGTATGACGTCCCACAGTCTCGTGCCCATGGCGGCCCACGCAGCGGGCATGGACCTGCCCGCCCTGGTGGGCCGTATCGTCGAACTCAGTCTGGAGGCACACCATGACCACAGAACGTAGGCGGCGGTCGGCCGGGTCCTCCGGCCGGCGTGCGGCGCCGCATCGGGGCAAAACAGCGCAGGGCGCCACGCGGCGCCGCGATGCGCGCGAGTCGCAACAGCCGCGGCAGTACGGCGTGTGGCTCAACCGCGCACTGGTGGTGCTCGCCGCCGCTGTCGTCCTCGCGGGAGGCGCCCGGGCCTGGACGGCTCTGGAGAGCATCCCGGTGAAGCGCATTACGGTGACCGGGGAACTGGCCCACACCCAGGCGGAAGCGGTGCAGGCGATGGTTCAGTCCTCGCTGACCGGGGGCTTTCTGGACGCGGATCTGCAAAAGATGCGCCGGGAATTGCGGGGTCTGCCCTGGATTCACGAGGTCACGGTGCGCCGCCGTTGGCCGGGGGCGCTGGAGATTCACGTGGTCGAGCAGCTGGCCATTGCGCGCTGGGGCGAGCACGGTTTCCTCAACCACGAGGGCGGCATCTTTCAATCGCGCAACAGCCGCGAGGACGATTCGCTGCCATTGCTGGAAGGGCCTCCCGGTTCGGCTGCCGTGCTCATGGGCAAGTACCTGCGGCTGATCGAGATGCTCGCGCCGCTGGATCTGCGTGTGGCGCAACTGGCGATGGACGAGCGGGGGCAGGTGGAGGCGGTGCTGGGCGGCGGGATGCGCCTGGTCATCGGCAGCGAGGATTTTTTCGGCCGTATGCAACGGTTCGTGGCGATCTACCGGGAGGAACTGGCCGGCAGGAGTGCGGAGATAGAGCGTGTCGACCTGCGCTACGCCACCGGGCTCGCGGTGGCTTTTGCCGAGCCGGACCAGGTCGCGGGATTGTAACGGGCAGCGAGGAGAGACTGCCATGGGCAGTGCGCAGAACACAAAGATGATCGTCGGTCTCGATATCGGCACCTCCAAGGTGGTGGCGATCGTCGCCGAGATAGGCCCCGATGGCGACATCGAAGTGGTGGGCATCGGTTCGCACCCGTCCAAGGGCCTGAAAAAAGGCGTGGTGGTGAACATCGAATCCACGGTGCAGTCGATTCAGCGTGCCGTGGAGGAGGCGGAACTCATGGCGGGCTGCCAGATCCACTCGGTCTATGTCGGTATCGCCGGCAGCCATATTCGCAGCCTCAACTCTCACGGCATCGTCGCGATCAAGGATCAGGAAGTGTTCGCACACGACCTGGAGCGGGTCATCGACGCGGCACAGGCCGTGGCGATTCCCGCCGACCAGAAGGTGCTGCATATCCTGCCCCAGGAGTACGTGATCGACAATCAGGAGGGCATCAAGGAGCCGCTGGGTATGTCCGGCGTGCGCCTGGAAGCGAAGGTTCACCTGGTGACCTGTGCGGTCAATGCGGCGCAGAACATAGAAAAGTGCATCCGCCGCTGCGGCCTGGAGGTGGAGGAGGTCATTCTGGAACAACTCGCCTCCAGTTACTCGGTGCTGACCGACGACGAGCGCGAACTGGGCGTCTGCCTGGTCGATATCGGCGGCGGCACCACCGACATTGCCATTTTCACCGAGGGTTCGATCCAGCACACCGGCGTCATACCCATCGCCGGGGACCAGGTCACCAACGATATCGCCATGGCGCTGCGCACACCGACCCAGCACGCCGAGGAAATCAAGATCAAGTACGCCTGCGCGTTGACGCAACTGGCCGGGGCCCAGGAAACCATCAAGGTGCCCAGCGTGGGTGACCGCCCGCCGCGCGACCTGTCCCGGCAGAGCCTGGCCGAGGTAGTGGAGCCGCGCTACGACGAGTTGTTCACCCTGGTACTGGCCGAGCTGCGACGCGCGGGCTTCGAGGACATGATGCCCGCGGGCATCGTGCTGACCGGCGGCACCGCCAAGATGGAGGGCGCGATGGAGCTGGCGGAAGAGATATTCCACATGCCCGTGCGCGTGGGTTATCCCCACAGCGTGCAGGGCCTGACCGACATCGTGCGCAATCCGATCTATGCGACCGAGCGTGGGGCTGTTGCAGTACGGCGCCGAGCACCAGGGCGAGAAAACAGCTGCCGCCGGGGGCCGCCTGGGCGGTGTCGGCCAGGGAGTATTCGGCCGCCTGAAGGCCTGGCTGCAAAGCAATTTTTAGGTGTTTGTTGTAAAGCGCCGCGGTGAAACGCGGCATCATTAAAAAAGGGAGACGTACTATGTTTGAACTAGTCGATAATCAACCATCCAACGCTGTGATCAAGGTCATCGGGGTGGGCGGAGGCGGCGGCAACGCCGTCAAGCACATGATCGAGAACGATGTCGAGGGTGTGGACTTCATCTGCGCCAACACGGACGCGCAGGCGTTGTCGGATATCGAGTCCAGGACCGTGCTGCAGCTCGGCGGCAACATCACCAAGGGGCTGGGTGCGGGCGCCAACCCCGATATCGGCCGCGCCGCGGCCATGGAGGACCGCGACCGCATCGCCGAGGCTTTGCACGGGGCCGACATGGTATTCATTACCGCCGGCATGGGCGGCGGCACCGGCACCGGCGGCGCTCCCATTGTGGCCGAGGTTGCCCGTGAACTGGGTATACTCACCGTGGCTGTGGTGACGCGGCCGTTCCCTTTCGAGGGCAAGAAGCGTATCAGTATCGCCATGGAGGGAATGGCGGAACTGCAGCAGCACGTGGATTCGCTGATTACCATACCCAACGAAAAGCTGCTGGAAGTGCTGGGCAAGAACACCAGTCTGCTGGATGCCTTCAAGGAGGCCAATGACGTCCTGTTGGGCGCCGTGCAGGGAATCGCGGACCTGATTATCCGCCCGGGCATGATCAACGTCGACTTCGCGGACGTGCGCACCGTGATGTCGGAAATGGGCATGGCGATGATGGGTACGGGATACGCCAAGGGCGAAAATCGCGCGCGGGAGGCCGCCGAAAAGGCGATCAACAGCCCGCTGCTGGACGATATCAACCTGGCGGGCGCGCGGGGTATCCTGGTCAATATCACGGCCGGCTTCGATTTGTCGCTGGGCGAATTCTCCGAAGTGGGCGACACTATCGAGGAGTTCGCCTCCGAGGATGCCACCGTGGTGGTCGGTACCGTTATCGATCCCGAACTGAAGGAAGAGATCAAGGTCACCGTTGTGGCTACCGGGCTTGGCAGCGACGCCGTTCGCCCCCCCTTGCAGGTGGTGGACACCCCGCCGCGCGCGGCGGAACCCGAGCAGACCGGCGGGCAGCCGGACTACCGGGATTACGAACGGCCGCCGGCCATGCGCGCGCGCCAGCGCCAGGCCGCATCCGCGCCTGCCAGGGCCGCGGCCCCGCAGACCCAGGAAGGCGAGGAGTATTTTGATATACCCGCGTTCCTGCGCCGC
The DNA here is from genome assembly GCA_034521205.1 of Halioglobus sp. Lineage (GTDB taxonomy): Bacteria > Pseudomonadota > Gammaproteobacteria > Pseudomonadales > Halieaceae > Marimicrobium. The sequence continues at coordinate 1,478,710 of JAXHMT010000004.1, forward strand.
CAGGCCGACTGACGCCGCGGCTGCGACAGGTCCCTGCCGGGGGGCGGGTCGGGCGGGCACACGAGACCCGCGGACAATGGGAGGGAGCGATGCTGCGCCAGCGCACAGTGGCAGGCCCGGCCGGGATCAGGGGTATCGGCCTGCACTCGGGCGAGGATGTGCGCATGGTCCTGCGCCCGGCGCCGGAAGATGCCGGGGTGGTGTTCCGCCGCGTGGATCTCGACCCGGTACTGGCGATTCCCGCCCGCAGCGAGAACGTGGGCGCGACCAGGTTGTCCACATCGCTGCAGGGCGCGGGGGAGCATGTGGCCACGGTGGAACACCTGCTGGCGGCGCTGTTCGGGCTCGGGGTCGACAATGCCTACGTGGATATCTCGGCGGCGGAATTGCCCATCATGGACGGCAGCGCCGCGCCCTTCGTGCAACTCGTGCGCGGGGCCGGCGTCGTCGAGCTGGAAGCGCCGCGGCGGTTTGTGCGCATTGTGCGCGAGGTGTGGGTGGAGGAGGGCGACAAGTATGCCGGATTTATCCCTTTTGACGGCTTCAAGATCGCCTTTACCATCGACTTCGACCGTCCCGTTGTGCGCGAACAGGTCGCCCACGTCGAACTGGACTTCTCGGCGGTTTCGTTCATCGAGGAGTTGAGCGGCGCGCGCACTTTCGGCTTCGTCGAGCAGGTGGAAGCCCTGCGCGCCGGCGGCATGGCGCGCGGCGGCAGTTTCGACAACGCCGTGGTGGTCGACGAGCACCGCGTACTCAACCGGGGCGGTTTGCGTTCGCCGGACGAATTCGTCAAGCACAAGGTGCTCGATGCCATGGGGGATCTGTACCTGATGGGCTGCGGTATGCTCGGTGAATTCCGCGCGTACAAGTCCGGCCACACACTCAATAACGCCGCGGTGCGCGCCCTGCTGGCGCGCCCGGATGCCTGGGAGCTGGTCACCTGGGACGACCCGTCGCGCACGCCCTTTCTGCGCGAGTGGTGATCAGCGCCACCTCGCGGACGAGTAAATGCCGTGGCGGAGCATGGGTTGGGTACGACACACTGGAACCGTGTGGCGACAGGACGTCGCCACCCGAGCCTGTCCATGGATGGACGCTTTTTGGCGTGTTCCAGTGTGTCGTACCCAACCCATGCGGTTTATGCGCCATCACAAGAAGGGACCGCACGGGGTGGGTATGGCCTACTGGAACACGCCAAAAGGCGCACGTCCCTGTGCAGGCTCGGGCGGCGACGTCCTGTCGCCGCACGGTTCCAGTAGACCATACCCACCCCATGCTCACGCAGTGATCCAAACTGATGCAGTACCCGCCGGGCAGGCAAATGGCATTCGGGGCAGGTTTATGGCATAGTTCGCTGCCCGTTTGCCGCATCCAGCCACACGATGAAAGTCATTCTGATCAGCGCAAAACACGGCGGTTCGCGTACCCTGGAGCTCGGCCGATGGTCCCGGGCGCTGCTCTCGCTGTGTTGTCTCGGCCTGCCGCTGGGGCTCGTCGCCTGGGGCTATCACGCCGGCCAGGTCAGCGAGGCGCGTTCCCTGAAGGGCGCTGCCCTGGACTCCCTGGAGGAAGAACTGGAGCGCCAGTCCGGTGAACTGCAGCAGCTGCAGGCGCGGGCCGAGCGCCGGTTGCAGGCCATGACCCTGGGCCTGGCGGAACTGCAGGCCAGAATGACCCGGCTGGACGCGCTGGGTGAGCACCTCACGGCCAGGGCCGACCTCGAGGGCGGCGAGTTTGATTTCGGCCAGCCGCCGGCGCTCGGCGGTCCACTGGCCGGCGAGTTCAACGTCGAATTTTCCCCGACCGACGTCAATGAAGAGCTGGCGCGTTTCGAGGCGCACCTGACAGATCGCGAACAGCAACTGGAAATCCTCGAATCCCTGTTGCAGAACCGCAGCCTGCGCGAGCAGCGCCGCCTTTCGGGACTGCCGGTGGCGACGGGCTGGGTATCTTCGGGCTTCGGCCAGCGCACCGACCCCTTTACCGGCAAACCCGCTGTGCATCACGGGGTGGATATCGCGGGCAGGGAGGGATCGCCCGTGCTGGCCTCCGCCGCGGGCGTGGTGACATGGAGCGGCAACCGCGCGGGTTACGGCAAGATTGTGGAGATCTCGCACGGCGACGGCTACGTTACCCGTTACGCCCACAACAAGCAGAACCTGGTGCAACCGGGGGACGTGGTGCGCAAAGGCGAATCCATTGCCCTTGTCGGTTCCAGCGGGCGCTCGACCGGCGCCCATGTACACTACGAGGTGTACAAGCACGGCCGACCGGTCGACCCCTCCAGTTACCTCGCCCGCACCCGCCGACGCTGAAACCTTTCTGTCTATTCGGCGCCGTCCGTCTCTCACCGGTACGGCAGGGTTCAGGTCACAACAGATAGCATACGATGATCAATTCAGTACTGAAATCGGTATTCGGCACACGCAACAGTCGCGAACTCAAACGCCTGGGCAAGGTGGTGAGTCAGATCAACACGCTGACCGAACCCACCCGGGAGTTGGACGACACACAGCTCGCCGCCAGGACGGGCGAGTTCAAGCAGCGCCTCAAAGATGGCGAACCGCTGGACAAGATCCTGCCGGAGGCGTTTGCCGTGGTGCGCGAAGCGAGCGACCGCGTGTTGGGGCTGCGCCACTTCGACGTGCAGTTGATCGGCGGCATGGCCCTGCACGAGGGCAATATCGCCGAAATGCGCACGGGGGAAGGCAAAACCCTGGTCGCCACGCTGCCCGTCTACCTGAACGCGCTTTCCGGCAACAGCGTGCATATCGTCACCGTCAACGATTACCTCGCCGCGCGGGACGCGGCGTGGATGGCGCCGCTGTACAACTTCCTCGAACTGGAGGTCGGCGTCATCCGGTCCGGTCAGATGCCGGCGGAGAAGCGGGCCGCCTATCGGGCGGACGTGGTCTACGGCACCAACAACGAATTCGGTTTTGACTACCTGCGCGACAACATGGCCTTCACGCTGGAGGATCGGGTGCAGCGCGGCCTCGATTTCGCCATCGTCGACGAGGTGGACTCCATTCTGATCGACGAGGCGCGCACGCCGCTGATCATTTCCGGGGCCTCGGAGGACAGCTCGGAACTGTACAAGCGCGTCAATCGCCTCGTTCCCCACCTGCGCCTGGAAACCGAGGGGGAAGAGGGCCATTACACCATCGATGAGAAGATGCGCCAGGTCGAACTGAATGAAGCCGGCCACGAGAAGGTCGAGGAAATCCTGACGCGGGAGGGTCTGCTGGAGGAGGGCGACAGTCTCTACGGCGCCACCAACCTCAATCTCCTGCACCATGTTTATTGCGGCCTGCGCGCGCACGCCCTCTATCACCGCGATGTGGAGTACATCGTGCAGGACAATCAGGTCGTGCTGATCGACGAACACACCGGCCGCACGATGCCCGGGCGGCGCCTGTCCGAGGGCCTGCACCAGGCCATCGAGGCGAAGGAGGGCGTCGCCATACACAGCGAGAGCCAGACGCTCGCCTCCACCACCTTCCAGAACTATTTCCGGTTGTACGAGAAGCTCGCGGGCATGACGGGCACGGCCGATACCGAGGCGTTCGAATTCCGCCAGATCTACGGGCTCGAGGTACTGGCCATCCCCACCAACGTGCCGCAGCAGCGCACCGACCTGAACGACGTGGTCTACCTCACCGCCGAGGAGAAATTCGACGCCATCGTCGAGGATGTGCGCGAGTGCGTGGAAAAAGGCGCGCCGGTACTGGTCGGCACGGCCTCGGTGGAAAATTCCGAGGTGCTGTCCGAACGTTTCCGCAAGGCGCAGATCGAGCACAAGGTGCTCAACGCCAAGTATCACGAACAGGAGGCGGAAATCATCGCCCAGGCGGGCCGGGCGGGCGTGGTGACCATTGCCACCAACATGGCGGGCCGCGGCACCGACATCGTCCTCGGCGGCAATCTCGAGGCGGAGCTGAAATCGCTGGATGACGTGGACGAGGTGGAAAAGGAGCGCCGCCGCCAGGCCTGGCAGGAGCGGCATGACCAGGTGGTGGACGCGGGGGGGCTGCATATTCTCGGTACCGAACGCCACGAATCCAGGCGTATCGACAACCAGTTGCGCGGCCGTGCCGGCAGGCAGGGTGATCCCGGCGTGTCCCGTTTCTACCTGTCCATGGAAGACAGCCTCATGCGCATCTTCGCCTCGGACCGCGTCAAGGGCTTCATGCAGGCCATGGGCATGGAAAAGGGAGAAGCCATCGAGCACCGCATGGTGACCAACGCCATCGAGAAGGCCCAGCGCAAGGTCGAGGGCCGCAACTTCGACATCCGCAAGCAACTGCTGGAATACGACGACGTCGCCAACGACCAGCGGCAGATCATCTACCAGCAGCGCAACGAACTGCTGGGCGAAGCGGACATCTCCGACACCGTCACGACGATTCGCCGCGACGTGGTCAACGAGGCCATCGACGGGTATATCCCGCCCATGAGTGTCGAGGAGCAGTGGGATATTCCCGGCCTGGAGAAACAGCTCGAGGCGGAGTTCGCCATCAGTCTGCCGTTGCAGAAGTGGCTGGACGAGGACGACAAGCTCCACGAGGAGGCGCTGCGGGAGAGGATTGTCGACGAGATTCAGCGGGCCTACGACGCCAAGTGCGACGAGGTCGGGCCCGACATGCGCAAGATCGAGAAACAGATCATGCTGCAGGTGCTGGATACACTCTGGAAGGAACACCTGGCCACCATGGATCACCTGCGCCAGGGCATTCACCTGCGGGCCTACGCCCAGAAAAATCCCAAACAGGAGTACAAGCGCGAGTCATTCGAGCTTTTCCAGGAGTTGCTCTCCAGCCTCAAGTACGAGGTCGTCAAGTTTCTCAGTCATGTCGAGATCCAGCGGCAGGACGAGGCCGAGGCCATCGAGCGCCAGCGCCGCGAGGCCGCCCGGCGCGAACAGATGGCCTTCCAGCACGCCGAGGCTTCCGCCCTGGCTTCCGGTGAAGCGGCCGAAGCAGACCCGGCGGCCGCCGGAGCCCCCGGCGCACCGGGCGCCGAACCGCCGCGCACCTTTACCCGGGAGCAACCGAAAGTCGGCCGCAACGAGCCGTGCCCCTGCGGCAGCGGCAAAAAGTACAAGCACTGCCACGGCAAGATTTAAATCAGAAGACAGAGTGGACCCGGGCCCGCGATCCGGTCCGCCACGGGGCAGCGGATACGCACTACGTGAAGCAGAGGAGACGGCGGCATGGCGGTTGGCGACGAGGAACTGCCGGAGCTGGCGCCGGTGGCGGGGGTACGGCTGGCGGCCGTGGCCGCCGGCATCGAAACGCCAGGACGCAATGACCTGGTGCTGGTGGAAGCCGCGCCGGGCGCCAACTGCGCGGCTGTTTTCACCCGCAATGCGTTTTGCGCCGCCCCCGTCACCGTCGCGCGCGAGCACCTGCGGGCCTGCGCCGGCAAGCCCCGCTACCTGCTGATCAATACGGGCAACGCCAACGCCGGTACCGGCGATGCGGGAATAAATGACGCCCGCGCCTGTTGCGCCCGTGTCTCCGAGCTGGCCGACGTGGCACCCTGGCAGGTCCTGCCTTTCTCCACCGGTGTGATCGGCGAGCCGCTGCCGGTGGCGCGGATCGAGGCGGGCGTGCCCGAGGCCTTCGCTGCCCTGGCGCCGGACGCCTGGCCCGCCGCCGCGGCGGGGATTCTGACCACCGATACCCGCCCCAAGGGCTGTTCGGTGGGCTTTCGCGCCGGCGGCGATGACTACGTCGTGACCGGCATCGCCAAGGGCGCGGGCATGATCCGCCCGGACATGGCCACCATGCTGGCCTTCCTGGCGACCGATATGGCGGTTGACGGCGCGGTGCTGCAAGCCCTTCTGCAAAACAGCGTGGATGTCTCCTTCAATCGCATAACCGTCGACGGCGATACCTCGACCAACGATGCCTGTGTGCTGCTGGCCACCGGCGCGGCGGGCAATCCGCCGGTGACCGACACCGGGGGCGAAGCGGGTCGGGCGCTCGGGGACGCATTGCGGGAAGTCTGTGCCGCACTGGCCCAGGCATTGGTGCGCGACGCCGAGGGCGCGACCAAGTTCGTCACCGTGCAGGTGAACGGGGGGCGCGACGAGCGGGAGTGCCTGGACGTCGGCCTTTACCATCGCCCACTCGCCGCTGGTGAAGACCGCGCTGTTCGCGTCGGACCCCAACTGGGGCCGGTTGCTGGCGGCGATCGGCCGCGCCGGTCTGCAGGATCTGGATGTCGCCGGCGTCAGTCTCTTTCTCAACGATGTGCTGATCGCCGAGCGCGGCTGTCGCGCGGCGTCCTACACCGAGGAGCGCGGCGCCGCCGCCATGGCGCCCGAGGAGATCGTCATTCGCATCGAGCTGGGGCGGGGCGCGGCGGACGCGGCGGTGTGGACTTCCGACCTGTCCTACGACTACGTGCGCATCAACGCCGAGTACCGCACCTGAATGGGTGTCGTGCACGTGGCGGTGGGGGTGATCCTCGGCGACGACGGTAACGTGCTCGTCACGCGCCGTCCCGATCACGCGCACCTGGGCGGCCTGTGGGAGTTTCCCGGCGGCAAGCTCAAGGCCGGCGAAACGGTGCTGGAGGCGCTGGCCCGTGAGTTGCGCGAGGAGCTCGGTATCGTGCCGCGGTGCAGCGAGCCGCTGCTGGAGGTGCGGCACGATTATGGCGACAAGGAAGTGCTGCTCGATGTGCACCTGGTGACGCGTTTTAGCGGTACGCCGGCCGGTCTCGAGGGCCAGCCGCTGGCCTGGCTCGGTGCCGCGGAACTCGGCGACTACGATTTCCCCGCAGCCAACTTGCCGATCGTCAGTGCCGTGGAGCGAATGCTGGAACATACTGACTGACGGGCTGCGCGAGTCGTTGAAGGTTCCCTGTGCGGGTCGGTGGCTTCACGTCCGGACACGCAAACAACTACGCCTCGGCGCGAGCCAGAAATTCCCGGTGCAGTGCCTCGACCTGTGCATCGAGCGCCTCGAGCGAACCGCTGTTGTCGACCACGAAATCCGCCAGCGCCAGGCGCGTCTCCCCGGGGCATCTGCGCCGCCATGATGCGCCGCACCTGGTCGGCGTCGTTGTCGTCCCGAAGCATCGTTCGCGCGAGCTGTATCTCTTCGGGCACGTCCACCACCACCACGCAGTCCACCAGCGATTTCTGGCTGGTTTCCAGCAGCAGGGGCGAACTCACAATGGTGTAGGGGCTGTCCGAGGCGGCCAGTTGCGCCAGGATCTCCTCGCCGATCAGCGGGTGCGTCAGTTCCTCCAGCCAGCGCCGCTGGGCGGGGTCGGCGAATACCCGCGCGCGCAGTGCGGCGCGGTCCAGGGCGCCGTCGGGTTGCAGGATGTCCCCGCCGAAGTGTTCCGCGATCGCCGCCAGCGCGGGGCGGCCGGGTTCCACGATCACGCGGGCGGCCAGATCGGCGTCCACCACGACAATGCCCCGTTGCTCGAAACGATCGGTCACCGCCGACTTGCCGCTGCCGATGCCGCCTGTCACGCCGACGATATAGCCCATGATCGGATTACCAGATGTCGAGAAAGGCGAAGCGAGCGGTCAGCGCGTCGCCCCACAGGAAGGTGATCCAGCCGGCGAGCGCCAGATAGGGCCCGAAGGGCATGGGCACGTTCCTGCCGCGCCCGCCGAATACCATCAGGGCGCCGCCCAGCAGCGCGCCGACCACCGAAGACATGAGAATAATCAGATGCAGGTCCTGCCAGCCCAGCCAGGCCCCCAGTGCCGCCAGCAGCTTGAAATCGCCGTAGCCCATGCCCTCCTTGCCGGTGATCAGCTTGAACAGCCAGTAGATGCTCCACAGCAGCAGGTAGCCCGCCATGGCGCCGATGACCGCGTCCGTCAGGGGCGTGTAGGTGCCCGCTACGTTGAATGCCAGGCCCAGCCACAGCAGCGGCAGTGTGATGTCGTCGGGCAGGAGCTGGTGATCGATATCGATGGCGGTCAGGGCAATCAGCGCCCAGGTGAACAGCATCGCCCCGAGCAGCGCCCAGGAAAACGGCAAGTGCCAGGCCAGCGCCAGGGTTGCCAGTCCCGTGGCGATCTCGATCAGCGGGTAGCGCGGCGAAATGCGTCCCGCGCAGTTGCCGCAGCGGCCGCGTAGCAGCGCGTAGCTGACTACCGGCACGTTCTGCCACGGTTTGACCGGTGCGCCGCAGTGAGGGCAGTGGGAGTTCGGCGTGGCGAGGGTGAGGGGCGCCTCCCGCGGCTCCCCCTCGATTTCCAGCAGTTCACAGCAGTCGCGCCGCCAGCGGCTTTCCAGCATCAGGGGCAGGCGGTAGATGACCACGTTGAGAAAACTGCCCATGCACAGGCCGACCGCAATCAGGCACAGGGGCAGCAGCCAGGGCAGTTCCGCGAACGCCTGCTCCATCACGCCCCGCCCGCGGGCGCGGCGATTGCCGAATTGTCCGCGGTAAGACTCAGATAACCGACCCCAGCATGAAGATGGGCAGGTACATCGCAATCATCAGCCCCCCGACCAGAACGCCGAGAATGGACATGATCAGCGGTTCCAGCAGCGAGCTGAGGCTGTCCACCGCGTTGTCGACGGCCTCCTCGTAGTGGGTGGCGACCTTGCCGAGCATGTCATCGAGGGCGCCGGACTCCTCGCCGATGGAGACCATCTGCAGCAGCATGTGCGGAAACAGGCCGGTGGACTTGATGGCGTTGTAGAGGCTGGACCCGGTGGTGACATCGTCGCGGATGCGGCGGATGGCCTTGGCGTACACGGAGTTGCCCGCGGCCCCGGCGGTGGAGTTGAGCGCCTCCACCAGGGGCACGCCCGCCGCGAAAGTCGTTGACAGCGTGCGCGAAAAACGCGCGATCACGGCGTCGTGGACGATCCCGCCGACGATGGGCATACGCAGCGCCATGCGGTCGATCCACTCGGAAAAGCCGACCGAGCGCAATTTCAGTTCGCGCACCGTAAAGACAAGCGCAATGATGCCGATGAGTATGATCCACCACCACGCCTGGGTGAATTCCGAAATGCCCATCACCAGGCGCGTGAAGGCGGGCAGTTCGGAGCCGAAGCTCTCGAAGGTGCTGGCGAATACCGGTACCACCTTGATCAGCAGAATCGCGGTGACGACGATCGCGATACAGACCACCGCCATGGGGTAGGTCATCGCCTTGCGTATCTTGCGCTTGAGGGCCTCGGTCTTTTCCTTGTAGGTGGCGACCCGGTCCAGCATCACCTCGAGGGTACCCGAATCCTCGCCGGAGCCGACCAGGCTGCAGAAGAGATCGTCGAAATGGCGCGGGTACTTGGCCAGGGACGGGGCCAGGCCGGTGCCGGAGGCCACGTCGTTGCGGATGTCGGCGACCAGCTCCCGCATGCGCTGGTTCTCCAGGCCGTCCTCGACAATTTCAAAGCTCTGCACCAGCGGCACGCCGGCCTTGAGCATGGTGGCGAGCTGGCGCGTGAAGATGGCGATATCCGCCGGCTTGATCGCCTTGCCCTTGCCGCCGAACAGCGGTTTGGGTTTCTTGCGCACGCTTTTGGGCTTGATGCCCTGCTGGCGCAACTGCGCCTTGGCCATGGCCTGACTGGCCGCCTGGATTTCTCCCTTGCTGGCGCGGCCGGACTTGTCCGTGCCGCTCCAGAGGAAGACATTGCTTCTGATCGCACTGGTTGCCATAGTTTGCCCCGTAATATTTTACTGTCGTTTCTAGTCCACAGTTACTCGGTTGGCCTCTTCGAGGCTGATCAATCCCGCGGCCACCTTGCGCAGCGCGCCCATGCGCAGGTCGCGGAAGCCTTCTTTCTGGGCCTGTTCCTTGATTTGCATGGAGTTCCCTTCCTCCATGATGATGCGGGCGATGGCGGGTGTGACCCGCACGACTTCGTAAATGCCCACCCGTCCCTTGTATCCGGCGTTGCACTGCTCGCAGCCCACCGCCCGCAGGATCGTCGCGCCCTCGAGCATCTCGTCGGTGAAGCCTTCCTTGAGGAGGGTTTCATGGGGGATATCCGCCGGCGCGGCGCAGTGCTTGCACAGCCGGCGCCCGAGCCGCTGGGCGATGATGAGGTCGACCGACGAGGCCACGTTGAAGGCGGGCACCCCCATGTTGAGCAGACGGGTGAGGGTTTCGGCGGCGCTGTTGGTGTGCAGGGTGGAGAGTACCAGGTGTCCGGTCTGGGCCGCCTTGATGCCGATTTCGGCGGTCTCCAGGTCGCGGATCTCCCCCACCATGATCACGTCCGGGTCCTGGCGCAGGAAGGAGCGCAGGGCCTCGGCGAAGCCCAGGCCGACCTTGGGGTTGACGTGAACCTGGTTGATGCCCTCCAGGTTGATTTCCACCGGATCCTCGGCGGTGGAGATATTGCGCTCGGCGGTGTTCAGGATGTTGAGCCCGGTGTAGAGCGATACCGTCTTGCCCGAGCCGGTGGGTCCCGTCACCAGGATCATGCCCTGGGGCTGGCTCAGGGTCTTCAGGTACATTTCCTTCTGGTCTTCCTCGTAGCCGAGGGCGTCGATGCCCATCTGCGCGCTGCTCGGGTCGAGAATACGCAGCACGATCTTCTCGCCGAACAGGGTGGGCAGGGTGTTGACGCGAAAGTCGATGGCGCGGTTGCGCGACAGTTTCATCTGGATGCGCCCGTCCTGGGGCAGGCGCCGCTCCGAGATATCCATCCGCGACATCACTTTCAACCGCGCCGCCAGCCGCGGCGAGAGATTGCGCGGCGGTTTGACGACTTCCTGCAGGACGCCGTCGGTGCGAAAGCGCACCCGGTAGGTGCGCTCGTAGGGTTCGAAGTGAATGTCCGAGGCGCCCTGCTTGATGGCGTCGATGAGGACCTTGTTGATGAAGCGGACGATGGGCGTTTCATCGACCGCCGAGGTGCCATCGTCGCCGTCCTCGGATTCCTCGCCGCTGGAGAGTTCCACGTCTTCCAGGTCGGCGGCGTCGAGATCGTCCAGGCCCGTCGGACAGCGAGTCCTGTGATTCCACCCAGGTGGCCAGGGCCGCGTTCAGCGCCTGCTCCTCGACCAGGATGGCGTCGGTGTTGATGCCGGTGTGAAACTTGATCTCGTCCAGGGCCGCCAGGTTGGTGGGGTCGGAGACGGCGATGAACAGGCGGTTGCCGCGGCGGAAAATCGGCAGCGCGTGGTGCTTCACCACCAGTTCCGGCTCCACCAGGCCGACCGGCAGCGCCGCGTTGTCCAGGGCCGAGATATCCAGCAGGGGCACGCCGAATTCCTGGGAGGCGATTTCCGCCAGGCGTTTGCTGTCGACGTTCTTCTTTTCGACCAGGTAGCGGACGAAATGCATTTTCTCCAGGGACGCATCCTTCTGCGCCTGCACCGCCGCCTGCGCGCCGATCAGCTCCTCGGCCACCAATCTGCCTGCCAGGCCGCTGAGTTGCCCTATCGCTTTATCGTTCATGCACCGCTCGCCCCTGACGCCGCAGGTGAGATATTCCCTGATGTCATTGTTGTTAGACGCCCGATTATAACCACCATTGACGGTGCCGCCACCAGCCTGTGGACGTGAAAATCTACATATTTGTCCAGTTTTCAGCCCGCTTCGGGTCGTTGCGCACCGCGCGTCCCTCGCCGACGGCGGCGCGTTTTGGCGCCGGCCTGTTCCGCGAGCGCCTTTGTCATGAGCATCTGGCTCGACCGCCGGCACCTTTCCGGCAGCGCCGCGCTCGCGCGGACGGGGCGCCGGGGTAGCGGGATCAACCCGCCCCTGTCTCGCCGTGCGCTTCGGCCCGATGTGACAAATTGCGTCAACTATTGCTGCAAAGCGTCAGGGACGTCCCTTGCGGGCGGGCCAAAAATCGCTGTTATTCAGATGGAGAATATCTTTTAACATATTGAAAATAAAGTATATATTTCAATTTTGTAACTATTTACGACGGTATTGGCACGCTCGCTGCATTGAATCCGTTGGTCGCACTGAACGCCTGCCAACAAGGCGCGTGCACTACACAGTTATTCAACGGAGATAGCACTATGAATATCCAGAAAAAAGCTCAGCAGGGTTTCACCCTGATCGAACTGATGATCGTGATCGCGATCGTCGGTATTCTGGCGGCCATCGCGCTGCCGGCGTACCAGGACTATATCGTCCGCTCCAAGATGTCCGAGGGACTGGCGGTGCTGGCCGAGGCGAAGACCTCGATCGCGGAGTTCTACGCCAGCCAGGGCAATTTTCCCGCAGGACGCAGATGACGCCGGCATCAACACACAATCCCGACACGGACGTTATCGCATCGGTGTATTACACCAGCAACGGCGGCGACGGCGCGCTGGTCACTGTGAGTATCGCGGACGACGTGGTTCCCGATGTAGTCGCAGCGACGTCCAAGGCTTCTCGATCTCCTCCGTCACCCTCGGCGGTCGCCGGATCCAGTGGGTCTGCAAACAGTCGGTAGTGACAGGTGTCTGGCGAGATGCCGGCGAAGTACCTGCCGGGCAACTGCAGAAGCTGATAAACCGACAGCACAACGTTAATAACAACAACAAGCTTGACAAAGCCCGGCACCGCCGGGCTTTTTTTGTTCTGGCGTGCATGTAGCGTCGAATTGACGCTGCCTGGACGGTCGAATCCGATTATGCTTGTCTGAGGCGATCGGCGGGCGTTGGGCCGACTCCCGGCACCGGGATTGAGCCCGGCGTTCTTGGTACGCGGATCAGGGGACGCATGACAAAAACTCACTACCTCGCAGCCGCGCTGCTGCTCGCGGTGTTCGGCGCCTACTCGCTGGGTCTGGGCGGGCCGCTGCTGTTCGACGACCACGTGGCGCTCACCGCCAACCCGCTGGTGCAGATCGACGGCGCGGTGTTCGACGAGTGGCGCCGGGCGGCGCTCAGCTCCGGGTCGGGCCCGTTGGGCCGGCCCATCGCCATGCTGAGTTTCGCCCTGAACCACGTCGTGGCCGGGGAGCTGTCGCCGGCGGCGCTCAAGCTGGTCAACGTGCTGATCCACCTGGCGGTCGGCGCGCTGATCTACGCGCTGGCGATCCCGCTCTTTGCCCGGCTGTATCCCGATGCCGGGCACGGCGCCGCCCGCTGGCTGGCGCTGCTGGCCGCCGCCATCTGGCTGCTGCACCCGCTGCACGTGTCCACCGTGCTGTACGCGGTGCAGCGCATGGCGCAACTTGCGGCCCTGTTCGCCGTCGCCGGCCTGCTGGTGTTCGTGCGCTACCGCCAGCGCTGGGCGCTGCGCGGGGCGGGGGCCGGCGAGGTGGCGGCCGCCGGCCTGTGGCTGCTGTTGCTGGCGGCCTGCGCGGCGCTGAGCAAGGAAAACGGCGTGGTGTTGCTGCCGCTGATCGCCGTGGTGGAGGTGTGCTTTTTCGGGGGAGTCTGGGCGGGCCGGGAGGTGCCGCTCCTGCGCCGGGGCGCGACCGCCGCGGTCGCGCTCTACCTCGGCGTGCTGCTGCTGTGCATGATCGTTCCCCCCGATTTTCTCGCCGAGCGCTTCGGCGGCCGCGAATTCACCCTGCACGAGCGCGTGCTCACCCAGGCGCGGATCCTGTGGCACTATCTCGCCTGGCTGGCGCTGCCGGACGTCAGCGCCATGGGTTTCCAGCACGACGATATCCCCCTGTCGACCGGCCTGCTGTCGCCGCTTACCACACTGGCGGCGATCGCGGGCTGGGCGCTGGCGCTTGGCGCGTCGATCCTGCTGCGCCGGCGTGTACCGCTGCTGTTGTTCGCCGTGCTGTTCTACCTGGTGGGTCACAGCCTGGAGTCCACTGTGTGGCCGCTGGAGATGGTCTACGAGCACCGCAACTACCTGCCCAGTATTGGATTTTGCCTGCTGTTTGCGTCGCTGCTGGCGGCGCCTTTTATGCGCGCCGAGCCCGCCGGGTTGCCCGCGCGGGCTCTGGTGGTCGCGGTTCCGGTGCTGCTGGTGGCCCTGCTGCTGGTGCGGGTGGACACCTGGTCCGACGGGCTGCGCCTGGCGGGGGTCAATGTGGGCAATCATCCCGAATCCTCCCGCTCGCACTATTTCTACGCCAACGAACTGCTCAAACGCTACCGCCGCTCCGAAGAACTCGGGTTGAGTGAAGAGGAGGCGCGGGCGGCGCTCCTCGGGGCGCGGGTTCACTTCGAGAAGATGTACGAGACCAATCCGCGGGACGTGGCCGCCCTGGTGATGCTGCATTCCCTGGACAGCCAGTACGCCGCCGATGCCCCCGGGAGAACCGATTGGCTGGCCGAACTGGAGCGGCTGCTGGATTCGCGGGTGCTGCAACCCTCGGACATGAACGCCCTGGCCGCGCTGATCGACTGCCTCAACGCCGGGGGCTGCGCCGCCGACCGCGAGCGGATCCTGGACCTGCTGGACCGCCTCGATGAGCGCTATCCCGATAACCTGACACTGCTGGGCTGGCGCTACACCTACCTGATGGAGCACGCCGAGCGACCGCAACAACTGGAGCGGGTGCTCGACGAGGCGCTGGCGCTCGACCCGGGGCGGCCGGAGTTCCTGTTCCGCCGCATCCAGCACCAGGCGCTGGAACAGGACGTCGGCGGCATGTACGAGACCGTGCGGCAGTTGCTGCTGCACGACGAGCGGCGCCGGCGCCTGGGCCAGTTGCAGGAGTTGTTCATCATGGATGAGCCGGCGCCGGAGGACACGCCGTGACCGGTGCGCAGCGCCGCCCTTTGCGCCTGCTGGCGAGCCGTACGGCGTGGCTTGCGGTGTTGCTGGCGGCGCTGCTCGTCGCCGTGTGGATGTACTGGCCGGGCATCAGCAGCCCGGCAATGCTGGACGACCGCTCCAACGTCGGCAAACTGCACTACCTGCAGGACGACCCGACCATCGCGGCGGATTACGTGTTCGGCAACCGTTCCGGCCCGCTGGGGCGGCCGGTGTCCATGTACAGTTTCGTGCTCGAGGAATTGTACCTGGGCGGCGACACCGCCGTGCGCAAGCAGGTCAACATCCTGCTGCACGCGGTCAACGGCGCGCTGATCATCTGGTTGTTCGCGCTCCTTCTGGGCCATGCGCGGGTGCCGCGTCACCGCTGGTTCGCGCTGCTTGCCGGCGCCGCCTGGCTGTTCTCGCCGCTGTACGTCAGTACGGTGCTCTACGTGGTGCAGCGCATGGCCATGCTGTCGACGCTGTTCATGCTGCTGGCGCTGATCGTCTATGTGTACTGGCGCCGTGTCCTGTTCCGCGGCGTGGCGGGCGCGGCGGGTTTTGTGCTGCTGCTCGCCTGCGTGGCGCTGGCGGTGCTGTCCAAGGAAAACGGCATCCTGGTGGTGCCCGTGATCGTGCTGCTCGAGGTGCTGTGGTTCGAGGGCCGCGACCGCGCCGGCGCCGTCGACCCGCGGCTGCGTCGCTACAGCCTGGGCCTGCTGGGGGGGGGGGCGGCCGCGGCGGCCGTCGCGTTAGTTCTGGCCGCCGACAGTATCGTCGCGGGCTATGCGAGCCGGGATTTCACCCTGACCGAACGGCTGCTGACCCAGGCCCGCATCCTGTGGGATTACCTGGGCCAGTTGCTGTGGCCCGACCTGCCGCGCATGGGTGTGTTCCACGACGACTACCGGCTGTCGACCTCGCTGACACAGCCGCCGGCCACGCTGTACGCGGTCGGCGCCTGGCTGCTGCTGGTGCCGGTGGGAGTGGCGCTGTTGCGCTACCGCGCCGGCCGGCTGCTGGTCTGCGCGGCGCTGGTCTTCCTGGTGGGGCACGCCCTGGAGTCCACGGTGTTTTCCCTGGAACTGTACTTCGAGCACCGCAACTATTTCGCCGGCGCGGGCGTTTTCCTGTTGCTCGCGGTGGGGTTGGGCTGTCTGGGCGCGCGCTGGCCTCAGCTCACCGCGCCGCTGCTGGCCTGGAGCGCGGCGGGCGTGCTGCTGCTGGCTGTGCAGACCGGTTCGCAGGTGCAGCTCTGGTCGAGCCCGCCCCTGCTGCGCCTGAACTACGTCAACCACCATCCGGATTCGTTCCGGGCCAACGAGGAGATGGCGCTGCACCTGGCGGGGGTCGGTGCGCTGGATGCGGCCCTGGCCTACTCGGAAAAGGCCGCCGAGCTGAGCAATCAGGAGCGTCACGGCGATCGGCAGATCCGCGAGATCGCCGCGCACTGCCTGGCCGGCCGGCCGGTGCCGGAAGAACGCTTCGCCGCCCTGGGCACGGTCAACCCGCAGCGGCCCTTCGCCATGGTAGACGTGATGTACGGCTTTGCCAGGATCATGGAGCGCGGGCTCTGTACGCCCGCCGACCGCCTGGCCTTCGCCGACCGCATGGCCGGGATTTTTCTCGAGGACAACGCACGGGCCACGGCTTCCCGGAACTATTACACGGTGCTGGCGGGCATGGAGAACGACCTGGCGCGTTACGACAATGCCTACCGCTATATGGAAAAGGTGCTCGCGCAATCGCCCGACCAGGTGCGCGCGCTGCTGATGCAGCTGCATTTCGCCACCGCGCTGGGGCGCGAGGCGGAGGCGGCGTCACTGGCCGAAAAGCTGATTGCCCTGCGCGAGGCCGGCGAGTTGAATGTGGGCCAGACGCAGACGCTCGCACTTTACCTGTGAACGTATTGTATCTGTGAAAAGGATACCCGCTAAGTCGCACCGGACCATCCTGGACGCCCGAGTGTCCTGTTGCATCGGTGCGCCGCCAGGGTACAGTCCCGCTGGAACACGCCAAAAAGCGGCCGTCCATGGCCAGGCTCGGGTGGCGACCTCCTGTCGCCACACGGTTCCAGCGGGACTGTACCCTGCCGGCGCTCGCGCTTACGCCGATGATGGGAGTGCGTTAACGATTGCCGGTGAAACTTGTGCCGGCCCGGGGCAGACTCCATACTTGCTTTCCCATTACGTAACAGAAGAAACCCGGATGGCTACCCGGTGATCAAATTCAGTGTCGTTATTCCAGCGAAAGACGAGGAGCAGGGCCTGGCGCTGATACTGCCCGAACTGACCCGGCTCTACCCGGAGACGCAGATCATCGTCGTCGACGACGGCTCCACCGACGGCACCGCGCAGGTGTGCCGCGAAGCCGGCGTCGAGGTTATCAGTCACCCCTATTCCAAGGGCAACGGCGCGGCAGTGAAGACCGGCGCCCGGGCGGCCGGCGGCGATTATGTCGTGTTCATGGACGGCGACGGCCAGCACAGCCCCGCCGATATCGGCCGCTTGCTGGCGGAAATCGACAAGGGCTACGACCTGGTGATCGGCGCGCGCAGCGGCAGGGGCGCGCAGGCCAGTGTCGCGCGCTGGAGCGCCAACGCTTTTTACAACCGTTTCGCCAGCTGGATGGTGAACCGCCGCATCGACGATCTCACCTCCGGTTTCCGCTGTGTCGACCGCCGCAAGTTTCTCAGTTTCCTCTATCTTCTGCCCAACGGTTTCAGTTACCCGACCACCTCGACGATGGCCTTCTTTCGCGCGGGTCATTCCGTCGGCTTCGTACCCATCGAGGTGTCCGCGCGTATCGGGCGCAGCCATATCAGCGTGCTCCGCGACGGGATTCGATTCTTCCTGATCATCTTCAAGGTCGGGACACTCTACTCGCCGCTGAAGATCTATTTTCCGGCGGCGGTGGTGGTGTCGGGCCTGGGGATGCTGAACTATTTGCTCACGGTGGCCAACAGCGGCTGGCGGTTCACCAACATGAGTACGCTGCTGATACTGGCGGGCATGATCATGTTCCTGATCGGCCTGCTGTCGGAGCAGTTGACGAACCTCCAGTTCAAACATACCGACGAATGACGGCGGCACGCGCGCCGCGTGCGACGACGGCCGCACGACTGCATGGATGCAGGAGCCGGGACGAAGCGGGGCACCCGGGCCGGGCAGATCCGTCCCGCGCCTCCAGGCGCCGAACCGGCTTTTCGCCTCCCGGCGCCGGGCGTGCAGGATGGGCTCGGTGTAGCCGCTGGGCTGCTCGCGGCCGAGCAGGATGAGATCGCAGGCGGCCTGAAACGCCATGCTGTCGTCGAAGTCCGGGGCCATGTTGCGGTAGTCGGGATCGCCGGCGTTCTGCTCGTCCACCACCGCCGCCATGCGCTCGCAGGCGTTCCAGCACCTGCTCGCTCGTGCACGACGCCGTGGTGCAGCCAGTTGGCGATATGCTGACTGGCGATGCGCAGGGTGGCGCGGTCCTCCATCAGGCCGACGTCGTTGATGTCCGGCACCTTGGAGCAGCCGATGCCCTGGTCGATCCAGCGCACCACGTAGCCGAGAATGCCCTGGACGTTGTTGTCCAGCTCCCGCTGGATGCCGTCCGCGTCGAGCCCCGCCGCGCCTTTCAGGGGAATCTCGAGAAGATCGTCGATGGCGGCGCGGCTGCTGCCGGCCAGTGCGCGCTGGCGCTCGGCGACGTCGACCTCGTGGTAGTGGATTGCGTGCAGCGTCGCCGCGGTCGGGGAGGGCACCCAGGCGGTGTTGGCGCCCGCCTGGGGGTGGCCGATCTTGTCGCGCATCATGTCGGCCATCAGGTCCGGCATCGACCACATGCCCTTGCCGATCTGCGCCCGGCCGCGCAGGCCGCAGCGCAGGCCCGTGTCGACGTTCCAGTCCTCGTAGGCTTTGATCCAGCGCTCCTGTTTCATGGCGCCCTTCGGCGTCATGGCGCCGGCCTCCATGCTGGTGTGTATTTCGTCGCCGGTGCGGTCGAGGAAGCCGGTGTTGATGAACACCACGCGTTCGCGAGCGGCGCCGATGCACGCCTGCAGATTGACCGTGGTGCGGCGCTCCTCGTCCATGATGCCCATCTTCAGGGTGTTGCGCTCCAGGCCCAGCGCGTCCTCGATGCGCTCGAACAGTTCGCAGGCGAAGGCCACTTCCTCCGGGCCGTGCATCTTGGGCTTGACGATGTAGATGTTGCCGCGCCGGGAATTGCACTCGTCGGCTTCGCGCCTGTGCAGATCGTGCATGCCGATCAGGGCGGTGAACATGCCGTCGAGGATGCCCTCGGGAATCTCGGCCCCATCGCCGTCGAGAATGGCCGGCGTCGTCATCAGGTGGCCGACGTTGCGCACGAACTGCAGGCTGCGGCCGGGCAGTACCAGCTCGCCGCCGCCGGCCGCGGTGTAGCTGCGGTCCGGGTTGAGGCGGCGGGTGAGTGTCTCGCCGCCCTTGTCAAACGTGTCCTCCAGGTCGCCGCGCATGAGTCCCAGCCAGTTGCGATAGGCCACCACCTTGTCCTCCGCGTCCACCGCGGCAATCGAGTCCTCGAGGTCCTGGATCGTCGTCAGCGCCGCCTCCAGCACCACATCCTTCACCCCGGCGGCGTCGGAGGCGCCCACCGGATGCTGCCGGTCGACCTGGATTTCCACGTGCAGGCCATTGTGGCGCAGCAGGATGGCGGAGGGGCTGTCGGCCGCGCCGCGGTAGCCGCGCAGCAGATCGGGCTCGGCCAGACTGGTGGTGGCGCCGTCGGCCAGCTCCACCAGCAATACGCCGTCGGCGATGGCGTAGGACACCGCATCCGCGTGGCTGGCGCCGGCCAGCGGGCAGTGGCGGTCGAGGAAGTCGCGCGCGTAGGCGATGACGCGCTCGCCGCGCACGGGATTGTAGTCACCGCCGCGTGTCGCGCCCCCGCTTTCGGGAATGACGTCGGTGCCGTAGAGCGCGTCGTACAGACTGCCCCAGCGCGCGTTGGCGGCATTGAGGGCGTAGCGCGCGTTCATCACGGGAACGACGAGCTGCGGGCCGGCCAGGGTCGCCACCTCCTCGTCGACATTGTCGGTGGTGATCGTGACGTCCCCGCCCTCGGGGAGCAGGTAGCCGATGTCTTCCAGCGTGCGCCGGTAGGCCGCGCGGTCGTAATCGGGCCCGGGGTGGGCGCGGTGCCACTCGTCGATGCGCGCCTGCATTTCGTCGCGAACCTGCAGCAGCTCGCGGTTGCGCGGGCCGAGGTCCGCGACGACCTGCTCCAGTGCGCGCCAGAAATCCGCGGGCTCGATACCGGTGCCGGGGGCTATGTCCTGTTCGAGCAGCCGGTGCAGAACACTTGCGACCTGCAGGCTGCCTTCCTGTATCCGTTCTGTCATGGGGTAGCGTCCTCCGCGCGCGCCGCGAGGGTTTGGCGCAACTGTGCGACTTGCTTCGCGATTGTAGGCGCGGCCGGGGGCTTTGGCCAATTCGCCGTTTTGATGGTCGCCATTTTCAGTGCTCGTGTTTCCTCCATTTTGGCCGGCTTACGTGGTATCTTCGTCGCGGCCGCGCGCTCCCGCGCTGCCTTACTGGCACAACAATTTGCAACTTACCGATGCAAACCGCAGGTGCAATCCGTGCGGGTCGCGGCGATAACAGGGGCGGGATGGCAAAGAGCTCGGACAGGAAACTCGCCGAGCGGCAACTCGAAGTGCTGCTCGAAAACGACTGCCCGCAATACGCGCAGGACAGAATGCCCTTTTTTGTTGTCGGTTGCGTGCGCTCCGGCACCACCCTCTTGCGCGACATGTTGCGCGGTCACCCGCGCCTGGAGTGCCCCGAGGAAACGCATTTTTTCCGCTGGGCGGCGCCGATGGGCACCGCCGGATTCAACGGCCACTACCGCACCGAACTGCTCCGGAAACATCGTGAAATAGACGGCGTTGACCACGGTCTGTTCAACCTTGCGCTGAACCTGGCGAGCTCGCGCGAACATCTGGCATACCAGTACGGCCAGTGGTATCTGGAAAAAACCGGCAATCCCGAAGCCCGCCTGTTCGACAAGACGCCGCAGAATGTCTACGGCATGTTCCTGATCAATGCGGTCTACCCGTCCGCGAAGTTCGTCTGTATTCACCGCAATCCGCTGAATGTGGTGGCCAGCCTCCTGCAGGGCCGCGTGATGGGGGAGCAGAATATACTCGGCGCCTACAACTACTGGGTAGAGAGCATGTTGCTGATCGATCAGTTCCGCGAATTTCGCCCCGGCCTGTTGTTCGAGCTGAAATACGAGGATCTGGTGACCGACCCCGACCGCCATTTGCGCGATATTCTGACCTTCCTCGGCGAGGATCCGTCGCTGTTGCCGTCCCAGGCCGGCGTCGCGCATCGGGAAAAGAACAAGTACCGGAAAGTGCTCGACCGCAACCAGATCGACCTGGTGGTCAAGCGCTGCGAGCCCTGGTTCTCCCGCCTCGGGTACGCCGTCGGCAAGAGTAGGCGCGGGCGGTCGCGGTCGCCGGGAAGCAAACAGCGGTGACGAAGCCCGCCGACGGCGCGAGCCCCGGCGCGGCGGTCACGCGGGCGGATTCAGGGCGTCGCTTCCTGGCCGTCCAGCTCCCGCGCCGTATCCGCGATGATTTTGCGCAACCACCGGTTGGCCGGGTTGTGTTGCAGTAGCGGGCTCCAGGCCATTTTCAGTTCCAGCGGCGGTATCTCCAGCGGCGGCTCGCGCAGTACGACCCGGGGATTTTCCAGTTTCAGCCGGGCCGCCCGGCTGGGCAGTGTGACGATCAGGTCGTTCTGTTCGGCCAGCGTCATCGCCGCCTGGTAATGGCGCGTGAAAACGCGAATCTGGCGCTTCTTGCCGAGCTTGTTCAGGGCCACGTCCACCCAGCCGAGGCGCTGTACATCGGCGGGGTTCACGCCGACGCCCACCCCCATCCCCGTCTTGCTGACCCACACGTGGTTGGCCCGCAGGTAGTTGTCCAGGGTCCAGTCTTCCAGCACGGGGTTCTGCGGGCTGAGCACGCAGGTGAAGGAATCGCTCCACAGGTGAATCTGGTGGAATGACTGCGGCATCGAGTCGAAGCGGTTGATCAGCATATCCACCTTGCCGCGCTCCACATCCAGGAAGCTGACGTCGGAGGGCGTCATGATGTCCAGGGTGAGGCCCGGCGCGAGGGTGCGCAGCTTGCCGAGCACCGCCGGCAGCAGGGTGGATTCGGCGTAGTCGCTGGCCATGATGCGAAACACCCGGTCGGCCTTGTCGGGCTCGAAGGCGGTGCGCGGCTGCACCGCGTGATCGACCTTGCTCAACACTTCCCGCACCACCGGTTCCAGTTCCAGCGCCCGCTCCGTGGGCGTCATGCCCTCGCTGGTGCGCACCAGCAGCGGATCGTCGAACAGCTCGCGCAGGCGCCGCAGACCGTTGCTCATCGCCGGCTGCGACAGGCTGAGCTGGTGGGCGGCCTGGGTGACGTTGCGCTCGCGCAGCAGGGCGTCCAGATAGAACAGCAGGTTGAGGTCGATGCGGTTCACGTTCACGGCGCTCTCCGTATTCTCTCCATGAATGAGATCTCTGTTGATAATAGATATGGAAAATTATACCCGAATTGCGACCGATGCCAATCGCGGGTGGAGACCAGAATTGGACGAAATGCCCGAGCATGGGTGGGAGGTGGCCCTCTGGAACCGTGTGGCGACAGGACGTCGCCACCCGAGCCTGCACAAGGACGTGCGCTTTTTGGCGTGTTCCAGAGGGCCACCTCCCACCCATGCTCTGTGTGGCCCACTGGAACCGCGTGGCGACAAGGATGTCTCCACCCGAGCCCGCACAGGGAGAGCCTGCCCCTCTTTTTCGGGCACATGCGCTTTTTGGCGTGTTCCAGAGGGTCACCTCCCACCCATGCTCTGTGTGACATACACTCAAAACGTGAATACCTCCCTAGCGACAGGTTTTCCCGCAACCCGCCTCACGTATAATCCCGACACTACCGCCACAGGAACGCCCCATGCCCGAGTTCTCCACTCCCGACCTTTCCGACGCGGCGCCCGACGCCCGGGCGCTGCCGCTCCCCCTGCGCAATTACGGGCGAATCACGCGTTTTGCCGGCCCCGCGGTCACGATCAAGTGCCACGAGGACAATTCGCTGGTGAAGGAGTGTGTGGCGGAGCCGGGCGAGGGCCGGGTTATCGTCGTCGACGGCGGCGGTTCGCGGCGCCGGGCGCTGCTCGGGGACATGCTGGCGGCAACAGCGGCCGCCAACGGCTGGGCCGGGCTGGTCATCAACGGCGTCATTCGCGACGTGGACGAAATCGCCGCCACCGCCCTGGGTGTGCAGGCCCTGGGCAGTTGCCCGGTGAAGACGGCAAAGCTGGGCGCGGGACAGCGCGACGTGGCGCTGGAACTCGGCGGCGTTCCCGTTGCGCCGGGGGATTATATCTATGCCGACAACAACGGGGTGCTGATCAGCAACGTGCCCCTGTTATAGCACCCGCATGGACAAATCCAGCGCCCGGCAGTCCTTGGTCAGGGCGCCGATGGAAATATAATCCACCCCGGTTTCGGCGACCGGCAACAGCGTGTTTTCATCGACGTTGCCCGACGCTTCCAGCTCCGCGCGCCCGGCCGTCAGCGCCACCGCCTCGCGCAGTTGCTCGAGGTCGAAATTGTCCAGCATGATGCGGTCGGCGCCGGCCTCCAGCGCCTGCGCCAGTTGGGCGATGTCCTCGACCTCGACCTCCACCGGGCGGCCCGGGGCGTGTTCGCGGGCCGCCGTTACCGCCGCGGCGATGCCGCCGCAGGCGGCGATGTGATTTTCCTTGATGAGGAAGGCGTCATAGAGCCCCATGCGGTGATTGTGGCAACCGCCGCAGCGCACCGCGTATTTCTGCGCGACGCGCAGGCCGGGCAGGGTCTTGCGGGTATCCAGCAACCGTGTGCCCGTGCCGGCCACGCGATCGGCGTAGTGCCGGCAAAGGGTCGCCGTCCCCGACAGCAACTGCAGGAAATTGAGCGCGCAGCGCTCCCCGGTGAGCACCGCCGCCGCCGGTCCGGCCAGGGTGCACAGCGCTGCGCCGGACACGATGGCATCGCCGTCCCGCTGCTGCCATTCGATTGCGATGGAGTCGTCGAGCTGGCGGAATACCTCGTCCACCCACGGGCTGCCGCAGAGCACGCCCGCTTCGCGGCTGATGATTCGCGCCTTCACCCGCTCGCCCTCGGCGATCAGCGCCGCGGTGATATCGCCGCTGCCGATATCTTCCGCCAGCGCCGCGCGCACGTTCCGGGCGACCGCGTCGGCGGGGGGCGCGGCTGGCCGGGGAGACGATGCATTCATGATTCTTTCCTGCTGGCCGGGGCGGCGATTGTAGCAGTCGGCCTCTGTTGCTGTTAATCCCATAACGGCCGGTGTCAATGCGTCTGGTTCTGAGTTGCATGGGGGTCGCACGGGGCGGGTATGGCCCACTGAAACACGCCAAACAGCGCACTTCCCTGTGCAGGCTCGGCTGGCGACGTCCGTGTCGCCAGACGGTTTCAGTGGGCCATACCCGCCCCGCGCTCGGGCTCTATACCCAAACTGAGGAGGCGCCCGTGCAGGCAGCGACTCGGCGATCACCCCTGGCCGCGCTACTATAGGGCTTCGGATAGGGGAACATCGATCCATGACCTATACCCTCGAGGGAGGCTGGCTGCGCGAGGCGCGGCGGGTACCGTCGCCCAACCGCGGGTTGCGGCCCGCGGGCTGCGAGCCGGACCTGCTGGTGATACACAATATCTCGCTGCCCCCGGGCTGTTACGGCGGCGACGCCGTCGAGCGTTTTTTTTGCAACCGGCTGGACTGGACGGAGCACCCCTACTACGAGGAAATCCGCGATATGGCGGTTTCCGCCCACCTGCTGATCCGCCGCGGCGGCGAGCTGGTACAGTTCGTGGATTTCACCGAGCGGGCCTGGCACGCCGGCCGCTCGCGTTACGGGGAACGCACGGATTGCAATGACTTCAGTATCGGCATCGAACTGGAGGGAACGGACGAAGAGCCCTACACTGACGATCAGTACCGTGTGTTGACGGAGGTTACCCGACTCCTGGGCAGACATTACACCGGCATTGCGTCCGGGCGCATCGCCGGGCACTGTGACATCGCTCCGGGCCGCAAGACCGATCCCGGTTCGGCCTTCGATTGGGCCCGCTACCTGCAATCGCTGCGCGCAGAGGATTCTGACACATGATGTTTCTCGCCTTTGTCATCGCCCTGATACTCCTGCAGGTTTGGGGCTCCGGCGGGCCGGTGCAGCGCGATGACTGGTTTTACGCCTGGTTGTCGCGCCTCTCGGCCCGGGGCCTGGAGGGTGCGGCGGGCCTGGCCCTGGCGGTACTCGCCCCGTCCTTGCTGGTGCTGTGGCTGCTGCACTTGATCGAGGGCGTCCTGTTCGGGCTGTTCTGGATTGTCCTGGCCACGGTGTTACTGCTGTATGCCATGGGCCGCGGCGATTTCGATGAATTCATGGCGCGCTATCGCCACTTCTGCGCCGCGGGCGATTTCCAGGGCGGCTGGCTGGCCATGTCCGCCGCCCTGGATCTGCGCGATGCACCGGCGCCGTCTTCCCCCGCCGAGGCCCACGAGGTGGTGCAGCGGGCATTTTTCTACGAGGCTTGTCAGCGGTGGTTCGCCGTCGTTTTCTATTTTTTCCTGCTCGGTCCGGCGGGCGCGCTGGCCTATCGCCTCCTGCACCTGTGTCGCGGATACTTCAACGAGACACCCCTGCAGAGCTGCCTGTTCATCGCCGACTGGCTGCCCGGCCGGCTGCTCGCCGCTACGTTTGTACTGGCGGGGGACTTTGTTCGCAGCCGGGACATACTGTTGTCGGGTCTCGGCGAGGGCTCGCGGCCGGCGGCGACATTGCTGTTCCAGGTGGGCCGCGCCGCCCTGGGCAGTACCGCCGCGAATGCGGACGAGGCGGCTTTCGCCTCCGCGGCGGCCGCAGAAAACGCGGCCACGCGCGGCCTCATTTCGCGCAGTGCCGTGGCCTGGGTAGCGCTCATCGCGCTGGTGGTGCTGATCGATTGAACGCGGCCCGGCAATCGGCGGAGCAGGATTGCCCGCAACTGCTAAGCTGGGTAGTAGACAGAAGATCGTCATAAGAATGCGGGCAGGTCCCCGGCGCCATGGACACTCACGACTCCCAGACCACACTGCAAAGCGTGCCGCCGGCGGCGCCGGGCGACGATAGTGCCGAGGAACTGGGGCTGACCGTCGTGTTCCATCCCGATGCCTCGAGGATCGGGCAGGAGGCCGTCGTGACGGGCGCTGCGAAGGACTGGGTGCTGGGCCGGGGCAGCCCGGACTTTGGCGGACGGGGTCGCGCGAACGCGCCGCTGAACGATCCCTACATCAGCCGGCGGGCGCTGCGGTTCCGCCGTAGCGGGCAAACCGTGGTTATCGAGCGTTTCGATAGCGCCAGTCGCGCGCGGGTGGGGAGCGAGGAACTGCTGGCGGCGGTGACGCTGGATCGCGAACAGTTGCGCCGCGGCGTCCCGCTGCTGCTCAGCCATAGCGTGGTGTTGCTGTTGCGCCTGTGCAGCCCCGTCGAGGGGTTCGCCGCCACACCCGACACGCGGTTGCGCGGCGACAGCGCCGCCATGCGCTCACTCAGGCAACAGATCGCGCGGGCCGCGGCGAGTGGCGCGGATGTGTTGATCCGCGGCGAAACCGGCAGCGGCAAGGAACTGGTGGCCGCCGCGATTCATGCCGCCAGCGACCGCGCGTGCAAGCCGATGATCAGTGTGAATATGGCCGCCATTCCCGCGGATCTGGCACCGGCAGCCCTGTTTGGCAGCCGTCGCGGGGCATTCACCGGCGCGGACAAGGCCCTGCCGGGCTACTTCAGGGAAGCCTCTGGCGGCACGCTGTTTCTCGACGAAATCGGCGACGCCCCTGCCAGCGTACAGCCGCAGTTGTTGCGCGTCCTGCAGGAGCGCGAGATTCAGGCGGTGGGCGGTCCTGTCGAGACGGTCGACGTGCGCGTGATATCGGCCACCGACCAGGCCCTGGATGACGACGACAGCGGTTTTCGGGCCGCGCTGCGCTACCGGCTCGGAGCCTGCGAGATTTGCGTGCCCCCGCTGCGCGAGCACCCGGAGGACATTGGCGACCTGCTGTACCATTTTCTCGCGCAGGCAGCGGCGGTATCGGGGCGCCCCGGCCTGCTGCCATCGCCCGAGACATCGCCCGCCACCGTCGCCGCCTGGGCGAAACTGTTCCACCGCTTCCTCTGCTATCGCTGGCCGGGGAATGTCCGGGAACTCGCAAACTTCAGCCGGCAGGTGGTTCTGTCCAGTGACGCGCGGCCGGTTCTGAATGAGCGTCTGCAGTCCGTGCTCAAGCCGGCGGATCACCGGCGACCCGCGGCGGGCGGGCGGCAGCGGCAAAGGATGCGACACATAACCGAGGAGGCCTTTGCGCGCGCCATGCGGGACAACAACTACGAGGTAAAGGGTGTCGCGCTGCAGCTGGGTGTTTCCCGTGCCGCCGTATACCGCCGCATTGAAGGCTCCCCGCAGTACCGGCTGGCCAACGACATCCCGGACGATGAGCTGTCCCGCTGCCTGGACGCCGCGGGAGGAGACTTCGCGGCCGCGGCGGCGGCGCTGGAGGTTTCCGTCAGCAGCCTCAGGGTCCGCCTGCGCGCCCGCGCCTCCTGATTGCATTGCAACGCTACGTCGGCCCCTATCGCATACTGCGCCTGATCGACCGGGGCGGCCAGGGGAGCGTCTATCTGGGCTGGGACGAGCGCCTGCGGCGCAGGGTCGCCGTCAAGATCTACGACCTGCCGGCGGAGCGGGCCGGACGCCGGCGACTGCTGGCCGAGGCGCGCCTGGTGGCGGGCATGGACAGCCCCAGGATCGTGCACGTGCACGATGTCATCGAATCCAGTACCCACCTGGCGATGATCATGGAATACATCCCCGGTTGCAGCCTCGAGGATCTGCTGTGTGTGCGGCGACTTTCGCTGGCGAGTGTGCTGACCGTTGGCATCGATATCGCCGGCGCCCTGGCGATCGCCAGGCGGGAGCATGTCGTTCACGGAGATGTCAAGGCGGGCAATGTGCTTATCGGCCCGAACGGTCGAGCCAGACTTACCGATTTCGGTATCTCGGGTCGGACCGGCGGGGTGGAGGCCGGACGCGGCGGTAGTCTTTCCGCGGTCGCACCGGAACTCTATGCCGGCGAGGCCGTGGATGAGCGCGCGGACCTGTTCGCGCTCGGTCTGTTGTTGTATCGCATGCTGACCGGCGAGCATCCGTTTTTTCGCGGCGGCCAGCTCGATCCCGCGCTGTTGCTGGGCGGTGAGACGCCCCCGCTGCGTGAACGCGCCGCGGGTGAGTTCGATCTGTCCGATTCGCTGGTGGCGCTGGTCCAGCAACTGCTCGCGCGGGACCCGCAGCAGCGCCCGCGCAATACCCGCCGGGTGCGCCAGGTGTTGCGCGCGGCACTGCGCGATATTCCGCTGGCCGCGCACAGAAGCCTGCTGCGGGAGGCGCGGCCCTATTTTCGCCCCGAGCTGCCCGAGGATATTCCGCCGCGGCTTCCCGACTCCTTCGACCGGGACGCGCGCTCGCGCCTGCCTCCGCGCGGCGGGCGCAGCGCGCGGTTGCGGCACTGGCTGCGCGGCCTGCGCCCGCCGGCACGCGCGCTGCTGGGTGCGACGATACTGGCAGTCGTGGCGATGCCGCTGGCGTGGATGCTGCTCGGTGATGTGACGCGGGTACGGTTTGCGCAACCGGAACTGCACCTCGACGGCGCCATCAACCTGCCCGCCGGGGTATCTCCCTACTGGCTGCTGGAGGAGGTAAAACGGGCGCTGGCGGCCGAACTGGGCCCGCTGGAGGTCGTGGGAAGCGTGGGCGCCGAACCCGGCCGGGTCATCGCTTCGCCGACGGTAGCGCGGGCTGCCGAGCCGGCGCCGGACCACAGGCTGCGGATCGCCCTGCGGTGTCTTGAGAATTTCTGTGTCGTCGATCTCAGCAGGACGGCTCGCGGCGGGCAGCACAGCGCCCAGGCAGTCGTTTTTCCCGAATCACCGATTGATGAATGGGGCAGCGCGGTGCGCGGTGCCGTGCGGGAGCTTTTCAGTCGGCGCTAGGCTCGGTCGGTGTCGCCCGCGTGCGGATCAACTCCCAGTGATAAGGCTGCTGGTCCCGCGAGGTGGCGGCGGCCAGCGAGCGTGCCCGTTTCGCGCTCATGACGGGATGAGCGATCCGGCCCTCGCGCCGGCCGTAACGCAGGTAATGCTCCAGCGGGTCCATGCCTTTCGCGGCGATATCCCGGTTGCAGGCGAGGTAGTAGCTGGGCGAAAACATTCGTCCCAGGATCATGCGACGCAGCAGTTGCAGGTAGGCGCCGCGAGCGGTTGTCGGTGGTGTGCCCGCGGAACTTCTACGGGCACGCGCGTAGAACAGCAGATCGCGCAGCGCGTAGTGAATCTCCCGGCGCAACCGCCACGGTGTGACGCGGCCCTGGCGCTCGGCCCATGAGTCGTAGCACAGCGCCGCGAGCAGATGTTGTTCGGAGCGTTGTGTATTGACTGCTGCTTCCTCTGCACCGTTCGCGGTCTCCACGGTCTCCCAGTTCGCCTCGATACCGAACTGCTCGAACAGTAGCCGGTTGCTGCCGGCGTAATTCTCCATGATTCTCGCGCGCGTTTCCGGGTTCAGCATGGGGTAATCATCGAAGTGGAAGCGTTTGCGCAGGTCCGCGACGAACCGGGTGTGATGTTCGCGGGGCACCACCTCGGCCTCGTTGCATGCACGCAGCACTGCGACAAGCTCTGCCGGCAGGGCCTCATTGGAACGGTCGCCGCCGGCACCGGCGAGTTCGACATCCGGCAGGCCCGCGGCCATCAGGAAATCCTGCAGCAGATTTCCGCCGTGAAAGCGGTCGGCGTCGAACAATCGCACGACGACGGCTTCCGTACCGAAGCAGCGGGCCCACACATTCAGCATGCGGTAGTAATTGGCGTGTACTTCATTGAGGCAGGCGGGATCGGTGTGCCGGGCGGAAAACGTATGCGCCCGCACCGCGACGCCGCTTCTGATTCGCTGTCTGTACGCCGACTCGACATACTCGTCCTGGCGACGCACATAACAGATGACCGTGACGCTGTGATTGCCGAACAGTTGCGCCAGCCGCGCGACATGTCGCTCTTCGAGATGGTGGTAAAAATCCTCGCAGGAGAAAATGACGGTTTTTTCGGGACGCTTGTCTACATAGTCGCCGATAGATTCGAGTTCGGCTTCCCTGCCATCGCGCAGGGCTTCCACGAGGGAGTAGTGGGCGGGAGTGACTTCGCCGG
The DNA here is from genome assembly GCA_034521205.1 of Halioglobus sp. Classification (GTDB taxonomy): domain Bacteria; phylum Pseudomonadota; class Gammaproteobacteria; order Pseudomonadales; family Halieaceae; genus Marimicrobium. The sequence goes on from JAXHMT010000004.1 coordinate 1,508,656, forward strand.
AATCATCGTTGCCGTGCAGTCCGGCGGCCGCGTAATCCGCGCCGGCGCGGCGCCGCAGACGCCGGCGCGACCGATACAATGCACGCTGTATGGTGCTTGTGCCGGTCTTTCCTGTGCCGATATGCAACACGACCCGTTTCATGGCGCCATCATAGACAAGGCCGTCGGAAGGGTAAACGCGACGCTCTCCCGAGTAGTGTCTGAGTTTCGATTCGTTGCGCGAGCCCGGGTTGGGTGTGACCCAGAAGATCACCGACCGTGTTGCAGGACCTCATCCAGCAGCGCCGCGTTGTGCGACGCCGGTATGCCGTGTGCCCGCGCAACCCGCAGCAGATAGCCCGTGATATGTCCGATTTCCGTGGGGCGGCCGGCCTCGACATCCTGCAGCATGGAGGAGCGGTTGTCGCGGGTAGCCGCGATGACCTCCGTTACGCGTTTGTGCAGCGTCTGCGCCGTGTCGGTATAGCCCGCCGCGTAGCTCACCTGGCGGATCTCGCGGCACAGCTCGAAGACCCGCTGCCGCAACTCGGCGCGTTCCCGCAGGGCGCCATTGCGGCACCGGTACACCGCCGTGAGCGGATTGATGACACAGTTGATCGCCAGCTTTTCCCAGAGCGCCGCATCGATCTGCGGGTCCCAGTGGCAGTTGTCGAGCCCCAGCGACCAGGTGTCGAACCACTGCGGCGGCCGCCATTGGCCCTGCCGGCCGATCCGCGTCGCGCCGCGCCCCGCGTGATGAATCCGCAGCGGTGCAACGCGGTATGCGCCCTCGGTGGTCGTACCACAGTATATCGACAGTTTCGGGTACTCCTTTTGCAGCTGTTCCGCGATGCCCATGCCGTTGACCATCAGCAGCAGTACCGTATCCCGCCCCAGACGATGCGCGATACTCGCCACCGCAGCGCGCGCATCATAGGCCTTGGTTGTCACCAGAAGGTGACTGACGGGGCCGCAGCTTTGCGCGTCGACACAGGGCAGGGCCAGTTCGGCGCGCTGTCCCATGCCCTCGATAATCAGTGGTGACGCAACCGCGGGTGCGCGCAGGACCAGCGTGACGGCATTCCCCGCTCTTGCCAGTGAGTGCGCGAACAACCCCCCGATGGCGCCGGCGCCCAGAACGTGCCAGTGCGCGTCAGCCACGGCCCAGTAGTTCCCGCAGTTCCCGGTGCTGCCGGTTCGCGTTCTTGTCAGCGATCGCCTCGCGCCCCGTCGCCAGATACCAGAGCAGGGCCAGGTAGCGGTAGATGCAGCCGTAGTGGCGCAGGCGCATCTGTTCCGCGTCTGTCGGCTCGCGCTCGAGGTAGGCTGTTGCCAGTTGCGCCGCGGCGGTCTCGCCCAGTTCGTCGCCGTGTGCGATTACCGCCAGGTCGTACCAGGGACTGGCCATTGCGCAGTACTCCCAGTCCAGCGCGAACAGCCGTCCTCCGCTGTACAGCCGGTTGGACCGCAGCAGGTCGTTGTGACACAGGGTCTGCGCGGGGTCTTCCCGGGCTGCCCGCGTTGTCAGCGCCGCGATCTCGGCGCCGGTCGCGGTCAGCTCGTCCGGCAGTGGATACCGGTTCCGTTCCACAAGTCGTTCGTAGTGCCGCACGCGCTCCCCGAGGTCCAGGCGGTGGCGGCGCGGCGGCAGCCGGTGGATGGCTCGCAGTAATCGACCGACATCCTCCACGCGCTCGGGCTGGGAGCGGTCCGCGGGCAGGTAGTCGTACACCAGGCTCCCCAGATCCGGGTTGAAGTAGCGCGGGCACGGCGCCAGGCCGGCTGCGTGCGCCGACTGCAGTGAGCGCCATTCCGCCCGCCGGTTGAGGCCGTGGTGTGCCGGGTTGATGCCGTCGATGCGAACCACGAACTGTCGTTGCTGCGCTGTCGCACGCACGCTGAAGTTGCTGTGCCCGTGTCCCAGCCACGCCACGGCGCGCGGAGGGGCCGCGAGAGGGGGGTCGCACCGCCAGCACCGCCACTGGTCCAGGGTCTGGCGCAGCCGCAGGCGTATCGACTCCGGTAGATCCGGGGTCATGCCGGTACCCCCGGCGCCGGCGGACTGTGTGAGCGATTCACTGCCATTTGGGTAGTCGTGTCGATTGCATCGCAGGTGGTTGCCGCTTAAACTTCGAAGGCATAATAGCAGTCTCGTGGCGCCTGTCGTTGCGAGCTGAATAGTGGATCCAAAGCATGTCGGACGAGTCAGAGGTCGGCGCCGCGCCGCGCGAGGAAATCCAGGGGGCGCCGCCAGCGGTGTCCCGTGCGGAGCTGCGGGAGCGCCGCATGACCGAGACGGTGACAGTCAATCGTTACCTGTTCCTGCAGGCACAGCAACTCGAGGTTATGTTGCTGCACGCGCCGGACCTGCAGGCATTGCTCGAAGTCCTGCTGGTGAGCATGCCGCGCCACTTTTCCTTTCGCGTGGCGGAATTGTGGCTTTACGACCCGGAGGAGGTGCTGGCCGATCTCATCGTCGGAGGCCAGCGCTATGGCCAGAGCCTGCAATTGCTGGAAGATGTCTTCCCCATGCAGGAACTCTATGAACTCGATCCCGATGTGGTCCTGGTCGATGCGACCGATTCGCGCATGTTCGAAGTACTCAAGTTCGAGCACGGTATCGACGCCGCGCTGTTGATGCCCCTGACTGATGGCGGACGCATGATCGGCAGTCTGCATCTCGGATTACAGGAAGATTCGCTGGCGCTCGGTGAGGCGGAGCAGGCCCTGCTCGCGCACGTGGCCTCTGTCATCTCATCCTGCTTCAGGACGGCTGTCTCCCGCCAGCAGATTTCCCGCCTGACCCTGCTGGATCCTCTCACCGAAATCAGTAACCTGCGCGGTTTCCAACGCGATATCGCCCGGGAGATCGCGCGGGCACGGCGGGCCGAGCAGCCGCTGACAGTATTGATGATGGAGGTCGACGGGTTTGACGATCTGTACGAGAACTACGGCGAGCGCCGCGGCAACTTTGTTGTGCGCAAGGTTGCCGAGCGCCTGTCTTCCGACCTGCGCCTGACCGATCTGCTGGCGCGCCTGGAGCGCCCCAAATTCGCTATTCTGTTGCCCAACAGCGGCGAGCTGGTGGGCCGGGAAGTCGCGGAGCGCATGCGCAACGACATCGAGGAGTTCCCCATCGACGACGGGCGCGGCGCCGTGCTCCAGGTCTGTCTCAGTATCGGGCTGGTGACCTGGGAGCCCCTGCAGTACCCGGCCGTGGACATGCCGCGTCTGGCCGTGCAGATGGAATCGGTAGGCAATAACGGTCTGGAAATCGCCAAGTCGCGCGGCGGCAATTGCGTCGCCCAGGCGCGGCTCAGCACGATGATCGTGTGAGTGTCGACGTGAGCGGACTGGAACTCCTGCTGGAGAACAATCGTGCGTGGGCGCGACAGGTCGAGTCGGACGACCCGGGGTTCTTCGAAAAACTCGCCGCCCAGCAGCGGCCTGAATACCTGTGGATCGGCTGTTCCGACAGCCGTGTCCCCGCCAATCAGATTGTCGGGCTGCTGCCCGGCGAAATCTTCGTGCACCGCAATGTCGCCAACATGGTGGTGCACACGGATTTCAATTGCCTGACGGTTCTGCAGTACGCGGTGGACATACTCAGGGTCAAGCACGTCATGGTGGTCGGCCACTACGGCTGCGGCGGAGTGCGCGCGGCCTATGAGAATGCCGACAACGGCATGATCGACAACTGGTTGCGCAACATCAAGGACGTGCATCATCGCCACTGCGACCGCCTCAACGCCATCGAAGACGAGGAATCGCGGGTCAATATGCTGGTCGAACTCAACGTGCGCGAGCAGGTTGCTCACGTGTGCCACACCACCATCGCCCAGAAGGCCTGGGCGCGCGGACAGCCGCTTGCCGTACACGGGCTGGTCTACAGCCTCAGGGACGGCCTGCTGCAGGATCTGGCCTGCACGGTGGATTCCGCGCAGGGCGTCCATGACGTCTACCGGGTGGATTGATGGAACTGGCTCAGCGCCTTACCCGCGGGAGCCGTCGTGCGGAGGAAAGCCAATGAACAACCTGTTGCTGGTATTATTGTTCATTTTCGGCGGCGTCGCCGTGATGGTGTTTCTCACGTCGCGTTTTGCGCAGCCCGCGGATCCGGAACGGCTGGCCCGGCTGTCGCGCTGGATATACCCCCTGGTGGGCCTGATGCTGCTCCTGACGCTACTCGACTTCTACGTGTTCTGAGTGCGGCGCTGGCGCTGCAGAACCAGGCGCAGGCGTTTTTTCTGCCACTTTTTTGTCACGCCCGGCCACTCAGACACCGGTACAATGCGGTATCAATCGCGGTTTTAACTTTACCGTGCGCACCCTATAATCGAGAGTCTTGAACGTGACTATTAGAATTCCGGCGCGGCATGTCCGCCCGCGAGTCCAGGGGGAGTGAAGTCGTTGGCCGCCCAGTGGTTCAGCAGCGCGAGTGAACTGCCGGCGCGCGCCGGCGCAGTGCTGGAGCCTGTCTATCATACCCTCTCGCAACCCGCCCACATGCGCCGCATACGCCGCTTGGTCATGGCGCTGTTTGCCCTCTGGGGGGCACTGGCGCTGGCGCGCCTGGTGTGGGCATTGGTGCCCGGCGCGGAATCCGCGCCGGCGCCGCTACCCGACGTGATCAACCCCGTGGACTCCGGAACCAGCATGGTAGAGGCGCGCGAACTGGATATCGAGCGCATGCGCGACTGGCATCTTTTCGGCGAGCCGGGGGCCGCGGCCGAGGAGCCGGTACCGCAACAGACCGCGAGTGTGCGCGATGGTATTGAAAAAGATGCGCAGGAGACGCGCCTCGACCTCAAACTGCGCGGTATTGTCGCGTCCACCGAGGACGGCCTCGGACACGCGATCATCGAATACCGGGCGCGGCAGGAAGTGTATGCCGTCGAGGACAAGCTGCCGGTACCCGGCCGGGTGCGCCTGGCCAAGGTCATGCCGAGGCAGGTGATCCTGGACAACGGCGGCACGTACGAGCGTCTGGAACTGTACGAGGAATCCGACCTGGCCGCGGCGCGGGGCCCTCTGCAACCTCCGGCGTCCGCCGCCGACGAGCGGCGGATCGACAAGCGCAACGAGAGGGAGGTAACGGCTCTGGCCACCAGTTATCGCTCGCGCCTTTACGAGAACCCGCAATCTCTGGCCGAAGTCGTTAACGTGAGCGCCGTGCGCAGGGATGGCTCACTGCTCGGCTACCGTGTGGTTCCGGGTCGTGATCAGGCGCAGTTCGAAGCGCTGGGCTTCCAGCCCGGCGATCTGGTGACCAGTGTCAACGGCATCTCGCTGGACAGCCCGGCCAATACGATGCGTCTTTACAACGCCATGCGCTCGGCGGGCGAGGTGGTCTTTGAATTGCAGCGCGGTGACCGGCAGCTCAGCCTGGCCGTGGGTCTGGAGTGACGCATGCCTGACACAAGGAAATACAATCCGTGAAAATCGCGAAGCGTATCGGCATCGTTGCGGTGCTTATGGCACTGTCGATGTCGCCGACGGCGACGCTTGCCCAGGAATATACCGTCAATCTCAAGGACACGGATATCCAGGAGCTGATCAAGTTCGTGGCCGAAGCCACCGACACCACAATCGTCGTAGACCCCTCGGTGAAGGGTAAGGTCAGGGTCATTTCCTCCAGGCCGGTTTCCGCCGCGGAGCTCTACAACCTGTTCCTGTCGATTCTGGATGTGCACGGTTATACCGCGGTGCGCTCCGGCGAGGTCGTGCGCATTATCCAGAGCAAGGACGCGCGCTCGGCGCCGGTCACCGTGACCGACAGCGACACCACCAAACCGTCCGACGAATACGTGACCCAGGTTATTCGCCTGGAAAACATCTCGGCGGCGAAGCTGATCCCGGTGCTGCGGCCGCTGGTGCCGCAACAGGCGCACATGGCAGCCTACGCGCCCAGCAACGCCATTATTATTTCCGACGTGTCCGCCAACATCGATCGCATCCGCGACATCATCGAGCGCATGGACCGGTCCGCGGTGCAGGAGACCGACATTATCAGTTTGCGTTACGCCGTGGCCGAGGATGTCGTCGGCATGCTCGACAAACTCAGTAAATCCGAGGCGCAGGTCACCGGCGGCCAGGAGCCCGAGGTCATCCTGGTGGCGGACGTGCGCACCAACAGCGTACTGGTCAGCGGCGACGAAATCGAGCGGGCGCGAATGCGGCACCTGATCGAGCATCTGGACACGCCCCTGCAACAGAGCGGCAACGTCAAGGTGATCTACCTGGAATACGCCAACGCCGAGGAAATCGCCGAGGTGCTCAGCACTGTAATGCAGAACATCGCCCAGCTGGACAGCGACGGGGGTGGTGCGCCCGCGAGGTCGGCGGGAAACGGTTCGGCGATCGAGGCGGACGCGGGCACCAACTCGCTGATCATCACCGCGGACGCCGACGAAATGGCCTCGCTGGAGGCGGTGATACACCGACTCGATATACGCCGGGCGCAGGTGCTGGTGGAGGCGATTATCGTGGAGATGGAGGTGGGCGATACACAGGATCTCGGCCTGCAGTGGCTGTTCGCGGAAGACGACGGCTTTTTCGGCAGCAGCATCGACGCCGCGAATAACCGCGCACAAAACATTGCCGGCGCGGTGCTTCCACCGGAGGACGAAGCGCCGGATAGCTCGGACGATTTCGATATCGGCGCACTGGCCGGCGCACTGGCCGGCGCCCCGGGCCAGACGCTCGGTTGGGGAACCCTGGGCGACGATTTTTCCATGACGGTTATTCTCAACGCGCTGAAACGCCAGACCAATGCCAACATACTCTCCACACCGAGCCTGCTCACCCTGGACAACCAGGAGGCCTTTATCACCGTGGGACAGGAAGTGCCGTTCATCACCGGCTCTTTTACCAACACCGGCACCGGCGGCACTGGCGCCCAGAACCCTTTCCAGACCATCGAGCGACAGAATGTCGGTATCACGCTTACCGTGACACCCCATATCAACGAGGGAGATGCCGTGGTGCTGGATATTCTGCAGGAGGTGTCCAGTATCTCACCTTCACAGGAAGTCGCTTCCGATGTCGTGACCAACGAGCGGCAGATACAGACCAGGGTGCTGGCACAGGATGGTCGCGTGGTGGTGCTTGGCGGCCTGATCAAGGACGAGATTCGCGAGACGCAGCAGAAGGTCCCCGTGCTGGGTGATATTCCCTTTTTGGGCAGGCTGTTTCGCAACGACGGCGTCTCCGTCAACAAGACCAACCTGTTGATATTCATCCGCTCCACCGTGATTCGCGACGATGAGAAGCTGGCCGGCGCCACGGCGGACAAGTACCGCTATATCCGCGAGCAGCAGCAGTTGAATCGCGATCAGGGACTGATGTTTTTCGGCGACGACAGGCTGCCGCTGCTGCCCGAGTGGGAGGAGCAGATCGAGCAGCTAAAGTCGATCAAGCGGGAGGAAACGGCGACCGGAGAGGCGACCGCCGACAGCATTGGCCAGGAGATGCCGCAGTGAACGAGGCCGCCGTCCAGGCCCTGTCTGCCGACACCGGTGAGCGCGCCGGGCTGTCCTTTTCCTTTGCCAAGCATTACGGCGTACTGCTGGATCGCGACGAGGACGGCGCGCCGCTGGTGGTGCACCTGGGGCGGCCGTCGGTGCAGGTTCTCACGGAGCTGCGCCGCCTGCTCGGCGGGCCGTTCCGCCTGCAGGGCGTCACCGAAGGCGAATTCCAGCGCCGCCTGACGCTCGCCTATCAGCACGGCAACAACGAGGCCGAGCGCATGGCCGAGGATATCGGCGCCGATGTCGACCTGACCCGGCTGGCGGACGAGATTCCCGAATCCGGTGACCTGATGGACACGGAGGACGACGCCCCGATCATCCGCCTGATCAACGCCATCCTGTCCCAGGCGGTGCGCGAGCAGGCCTCGGATATCCATATCGAGACCTTCGAGGATCGCCTCAGTGTGCGCTTCCGCATCGATGGCGTACTGGCGGAGGTGCTGTCGCCCAAACGCATGCTGGCGCCGCTGCTGGTCTCGCGCCTGAAGGTGATGGCCAGGCTGGACATCGCGGAAAAGCGCGTGCCCCAGGACGGCCGTATCTCGGTCAAGCTCGCCGGGCACGCCGTCGATATTCGCATGTCCACCATTCCCTCCGCCCACGGCGAGCGCGTGGTACTGCGCCTGCTGGATACGGCGGCGGGCCAGTTGCAACTGCCGCAGTTGAAAATGAACCGGCAGGTGCACGACGCCTATCAGAAATTTCTGCACAAACCCCACGGCATCATTCTGGTCACCGGGCCCACCGGCTCCGGCAAGACCACGACGCTTTACGCGGGGCTGGCGGAAATCAACGAGACGTCCCGCAATATCCTGACCATCGAGGACCCGGTGGAGTACATGCTGCCGGGCATCGGCCAGACCCAGGTGAACACGAAGGTCGACATGACCTTCGCCCGCGGCCTGCGCGCCATATTGCGCCAGGACCCGGACGTGGTGATGGTGGGCGAGATCCGCGATCTGGAGACGGCGGAAATCGCGGTGCAGGCCTCGCTGACCGGACACCTGGTGCTGTCCACCCTGCACACCAACACCGCCATCGGCGCGGTGACCCGCCTGCAGGACATGGGCATCGAACCGTTCCTGTTGTCCTCCAGTCTGCTGGCGGTGATGTCACAGCGGCTGGTGCGCCTGTTGTGCCGGGAATGCCGCGAGGAACGCGAGCCCGACGCGGCGGAGCGCGAAATCCTCGGGGTGGAGGCCGGCGCCGCGGCGACCATCTACCGGCCCCGGGGCTGCGAGCAGTGCAACTATACGGGCTACCGCGGGCGCACCGGTATCTACGAGCTGATCGAGATCGATGACCGGATGCGCGCCATGATCCACGAGAGCGAAAGCGAGCAGGACATGCTCAAGCATGCGCGGCGCTACTATCCCGGCATTGAAACCGATGGCCGGCGCCGCATCCTGGCCGGAGATACCAGCATCGAGGAAGTCCTGCGTGTGACTTCCATTACCTGAGGCCGCAGTGACTGCCTATCGCTACCGGGCGCTGAATACCGAGGGCAAGCTGCTCAAGGGCGTTCTCGAAGGGGATTCCGAGCGCCAGGTGCGTGCGCTGCTGCGCGGCCGCCAACTGCGCCCGGTCGAAGTCGCGGAGGCCAACCGGCCCCGGGGGGAGCGGTCCGGCTTCCGCCTGTCACAGTTGTTCACCCGGGTCAGCGCCGGTGAGCTGGCGCTGATGACACGGCAGCTGGCCACGCTCATCGATTCCAATTTGCCCATCGACGAGGCCCTGCAGGCGGCGGCGCAGCAGAGCCGTTCCGGCCGCACCAAGGGCATGTTGTTGCAGGTTCGCTCCCGCGTCGCCGAGGGGCATACGCTGGCCTACGCCCTGGGTGAGTTCCCGCAGGTATTCAACGAAATGTACTGTGCCATGGTGCGGGCCGGCGAACACGCGGGCTATCTGGGGCCGGTACTGGAGCAACTGGCGGACTACACGGAACAGCGCCAGTACACCGGCCAGAAACTGAAAATGGCCATGATCTACCCCTTCGTCCTGGTCGGTGTCGCGGTGGCGGTCGTCTTGCTGTTGATGATTTTCGTGGTGCCCGAGCTGGTGGGGATTTTCGCTCACAGTCAGCGCGAGCTGCCGCTGCTGACCCGGGGGCTCATCGCCGCCAGTGAATTTTCCCAGCGCTACGGTGTCTGGGTAATAGCGGGCATCGCCGTATTTGTCGCGCTGTTCCGGCAGCTGCTGCGCAACCCCCGGCGCCGCAGGCGCTGGCACCGCTTCCTGTTGCGGGTTCCCGGCCTGTCGCGGCTGTTGATCGCACTCGATACGGCGCGTTTCGCTTCGACATTGAGCATACTCATGGCCAGCGGCGTGCCGCTGCTGGAATCCCTGCGTATCGCCGGGGAAGTGCTGACCAACCGCGTCCTGCGCGAGGACAGCACGGAGGTGGCCGAGCGGGTGCAGGAGGGCAGCAGCCTGCACAGGGCGCTGCAGCAGAGTGGCCGATTCCCGCCGATGATGGTACACATGGTGGCCAGCGGCGAGACCAGCGGGGAGTTGGAGACCATGCTGAAGCGCTCGGCGACCAACCAGGAGCGTGAACTGGAAATGACGCTGGGTACCATGATGGCGCTGTTCGAGCCGTTGATGATCGTCTTCATGGGCGGCATGGTCCTGACCATCGTGGCGGCGATACTCCTGCCCATTTTTGATCTGAATACAATGGTGAACTGAGTGATGCGAGTTAGAGATAACGCCGGCGGCTTCTCCCTGATAGAGATCCTGGTGGTGCTGGTGATCATGGGGCTGCTGATCAGCGTGGTCGCGCCCACGGTACTCAATCAGGCCGACGAGGCCCGGGTACAGAAGGCGAAAGCGGATTTCAAGAACATCGAGACGGCGCTGAAGATGTACCGGCTGGACAACTACGTGTATCCCACGACGGAGCAGGGCCTGGAGGCGCTGGTAGAGGCGAGCAACCTGGACCCTCAGCCGCGCAATTTTCGCGAGGGGGGTTATCTGGAGGAGTTGCCGCTGGACCCGTGGGGGCGGCCCTATCTCTACATGCACCCGGGCGAACACAAGGAAGTGGACATCTATACCCTGGGCGCCGACGGGCTGTCGGGCGGCGAGGACCAGAACGCCGATATCGGCAACTGGAAGGAAGAGGGCTGAGCCGTTGCGAGAAGGTCCGCCGTGGACCTGACCGTGAGTGCGACGTTCTTTGGGGGGCGGCGCCGGGCGGGCGGCTTCAGTCTGCTGGAAATGCTGGTCACCCTCATGGTGATCGTCATTTTCACCTCTCTCGTCTCCCTGAATGTCGGTTCGGGGGACGCGGAAATCCGGCTCGAATCCCAGGTGCGGCAGCTCGCCGATACCGCCGAGTACGCGCTGGACGAGGCCCAGTTCACCGGCTGGGACTACGGCCTGGTGATAACCCGGGAGGAGGAGGAGGGCGAGTTTGTCTATGCCTGGAGTTGGCGCGAGCGCGCTGTCGACGGCTGGCGGGCTCCCCTGAGCGGCAAGGAGATATTCGCCGAGCAGCGGCTGCCTCCCGCCGTAGCCGTCGAACTGGAAATCGAGGATTCGCCCTACGAAGAGGCGGACCCGCGAGAACCGGAGGAGGAACGCGGCCCGCAAATCGTGTTTTATGCCAGTGGCGAGACCACGCCCGGTACCATCGATGTGCGGCGCAGGCAGGATGATGAGTTGCTCTGGCGCATAGAGTGGGACCTGCTCGGGCGCTTCGAGGTGCTGCGCGGCGGTATTCCCCGCGAAGAAGAGGACGCAATCTAGTGCGCGGGCGCGGTTTTACACTGGTCGAGGTGATGGTGGCCCTGGCCATTGTGGCAATCGCGCTGCCGGCGCTGCTCACGTCCCTGTACCAGCAGGCGGACGATACCGCCTACCTGCGCGACAAGACCATGGCCCAGATGGCGGCGGCCAACAAGCTGGAGGAAATTCGCCTGATCGTCGCCGCGACCGGCAGTCTGGACGAGACCAGGGACAGCGGCCAGTCAACAATCGCCGAGCGCGACTGGTTCTGGTGGGTGCGCATCCAGAAGGCGCCCGGTGGACTGGACAGCCTTTACCGGATCGAGATCGACGTAGCGGCGCGCGAGGACAATCGCGAGCGGCCGCTGTACAGCCTGGTGGCATTCGAGGCCGTCGACCTGCCGGCGGCGGGAGGTGTCCCGGGTGCAAACTAGGGCGGCGGGCTTTACGCTGGTGGAGGTGCTCATTGCCCTGGCCATTACCGCCTTTGTCGGCATGGTCGCCTACGCCAGCCTGGCGAACGTGATGGCCAGCGTCGATACCCTGCGCGCCAATGCCGACCGCACCTACGAGATCAATCGCGCGTGGATGATCCTGTCCCGCGATTTGCGCCAGTTCGTGCCGCGGCCGGTGCGCGATGAGTTCGGCCAGACCGAGCCCGCCTTCGTCGGGGGCGATGCCGCGCGTTTCCTGCTGAGCTTCACCCGTACCGGCTGGCACAATCCCAATGCGCATCCGCGCAGCAACATGCAGCGGGTCAACTATCGCGTCGAGGACGAAGCACTGTGGCGCGACGTCTATTTCGTGCTGGACCGCTCCGGGAGTACCGAGCCCCGAAGCGCGCGGCTGCTGGACGGCGTGGAGTATGTCGAGCTGGCTTTTCTGGATTCACCGGAGCGGGTACGGGCGCGGCGCGGCAGCACTGACGTGGACACGCGCGACTGGCCCGACAACTGGGTCATCGATACCAGCAATCCGGACGCGGAGCTGTCGCCGCCGGCCGCGGTGGAAATCCGCCTGCACCTGCGCGACCAGGGCGAAATGAGAAGGTTGTATGCACTGCCCCCGCTGTAGGCGCGCCCCGCGCGCACGCCAGGGTGGCGCGGCGATGATCGTGGCGATGCTGGTGTTCGCGGTGAGTGCGGCGCTGGTGGTGGCCATGCGCGGCGAGTTTCTGCGCTTCTATCAGCGCAATGCCAATATCCTGCTGGCGGAGCAGTCCCAGGCCTACCTGCGCGGTGCCGAGGAACTGGCGACGCTGGCCCTGCAGCGGGACTATGACCTGGATCAGGAGACCCAGCGGCCGCGGGATACCCTGGATGAGATATGGGCGCAGCCACCCCAGCCCTATGCGCTGGAGGAGGGCGGCTGGATGAGCGGCTCGCTGGAAGACCTGCAGGGACGTTTCAATCTCAATACGCTGATCCCCCGGGAGTCGCCGGAGAGCGCCGTGGGCGAGGAGCGTTTCACCGAGGCGCAGAAGCAGTTCATTCGTCTTTTGCAGGCGCTCGAGGAGCCAGAGCTCAGCCAGTACGAGGCGACTATCATTACCCGCGCCATTGGCGACTGGCTGGACAGCGACCAATTTGCGGTCGCCAATGGCGCCGAGGATACCTATTACGCCGGGCTCACCCCGGCCTACCGCGCGGCCAACCGGCCGATGACGAGCGTCAGCGAACTGCGCGCGGTGGCCAACGTCACGCCGGAGCTCTACCGGGCGCTGGAGCCCTGGGTGACGGTCTGGCCCAGGGATCCGGGCCGGGCCAGCCTGAACATCCACACGGCACCCGCCACGGTATTGCGCAGTATCAATGACACGTTGAACCCGCTCAGTGAGGATGAGGGCGAGCGACTGGTCGAGTATCGACAGGAGGCGGGTTTCACCGACAAGCGCGAGTTCCTGGAGCACCCTGTGTTTCAGGGCAAGGAGGGCATGGAGGCTGTCGCGGAGCTGCTGGGGGAAAGTTCGTCCTATTTCCTGCTCAGCGCCCAGGCCGAGCTTGCCGGCAGCAACATGCGCTTGTACAGTGTGCTGGAACGCAGGAACCGCCGCGTGGCCGCCCTCGCCAGGGCCGGTGGCAGCCTGTGAGAGGGGATGTCGAATCGGGGGTCGTTCGGGTTTGCAACACGTTGCCATTATTCGCCTGATTGGCGATCGTCTGGCCTGGTACGCCCCCGGCGGCAGCGAGGAGCCGCGCTGGCTCGACGATGATTCCGCCGCGGCGGACCTGCGGGCGCTGCTCGCCCAGCGGCGCAGCGCGGTGTGTTTCGCCGCGCCCGGCGCGGATGTGCGTCTGCTGAGCATCCCGGTCACTCCCGCCGAGAAAAAACACATCGACAAATCGCTGCCCTACGCCCTCGAGGAACAGGTGGCGGAAGATATCGAGGAACTGCATTTCGCCCACTGCGCCCTGGACAAGAACGTACTCGGCGTGGCCATTTGCGCACGCGAAAAAATGGCGGAGTGGGGCGAGCGCCTGGCGGATTTTCCGGGCATCAACCGCTGGGTCCCCGAGCCGCTCGTGCTGCCCTGGCAGCCCGGCGAGTGGTGCGTGGTGCTCGAGGGCGACACCGCGATTGTGCGCTGCGGCTCCTGCTCCGGCTTCAGCATAGAGCGCGACATGGCTCCGGCGTTACTGGAGAGTGTGCTGGAGGAGGGGGATCCCCCCCAGGCCGTGATTGTTTACGGCGCCGAGCAGCAGGCCGACCTCGGGCTGCTGCCCGGGACGCTGCGCGATGTGGCGCAGTGGCGCGCCGGCAATCTCTACGCCGCGCTTCTGCTCGCCGACGCGGGCGACGCGAACCTCAATCTGCTGCAGGGCGCCTACGCCGCGCGCCTGCCGCTGGGGCGCTGGTGGCGGTACTGGCGGCCGGTCGCGGCAACTTTCGCCATCGCGTTGCTGGTGCAACTGGCGGCACTGTACGCCGACTACCGCAATCTTCAGGCGCAGAACGAGAACCTGCGCGCCGCGGTCCAGGAAAGCTACAGAAAGGCTTTTCCACGGGGGCAGGTGGTGGATGCGGAGAAACAGCTGCGCCGCCAGCTCGATGCCCTGCGCGGCACGTCGCAGAGCACTGGTTTTGTCAGTCTGATCGAACGGGTCGGCGCAGCGGTGGCGGGTGAGCCCGATACCAGTATCGCCACCATCAATTACAATGACCGGTCCGGTGAAATGCGCATGAATATTTCGGCGGCGGATTTCGAGGGCGTGGAAGATTTGCGCAGACGCATCAACGAAGCGGGTCTGGAGGCAGTGATGGAGAGCAGCAGCGCCCAGGATGACAGGGTACGCGCCCGGCTGCGGGTGGCCAAACGCTCGTGAAGGAGTGGTTCGCCGGTCTCAATCAGCGCGAGCAGCTCAGCGTACTGGTGCTGGGTGTGGCGGTTGCCCTCTACGCGCTGTACCTGCTGGTATGGTCGCCGCTGGACGCGCGTCGCGACGAGTTGCTGATGCAGAACGAGGCCGTCGCGGAATCCCTGACACGCGTGGACGCCATGGTTGCCGAACTGCTGGAATTGCGCGACAGCGGAGCGACCACCGGGGCGCGCCGCAACCTGACCTCCCTGATCAACAGTTCCACCGGCCGGCTGCAATTGCCGGTCAGTCGCCTGCAGCCAGGCAGTAGCGGTGAAATACAGGTGCGCCTGGAAAATGCATCTTTTGACGACCTGTTGGGCTGGCTGTACCAGATGGAGTACGGGGAGGGCCTGCTGGTGCGGGAAGTGTCGATTACACAGGCCGGTCCGGTCGGTCGCGTCAACGCCACTGTGCGTATCGCACAGGCCGGCTGATGCGCTGGAGCCGATTCGGGTGGGGCGTTGCCCTGGCCCTGGTTTTTGTCGCGGCGCTGGTCATCCATGCACCGGCGCGGCTTCTCGGCCTGGTCCTGCCCGCGCAGCAGGTGGTGATGACCGGCTTTGAAGGAACACTCTGGCGCGGTGGTGCCAGTCGTTGCCTGCTGCGCCTGCCGCCGGGTTATCTGCATCTGGGCGCCGTGCGCTGGTCACTCGACCCGGCGTCCCTGTTGCTGTTGTCGCCGCGCCTGAACGTCAGCAGCCAGTGGGGCAATCAGACTCTGAACGGCAAACTGCGACTGCGCGGCGGGCAGGATATCGACCTGGCCGATTTTGACATGCGCGCATCCGCCGATCTGGTGCAACATTTCGCGCCGCTGGCGGTCGACGGCACGTTTTCCGCGCAGCTCGAACAACTGTCCCTGCGGGACGGGTTGCCCCACAGCGCACGCGGGCGCGCGGTCTGGCAGGATGCGGGCTTCCAGTCGCCGCGCGGGCGGGTCCCCCTGGGCAGCTACGCCCTGGACGTTGAGCAGCCGCCGGGCGAAGTGCTGGTCGGGGAGGTCATTACGCTGAGCGGGCCTCTGCAAGCCGAGGGGCGCATCGAACTGCGCGGGCGGGTTTACGCGATCGACCTGTTGCTCGGCAGCGACGACACGCTGGATCCTCAGCTACAGGACGCCCTCGCGCTGATGGCCGCGCCGGAAGGCGACCGCTACCGGGTGAGCCTGGAGGGCGGATTCTAGATCGCCACACCCGATTCAAGCGATCTCGGGGTAGAAATCCAAACTGAGACACCATCTGCAAACCACGGCGGGAGCATGAGCTGTTCTTAGTGCGTATAATCGCGGTTTTGCAAACTCTCTCCGGGAAATAATCGACCATGAGCGATACCGAATTCAGAAAGTACGAATGTGTCATCTGCGGCTTCATCTACGACGAGGCCGAGGGGCTGCCGGACGATGGCATCCCCCCGGGAACCCGCTGGGAGGATATTCCCGAAGACTGGGAGTGCCCGGACTGCGGCATCGGCAAGGCGGATTTCGACCTGCTGGAGGAATAGCGCGTCTGTTGCCGGCAGCCGCACCGGCCGTCTGGTGAGCGATGTCGCCGGGTGCCTGTCACCTGAAGTTTGCCCGCCATTTGTGTAGACTCGGCTAAAAACAAGAAACAGTTCGGAGGGACACATGGCGGCAGCGGGCGGGGCACACTGGTCATCCCGATTTACCTTCCTGATGGCCTCGGTGGGCTTTGCCGTTGGCCTCGGTAACATCTGGCGTTTTCCCTACATCACCGGAGAAAACGGCGGCGCGGCCTTTGTGCTGATCTACCTGGCCTGCGCCTTCGGCATCGGCGTTCCAATCCTGATCGCCGAGGTCCTGATCGGGCGTCGCGGCCAGGGCAGCCCGCCCACGGCAGTGGCCAATCTCGCCGCGCAGAACAACCGCTCCAGGCACTGGCGCATAGTGGGCGGCATGGGATTGCTCGCCGCCTTTACCATCGAAATTGTTTACGCCGTGATAGTCGGCTGGGTGCTGTGGTACCTGTTCAAGGGCCTGACCACGGGATTTGCCGGCGTCGATGCCGCTGCGTCGAAGGCGGCTTTTGCCGCTGTACTCGGTAACAACGGCGGCATGTTGTTCTGGACTCTCGTGGGTCTGGCCATCACCGGTCTGATCATCTACGCCGGTGTGAAGGACGGTATCGAGCGCGCGGTGCGCATCATGATGCCGCTCATGTTCATCTTGCTGGCGGGATTGGCGGCCTACAACTATGTGGCGGGCGGCTTCGACCAGGCGCTGACCTGGCTGTTTACACCCGACTTCAGCGCGGTCGGCTTCGGCACCGTCCTGGCGGCCATTGGCCAGGCGTTTTTCTCCATCGGCGTGGGCCTGGCGGGCATGATGGTTTACGGTTCCTACCTGCCCCGGTCGATCTCCATCACCAACTCCGTACTGCTCATTGTGGTGGTCGACACAGCGGTGGCCCTGCTGGCGGGGCTGGTTGTGTTTCCCGCCGTTTTCAACCACGGACTCGACCCCGCCGCGGGCCCCGGACTGATTTTCCAGACGCTGCCGGTGGCCTTTGCGCAGATGCCCGGCGGCGCCGTGTTCAGTGTGCTGTTTTTCCTGATGCTCGCGGTGGCGGGGATTACCTCCATGGTGGGCCTGGTGGAAGCCATTACCCACTGGATGGAGGACCGCTTTCGAGATGCCGCGGCACCGCAGTGCGCTGCTGGTGGTGAGTGCCATAGCCGCGTTCAGCGTGTTGTCGGTGCTGTCCTACAACGTATTCGACGGGCTGCGCATCGGCGGCATGAACTTCAACGACGCCATGGACTTTTTATCCAACCAGATACTGCTGCCCCTGGGCGGGTTGTTGATCGCGATTTTTGCCGGTTGGGCGATGGCCAGGGAAGCGACCCGCGATGAACTCACGACCATGGGTGAGGGTGCCTTTGCGCTATGGCACTTTCTGGTCCGCTACATCGTGCCGCCGGCGGTGCTGGTGATATTCGTGATGGGCGTTGCCTCCTAGGAGGCTGTCGGACTCAGACTGATCTACTGCGGCGGCGTAAATCGGCCCATTTCCGCATTTCGGCACATAGAACCACTATGCACCTCAAAAGTCGAAAATCTGGCCTCGATTTTCACTCGCCTCGCTACGATCGCCTAAGTCCGACAGCCTCCTAGAGAACCGGCGCCAGCAGACGCGCGGCAGCCATCGCGAGGATGAACCAGGGGGGTTTGCGCTGAATGTCCTCTTCACTCACCCGGTGGGAGTTGGTCATGTCCCTGACGAGCATGGCTTCGACCTCGCCGGCCAGCCGGGCGTTCTGTACCAGCACGGTGATTTCGAAGTTGAGCCGGAAGGAGCGGTTGTCGAAATTGGCGGTGCCGACGCCGCAGACATCATCGTCGACAAGCAGCGTCTTCTGGTGCATGAAGCCTTCCCGGTAGCGATAGACGTCTACGCCAAAGGGCAGCAACTGGCGGGTGAACGACCAGTTTGCCAGACCCACCACCGGCCCGTCCGGTTTGTCCGGGATGAGAATACGCACTTCCACGTCGCGCAATGCCGCCAGCTGCAGTGCCGAGACGATGGCGTTGTCGGGCACGAAGTAGGGGCTTGCGATCCAGATACGGTTGCGCGCGGCGGCGATCAACTGGTGATACATCAGCCCCGCCTCCTCGTACTCGCTGGCGGGGTCGGAGGGGAACACCAGCACATTGCAGTCGCCGCGGGGCGTGGCTTTCCAGTCGCGCTGCACGTCGAGATTCGAGTTGGTTGCCCAGAGCCAGTCGGTGGCGAACGCCAGCTCCGCGCCGAGGACCGCCGGGCCGGACATGCGCACGTGGGTGTCACGCCAGTGGTTGAAGCGTTTGCCGAGACCGAGGTACTCATTGCCCACGTTGTGACCGCCGATCCAGGCATGGTCGCCGTCCACGACGACGATCTTGCGGTGATTGCGGAAATTCAGTTGAAACCGGTTGCGGCGGCCCCGGGTGGTGTCGAAGGCGGCCGCGCGTACACCGGTCATGGTCAATTGCCGGTACAGCTTCGAGCGCGCGAAACCGGGGCTGCCGATCTCGTCGAACAGAAGGTAGACATCGAGGCCCTCGCGCGCCTTGTCGGCCAGAACGCGTCCGATGCGGCGTCCCAGGTCATCGTCCCGAATAATGTAGGACTGGAAGAATATGTATTTTTGAGCGCCGCGCAGGCCTTCTTCGATGCTGTCGAAAGTGGCGGCGCCGTCGATCAGCAGTTGCACCTCGTTGCCGCTGGTGGCCGGCATGCGCGCCAGCTTGAACAGGCTGTTCAGCCACGGCATGTCGGGATTCGGCTCGAGGGCATACTCCGCCACGGAGCCCTGCGTGCGATCGATCAGCGCTCTGGATTTTTGCGCGATCTCGTCCCGTTGGTCTAGATAGCCGCTGAAGCGGTTGCGGCCGAAGATCAGGTAGGCGGGGACGCTGGCAAAGGGAAAGGCGACGAGCGAGATCACCCAGGCAACGGCGCCCTGTGACGTGCGCGCTTTGAGAATGGCTTCCAGGGCGAACGCGATCGCCAGTGCGTAGAACAGCGCCACCAGCGCCGCAACGAATACCGTGTACATGCCTCCTCCATGGGGAGCAGTTGAGCCCGGTTTGGTGGGTATGTCCCTGAATGCCATGCCCTTGTCGGCGCGCGGTTCCTGCGGCATGCCGAGGACCTGCTCGGCAATGATGTTGCGCATGATCTCGTCGGTGCCGCCGGCCAGACGCACACCGGGCGACAACAGGACCGAATTCTGGAAATGAGCGCGCTGTACACTGATGGCGGGGTCGCGGATGACGCCGGCGGGGCCGAGTAACTGGCAGGTAAAATTGGCGATTTCCTGGTTCATGACAGCCCCCACCAGTTTGCCCAGGGACGCCTCCGCGCCGGCGACACCGCCTTTGGCAACGGCGGTGACCATGCGCATGTTCGCCGCCCGCAGCCCCGCGTACTGGCTGTACCACGTCGCCAGACGCTCGCGCACGACCGGATCGGCGGCAATCGGCTCACCGTTGAGTTCCAGCGATTTCACGGTGTCCAGAAATTGCGGAAATCCGGTCGGCTGCACGCCGCTGATGGCCAGTCGCTCGCTCATCAGCACGGTGAGCGCGGCGCTCCAGCCGCCGCCGGGGTCGCCGAGCCGGTAGTTGTCCGGAATCACCGCGTCGCGAAAAAACACTTCGTTGAAATGCTGGCCGCCGTCCATCTGTTTTATGGGACGCACCTCCACACCCGGTTGGCGCATGTCGATCATGAACATCGTCAGGCCCTTGTACTTGGACACATCGGGATCGGTGCGGGTCAATACCACGCCGTAATCCGAGTACTGCGCCCCGGATGTCCAGATTTTCTGGCCGTTCACCACCCAGTCGTCGCCGTCGCGTTCGGCGCGTGTGCGCAGACCGGCGACATCGGAACCGGCGCCGGGTTCGGAAAAGAGCTGGCACCACACGTCTTCGGCGCTGGCCATGCGCGGCAGCAGTTCGCGTTTCTGGTCCTCGCCCGCCAGGTGCATGATCGCCGGGCCGCAGTTGCCGATGCCTATGACAAAAAATCCGTCGCGGGTGTAGTAGTTCTGTACCTCCTGGGTCCAGATCACCTCGTGCAGCGGGGTGAGGCCGGCGCCGCCGTACTCCCGTGGCCAGGTCAGGCTGGCGTAACCCGCCTCGGCCTTCTTTTTGTACCAGGCCTTGGCTTCCCGGAATGCGTCGTCGCCTTCCACGCCGGTGTGCAGGTTGTCCGTGCGCCGTTCGGCGTTGGCGTCGAGCCAGTTGCGCACCTCGCGCCGAAAAGTGGCCAGTTCCGGTGTGTCATTGAAATCCATGGGTATGCTCCTCAGGCGACGTCCAGCAGGCGCGATGCGACGTGTTCCTTCCACTGCGGCAGCGTGCCGACCAGTGACGACAACAGCTGGGCCCGCCGGTAGTAGAGATGACAGTCGAACTCCCAGGTGAATCCCATACCGCCGTGCGCCTGGAGGTTCTCCTTGCTGATCAGATAGAAGGCGTCGGTGGCGCTGACCCTGGCGGTAGCGGCGGCCAGCGGCAGGTCCGGCGCGTCACAGGACAGTGCCCAGGCGCCGTAGTAGGCGTTGGCGCGGGCCAGTTCCAGGGCCGCGAACATGTCGGCGAACTTGTGTTTGATCGCCTGGAAAGAGGCGACCGGCCGGCCGAATGCGTAGCGCTCTTTGGTGTAGGCCAGTCCCGCGTCCATCGCCGCCTGGCCGCCGCCGATCTGTTCGAAGGCCAGCAGCACCGCCGCCCGGTCCAGCAGTTCGGAGAGTTCGGCGTCGCCGGCCCCGTTGTCACCCAGCGGTTGCACCGCGGCGCCTTCGAAGCTGAGCCTCGCCTGCGGACGTGAGGGATCCAGGCTTTCCAGGGTTTCGCGCGTCACGCCGGCTTGATCGAGTTCCACGACATACAGGCGCAGGGCGCCCTGCGGATCCCGCGCCGTGATCACGGCGATGTCGGCGATTGCGCCGTCCGGCACGGGCAGTTTGCTGCCGGACAGTGTGCCGTCCGCGACTTGCAGGTTGACGGCGGGCCGCCCCGGGGCTTCGACGTGGGCCAGTGTACCGATGAGTTCCCCCGCGGCCAGGCGCGGCAGCCAGGCCTGTCGCTGCGCCTCGCTGCCCCAGCGCACGATGGCCTCGGTGGCCAGGTAGACACTGGACGAAAACGGCACCGGCGCGAGGGCGCGTCCCAGTTCCTCGGCAATGACGCACAGTTCCAGGTAGCCAAGGCCCAGGCCGCCGCAATCCTGGGGTACGGTCATCGCCGTCCAGCCCAGCTCGACGATCCTGTCCCACAGCGCGTGATCGAAGTGCACGTCGCCGTTCTCCAGCACCGCGCGCACCGCGGCGGGCGTGCACTCCCGGCCCAGAAGGCCGCGCGCCTGATCGCGAATCAGCTGTTGTTCTTCGGAAAAATCGAAATTCATCGCAGTCGGTTCCTGTTTCTGTGGCCCGCCGCCGGCAGGCCGGTTGCAAGGGGCCAATTATAGGAAAGCGGCCCCGGGGCACGGCTCAATATGTTGCACCAGAGCGGCCGGGATCGGCGCGCCATGCCGCTAATGCGGCGGTGCAAACGCATGGAGGGGGATGGCGCTACCGAGGATATCCGGTGGACAATGCGCCGGGGCGCCGGGGCGCCGTACGCCGGACAATTATTCGGACTGCTGCTCCTGCTGTTGCGTGCCCTCGGCCGCCTCCTGCTGTTGCGTGCCCTCGGCCGCCTCCTGCATGCCGCGCATGAAATCGCCCAGAGCGCGACCGGCCTTTTCCGGATCGATCTGCCCCTGCTCGTCGACGCCCAGCTGCTGCAGCGACTGCAGGCTCTTTTGAACTTCCGCGGCGCTCTGCTGGCCGGTGGCGGCCAGTTGGCGCGAGGCCCTTTCCCCGGACAGGCCTGTGATCAGCAGGACAACGCCGATGATACCGAGCACGATGAGTGCGGTCTGGCGCGCTCGCTCGTGTACCTCGACGCTGGCGATCAGCATCAGCCAGAGGCCCCAGACGACGCGCACGATCGTGCCGACGTAGGGAATGATGCTCACAATGGCAAGCACCGGCATGACGCCGTAGGAGTATGCCACGCAGCGGTAGGCGGCCTGGAAATCCCGCGGCGAGCCCATCAGCTTCCAGATGACGAACATGATCGCCCCGCCGATAAAGCTGCCGATAAACATCGCGACAGGCATCCAGATTATCGCCGCCAGGCCGGCGACCCCCGCGCCGGTCAGCCCGACGATGGACAGCACGGCGAACACCGCTCCCGAGATGGCCCCCATGACCAGGGCGAAGATGATCGGTTCGCTGTAGCCACCCTCCCTTGGCATGGCGCGATAGAAGCCGGTGGGATCGGTGAGGACTTGTTGCATCTGGGCTATCACTGTGCCCAGATCGAAACCGCTGGCGCTTCCGGAGCTGCCCTGGCCGGGCTCGCCGGTAGAGCCGGGTTGTGGTTGGGTGCCGCCCCCGCCGGCGGGCGGCGACTCGCCCTGGCCGGCCTCCCCGGGAGGTGTCGGATTGTCGGCGCCCGAAGTGTCGTTACCGGTGTTCTTGTCGTCGCTCATAGGACTGGATCTCCGTGCATGTCAGGTGTCGGGGTTTCCCGGGATTCGCCGTCAGGTCAATGGCTGCATGTGTCCCTGCGTACAAGGTTAGGTGACTTTCACCGCATTGCAAGATGCACCGCCACGCACAAGACGGTGCTCAGTGCGCCACCACTCCGTCTTGCGCAAGTTCCTCGATCTGGGCGTCGGAGTAACCCGCCTCACGCAGAATCTCCGCGCCGTGCTCGCCCAGCCGCGGCGGGTGCCTGTGCAGTGACGCCGGTGTCTCCGAGAGATGCCCCGGGTAGCGGATGTAGCGCATGGTCCCGGCTTCGGGATGCTCGGCGTCGAAAATGGTGCGGTTGTGCCTGGCCTGGGGGTCTTCCTCGAATTCGCGGATGGTGTTCACCTTGCCGAATGGCACACCGGCGGCATCCAGCCGCCGCAGCAGTTCGTCAGTGGAAAACCGCGTCATGACATTCTCGATGGCGTCGAGCCAGGGCTTGAAGTTCGTTACCCGCTCGCCGAGTGAGCCCATGCCCGGCCTGTCCAGCAGTTCCGTGCATTCGAGCGCCTCGCACAGGCCGCGAAAGTGATTGTCCTGCAGTGCCATGCCCACCACGTAGCCGTCACTGGTGGCGAAAGTGCGCAGCACCGCCAGGGGCGCCGGATCGGGCAGCTCGTTGGGCACGAAGCTGTCGACAGGCATCATGTCGGGCAGGGAGTTGGCGGCCCAGGCGTCGATCATCGGCACATCCACGCGTTGCCCCTTGCCGGTGCCGCCCGGGCGGTCCCTGGCATAGAGGGCCGCCAGGGCAACGCCCGCGGCGGTGATGGCGGTGGTCTTGTCGACGATCGCGCTTTGAATAAGTTGCGGTTTGCCGCCGAAGGGCATGCCCTGAATAAAACAGCCGCCGACCATACCCTGGGCGATCGGA
Organism: Halioglobus sp.; assembly: GCA_034521205.1. GTDB lineage: Bacteria > Pseudomonadota > Gammaproteobacteria > Pseudomonadales > Halieaceae > Marimicrobium. The sequence continues at coordinate 1,532,217 of JAXHMT010000004.1, forward strand.
TCGTAGGTGGGACGCTCGGCGTAGGGGCCGGTCGGGCCGAAACCCGTGATGGAGACGTAGATCAGGCGCTCGTTGTGCGGGCGCAGATCGTCGTAGCCGATGCCGAGCCGGTCGGGCACGCCCCCGCGAAAGTTTTCCACCAGAATGTCCGCGTTCGCGGCGAGTTTCCTGACGATGTCGATCCCGCGCGGATTCTTCAGGTCCAGAGCCAGACTGCGCTTGTTGCGGTTGAGCTGCGAGTAGAAGCCGGTCAGGCCCGCCTCCTGCGGCGGCGCCATCCAGCGTGCGATCTCGCCGTGCAGCGGCTCGATCTTGACCACGTCGGCACCGAGATCGCCCAGTTGCTGGCCGCACAGGGGGCCGGTAATCATGGAAGTGATATCGATAACGCGAATGCCCTGCAGGGGGCCCTCGGGCGTTTCGCCGAGTCTGATGTCCATGCGCTGTCTCCGCGGGGAAAAGAGCCCGCATTGTCCACCGTATCGGTCGGAGATTGAAGTGCGAAATGGTCCCACGGGCCGGCGGGCGCCTGACGGTTTGCTAGGCCGCGTTCGCCCGCCTTGCCCGCAGGGCTTTCAGGCCCATTTCCACGCCCGTTTTCATCTTTTTGTCGTTGTCCCTGGAAATCGCCGCGTGCACCCGGCGTTCCAGCAGAACGCGCATGAGCGGGTTGAACACGTGGTAGGTCTCCCGGAAATGCACGCGGGTGCGGTTGCCGTCCAGCGGTTCCAGCCGCGTCCGGCCGGTGGCCTTTGACCACAGCGGTTTGCCCACCGCATCGTAGCGCCAGGACTCGTACGGCTTGACCCGGGTCAGCCGCTCCCAGGACTTCGCCCTGCCGCCGGACAGCAGGTAGCCGGGCACCGGGAAGTGGCAGTGCCGTATCAGTCCCTCGCCGTTCTCGTCGCCGCCGTGCAGTATTTCGATACGCACGTCGCCGTGCTCGATGACGTCGCCGGTCTTGCGGCTCCAGAAAACCGCCCAGACGTCCTCGGGCGGCGCATCGACATCGAAACTGAAACTATGATCCTGCATGGTCGCCCTCCAGTTGTTCGGCGAGATCCACAAAATCTTCCGCCACGTAGGTCCAGTCGCCCTCGGGATGTATCTCCGCGGCGTCGAGGTAGTCCCTGCCCGGTTCCGCTTCGCGGGGTTTGACCGCGCCGCCGAATTCCTGCGGCCGGGGGACGAAAGCGGTCTGCATGCCGTGACCGGCCGCGAACGCCAGGTCCGCCTGGTGCGCGGCAACCATGCACACCTGCGCCGGCTGCAGGGCCAGGGCCTCGACAGACTTCAGGTAGGTCGACGGGTGCGGTTTGTAGTAACCGCTGATCGAGGCGCCGAGGATAATATCCCAGGGCAGTCCGGCGTGACGCGACAGGCGCACCATGTCGGCGAAGTTGCCGTTGGACAGCGGCGCGATGATGTGTCGGCGGCGCAGCCTGTGCAGGCCCTCGACCACATCCGGCCAGGGGTCGAGTTTCTCCCAGGTCGTGGCCAGTTCATCGACCCGCGCCGCGCTGACCGGCGCGGGAAAGCGCTCCTCGAGAAGCTGTGCCAGGTTGTCGCGGTTGATCTGGCGCAGGGGCCTGAAGGCGTCCTCCTGCATGGCCTGGGAAACGGTACTGAACAGATAGGCGGTACGCCAGTCGATCGCGAGCCGGCCCGCGTCGCAGTCCACCCCGCAGTCGCGCGCCAGCTCTTCGAAGCCGCGCTTGAAAGGCCGGTAGAAGTCGACGACCGTGCCGAAGGTGTCGAACAGGACCGCCTCGACACCCACCTCGCCGCGGGCGGGGGAAGTCGGGGGCGGGGTTTGCAGCGGCATGGTGTGTTCCTGTGGAACTGCCCTGCCGGGCGCAGTCCCGTGAACGCAGGGAGATGCCCCCGGGGCGCGAACCGCAGTAATGCCGCTCGACTTATGCGCAACGCTGCTGGTCGTTCGACGTCGGGCCGCTGAGCTAGCATGACAGCCCTGTCAATCGCCCGGAATTCGATGACCCGATGAGGCTGATCAATTTCCCACCGCTGTGGCGCTGCTTGTTGTGGGCCTGTTTGCCCGGCGTTTCCTTGCTGGGCGCCGCCCCAATGCTGGCGGGCTGCGAGGCTTCCGCCGTCGAAACAGTCCGCCCGGGCGTCGCCGCCGGCTGGCCGGCTTACGGAGCGACGCCCGGCGGCACGCATTTTTCCAGGGCCAACCAGATCACACCGGACAACGTGGCGCAACTGGAGGTCGCCTGGCAGCACCGCTCGGGCGACTTCCGCGAGGCGGATTTGTCCGGGGAACTGCCGCTCACGCAGAGTTCGCTGCAGGTCACACCCATCCTGGTGGGGGAGAGACTGTACTATTGTTCGCCCTTCAACCGGGTATTCGCCCTGGATGCGCGCACCGGCGAGGAAATCTGGTCTTTCGATCCGCAGGTCGACATGGACGAGATCCCCGTGCTGACCCAGTGCCGCGGGGTCAGCAGCTGGCAGTCCGGGGCCGGGGGTTTCTGCGAGCACCGTATCTTCGTCGCCACGCTGGACGCGCGGCTGATCGCCCTGGATGCGGCGTCGGGGCGGCCCTGTCCGGACTTTGGCGACGGCGGCCAGATCGACACCAGTCATGGACTGGCGGCCCATCGACCGGCGGAGTACGGCATCACCTCGCCGCCGGCGATCTTTGGCGACAAGGTCATCACCGGTTCCATGGTGCTGGACAACCAGCGCGTGGATGCTCCCGGGGGCGTGGTGCGCGCCTACAACGCGCGCAGCGGCGCGCTGGCCTGGGCCTTCAATCCCGTGCCGCCGGGCGGGCCGGAGCGCAACGAAGACGGCACCTGGCTGAGCGGCACCACCAACGTCTGGTCGATCATCGCCGTCGACGAGGATCTCGGGCTGGTGTACCTGCCCACCGGCAATACGCAGCCGGATTATTACGGCGCGCACCGGGACGGGCTGGACCACTACTCCAGCTCGGTGGTCGCGTTGCGCGGCGACAGCGGCGAGGTCGCCTGGCACTTCCAGTTCGTGCACCACGATCTGTGGGACTACGACACCCCCGCCCAGCCCACGCTGGTGGATCTGGACGTGGGCGGCGAGCGGGTGCCGGCGCTGGTGCAGGTCACCAAGATGGGCCTGACCTTCGTACTCGACCGCGCCACCGGCGAGCCGCTGTGGCCGGTGGAAGAGCGCCCCGTGCCGCAGACGGGAGCCGTGCCGGAGGAGTACCTGGCGCCGACCCAGCCCTTCCCCACCCATGTCCCGCCGCTGGTCGAGGGGCCGCTGACTCCGGAAGACGCCTGGGGACTGACCTTCTGGGACCGGGGCAAGTGCGCGGACGCGATTGAGTCGATGCGCCACGAGGGGCTGTATACACCGCCGTCGCTGGAGGGAACGATCAACTACCCGGGCAATGCCGGCGGCAACAACTGGGGGTCGCCCGCCATTCACCCGGACACGGGCGTGATGGTGGTGTTCACCAACCGCGTGCCGGGGACGACGCGGCTGATTCCGCGGGCGGAATGCGGAGAGTCCATGCAGCCGCAGGAGGGTACGCCCTACTGCGTGGACACCGGTTTTCTCAGGTCGCCGCTGGGGCTTCCCTGCACCGCCCCTCCCTGGGGTACACTGGATGCCGTCGATCTGGTGACGGGCGAACGGCTGTGGAGCGTGCCCATGGGCACCACCCGCGACCTGGCGCCGTTTCCGTTCTGGTGGATCAAGGGCCTGCCCGGACTGGCGGCGCCGATGATGACCGCCGGCGGGCTGGTGTTTTCGGGTATATCCAACGAGCACGCGTTTCGCGCCTTCGATCTGGACAGTGGCGAGGAACTGTGGCGCGCATCACTGCCGACCGGCGCCAACGCGCTGCCGATGACCTACCAGTTGCGGCCCGGCGGCAGGCAGTACGTCGTCGTCGCCGCCGGTGGTCACTGGGGCGGCGGCAGTCCTCCCGGGGACTACCTGATCGCCTTTGCCCTGCCAGCCGGGGCCGCTGACAATTGATCAATAAGGAGAACCGGCGCATGAACAGTCACCGCGTTATTGCACTGCTGACCCTCGCCGCGCTGGGCACGACCGGTGTGCGGGCGGACTACGAACCGCCGCGCACCGCCGGCGGCAAACCCGACTTCACCGGCGTCTGGCAGGTGCTCAACACGGCCAATCACAACCTCGAGGCCCACACCGGGCGCGCCGCCCAGATCATGCGCGAGGGCCCCGTGGTGCCTGTGCCCGCCAGTGAGGTGGTCGCGCTGGGCGCGGTGGGCGCGTTGCCGCCGAGCCTCGGCGTGGTCGAGGGGGACGAGATTCCCTACCGCGAGGACGCCCTGGCGCAGCGCGAGGAGAACCGCCGCAACTGGATGACCGCCGATCCGGAGGTGCGCTGCTACCTGCCGGGTATTCCGCGGGCAACCTACCTGCCTCACCCGTTTCGCATCGTGCACAACGACGACACGCTGCTGTTCTCCTATTCCTACGCCGGCGCCGTGCGCAATGTGCGCATGGAAGACCCGGGCCCCGCGCCCATCGACTCCTGGATGGGCCAGTCCTGGGCGCGCTGGGAGGGCGATACGCTGGTGATCGAGACCTCGGGCTTTAACGGCCGCACGTGGTTCGACCGCGCGGGCAACTATCACAGCGACAAGCTCGTGGTGACGGAGCGCTTCGAGCGGACTTCGGACCACACGATCGAATACACCGCCACCATGGAGGATCCGGCCGTATTTACCCGGCCCTGGACCATCCGCATGCCGCTGTATCGCCGCGTCGGCCGGGATGCGAACATGCTGCAGTTCAACTGCGTGGAGTATGTTGAGGAGCTGATGTACGGACATCTGCGCAAGGAACCCCTGGACTAGACGATGGAAGCCGTGAAGACCTGTGTGCTGATCTTTGCCCTGCTGCTGGCTGGCGGGGTCTGCGCCGACGAGTGGCAGGTGCCGCGCATGCCCTGGGGCGATCCCGACCTGCAGGGTATCTGGACCAATGCCACCATCACCACCCTGAGCCGGCCGGATGAAATCGACGAACTCGTGCTCAGCGAAGCCCAGGCGGCGGCGCTGGAGCGTGAGGGCGAGGAGGCCCTGGCGAAGATCGACGATCTGCCGGAGGGCGACCTCAAGGCCGGCGACAGTGTCGGTGGCTACAACGCCTTCTGGGTCGACCCGGGCACACGCGTGCTGCGGGTGCGCGGCGAGCCGCGCAGCTCCATTATCGTCGAGCCGGAGGACGGCGATATTCCCTACACGCTGTGGGGGCGCGCGCGGTTCTACTGGAACGGCTACAAGATGCTGAACTGGCACAACAACCCGGAGGAGCGGCCCCTCGGCGAGCGCTGCACCGTCGGCTTCGGCTCCACCGGGGGGCCGCCGATGCTGCCCGTTCTGTACAATAACAACTACCAGATCGCCCAGACCGAGGACCATGTGTTCATTCTGGTGGAGATGAACCACAACGTGCGCACCATCCGTCTCGACGCCGAACCGCTGCCGGCCGCGGTGCGTCCCTGGTTGGGGGACTCCATCGGCCACTGGGAGGGCGACACTCTCGTCGTGCGTACCACTCAGTTCCACCCGCAACAGAACCTGCGCGCGGCGATCAAGCACCAGTTTTACATGACCGAGGACAGCGTGGTCGAGGAGCGCTTCACCCGCATCAACGAGAACGAGATTCTCTATCAGTTCACGGTCACCGACGACAGTATCTACCGGCGGCCCTGGCGCGGCGAACTGACCCTGCGCGCCACCGAGGGGCCGATTTACGAGTACGCCTGCCACGAGGGCAACTACGCGCTGCCCAACATTCTGTCGGGCGCGCGCCAGGAAGAGAGGAACTAGCATGCCTTGCACCAGACTGATCGCCGCCCTGTGCGCGCTGCTGGCCGCCACCGCCGCCTGGCAGGTCCGGGGGCACCACGCCTTTTCCGCGGAATTCGACAAGGACGCGCCGGTGACCCTCGAAGGCAAGGTCACCAAGGTGGAGTGGATCAATCCCCACGCGTGGATACACCTGGAGGTCACCGGCGAGGACGGCGAGGCCGTGCCCTGGATGGTGGAGGGAGGCACGCCCAATACCCTGTTGCGCGCCGGTATCCACAAGAACTCGCTGCCCATCGGCAGCGAGATCCGCGTGCGCGGCTATCGGGCCAAGGACAAGCGCTGTGAGCCCGCCTGCAAGGCCAACGGCCGCGACCTGATATTCGCCGACGGGCGCAGGGTGTTCATGGGTTCATCCGGTACCGGCGCGCCGAAGGACGGCGCCGATCCGCGCAAGCGCTAGTCGGGCAGGGAGCGCCCCGGCGTGAACCGCCTGATCCACGATTTCGCGCTGTGGGTGGATACCCATGCCTGGAGCACGGCGCTGCACGAATCCTACTACATGTACAACTGGATCGAGTCCACCCACGTGCTGGCCCTGATGCTCAGCCTCGGCATGCTGTTCCTGATCGATCTGCGCATGCTGGGACTGGCATTGCCCGATGTGCCGGCGTCGACCCTGGCGCGGCGGCTCAACGTGCCCATGCTGATCGGGTTCGGGGTGATGATCGCCACCGGGCTGCTGCTGTTTTACGCCATTCCGGTGCGCACGTCCCAGAGCCTGTGGTTTCGTATCAAGCTGGTGCTGCTGCTGGCGGCCGCCGTCAACGCGTGGCTGTTCCACCGGCGCATGCGGGCCGCTTCCGCGGACTGGGATGGCACGCCGCGGGCGCCGCGCAGCCTGCAGGTGGGGGCGAGTCTGTCGCTGCTGTTCTGGGCGCTCATCGTGATCTGTGGCCGCTTCATCGCCTATGACTGGTTCGACTGCGCCGCGCGGCCGCCGGCGTTTATCGCCACCGTGGCCGGTTGCATCGACGGCCAGGTGCAGTTCTGATGGCGCCGTCGCTGCCGGTGCCGCCCTACCCGCGCACAGTCGCCGTCTGCGCCGCGATTGCGACCGGGCTGTGGTTTGCGCTTTCGGACCTGCGCGTCGACCTGTGGGTCGGGCTGCTGCCGTTTTTCGAATGGCTGGAGACGACGCCGTTGGGTGTTATCGGCAAGACCTGGGGTGCGGCGTTCGCCGTGGTGCAGGCGGTGCACCTGCTGGCGATGGCCGCGCTGGGCGGCACGGTGCTGGTCGCCGATGGCCAGCTGCTGGGCCTGGTTTTCCGGGACAGACCGCTTCCCGACCTGCAGCGCCAGTGCGATCGGCTGTTCGACAGGGCCCTGGTGCTGGTGGTACTGACGGGCGTGTTCATGGTCTGCGCCGTGGCCGTGAAGGTCTACTACCTGGAAGTGTTCTGGTACAAGATGCTGGCGCTGGCGAGCGGTGTGCTGTTTGTTTATCTGGTGCGGCGCCCATTGTTGCGGTGCGACGGTGGTTCGGTGGCGCCGGCGACCCGCCGTCTGGTGGGGGTGGCGTCCCTGATGATCTGGTTTTCGGTGGCGGCGACCGGCCGCTGGATCGGCTTTTCCGGTTAAAAAAGGCGGCTAAAAAGGCGGTTAAAAAGGCGGTTAAAAAGGCGGCTGGAAAGGCGGCTGGAAAGGCGGCTGAAAATGGGTCAGAGCCGAATGGCACTTACTTAAGCCTAAAACTGTCTGTTCCGTCATTCCCGCGCAGGTGGCGGTCCGGCGCTCCGGAATCCAGCCGTTTCGAGGTATTGTGGTTGATGGGTCGTCGCTTGCGCGGAGATGACGGCCTTAAGTAAGTGCCCTTCGGGTCAGAGCCCTTTTACAGGGGGTCGGACCCCTAGTTCGCCTTTTTTGCCTTCTTGGAGAAAGAGCAATGAATGACAGGCAAAATCGCCAGCGCAACGCCGACCTGCAGGTGGCAGCGGTCATCGCCTCGCTCACCGTGATGACCGGCTTCGCCCTGTACTGGTGGGGCCAGATCCAGTCGGTGCGTGAACTGCTGGAGATGGCCTACGGTTGAGCGGCCGCGGCGTCGAATTTGTATTCGAAGATCCGGGTTTCCAGTCGCGCCGCGAACGCCGGCATCCGGCCGGTCGATTATGCCCGGGCCTCCAGGGCCGAAAACAGCTCCAGCAGCAACCGGCGTTCGGGTCGTTCCACCTTCTGGCCGTGAAGCGCGGCGAGCGGGCCGCTGGCCGGCAGCGGCTCAAAGTCGTCGTCATAGCCGACGGCATGCAAGACCCAGCCGCCGCGCAATTTCCGGGCCTCGCCGACGTGGTGGCCATTGCCGTCGAAGATCGCGTGCAGGTCCCGCCGCAGCAGCAACAACTCGATCTGCTGCAACTGCGGCCGGTCGACTTTTACAAAGCTGAACTGCGACAGCTTCGCCCCGTCGGGGCCGAATATCGTGTTCAGCGGCGCGAAGCTCCTGCGGTGATGTTCGGTCGGTCCCCTGCGCAGCAGGCCGAGATAGTGCGTATCGGTGCCGTAACCCACATTGGTTTCCCATCCGTAGCCGGGAAAGCGTTCGCCCAGTTCGTGCATCAGCCGGTCGCGCACCACCTTGGCGACCACCGACGCCGCGGCGATCGACAGTGAGCGGCGGTCGCCTTTGACCACTGCCCGGGCCGGGCAGTGCAGCGCGGGCGCGTCGCGACCGTCGACCAGTGCGAAGTCGGGGAGGGGGGCGAGTTGTGCCACGGCCCGCTGCATGGCAAGCCGGTCGGCATGATAGATATTGAGCCGATCGATTTCCTCTACCGAAGCGATACCGACGCCGACTTGCGCGATGCGATGGATGATGTCGAAGAACCGGGCCCGATGCTGCGGGGCCAGCAGCTTCGAATCAGTCAGGCCGCGCAATTGCGTGGGTTTGGTGTCCCGGCCCAGCACGACCGCCGCCGCCACCACCGGGCCGGCCAACGGTGCACAGCCGGCCTCGTCGACGCCGCAGACCGTGCCGGCGCATTCGCGCTCCAGGTACAGCGTCGGCCATTTGGGTAGTGAGAGTTTCGCGGCCATGGGCGCGATGTTATCCGATTTATCCGGACGCTGTCTGCGCAGTCTACGGTTGAGCGGCCGTGCCGAATTCGTACTCGAACACCCGCCCGTCGCGCAGTTCCACCGCGGAATCGAAAAATCCCCGGGTTTCCAGTTGCACCGTGATCGGCCGCTCGCCGCGGTTCTGCCAGAACCAGCCGTGAATGCCGGTAAACGGTGCGGTATAGCTGCCGCTGTCAGCCGGGCCCCGCGACCTGGCGAAACTCTCGGCGTAACCGGGCGCGGCGCCGTCGGGTTCGGCGTGCATGTCGTACACCACCTCGCCGTCGACCCGCCAGCGATACAGTATCACTGCGCCCGCGTCGAGGCGGTACTTGTATTCGACCGATTCGAAGGGTGCGAGGGGCAGGGTGATCGAGTCCTCGCGCCAGCGCCGCGCGTGGCGATGCAGCGCGGTCGCCTGATCCTGCGCCATGCCCGTCAGCCCCAGTGCGCGCCCCGTTCCCAGGGGGTCCCAGCCGTACTCCGCCGGCAGGATCAGGGTGAGCAGCAGCGCCGCCGCGACTGCGAGGGCAGTCGCGCTCGCCAGCAGAATCCTGCGAGGCCCCGGCGGTGCCTTCATGCGAACACGTACCCCGCGAGCTGGTTGCCCGCCAGTACGAAGCCGGCGCACATCAGGATGCTGTTGGCGGCAAAGGCCTGCGCCGCGAAAGCGCGGTGCCGGCGCCATTCGAGCAGCCCGATCAGGATCAGCCCGAGGGCCAGCAACTGACCGAGTTCCACACCGACATTGAAGCTCAGCAGATTGGTGAGCAGGCCGTCGTCCCGGCCGACATAGTCCTGCAATCTGGTGGCCAGCCCCAGACCGTGAAACAGGCCGAACACCAGCACGGCGGCGCGGGTATCGGGATCGATGCCGAACACGGTGCGGAATCCGCCCATGTTCTCGAACGCCTTGTAGACCACGGACAGGCCGATGACCGCGTCCACCAGGTGCGCGTCCACCCGCCAGTCGGCCCACACCCCGAGTATCAGCGTCAGGCTGTGGCCGGCTGTGAACAGCGTGACGTAGAGCACGATGTCGCGGCCGCGGTAGAGGAAAAAGATGACCCCGAGCAGGAACAGCAGGTGGTCGATGCCGGTGAACATGTGTTTGGCGCCCAGGTACATGAAGGCGCCCGGCGCGCTTCCGTCGAGGGTCTGTACGAACGCCGCATTCGCCGCGGACAGGTCGTGTGCACCGGCGGCGGCGGGCAATGCGCAGAGCGCGAATGCCGCGAACCGGCGCGGAGCGGGGCGCATCACTCGGGCGTTTCGTCCACGACCCAGTACTGGTTGTGACAGGCGCGGCAGACCTGATAGATGCGCCCGCCGGCCTCGAACAGGGCGTCGGGGTCCCGGGCCTCGGCGGCGTCGATGGCGAGCCGGCCCGCGGCGACCAGCCCCGCCGAATACTCCAGCCAGTCGTCGCCCGCGGAGCGCCCCGGCATCATCAACAGATTGCCGCCCTCGGTGACGATGGCGGCGGCGTGCAGCACCGCGTCCCAGCCCTCGTCCGTGGTCGGCGCCAGCTCCTCGCTGCCCTCGGCGGTAATGATGGTGCCGGCGGAGTCCCAGATGACATCGGCGGCCGGATCGAGGATCCACGTCATGGTCTGTTTGACCGTTGCCACCGCCCGGAAGGGAGGCCGCTCGGTGGGTGGGGGCGGCTCGGCGCAGCCGGCGAGGAGGGCGGCCAGAACAAGGCCCGGCCCCAGAAGGTTGTTTTTGTACAAGGTTCCGACCCTCGAAAGCTGTCGGGTCAGGAGCATAACACTTTCGGGCCCGCCATTGGGGCCATCGCCATTGGGGTCACGTCATTGGGGTCAGGTCTTTGATTGATGATTTCCCCGGCGTTTGTGCCTTTGGCGGCCAGCGATTTATTTATTGCCTCGGCTACGATCCATGCCTCTGGAGTCAATGAATAAAGCCGTGATTTCCTTGAAGTTTCATGCGACAGTAGTGACTATAGACAGTGATTCGGACTTGAAAAGACAATAACTCAAAGACCATAGTCCCTCATTGGCCTGGATCATCAATCAAAGACCTGACCCCAGATCCTTGACCCCAGATCCTCTCGATCCGTATGCCTTGGAATGATAAAAAGGGCGACCGTTAGGGGCAGGGATTGATCAGGCCCCGATGAGAAGAGCAGGGGCGAAGAATGAACAGATTCTTTAAAGGGCTGGTACTGGCGCTAATGGCTACGGCGGCCGCGCCGGTCTGCATCGCGCAAGCGGCGCCACAAAAACCCAATATCGTCCTGATTGTCGCCGACGATGTGGCGCTGATGGATTTTGGGGTCTACGGCGGCGAGGCGAGGACACCGACCATTGACGCGCTGGCGGAAGAGGGCGTGATGTTCGGCAATCACCATGCCACGCCCATGTGCGCACCCTCGCGCGCCATGCTGCTGACCGGGATGGACAACCACCTGACCGGCATGGCGACCATCCCCGAAGTGCTGCCGCCGGAACACCGCGGTCAACCCGGCTACAGCATGCATCTGGAAGAGGGCGTGCGGACGATCGCGGATTACCTGCGTCCCCTGGGCTACCGCACACTGATGACGGGCAAGTGGCATCTCGGCCATGGCCCCGGACAACTGCCCGACAACCACGGCTTTGACCGCTCCTTCGTTCTCGATGCATCCGGCGCCGATAACTGGGAGCAGCGTCCCTACATACCCTATTACGCCGAGGCACCCTGGTTCGAGGACGGTGAACCGGCGACACTGCCGGATGATTTCTACTCCTCCGCGTTCCTGGTCGACCGGATGATCGAGTATATCGACAGCGACAGCGGCAGCGGCAGGGACAAGGGCGACCGGACACCTTTCTTCGCCTACCTGTCCTTCCAGGCCGTTCATATACCGGTGCAGGCGCCCCGCGAGTTCTCCGACAACTATCGCGGTGTCTACGACGCGGGCTGGGAGCAGATGCGTCTGGCGCGCTGGGAGCGCGCGAAAGATATCGGGCTGATCCCGGCGGACGCACCGCTGGCGGACATGCATCCACTGCTGGCTGAATGGTCATCCCTGGGGGAGGAACGGGCTTTGTACAGTCGGCGCATGGAAGTGAACGCCGGCATGCTGGAGGCCATGGATTACCACATCGGCCGCTTTATCGACCATCTCCGGCAGACCGGGCGTTTCGAAAACACCCTGTTCATCGTGACGTCCGACAATGGTCCAGAGGGGGCGCGGCCGACAGACTCCGCGCCGATGCGCGCATGGCTGAAGCTGGTGGGTTACGACCTGCACACGCTGGAGACCCTGGGCGAGAAAGGCAGCTACAGTTTTATCGGACCCGCCTGGGCCAGTGCCGCGGCGAGCCCCAGCGACCTGTTCAAGTTTTACAGCGCCCAGGGAGGGCTGCGCGTCCCGCTGATCATGCACGGACCGGGCGTTCCGCGCGGTGAAATGCGCACAGGGTTTTCCGTACTGTCGGACATTGCGCCCACCATTCTGGAGATGGTCGGCGGCGAGATTGACGGCGCGATCACCGGGCGCAGCCTGCTGCCCGTAATACGCGGCGATCGGGCGCGTGTCTACCCGAAGGATGCCGCCGTCGGCATTGAAACCGCCGGCAACGCCGCCCTGTTTCGCGGCGATTACAAACTTGTGCGCAACCTGCCACCTTTCGGCGACGGGCAGTGGAAGCTCTACGACTGGGTACGGGACCCCGGCGAAACGCGGGATCTCGCGCAACAGCAGCCCGAACTGTTTGCCGCCATGCGCGCTGAATACGACAGCTATGCACAGCACCACGGCGTCCTCGAGATGCCGGAGGACTTCGAGGTGCTGGAGCAGGTGATGGCCAACTCGCTGCCGGTGGTTGCGCGCAACTACTGGTGGGTACTGGTATTGGCGGGTACAGCGCTGCTGCTGATCGTCGCCGTCCTCGTGCGTCTCCTGTTCCGGTTCCGCGGCCGGTCCGGACCCGACGCCGACAAGACACGCGCATGACGCCCGATGCATGGCGCGCCCGCGGCGCGCTGGAACGTCACGGCGGCTTCAACCTGTTTGTGCTCGACGAGGGCGAAGCAGAGCGCGAGACCATCCTGCTGATCCACGGTTTCCCCACCGCAAGCTGGGATTGGCACAGGATCTGGCCGGCGCTCGGTAGAGAATATCGCCTGGTCGCCATGGACATGCTTGGATTCGGTTTTTCCGACAAGCCGGCAAATCACCGCTACAGCATCCACGAGCAGGCGGACCTGGTCGAAAGTGTCGTTGCGGGCCACAGCCTGCAAGAATTTCATGTACTGGCCCATGACTACGGCGATACCGTCGCCCAGGAACTGCTGGCGCGACGGAATTCGGGAACCGGCATCGGGGAGTGGCTGTCGGTGTGTTTTCTCAACGGCGGCCTGTTCCCCGAGACCCACCGCGCCCTGATGACACAAAAGCTGCTACTCAGTCCACTGGGGCCGCTGGTGAATCGACTGTCCAACCAGCGCAGCTTTGATCGCGCCATGTGCCGGGTGTTCGGCGCGGGCACACAGCCGGACGCACGGGAGCTGGCCGACTTCTGGTCACTGATTCAGTACAACGATGGCAAGCACGTGTTCCACAATCTGATCACCTACATGCGTGACCGGCGGCAACACCGGGAGAGATGGGTTGATGCCATACGACAGTCGCGTGTGCCTGTAGCGCTGATCAACGGTTCGGCAGATCCGGTGTCCGGTGCGCATATGGTACAGCGATTCCAGGAACTGGCACTGCCACTCGCCTATCTGGCCGAACTTGCGAGCATAGGCCATTATCCACACACCGAGGCGCCCGACATTGTTTCGGAACATTACCTTCGTTTCCTCAAGTCCGGCTCGGGCTGCACGTCTGACGTTGGAAAATAGGTATACTGTCGCCGAAAATCCAGCACCCGCAACCCGGCACCCGCAACCCAGCAACAATGGAGACAGCGATGAAAATGAACGCACGGATCTTTCTCAATCTGGTCATCACGAGCCTGGCCGGACTGTGGCTGGCCGGATGCTCCGGCGGTTCGCAGCCGCAACCGGCTGCAATCAAAGCGCCGGCCGGCACCTATCGCATCGACCCGACGCATGCGCGGGTGGCCTTCAGCATCAAGCATCTGGGTCTGTCCAATTACATTGCCCGTTTCACCAAATACGATGTCAGTCTGGAACTTGACCCCGACAACCTGTCGGCATCCAGTGTCACGGCCACGATCTGGCCCAGCTCGGTGCGCACCGACTATACGGGCCGACTACAAGGCCACTCATCCGGACTCGCCTTTCGATACCTGGAACAAAGCATTGGCCAATGACGAGCGATTTTTCAATGCCGGCGAATATCCCACCATCGAGTTCCGCTCTACCGCCGTCGAACAGACCGGCGCCGGCAAGATGGATATCACCGGTGATCTGACACTGCTCGGCAAAACACACCCGATAACGCTGCAGGCCGAGGTGGTCGGGTCCGCGAGCGAGCACCCGATGTCGGCTGTCGGCGCCATCGGTTTTACCGCCACGGGAAGCTTCAAGCGTTCACAATTTGGCATGGACTACCTGCTTACTCCGCCGCTGGTCGGCGATGAAGTGACTCTGTTGTTCGACGGTGAATTTCAGCAACAAACCGGAGCCGGGGAAACCGAAGCAGGTCAATAAGCCGTGTCCGAGGCCCGCTACACCTCGGTCGCAGTTTTTCTGCACTGGGTGATAGCGGCCGCCATCATCGGCAATTTCGCTCTGGGCCTGTGGATGCACGACGCCATCGATGCCGCGCAGAATCGGGCCCGGATCATCGAAGCCTACCAACTACACAAGTCCATCGGCCTCAGTATCCTGATCCTGAGCCTGTTCCGTCTCGCCTGGCGACTGCTCCACCGGCCGCCGCCGTTTCCCGCCGGCATGTCTCCCTGGCAGAAAACCATCGCCAGCGCGACGCACTGGCTGTTCTATGTACTGATGATCGCCATTCCCCTGAGCGGCTGGCTGTATGTGTCCACCCAGTGGCGCGACGGGGCGCCGCTGAACGTGCCGACGCTCTGGTTCGGGCTGTTCGAGGTGCCACATCTGTTCGGACTCAACCAGACCGACCCCGAAACGCGACAGACGCTTGCCGGCCTGGCCGGCGAAAGCCATGAAATACTGGCCTTTGGTACATTGGGACTGTTGGTGCTGCACGTCGGCGCTGCCCTGAAGCATCACTTTGTCAATCGCGATGAAGTTCTGGGACGCATGGTGCCGCTACTCGCACCACGGCAGGCCACACGGGCGGCCAGTGGACGCCGCTGGATCATACGCGGCGGCGGCCTGCTGATCGTGATGGCGGTAGTAGCCGCGCTGGCCAGTCTTGTCATGTCGCCGGGTGATACTTCCCGGACCGATGGCGTACAGATTACTTCCACGGCTGACGGTTGGCTGGTTGATCCCGCCATCAGCGAGATTGCGTTTTCCGGCAAGCACGCCGGCAAAACCTTCCGCGGGCACTTCAGCCGGTGGCGGGCTGATCTGCAGATCAGCCCGGGCGATCCCCACTGCTTCACATATCGGCGCCACCATCTATACAGGCTCTGCCACCGACGGCGTGCGCCTGCACGACAGGACCCTGCCGGAAGCCGAATGGTTCGATGTGGCCAACCACCCGACCGCCAGCTTCCGGGCCACCGCAATCACCCCCTCCGGCGACAACCAGTTCCGGATTGCGGGTGTGCTCGAGATCAAGAACAACGCTATCGAGGTCCCCCATCTTGTCCTCACCCTGCAGCCGGACCAGGCCACAATCACGGGCCAACTCATGATCGACCGGGCCGATGCCGACCTGGGCATGGAATCAGACCCGCGAGGCGAGTGGGTGTCGCGCCAGATCAAGGTAGATGTCGAGGTAACGGCCACGCCCAGACAGGAGCCGGTGGGGTCAGGTCTTTGATTGATGATTGACAAAGGTTCTGGAGGGTGTGGGCGTCCATCATGCCATCAAAGACCTTGACCCCATGGTAGTTGAAACAGGTCCTGGAGGGTGCCGCCCATCATCAATCAAAGACCTGACCCCATGGTAGAATCCCCGCCCGTTCGCACCACTAGCCAGAGAGTTCCTTTACATGCCCCTGCTCCGCCTTGAATCCGCGTCCCTGCACTTCGGTACCCAGGTCATACTCGAGGATGTGAATCTGTCGGTGACGCGCGAGCAGAAGATCGGCCTGCTGGGCCGCAACGGCGCCGGCAAAACCACGCTGCTCAAGGTACTAGCGGGGGACGTGGAACTGGACGGTGGCACGCGCTGGCAGCGCCCCGGCGCGCGCGTGGCATGGCTGCGTCAGGAGCTGCCGCAGGCAGGCGCACAGTCTGTTTTTGACCACGTGGCCGGTGGTCTTGAGGAAGTGGGGCATCTGCTGGCGGAGTACCACCGGCTGTCCGCGAAGGCGGCCGATGTCGACATGGACGAGCTTGCGCGTGTGCAAAACCAACTGGAGGCGCGCGACGGGTGGGCGATGCAGCAGCGCGTGGACAGCATCATCAGCCGGCTGTCGCTGCCCGCCGATGCGCCGATGTCGTCGCTGTCCGGGGGCTGGCGGCGTCGCGTGGCTCTCGCGCAGGCGCTGGTGAACGACCCCGACGTACTCTTGCTGGATGAGCCGACCAACCACCTGGATATCCCCGCCATTGCCTGGTTGGAGGAGCAGATACGCGAGTTTCGCGGTGCCGTCGTGCTGATCACGCACGATAGGCAGTTTTTGCAGTCGGTATGCAATGTGATGGCGGAGCTGGAGCGAGGCAGGCTCACAACCTGGGAAGGCGATTACCACGGATTTTTGCGGCACCGCGAAGCAGAACAGGAGGCCGAGGAACGCGCCAACGCGCTGTTTGACAAAAGGCTTGCGCAGGAAGAGGTGTGGATTCGTCAGGGCATCAAGGCCCGCCGCACGCGCAATGAAGGCCGTGTACGTGCTCTGCAAGCGATGCGTGACGAGCGCAAACAGCGGCGCGAACGCCAGGGCAGGGCGGATTTTGCGGTTGAAGATGCGGACCGCTCAGGCAAGATTGTGATCGAGCTTGAGCACGTCAGCCATGCCTTTGACGGCAAACCGGTAATTCGCGACTTTTCCACGGTCATTCAGCGCGGTGATCGTATCGGCATCGTCGGCGCCAACGGGGCCGGGAAAACCACGCTGGTGAAGATACTGCTCGGCGAATTGACACCCGACAGCGGCAGCGTAACGCGCGGTACGAAGCTGGAAATAGCCTACTCGGACCAGCTGCGGGAGAAGCTCGATCCGACAAAAACCCTGATGGATAACGTGTGTGGCGGGCAGGAGTTTATCGAGATCAACGGCCGTCGTCGTCACGGCATCTCCTACCTGGGTGATTTCCTGTTCTCGCCAGAGCGCGTGCGCACGCCGGTGCGTACATTGTCGGGCGGTGAGCAGAATCGCGCCGTGCTGGCGCGGCTGTTCAGAAAGCCGGCGAACTTGCTCGTACTGGATGAGCCAACCAACGATCTGGACCTGGAAACGCTGGAGCTGCTGGAGGAGATTCTGCTGGGCTTTGAAGGCACTGTATTGCTGGTGAGTCATGACCGCGCGTTCATGGACAACGTGTTAACCAGCCTGATTGTGCTGGATGGCCAGGGCGGGGTGAGCGAACATGTCGGGGGCTACAGTGACTGGGTAGCGCGGGGCGGCAAGCTCGGCGATGCGCTGCCGGGGGTGGGCGAGACTGTGAGCAGCGCCGCGACGTCGGCTGCGACCGCAAGTGGCGCGGTGGCATCCAGTAAAAAAGTTCCGGCAAAAAAGCTGTCTTATAAAGAGCAGCGCGAGTTGGCCGGGCTGCCGGCCGAGATCGAACAACTCGAGTCCAGACAGGCCGCCATGAGCGCCGAGATGGAAAGCACTGACTTCTATGCGCAGTCCGCCGAGGAAATTGCCGCCCATGCAAAAAGTCTGGCCGAACTGCATGAAAAGCTGGAACGGGCAATCGAGCGCTGGTCGGAGTTGGAGGAGCGCGCTTGAATCGGTGGGTAAATGAGGTTCACCAACCGGGGTTCAGGTCTTTGAATTATGATTCTTTTTCACTGTCAAACCCTTGTTGCGTTGGCCCGCATCCCCATTGTGCTGGACGTCTGAAAGATGGCTCTCCGATCGCACGGTACGCGGGCGGTCAGGTCACAATGACAGATCATCCTGATCGAGCATCGGGAGCCTCCAATGGGAGAGCATTGGCGCTACAGCGATCTGGTCGCAATGCCGCGAACAGGCAATAGCTCTACTGTTCCCCAAAATCCAGGCCGCGAGTCAATCTTGATCGGGGTGGCGTCATCATTCAAAGACCTGACCCCAATGATGTGGAGGAATGTAGCGTGGGAGTACTTGTCGAAGGCAAATGGCGGGACCGGTGGTACGACAACTCGTCGACCGGCGGTCGCTTTGAACGCCAGAGCAGCCGTTACCGCAACTGGATTACCCCGGATGGCGCAGCGGGCCCGAGCGGGGAGGGCGGTTTCGAGGCCGAGGCCGGCCGCTACCATCTGTACGTCTCGCTGGCCTGCCCCTGGGCACACCGCACGCTGATCTACCGCGTGGTGAAAGAGCTGCAGGATCTGATCGGTGTCACCGTGGTCGAACCGCTGATGCTGGAAAACGGCTGGGAGTTCTCCGTGGAGGGCGACGATCTCTACGGCGCGCGCTACCTGCACCAGATCTATACCCGCGTAGACCCGAAGGCCAGCGGCCGGGTGACCGTGCCGATACTCTGGGACAAGCAGCGCGAAACCATTGTCAGCAACGAATCGGCGGAGATCATCCGCATGTTCAACAGCGCGTTCGATCACCTGACCGGCAACACGCTGGACTACTACCCTCCGGCGCTGCGCGAGGGCATCGACGCCCTCAACGCACAGGTCTACGAGACGGTGAACAACGGTGTCTACCGCGCGGGCTTCGCCACGACCCAGGAGGCCTACGAGGAGGCCTACCATGGCGTCTTCGATACGCTCGACGAGCTCGAGGGTCGCCTCGCCAGCAACCGCTACCTGCTGGGCGATGCGATTACCGAGGCGGACTGGCGCCTGCTGACGACGCTGCTGCGCTTCGACGCGGTGTACTTCGGCCATTTCAAGCTCAACCGGCGGCGCATCGAGGATTACGCCAACCTGCCCGGTTACGTGCGCGACCTCTATCAGCAGCCGGGCGTGGCGGAAACGCTCAATCTGCGGCATATCAAGCAGCATTACTACGGCAGCCACCGCACGATCAACCCCACGGGCATCGTGCCGCTGGGCCAGGAGATCGATTTCAGCCGTCCCCATGATCGTGCGGTCTGAACGGTGCGCCGTCGCCGCTGATCGCAGTCGATTCCGGGTCGGAGCAATCGCGTCTGGCTATCGGGTAGTCGGACGCCCTCGATCACTGCAACGTGTGAATTCTCGTCTTTAACGGTCGGCCAAAGTGGTGTATACGTGTTGTTATTGAAGGCCGTATAGCCAAACAAGAATTAGGAAAAGTTCGAGATCATTAAGTCCCTTGGGGTTCAAAGGGCACAAAAGTCGATCAACGGTGCCAGGGCGCTAAACGGGAGTCCGGGCGCAAAGTGTGTGGAGGCCTTCGTTCAGTCAGATCAAAGGGGCCCGCAAGATATACGAGATCGGATTTCCGGCACGGTCTGTGAACGGAGCCGCAACTCCGCCAGAAAAGCCCCAAACCCGCGTGCTGGCACGTAACAGGGCGCAACCCGGGATTTATACTGCTCACAGGCGCCTGTGAGGAAAGCAACGTCAGTCATGGACCGCTAGAGACACACTAACGATCGGCGAGGGTAATCGTTATCGATGGAGCCCCAGGCGCTTGAAAGTACCCACACCCGCCCGGCGGCCACGGCTGTCATTTACACGACTGTCGGCTGCCTGTGGATTTTCCTGAGCTCCGATCTGGTTTCCAGCCTGGTGGATTCCCCGCAGAACCAGGCGCGGGTGGAAATGATCAAGGGCGTGCTGTTCGTGGTCGCCACCGGCACCCTGCTGTACTTTCTGTTGCGCGAAAAGACCAAAACCCTGGGGCCGAAGAGCGCGACGGCCCGACCTGTCCACGGATTCGCCCTCGTGGCGACGATTCTGTTACTGATCCTGCTGGTACCGTTTATCGGCTACAGCATCATCGCCCTGTCCACGCCGGAGGTGGAGAAACGGGCGATGGCCCATGTGCGAAGTGTCGTAGAAAGCAATTTCAACAATATGCAACTGTGGGGTCGGGAGCGCACGCGGGACATCGATGCCGTGCGCCACAGCGAGGAATTTGCCGCGGATCTGACCTCGGTTATTGAGCGAGGTGAGGGTGCACAGGAGGCCCGGCGCGCACTGGCGGACAGGTTGAATACGATGGTGACGGCCTACGGGTATTCGGCAATCCGGCTCCTCGACGATACCGGCAAGCCCCTTGCCCGGTTCGGGGACCCGGAGCTTGCGCCACCTGCCGACATCGGCAACCGCATTGCCGGGTTTGCGGGAACGGATGAGCCCGAAGTGACGCTGAGCCTGCGGGGTGACGAACCGGTCGTTTCCGTGGAGGTCTTCGCGCCGGTGCGCAGCGGGGACGGTCGGCTTCTGGGCTTCCTTCTGTTTGCAATCAGCGGCAGCGAGCAGGTTCTCCAGAGCCTCGCCACCATGCCGGCCGATTATGCATCTCACGAGATGCTGCTCGTGCACCTGAGTGATGCCGGCGCCGATTACCTGCATCTGAGACAGACAGACTCCGGTGAAGCTCGATTGATGTACGTGGCTGCGGCGGAGTCGGGTTTGTTGAAGGACATTCGTCGCGGGCAGCGGGCCGGCGGAACGTTGCGCACCACCGATCACGACGGCAATACGGTGCTGGCGTCTTTCAAACAGCTCGGTGATTTGCCCTGGTACTTCGTGGTCAAGGTCGACCGGGAGGAGGCCCTCGCGCCGGTGCGCCAGCAGGCTGCATGGGTCACCCTGATGTCCTTCCTGACGCTCACGGCAATCAGTGTCATGCTCCTGTTGCTGTGGAGGCAGCAGCGCAAGAACAGCGAACTCTCCTTGCTGGCGGCAGACGCGGAGCACGAACACGCCATGCGGGAGCAGGAACAGGTCTACCGGGAGCTGTTCAGGAGCAATCCTCATCCCATGTGGGTGTACGATCGGCAGACGCTGCGTTTTCTGGCAGTCAACGATGCCGCCATCAATCACTACGGCTACAGTCATGACGAATTCATGGCCATGACAATCAGGGATATCCTCGCGCCGGAGTACGAGGGTCGATTGCCTGATCACCTGCACACCACAACCCTGCACACCACAACCCCGCACGGCAAGGGGATCGCCGGGCACTGGCAGCACCGCAAAAAAGACGGAACCCTGATCAGAGTGGAGGTCTCCGCCCATGCGCTGGATTTCAACGGCCGCGACGCGGAGCTGGTTCTGGCCTACGACATGACGGACCTGCTGCTGGCGGAAGAGCAGCTAGTCGAAGCCGATCAGTTTACCAAATGGACGCTGGACTCCCTGGAGCACCACATCACCGTGCTGGATGAGAATGGGGAAATTGTCGCCATCAATCACAGCTGGCGGGATTATGCCCTGCGCAACGACGGCGATCTCCCGGCCCTGGACGTCGGCGCCAACTATCTGGATGTCTGTCGGCGCGCGTCACTTGCGGCGCCCGAGGCAGAGGGGATGCTCAGAGCACTGGAAAGTATACTCGCGGGTAAAAGTGACTACTTCCAGCAGGAATATCCCTGTCATTCGCCCACCGAGCAGCGCTGGTTTGTGGCACACGTGGTGAAGTTTCGCGGTGGGCGGCAGACACGAGTCGTCGTTTCCCACGAGGATATCACCCAGCGCAAGCTGAGCGAGCTGGAGCTGCGCAAACTCAATCGCTACTACGCCGCGATCAGTGAAGTCAACAGCACTATTATACGCGCCAGTGATGTGGACGATATGCTCGGCGACGTGTGCCGCGTGATCTGCACCCAGGCCGAATTGCAGATGGTCACCGTAAGCCGGATAGAGGACGACCATATTCATATGCATTGCGCGGCGTACGGCGCCCGAGTCGGAATTCCGGGAGGCACTGGAACAGGTCGGCAGAATCGGCTTTGCAGACCACAGCGGCTTCGGGCTTACGATCAATGCCGCGCGCGAGAACCGGACCGTGGTAGCCAACGATTATCTCGACAGTGGCCTGGATGAGGATTTGCGTGAGCGCATGGCCGGCTGGCATGTGGCCGCCGCGGCGATATGCCCCATCCGGTGTCGCAACGGCATCTGGGGTGTGCTGAATTTTTACGCGCCGGAGAAGGACTATTTCAGCGCGGATCTTGTGGCGTTGCTCGAGAGCCTGGCGGCGGATGTGGCGCTCGGCATCGACATGATCGAATTGCGCCAGGCCGGGGAGGAGGCAGAGGAAAAACTGATACTCAACGCCAGAATTATCAGCGCCACTCACGAGGGTCTGTACATTACCGACAGTAATCACCGGATTGTCATGGCCAATCCGGCGATGACCAAGATTACCGGTTACGGTCGGGAGGAACTGGTGGGCGCGGAGTGGCGAATTCTCGATTCCGGTAATCACGACGAGGAGTTTTACCGGGAAATTCGCCGGCAGCTCGACGCCACGGACCACTGGGAAGGTGAGGTGTGGGATCGGCGCAAGAACGGCGAGGTATTTCCGGCCCAGTTATCGATCACGCGAGTGCACGCCACGGGGCAGGACAGTTACCATCACATCGCCATCTATCGGGATGTGACCGAACGCAAGGAGTATGAGCGCCGCATCGAACACCTGGCGAACCACGATATCCTGACCGACCTGCCCAACCGCTTCCTGTTGCACGACCGTGCCGCGCTGGCGATGGCCCAGGCAAAGCGCCATGGCCGCAAGGTGGCCGTGTTCTTTATTGACCTCGACAATTTCAAACTGGTGAACGATACCCTCGGTCACGAAATCGGTGACGAACTGCTGAGGGAGGCCGCCCGGCGGATTACCGGAACCCTTCGCAGTTCGGATACGGTGAGCCGCATCGGGGGCGATGAATTCCTGGCGCTGGCTACGGAGCTGCGGTCCAGCGCGGATGCCAGCGTCGTCGCCGAGAAGATCATCGAGGACATTTCCCGTTCTTTCCTGGTCCAGGGACAAAACCTGATCATTACCGCCAGCGTGGGTATCGCGCTGTTCCCCGACAACGGCGCCGATCTCGATACGCTCAGCCGCCTCGCGGATGCGGCGATGCTGAGTGCCAAGCAAAGGCGGCAACAACCGCTTCCGCCTGTACAGCGGTGAGATGTCGGAGGACCGCAGCGAGCACCTGAAACTGTTGAACGAACTGCGCCAGGCTGTCACCCGCGACCAGATCTATCTGGAGTATCAGCCCCAGTTCGACCTGGATACCAATGCGATCGTCGGCCTGGAAGCGCTGGTGCGTTGGGAACACCCGGATTTCGGCGTTTTGCCGCCGGACCAGTTCATTCCCATCGCCGAGCGCAGCGGGCTGATCATCGAACTGGGTGACTGGATACTGACGCGGGCCTGCCACCAGGCCCAGTCCTGGCGCCGGCGGGGTCTGATCGATTTCCCTGTCGCGGTCAATGTGTCAGCGCTGCAGTTCCGCCAGCTCGATTTTGTCGAAAAGGTGCAGGCGGCGCTGCGCGAGACCGGGCTGCCGGGCAGATTTCTCGAACTGGAAGTCGTCGAGAGCATGCTGATGATCGACCTGGACGACGCGCTGGAAAAAATTGAGCAACTGGACAAGAAGCTGGGTGTGAAAATCGCCATCGACGATTTCGGCACGGGGTATTCCAGTCTGTCCTACCTGCGGCAGTTCTCCGCCCATATGATCAAGATCGACAAGTCCTTCATTCGGGATTTGCCCGGCAGCCCGGACGCCAGCGCCATCGCCCAGGCCATCCTCAGTATGGGCAAGACCCTGGGCATGGAGATTATCGCCGAAGGCGTGCAAACCAGGGAACAGGCGGAATTCCTGTCCCGCATCGGCTGTCAGTACGGTCAGGGCTATTACTATGCCAGGCCGATGTCGGTGGCGGATATCGAAGACCTGCTCGCGGGCCTGATCGCGAAGCGTTCCAGTGGGGTGTAGCCACCGTGCTTGATGCGCTGCGCCGGGCAACGTCGTCGCTGCATGCCGAGACGGAGAACCATCCGCTGGTGAGCCCGTTGCTGGCCTCCGATCCGACCGCACAGCAGGTGGCGTGGCTACTGTGCGGGTTTCGGGAGTTTTATGCGCTGCTGGAACCGGCATTGAGTAGCCGTGTGCCCGCGGATCTGGCGGCGACAGGATATCGTTATCACCCCCGATTGCCGCTCCTGAAAGCGGATATCGCCGATCTGGTGGGGGATGCGCCGGTACCACCCGGGTTGTGCCGGGATCTGGCGTTCCTCTGCCCGGGTAATCCGGTAGGCATTCTGTATGTTGTGGAGGGAGCCACACAGGGAGGTCGGGTCATCGCGCCCGCACTGGCGTCTTCCCTGGGCACCGGCGCACACCGGGGAGCGCGTTTTTTTCATTTGTACACTCGCGGGCAGTGGCCACTGCTGCGCGGGTTTTTGGCAAGCCGTGGTTCCGATGGATGCGACGAAATTTTGCTTGCGGGTTGTGCTACATTCAGGCTGTTGCACAGGGTACTCGATCGAGTGTATCGAATGAGACAAGGTTATGAAAAAGCAGGATGATCGCCTGCGGCAGGCGCTGGCGCGGTGCGCCGACGAGCCCGTGCAGCAGCCCGGCGCCATCCAGCCGGCCGGGTTCCTGTTTGCCGTGGACGCCGCCTTTGACCAGGTCACCCACGCCAGCGCCGGTCTCGAGCGCTATCTCGATGTGGATGCCAGGGGGGTTCTGGGTGAGTCTCCGGAGTCCCTGTTCGGTCGCACGCTGCTGAATCGGCTGCGGGAGAGCCTTTGCGACGAGCGTCTGGGGGGCGCCGCGGTTCGCACCCGCATCAAGTGCCATGGACGCAGCCAGCGCTACCAGTTGTTCGCCTACCCCAGCGGCGACCATGTGGTCGTGGAGGCGGAGCGACTGGAGCGCAGTCGGCGGTCGGGCGTACTGGGCACCGTCAACGACTGGCTGTCTTATTTTGCCGGGCTGGAGAGTCGGGAGACGCTCACGCAGGCGCTGGTCGACGGCGTCCGCCTCATCACCGCCTACGATAGAGTCCTGCTGTATGTTTTCGACCGTCAGTGGAATGGGCAGGTAGAGGCGGAGAGTCTCGCGCCCGGCACTGAGGGCTTTCTGCACCATCGATTCCCGTCGACCGACATCCCGGAACAGGTGCGCGCGCTGTATGCGATCAATCCGGTACGCGCAATTGTCGATGGCGATGCCGGCTCCGAACCGGTTCTGGCGCTGGACAACGTCGCGGCCGCACCGCTGGACCTCTCGCCGGGCGTTCTGCGCGCGGTGTCCCCGGTGCACGCACAGTACCTGGCCAACATGGGCGTGCGGTCTTCCTTCTCCATTGCTCTGGAGGACCGGCAGGGACTCTGGGGCTTGCTGTCGGGCCACGCGCAACAGCCCCGGCAATTGAGTCCTCCGGTGCGCGACGCCTGTCGTGTCATGGTGCAGATGGCCAATCAACGGCTGGCGCTGCTGAAGGCGAGACGCGAGGCAGCGTTTCTCGAACAGGTACGCGACAGTCGCGGGCAGGTGGCGGACTGGCGGGGGCAGGTCTATTCGCCGCGGCGCATCCTAACGAGTCTGGGGCCCGACTGGTTGCAGCTGATGCAGGCCTCGGGTTGTGCCCTGCTGGTCGGGGAGGAGGTGGCCTGCTGCGGCCGCAGTCCGGACCCGGAGACACTGCGCACGCTACGGGGATGGCTGAATCAGCAGCAGGCATCCAGCAACCTGTGGCAGACCCATGCGACGGGCAACACACCCCTGGGCCAGTGGCTCGATCCGGCGGTGGGCTGTGGTGTGCTCGCGGCCTCGCTGCCCCTGGGTGAAGAGGGCGCCGGCAGTTTGCTGTTTTTCAGGGAGGAGCAAGCGCATACCCGCCGCTGGGCAGGGGAGCCGGCGAAACTGCTCAGTGAGGACGAGCGCGGCCCCAAGCTGTCTCCCCGCCATTCCTTTGCCTCCTGGGAGGAAGAGGTACGCGGCACCAGCGCCGAGTGGACCCGACTGGAACAGGAGGCGGCCATGGACCTCGCCGAGGACCTCGCCGTGGCAATGTCCAGCAAGGCACTGCAGGAGGCCAACGCGCGGCTGGAAGAAGAACAGGAGGCGCTGCGGGAGGCCAACCGCCAGCTCGAGGAGCTCGCCTCCACGGACTCCCTGACCGGCGTATGGAACCGCTATCACCTGGAGGCTAGCATCGATACGGAGATCAGCGCCGCGCAGCGCTACGAGCGCCCCTGTGGGGTTATTCTCTTCGATATCGACCATTTCAAGCACTTCAATGATACCCACGGCCACGAGGCGGGCGACCGGGTGCTCAAGGAAGTGACTGCCGCGGTCGCCGGCAATCTGCGCGACACCGACCACCTGGGCCGCTGGGGGGGTGAAGAGTTTCTGGTCCTGGTCACCAACAGCGATCTGGACAACTCAGCGCGGCTGGCGGAACGCCTGCGTCAGGCTGTAACGGCGCTCGATCTTGGTGAACTGGGCTCGGTGACGGCAAGTTTCGGGGTCGCCGGTTACCGCGACGGCGACAGCCGGCGCAGCCTGGTGAAGCGGGCCGATCTGGCCATGTACCGCGCCAAGGAAGCGGGGCGCAATCGGGTTGTGGTCGACAGCGACGTCGACTGAGCGCACGCGGGTCGATGGCGAATACCCTACAGATACACGATATCCTCATACATGGCCGCCAGGCGCCTCAGCAGTTCGTTCTGCGCGCCAACCGGTACCTGCTCGCGCTCCATGGCGCGAATCAGATCCTCCACGACGCTGTTGAACTGTGCCCGGGAAATCTGCATTCCCCGATGCGTATCGCGCATGCTGTCGCCGCTGTAGGTGCAGGGCCCACCGGCAGTGTCGCACAACAGCTCGATCAGCTTCTCCCTGAAGCGTTCGATGTCGGTGTGGGCGAAAAGTGGCAGTACATCCTGGTCTTCCGACAATTCCACCAGAAACGCATCGACGATCTCCGTGATCCCCGCCTCGCCGCCCGAGGCCCTTGTACAGGTCGTCTCCATCGGGTGCTATTACGGTACAGCCCGGCAACAACAGTACAGTGATCACCAGGAGTCTGAGCAGCATCGGCCTCACCGGTTTATCTGCACGGACAGGTACCAGCCCCGCTGGGAGGGCAGGCCCGCGATCGGCCCCAGATCGACAAAGGCGGCCACCAGTCCGACCCTCTTGTTGGGGAACCAGCCGATGAATACATCCGCCCAGTCGTCTTCATCAACGGTATCTAGCAGGTCCGGCTTCTGCCGGTACTCGACACCCACAACCCAGTGACGATCCAGGAATACGCCCACGCTGCCCTCCGCGACCCACTTGCGATCACTGCCGTCGGCTGCCCCGAAGCCGAGCAGCCCCGTCTGGTTTGCCTCGGTGGAGCGCAGAGCCAGGCTGGTCAGCACGTTGCGACCGAACAGGCCGCCGAGCCACAGGCGACTGGCTGCGAGGTAGTAGTCCACGCCGTCGCGGCTGTCCGCCTGCAATGACGCCGGCACCGCGAAATCGCGGTTTCTCTTGTACTGCAGGCCGGCCGACAGCTGCGGCAGGTCGCCGTAAAGCAGATCGCCGGCCAGTCGCAACTTGGCGCCGAACACGTCCTGCTCGATCGACAGTCCCAGTGGTTCCACACCGAGCTTCTGGCGCGCATAACCCAGTTCGTAGCGGTTGTGCACGCCGACCGAAACGGCTGCGATGTCCAGCTCGAAGTCGTCGACCCTCGACCGGGTGAGCGCCACGGCGCCGCCCCACTCGGATTCTTCTGCGTAGCCGCTGATAATAGCCCACGGCACAATGCCGCCACCGGCCTGCCCCTCGAACTGCGTGCCGCCGCCGGTGGCGAGCAGCCTGCTATCGGCGCCGGCGTCAAGCGCCGACAGGGCAAGCAGCAGCGGCGCGACCAGCAGGCTGCGGATTCTTTCAGGCATCCAGCACCCCCGGTATGCGCCGCATGTGCTCCGGCGGCTCACGCAGCCAGTTCTCCAGATCCGGCGCGGACAGGGGCCGGGCCAGAAAATAACCCTGCACGGCGTCACAGTGCATCTCGTTCAGCATGGCCAGTACCTGTTCGGATTCGACCCCTTCCGCCACGACCTTCAGCCCGAGATAATGCGCCATCTCGATCGTCGAGCGAACGATCTGCTGATCGTCCTTGTCCGAGTCCAGGCGCATGACAAGGCTCTTGTCGATCTTCAGCTCGTGCACCGGCAATGACTTGAGCTGCGCGAGGGACGAAAATCCGGTGCCGAAGTCGTCGATGGACAAACGGATTCCGGCCTCTTCCACGTGCTTCAGGTTGGTCGCGGCAAGGGCAATGTCCCCCATCATCGCGGTTTCCGTGATCTCCAGCGCCAGTGAGGACGGGGGGAGGCCCGAGGCTTCGAGCGCGTGCACGACACTGTGCAGAAAATGCCTCTGCAGAATATCGATGCCCGACAGGTTGATACACACCGTCAGGTGAATGCCGCTTGCGTTCCACAACAGTATCTGGTCAATCACCCGGCGCACAATCTGCTCACTGATGCGCGTAATGATTCCCGTCTGTTCCGCAACGGGAATGAATTCGTCCGGGGATACGGTCCCGAGCTCGTCGTCCGTCCAGCGCAACAGGGCTTCCACTTCCCTGACCGCGCGCGCATGCAGGTCGTACTTTGGCTGGTAATGCAGGGTGAGTGCCGCCGCATCGATCGCGCGCGGCAGGTGGCTGGCCACCTGGATCTGCCGCAGGTGCTGCTCGTCCTGGCCCAGCTGATACACGGCGTGATCCCGCGCAGTGCGCCGCGCGTGTGACAGCGCGATCTGGGCGCGGCGCAACAGGTTGTCGAAGTCCGTACCGTCGCGCGGGCAGAAGACAAAGCCAAGGGCAAAATCCAGCCGCACCGGCACCTCGTCGATAACCAGCGCGGGTGAAAACTCGTCGCGCAACTTCTGCATGACGGTCTCTATAGCGGAAGGCTCCATGTCCGCGAGAAACAGCAGAATCTGTGTGTCCCCCACACGTGCCGCCATGTCGCCGCGTCGCAGGCTGCCATTTACCCGCGCGGCCACCTCCTTCAATACCTCGTCGCTGAACTGGCTGCCGTAGAGATCCTGCAACTGCTGCAGGCTGTACAAATCCAGCAGGCCGAGGGCAAAGCGGGTGCTGGCCGCACTTTCGGTGACCTGCCGGGTGAACAGGGAGTACATGTAGTTGCGATTGGGTAGCTGCGTGAGCATATCGTACTGGGCCTGATGCTGGATTCTGGCTTCGCGCTCCGCCACGGTGTCCTGCATCAGGTTCAGTGTATTCGCCAGTGCATCGAATTCCCTGCCCGCCCGCAGGTCGATGCGCCGGGTGTAATCACCCTGGGAAATCGTTCGCGCCGCCGTGACCAGCCGGTAGATGGGGCGTGTGACCCACCGCGCCACCAGTAGCGTTGCCAGGGTGGCCGCCACCAGTGCGATAAGGGCGATGAGAACCATCTGCAGCCGCATGGGCGCATATTCATCCAGTGCACCCGCCAATGATTCGGACAGCACCGCGACGAGCGTCGCGTCGTCGCTGTCGAGCATGACGCGCTCCTGGCTGAGCCAGTTCGCGGTTCGCAGATCCCGCGCTAAATCCCGCGCCGCGGAAGCCGCCTCGATACCGGCCGGCCCGGCGGGCAGCAGTGACGGCGGCAGTGTGCTGACGCGGTGCGTCCGCACTGCTCCCGCGCCCGCGTAAACGAGTGTGACATCGATGGTGGTGATATCCCGGATACGCTCGAGGGCCGCCGCATCGAGGCGCCTGCCCAGACCGAGCCAGCCGATCAGGTCAGGTGCCCGCACGGGAATCATGACCAGCTGGAAGGCCGTGTCTCCGATGACCGCGGGCAGGCCCACGCCGCCGGTCATCGTCCGGTCGAGCAACCTGGAGATGTCCTCCGGCAGCGCTTCCAGCGGGTGAGTGCTCAGCAGAACGTCCCGATCGGGTGAGACGAGCAATACCAGATCGGCGTTGATGCGTTCGCCGTGATTGGCCAGTACGCTGCGCATGGTGTCGAATTCCCCGGTAGCCAGTGCCCGTTTGAAGGCAAAATCGCCCGCCAGTACCTCGCCGCGTTCCAGCAGTTGTTGCCGGTCCTGGCGCAGGAACTCGCTAAACACGCGCCCGATAACGGACAGCTCATTCCTGAGCAGGGTTTCGACGTTTTCGTTGGTTGCACGCAGTACAGCCAGCGTGGTGAATAGCATGGTCACCACCAGCAAGCCCACCATCATCAGCAGCAGTTTGCCGCGAAAGCTAGTGCGCATGGCGCCTAGTCCCCATCACGCGAAAATCGTTTCAGCAGTGATTCCAGTTGCGAGGGGGACTTCGCTGTCTGTGGATCTGACCAGACTAGCGGTAACGTGAGTATTGCGCTGCCATCTGCGGTCTCGTCACCGCTCAACGCGAGACTGACGGTTTCCTGCAGTTGCGGATGCCATACTTCCAGTGTCACCGCTTCTCCCGCGGGCAGCCAGGCGAGGTCGGCGATGCCGTCGGCGTTGCTCAAGGCGATTGCCGGGTTGTCGGACACGACGATATAGGCCTTCATGTTGTCGTGTATGTTACAGCCCAGCGTGACAACTCCCGGGTTCTCGAATACCACCGGCGGCGCATCGCCCGCACGGTAGAGTTTGAGTTCAAATGTGTTGCCAGGGGAAAACGAGTAGACGTGGTGACGGGTATCGTCACTGTTGGGAAATTGCACCGCGGCACCCGGGGCTATCACGCTGACATGCGGTTCGAAACGTTTGTCGCGCTGATCGACAATCGCGGTCTCCGGAAGTGGCGGTGGCGTATGCGAAGTGTCGCGAGCACTTACAGTGGCGCCGGGCAGCGGCTTGCCGTCGTTGCCGAGGATCTGTACCTCAAGCGCATGCCCTGCACCGGGAAGGCAGCAGGCGAGTAGTATGGTAAAAAAAGTTCTTGCTGCCTGAGGAGCAATCAGCCCATCCCGATTTACCGGCAGAAGCGCAAAGAGCAACCGCCAGTTCCAGAATTGGAAAATTGCTGTGTCCCACACCGACGATCTCACCAGACCGATTGCCCCCTTTGTGTTCCCCAACCCTAACTCCGGCGACAGTATATCTATCCACCAGCCGCGCTGGCATGGCCCTATGGTACAGATGGCTGGCCGCCAAATCTCGCCGATATATGGAATTCGTGACGATTATGCGAGAAACCAGCAGGCAACATACCTGTTGAATTCCCGCTGTCCGCGCGCATAATCGGCGCAAACGGAGAGCCCTGCATGCATGGAGACAATCCCGACGACGCGAGGCTGCGGGAGGCCTGGCACGCATTCTGCGATCAACTGAAGGAGGCGGGCGAACTGGTGTTCCGCGATACCGCGCCGGCGTCCGCCATCGACCGCGCCAAAGGCGTGCGCCTGCTGGCGCGCAATATCGCCCTGGGGTTGCAGTTCGAGCTGGAAAACAACGACCCGGCCTTTCCGGAGCTGCTGCACTATTTCGACCCGATCCGCAAACAAGGGGGCGACAACGCCGACGCGCTGTATGTGGGCGCGCCGATCGACGGTGAACACACCTACCGCATCAGCGGCCATCGCGGCGCGGCGCGCTATTTCGCCGTGACCGTGGTGGAAGACGGCGCCACGCCCTGGGGCGGCGCCGCGGTGGGCAGCCTGATCGGCGACGACATCGCGGTGGAGGACGACGGCAGCTTCGAGATCATCCTGAGCCCGCGCGAACACGCCGGCAACTGGATACAAACCACACCCGGCGCCTGGCGTGTCACCATTCGGCAGTTCTTCGCCGACTGGGAAAACGAGGCGCCGATGCGGGCGCGCATCGACCGGCTGGAACCGGCGGTACACGATCCGGTATTGACTCCCGACGCCCTGATCGAGGGCCTGGCCGCCTCGGCGAACTGGGTGCGCACATCGACCGCGTACTGGGCCGACATGCTGGATCGCTGGCAGGCGCAGCCGAACGAGTTCCTCTCCTACCGCCAGGTCGACGACAACGCCATCGACGCCACCCCCGGCGGCGAGCCGCTGATCTGCTACTGGCGGGTGCCGCCGGAGGAAGTGCTGGTGGTGCGGGTGACGCCGCCCGCGGCGGATTACTGGTCGGTGGAGTTCGGCAACTACTGGTGGGAGACCATGGATTACCGCTACCGGCTGTGCAGTACCAACTGCCACCACGCGGTACTGGAGGACAACGGCGAACTGCTGCTGGTGGTGGCTCACGAGGACCCGGGGCTGCCCAACTGGCTGGACCCCTCCGGCCACACGGAGGGCTATATCACGGTGCGCTGGATCGGCGCCGACCACTACCCGGCGCCGCGGTGCGAGCAGATGCCGGCGGCCGCGCTGGCGGACTACCTGCCCGCGGGCGTGCGGCGTATCGACGGGGCGGGACGGCGGGCGCAACTGGCGGCGCGCCGCGCCGGGGTGATCCGGCGCTTTGGGCACTGACGGTGACTGACGCATCCGGTCCTCTCTGGCGCGCGCCGCCGCGACCGCCGTGGCTCGCCGCGATGAATCGCGAGGGCAGCTACCTGGACCTGCCGGCGGTGGTGCCCCTGGACGAGGCTTCCCTGCTGGCGCACGCGCGGAGCACCACCGGGCTTGAGGATTTCGGCGACGACCTCTGGCGCGAGCCTTTTTCCGTTTACGTGCGCGCCCTGGAGGAGGAGGCCGAACTCAATCTGATGGGGCGCCTGATGGCGCGCAATGACATCGTGCTGTGGCTGAGCACGCGGCTGAAGGTAGTCGACACCCTGAAGCGCCATCCCGAAATACTGGAGCAGGAAGTCGCCGCGCCGATGGTCGTTGTCGGGCTGCCGCGCTCGGGCACCTCCATCCTGTACGAACTGCTGGCGTGCGACCCGCAGGCCGGCGTGCCGCTGATGTGGGAGGCATTGCAGCCCTGTCCGCCTCCCGAGGCGGCGACCTGCACGACGGACCCGCGTATCGAACGGGCACACCGGTTGTTCACCCAATGGAGCCGGGTGGCGCCGGAGTTCGCCGCCATGCACGAGTTGCGCGGCGATATTCCGGCCGAATGCGGCCTGCTGATGGCGAGCACGTTTATTTCCGATCACAACGCCTCCCTGCACCAGACGCCGAGCTACAGCGCGTGGCTCGCCGCGGCGGATTACCTGCCGGTATACCGCTACCACAAATGCATCCTGCAGATCCTGCAGTGGAGGAACCCGCGCGGGCGCTGGCTGCTGAAGGCGCCGGAGCACCAGGTGCATCTGGATACACTGCTGGCCGTGTACCCCGACGCGCGCATCGTGCAGACGCACCGCGATCCCCTCAAGTGCATGGCCTCCGCGACCAGCCTGATGGGCACGCTCTACCACATGCGTTCGGACAAACCCTTCGATGCGCGCATGTTCGAAAACATCATCATGGGGGAGGCCACGGCGCAGCGCCTGGAGCATGTCATGGCGCAGCGCGACAGCGGTGTCGTGCCCGAGGCGAATATCACCGACTCGCGCTACGCCGATCTCATGGACGATCCCGTCGCCTGCATCGAGCGCATCTACCGGCACTTCGACATGGCGTTGTCGGCAGAGGCCCGCGAGCGCATGCTGGCCTACCTCGAGGAAAAACCATCGGGCAAATTCGGCGCCCACGCCTACACCGTCGACGAGCACCGCCGTGCGGAGCGGGCGCTTTTCCGCCGCTATCAGGAACGCCACGGCGTGCCCGACGAGTGTTAGTCGCTGTCGAAGTTCAGAAATGCCGGATGATGTTCTCGGCGTAATCCTCCATCGCGCGCTTCTTGTCGTCGAGGGTGGAGTGCTTGCGCCCCAGAATATAGCGGAATGGCGGCGCTACGGTGCTGTGTAACCCGTCCTCGGCCAGCTGCTGGTACAGCGCCAGCGACGGCGGCGCGCTGATGCCGAGCATGGCCTCGAAGGGCAAATGCTCGCGGCCGTACTCGCTGCGCAGTTCATGCAGGCGCCGCAACAGCGGCGCCACCTCGTCCGGCGCCGTGCCCGCGCCGATGTAGCCGTCGCCCACCCGCGCCGCCCGGCGCAGGGCCGCCTCGCTGGCGCCGCCGATGTACAGTGGGGGAGGCCGCGGCGGCGCGGGGCTGAGCTGCACCGGCGGAAAATCGAAAAACTCCCCGTGATGTTCCACCATGTCGCCGCGCCACAGCTTGTGCAGCACGTCGATCATTTCGTCGGTGATGCGTCCGCGCCGGTGAAAATCCACGCCGTAGATAGCGAACTCCTCCTTCATCCAGCCGACGCCGGCGCCGAGAATGAAGCGATCGTCACTCAGTATCGCCAGGGTCGCCGTGGCCCGCGCGACTTCGTGGGGGTTGCGCAGCGGCAGCACGTAGACGCCGCAGGTGAAACGCAGCGTCCGGGTCGCGGCGGCCATGGCGGCGAAGATCGCCGTCTGGTCGGGGTATTCGTCGTCCGGCTGCATCGGCGGCAGGCCGTCGTCGGAGTAGGGGTAGCGGGCGGCGATGCTCTGCGGATACACGGCGTGGTCGCCGCTCATCAGGCCGTGGAAGCCGAGTTCCTCGGCGCAGCGGGCGATGTCGACCAGCTGGTCGGTCTCCGCCCAGGTGATTGCCTGCCAGAACTTCACGCGCCTTGCCCCGCCGTTTCGATCGGCTCGCGCGGGATGTCGAAGTAGCTCTCGTAGTTGGCGAACATGGCGCGCAGCGCGTCGAGATCCAGGCCCGTGTCCGCCAGGTGGTACAGGTGTTTGCCGTACTTGTCCGCGGGGTTGTCGTCGAGAAAGGCCTGCATGCGGCGGGCGGTGTCGTCGTGCAGCGTCAGCCCGAAATGCTCGTAGGCCCGGCGCACCGTGCCGACCTGGTCGCCCATGAAATCGCGGAAGTACAAATCCACGACCTGCGCCTCGGGAATGGCGCCGCTGCGGCGGTAGCGCACCGTGTTGTCGTAGCCGCGCGCGAGGCTCTCGGCGTAGTGCGCGGCGATGGCGGGCATGCTCACATTGTCACTGGACAGGCTCTGCAGCACGGCCGTGAGACTGCTGGTGGAGATCACGGTCTTGACCGGGTCGCGGTGGGTCTGCACGAACAGCGCGTCCGGGTATTCCCGGTGTATGTGTTCCAGGTGCCACAGGTGCTGCGGCGACTTCAGCGCCCAGCGCTCGCCGGGACACTTCCACTGCAGCACCTGCAGGAAGCGCCGGTGCCACTTAAGCGCCGAGCGCATGTCGCAGTCCGCCACCCAGCGGTCGTAGCCGGGCACGTAGAACTGCACGAAGTAGATCATCGACGTGATGTCCAGGGAGGTGAACGCCACGCATTCCTGGGCGCGCCGCGCGCCCATGGGGTGCATGCGCTTGAACTCGGGCAGCAGGCGGTCGACGCGGTCGAGCTCCCGCTGGCAGCGCTCGATGCGCGGGTCGCTATCGTAGGTGGCCCGCTCCGGCGGCGGCAGGGGATAGGACACCTCCCAGGACAGGGGCACGCGGTTGTCCGGGTCCATGGCCAGCAGGTCGTGGAAGATGGTGGTGCCCGAGCGCGGCGGCCCGACCACGAAGACCGGCCGGGCCACCGGCTGCTCCTCGATCTCCGGGTGGTGTTTGAGCAGCTCGACGATACCGAGCCGGTTCTCGAGTGTGCGCACCAGGTCGGCGCGGGCGATCATGCGGCCCATCAGGGTGAGCCCGGCCGCCTCCGCCAGTTCGCGCAGCAGCAGGTCCAGGGGCGCGCGGAAGTCGTCCTCGCCGAAGTCCTCAAGGCCCGTGTTCTTGCGCGCCCGGCGCAGGAGCGCGTCGGCGGAGAGTTCCACGGGCCGCAGGCCCAGTGCCCCGGCGCCGCGCCCCGCCAGGTTCATGAGCCGGACCGGCAGTGGCAGCGCGCTCATCGCAGATCGGCCAGCTTGACCACTTCGGCCCGCGGTGTCTCCACGTCGCCGGCGACCATGAAGTAGCGCCAGAATACCAGTCCCAACGGGTTGCCCTCGGTGTCTATCCAGTTCGGCACATCGGGGTTCTCATGGGCGATGACGATCCTGAAACCGCCGTCGTCCTCGAGTTTCGTCTGGCTGCGGTTGAGGGAGACACCGCGGCTGCGGTAGTCCAGGGTCTGCTGGAAGCGGTTCCACAGGCAGACATTGGCGAAGCGGCAGTCGGGCCAGCGCCCGGTGACCACCAGCGCCTCGTCGTCGCCGAGAAAGAACGGCGCCATCGAGTAGTGGGCGTCGAAGGCGGCGAGGCCGAAATCCCCGGGGGGCACCGGCGCGGGAAACGCGTTGGGGGTCAGGGACAGGAACGGCGGCGGCTCGCTGTCGGCCATCGGCGGCATGCCGAGGGTGCGGCTGCGCAGCGCGTTGGCCACCCGGCGGATGCCCTCGGCGATCCCGGCGTCGTGCGGCGGCGCGGGTATTTTCGTGGGATTCAGACAGTCGATGTGCAGGCGCGGCTCCAGGTCGGGGTCGGCCGCCGCGGGCCCTGGCTGCTCGAAATAGTGCCGCGTGGTGATGCGCGACGCGTCCGGCGTCAGCGGCAGCCAGTTGCGCTCGCGTTCCTCGCCGCCCAGGTAGAGCGTGAAATTGCCGTTGCTGTCGATGTCCATATCCAGGTTGTTCAGCACACCGGCCGTGTTGGTGGCCATGCTGCCGTCGGCGCTGCCTTCCTCGATAGTGACGGAGAAGTACACGGCGCCCTGCATGTTGCCGTGCACGATATAGGCGTAGCCGTCCGCGACCGGCGCGTCGAAATAGATGGCGTCGGGGTTGTCGCCGGTGAGCTTGCGGCTCGGGGTGACGATGCGGCGAAAGTCGGGCCGCGACGGATCCTGCTCGAAGTACCCCACCAGGCTCGCCTCCAGGATGTGCATCAGGGCGCGATGGGAAGCCGCCACGTCTTCCGGGGTTTGCAGGTTCCACTCCGGTCCCGACCAGCGTTCGTCGACCTCGCGCAGCAGGTCGATCAGTTCGTGCAGGGCAATGCGGCTCTCGGTGGCGATACTCATGTTGACTCCGGTGAGGTTGGACCGGCGCTGTGCGCCGTGTGGGGGTTGCTCGTCTCGTAGGGAATGGCGAAGCGCTCGCGGTAGAACATCAGGCGCTCGTCGACCTGCCCGGCGCTCAGGCCGAACTGCTCCAGGGTGTATTTGTGAGCCCCGTGCTTGTGCTGGCTGTTGCTCTTTATCCATGCGCCCATGGCCTCCCGGGCCCGGGGCTCGAAGGGCATGTCGAGAAAATCGTACACGCCCCGCATGGACGCCTCCCAGTCGGCGGTGATGTCCGCGTAGAGAACGTCGTGCTGGCGCTCGGGGCTGCACAGCGTTTCGCGGTCGCGCAGGTTCTTGCGCAGCATGCGTTCGGTCTTCGCCAGCCACTCCCGGCCCACCCGCTCGGGGGTTACCGCATCGTTGTCGCGCACCAGGGAGTTCCAGGCCATCGAACAGCTCGAGCCGACCACCTTGATCGGATCGCGGTGGGGGCAGACCAGACGTGCGCGGGGAAACACGTTCAGCAGGGCGTCCAGGTCCTGCATATGCTGCGGCGATTTCAGCACCCAGGGCTTGTCCTGCGGGTCGCCGCGGAACCAGGACACGGTCTTGAGCAGCTTGACCATGTGCTCGTAGGCGTGGGTCTGGTCGTGGGTCATCAGCCACTCGGCGAACTCGGGCAGGTCGTTGATCACCTCGAACAACTGGGTGGCGAAGGCGTACTGCAGCAGCCCGATCTCCTCCTCCACTTCCATGGTGCCGAGGGGGTGTACCGCGGCCACCTGCGGGCTCAGGTACAGCACGCCCTTGAGGGCCTTGTCCAGTGCCGTGATGCGCGGGTCCGTTGCCCCCGACTCGCGGGCGGCGAAACTTTCCGGGCCCGGCACGGGGTAGACACTCTCCCAGGATTTCAGGTGCGCGAAGCGCTCGTCCGCGGCCAGCAGGCGGTGCAGCCGCGTGGTCCCCGAGCGCGCCAGGCCCACGATCACGACCGGGTCCGGCATGTCCCGCTCCAGGATCTCCGGGTGGCGGCGCCACAGTTCCTGCGCCTGCAGGCGCCCCCGGAGCAGGCGCGCGATGTTGGTCTTCGCCAGCAGCCGGCCGATGGGGTTGAGCGCGGCGTCCCGAGTGGACCGCACCAGCACCTCCAGCGGTTCCAGGAAGCGATCGTCGCCGAAATCGTCGAGGCCCGTCTGGCGCCGGGCGTCGTCCAGCAGCGTTTGCGTGTCGAGGGAGACCCGGGCCAGGCCCACGCGATTGGCGCCGCGCAGCATGCCGTTGAGCAGGCGTATGGGCCGGCGCTGGTAGTCGATGGCTCGCAGCTTCGGGGCGTCGCTCACCGTGTCACTCCTTCAGGTGTTCCGGGCGCTTTACGCTGTCGGTCGATTGACACAAACTGTCCGACTCACCGCTCGTATAAAAGGCAACGGCGCTCGATGACGCACGCATCACCCGACCCGGAGGCCGCGATTGTTCGTGCGGCGCGCCATTGTTACCTGCGCGACGGCATCGCGGCAACCGGCATGCACGACGTGGCCGAGCGCGCGGACGTGGCGCGTTCGACCGTGTACCGCTATTTTCCCGGCAGGGACGCGCTGCTGATCGCCGTCGTCAAGGAGGAGATGCTGGCGGTGAACGCGCGTATCCGCCACCTGCTGGAGCGCTACCCGGAGCCGGCGGACCAGGTGGTCGAGGGCCTGATTCTGGCGCTGGCGGAAATTCCCCGGCGGCCGCTGCTCCAGGCGGTGTTCGCCTCGGAGGAGGGCAGCCGGGTGCGCCGCGTGGTGTGGCAGTCCGATGTCATGGTCCGCTTCGGCGAGGAACTCATGGACCATGTGGTGCGACCGGCGCGGGAGGCCGGGATATTGCAGGATGCGGTCCCTCCGGAGGTGCTGGTGGAGTGGGTCTATCGGCTGCTGCTGTCCTTTTTGACCCTGCCCAGCAACTGGATACGCAGCGATGCGCAACTGCGCGCTACGCTGCATGCGCTGCTGGTTCCGGTGCTGCTGAAGTAGCCCCGCGTCCGGCGACGCCCGCGGCCAGGATCTCGTGGGCGCAGTTGTAGCCCGGCAGGAAGGTCACGCCCGGGCCGGGATGGCAGGACGCCCCGCACAGGTAGAGGTTGTCCACGGGCGTGGCGTGGCCCGTGCCCTCGATCAGGCAGCGCTCGCCGATCATCTGGTCCGGATGCAGCAGGCCGTGGGTCCAGTCGCCGTTGGTGACGCCGTGCATGCTGGCGAAGTGGTCGCCGGAAAAAATTGCCTGGTCGACGATCAACTCGCGAAAATCCGGCATGTGCAGCGACCAGTGATCGATGATTTTTTCGGCCATCGCGTCGCGCAGTTTGCCGCGCCGCGACTTGTCCGCCTCGCAGGGAAAGTAAAAGCCGTAGGCGGTGGCGATATGGTGGC
This sequence comes from Halioglobus sp., assembly GCA_034521205.1. Lineage (GTDB taxonomy): Bacteria > Pseudomonadota > Gammaproteobacteria > Pseudomonadales > Halieaceae > Marimicrobium. Next base: position 1,571,581 of record JAXHMT010000004.1, read on the forward strand.
CGGGCGGGGCCAGGCTCGGGTCCGCCACCGAGGGAATCTGGAACGCCAGGGGTACGTTCTCGGGCAGTTCCCCGCGCAGGCAGGTTTCGTAGCTGCGCTGCAGTTCCTCGGGATCGAGCACCATCGCGCCGCCGAAACGCGCGCCGTTTACCCGGTTCAGCTTGTCGAGATGGGGCGAATAGCTGGGCAGGCCCTTCAGCTTGAACATCATGTGCACGAAAGCGCCGCGGTGGGTGAACGCATCGACCTTCGCCTGCTCGTCCGGCGCCAGCGAGTGGTCCGCCAGCAGGCCGTTGAAGGTGGCCTGCTTGTCGAGGTTGGACACCACGAGTCCGGCGCTCAGGCGCGTGCCGTCTTTCAGCTCCACGCCCTCGGCGCGGCCGTCCGTTACCAGGATGCGGGCCACGCGCTGTTTGAGGCGCACCTCGCCGCCCAGGGCCTCGATCTGCCGGGCCAGGCATTCCGACAGGCTGCCCATGCCGCCTCTGACCCGTTGCATCAACCCCTCGGAACCTTCCTGCGCCATGGTGTAGATGAGGCACAGGCCGGAGCCCGGTGTATAGGGGCCCTTGTAGGTGGCCTGCACGGCGGCGAAGGCCATGCTGGCGCGCAGCTCGCGGTGCCTGACCGGATCGGGGAAAAAGCGATCGATGATATCCATGGCCGAGCCGCGGAAGGCCAGCTCCAGGTGTTCGCGCTGCTCAACCGTTTCGGCCTCGGCGATGATGTCTTCCAGGCGACGCGGCGCCTTGCGCGGCGTGAACCGGTCGAGAACGCGGGCCGGGTACTGGCAGAACTTCAAAAAACGCGCGAAACCCAGCATGGCGCCGGGGCCAAAGCCGCGCAGGAGATTGAAGGACAGGCGCAGCGGATTCTTGTAGAACACCAGCGGGCGGCCGTCGGCGCCGACGAGGTTGGCGGCCATCACCGGCAGTGGAAGCAGTTCGACGCCGTGGGACTCGAAGTCGAAGTAGTCCCGGACTTCCCTGGAGAGGGGAAACAGGCAGCTCGCCCCGACCTCGTTGCGGCAGCCCTTGAGAATCTCCCGGGTGCCGCCCATGCCGCCGACGTAATCGTTTTTCTCCAGCACCAGGACCCGGCGTCCGCTGCGCGCCAGCACCAGCGCGCTGGCCAGGCCATTGTGGCCGGCGCCGACGACGATACAGTCGAAATGTTCCGCCCCGTTTTCGCGCCGGGGTGAGGGGGCTGCCGCTGGTTTACGCGTCGCGGTCCGGGTATCCATGAATGAATATCCTCCGGCTCGTGGCCGCTTGTGCGTCTACGCTATCGGACATACTATGCAAAATGTCCGATTTCGGCAAGCGCGGGCGCGGAGCCAAGAGGCAGGCGGGGGTTAAGCAGGTGCGGGTGAAACAGACATTGATGATTGCCGGCGCGGCGGCGCGCGGGCTCGGCGAGCTGGGCCGGGACGCCCTCGGTGACCTGACCGGTGAGAGCCTGCCTTACCGCCCCGAGCGGGTGGCCACGCCGGCGGGTGTGTCGCGGTTGCTCGAGCGCGGGGCGCTGTCTCCGCTGCCCGGACCGCCACGTATCACCGCGGTCGAGCCTCTGCCGATTCCCTCGGTCAGCAGCAACTGCCAGAACCTGGTGCTGCGCTTGACGCAGGCGGGCGAGCCGGTGCTGCCCGACAGCCTGTTCGTCAAACTGCCGATGCCGTCCTTTGGCACGCGCTGGTTTTTCAGTGTGATCCGCTCCTGGGAGCTGGAGTCGTATTTTTTCCGGCACGTGGCCGCGTCGCTGCCGCTGCAAACCCCGCGGGTGTACGCGACGGCGAGTCTGCGCAGCCGCTTCTTCCTGGTGCAGGAAAACCTGCACGAAAATTCCGCGGTCAAGTTGTTCACCAACCCGGACATGACCCTGGGGCCCTCCCTGGACACGGCGCGCCGCTGCCTGGACACCTTCGCGCGACTGCACGCGGTACACATCGGGCTCGATGCCACGGCGCGGGAGGCGGTGCTGCCGCTGACGCTGCACCCCTTCCTGTCACCCGCCCTGGCCGGCGTCTCGCGCAGTCTCAACCGTCTCGCCCTGGCGCCCTGCCTGCGCAAGCGGCCCGGAGCAATTTCCCCGGACATCCAGCGCGCCTACCGCGACTCGATCGCCCACTGGGACCGGCTGCTCGCGCACTGGTTCGACGGTCCCCTGTCGCTGCTGCACGGCGACAGCCATCTGGGCAATTTCTATATCTGCGGCGAGGCGATGGGCATGCTCGACTGGCAGGCTGTCCACTGGGGAAAGGGTATCCGCGACGTCCAGTATTTCCTGATCAATTCGCTGCCGGCGGCGACGCTGGCGCTCCACGAGCGCGAACTGGTCGACTACTACGTGCAGCGCAGGGCGGAATACGGCGCCCCCGTCGACCGGGACACCACCTGGCAGGAATACCGCAGTTTCACCTTCCACACGCTGTTCACGATCGTGGTGGCGATCGGTTTCGGCGCTCTCAACGAGGAGCAGGACGCCCTGATGACCGAGGTGCTGCGGCGCGCGGTCGCGGCCGTCGAGCGGGTGGACTACCCCGGATGGTTGCGGGACTATTTGGATGGCGGGTAGTGTCACCACTAAGGGTGGCTCTTTCGTGGCCTGCTGTACCGGGCCGCCCGTGCACTCAGCGTCCACGGACATAGAGACTAATACGATGCATTCGATCCAGTTATTCAGTAAAACAAAGTTCGAGGCAACTGCATGAAAGCCGTCCGCTGTTGCGACAGAAAAGTTCACGTCGTCGACGTACCCGAACCGTCGGGCGAGGGCGTGCTGGTCGAGGTGCGCTCCGCCGGCATCTGCGGCTCCGATCTGCACATGATCGAACACGGCTTCCCGATCCCCGGCACCCTGGGTCACGAAGTCGCGGGCACCCTGCGCGACGGCCGCGCCGTGGCGCTGGAGCCCATGGCCCCCTGTGGCCACTGCGACATGTGCCTGAGCGGCGATTACTTTTCGTGCCGGCGCGGCGCCGGCATGTTGTACGGCGTGGGGCTCGACGGCGGCATGGCGGACCGGATTCTCGTGCCCGAGCGCTGTATCGTGCCGCTGCCGGACAACGTGCGCGTCGGGGACGCCTGCCTGGTCGAGCCCCTGGCGGTGGCGGTGCACGGCATCGACATGCTCGACCTGACGCCGGCCAGCCGCGTGGCGGTGATCGGCGCCGGCGCCGTCGGGCTGGCCGCGACGGCGGTACTGACATCGCGACTCGAGGACGTGCACGTCGCCGCGCGCCATCCCGCCCAGCAGGAGGCCGCGCAGCGTCTGGGAGCGTGCCTCGAGCCGGAGGGCGAGTTCGACGTGGTGGTCGAGTGCGCCGGCAATTCCGCGGCCCTCGCCGAGGCGGCGCGCCTGTGCCGGCCGGGCGGCATCGTGCTGCTGCTGGCCACGTACTGGGAGGATGTCAGCCTGCCCGCCGCCGACGTGTGCCTGAAGAGCCTCAAACTGTACGCCTCGTTCCTCTACGGCCGCCGCGGGCTGGTGCGCGACGTGGAGGCGGCGGCCTACCTGCTGTCCCATCGGCCCGGAACTGGCGGATATCCTGATCACCCATCGCCTGCCGCTGGACGCGGCGCCGGAGGCCTTCGCCGTCGCCGCTGACCGCCGGGCCGGCGCCATCAAGGTCGTGCTGGAGCCTTGAGCCGCTACCGCCGTATCGTGCTGCACGCCGGTCTGAGCAAGACCGGCAGCACCAGTATCCAGCGCAACTGCGCCAGGCATCGCCAGTGGCTGGCGGATCACGGCGTGGATTTTCCGGTCATCAGCTATCGGGGCGATCCCTTCCCCAACCACGGCATACCTCTTGTCACGGCCCTGACCGATAAACCACAGCGCTACATACTGGGGATCCGGCGGCGCTACGGCGACGACCTCGCGGCGCTGGCGGACAGTTGCCGCATGCAGTTGACGGCGGCCCTCGAGCGACCGCGCGGCGACGTGCTGCTGCTGTCCTCGGAGCTGGTCGAGAATTTCGTGGCGCGGGACATGCGCGCGCTGCGCGAGTGGCTGGAACCCCGCGCCCGGTCACTGGAAGTGGTGGCCTATTTCCGCAGCCCCCAGAGCGGGCTGGAGAGCCTGTTGCAGGAGCGGCTCAAGGCCGGCGCGCTGCTGGAACCCGAGGAACTGGTCGGCAGGGTGCGGCAGAAGTACGAGAACCTGCACAGTGTCTTCGGCGATGTGCTGGTGCCGCTCAGTTATCACGAGTCGGTGATGGCGCCGCAGGGCGTCGTCGGGTCGTTCCTGGCCCGGTTGGGACTGCCCGGGAGCGAGATTCGCGAGCTCCAGATGGAGCGCAGCAACGCGCGCATGAGCATGGAAAGTTTCCGGCTCATGCGGGCGATCAATCAGCGCCTGCCCAAGAACGCGCAGGCAGAGCACGGGGTCGCGCGTGCGCCGCGGGACCTGAACGCGCTGCTGGCGATCAGCGGGGCACCGTTTCAGCTGACCGGCTTCGCCGATTCGGCGGTCTACAGGGCATGCCTCGAGGAGGCCGCGTGGCTGGAGCCGCGCCTGGGTTTTGTTTTCCCCGAGGCCGAGGCCCGGTCGCCGGCGCCGCAGTGGCAGCCCCCGACCCTGGCGGCGCTCCCCGGGGCGCTGGAGCGCCTGCCGGTGCCGGCGTTTCGCCGGGCGGCGGCGGATTTTCTGCGCGAGGAAGCCCTGGCGCTCGCGCAATCGCGCCCCGATACGGCGGATGAATTGCGGCGGATCGCGGCGGCGTTCGGCGGGGACCCCTTCAGTCCCGCAGCCGATTGATTGCCGCGGCCAGTTTGAAGTCCCTGTCGGTGAGGCCGCCGGCGTCGTGGCTGATCAGGGAGATGTCGACCCGGTTGTAGGCGTTGGACCAGTCCGGGTGGTGGTTCATGGATTCGGCGAGCAGCGCCACGCTGCTCATGAAGCCGAAGGCCCCGACGAAGTCCTTGAATTCAAAGCGGCGGTGGAGTTGACCTTCGCGCAGGTCCCAGCCTTCCACTTCCGCCAGCCTGGCGCGCGCTTCGTCTTCCGTCATTGGATTCTTGCTCATGTCATACCCCTGCAAAATCGCATAAAGTCATCATAAAGCGGCGGGCGGCACGATCGGCCGCCGGACACTACACTGGCGCCATTGGAACATCCGGAGATAGTCTGTGCCACTGCTGAAAACCGATCTCATGAAAAACGCCCTGGAATCCCCCCGGGTCGTCGCGCTGCTCAAGCGTATCGTGCCGCCGCTGGACCGCGCTTTGCTGCGAGTAAGCCGCGGGTGGGTGAACACGGCCATGCAGAGCGTGGTGTTGCTGGAGACGGTGGGCGCCAGGAGCGGCAGAACACGAGCGGTACCGATGCTCTGCATGCCACTGGGCGGTGATATCGTCGTGGTCGGTTCGAACTGGGGGAAGCGCTCCGATCCTGCCTGGTTGCACAACCTGCGCGCCAACCCGATCGCACGGGTGCACTACCGCGGTTACGTCGGTCCCGTGCGCGCGAGTGAGGCGACGGGCGAGGAACGGCAGGACCTGTGGCGGCGCCTGGTGCGCTTCAACCCGCAGTACGCGCGCTATCAGGATCAGACCGACAGGATACTGCCCGTCGTAGTGTTGAGACGTGCCCGTGCGATATCGCGGGAATCGAGCGAAAGGAGAGAGCCATGAGCAGATTGACCGGACTGAGCCGGTCCATCGCCGGCAGCGCCGCCATCGTCACGGGCGCCGCCAGCGGCATGGGGCGCGCCACCGCGCACCTGTTTGCCGACGAGGGCGCCCGGGTCGGCATCACGGATATCGACGAGCCCGGCCTGGAGGCGGTGGCGGCGGAAATCCGCGATGCCGGCGGCGAGGTATGGCCGGTGGTCGCCGACTTCAGCTCGCGCGACGAGGTGGTGCGTGCCGTGGAGTCGATGGCGGCGCACCTGGGGGGCCTCGACATCCTGGTGAACAATGCCGGCCTGGTCATCCCCACGACGGTGGAAGATGAAAATTTCGGGCAGCGCCTGGGATACTTCCCTCGCCGTGATGGCCGCGGCGCAGGCCTGGGCCGTGCGCGCCGCGCTGCCGAGTCTGCGCCAGTCCGCGCACCCGCGCATCGTCAACATCGCCTCGACCGAGGCCATGGGCGCGACGCGCTACAACAGTGCCTACAGTGTCGCCAAGCACGCCAGTCTCGGTCTCACCCGGGCGCTCGCGGTCGACCTGGGTAAAGAGGGCATCACGGTCAACTGCGTCTGCCCAGGGCCGATTCACACTGGAATCACCGCGGGCATCTCCGAGGCCGACAAGCAGGCCTTCGCCAACCGGCGCACGGCGCTGCGCCGCTACGGCGACCCGGAGGAGGTCGCCCACGCCATACTCGGCCTGGTGCTGCCGGCGGCCGGTTTCATTACAGGTGCGGCGTTGGCGGTGGACGGCGGCGTGACCGTGCGCAATGCCTGAGCGGCGCCGTGGCGGGTACTATTCGCCCGACAGGAAAGGCCGAATCGCGGGATCGTCGAGCAGCTCCCGATAATTGCTGACGGTGTCGCGGATGTCCGCGGCGCCGACCTTGTGCAGCGCGGGCCGGATGTCCGGGGGGGAGACTGCAAGGCCGAGGAAGTCGCATACCCGCGAAACCGCCGCCGGCGTGTCATCGGCCAGTGCCTCGTAGCTCAGCTCGAAGACGGATTGCCCGCTCAGCAGTTCATCGATCTGTGCCGCCTGCCGCGCGATCTGTGCTTCGACGCGCTTGAATTCCCCGACGTCGATATGCACGCGCACGCGCTGTTCACTGCGGCCACCCGCCGCGGAATGGTTGGGGCCGCCGGCGCGCAACACGGTCTCCGAGACGAAACGCCGCAGACCGTTGCGGCGGCGCAGGTGGATGAAGCGCACGTCTTCGTCCGCCAGCAGGGAGTCGATTACCGCGCGCCACCGGGGGTCGAGAAAGGCGGCGTACAGCGCCTTGAAGCCGCTGGCGCGCTGATTGCCGGCCAACGCTGCGCCAATGAAAGCCACCGGATCCGCGTCGCGCTCGCGTTTCAGGGCCGCCATGCGGGCCTCGCGCTCGGCCGGACTCGCCGCCGTGGGATCGAAATCGTCCTCGTAGCCGCGCACCCGGTCCCCGAGCAGCTCGCCGTGACAGCGCACGCCCTCGAGACTGTTGAGGGTGCGCACGAGCAGTGTGCTGCCGGTCCGGGCCGCCCCGACAATGACAAATTTCGCGCTCATGCAAGTCCCGGAAAGTGCCGGTTGCGGCGGTGGATCGCCCCCTCTCCGGCTTGTTATCGATAGTGTGGCATAGCTTATCGGAGGCCTTCGTGTGAAGTCCAGCCGCCGGCGAGGCAGTCGGAATTCCACTCCTGTCGTTATACGGAGACCGCATGCGTTGGGTATGGCCCACTGGAACACGCCGAAAGGCGCACCTCCTTGTGCAGGCTCGGGCGGCGACCTCCTGTCGCCGCACGGTTCCTGTGAGCCATACCCAACCCATGCTCACGCAATGGGCTCTATCTCCAGGCGTATTGGAAAACAGTGGCGCTGACAGGTCTTTGGTCTTTGCGTATGCTGGCGGCCCCTGCGGCGAACGGACCACTCTTGCGCAGACCAGCGTGCTGCCGGTCGGCACCGACGATGAATTTCGCGCTCATGTAGACCCCGGGCAGTACCGGTCACGGCGCGGATCTTGCCGTTGGGGTGGGTCGGGACCGCAAATGGTGGTGTAGATGCACAAGGCTAGCTATCGGGTTCATACCGTCTTTGCAGCCAGTTCTGCCACACGTCCAGCGCCGTCCTGCCGCGCAGATTTCGTCGTACAAGCCGAACGCCGCCATATCGTGATAATGGTCGCGGCGCAGCTCACCGCGCCACAATGCGTGGAAATCAGCCGCATCAACCGAACAACGAATTGCGTATCGAGCGCTTGCGCTGCATCCAGCATCTTCGAGACGTAATCGCTCTGCGTATTCTCGCTGCTGCTCACCGGACAGATCGAAACGCGGTATGCTGAAGTCTTTCCGCTACCCAGCCGGTTTCCGTAATGGCCACCGGCTTGTTCGGCGCTATCGACTGAATCTGGCGCAGCCAGTCGTCCGGCAATGCGCCGGGCGATGCGCCATCGTCTGCGTCGAAAAACGCATCAGGATAAACGCTGACGCCCACGATGTCCACGTATTCCGCAAGGCGCGGAAACTGATCGATAAAGCCGCCCGTGGCCGGTGAGTCGGGGCTCTTCAGGCTCACGGATATCATGAGCGGCAGCTCGGGATGTTCACGCTTGATGTTGCGGTATCCTTCCCGGGCGAAGACCACGAAATCGTCAAAGCTCTGGGGGTTGGTGGGCGACGAAATGCGTCGCCTGGTCGCGTAGTTGAAATACGCGGGTTCGAAGCGCTCGATCATATCCAGCGAAAAATTACTGAACGCCGCGATGACTTCCGGGTCGGCAAAGGAACACGTATCCCAGGGTGGTGAACGGGTTCCTGCCCATTCTCGCCCCAGTTGCCTGGCAGCGTATTGCGCAGGGTGCCGAGCGAATCAATCGCCAGATAAACGACCTTTTCATTCAGCGTTCGCGATATGCGGCCGTCAATCTCCTGGTAGAGTGCGCCGGGTATGTCGATCCTGTCAGCGCTTCCTGCCAGGGGATTCCTTGCTTCAGGTGATGGGCGACCAGATCACCATTTTCCTCGATCAGATCATCGGTCGTATTGAGAGCAGTAATTGTCGAGTCAAAGGGCCAGGGGGTAAAGCCCATTTGAAAACCGCGCGTGGGACCGGGATCCGGCGGGCGATCCGCATTACCATTGCCATCTCCGCCGCTATCACTGCTACAGCCGTGGAGCACACTCACACTGAGAAAAAAACAAAACAGCCAGCGGCTACTTGCTATCAAACTCATCCGCAACAGACCGGGGTTCTTTACCTCATCCTGTTGCTCCTCCTGCTCCGCGTCTTCCGGCTCGGTCTCGTGTTGTAGCGGCAGCACCAACGTTTACCGCCACAGATCCAGCGAGAGGTTTCTCGAATTGCCGTCATAGTCCAGCAGTCCCATGGCACCAAACGCCTTGAGCACAACTTCCGAAAATAATACAGGCGCACCGGGAATCGATACGGTATTCTTTGCCCGATTGACGGCCTGGCACCAGAAGTCTCCCTGACATGCATCGTTTTCCATGTCTGTGCTGTCGGCGAGTACGCGGATGGCCAGGTGACCAACACATTGGACGGTAAAACGTCCCGGAAAGAAAACCAACTCACAAGATCAAATTCTTCCAGATGGGCTGTGTTGAGCACAAGCTCGAGATAGGCTGCTGCAAAGCTCGGTTCCGAGTAGGGAAAGTTCTCCAGGCGCGTTTCCTCATCACCAGCGGAAAGACTGACGCTGTTCCATCCGGTTTCCGCCATGGAGAGTCTTTTTTCATCGGGATGATGAGTCAAAACCCTTGACAGATAGTCTGAAGGCAGATCGAAAGGCGTTATGAATTCGCCGCCGGCCTTCCTCAATCCAAAAGGATAGCTCGCCATGGCAAAGGTGTGATCAGGACATTTTCGATAACGCCTGATACTGTTCTTCATCCCACTGATCCAGCGTACCTTTATAAGAGTGATTCGAGATTGAAAGACGCGAACACGGTCGCTGCCGGAACAACCTCCTTGATGGCGTCATAAGCGCGGCGCTGGATATCGACAAGTCTGTCCCAGGAAGCGGTGTAGCGCCCTCGCATTCGGAGTAATAGAGGTTCACTTCGGAAAAGCTCGTTACGTCAGGCGGGCTGAAAGACTTCTGCCATCCACGCCGCGTAATTGACATAGGCATCACCGATTTCTTCACCCTCCGGCGTACTGAAATCGAAGCATGAGGGAGCCCAGGTCGAATCCGCCAGAAGCTCGCCTTCTTCGTCCAGTATTGCGTCGCCTACCATGCTCCTGCGCGTAAGACCCAATTGGAGCAGTATTGGTCGCTCTGCCGTCGAGGCATCGGCAGCGAGCTGCCTGGCCGGGGCGATGGTTCCAGGGGTGATCCTCCGGCACCTCTTCGCTTCGGCAAACAGCTCATTCCGGATACCGATAAAATCCCGCCAAGACCTTGAGGACATCGACGTCCTCGCTCAGCGAGGCAATCGGATAATTTTCATTTCCGTTCCGTAGAGGTCGTTTGTCGAGCGGCTGCATCTGCGCGGCTGATGCGCTCATCCGGAACACACGGAAGTCTTCACCCCGGTATCAGGGACCGGTTCAGGGCGATGCCGGATCCATGGGGTTTGTAGCTGTCAGATTCTGTTCGATATCGGAAGAGGCGCCACCGCCACAGCCTCCAACGGCGAGGAGTGTAGGGAGTGGCAGACTCAGATACAGCCTCATGATAGTGTCGGCCTCCCGGAGGCCCGATTACAGGTCGCAGACCCTGTTGTCAAAGCGCGATGATCCCCGGTCCCCTGCCCATTTCGGTTCGGTCCGGAATACGTTGTGTTGCGATAATCCATGGCAGAAAAATCCTTGTAACTCAGAACGCAAGGCGAGTCCAGCATGGCGCGGAGACACGTGGGTTCCACCTTCGGGTGGTTAAACAGTGACAAATAGCGTCAGAAACGTTGCAAGTACGCGCAAATCGTTTGTCTCAAGCGCTCCCGAATGGACGTGGCCGGATGCCAGCCCAGGCTGAACAGGTGACCTGTATCAAATTCTGGCACCATCATCTCCGCCGGAGTGTGTACGGATCAGTGCGCCGAAAAGAAGCTGTGACTGCACGTCCTCGGACTCTTCTGAAAAGACGGCCTGGGCGGTTTGGACCGAACTCCCGCACGCTGATGGGGTTGCCGCTCCCCACGTTGCATACTCCTCGAGGCCCGCGGTAGAATGGTGCTCCAGCACATGGATAAATGTCACTGCTGACATCGGAAACATGCACGAAGTCCCGCCTTTGTTCGCCAGCGGTCAGCTCTATCGTCGGGGCTCCTCGCTGCCATTCTCCCAACAGCCAGGACAAGAATCCGGTCCAGCGGGTTCTCCCCGGACCGAATATATTGCCCAGTCGCAAATTGTCTATTTTGAGTTCATCCGCAAAACAGGGCAGCCACTGGCGAAACTGATTTTTCGACAGAGCATAGGCATTCACGCCGGCTTCAAGCATGGTATCCGCGTTCAGAAACCGCCGTACCCCGGAGTTCCTTGCCGCTTCCAGCAGACGGACGCCGGGCGGTGCGTTCATGGACAGCAACTCGTAAACTGTTCCTTCTTTCCGCCCCTGGTCACAGGCCAGATGAATGATTGACTCCACGCGGGTACCGCTTCCAGAATGGCGTCCCAGGGACGTGCTGTACCGAGTTCCGCGACCTGGATTTGCGCGGGAAGTCGGCTCGCGTCAGAACCGTCTCGCAAGGCCGCTACCACGCAGTATCCACGGGATACAAGTCGGGAACAATATGGCTGCCCAGAAAGCCGGTGGCGCCCGTCACCAGTACTGCTCGCGCCATTCAGTCAGCTACTCCCAAAAGCGGCTATCTCGTCGAGACACCAGCTGGCGGCTATCGATACCCTCCAACCACCCGCGCCTGCCAGGTGACAGTTCTCTGGAGAGGGGTTCTTTCCAGGTGTCCAGGGTCGGCTTCCAGTCGAGATATGTTCGGGAACGGGAGATGTCCGGCTTTCAGATGAGGTCGCTTGGTGATGCTGTTCAATGTCATCCACCACCTTCCAGTGGGCGCCCTGTCCCCACATAGCTGACATCTGATCAGCAATCCAGCTCACTGGCCGTGCGCCTTCGTCATAGGGACCGAAGTTCCATGCGCGGGCTGCGCTCTGGCCGTTTTCATACAATGACTGAGCCAGTGCCAGATACCCGGAAAGAGGTTCCAGCACGCGCTGCCAGGGTCGTATGGCGCCGGGATTGCGCACAATGGCAGTTTTTCGTCAGCAAATGCCTTGAGTATGTCGGGTATGAGTCGGTCGACCGCCCAGTCGCCACCGCCCACAACGTTGCCGGCGCGAGCGGTGGCTACGGCGGTCCAGGTTAAGCGGCGAAAAGACGAATTTCGATAAGCGTCTGTAACCAGTTCGGCGCAACCCTTGCTGTTGCTGTCGGGGTCAGTGGCCGCCCATGGGTTCAGCCGTCGCGATAGCCCCATTCCCACTCGCGGTTCTCGTAGCACTTGTCGCTTGTCACCACCACGATCGCGCCTATTCCGGGCGTATGCCGCGCGGCTTCCAACAGGTGCACCGTCCCCATGACATTGGTTGCATAGGTACCAACAGGGTTGCTGTAAGAGGTTCTTACCAGTGGTTGTGCCGCCAGATGCAAAATGATATCGGGACGAAATGCGTGGATACTGCGACTTAGCGTTTGTGCGTGGCAAACGTCGGCTGTCTACGCTTTCGACGAGTTCGGCCGCGCGCGCTTCACTGAACAGGGCGGGCGTCGTTGCGCGGGGTGAATGCGTAACCATCGAACCCTGGCACCGAGACGGCTCAGCCAGATTGCCAGCCGGCTGCCCTTGAAACCGGTATGGCCGGTAATGAAAACCCGTTTTTTGTGCCAGAAATTCTCATCAACCATGCCGGTCTAACCCCAGGTTTTCCAGGGTGCCTTGTTATCGGACCAAAGCTGTTCCAGTTTGTTCTTGTCGCGCAACGTGTCCATGCACTGCCAGTAACCACTGTGTTCGAAGGCCATTAACTGGCCATCCTCCGCGAGTTGGGTGGGCGAGCGGTTGTTGCTTCCCAGACCGAGCTGTCAGTCCTCCAGATATTCAAGCACACCGGGTGACAATACAAAAAAACCGGCATTGATAAGGGCGCCGTCTCCCATGGGCTTTTCAGTCGAACTGTGTTATGCGACCCGACTGTATGCCCAATGCGCCAAACCTGCCTGGCGGCGCGGCCGCGGTCAGAGTCGCCAGCTTGCCGTGGGAACGGTGATACTGGATAGATGCGCCAATGTCGACGTCGCCGACGCCGTCGCCATAGGTAAAGCCGATACAATTCCTCATCGCGCAGGTAGTCGCTGACGCGCCGTAGTCTGCCGCCGGTCATGGAGTGCTCTCCCAGTATCGACCAACGTTACGCGCCAGGGCTCAGTGCGATGGTTGAGAACCTCCACGGAATTGTTTTGCAGGTCGAAGGTTACATCGGATGTATGCAGGAAAATAATTGGCAAAGTGTTCCTTTGATGACATACCCCTTGAAACCACAGCATATGATGAAGTCGTTGATCCCGTGCTGGGAGTATATTTTTCATGATATGCCACAGGATGGGCTTCCCGCCAGATCTCCACCATCGGCTTCGGGCGGTAGGTGGTCTCTTCGCTGAGACGTGTGCCGAGGGCCGCCGGCAAGAATAACTGCTTTCATTGTCTTCCCCTGATAAAAGTAATTCGCCTGAGTGGGTCTGAATGGCGAGCGATGAACCGATACGAACTCCAACAATCGTAATATTAATCGTGCAATGTGTCACTTCTATTGCGCCGCAGAGGACTTGGCGGCTTCTACTGGATGACCGGTAGATTGCGCTGGGCGCGCCAGTCCTCCATGATCGCGGTGCGCTCCACGCCTTCATAGGTTTTCTGACCGAATGAGCCAAATGCTTTCTGCACCAGTTCGGAAAACAATGGTGTAGCCGCCTTCGAATGTGACGTCCTTGACATAGTTCATGACGATGCACAGGGCTGGCCCGCGCAGGCCGCATAGGGTGTGCTGTCACGTATATAGCAAGGTTTCCTGGGCAATATGGCTCATGCTGTCGCGCATGGACCACCAGTTGACGAACTCGAACTTGCCGTAGTGTGCGCTCCCCGAAACAAAGCCCAGATCAGTCTCGCACCCAGTTCTCCTCGGAGTAGGGAAAATTCCGGATACACTGATCCGTGTCGCCAATGCTGATACTGGCGTTGTTCCACCCGGTTTCCGCGATTGCCAGTTTCTCTCCGGGATGGCGCAGCATCACTCTGACGAGATAGTCCGCTGGCAAATCATCAGGGTTCGCAAGGCGGCCCTGCCCGGGCAATTTTACGCCAAATGGATATACCGATACGCCGAACAGGTCGCGCTTCATGGCAGTGACGGCCTGGTATTCATGCTCAATCCAGCCATCCAGCTGGTGGCCGTAAAGTGACTCCAGCTTGATGGAGGGGAATACCGGCAGCGTGTCGCTCTACCTGCTTGACTGCGTCGTAAGCGCGGTTTTGAATGGCCACCAGCGCGTCCCCAGGGAAGCGCTCTGGCCGCCGCAGTCATGGTAGTAGAGATTCGCCTCGATAAAATTGATCAGATAGGCCGGCTGGAACGTCTGTGCCATCCAGGCCGCATAGTTCACATAGCCGTCTGCAATGACAGTCGCCTCGGGCGAGGTGAAATCGAAACAGACGCCGCCCCAACCGTCCACCACCGACAGTTCACCCTCCACATCGTAGGCCCAGGCCACCATTCCTGTGCGAACCAACCCAAGCTCCAGCAGAACAGGCTTGCCTGTCGCTGTCACATCGGCCGCCATCTGCAGCATTCTTGCCGCCCAGGGGTGGCGCAGAATCAATGTAGGCGCCCTGGGCGAAAATGTCGTCCAGGAATCCCCAGATACTACTGGCCAGAGAGTGATCATGTCCACGTCTGCAGCGACCTCCGCAAAGGGGAAGTCGGCGTGCGCATTCTTGTAGGGGATGGGGGTCAGCGGGATCATCTGAAACAGCAGTTGTCGCCATCAGGAACGGCCGCGAGGTCTGTGCCAGCGCACTGATGCTGGGTACAAAGCACACTGGTGAGACCGGCCCAGCGCACCATTGCAGTGCAGTGCGGCGCAATACCATGGCCAACAAGGAGACTCTGAAATATTTTCATGATCTGACCGGCAACATCGGAGAGTGGTTTGCATGAATGTCATGCAAGAAATGTACCCTTGTTACACTTTGGTTATGGTATTAGTCGCTTGGTGAGTGGTGGCCGTCGGGGCCGCTGCGGATTCCCGTGCCACAGACAGCCCATGTAAGAATTCCTGACGTTTCCCCAGGGTTTTTGCCTGGCACATTTCTTGCAATTCCAGTTTAATCTGGTGCCGGCGCAGATGAATCGGTGAGCTGTTGACGATATTATAATGGTCCGTATCCACCGTGCCTGTCCGAGGCATTGTGGGCAGTGCCGGCCCGATTCACGTACATCCAGAGGGATACCATGCTTCCTGATTCACTGCGAAACGCGCTCGCCATTCCCCACTTGTGCCTGCTGTGCATACTGACCGTATCCCATGTCGGCGGCATGTTCCACGGGTGCGGCGGATACCGAAGAGTCGGACCCCGAAAAGACGGCGGTTCGCGCCACCGGCCCCTCAGAGCCGTCCTTTTCTGATGGGTTTTACACCCTTCCACTTCAGTTGGATCGAGGATCGCATCACCGAAACCTACGAAATGATTTATGCGCACTCGGATTTGCTTGCCTATCATTTTGACGAAGGCGTGCCCTGGCCGGAAGCGTTCGATGAGAAAGCCATACCACCCAAATGTACCGAGGAGGAACTGAGTACCGCAAAGGGCAGGTGCCGCCGGAAGGCAAGGTCTATGTCGCCACCACACCGATCAATTTTGAACGCAGTGGCCCTGGCAGATTACTGGGAGAAAAAAGAACAGCTCAAGCGGCCGGGTTCATGGGAGAAAAGAAAAACTGGATGACCCCGAGGTGATTCGCGCCTACATCAATTATTGTGAACGGCTGATGAGAGACCTTTGATCCGGCTTATTTCGTCTATGGCGTGGAAGTCAACCTGCTTGCCGCCAACGATCCGAAGGCGTATCGGCGTTTCCAGACGCTCGCGGCGGCAGTATACCCCGCCCTCGAGAAAAAATATCCTGATCTGTCCATAGCGCTCGTCATTATTATCTGCATGCGCCTGACCGCATAGCTGAAATCCGCGAACAGGTGAAACCGCTATTGCCCTATACCGATTTGTATGCCGTATTCAGCACCTACCCTTACATGGCCTATGAAGCCGATGGCTACCCGGTCGATAAAATCCCTGCAAACTGGTTCAGGCGGTTACCCGCGAGATAGCCCCGGTAAACCGTTCGCAATCGCGGAAACCGGTTCTGTTGCTGAAGACATGAAGGTACTCGGGCAAAAAAATGCCCAGCTCCTCGGACGCACAGAAACGCTATACCGAGCGCATGTTGCGTGAGGCGCATGAGCTGGAGCGCGCAGTTCGTGGTCTGGTTTGTGATAGCCGATTATGACGATCTGTGGGGCGTGCTCAAATGGGCGGTAATGTTCAACCCCCTCATGCGAGCCCTGGAAGGATACGGGCATGTATGACGGCGATCTGGAGCCCAGGCCGGCGCTGCGGGTATGGGACGATTGGCTGGCCGAACCCCTCAAGCAATGAGTGATTCCGAAGTCGTCCCCTCTGGGCCGGACGCAGGCAGCGGGCGGAAGCGCGAGAGAGGGATTGTCAAGGTCGCCAAGGTCAGTTGTCGGCAACGGCGGCTATGTCGCACTGGGCTTCATTGCCAACGTGGTTTCTGCAAACGGCCTCACACCTGCCGAGTTCGGGTCTGGTCTCCGTTGCGCTCCGCCACTTTGAACGTACTGCCGGAGATTTCCGGCAACGGGCTGGACCTCAGTATGGTGCGATTGGCCGCAGCCGCATGTGGAGAACGCCCCGGCCCCAGCCGCCGCCTTTTACCGCGCCGCCCTGCAGCTCAAGTTGCTGGTCAATGGTGTCGTTGCGCTTGTGCTTTTTTCCTTTGCACCCGGCATTGCCAATCTGGTTTTCAGCAATCCGGAAATTGCACCGCTATTGCGCTGGGTCAGCCTCGGGGTTCTGGGCGCCAGTCTTTACAATTATATGGTCGCACGCGTTCAGGCGGGAGGAGAGATTTCACGCTGTACGCTGTTTTACGGGCAAGGCGATAATGTCGGGAAGCTTTTGGTGCTCGGCGGCATTGCCCTGCTGGATATATTCACCCCTGACAGCGTGCTGGCCGCGTGGATAGCAGCGTTCTTGAGCTGGCTACCTGCTCTGGCGATCGCCATGGGTGGCAACACGCCACAGTGTCAGCGGCGGAGGGGGCTTTCCTGGATGTCGGGTACTGGAGACAGCTGTTCCAGTTCGGCAAATGGGTGGTGGCTTCGTCTCTTTCCTGTTCAGTCTGTATTCGCGTGTAGACATGCTGGTACTGGCGCGCTATGTGGCCGCGGCCGATATAGGCCAGTACGCGGCGGCCTGGAATATCACCTACATCGTCGAATCTCATGACTTATTCGGTGATCGTTGCACTTCTTCCACAGGCGGTAAAGCTACGGCGCCAGCGGCGACTTCACGCCGGCTATTTACGGCGTACGTTTGGTATTTGTCTGGTACTGGCCCTGCGCGTTGCTGCCAATGTATCTGCTGTCGGATACGCTGTTCTCGGTTTTTTTTCCAGCCTATACCGAGTCTCCGGATTTGTTTCGCATACTCTTTCTCGGAGCGATCGTCACGCTTCTTTTTCACCCTCTGTATCTTGATTCTCTACGCGCGCGATCGGGTGAACCGCCTGACGCTTATCAACCTGCTGTTGCTTGTATTCGCTGTTTGTCTGAACCTCGCGCTCGTTACCCGGAACTTGGCGCTACAGGTGCCGCCTGGGCCACGGTCGACCAGCCGTTTTTTTGCGGCTGTGCTTATTTGCTATTTCGTCTGGATTGAACTTAGGGCAATATCGCGTAATCCCGATGGAAGGTTGGATTCAAGTGGATCGCGCGGTCGAAAACCGATATGCGCAGCGCATGTTCCTGGTCGCATTGTCGGCGGGATTTCTGGCGTCGGCCAGCGTTCGTGATGGATAAACCGCTTTTCTTTGCCGCCATTCTCGTTGGCCTGGTCGGCCTCATACCGATCGTGCGAAAATCCGCGTCTGGGTATTTACCTGACCGTAGCGACTATCCCTCTGGATGATGTGGGTGAACTGGGTAACATACTGCCGATGGTGGACATTTCCATCACAAAGATATTCGCACTTGTTACGTTTGCTGGCGTGGGCACTGAATCTTGCGCTGAAAAAGTTTCCAAATTCCTGTGGCATTGGCAGATGAGCATATTTTTGCTCTATTGGCTCTGGGGTGTCTCTGACCCTGTTTGATGCACTGGATACCATGCGGGGTGTTCAGGAACTTGTGATCCAGGGCACAACGATTATGCTCCTGATACTCACATTCAATCTGCTGCGCACCAAGCGGCAGGTTTTCATAGCACTGGTGGCCTTCTCGATTGTCAGCGCGGGCACCTTCGCCTATGCCGGTGTTCAGTCGTGTCCTGCCGGGATCTGAAATGAGCGAACGTATCGGTTGGCTTGAGGAAGGGGAAGCGGATGTCGGTGATTCGGATCGGCCGATGTCGAGGCCGATAGCGTCGGCACGGTGCAGACGCGTACCGGAACCACGGAACATTCCAATGTGTTGGGTGCCAGCACGGCATTCCTTGTGCCTGTTCTACTCGCGCTGCTAAAGCTGCGCGCTACAGGCTATGGCAGGGTCTGGCAATTGCCGGCATTGGTTGCTGTCTTGTCGGGCTGGTCGCGTCTTTATGGAGAACTGGTGTGCTGACCTACGCGGTTATCCTGCCGATGTTGTTGCTGGCCCGTTTGCTCGTTATCACGCCGCCAAGGGCGGGCTCTTGCAATAGTTGGCGTCGCCAGTATTCCTTTTCTTCCGAGGGCGTTACCCGGATATTCGAACCCTGCAAACTATCTGGCGGCCAAGAGTGTCAGTGTCAGTGAGCGCTTGAAGTTGTGGGATGCCTCTCTCAGAGCGTTCTGTAGAACCCGCTCACAGCTTCGGATTTGGAGCAACCGGGGAATTCTCGATTTTTACCACGATCCCTGGAATACGGCCTTTTAACGGTTCACAGCGAGTTATCTACAGGTCCGCATAGAGACCGGCATTGTGGGCCTTGTCATCCTGGTCTTCTTCTTTTATTGCCTGTTGCGCATGTTCTGGCGCGGTATGACGTTGTATCGGCGTCGACCGGGATGCGTTTGGCTGGACTCTGATGGTGGCAATTCTGATCAGCTTCAGCGCGTTTTTGATTGTCGGGGCGGTAGCGTTTGATTTCATGCGTATCGGTTTCAAGAACATGTGGTTCCTGATTGGCTGTGGCATAGCGCTATATAACGTTGCCGGCGGCAGGAGAGGGTGAATAGAACAGCCGCCTGATACCACTACCCGGCCGCATTGTGGATTGACTGGTCAGACTTTATTGAGCATGGCGCCCAAACTCGTGTCCCGGACTGTCGTAGACGGGATACGGTTGCCTGCGCCCGGTCGCGCTGAGTTTTGCCGGATTCCAGTACCACCATACAACCATCCGGCTGATTGCGCCCATAACGCCGTCAGTGAGGACGCCAGTACTGGAGGAGCGTCGATGATAATATAATCGTAGTGCTCGCGCAGCAGTGTAAACGTGGCATCGACGTCGGATTGAGTGATGTCGCCTGACGTAAAATCGCCCACCCTTCCTGCATTGAGCAGATCGGGAGCTCCAGTGCCCAATGGTAATATCGTACCTTCGAGAGTTTCCCGGCCCAAAAGAAGGTCAACAAAGCCCGCCATTGATCCGCTGCCAGTTTCACGCATCCTGGTGTGCACGTTGCCGTCCACAAAAAGTACTCGTCGCTCATTGGTGCGCGCCAGACAAACAGAAAACCACCAGCTGATTGTAGAGCTGCCCGCACCCAGCTCCGTGCCCGAAAAGAGCAGCAGCTTGGCGCCCGACTGCGGCAGCTGCATATTGACCTGTGCCTGGGTTTGCATGAAAGTATCTTCCAGCGCCACGGGCATGACGAACTCGTCGGGCTGCAAACCGGATACCGACGTGGCGTAGCCCTCACGGTTCGCCACCGAGTGCAACCGGATGCGCATGGTTTCGTCGGGCAGCTGTTGACAGGCGAGCACCTGACAGTCCTGAATCACTCGTACATTTTTTGCCGCCAGAAATGGCGAGTTCAGTACGACTTTGACCGTATCGCCCTCGCGAATCTCGGCCGCCGTGTCACTCACCTTGCAATCGACTTTCATGCCACCTTGAGACAGGTCGATCATGTGTGCAACGAGATGTCGGCCGTCCGCCGTCTCCAACGCTACCGGAAAGCGATCTACAGCGCGGCGATTTGCCCTGCGATCCGGACCGTCCCCGGACGAATCGTCCAGGCCATCGTCCAGTCCGGACACACCCGCTGACAGGCGCTTGAAAATGTCCTCGGACATTTGCTCCTTGTTATCTGGCATATAGTTGCTCATATATTGATTCCAGGCGCCGGATAGCCGCGGCCGCGGAATAATCTTCGTAACACGTTTTCGAGCCTGTTTGCCGAGTCGGGCAGCCAGCGCAGGATCGTCAATGAGACTGTCAATTGCGGTTGCCAGTGCCTGCGCATCTGCCGCCGGCACGGAAAGGCCCGATTCGCCATCGGCGACGATTTCCGCCGATGCCGGATACGGGCGAGGCAACGATCGGGACGCCCATGGCCATAGCTGAATATATCACCATGGGCGTACCTTCGGCGGACGAAGGGAAAGCAAAGACATCCAGAGCCGCGAGCACGGCCACAAAGTCTTCGCAATACCCGGGCATCAGCACGACTTCGTCGAGTCCAGCTTCGTGAATCTGTTTCTTCAACGCTTCCTCGAGAGGCCCGTCGCCAACGATCAGCCGTTGGAGTTTCGGATACTTGTCCGCCAGCAGACCTGCGGCCTCTACCAGCGTAGACTGCTCCTTCTCGGGCCACAGGCGTGCAATATTACCTACCAGAAATGCATCCTGCTTCAGGCCGAGTTCGCTCCGCGCCTGCTCTCCGGTCGGCGCCGCATCGTACAGCTCAAGGTCAATGCCCGAATACATGGACAAGCACTTCTCAGGGGGTATGCCGCGCTCCAGAGTTTCTTCGTGAGTATTACGCGACACGCTGATTACCAGGTCTGCTGCATGCATCAAGCGCGCGCGTATCGTCTCTAGCACCTGCCGCTTCAACTCCGCTGGATGCCATGCATGGTTCGAGATCACGTGGGGGGTGCCCGTCAACCAGGAAACAATAATGGCAACCAGGTCTGAGCGCGTATCGTGACTATGCAGAATCGGCCGAGATGCTTTGCGTACGCGTCTCCACAAATGAAAAACGGCGCCGGGCAGATTTCGTATGTATCCCCACGGCAGCATTTCACTATGAATGCCCTGCTTATCCAGAGACCTCACCGAACGCTCATGATATCCACGACGCTCCCTGAAAACCTGCAGGCGTGGTGTATAACAATCGCTATCAGCAGTACTTGAACCAGCCGACCAGTGTCGTCTCGATTCCAGCCCAGATAGTTGGAGTTGCGCACATGGAAAATTGTAATCGGTGGGTCGGATTCACGCATAACCATCGGCTCCCGCGCCGGGTTTGAGATGCAGGTTGAAGTGGGCCTGATACAGGGCAAGGGTTCGCTCTGCAGTGCGTCGCCAGGTGAACTGCTCGGCCCGGGCGAGACCTTTTTCACGCAGTTTTTCCTGTAGCACGGCGTCGGAGGCTATCGAGTACATTGCCTCGGCGATTGCCTCCACCGACTGGGGATCAACCAGGAGTGCGGCGTTGTCGCCTATCTCCCGCATGGAAGAATTATTGGAGGTTATGACCGGGGTCCCGGAAGCCATGGCTTCAACGATAGGCAGACCAAAGCCCTCCCATAACGAGGGGTAGGCAAGCGCAACGGCACCGGAATAGAGCTGTGGCAGCCCGTCCATAGACGATTTCCCCAGGTCCACGACGTCATTCTCCAGAGCGTGCTTTCGAATGAGATTGTCCGCTTCCTCGGCTGCCCAGGTGCGTTCCCCAGTGAAGACCAGCTGCATATCCAGTTTCGATTCCGCCCGAAACTGTGCAAACGCCTGAATGATGCGCAAAATGTTCTTGCGCGGCTCCCAGCGTCCGGAAAACAGGAAGTCAGGGACGGTGTATGCCGTAGGTGTCGGCGACAAAACGCCGTGCAGCGTTCTTTTCCAGTGGCTGGAAAGCCTCGCTGGCCCCCAGGTGAGTGACCGCCATGCGGTCTTCGCCTCACACCGTACCGTTCACGCACAACCTGCCGAATATGCTCTGATATAGCACGCGATCCTCGCGGATTTGGCGATAGCCCGCCGGGTGAGCGCAATCAGGCGCAGCCGTACAGCGATTGGAAACAGCTCGGGGTGCTCGATCATGCTGGAGCATACGAGCGTGAACAAATAGGGTTCCGGCGAAAAGGGCGGAGGGACATAGGTCGCATGCCACACCTCGGCATGTGCGCGTCCCATCCCACAATGGCAAGGTCGTAAGCGTACTGACAGACCGTGCACTGGGAGTCAGCGCCCTGACCCTGAAATTTTCCTGCTGTACAAGTCTTTCCGGGCCTTTCTGGAAAAGTGTCAGCAGCTCGTACTCGTTGGTCTTGTCTATTGCCGCGAGGTGTCTGACAAGCTCCGTTTCGTAGCGTTCAGGTCCACCTGAATCACTGCCTACGCTGCCGAGGAACATTCCAATTCGCATATCGTTAACCTTTATTCCGCTTCCACGACCGGGTCGGTGGGTATCTGAAGTCTGATTGGTCACCGTTGTATCCTGCTCGATCTTTGTCGTACCAATCGGGTAATTGAAACCGAGGCTGATATTTCTCAACATCGGCAGTACATCGTATACGTAGGCATTGAGCGCGTCCGATATGCTTGCAATAGTGGTTTTGGGAACGATCACGACATCGAACGGCTGTAGCGGAATGTCATTGGTGACGGCCTGCCCTGATCCATAATCGGTTTCATCGCCGCTGATATCCGCCGCCAGATCACGCACAATGTACCTCGGTTTACCATCGGTCCCCTTGCGAAGGATAACCACACTGCCGAGACTTTGAGCGCACATTTGTTCCGCCCGCCGCCATGATGGCCTGCAAGGACGTCATCATGGGTTGGAATTTCATGGCTTGTGGTACATTTACCTCGCCTCCCACATATACTTTCGGTTCGAGTCCGCTACGCAGGGTCAGATGTAGCATTGTCCATGCCCGACGGCACTACTCTCACACGCTCCCCGTCGCTCACAACCGTCGACGAAGCCGTCTGCACCACATTCAGCACGACAATGGGTTTGTTCAGGCGCCCGCTGTAAGCGGAGACGAGCTCTTTCTGCAGTTCACCAGGGGACTTGCCCTCGGCTACCACGGCACCCAGCAACGGCAACGAAATACGTCCATCGGGCCCGACGGCAAGAGTCGCAGAGTACTGTTGAACAAATGGGAACTTGATTTCCAGAACATCACCCGGGCCGAGAATGTAGATTTTCTCCCGCGGTTCGGGGAGAGTTCTTTATCAGCGTCGAGTAATGCTGTTGCAGCACGGCCGAGGCTTCATCGATGGTCATGCCTTCGACTGGCACGGAGGGCGGAAGAGGCAGATTACCGTACCATCGTAACCGATCGAGACTGTGGTGCTATGCTGAAGCTGTCCCAGAAAACTCACATCAATCTGATCGCCGTAGCTCAATCGATATCGATACGTCAGATTCGAATTCCCCCGCGCTGGCCGCAACGGCCCCGGTGGCGGGGGATATGTGGAGCGGCTGCGCAGGTATATCCTTTTGCACATTTGCGCAGGCGCTTGCGAGCGTTCCGATAACCAGGACTGACAATAAGCGATACGAGATCATATCAGGATTTCTCGAACAGTCTCTTGTTGAATTGGGGGAACACGCCGACAAAATCCAGCCCGAGGTACTTGCGCGCGTCACCTTCAGTGGCGATGGTCGGAATCGTTCAGGTAGGCCAGGAATGGCATCGCCAAGCCCACTATGAGCGAAGCCATAAACGCAATTGCCAGGTATAACAGCTTCCGCGGTCGAATGGTCTTCAGTGGGTAGGGCGCGTAGCTCACCACACGGACGGAACTCATGCTGGCGTCTTTCATCGCTTGGCCGATTCGCGCCTGCTCCAGATTGCGCATATTCATCTCGTATGATTCTTCGACCAACCTGGCTCGCCGCTCCAGCTCCTTGAGCTGCAGATTCACCGCCGCAGCGCGCTTCATCTCGGCACTGTACTCATCGAGCACCTCCGCCGTGCTTTGTTTTTCTTCCAGAGCCGCTGCCAATTCGGTTTCCGTATTCATCAGATTTGCCTGCATCTGCTGGCGCAGCGCAAGATTGTTGGAAATCTCCCTGAGGTGGTCCTGGTAGGAAGCCAGTTGGGACTGTAGCCGTGCCTCCCGAATCTTGATGTGGCGCAGCTTTTCCCTGGTTTGCTCGTCGTGCATTACCACCGAGCGCTCCTGCTCCTCGCCCAAGAAATTGGTCGCTTCAATTTCCAGGGCCGCTATCTGGTTCTCCAACTGTTGCAGCTCTTCTTTAAGGCGCTTCGTTGAGTCGGTGAAGAACTGCTCGGCCTGATCGTCGCCGATGATGGTGCCGTAAAATGCCAGAAGCTCATTCAGCAGCCCGTTTACCACGTCCCGAGCCAACACGGGGTCGCTGCTGCGAAAGGACGCACGCAGAATATTTGACTCCGCTACCGGCGTAACTTCTATGCGGTCGATAACCTCGTCTACAAGCCGTATATGCGCCAGTTCCGCTTCTTCTTCTTCGGTGAGAGGTATGCCAAGGCCAAAGAAGTCTTTCACTCCTTCATAGACTGCTCTGGCAGTATCCAGTGTGCCGTCAATGACCATACGCACATAGCGTCTCGCGTCACGAATATGATTGAGCTTTTCCATGGTGAGATCGAGGTCCGCCACCACCCCTTCCGCAATCTCCCTGGCTTTGAAGAGTTCAGGCGCGGGTGGATATCTCCTCTTCCTGTCCACGTTGCGAAAGGTCGTGGCGTCGCTGTCAGGGGATGTCTGTGTAGAGAAATTAGTATTCAGACGGTCTCTGTCTACGAGCACCGATCCATGTGTCTCATAAAGCGGCAATATCAGGAATATGACGATAACCGCCGAGGTCATCAGGCCTGCAAACGTAAAGAGCGCGAGTTTATACCACCGTTTGTATGATGGCAAGAATCTCTGCCAACGATAGCGGCGCAAACTCGTTATCATCGCTGCGCGGATTTTGCGGGGAGGCAGAGGGCACTCGCGGTAGGGTACTTTCTGGCATGACCTAGTTCATGGGTAAATTATTAAATGCATCCCCAGACATTGGCTGAAGAGCGTTTTTCGCCGGTACTCGCTGATAAGGCCCGTATCCCGCCAGAGAGCCGAGTAAGCCGGCATGTTCGCGCTGACCATGAGTTGATCAAAATCGCGGTGAGTCCAAACGATGAAAAACTCATACGCGTCCAGCGAAGCCCTAATCAGCATGCGATATAAAACCTGCGCCTGCAGCGTCTCAGTTGCCGGGATGTAGTCCAGGCCGGGAAATGTCGATCGGCTGCGCCGGGTAGCCGCTCTCGGAAATCGCCAGGGGCCTATCCGTATACCTGCCTACTTCATCCAGCATCGCCACGGGATTGCCGAGGTCGAGAGGATACTGCATGTGCGGATAAAAACTCAATGCCGCAACGTCTGCATAGTCCCACAGCACCGAGAAGCTCGCCCCAGGCATCGTCTGTGTCATCGCGCATCTGGTTCATTACATGCAACGCAGTGGTAAAGAGAGATCGGCAGTTCGGGATGTCGCAGCTTTAGTGCAGAATAGGTCTCTATATACAGTTCCACGAAATCCGGCCACGCAGATCTGTTGTTGAAGTACAGCTCGTTCGCTTCTATCGCGATTGCCAGATAATCGGGTTCGTCGAAACGAATCACTTCTTCCGCGTAGGCAAGGTAGGCTTTCTTTACCTCCGGATCGTTAAAGCGTTTGCCTCTGAATCCCTCGGGCATGCCCATATGTGTGCTTTCGCCACGATAGTCCGCCAGACCGTCACGGCTCTGGTTGATCGGTGATATTGACACAAACACCTTGAGATCTTCCGCAGACTTGAGGCTTCTGAGGTCGCCAGTGCCGCATCATGTTCGGGTGATAGTCGCTACCAGCCAGAGCTTCAGTCCACGGAACCCCCTCTTCCAGGTGATGAGCGATGATTTCCGAGTGGCTGTTGACAAAATCATAGGTCGAATCGATTGCCTCGGCGCTGGAATCATATAGCCAGGGAGTGAACCCCATGTAGTAAGTCCTCTGAAATTCGGCGTTAGCCGTCGCACAGAAGGCGATCGACATAAGCCATAACAGGTATAGGGCAAGTCGTCTGCTCACCAGCCCTAACCCACACGTGCGAATACTTCCTACTTTCGCGCAACTGACGTTCCCTTTCATACCTTCCCCCTGCAGATTCGCGATGATCGCGGTTACTTGTGTCCGGGATTGCCCGGCTTCAGCAAGTAAACCGCTCGCGAACAACTGGAGGGAAGAAATAACATTGCGAAAACTAGAGATTTAACGATGCGTGACTAGAGACCGGCCCTGAAAACCGCAGGAATCACGGTGATAGTGCGCATTATTACCTCAGGTAATGAAGTGTTATTCGATTTTGATCTCCTTGAAGGGGATATCATTTGGCTGCTCAATCGGCTGTTCAGCCGGCTGTCCACGCTGCTTGAAAATATGGCAGCCGTCACAAATTGTCGGCTCTACGCCCCGACCGTCCTTTCTGAACAGTGATCGCGCAGATTGATACTTCTTGTTGTTCCAGATGTCATCCAGTGACTCTTTGTTGAAATCACCAAAGTCGTTCTTGTCACCGTAGACGATGCAGCAGGGGGCGGTGCCGCCGTACCGGATTCGTGGTAATGGACCGATACAAGTAGAAACAGGGGAGTGGGAACGTTTCCCTGGAATGCCTCCACACTCCCTTCTTCATCTTTCACAAACCACTCGTCCTTGAGTTTTTCCGGTTCGCGCGCGGCAAAAGGAATTCCCGGCGGTATTACGCGAAAGCGATCGACTCCCATTGAGTAGGCCATTTCACGGGCGGCTTCAAGTTCGTGTGCGTTGTGTTCGAATGCGATGAACTGCCATTCGATGAAAGGCGTGTGACTGCCCAACTCCTTGCGACGCCTGATAAGTTTTTCCACGTTGCCCAATACCTTGTTGACGTTCCCCCGCACCCGGTACTTGGCGTAGGTGTCTTGTGTAATTCCGTCAATCGACAGTATAAGGTATTCCAGACCGCTGGTTATTAGCTTGTCAATCTTGTCGTCAGATGCACGATTGAAATTCGTACTCATATTTGTCGCGATGTTCTTGCCGTTGACATACTCAATCATGTCGAAGATCAGTGGATGCAGAAGCGACTTTCCCCAATTGTGCAGGTTCACTTCATAGGCGTAGGGAGCCACTTCGTCAATCGTCCGCGTGAAGGTTTCCCATTCCATGCGCTGTTGCTTGCGGTCCAGGTCATCGGTACCTGTGGGGCACAGGGGGCAGCGGAGGTTGCAGACGTTCAGGGGGTCGACAATGATGATATACGGGTGCCCGCGAACGTTGACTCGACGCAGCCGATATTCCGTTTCAACAATAGCCAGGTTCAGCAACTTGCGAGAGGTTGAGTGTTTGATAACGGAGAGGGCATGGCGGCTCATACGGGTGAGCTGCGGTGACGTTTCCGCCGCAGCTTCGCAATGGAGGACGGCTTTGGCCTGGCAGTCTCCGTGTTTATTGAACGTTCAGCAATCGTCATCTCGGGTACCTCATTTGCCCTGCAGTATCTTGCCGATGGAGCCAGCGAAAGTGTAGTTCGGGCTGAAACCTATATTCTCCGCCGCTTTGGTTACATTGGCTATGGAATATGCGTAGTTCGCCGGGTACCGCCTCCGCGTACACTGGCGGTTGCTTGAAGTCGAGAGCCCCGGCTATTTCCCGATATACCTGGTTGACCGTCAGGCCGCAGCCAGAACCTATATTGAACACAGATCCGTTGGTGCGGTAGTCAATCGCCTTGAGGAACGCACTGGCGACATCCTCCACGTGTACGAAATCCCGGCGCTGTTCACCGTCGCCAAATATGGACGGCGCACGCCCTTCACGCATCGCATTGGCAAAGATTGTCACTACGCCCACATACGGGCTGAGAGCCTGTCCTGTGCCGTAGGTATTGAAAAGTCGCAGTGTAGCGGAATCAATTCCGTGTTCCGCGCACATTTGCTGTACCAGCATCTCCGAAGCAAGTTTGGACACGCCATAAGGAGACACCGGCTGTCGCGTGTATTCCTCGTCGAGCGGGGATGGTTGCTACCGAATCGGCATATACCGCCATTGAGGACGCGAAAACAAACTTCTTTACGCGCGAGGCCTTACTGGAGGCGCTGCGCAGGATATTCGCGGTACCGACCACGTTGGTGCTCGTGTCTTCAACGACAAATTCAAACGAAGATCTGATGGCAACCCGAGCCGCCAAATGGATTACCGCGTCACAGCCGGCAAGGTCTGTGGCAATTGACGGATCCAGTATATCCGCCTCAAGCAATACCGCTGGCGCGGGTACGTTTTCCCGGCGGCCGACACTCAGGTTGTCGATCACCAGTACCTGGATGTCGCGCTCCAGCAGGCCCCGCACCACGCGAGAACCGATAAAACCGGCTCCGCCCGTCACACAGACTTTCTCGATCTTTTTGGCCAGGGCCTCAGGCACTTTGCGTTTGCTCCTGGCATGACACGATTTTATTGCCGGCAATAATTACGTTTTCGTAGCTGTCTCTCGGTGCAACCGGCGAATACTTCGCAAATACAACACAATTGTGCATGCGCACCGGATGGCTGATTCGGACGCCCGAGCCGATGACTGTATTGGTCAAGCGGGCATCCGGATGGATCTCGGCATCGTCAGCCACCAGATTGCCGTCGGGATTGTCCTTCGCGTAATACCAGATTGACTCTGAGTACATCGATCGGGTAGGTCAGGTTGATATCGTCGTGGACCGCGTCAGCCGCGGACACATACTCGCCGTCGTCGATAAGAACCTGGATCGCCTCGGTGATTTCATACTCATCGCGCATGGCCGTGCGCGGCGTACGTCGAATCGCATCAAAGATAGTGAGGTCAAACAGGTAAAGACCCACACCTTTCAACCGATTGGAAACATGACGGGGCTTTTCGACGACACGGGTAACGCGGTCCGAATCATCCATTCGCACGGAATAATTGCGCCGTATTGCCATAGGATCGGATTCGATCTTTGTTGCCAGAACCGCGCCTCCCCCTGCTGTTCAAACTGATCGAACATATGTTCAAGATTCTTCGCGACGAAGAATATATCGCCGAGAAACAGGATGAACGGTTTGCAAACCGCGCTCTCAAGCTGGCCGACAGCATGCGCGATTCCCAGCGCTTCGTTCTGCTCTACATAAGTTAAACGCACACCAAATCTGGATCCATCACCCAGAACCCTGACAATTTCAAAGCCTTTGTATCCTATGAGTACAACTATATCTCTAATGCCGATGTCCCGCAGCAGCTCTATCTGATGAACCAGCAATGGCTTGTTGCCGACTGGTAACATGGGTTTGGGAAACTGTTCGCTGAACACGGTCATGCGGGAGCCTTTGCCCGCAGCCAGCAATATTGCCGCAGTATTGGTCTTCCCTTGATGCGTTCATAGCGCGCTACGTTCCTGCCCCACAAAAAACCTGCCCCACAAAAAAATGTCAAAAGTGTCGTGGCGCTGACGTTCCATGCGATGCTGCACGCCCTCGAAACAGGTAACGCCATGCCCGGTCGATCCGCCCTGCCCGGCGGCCGTCAGGGTACACCGCGACTTCTGCAACGCGTTTACGGGAGAGAACTAGCGCCTGATCAGAAGAATGAGCCATGGATTCAGCCAACTGCTGCGCAGCCATCGAGTCAGGGGCCAGGAACAACAAATAGTTAAAATAAAGCTTGACGGGGATTTGCAACATGCGACCCCGAAAGCAAAGTGCAGACGAGTGGAAACCCCAGTAGCCGCGCAGTGGCAGTACTTCTATCGGAAGGCATTCGTCGCCCACATGTAATAACGTGGCGTAGTCTTGCGCTGACAAAAGGAACCTTTCTCGCGGTGAGTGAAAACGCGGCATGTGCCTGGCAACATTCGCCCGGTGGAAAAAATCGACCGGGCATAGTCGATTCGGGACTGGTCGCAATTATCAGGCCCCCCTCGCGAGTCACGCGCATCATTTCGCCGGCGACCAACTCCCGTTCCTGCTGATATCCCGGTTGAACCTCGTAGGTATCGTCGCCCACACCGATGTGCGGCAGGACGCAGCCCATCATGATAATGTCGAAACTACCGCTTTCGAAGGAAGGCGCTTGGCGTTGGCAAGGAAGTAGCGCTCGTTAAAGGGCCTGCGTATCCAATATTCCGAACGATTACCGCGTCAATCCCATAAGCCTCGTAGCCCCAGGCAGTTGAGTGATTCGACATCGGTGCCGACGCCACAGCCTGTGGAGAGGATACGATACTACCGGTGACCTGTCGGGAAATTGCTTCTGCAACAGCGGGGCAATATAGTTCTTTGCAAGATAGTGGCCAGTGTTCTCTTCGTTGCACCACATGCATTCACATTTTTCGTCTATAAAACCGTCGCCAGCCCTGAAATCCCAGTACCCGTTTCTTCCGATAGTGGGTATCGCAGCTCACACAATGCAGGGATTCTCCGGTATCGCTTAAGGGGTTCGGTCCTCACATCCGCAAATCAGGACGGGGCCCGGAGTCCTGTCGGGGTGTTGTTTGTCAACCGCGGCTGATCCGTTTTGTTTTGAGTTCTCGATCAAGGCAATATGCTCTGGCGCAACGCGTCGTGGCATCCTTTGTATGGGAAACGCATCATAACTACTTTCCCTTATCGGGAGAAATGAAGTTAAGAAGCTGCCAGCGTACATAATCGCTGACGATAATGAGCCGCGCTCGAAGATTCAGGCCTATCCAGGCGAAAAGCGCCATGGATTCAGAAATCCTCTTGCGTGATTTTTTCGGTAGTAAAGGTATGCCCCACGATGAAAGTCCTTGATCATCCGGGAACTCTTCGGTGCTCGGCGCCGAGCCTTCAGATTCTCGTCGTGGATGATATGACTTTGGGGCTCGGCCACGATTCTGAAACCGGCGGCCTTGACACGCGCACACCAATCGGCATCAACCCAGTAGACAAAAAAGTCTTCATCCAGCCCGCCGATTTTTTCATAGGCCGCTCGACTGATCACCAGTGCAGCAGTCGACACCCAGTCTACATCGAAAGCGTGCTCGCTGCCGACCTGTTCATTCATCAGATAGCGGCTGGACAGCGGATTCCCGGCCACAATTGCGTAATCGGGATCGCCTGCCGAAAATTGCATTCAGCCAGGAGGGCTTGCGACGAAACGTGCGCTGCAGGGTCATATCGGGATTGTGAAGCATACTGCCCGCTATGCCGATAGTGGTATCTGCCTCCATTGTGTTGATCAGGGCGTCCAGAGCGCCCGGCAGTACGCGTGTGTCATTGTCCAGTGACATAAGATAGCGGCCCTTTGCGACGCAGTCCGTCGTTGAAGGCCAGCGCCAGACCGACATTCTCTGTGTTGGCCTGGCACACCATCTGTGGAAAGCGTTCCCGTACACGCTCAAAACTGCCGTCGCTGGACGCATTGTCGATGAAGATAACTTCGAACTCACAACCGGGCGGGTTCTCGTAAATGGTGGAGAGGCAGGTATCGACAAGCGATCCGCCATTGAAATTGACTATGATTATGGAAAGATCCATGTTCACTGAACCGCCATTGCATGGTGGTATCGGCGGCGGTGCACACTGTAATACACGGGTATCATTCCGCGCCTCGCCGGGTTATTACCGCGACAACTGTCTGCCAGAGGATCATTATGTCGCCTCGGAAGACCGGGTCTTCACGTACTCCGAATCCGTATCGGCAGTTTCCTGGAAGGTGAGTCGCCGCGCCCCCCACCTGCGCCGGACCCGTCAGGCCCGCCGTGACCCTGAATTTTCTAAGCTGCTCGGGCGTGTAGTAGGGGCTCATTTCCGGAATTTCCGGCCGCGGACCACACAGAGTCGTATCACCGGTCAGCACGTTCCAGAAGTTGGGTAGTTCGTCCAGACTGGTCTTGCGCAGCCGTCGACCTGCCCGCGTTACCCTCGGATCGTTGGGAACCTTGAACTTGATAGTCTTGATTTCTTCCTCGCTGTATTGGTACGCGTACAGCTCTGGAAAGCGTTCCCGTGCGTCAACGTACATGGTGCGGAACTTGAAGAAGGTAAAAGGGCGCCCCGCGTAGTACACCTTGCGCCGGTCAGGACCCTCGACCGTTACAGACAGAGTGTTGTTGCGTCTGTCCCTGGTCATCCGGGTCTGGCGGAAAAGTGCCGGCCCGGGAAAGTCCAGCCGTATAATCAGTGCGATCAACAACATGACGGGCAGAGTGGCGGTCAATGCGACAAGCGAGACTCCGATATCGAGACAGCGCCTGAATCGTTCGCTGAGGTTGGCGTCGACCCGGATGAGGCCGGGACGGCCGGGTTCCGCGCCAGCTCCCCGATCTGCGGCAGTCCCCTGAGTCAGTATTTCTTCGCCTTTCACGCCCGCGCCGTCCATGTGCTCACCGCTCTATGATTTTAAACCACTTCGCTTTCACACCAAGTGCTAGCCAAGTGACACTTCCATCCTCGCCACCGCCCCTGGGCCGTCGCACACGGCAAGCAACCGCTGCGACCTTTCCGCCATACCGCAACAATCCTGCCGAAGAGTCTGGCACGGGATTGTTACACTTATAGTTAAGACCGCGGGGCGTGGCGTTGCCCAACGTCTAAACCTGAGCCGACTGTAGCCGACGCGGCAGAAAGTTCAAGAAAGTTTCAAACTCCTGGGGCAGTTTCCCCAGCTTTTCAACTTTGTTGGGACGTGTATCACAAGTTCGCGCTAGAAGCAAGCCCGATATCGAGGCCCGCCATTAAAACGGCGGCCCCCGGCATGCGGCGATCTGCAACCGCCCGAGCGGCGCCGCGCGAGCCACGGCGGGGGAGGGCTCCCGCCCTGCGACACCTGCAGCGGTTGGAGCAGAGTCTGCCGCAGCTTCCGTCCGGGGGTGCTGCGGGGCCAACCACTCAGTACCCGCGCGACGCGTGCGACAAGCTGGCAGGCTGCCTCGGGGCGCGTTGCCGGATAGGCCGCCCCGGAAAATAAAGTCGCACAGCGCGACCTGGCGCCGGCCGCAGTGTCGGTCAATGGTATACCTGGGGATTCGAAGACCGCTTGCAGCACAGTAGTGAATTCCACCGTGTAGCGGGATGACTTTACGCCGATACCCACTGACGGTAAGTTGGCCGGGTGCTGTAACCTCAGGCACAGTCCACGCGAACACCTCCCCATGAGGTGGTGCTTTGCCGGTTTCGAGAGACTGATGAATTCTCGAGGAGTTACGGATCGAAATGGATGTACTGGTTACCGGTGGCACCGGTTTTATCGGATCCCACGTCTGCGATCAACTGCTCGAGCGCGGGCACAAAGTCCGCGTTTTCAGTCGAAAGCACGAATTGTACCGTCCGCCTCTGCGGGGAGTGGAATACTTCATCGGGGATCTGGCCGACACGTTTTACTTGAGCGAAGCGATGAGTGGCATGCGATTGCCTTGTCCACCCTCATCAGCAGCACGGTGCCGGGCACATCCGACCTGGACCCGGTCTCGGACATCAATCTGAACCTTGCCGGTACCGTGAAGATGCTGGAAATCATGCGTCAGGCCGGCCCGAAACGTATCGTTTTCCTGTCTTCAGGTGGGACTGTTTACGGTGAACCGGGGCGACTTCCCGTGACCGAGGAGGAGCCGCTCGGACCGCTCTGTTCCTACGGCGTGATCGAAGTTGCGATCGAACACTATGCTCGGCATGTACGCGGCGCTCTACGGTGTCAGTGCCGTCGTGTTGCGAGCGTCCAACCCTTTCGGGCCGCGCCAGGGCCGACTGGGCGTACAGGGACTGGTGGCCTCTTTCCTCAGCCGAGTCCATGCGGGAGAGCCGCTCAGGATCTGGGGCGACGGCACGGTCGTCCGGGATTATTTCTACGTGACAGATCTGGCACAACTGTGCGCGCTGGCGGCGGAATCGGGTGAAACCGGTGTTTTTAATGCCGGCAGCGGCCAGGGAACCAGTATCGACCGCGTGGTCGAGCTGATTCGGGAAACGACGGGCCGGGAGCTGTCGGCTATCTACGAGCCTCAACGGCAGTTTGATGTGCAGGCCACCTACCTCGACATCACCAGGGCGCGGGACGTCTTTGGCTGGCGCCCCGAGGTGGGTCTGGCCGAGGGCATACGCCTGCATTGGGCGTGGTTACAGGAGACGACCTGAGGAACCCCGGCCTCGCGGGGTGCGCGGCCGACACTGAATTCTGTCAATTTTTTTTACACAAACGCCGAATCGGGTCCCACGCGCACCGCGGGGGCGAGTTCAGGTCGTTGTATGGAAAATGGGTATTACAAAATTGGCGCGACAATTGCATCACTCGGGATGAAGGGCGCAAAGGGCGCATGATGGAGTATAGGCCTGCCACCCGGCCCCGGACGCAACGAGGTCGTGGTTGTGATGGTACGGAAGCAGAATCTGTCGGCAATCTGTGGCAACCCGGAGACGCCGGTCGGGCACGAACATGGAATGAAACCACGGGTGAGGAGACTGTGACTATGAAGATTTTGCAAAGAGTATTTGCCTTGGGCGCAATCCGGAGGCTGGGCACGGCTGCAGCGGCAGCCTGCGCAATGACACTTTTGGCCGTCAATGCGTCCGCTCTACCGTTTCCCCAATCCCGACCCCGGCACTCTTGAAGATGATATCGATGGCACGGGTTACTTCGACACGGGTGCGGAGGGCTCTCTGGCCTTCGAACTGTTTGATCTGGGGGATAGCGAAGCCATCTTCGGTTTTTTTCCGATCGCGATACGCCGGCGGCCCAGGTGCCGATTTTTGAAGCCGACGATCCGACGGGTTCCGCCGCGATTGTCGACTTTGCGGCAGGCTTTGTATTCGACTCCGAAGACGCGGCCATTCAGTCGCCCTTCGCTCCGGCGGATGTAGTCGGGTTCTACCTCGATTTTGCCGGTTTTACCCTGTTCTCCGATCCCGCGCTGAACCTGGGGGGCAGTGATATCATGGGCGCGTTTGCCGCTACTTCGGATGATTTTCTGAGCCTTCTTTTCTTTGATGGACCGGCAGACAGTCCAGAGAGATCCCTCCTGTCATGGCATCTGATATCTGATCTGACAGCAAATACGGGCGATGTACCGGTGCCCGCAACCTGGCTGTTGACAGTGCTTGGTCTGGCCCTCCTGGCATCGCGCAGCGCGGCCGCTTCCTGCGTTAGGCTATCCTTTATCCGGAAGCGCGGGCACCCGCGCTCCGGCGATCTCGGGCTACACCAGAACCTCCATCCCCTGTTTCCAGCATGGCGTGTTTGCGCGTCAACATCCGGCTGGACAGGTTTGCTGAAACGGCGCGCTCCCACACTCCACCGCGCCACAGCCGTCACCGGGATATCCTCCGGGAGCGTCCCGTCGCTCATTGCACGGCTTTCGCTTTCGGCCGCCAAGTCCAGTAGGGAACCCGGTTGTGCAAGGTTTGACCGGCGAGACGCTGACACCCTACTATCCCGGTCGGTGCGAGGACGTTGCGCCGTGCCGGTTCGGGGCTGCCGAGTCATCGGGGTGCATGGATGCGTCGTGCCCGATTCCCAGCGGTGAGGTATCCGATAGCCTGCCGGACAGATCGAGAATAGCGTTTCCACAAGAGCGAGCGGAGGTGCGCGCCATGCCTAAAATCGAACCCGTACCGATGGAGCAGCTCCCCGCGTCATCCCGCGAGATCATGCGAAGGGGGCGTGGGGAAAGGCCTCTACGCGACACCGGTGCCGCTGCAGATCTTTGCCTACAGCAGCGCGCAGTTGCGCGCCCTCCACGAGTCCCGGCTCCGGCGCGGCGGCGACTCGCTGCTCGGCGGACGCATCCTGGAGCTGATCCGGATTCGCAGCGCCCAGCTCGGCGAGTGCCAGCCCTGCATGCAGTCGCGCAAGCACGACTCCATTACCGACGACGATGTGGCCTGTCTGCTCGATATGCAGCGCGCAGGATCTGACGGAACAGGAGCGGATGGCGGTCAGGTACTCTCGACCTGCTGTACGCCGACCACCACGCCCTCGACGCGGGCGCGGAATTCGGCATGCGCCGGGTGGTGGCGTTGAGCACCGGCACCTTCTTCGATCTGAACGCCGGCGTCCCCTTCGAGGAGGTGCCGGATGACATAACCGCCCTCATCCTGACTGGGATCCGGACCACCCTCGTTCCCGGAGATGATCGCGATTTCGGTGGAGGGCGATGGGGAGAATGTCCGGAATCATTGTCCCTGAAGTCGTTGGTACCCGCCTGGTAGTCGGCCAGCGAGGCGAAGGCGCCGATATGATTATCGCCCATCGAAATAAGGTAGGTGCCGGCGGAGAGGTTGAGTGTGAGGCAACTGTCGAGCGAATTTAAGGAGGTAATGACACTTCAGGACGAGCCGTCATCGTCGTCACCCGCCAGACCTTGTCCACTCAAGTTAAAGACCAGCAGGTTCATATCCGGGTCGCCGTTGACGTCGGCGATGGCTTCGATGGTGAAGTTTCCGGATACCGGGACCTCGATACGATAGGTATCCACATCTTCGTTGGTCATCGTGTTGACCAGTTCGCCGTCAATCTGTGTGGTTCCCGAGGGGACTGCGGTGGCACTCGCCAACTGTGCGCTGGCGTCAGTCGACTCGACGAATACCTGTGCATTAGCGCCCGTAGCGGCTATCAGGAACCCGAAAAAAATTCAGATAAGTGCCCGTAAGCCATCTCATGCTCCGACAATACATTTTATGTTCTCCTTGGTCTTTTGAGCGATTATTGTTTTTAAACATCAACGATGGAGCCGAGCATAATCATGCCACCTCGTCCCACCTTTATGCCTCGTACCACATCACGGCTGGAATGACGAGCGGGAAGCATGCCTGGTATTTGTCTTCTGCTGTCTGCCGCGCACCCAAAACAGTCGCGGCCAGGCGACGGAATTCCGGGAACCGCTGGGAATCTGGGTGGGGGTAGTACACATACTTCTTGCTCGTGAGCAGGGGTTGACTCCTCTTTTCACCGGGCCACCACCAGCCTCGACATTCGTGCCTTGAGGTGAAGCCAGCACGGCTCACGAAACGGGTGTACTGTTCCCGCAATTGCAATGCCATACTCGGCCTGGTGTTGCCGGCCGCCGGTTTCATTACGGGTGCGGGGTTGGCGGTGGATGGCGGCTTGAACGTGCGCAATGCCTGAGCGGCGCCGTGGCGGACACTATTCGCCCGAGCAGGAAAGGGCGGATCGCCGGATCGTCAAGCAGCTCCCGGTAATTGCTGACGGTATCGCGGATGTCCACCGGCGCCGACCTTGTGCAGTGCGGGCCGGATGTCCGAGGGGGGAACCGCGAGGCCCAGAAATTCGCACACCTGCGCGACCGCCGCCGGTGTGTCGTCGGCGAGTGCCTCGTAGGTGAGCTCGAACAGGGGCTGCCCGCTCAGCAGTTCGTCGATCTGTGCCGCCTGCCGCGCGATCTGTGCTTCGACGCGCCTGAATTAGCACCGACGTCGATATGTACGCGCACCCGCTGGTCGCTCCGGCCTCCCGCCCCGGAGTGAATGGGGCCGCCGGCGTGCCATACGGTCTCCGAGACGAAACGCCGCAGGCCGTTGCGGCGGCGCAGGTGGAGGAAGCGCATCTCTTGGTCACGCCAGCAAGAGTCGGTCAGCGCCCCCAGCGGGGGTCGAGAAAGGCGGCGTACATCGCCTTGAAACCACTCGCCCGGCAATCTCCCGCCAGCGCCCGTCGTATGAAACCTGCCGGATCCGCGTCGCGTTCGTGTTGCAGGGCCGCCATGCGGGCCTCGCGCTCGGCCGGGCTCGCCGCGGCCGGGTCGAAGTCGTCCTCGTAGCCGCGGACCCGCTTTCCGAGCAGCCCGCCGTGACAGCGCACGCCCTCGAGACTGTTGAGGGTGCGTACAAGCAGTGTGCTGCCGGTCCGGGCCGCCCCGAGACGATGACGAATTTCGCGCTCATGCAGACCCCGGGCAGTACCGGTTGCGGCGCAGGGTAGCGCCGTTCCGGATCGTATTCGTATGCCGACGGAGCTCAGCCGACGAGCTCGCACCAAGTCCAGTGGGCGCCCAATTGCCCGCCACGGCTCGCTGAACAGGTATACTGTCCCCAGAAATTGCGCCCGTTGCCCATTCCACCATTACGTGCTTTTTCTAAGGTGATACCGATTGCTGAATTCAATACGCCGCGCGATATACAAGTACCGGAACTTTGATCAAATTGTCGCAGAACTGGACAGGTTGCGCAGCGATTACTCTCGGTTGAGCGCACAGCTCAACGAACTGTATGTCCCGCCGGGACACTTCTTCTCACCGTTTCCTTCGCTCGATGAAATACGCAAGGACGAGTCGAGGATTTTTGACCAGGTGCCGGTGCACATCAATGCGGTTGACTTGAATGAATCCGGGCAAATCAGCCTGTTCAGGGAACTGGCTGGCTATTATGATGGAAATGCCTTTTCAGGATGCCCCGGCTCCCGGTCTGAGATATCACTTTGAGAATGAAGCGTATACCTACGGCGACGGAATCCTGACCTATTGCATGATACGTCACCTGGCGCCGAGCAAAGTCATCGAAGTCGGGTCCGGCTTCTCCTCCTGCCTGATACTCGATACCAACGAACTGTTTTTCAATGGCGCGATAGAAACCACTTTCATCGAGCCCTATCCGCAACTGCTTAATTCCCTGATCACCAAAGAGGATGCCGGGTCTATCAAGCTGATACCCGAGAGATTGCAGGATGTTGATACGTCGGTTTTTGATGCACTGCATGCTGGGGATATCCTGTTCATAGATTCCACCCACGTGAGCAAGATCGACAGCGATGTCAACTATCTGTTTTTTGAAATCCTTCCGCGCCTGGAGAAGGGCGTGACTATCCATTTTCACGATATTTTCTATCCTTTCGAGTATCCCAGGTGGTGGGTTTACGAGGTCGAGCCTGGAATGAAGCTTACATTCTTCGGGCGTTTCTACAGTCAACGCGAGTTTCCGGATTGTCCTTATGAACACCTGGCTGCGGAAATTTCACGAGGAGTTGTTCGAGGCTCATATGCCACTGTGTCTCAAAAGGATGGGAGGGAGCATCTGGATTCAGAAGAACTAGCTGTTCTTTTTTTACCCTGAATTCTGACCAACAACGCAAGGGGCTTGGCCTCTTTTTGATGCAGGAAAATATACATGGAAACGAAAAAAATAGCGCAGCGATTTGATCTCACCGGCAAGGTCATTGTAGTCACCGGCGGCAGCCGCGGCCTGGGCCTGCAAATGTGCCGGGCCTTCGCCGAGGCGGGTGCCGACCTCGTGATCAGTTCGCGCAAGCAGGACGCCTGCGACGCGGCCGCGCAAATGATCGGCGAGCAGACCGGGCGCGACTGTCTGGCGGTGGCCTGTCACGTCGGCGACTGGGAGGCGTGCGACGCTTTGGTCGAGGCCGCCTACGCGCGCTTCGGGCGGGTGGACGTGCTGGTCAACAACGCCGGCATGTCCCCGCTGTACGAGTCGCTGACCGGGGTCAGCCGGGAGCTGTTCGACAAGGTGCTGGCGGTCAATCTGGCGGGCCCTTTCCGCCTCGCCGCCGTGGTGGGTGAGCGCATGGCCGCGGGGGAGGGCGGCTCCATCATCAACGTCAGCAGTATCGCCGCCGTGGCGCCCAGCGCCATCGAGATTCCCTACGCCGCCGCCAAGGCCGGCCTCAACAACCTGACGGAGGGGCTGGCGCGGGTGTACGCGCCGAAGGTGCGGGTCAACTGCATCATGCCCGGTCCGTTCCTGACCGATATCGCCGAGGCCTGGACCGACGAGATACGGGAGTCATTGACCGCAATGGTGGCGCTGGGAAGGGCCGGCGAACCGGAAGAAATCATCGGCACCGCATTGTATCTGGCGTCGGATGCTTCCAGCTACACCAACGGGGCCATCATCAAGGTCGACGGCGGTCTGGCTTACGGCAGTTGACGGCGCCGTTTCAGGCGGTGCGCAGCTTGAGAAACGGGTTCATCCAGCGGAAGCGCCAGTCGGTGAACTTCAGCGGCGCGTCGATCACCGCCAGGCAGATGCAGTCCTGTGACTGCAGCGCCGTGGGTGCGTGGACATCGTCGGGTCCGCGGAAGATGAAATCGCCCGCGTCGTAGCTGCCCTCGGCGTCGGAAAAACCGCCCTCGAGCACCAGGGTCATCTCCGCGCCGCGATGGGTGTGCTCCGGTATGCGCCCGCCCGCGCGGATGTGGTACAGCGCGAATTCGTGCTGCGGGTCGCCTGTCTTGAGATGACTGATGCGCAGCGCCGACCCCACGTTCTTCCAGTTGAGATCGCTGAAATCCCCCCGCATCAGGCGCTGCAGGATGGCGGGCGTCCCCTCTCTGGAGCGCGCCGCGCGGTCGTATTCCAGCGGTGTCTCCTCGTCCAGCCGGGCGAGGACCGCGTCGAGCTCAGTGTCGCCGACCGCCACGGGTTCAAGATTTTCCAGCAGGGCCGCGCCCAGTTCGGTGAGCTGCCCGGAGGCGCGGCGACAGTGGTCGCATCGATCGATGTGCAGGCTGACGCAGGCGGACTGTGCCAGCGCCAGGGCGCCGGCGGCGTGCTCCGTCAACAGTTCGATGTCAGGGTGAAACTTTGCCATTGTCCGTTATCGCTCAAATTGGATATGTAATTTCTGCAGCGCCAGGCGCACGCGCGACTTGACGGTGCCCAGGGGAATGTCGAGCTCCCCGGCGACTTCCGAATGGGATTTACCCTCCATGTAAACCTTTGCCAGAATCTGTGCCTGATCGTTGGGTAATTCCCCCATCATCTGGCGGATGCGCTCCGCGGCGCGCTTCTGGTGCAGCGCCATAAAGGCATCTTCCGTTCCGATGTCCCCGGTCACGTCTTCGGCGGCCAGGGGGGTGTCGAATTTGTTCAGCCTGCGGAACAAGTCGGTGCGGCAGTTGCGGGCGATCGTGTAGATCCACGTACTCGCCGCCGCCTTGTCCGGGTTGAAGGCGCCCGCCTTCTGCCAGACTTTCAACATGACTTCCTGCACCAGTTCGTCGGCGTGGTTGGCCGACAGGGTCGAGCCCGACAACGCGAAAGCCTTCATGAGGGGCGCGAAGTGCCGGAACAGGCGGGTGAAGGCCGCGCGGTCACTGTGCGCGGCAATCAGCGCCAGGCATTCGCTCCATTCGTCGGCTCTGTTGCCACTTTCCGTGGTGCCGGACCCGCCGTGCGGGCCGTCACCGGTAGTAGTTGTCACTGCCAGCATGTCCGTGTCCGTGGCCGGTTTGGGGAGTATACGTGGCCGGCGCGCCGTGGATCACCGCCGGAGGAAAAAAATTTCGTGCACACTCCCCTTTTGGCATGGTTCTCGCCGGCCAGGTTGATCCGGGCTTCTGGACAGAACGTATGTTGGGCAGGAATCAACGAGTGGGGCCGCGCAGGCTCTTATGCGAAAAGAGGCTGTTATGCAAAAAGAGGCTGTTATGCAAAAATTTGCAATGATGGTGATGCTGTGTATGGTGATGTTGTGAACGTGGCCGTTGTCGGTGCCGGAATTTCCGGGCTGGCCTGCGCCCATTACCTGAGCGAGCGGCATCGGGTTCGCGTATTCGAGCAGAATGCCCGGGTCGGCGGGCATACGGCTACCGTCGATGTGCAGCTCGGCACCCGCCGCTATGCCATCGACACCGGCTTCATCGTGTTCAATGACTGGACCTATCCCAACTTTATAGCGCTGCTGGACAGTCTGGGTGTCGCCAGCGCCCCCACATCGATGGGCTTCAGTGTCAGGGACCCCGCCACCGGACTGGAATATGCCGGCGCCAATCTCGATGCACTGTTCGCCCAGCGCCGCAATCTGGTGTCCCCCGCGTTCATCGGCATGGTCCGCCATATCCTGCGTTTCAATCGCGAAGCGGTAGCGGACCTGGAAGGGGGCCGGCTGGACGAGTCGGAGACGCTGGGCAGTTATCTGGCGCGCAATCATTACGGTGCACGGTTTCGCGACCAGTATCTGGTGGCCATGGGGTCCGCCATCTGGTCGGCGGATTGCCGCTCGATCCTCGATTTTCCGGTGGCGTTTTTTCTGCGTTTTTTCAGGAACCACGGCCTGTTATCGGTCAGGAACCGGCCCCAGTGGCGGGTTGTCGCCGGCGGCTCGCGGGAATACCTCAAACCCCTGTGCGCCCGCTTCGCCGATAACATCGTCACCGGCAATGCGGTGAAGAGCGTGGTGCGCCCGGCCCGGGGTGGCGTCGAACTGGTGCTGGCCGATGGTTCGCGCGAGCGCTTTGACCAGGTGGTCATCGCGACCCATTCCGATCAGGCGCTGTCGCTGCTGGCCGAGCCCTCGACGGCGGAGCGCGATATCCTCGGCGCGATTCCCTACCGGATGAACGACGTTGTGCTGCACACCGATACGCGCCTGCTGCCGCGCAATCAGAAGACGTGGTCGAGCTGGAACTACACGTTGTCAGGTCGCGAGCAGCCCGCCGTGGTGACCTATAATATGAATATCCTGCAGGGAATCCGGGCGCCGGAAACCTTTTGCGTCACGCTGAACGACACCGATGCCATCAACCCGCTGAAAATACTCGGGCGGTTTCAGTACGCACACCCTGTGTTCTCCCTGCCGGGGATGGCGGCGCAGCAGCGCTGGTCACGGATCAGCGGCGTCGCCGACACCTGGTACTGCGGCGCGTACTGGGGTAACGGTTTCCACGAGGACGGTGTGGTCAGCGCCCTGCGGGTGGCCGAGGCATTGAATCAGCGCGTGGGAGTGGCGGCATGAAATCGCGGATTTACGAGGGCATCGTGCGGCACCGCCGCCACGGGCCGCGCAGCCACCAGTTCAGCTACCGCGTGGCCATGCCCTGGCTGTGCCTGGATGAGATACCGGCGCTGTTTGACGCCGGTCGCCTGTGGTCGGCGCGCGGCCCTGCACCGGGCGAATTCCGGCGCAGCGACTTCCTGGGCGACCCGGCCGTGCCCCTCGCCGACGCCGTGCGCCGACGCATATTCGAGGAGACCGGCGCGGTGCATACGGGCCCGATTTACCTGCTGGCCAACCTGCGCTATTTCGGTTTCATCATGAATCCGATCGCCTGCTACTACTGTTACAGCGACGACGGGACGCGTCTCGAGTACCTCGTGGCGGAGGTGACCAATACGCCCTGGAAGGAGCGGCACAGTTATGTGTTGCCCGGCCCCGGAGAGGGAAAGATGCTGCGGGCCGAGTTCGACAAGGCCATGCATGTCTCGCCCTTCAATCCGATGGACATGCGCTACCGGTGGCGCAGCAACTCGCCGGATCGCCGTCTTTTGCTGCATATGGAAAACCGGCAGGGCGATACCACCGTATTTGATGCAACCCTGGCGCTGTCGGCCAGGGAAATGACAGCGGGCAACCTCAATCGCCTGCTGCTGCGCTACCCGTGGATGACCGCGAAAGTGGGCATAGCCATCTACTGGGAAGCCATGAAACTGTTTTTGAAGGGGGTGCCCGTTCACGCACACCCCCGCCGTCGTGCCATAGGAGCCAGCCATGAATGAAATGAGTGTGGGAAGCGCCAGCCTCCCGGGGATGCGCAGGGCCGCAGCGGGGGAGAGAATTGCCCGCGAGGCGGTGTTCCGCGCACTGGGATGCCTGCAGACCGGTTCGCTTACCCTGCACGAGGGGCAGGACACGTTTCACTTCGGCGGTGACGCCGGAGAGGGCGCGGGGCCCCGGGCTCAGGTCCACGTGCACGACCCCGCGGCCTACGGGCAGGTGTTGAAGGGCGGCGCCATCGCCGCCGGAGAGTCCTACATGCGCGGCCTCTGGTCTTCCCCCGACCTGGTGCAGGCGACCCGCCTGTTCTGCGCCAATCTGTCCGTGCTGGAGGGATTCGACGCGAAACAATCCCTCGGCGTCAGGATCGCCCTGCGCATGGCGCATCTGTTCAACCGCAATACGCGCTCGGGGTCGAAGAACAACATCGCCGCTCACTACGACCTGGGTAACGATTTCTTTCGCTTGTTTCTCGACGAGTCGATGATGTATTCGTCGGCGCTGTTTACCGATCCCCGAACAACCCTGGAGTACGCTTCCGAGGCCAAGCTCGACGAACTGTGCGTGCAACTGGAGCTCGGGCCGGAGGATCACCTGCTGGAGATCGGCACCGGCTGGGGCGGCATGGCGATTCACGCGGCCCGCTACTATGGCTGCCGGGTTACCACCACGACGATTTCCCGCGAGCAGTTCGAGTACGCCAGCCGGCGTGTGCGCGAAGAGGGCCTGGAAGATCGTATCACGCTGTTATGCGAGGACTATCGCAATCTGAGCGGTCGCTACGACAAGCTGG
This sequence comes from Halioglobus sp., assembly GCA_034521205.1. Lineage (GTDB taxonomy): Bacteria > Pseudomonadota > Gammaproteobacteria > Pseudomonadales > Halieaceae > Marimicrobium. The sequence goes on from JAXHMT010000004.1 coordinate 1,615,903, forward strand.
TATCGATCGAGATGATCGAGGCGGTCGGCCACGAATTCTACAGTGAGTATTTTCGCACCTGTTCCGGGCTGTTGCGGGACGACGGTGTGATGGTCATACAGGCTATTACCATGGCCGACCAGCGCTACGACCGGGCGCGTGGCACGGTGGATTTCATCAAGCGCTACATTTTTCCCGGCGGCTGCCTGCCGTCCATTGCCGTGATTGCCGCGCACCTGGCACGCGATACCGACATGCAGATGGTCCATCTGCGCGATATTTCGCGCGACTACGCTATGACGCTCGCCCACTGGCGGGATCGTTTCATGGCGCGCCTGGACGCGGTGCGCGCGATGGGCTTCAGCGAGGAATTTATCCGCATGTGGGAATACTACCTGTGTTACTGCGAGGGAGGGTTTCGCGAGCGGGTCATCGGCACGGTGCAGGTGGCCTTTGCCAAACCCGCCTACCGCCGCGCCGAGCCGCGGCGCTGAATCGAAAAGACGCAAGGTGCGCGGAGAAGAGGCTATGTCTGACAGTATCGCAGCCGGCAAAGCCGGCCACGGGGGCGCAGTGCCGGAACCCGTTAAATCACCCAACCGGCGGCTTTCGCGCGTGATGGAGATCGCAGCCAGTGCGGTGCTGTTCAACATCAGCTGGCTGGCCATTGTCATCAATCAGTCAAATGCAATCGCGGTGGCCGTGGTGGCGGCTCATCTGCTGGTGCACTTCTGGCTGCTGGGCCGCGACGCCGGCGAGGTGCGGTTGGTGCTCCTGCTGAGCGCACTCGGCTTTGGCCTGGATCAGTTGCTGTTCAGTGCCGGCCTGTTCACCGTCGCCGGCGGCGATGGCGGCGCGCCCCTTTGGTTGAGTTGCCTGTGGCCGGTGTTCGCCACGACGCTGTGTCACGCTTTCCACCCCCTGTGGGGCAGGATTACGCTGGCCACCGTGGCCGGGGCTGTCGGTGGCACCGGCTCCTACATCGCCGGGACCCGCCTGACCGCCGTCGCCTTCAGCGATCCCCTGTGGGGTCCGGTCGCGCTGGTGATCCTCTGGGGCCTGCTGTTCCCCGCGCTTCTGGCCCTGGCCGCCCGCATGGTGAAACGCGATGCACCGGCGCTTTAACAGGGCGGGGCGCCGGCTGGCGCTGTTGCTGTTGTGGTCCGCTCCGGTGCTTGCCGATGTTGAGCAGGCGGAGGTAGTGGGCCGGGCGGAGGAGCTGGACAGCGGCCGGTTCCTGTACAGCGAGCACTACAGGTGCGGCGAAGACGACCTGCACTGCGAGGTGGAGTACCGCGATCCGCAGGGCGACGTCATCGCGCGCAAATCGCTGGACTATTCCGACAGCCTTTACGCGCCGGAGGTCGTCATGCGCGACCTGAGGCGGGACGAGACCACCGTGGTGGACATGACCCCGCGCGAGGACCTGGTGGTCGACGCCGGCTTCGACAATTTCGTGCGCAGCCGCTGGGACAGGCTGGCTGCCGGCGAGACGGTCCGCTTTTCGTTTCGCGTCGTGAATATCGACCGGATGCTGTCCATGAAGGCCCGGGCGCGGGACGATGCCGACTGCAAGGACGAGACTTTGTGTATCGATGTCGAGGTGGACAGTTTTTTTCTCGGGCTGTTGACGGATCCCATCGAGCTGACCTACGCGCGGGATTCGCGCCGACTGTTGCGCTTTAGCGGCGTGAGTAATCTCAAGGCGCCGGATGGCGGGCGCCAGACCGTGGATATCCGCTACGAGTACGCCGATTCGGGCAAGAGCGAGCTGGCCGAAGGCGATACAGCGAGCTTGGTAAGAGCGGAGATTAAAACTAACAGCGTCCTCCCCTCCCGAGCGCCGCAAGAGTATGGTTGCGCTGGAACACGCCAAAAAACGTACATCCTTGTACAGGGACGGCCGCTTTTTGGCGTGTTCCAGCGGGACCCTGCGCTCCTGGCGCCCGGGGTAGCGTCTCCTCAAAGCGAGATACTATTCGTCCCGGGAAGACCTGCTAGCCCTCGCCGCGCCTGCGCGCCCTCAGCCAGGGATTACTGGAGACTCACCCGGCGGAGGGCTGGTTCAGCTAACCAGTCAGAGACTGTGCGTCTCGAGAGGCACCGGCTGCATAGGCTGCCGGTGTACCGATAACGTAGCGCTCGCCCCGCAGCCAGCGCGCAACATCAACGGCATCGAAGCCGAGGCAGATAATGGTCGACCAGAAAAGGATCTGCAGCCAGCCGTAGTAGAGCGCGCTATCGGCCGCCGTCACCGGCGCTCCAAGCGTGTCGGTGAACAAGCGCAGTCCCAGGTAGATCGCGAATGGTACCCAGGGGAAGTGGATAAGCCCGGACAACCGGGTAAGACCGCGTTGCGCGCGGACCATCACGAAGATTAACGGACCCACCGCCAGATACGCGGCCAACGCCCACCGCGCTTCGGGGCGATCGAGGAAAAGGAAGGCGCCCCAGTAGACGACATTGAGATACCACAGCCAGGCCATCACCCAGATCTTTATCGACCGCCATGAGCGGAATGCCGCCACCGCCGTCGGCAGAGACGGGTCGAATGTCTCGGGCGCTCTGTCGTTCATGTATTTACCTCTGCCGTTTCCCGAAGATTCAATTCATGAATGCGGAGACGCTCGCCGTCTGGGCATCGAGCTGGCGCAGCACATCGTCCTCATCCACCGCGTCGAGCGACAGCACGGCGCGATTCACTCCTGCTTCCCGGTACTGCTCGAGGATCGCCAGATCGGCCGGCGCATGATAGACGCTTACCAGTGCCTGTTCCGGCGACCGGTCTACTACCTCGAACGCCCGTCGCAGTTTTGGAATGTGCGAAATCACATCGCCGTAGCCGGCGATCGGCAGCCAGCCATCGCCATAGGCGGCGATGTCCGCAAATACCGCTTTCGTGGCGCGCGCGCCTATGTGAATTGGCGGGCGCGGCTGTTGCACGGGCTTGGGCCAGCTCCAGCATGGTTCGACGTGCGCGTGCGTCCCTGCATAGGCGCCTACGTCGTTGCACCGAGCTTCACTGCATGAGCGCAATCTTGTCGCGCATGATGTCCGGCGAATCCCCCAGCGTCACCCCGTGGGTGGCATACTCTTCGTGGTTCCAGCCGTAACCGACTCCGAACTCGAATCGGCCATCGGCGAGAAAATCCAGAGTTGCGATCGCCTTGGCCAGGATGACCGGATCGTAAAGGGGAACCAGCAACACGCCGGTACCCAGCCGCAGCGTAGTTGTCACCGCCGCCGCGGCAGCCAGGCTGGTCAACGGATCAGACGTGCGCTTGTACCACTCCGGCAGCTCGCCACCTGGCCACGGCGTACGGCGGCTGGTGGGCAGGTGGGTCTTTTCTGGAACCCACAGCGATTCGTAACCTCGAGCTTCCAGCTCCACGGCCAGCCGGGGAATTTTGATGGTCTGGTCCGTAGCAAAGATCATTGCACCGATTTTCATAACGCCGACGTCTCTCCCGACTGCAGAATCTCGAGCAATGCCCGGGCGTTCAAAGTCTCCCGCGCGGCACTGTTCAGCAGCTGCTGGCGAGCTTCATTGTGTGGATGATGCACAGAGTCGGCCTGACGAGGTCGCGGCGCAATTACGCGACAGGTAATGGGCACACCGGACGAGATTTCGGCGTACCGCGTTTGCGTACTCGGCGGCGTCGATCATCAGCCCTGGTGTCGTGGCGTCGGATCTCCTCCATCTGACACCAGCGTTTCCCCGCGTGCGCCGCAAGAGTATGGTTGCGCTGGAACCCGCCAATAAAACGTACGTGACCGATAAAAAGGGGGGCTGGCTCTCCTTGTACAGGATCGGGTAGCGACGTGCCCGAAAAAGAGGGGCAGGGCCTCTTTCGCTCATTCGACCCGGAATAAGAGCCGGAAATACCCCTCGAGCGTTACTTTCCTCTTGACTTAATAATAACCCTAGAGTCATGTTGTCACCGTGGTCGGGAAGGGAGCCACAATGCACGGCGGCGAGAAGTGAGTCAAGCGGCTCGAAAAGGAAGGTTTCGAGCTGGTGCGGGTAAAGGGAAGTCATCACCAGTTCAAGACTGGTGCCGAGTCGGGCAAGCTGGTCACGGTGCCGCACCCGAAGAAGGATCTGCCAATCGGAACCCTCAGCAAGATGATGAAAGACGCTGGGCTGAAATAGTCCGGCAAGGCCTGTATGGGCGCAACCCACACCAGGGAGAGCGTGAGTATGAAATATCCAGTCGTCGTGCACCACGACAAAGACAGCGCCTATGGCGTCTCAGTGCCGGATCTTCCCGGCTGTTTTTCAGCGGGCGATACATTCGACGCGGCGCTGCAGAACGTCGCCGAGGCGATTAAGCTGCACTTGGAGGGGCTTGAGGGTGAGGGTCGCGACATTCCTCGCGCCTCGAAGATCGAGGACCACCTGGAAGACAAGGACTACGCCGGCGGCGTGTGGGGATTTGTCGATATCGACGTGACCCCGTATCTCGGCAACACGGAGAAGATTAACGTCACCCTGCCCTTTTCTGTGATTCGCAGGATCGACGAGCAGGCCGGTGCCAGGGGGCGGTCACGCTTCCTGGCAGAAGCGGCGTTGAAAGCGCTAGAGGCTTAGACGTCGAGTATAAATGGGGACGGAGGGACTACGGTTACTTCCCTCCGTCCCCTTCTTCGTCTGTCGTGAAGCAGAGTCTTGCGGCTAGCCGGAGGTGGGGCGCCGGGAGCGCGGGGTCCCGCTGGAACCGTGTGGCGACAGGAGGAGCCTGCCCCTGCTTTCGGGCACGTCGCCAGCCGAGCCTGCACAGGGATGTGCACATCTTGGCGTGTTCCAGCGGGACCCTGCGCTCCTGGCGCCCGGGGTAGCGTCTCCTCAAAGCGAGTGACTCTTCGTCCCGGGAAGACCTGCTAGCCCTCGCCGCGCCTGCGCGCCCTCAGCCAGCGCCGCTGCTGTGACATCAGCTTCACGGTGGCGGCGAACACACCGAGATCGGGATCGGCACGGCCCGTGTGGCCGATGATGTCGAGCTGCGCATAGAACCAGAACTGCACGCCGAAGGTCGCGAAGGCGCGCAGGGCGTCGATGCGGTTGAGAAAGGACAGCCAGGGCGGGAACATCGCCAGCCGGTTCTCGAAGCGCGGCAACTCTTCGAGCCCCTGCAGCAGGCGGGCCGGCGCGTCGGTCATCACGCACAGCGGCCGGCCGAGGCCGACGACATCGACGCTGCCCGAGGACAGCGCCTGGGTGATGGCATCGCGGCGGCGAAAGCCGCCGGTGACCATCAGCGGCAGGGACACGCGCTCGCGCATGGCGACGGCGAAATCCACGAAGTAGGCCTCGCGCTGCAGCGTGGATTGCCGGACGTTCTGGGGCGCTTCCTCCTCCAGGCCCGCCACGCCCAGCAGTTTGGGCTGTTCATAGGTGCCGCCGGATATCTCCAGCAGATCGATCCCCGCCTGCTCCAGCCACTGGGCCACCTGCAGGCTCTCCTCGAAATCGAAACCGCCGCGCTGGAAGTCCGCGCTGTTGAGCTTGACGGCGACCGGAAAGTCGGCGCCCACCGCCGCGCGCACGCAGTCGACGGTCTCCAGCAGCATGCGCGCGCGGTTTTCCAGCGGACCGCCGTAGTCGTCGTCGCGGCGGTTGGTTCTCGGGCTCAAAAACTGGGACAGCAGATAGCCGTGGGCGGCATGGATCTGCACGCCCGTAAAACCCGCGTCTTTCACGGCGGCGGCGCAGACGCCGAAGCGCCGCACGATATCGGTGATTTCGTCGACGGTCAGCGCCCGCGGCCGCCCGAACTGGCCGCCGGGCAGGCCGAGCGCGACCGCGGAGGGCGCGGCGGGCCGCGGGTTGACGTTCTTCTGGGTCTGCCGTCCGGCGTGACTGATCTGCGCCCAGAAGTGATTGCCGCCGCGGGTCGCGGCGCGCGCCCAGCGGGACAGGGCCTCGCGCATTGCCGTGTCCGGCTCGCGGTCGATAAGCACGTTGCCCGGACGCTCCAGGTGATCCGCGTCGACGATGATGTTGCCGGACAGCAACAGCCCGGCCCCGCCGTCGCTCCACAGGCCGTAGAGGCGTTCCAGTTCGGGCGTCGGCACGCCGCGCGGGTCAGCCAGCCCCTCGGTCATGGCGGCCTTGGCCAGGCGGTTGGGGAGAACGGCGCCGCAGGGCAGGGTGAGGGATGCGGCGAGGGGGTTCATTCCGTTGTCTCTTCTTCTTGTGGGCCGTCCGCTGGTCCAGGGAAGAAGGTCAAGCGCGAAGGGCTCATTCCGTTGTCTCTTCTTCCCGCGGGCGGTAACTGTCGATGGCCGGGCAGGCGCAGAACAGGTTGCGGTCGCCGTACACGTTGTCCACCCGGTTGACCGGCGCCCAGTACTTGTAGCGCCGCAGGGAGTCCACCGGGTAGGCGGCCAGCTCGCGGCTGTAGTCGTGAGCCCACTCCGTCGCGGTGACATCGGCCAGTGTGTGCGGCGCGTTGACCAGCGGGTTGTCCGAGGCGGTCAGTTCGCCCCGCTCGACGGCGTGAATCTCCTCGCGGATGGCGATCATGGCGTCACAGAAACGGTCCAGTTCCGCCAGGGATTCCGATTCCGTGGGTTCCACCATGAGGGTACCGGCGACGGGAAACGACATGGTCGGTGCGTGGAAACCGTAGTCGATCAGGCGCTTGGCGATATCCTCCTCGGTAATGCCGCTGTCCTGCGTTATCGCGCGGATATCGAGGATGCATTCGTGAGCGACATTGCCGCTGCTGCCGGTGTACAGCACCGGGTAGTGTTCGCCCAGGCGGTGACTGATGTAGTTGGCGCTGAGAATGGCGACGCGGGTGGCGTCGGTCAGCCCTCCGGCGCCCATCAGGGCGATATAGGCCCAGGAGATGGGCAGGATGGAGGCGCTGCCGTACATCGTCGCCGATATGACGTCCTGGTCAGTCGTATCGCCGGCGCCGGGCGCGAGGGGGTCGCCCGGCAGGAACGGTTGCAGATGCGCCCCCACGCCGATCGGTCCCATGCCGGGGCCGCCGCCGCCGTGGGGAATACAGAAAGTCTTGTGCAGGTTCAGGTGCGACACGTCGGCGCCGAACCGGCCCGGCGCGGCGATGCCCACCAGCGCGTTGAGGTTGGCGCCGTCGACATACACCTGGCCGCCGTGCTCGTGCACGATCCGGCACAGTTCGATGATCGACTCCTCGAATACCCCGTGCGTGGAGGGGTAGGTGACCATGATGCAGGCGAGATCGTCGTCGTGGCGCCGCGCTTTCTCGCGCAGGTCTTGCAGATCGACATTGCCCCTGTTGTCGCACTCCACGATCACCACGCGCAGCCCCGCCAGCGCCGCGCTGGCGGGATTGGTGCCGTGGGCCGAGGCCGGGATCAGGCAGACGTCGCGCTGGCCCTCGCCGCGGCTCTCGTGGTAGCGGCGGATGGCGAGCAGGCCGGCGTACTCGCCCTGGGCGCCCGAGTTGGGCTGCATGGAAATCGCGTCGTAGCCGGTGCATTCGAGAAGCATGTGTTCCAGTTCGTCGACAAGGGCACGGTAACCCGCCGCCTGCTCCGGCGGCGCGAAGGGGTGCATGTTGGCGAACGCCGGCCAGGTCACCGGCAGCATCTCGGTGGTGGCGTTCAGCTTCATGGTGCAACTGCCCAGCGGAATCATGGCCCGGTTCAGGGCGATGTCCCGGTCTTCCAGCCGGCGCATGTAGCGCAGCATGTCCGTTTCCGAGTGATAGTCGTTGAACAGCGGGTGCTGCAGGTAGTCGACGGGCCGCAGCAGATCGTCGGGGATGCCGGCGTTCTCCGTGACCTCGGCGTCCACGTGTTCCGCCCGCGGCAGCGTGGCGTCGCCGGTAAACGCCTCCCACACCGCCTCGATGTCGCGGCGCGTGGTGGTTTCGTCCAGGGCGACGCCGAGGCGGTCCCCGCCGATGACGCGCAGGTTGAGTCCCCGCGCCAGCGCGCGCTCGACGATCTCCCGCTGCCGCTCGCCCACCGTGTAGGTCAGCGTATCGAAGAAGGTGGCGTTGTCCGGCTCGAGCCCGGCGGCGTCCGCCAGGCCACTGGCCAGGATGCAGGCGAGGCGCTGGATGCGCGTGGCGATGCGGCGCAGGCCGTCCGGGCCGTGGTACATGGCGTAGAACGCCGCCATCACGGCGAGCAGGGCCTGGGCCGTGCAGATATTGCTGGTCGCCTTTTCCCGGCGAATGTGCTGTTCCCGCGTCTGCATCGCCATGCGCAGCGCCTGGTTGCCCCGGCGATCGACGGACACGCCGATAATGCGCCCCGGCGTGGAGCGCTTGTAGGCGTCGCGGGTGGCGAAGAAGGCGGCGTGGGGGCCGCCGAATCCCATCGGCACGCCGAAGCGCTGGGTGTTGCCGATCACGACGTCGGCGCCCAGGGCGCCGGGAGCGCGCACCATCAGCAGGGCCATGATGTCCGCGGCCACGGCCACCAGTGTGCCGGCGGCGTGGGCCGCCTCGATCAGGGGCGACGGATCCTCGAGGTGGCCGTAGGTGCCGGGGTATTGCAGCAGCATGCCGAAGGCCTCGGTGTCGCCGACCAGTTGCGCGGGATCGCCGACGACCACGTCGATGTCGAGCGCCGCGGCGCGGGTGCGCACCACCGCGATGGTCTGGGGGTGGCAGTCCTCGGCGACCAGAAACCGCGCGCTGCGGTTTTTCTTGTTGACGCGCATCAGCAGCGTCATCGCCTCGGCGGCGGCGGTGGCCTCGTCCAGCAGGGAGGCGTTGGCCAGGTCCATGCCGGTGAGGTCGAGCACCATCTGCTGGAAGGTGAGCAGCGCCTCGAGCCGGCCCTGGGAGATTTCCGGCTGATAGGGGGTGTAGGCGGTGTACCAGCCGGGGTTCTCCAGCACGTTGCGCTGGATGACCGGCGGGCGTGACGGTGTCGTGGTAGCCCATGCCGATGAACGACCGGTTGACGGTGTTGTCGGCGGCCAGTTCCCGCAGGCGTTCGATGACTTCCCGCTCGCCGCGCGCCCCCGGCAATTCCATGGGACGCTCCCGGCGGATGGCCGCGGGCACCGTGTCGTCGATCAGCGCGTCCAGGCTGTCGTAGCCGATGGCTCGCGCCATTTCGGTCTGTTGTTCGGCTGTCGGCCCGATATGGCGCGCGACAAAGGCGTCGTGATGCTCCAGCTCAAACAGAGAGGGACGGCTCATGTGTGCTCCGCGAGTTGCCAGAAGGTTGTCGGGGTGAGGTGGTGGAGGAACGGCGGAATACTAGCAAGAGAGCGCGCACGCGGGCAATACACTGTATAGATAGTGGCCATTTGTGTCCCGTCCTTCCGCAGGCCCGGTGCCGTTATCCTCCAGCAGGCGATGCGCGATGCCGGATGCCGGACCACCGCAACTGGTGGTCTGCCATTACGATCATCGGTTCCTGGTCGCGGATTGCGTACGAACGATCACAACAATACCGCTGCCCATGCCACCGAAACTGCCTTCAACCCGGCTCGCGCTGACAGACCTGTTGGCGGAGGTGCGCGCCTGCCGCCACTGCGCTTCCGACCTGCCGCTGGGGCCCAATCCGGTGCTGCGCGCGGGCGAGACGGCGCGCCTGCTGATCGTCGGCCAGGCGCCCGGGACCAGAGTGCACGCATCGGGCATTCCCTGGAACGATCCCAGCGGCGAGCGCCTGCGCCAGTGGTTGCAGATGGACCGGGAGCAGTTTTACGACACCGCGAACATTGCCATTGTGCCCATGGGGTTCTGTTATCCGGGCCGGGGTAAATCCGGTGATCTGCCGCCGCCGCCGGAGTGCGCGCCGCGGTGGCACGGGCCGCTGCTGGAGCGCATGCCGGATCTGCGCCTGGTGTTGCTGGTCGGGCGCTACGCCCAGAACTATTACCTCGGCGATTCGCGCGAGACTCTCGCGGAGCGGGTGCGCCGGTTTGGTGATTTCGCGCCGCGGTTTTTTCCCCTGCCGCATCCCTCGCCGCGCAATACGCTGTGGCTCAGGCGCAATCCCTGGTTTGATGCCGAGGTGTTGCCTGCGCTGCGTGAAAGGGTGGCCGAGGCGCTGTCGCATTAAGGTGGGGCTGGCTCACATTGGCTCCACGAATGTGAGCCCTGGGCGAAGCGACTCGAACCAAAACGGTCTTCATTTATCGGCGAGCATAAGCCGTTTCCGCCGGTTGGAGATCGCCCGGGGCGGGTGTGACCCACTGGAACACGCCAAAAAGCGGCCGTCCCTGGCCAGGCTCGGGCGGCGACGTCCTGTCGCCGCACGGTTCCAGTGGGTCACACCCGCCCCGGGCTCAGGCAATTGGTCCGGACGTCGGGCGTGCTGCTGGGTTGAACGACTTGCGATTTATGCCGCGGGTCGGTATCAGTGACGAGTTTTTCATTGAGGGAGATGGTACGTATGCTGGATACGGTGACGCCGGAATCGGTCGGCATGGACGGCGGGCAGCTCGCCCGGGCCGGGGAACATCTGGGCAGGCACTACGTCGACCCGGGCAAGATACCCGGTTCGATCCTGCTGGTGGCCCGGGGAGGCAGCCCCTGTTATCTGGATGTGCGCGGCATGCGCGACACCGAGCGCGCCGCGCCGATGAGCGCCGACACGATTGTGCGCATCTATTCGATGACCAAGCCGGTCACTTCGGTGGCGATGATGATGCTGCACGAGCGCGGCCTGTTTTCCCTGGAGGATCCGGTCCATCGCTTTATCCCGCAGTGGCGCGACCTCGGTGTATGGCAGGGCGGCAGTTACCCGCTGTTCATGTCCGAACCCGCGCGGCGCCCGATGACAATCCGCAATCTCCTGACGCACACCTCGGGTCTGACCTACGACTTCTTGCGCGCCTCGAATATCGACTATGCCTATCGCAAGATGCAGGTGGGTAATCCACGTCCCGGTTACACCGTGCGGCAGATGGTCGAGGAGCTGGCGCAACTGCCGCTGGAATTCTCGCCGGGGGAGCGCTGGAACTACTCGTTGTCTACCGACGTTATCGGTTATCTGATCGAGGTGATCGACGGCCGTCCGCTGCCGGAATTCCTGCGCGAGGAGATCTTCGAGCCGCTGGGCATGGTCGATACCGACTTTGCCATTGCGCCGGACAAGGTCGATCGGTTCGCCTCGTGCTACGAGCGCGACCTGAACAAGCAGCGGGTGCTGCAGGATGACGGCCAGGACAGCCGCTTCGCCGATGTCAGTTTCCATTCCGGCGGCGGCGGGCTGCTGAGTACCGTGTCGGACTATTACCGCTTCTGCAACATGCTGCTCGCCGGCGGCAGCCTCGACGGTGCGCGCATTATCGGCCCGCGCACGCTGGCTTTCATGACGCGCAACCATCTGCCCGGCGGCGCCGATATGTCGGCTTTCGCCACGGGCGGCTTCAGCGAATCGGCCTACGAGGGCGTGGGCTTCGGCCTGGGCTTCGCAACCAAGCTGGATGCCGTGCGCAACGGCCACCCGGCCACGCCCGGCACCTTCTACTGGGGCGGCCTGGCCAGCACATTGTTCTGGGTGGACCCCGCCGAGGAACTGGTCGTCGTGTTCATGACGCAGCTCATGCCCTCGAGATCGTTCGATTTTCGCGGGCAACTGGAAAATATTATCTACGGGGCGCTGCGGTAGGTATTTGTTTCGATCCGGGTGGACTGGATACCGCCATGGCCGATCACCGCTTACGCAAGGATGATGGTGGAGCGCGGTGGCAGGTACTTGTTGCAGGCTGAGATCACGGCGCCGGTTGGGGTCCCGGCCGACCCGAACGCCCTCTGTAGTGGTAAGGATTGCGTCGGATATGACTGCGCGCCAGCGTGATTCGCGCTCGACGGTACCGCGGGTCTATAATTGTGACACTATAATGAAACGGGAGAGATTCCATGCCGCGCACGCATCACCTCCGCCTGGCCGCCATACTGGCCCTCTTGACAGGCCTGGCCGCCTGTTCCGACAACGATAACGACGGCGGCGATCCGCCACAGCCCGATCCCGTCAGTATCGAGACACCCAACGCCGATCGCTGCGAGATGCTCGATCTGCTCAACTGCATGTTTCCCTGGCCGAGCTCCGAGTTCACGGTGGAGGACGACAGCATGCCCACCGGCCGGCGGGTCAATCTGGCCATCGAGTCCATGCCCGTCAACAAGCAGCAGGTGCCGGTGGACCCGACCGAGTGGAACCGCAACGACGGCTTTTCGCCCTCCCAGATGCTCCTGACGCAGATTCCGGGGGTCGACCTGGAGCAGACCGGCGTACCGCCCATCACCGATCTCTCGCAATCGCTGGAGGCGGACTCGCCGGTGCTGGTGATTCGCGCGAGTACCGGCGAACCGCACCTGATATTCGCCGAGCTGGACGCGAACACCGACGACCCGCAGCAACAGACCTTTATCATCCGGCCGATGGTGCAATTCGAGCGCGGCGAGCGCTACATCGTCGCCCTGCGCAACATGCGTGACGCGAGCGGCGCCCTGATCGAGGCGCCGGAGGTGTTCCGCGCCTTCCGCGACGACATACTCACCGACAACCCCGCGATCGAGGAACGGCGTCCGGCCATGGAGGATCTGTTCGCGACGCTGGAGGACGCCGGCGTCGCGCGCGAGGACCTCTACCTGGCCTGGGATTTCAACGTCGCCAGCGTCGAGAATATCACCGGCCGCCTGCTGCACATCCGCGACGAGGCCTTCGCGGCTTTGGGCAATGCGGCGCCGGCCTTCACCGTGACCGAGGTCATCGACTTCGCCACCTGCGGCGACGACGGCTGCGAAGACGGAGAGAACGAGCGGATGTCCCGTGAGATCTCCGGTACCTACATGGTGCCCAACTTCCTCGACTCGGACGACGGCGGCCCCGGCTCCGCGTTCTTCTACGACACGCCGGACGACGGCCTGCCGGACCGCATGGGCGGGAACAACCTGCTGGAAGCGCCGTTTGTATGCCAGATTCCGCGCTCGGTGGCGGAGGATTTCGACGCGGCGCCGAAAACCCAGGCGCGGCCGTCGCTGTACGGCCACGGGCTGCTGGGCAGCCTCAACGAGGCCAGGCGCGGCACGGGCGGCAACGTCAACATCATGGCCAACGATCACCAGATGATGTTCTGCGCCACCGACTGGGCGGGGTTTGCCTCCGAGGACGCCGGTGTGGCGATTGCGGCGCTGCAGGATTTCAGCCAGCTCCGGCCGTTTTTCGACCGGCAGCAGCAGGGCATGCTCAATTTCATGTTCCTGGCGCGCCTGCTCAAACACGAGATGGGCTTCAGCGCTCACGAGGCGTTCCGGGCCGGCGGTATGCCCGCCTTCGATAACAGTACGGTGTATTACGACGGCAACAGCCAGGGCGGCATCCTCGGCGGTGCGCTGATGGGCGTGATCCAGGACGTTACCCGCGGCGTTCTCGGCGTGCCCGGCATGAACTACAGCCTGCTGTTGCGACGCAGTATTGATTTTGAAACCTACGCGACGTTTTTCACCGGCTCGGCTACGGGCGAGGACGGCGGCGGCTATCCCAGTGTGAAAGACCAGTCTTTCCTGCTATCGATGGCGCAGATGCTGTGGGATCGCGCGGAGGCCAGCGGCTACGCCTATCACATCGAGCGCCCGCTGCCGAATACGCCCTCGCACGCGGTGCTGCTGCAGGTGGCCTACGGCGACCACCAGGTGAGCATGTGGGCGGCGGAACTGATGGCGCGCACCATCGGCGCGCGCCTGCGCGTGCCCGCCCTGGAACCCGGCCGGCACCCCGACAGCAATCCCTTTGTGGACCTGGAACCGGTGCCCGCCGGCGACTTCACCGGGTCGGTGCTGACTTACTGGGACGACGGCCCGGTGGGCGGGGGCGCGAACGACGGCGGCACGGCGCCGCCGCCGACGCTGAACCTGCCGCCCTTCGAGCCCGACTTCGGCGAGGACCCGCACAGCCTGCCGCGCAAGGACCCCAACGCCCAGGCGCAGAAATCCGCCTTCCTGAGACCCGAGGGCGTCGGAAAGTTCGTGGATGTCTGCGATCCCAGCCTGCCCTGCGTGACCGACGGCTACATGCCCGGCGGATAATCTAACTTCCCACTCCGGTAAGTCCTGCTCAGCCACCCCGGGCACCGGCCGTTGCGCGGGGTCCCGGAGTCCGGCTTTTAAATGATAATAATTCCTATTACCTATTGTAAATGAGATTCAATTACGATATCTTGGCGGTGCAATGGGCGAAGCGGTTTACTCGCGGGGGAATAGCGGCATTGCCCGCGGCGGCGCGCTACTGGCGCGCCTTTTTTGTGCGCCAGGCATGGCGCGTAGCGCCGTGACTGGCGCTGTTCCCTATAGAAAGCATATAAAAAGGGTCAGAGTCCAATGGCACTTACTTAAGCGTGAATTGGTCTATGTCGTCATTCCCGCGCAGGTGGCGGTCCGGCGCTCCGGAATCCAGGTGATTCAACGTGTTATGGTTAATAGATCCCCGCTTGCGCGGGGATGACGGTCTTATGTAAGTGGCATTCGGATCAGAGTCATTGGTTTGTGGCGTCAGCTGCGCGTTCCGGGCGGGGACGACGGCGGTCACACCTCGCCGTAACCGATGCCGGTAACGTGGTACACCTGATCACCCGACGGCGACCGCACCCGCACCTCGTCGTCCACCGACTTGCCCAACAGGGCCCGGGCCATCGGCGAGTCCATGCTCAGTCTGCGCGCGGCCAGGTCGAATTCGTCGGGGCCGACGATGCGCCAGTGGTGCTCGGCGCCGGCCTCATCCTCCAGTGTCACCCGGGCGCCGAAGAAGATTTTTCCTGTGTCCGCCGGCGGCCGGTCCACCACTTGCAGTTCATCCAGGCGCTTCTGCAGGAAACGCACCCGGGAATCGATTTCCCGCAGGCGCCGCTTGCCGTAGATGTAATCCCCGTTTTCCGAGCGATCGCCGTTCTTTGCCGCCTCGTGGACCGCGTCGGTCACCTCCGGCCGCTCTACTTTCCATAACTGGTGCAGCTCCGCCCGCAGGGCCTTTTCGCCCTCGGGTGTGATATATGTCGAGCCGCGAGGGCGCGGCGCCCGGTATCGTCCCATGCGTACTATTCTAGCGCCCCGTGCGGTGCAACAAAATCCGGCTGGACTCGCCCGGTCCGGGCTGTTAGAAGGTGCCGCTGGACTTTGTGCCATCCGGGGGACTGCGTTTGGAACCGGAAAACAGGGTCCCTTGCGCTCGGGAAGGCGCGCTACCTGACCGGCAACACGCTGTTCGCCGACGGCGGCGGACACATCAATGGCGTCAACCGGGCCCCTGAGGTAGATTGAGCGACTGCCAGCTCAACGTAACCCCGGCGAAGCGTTCGCCGGATCTTTGCTCCGATCGGGAAACACGATGCGCGTAATGCTGACCGGCGGTACCGGTTTTGTCGGCTACCATACAACGATGGCTCTGCTCGAAGCCGGCCACGAGGTCAGCCTGCTGGTGCGCAGCGTCGACAAGATGATCGACATCTACGGGGCGGACACCATCGGGTCTTTCACCCGCGGCGATATCTGCGATCCCGCCAGCGTGCGCGCCGCGGTCGACGGCTGCGACGCGGTGGTGCATGCGGCGGCGATGGTCTCCGTCGACCCGCGGGACGCCGAGCGCGTGTACAGTACCAACGTGGAGGGCACGCGCATCGTGATCGGAGCGGCGCTGGATGCCGGGGCCGAAACTATTGTGCACGTCTCCAGCGTCACCGCGCTGTTCGACCCGAAGGCGTCCGTGCTCAATGAGCAGTCGCCCCCGGGCAGGGCGCGCAACGCCTACGGCCGTTCCAAGGTGGAGTGCGAGCATTTTGTCCGCCGCCTGCAGGCGGGCGGCGCGCCGCTCTACGTCACCTACCCGGCCTCCATTATCGGCCCGCAGGATCCGGGCCTGACCGAACCGCATGTCGGGCTGCGGGCGTTCCTGGCGGTGGGCGGCGTGCCGCTGCTGCCCACCGGCAATCAGTGGGTCGATGTGCGCGACGTCGCCGCGGCGCATCTGCGCCTGTTGGAGCAGCCGCCCGAGCCGCGCCGTTTCACCCTGGGTGGGCATTACCTGGCCTGGCGTGAACTGGCCGCGGAACTGGAAGCGATTACCGGGCGGCGCCTGTTGAAGTTTCCCATGAGCGGTGTTGCCATGCGTCTTGCCGGCACGGCGCTGGACCTGGTGCGCAGCCGTGTACCGGTGGACGTGGACGTACCCGTGACACGCGAGGCGATGGAGTACGCCACACGCTGGGTGCCGCTGGACAACACGCTGGCGGAGCAGACCCTGGACGTGTCGTTCCGCCCGGTCCGGGAAAGTCTGCGCGAGGCGATCCGCTGGCTGTACCGGGAGGGTCATATCAGCCGCCGGCAGGCGGGGAGAGCGCTGGATGACGCGGACTGAAAAACCGGCGGACTGCCGCATGAGAGCAATTGCAGCAAGTGCAAAGTTCGACGTGCTCGGTTGCATTGCCGTGCTCGTGCCGGCGTTGTTGTTGACCGTACCGCTGCCAACGGCGGCCGCCGAGGCGGACTGTGGGCAGTGGCGGGGCGAATTTACCCAGGGCGGACTGGTCTGGGGCCGCGTGCCCGCGGGCAGCCGCGTCACCCTGGACGGCGCGGAGCTCGACGTGCTGGACGACGGCACCACGCTGGCGGGCTTCGGCCGCGACGCGCCGCCGGCAACGGAGCTGGTGGTGAAGCACGATGGGGTGTGCAGACGCACGTTGAAGATTGCTCCCCGCGACTATCGCATCCAGCGGGTGGAGGGCGTGCCCCAGGAGACCGTGACGCCCTCCGCGGAGCACCTGCAGCGTATCGCGCGGGAGCGGCGCCTGGTGGCCGCGGCCAAGGCCCGGCGCATCGAGCGGCCCGACCTGTTGCGGGCGGCGCTCGCCGGCTTTGAGTGGCCCGCGGTCGGCCCCATCTCCGGCGTCTACGGCAGCCAGCGCTACTACAACGGCGTACCGCGCAGTCCGCATTACGGGGTGGATGTGGCCATGCCCAGCGGTACGCCGGTGACGGCCCCCGCGCCGGGCGTCGTGACGCTTGCCGAACCGGACCTGTTCTACTCGGGCGGCACCATCATCCTCGACCACGGCTTCGGTCTGTCGTCATCCTTCCTGCATCTGAGCGAATTATCGGTGGAGGTGGACCAGGAAGTCGGCGCCGGAGAGCTTATCGGCAGGATCGGCGCCAGCGGCCGCGCCACGGGCGCGCACCTCGACTGGCGCATGAGCTGGCGCAGCGAGCGCATCGATCCGCAGTTGCTCGCGCCGCCGATGCCGGGGCAGTGAGCCGGCACTCCCATGGGTTGCCGCCGGCGATAATTGCAATGACCCCGCGGCGTCGATAGCGGCTCATTGTTGACACTATCGCCGGCGTAGGAGCGTCAGAAGGGTATGCTCTCCCTGGAACACGTGCGGCAACAGGACGTCGCCGTCCCTGAGCCTGGCTCAGGGACGGCGACGTCCTGTCGCCGCGCGGTTCCAGGGAGAGCATACCCTTCTGACGCTCTGAGTAGAGTTTCAAAATGGGCGACTCCCGCGACGCCCCGGCCATGTCCATGCGGGCAAAAGTCCGTATAATGAGCGCCCCTGGAGACAACCTGTGACTGCCATGATCGACAAGAAACTGCTCAGTATCCTGGTCTGCCCGGTCACCAAGGCGCCGGTGGAGTACGACAAGGAAAACGACGAGCTCGTATGCCGGGCCAGTGGCCTCGCGTACCCGGTGCGGGACGGTATTCCGGTCATGCTGGAGAGCGAAGCGCGCCAGCTCACAGCGGACGAAAAACTCGGCTAGGGAGGGACGACGCATGTCCGACACGATTTTCGGCAAGATCGTCAGGGGAGAAACCGACAGCGAGTTCCTGTACGAGGACGAACACTGCGTCGCCATCAACGACCTTTATCCCCAGGCGCCGGTGCACATCCTGGTCATTCCGAAAAAAGGCATCCCGCGCCTCGTGGATGCCGAGACCGAAGACAAGGACATGCTCGGTCATCTCATGCTCGTCGCCGGCGAAGTGGCGCGGCAGCAGGGCGTGGACGACGCCTTTCGCCTGGTGGTGAACAACGGCGCCGATGCCGGCCAGACCGTGTTTCACCTGCACCTGCATATCCTCGGCGGGCTGAAGACCGGCGAAGGGAACCTGGCCGGTTGACCGACCGCCTCCCGCGCAATCATAGACGATGAAGACCGAAGCGATTCGCGAGGCCTTTCTGGCCTATTTCGAACAGCAGGGACACACTCGCGTGCCCAGCAGCTCGCTGGTGCCCGCCGACGACCCGACGCTGCTGTTCACCAACGCGGGCATGAACCAGTTCAAGGACGTCTTTCTGGGGACCGATACGCGGCCCTACACCCGCGCCGCCAGCAGCCAGCGCTGCGTGCGCGCCGGCGGCAAGCACAACGACCTGGAAAACGTCGGTTACACCGCCCGCCATCACACCTTCTTCGAGATGCTGGGCAATTTCAGCTTCGGCGACTACTTCAAGCGCGACGCAATCCGTTTTGCCTGGGAGCTGCTGACCGAACACTTCGGCCTGGCGCCGGAGCGGCTCTGGGTCACCACGCACGTGAGCGACGACGAGGCGGAGAAGATCTGGATCGAGGAGATCGGCTTTCCCGAATCGCGCATGTCCCGGCTCGACGAGGACAACTTCTGGCAGATGGGCGACACCGGCCCCTGCGGACCCTGCAGCGAGATATTCTACGACCACGGCGAGTCGGTGCCGGGCGGCCCGCCGGGCAGCGCGGAGGACGATCTCGACCGCTATGTCGAGATCTGGAACCTGGTGTTCATGCAATACAACCGGGATGCGAAAGGCAATCTCGAACCGCTGCCGAAACCTTCGGTGGACACCGGCATGGGCCTGGAGCGCATCGCCGCCGTGCTGCAGGGCGTACACAGCAACTACGAAATCGACCTTTTCGAGGCACTGATCGGAGAGGCCGCGCGCATCCTCGGCACCGGCGACCTGCAGGACACGTCCCTGCGCGTGATCGCCGATCATATCCGCTCCTGCGCCTTTCTCATCGTCGACGGCGTCGTGCCGGGCAACGAGGGCCGCGGCTACGTGTTGCGCCGCATCGTGCGGCGCGCCGTGCGCCACGGCAACAAGCTGGGCGCCGCCGAGCCATTCTTTTACAAGATCGTGCCGACGCTGGTACGGGAGATGGGCGAGGCCTTTCCGGAGTTGGCCGAACGCCAGCCCCAGGTGGAAAAAGCACTGCTGAAGGAAGAGGAACAGTTCGCGCGCACCCTCGACAACGGCATGCAGATTCTGGAGGAGGCGCTGGCGTCGCTGACGGGCAGCGAGATTCCCGGCGAGCTGGTGTTCAAGCTCTACGACACGTACGGATTTCCGGTGGATCTGACCAACGACATCGCCCGCGAGCGGGACCTGACGCTGGACATGGCCGGCTACGAGGCGGCGATGGCCGAGCAGCGCTCCCGCTCCCAGGAGAGCGGCGCTTTCAGGGTGGATTACAGCGGCGTGCTGTCACTCGAGGGGAGCACCGAGTTCACGGGCTATGACAGTTTGAGCGGGGAGGGCACCGTCACCGCCATATTGCGCGACGGCGCCGAGGTGGACGGTCTGGCGATGGATGAGACCGGTGTGGTGGTGCTGGATCGCACGCCTTTCTACGGTGAGTCCGGCGGCCAGGTGGGGGATACCGGCTACCTCGAAGCGGGCGACACGCGGCTGGAAGTGGTCGATACCACGAAGGCGTCGGGCCAGCACCTGCATCAGGTCAAGGTTTTGCGTGGCCGCGTGAGCCGCGGCGATACTCTGACCGCGCAGGTCGACGCCGGCGTACGCCAGCGCACGCGCCTGAATCACAGCGCCACCCACCTGCTGCACGCCGCGCTGCGGCGGGTGCTCGGGGAGCACGTCCAGCAGAAGGGTTCGCTGGTCGATTCCCAGCGGCTGCGCTTCGATTTTTCGCAGCCGGAGCCGGTGTCCGCCGGGCAGCTCAAGATCATCGAAGATATGGTCAACGAACAGATACGCGCCAACACCGCGGTGACCACGCGCATCATGTCCATGGATGAGGCGATGGACGCGGGGGCCGTGGCGCTGTTCGGTGAAAAGTACGGCGACACGGTGCGCGTCCTGGCCATGGGCGAGAATGACTTCTCGGTGGAACTGTGCGGCGGCACTCACGTCGACCGCACCGGCGACATCGGGCTGTTGCGCATTGTTTCCGAGTCCGGCATTTCCGCCGGGGTGCGCCGTATCGAGGCGGTCACCGGCGCCGGTGCGCTCGCGTTGATCGACGAGCGCGAAGAACGCCTGGCGGAGGTCTGCGCCGCCGTGAAGGGCAGTGCCGACAACGTGGCGGATAAAGTGCAAGCGCTGCGCAACGAGAACCGCGAACTGGAGCGCGAGGTCGCGCGCCTGAAGCAGAAACTGGCGACGTCGGCCGGCGGCGACCTCACCGGTAACGCGGTGGATGTACAGGGCATCAGGGTACTGGCGGCCAACGTCGATGGCGCCGACGCCAAATCCCTGCGCGACACCATGGATCAGTGCAAGAACAAGCTCGGCAGCGCCGTGATCCTGCTGTCGGCGGTCAACGACGACAAGATCGCCCTCGTCGCGGGGGTGACGGCTGATCTCACCGACCGCGTAAAGGCGGGCGACCTGATGCAGGAATTCGCCCGGCGTCTCGGCGGCAAGGGCGGCGGACGGCCGGACATGGCCCAGGGCGGCGGCACCGATGTGGCGGCCCTGCCCAAAGTGCTCGAAAGCGTGCCGGAATGGGTGGCGGCGCAGCTCGGGTAGGGCGCTGATCCGGTCATCTTGCTAATGCCGTCATCCCGCGAGGATGCCATCTGCCGGCAAGCGTGCCGTCATCCCGCGGGGGTGCCGTCTGCCGGCAAGTACGCCGTCATCCCGCGGTGCGAGCCGGCAAGTACGCCGTCATCCCCGCGCAGGCGGGGATCCAGTAACATGGTTGCCGTCATCCCGCGAGGGTGCCGTCTGCCGGCAAGTATGCCGTCATCCCCGCGCAGGCGGGGATCCAGTAACATGGTTGCCGCCATCCCGTCGAGGGTGCCGAATACACTACTGACGTCAACCTCGCAGAGGCGGTAGTACGCCATTGCGGAATACAGTGACCTACAAACACCGGTGTTGTAAGAGAGCCAAATGAGCCTCATCGTCCAGAAATTCGGCGGCACTTCCGTCGGCGACATAGAACGCATCGCAGCGGTCGCCGAAAAAGTGGCGGCCTTTCGCGCCGCGGGCCACGATATCGTCGTCGTGGTCTCCGCCATGTCCGGCGAAACCAACCGCCTGCTGGAACTGGCGCGGGCGGTGCAGGCGCCCCCCGCGCCGCGCGAACTGGACGTACTGCTCTCCACGGGCGAAGTGGTGACGACGGCGCTGTTGAGCATGGCGCTCGACAAGCGCGGCGTGAAGGCGAAATCCTACAGCGGCGGGCAGGTGCGAATTCTCACGGATAACGCCCACACAAAGGCCCGCATCCGCGAGATCGACGACGCGCGAATGCGCCGCGATCTGCATGACGGCAACGTCATTGTGGTGGCCGGCTTCCAGGGCGTGGACGAGGACGGCAACATCACCACGCTGGGCCGCGGCGGTTCCGACACCACCGCCGTCGCCCTGGCCGCCGCCCTCAAGGCCGACGAATGCCAGATTTACACGGACGTGGACGGCGTGTACACCACGGACCCGCGCGTCGTCGATGGCGCCCGCCGTCTGGCGAAGATCACCTTTGAAGAGATGCTGGAAATGGCCAGCATGGGGTCGAAGGTACTGCAGATTCGGGCCGTGGAGTTCGCCGGCAAGTACAATGTGCCCCTGCGCGTGCTGCACAGCTTTCGGGACGGGCCGGGTACCCTGATCACTGTCGAGGATAACCAGATGGAAACGCCGACTATCGCGGGCATCGCCTTCAACCGGGACGAAGCCAAGCTCACCATCGAAGGTGTGCCGGACACGCCGGGTGTGGCCTACCGCATTCTCGGGCCCATCGGCGAAGCCAATATCGAGGTGGACGTGATCGTGCAGAACGTCTCCCACGACAACACCAACGATTTCACCTTCACCGTGGCCCGTACCGACCTGTCCCGCGCCAAAGAGATTCTGGAAACCGTGGCCGGCGAACTGGGGGCGCGGGAGGTGACGAGCGACAGCAAGATCGCCAAGGTGACAGTGGTCGGCGTGGGCATGCGCTCCCACGCCGGCGTGGCGAGCCAGATGTTCGGCGCCCTGGCCGAGGTGGGTATCAATATCCAGATGATCACCACCTCGGAGATAAAGATTTCGGTCATTATCGAAGAGAAATTCCTGGAACTGGCGGTGCGTGCCCTGCATTCTTCTTTTGAACTGGAGAAGGAACCTCAGGAGGAGGGCGCTGCCTAAACACTGTGCGCCTTGAGACGGGCGATTCGAGTTTGTCAATATTGCGTTTGTCGCGATCTAAACTACTACTTAGTATCCACCGATGGCGCTGACCGGCCCCGGCAGGGTCTTCAACCAACTGCAGTGATTGATTGGGTTCACGGTACAGCCGTATTAGAGGGAGTAGAGGAAACATGCTTATTCTGACCCGCAGAGTGGGGGAGTCCCTCATGGTGGGTGACGACATCACCGTGACGGTCCTGGGCGTTAAAGGCAACCAGGTGAGGATCGGTGTCAACGCGCCCAAGGACGTCGCCGTGCATCGCGAGGAGATCTACACCCGCATCCAGGACGACGGCCCGCAGGGGGCCGACGAGCAAGACCCGTCGAGTGGACAGCAGGAAGACTAGCACCCGGACCCGCCCGACTTTGATTTGACAGTCAGTATGTTATGATCGCGCGCCGTGGCCGCGGCGCTCTGCTGCGCCCTGAAAATCCGGAGAGCTGGCCGAGTGGCTGAAGGCGCACCCCTGCTAAGGGTGTATAGGTTGATCCCTATCGAGGGTTCGAATCCCTCGCTCTCCGCCATCTAACGCAAGAGGGCACCCAACGGGTGCCCTCTTGTCGTTAGTCGGTGACTGAGCGGGATTTGGAAGAGAGCCCCGTCCGGCAAAACGCGACCTCGGGGAGCGTTTTGGACGCCGCAGCGCAGCGGAGGCGCCCCGAAGGGGTCACAACGCCCCAAAGGGCGGTGTGATCAATCCCTCGCTCTCCGCCATCTAACGCAAGAGGGCACCCGACGGGTGCCCTCTTGCGTTAGTCGGTGATGAGCGGGATTTGCAGTAGAGCCCCGTTCGACAAAACGCGACCTCAGCGGCGTTTTGGACGCCGCAGCGAAGCGGAGGCGCCCCGAAGGGGTTACAACGCCCCAAAGGGCGGTGTGATCATCCTCGCTACGCAGCAGAGGGCACCCAACGGGTGCCCTCTTGCGTTAGTCGGTGGTGAGTGGGATTTGGATGAGAACCCCGTTCGACAAATTCGCCGCCGCCGGCGAATTTGCAACGAGCGGCGCAGCCGCGAAGCCCGCAGGGCCAGAACGACCCTTAGGCCGTTCTGGTTCATCCCTCGCTCTCCGCCATAACCCACTGTTTTTAATGAATTAATCTGTCATTTCTTCCGCCATGGGACCATTTTGGGACCACAGCGAGGCCAGCTGGGCTTCTATCGGCCCCGACTCAATTGGTTCGCAGCTTGCTCCGGCGTATATTCAGCGACTCGGCCAAGTGCTTTTAACGAGCGTTGCTGGAGTTTGAGCTTACCACGGCCGGTTTCCCAGTTGTTTACGGTAGGCGGGCTGACGCCAACTAACTTTGCAAACTGCGATGTGTTCATCCCGAATTTCTTGCGTAGCCTGGTGACCATCGCGGCAGTTGGCGTAAACGTTTTTGTTCTCTTTTTGACTGTCCTTTTTCCAACAGCACGTTTTTCACTGTCGAGTGTCACCGACTCGTCCATGTCTACCCCAAAGACATCGGCAAGATCAGCCCCTGCCAAACGGCGTCGTTTCCCTTCTCTGGCTGTTGCCGACTGAATATCCAGCTCTGCGGAAATCAGTTCTTCATGATCAACATTGCGTAATAGAAAAAGCAGTTCCGGCTGATGATCGAGCCTGGCGCCAACACCATACAGGACGGCGGCCACGTGTTTGCACATCCCGGCCCAGTCGGGGCAGTCGCAGGCGAGCTTTATCTCGCCGGGCTTGGGGAACAGTCCCTGATTTTTATCGGTCACTATCCGCATGATGTGATCGGAGAAGCGCCCCTGCAACAATTCCAGCATAGAGCCTATCTGCCCAGTGCACTGGCTACGGAGGACCTTCCATTTCTTTGCCGACATTGGGCTGACATTAATCCTGACTCTATAGAGCTCGGAGCCGCTGACCATGGCCTCCACTTTGCCCTTGGCGATGGACAGGTGGCAAACCGAACCGTTACGAACATAGGTTCGTCCTCTGGGTAGTCGATTTTCATAGTCACTGAATTTCTCCAGGTGACTACACCAGGCTTCGCCCCAGAATGTACGGGCGATCTTCCGTCCCTGAACCTTGATGGGTTCAATTTTCGCGCCCTTCTTGAGTAATTTACTGATCTCTCTGGCAGCTCTGGCGCGTCGTTTTGCCACCGGCACGTAGGGAGCCCATTCGCCATAACTCATGTGATTCCACCTTTCAGACTTTCGCTCTCTCTATATCGAGTGATACCAGATCAAGCAGTGCCTTATCATCCAATTCTGTTATCAAATCGCTCGGCGCCGCCCTCTAACAAATCATTGGCGAGGGCCGTCTTCTCGTTAATCAAAGCGTCTATCTTCTCTTCTATTGTTCCCTGACAGATAAACTTGTGAACGAGTACGTTTTTTTTCTGTCCGATGCGAAAGGCGCGGTCTGTGGCCTGGTTTTCCACTGCCGGGTTCCACCAGCGATCAAAATGGATAACGTGGGATGCCTGTGTCAGGTTTAGACCAGTGCCTCCGGCTTTGAGAGAGAGCGCAAAGAAGGGAGGCCCCTGCTCTTCCTGGAAGCGTTCAACCAGTTTTTGTCTCTGCTTCACGGCGGTGCCGCCGTGAAGCACAAGGCCAGGCTGACCAAACTGCTGTGCCAGAAAGTTTGCCAAAGGAGTAGTCATTTCACGAAATTGCGTAAACACCAGCAACTTCTCCTGCCGTGAGGCGATCTCCTCACACAGTTCTGCCAGGCGCTGAAATTTACCGCCTCTTCGTTGGATCGTACTCATCGTCCCCGAACAGTTGTGACGGGTGATTACAGATTTGCTTGAAGCGCAACAGGTAGGAGAGCACCAGGCCGCGACGCTTTATACCTTCAAGATGCTCGATAGCATTCGCCATCTCATTAACCGCCTGCTGATATTGCGCCGCCTGCTCTTTGCTCAGCCCACAGTAGGCGGGCATTTCAGTTTTTACCGGCAAGTCACTGATGATTGACCGGTCAGTCTTCAGACGCCGCAGTATATAGGGAGCCACCAGATTCCGTAGCGGTGCATATTGGTCACTATCCCGTTCAGACAGGGATTTCACAAACCCCTTGAATCGTGTGGCTGAGCCAAGCAGGCCGGGATTCAAAAAGTCGAACAGTGACCACAGGTCCGACAGCCGATTCTCCACCGGCGTGCCGGTCAGTGCAATTCGAGATTTGGCCTTGAGATTCTTGACCGCCTTGCTCTGTCTGGCGGCTGGAATTCTTGATGGCATGGGCTTCGTCCAGTACCAACAGCTGCCACTCCTGGCTCTTGCAGCCATTTCTGGCGCATCAATGTGCCATAGGTGGTTACAACGATATCGACGTCCCTCGGGCCGGCGATGTCGTTCACAACGGCATCCATGGCATTCTTGTCCAACTGGGAACTGTGAAAATACAGACTGCGCAGCGTAGGGGCATACCGCTCAAGTTCTGTTTTCCAGTTGCCAATCAGCGAAGCGGGAAGCACTAGTAGTGAGGGTCTGTCAGGCTGCTTCTTTTTCAAGATCAACAGTACAGAAATAACCTGCATAGTCTTACCCAGGCCCATATCGTCTGCCAGGCAAGCACCTAAACCCAACTGAGAGAGCAGCCACAACCAGTTCACGCCCTCCTGTTGATAGGGTCGCAGAGTCGTTGAGTGTTTTACCAGGATTGGCGGCCTTCAACTGCGCGGGTGTGCGCAGTTCGTCCAGCAGTGTAGCCAGCCATTTGCCCGGCTGCACAAGAGACCATTCTCGCGTCTCCCTGGGTCATCCGCTCGCAGATCGGCGGGTGCGCCTGCCAGCAAGCGCATCCCTTCTGCAAAGGTGAGTCCGCCACCAGCCGATTCCGCCTCCACTTTTTCCCAGTGCGCCAGGGCTTCCCGCAGTTTCGCCTGATCCACCTCAACCCACTGCCCCTTCACTAAAGTAAGGCCGTCACCCTCCGCCATCAGCTTTTGCAATTCGGTCTCTGCCTAGCAACTCACCACCCAGAGCAATATGCAGTTTAAAATCCAGCAGAGAATCAGCCCGTGGTGAAATTCTGCTGCTTTTTCTCACCAATGGTAACGTGGGGACGCGGCCGGGTTCCGCTTTTTCCGCCAGTCCGGCACTCGGACCACCACGCCGCACTGCTCGTATTGCGGTGTATCGTGAATGTCTGAGGCCTCAGCAGCTGACCAGGCCAGGGGGTGATACAGACCGCCGGTATCCACCAGATCTTTAATCACAGCACTGGATTCAGCGGCCAGTTGAACGGGTGACAGCAAGCGAATCAAGGCCTGCTTGTTTCTCGCACCGGCATATTCCTGTAAGGCACGGCTGAGTGGTTGATGACGAACGCGACCCTGCTCCGACAGTTCGGGAGCATAGGTTGCCATGAAGGCGAAGGAAAGTCCGGTCAGTTCGTTTTCCGCCAGATGGAACAGACGCGGCCCACCTGATGCCACTGCGGCGCTTTCTCGGTAAGCAGAGCATTCAGCCCGCCGGCGATTCGTATTTGCAGGCATACCCAGGTATCAAGCGTGGACCAGATGTCCTGCAGTACCGCAGTAGAGATACTCGGCCCCGCGCATCGGTGGCGCACTCAAGAGTAATGGCAGGGTCTCGGAAGCCGTGAGCGGCTCGATAGGATCAGGCTGCTCTGGAGTTTCCTGTGTCAGGAGGCAGCGTTGACGTAGATAGCCGCAGGCAAAGGTGCGCCAATATTGCAAAGAGGGGATAGGTCGGCCTCACCTTCGCCAGCCGCAAGAGTGAACAAACCTTCACCCGCGCTACGCGAAAATGCCTTGCCGATGGCACTGTTAACCGGGTTGCCTGTCACACCATCTGTTTCTGCCGGGAAGCAGTGCAGATGTCCTGAGGGTAGGAGGCCTAAGTCAAGGAAACTCATTTTACTCGTTGGGATACTTTGTCAAACAGCATATGTAGAGACTGATCATCGCGATGACACTCGGGACTTGTTGATGATCGCCTCCATATCCGCGCACACGTCCAACAATTGTTCGAAAGTCAGTCGGGTAGGCGATGGCGCACGGCTTTCGTCCATTTAGCGGCCTGGCTACGGCTGGATGGCGACTCTTCGCTTTTTCCGGTCAGGTCCGGAATCAGTTTGCGGATATCGTAGGTCAGATCAATGTCTTCCGAAAAGCGATCGATAACCTTGTAAACCTTTGAGAGGGAAGTCCCGCCTTTAAAGGTTAAATCCCTTGCTATTGGTGCATCGAACAGCGCACGTAGTGCCCATACTACCCATATGTCCTTTTCGAGCAGGTGGGCAGGACGCCCGGACTCAGCCCGAACGAACTCGAGGGCTTCTCGTCGATCTTTTTGGGAGAGATCAAAAAAATATTCAGCCATGTGCGGCTTCCTTCCCGATCGCTTGTGCCATCCAGGAAGGTAGCGTTGCTCTGGCTGATGCCAGTGCTTTCCACTCGGCCTGGGGAAGGGTCCGATGCAGAGATGCCAGAGACTCGTCGGCATGTGCTTGTCCTATCCAGGCCAGTGCCCGCACGGCAGCCCCTGCTGGCCGTGTTCCAAGCGCCAGCATCCAGCGTGGTGCATGTTTTACCAGGATTTCCCCTCGTCCCAGTTTCAGTGTTTGGGTGCGTCCAGAGGTTAGGTAGACCTCTCGAATAGGAACCTGTTGTGTCAGCCCCAGTGTTGGCTGCGCTTGCACCTGCGGGACGACAATTCCACCGCTTCGCTTGGCCAGGGCTCTCACGAGCTTCTCAGGCGCGGGAGCACGAGATCCAAACTTGCTTGAGACCGGTGCAGCGTAGGTACCTCGTGCAACGCGCAGCAGCTTTCCTTCTTTGGCCAGTCGTGAGAACGCCTGATCTACGGCAGCTCGGCTTCCTTGGTGTAGGAATTCTTTGGGCGATAGGACGCCGCCCTCGGCGAGGGATTGGGCGCGTTGCAGTATATTCTCAGGTAAAGTCATCATGGGTTGCCTCGTAATGTGAGAAGTATATCGCAGTTTCTGACATCAGGGAATCGAGTTAATGCATCCATTTTGGTGGAAGAGAGGCAGCTAAGCGCCAGGCTGTGGTAGGGATGGTGGAGCGGCTATCCAAGGCCAGATTGGCAAAGGGCTATATTACGCACCAGAATGTGTAGGGTTGATGGCCAATTTCCGGCGGTGAATTTGGTGCCGCCATGGGACCACCATGGGACCACCCTCACGTGTCCCTGGCGAGCTTCAATCCTAAGTTCGTCTCTGGCACGTTGAAGACACCCCGACAGTGCTTGTTCCAGCGATGACTGTCGATATTGACGATCTGGCCGTGCTCTGAGGGTACTGGAGTGTCGCCTTCCCGGCTTGAATGGCACCGGTGCTCGTTGTAATAGTGTTGGTAGTGTCTTGGCTTGTTCTCCAGATCAGTCGCAGTCCAGAA
Source organism: Halioglobus sp. (assembly GCA_034521205.1). Lineage (GTDB taxonomy): Bacteria > Pseudomonadota > Gammaproteobacteria > Pseudomonadales > Halieaceae > Marimicrobium. The sequence continues at coordinate 1,644,589 of JAXHMT010000004.1, forward strand.
GAAAGTCTGATCCAGTAAATCTTCTCGGACGCTACCAATCAATCGCTCCACAAAACGATGGACATTGGCACATAATGCCAGGCTGATCTGCTGGGCGATACGAGGGCAGCCATGGCGAGGGTTGCGCTGTTTCATTTCTACGATGGCGCGAATGACTTCACTCGATGGCCCTTTGGGGCCGGGCTTCCTGCCGCCGCGGGGTGAATACAGAAGCCGGTACTTCTGTTTCTTCAATGCCTTGTGCAAAGCCAGTAAGGTAGATGGCTTGATGATGATCTCTGACCTGACCAGGCGTCGAGGATTCAGGAACATTGATAGAAAGCCCAGGACGGTGCGATCCCTCGTAGCCAGATTGGGGGCCCGTTTCCGGGATCTACTGTGGATTATCAGTTGCCGCTTCAGAAGCAGATTTTCAGCGATAACAGCACGGCTGCCGCCGGGTCTGACCAGTTTGGTGATGGCGATGAGCAGGTGAAAAAGCAAGAAAAAGACATCTCTCATGCGGTTCGAGGGTAGTAAGTCTTGTCATTGGGGCAACTATCAACTATCTGATATTATTGGAAAATACGCATTGCCTGGTGCACAGGGATTTGCGTTGCTGTCCAGTAACCATTTTGAAAAGTTAAGAGGAAAATTGGCCAGCAAACACTCTATTCGCGTTAACAAACAATGGCGACTGGTGTTCGCATGGGCAGGTGAGAGAGGCGAGGCCCAGGGCATCTATCTGGATAACCACGATTATCGATGAGGCAGGCGATGAATATTACGAAACGACAACCCGTCAGTGTGGGCGAAATGATTAACGAAGAATTCCTGGTGCCAATGGCACTGACCCAGGGGCAACTGGCTGAAGCGATGGGTGTGAGTCGAAAGACCGTCAACGAGCTATGTACCAATCGTCGCGCCATCACGGCGGATACCGCGTTGATGCTGGCCACGGTCTTTGGTAATTCAGCGGATTTCTGGCTGAACTTGCAGCAGCGAAACGAGCTGTGGAAGGCGCTGAACACGCCAAAGCGGCGGGGCTCGAATCGAGAAAGCCAGGCCAGTCGCCGCTTGAGGTACATGGGGCCATCATGGGACCACCTCACGCCTTTTGATGCCCTTTTGCGTTAGTCGGTGGTGAGTGGGATTTGGATGATAACCCCGTTCGAAAACGCGACCAAAGGAGCGTTTTTGACGCCGCAGCGAAGCGGAGGCGCCCGAAGGGGTCACAACGCCCAAAGGGCGGTGTGATCAATCCCTCGCCTCTGCCGGGCTCTTTTGACAAAAGGTGTATCTGTCTCCGACTACTTAGCGAACGAGAGGTTGGGTCCTGTATATTCTGACCACGCACAGTTACCCGCGCAGCAAGTTCTCCGCCAGGATTGTGTTTAGGTCGATAAAAAATAAGAGAGTTTATGACAATATCATCAGAATTTTCGCCGAAACCTGATCTCGACACTGTTAGCCCTTGTTTCGCGTCAGGCGCTGCCCGCCCAGGCAGGGTCGATCACCATTGAAGGGCAGGGCAGCGGCATTTCCGATGTGTCGAACAGTTTGGAATTTAAGGCCGTTGTCGACGACAGCGTCAGCGACACTGATTCCGATTCAGATCTGGATTCTACGCCGGGGCGTTGACCGCGTTTGATTTCGTGTTACTGGCCGACTGGTTTCTCGCCCATCGGAGCCACCGGCCTGACGGGCGATGTCACCGTGTCGCGCAACGCGTTCGGCTTTGATTTCCTGCGACTGATCACTTCATCGGGCGGAGTCGGGTTTTACGCGCCTAACGGCATTTTTAGCGGCGATAGCCTCGAGGGTGCGCTGACGGCGGGGATAGTGGGTGAATTCAGTGACTTTGAGTACGGCTCTTCTTCGTCGCCCCAGTTTCGCGGCGAAGGCGCATCTGACGATTTTCCGGTCGAGGCCCAAGCCGTGCCGCTGCCCGCGACCGGGTCAATGCTAACGTTGGGACTGGTGCTGAGGTTCTGTCGCTGGCGACCGGCAAACGCCGGGTGTTGATCGACGAGCACCCCGGCGAAGTGTTCCAGAGCGATCCGGTATATATCCACGGCCAACGGTTGCCTGGACCATAATCCTGCAGCAATGCCTGTTTCTTTCGCGCCGAGCCGCCGGAGACGTTCATCGGGGTGTCCCTGGCGAATTGTTATTTCAGGCTGCCGCTGGGAGTGGAAATAGGCCGCGACAGTGCTTTTCCCAGTGGTAGCGGTTCAGATCGACCGGCCGTTTGATGGAAGATTCCACTGGCGGTGTAGAGCTGCGGCTAGAGTGGCAACGAAGTAGGTCTATGCTCCAAAGGCTATCTTTAGCATGTCCGAGGGTAGTGAGCCAGGACGGACCCGATTGGTGGGTTCCGGTTTATAGCGGGCTGCCACGGGTTGGATTGCGAGTAGAGCTGTTGGTATTTTCGTTTCACGAGTGCTGAGTGAAAACGGAGTAGGGTAGGTGGACGAATGATGATAGCTACTCGATGAATGCGTCTGCGGTTCAAAAATAGGGATAGGAATCCCAGGATCGTGCGATCTCGAGTGTTCAGATTCGGTGATCTCTGGCGTGCTCGGCTGTAATAATGAGCTGCTGCTCCAACAGCGGATTCTCAGCAATGACCGCGCGGTATCCCAAGGGCAGGATCAATTTGGCCATGGCAGAGAGTAGATGTAAAACTGGCGAGCTCGCGCCGTTGATAGCGACTGAAGCTAAAGTCCAGTTGCCTCTGGCAGCAAGTGCTAAGTGTCGGATAATATTGGCGAATTACTAATGCGCCAGGGTCACCGTCGTAGCCGGCGTGCAGGGCAATGGTCTCCGGTTTCATGCGAGTGGTCCTTTGCGTTCGCGGTCGTTCAGTGGTGAGGCTCCAGAGTAGTACTTATACCGGCAAGCGGGTGATTCACCCAGGACCTCGATGACCAGCGAATCAGTGTTACTCTACTGGACTGGAATCCCGCACCAATACTGAGGAGAAACGCCCGACGGCTTCCCGGCCACGCGTAGAGCCGTATCGGGCGGCGACGCCTTCAACCAGCGTGCTGTTTCAGGTACCGGGCAATCTGGTCCTTGAGATGAACGCGGCGTTCGCGGGCGTGCTTTTCGGTGTCGCTACTGACCGGCTCGACCTCGACTTCCATCCGGTGCACTTGACGATTGACGTTGTGATACTCGTCCGCCAGTTTCTTGAAATGAAAATCCGTCGTCTTCAGCTGATGGATGGCCTCCGCATACTCGGGGAACTCCTCGGCCAACTCATGTGGGGTATGTGTCATTGATGGTGCCTCTAAAAGGATCTGACGTCTCCGCCACCGGCTTGCGAACCGGGCGGCTGGTTGTTTGAGCGGGCTTAATATAACACTAAGGCCTGATGCCCATGAAGCTATGAACAAATCCAGACGCTATTCTCCGGAGTTCCGGGGGCGGTCCGCATGACCCGAAAGTCGCACCGCAAATGCGGGGCGATAGCGATCTGATCCCGCGTGGGCGGCGTACTACCTCTGGACTCCACCTGCGAGACGCCAGTTATGGAATCTGCCCTGATAGAAACGGTTTCGAATACCGCCCAGGCTATTACAGAGGACGCCAGACGCGTGCGCGATGTGCTCATTGAACGCGGCCTGGAAACGCCCCTTGTGGACAACGGCCTGAACCGCGACCAGAAGTACGCGCGTATCCGCGACTCCTTCGCGGAAATCGCCCGCACACTGGGCCTGGATCTCGATGATGACAGCCTGTGCGATACTCCCCAGCGCATCGCCCGCATGTACGTGGACGAAATTTTCTCGGGCCTGGATTACGGCCGCTTTCCGAAGGCGACCACCATCGAGAACAAGATGGGTGTCGAGGAAATGGTGCGTATCGACCAGATCTCCGTGGTCAGTACCTGCGAGCACCACTTCGTCATCATCGATGGCCAGGCCAGTGTCGCCTACATCCCCGCCGGGAAAATCATCGGCCTGTCCAAGATCAATCGCATCGTGCGCTTCTTCGCCCAGCGTCCCCAGGTGCAGGAGCGGCTGACGCAGCAGGTGCTGGTGGCCCTGCAGACACTGCTGCAGACGGACGATGTCGCCGTGTCGATCGACGCGGTGCACTACTGCGTCAAGGCGCGCGGTGTGATGGACGCCAATTCGCGCACCCGGACCACCGCGCTGGGCGGCCAGTTCAAGGAAGACCCGCGCACCCGCGGCGAGTTCCTGGCCTGAACCCCGGCCGGGGCGTCAAGGGGGTCTGACCCGTTTGCCGGGAGGCACAGTCAGCGACGGCGCCAGGCGGCGGGCGTCGTGCCGGTCAATTTACGGAAAGCGCGGCCGAAATTGGCCGGGTCGCTGTAGCCCAGTCGTTGCGCCACCTCCGCCACGTTCAGTCGCGCATCCGCAAGCAGTGCGTCGGCGCAGTCGAGCCGCGCTTCTTCCAATAGCCGCCGGTAGGACGTGTCCTGTGCCTTTATCCAGTGGGTGCTGGTGCTGGCCCTGACCGCCGGCGCGTATTCAGGGCTGGGGATCAATACCGCGCACGAACTGGGGCACAAGAAATCGAACTTCGAGCGCTTCCTGGCGCGCATCGTGCTGGCGGTGCCCGCCTACGGGCACTTCTGCGTCGAACACAACCGCGGCCACCATACGGAAGTCGCCACGCCCCAGGACCCGGCGAGCGCGCGCATGGGCGAGTCCATTTACAAGTTCATGCTGCGCGAGATTCCCGGCGCCATGCGCCGCGGGTGGGAACAGGAGCGCAAGCGCCTGGCGCTGTTTATCTGGAGCGCCACTCGGACCACCATGCCAACCCGACGCGCCGCTACCAGAGCCTGCGCAATTTCGACGACCTGCCGCAGCTGCCAAACGACTACTACGGCATGTACCTGCTCGCCTACGTGCCCTGGCTGTGGTACCGGGTAATGGACCGGCGCGTGCTGGAGCTGCCGCACATTCGCGGCGATCTCGAGAAGGTCAATATCGACCCGGGCAAGCGCGATCGCATCGAGGCGCGGTTCGGCGGCGGGCCGGCCGCGGCGGTGTCCGCCTGATGGCGGTCTACGAGTGTCCGGGCTGTGGGTACCGTTTCGACGAGGACACCGGGGATGCCCATGAAGGCTATCCCCCCTCGACACGGTTCGAGACGCTGCCGGACGACTTCACCTGCCCCGACTGCGGTGTGCGTTACAAGGAAGACTTCAAACAGGTAGAGGAGTAGCCGGTACAGTCGCCGGTTATGGGCCCTTCTGGTGCATCCCTCGCTCGTCGTCAAGCAGTCCGCGGGTCGGAGAATCTCCATTCAGTTGTCCCTGGCAGCAATAGCTGACCATCGGATAGCATTGGCAGATGACTAATTTGCCAGGGGCGCCGTCGGTAACCGGACGTGCTGCAGTGCGTTCCTTGCGCTTTGAGGAAAAAATATGGAAGTAGCCCAGCCGGATGATCCTCGAGGGCCCTGCGCCGGGTTTCGCGTCCTCGAGTTCGGCACCATGGTGTCGGGTCCCCTGGCGGGACAGAACCTCGGCGACCTGGGAGCCGATGTCATCAAGGTGGAGCCGCTGATGGGTGATACCGCCCGCTGGACCGGCCCACCGGAACGGGATGGCATCAACGGCTTCTTCGCCAACTTCAATCGGAACAAACGGGCGATCTCCGTCGACATGAAGTCCGGGCAGGGGCTCGCTGTCGTGCGCAAGCTGGCCTTGTCCGCGGACGTGATCATCTGCAATTACAGGCCGGGGGTCGCCGAGCGCCTCGGTTTCGGCTACGAGAGCCTGCGTGAGGAGAATCCGGGGCTGATCTTTGTCTCTGTCACCGGCTTTGGACCGGATGGACCCTACGCGGAACAACCTGTCTACGACCTGGTGGTACAGGGCATGTCCGGTACTATGCCGCACCAGGGGAACGCGGGTCCGCCGCAGATGATCCGCAGCGTGATCGCCGACAAGAACGCCGCCATCACCGCAGCGTCCGCGGCGCTGGCCGCCCTGCTGGCGAGGGAGCGCAACGGCGGCGAGGGCCAGCATGTGCACGTGCCCATGATCAATGCCTACGCCCAGCTCACGCTGCCCGATATGATGACGGCCGAGGCCTTCCGTCCACGGGCGCCGGCGGAGCCGTTTATTCCCGATATCTTCCACGTCTGGTCCTGCGCCGACGGTTACCTGGTGGGCATGCCGATCGAGGACAAGCAGTACGTCAATCTTTGCAAGGCCCTCGGTCGGGAGGACCTGGCGGTAGACGAGCGCTTCGCGGAGCTCAACGCGCGGTTGCGCAACATCGATACCATGATTGAGCTGCTCGACGCGGAGTTCTCCAGATGGCCCTGGCGTGAGGCCCTTGCAGCGCTGCACGGCCACGACGTGCCTTTCGCTCCGGTCTACGATCTCGAAGACTTTATGGCTGACCCGCAAGTGAGGCACAATCGTACTGTGTTCGACGCGGAGGATCCCCGCGGCGGCACCACGCGTTTTATCCGTCACCCCGGCGTCTACGAGAAGACACCCGCGACGCTCAGGCGGCACCCCCCGCGCTATGGTGAACATACCGACGAGATCCTCGCGGAAGCCGGTTACGGCGAGAATGAGATCGCGGCGCTGCGCTCCGCGCAGGCGGTGGCCTGAAGGCGTGCGCGCCTGGCGTTTACCCGTCACAAAAAGCCGGATTGTATACAGGGACGTCCGTTCAACGTGGGCCGATGGCTTATTTTCCGGCTTTGCGGTCATTACCAGTGACCGGTGCCGGGTTCTCCCTTGAACGGCCCGATGATGTCTTGCGTTACCCAGCCGCCGTAAAAGCCACCCGCCTGCGGTTGAACCCGCTCGCTGTCGACGTAGCAGTCGACGCGGCCGGGATAGAAGGAAATACATCCGTCGATGGCCGCGAAGCGATCGGATGGGTTCTCATAGCTCCAGGCGACTGCGCCGACAGCGGGGTCGAAGCGAGTGCCCAGTAGCTGGCCACGCCCTTCCACTCGCAGTAGCTGCTGCCGGTGGTGCGAACGAGCAATGTCCAGTCGACATCGCGCGAGGGAAGATAATAGGTTGGTGGACTCGCCGTCTCCAGAACGCGCAGGCTGTCGGTCGAGGCGGCGAGCCTTTGCGGCCCGCAATATACCTCCACGTCCGCGTCGCTGCCGACCAGTGCCGGTGGCCGTGGGTAATCCCATACCGATTCCTGCCCGGGGCCCGGCTTGTCGGCAAAGGAGGGGCGCTCTTGCCCGGTATATTTCCACATAGCATTCACAGCGTAGTAAGTCCGTTGTAAATACGCCAATTGGGGTGGCAGGGATCACGTCGTTGGCTTCATACGGGCTAAAAGGGGACGGAGGGATTATTTTCTAACCATTCTCGGCGTGTGCTGACGCGGCCGCCCTCTTGCCTGTTGCCCGAGGGGGCGCTCAGTTCGACCTCGATACCCTTGAGGAACCGTTCATCTCCCAATGGACTGCAGTGAAGTGGTTTAATGTTTGTCGACCTGTTCAGCCGTCGGGTGGTGGGCTGGAGCATGAGCTCGCGGATGAAGGCGAAATCAGTCACGGATGCGTTGCGTATGGCCCTCTGGCGGCGACGTCCGGCGGCGGGGCTGATTGTTCATTCTGACAGGGGTTCGCAATACGCGAGCAAAGCGTATCGCCGGTTGCTGAAAGCCCACGACTTTGTCGGGAGGGTGAGTCGCAAGGGTGACTGCCGGGACAACGACGTGGCCGAAAGTTTCTTTGCGAGCTTGAAGAAGGAGCGTGTGCAGTGGAGACACTACCAGAGCCGCGCCGAGGCGCAGCAGGATATTCTGGATTACATTGCCATGTTCTATAACAGTCGGCGTCTGCACTCGACCTTGGGTTACAGTAGTCCCAACGATTTCGAATCAGCTATGGCTGAAATGAAGAAAGCGGCTTAACTGGGTTGTCACAAATTGCTTGACCACTCCAGATGTTGGAAGTCGAGGCGACGATCGAGTTTTCAGAAGGGACAGGTGGTATCAGTGCCCTGAAAGCAATGGCGGTCAAAACCGCTCTCTTGGAAACACGCACCGCAAATCGCGAAAATTGGCGGAAGAGGTAGGAGTCGAACCCACCAGGCACTTTGTCAGCGCCTCACTGGTTTTGAAGACCAGGCACCCCACCGGGGATGTCGCTCTTCCGTATCCTCATCAACCACCGAACCGATCCCGGGCGGCCGCGCCGTTCAGGATGATACGCGTATCATTCTCACGCTTCGTGAAGTGAATACTGTCGAAATACTCGAGTAACTCAACCGTAAGGTTACGGCCATTTTGGAAATGCGATTTCAGCTTGACGACAGTCAGCGCTTCGCCTCGCCGGTCCGCCTCGAGCAGAAGCTCCGAGAATTCCAGGAGCTGCTCGGGGAGAGCGTAGCGCTTGTCGTTCAACCGGTGTAATTGACCCGCCCGGGTCGCCTCCTTAATGAGCTGTTTCAGGTCGCACTCAGGTATCCGGGTTGCCTCGGCCACTTCGGAAAGCGGCGGGACCTGGAGCTGGCAGCGCTCCAGGTACTCCTTGAGTGCGAGCCAATGCACCTGCTTTTCCGCGGTTTCGACTTTTTTGAACTCCTTTTGCCTTATGTGGCCGTCGCGCAGCACCAGCGTGCCGGCCTGCAGGTTCGAGACCAGCACCGCCGTGACCAGCGCGGGTTCGAACCGCGAGCTCATTGCAGGCTTCAGGTCCGTCATCTTGATACCCGGTTGCTCGGGATGCGCCTGGTGACAATCGCCCACCAGTCGTGCGAGGTGTTGGTTCGCCTCCGACCACAGCGATTTTTTGACGAGCCACTGCTGGCCTTCGCTCCCGAAGTAGCGGGCGTCCTGCGGTAAGGCATCGTCACTCGAATCTACAGAACGGTTGCGTATGGCCCAGAAATACTCCAGGTTTACGACCTGGTTGTGATCGAGCAGCATCGCGAGGGAGTCCTTTGCCGTCGGTGCCTGCATGGCCCTGAGCCAGGTTAGGCGTCCGGGGCGGGATTTGCCGAACTTCGGACCTTCCGGATCCAGCACGGAACCGCCGCCGAGCACGATATCCTCCGCCTGGTCCCGAAGTAGAAAGCGCTCGCCCCAGATGGCGCTGACGGGCTTGTCCAGAATCAGCTGGGCGAGACAGCGGTCCCCTGGGTGCAGGCGCGCCCGAGCCCCGTCGACAATGGCCAGCCTCCCCGCAATGCGCCTGGCGCCGATATACAGTTTCACCGGCGCCAGGTGCTTGAGCGGGAACGGGGCACCAGCAGCCAGCGAGAAAGTAACGTCGAGCCTACTGGAACAACGCGCAAAACCCGGATCTACCAGCCAATCGCCTTTCTCGATATCGTAGGCCGCGATCTTACCCGCGAGATTCAGGGCCACCCGCTCACCTGCTCCGGCACTCTGCGCTGTTTGATCGTGGGTTCTGAGGCCACGTACGCTGGCTTCCCTGCCAGAGGGCAGCAACAAAAGTTTATCTCCGGTGCACACCCTTCCCGCGCTCGCCGTACCCGTCACCACAAGGCCGGCGCCCCTGGCCGTAAAGCATCTGTCTATCGACAGACGAAAGCCGCCTTCGGTGCAGTGTTCCCGCGGCCATTGTGCCCGGTGCAGTAAATAGTCTTTCAGCGCAGCCACACCGCTGCCGTCCTGGTTCGACACACGGAAAAAAACCGTGTCCTGCCATCGCCTGGCCACGAGAAGATTGCGTATCTGCTCCTCGACCTCGTCGATTCGAAGCACATCGGCCCGGTCGATCTTGCTGATGGCTACCGTCAAGTGATTCACACCCAGGATATCCAGCACATCGAGGTGTTCGATTGTCTGGGGCATGGGGCCGTCATCCGCAGCCACCACCAGCAGGCCCATGTCGATGCCGCTGATACCCGAAATCATGGTATTGATGAACCGTTGGTGTCCGGGCACATCGATGAAGCCCAGCGGGTTGCCGCCCCGGCGCGGTAGATACGCGTAGCCCAGATTGATGGACAGCCCGCGCTCCCTTTCCTCGGCGAGCGTGTCTGTCTCCACGCCCGTCAGCTGCCGGATGAGCGAGGTCTTGCCATGGTCGACGTGTCCGGCAGTGGCGATGATCACCGGGCGAGTCCATCCATCTGAGTAACAAATGCCGATTCCTGCTCCGCTTCCAGGCAGCGCAGATCCAGCCATAACCCTCCCCTGTGCATGCGGCCGATCACGGGCACCGGTAGCTGGCGCAACTCTTGCGCGAGCTCGCGCAGGTCGCCGTCCTCACCGGATACGGGCCGGATTCTGAGGGCAGCACTGGCCAGGGTTTCCACGGGCAGTGACCCGCTGCCGATCTGGCTGCGACAGTCTTCCACGCTGACTTCGAAGCGGGGGGACAGCGAGCGCGCGATATCCGGCAACAGTGATTCCGCCCGCGACCGGATATCCGCAGCCTGGCGGGTGAGCAACCGAAGCGTGGGCAGTTCTTGCACCAGCCGCGCAGGGTCCCTGTACAGCTTCAGGACTTCCGCCAGTGCGGCCAGAGTCATCTTGTCCAGGCGCAGGGCGCGCTTGAGCGGGTTCTTCTTGATGGCAGCCACGAGGTCGGCACGCCCCGCGATCAAACCGGCCTGCGGCCCGCCGAGCAGCTTGTCGCCGCTGAACGTGACGAGGTCGGCGCCGTTTGCCAGCGCGGCGGCGGCGGTCGGTTCGTCCGGCAACCCGAGCGCTTCGAAATCCACAAGGTTGCCGCTGCCCAGGTCGATAACAAAGGGCAGTGCATACTCCCGCGCCAGCGCAGCCAGTTCAGGTTCGCTCACGCTGGCGGTGAAACCCTCTATCCTGTAATTGCTGGTATGCACTTTCATCAGCAGTGCGGTGTTATTGTCGATCGCGTTGCGGTAATCCTTCAGGTGCGTGCGGTTGGTCGCCCCGATCTCAACCAGCGTACATCCCGAACGGGACATCACCTCGGGAATCCGGAAAGAACCGCCGATCTCGACCAGTTCGCCGCGCGAGACGGGCACCTTGCGACCCAGAGCCAGGGTGTTGAGCACCAGCAAAACCGCCGCCGCATTGTTGTTGACCGCCGTTGCGGCCTCGGCGCCGGTCATTTCACAGATCAGAGCCTCGACGTGCGATTCCCTGTCGCCGCGCCTGCCACTTGCGAGATCGAACTCCAGGTTGGTAGCGCCGGCGGCCACCGTGTTGACGGCATCGATTGCGGCTGTGGGCAGAGTGGCGCGGCCCAGGTTGGTGTGCAGGACGGTGCCGGTGAGGTTGAATACCGGGATCAACGTGGCGCCCGAGCCGGCGGCCAGCGCGTGGTCAGCGGATTGCCTGATGCTCTCCACGGAAACATCCGGCGTGTTGCCGGCGACGATCTCGGCGCGCAGTTCAGAAAGGTGCTGCCTCAGGTACCTGGTCAATTGCGCGTGTCCCCAGCGCCGCACCTCATCGGGCATACTGGACAGCAAGGTATCGATCGCGGGCAGGCGGCGGAATTGCTGTTGTGTGTCCACGTCCGTATTTTCGTTGATATGTCCAATTAGTCAAAAACTGCAGTCAATGTGCGAAGTCCGGCACACACCTGCACCGGTTGCGCGAAGACTTTCTCGCCAACCCGGTTGCCTGAATGCGGCAACCTGGCGAACCTTCCGTCGATTGACCCGGCCTTTGTTTTCGTCTCGATCAGTGAGGCCAGCCGCATCCGGAAACCGCAAATCTACCAGAGCACCTGCTCCCGTTGGCCGGCTCCGTCAGCCATGTTGACAGAGCCGGCATCTAATGTCACTATGCCTGACAATTTAGACCAACACGAACCGCTCGCCGGGTGATTTGCCATGGTCCGACTTACAGACCTGCCCGACTACGAACGAGAGCACCTGCTGGAGAAGTGCGGTGACCCCCTAGGTCCGCCCGCCTGGGTGCCGAGGACGCGAGAACTGGCGCAGATGCGTATCGCGTTGATCACCACGGCGGGTCTGCACTTTCGCGAAGACCCAGCGTTCGGCCTGATGGACGACGGGTTCAGGCCTATCGCCGGCGACGAAGACCCCGACGATCTGGTCATGTCGCACAGCTCGGTGAATTTCGACCGCAGCGGCTTCCAGGAAGATATCAACACCGTCTTTCCACTCGACCGTTTTCGCGAGCTGGAAGCGCGCGGCGCAGTCGGATCGCTGGCTTCCGTGCACTACAGTTTCATGGGCGCCGGCCACGAGCCCCAAGCCTACGAAGGCAGCGCCCGCGGATTGGCTGGCATGCTGAAGCAGGACAAGGTGGACGCGGTATTTCTCACCCCTGTCTGACCCAACTGCACTCGCGCCGTGTGCGCGATAGGCTGGTATCTGGAATCGGAGGGGATCATGACCACCGGGATCAGTCTCGTACGGGAAAATGCCGAGGCCATGCAGCCTCCGCGTATGCTCTGGGTCAGCTTTCCGCTGGGCCGACCGCTGGGCCGTGCCGGCGACGCCGCCTTCCAGCACCGGGTCATCGCCCATGCGCTGGACCTTCTGAACCGGCCCTCCGGACCGGTACTGGAAGACTTCCCGGAAGATCTGGACGAGGAAATAGTGGACACTGCGCCTGCCTGCCCGGTCAGTTTCGGCCCGAGGCGCGGCGACAGCGACCTGTGGGTCGACCGCCTGCTGCGGGAGTTCGATGCCCTGCGCCCCTGGTACGAGCTATCCCTGCGCCGCCGGGGTCGCACCACGGTGGGCCTCAGTGGCGACGCCATCGACGTTATCCTGGAGAAACTGGCGGCCTGGCTGGACGATCGGTCACAGGCTTTGGCCGATTTCACGTGGTTCAAGCGCGCCATCGAGGACGTCAAGGCCTGGTACGGCGAAGCGCTGACCGCGCAGCCCGGCGATTACCCGCCCGGCCACGGGGAACGGCTGATTTGGGAGCAAACGGTGCTGGGAGAGGCCCTGAAGCAGTACTACGCGCATTTCCAAAGCCAGCCTGACACAGCCCTGTTCGCCCGGCTGGTGGCGAGCCGGGAGGCCATCGGTGGCTCCACCGGGGGCGCCGAACTGTTACGCAAGATGCTCGACGACGAGCCGGGAGAGGATGCATGATCGAGATAGTGCCCATGACCGAGCGATTCGGTGCCGATATATCGGGGTTGGCCCTGGACTCTATCAGCGATGTCGAGTTCGAACGCGTTTACCGGGCGTGGCTGGACTACGGCGTTCTGCGCTTTCGCGGCCAGCAACTGGACGAGGACGGCCTGCAGCGCTTCAGCCGACGATTCGGCCCTCTGGAGAAAATTCCTCTCGGCAAGCTGAACGATGAGCAGAGGGAGCAGCTCGGCAGGATCTTCAAGAACCCCTACGTGACCAATATCTCGAATATCGTTGAAGACGGCATGCCCATTGGTGGCCTGGGCAATGCCGAAGCCAACTGGCACTCGGATATGACCTACATGGAACACCCGCCGCCGGCGAGCGTGCTTCTGGGTGTGGAAATTCCCGACGAAGGCGGTGATACCTGGTTCGCCGACCAGTACGGTGCCTACGAGGCTCTCCCGGAGTCCCTGCGCGAGCGCGTCGAGGACCTGAGCATCAAGCACGATGCGGCCCACACCAGTGTCGGCGAGATGCGCCCGGGTTATGAGCCTTTCGACGACCCCAGGGATGCCCCTGGCGCCGTGCACCCGCTGGTCAGCACGCACGAAGAGACGCAGCGCAAGTGTCTCTACCTGGGTCGACGCGAGTGGGCCTACATCCCCGGGCTGCCACTGGAAGAAAGCGAGGCCTTACTGGACGAGGTCTGGTCCTACGCCGCGCTTCCCGAAAACGTGATCCGGCAACAGTGGCAGGTGGGGGATGTCATCATCTGGGACAATCGTTGTGTACTGCACCGACGCGATGATTTCGACGCCTCGCAACGCCGTTTACTCAGGCGCTGCCAGGTACTGAGTCCCGCACAGGCCCCGAGCGATGGCTGCTGAAGCCACGGATGGCCGCGCGATTCGCCGGGCAAGGAGCCGCCAGCGCATCGTCGATGCGGTCGTCCACCTTGCCACCGAGCAGGGCGTCGAGCCCACTGCCGACAAGGTCGCACAGCTGGCCGGCGTGACGACCCGCACCGTGTTTCGCCATTTCGAAGACGTGGAATCCCTGCGCCGGGAAATCGTCGCCGATCTGCGGGCACAGACCGATGCGCTGCGTGTCCCCTACGACCCCGGTCGGGACTGGCGTGAGCAACTGGACGAACTGGTGCTGCGCCGCGCGGATATTTTCGAGCGCTATACCCGGCATATCCTCTGGGCCCAGGCCCTGCGGCGGCATTCACTCGCTGTCGAGGCGGATGTACAGGCGTACTACCAGCGGCTCAGGAAGAGCATCCGGGTTCGCCTGCCCGCAGAGGTGGCGGCCCGGCGCACCGCGCTCGCTGCGCTGGAAGTGGTATTGAGCTGGGAGGTTTGGCTGCGATTGCGACGGGACCAAAAGCTGTCCGTCAAGCAGTCCACTGCTGTGGTGCAAAACCTCGTCGACGCCGTCCTCGCCCGGCAGAAGCCCGAGTGATGTCACCGACCTGGCGCCGGCGTGTGTTGATACTGGCGCTCGTGGTCGTGGCGTACCTGGTGGGCTCCACCGCCCAGGAACAACTGGGGATTTCCTTCAGCATCGACGGACTGGAAGCGTTTCGCCAATGGGTGCAGAGCCTGGGGTGGTGGGGTCCGGCCGTCTTCATTTTCCTGGTGATCTTCCGTTTGTTCATCGGTCTGTCTTCCCACCTGATACTGATCCTGGGAGGCCTCGCCTTCGGCGTGACGGGCGGCATTATCTGGGGCAGCATAGGCTTGGTGGCATCGGCGCTGGTGCTGTATTACCTCGCTCACCTGCTCGGCGCCGACTGGGTGCATCGCCGTTTTGGTGACCGGTACAAGGCGATGATGACTCGCATCCAACGGATCGGCGCCGTCGCCATTTTCGCCATCACCGCGCACCCGGTAGGCTTGCTCACACCCGCCCATCTCGCCGCGGGCCTGGTCGGTATGAATCTCGGACAGTTCGCCGCCGTGGTCACGCTGGCGTCCCCCATACGTGCGGCGCCGTACGCGTTTCTGGGGACGGCGGTCCTGGATCTGACCGGCACCCAGTCGCTGGCGTTCACCGCCATCCTGTTGCTCGTTTTCGTCGTTCCCCTGCTTATTCCGCCGGTCAGGACCTGGGTGTGGGGCCCGCGCGATTCTGCCGATAACGAGGAGCCGCGCTGAGAAAACCTGCCGGCTGGCAGGCAGCGTCGTCGCCCAGCTGGAAGCCGTGCCCCTCAATCCGCGTTTCCGCCATGTAACTGCGCAGCAGGGACGTCAGGAATCCGATCTCCAGACATCGAAAGCCTGCGCGCTCAAGACTATCCGAAACTTTCCAGGCTGCTTCTCATGATCTTTAATGTCTCGGCCCTGACGGATAATTTGTTTTTGGCAAACTGCTGTCCCGGAAGTTCGGCCAATTGCCCGGCCACCGTGCGACTGCGGGACTCGAGGTCCCCAGCCTCCACAACCTCATCCAGAAACCCGGCACTGACCGCTTCTTCCGGAGCATAGATTTCCGACAGCAGGGTGACGCGATTCAGATGCCGGGGCGTAACGCGTGACGCGGTCAACGCTACCAGTATCGAAGGCAAGTCCATCCCCAGGCGAGTTTCAGGCAAACTCATTTTAAACTCGCCGCGGCTACCTATACGCCAGTCGCAGGCCATGATGATGAAAGCGCCCATAGCGATGCCATGGCCGGTACAAGCCGCAACCAGCGGGAGGGGGAAACTGTAGAGGCGTACCAGCAGCTCGAAACCTCGCCGGACCATTTTCGTGCCCTGCTCTGCACCTTTCTCAAACTCCCTGAGATCGAATCCCCCTGAGAATATCCCCTCCCGACCACGGAGGATGACCGCGCCTGCGTCTTCCTTCTGCGCGCGGTCCAGTCCCGAATTGATTTCATCCAGGAAAGAGTGGTTCACGACATTGGCCTTGCCGTCATCGAACGTCAGCGTGACGGTGTTCTCGACATTTTCGTAGTTCATACTGATTGCCCTGGGTTGTAATGGCGTGTCGATACCTTTCTGTAATGAGTCGACGCGCAAACCATTTCACTCGATTTGTCGGGTTGGCGCAACGACGCTTACGCTGCATGCTGTTGCCGGCCTGCGTTTCGCTACGGCGGTGGCATGTGTTGCGGACGAGCCTGCTTCTCATCAAAGTAGCGCTATTGTTGTTGCTGACTGGAAGCCTCCTGTCATCAATGACAGAGTGCAGGCTGAATCAGCAGAGATGTAGGGCGTGGTTTACGTGGCGCTTGGATCAGATCCCGCTATTTGACTAAATTCGTGTAAATACATCAACACTTCCTGCGAAGCCTGCTCAAAAGCTTTTAGCATAAGTTCCATATCAACGAGCAGTGGATCTGTATGCAAGTACAACTGCACCTGGCCGTTGTAATTTGACCACGCAAATTTAACTTGTTCGTAGGGCACCATCGGCACCCGTAAGTTGTGGGCGACGAGTTGGGAGCCACCGATCGCAAGCGGCATATCCGCCAATGGAAAATAGTTGGAAATATAATCTGGCATACTAACGCTGCGTAGCCAGGGTTCTAAAAAAACAGCCCGGCGTGCCAGCTTCATCAATTTGCCAGCCTGATCGTATGAACCAGATGTGGATTCGAGGCTCGTAATACGCTGATGCATTTGAGATACATCTTCAAGTGGCAACACAAAAGGAAAATGCTTGACAGCCCGATTATTGCCTTCGTCCATATCCAAAGCACTCGAGCGAAGGCTGATAGGGCTTAAGAGGGGCCGCATGGGTGCCGAGTTAGCGTCCTCCTCTTTTGCTAAATCTTTGTAGCGCGTCGCAGTTCGTAATGCGATAAACGAAAATATATCACTCATTGGTAGCGCTGCGCGCTTTCCTGATAAGTGCAAACTTTGGTCGTCTATTGGCAAAGTGACTTTCGTGACAAGATAATCAGCGTCAGTAAAACCGAGTGGTCTTGCAGGACGATTAAAAACATCTGACAAGTTGACCGGAGGGTTAGCTGATCTCTTGGCGTCACCTGGTGTGTTAGTCGTATGAATCTGGTAGCCGAATTGCGTACGTGCGCCTGTTACGTTAAATAGATGCTTAGCGTGTTTATTGAACATACCCTCAAAATCAGAAATGACATGGTGCCAAACAAACACTAACTGCTTGCGATCCGGAGTCAAAAACGCACGAAAAGAGGTTAACCCTTCATCCAATCGGGCCGCCTGGATACGTCTCAGTTCAGCCTGCCGCCTGATTAATCGAGATTCGCCAGCATCAAGAACGCGGAAATTTTCCCGCCAGTCCACCGCAACTGATTGCCAATATGGCAGACCACCGATTTCGACTATGTTCCGGTTAAACATCTGATAAGCGCTTGCAAGCTCATCAAGGCGGTCTCTTAACAGCGCTTCATCTAAAGGTGCATCAAACTCGATAGTAAACGGTGCAAGGGAGTACTGATTGTTTGGCGGACCTTGCATCAACCAAAACTGGGCATCACCGTTAGCGACCTCCACCAACCCCGATGCCGCTCTGGAAGAGTCGACCCAACTTCGATAGGCAAAGATAACGATGACAGCGCACAACAGTGTTGCAAGAAAAATCCGGCTTTTTTTCATGAGACAGTTCCTGTAACCACTGCTGTTTCGTTAACTCTCACAGCAGAATAAATTGATTAACGTTGTGTTGCAGTCTTTCAGGAAGATCACCCCTGAGCAACGGCATAAGGTCTCGTTTTGCAAACAGGTTTGACTGCAGTAGCCGCACGGCATCACATCGGCATGTTGACACGCAAAGCCATCCCGGCAACTCTTCCGCGAGCCCTTTTCTTTTTCTCCGACCACGGGCCGCCCGCCACCGTTGCCGTGCCGCTGGCGGCACAACCCGGATATCATGCTTAGTTCGGCCAGATGATGTAGTTGCCTTCATCGCAAGGCCGATCGACGATGGTCTTGTCGATGCAGATCGGACTCTCGGACTCGTGCGGATAAAGTGGCGGACGGGCATCGGCCCAGTGTGCCTCGATAAGGGCTTCCATCTCTGCAAGCTTGTCGGGCCTTGCTCGGCGAGATTGTTCTGTTCAGTCGGGTCCTCGGCCAGGTTGAAGAGCCAGCGCCGATCCTGGCGTTCGTTGAGCTGCAACTTCCAGTTCCCGGCACGAACAGCCTTGTAGAACCCGCTCGACCAGAAGAGCGCGTCATTCTCCCGTTCGACGCTCTCGCGCTCACCCATCGCGACAGGAAGCATGTTGCGACCGTCGATGATCCGGTCTTCAGGCAGTGAAGCACCAGCCGCCGCGGCGAGCGTCGGCAAGACATCGATAGTGCGCGACTGGTTCGTCGATGACGGTGCCCTGCGCGATCCTGCCAGGCCATTTGACGAACATGGGCACGCGGATACCGCCCTCGAACAAAGTAATCTTCCAGCCGCGATAAGGATGGTTCACCTCGGGGAGGCCTATATAGCCTGCGCCGCCATTGTCCGAGGTGAAAACAACAATGGTGTTGTCGGCCAGCCCCTCTTCCTCGAGCTTGTCCATGACCCGGCCAACCAGCGGTCCACGGCCCGGATCATGGCCGCATAGACCCGCAGTCGGTGTGGCTCGATCAAACCGCCTCGATAGTCTTCCCTTGTCGCCTGGAGCGGGGCGTGCGGCCCCCAATGGGCGAGATCAAGAAGAAGGGGTTGTTCTTGTTGGCCTCAATCGCCTTCAGGGCTTCGTCGGTCCAGTAATCGGTCAGATAGCCACCGGGTTCGAAATGACCGGGCGTGTATTCCTCTTCCCGCGCGGTTGGATTCGGCGGCATATTGAAAAATGCCCCAGAAGAATTTGTCGATCGGGTCGAAGTCCAGTTTCGCATTGACGACGTTGGGATCGTCTTCGGGCAGATACAGGCTACTGGCCATCAACAGGCTCTCGTCAAAGCCCTGGGCAACAGGACGTAACTGCTCGGCTCGCCCGAGATGCCACTTGCCGATATGGATATTCTGATAGCCGGCAGGTTTGAGCGTCTCGGCGATCGTGACCTCTTCCGGCAAAAGGCCCTTATCCTCAAATGGGACAGGATTTTCAGGGGCTTCGGGGTTGCCTACCCCCTTGGGAAGGCCTGATCCTTCTCGCGTATCTTCCGTGAACATGCCGACAATCCTGGACAAGCCGCTCGGCATCGGCGTGAACTCAAAGCCGGTCCGCGTCGGATAACGCCCCGTCATGAGCATGGCACGCGACGGCGCACAGGTGCCGGAGCCGGCATAGGCGTCTGTGAAGATTGCACCTTCTGCGGCGAGCTGGTCGATATTCGGCGTCGGCACAACGCCGCCGGCAACGCCCCCACCGAACGTGGAAATGTCATTGATGCCGAGATCATCCGCCAGAATGAAAACGATATTGGGCGGGCCTTTTGACCTGTCCACGGCCGCGGTGGCCGGTACCCGGCGACCATTCAATGGGCCGGTTTTCGGCGACGTCCGTCTTGGCCGCGAGCTGCACCATCTGGAATACGATCGCCTTGCGGTTGAGATAGGCCAATGCACCAGTACCGATCAAGACAGCCAACAGGCCGATCAGCATACGTTTCCACAACACGTTTCTCCTCCTTTGGCGCCCGGGCGTGTACCGCAGAAATTCGCGCGCCATGATTGATTATTTAGTGCATGTCCCAACGCAACGAGAACTCGCACGGTTGTATGCTCGGACATTGGCCATACGTTCAGATGGTCAAAGCCAGTCAGGCTTTCAGTTCCAGTTGCCGGGTTGATCCAGGAACCCGCCCCGGATCGTCTTCCCGACTGACAAAATGCGCCGGCCGAGCTGTGCCAAGAACACTTGCCGGTGACGCCAGATCCTCCGGATCGACCACATTGCTCGCCCGGCGGGTACGTGTTCATCAGCGCCGTCGCCAGACCAAGTTGTCGACGGAGCGAGCACCTGCGATCATCATGAAGGAAAAGGATCAGGCGCGGATCGCCCAGGAGAAAATGTTGGCGCAAACCGGAAAGGCGATGGTCTTTTCACGAAGCCGCCACTTTATAGTCGTGATCGATCGCGGAAGACTCGGATGCGCGACTGATCTCGACGAGTCCGGCGGCTGCGATAGCGCATCAGCGCCGCGGCTCCCGAACAGTCTGCCTCCATCAATTCCGACTACATCCATCGTGCCTGCGACAGAGTTACCCTGCGAACACGGTGATAACGAGGTCCCGCTGAACTTCGCGGCAGGCCACATAAACTCCATATAGTAGCCCATGAGCTCGGTCGCGCTCGCGTCAGATCTGGTCGCAGGCAGTTCTGCCGGATCCTCGACCAGGTCCAGGATATTCACCATGATGAAGGACCGGCCGTCATCCTCTCGAAGATATGCGCGAAACCGTTCGATGCGGTTTCAGGGCCAGATCCGCTCTGTTCCAGTGACGCGACGACCTTGTCACATTCCGGCCGGCATTCCATCGGTCGCCGACAAGGGCGTATACCGAAGCCATGAAGCTCCCGAGTACAGAGGAAAGGCATTCAAGCCAGAATCGCTGAAAACGAACTGATCGCATTTCGTCCGTGCCCACTGCCTTGTCCGCCAGCTCGCTGCAGTGGCATCTCGATCGGGTCACACCAGACTGCGCTGGTCAACTGTGACCTGGACATCTCCTTCAGCAACGAGGGTACGGCCTGACTGCGCGCGCAACTTGCATCCAACTCAGCAAGCCGCTTCGAGGCATAGGGTTTCCAGCCGAGTAGCGTGGGCTACGCTATCAAAATGCCTGTTCAGCACCATGAGAAAATCCAGGGTAGAGTGTCTCGATCCAGCTCATAAGAGACGGAGTTCGGCAACGCCCCAGATCTGCCGGCGACGTGAGCGAGATAGCCCTTTTGCCAATCTACCAAGCTTCGCCGTAAGGGCGAATCATCACCTCAAATGCCCAAGCTGATGGCCTTTGGTGTGCCAGGTGAAAACACTCCTCTGCGATATCAATCGGCTTACAGAAGAAACTGTCTGGCTTGTCGGGAAACGCTTTTCGCGTCCACGGTAAATCAATTACTGCATCCGTCGCCAAATAGGCGACATGTACTCCTGCGGACCTACTTGCACGGGCAATGCTTTCCAGCAAAATGCGTTGCGCTGCTTTTGTAGGAGCAAAACCAGAGAATTGCGCTTTGCCTCGATAAGCGGAAGTATTGCCCGTACAAATGAGCGCTCCACCACCAGAACCAATCATTTTCGGGATCGTTAACCTTGCTAACTGCAGCAGAGCCACTGTATTGATGCGAAAGTTTTTCTCCAAAAGATCCAGTTCGATATCCTGGAAATTGCCAAATGCACCACCAACTGCATTGTGTATGACAATCCTGGGAGCACCCAGTTGCTCATTAATATCCTGCACCGTCTTCTCGAGCGCCTCCCGATCCGCAACATCACAAGGGAAAGCGTATGCAGCTTTATGTGTAGCAGCCAATTCCTCCAATCTCTCCGCTGTTCCTGGCGAGCATCGCAACCCTGTAGCCGCCTTCCAGAAAACGTTCCACAAGCGCGGACCTGGTACCAGGACCAACACCTGTCACCACACAAATTGGAAGCTCAGCCATGTTTAGCCCTGATTATCATTGGCTTAAAGAATCGAAAGTTGTCACTTTTCATGAAGCAAAGCTACTGGCCATCAACAGGCTTTCGTCGAAACCCTGGGAGACGGACCAAACTTGCCGGACTGCCCGAGATGCCATTTGCCGATATGGATGTTTTGAGTAGTCCTGTTGTGCAAGCGCCTCGGCGATTGTGACCTCCTCTGGCAACAGGCCCATATCGATGCTCCCGACCTCACTGGCTGTTCCATGCCCTTGCCAGCAAGCGTGACACGCACCTTACGCACGAAGGGCGAGTTGTTCGAGCTATAGAGGATAGGGCGGGGCATAGATGTACTCATGCGAGTATCCTGCTCTGGAATATTTTTGACCGAAGTTATTGTATTTTTAGCACCAGTTTACCTGTGTTGCGGCCGTCGAAAAGCATACGCAGCGCTTCCGGAAAGTTATCGATGCCTTCGACAATGTGCTCGTCCAGGATCAGTTTTCCCTCCTGCATCCACCCAACCAACTCCATAATCGCTTCGGGAAACCTCGCAGAATAATCAAAGACAACAAAGCCTTCCATGCGTGCGCGCTGGACCAGAAGTTGCATATAATTGCGTGGGCCGACGGGGGGTGTGGCGCCGGAATTGTTGTATTGACTGATCGCGCCGCAGATAACCACACGGCCATGCATGGCTATCCTGACCAGGGCCTGTTCGAGGGTCTCTCCGCCGACATTGTCAAAATATACGTCGACGCGGTCGGGGCACGCGGCCTTGAGTGCTTTGGGTACATCGTCACTCTTGTAGTCGATGCACGCATCAAAGCCATATTTCTCGACGACCAACTCGCACTTTTCTTTTCCACCCGCGATGCCGACGACATGGCAGCCCTTGATCTTGGCAATCTGTCCCGCGACGCTGCCAACGCCGCCGGCGGCTCCGGAAATCAATACAGTTTCGCCTTCCTTTGGCTGACCAATGTCCAGTAATCCGAAGTATGCCGTCATCCCGGGCATGCCCAGGCCTCCCAGGAATCTGGGTGGAGACGCCAATTCGGGCATGATCTTGGTGAAGCCCTGTGCCGTTCCCACGTAGTGAGTCTGGACGCCTGTAGTCCCGAGAACGGTATCACCCACAGCAAACTTGTCTGAATTGGTCGCGGTGACTTTACCGACGCCGCCGGCGCGCATCACTTCACCAATGCCGACCGGCGGGATATAGGAGCGTGTATCGTTCAGCCAGCCGCGCATGGCCGGGTCAACAGAGACATACTGGACCTCGACAGCAATTTCCCCATCGCCAGGGTCTGCCGGAGCATCCTCCGTTTTCTCCCAAATATCATCCTTTGGCAGGCCTTCGGGTCGTTTTCTCAATCTGATTTGTTCGGCGTTAGCCATGTTTGATGTCCTTGTTGATGCATAGGATTTACCATGCTAGCCTAATATAGACAAAGTCAATATACGGAAGCAAGGTATATGCGGCGATTGACGATGTCAAGAAGTCTGCGCAGTCCCAATGCAGACTGGAGTCGATTCGACGGCGCGCCGGACGTAGAGAAACCACCATGACCAAACTTATCAGCACACCCCTTGGGTAGCCGGTGATGGCTCCGCTGAGGGTTTTCTCCTATCTCCCCAACCCGCGGGTCTGGAAGGCACTGATTGCCGCCGATTTGTGCGGCGTCGAAGTGGAGGTCGTGGGCGACAAGCCCCACAAGCTTGGCACCTGGCTATGGGACTTCAATGCCAGAGAGTTGACCGATGCGGAGCGGACCGAAGATAGCCCCTATGCCCGGGTGAGCCGGCGCGGCTTCAGCGGCACGCTCTACAAGACGGACGAGTTCCTGCGGGCGCAGCCGTTCGGCACCGTCCCGGCGGCCTTCAGCGGCGACGGCAGGGTGGGTATTTTTGAATCCGGCAGCATCCTGCGGTCAGTCGTGCGAGCTGCCAAGGACGATCGTGGCCTCTATGGCCGGGATCATTACGCGGCATCGCGAATCGACAGTTTCCTCGACGCCTCGCTGGTCTTCGCCCGCGAGGCCCAGGTCTACCTGCTGGCGGCCGACAGCATGAACGCCGTAACCTCGGAGCGGATGGCGGGCGCTTACGGGAATCCTCCGGATGCATCCAGCAGGGCGCTCGATGGCAGTCGTTACATCGCAGGTGAAGAACTGAGCATTGCCGATATAGGAATAGCCTGTGATCTCGCCCAGTTCCTGCGTGAGCGGTTGATGGCCGAGCGCCTCGCCGCGACGGGCTTCACACCCATCAGCGCCGGTCTCGAGGTCGATTATCCCCGCGTCACCGCGCATCTGAGGGAGCTAGCGCGTGTTCCGTTTCCGAGCAACATCTTGGCAGCATCAGCAGCACTGCTTTCCCAGTAGCCATCGGAGCATCAAATGGCAGATCCTTATCTGTATACCGTTACCAACAACGTGGCCACGTTCAGTATCAATGACGCGCCGTGGAACTTGATGAGCATCGAGTACATCGACCGCCTGGAAGAGCAACTGCCCGATGTTTTGTCCGATGACAGCGTTCGCTCGATGGTGTTTACGGGCGAGGGCCTCGATCACTTCTCGGCGGGTATGAACCTTAAACAGCTCCCGGAAGGGGTGAAACGCGCGGGAAGCCCCCAAGCTTTCTTCGGCCAGCGCCACCGCGTGCTCGACATGATCGAGAACGGCGGCACCCCGGCCATTGCCACGCTCTTCGGTTATTGCCTGGGTGGGGGGCTGGAACTGCCCCTGGCCTGTCACTTCCGGATAGCGGCCGACAAGGGCGCACAGATCGGGCTCCCGGAAATGGACCTCGGCAGTGTCCCTGCCTGGGGCGGTTCTGCGCGGTTACCCAGGAGTGGGGCGCATCCTCACCGCGCTGCATGCATCCTGCGGGGCCGCAAGATCGACGGCGCGGAGGCCTACCGCATCGGCCTGGTTACCGAATTGCTGCCTGTTGCGGATATCAAGGCCAGGGCACAGGCGCTGGGTGAGGAACTTGCCGCGCAGCCGCGCCAGGCGGTCAAGTCGATGCTCGAGGTGGTTGTCGGCCACGAAACAAAGACGCTGGAGGAATCCATGGCGGACGAAATGGAAGCCGCCGCGGCCAACAGCGGCACTGCCGACGCGCAGGAGGGTATGCTCGCCTTCATCGAAAAGCGCCCGCCGGTATTCAACCAGGCCTTGGGGGCGTCGGATAGGCAGTAGGCGCCCGGACCCGGCCCGGGTTTGGTGTTGAGTGGCCATGCACCACCTCGCGCTACCGAAGAAGACCTTTATAAAAATAGCAGGAATCCAGTAATTTATGACCAATCGAAAACCATTGATCATCGTTGCCGCCTTATCCATGGTGATGACAACACTGCTTTATGTTATCGGCATGTTCGTGATTGCAGGCTTTCTGCCCCCGCCCTCACCCGGCCTCAGCGAAGCAGAGGTAGTGGCGTTTTACCGCGAAAACCACACTTCCATCATTACCGGTTTAACCATGTCGCTGGTCGGTACGGGATGCATGCTGTCCACTGCTGCGTTGATTGGCTCGGTGTTTCTTTCCGAGTCTGAAGAGGGTTTTCCGTTTTTTGCGGTGATGCAGGGTTTGTGTGCAGTGGTCACGGTGCTGTTTACGGCCTTCCCCCACTTTATCTGGCTCGCTGCTGCGTTTCGCATCGAACGCTCACCCGAGCTGATTGCCTTGCTACATGATATGGGTTGGATCATGTGGGCGACGCCCTCATGGGCTTTTTCCTTCCAGTTGATATGCGTGGGGGTGTGCGGTCTTCGCGACAAACGCCCACAGCCGTTTCTTCCTCGTTGGATGAGTTACCTCGCCTTGTGGGTGGCTATCGGCATAGTCTACACACCACTCGTGCCATTTTTTACTACCTCAGGACCTTTCGCATGGGATGGTCTGTTCTCATTCTGGGTGGCATTCTTCAGCCCAATATTCTGGATCATCCTGGTTTCCACGCTGGTACTACAGATAACGTTGCTTACATAGAAACTCCCGGGGCGAACTACCTTATGAGCCGGCAAACAGATCTCGCACAAAAAGATCATGGAGCCGAAAACGGCATGTGGCTATTCATTCTTGCCGACATGTGCATTTTTGCCATGTACTTTTTCGTGTTTGCCTGGGACAAATCTCAGCATTCGGAACAATTTATACAAGGGCAAGCAACACTTGATACCCGTCTCGGTGGTGCGAATATGCTCGTCCTGCTGCTCAGTTCGTTTTTTATGGCCAAGGGCGTTAACGCAGCCAGAGTGTTGGACACCACAAACTATGCGCGGTACATACGCCTGACAATCCTGTGCGGCAGCGCATTTCTGGTGATCAAGGCCATTGAATATTCTGAAAAATTGTCTGCCGGCTATTACATTGCCAGTAATGAGTTTTACCGAGACTATTTTGCCTTTACCGGATTGCAGCGGTCCGCATGTCATCATCGGGCTGTGTGTGCTGGTCTATGCCCTGCAATTTGGAACGAGAGGAACGCATATAAGCGATCGCTTCCCGTTTCATCAGAACAGCGGTATGTACTGGCACATGGTCAACCTCCTGGGTCGTGTTATTCGCCGTTATCTATCTGGCGCCTTGAAAATGTTTCCTTA
This sequence comes from Halioglobus sp., assembly GCA_034521205.1. Classification (GTDB taxonomy): domain Bacteria; phylum Pseudomonadota; class Gammaproteobacteria; order Pseudomonadales; family Halieaceae; genus Marimicrobium. The sequence goes on from JAXHMT010000004.1 coordinate 1,670,699, forward strand.
TTATGTTCCCCTTCCTCCGCCTTCGCCGCTTTTTCGAGGGCTCGTTGAGGGCCGCGCGAAGTATGGCGGCCAGCTCGTGCCGGCACCCCTTCTCACCACCCTCGGGAACGAGAGAGGATTTTTTTGTGTTTTGTGCGCGCTGTGTACCATGCGCAGACGTTCGCTGAGCAGAGGACATAATCAAAAATTTAGCGTGCACAAATATAAATACTTTGTCGTGCTGGTATTGTTGCTGGCGCTAACCCTGCTGTCATGGCTGGTGCTTTATGTTGCCAGGCTGGAACCAAAAACTGTCGGTGTGCTGTTGTTATGTCTGGCCTTCGTGAAGGTGCAACTCATTATCAGCCAGTATATGGAATCAAATAAAGCCATACTGTCAGTGCGCGTGGCTTTCTGGATATGGACAATAACGGCCGGTACAATTTCCATCGGGATATATTTGCATTAATGAAAAAATACCTGGCTAATGAACTTGAAGAGACTCTTTTGTAATAGCATTTAACAAGGCCCAGAAACACGCACACCTCGTGTGCTGGACTCGCGCAAGCACTCGCCGTTTCAGTCGGCGTTAGGTACTGCCAAGTTAACTTTCCGATACCCTTGCTGACGCTGGTTCGCCGCCGCGCCGCATCTCGTGCTAATCACCACAGCGCATAGATCGCCGGAATGTAATAGAGAAACGAAGATGGCGTATTCACGCGTGGCTGCGTCGACGCCACATCGAAATTCAGAAACAGCCCCGGCAGATCAACTCCACGCTTTATTAGCCGGACAAGAATCAGAATGAACAGCATCGGCCCGCTTCGAGCGCCAGCGCAAACAGTAGTGCGACCCCAACCGCGATATTCCGAGCGGTATAGATGTATGTGTCGACATCGTCTCGGCTTCAGGGCCACCCATGAAGCCGGGCCGTGTCAGAGCCGCGACAGGGCCGAGAAACATCGGCACGGTCTCGATCACGACGATCAGTATGAGCCACCAGGGCAATGCAATCCTCATTTTCGCTCTCCTCTATGCAGCATGGTCGCGGCCTCTATCTCCCAAATATCATCCTTTGGTAGGGCTTCGGGTCGTTTTCTCAATCTGATTTGTTCAGCCCTAACTATTCTGTTTTCCTTGCGATGCATAGCATGTGGCTTGTTAGTCTCGATATCGACAATGTCAATATAATGAGAAGGCTATCTATGGTGACTAACGATGTCAAGAAGTTTGTCCGATTCGATCCAGCGCCACCAGATAAATCACAGGAAATCAAACAGTTCAATGGAAAAAGCGCATGGCGATCGTCGCAGTTTTCCGGTACCTCCTGGATCAATCAACTGACCCGGGAGCAGAAGAAAGAACTGGCTAGCTGCGCGCTGAACCTGCCCACGGAGGAGAATCGCTGGTTGTCCACTACGCGTGGGTGCTGCCGAACCTGGCCTGCCACTGCTCGGGGCCAGACTCCACGGCTGGCTGAGTTCAGAGCTCGATACCGGGCGAGGGTTTGCCGTGTTACGCGGCATCGACCTGCCTCCTGTCGATGTCGATTACGCTTATCGCGTGAACTGGATCCTCGCCCTGGGCCTTGGCGAGGTCATTGCCCAGAATGCCAATGGCGAAGTGATTGGAGCGGTGCAGGCGGTGGTTGATGCTGATGATAATGGATTGAATACACGTGGTTATGTTTCAAATGCTGAACTGCGCTTTCATTGTGACGGCGGCGACGTCGCGAGCCTGCTTTGTGTGCGTCAGGCGCCGGAAGGGGGCATGAGCTCACTGGTCAGCATGGTGTCGATTCACAATGCGATGGCAAATGAATGTCCCCATCACCTGGAGACCCTGTATCGCGGCTTATCTCTGTACATGCGTAAGGAGGGCGATTTGGATGGGGTAGCTCTGCCCCGACAACCGCTGTTTTATCCCCGGGAAGACCATTTGCTGGCGTTCATCAATCTGAGGCTGCTGGAGCTCCCCTACGAGGCCTCCGGTGACCCCATGCCGCCCGCAGAGCGCGAGGCGCTGGATGCGCTGGAAGAGATTGCCGAGCGCCCCGAGTACAAGCTGACCTTCAAACTGCAGCCGGGTACCTGCCGCCACCACCATGCCGTTTGCATGCACAAGCGCTCCAGGTTCGTCGATGACCCTGACCCGGACAAGTCCAGGCTTATGTTGCGCCTGTGGTACAACCTGCCGGATGGCCGCGTCGCGGCCTTACAGCCGCCTGAGATGCGGGCGGGATATTTTACCCAGGCACCGTATGTGATTCGGCATCGGTGACCAAGAGTGACTGGGGTTTGGCGGCGAGCTCGGGTCTGAGCAAACGCGGCCCTTGCAAATGGCGACTGACGACGTCGATGTCGCGAACGTATTATGAAGAAGGTCGTCGATCAACAACCGACACCGAAGTAACTGGACCGGTAGTCCAGCCAGTTTTCTATCTGGCAGCTTTCACAATAAACGTATTCGCATGTGTTGGCATCGCCACGCAGGAGACACCGCATAAACGAAGTCGCCAGCTCGATACCGGGAAACGATTAAGTGTGACGCGCGAACCCCGGGTCCGCCTTCAACAAACACGTTTAGTCCGACTGAGGATGTATAGCCATTTTCGGTCATGCCACTTAAAAAATCCTGGTCGCCAGTTATCCAAAGTCCAGATTTGGAGACACCCGTCACAGAGCCTGAAAACATGGCAACAGCCGCGCCGTAAATATTGGCCTGGACTGGGTGAGTGCTATTGTCGATATCCCTGGCACCATAGCGATTGAGCCAAGCGATTAGCCAAAGTTTTTACTGTAGCTTCTGGTAGAAATATCTTATTCATCGTCGTTGAGGTCTAAAGCACGCTGGACGACCAGTATTGGAGTCGACGCAGTTGGAGAGTGGGATACCGCGACCACAAAACCGTAGCTGGCGACTCTGCTCAAAGAGGGAATATATCCAGAACCACCGCTTGTCCCGGCGCCATTCGCCCAACCGATAACCGGGAATGTCGCTGTAAGCCAGGATGGCAGGATAATACAGCGTCGTGCCTGAATTGCCATTGACGAGTTCGACAGATTCAGGAGCGAGAATGCCATTTCCCACTGACGAGCCATCATCAACCATTTTGCAGGCCTGGTGATCCCACGTGGTCTCGGCCAGGGAATGGCCAGAATACGTTAAGAAACACAAGACAACAAAGTAGATATATTTTTTGTACTCCCGATCGTAGTGGGTAGCTTAGCCTAATGTCCATGAAAGACACACAGCTATACAGCCAGATACTGGGTATCGAAAAGCCGTGGAGGGTCACCGATGTGGCGGTCTCTCTCGCGGATGATGAGGTCGAAGTGGCCGTTGAGCATGTGGGCAGCAAGCTGAGCTGCCCGAAGTGCGGCAAGGCATGCCCCGGCTACGACAAACGTCGGCGACGCTGGCGTCACTTGGATACCTGTCAGTTGAAGACTCTGCTGGTGGCAGATGTACCGCGGGTCGAATGTGCAGAGCACGGCGTGGTCACTGTCGGCGTGCCCTGGGCCGAGCCTGGCAGTGGGTTCACCGCGATGTTTGAGGCGCTGGTGATCGACTGGCTGCGAGTGGCGTCCATTAGCGCCGTGGCCGAGCGTATCCGGCTGAGCTGGAATGCTGTCGACGGGATCATGCAGCGGGCCGTCAAGCGTGGGTTGTCTCGGCGAGAGGCTCTGTCACCGAGTCGCATCAGCGTTGACGAGACGGCTTATCGCAAGGGACATGACTACATCACGGTGGTGACGGATCAGGAGAGGGGCGCCGTCTTGCATGTCGCTGATGATCGCAAGACGGAGAGTCTCGGCGAATTCTATGCCCTGCTGAGCGATGATCAGAAGGCGGGCATCGAGAGTGTCTGTATGGACATGTGGCCCGCCTACGTCAAGGCAACACGGGCAGCGTTGAGCGATGCAGACAGTCGCATTGCCTTCGACCGTTTTCATGTTGCCCAGTATCTGGGCAAGGCGGTGGATCAAGTACGCAAACAGGAGCATCGGCAATTGCTCAGGCAGGGTGACGATCGCATGAAGGGCAGCAAATACCAGTGGCTGCGTAACCGGCGTAACATGAGCCGACGCCAGCAGCTGGATTTCAGTGCATTGCGTCAATCCTCTTTGAAGACCGCACGCGCCTGGGCGATCAAGGAATTTGCATCGCAGCTCTGGGATTACCGCAGTCTCACCTGGGCTGCCAAAGGCTGGAAACGGCTACTTGGCTGGATGGCTCGGAGTCGTCTAAAGCCGATGCAACAAACTGGCAAGACCCTACGCAAGCATCTCTGGGGCATTCTCAACGCGGTGATTCTCGGTGTGGACAACAGTCATGCAGAAAGCATGAACAGCCAGATCAAGACGGTGAAGGCCAGGGCGAGAGGCTTCAGAAACAAGCAGCGTTTCCGTAACGCTATTTACTTCCATCTGGGCGGCCTGGAGCTTTATCCAGCCGGAATCAGGAGCTGATTCACCCACCATGACTGGGGAAGGCCCATTTTCTTTAAGGTTAGCATGGCATTTGCCTCTACATTGAATTCCGATTTGTTGTTCGCTCTATGTGACTCTCAGCGACCGGAATCAATCTGGAATCTACATAACAAGCTACGATTCTTTCTCATTTGGACAGAATCAGTGAATGCCTTGCGAAAGAATCTTTCGAGCGTCGTTCGCTTATCTCATCTCATCCTCCCGGTCAGATTTCTAACATGATGAAATCGCCCATGAGACTATATAGGGGATATTTGAACGTCGCCGGTTTATTCTTTTCGTATTTGACATGACCTAGCCAGGCAAAACCGTAACCGATCAGTGGCAAAAAGCCGGCCAACAGCCAGGAACCAGTGATGAGAATATATGCGGTGAGGATCAATATTAGTGCGGTGCCTATGAAGTGCAGTCGTCGGCAGGTGGGATTACTGTGCTCACTGAGATAGAAATCATAGAAAGCAGCAAAACTGGCAAAACCAGCGGACCTTTCTTCCTTATCAGCTGCCGATTTAATTGAATCGTGCATTCCTTTCTCCTATTCTTCTACTAAATGAGTGTCGTCTGTGCCACCCCGTGACAAGTATATTGAGATGCTAGGATAATCCGCGCCCATTCCTATTGCTCTGATTCGCCACAATTTGCTTAATCGGACAATATAAATATCTCGACCGTCCGCGCCGAGCTGCTTTCGGAATGTTATTCGGGTTGAGTTTATTTATGTATGGGGTGCGTCGACGGAGCTAGCGTTATGAGAACAACCTCATCCTGGTGGGTGTTGAGTATGGCGGAAGTCTTCAAGCGTAGGCAGCTGCCCGTAGCGCAATTGTTCGCCGACGCTGGCCTCTCGATACAGTCCCTGGCACACCCCGAGACGCGCTTTCCGCAGGATGGTGTGACGCGTTTATGGGAGGCGGCTGCTTTGAGCTCCGATTGTGATTACTTGGGGCTGGAGTGGGGCGCAGCACAGATTAGCGTTTCCGGTTCTCCTGTTCTGGGTTATTCGTTGATTACCGCAAGAGGGATTGTGCGAGGCTCCGAACGCTTCAGCGATATCAGAGCGTAATTGGTGAAAGCGCCAACATCCAACCGTTCATGGATAAAGGTAAAGCTTCCTTGATCTTTCATTTAAGTGGGGATGATCTGCCAATATCCTGCCATACGGTTGATGCTGCTATGGCGGCCCTGGTAAGTCTAGCAAGGGTTATGGAAGGGGGCAACTGGAACCCCCACAGTGTGCAACTGAAACGTGATGCTCCAAAGAGAATTGCTATTTATGAGCAATATTACAAGTGTGAGGTGCGATTTTCTGCTGATAGAAATGCACTTCATGTGGATCTGGAGCAGTTAAAGAAGGATATCTTTGATGTTCCTCGGGTTTTCGACAGTGAAGAATTGGCTTATCCCGGAAAAGGAAAGCCCATCGCAGAACTCGTGGAAATGTTGATAAAGCCGCGAATCCAGGTTGGAAGCGTCAGTCGCGACTGGCTTTGTGAGCGCATGAATATCAGCGTCCGAACTTTGCAAAGGCGTTTGGCCAAAGAAGGCGAAAGTTATCAATCCATAGTCGACAGGATAAGAGAAGAGCTCGCACTTGAATCCCCGGAACCTCCACGGTTGTTTATTGGCGAAGTGGCGTTCTGGTGTGGGTTTTCGGATTTGCCGGGCCTTTCCAGTGGTCAGACGGTGGAGTAATCCGAAGCGCCAGGTGAATATCGGGCCAATCCGAACAAGAGCGAATAAGATGACAAAGCGAAACCGAAGCTAAGGCAGTCATGACATGGCTGTGTCCGCTAGCTATCCGTCGTCCGCATCGGTCGCCATTGTTTGCCATCGGCTTGCTCATGCTCCCGCAGGGTCTGATGTAGGAGGTGGGCGATGCGGGCAAGGCTCGTGTGTTTCGGCCCTCCGGATTACCACGATTACAAGCTTTTCCGGGTCAGGATGATCTCCTCGCTGTTGGCAGGAAGCGAAAAGCTGACCCCATCCTGGCCAACGGTGTAGTCGGGGAAAATCTCTCCGGCCCCGTTGAGCCACAGTCCCTGCTGACCGGGAAAGACCAGTGGCGGCACGATGTGGTAGTACAGGAGGTGCCCGACACCGGCATCCCGGGCAGTCTGCGCCGCCTCCACCGGGCTGGTGTGGTAGTCCAGCACATCAACGAAGATTTTCGCCATGATTTTGTTGCCCTGCTTGTTCGCCGCCTCGTGCATCATCATGAGCATGTTGGGCGCCAGTGCCTCGTGAACCAGCAGGTCGATGCCTGCGGAGAATTTCCGGATATTATCCTGCTTTGTGGTGTCGCCGGTAATCAGTAGCGTGCGGCCCTTATAGCTGAAAAGGTAACCCACTGCTGGATCAACCGGGGCGTGGTCTACCGCGAGTGCTTCAACCTTTAGTCCGTTACCTGCGTAGACCAATACCAGTTCGCCCATGGGCGGTTCGGCAAAAGGCATGGCTTCGAGGCCGGCAGCACTCATGGGTGCCACCATGTCCCCGTGGTGTTCGTGCCGGTAGATAAAATCCTGTGCATAGGAGGCGTTGAATCCATCCACTACGCGCTCTACACCCTGGGGCCCGTATACGGGCAGTGGCGCGGCGTTGTCGCCGGCGGCCCAGCGCAGGGTGCTCATCTCGCCCAGGCCGTCGATGTGGTCGGAGTGGAAGTGGGTGAGAAATACGCCCTGGATGTTACCGGCCTGGTAACCCATGCGGTTCAGGTTGCGCACACCGTCCGTACCCGCATCCACAATGAACAACTGCTTGCCCGCAACGACTGCCGCGCAGGGACCGGAGGCATGGGGCGGGCATCGGGCCGCCGGCGCCGCAGAGAGCCAGGTGCAGGCCGTCTTCCATCTCGGCAACGACATCAGCACCCATGCGGGCTTCCAATCCCCTTCCATCAGCCGCGCGACGAGCGTTGCGCGCTGGGTGTAGATGATGATGCCCGCCAGTGCCACGATACCGATGATTGCAAGCAGCTTTTTCAAGTGACTTTTCCTTCTTTTAGTGCGAGTTCTTCCGCCAGGTGGCGAAGGTTCGCCTCGTGTATCTCACGATCAATCTGGGTAGCGGAACACCAGCGCAATCGCGAAGGTATACAGGCCTATCAGCGTGGGAGCATAGATGAGCGCCCAGCGAGCCAGGGTCGCCTGATCCAATGATCCCGGGGTTGCAGTTTCTGAAATACCAACCATCACCAGAACAGTACTGGCCATAAATATACCGAGTCCCGAAACAGATTTTTCCAGGAATTTCCGTGATGCAAAAAAGATTCCTTCGGAACGTCTTCCTGTCGATTTTTCACTGTCCTCTACAATATCGGCGAACATGGAGGAGATTGTGATGTTTGCCGATATAAACAGGGCCATGTCAACTGTGTAGATAGCCAGCACTATCGGAAGGAGTACAGGAGAGTCATTATCCGGAAACCAGCCAATCAAACGCAAAAGGTAAGGCATCGGCGCCAGCGATGCCGCCGTGAACCAAAAAAAGATCGCCGCCTTCTTCTTGCCAATTTGGCGTGACAGCCTGGGTGCTATGATCACCGCAATGATCACGCTGACAATCAGGAACATATTCATAAGGCCGATCTGTTCAGATGTAAACTCCCAGAACAGCGTGAACAGGAAGTTGGCGGACGAAAGCTGCAGCCCACTTGCGGCAGAAGCGAAAATTGTCGCGCCCATCAATGCCAGAAACGAGCGGTTGGAGAGTGTTTGTTTTAACTCCAGTGTCGTCTGTCTCGCGTTGAATGGCCGCTTCGGGGGTGGAGACTTGAGAAAAGGTATTCGACCGTGGGTGCCAATGGATGAAACCATAATGGCGACAAACATCATCGTTGCACCCAACAGGGCGTACTTGATGTAGCCTTCCGGGTTCATCAGGCCTACTGAATATTCCTCTGTCTCGGGAAAGAAGAACACATAAGCGACTATAGTCAGGCCTATCGCGCCCAGGTAGCCGAAAAAGCCGCGATATCCAACAAGCTTTGTACGCTCATCATAATCAGGGGTGAGCTCAGCGATGAGCGATGTACTGGGCACCTCGAACAGCGTGATCAGGGTGCGAACCAGCACCGCCATCACCAGCAGGTAGTAGAACATGAGGTCGGCCGATAGATCGGGTGGGTTCCACAGGAAGAAAAAACTGATGGAAACCGGCAGCGCCGAGAAGTACATGAACGGGTGTCGACGACCCCATCGCGAGTGAAAGTTGTCCGATATGTGGCCTACGAGCGGGTCGGAGATCGCATCCATGATCAAGACCAGCATGATCGCGAGCCCGACCTGCTCGGCAGGCATGCCAATGACACGACTGTAAAAGAACAGGAGAAATATCGCGAAGGCATTGTCCTTTACGCCATAGGCGGTCGCTCCAAAGCCGTAAGCGACTTTCGTATGAAGCGGAAGCGTTCTGCTTTCCGGGGCCTTCATAGGGTATCTCTCTTTAGTATTCGCGAATTCCGGAAACCGGCTCAGGGTCTCAACTTATATTCGAGCCAGAGGTAATCCAAGGCATTAGCACTCTTTCATCTGCCTGTGCTGTACTGGTACTCCTTCAATATCACCTTGAAGGAGTACTAGCTCAGGCCTAAAATAATTCATAGCGCAGGGTAGCGCCAAAAGTTCTCGGCGGCGCAAGCCAAAAGGCGTCTGTGGACGTGACCGGGAACCTATCCGCGGTGAAGGACTTGTACTGGTCATCGGTGAGGTTCTTGCCCCAGACAGAGACATTCCAGTTTTCATTGCGCCAGCCCAACTTGGCGTTGAGGTCTTCCCGGTTGTCAATCTGGTCGTCGCGGAGGTCCGCCGAGCCACTGGTGGCGTGGTCGCCCATGTAGCTGTAGTCCGCGCGCAGATAGACGCCGCCGTCGGCCAGTGGAAAGACCAGTGTCGCCGACAGGTTGAAGCTGTAGTCGGCGGTGTAGGGCAGGTCGTCACCCTCCTGTGGCCCGGCGACGATTTCAAACTTGTCCATGTACAAAAGGCCCGCGGTCAGGGTCAGGTTCGACAGTGGCCGTGCCTGTATTTCCATGTCCAGACCCATGGTCTCCACCTCGGCCTGGTTGGACACCCGGGTGCCGATGCCCGTTTCCAGCTGCTGCTGGAACTGGAAATCATCGATCCTGGTGTAGAAAAGCGCCGCGTTCACACGCAGCCGTGCATCCAGCGAGGTGGACTTGATTCCGGCCTCGTAGCTGGTGGTGTCCTCGTCTTCGAACTCGCGCTCCTCCGGGGTGCCGTTCACCGTGTTGAAGCCGCCGGACTTGGAGCCGGTCGCCACGCTGGCCCAGAGCATGGTGTCTGCCAGCACGTCATAGCTGGTTTTGATCAGCCAGGTGACATCATTCGTGCTGCGGGTGAAGGAGTCGTCGATGGGCGTCGACACGCTTGTGAGGAACGACTGACCGGTCAGGGCGGCTGACGGCGCGGTGGAGTTAATCTCAGTGAAGAGATCAGCGTCTTTTTCCTCGTCGGTCCAGCGCAGGCCGCCGGTAACCCGCCATGCATCTGTAATATTCCAGGTGCTCTGGCCGAAGACCGCCACGGTTGTGGTGTCTATCGATGATTTGGCGCGCAGGGAGTCACCGGGTCTGGCGAGAAAATCGAGAGGTGCCGGCAGCGTGTCGAGAAAGGCCTGCTGCTGGTTACCCTGGGTGAGGAAGTCCTCCCCGAGGAATACGAAGGGTTTGCCGTCCCCGCCTTTAGTCGTCGATTCGAAGTAGAAAAAACCGAGCATGTGTTCAAAGTCATCACCCTGGTCAAAGGTGACGCGCAGTTCCTGGGACAGGGTGTCAGTTGCACCAAAGGAATCGACGAAGGACATGACGTCCAGCTCTGATCGATCCGGGTCAAAGCTGTTTCCTCCCTCACTATCAGTCCAGTTTGTAATCGACTTGAATGCACCCCAGTCACGCTCGTAATCGATGATCAATGAAAGGCCGGTGAATTCGGAGCGGAAGTCCTGCTCGATGCTCACCGCAGTCTCGCGGTCAAACGGGTCGTTATTGTCCGGCTCAAAGCCCTCGGCGATCAGCTGTTCGTTGACGGAATCACCGTGCCTGGCATCGGGAGCGCAACATTTCAGGTTGCGATCCACGTGAGTGCCTTTGAACAGGATGCTCAGGTCGTCCGTCGGCTCGTACCGTAGTTTGCCGATGACGTTCCAGTCATCGGCGTCGTTCCCATGTCGTCCCCGGTCCCGTTGTTCTCCAGAAAGCCATCTCTCTGGTGGATCGAACCGGACAGTCGGAAGGCCAGGTTGTCGGAAATCGGTCCGCTCACCGCTGCGATGTACCTCTGCAAGTCGTAGTCGCCCAAGTTCGCTTCCAGGTGGCCCTCGTATTCCTCCATGTTGGGCCCCTTGGTAATAATGTTGATGGCGCCGGCGTTCGTGTTTTTTCCGTACAATGTTCCTTGGGGGCCCTGCAAAATCTCTATGCGCTCAATGTCAATAAGGTCTGACATACCAAGGCCGGAGCGACTCAGGAAGACATCGTCGACGAATATGCCAACCGAGGGTTCCAGCGCAATATCTGACTGGGAAGTTCCTATTCCGCGAATGCGAAACGCCGCAGTGTTCGGCTGAGTATTCGTGGTAATAGTCAGGACGGGTGAGAGGACGGCGAGATCGTCAGCACTGTTTATGTTCGCATCGCGGATGGTCTGCTCACTATAGGCGCTGACGCTCATGGGCACATCCTGCAGGCTTTCGGTGCGTTTACTGGCGGTGACGATGACTTCTTCCAGTGCGACCGGGGAAGCGGCATAGGCGGGAAGCATGCCAATTGTTGTGGTCAGAATTGTGCACTGTAGCAGGTGGGTTCTTGTACTTGATAACTGCGATCTCATTGTAGTTACCTCACCTATCGAGTTATTGATTGGTAATGTGTTGTCTTGCGGTTTCGTTTTTTGCCTTTGTGATCCTGATCTCCGTACGTACCTACCTTCATTGCAACGCGGTCGTAGCATTTTCGCTGAGGAGCGGTGCAAGTCCGGGTCAAAGCTGGATCATTGGTATGACAATATGTTTTTCCGCATTTTTCGTCATCCAGGGTATTAAGGGCGAGGTCGTCAGTGCAATCGAGGGCGACATTCACCGGCGTTCTGCCCGGTGTGACGGGGCCGAAAGTCCGCTTGCATACGGGACATGTGACGTCTGCTGTTTGCGGCGTTATTGCTATTCGACTCGACACTACCTACAAATATAGACGACGTCAATATGTTTTGTGTGCTTCTCCATTCGTCCAGTGCTGTGGCAGGGTTCTCGGTGCCGGGCTACACGATGCTGCAGGTAGAACTCTCGATGAAGACGGGAGTCGATCTCTGTCTTTTTACCAGCCATCCGCGGCGGACGCCACGCTACGTCTCCAGGATACAAGGATCTTGTAACAATTCCCGAGGAGGCTAGCCCGATATATCGACTAAGTCAATATATCGGGCTAGGTTATCCATCCGTCGAGGCATGCTGACGAAACACATGGCACCAAAAGGAGGCGTATAAAGTGAGCAAACCTGTTCCGGTTTCGCGGGATCAAACACAATGAGTATGTTGGCGAGAATTCGCGAGTTTTTCCGGGTAATGGGTGAAATAGCCCACATTATCCCCGCCCGGGGCTATAAGTTGCCCGAGATCGATGAACAGGTGTCGCTGGGGTCGCTCTTCGAAGATACTGTTTCACGGTATCCCGACAACCTTATGTTGTTATTCGAAGGTCGAAGTTGGACCTACGCCGAATTCAACCGTGAGGTTAACCGGCTTGCACGATTGCTCGTCAGCAATGGCGTCTCTCGCGGGCACACAGTGGCTATTTTCATGGAGAATCGGGCGGAGTACATCCTGGCCATGTTGGCAGTTGTCAAGCTCGGTGCCAGTGCCAGCCTGGTCAACAATAACCTCACGGGCGCTGCACTGGTGCATTGTCTTCGGGCTACGAATGCCAGGGGTTGTATCGTCGGGGAGGAACGAACAAAAGCTTTCGACGTGATACGTGAAGAAATCGGTTGGACGGGTACCGAGCCAATACTGTGGATTTCCGACCGTGCCGGGGGCCAACTGCCACCGTGGGCTGTTGATGTATTAGCAGAAATGGCATCGATGTCAGAGGAAAACCTGGATCTCACCCGCACCATCACTGCTGGAGAGACGGCGCTCTATATCTTCACGTCCGGGACGACAGGCTTGCCCAAGGCTGCGGTCGTGACGCATCGGAAGATCCTCGGCGTGGGGCAGATCGGTCGCACGGGTTTCAGGCTGAAGCCTGAAGACAGGCTCTACCTTTGCCTGCCTATTTACCACATCACCGGCATGGGGCCCGGTGTCTGTGGTTTCATCTCCGCAGGTGGGTCCATCGTGCTTCGCCGGAGTTTTTCCGCCTCGCGATTTTGGCCCGAGGTGCAGGAACATAAAGCTAACTGCTTCATTTACGTCGGCGAGTTGTGTCGTTACCTGCTTATGCAGCCAACGTGCCCGGAGGAGAAGAATAATCCCCTGAAAAAATTCTGGGCAATGGCCTTCGTCCGGATGTTTGGAATGAGTTCAAGGATCGTTTTGGTGTTTCCCGTATCTGTGAGATTTATGGCTCCAGCGAGGGCAACGTCAGCTTTATGAATCTGCTCAACAAGGACAGGACGATAGGGTTCCCCAGTTCTCAGATAGCCCTGGTCAGGTATGACAACGAGGAGGGCGAGATATTGCGAGATGAGTCGGGTGCCTGCATTGAAGCGCCGGTCGGAGAGTCTGGACTGTTGCTGGCCAGGATCAGCAGCAGAACACGGTTCGACGGATACACAGACCCGGCCGCCACTGAAAAGAAAATTGTGCGGGACGTTATCGAACAGGGAGATCGATGGTTTAATACGGGCGACCTGATACGCGAGATCGATGTCGGCTTCTCGTTGGGGCTCAAGCACTACCAGTTCGTGGATCGCACTGGCGACACCTTCCGCTGGCTGGCCGAGAACGTCTCGACTAACGAGGTAGGCGAGGTGCTGAACCAACATCCGCAAATCAACATGGCGAATGTTTATGGCGTCGAGGTCCCGGGCACCGAAGGCCGGGCTGGTATGGTGGCATTTGCCCTGGGGGAGGATGACTCATTCGATGTGGAGACGTTTGTACGTATCGTGGATGGCGAGTTGCCGGTCTACGCCAGGCCGGTATTCCTGCGTGTCCAGCGATCGATGGCAACCACCGGGACGTTTAAACTACTGAAGGGTGAATTGCGGGAGCAGGCCTATCACCTGGATAGAGTGGGTGATGATGAAATCTATGTGCGCAGGCCTCGCGGTGAGACCTACGAAAGACTGGACGCGGATTTCTATGCACAGATCGTTGATGGGAGTGCAGGTTACTGATGCACAATGCGTCCGGTGGAGGCCGCCAGCGGTGCACACCCGGATCGCACGGGATCGGCCAGGCGCGATTCATCTGGCCGGATCCAATAGCTGCCACAACATGTCTGCCGTGTTGTTGCAGAGCTTCTTGACCGACACACTGTCCGAGTAGACGCCATCCAGGCATAACCGGCTGATTCCGTGCATGGTGCCCCATAAAATCCGTTCGAAGTACACGACGTCTACATCTGCAGAGACCAGTTGCAGTTTCTGGGCTTTCTTCAGACGTTCAATGTCCTGCCGTAGTACGCTTCTCGCGGTAGTAGCAAGTGACGCGGTTTGCACGCCTTCACGCCATGACTTCCTGCCGTACATCAGGTCATAGTACTCTGGATTGTTCAGTGCAAATGTCAGGTAGGCCTGCACCAGCGCGCGCATGATTTCATTGCCGGTACTGTTTCGGTGCTTGCGACGGACATCTTTCATGGCTTTCTCAAATCGCCTGAACCCTTCTTCTGCTACCGCAGACAATAGCGCATCCTTGTTTTCGAAATGGTTATAGGGCGCGGTTCTCGATACGCCCACATTGGTAGCCAGCCGACGAAGAGAGAGCGCCGCTTCTCCTTCTTCACGCAGTATCCGGGCGGTCTCGTCCAACAGAGCCTGCTTTAAATCGCCGTGATGATATTTGTGTGGTTCAGAAGCGGATTGCTTGGCCATCTATGTATTCCTCGAAAACATGTCCCAATTTATCGCGTCCTGCTGACTTTGCCAACCGAGAGCTGAATCGCGCGTTGCAAATTTGACCATGATTGTATTGGCGACACCATCGGTGCCAATCCGCCGCGGGGCAAGGTGGGCTGCGTCGCAGATATGGCCGGACTGTTGGTGTTCCAGATCTCACGAGCAGGAGCCTTCGTGGTAGGCCAGGTGATTGGCAGTGATGTTGGTATGTCATTCCCGAGGCACTGGCTTTCGGGTGCGTGGCCCCGCGCCAGCTTTGAGCCAGAGCATCAGTTGGACCAGTAGATATACTCGTCGTCCGGCGAGTCGGGGTGTGACAGGTCCTTGTCGATGTTCACCGGCATACTTACGCGGCTTGGCCAGGCGGGTGATGCCTGCTCGGCATTGTGTGCCGCCAGGGCAGCCTGCAACTGCGCGAGCTTTTCCGGGCGCTCCTCTGACAGGTCGCGCTGTTCGTTCGGGTCGGTGCCCATGTCAAACAGCCAGCTACGACCCGGTGGGTCACTCACGTTCAGCTTCCAGCCATCCACAAGCGCGGATTGGGAGGCGCCACTGCGCCAGAATAAGGCGCGGTGGGGTACCCCCTGCGCTTCGCCGGTAGCAAAGGGCACAAGGTCCACTCCATCCATTTTGCGGTCGTTTGGCATGGCGGCGCCGCCCGCGGCGGCGGCGGTGGCATAAAGGTCGAAGTGGTGCACGGGGTCTTTCACCACTGTGCCCGCGGGGATACGCGCCGGCCACTTGGCAAAAAAGGGCACGTGGATGCCGCCCTCGAACAGGGAAATCTTCCAGCCCCGGAAGGGTTTGTTGACATCTGGCAGGCCGATGTAGCCGGCGCCGCCATTGTCGGATGTGAACATCACAAGTGTGTTGTCCTCCAGGCCGTTGTCCTTGAGTGCCTGCAACACCCGGCCGACACCGCGGTCCAGGCTACGGATCATCCCCGCGTAGACGCGCTCCCGGTGTAATTCGATGTGGGACAGGGCCTCGTAGTCTTCGCGGCTGGCCTGCAGGGGTGTGTGTGGCGCCCAGTGGGCGAGGTAGAGGAAAAACGGCCGGTCCTTGTTCGCCTCGATCACCTCGACGGCTTGCTCGGTGTAGTAGTCCGTGAGGTAGCCGTCGGGTTTGAATCTGCTGAAATCGTTCTCTCCCTCGGTATTGTACGATGCCGCGAAGCGCATGGCGGCCCAGAGGAAGCGGTCAATAGGATCGAAATCCTGTTTCGCATTCACCACGTCAGGGTGATCTTCGGGCAAATACAGGCCGCTGGCCATGAGTAGGCTCTCTTTGAAGCCCTGATGCTGAGCCGCCATGCCGTTGGCCGTTCCCAGGTGCCACTTGCCAATGTGGACTGTTTGGTAGCCCTCGTCGCGCAGTAATTCGGCGATGGTTATTTCCGAGGGCGGCATACCCATCTCCTCAAAGGGAACAGCCTCGGCCTCCGGGTAGCTGATTGGATGGCGCAGGCGACCTTCCTGCGCTGGCATGAGCGCACCAAGTTCCATCATGCCCGGGGGCGTGGGCGTGAACTCGAAGCCGAAGCGGGTACCATATCGCCCCGACATCAGTGCCGCCCGTGACGGCGCGCAGGTGGCATTGGCCGCGTAACCGTTGCTGAAGCTTGCGCCTTGCTGCGCGATGGAGTCGATATTCGGCGTGGGCACGGTGCCGCCGGCCACGCCGCCGCCGTTGAATGTCAGGTCGTTCCAGCCCAGGTCGTCCGCGAGAATCAGGACAATATTCGGTGGCCGCTCCCCGGGCGCGCGGCCCTGGGGATCTGAGCCGGTCTGCCAGGTGATTTCGCGGTTGGGACCAACCTGTATCCGCCGATCCATGGCAAAACTCACGACCTCAAGCGCGATCTCCTCCCGATTGACGTAGGCGATGCCGCCCAGAATCAGGGTGACGCCCAAGAGACTGATCATCCATTGCTTGCTTCTTTTCATGTGCTGTCCAGAATGTATTGGCGTTTATCGGCTGTCTTTGGCCTGTTTGTATTATTCTGTCGGGCTGTTTGTATTATGTAGTACCGAAAGTTTTCGTGCTATTAGTTCTGGCTCTGAAAAGTATACTAGGGGTACATATAGACAATGTCAATATTAGTTGGTAGGCTCTGGAATTCATTCCTCTCAATAGCAAGCCATTAGGAGATTACTGAGTATGTCTGACTACACTGTGTACGGCTTCCCGCTGTCCCCGTTTGTACGCAAGGTCGAGGCTTTCCTGCGAAATCAGGGCGTCGACTACGACTTCGAAAACGTTAATATCATGGATATGCCGGACTGGTTTCTCGAAATAAGCCCGGCGCGGCGCATCCCTGTGCTGCGAGACAAGACAGTCGGTGAGGAAGGGGTTGCCGGGACAATCGCTGATTCCTCGGCCATTTGCCTGTACCTTGAGAAAGAGCTTGACGCAGGGCTTTATGGCGCTAACAACTTTGACATGGCCCGCATCATGTTTGTCGAAGAGTACGCTGATACCGAAGTTGCCATGCCGCTTGGCATGCAGATTTTCCGTCCGATCGTCTTTCCGCTTTTCCAGGGCAAGGAAGCCGACTTTGAAACAGCGAAGAAAGGCTGGAATGAGATCCTGCCGCAGCGGTTTGACTACCTGGAGAAGGCGCTTGATGGAAGGGACTATTTTTCGGGCGACAGCTTTTCGATGGCGGATATCGCGGTTGGCTCGCAGATGACGCAACTTGACTTGGTAGTCGGCACTCCTGATGCTGCGAAGTGGCCCGGGTTGGTGAAACATATCGAGGCAATGAAGGCGCGTAGTGAATTCGCTGCGAACCTCGAAGTCTGCAGCGCTTTACTGGGCAAAATTCTCCCGGAGAAGGTGGATCTCTCGGCGTGATCTTAAGTCGCCGCCAAAACTTCGGAGATGAAGCGCTATGTTGAAACTTTATCTACACCATTACTCCATGTCTCCGTTCTGCGAAAAGATTCGCCTTCTGTGCGGTTATCTGGACCTTGAGTGGCACTCTGTCAAAACGTCTATGATTATGCCGCGCCCGCTTCTCACTCCGCTTTCGGGGGGCTACCGCAGGGTCCCGGTGGCTCAGATTGGCGCGGACGTCTATTGCGACTCAAATATCATCGCTCGTGCTCTTGCCGAATATGCCGGGGATGAAACCCTGTACGAACACGGTTTCGCAGCGACCAGGGTCGCGGATGCGGCAGACAGTGATCTGTTTCGTATTATGACTGCGCTTTCGTTCCGCCCCGATGCGATAGGCGGTGTATTCATCCCCCCTTCTGACAGGAAGGCAGATAGTGGTAAGTCCGTTGATAGCGGAGCCGGCGGCGGTCCCGGCATGGAGGAATTCATAGCGGATCGCGCGGACCTCGACCGCAAGGGTTACTTTATGAAGATTAAACCCGAGGTAGCCGAAAGCACGCTCCTGCACTGGCTCACCGAGCTGGATGATACGGTCGCGTCTGGATTTATCTTTGGCGATACACCATCGATCGCTGACTTCTCCGTTTACCATCCGCTCTGGTTCCTGCGAAAAAACCCCTATAATTCACCGCTCATCGAGGCGTACCCCAATGTGGTGCGCTGGCTTGATAGCATTCAGGCGTTCGGACACGGTCGTGTTATCGAATCCGAAGGTGAGACCGCACTGGCTGAGGCGAGGTCGTCTGAACCGCGTGCATTGGAGCCTGTGGCCCTGGGGGTTGAAGCACAACCAGGCGACACCGTGCGCGTTACGCCGACGGACTACGGTCAGGTCCCTGTCGAGGGGGAGCTGGTGCGCGCGGACCCGTACGAATTTGCTGTGAGAAGAACGACCGACGAAACCGGGACCATCGTGACGCACTTTCCACGGACTGGCTTTGAGCTCAAGTAGTTAGCGCTATCGAATCAGGAGATACTATGAACGCCGGAGCGAGCAAAGAGGAAGTGGCCGTGATCGTCGGTGGCGGGCCAGGCGTCAGCGCAAGCTGTGCCAGGAGGTTCCGTCGTGAGGGCATACGGGTCGTCGTCGCCGCCCGTAATCCCGATAAACCCGCGCTTGTCGAGCTGGAGAAGGAATGCGGCGTTATCTGCCGCCCCTGTGACGCAACCAACGCCGATTCGGTTGCCGGATTGTTCGACAGCGTGGAGCAGGAGTTCGGTACGCCGCAGTTAGTGGTTCATAATATCGACGGGCGTTTTGCGGAGATATTCCGCAAGGACATCACCGATGCTGATCCTTCACATGTTGCCAAGGTTTTCGAGAACTCCGCTTTGAGCGCTTTTCTCGTGGGCCAGCATGCGGCGCGGTGTATGCTCGAACGAGATATTCCGGAAGGCGGCCAGCGTGGCACAATTCTCTACACGAACGCGAGCGCAGCCTTGAAAGGTTTCCCGAGAAGTGCCGCGTTTGCGATGGCATGCCAGGCGAAGAAGGGCCTTGCCCAGAGTATGGCGCGAGAGCTGGGCCCCAAAGGCATACACGTCGCTCAGATACCCATCGATTCGCCGATCGGTAATACCCTGGAGGATGGCAGCCGCGCTCACTGGCTCGGCGGACCAACCGAGGAGGATAACATGGCCGATCCGGACCAAATTGCCGAGGCCTATCTGTATCTTCACCGCCAACACCGCTCCACCTGGGCGTTCGAAATCGTACTGCGCCCCTGGAAGGAGGTGTGGTAGGCGCGTTGCCAACCATGGCAACGCAAATTTACAGGGTCTATTTAAGTTCGCTGGATGACTTGCCCAGTACCTGGCGGGCCACGATCAGCTGCTGGATCTGCTGGGTGCCCTCAAAGATATCCACAATTTTTGAATCCCGCGCGAACTTTTCCAGCAGATGGGCTTCACTGTAACCCAGGCTCTGGCATAACTCCACGCAGCGTAGGGTCACGTAGTTGCTCATGCGACCGGCCTTGGCTTTACACATGGACGCTTCCATGGAATTGGGCTGGCCGTTATCTGCCATCCAGGCCGCTTTCAGGACCAACAGGCGTGCGCCCTCATACTCGGACTCCATTTTGTAGAGTTCGGCCTCGATAGCGGAGGCATTGCCGGGTTTTCTGTCGAAATCAAGTCGGATGTCTTCCTCTGCCAGTAACTCACGGGTCATATCCAGTGCGGCCCGGGCGATTCCCACGGCCATCGCGGCCACGGGAGGCCGAGTGTTGTCGAAGGTTTGCATCACGCCGCCGAAGGCTTTCTTGCGGCCCGCCGCGTCCGCGGCAATTTCGGCGCTGCCCAGGATATTATCCAGCGGGATACGGCAGTCGTTGAAGCTGATGGAGGCGGTGTCGGAGGCGCGGATGCCCATCTTGTGTTCCAGGCGGGTGACCTCACACCCGGGGGTACCCTTTTCCACGATGAAAGACTTGATAGCGGCCTTGCCCAGGGATTTGTCGAGGGTTGCCCATACCACCAGGGTGTCGGAGCGCTCACCGTCGGTGACGAAGATCTTCTCGCCGTTGATCACCCATTCGTCGCCATCTCGTACGGCGGTGGTGCTGATGTTGGCGGAGTCCGAACCCGTGCCTGGCTCGGTGATACACATGGCCGCGTAGGCGTTCGCATACTTTTTGCGCTGCTCTGGCGTACCAACGGCGTTGATGGCGGAATTGCCCAGGCCACTGCCGGGGATGGCCAGGAACAGGCCGAGATCACCCCAGGCCAGCGCCTGCATACCGATGACTGCGCTCATGTTGCCGCCGTTCTTTACAGCGGTGGAGTCGCTGTCAGACTTACCGCCCCCAGGTTTGGTATCACTCGAGCCGGCTATCAGTTTGGCGACTTCCTCCATCTCCCTGGGGTACTCGTGCTCCGCCTTGTCGTATATGCGCGAGTAGGGGCGCATCATGTACTCCGCCAATGTGCGGGCGTTATTGTAGGTTTCCTGGTGCTTGTCGGAAATTTCCAGCTGAATCATAGTTGTTCTCCCTATACGCTCGCCACGCCATCCATAATCGCTATTGCCCGCAGGTTGCGGTACCAGGTTTCCACTGGGTGCTCTCGGCAGAAGCCGTGGCCGCCTAGCAGTTGCACGCCGTCGGTGCCGATCCTCATGGCGTGTTCAGCGCAGGCGACTTTCGCGAGGTAGGCCTGCTCGTGGAAACTCAGGCCCTGCTCGGCCCGCGACGCCGCACGCCAGGTCATCAGGCGCATGGCTTCAAGCTCGATGGCCATGTCAGCCACCATAAAGGCCACGGCCTGTCGGTTGCTGATGGGCTCGCCAAAGGCTACGCGTTCGTTCACGTATTCCTTTACGTAATCCAACACGCCCTGGCAGCAACCAACGGCCAGGGCGCAGAGGCCGATGCGGGAGAGGTTCACAAAGCGTTGCAGATCAAAGCTGCCTGCTCCCAGCAGGACATCTGCGGGAAGTTGCACGTTCTCGAAAGTAAGCCCCGCAAGCTCCAGCGTACGCAGCCCCATATGTTGCTCGCGCGTCCGGGTCATTCCCTTCGGCGTGCCTTCAACGATAAAGGCGGCGGGTCCTTGATCCTCAAGCTGCGCAATCACCAGCATCAGATCAGCGCTTTCACCCAGTGGTACCATGCACTTGCTGCCGTTGAGGGAGTAGCCGCTATCCGAGTATGTCGCGGTGCATTGGGGCGCCACAGGATCGAAGGTGGCACGAGGTTCCATCAGGGCGGTGGTTGCCGCGACGAAGGTGCCCTCGCAAAAGCGCGGCAGGTATTTCTCCCGCTGGGCATCGGAGCCCTGGTCCAACAGGGTATTCACAAAGGCCTGGGGTGTGATGGCGCCCAGTGTCAGGGCCAGGTCACCCCAGGCCAGGTCTTCGGCGTTCAGTGCGTTTGAAACCGGGGAGCGGGTCATGCCGGCGCCGCCAAGGGCTTCCGGAATTGGCAGCAGGGAAAGTCCCAGTTCTGCGGCCTTGTCATAGAAACCCGCCGGTGTGGCCCCGGCTTCATCGGCGTCCTTGGCGATCGCGCGTATCTCGTTGGCGGCAAAGCGCTGCATGGTGTCCTGGTTCATCCGCTGGTCATCGTTGCGGGTCAGGTCAAACAGTCTTGGTTCTGCTTCAGCGTTCATCGCTGGCTTGCTCCTGCTTTGAAGTTGTTAGCGGTTCCGACCCAGTTTCTCGTGGGCCTCCACCCACTCGTTGGTGCCGGTCTCCTTGTCTGTACGTGCCGCAGAAACCAGCGACAACTCACCAGCGACTACCATGCCTGCTGCGATCTCCAGCAATTTATATACTTTACCCTTGCCATAGCATCCCATCAGTTCCAGGTATTCGCGCTGGGTGGAAAGGTTTGTGCCGCCGCCATAGGTAGCCATGATCAGGGCGGGCAGCGTGATGGAGTAGTAGAGGTCACCTTTGGTGGTGACATAGCTGTAGACAGTGCACTGGTTGGCCTCGCCGATATTGGCCATGTCCTGACCTGTAGCCATGAACAATGCAGCCAAGCCATTGGCAGGGTGAGCCGCATTGTTGGATGCCCCGGTCATGTAGGCCGACAGCGTATTTATGCCATGGCTGTTGCGCAGTTGCTCCGGCGTGGTGCGTAACACCTCTTCCAGTACTTGGCGTGGGATTGTCAACTCTGCGGTGACCTTGCGGCCACGGCCCTTCAGCGAGTTCACAAAAGAGGTCTTTTTCTCCGTATCCCAACCGCCCGAGAGACCATAGGTACGCAGCGCGGGGTAACTGGCTCGAATCCATTCGCAGGCCGCGTAGGTGGCCTTGCCGGTCATATTCTGGCCGGCGGCATCGCCGGTGGAGAAATCGAAACGGGTAAACACCAAGTTATGTGACGGATAGATCTCGATTTCCAGCAGTTTGCCCACGGAGCTGGTGGACTCGGCCCTGGCCTTGATGGCGTCGAAGTTGTCGCGCAGCCATCGAGCGAAATCACGGCCTTCGCGGGCGTTCTTGAACAGGAAGACAGGCGCACGTTGCATGGCCTCGCTCACCACGGTGGTGGTAACGCCGCCGCTCTCGCGGATCACTCGCATGCCGCGGTTATAGCTTGCTACGAGGGTCCCCTCGACGGTGGCCATGGGCACATAGAACTCCCCCTGTGCATATTCACCATTGACCAGCAGTGGCCCCGCCAGGCCGACGGGCAACTGGGCCACGCCGATCAAGCTTTCACAATTGCCTGCCATTGACTCGGGGTCGAAGGAGAAGTGCTTGGCGTGCTGCAACCGGGCGCCGGACTTTTCTTCCACAAAGCGTTGACGCTCCGCGATGATATCGGTGCTGTAGTCGTTGTCGTTGCTTCGTGGAATCTTTGCGCTCATTGGGGTCTCCATGCAGTCGTTATTGCTATATGGCGGACACAAGATAACGCTCGATATTGACGACGTCAATATCGAGCGTGTGGTCCGAGGTTTTGGCCGACTATTGACAAAGTCAACATTGCGACCTAGAGTGACATGAATATAGACGATGTCAATATAAGGTTGGACGTACGGCGAGTGGCCCTCATTTGTCGGGAGTCCGGAACGCTATCAGGGATAATTGGGTATGAAGACAAGATTGACCGACCTGCTGGGTATTGAGACTCCCATCATCTGCGGTGGGATGATGCGCGTGGGTACCGCGGACCTGGCGGCAGCAGCGTCCAATGCCGGTGCGTTGGGGGTAATGACCGCGCTTTCGCAGCCCACGTTGGAGGGTCTCGAGTCCGAGATCGCTCGCTGTCGCTCGCTGACGGACAAGCCCTTTGGCGTGAACCTGACAGTGGGGGTGGTGGCCAGCGAAATAAACTATGACGATTATATTGATGTGATTATAGACAGCGGTGTCAAAATTGTTGAAACCGCCGGGCGCAGCCCGGAGCCGTTTATGGAACGGTTCAAGGCCGCGGGCATCAAGGTGATTCACAAGTGTGTTGCCGTTCGCCATGCGCTGAAAGCAGAGCGCATAGGTGTTGATGTTGTCAGCATAGATGGCTTTGAGTGCGCAGGTCATCCGGGCGAGCAGGACGTAGGCGGGCTGGTGTTGTTTCCGGCGGCCACTCAGGCCCTCAAGATTCCCGTGGTTGCCTCTGGCGGTATTGCCGATGGCCGCGGCCTTGCCGCTGCACTGGCCCTGGGCTGCGATGGCATCAACATGGGTACCCGCTTTGTGGTGACGCAGGAAGCTCCTGTGCATGAAGCCATCAAACAAAAGGTGGTGGAGATGGACGAAAACCAGACCCGCCTGATTTTTCGCAGTTTCAGGAACACCGCTCGCGTGTATCGTAATTCCGTGGCCGACAAGGTCGCGGAGATCGAAGCGACGGGTGGCGATTTCAGCCAGGTATACGAACTCGTGTCTGGCGCCAACCAGGATAAAGCCTGGACCACCGGTGACATGGACGCGGGTATGGTCACGGTAGGCATGTCTGGTGGACTGATCAATGACATTCCCACCTGCCAGGAATTGGTACAGAAAATAGTTGGGGATGCCGAGAGGATCATCAACGACCGCCTGGCCAGTATCGTCGGTGATAAAGAGGTCGCTGCGTCCACAGCGGCCTGATTGCGGCCAGAGTAATTATTGAAATTCCTGCCTGAAACTCAAACTCAACAGAGCTCGGAGAAGTAAAATACACGTCAAAGAAGCAGTTATAGTGTCGACAGCCCGTACACCCATCGGCAAGGCCTTGCGCGGTGGGTTCAACAATTTCGCTGGTGCCACAGTATTTACAAGTCCCGGGATAACAATGAGCTGGCGTTTTACTGGCGAGACTACCCGAATATAGCCCAAGAACTGAGACAGATCTGAGTCATGTTACCTGGTATGCCTGCGCGCGCCGGGGCGACACGAACAATGCATCGGGGTACCTTGGCGAAGTACTCATAGGAAGGTCGCAATATGCTTGAGCCAGAGAATAACCCTAACCCGCCCAGCATGGTTGATCCCTCCCCGATCACCCGGTTCCTTATGGCGAGGTATCTACGTCGCATCGCGAGCACCAAACAGGTTCAAAAGAAGCGTGCGCGCTTTGAGAGCAAGCGATTGGCAGAGGGCCGCCCACATGAGGTCGAGTATTTCCACCAGTTGGATGACCCGTACTCGCATCTGACAGCGCAGGTCATCGCACGGTTTGCAGAGCGCTACGAAGTGGAAATTATTCCGCACCTGATGCGCGCGACGGGTGGTAGAAACCAGCCGGAAGAGGAGAAGCTTGCGACATGGGCACGCCGGGATACCGCTCTCATCGCGCCTTATTTTGGCTTAAGGTTCCCCGAGGGTGCCGGTGTTGTTCCCGTACCGGAGATCCAGCATTCGGCCACACTGGCATTGGCGGGTTTGGACAGCGATGGTTTCGTCTCTGAGATTGCGAGAATCAGTACCGATATGTGGTTGGGTGAAGCGGCAGAGTATGGCCAGGCATCGGATGCCGACGCCAGTGCGGCACTGGACAAAGGCTCGGCCCGGTTGGCGGAGCTGGGGCACTACTCGGGCGCCACTTTTTATTACGGTGGCGAGTGGTATTGGGGTGTAGACAGGCTGTTTCATCTGGAGCAGCGTCTGCGGGAACTCGGCGCCTGCAAGGCGCCAGAACAGCCGTATATCGCGCCGCGTCCCCCCATCGACGTCACCGGCGTCGACGCCAGCGGCCTGGAGCTGCATTTCTACCCCTCTCTAAACAGCCCGTACACGTCGATAATCTACGACAGGACAATTGCGCTTGCCGATGCCTGCAATATCAATTTTTATCACAAGCCGGTCCTCCCGATGATCATGCGCGGTGTTCCCGCCACCCCGGCCAAGGCGAGATATATCTTCTTCGATACCAAACGCGAGGCGGATTATTTTGGCGTCCCCTTTGGCAATCATGTCTCCCCGATAGGTACGCCCACCAGGCTCGCCTATTCGCTCCTGCCCTGGGCTACTTCACAGGGCAAGGATCGTCAGCTTCTGAGCACGCTGTTACGGCACGCGTGGGCCGAGGGCAGGGGGCTGCACCGAACTTCGAATATGAAACGGGCTGTACAAGAGGCCGGCCTGGAGTGGAGCGAGGCCCTCGCGCGACTGGGTAGCGATGACTGGAAAGCCATAGTCGAACAAAACCAGGACGAGATGGTAGACGGAATGGGCTTGTGGGGCGTTCCTTCCTACAGGCTTTCTGGTCCCGACGGTGAGCCTGATCTCGCGGTCTGGGGGCAGGACAGATTATGGCTCGTGGCGGCGGAAATCCGCCGCAGGGCCGCACTAACGATAAACAACCACTGATATTTCAGGAGATAACCATGGCCATTGGTTTACTGGCAACAATTAAAGTCCAGAAAGGCAAGAATAAGGAGTTCGAGCAGGTATTTATGGAACTGACCGAGCAGGTGCGTGCCAATGAGCCGGGCAACGTGTTCTATGCACTGCACCGCAGTGCATCTGATCCGCAAGTGTACAAGGTCATGGAGCAGTATGAGAGTGCCGAGGCGCTGGATGCTCACGGCAAGGCAGATCATTTTCGTGAAGCCAACAAGCGGCTTGCCGGCCTGGTGGCTGGAGCACCAGATCTCGAGATGCTCGAAGCCGTCGAAAAATAGTGCAAGCAAAACTTATACATGATAGGGATCAACCCAATGATAGATTTATATACTGCGCCGACGCCGAATGGCCACAAGGCATCCTGTACCCTCGAAGCCCTCGAGATGTCTTATGAAACCCACTTTGTGAACATCTCCGATGGCGACCAGCACAAGCCCGCCTTTCGCGCGCTGAATCCCAACGGGCGTATACCGGTGATTGTGGACCGTGAAATGGACAATCTGGCGATCTTTGAATCCGGGGCCATCATGATTTATCTCGCGGAGAAAGCGGGGCGTCTGCTGCCGACTGACGTCAAGGGTCGGTCACGGGTGATCCAGTGGCTGATGTTCCAGATGGGCGGTGTCGGGCCTATGATGGGTCAGGCCAACGTGTTCTACCGCTACTTTCCCGAAAAGCTCCAGCCTGCGATTGACCGCTACCAGAATGAGTGCCGCCGCCTGTTTGAAGTCCTCGACGGTCACCTCGGGGAAAACGAGTGGTTGGCGGACGACTACTCCATTGCAGACATTGCCAACTGGTGCTGGGTGCGAACCTACAAGTGGTCGGGCGCGACCATAGAAGGCCTGGAGAATCTGCAGCGCTGGCTGGATGTCATGCGCGACCAGCCCGGCATGGCGAAAGGTCTCGAAGTGCCCTTCAGTCTGGAGAAAGTGCTGAAAGACGAAAAGGCGGCGGATGAGTTCGCCAGCAACGCACAGAAAACGCTACAAAAGTAAGCAATAGCAAGCGCCAGCACCGGGTGGTGGCGCGCTTATCTTGCGTCACCTGTGACCGTACAACGTTACGCTGCAAAGGCTTTCGCGCAAGCCGGACGTGCCAACAGGCGATCAGCATAAGCGCTAAGGTTGGGAAAATCCTCGTCCGTAATAATGCCCAGGCGCTTGGACATGATACACGCATGACCGAGCATGGTGTCGGCGGCGGAGAAGTCACCGATGAGGTACTCCCGACCCTCCATGGCCTCTTCGACCGGGGCCCAGGCCTTGGCAAGCAAACGTTGTGCCTGGCCGCGTACGTTCTCATCCTGGCGATCCGGTGGCAGCAGGAGAGTGTGCACCACGATGGTGTTGACCGGCGGCATGACCATACCTTCGCAGTAGTGGAACCACTGGAGGTATTCGGGGAAGTGGGGGTCATCAACCGCTGGCTTCAACCCGCCGTTCCTGTGGCGCTCCAGGATGTAATCGGTGATAGCGCCTGATTCAAAGATACTCACGGCACCATCCTCCAGGACTGGTACGCGGCCCAGGGGGTGACGCGATCTGTGCTCGTCGGATTTCAGATCTTTCGGATGGAAATCCATTCGGTTCAGATCATAGTCCAGGCCCAGTTCTTCCAGCAGCCAAAGGATCCGGCTGGCGCGTGAATTTGGTGCGAAATGTAGTTTCAGCATCTGTTTTTACCCTGCTATGCCCATTCAATGAGGCCAACGATCGGTCCGGAGTCACTTTTGCGAGAATTGTAAACACGAGAATTGTAAATACTTGTGCGCGGTTGCCAACCGGTCTAATATAGACGATGTCTATATTTGGAGGACTTTAGCTTGCTACGCTGTCGCTGTCAATTCGTTGCCTCCAGAGTTCGAAAGGTTATTTAGGAAAGACAAGGGTGGGTGGTGTATGAAGGTAAGCGAAAGCGCGTGCAAGAACATAGTCTTCGCCACGATTGTCTCGATCAACTTACTGCTGGTGTCGAGCTGCAGTGATGGGGCAGATTCGGCAGAACGACAGAATAACCCGTTGTGTACTGCCCAGGACACTCCCATCAATGAAACACCAGCCGCGCCTGAAGCCGTGTGCAGTGTTCCCCCTTCGCCAATTTCAGGGTTTATTGAAGCAGGGTTGTCCCAGCAGGTTTCCGATGCGGATCAGCGCAGGACGGAGTTGCTGGATCCATCGAGGATCACCGTGGTGACTTGTGGCACCGGCTCCCCAATTCCCTCAGACCGGGCGCAATCGTGTCTGGGGGTTTTTGTAAATGGTCAGTTCCTGCTGTTCGATGCTGGCGACAGGGCCCAGAGATCGATGGAAGATCTCAACCTTCCGGTAACGGAGATCGAGAACGTATTCTTGACGCATTTTCACTCGGATCATATTGCGGACCTTGGCGAGGTGATCAGTCGCACGTGGATTCTGGGGCGAGAGCAATCGATGACTGTGTATGGCGGCCTCGGCGTCGAGCAGATCGTCAGCGCCTTCAATGTGGTTTACGCTGCGGATGAAGCTTATCGCATCGCCCACCATGGCCAGGATATTTTCCCCGGTACGTTGTCAGCAGCTGCAGTGCCTATCCTGGATGTAGGTCCGGAAGGCAGGGTTGTCTACGAGATGGATGGCGTTCGTGTACTGGCCTTCTCCGTGGATCACTCCCCCATTGGAGTGGCGCTGGGATATCGGGTGGAGTACGCGGACAAAGTCGTTGCAATCAGTGGGGATACCATAGACACAGCAGGCTTCCGGGCCCTGTCGGCAAACGCTGATGTGCTGGTATCCGAGGTCATGAACAAGTCATTCGTGGAAGAAACTGAATGTGCTTTTGACCGCCTTCCCGAGCCCCGTCTGGAGAAGATATTCCGGGATATTCGCACCTACCACATTGATGTCACCCAACTGGCTCAACTGGCCAATGACGCTGAAGTAGATACGCTGGTCATAACTCACCTGGTTCCGGCAGTCGCTAGTCCGGCACAGCTGGAGCTGGCTTTTTTTCAGCCGGTATCCTCTGTATTCAACGGCGAGGTGATTGTCGCGGAGGATGGAACAGAGGTAGTAATTCCTGTTCAGTAGAATTTTAGCTGTCTGTGTCTGCACATAATTCGAATAAAGATCGGGATTCGAAAAGTAGTTTATCCCTGCTGCAAGACGATTACTTGCGCTTAGTGGGACTCTGGCGGTGATGGCGTCATGCAGAAGTATTTACCCGAACTCTCGCAGTGAGCTGCAGCTTCCCGTGCGAACGGTGTATACGCCGGTCCCAATGCGCGGTTATTTGCTTCTGTCCATAACCTATTTAATCTGGGAAGACATCTGGTTAGGGCTGAACATTATCGCAATCTCAGGGTCAGTGCGTTTAATGAGTGGAGCAGGGCGATTGCCTCATCATTGTCGACTGGATTGTTATCGGTTCAAATACTTAACTTGGCAGAACCTTTGCTATGCTTCCAGTCTGTGGCCTATTTCAAGTAGATGTCGCTATCGGACTTCTTGGCGGCCCTGAGTAGATTTTTGTCCAGCGTCGCCAGCGGTATACCTTCACGAAGCGCCAATTCCAGATAGGCAGCGTCGTAACTGCTTAAGCGGTATGCCCTCGCCAGCGAGATGGCGTGGCCGAAAACCTGGTTTGCTGTGAGTGTGTCTACCGTAATGGGAAAATTCTCCAGTTGAACTGTAAATCGTTCGAGCTCTGCTGAGTCAATGTCTTTGCGCGTGGTTGCACCTAGGAGAATATTTGCCGCTTCCAGATGTCAGAGGTTGGGCACCACCGCCTCTGCGTTAACCAATGACTTCAGCGCCGACTATCGCCGCGCTGCCTCGAGTTGGGGGCTGCACCATCGTTACACACGCGTTGCTGCATAGACCATGTGCGGCGATGTTGGAATTCGAGGCAACGATCGAGTTTTCATAAGGGACAGGTGGCCTGAAGCCCCGCGCCGGCTGACACCGGTTCGCCGAATGAGCGCCGCGGCGAATCGTGGGCTACGGAGCCAGCTTCGCCTTGAGTGCTCGCGCCATCGGCCGGGGCATTTTCGGGATGGACCGCAGCAGCCAGGGCAGGATACGGCGCTTTGTCCGGTTCAGCGATTCGGGGATAACCGCTTCGATCACATGGGGGCCGGGCTGGCCGAAGGCATATTCCATGGCCTTGCAGAAATCTTCGGCGGTGTTGGTGCGCACGGCGTGAACGCCCATCCCCTGCGCCATGCGGGCGAAGTCCAGGTTCGGGCCGGTCAGATCGAGCTGGGAGCGAGCCTTGGGGCCGCCGCTGTCGCGCGCACCGACGCGCTGCAGTTCGACGTTGAGAATGGAATAGGCGGCGTTGGCCAGCACCACGACGGTGATGTCGAGGTTCTCGCGCGCCATGGTCCACAGCGCCTGGTTGGTGTACATGGCCGAGCCGTCGCCCACCAGGGCCAGCACGGGCCGCTCGGGACAGGCGATCGCCGCCCCGACCGCATTGGGCAGGCTCTGGCCGATGGCTCCGCCAGTGAGTGTGAGCAAGTCGTGGACCGGAGCGCCCGCGGTCATCACCGGGAGCATGAGCCCGGAGGTGTTGGCCTCATCGACCAGGATGGCGTTCTCGGGCAGCAGGTGGCCGACGGCCTTGCAGACCTTCTCGGCTGTGAGTCGCCCGCGCGGGCGGTCGGGGCGACCGGCTTTTTGCAGCTCGGGTTCGGTCTCGCCGGCACCGAGCTCGGCGGCCAGCTTCTCGAGGCTGGCACGGCTGTCCTGGTCGGGCCGACTCAGGGTGTGGACCGTGCAGCCGTCGGGCACCAGTTCGCTGGGCTTGTTCGGGTAGGCGAAGAAGGACACCGGCTCCTTCGCGTCGATCAGGACCAGGTGATCGAATTCCGCAAGCTGCAGGGTGGCCAATTCGCCCAGGTAGGCCAGGCGCTCGATCGTCGGGCGGCCGGCGCCGCGCTCGAGTCGGGTCGGGAAGACCTCGGAAAGCACTTTCACCCCGCTGTGGGCGGCGATGCGGGCGGCCTCGCGCAGGGGCGCCTCGCGCAGAGCGCGGCCGCCGAGCATGAAGGCGGTCTTGCCGCTGCGGATCGCAGCGGCAACTTCCCGGATCGTTGCGTCGTCGGCCGCTTCGGGTTTCGGTCGCTCGGGCGGCGCGGCGGGCTGTCCGCCCTCGCCCCAGGACACGTCGGCCGGCAGGATCAGAGTGGCGACCTGACCCGGCGGACCGACGGCCGCCGCGATGGCGTCGGCCGCGTCGCGGCACAAATCTTCGGTTTTTTCCGGGCTGCGGACGAACTCGGGCGAGACGTTGCGCGCGACCGTTTCGATATCGGACTGGAGCTGGGCGTCGAGTGGCTGGTGGTAGGTGGCGTGGTCGCCGACGATGTTGATCACCGGCACCTTGCCCTTGCGCGCGTTGTGGAGGTTGGCCAGGCCGTTACCCAGTCCGCAGCCCAGGTGCAGCAGCACGGCGGCCGGCTTGTCGGCCATTCGCGCGTAGCCGTCGGCGGCCCCGGTGGCCACGCCCTCGAACAGGGCCAGCACGGCGCGCATGCGCGGCTCTGCATCGAGCGCGGCGACGAAGTGCATCTCGCTGGTTCCGGGATTTGAAAAACAGACCTCGACCCCGGCATCGGCCAGGGTCTTCATCAGGGCTTGGGCGCCATTGGGCATGGTGTGTTCCTCTATTCCTTCGTGTCGAGACAATCCGCGCTATCCGCCCGACCGGATCGACCGCGCCGCCGACCGGGCGGTAAGAATGCAGCCGGGCAGGAAAGTGCCCTCCAGCGAGCGCTTGCCGTTGCAGCCACCGCCGCCGAAGCCGGCCGCCTCGCCGACGCAGTACAGGCCGGCGATGGGCTCACCCCGGGCGTCGAGTACGCGGCTTTCGAGATCGGTGCGCAGCCCGCCCAGGCTTTTTCGGGTGATCAGCTGCATGCGAATGGCCACGAAGGGCCCGGCGCCCTGCTTCTTCAGCGGCGCGGGCTTGCAGGTTCTGAGCTTGTCCGGCCCCCATTGACGCGCGTGACGAATCAGGCGGACCTGAGGGTCGTTTTCGAGTGCGCTGCCCCTGGAGAAGTTGGCGTCGAAGGCATCCACCGTGGCTTTGAGCACCTCGGGATCGACGTCGTGCGAACACGTCAACTGGTTCATCTTCCCGGCCAGGCCAGCGATCGTGTCGTCGACCAGGAAATGGTCGCTCTCGCGCCGCATCTGCTCGTAGAGCCGCTTGTTGCCCAGAAGCAGTTCCTTGAGGAACACGGCAAAGCGTTGCTCGCGGATGGAGTGATTGTGCTCGGCCCCGGAGATGGCGAACTCCTTGAGTGCGATGCGGCGGTTGAGCAGGTGCCAGGTCCAGGGCTTCTCCTGCGCGGCAACGCGCTTGCACAGCCAGTGCGTGTCGAAGCCGGTGACCAGCGGTTCCGGGCCGATGCGACGGCCGCGGTGGTCGAGCCAAAGCGCCGACTTGCAGGGAATGCTCGACAGGCCGTGGCCTTCGAAATGCGGGTATGGGTGCGGAAAACCGGCTGCGTAGTTCCACATTTCGCCGGGATTGACGATCCGCCCGCCGAGTTCATCGGCCACGAAACGCTGCATTCGCCCGTCGGCGTAGGGGTGGGCCCCGTTGAGCATGGTCTTCGGCCGCGGCCGATGGCGCGGCCAGTTGGCGCGACATTCTTCGTGGCTGCCGTTGAGGCCGCCGGTGGCCAGCACCACCACGGGCGAGCGCAGGCGCACTTCCCGTCCGCTGTCCTCCTGGACGGCCACCGCGCCGCGGACCCGGCCCGCTTCGTGATCGAGGGAATCGACACGATGCCGATGCAGCAGGGTCAACCGCCCGCCGGTATCGGCGGCACGCATGGCCGCGATCATGCGACGCGCCAGCTCGCGTGCGGTACCCCAGAGGACGTGGTAGCGCGGTACCGAGTTGCCATCGCCAAGACGACCGCGCTCGACCCAATTGACTGCCGGCAGGAATTTCAGCCCCTCCTCGATCAGCCAGTCGTACACGTCGGCGCGCGAGCGCTCGACATAGCGCTCGGCCCATTCGACCGACCAGCGATCGTCCGGGTCGACCTCGCCGAAGCGAAACCAATCCGCCAGGGCCAGTTCGGGACTGTCGGGAATCTTCGATTTCGCCTGCTGCGGCGTGCCGACCAGGGCCATGCCGCCAAAGGCCCACAGCGCCAGGCCGCCGAATCGCTCCGGCGAGTCGCGGTCGACCAGGGTGACCGACTGCCCGGCGCGCAGGCATTCCAGGGCGGTGACTATCCCGGCCAGGCCGCCGCCAATGACCAGCACGTCGGACGTATGCGAATCACTCATGGCGACCGGCCGGAAACGAGAACAACCCGATAGGAGTGGAGTGCATCATCGAAGGCAAGTGTACAACGGCCACACACGTCACGACCAATGCTTCTGGAGGCGACCTGGCGCGCTTGACCCATCCCTCGCACTCCGCCGCTAATCCCGCTGGCTACAGGTCCCGGCGCATTTTCAGCAGCCGAGAGAACATCTCGATCCCCGACTTGAGTGTGCCGCGACTGGCCGTGGCGCCCTCGGCACTGGAGTACTCGCCGTTAATGACAAGTTGCAGCAGGGTCGGCTCGTCGCTATTCTCGATCCTTATCCGGTTCCCGCGTCCGGTAATCGTCAAAGGGCTCATCGCGATCCTGCAAGGCCGAACGGAGACCTTCCGTTCGCGCCTGAGCCACGAAATCGTGCATGCTTTTCTGGTGCGTGCCCAGGGCGCACAATTCAGACCCGAGGCGGATGCCCGTATGCAACCCCATCACTTCCATCTGGCGGTGTACCACACGCTTGTTCAGCTGGACCAGGTCGGCGGGTACCTGGCAGATCCGCCGGGCTACCTCCAGCACTTTTTCCTCCAGGTCCTCGGCGGGGTAGCACGCATTTGCCCAGCCGAGGCTCACGCATTCCTCTCCACTGATCGAATCCCCGGTCAGCATCATCTCCATGGCCTTGCGCATACCGACGAACCAGGCGTGAAAGTGATTGTCCGGTACGCCAAAACGCACGGCGGGGTAGCCCATCTGGGTGTCGTCACTGACGTACACGAGATCGCAGCAGGTGGCGAGTTCACTACCCCCGGCAAGGCAATAGCCGTGAACCTGGGCGATGACGGGTTTTCCCAGTTCCCAGATGCCCATCCACCCCTGTGTCACATGGCGCGGCCAATGGCCGTCGCCGCCGGGTGTGTACCACGGGAAGTCCTGGCCGGCATTGCCATCTCCCAGGTCATAGCCGGCAGAGAAACATTTGCCGGCGCCGCGCACGATCATGACACGCACATCGGGATCCTGATCGGCCTCGCGCAATGCATCGACAATGGCCCCTCGCAGTGCATGGTTGAGGGCGTTGCGTTTCTCTGGCCGGTTCAGGGTAATGCGGCGCACTTGCGGCGCCGGATTATCGATAAGAACCACGTCGTTTTCCATGAGATCACCTCTTTAGCCGGCTTTGCTTGCAGGTTGCGGTAGGCTCGGGGGGATTGCCTGAGCCCTGAGTATTTCCGGGCTGTCGCCCATCGGTTTCGGTATCTTCCAATCGCAATACGTTATGGCATTCTACAATGAGTCCGGGCGGTATACAGACAGACCAAAAGGAAAGAAAACGGGGGAGGCATAAAGCGATATTTCTTGTTTACACACTGTGTGTAACGATTGCCGACTACTCGGGGCATTCGTGAGATGGCGTCCGCCTGTGATGCCTTCAGCATAATGCCGGGTTACCGGGAAACGAGATCAGACCCGGGCATGTGGTTACAAAATATTCCCTCCGTCCCCTTTACTGCTGTTCCCCCCGCTGAGCCGCCACCCCCAACGGCGGAAACCAGGCCGCATCATAGGCACTCTGCAACAGGTTTACCGCCACCAGGATTTCCAGCGCTTCGCGCGCAAACAGTTCGCGGCGCTCAGCCAGCTCGTCCGTGTTTCCAACCAGCAACCGCCGGTGCTCAGCCAGACTCAGCGCAGTGTCGAAGAGATCTCTCGACAGGGCGGATTCCGTACTGATCTGCTTGCGCAGCAGCATTTCCCGACCGCGCTCCAGCAGACTGGTTGTAAACGCCTTGCGCTCAGGGATGGGGCTGGCGCCCCTTCCCCTTAGCGTTACCGCCACCACGTAGTAGGCTTCCGCGAGGGATCGCAGGGTGGCATGGCCGAAGCGGGGTGGGGCGAGTCTGAGCTGGGCCGGGATGGACGCAGTGCGTTTGTTCCATTCGGGATAGCGGCTGTGAAGTTCGGCGATGGTTTTTTGAATTAACTCGCCTTGCGGCGGAAACAATAAGTCGAATTTGAAGAAGTCCCTGAGCTGGTTTAAGCGCTGTGCGATCTCTTCCTCGCCGGTATAGCGAATATCCTCGATGCTGAGTGCCAGGGCCATCTCGCCCAGGCCCGCGTACAGGAAATGGTGGGTAATCGTGTTGCGGTAATAGGCGGCGGCGAGTTGCTGTCCTTCGGGAACGAAATAGACGGGCGCGCTGCCCTTGCCGAATTCCTGGATCAGCTTGGATCGGCGCATGGAGAGCAGGGCGGCGGCGACCTTTTCCTCGTCGGCGAGGTCGAAACCCGTCGCCAGCGGCAGCTCGCGCTCCCGGGCCAGTTGAGAGATCTGGCTCGCCTGCTGGAATAGTTCGACGATGGTCAGCGCCCGGCCGTTGGCCGCCAGCAGCACCATGGTCAGTACGTCCGCTGCCTTGATTGGCGTGACCTGTTCTATGCGGGAACATACCTCGAAGGCCAGCCGCATGGTCCTGGACGGCGTCTCGTCGGAATCTGCCTGTACGGCACCTTCCGGCACCTCGTCCGGGGCGAAGGGCTCGGCGAACCGGATATAGATCTTCCCGTAGGGTTTCTTCATGCCGAAAATGTAATGGAAGAACCAGAGTAGCGATTCCTTGCGCTTGGGTAGTCCGCGCTGCCAGGCGACATAATCATCGACCTCGGCGATGCGGT
The DNA here is from genome assembly GCA_034521205.1 of Halioglobus sp. Taxonomy (GTDB): domain Bacteria; phylum Pseudomonadota; class Gammaproteobacteria; order Pseudomonadales; family Halieaceae; genus Marimicrobium. The sequence continues at coordinate 1,706,375 of JAXHMT010000004.1, forward strand.
CGAAGGCAATGGAGACTGGTACGAGTTTCACATCCTTTACCTGCTGCCGCTCACATGCTTCCAGCACCCAGTTGAGAATGCCCAGCTTGGGCGGCGACAATTTGCCTGTTCTGGAGCGTGTGCCCTCGATCGACCAGGTGAGCGATCGACGGTTGCGGATGAGGTGGTCTATGTAGTGGCGAAAAACCAACCGGTAGATCGCATCGTCCTGGAAATCGCGCCGCAGGAAGATGGCGCCCACTCTGCGAGCCAGTGCGCCGAATCCCGCGAAGTTCATGTTGACGCCGGCGAATACCAGCGGCAGCGGCCTGAACTGGTTGTCGTACAACGAGAGCAGGAACACGAAGCTGTCCATGTGCGACTTGTGCGACCACATGAACAGCAACAGCTGGTCCCTGGAGAGTTCGCGTATCCGCTCCATGGTCTCCAGGTTGATATCCAGCTCGGGGTGGTAGCTGCGCGTGTAGACGAACCGGGCCAGCCGCGCGGCCGGTGCCAGCCAGGAGGTCCTCGGGATGGCCGCTATCTCGGTCAGGCACTTGCGCGCATATTTCTCCGCCTGCTCGCGGGATTTGCCTTCCCGGCTGGCAATCTCAGCGAGCTCTCCCAGAAAAGCCGCATCCTGCAGAATCGTGTAGGGATCGCTGGCTGCGTGTCTGTCACCCTGTTCCGTCATCGGGCCAGTATAGCTATAAAAGGGACGGAGGGATGATTCTTCAAACCGTTCTCGCCGCGCGCTTATGCGCCCGCCCTCCATCGCTGCCCTTGCCCGTATATCTGGAGACTATCTTGCTAGCCGGGTTATCATTAGAAGCCCGACGGGTCTGTCGGGTTCGATTGGAGAGTTGATCATGGAGACTGAGACGCCCGTGGTGCCTGTTGCCCGGCCCGATGCGCGCTTCTTTCTGGTTATGGCCTGGGTGATGGCGGCGACCGTCATTACCGGCTTCGGGCTCAACCTCTTCATGGGCCGGTCGACCTTTTCCGTCCCCTTCCCCTATCACGTCCACGCCGCGGTGTTCATCGCCTGGACGGCGCTTTATGTTACGCAGAACACCCTGATCTTCCGGGGCAGTATCGGACTCCACCGGCGGCTGGGAAAGCTCGGTTTTTTGCTGATTCCGCTGATGGTGGTCCTGGGTATCTGGCTCACTCTGGTTAGCCTGCGTGTGCGGGGCGGCCCCCCCGTTTTCGGGCAGGCGGAGTTCCTGTTCGTGAACATCTGCCATATCCTCGCATTTGCGGCACTCGCCGCATGGGCTGTGCACATGCGCGGGCGGACGGACTGGCACCGCCGCCTGATGTACGGCGCAACGGCCTGCGTCGGGCATCACCCGGACTGGCCCGGTTGCTGCCGCTCCCCCTGACCATTCCGTATACCTTCACAGTGATGTTTTTTGCGGCCCTTGTATTTCCGCTGATCGGCATGATCGCCGACAGGCGCCTGCACGGGCGGGTGCACAGGGCATGGTGGTGGACATTGGCCATTCCCCTGGCGGCCCTGCTGATCGGCGAGTTGATCGCGAGCACCGAATGGGCGGTGGCCTTTACCGCGGACTACGTCGCGGGGACGCCCGGTGCTGAACGTCCGCCTGAAGCTTTCCTGCCGCCGGCGTTTATGTAGGCGGCGCGCGCCGCTGAGGTCCACGCCCTCGATGTCCGCTTTCCGGCGAAAGCATCCGGTGACAGGTTCGGGCATCTCAGCATCGGGCGGAAGCCCCGGGCTTGCCAGAAGCGACCTGAATACATCGACGTCAGGCAACTGCGCGCAGAGGCCTTTGCTTCCCCTGAATGTCAGGAACCCCCGTCGGTGGAATTCCCGAATTTCCCCTGCTGACAGCAACTTGGAGCCCCAGCGATTTCGGACCAGAATAGTATAGGATAAGGGGTATCGACAAGTTAATTGCCAATAGGGGACCGCAGTGCCTCCGTCCCCTTTAAAAATGTACTAAGCTTGTTGCCTGTCAAAGCAATTTTCCCGACGAGGAACCCATTGTGAATGTACTGACTGATTTATTGGCTGACAGGAAAAAGCGAACTGGCAACCTCGGCACCGGTTACCGGGACTGTGTGCGGCGCAGGCCGATTGGAGTTGCGTCTGCCGGGCTCGCCATTGCGATGATGTCCGGTTGTAGCTGGACCGGGCTGGCGACGTTGAATAGTAGTGGTGAGCAGGCCAACAACGACAGTTTCCTGCCTGCCGCATCCGAAGACGCACGCTACATCGCGTTCCAGTCTGATGCGAGCAATCTCATCGCGACAGACAGCAATGGTGTGCAGGATATTTTTGTGCGGGATGTCAATGAAGGTACAACCAGCCGCGTCAGTATCAGTAGTGCGGGGCTGCAAGGCAATGGCGGCAGCTATGAAGCCGCCATTTCTCATGATGGGCGGTATGTGGCTTTTGCCTCGGATGCAACTAATCTGGTAAGCGCTGACAACAACAACGTGCGTGATGTGTTTTTGCATGATCGGGATACCGGGTCGACGCAACGCCTCAGCGCGTTTGGCCTGATTACACCCGTCGAGGGCAATGGCGCCAGCGAAAACGTTGACATTACCTGTTTTGCCGGTTGCGTCGCGGTATTCGAATCTGACGCCACCAATCTGGTGACTGGCGATGCCAATGGTGTCCAGGATATCTTCCGCGGGTCGGTGGGAAGTATTGAGCGACTCAGCGTTGATAGCAGCGGTGACGATGCCGACGGGGTTAGCGCAAACCCTTCACTATCGGCTGGCGGCGGGCTGGTGGCATTCGATTCCACGGCGACGAACCTGCTGACCTTTGGTACTGATACCAACGGCTTCCGGGATGTCTATGTACGCAATACCGCGCTGGATGAAAATTCTATTATCAGCACGAACTGGATCGGCGATTATGCAAATAACAACAGTCAGAATCCAGCGATATCGGCTGACGGCCGCTTTGTCGCATTCGAGTCGCAGGCTTCGGATCTGCTGTTTTCAGATAACAACACCACGACCGCGATATATATACGCGATCGAATCAGTTTCTTCACGCAAAAAATCAGCGTGAACGATGCCGGAGAAGCGGCGAATGGCGTGAGTCTTGATCCTTCCATCTCCGGGAATGGACGCTATGTCGCATTCTGGTCCGACGCCGACAACCTGGTGGCCGGCGACACCAACAACGCGCGGGACATTTTTGTGCGCGATCGCCAGACAAACACAACGAGCCGAGTTTCGGTGGACCAGTTGGGCGTCCAATCCAATGGATTGAGCACACACCCGGTACTGTCGGGCGATGGACGCTACGTCGCTTTTAGCTCAGCTGCCGACAATCTGGTTCCCGACGACGACAACGATATCAACATTGGTCCCGGCTTTTTCCGTTCCGCTTTCGATATTGTTGTCCGTGCTGTCGGTAGCATTTCGGTAGACAGTATTGTGCCAAATGTGCTCCCCGTCGGTGCAACGACCTCGGTAACTCTCAGCGGCAAAAACTTTTTCCCGACGGCGATAGCAGATATCGAAGGCAACTCGGAAACTGTTTCCAATCTGGTGATCGTGGATGAAAACACACTGACCATGCAGGTGACTGTGCCCCCCGATGCAACTACCGGTGCGCGCAATGTCACTGTGTTCGTGCCCGGCACGGGGGCTGGCTTTGGCAAAGGCAATCTGGGTATCTGCCCCGGTTGCGTGGTTTATCAATGACACGAGGCAGGTATCACCGCGGTTCTTCTGAACAGTACCGTGGACTTCCCTGGCGGCGCTCCGATTGAGTTAGCGCCGTGGCGTCTGGTAACTCCCGGCCGCGGACTGATTCCCGGAACGTCTGACAGCCTGCCAACGACTGGCGGGCATTATACTGACAAGTCCGGTGGAGAACGGGAGTCACCATGAGATCTTGTCCAATAACCGCGCTGCTGGCAGCGTGTGTGCTACTGGGGGCCTGTTCCGGGCGTGATGGTGGCTCGACGCCCGCCCTGAACGGCCATTCCGATATGGTCGCGCCGGCAGCCGCGCCGCGTGATCAGGGCATGCCCGCGGACGCCATTCGCCTGGCGCCGAGTGCCATTGTCGACTGGAGCGGATTCCGGCAGCCGATGGTCGCGGCGACCATTTTCGTACCCCACGGTTGGGTCGGTGAAGGCGGCGTTGTCTGGGGCAATCAATTCCAGTGCACCAATGGTTACGCCTTCCAGTGGTCGGCAAAATCCACCGACGGCCGCGAGGCGGTAGCCCTTCTGCCACAGCAGTACTGGGAGTGGAACCAGACCGGCAAACCATTGAAACCCGGTTGTGCGATGGCGCGCATCGATAGCGTGGCGGCCTATATTCGCCATGTCCTGCAGCAGCTACAGCCCGGTGCGGAGATTGTCTCCAGCAGGGAACGGCCGGACATCGCGGCCAAGAATCCCGAACTCAGCGGCCGGCAGGATACGGGCTTTCAGTATATCGAGAGTGAGTTCAGGGCCCTGGATGTCACCTTCCGCTACACTGGCGACGACGGCCGCGAGATGCGCGGCCTGTTGGGCGCCGGAGTCGTGTTCACGTACATGCGCACCGGGGGCGGCGTATACGGTCAGGCCGTCGAATCATGGACCGCGCTCGCCACGCCGTCCTTCGTTGCGTTTGCACCTGCGGAGAAGTATAACCCGCCACTGTACGAGGGTATTCGCCAGTCGGTCGAGGTCGATCCGCGCTGGCAGGCGGCGATCGCCGGCCACAATCTCGAGATGGACCGCATCGCCCGGGAGGGTGTGATGCAACGCGCCGAGATTTCACGGCAAACCTACGAATCCATCCGCCAGATGAGCCAGCAGGCGTGGGAAAACCAGCAGAAATCCGCCGATTTGCGCGCGCGGGAGTTTTCCGAGTACATCCGCGATGTCGAGACCTACGCCGATCCCCAGTCCAACCTGGGACAGGTGGAGCTGGATTCCAGCTACAAGCACGCCTGGAGATTGGACGATGGTACCTATGTGCTGACCAACGACCATTCCTTCAACCCGGTTCAGGCCACGGGTCAATTCGGTGCCGAATTGGGCGTTGCGCCCTAGCAGGCTGTGCTGTGCCCTGCGTAAAAGAGCGGTGAACCTGTTGCGGTCATTCTGTGTGCAATTGGAGAGTTTGATGACTCCGATAGTGAGAAATGTGCTATGCACGACCTCGTAATCCGGGCCGGCACCGTAGTCGACGGCACGGGCGCCCCGGCCCGCACCGCCGATGTCGCCATCTCGGATGGCGTCATTGCGGAAGTTGGCCGCGTGTCGGGTCCGGCCCGGCGCGAGGTCGATGCCGACGGCCTGCTGGTGACGCCGGGGTTCGTCGACATCCACACGCACTTCGACGGACAGGTGACCTGGGACAGCGATCTTACGCCCTCCTGCTGGCACGGCGTCACCACCGCGGTGCTGGGCAACTGCGGCGTCGGCTTCGCGCCGGTGCGGCCGGGTTCGGAAACCGCGCTGATCGAACTGATGGAGGGCGTCGAGGACATACCCGGTACCGCGTTGTCCGAGGGCATACAGTGGTCCTGGGAGAGTTTCCCTGAATACCTCGACGCCCTCGCCGGGCTGGAACTGGCCATGGATGTGGGTGCGCAAATCCCCCACGCCGCCGTGCGCGCCTACGTGATGGGCGAGCGGGCGCAGGAGAACGCCAGCGACGCGGACCTGGCGCAGATCCGCGATATCGTAAGGGCGGGGCTGGAGGCGGGCGCCCTCGGTTTTTCCACGGGCCGCACCGCCGGACACCGCGACGTACACGGCAACCCGGTGCCGGGAACGTACGCGCCGGAAGACGAACTGGCCGCGATTCTCGAGGTGATGGACGAGGTCGACAGCGGCGTCTTCCAACTCGTGCCGGCCGGCGTCGGCGGAGTCGTCACCGGCGACCCCGAGGGCGCCATGGAGAGCGAACTCGACTGGCTGCTGCGCCGCGGCGGGGCCAGCGGGCGCCCCATCACGTTTGTGGCAATGGAGCAGCACGAGGCCGGTCACTGGAAGCCCTGGTTCGAGGCGGTGCGCGCGGCCAATGCGCGCGGCGCCAACCTGCGCCCGCAGGTCGCCAACCGCTGTTTCGGTGTGTTGCTGGGTCACCAGTCGAAGCTCAACCCCTTTCGCTACCGGGCCAGCTACCGCGAGATCGAGCACCTGCCCCTGGCGGAGCGGGCCGCGCGCATGCGCGATACCGAGTTCCGCGCGCGCATACTGGCGGAACAACCGGAATTCAGCGGGCCGTTCCAGATGGACCAGATCGGCCGCCGCGCGCTGGACAGCGTTTTCATACTGGGTGAGGACCTCGACTACGAGCCCGCACCCGACAAAAGCGTGCGCGCCATCGCCGCGCAACACGGCGTCGATCCCTGGGAAGTGGCCTACGACGCCATGCTGGCGGACGACGGCTGCGCTTTTCTGCTGTGGCCATTCCTCAACTATGCCAACGGTTCCTACGACGGGCTGCTGGAAATGATGGAGGACCCGGTGTCGGTCTACGGTGTCGCCGACGCCGGCGCCCACGTCGGCATCATCTGTGATGCGACGATGAGCACTTTCATGCTCACCCATTGGGTACGGGACCGCCGGCGCGGCCGCCGCATAAGTCTGGAGCAGGCCATACACCGCCTGACCGCCGACACGGCGCAGTTGTACGGACTCAACGATCGGGGTGTACTCGCGCCCGGCATGAAAGCCGACTGCAACCTTATCGACCTGCAGCGCCTGCGCTTGCAGTGCCCGGAGCAGATTCGCGACCTGCCCGGCGGCGCGGGCCGCCTGATCCAGCGCGCCGAGGGTTACGTGGCGACCTTCGTCAACGGCGTGCAGACTATCGACAACGACGAGCGCACCGGCGAACTGCCGGGCGGGCTCGTGCGCGGCGGCTAAAAGGGGACAGCAGTGCCTCCGTCCCCTTTATCCGGAAGGCATAACATCATGCGCATCGCACGCTTCTGCATAGCCACGTTTCTACTGCTGCTCGGGTGTGCCTACGCGGTGGCATTCTGGTGGCCGCGCCCGCCAGACACCACGGAGGCACGGGTTTTTCTGGAAAGCGGCGCGCATCTGGACTACTGCGCCTTGCCTGCACTCGACGGTAACGGCCTCACAGCCAGGGACATTCCAAAGGCCTACACGCCGCCTGCCCCCGCCTGCCACTACAGCGAATTCCCCGCGCCGGTGCTCGCCCACTGCAGCGAGCCCATCGCGCCGGGCTTTCCGGATTTGCGCGGCCTGTGGCTGGCCTACACGGAGCCGGCCGGACACCTCGAGCGCATCGAGCAGTGCGGCGATCGCTTTGTGGTAACCACCGCCGGCATTATTCATGACTTTCACGCCGACGGCACGCTGGAGAATGGCTCTCGGGATGTGGAGGGCATGCACAATAATTGCGTGAATACCTGGGCGTCGATCAGCGTGGACGACAACGAAGTGCTGCGCTTTCATCCCTTCGGCCTGTCCGCCATCACGGTGGTCAAGCGCTGGCTGGAGGGCGACGAGCTGTACTGGAAGTACCCGGCGTTTGACGAGCCGGTGAGAATGCGCCGTATCTGTGAGGTGCCGACGGCCCACAAGGTATTCGAACCACCACGATAACACTGGAAAGCAGCCACCTCAGGACACTGGCCATCCCTGGTCAAGGTCGGTATTGGCCGCTCTCCGATGGACCGCGCTGCATTTTAGTGTTCCCGGGTGCACCGGGGTCGCCGGTTCTTGAGCGGGTGATCAATGGGAGACTGTATATCAACCTGTTAAAGGGCATAGCCGCACAGGTCACTACAAGCCTGCCGGTGTCCCGCGGCTATGTCAGCCTGATTGAGGTCAGTTTCTGGGCTGGCCAAGCAGGCTCTTCATGAGGCCGGGCTTTTGGCCCTGTGTTGATGCGGGATCACGCGGCAGTACGAAATGGTCGGCCATGCCCGAATCGATAATGCCATCGGTATGCAGGGACTCCAGTCCACCGCTGGGCTCAAACAGTTGGTTGATACTGTGTTGGTCCTGTTCATTGAGCGCATTAAATTCCTGCTGCAACACCTGGCGGCAGTACACGCGATAGTTTGTGGTTTTGGTACCCTTGAAAGTGAAGGTGTTGCCACGGTAATCAAAGCGTTGTTGGTTGCTGCGAAACGCCACTGCATTCTGGTGCAGGTAGGGCAGGTAGTCCCTGGCGATGCGTTCCAGAAGAGGGGCCCAGTAGTCACTCTGTGGCCAGACCCAGTGTTGCTCCACTGTTAGCTTGTCGATTTTCGCGTTCCACAGGCGCGCCAGCCACTCGTAGGTATTTGGCCCGCTCCTGCGCACGACTTCGGCCGACTCAGGGTCATTGCCGAAGTGACGGAACATCGGGCCGAAGTAACCGAAATCTGCCGCCGACGGATGGCTGCCCAGCAAGTAGGGTTGATCGGCTAGCACGGGCTCCAGAAACTCCAGCTCCCGGAAGAGCATGTCACGCACATCACCCTCATTTTCCCGGGTCACGCCGTCGTCCCATAACCATTCCTGTAACTGGCGGCGACCGAAAAGAAATCCCAGTGGCCTGCCTAACCATGGGTGCGCCATCTCCGATGCGATGCGCCAGCCCAGCGCCCAACGGGAGGCGCGGGGTTGCCAGCGCCACCACATGGCCGGGCGCCACAGCCACTCATCGCCATAGTCTTCGAGCAACAGGGCGATAAACCGCAGGGCAGGATCCTTCGGCAGTATCGGTGCCTGCGGGTAGCGCTGTTCGAACCACTGCAACATGGGTGTGGTATCGAACAGCCATTTGTCATCGGCTGTCTGCACGGCGGGCATTTTTTTGTAGCCGGTATTTTCCGCCACAGCACGCATGTTTTTCATATTGGCATCAACTGTGCTGTGCGGTATTGCCTTGTAGCGCAGGTAGGCTTCCAGTTTGCCGCTGAAGTAGGAGATGTCCGACTTGTAAACCCGGTAGGGGGCGTGAACGTCGCCCTCGCAAGGTGCTGCCCTTGGCATATCCCGCTTAGCCCAGCCCCAGCGCTTTGGTCTCTTTTTGCATCACTGCTTTCACGCTGGGCACTTTGACGAGCGGATTGATCTTCAGGTATTCCTTGTCGCCGGAAAACGGCATCTGCGGGACGATCTCGTAGGGAATATTCTTGAAGTCCAGTGCGATAAACACCCTTTTTTCCCACGTCCAGCGGTTGTTCACGGCCGAAGTACCGCACGACAAGCGTCGGAACCCGTGGAATCCACCCTGAATTCTGCTCCCAACGCCCAACATCGCAGCCGCTTCTTCCCGAAATACGTCCCCGCCTGAGCGTGTTGCCGAACGGAACATCGCCGCGGTCTTCCTCACGCACTTCCACTCCGATCACATCGACGGTCTCGGCGAGGATGGCACGGCATTTTTCCTGCCGGCGAATTCGAAGGCCATTGAACTGAGCCGCAAGGGGCTGTAGCGGCCCCGGCGTCTGCGCGGAATCAGTTCGGCCAGTAGATGTATTCGTCGCCGTCCAGGAAACGTTCGGCCAGTGTTTTGTCTATCGCGACCGGCAGCTCCGCTACGTACGGATACAGCGGCGCTCGAGCGGACGCTCTGTGCGCATCCAGCAGGGCCTGTAGTTCAGCGCGTTTCTGCGGCTGTGCTGTGGCCAGGTTTTCACGCTCCTGCGGGTCACTCGCCAGGTTGTACAGCCAGGCTTTCTCCGGCTTCTCCGACACCTGCAGTTTCCAGTCGCCGTGGCGCACGGCGCGGTAGTAGCCGCTCTGCCAGAACAGGGTGTCGCGCGGCCAGGCAGCCGCAGCCTCTTGTCCACCGGTTGCCAGCGGCAGCAGGCTGCGTCCGTCGATTTCCACGCCCTCCGGCAGCGGCGCGCCGGCGGCCGCGGCCAGCGTGGGCATCATATCGATGTGCGCCGCCGGTGTGGACACGCGCGTGCCGGCAGAGATGCGTGCGGGCCACTGCATGAACAGCGGCACGCGCAGGCCCCCCTCGAAATTGGTCAGCTTCCAGCCACGAAAGGGTGCGTTTACTTCGGGCAGACCGATGTAACCGGCGCCGCCGTTGTCGCTGGAGAATATCACCAATGTGTTGTCCGCCAGGCCTTCCTCTTCGAGGGTCGCCGCTATGCGCCCCACGCTGCGATCCAGCGCGCGAATCATCGCCGCGTACACGCGCAGGCGATGCGGCTGGATATCGCCGACCGCGGCATAGTCTTCACGGGTGGCCTGCAATGGTGTGTGGGGGCCCCAGTGTGCGAGGTAGAGGAAGAAGGGGCGGTGACGGTTGGCGCGGATCACCTCGATGGATTCGTCCGTCCAGTAATCCGTGAGGTAACCGCCGGGCGCAAAAAGATCGCCGCCGCTATTGTTGAACGCCGCTGCAAAGCGCATGCGTGCCCACAGGAACTGATCGATGGGGTCGAAGTCCAGTTTGGCGTTCACCACCTCGGGGTGATCCTCCGGTAGATACAGACCGTTCGCCATCAACAGGCTTTCGTCAAAACCCTGATCGCGTGGCGCAGAGCCAGCGCCGCGCCCCAGATGCCACTTGCCGATGTGTACCGTGTGATACCCCTGCTCGCCAAGCACTTCGGCTATGGTCACTTCGGATGCCGGCAGGCCCTGCTCTTCATAGGGTGGCGCCTCGGCGGCGCCACGCTCATTGAACCTGCCCGGCGGCAGGCCGTTATCCATGCTGCCGGCAATCATCGATACCAGCGGGCCCATGCCGGAAGGCGTGGGGGTGAACTCGAACCCGGTGCGGGTGGGATAGCGCCCGGTCATGATCATGGCGCGCGAGGGCGCACAGGTAGCGTTGCCCGCATAGGCCTGTGCAAACAGCGCACCGTTCGCAGCGAGTTGATCGATATGCGGCGTTTGCACGCGGCCGTCCGCCACACCCCTGCCGAAGGTCGAAATGTCATTGTAGCCGAGATCATCCGCCAGAATCAGAATGATGTTCGGCGGGCGTTCGTTGGGCGGCGCAACGGCCTGGCTCGGTCCCTGCGCCCAGGGTATCTCGCGGTTGGGGGCGATGACCGCCTCGCGCTCGCTGCGGAATTCCACCAGCGCCAGCATGATATCAATGCGCTGATACCAGGCCAGCGCGCCGACACAAGACACCACCAGCAGCGTGACCAGCAGAATTTTTTTCATGTCATCACTCCCAGCGCATCCGCATTGGACGCAGCCGCTGCAAGTTCTGTCGTGCCCGGACGCATCATGCCGCAGAAATTAATGGGTAGTTCAACGCCAGGTAGTTCAGTAATCCGGTTTTCATTGTGTAGTCCCCCAGAGGCTCATGGATGGTTGCCGGCGGTGAAGCCGGACAGGTCCATCAATTGACACATATTATGTCTCTATATTGGCGGCGTCCAGCGACTGACCCCGTGCGGTGCGTTGCAGCGCCTTAGTCACCACGCCGGGCCGTCGATCTATTGCACAACCGCCTTTGTTGCATATTGACCGCTATTATATTATGACATATATTATGCCGTATTATTTCGCATCCTGGAAAACATAACAACCAGCGACAAGGAGACTTGCGATGCGCAGACTCACGCCGGCATCCGCCGCAGCCGCATTGCTCGTCGCCGCCAGTGCCGCCAATGCACAAACCACCGCCCTGGAAGAGGTGATTGTCACCGCCACCAAGCGCGCCGAAAGCCTGCAGGACATCCCGGTTACCGTCACCGCCTTCGGTGCCGAGATCATTGAGGAAGCGGGCATCAACAACGCGATCGACCTCGCGGTGATGACGCCCAGCCTGAACGTCAACGTCAACTTCAGCCCGTTCAATGCGCGCATGACGATTCGCGGTATCGGTACGGCACAAGCGGACCCGGCGCTGGAACCGTCGGTTGGCCTGTTTGTGGACGGCGTGTTTATCGGGCGCACCGGGCTGGGCATGTCCGACTTGACCGACATTGAACGGATCGAGGTGCTGCAGGGCCCGCAAGGTACCCTGTACGGCAAAAACACCAACGCTGGCGCAATCAGCGTGGTCACGCGCGCACCCAATGCCGACGAGTTCGAAGGCTACCTGGAGGCCTCGGCCGGCGACTACGCCATGCGCCGGTTCACCGTGTCCGCGTCCGGGCCCCTCTCCGACACACTCGCCTACCGCGTGTCCGGCAACAGCCACCAGCGCGACGGGTTTTACGACAACAGCGCCGGCGACGACCTGAATGATGCCGACGACTGGAACCTGATGGGCAAACTGCAATGGGACCCCACCGCCAATCTCAGTCTGCTGCTGAGCGGCAGCCATGTGGACCGCGATACCACCTGTTGCGCCGCGGACGCCATTCAGTCCGATTCGCTCAACGATGCTCTGGCCGCCCAGGGCTTCGAACGGGACCGGAACGACCCCTACGATTACAAGGTCTCGCCAGATGTAGAAAGCCGCTTCGCCATGGAATCCGACCTGCTCTCACTCGGCGCAGACTACGATCTCGACTGGGGCACCATCACGTCAATTACCGCCTGGAACGAGTATGAGTACAGCGTGGATGTGGACGCCGACCGCTCACGGCTCGACGTACTGGCCCTGCTGGATGACAATTTTTCCGGTGAGAGCTTCTCGCAGGAACTCAGGCTGACCGCCGACCTCGGCGATACCATCGAGTATCAGGTGGGGCTGTTCTACTACGAGCAGACCACCGAGCGCGGCGACGACAAGCCTTTCGTGATTATCGGCGACGATTTCATCGAGATTGCCAGCCAGCAGGATCTGCCCTTCCCGCCGGGCATTAGCGTCGACTTTCTCGCGGCGCCCGGGGACAACCTTGTGGCGCAATCCAGACAGGAGACCGAGACGCTGGCCGTCTTCGGCCAGGCCACCTGGCACATCGGCGAGCGCTGGCACCTCACCGGCGGCCTGCGCTGGACGGACGAAAACAAAGAGTCAGACCTGTTCAGCGAAACCAACTCCACGGCGCCCTCTGCCACGCTGCTCGGCAGTTCGTTCCTGGATTCCGTGTCTACGCCCATCGACGCCACACTCGAGCGCAGCGCCGACAACATCGACTGGCTGCTGCGCCTGGCGCTGGATGTGGGCCTTGACAGCATGCTGTTTGCCAGCGCGTCCACCGGCACCAAGTCCGGCGGCTTCAACAGCGTGAGTGGGGCCGCTGACACGCGGGAGTTTGACGATGAGGAAACGCTCTCCTACGAACTGGGCCTGAAATCCACGCTGCTGGATGCCAGGCTGCGGGTGAACGCCACCGTGTTCTTTACCCAGATCGACAATTTCCAGTCCCAACAGCAACAGGAGACGGGCATCGGCACCTTCGTGAGCAATGAAGCGGAAGTGGAATCAGCGGGGCTTGATCTTTATATCGAAGCACTACCTCTGCCCAACCTGACGCTTTCGGCGGGCCTGCAATACCTCGACCGCTATGAAATCACGGCGGGGCCCGACGAGGGCCAGCAATTGCCCTTCACCGCTGAGATCAGCGGCAACCTCGCCGCAACGCTGGTATTTCCGCTCGCCGATGGCGGCGTGTACTGGCGCACGGACTACAGTTACATGGATGACCACACCACCAACGTTGCCGACGCTGCCGACCTGATGCCCTCCGACTTCGACGACCGCAACCTGCTCAACATGAAGCTCGGCTGGCGCAATGATAACTGGAACGTATCGGTGTGGGGCAGAAACCTCACCGACGATGAATACGCGAGCCAGACAGCGGTCACCCAGCTCGTCTCCGGTACCGATGCGTTTTTTCTCGCCGACCCACGCACCTGGGGAGCCACGGTGCGCTACGACTTCTGATACCGGCAGTGTCCCCGCTACAAATAGGCCCGCTATCCGATGGAGTACGATTCGATCCGTTGAGAGTTCCAATGATCGGTGAGAGATACGACCAGGGCTGCTGTCAGCGTCCCAACTGACCATCGTCGACCTTGATCACGGTGCCGGTGACGCAGTCGGAGGAGGGCGATACCAGGAACAGCAGCGTCGAGTCCATCCGGGCCGGATCGCAAATGCGCTGGCGCGGAAAGTACTGACTGATATCCCCCGTGCGCTCGAGCATGTCCTCGACCATTTCCGACCTGAATGTGCCGGGCGCGATCGCGTTGACGTTGATGTGGAATTTGGCCCACTCCACCGCCATGGCCTCCGACATGCGGACAACCGCGGCTTTCGTGGTCGCGTACAGGGCGGCGGGAAAGTTCGATTGCACTTCAAAGGCCGCCATGGAGGCGATATTGACGATCCGGCCGGGCTGTTGCGCCCTGATCAGGCGATCCGCCACCGCGCAACTGAGAATCCAGGGGCCCTCCAGGTTGGTATCCATGACCTTGTCGAACAATGCGTCATCGATCCTGGTGGCGTACTGGGCATCGGGAATACCCGCATTATTGACCAGGATGGTGACGGTACCCAGCGCCTGCTCGGCCTGGACCAGGCCGGCCCGGATCTGCTCCCGATCCGTCATATCCATGGTCACCGCTTCGCATTCACCGCCGCTGTCGCGAATTTCCGCGGCCAGTGTGTCGAGTCGCTCCCTGCGCCGTCCGGTGATGGCCACCTTCGCCCCGCAGGCGGCAAGCACTTGGGCAAAGCGCTGGCCCAGCCCGGCGGTGGCGCCGGTTACCATGGCCACCCGACCGCTCAGGTCGATGGAAAAATCGGGTGTCGGGTAATCACTCATCAATGCACTCCTGTCGCTACCGTCCCGGACCGAAGGTACTTTCGAACAAACGTTCGCGTATGTCGATGACCAGCGCGCCATCTTTTAAAGAGCGTTTAAAGTATTGGTCCGACGATTCGGGCGGCGTTGGCCGGTACCTGCAGGCGCAAAAACGCTGACACAACCCCTCCGGGTAGTCTAGAATCGGCGGAAACAAAGCAACCACGGGCAGCTTCATGAGCGATAATAACAAGCCTGCGGTCGGGTCGCGGCTGCGATTGCTGTGGGCCTGCATCGTTATGCTGACATCGACCGCTATGGTCGGCGGGTGCAGTGACGGCACCGATAGCACCCCTGTCGTGGGGGTGGATTCCCTGGCGATCAACCAGTTGCAGTACCTCGGCACGCACAACAGTTATCATATCGAACCGCCACCGGAGATTTTCGACCTGCTGCTGGCATTCATACCGGACGTCGCGCCGACACTGCAGTACACACACGCGCCCCTGGCCGAGCAGTTCTCGGAACAGGGTATCCGCCAGATCGAACTCGATATTTTCGCCGATCCCGAGGGCGGCTTGTACGCGGACCGCCAGGCGAGGACCCTGTTCAATGAGCCGGCGGCATCGGGTCTTCCCGAGCTGGACGAGCCCGGCCTGAAGGTGCTGCACGTGCAGGAAATCGATTACGAGACGACCTGTCTGACCTTTGTGATTTGCCTGCGGGAAGTCCGGCAGTGGTCGGACGACAATCCCGGGCACCTGCCGATCATGATCCTTGTCGAAGCGAAGGACGACCCCATCCCGGACCCGCTCAACCTCGGTTTCGCCGTGCCGCTGCCCTTCGATCGCGAGGCGCTGGGGCGGATCGACGCGGAGATACGCAGTATCTTCCCCGACGACAGGATCATTCTCCCCGACGACGTGCGCGGCGACGCCGTCACACTGGAGCTGGCCGTACTCACGCGCGGCTGGCC
Source organism: Halioglobus sp. (assembly GCA_034521205.1). GTDB lineage: Bacteria > Pseudomonadota > Gammaproteobacteria > Pseudomonadales > Halieaceae > Marimicrobium. The sequence goes on from JAXHMT010000004.1 coordinate 1,721,923, forward strand.
GACACTAGCGGAGGCGCGGGGCAAGGTCATGTTCGCGCTGGACAACGGCGGCGGCAAACGCGATACCTATGTCGAGGGGCATACTTCCCTGGAAGGCCGCGTGATGTTTACCGATTCGCCGCCGGGTACGCCCGAAGCCGCCTTCATGAAGCGCAACAATCCCCTGGCGGATCCGGGAGAGATCGAGGAGCTGGTGCGTCGGGGGTACCTGGTGCGCACCCGGGCGGACGCCGATACCGAGCAGGCGCGCAGCGGCGACACGACGCGGCGCGAGGCGGCGCTGGCCAGTGGCGCCCACTTTGTCAGCACCGATTACCCGGTGCCGGACCCGCGCTTCACCGACTACCGGGTGGTTCTCCCGGGTGGAGGTGTGGCGCGTTGCAATCCGATCGGTCCGGGGGAATGCACTGGAGTCGATGAGTCGGCTTTTTGACACGAAATTTATCAATATCACAGTACATTTCGCGCTTCCGCTACTTTTGCCTGCCGCTGCAGTAGGCCCGGGTGATCGGGTGGCGGAAATCGACGAAGATGATTTGCTGTCCTCCGTTTTCGACCGCATACTCGCAATCTTCATCGCCCCGGCGAACTCTGCCCCGGTCGACTGGCCGTCTCGCCCCGGTCAAGTTGTGTGTGGCCATCGGAAGCATATGCGGATGCCGATGTCCGGTAAAAGCTGCGTTCAATGCAACAATTGCCTCCGGCACGGGTCCCATATAGACAAGTTGTCATTTTCTGAATGAACGGGAGCCTGAGTTCATGCGTGAAGCGGTACAGGAATACTACGGCAAGACACTGAACAACAGCAGGGATCTGCAGACAAATGCCTGCTGTGATCAACAGCCACCCGATTGGTTGAAGCCGGTACTGGGCAAGTTGCACGATCAGATCCTCACCCGCTATTACGGGTGTGGACTGATTGCGCCGCCGCTGCTGCAAGGAGCCCGGGTGCTGGATCTGGGTTGCGGCAGCGGTCGTGATGTCTATGCCCTGTCCGCCCTGGTGGGGGAGCAGGGCTACGTCACGGGCATCGACATGACCGATGAACAGTTGCAAGTGGCGCGCCAATACGAGGATTATCACCGCCAGCAGTTCGGTTACGCTGCGAGCAACGTGGAATTCCGCCACGGCTATCTCGAACAACTCGATCAGCTCGAGATTCCCGATAACAGTTTCGATGTCATTGTTTCGAATTGCGTGATCAACCTGTGCACGGACAAGGCGGCCGTACTGCGCGAAGTGCATCGGCTGCTCAAGCCCGGCGGCGAGTTCTATTTCTCCGATGTGTACGCCGATCGGCGCATCCCGGAAGCATTGCAGCAGGACCCGGTCCTGTACGGCGAATGTCTCAGCGGCGCTCTGTACTGGAATGACTTTCTCAACCTGGCCAAAGAAGCCGGTTTTGCCGATCCGCGGCTGGTCGAAGACCGGCCGATCACCATTGCCAATGGGGCGATCGCCGAACAGCTGGCGCCGGCCCGTTTTTTTTCGGCCACGTACCGGCTGTTCAGGATCGAGGGGCTGGAGCCCGCCTGCGAGGATTATGGCCAGGCCGTGATCTACCGGGGCAGCATTGCCAATTTCGAAAAGTCTCTGACGCTCGACAAGCATCATGTGATGGAAGCGGGAAGGGTATTCCCGGTGTGTGGCAACAGCTATCGCATGCTGCAGGAGAGCCGGTTTGCGCCGCACTTCGAATTTATCGGCGATTTCGACCGCCACTACGGGATTTTTCCCCGCTGCGGTACGCCCATGCCGTTCGCTTCGGGCGAGAGCGCCGAGACGGAAGATACTCAAGGGTGCTGCTGATGCAAACCATACCCGCAGCGATTCTCGACGACAAAAACTGGTACTGCACCAATGACGGCCAGCCACGCGGATATATTCAAACTTCCCGGCTGCGGGAGTTGTGGTTCCATACCGGGACTGCCTGTAATCTTGCCTGTCCGTTCTGTCTGGAGGGCTCGAAACCCGGCGATGATCGCCTGCAGTTGATGGCATTGGAGGACGTGCAGCCATTCATCGAGGAGGCCCTCGGACTCGGGGTTGAGAGTTTCTCCTTTACCGGCGGCGAGCCATTTGTCGCCCGGGACATGCACCGGATACTCGGTTACGCCGCCCGCCGGCGTCCCTGCCTCGTGTTGACCAACGGCACCAGACCGGTGATCCGGCGCATGGGCCAGATCGAAGAGCTGGCCCGCGGGAAGTTGCCCATCCGGTTTCGCGTCAGCGTCGATTTTCCGGACCCGGAAAGGCATGAAGCCGGCCGCGGGAAGGGCACGTTCCACGAGGCAATGGGCACGATGCGACGGCTGCATGACCTGGGCTTCGAAGTTTCACTGGCCCGCCAGTGGACCCCGCACGAAGATTCGGAAGCCGTGGAGGCTCGTTTCCGCACTTGGTTCGAGGAATACGGCCTGCCTCGCGATCTTGTCCAGATCTGGTTTCCGGATTTCCATCCCCCGGGCCGCGCCGTGGCAGTACCGGAGATCACCGAGGACTGCATGACCCGGTATCATACGGAGGAAACGCGGGCCAGGTTCATGTGTGCCTTCAGTCGTATGGTGGTCAAGACCGACGGCCGCCTTCGCGTCTACGCCTGCACGCTGGTCGACGACGACTCCAACTATGATCTTGGCGGAACGCTCAGGAAAAGTCTCGATCCGGTCGTGATGCTGGGGCACCATCGCTGCTACAGTTGTTTCCGCTACGGCGCTTCCTGCAGCGAGGGATGATCGGGCTAGCCGAGGATGTTCTGAGCCGATTACCCGGTGCCTGACCCGCGCTTGACCGACTACCGGGTGGTTATCTCCGGTGGCGGTGTGGCGCGTTGCAATCCGGTGAACCCGGGCGAGTACATCGCGGCGCAGATTCCGGCCCTCTGACCGAGGCGTCATTCCGCCGCATGATTCAGGAAAACCGTCTGCGTCGGATACGCGAATTCTATGTCTTCGTCGGCGAAGCGCTCGAAGATCGTCAGATTGACGGCCTGCTGGATGTCCATGTATTTGGTGTAATCCGGCGACAGCACGTAGTAGACGATCTCGAAGATCAACGCGAAGTCGCCGTATTTCTGGAAGTGCGCGCGGTCGAAGCGCACATCCTCGCAGGCCTCCACCGCCTCGCTCAGAATGTCGGGAATCTTTTTCAGTTTTTCCGCCGTCGTCTGGTAGGTTACACCGACCGAAAACACCACGCGCCGCTCGAACATGCGGCCGTAGTTGCGTATCCGGCTGCTGAGCAGGTCGTTGTTCGAGAAGATGAGCTGTTCGCCGGAGAGGCTGCGCACGCGCGTCGTCTTGATGCCCACCTTTTCCACGGAGCCCATGTGCTCGCCGATGATGAGGAAGTCGCCGACCACGAAGGGCTTGTCGAGGACGATCGAAAGAGAGGCGAACAGATCGCCGAGAATGTTCTGCGCCGCGAGTGCGACTGCTATGCCGCCGACCCCCAGGCCGGCAACGAGCGCGGTGATGTTGACGCCGAGGTTGTCGAGCATCACCAGCAGCACGACCGACCAGACCACGACGTGCACGCCGAAGGCCAGCATATCCATCGCGGCGACGGCGCTCGGGTTGTCTTTGAGCTCGCGGTCGCGCCGCATCCGGACGGCGCGATTGAACGCGGCCGCGATCCAGAACCCCGCCTGCAGCAGAAAAGCGATGGTGCACACGCGGCCCAGCCAGAGCTCGGCGTCGTCGGGCAGCGCCCAGACACGCGAGCCGACGAATAGCGCCGCGAGGAACAGAAACCAGCCGCGCGTCTGGTCGACGACATGGGCGGCGATCTGCAGCGCCATGACGTCCCTGCCTTCGGCGAGCGCCTGCATGCGTTTGCGCAACAGCCTGCGCACCAGGCCGAGCAGCGCCCAGACGAAGAGGAACAGCAGCGATCCCGACGCCCAGACCAGCAGCGAGTTGCCGAAGATGTCGTAGTTGATCCATTCGATCGGATCCATGCGGACTCCTGTCGATTCGAGTGACCCGGTCGTTGTCAGCGGCCGGCGGGAGGATGAAGCTCGACGGTCTGTTCCGCAGGCGAGTCCCGCGGGTTCGAAGGCGTTGTGTATCCCGGCCCGCCCTGACCGATGATAGTAAAAGACCTGTCGCGAAAAAGCACGTGGCCCCGCGGTCGCGGCACCGGCCGCCGGGGTTGATCGACCGGGGGTAGCTCGCGCAATTGGACAATCATCGGCTGCGGAGATACCGTTGATTCGTCTTGTAACTCAAGTCGATGCCAACAAGGCAAGTTGGACCATTTATTCGACGACAACTTGAGAATGGGTTGAATATGAACGACGAGAACAAAGACCAGGCCGCCACCGAAACACAGAGTCCGGAAAAAACCGAAATCGGGTCGCATCGGCCGGCATCGCAAACTTCGGACGCGGACAGACCCTGGGGAATGGAACTCAATGCTTTCTGCATGCTGATGCACTTGAGTCAGCTCGCCGGGTTTCTGGTGCCCGGCGCGGGGCTGGTACTGCCTATCGTGATGTGGGCGACCAACAGGGACCAGCACCCCGAAATCAATCTGCACGGCCTGATAATATTGAACTGGTTACTCAGCGCGTTGATCTACAGCATTGTCTGCTTTGTCCTGATTTTCGTGCTTATCGGCTTTCCGATGCTGTTGGCGCTGGCGATCTGCGCGATCGTGTTCGCGATCATCGGCGGGGTCAAGGCCAACGAGGGCATTTACTGGCGCTATCCGGCGAGTATCGACTTCTTCAGCGTCAAGGCCAGGCTGGGAGAAGCGACTTAGGTCGGGCTCGGCGGACTGATACGCGCCGGGACCGGCCGCGTGAGAGTCCCGCCGTCCGCCGCGCCGGCTGGTTGGTGCCGCCTGTGAGCATCCTGCAATTCCCGCACGCCGAGCCGCACGTGATCCTGATCGACTGGCACGCCACGCTCGTGGACACCCACGATGCCATGTACCACGCGGTCGACGACATTCTCCCCAGGCTGGACGAACTCCGCCTGCGCGAGCGGCTGATCGCCCCCGAGGACTCCAAGACGCTCGAGGACGCCAAGCTCGTCAGGTACGTGCGGGACTACGAGCGTCTGCACCCCAGGATCAAGCAGCAGCGCAAGATCTCGCGCACGGATATCTTCGAGGTGCTGTTCGGGCCCGATGCCGAGGCCAAGGGCATGGCGCACCGAGCCTTCGACGACGCCTACCGCAAATACGTCGGCGAGGTGCACCCGCTGGAGCCGGGCATCCGCGAGCACCTCGACCAACTGCACGAGCTCGGTATCGTCCTGGGCGTGATTTCGAACCGCAACCGCGAGTTCATGGAGCACGAACTGGCCACGGTCGAGGACGGCGCATGGGTCGGGCTGTTTGACACCATGGTCTGCGGCAACGATGTGGAGCACCGCAAGCCGCATCCGGACCTCCTGCTAAAGGCGGTGGAGAACCTCGGCCGCGACGCCGACGAGCACACCTGGTATGTCGGCGACAGCACCACCGACGTGATTGCCGCCAAGACCGCCGCCGTCACAGCCGTGTTCTACAACGGCGCCCAATGGGAGCAGGCCTGGCTGGACAAGATCTTTCCGGGGACCGCGCGCCATCCGCATCAGCCGGACGCGGTGGTCGCAAGCATTGGGCACCTGGTTCGGCTCGCGCGCCACATGATCGCTCAGGAAAAACGCGTGGAGCGGGACCGGGACTGACCCGGTTCACCCCGGCGGCCCGCGATGTGGTTGTGGACTGCAATAACCGGGAGGGCACCGAGGTGGCCGCGCGAGAGGGGCGAGTTGCATCTTGCACCTCGGCAGCACCGGCGACAGCGGCCGCGACGGTGGCTCCGGGTATTCCCGGCCCGGTCAGCGCTTTTCGCCGGCGCCCGTCGAGTGCACGAAGTCGGCGATGACTCGCACCAGCTCCGCCGGCCGCTTTTCCTGCACGAAGTGACCGCCGCCGCCGATGGTGGTGTGCGGCTGCCCCTGTGCGCCGGGCACGCGCCGGATAAATTCGGCGTCGCCGCCTTTGGTCACCGGGTCGTTGTCCGAAAAAGCGCACAGAAAAGGTTTTTCAAAGGAATCGTAAAAGTTCCACGCCTTCACCTGGGCCTCCAGCGAGGGATCGTCCGGCAGGGTCGGCACCCGGCTGGGCATCGCCCGCACCCCCATTTTGTAGCTCGGGTCGGGGAAGGGGGCCTCGTAGGCCCTGGCGAGCGGCGAAGAGCCGCGCAGCGGCACCAGCCCCAGACGGTTCAACAGAACCCTCGGCGCTACACGCCAGACCGATTGCTTCTCCAGCATCGTCGACATCATGAAACCCACCGGCACGTCCTCGGTCTCCCAGCAGAACTTCTGCCAGACGGCGAATGCCATCTCGCGGTCGCGGGGCACGTTTTGCAGGTTTCGCGCCATCTCTGTCAGGGTCGGTGTTTTTCCCGCGGCGCGCCACGCCTTGACCCGTCGGACCACATCGTCGGGAACGTCGGGATTGCAGGGCAGGCCCGTGTTGGAAATGACGACCCGGTCGAAGCGCCCGGGGTGGTCGACCACCAGCCGCAGCCCGATCAGCCCGCCCCAGTCCTGGCCGAACAGCGTGATGTCAGAGAAGTCGTTCTGCTCCAGCCACTGGCCCATCCAGTCGACCTGGCTCTGGTAGGTGTAGTCCTCCCGGGCCGCGGGTTTGTCGGATCTGCCGTAACCCGGCAGGTCCGGCGCGATGACGCGCATACCCTCCGAAACCAGCAGCGGAATCATCTTGCGGTACAGGTAACTCCACACGGGCTGGCCGTGCAGGCACAGTATCGGCGGCCCGTCCTTCGGCCCCTCGTCGAGGTGGTGGATACGCAGCTCGGTGCCGTCCTGTGTGCGGATGGTCGTGTAGTTGGGCGCGAAGGGATAGTCCGCCAGGCCCTCGAAGCGTTCATCCGGTGTGCGCAGTACTTTCATGGCTCAGTTTCCCTCCCGGGCGCGCGGCCAGCACCTCGGCGATGGTGATTTCCGACGGCGGCATGCCCATGTCCTTGAAGGGGACCCGCTCGGCGTCGGCGTGGATGACCGGTTCCCTGATCCGCAGCGGATCGTCGGTTACCAGTCCCACGAGCTGCATCATGCCCGGCGACGTTACCCAGGATCCATTTGGCGCTGCTTTTCATGTCGGATACCCCTGAGGACACTGCTCCGGGTACCCATTCGACCAGATTTCCCGTTTGCAGGCGAGTCCCGGATCGGGTATCAACAGACATTGATCATTATATCGCGCCGGCGCAACGATGCCGGCAGGGGGATCAGCCATGCCGCTGCAGAGACATTACCGTGCCTGTAACCTGTGCGAAGCCATCTGCGGGCTCGTCATCGAAACCGACGGCCCGGACATCCTGTCCATCAAGGGCGACAAGGCCGATCCGCTCAGCCGCGGCCATATCTGCCCCAAGGCGGTGGCGCTCAGGGACATCCACGAGGACGCGGACCGTTTGCGGGCGCCCGTCAGGAAAGTGGTCAACGAAGACGGCAGTACCGACTGGCGGGAGATCGGCTGGGACGAGGCGCTGGATACCACCGCCCGTGCCCTGGCCGCTACCGTCGAGCGGCACGGGGTCGACGCCGTGGGCGTCTACATGGGCAACCCGACCGTGCACAACTACGGCATGCTGACCCACCAGCGCAGCCTGTTCCAGCACATCCGCACGAAGAACCGCTTCTCGGCGACCAGCGTCGACCAGCTTCCCCACCACCTGACCGCGCTGTGGCTGTACGGGCACAAACTGCTGCTGCCCGTGCCCGACGTGGACCGCACCGACTACCTCTTGATGCTGGGCGCCAACCCGCTGGCCTCCAACGGCAGCATCTGGACGGTGCCGGACGTCAAGAAACGGCTGCGGGCCCTAGTGGCGCGCGGCGGCACGCTGGTGGTGGTCGACCCCCGGCGCACGGAGACCGCCGCGCTCGCCAGCGAACACCTGTTCGTGCGCCCGGGCACCGACGCGTTGTTCCTGCTCGCAGTACTCAATACGCTGTTCGAAGAGGGCCTCGTCGACACCCGGGCGCTCGCCCCGTTCACCACCGGGCTGGACGCGGTCGCAGTGGCGCTAGCGGGATTTACGCCGGCCCTCGCCGCCGCCCACACCGGGATCGACGAGGCGGCGATACGGCGCATTGCCCGCGACTTCGCCGCCGCCGACAGCGCGGTCTGCTACGGCCGCATGGGCGTCTCGACCCAGGCGTACGGGACCTTGTGCCAGTGGGCCATCCAGCTCATCAACGTCGCGACGGGCAACCTGGACCGGCCCGGCGGCAGTATGTTCACCAGCCCGGCGGTGGATACCCTGCTGACCACCAGCGCGGGGGGCTACGCCCGCCACCACAGCCGTGTGCGCGGCCTGCCCGAGTTTGACCGGGAACTGCCGGCGGCCTGTCTGGCCGAGGAAATCGGCACACCCGGGGAGGGCCGGGTGCGCGCCCTGTTCACCGGCGCCGGCAACCCGGTACTGTCGACGCCCAACGGCAGGCAACTGGACACTGCGCTCGAAACACTCGATTTCATGGTCGCGCTGGACCCGTACATCAACGAGACCACACGGCACGCGGATATCATCCTGCCGCCCACATCCCCGTTGGAGCACGATCACTACGATCTCAGTTTCCACCTGCTGGCAGTGCGCAACACGGCGCGCTACAACGCGCCGGTGTTCGACAAACCGCCCGGCAGCCTGCACGACTGGGAGATCTTCGCTGAGCTGGGCAACCGCCTCGCCGAATTGCTCGGCCTGGAGAGTCAGCCGGCCACGCCGCCGCACGAAATTATCGACTTCGGACTGCAGGCGGGCGCGTACGGCGGCGACGGGCTGTCACTGGCAAAGCTGTGCGACAACCCCTCCGGCGTCGATCTCGGGCCGCTGCAACCGTGCCTGCCACAACGCCTCATGACTCCCGACAAGACGATCCGTTGTGACACGCCGCAGGTGCTGGCCGACCTCGAACGCCTGCGCGCCGAATACGCCGGCGCCGCCGACGACGGCCTCCGGCTGATCGGCCGGCGTCACGTGCGCTCCAACAATTCCTGGATGCACAACTACCGCCGGCTGGTGAAGGGTCGGGACCGCTGCACCCTGCTGATGCACCCGAGCGACGCCGACAGCCACGATCTGGTCTCCGGGGCGCAAGCCGTCCTGTCCTCGCGCGTGGGTTCGGTCGAGGTCACGGTGGAGACCTCACGGGACATGATGCCCGGCGTCGTCAGCCTGCCCCACGGTTTCGGTCACGACCGCAAAGGCGTGCGGCTGCGCACCGCCGCCGCGAAGGCCGGGGTCAGTTGCAACGACGTCACCGACGATCACTTCGTGGATGCGCTCTCGGGCAATGCCGCGCTCAACGGTGTGCCGGTGAGTGTGCGGCCGGCTTGAGCCGCAGCCGGGCCGCCATGCCGCCATTCCTCAAATGGAGTCTTCGCTAAACCCGGCGCGGTCCACCTTCAACTTTGTCGTCGCGGCCAGAGACTGGACCGATAACCGAGCCCCATCAGTCCGAGCAGCACGGCAAGTAACATGATCGCCCAGCCGGGCAAGACCGGGATCTGCGTTGCGATGGTGACCGGGCCACCGGGGTCAACGATCCTGCCGTTGGCAGTGCCGTCCTGGTCGAAGCGGTCACCATCGGTGAGACTAAAGCGGATTCGCGTCTTGTTTGGTGATCCCGCAGGAACATGGCTGATCCTTGGTGCCACTGACAGCCATTCCTGCGCTCCGTCGTCCCACTTGAAGTAGTCCATGATCGCAGGGTTATGAGGCACGTGAACGATGACTTCCACGGTCTGGCCAGCATCCAGGTCGTTAATGGTGAACTGGAACTGACCGAAGGGGAACTGGACGTCGGCTGGCGGATCCCGGGGGCTGGATCGGTCCGAACGGAGGTTAGCTGTTTACCATTGCCAACGCTGCCATTGGAGACCGTCACGAACGCGTTGCCGACAGCGGTCGTCCATCGAAGTAACGTTGCGCTGTTCCTGATCGAGCGCGCCGTCGCCGTTGCCGTCGCCTGTCCCGCTGCCGTTGAGGTTCGGAACGGCTTTCTCGATACGGCTGGATATGCCGTCACCGTCTGTGTCGGTGCCGTTGTCGGGCGTGCCGTCACCGTCGGCGTCCACATCCGCGCCGTCCGGGATGCCGTCGCCGTCGGTGTCCGGGTTGTTGCTGTCCGGATCGACGGCATCGGGCAGGCCGTCGTTGTCGGCGTCGGCGTTGTCGTCGATCGGGTCGTTGGCGTCATTGATGCCGTCGCCGTCTGAGTCGTTGCCGCCCGTCGGTGTCGGTATCGGCGGTATCGTTGATGCCGTCGCCGTCGGTGTCGGTGCCGTTGTCGGGCGTGCCGTCACCGTCGGCGTCCACATCCGCGCCGTCCGGGATGCCGTCGCCATCGGCGTCCGGGTTGTTGCTGTCCGGATCGACGGCATCGGGCAGGCCGTCGTTGTCGGCGTCGGCGTTGTCGTCGATCGGGTCGTTGGCGTCATTGATGCCGTCGCCGTCTGCGTCGCTGCCACCCGCCGTGTCGGTATCGGCAGTATCGTTGATGCCGTCGCCGTCGGTGTCGGTGCCGTTGTCGGGCGTGCCGTCACCGTCGGCGTCCACATCCGCGCCGTCCGGGATGCCGTCGCCATCGGTGTCCGGGTTGTTGCTGTCCGGATCGACGGCATCGGGCAGGCCGTCGTTGTCGGCGTCGGCGTCGTTGTCGATCGGGTCGTTGGCGTCATCGATGCCGTCGCCGTCGGTGTCCGTGCCGCCGCTCTGGTCTACATCGCCGGTGTCGTTGATGCCGTCGCCGTCGGTGTCGGTGCCGTTGTCGGGCGTACCGTCACCGTCGACGTCCACGTCCGCGCCGTCCGGGATGCCGTCGCCGTCGGTGTCGGTGTTGTCGGGGTTCGGATCCTGGCCATCCGGCAGGCCGTCATCGTCGCTGTCGCTCAGGACCGCAATCGCGAAAGTCGCGTTGGCCGTTCCCGCGCCATCCTCACCGCCATCGGACAACTCCAGGCCGAGTGCGTCACTCGTGGTCGAGCTGCCGTCGTGCCGGTACCTGATGCGCCCGTTCTCGATATCTGCCTGCGTAAACGTATCTCCCTGCGCCAGGGCGCTGCCACTCAGTTCCAGGTTCCCGTTGCCCGGCAACGTTACGAGCGTGTATACCAGCCCCGTGGCACCGTCGTCCGGGTCGTCAGCACTCAGCGCGTCGGGACCGATCGTCTCCGCGAGACCCTCGATCACCGTCAGGCCCGCATTGGTGGTAATTGTCGGTGCGTTGTTTGCTCCGGTTACCTCGATAGTGACGCTCGCCGGGGCTCCCGTCGATGTGCCGTCGGTGACGCGGTAAGTGAAGGTGTCAGTCAGTGTGTCACCGGAGAGGAGCTCACCGGACGCGTTGTAGGTCAGGACACCGCTGGCATCCAGTATCAGCTCGGCGCCGCTGGGCAGAATGTTGGCTGTACTGCCGTCGATCACCAGGTCGCCGCCGTCTGCATCCTCAGCGAACGACACGCTGAGCGGTGAGCCTTCGGCATCACTGTCCGCACCATTGCCGTTATCATCCAGCAGGTTGCCGACGAGGCCGTTACCTTCGGTCATCGCGAAGTCGTCATCCACGGCGACCGGCGATTCATCCGCATCGACGTCGTTGACGGTCATGGTCGCGGGCTGCGAAAAGGCTTTCCCTTCCCCGACCGCAAAAGCGAAGGTTTCGCTTCCGGTAAAGGACCCTATGGCCACGTATTTCATGCGCCCGTTGGAAATTTCGTCGACCGTGACGACGTCGCGCACGTTCACCTGTATGAGTTCGCCGGGATCGAGCGATCCGTTGTCGTTGTCGTCAACGAACAGGTCACCTTCGGCGGGAGTGGTCGGGATCTCGACTGCTTGGAACGAATCACCGATATCGGCATCGCTGAACGGAAAATCGGACTCCATGAATGTATAGGTCGGCGCATTGCCGGCGGACACACTGCTGTCCGAAGTCGTCGGTCGCTCGTTGGGTATGATGTCGATCGCGAAATTGCTCAGGGAAACAGACTGATCCTCCAGGTCGCGCGCCACGATGCTGATAGTATGGGGATCCTTGGCGTCGAGCGCATCGGTGTCCCGGACCTGGAGTTGATTCCCGACGATCTTGAAGGCGCCGTCACTGGCGTCTGTCAACTCGATATCGAACTTGTCGTTACTGTTCGGATCGTCCACGACGATGTTCGCTACGGGGGTATCGGGCGCCGAACCGCCGAAGACCTCGACCGGTGTGGTTCCAGTATCCACATCGGTTAATGCTGATGCTGGTGGGATCCAGGTTGTCGTTTATCACCGTGATGGTGACAGTGGCCTGATCCGACAAGTTGCCGTCCGAGTCCCGCAGCCGGTAGGTGAAAGTGTCCTCGCCCTCGAAGCCGCTGTTCGCCGTGTAGTCGAAGCTGCCATCGTTGTTGACCGTGACCGACGCGTTGTTGGCGGTAACGAAGGACGCACTCTGGCTACCCGTGAGCTCGGTTCCGTCGATTACAATATTGATCTCGTCGCCATCCGGGTCGAAATCGTTGAACAGGAGACCGTCAAACCGGTCGATGTTGAGTGTAAGGCCCTCGGTGGCGAGGTCGATACCGTAGCGGTCGTCGTCCTCGGCAATCGGTGCTGCCTCCTCCACGCTGGCGTTGGCGAACTGCACGTTGCCGTAGGTTATGTCGGGTTGCGAGGCATTGGAAAAGCCAAAGCGCCCACCCTTGAATTGCGAAAGTCCCACGTCATCGGGTGTCATCTCCAGCACTTTGGTGCCATCGATGGAGACGATCACGAAATCCGTGGTGTAGGTTATGCTGAATTGATAGGTCGTTGCCTGATTCCAGAAGTTCTGGCTTGAAGCCGGGTCATACGGATCACCTTTGGTACCACCGGCGTTTGAAACTATGACCTCCGTCTGTGCCGGACTGCCGCCGTTATCGTCGTCCGTGCCTGACGTCCGATCCACGTAAACGAGAAATTGACCACCCTGCTCGCTGCTATCGTCGCTACCCACCCCTTGCAGCGAATAGGGGAGGTGCCCCCTGGCTCCAGTTGAAGCCGATGTACTCTTCCGGGAACGTATCGCCGTCTTCGTTAATGTATCCCATCACGAAGCCCATCCAATCATCGTCCGCATCATCTGTTCGAATCGTTCCCGTGAAGGTCCGGTTGATGACGTTGTCGTCGTTCGACAGCAGGAACACGGTTCCCGCGGTGATATTTTCCGTTTGGAATACGGTTCGCCCGCTTGCGGCGTCTGGGAAAGGTGTACTGATATCGTCTGGGTCGACCCAGTTGCCTTCGACATTGCCGCTCCCGTCGACCGGCCCTTGCAGCTCCCAGGTTCGCATGTCCGCGAACTGGGAGGCGGCGTTCGAGTCGACCGGCATTGCCAGTGCGGTCGCGATTGTGGACAGGGCAAGGATGCTTCTGCAATTCGTGCTGGCAAATCTGGACATTCTATTCATCTCGTTCGTGGGCTCGGTCGTAAGGAAGTGAGGTCGAAACGGCAGGGAGGTTAAAGAAACACGCTGTGCCGGCAGGGCTTCGTCCGGCGGTAATTTCGCGGTACCTTGCGCCGCTCTACGGTACTGGCCGATTGCACTGGTAACCTTGCGTTCCCCCCTCAAGCGTCCTTATGTATGCGATGCTCTGGTAGTCTAGACTTCAGACGGGAGAAGATTGATTAGAGAAACCCCAAATTTTCTAAGGATAAATTTTTGTGGAAGTATTGTCAACCTTGAGCCTTCTCCAATGAGACATGAGCCTGGAGCAGTTGGCTGATTCCACGGAGAGATGAGCCGGGGCACTGGGGGTCAGGTCTTTGAATGTTGATTTTTTGCAACGACGTTACCGACGATGACTTCGCGGACGCGCTCTCCGGCAATGCCGCGCTCAACGGTGTGCCGGTGAGTGTGCGGCCGGCTTGAGCCCCTGTATCCACCCGTAATGGAGGAAAGACCATGGAATACCACAATGCCGTCGAGCCCACACCCGAGCAGATAGAGGCCGTTCTCGGCGGCGCGGAGGACGGGCCGATCTACATGGTGAACCTGCTCAAGTACCGGGATGAGGCGGTATACGCTGACGGGCGCGACACATCGCTATCGGGCCGGGAGGCCTACGCCCTGTATGGTGAGGGTGTACTGGAGACGTTGGCCGATGTCGGCGGCGGCGTCGTCTTTGCCGGCGGTGTGTCGGGATTGCTGATAGGCGAGGTCGAGGAGCTGTGGGACGACGTGGCGATCGTCATGTACCCGAACCGGGCCGCGATGCTGCAGATGTTCTCGAGCGAGAAGTACCAGGCCATTCACGTTCATCGCGAGGCGGGGCTGGCCGGGCAGCTGAATATCGAGACGCGCGGGCCGGGGCCTGTCGGGCCATCCGGGGGTCAGGTCTTTGATTGATGATTTTCCGCAGCCAAAATCCATGTCTGGGTCTGAAACAGGAGTACTGCCTACTTGGCTGTGGATTATCTCGTCGAGCCAAAATCAACAATCAAAGACCTGACCCCCTTCGGCTCAGTTGAAATTGTAGCGCAGCTCCAGCCCGTACATCCTGGGCAGCCCCGCGGTGCGCATGAAGTTGCCGGTGGAGTCGGCGACCGCCGCGGCGCCGAAATAGTAGAACTCGTCGGTGATGTTTTGGCCGTACAGCGCGGCTTCGAAGCGCGTGTCGGGGCTGGTCCAGCCGATGCGCACGTTCCACAGTCCGTAGTCGTCGAAAGTCGCCTGGTCCTGATTCTGCCCGGCGCCGGCGTCGAGGCCCATGAAGATCTCGTCCACGTAGCTGTAGTCGACGCGCGGCACGAAGCTGCCGATGTCTGTGTCCAGCGTGTACTGCACCCCGAAGGTCCAGGTGGTCTCGGGCACTTCCGCGAAGGGTTCGGCGCTGCGATCGACCACAGGCAGGTCGCTCTGTGCGACCAGGGCCTGGGTGCTGAACTGGGTGTCGTCGAACTCGAGGTACTCGAAGTCGTTGAAACTGCCGGTCGCCGTCAGCAGCAAACCGTCCAGCGGCATCCAGGTCCACTCCAGTTCCAGGCCCTCGATCCGCGACTTCGACGCGTTGCGAAACACCACGCGGGGAATGTTGGTGCTGTCCAGCACCACCTGCCGCAACTGCATCTCGTCATAGTCGGTGCGGAAGATGGCGCCGTTGAAGCGCATGCGCGCATCGAAGAGGTCCAGCTTCCAGCCGAACTCGTAGTTCTCCACGGTCTCGGGCTCGACCACCGCCTGGCCGTCGACGCCGATCGGCTCGAAGGTGCCGGATTTGAAGCCCTCCGAGTAGGTGAGATAGAACATGCCGGCATCGACAAAGCCATTCGCGGTGAAGGCGTCCGACAGGTGGTAGGCCAGGCTGGCCATCGGCGTCCACTCGTCCCAGGTCTCATCGGCGTCCTGCTGGATGTCGGGGACGACTTCGGTGGCCGCCACCAGGGGATAGAGCGGCTGCCCGAGATTATCGACCGGGAAGGCGTCCTGGATCAGGCCGTAGATGTCCTGCGCGATGACCTGGTCGAGGTCGTTGTACAGCACGACGCCGAGGTCTTGAAGGGGCTGCATACCCTGGACGTCGGCGATGGCGTCGAAGGCAATATCGAAGTAGGCGTCCTCGTCCAGCAGCTCCAGGTCGACTGTTTGTTCCCGCTGCTCGCTGGTCCAGCGTACGCCGGCGGTGAGCTCCAGGTTCCGTGTCAGGTCGTAGCTGCCCTGGAAAAATACTGCGTAGGTGGTGTTTTCCAGTTCGTAGGTCTGGGTTTCGGTGTTGGGCGCCCCGATCACCATCACGTTGGAGTCCGGAATCACGTAACCCCAGTTGGTGCCCGAGGAGCGGTCCGTGCCGTCGTCGATGTTTTCGTTCATGGCGAACAACCCGAAGGTGTAGTCGAGACTGTCGTCGAAGGCGCTGCCGATGAGCTGCAACTCCTGTGACCAGTGATCGCGCCGGCTCGGGTTGCCGTTAGGCCGGTAGCGCGAGGAGATCGGCAGGTGCGTCGCGTCGTTGTCCGGATTGCCGGCGTTGCCGGACTTCTCCTGGTCGCCGTAACCGGTGATGCTCTTCATTGCCATGCTGTCGCTGATTTCCCACTCCACCGTCACCCCGAGGAGCAGGTTCTCGAGGCGGAACTGGATGGGAATGTCGGAGGTGACCTCGTAGTCTTTCTCGCCCGCGAAAGAACGCGCGCAGGCGTCGGCATAGACCTGTGACTGGCCGATGAATCCGGGCCTGACCGGCGTGTCGTCGTCGTCGAAAATGTCCACGGGTGTCGTTTCACCAATACCGGTGCGATTGCCGAACAGGGAGTCCTCGCCGTTGAAGCTGCTGTCGACCAGCAGGCGGCAGGTCGTCGAGGGCTGCACCTCATCGACATCGCTGTAGTAGGCCAGCGTATCCACCGTGAGCGTGTCCGTGGGCAGCCAGCGCAACTGCAGGGCGGCGGACCGCCGGTCCTCGGAGCCCGGTTCCTGGCCGGTGGTGACGTTGTCCTGGTAGCCGTCGCGCTCCACCGAGCCCAGCGTGAGTTTGGACAGCAGCGTGTCGTCGATCAGCGGAACGCTGAGGCTGGCGCGGATATCCATGCGGTCGAAGTTGCCCACGCGGCCATCGACGAAACCGCCCAGGGTCTCGGCCGGCGGATTGCTGGTGACCAGCAGCGCGCCGCCGGTGGTGTTCTTGCCGAAGAGGGTGCCCTGCGGCCCGCGCAGCACCTGTACGCTCTGCACGTCGATGAGGTCCAGAAGCTGCCCGTCCTTGCGCGGTAGATAGAGCCCGTCGACATAGACCCCGACGGGGCTGTCGACCCGCGAGCCGTCGTCGCGCTGGCCGATACCGCGTATCCAGATCTGCGCCGTGCTGCTCTGGTCGACCTGCAGGCCGGGCGTGTGGTAGCCGAGCTCCTTGAGATTCGTGATACCCGCATCGCGCAGCTGGTTGCCGCTGAACGCGGTGACGGAGATCGGGACGTCCTGGATCGCCTCCTGGCGCTTGCGCGCGGTGACGATAACTTCCTCCAGCACCATCGTCTGCGCGCTGGCGGCCGGTACAAGTTCCGGACCACAGAACAACGCAACAAGTACGAGTGCGGACGGGGCGCGCAGCGCGACGGACCATTGGCTTCTGGACATGGGTGACTCCCGGTTTCTTCGAATTATTGTCGTCGATAGCATCAGTGTAGGTACAAACTCAGCATCAAGGCAAGTTGCCCGGGACTACCGGTTCAGTTCCCTGAACCTGCGCTTCGAGAATGCGGCCAGTGGTGTGCCGGCGAGCATGCACCTGTTCTGCCCGGGTACCTCCCCCCGTAAAGGAGGAAAGACTATGGAATACCACGATGCCGTCGAGCCCACACCCAAGCAGGAAAAGCATTGAGGGCGGGTCAACGGGTGCGTCCGGCGCACCGGTGTCCCAGCCTATCAATGTCTGCGGCACGTTGGCTGTCATAACTGGCATAGCAGACGCTTCGCTGAAGCTGTTCGTTGGCGTTTGTCTTTTAATACGAATAATAATCATTTGCAAAAAACTGCCAATCACGTTAGCCTCCCGTCGCTTGGTCAGGGAGCCGCATCGAATGTTTTCTACCCCCAAGTTTTCTACCCTCAAACGGCCGGTCCTGGAATTGCCAGCTCTTCCTCGCGCACGCGACGTTCTTGTGTTTGGCTTGTCTGCGCTGGTGCTGCTGCTGGCGGCGCAACAGGCGTCTGGTCAGATCGCGCCGGCAGAGAAGGAAGGTGTCGGTGTCAGTGAAGCGGCCGCGGAGCCTCGCGGCACGAGCATGGAGGAAGTAATCGTTTACGGGCGAGCGAAGCAATTCTATTTGCAGCAAAAGACCTCCGTAGGCTCCAAACTCGACCTGGATCTACTCCAGCTTCCTCAGTCCGCACAAGTTCTCACCGAGCAACTCATGCTTGATCAGGCGGCACGAGCCACTACCGATCTGTACCGGTCAATAGCAGGTGTCAGCGAGTTCAGTTTCTCCGGTGTAACGTTTCGTGGATTTCGGGATTCCGACAACGTTTTTTACGATGGTGTGCGCGGCGATGCCTATTTCGGATTCAGCGTTCCGCAGTTATTTAACGTGGAGCGGTTGGAGGTTCTAAAGGGACCCTCGGCGGCGTTGTATGGCGGCGGTGAACCGGGCGGTATGCTGAATTACGTCACCAAAAAGCCACAGTTCGAACGCTTCAACGAACTGACCATTACTGGCGGCAACTACGATCTGATGGGTGCATCGCTCGATTCGCGTGGCACAGTGACCGAGCGAGTTGCATACCGTCTGGCGGGTTTTTATGAGGAGCAGGATAGTTTCCGTGACAACGCCGATTCGATGAACCTGCAACTGGCAGGGGGCCTGTTGTTCGAGCCGAGTGACGCCACGCGTTTTACTGGCACTTTCGAGTATGTAGAGCAGGACCTCGGTGGCCACCGGTTGCGCGGAGTACCTGCCACTGACGAGGGTGATTTTATCGTGGGGCGGGAGTTCAACACCAACGAGGCATTTGACGAACAAACCCTGGAAGCATTGGTTTTCCAGGGTGTTATCGAACATCGCTTTACCGAGGTTTTCCGGGTGAAGGCAACTGCGCGCTACCTGCCCAAAAGTGACCGTGAGCAGGCCTATCATGAACCCCGCGGCTGGGTCGATGCCAATGGTGACAGCGAGGCCAATGCCGACGATGGTGTGATCGCGCGCCAGTACCGCGATCAGTTCCGTTCCGACGAGGCGTTCAGTTTAACCACGGATTTCTTCTACAACTTCGAGTGGGCAGGAGTGCCCCACCAGTTTTTGTTTGGTGGCGATGTTTTCTCGGTGGATTCCGACTTCGACTTTCTGGTGGCCACCGGCGAGAGAGACGGTGTAGTCGACCTGAACATCTTTCAACCGAACTACGGGTCACCGATCCGGCCAGTTACAGTCTCATCGATGTCCCCGTATCGGGGGGAGAGCGCCTGCGCTACGGTATCTATTTGCAGGACTACGCGAGGTTGAGTGAGCGGTGGAGTATCATGTTCGGCGCGCGTTACGATTTTTTTGAAGATAAAGAAAAGAGAAGCGGATTCAGCTTCAGTGACGACAATGTGGCGCCGCGATTGGGCTTGATTTACCAGCCAGTTCCGGGAGGCTCCCTGTATCTGAATTACTCGGAGAGCTTCAAGCCAATCTCTCTTGCCAACCAGGAAGATGTAGAGGGTGAGGGAAACCTCGCTCCCGAGACCGGGGTGCAATACGAAGTTGGTTGGAAGCAGGAATGGCTGGATGGAGGTCTGCTGACAACAGTAGCCCTGTATGAAATTACCAAGCAGGACGTAGCGCAGGCCAACCCCGATGACCTTGGTCCGGGCGACGGCCGTCCGGAGCTTCTCAATCTCGGCGAGGTGGAGAGTCGTGGCATTGAGTTCACCCTGGTGGGCGATATCACCGAGCGACTCACCATGACCGCCAACTATGCTTACAATGAAACCGAGGTCGTGCAGGGTGTAGAAGGGGACAGTATTGGCAATACGTTTGGCGGCGGCAGTCGATTCGCCAATGCCCCCGAGCACCAGGCCGGTTTGTGGGCCCGGTATTCGCTGCCTTCCCTGAACTCCGCGTTGGCCATTGGAGCAGACTACGTCAGCGAGCAGTTCAGTCTCAGCGGTCAGCGTGTGCAAGCCTTTCACAGTTTACGATGCGTCCTGGACAACGGGCTGGAATCAGTGGGAGTTTCAGCTCAACCTGCGCAACCTTTTTGACGAGGAGTATTTTGTCAGCGGGTTTATCGAGCGTACAGGGAATTTTCCCGGTACCCCGCGGGAGATTGTTGCACAGCTACGCTACGAATTTTAAATGGCTCTTTATTAACGGCCCCTGCGTATTGAAGAGGGTCGGGCGCCATCGCGAGGATTCCATATACCGTTATGCTCAAGGTTTTGTTCAGCCTGGTCTCTCTCCGTGGCTTCACACGTTCTAGCCCAAATCTATGGGGTCAGGTCTTTGATTGATGATTTTCCGCAGCCGAGTCCATATCCGGGGCTGAAACAGGAGTATTGTCTTCACGGTTGCGGGTTATCCGGGTTGGCCAAAATCATCAATCAAAGACCTGACCCTCCCTCCCGTTCAGAGCTTCAACCTGAGCATCAGCTTGTACAGGGTATTGAAGATCCGGCCGTAGGGCGGATAGAGCAGCGGCAGCGCCGGAAAGCGCGACTGGGTGAACACCGGGCGCAGCTTGCTGAACTCGACGAACCCTTCGTAGGCGTGATACTGCCCCATGCCGCTGGCGCCGATCCCGCCGAAGGGCAGGTCGTGCTGGGCGACGTGCAGCGAACAGTCGTTGACGCTGACGCCGCCGGAACTGGTGTTCCTGATCACCCGGTCCCTGAGGGTCTTGTCGTCGCTGAACAGGTAGAGGCCCAGCGGGCGGTCGTGGCGGTTGATGTAGGCGAGTACCTCGTCGATGTCACTGTAGGTGCGCACGGGCAGCAGCGGCCCGAAGATCTCCTCCTGCATGATAAGCATGTCGTCGTCGACATCCAGCACCAAATGTGGAGGAAACAGTCTGGACGACGGGTCGGGGCTGTGCTCCGGTGTCAGGTTGATCAGCCGCGCGCCCTTGTTGCGGGCATCCTCCATGGTGTCGGTCAAGCGCGTGAAAGAGTTGTCGTCGATGATCGTGGTGTACTGCCCGTTGCCGGGGTCGGGGTAGCGCTTTGCCACGATTTTTTTCGCGGCCTCGACGAAAGCGTCGACTTTATCTTCGGGCAGGTACAGGTAGTCCGGCGCCACACAGGTCTGGCCGGCATTCATGAACTTGGCAAAGAGGATGCGGCCGGCGGCCTTTTCGACGTCGAAATCCTCCGCGACGATGGTCGGCGACTTGCCGCCCAGTTCCAGCGTCACCGGGGTCAGGTTTTCGGCGGCGGATTTCATGACCGTGCGCCCGCTCTGGGCCGAACCGGTGAAGATCACGTGGTCGAAGGGCAGGGTGGTGAATTCGGAGCCCTTGACGCCGGGCAGGAAGGCCAGGGTGTCTTCATCGAATTGTGCGCTGACCAGTTCGTGCAGGAGCGCGCAGAGATTGCTGGAATTGGCGGCCATCTTGACCATGCAGCGATTGCCCGCCGCCATGGCGCTGGCCAGCGGCCCCATGACGAGGAACAGGGGATAGTTCCACGGCGCGACTATGCCAACCACACCCTTGGGCTGCGGGATGACCTTGTTGCTGGCGCCGGCAAACCAGAAGGAGACGTGCCGGCGCCGCGGTTTCATCCACTTCTTCAGTCTCTTGCGGCAGTAGCGGATGCCGTCCACCGACGTGAACACTTCGAGCAGCTTGCTCTCGGCGGCGGACCGGTTGCCGAAGTCCTTCGAGATGGCGTCGACAATGGCCTGCTGGTTTTCCACGAGAATAGTCTCCAGCTTCAGCAGGTTGTCGCGGCGCTCTTCGAGGGACGGACAGGGGTGGTCGAAGTACGCGCGACGCTGCGCCTGCAGGATACGCTGCGGCTCTGTTTGTGCCTCGGCGTCGAGTGTCACGATTTGCGCGGTTTGTGCCATGATCGGGTTTCCTCGAAATACTTTTTCACTCTCTCGTTAAAAATAGCACATGTCGGGAACGGCGGATAAGCGGATGGCGTCCGTCACGGTCGCGAGACAGGTACCGGCCGAATGTGCGCGTTTCGCCAAAGTCAGACGGGATCCTGGCTGTCGTGTCGTTGCGTCAAATATCGCGACGTATCACCATGACCTCGTAGCGCCCCCGGGGGCCGATGAACTGGGAGCACAGCATGCTGACCAGGCTGACCACGATGGCGCCGAACACCGCGCTCCAGAAGCCGACGACGTCGAAACCGGGCACCAGCCAGGCGGCCAGATTGAGCATCGCCGCGTTGATGAACAACAGGAACACGCCGAGCGTCACAACGGTAAAGGGCAGGGTGAGCAGCACCAGCACGGGCCGCACGAAGGCGTTGATGAGCCCGAGCGCGATCGCCGCCCAGATCAGCGCGCCGGCGGAGGCGGCTGTAACACCTGACACGAGATAGACCGCCAGCCAGAGACCGAGCCCGGTGATCACTGTTCTGAGCAGGATGCCGTACATACAATCAAACTAGCATTGATCGTGTTCCCGCGCGACCTGTGCCGTCGAAAGTGACCCGCCTGGGCCGACGCGCTAGCCGTACCGCGCCAGCAGCACCGCCAGCGGGTCCGCGCGGAAAAGGATGGGGTGGAGCACCAGCAGGACCAGCCACAGCGCGAGCCCGCACGCGGCGCCGACCAGCGCCCGGCGGTCGATATGGCCGCGCCCGGCGCACAGCCGCTGCCAGGTGTGAGGCCCGAACTCGCGTCGTCTGCGGCGGTCGACGATTTGCGTTCCGATCGCGCCGAACGCGGCCGATCCCCCGAACAGCACGACGCTCGGCCAGTCGCCATTGGCGGGCACGTGCGCAAGGCCCCAGAGCGTCAGGCCCCAGATCAGGGGATGACGCACCCAACCGACGGCGCCCGGCCGCTCGGGCTCGAACCCCTCCCTGCGAAAAGACACGGAGAGGGGGTTGGGCGCCGCCGCGCCGATACCGATGAGCACAAAACCCGCCGCCGAGACGACGGCGGCAAAGCCGTAGGCCCACTCGGGTGTCGCCCAGAACACGTGGCGCTGCGCCATCACCACCGCGGCGATTACCCAGCCGAGTAACAGCAGCGACAGCGTCGAATAGGCGGCCAGATAGGCCCGCTCGCCAAAGCGCGCGACCAGGGCCGGCCTGATCCCGGTCCGCGCGATCAGGACGTGGCTCAGGATGAACACGCCCATGGCGATAGCCGCGTTCACCGGCGACAGGCCGCGGCGGTGCGCAGTGCGGGCAGCATCCGGCGCTGTGGCACCCGGTTGCACATTGAACCGGACGGGTGCCGGCACACGGCGCTAGTCACCGTCGTCCAGCAATGCACGCAGGTGCTGCTCCACGCTGCGTGCCAGGGCGTCGAGATCGTAGCCCCCCTCCAGACAGGAGACCACGCGCCCGGCGGCGGATGCGTTCGCCTGCTCGCACAGCCGCGCGGTGACCCAGCGGTAGTCGGCTTCCCGCAGGTTGAGTCCGGCCAGGGGATCGGCCTCGTGCCCGTCGAAGCCCGCCGAGACCAGCAGCAGTTGCGGTGCGAAGTCGCGCAGGCGCGGCAGCCAGTCCCGTTCAACGGCGGCGCGGAAAGCGGCACCGTCGCTGCCCGCGGGCAGCGGCGTGTTGACCACGTTGGGGGCGTCGCAGTCGATGCCGGAGCCGGGGTAAAAGGGGTGCTGAAAGGTAGAACAAAACAGGATGCGCTCTTCCCCCGCGACGATATCCTCGGTGCCGTTGCCGTGGTGCACGTCGAAATCGAGGATCGCCACGCGCTCGAGCCCGTGACTGTACAGGGCGTGCCGGGCCGCCGTGGCCACATTGTTGAACAGGCAGAAACCCATGGCGCGGTTTCTTTCGGCGTGATGTCCGGGCGGGCGCACGGCACAGAAGGCCCGATGTACCTCGCCACTGAGCACCAGGTCCACGCCAAACTGCGCGGCCCCGGCCGCCCGCAGGGCGGCTTCGAGGCTGTGGGGATTCATCGCCGTATCCGGATCGAGTTGACTGTAACCCTGGGCGGGGGCGGATCCGATCACGGCGTCCACATGGAACGGCGCGTGGACCTGCCTGAGGAGGTCCAGGTCCACTGCCGGCGCCTCGCGGTGGTCCAGCGTTTCATACAGGCCGGTAGAGCGCAGCCGCTCCTCGATAGCCGCAAGACGCGCCGGTTGTTCGGGGTGCCGCCCCATTTCGTGCAGCCGGCAGGCCGGGTGGGAGATGAACGCGACGCTCGTCATGATGGGCGGCGGTTACACGCCAGCCGGTACCGGTACGACCGCGGTGTTGACGTTTTGTCTGTTTTGCGCATGTCCATTCGCACTAACTGTAGTACATCGTATACTGTCGGTTAAAGGGCGATATACCCCGACGCCCCGACCTCGAATTTCAACGGCACAGGAGCGCAACGATGCCACAGTCCATCAGGATCGCGGATTGCATGCACCGCAAGCCATTGACGGTTCACCCGGAAGATAACCTGGTGATGGCGATTTCACTGATTGTGGAATACAAGCTGACGGGCCTTACCGTGACGGACGCCAATGGCGCGGTCGTGGGTATTCTCTCCGAGCTCGACTGCATCCAGGCGGTGCTGACGGCAATCTACAACGAGGGGGATCCCGAACACGTGCTGGTAAAGGATGCCATGGAGGACGATGTGAACACCTGCGCCGTGCAGGACAGTATCGTGGAGGTGGCACAGTCGATGGTGAATACCCGCCAGCGCCGCCGGCCGGTGCTGGAACAGGGCCGGCTGGTGGGCCAGGTGAGCTCCAATAACATCCTGTGGGCCCTGATGGAACATTCCAGGCGCCGGGTGCTGGATCGCCCGGGTTCGAAGCGCTAGGAGGCCGTATGAAACACGACGCAAAGACGAGACGCCATTTTCTTTTCGAGGCCGTTGTATGGGTCGGCGCCGCCACCGTCGTGCCGCTGGCCGCCGCGCAGGGTGCCAAACTGACCAAGCCGCACGCGCGGTACCAGGATTCCCCCAGACACGGCGACCGTTGCAGCGGCTGCAGACACTTTTTGCCCGACAGGAACGGGTGCAAACTGGTCGCGGGAGACATCAGCCCGGACGGCTGGTGTATGCTGTACTCAGCGAAGCAGGACGCCGGGTCGCGATAGCGAGAATGATCCCAATCCGGTGCACAGCCCCCGACAGGGGAAGGAGGAAGGCAATGTGGTACAGATCGCTGCATGTTGTTATGGCGGCCACTCTGGCACTGGTGCTGTCCGTCTCATATCAGGTGAACGCGCAGGAAAACGGGGAGGCAGGTAACGGCCCGGAGTCCGCGTCGGAACAGCAGCCCCTCGACGAGCTGGTGGGGGAGAAGAAAAAGTGCGTCAGCCTGGCGCGGATCGACCGCACGCGCGTGGTCGACGACCGCTCGATCCTGTTTTACATGCGCGGCGGCGATATTTACATGAATCGTCTGCCGCATCGCTGCATCGGGCTGCGCAGGGGCGAGACGTTCATGTACAAGACGTCTCTCAACCAGCTCTGCAACGTGGACATCATCACCGTGCTCGACGATATCGGTTTCGGTTTCTCGCGGGGCGCATCCTGTGGCCTGGGCAGCTTTCAGCTCATCGGCGAGGAAGCGGCGAAAATGCTGTTGTCGCGGGAGCGGGAGTAGGTGCTTTTATAATGGGTTGCCCGTGACAGGCGGTTGCCCCGGTACGCGAAATGACCGTATCGATAAGCGGCATCCGAACTGCAGCGGTGGGCTGGTGCGTCGAGTCGTACGACCCGCTGTCCGGATTGAACTGTCACGCAGCAAATCTGGCCGATAGCGGTGCAGAATCATGAATGATGTATTTCCCCTCTCCAGTCCCGCGTACGCCGACAACCCGTTTCCGTTCTGGCGGCATCTGCGCGAGTCGCAGCCGGTTTACTGGAGCGAGGCATACCGTTTCTGGGTCATCACCCGTTACGACGATATCGTGGAACTGGCGCTGCGTCCCGATCTGCTTTCCTCCAGCATCGGCGCGGCCGGGGGCATGGAGGGCCGGGAAGCCGATGCGGGCGCGGCCGACAGTGTCGGGTTCCTGCCGATGATTCAGCACGACCCGCCGGAACACACCCGGTTGCGCTCGCTGCTCAAGCGGAGCTTCACCTCGCGCAGGATGGCGGAACTGGAGCCGCACATCGCCTCGATCGCCGGGGAGCTCGCCACCGCCGTCAGGCGGCGCCTCGCCGCGGGCGAAACCGTTGACCTGTACGAGGATTTCGCCAGTCCGCTGCCGGTGACGGTGATTGCCGAATTGCTCGGCATACCGGAAGAGCGGCGCCGGCAACTGCGGTTCTGGAACCGGGCGACGGGCGTCGGCAGCGGCGAGGGCTTCTCCGAACAGCAGAAGATCGGCGCCAATCGCCAGATGTCGGGTATGCTGGAGGAGCTCATCGAAGAGCGCCGCGTCGCGCCCCGGGAGGACCTGATTTCGTCGCTGGTGCAGGTCGCGGCGGAGGAGGGGGGCGACCTGCGGGCCAGCGAGCTGCTGGGTTTTTGCAAGCTGCTCTGGATCGCCGGTAACGAGACCACAACCAACCTGATCACCAACGGCGCGCTGATTTTGCAGGACAGGCCGGATCTGGTTGCCGCGCTTGCCGCCGACAAATCGCGCGTCCCGCTGTTTGTCGAGGAAGCGCTGCGTTTCGAGGGGCCCGTCAATGGCCTGTTTCGGCAGGCAAGCGGCGATTTCGAATTTCGCGGTCAGACGCTGCGCGCGGGTGATGCCGTCTGGCTGCTGTGGGCATCCGGCAACCGCGATGCATTGCACTACGACCAGCCGGACGAGTTTGTGCTGGAGAGAAATCCGCGCGACCACCTGGCTTTCGGGCACGGCATTCATTTTTGCCTGGGCGCGCACCTGGCCAGGCTGGAGGCGCGTGTCGCTTTCGAAAAACTGGTGGAGTTGCTGCCCGAATGTCGTTGCCAGCCGGCGCGGGGCAAGCGCTTGCCGACGCCGATCCTGCGCGGCTGGCTGGAGTTGCCGGCCGTTCCCGCCGCAGGCGCCTAGACTTACGTGTGCGGGTGGGCTCTGTCTCACGAATAGGCGCGATGTACCGGTTTTGCCCACGGCGGTAATATCCGGGTAGCGCGTCAACTCGCCAATGGCAGGGGCTGCTTCTGCTACTGCCGCCGGGAGCCTATGACGTCCAGCCAGGCGCGGCCGATGACATCGCACCAGCGCGTTATCCCGGCGTCATCGCGCAGGGCGTCCTGCCGCACTTCCAGCATGATGCTGGGAATACCGCGACCTTCCCCTTGTACCGGCACGGTAAAATCTACTCCTGTCTCAACCTGGTAGGGCTCGTTGTCGCCGATAAGTTCCGCCGTTTGGGCGCGCAGCGCATGGAGCCAGCGCCCGGCCCACTCGGCATGTTGTCGATAGCAGACACCCAGCAACCAGGGACGCTCGATGCCCGCCAGGGAGGGTGTAAAGCTGTGAATACTGAGCAGGTGTGTCGCGCCGTCACGACGGCTGTCCAGCAAATCGGTGACAGCCTGCTGGTAGGGATCGAACAGCTCCCGGCGGCGCTGTTGTGCCTGTTCCCTCGAGACTGCCCTGTTGCCGGGAATGTCGATGTCGGCGACGCTCGCGGGGATGGACTGAAAGTGTTCCGGTGGGCGGTTGCAATCGATTACCAGGCGGGAGTAACGGCTCATGATCAGAGGCGCATCCAGTTGCGCGGACAAGCGGTGCGCGAGCCGGGCTGCACCGATATCCCAGCCGATATGGCTTGCCAGTTGCTGTTGATCGAGCCCCAGGTTTGCCAGACGCAGCGGCACCCGGTTCGAGGCGTGATCGCACACCAGCAGCAGTGGCGCACTGCCTTCTACATTGACTCGTTGACAGGGTCCGGGTTCGTCCGGGCCGAGTAACCTGTCGGTCGGCGGCATCAATCCTCGACGACTTCATCGGCGCGCACCCGGAAACGCTTCATCAACGTCTCGCCGAAGCTGTTGCTCAACGATACGTCGGTGGCATCGCGGCCCCGCGCCATCAGGATGCGGCCGATCAGCGGCTTGTTGTTGCGTGGATCGAAGGTATGCCACTGGCCACCCAGGTAGGCTTCAAACCAGGCCGCGAAATCCATCTCGCCGTAAGGCGGCGGCATGCTGATATCCGTGAGATAACCCGTGCAATAGCGCGCCGGGATGTTGAGACAACGGCAGAAGGCGACCGCCAGGTGCGTGTAATCGCGACACACGCCGGCCCTCTCCCGATAAACCTCGGCGGCGGTCATGGTATTGCGGGCGTGCTCGTAACCGAACTCGATATGCTGGTGGACAAAATCGCAGATTGCCTGAACCCGTTGCCAACCGGTTGCGCCATGTCCGAACAGCCGCCAGGCCTCGTCGGCCAGCAGGTCGGTCTCGCAATAGCGGCTGCCAAGAAGATAGACCAGGGTTTCGTCTGGCAGGTGCTCCACCGGATGCTGCTGCGCATCCGGAAACACCGGATCAGGTTCTCCGGAATCACGAATCAGGGCGTCGTTGGAGATGGTGGTGTCGCCGGGCGCCAACAGGATGCGCGTAACCCAATTACCGTAAAGATCCCGGTAGGCACTGAGGGGCACCGGCGGATCGATGCGGATCTGGTCGGGGGTGAGCAGATCCGCGGTCCGTGAGGAATGAACATTCAGTGTCAGTATCATCGGGGTGGGCTGCTGGCAGCTGTACACCATTTCGAAGCCGATGCGAATTTTCATAGCAAGTAAACCGTGAGAGTCTGGCTGACCATCGTCCGATTGGCGCCAAAGTGGCTGCTTGTCGCCGGGGCGGTTAATGCGCGGGCGCTGATAAATCGGGCGTCGGACACTGCCGCCCGGCTCAGGCGAGGTACCAGTGAATGCGGGCCAGCGCAATTCGTTGCGCGCAATACGAGTAGATCCCGGACTCTACGCCCTGGCCGATCAGATGTACAGCAGCCTGGTCGAATATGAAATGCGCCCGGAGGGGCGCCTGATTTCCCGTAAAGATCAGTCCGGCAGGGTCCGCAGCCACTTTTGTCCCGGTTACGTAACTTGCGCTATCCTCTTTAAGTAATCCGGGAAGCAGGTAGCTGTGTGAGTCGATCCGAGGTCAGTCAGTCTCTCTCCGTCGAAAGCGGCTTGCCCGCGGACCTTATGGTATGCCCGGGTTGCCGGGGCGCCGTGCACAAGCAGTCGGCGGAGGCGTTCACCTGCCGGCAGTGCAATCGTGCATTCGATGCGGTTGAAGGGATTCCCGATCTGCGCGATGGAGAAGGTGACTCCGCCTGGGAACAACAGGACCTTGAAAGCGCACGCCGCTATTCCGCCGAAATGAGTGGCACCGATATCACTGCGGTGATGCAGCAGCTTTCCGACCGTCCCGAGGACGATGTTGAAACCCGGGCAATGCGCGTCCGCCAGATCATAAATGGTCCGCCGAAGTTTCGGCGACAGTTCGAGGGCTGGCTCGCGCACTGTGTTGCTCCCGGAAACCTGTTGCTGGATATCGGCTGCGGCAGTGGCGGTCTGCTGGCCGCTGCATCCTCGCTGGGAATCCGGGCGCTCGGGGTCGACGCCTCGATGACCAACCTGGTGGCTGCGAAACATATGATCGAGGCCCACGGCGGCGCCGCGCAGCTTGTCTGCGCGTATGCGGAAAGACTGCCTTTCAGTGACGGCAGTGTTGCCAATATCACCCTGTACGATTCGATCGAGCACGTGTCCGATGTCGGCGACACTCTCTTCGAGGCTCACCGGGTGCTGCGACCCGGGGGGCGCATGGCCATTTCGACTCCCAACCGCTTCAGCCTGACGCGGGAACCGCATGTGCTGGTCTGGGGTGTAGGCTGGCTCCCGCGTCGTCTCCAGGCGCCCTACGTGAAGTGGCGGGCCGGGCAGCCCTACGATCATACGCGCCTGATGAGCGCGCGCGAAATGGCCCGCAAATTGAGCAGGCACGAGGGACTTGAATGCGCTTTTCGGGTGCCGCCCGTGCCGCAGGAGGAAATAGCTAACTTCCCGCCTCGCCGAGCGCGGCTGGCCAGGCTGTACAATCGTGTCTGCAGCTGGGCAGTGCTGCGCGCGCTGCTGTTGGCTGTCGGGCCTTTCTACCAGGTCGTCGCCACGCGCCGACCCTGAGATCAGGAGCCTTCGGCCTGGCGCTCGAAACGGCCGCCATAGATGCGCGGGCTGGATACCTGCTGCGGATGGATGTGTATGATCGCCCGCTCGGCCCCCGGCGGGTCGAGATCCTCCGGCGGATCGACGCCCATGCCCGCCCTGAACTGCGCGCGCATGAAACTGCCGTCGGGATCGTCTTCCAGGGTCGCCTGGCCGCGTATCTCCAGATAGCGCGTGAGGTCAGTGGGTGAAATCACACAGAATGTCACTCTGGGGTCCGCCGCCAGATTGCGATACTTTACCCGGCTTTTCAGCGTGGAAACCCGGATGCGTTCGCCGTCCCACAGAAAGGAGACCGGGTTCGTGGAGATCAAGCCGTCCTTTGCCCGGATGGTGCTGAGCGTTCCGTGTATCGCACTGGTCAGCAGTTCCGCGTATTCCTCGGGAATGGCGACCTCGTCCGGTAGCGCACTGTTCATATTCTGTTTCTCCCTGTGTTTGATCGATCCGTGCAGACTCCGCACTATACCTGCTCGGGACCAGGGATGTGAAACGCAGGTAGTAGCTCAATGTGAAATACATGCCCAGAGCGTCACAGGAGTATGCTCCCGCTGGAACCGTGTGGCGACAGGACGTCGCCACCCGAGCCTGGCCAGGGACGGCCGCTTTTTGGCGTGTTCCAGCGGGAGCGTGCTCCTGTGACGCGGTAGCCGGGTAAGAATTCAAATTGAGCCACTACTGACACGCTGGTGCTGCCGGATTGCTCCCGCAGTGGCGCCTCGCGTCACGATGCTTCACGCGATATCACGCATCGTCGACACCCCGTTGGGTTCAGGCGCCGATACCGGCGTCCAGGGCCAGGGTGCCGGTCAGGTGCGGCTTCTCGCCCTCCCGATCGCGCAGTGCAAACTCGCCGGCGCCTTTGCCGCCGTGCACCAGGGTGACGGTCGCGGGCAGGAAGATGGGCAGTTTGAAGGACACGTCTACAGTCACGGGTTCGACGTGGTCATCCGCCAGCAAATGCGCCGCGCAGCGACTCAGGCTCCACATGCCATGTGCGATCTGGCGCCTGAACCCCATGGGCCTGGCCGTGAACGGGTACAGGTGGATGGGGTTGTAGTCGCCGGAGGCCGACGCGTATCGGCGGCCCAGGTCGGCCGGTAGATGCCATTGCACGGACTCGCCGCCGTGCGGTGTTTCTGCTCCCGACCCTTTGTCGGCTGTTTTTTGCTTGTTCGTGTTGCCGCCCGGCCTGCGCAGTAGCATCACGCTGCGTTCGTCCCACACGATCTTGTCGCGAACGCGGACTTCCGTGACGATGCCCACCTCGTAGCCCTTTGGTACCTGCTGTGCCGCGCCCAGGCGCACTTCGAAATCGAGCGCCTCGCCGGCATCGAGTGGACGCTGCTGCCGTATGTGATTGCCGATATGCACGGCGCCCAGCGGCGAAAAGGGAAACTCCGGCTCCAGCATGAGCTGCAGGTGCAGCGCGAACGCCATGACGTGGGGATAGGTCAGCGGCAGGTTGTCCGCGGTCGCGAATCCGCAGACGTCGCGGAATTTCGCCAGTTTGCCCGCGTCGGCACGAACGCCCCGGGCGGTGATGGCCAGAGGCGCGAATTCGGGCTCGCCTCGCGGCTTTTTGCGCGTTGTGGCCGCCTTGAGCAGCATGCGCGGCACACCGGGAATCGCGGTCATTTCAATTCTGCGCGCGGTCTCTTGCATCAGTTCACTCCTCGCGGGTATCGGTTGCGGCATTCAGCCCGTAACGGCGGCGACCGCGGCCGGCGGACTCAGGCGCCGATCCAGTTCTGGCCGCACACCCGCAGGGTGACGCCATTGATCGCCGCCGAGCCCGGGTGCACCAGCCAGGCTATCGCCTCGGCCACGTCTTCGGGCCGGCCCCCCTGGGACAGGGAGTTGAGGCGCCGGGCGATTTCGCGGGTGACCACCGGAATAGCCGCTGTCATCTGTGTCTCGATGAATCCCGGGGCGACGCCGTTCACGGTGATACCGCGGGCCGCAAGGGATTCGTCCCGGGACATGTAGTCCACGTAACCGATCACACCGGCCTTGGACGCCGCGTAGTTGGTCTGTCCGCGCTGGCCAGAC
The DNA here is from genome assembly GCA_034521205.1 of Halioglobus sp. Classification (GTDB taxonomy): domain Bacteria; phylum Pseudomonadota; class Gammaproteobacteria; order Pseudomonadales; family Halieaceae; genus Marimicrobium. Next base: position 1,753,728 of record JAXHMT010000004.1, read on the forward strand.
AGGCCCACCATGGATGCGACGCCGATGATGCGCCCGCCGTCGTTGAGGGCACCGTCGCCCAGCAGCGCCTCGTTAATGCGCTGGGCGGCGGCGAGGTTGATCTCCAGAACCATGTCCCACCACTGCTCGCTCATATTCACCAGCAGTTTGTCGCGGGTCACGCCGGCGTTGTGCACGATACCGTGGGCGCCCCCCAGTTCCCGCGCCTTTGCGGCGATGGCCGCGGGCGCCTCGGGTGCGGTGATGTCGGCCTCCAGGGCGTCGCCGCCGATATCCCCCATGACCTCGCGCAGGGCCTCGCCGGAATCGGGTATATCCACGCCGACAATGTGCGCCCCATCCCTGGCCAGCGCGCGGGAGATGGCGGCGCCGATGCCCCTGGCGGCTCCGGTCACGATGACCGTCCGGCCGGTCAGGGGGTCGCCGGCGCTGTGCTCCGTGTCGACACTTCCGGGCAGTGCGCGCACACGTACCGGTTGTCCGTCGATATAGGCCGACTTCGTCGACAACAGATAGGCCAGCGTGCTGCGTGTGGCCGCATCGGCGCCGGGCTCGATCATCAGCAACTGGGCGGTACTGCCGCGATTGCCGATCTCTTTTGCCAGGGAGCGCGCAAAACCTTCCAGCGCCCGCTGCGCGGCGGCGCGTTCCGCGCTGCCGGCCGTGTCGTGAGGTTCCGCGATCACGAGTACGCGGCCGTTGTTGTTCAGCCGGCGCACCATGGGCGAGAAAAAACGGTGCAGGCCCGCCAGGTCACCGGCACTGTTGCAGGCGCGTCCGTCGAAAATCAGCGCATCGACCCGCTCGTCGCTGCCGTCCGGGAACCGCTCGGTGAGATCGTCCCCCGTTAGCTGGACGCAGTCGAGCCCCAGCGCGTCCAGCTGCGCGCGGACAGCGTTGGTCGCTGTCTCATTCGTTGCGGCCCCGGCCAGTACGACGATACCCGCGGGCAGACCGGTTCCGCCCGCGAAGCGTTTCAGGTCCGGCACCACCAGACCGAGACGGGCGGCGATGGCGCCGCCGACGCCGGAATGCAGGAACTGCTCGATTTTATCGGTCATGACACTGTCTCCACCACTGCGGACTGCTTACAGTGTAGAACAATTCCGGCGGGCGACCGCAGGGCCGCGCCACGTCGGAGCCATTGTTGCTACACTGGTAAAAGAAAACATCCATGTCTGGAGACAGTGTCATGACTGAACCCCTTCGCCGCGTCGCCGTGATCGGCGGCAATCGCATCCCCTTCGTGCGCTCCAATACCGCCTATACCGCGGTCAGCAATCAGCAGATGCTCACCGCGGTGCTGACGGGACTGTCGCAACGCTATGGACTGGCGCAGAAGCCCGTCGGCGAAGTCGTCGGCGGCGCCGTCGTGAAACACAGCAGGGACTTCAATCTGGTGCGCGAGTCCGTGCTGGACACGGACCTCGCGCCCACCACGCCGTGTATCGATATCCAGCAGGCCTGTGCGACCGGCCTGCAGGCGGCCAATATCATCGCCAACAAGATCGCCCTGGGCCAGATCGACAGCGGCATCGCCTGTGGTTCCGATACCACGTCGGATGCACCTATCGGCGTCAGCGAGGGACTGCGCCAGGTACTGCTGCGGGTCAACGCGGCGCGCACGACCGGGCAGCGCCTGAAGGCCCTCGCGGCGCTCAGGCCCTGGCACCTGGGGATCAGTATTCCGCGCAACGAAGAGCCGCGCACCGGTCTCAGTATGGGCGGCCACACGGAGGAGACGGCCAGGGAGTGGCAGATCCCCCGGGAAGACCAGGACCGCCTGGCGCTGGCCAGTCACCACAATCTCGCGGCGGCCTACGAACGCGGCTTCTTCGACGACCTGATGACGCCGTTTCGCGGTGTGGAGCGCGACAACAACCTGCGCCCGGACAGCAGTTACGAGAAACTGGCCCAGCTCAAACCGGCGTTCGATCGCGACGGCGGCGGCACGCTCACCGCGGGCAACTCATCGACACTCACCGACGGCGCCTCGGCCGTCCTGTTGGCCAGTGAGACCTGGGCGCGTGACAACAACCTGACGGTCAGGGCGTGGCTGACGGCGGTGGAAACCGCGGCGGTGGATTTTGTCGGCGGCAGCGGTTACCGGGAGGGGCTGCTGCTGGCGCCCGCGTACGCCGTACCGCGCATGCTCCAGAGGGCCGGCCTCACCCTGCAGGACTTCGATTTTTACGAAATTCACGAGGCGTTCGCGGCGCAGTTGCTGGCCACGCTGAAGGCCTGGGAAGACCCGGCGTTCTGCCGCGAACGCCTCGGACTGGACGCTCCGCTGGGCGCCATCGACCGGGACAAACTCAACGTTAACGGCAGTTCCATCGCCGTCGGCCACCCTTTCGCCGCCACCGGCGGCCGCATTGTCGCCACGCTGGCCAAACTGCTGGAGGAGCGCGGCTCCGGCCGCGGGCTTATTTCGATCTGCGCGGCGGGCGGCCAGGGCGTTACCGCCATTATGGAGCGCTGAGCCGCCGCTGTGTGGTTGAGCGCTACTGCGTCGAAGCGTAAATCCGGTTGAGCGCGGGATCGTTGGGCGGGTGGTAGACGCAGCGGGTGCCCGCCGGGTGGTAGATGTAGGCCACGCAGGCGTTGCAGTTGTCGCAGCCCGACTGGGTGCGTTCGCCGCTGCGGAATTTGTTGACCAGTGCCGGGTCGTGCAGCAGTGCGCGCGCCAGCACAATACAGTCGAAACCGTCCGCCATGGCCTGCTCGGCGTTGGCCAGGGATTTGACGCCGCCCAGGTAGGCCAGGGGCAGCTCGACCGCATCGCGGATCTTCAGGGAATAATCCCGGAAGTACATTTCCCGGAATTTGACCTCCGGTTCACGCGAGGCGGCCGCCTTCATCATCATGGCCGTCAGCCGCTCCCCCTGTTGTCTCAGGACCTTGACGATTTCCTCCCGGTTCATCCTGCTGCCGAACATGAACCAGGTCGATTCGACATTGCGCCCGCCGCTCAGTACCAGCATGTCGGCCCCCGCCGCCTGCAAGGCGCGGGCGGTGACGATGGCGTCTTCCACCTGGGCGCCGCTGCGCACGCCGTCGGCGACGTTGATTTTAGCCAGTACCGCCGTGGTCTCGCCCACCGCCTGTTGCACCGCCGCCAGGACCCGCGCGGGAAAGCGCACCCGGTTTTCGGCGCTGCCGCCGTAGTCGTCCTCGCGGCGGTTGCTCAGAGGAGATATGAACTGGTTGAGCAGGTAGCCGTGCCCCATGTGCAGTTCGACCGCGTCGAAACCCGCGTCGCGCGCCAGCCTGGCGGCGGCCACGAACTCGTCCGTGACGCGGGCCATGTCCGCACCGGTCATGGCGCGCTGCAAAAAGTTGCCCTTGAGCATGCCCGCGGCGTTGAAGCCCGAGGAGGCACTGATCGTGCGGCCCTTCACTTTCATACCCGTGACGAAGGAGCCGCCGTGGGTAATCTGCGCGGAAATGGCGGCACCGCTCGCGTGAACCGCCTCGGTGAGGGCGCGCAGGTCCGGCAGGAAGTCCGGGTGCATCCAGATCTGGTTGGGCAGCGTGCGGCCCTCCGGCGCCACCGCCATGTAGGCGACCGTGGTCATGCCGACGCCGCCTTGCGCCAGGGCTTCATGGTGCTGCACCAGGGCCTTGGTGGGTCTGCCGTCGAGCGACATCGCCTCGTTGGCCCCGGACTTGATGAAGCGGTTGCGCAGGGTCAGCGGGCCGATCGTGACGGGATCGAAAGGTGATGCGGGGGTGGTCATGGGGTATTCACTCTCCGGGTCCTCTCCAGACGGTAATGCTAACAGGGACGACACGGCAATTGTTGATTGTGGATTCGTCGGCGGTTTTGCGTAGAGGGCTTGCTCGGACCTGCGGTGCCACCCGCATCTCCAGGAGGCCGTCGGCCTCAGGCCTGACGCGCGCTACAGTACCTGGATGACCTCCATCAGGTGCCCCTCGTTGTCTTCCACAAACGCTACCCGGACATTGTAGGCGGGCACCTCCCGGGTCGGGTCCGTCACCTTTCCCCCGGCCGATTGCGCACGCTCCAGAAAGGCGTCGAGGTCGTCGGTGATAAAGCCCAGTATCGATTCTCCGCATACGTGGCCGTGCTGGTCGTCGAACTTCACTAGCGTGAGTGACGGACCTGACTCGCGGGTGGGTTGATAGGTGATTTCCGTCATGTGCTCGCCGTTGATCTTGCCGTTGTGGCGGGCTCGTTCGACCAACTGACATACCTGCTCGTAGAACCGAGCCGACGTCTCCAGGTCGTCGACCACCAATTTGCTGAAGCTGAAGTTGGTATCGGGCTCTTGTCTGGACATTGTCTGCGTACCCTCGTTTCAATCTGATCAAATGCGATCAATGGGGTTATCAATGGGGTCAGAGTCTTTGATTATAGATACCGCAGGAGTGATTTTCCTTACCTCAAGGACAGACCCATGGCCCGTTTGCCTCGCTTTTATTATCCTGGCTGTGCTCAGCATGTCATTCAGCGCGGCAATAATCGCGAAGCCTGTTTTTACTACGAGGCGGACTACAAAGCCTATCTCACCTTTCTCAAGTCGGGGGCGGCCAAGTACCAGGTTGCCATTCATGCCTTTGTGTTGATGACCAACCATGTGCACCTGCTGGTTACGCCCTGCGATGAGCTCAGTACAAGCCGGTTGATGCAATCTCTGGGCCGACAATATGTTCGGCGCTTCAATTATACTTACGGTCGCACGGGCACCTTGTGGGAGGGGCGTTATAAATCGGCACTGGTCGATACCGAAAATTACCTGCTTACAGTCTATCGCTACATAGAGTTGAATCCGGTGCGGGCGGGTATTGTGTCCCACGCTGCGGAATATCCCTGGTCCAGTTACCAGTTCAACGCCTTGGGTAAACCTATCCAGCTACTCACACCACATGCATTGTATCTTCGCTTGGGTAGAACCGCGGCGGAAAGGCAGGATACTTACCGGTCACTGTTTCGGGGAAGAATGCCAGAAAGGAATTTGACGGCGATCCGTGAAGCCACAAACAAAGGCTGGGTGTTGGGTGATAAACGGTTCAGGGATCAGGTCGAAGCCAATACGGAGCGGCGAGCGGCTCCCTTTGGCAGGGGTGGAGACAGAAGGTCTGCGGCGTATCGAGAAGCGAGGAATCGACGACTCTGACCCCATTGATTTGCGTATACCAGATGGGTGACGTGTAGGCGCGCTCCTGCAGGCTCGCGGGCCATTCCGCCGCGTCCTCGCCCAGCGCCACGGCGTCCAGCAGTGAGTGACGCGGGGTCGGGATTTGCAGCACGCGCACGTGGTCGAAGGCATGCTGTCCGGGGTCGAAGGACGGGTCGTGCCACTCGGCCGCCAGTTGGGGCGCACCGCCGGCCCGGCTATCGATTGTAGCGGTTGCCGGGCCCACGGAGTCGGGCACTGGCCGCGGCGAGCCGTCCGGCGTCAGTTCACGCGGCTGTGACCAGGCCACATCGAAGACCCGCTCCGCCGTGTTGCCACCGGCATCGATCCAGCCCTTGACGATCTGGATGCGATCGAGTGCGGAGCCAGCCGGGTCCTGCATGGCCATGACGTGAAAGCCAGGCACAGCGCCCGGACCCGGCGCTGGTGGCAGAACTCCGCCCATGGGTATGGGATATTCGCTATTCCAGGCCGTATCGCTGTCGCCGCTGCGGGGAACCTCACTGCCGGCAGAATCCGCGACCCAGCCGCCGTCAAAGCGCACGGTGATGCGCGGTCCCGTCGTGGCATACACCTCCCGCCGGCGAAAAGCGGCGACGATGGCTTCGCGGGAATTCTCTTCGGCCCATACCGCGGCCAGTCCGGAGGCTGACATATCCCAGCCGCTGGCGTGGCCGTCACCGTCAAAGCGTGTGCGTTTGTTGCGCGGTATGGAATCGGGGGTCAGCTTGCCGTGAAAGTTGTCCTCCTCGGCGGAGGCAATGCCGGTATGCGAATCGGTGGAACCGATCATGCCGAAACGGTAGGGGTTGATGCCCTGCTCGCGCTCTATTTGCAGGCCGCGCAACAGGGCGCTGCGCACGTAATCGCCCGCCTGCGGGCGGTAGGGTGTGGGCTCGGTCTCGATGTAGAAGCCGTACCGCTCGAAATCCGCGAAGGGATCGTCGGGGGACAACTGCGGGTGGGTTTCCGAGTCGCCCTTGATCTGCGTGGCCTCGACCACCGGCTCCCAGGCGCTGCGCAGTGCCAGGTACTCCGGCGTGAACGCGGCTCCACGCAGGGTTTCCACGGGAAACATGTAGCCTTTGGAAATGTTGGAATTGTGGGGAATGGCGATGAAATCCGCACCCGTCTGTTCGCTGGTCCGTGCCAGCCAGCGCCACAGATCTTCGGGGTAGGGGCTGCCGTCGCTGGAGAAGGGCAGGTAGTTGGACGCCGATGCCGCGTCGCCGTCGGTGAATACCACCCGGTGCAGGTTGGCGCCCCCCGTGTTGGAGGTCCACTCCCAGCCGATCAGTGCCGTGAACTTGCCCGGTTCGTTGTTGGCATCCGCCAGGGTGGCCTGTTCGGTCCAGGCGCTGGCGATGATCCGCTCCTGTCCGGGCAGCGATGGCGTGCCCTCTTCGTAACTTTTCCTGGCGACCTCGCGCGGATCGCCGGCTTTCGGCCCCATGGGCTTGAACACGTCCATGCCGTAGCCGTCGCGCAGGATGAGGCGCAGCGCCTTCTCCGCGAGCCAGGTGATCACCCTGTCGGTAAACCCCATGCCCTCGGTGTCGAAGCCTTGCGTGTGAACGATGCGCATGCCACCGAGAAATTCCGCGTGGTCGGCGACTACCAGGAAGTCCAGCGGAGTGCCGATCTGTATCCGGGCCCTGTGGTAGGGGTGGATGACCGGCTCTCCGCGCGCGTAGCGGTAGGCGGTGTCAGGTCCAGCAGTGAAATTGCCGTAGAGGTAGGAATCTGCCGAGAAGGAGCTGTGCACATGCGTGTCGCCCCACAGGAGTTGCTTTGCGACGGTGTCCGCCACGGCGAGCCCACAGTAGCACCATAAAAAGATACCGCATAGGGCGCCGACAATCGATTTCATAAATCAGGGGGCAAAAAACCAATGGGGTCAGAGTAATTGATTTTTTACGCCACTGTAAAGCGATCACTTTCTCAACGACTCTGGCCTCATTGACCAAGCGAGCGACCTCTTTTCAACGACTCTGACCCCATTGATTCACAACGACTCTGACCCCATTGATCCATGACCTCATCTCCTGCGCCAGTTGCCGACCAATCGGCGGATATCCTCGAGCGTCGTAGTCGTCAGACGGGCATTGACCATACCCGCCGACAGGCCGCCGCCCGGGTCGGTATGCATGATGTAGGTGAACTCGACCTGTGTCTCACCAACCGGTCTGAGAATGTAGCGGCCTGTCGATTTGGCGCGCACGTACTCGCCCTCGGGGTATTGTGCCGAATCGGACTGCAGCCGCACCGTGGCGGTATTGGACTCGGGATCGATATCGGTCGCCGAGTGCATCACGACGTCGCGGTCGGATACCGGCCAGGGAAAGTCCAGTACAAGGTACACCCGGCGTTCCTGTTGCGCAGGGCGGTCGATGACCCGCGATGACTTGCACATGGCGCGCCACTGACTGCAGCCGTCGCCATCGCCCAGAAATTGCGCCACCCGGGCCATCGGCGCGTCGATCAGCGCAATGGCCTTGACCGCCAGGTAGGGCGAGCCTTCGACTTCGCGGGTGTACACGCTGATCTGTTTGTCACGTTCCTGCAGTTGCCAGTCTGTATCGTCTGCGGACTCGGTGGCCGCACTGGCCTGTGAGAGTGCGGCCGACAGCAGGTACGCAGCGGCTAGCAGTATGTGGTACCAGTTGCGCGGTAGTAATGCCATGACCGGTGAGTCCTCCATGTCGGTGTCTCTGTCGGGCGGCTGGTGCACCGAACCTTACTGCTGTGACTGCCCCAGCCTCAGATAGGCGTTTTCCCCGAAATTGGAGGCGGGGTCGAGTTGCAGCACCTGCTGGAAGCAACGTACGGCACTGGCCTGATCGCCCTCGGCATCATGCAGCAGCCCCAGATAGTAATGGGCATAGATACGGTAGACGATTTGCAGGTCCTCCAGCGATTGCCCGAGAACCTGTTGTGCGTTGTCATCCAGCCGCTGCAGCAGGCTGTGCAGGGCATCGATCGCCTGTGTCCGGTCGTTGGCAAATTCGGGGAACGCGATATTTGCCCTGGCCAGTAGTAATGTTATCTCCGGGTGCGCGCCAGCGGGCTCCGCGGCCAGTTCGAGAAACAATTCTCCCGCCCGTTTCATCATTTCCGATGTATCTGTCACGCCGCCCAGCTTCACTGCCCGCAGTAGCAGGGAGAGCAGCCGTGCCTGCAGCGCCACGGGATGTTGTGTCGTGTCCTCTTGCAGGTGACAACTGTACCGGAAAGCCTCGTCGGCGTTGTTCTGTAAACCGTGGGCCAGGGAGATGAATGCGATGGACACGCTATCGTGCGGGTCGGTGGCCAGGGCCTCTTCGGCGGTCGCGATGGTCTGGCTGTGCTCCGCCAACAACAGAGTCGCCAGGCAGAGATCGTGCGCCTTTCGTGGGGCCCCCGGGTTGGCTTCGAACGCGGTTCGCAGCCGCGCCAGTATATCGTCCGTGCGGTAACGTTGGCGAAACACGCGACTGGGCCGGTAGATGAGATCGAGCAGGGTGGAGATCGCCCGCTCTGAATTTTCCAACACGCGTCGAAACAGGTGTCTGGCCTGATAATTTTTTTCCGCGACGACCCAGCGGTTGATCACGCGATCGGTCTGGGTGATCTCCTCGACCATCGCACTGAAATTTACCCCCGGCCGCTTGATGGCGATCAGTGCTTTAACTTCCAGCTCCGCGAGTTCGGCCAGCTTTTTCCGCGCCTTCCGGAAAAACTCCAGTGGTACGCCCTGGCGGTAGGCCGCCCACAGCAGGCTTGCAAGTTGTTCGCGCTTCTGGTCGGGACTGTCCCTGTCCGGCAGCAGTGATGCACCGGCAAGTTCGCGCAGGAACTCCGGCGGCAACGAGAGCGCGCGACCGTCTTCGGCGACGGCCGGCAGTGGAATGATATTGTCGTCGAGACTCACACTGTATTTGTCCGACAGCAGTTCGAGCTCAATGGCATTGGCGTCGTGGCCGGCTGCGCTGAAAACGCCCGCAATTTCGGTCAGGGATAATTTTGTACGATCCTGGAAGTGCTGGATCAGGCGAATGAGAGCCAGATGGTTGTCGTTGTAGAGGGACAGATTGGGCCGCGGCTTGTGCGGGGTCGGCAGCAGGTTCGCGCGCAGGTAATACTTGATCATGTCGCGGGATACGCCGGAGGCCGCCACCAGTTCCGACATGCGGTAGGTTGCTTCTCCTCTGTCCGGTACGTCCCGGTATTGCTCTGGCACCGTGGCTATCCCACCTGCAGGGCGGCTACTTCCGGGTATCTGTCACGCCATTGTCTGATCAGTGGTGTCTGGTCTATGTCGTTCGGATGGAACCCTCGCCGCAGATACCGTTTCATTTGCGGTCGCGCCCAGCGCCTGAGTCCCCCGGCTCCCCACATAAAGGCCCACGCTTCCCGGATATCGGCGAGGGACGGCAACCTGCGGTCGCGCCACAGGAGTATGCATTGGGATATGGCCATCTGTACCCAGAACATCCGGAAAATCATCCTGGCAATCGCGATGCGCTGTTTTTCGTCGTTCACGGCCAACCGGTAGACGTCGAATGCCACGGCCTTGTGCTCGATCTCTTCCATGGCGTGCCAGATCAATACTTCCCTCAGGGGTGAGTCGCTGCCGTCGCCGACCGTGGCCTGCGGGTTCTCCAGGGTCCACTGGGCGAGTGTGGCCGTCACGTGCTCCAGTGCCGCGGTCACCGCGAGTTGCTGGCCGGGGGTCAGTCTGCGCCTGGCCATGTCGAGACGGCCCTTGAGGCGCTGCTGTACCCGGTCGACCGCCATGCCCAGCTCACGAGCGCGCGCGTTGAAGTCCTCGTGAACGCGGGCGTGGTGGGCCTCCTGACCGATAAATCCCCGGATCTGCGCCGCCAGCACCGGGTCGTCGATGTCCTTCTGGTAGTGGCGCACAGAATCGATGAAGAACCGCTCGCCGTCGGGAAAGGAGGCCGAAAGCGAGTACAGCAGGGTACTGAGGATCGGGTTACCGCGGAAAAAGTACTTGTCGCGCAGCAGCGTGATATCGAATGCCATTCTGCGCGGCTGGATGCTCCCGGTGTCCGTACCGGCTGTATGTGGTGCATTCATCGTGTTCACTCCTGCGCGGTTGGCGCGCCTGTTGCCTGTAATTGTGGCCGATCGCTGCCCAGGCCGGGGTGCGGGGACTCTACCGGACGGGGAGTGTGCCGCTGCCCCGTCATTTTGTCCCTCCAGTACTCGTAGATAATTCAATTATCTACAGTGCAGTGAAGAATAAACCGCGCCGCACATCGAGTCAACAGCGGCTCGGGGGCGGAGATCGCCGATTACTTTGGCAAACCGATATCACCGCGTGGTATGACGGCAAGCGTCGAAACTTTGCGGGAGTGGCGGGGGACTTCGGGTCGGGTGTGGCGTCGAGTGTAGCCACTGATGAGACGGATTCCTCGCATTCCGACAGCCTCCCGGGTGCGATTAACCTCACATTTTTACGCAAACTCCTTTCAATACCGAACGGCGCTCTGCTATCAATCGGGTAACGAGAATAATCCGGCCGGATCAAAGCACAGTAATTCCAGCCGCCGGGGGACGAAGGGCATGCCGGCATCGTGGCCGCCACAGCAGAGAACCGCGCAGGTACCGCACGGATGGCCGCGGGCCGAGAGTACCGGTGCCGAACCGCCTGATGCCGGTGCCGCGGTGCAAGGGGCCGGTGTAGTTCCCGGAATGCGGGCAATGCACTTGTCGCGGCTCTCGCTATGGATTCTGGGGGCTAATATCCTTGGTCTGGCGGTGCTGCTATCTCTGCAGGCTTACAGCGACAGCAGGATGTCCGAATTGCACCGGGAACAGCAGCAGTTGTCGATCATCGAGGCAGATGTGCTGCGCCAGTTTCTGGCCATCAACCGCATGTTGCACGGACCGGGCTACAACGACGATCTGCCGTCGGCCGCGCGGCGGCTGGGAGATCGCGCAGCGGAGCTCGAACGCAAATCGGTCGCAGGCTCCGGTACCGTCGCCTATCATCTGCGGCGGATGCAGGAAATCGCGCTGCGCAAGGCCGACAGGCAAAGCGGAGTGGCACTGCCTGCGGGGAATGCTATGGATAGTGCGACGTCCCCGGAAGCGATGAGCCGGTCCGTAGCGGCCGAAATTCACACATCGACGGCGTTGTCCGGCCTCAGGGGAATGTTGAATGACACCTACCGCGACATGCGCGGGCAAACCACACTCGCCAATCGCCGTTTGCTCGCGGCGTCCATTGGCTATGCCCTGATCGCGCTGTTCACCTGCTGGGTGCTGTATGCACGCGTGGGCCGGCGCCTGAAATCCTTGCTCGCGCAGCTCGGCTACCCCGGGAACAGTCACCGGTTGCATATCGGGGGCACAGACGAGATCGGCCATTTGGCGGGCGCACTCAACCAGTATGCGGTCAAATACAATGAGCTCATAGATTCGCTGTACAGAAAAAACCGGGTTCTGTCGGACATGCAGGAGGTGCTGTTCGAATCCCAGAAAACAGCGAGACTGGGGAGCTGGAGATTCACTCCGAAACTTAACAGAATGGAGTTTTCACCGGCAATCGCGGACCTCACGGGTGGCGAGGCCGGCGCGGCGCGCAACCCTCTGGAGTTTTTTCTGGCAATTGCCCGTGGCCCGGAAAAGGACCTGGTTGCGCGGGAACTGCAAAACTTGACGCCGCAGTCTCCCGTCACCGAATTCACACTGCGCTGCGATAACTGTCAGGCCGGCGAACGGGTGCTTTTTTGCAGGACCGGGGCGGAATTCGCGAGCGATGGCTCCGTGCAGAGTTATTCGGGCGTCGTTCAGGATATGACGGATCAGCAAGCTCTGCTCACGGAGTTGAAGACCGCCAACCGTGACCTGATAGAGGCCGCACAGTTCAGGCAGGAAATCATTGACGCCATGCCCGCCCGTACCGCTATTCTCGACAGTGAAGGTACGATCGTTATCGCCAATCGACGCTGGCGGGAATTTTCCGTCGAGCTCGGATACGCAGACCTTATCCGCCCGGGAAACAACTACCTGGAGATCTGCGCCCTGTCGGAACAACAGGGCAGTCCCCTCGCCGGTGATGCATTGCGCGGCCTGCACGCGGTGCTGAGCGGCGAGATTCAGGACTATCAGCTGGAGTATCCGTTTCTCGGGCTGGGAGAGGAACGCTGGTTCGAACTATACGCCCGGCGCATGCAGTCGGACACGCAGGGCGTCACGCTGGTCGTGATGCACATGGATGTTACCTCGCGCAAACTGGCGGAGCGGGATCTGCTGGACGCCGCGATGCGCGATCAGTTGACGGGCTTGCACTCGCGTAACGGCTTGATCGTTCAGGCAAAGGCTCTGGACACAACCGCGGATACAGGCAGATGCGTGGGCTGCCTGTATTCTGATGGACCTGAAAAACTTTCACGATATCAATGATACCTATGGAATTGCAGCAGGTGACAGCATACTGCAGCAGGTGGCGGCCAGAATACGCGGGTGTCTACAGGAGAGTGACATCACGGCCCGCGTTGGCGGAGATGAATTCGGCATCATGCTCAACTGTGTCCCGGACCGCGATATTCAATCCACGTTGACCTGCCTGCGCGAGAGCTTTGCAAAACCGTTTGAGGTCGCGCACGAAGTAGCCGTCCACTGCGAAGTCAACGCGGGGATCTTTGTTCGCCCCGGCGAATCAGTAGAACCCGAAGTGATGCTCCAGCGAGCGGAACTGGCCTTGTTCCACCACGTAGAGAAACATGCGTCCTCGCCATGGCAATTCTACGTGCCGCAACTCGAGGAACGCGCCCATTATCGCGTGGCGTTGCTCAATGAACTGCGAGTAGCGATCGAGCGCGAGGAGTTCGAGCTGCATTTTCAGCCAAAGGTCGATTTGGCCAGCGGGCGTCTGTCTGGCTGTGAGGCCCTGGTGCGCTGGCGTCACCCGACGCGTGGTCTGGTGGCGCCGGCCGACTTTATTCCCCTGGCCGAAAAATCGGAACTTATTGTCGAGCTGGGTGACTGGGTGCTGAGGGAGGCCTGCCGACAAATGCGATGCTGGATCGATGACGGTTTGTCTGTTGTCCAGATCTCCCTGAATATTTCCATCAGCCAGGTGCGCAGGGAGAACTTTATCGAAAAACTTAAAAGCACGTTCGAAGAGTACAGGATCGACCCGCGCTACCTGACCCTGGAGATTACCGAGGGCGTGTTTGCAAGAGATCCGGAATTGCTGATAAAGGCTTTCAACGAACTGCAGGCGCTGGGAATAAGGCTGTCACTGGATGACTTTGGCACCGAGTACAGTTCGCTGCAGTATCTCAAGAATTTTCATTTCGATGAAATCAAACTGGATCAGTCCTTTATCCGGGACATGCTCAACGATCCCTATTGCTATGAGCTGGCGTGCATGGCATTTCGATTGCCCGTACTACCGACGCCGATGTGGTCGCCGAAGGTATCGAAACGGCCGAGGTCGCCGCGGAATTGTGTCAACTCCATTGCCCCACCGGCCAGGGCTTTTATTTCAGCATGCCGTTGGTAGAGTCCGAGTTTCGCTGGCTGCTCGCGGAACGCCCCGCGCTGCCGGTTTTTCCGACCGAAAGATATCTGTCCCGTGACATCAGTCTGAGTTAGCGCCGCCCTCCGCCGGCTGCTCGGTGCGGTTTTGTCTCGCATCGTTGCCAGAGCCCGTGAGCCAATAGAGCGTCCAGTCGGCCTTCGGCTCCAGCGACGCGTCGCCGGAGGTGATAATCAGATCCTGTTTTTCGTCCAGGGCAAACAGGATTGCAATCGTCTTCTCCCCGTTGTCGGACTGCCACTGCTCGAAGGGATAGGCCTCACTCAGTTTTGTATTCTTGATTTGCGCGTTCTCGTAGACGACCGAGCGGTGCAGGCGCCAGTAGTCAAGGCCGGTATCGAACAGGATGCGTCCGGTGTAGGCTTCGTTGGCCCGCGACTTGTCGGCGGCGCTGTCGTCTTCCTCCGTCGCCAGCAGGAATATCTTTCGGGGGCTGAAATCCTCCCGAAACCGCAGCGCGGCCGAGGTGTTTTCCGCCGGATTGCGCGACAGGCCCAGCATGCCGCCGAGCCCCGTCAGTTCCAGATGAACTTCGGCGTGCGAGGACACCGGCTGGCCGTAATAGGTTTCCAGGCCCTGCATGCGCGCGGCACTGATGTTGCTCCAGTTGTTGTCGCACAGCAGCGTCCGTACCCCGGCGTCATTCAGCGCCTGGGCTATTTTCCTGGCCACGGGGTTCGCGCCCACCACCAGAAAGCCCTTGTTGTCGGGTTCGGCGACGTCCAGCGCACGCGCCAGCCAGCGTGCGGTGGCGCTCTCGGTACCACAGTGCCGATGATTACCGACAGCGCCAGGGGCACCAGCAGCGAGGCGTCCTCGAGGGCCAGTGCCTCCAGTTTTAGTGCGAACACGGCGGTAATTGCGGCCGCGACAATTCCACGTGGGCCCATCCACGCCAGCAGGAGCCGCTCGTTGCGGCTCATACCGGAGCCGAGTGTGCTCAGGAAGACCTTGGCCGGTCGCGCCACGAATTGCATGACCACCAGCACCCCGACCGCACCCCAGCCCAGTACGGCGAGGCTGGCGAAGTCGACGCGCGCGGACAGGATGATAAACAACGTGGAAACCAGGATCAGCGTCAGGCTTTCCTTGAAGTTGAGAATATCCCGGGTGTGCACGTTGGGCATATTGGCCAGCCACACACCCATTACGGTCACCGCGAGCAGGCCGGACTCATGCATCAGAGCGTTGGCCGCGGCAAAAATGGTGATGACCAGGGCGATGGCGGAAAAATTGTGCAGGTAGGGCGGGATCTGCCGGTGCCGCAACAGCAGCCCGAAACAGTAACCTGCGAGGACGCCGAGACCGAGTCCGGTCAGCACGGTGCTGGCGAAAACCAGCACGACGTGACTGAACTCGGCCCCTCCCTGCTGCGCAATGATCCACTCGAACACCAGAACGGCGAGCAGTGCCCCGAGGGGGTCGATCACGATGCCCTCCCAGCGCAGGGTTCGGGCCAACTGCTCGTTGGGCCTCACTGTACGCAGCATGGGCACGATCACCGTGGGTCCGGTGACCACCATGATGGCGCCGAACAGCGCCGACAGCGACCAGCCCAGCCCGGTCAGGTAATGTGTGGCAACGGTGATGATAAACGCATTGAGGACGGCGCCGTAGCTGACCAGCCGGCGCACTACCGTGCCGATCTCCCGCAGTTCGGAACGCCTGAGCGTCAGCGCGCCCTCAAACAGGATAATGGCCACGGACAGGGAAATGACGGGCGTCAACAGATCGCCGAACAGCGCGTCGGGGTTGAGTACTCCGAGTGCCGGACCGAGCAGAATACCCGTCAGCAGAAGAAACAGTATTGCCGGCAGTTTTACGCGCCACGCCAGCCACTGGCATGCGAAGCCGAGCAGGCCTATCAGGGCCAGCAGTGTGAGATCGGGTATGGACACCGTGCCGCCTTGTTCTTCAGACGCCGGGCGCCGGATGTGGCGCTCCGGTCGTTTTGTCCGTGAGTGTAGCGCAAAAAAATGCGAGATGCGGTGTCATTGAATGCGCGGTAGTGGCTCATGTTGAAACTATACCCAGAGCGTCAGAAGGGTATGCTCTCCCTGGAACACGCCAAAAAGCGGCCGTCCCTGGCCAGGCTCGGGCGGCGACGTCCTGTCGCCGCACGGTTGCAGGGAGAGGCGTTCCTCCTGACGCTCCAACTGCGGCGGACCGTCATCCAAAATCGAGCCACTACCCGAATGCGCTCAGCTTCCTGTCCGCGGATGGCCGGGAACGGAACGTCGGGGTTCATCGTCGGAGATCAACATCGCTCGATGATGCGCGCCGTCGCGTGGAGCACTGTTCAGGTTGATGACGTGGCGTCTGCCAATTGCAACTGGTGCTTCAGCGAGCGCCGGCTTGCCATTTGTCGACCGCCGTCAGCGCCGGGGTAGGTATGTCAAAGCACGAGGAAGCGAAGGCGCCCGACGGACGCCGCCAGCGCACGCAGCGCAGCCGCCAGGCGATCATCGATGCGACCCTCGCCTGCATGGACGAGGGTGTGCTGGTGCCTACGGCGCAGCAGATCGCCGATCGGGCCGGGCTGGGTATTCGCTCCTTTTTCCGTCACTTCGAGGACATGGAGTCCCTGTTCCAGGCGGTGGACGCGCAAATACGCGACTCCTACGAGGCGTTGTTTTTGGGCGGCGACCGGCAGGGGAGCTTCCGCGAGCGCATCGAGCACGCCGTCGAACGCCGCGCCGACGCCTACGAAGCCGTGCGCAATATTGTCGAGGCCACACTCGCTCTGCGCTGGCGTTACGAGGTCCTGCGCCGCAATTACGCGCGCAACCAGCGGGGGTTGCGCAAGGATCTCGATGACTGGTTGCCGGAACTCGAATCCATGGGCGGCGCACGGCGCGAAGCGGTGGACGCGGTGGCGTCTTTTGAGATGTGGCACCGCCTGCGGGAACACCAGGGGTTGAGCAAGCGGGCCAGTATCGACATTGTGAGGGACCTGCTCGAGCGCCTGGTTATCGACGACTGATTACCCCCGCAGAGGCTGTCTCCGGGCGCGGCTACAGTCCGTCGCGGGTTTGCACAATGTCCTTCGAGTTTGCCGGGAGGGAAAAGGACGTACCGTCCCGGCCGACGGTGTAGTTCGCGAAGATGTCCTGCGCGCCGTCGAGAAACAGGGCTTCCTGACCCGGAATCACCAGCGGCGGGACGATATGGTAGTAGAGCAGGTGGCCGACTCCCGCGTCGCGCGCGGTTTCGGCCGCCGCCACCGGGCTGGTGTGATAGTCCGGGATATCATGGAAAATTCTGGCCATGACTGCATTGCCCATTTGCTTGGCCGCTGACTGCATCATGCCGACCAGGTTGGGCGCCAGCGCCTCGTGTACCAGCAGGTCCACGCCGCGGGCGAATTTTTCAATATTGGCGGACTTGTTTGTGTCGCCGCTGATCAACAGCGAGCGGCCCTGGTAGTCGAAGCGATAGCCGACCGCGGGGTCCACCGGCGAGTGATCGACCGCCAGCGCGTCGATTTTCAACCCATCCTCTTCGTATACCGTGACAAGCGCGCCGTCCGCCGGTTTGGCGAAGGGCCGGGCCTGCAGGCCCGCACCGTCCGGATTGGCTACCAGGTTGCCGTGGTGATTGTGGCGGTAGACAAAGTCCTGGGCGTAGGCCTCATTGAAGCCGTTCACGATCCGCTGCACGCCCTCGGGCCCGTAAACGGGCAGGGGTGAATCGTTGCCGCCGCCGGCCCAGCGCAGCGTGGCGAGCTCGCCCAGCCCGTCGATATGGTCCGAGTGGAAGTGCGTGAGAAACACGGCCTCGACGGTTCCCGCCTGGTAGCCCATGCGACTGAGATTGCGCGGGCTGTCGGTCCCGGCATCGACAATGAACAGCCTGTCGCCGGCGACTACCGCGACACAGGGACCCGATGCATTGGGCGCGGGCAGTGGTCCGCCGGCGCCGCACAGGGCCAGGTGCAGGCCGTCTTCGAGAGTCTCGACGACATCCGCGCCGAGGCGGGCCTGCAGACCCCGCTCCAGCAACTTCGCCGCGATGGATGCGCGCTGGCTGTAGGCCAGCAGGATTAAAACGGCAACAATGCCGAGTGTGATGAGCGTCTTTTTCATGTTTGTTCTCTCGGGTTGTTCGCCGACGGTGTATCTGCTAGCCTGAAAACATATGGCATAGACAGTGCCATTATATGATGATCGGGTCAATACCGTACGCGGCGCAGGCTGTTGCGCCACGGACGACCCAGCCACAAACACGACGCAGCCACAGACAGATAGTCATGACACAAGCCTGCACCCTTTACGCCATTACCCACTCCCTGTACTCCGGTCGGGCGCGCGCCTACCTGATCAAGCAGGGTATCCCCTTCAGGGAATTGTCTTCCGGGCACGAAAGCTTCAAGGCGGACGTACTGCCCAGGGGTAAACTGGCCACGGTGCCCACGCTGGTTACTCCCGGCGGCGAAGTCATCCGCGACGGCGCGGCGATTATCGAGCATTTCGAGGCGGCCGCGGGCAGACCGTGCCGGCCCCCGGGGCCGCGCCAGCAGATCGTCAGTGCGCTGTTCGACGTGATCGGCTGCGAGGGCCTGCTGCGCCCCGCCATGCACTACCGCTGGAATTTTCCCGGGGACAATCTGGATTTTGTGCGCTATCACTTTTTACACTCCCAGCGCGACGGGCCGCAGCGGGCTGAAAAAACCGAGCACATGATGGACAGGATGCGTCACGCCGCGCAGGTTTTCGGGGTCACCGATCAGACCCGCGCGTCCGTGGAGGCCCTGTACCTGGAGTTTCTGGACGCACTGGCGGCGCATCTGGAACACTACCCCTACCTGCTGGGTTGGCGGCCGTGCATCGGCGATTTCGGCCTGCTCGCGCCCCTGTATGCGCACCTGGGGCGAGACCCCTATCCGGCGCGGCTGATGCAGCAGCGAACGCCGCGTGTCTACCGCTGGGTGGAACGCATGAACCGCCCGGATCAGGACGCGCCGGAGTATTTCGACGCGGGCAGCGATTTTCTTGCCGATGACGAAGTGCCCGGCACGCTGTTGGATGTGCTGCGAGTCCTGGCCGAGGATTTTGTGCCGGAGACCCGTGCGGCGGCCGAGACCATCAATCAGTGGCTGGCCGACAACCGGCCGGCGCAGGGCGCCCCCGCCGAGCGCATGCTGGGTATGGCGGAGTTCAATGTGCGCGACGAGGTGATTGCCGCGGCGGCGCAGCCGTATCGCTTTTATCTGCTGCAGCGCGTGCAGGATACCTACAAGGCGCTCGACACGAGCGCCCGGGAGGCGGTGGACGAAATGCTGGATGCCTGCGACATGAAGGAGACGCTTGCTATCGAGCTGGACCGGCGTGTCGGCCGCGCGGACAACCTGGAAGTGTGGGAGTAAATCCCGGGAGTCTGCGCCGCAGAAGCCAATTGGGTTCTGCGGCGCAGACTCCTAGTCGATGTCGCTGGCGTCGTGCCGTTCAAGAACCTGTTTGTCTTCCTCGCCCCAGGCACGATTGACCCGCTGGCCGCGCTGGACCGCCGGGCGCTGCTGAATGTCCTGGTTCCAGCGCACCACGTTGGTGTAGGAGGACACGTCGAGAAACTCCCCGGCCTCGTACAACTTGCCCGCCACCAGGGTGCCGTACCAGGGGAAGGTGGCGATATCCGCGATCGTGTACTCGTCGCCGCACAGGTAGCGTCGCTCCGACAGGTTGCGGTCCAGCACATCCAGCTGGCGTTTTACCTCCATGGCGTAGCGGTCGATGGGGTATTTCCATTTTTTTGGGGCGTAGGCGTAGAAGTGCCCGAAGCCGCCGCCGAGATAGGCCGCGCTGCTCATCTGCCAGAACAGCCAGGACAGGCATTCGGTGCGCGCCGGGAGTTCCGTTGGCAGCAGGGCGCCGCATTTCTCCGCGAGATACATGAGAATTGCGCCGGACTCGAAGACGCGGGTCGGCGGATTCGTACTGTGATCCTGCAGCGCCGGGATTTTCGAGTTGGGATTGATCTCGACAAAACCGCTGCCGAACTGCTCGCCCTCGCCGATATTGATCAGCCAGGCGTCGTACTCCGCCTCCTTTTTGTCCAGGGCCAGCAGCTCCTCGAGCATGACGGTCACCTTGACGCCGTTGGGGGTGGCCAGCGAATAGAGCTGCAAGGGGTGCTTGCCGACGGGCAGCTCCTTGTCGTGGGTGGCACCGGCGACGGGTCGGTTGATATTCGAGAAACGGCCGCCGCTCTCCTCTTCCCAGGTCCAGACTTTCGGGGGAACGTATTCCTGGTCATCGGACATGCATGACTCCTTGGCTAATAGGTCGGGGACAGTATATCTGTTTGCGGGCTACACCTGTTCGCTGGCCCTAAACCTGCTACCGGCCAAACCGTCCCCGATTGCTGTAATTCAAAGTTCCTTCGTGGCGAGCAGGTCCGCCGGGTTGCGCATTTCCACCATGCCGAGATAGCCGCCGAGATCCTCGATCGCGTCGTGCACGCCGTAGCCCAGCAGTTCCTGCGCGCGGCGCGGTAGCTCGCGGGCCACCGCCGGCGTTGTCGACAGCAGGTTGTTTTCCTCGGTGCGCAGCCAGCCCAGACAGTAGCTCAGGTGGATGCCGCGACGCCAGAAATCCTGCCGCCTGTTGGTACCACCGGCGTGCAGGGTCGAGCCGAGGTAGACGACCGCGGACCCCGCCGGCATCTGCGCGAACGCCAGTTCGTGTTCCTGCGGCTGGCGACTGCGATCCTGCCACTTGTGACTGCCTGGCACAACCACGGTGGCGCCGTTGTCGCGGGTGAAATCGACCATGGCGATAATCATGGCGAGTTCCAGCTCCGGATGCGGTCGGGGCATGTGGATCCAGATGTCCTCGTCGCGGTGCAGCATCTGTTGCTCCGCGCCCGCGCCACGGTCCATGACGTGCGCCAGGTTCAGTACATAGTCGGCGCAGTTGGGCAACAGCACTTCGTCGCAGATCCCCAGCACGACGGGGTGACACATGACGTGTTCCGCGAACTCCGCGGATTTGCCCGCCAGGCCCGTCACATGACGGGTGCGATCGCCGAAAAAGGCATCCAGGGCGGGATTGAGGTGTTTGTGTGCCGGGTCCGCGGCCGCCAGCAATGGGTCCAGCGCGGCGTTCAGGGATGTCAGCCGCCGCGGGGACAACAGGTCGCGCACGATGATACCGCCGTCGGCACACAGCGCCCGCGCCAGGGTCCGGGCCGAATCGCTTGCTGCAAATTCCCGCAGTTCCATGTCCGTTTTACCTCTGGCGGTTTCAGCGCGTGGCCTGCCGCCGCCGCAGCGTATCCGGGAACACCACCTCCCCACAGTGCACGTCTGTGCTATACAGGGGGAGGGCGCCTTGTGACGGCAATGTGCCGCTTGCACGGCGATGCCGCGATCGTTGACCTATATCACCGCAATAGTCAAAAGCAATGTATCCAATAGGGCCGTTTAAGCTTTATATATTGTAGACTGCAGTGTATCAGTCATTCAGTCTATGGAGACAAGTCGAATGCTCAAGCACACAATACCCTTTTTCGCCGCTGTGGCGGTAGCACTCTCGCCGCTGGCGTCAGCGGGGATGGAGCCCGCCCGGGGCGAGCCCAAATCCAACCAGTTCTGGTGGCCGGAACAGGTGGACCTGAGTCCGCTGCGCCAGCACAGTCCGCAGTCCAATCCGCTGGGCGATGACTTCGACTACGCCGAGGCCTTCGCCGCGCTCGACCTGGACGAGGTCAAAAAGGAGATCGAGAAGGTACTGACCACCTCGCAGGACTGGTGGCCGGCCGATTGGGGGCACTACGGCGGACTGATGATTCGCATGGCCTGGCACAGCGCGGGCACCTACCGCGTGGCCGACGGCCGCGGCGGCGCCGGCGGCGGGCAGCAGCGCTTCGATCCGCTCAACAGCTGGCCCGACAACGCCAACCTCGACAAGGCGCGGCGCCTGTTGTGGCCGGTAAAAAAGCAGTACGGCCGCAATCTCTCCTGGGCGGACCTGATGGTCCTGGCCGGCAACGTCTCGCTGGAGTCGATGGGTTTTGAAACCTACGGCTTCGGCGGCGGCCGCGAGGACGACTGGGAGGCCGACCTGGTCTACTGGGGGCCGGAAGACGAGTGGCTGGAGACCAGCGACGCGCCCGACAGCCGCTACTCCGGCGACCGCGAGCTGGAACAGCCCCTCGCCGCGGTGCAGATGGGCCTGATCTACGTGAACCCGGAAGGGCCCGACGGCAATCCCGACCCCGTCGCTGCCGCGCATGACATCCGCGAGAGCTTTGGCCGCATGGCAATGGACGACGAGGAGACCGTCGCCCTGATCGCCGGCGGTCACACCTTCGGCAAGGTGCACGGCGCCCATCCCCCCGGAGACTGTGTCGGGCCCGAACCCGCCGCGGCGGGTGTCGAGGAGCAGGGCCTGGGCTGGAAGAACAAGTGCGGCAAGGGCAACGCTGAGGACACCGTCACCAGCGGCCTGGAAGGCGCGTGGACCGTGACTCCGACCCAGTGGAGCATGAATTACCTGCAGAACCTGTTCAATTACGAGTGGGTGCTGACCAAAAGTCCCGGGGGCGCGGCGCAATGGATTCCCGAGGACGAGTCCGCGCACAACCTGGTGCCCGACGCCCACGTGGAGGGCAAGCGCAATCCGCCCATGATGTTGACGACCGACCTGTCGCTCAAGGAAGACCCGGCCTACCGGGAGATCGCCAAACGCTTCCTCGAAAACCCCGAGGAATTCGAACAGGCATTCGCCAAAGCCTGGTTCAAGCTGACCCACCGCGACATGGGTCCCCGCGCGCGCTATGTCGGCGACGAAGTGCCCGAGGAAGCGCTGTTGTGGCAGGACCCCGTGCCCGAGGTGGATCACAAGTTGATCGGCGACCGGGACATCGAGAAGCTCAAGTCGAGGATTCTCGACACCGGACTGACCACATCTGAACTCGTCAAGGCGGCCTGGGCATCGGCGTCCACTTTCCGCGGCTCCGATATGCGCGGCGGCGCGAACGGCGCCCGCGTGCGCCTGGCCCCGCAGAAGGACTGGCCGGCCAATGATCCGCAGGAGCTGGCCAAAGTGCTGGACAAGCTGGAGTCGATCCAGCGGGACTTCAACGAGTCCGCCAGAGGCGGCAAGCGGGTGTCCCTGGCCGACCTGATCGTGCTGGGCGGTGCCGCCGCGATCGAGCAGGCCGCGGAAAAGGCGGGTCATGAGGTGACGGTGCCTTTCACGCCGGGCCGCACGGACGCCTCGCAGGAGCAGACCGACGTCGACTCCTTCGCGTGGCTGGAGCCGAAAGCGGACGGTTTCCGCAATTACTACGACGACAGCAGCTACCAGTCGCCGGCGGATATGCTGGTCGACAAGGCGAACCTGCTGACGCTGACCGTACCCGGAGATGACGGTGCTGGTGGGTGGCATGCGGGCCCTGGACGCCAATGCCGGCGGCGTGGACCACGGGGTGTTCACCGATCGGCCCGGAACCCTCAGCAACGACTTACTTCGTCAACCTGCTCGAGCATGTCCACCGACTGGAGCAAGTCCGGGGAGTCCGAGGGCATCTACGAGGGCCGCGATCGCGATAGTGGCGAACTCGTGTGGACCGCGACGCCTGTCGACCTGATCTTCGGCTCCCACGCCGAACTGCGCGCCGTTGCGGAAGTCTACGGGGCCGACGACGGCGCCGGGAAGTTCGTGAACGACTTTGTCGATGCATGGGTGAAGGTCATGAACCTCGACCGCTTCGACGTGTAACGCACGGTCGCGGCGGGCGCCGATCAGGCGCCCGGCGACTCACTGACAGCAAAAACGGCGACGTCCCCGGACGTCGCCGTTCTTGCTGCGCCGCAGTTAGTTGACATTGCGCAGTTATATCCTGCGCATTTCCCCCTATACTGCAGGTTCCAATCCATTCACGGAGGGCTCTGAACCATGGCCGACATCGTCAGTATGCTGGGCGACGACGCCCGGGAACTGCTGGAACACCAGTGCACCACCATACCCAGTGACATGCTGCACCTGCCCGGCAGCGACTTTGTCGAGCGGGTGGTCAGCGCTTCCGACCGCCCGCCGCGCGTGCAGCGGGCCCTGCAGACACTGTTCGACACGGGCCGCCTCGGCGGTACCGGCTATTTGTCGATCCTGCCGGTCGACCAGGGCGTCGAGCACTCAGGCGGTGCGTCCTTCGCCCCCAATCCGAGCTATTTCGATCCGGCGAATCTGGTCGAACTGGCAATCGAGGGGGGCTGTAACGGTGTCGCCTCCACCCTGGGCGTGCTGGGCTCGGTGGCACGCCGTTACGCCCACCGCATTCCCTTTCTGGTGAAGCTCAACCACAACGAGATCCTGAGCTATCCCAACTTTTACGACCAGACGCTGTTCGCCTCGGTGGAACAGGCGTTCGAGATGGGAGCGGTGGCCGTGGGCGCGACGATCTATTTCGGCTCCCACGAGTCGCGGCGGCAGATTCAGGAGGTTTCGGAGGCATTCCAGCGCGCCCACGAACTGGGCATGGCCACGGTCCTCTGGGCGTACCTGCGCAACTCCGCCTTCAAGCACGAGGGCACGGATTACCACACCGCGGCGGACCTCACCGGTCAGGCCAACCACCTGGCGGCGACGATTGAGGCCGATATCGTCAAACAGAAGCAGGCCCAGGGCAATGGCGGCTACAACGCCATCGGTTTCGGCAAGACCCATCCGGATGTTTACGCAAAGCTCACCAGCGAAAATCCCATCGATCTGGTGCGCTACCAGGTGGCCAACTGCTACATGGGTCGCGCCGGGTTGATCAACTCGGGGGGCGCCTCATCCGGCGAGGGGGATCTGACGCAGGCAGTGCGCACCGCGGTGATCAACAAGCGCGCCGGCGGTATGGGGCTCATTTCGGGCCGCAAGGCGTTCCAGCGGCCCATGGCCGAGGGGGTCGAACTGCTCAACGCCATTCAGGATGTCTACCTGAGTCCGCAGGTCTCGATCGCCTAGAAATCCGGGCGGTCGAAAAACGGCGTCGATGCCGGGAACGCGGGGAGATCGGCTCCTGCGGCCCGGGGTTCTGGCGGGCCGATGAGGCAGCGAGGAAGATTCGGGACCGGTCAGCGCCAGAACGGCTCGGCCCGCTGCATGCGGCGCCACACCGGTTGCCCGGCGCGGATACATTCGAGTTCCCGCGCCTGAGACCAGTCCTGTACCAGCCACTGGCCGGAGCGGTCCAGCGCCCGCGGCGGCAGGCTGGCCAGCAGCACCCGGGCGACCAC
The DNA here is from genome assembly GCA_034521205.1 of Halioglobus sp. Lineage (GTDB taxonomy): Bacteria > Pseudomonadota > Gammaproteobacteria > Pseudomonadales > Halieaceae > Marimicrobium. Next base: position 1,778,668 of record JAXHMT010000004.1, read on the forward strand.
GGCATCGTTGGCCGCGCCGAGGTGGTCCTGGATGGCCTCGGTCAGATTGAGGTACGGCTTGACCCCGGGTCCTTCCCACAGAGAGGCGAAAAACTCCATGGCGTAGCGCGCCTTCTTGCCGCGCTTGCGCAGGCCGTGGCGGTCCTCCTCCGACATGCGCGACAGCGGCCGCGGGTCCGCGAGAAGGTCGCGGCGCGTTTTGTCCAGGACATCGGCGGCAAAGGGTTGCACGGGCATGTCGAATAATTCCCTGTGTTCCGCCTCCAGACTGAGCAACCAGCGCTGGAACTGCAGCACCAGGCGTGCGAAGCGCCGGCTCTGCAAAACTTCTCGCGCCTCGGCCGTGGCCCGGCGGCGTTCCTTCAGTGCGAGCTTGTGCAAGCGGTCGGGCGCAATGTCGTCGGCACCTGAATGCCCCTGGATTTGCGGCAGTGTCTCGCTCAGGAAAACGTGCCAGTCCCGGGCGGGCGCCAGGCGCGACTGGAACCAGCGGAACTCGCCGTTGAAGGCCTTGCGTTTGTCGTAGGGCAGCACCGCCTTGAAGGCGCGCAACGCGGCCCGGATTCGCCGCATGGCGACCCTGGCCTGATGGATGCCCCCGGGCTGGCCCTCCAGCGCCGGCTGCAGGTTGCACTGCAACTGGCGCAAACCCTCCGCGGCGATATGTTCAAATGCCTGCCCGACGCTCATGTGGGCGGCGAGCTCGACCTTCGCCGCCTTGGCCCGGCGCGGGCGCAGGGCCGGCCGCGCCAGCGCGTAACCCCGCTGCGCCTTGGTCAGGTAGAGCGGCTGCAGGTCGAACTTGTCGCACAGTCCCAGAATGAAATCGAGCATATCGGTGGCGTCGCCCTCGAGCAGTTCGAACTCCACTTCGCCGATCGGCATACTTCGCGGCTTTGCGTTGTGACTCACAAGGCGCCCCTCGTCGAGAGCCATTTCGAAGCGCGCGCCGCCGTGGGCCAGTTCCCGCGTGACACGGTGCACCTCCGTGGTGAAGATTGGCCGCAGTTTCAGTTGGCGGTGGTTGCCGGGCAATTGCCGGACGACGGCTGCGCCGAACCGGCCGAGGTCCGGCCGGTCGTCGGCAACGGCGATGTTGAACTCCTCGAAGTTCTGCATGCCCGCCGGCCCGTCTCCCGGCAGCTTGAGGGTCTGCTCGAAGCGGTCGCCGCTGCGCCGGATGCGCAGGGCCGCGCCGGCCTTGCGCATCCGGTGCTGGCGCGTGTCGAAGTAGGTGCTCTCGAGCCGCCGGCCGACCGCCTTGCCCCGCGCGGCGCCCTTTACCGGCCCACACTTGCGCAGTTTGCGCAGCAGTGCGGGGCAGGCGGAAAACTTCAGCTCGGTCTCGAGTTGGGAGGTCGCGGCACTGTCGCCGGTTGCGGCGGTTTGAGTCGTGGAATTCGAGGCTGCAGCGGAGGGGGAGCGGGAAACGCGCGTGGTATCCATGAGTGGCTCAATAATAACGCACCCGCAAAAGCTGTTCACAAAGGACTTTGGGTAGTGTCCAGATCTGGATCTGCCGCGCGGTCTCAACCGGATGGAATTCGAAACCGGGTCACTACCGCCCGGGCGCTGTCATTGATCATTCTGCCCCGGCTGCTCCACAATGTCGTACTCCGTGATGCGCTCGGTCGCCTCGCGTGCGGCGTCCACAAAGGGCATCAGCACCAGGTCGGCACCCGCGTGCTCCAGACCGGCAACTGCTTCCGGTGCCTGGGCCGAGATGGCGATGCGACCGCGGTAATCGAGCGTGTGCAATGCATGAATCAGCGACCGGTTGACGTGCCCCTCGCGGGCGGTGCTGATCACCCAGTGAGCCCGCTCCAGCGGCAGGGTCGCGACGAACTCGGGGTCTTCCGCGTCGCCGAAAACAACCGAGCCGTCCTGCCGTCCACGCGCACGCACAAGGTCCGGGTTGAAATCGACCGCCAGAACCCGCCAGCCGCGCTCGCGCAGGGCGGCGGTGATGCCGCTGCCGTACCTGCCGAGTCCGAATAATATGACCAACGGCACGGCATCGTCCGGTACGGCAGGTTGCCCGGCCGACCGATGGAGCTGGCGGCGTTCGAATATCCTGAGCCAGGGCGCCAGACGCTCGTACAGGGGATGCGAATAGATAATCATATAGGTCGACGCGCTGATCGTGATGAGCCCCACCAGCGTAATCAGGCCCATGGTCTCGGCGTCGATATGCCCGAGCTGCAGGCCCAGCGCGCCCAGGATGAGAGAGAATTCGCTGATCTGCGCCACCGTCAGCCCGGCGAGGAACGCGGTTCGGCTGCGATAACCCAACCCGCCCATGATGACCATGACGATGAGCGGATTGCCGATCAGCACGAACAGCGAGAACACCAGCGCTTCCGGGACCTGGGCGCCCAACAGTTCCAGATCCAGCCGGGCTCCCAGGTCGATAAAGAAAAACAGCAACAGGAAATCGCGCAGGCTTGTCAGCCGCGCGCCGAGCGCGTCCCGGTAAGGGGTGGAAGCCAGGGACACGCCGGCGACAAAGGCGCCCACTTCCTTGCTGAAACCGAGTGTCATGCCCAGCGCCGCCAGTGCCAGGCCCCAGGCGATGCCGAACAACACCAGCAACTCCTGTGAACGGGAAAGTATGTGCATCAGGCGAGGCAACACGTACTGCATTGCCAGACCGACGAACAGCACAAATCCCGCACCCTTCAACAGCACGGAAAATATCGTCTGCAACAGCGAAGCTTCAACGTCTGTACTCAAAGCATTGAGACCGATCATGGCCAACACGACAACCACGTCCTGTACGATCAGAAAGCCCAGGGCGATGCGACCGTGTAACGTATCGACCTCGCGCTTGTCGGATAGCAGCTTGACGATGATGATGGTGCTGGAGAAGGTTAACGCCACCGCCACGTAGAGGGCCGTGATCGGCGCCATGCCGAATGCGAGACCAATGAGATAGCCGATTACGCTGGTGAATGCGACCTGGCCGAGCCCGGTCGCCAGCGCGACCGGCCCCATGGTACGTATGATATGCAGGTCCAGTTTGAGCCCGACCACGAACAGCAGCAGCGTGATGCCGAACTTCGCCAGCAAGTCGATCTGGTCGTTCTCGCTTACCCAACCGAGCACCGAGGGGCCGACCAGGATACCCACCGCGATGAAAGCGACGATCAAGGGCTGGCGCAGGCGGACGCCCAGGGCCCCCACGGCCGCCGCCATCAGCAGCAGTACGGCCATCTGGGTGAAGTTGTCCGCAAACTCAATCATGATTTCGCGCCAGGTGGGCCGCCCTGTCTCATGTCGCCAGCCGCGCAGTGTAATCCTTTCCAGTGCGAGGGTCATGAACAGCGCCGTGCCGGGAAGAGTCCGCGGCCAGTCATGTCAGTAGCCGCCACGCCTCACCGATGCGGCGCTCCGCAATCCGGATTGCCCTTTTTTACGGTGTACGATCCCTGGTTGGTTCTCGCCGGACCGGGCGCCTCAGTCCAGCACGCGAATCTGCAGATCGCGCCAGCGTATTTCGTAGGCCAGCGGATCGTCGTATTCGCCCCCGTGCACCTGCAGGCAGATCCGGCCCGGCCGGTTCGTCGGCGCATGGCTGAAATCCGCCCGCGGTTCGCCGTTGAACCAGGTCCGCACCCGGTCGCCGCGCGCCAGCAGGCGCAGCGAGTTCCAGTCGTCGGGGCGGGTCAGCCGCTGTCCGGCCTCGGCGAAGGCCTCCGCATCGCCGCCGGCGACGCCCGGATAGATCCAGCCGGTCTCCAGCGCCTCGCCGTAGACGCCGCCGGTGGGCCACAGCCGCTGCCGCCAGGGATTGTCCGTCAGGCGCACCAGCCAGTCCGCCAGGTAGCGCATGAAGAAAGTCTTGTCCGCCGGGTCCTGCACATCCATCTCCAGTTGCGGGCCGGCGACGATGCCGCTGTCCAGTATATGGCTGCGAAACTGCACGCCGGAATTGAGGGAGCTCGGCCGGATGCGAAAGTCGAAGCGCAGCTCGAAATCCCGGTACTCCTCGGGCGAACAGAGGAAGGCGTTTTCGGGGTTGTGGCCGATGGGCTGGCCGCTCACCGTGTCGCCCTGCAGGCGGTAGTTGGCGATGCTTTTTCCCGCATCGAGCCAGCGCGGGAAGCTCTCGGCGTCGAGCAGCGGCCGCCAGGCGGGTTCGTTCGCGAGAGACGGCGCGGCGGGCAGCGCGAGACCGATGGCGGTCAGCAGCGGAACGGTTCGGTGGCATCGGTGTTTCTCCTTGTTTCCAGGTACGAGAACAGTATACCTGTTACGTTGAGGGTCTGTAGGACCGTCGCCCGATAGAAGGACTGCGTGGGCGGTTTCCGGACTACGGGCGGTAGCGGCCCCATTGAGAATTGAGAACCATTGACGTTGCCGCAGAAACGCTGGCGCTCACAGTGGTCTGGCCGCATGCTCTGTGGCCTGAAAACAGGCATACGGATTCCCTCATCTGCGTAGTACAATCAAGTTTAACGCGCCAAGGGTCGGACCGAGTTTATACCCGTGCGACGAAGTGCGCGCAATCAGGTAGTGGCTCACCGTTGGCCAAATCGGAACGGGCGAGTTGCAGTCGACGACTTGCGGCCTGGTAAGATCGCCTGGAAGTGGAGCGACTCGGCGCGCACCGGGCAGACACAGACGATCGATTGACTCGCACGTAACATACGGGATCAACGCAGCGAAAGCTCAATCGGTCCTGGTGCGCTGACTGTCCAGATAACCGAAGCCAGCACCGGATTAAGGCTGGCGTGTGCGGCGAGAAGCCAGCTGATACGTCCGCTTGCGGCGGAAAAGCGCAATTGCTGACCGTGCCTTCAAAGGTTGCTAGCGGCACGTCGGTTATCTTGCCGGCTTCGTGTATGCTGGCTGGTAACTGGAATCCAGTGCGAGGGCAACCTTGGCCGAGCCAGCAGCGTACGGTAGCGGGGCAGGTATGCCCGCAGCATGAGGACGAAATCCCCCAGCGCTATGGCGCTTCACACAGGCGGCAGATTCCAGAATGGGCACTGCACTGTCGCTGGCTTATTTCCCGGCTCTTTTGCGTCATCGTTGTGGGCATTTCCACGTTCATATACCCATTAAGGACATCGGTCCATCTGAATCGGGTTTGTTCAGCGCGTAGTTGACGGCATGGGTTTACCTCCTTCGTCCGGTGGCCTATCCCGTCGGTCGCCGGCGTCGTCGCTGCAGACGTATTTCAATTCGGCCAGTACGCGTCGGAGATTCCCCAGCTCTTTGGAGGTCAGAACCATCGCTCACGCAGCATCGCGGGAGCATCCTGGCATTAGCGCTCCCGGCCTATTACCACAATTTGCAGCGCACCTGGCGATACCGGCGTCGATACGCTGGTTTGTGGCGGGCTTTGTGCTGGTCTTCTGTTCCGCCCGCGACTGCCGGAAAACGGTGATCAATCCCTGTCAACTCCACTTGCAGAATGGCTCTGGCCGCCAGTGCCGGGGCAGGTCCGGTCCTTTGTATTGCCGTGAAAGCCCCGACGGCAAGCAATCCGCCTTAATCTGCTTTCTACCGAGTGGTGCGCGTGGTCCTCAAGCATATTCGGTGTCATAGCCAATATCGCGCTTCTTCCTTTGCCTACTTCTGGCAGACCGAGCTCAAGGCGCTTTTGTTGCGCAGCCTGCCATCGTCACCATTGTTTTGCTGTAGTTGCCTGGGTGAGCCGGTACGCACTGCCCCAGAAGCCCTGCTAGAAACCCGGGGCCGCCTACTCGGCCCGGCCTGATCCACTCGGCACTGTAGACGTTGCGATTTGACAGGGCCGACTCTTGGCGCGGCGCATAGAGAAGGATTATCCAACACCTTTGATGCGCCACATGCGGCAGGGTCCTTCGTAGCGCCGGCAGGGTTCTGGACAGGCCTTTGTTATCGAATATGCGGGACGGCAGGGCGCACTCTCGAGCCGGGAAGAGATTCCTCAATCTGGGGCAAACCGGCGATATGGCCCGGGGCCGCAGTTGGCTGACCCGGCTCGGACGGGCGGCCTTTATCGATCCAGGCGATCAGATTCCAGACCACGGCGACAGGAATTGACCAGATAGGCCGTCTCATCATATACCAGTCTTCGAAGCCGTCTGTCACGGCGACTACGAGGATAGTCTTGAGTCTGCATGCCTGATCCTTTGCGTGGCCGATGACGTTGAGGTCTGGACAACTACGCGCTTGCGCGGGTGGTGGCAGAGTTGGTGAGTCTGCGAGAGCCATGCAGTCCCTTCGGGATGCGGGAACCGTGAGCCCTTAATGCCAGAAAGGCTCCTGCCATTCGCCAAAAAAAATTTACGAGCCGGCGCATATCGATTCACCGGCAAACTTATGGTCCTGGCGACCCTTCATATACCGGATTTCAAGACCAGCTGGACCTCGGCGCCGCCAGATATGAGCCTGTTACTGTTGACGGGCAGCATGGGGGACGGTCGCTCAGGAGCTGACAATTGAGTCAACACGGTGCAGCGGCTTCGAGATACCGCTGATGGGACCGGATCAAATCGTCGGGTCACTTTATGAGAATCAGCGGGGCTGCTCAAGCAGTTTGGGTCAATTCCTTGCCGGCCTATCGCTGGAAGGGTTTGGCACGGTGTCCGACGATGAGTACCAGTTGGTTTTCCGCTCGGTCAGCGGTGAACCCTATCGTTGCACTGTGAATCGGTAATCGGCGACAGCGTACCTGTTGCACCGATCGCGGAATTAATCCAGGTCGAAGGAGTAGTACAGGTCCAGCGAGTTCTCCAGCCGGCTGACCACTTCCAGCCACAGGCGCGTACGCAGAAAGAAGCGCGCGGTGAGCACGTTGACGGGCTCGTAGATGCCGATGCCGTAGGACAGGTAGAGGCGCTCGCCGACATAGCCGCTCACCGTCGCCGCGGTATCCTCCTCGCTGCCCTCGGCGCCGAAACTGACGTTGCTGATGCCGGGAACCTCGTTGATGGTTGACACCAGACCGGAGCGGTTGACCACTGTACCGGCCAGGGACAGGGCGAGTGCGGTGCCATCCCCCGTGTTGCCGCTGTCCGGCGGGCGGCCCCAGATCAGGTAGGACATGGCCTCGCTCTGGGACATGGGGGGCTCGGAGTAGACCTCCAGCGCGAGATCACTGCCCAGGTCGCCGTGTACGTGCAGTCCGGCGATGATGTTGCTGCCGCTGATGCGGCGTTGTGCGCGCAGGTCCAGATTGGGGTTGTCCGGCGGGCCGCTGAAGCTGACCACGCCGCGCTTGATCTCCAGGGTTCGTTCGTAGGCCGACGCGGTGCCGCCGGCGGTCTGCAGGCTGCCGAAGACCTGCAGCGGTTCGCGCGGTTTGCCAATCAGCCTAAGGTCGCCCGACAGTGCTGCCTCCAGTTGCGGGCCCTGCAAGCGAAAATCCTCCTGTATGCGCACGCGCACGTCCATATCGAGCGCCAGCGGAGCGGCGTCCGCGGTGTCGGAACCGACCTCGTCGACCCGCACCACGTCCGCGGACAGCGCGACGCCGTGATCCGGCAACTGTTCGTATTCCAGTACGCCGTCGTGGATCGTGATGTCGCCGGTCACGGACAACCGCCCGGACGTGACGATCGCCTGCAATTCGTGGGAGGCGCGCAGGTCGGCCGATGGCGGATACAGAATATTGTTGTCACTGCCGCGCAGGCGCAACGTGAGACGCGGTGCGGGTTCGGTAATCAAATCGCCCTCGATTACCAGTTCGCCCCCGCCGAGGCTGCCCGTGCCCGAAAGACGCGCGCTGTCGCCGCGGGCCTGCAATTCCAGATCCAGGTTTTCCAGGCGGGTGGGATTCCCCGTCATTTTGAGCAGCCCGTCGTCGAGCGCGAGCGTGCCCTCCAGCCGGGGGCGGTCGGCACTGCCGGTCAGGCGCAGGCGGCCGTTCAGTGTGCCGTCGGTTGCCGCTACGCCCGGCACGAGGCCCGTGAGAGCGCCCAGGCGCAGGCCATCGGCGACCAGGGAACCTTGCAGGGCCCCGTCGCGACCCGCGGGCAGCGCGATGTCCAGCACCAGTTTCGGCGGCTCCGTGTCGCCGTGGACGGCGGCCCGCGCCGACAGCGCACCGTCGCGCAGGCTCGCAGTCGCGGTCGCGCGCGACCAGCGGACCTGCTGGCGTTCGCCCTCGCCGAGGACGCGGCTCAGGACCAACGGCTGCACCTCCACGTTGATGTCCGCCCGCAACGGGGCGCTGTCGCGCCAACTGACCTGCCCTTCTGCCCGCAGTTCGCCGTCGAGTTCGGTGTCCGGCGGCAGCAGTCGCGAGAGCTGTGACAGATCGCCCGCCAGTTCGATGCTGCCGCGGCCGGCGCGTCCCACTGTCCAGTCTCCGGGACAAACTCGCGCCGCGTCGTTCCGCCAGCAGTGCGCCGCGATCTGCAGCAAACGCTCCGGCGACCAGGTCAGGGCCACCGGCTCTGCGAGCGACCAGGTCATATCGCCGGTGCGCACCTGTGCCGGAGCCAGCTGTCCTCGCCAGCTTTCCTCGTGCCGGCTTGCCGCCGCATCGAGCTGTGTCTGCACGTCACCCGTGCTCTGCAACGTTGCCTGTACGCGTTCGGTGTCGCCGCTGGCGGAGACTGCCAGGGCGTCGAGATCGATCTCCCGCCAGCGCAGCCCGGACAGCTCGACCCGCGTATTGAAGGCGGAATTGTTATCCGCTGCGTAGTCCGCGGAGAGCGTGCCGGCCTCTGCACTCAGATCCTGCCAGCGCAGCCCGGACAGCTCGCCATTGACCACCAGCCGGTCGCCTCCGTCTTCGATGCGCCCTCTGCAGGTTCAGTCGCCCGCCGAGTTGCGGGTGCCAGCGCTCCAGCTCCGCCACTTCCAGCGACAACTCGCTGCCGCTTCCCGCCGGCAAAGGCTGCAGTCGCAGCCGGGCCTCCCCAAGCCGGGCGCGCAGGTCGGTGTCGGGCTGCAGCTCCCCGTCCGCAAGCGCGGCGTTGCCGGTGATACGGGCGGGACGGCCGTTGATCTCGCCTGCCAGATCGATCCCGCTCAATGCCGCCGCCCAGCTTGTATCAGCGACAGATCCGCTGGATCGCAGTTCGCCCCGCAGGCTCCCCCGCAGCGGCTGCGCCAGAGTCGGCAAGTCCAGCCCGGAGCTGCGCGCCGCCAGCGACCAGTGAATGCCTTCCCGCCAGGACACTTCCCCGTCGGCACTCAGTTCGCCGGCGCCGTCGCGACCGCGCAACAGCAGCTCGTCGAAGATCAGTCGTCCCGCCGCGTGCGAGGCCTGGGCCCGAATATCGAGGGCGCCGTAATCGGGTATGTCCGCGGTGGTGTCGACGGTCAGGCGCTGGCGTTCCAGCGTTCCCTGTGCGGACACGGCAACCGGCGGCTGCAGTTGTATGTCCGCCAACCGGGGCGGCAGGTCGCCGAAAGCAGATAGCGGCAGGGGGTCCCCGGCCCCGAGGGTGGCGCTGGCCTCGAAGGGCAGACCCGCCGCCAGCAGGTCGATCCGGCCGCTGCCCTCGAGTGGCGGCTCACCGGGGGCGTCGACGCGAAATGCCAGCGCCCCGAGATCGCCCTCCAGCGCCACCGAGGCGGTGCGGCCGTCCAGCGCCGGCCAGGGTGTGGCGGACCCCGCGCGCAGCTCGACCGCGGCCTGCAGCGGCCAGGCGTCGACGAATGTCAGCGCCCCTTCGCGCAACGTGAGTTGACCGAGTTCCTTGCTCTCCAGGGCCAGGTGCTGCAGTTGCAGCTCGTGTTGTCGCCAGTGGCCGGAAAGTCGCAACGCGCCCAGTTCGTACAGTTGGTCGCCAGTGTGCAGGGCGGGTTCGGTCAGGGTCAGATCCGTGACTGTCAGTGCCAGGGGCAGCGCGGGCGAGGGCAGTCCCGCTCCCGGTTCGCTGTCTTCACCGCCCCGCAGTTCCAGTCGTGCCCGCTGTATTGTGGCCCCGGCGACATGGATGTTGGACTCGGTCAGCGTGACCCCCAGTGAGGCGGGGCCCTGGTGCCATTGCCCGCTGCCCCAGTGCACGCGGGTGGCCCCGATATTGGTGTGCGGCGCTTCGATCAGCCACCGGAAAGTGCACCTGTGGGGTGGGCGTGCCGGCAGGGGCGTCATCTCGGCCGCGCGAGCCTGTATCCGGGTGGGTTGCGCCGTCCCCCTGCGCCAGTGCGATATCCACGGCGCCGATATCCAGACGGGACAGGCACACGACGCTGCGCCACAGGCAGCGCTCGTCCAGCGCCAGGGAGACATCCTGCAGATTGATGGTCACCCCGGGCTCGTGTACGCGCAGGGCATGCAGCTGAAGCGCTCCGGTCAGGGTGCCTCCGCCGTAGTCGATCTCCATGCCCGTGAACCGGGCGGTCAGGTGCAGCGCGAACCGCGCACCGGCCTCGCTGAACAACAACAGCAGCGGCAGGCACAGCAGCGCCAGCAGCAGAATCCATCTGGCGGCTCTCAAAACTCGGCCCCGATGTTCAGATGCAGGCGCCAGGCGGGGTCGTCCTCGCTGATGTCGCGGGCGACCTCCAGCCGGATCGCGCCGACGGGCGAAACATAGTGCACACCGACGCCGACGCCGTAGTTCCAGTCGAAATTCCCCTCGTTGAAGGCGTCGCCGCCGTCCGCGAACAGGGCGCCGCGCCAGGTATCGGTCACGTAGTACTGGTATTCCAGGCTCATTACCGCCAGGCGGTCCCCGCCGACCACGACGCTCTGCGTGCGGCCGCCACTGCGTTGCACCTCTATCTCCTTGCCAATGGACTGGTAGCCGAAGCCGCGGATGCTCTGATTGCCGCCGGCGAAAAAGTTGAGTGACGGGGCCAGGTCGCTGCGTTCGCCGCCGAGGACCTCGGCGATACCCAGCTCCGCACGGCTCACCAGGCGGTGACGGGGCAGTGGTGAGACGACGTAGCGCAACAGGGCGGTCGCGCGCACCAGTTCGACTGCGGAGCCCAGTTCGCGGCTGGCCACTTCCAGCGTGTACAACTGGCTCAAGCCCCGGCTGGGATCGACCAGCGGGCCGCGTTGATAGCGCCGCGACAGGGAACCGCCGAACAGCAGGTACTCCTCGCGGTTGTCGGTGTCGAGTTGCTCCCAGGACTCCTCCAGAGCGCGCAGGGAAAGACCGGTCAGCCAATCGTCCCGGCGCCGCTCGCGGCGCCCGCCGACTTCCCGTTGCTCGCTGTCCAGATCGCCGAACTCGTACTCCTCCAGCCGGGGCCCACAACTGCAACAGGTCGTCCAGGGGATGGGCGAGGGGAATCGTGTAGTTGATCGGCCGCTGGGGTTGACCGCCGAGTAGAGCCAGGCGCGTTTGTTGGCTGTGGCCAAAACCGATTCACCCGCGGCGTGCGCCAGGCGAGGGACAGGCGCTCGGTGTCCGTGCTGTAACCGATACCCGCGTCGATGCTGTGCCGTTTCGCCGGATGCAGACTCATGTCGACGGGAATCCGCCCGGCCGCGGCCTCCGAGCGCACGGGCTCCACCAGTACCCGCCGCGAATAGCCCGTGCGCTGCAATTGGTCCTGGAACGCCCGCAGCTGGTTTCGGTCGTAGGGCTCTCCGGGCTGGAAGGTGCGCAGCGCCTCGAGCAGTTCGGTGCTGACCAGGGTCTCATCGAATCGCAGTTCCCCGAATTCAAAGCGCCGGCCGCTATCCAGGTGCAGCGCGATATCGGCGGTGCCGGTTGTCGCATCCACCGCTACCCGGCTGCGGCTGATCGCGGCGTCGAAAGGTCCGCGCTGCTGCGCCAGGGACAGCAACCGGTTGCGCAGCTTCTCGTAGTTGCCGTGGTGCAGGACGTCGCCGCTGGCGACACCGGGGTCGGCGAGCAGTTTCGAACCGCGGATCGGACCCGGCCGGCGCCGTCGATGCGCATGTCGAACTCCCGGATGCGCACCGGTTGCCGGGCATCGACCTGGATGGTCATCCGCCACTGCGGCTGCTCGCGGTTGATCTCGATGTCGATAGCGGGACGGTAGTAGCCCAGCGCCTGCAGGGATTTGCTCACCCGCTGGCGGGCGGAGGCGACGAAATTCTGCCGCTCGGCCTCGGTGTCCGGGGCTTCGCCCAGCCACGCCAGGGCGTTGCGCCTCAGGGCGCCGTCCAGCCCCGTGAGTTCATAGGAGAGTCCGCCGGCATTGGCGAGTGCCGGCACGAAAAGCAGTATCTCAGGAATCGTCGAATCAACCGGGTATCACTTGTGGCCGGGTTTGCTACTCTGTCTGGCCAGGCCCGCCCCGATTGTATCCTACCCGGAGCGAAACCACAGGCGGCCAACGTGCCGGTGCAGAGCGATCCCTCTCAGCCGCGCAATTCTTGCAGTAGCGCCCGCGCCCTCGGCCTTTTCCGGAAAATGCCAGGGTGTGCAATGCTTCCAGTGCCCGTTACCGCCTGTTCGGTTCTCCGCAGGGCGGCCAGTCTGCGTGGGCTTCTGGTAGCGCATCGACGGGCTCCGGGGCCGCTCCCTGAGCGCCAGCTCGATGCTCACCAGTGCCGGGTCCAGGTTGCCGTTGAGGTGTTCGATGATCGCCAGTGAATCGAGAATATCCGCATGGCGCGGCTGCCGCTCCCGCGCCCGTCGAATGTACTTCGAGGGCCTTCGGCCGGCTGTTCGCGGCGCAGCGGCCAGGCCAGGTTGCTGAGGGTCACCGCGTGCTCCGGTACGCAGCTACCAGAATGGCCCGGTACTGCCGTTTGCGCCCCGTGTCATCCCCCTCCGCCTGTAACGTCTGCCCAGGGTCAGGCGGACGTCGATATCCTCCGGGTGCCGCGCAATCCAGTCCGCCAGCGTCTCACGCGCCCGGTCGGGTTGGCCCGTGCGCTGCTGCAGGGCGACGAGTTCCAGCAGGGTCGCGCCCGCCGGGTGCGCTCTGGAGAGGCGCGCTCGGCCAGGCCTCAGCGCCTTGTCCGTTTTCGCCCCGGCGCGCGGCGGCGGTGGCGCGCCAACTGCCGGATGTAGGGCGAGTCGGGATCCCGGGCCCTGGCGATCGAGGTCGTCGAGGTAGCGGTTGATGGTTTGCGCATCTCCCGCCGCTTCGGCCAGCACGAGCAGAGCCGAGCATCGCGCCGGCGTGGTGCGGGTTTGCCGCAATGATGCGGCGCAGGTCCTGCTCGACCGCCGCTTCCCGGCCCGGTTTCCAGCGCGGCCCGCGCCAGTAGCTGGAAGATACTTTTCGCTGCCGGGATGGGTGTGCGGCAGCGCGGCCGGAGTCGGCATCGGCGGGCCGTTCGTCCGTTCGACAGCAGTTTCGCCGCCGGCCTCGACGGCCTGAATCCGGGGTGAACCGCGCTGCAGCGGGCTGAGTGGTTCGAGTAGCGCCGGAGCGCCTTCGACCGGTCGGAGCGCAGGCAGTAGAAGGCCAGCCGCAGGCGCGGCTCCAGCGCTTCGGGGTGCCGAACGCACCGCTCGCTGCAGGTAGATGCGCCCCATCGACGCATCTCCGCGTTCGCCCTCCAGCCGTGCCGTCTGCAATAGCGCGAGAAGGTGTGCGCCATCGTTTTCACAGTGCTTGAGGTACAGCTCCCGCGCGCCTTCCTGATCGCCCTCGGACAGGGCCAGCGCGGCGAGCGTCGGGTAGCCTGGTGGCGTCCGCGGGACTGCCGCGCTGCGGTGCCCGTGCCGACTCCCGGCGCGCCTCGTCCCGGCGGCCTGCCGTGATATGGAGCCGTGCCAGTACATGCAGTGGCGCCGCCTCGGTGGGTGCCTCGAGCTGGTCGCATGTGCGCCGACCCGCGAGGGCGCCGTGGAGGTCTCCCTCGTGCAGGTGCTCCACGATGCGCAGCCGGTCGCCCTCGGCGACGTTTTGCAGCGCGCGCTCGATGTAAGGGGGCGGCGGAGGGTGGTCTCCCCGCGCGCGCCAGGCGCCAGGCCCTTCGATGTGCAGGCTGAGGCTGCGTGCGGCCCGGCCCTCCTGAAAATCGGCATTCGGCCAGCAGGCGCAGGGTCTCCGGGTCAGTCCGAGGGTCGTAGTCCGCGACCGGCTGCAACAGGGTCAGGGCCGCGCCGGGGTTACCGCCCTCCAGTTCCAGTGCCGGCGAGCAGTTTGAGACCGCGCACATCGTGGGGACTGCGTTCGTGAAATTGTTGGGCGTAGCGCAGCGCTTGGACCATCGCCGTTTTTCTCCAGGTGTAATGCGCCACGGACAGATGGTGCAGCACGACGGGAAATTGCACGGCAGATGGACCGCGCCTGTGTCAGGTGACGTGATGGCCTCGGTGTAGCGCCCTTGCCTGAAGTACAGCAGGCCCTGGATGTAGTTGCTGGCCGGGTTCAGGGACGCCATGGCGCAGCAGCTCACAGGGCGTCCGCCTCGGCCGGTTCGATCTCCCCCTGCTCGAGCTTGAGCGAGGGCGCGTTGAAGGCGCGCGTCGATGGCGATATCGCCGTGCTGGATGGCGCGGTCGAGGGCGATTTCGGCCGCCGACGGTTTGTCGCGCGGCGGCGGTGTCAGCCCCATCAGCCGCCAGGCCTCGGCGTTCTGGCCGTCCTCCTGCAGGACCGCGCCCACAGCGGCGGTCGCCTGTTTCCAGGTTCCACCTGCAGCGACAGGATCTCGGCCTTCCACCAGGCGCGCATCCGCCGGACGCAGGCTCCGAGTGCCTGGCCCGCTCGAGGGCTGAGCCGGCTGGCAGTCCTGTCGGGTCGCCGTCGAACCGCCGATCGCCGGGCCGCCGCCTGCCGGGCGATGACCCGGGCGGCCGCGGACGGCGACAGCGTGCTGGTGTCGAGGGCGGCGACCTCGTCCAGCCGGTCCAGACGCCAGCCGATGTCCGGGCGAGTGCCGGGCGTACGTCGTCGGCGGGCGAACCCCAGCTGGGCCGCGCGCGGCAGTTCTTCAGGCGCTGGCGGGATTGCCCTGGCGCAGGTGGATGCGCGCCGAGCGTCCGGCAGGCCTTGCGCCAGTTCCGGCTCGGCCTGCAGTGCCTCCTTGACCGCGACCTCGGCGGCGGCCGGGTCGCCCACGCGCCAGCAGGATCGCGGGCGCGGGCGAGGGCCTCATCGGGCCGTGGCGGTTCGGTGCAGGCGGCGTACCTGGCAGCGCTGCCCGCCAGCATGACGCCGAACGCGGCCCGCACCACGGCGTTCCACTTGATTGGCGGCGACGGAATCCGGCGCGGCCTGCGTGCCCCGGACCTGCCCCTGCAGTGCCCCCGTGGGCTCCCTCCCCTGCGCCGGAACGCCGCGCGCCCGGACACGATGGTCGCCTCGTAGCCGCTGGCGCGCTGCACCGTGGCAGCCCGCCGGCGGGCAGATCCCGCACGACCCGGGGCGCGTGCAGGGTGAGGTTGTTCGAAGTCGATCACGTTGAGCAACATCCGCCTTGTAGCCGGGGCGTAACAGGCCGCGGTGGTGCAGGAGAAGCCCACCTGATGCGCCGTGGCGCTGGTACTGCATGGCGATCAGGTCGTGCCAGTGGCAGTCTGTTCGCCCGGGCTGCGGTCCCGCCCAGTGCTGGATCAGGGTGGTGGGGAAGCTGGCGTCGCGGAGCATGCCGCAGTGGGCGCCGGCGTAGCCCGCCAGCCCCATCACCGTGTAGGGGTGGTGCGAGCATTGGTCTTAGGCGTCGGTTCGAGATTGCCGGCTGGTAATTGAACAGGGGCACGTCGATGAGTGCGCGGCCGTCGTCCTCGAGCAGCAGATCGTCAACCTCCTCTTCGGGAGTCACGCCGCGCCGGCTGGCGCGCGGCGGCGATGGTCAAGTCGCCGGGGTCCGGCGCGTCGTCGGCCGGCTCTCCGAGGCGGAACATCTTCCATAGCCGTACGACGCCTTCGTCGAACAGGGCGGTGCCGGTGGCGGGATTGGGTGTCGACAGCAGCCGCTTCGCCGGAATTCGGTACGAGCGCAGGGATGGCCACCTGGTCCGCCAATGACTTGTCCGCCAGTTCCCTCCACACCGGATTCATGATGAAAGGGTCTGGCGGTGGCGGCGCTCAGCCCCAGCAGCACGCCGGTGGCACGCGGCGGCACCTGCCCGTACATCGGCACGCCGTCCGCCTGGGCGGCGCTGGTGCCGTCGAGCAGTCGCAGCCACCACCCAGGGCCGGGCGTCCTGCTCAACGGTCAGCGAGATCGGGCGCCCGGACGCCTCCGCCATTGCCTGCGAAAGTCGGGTGAACTGCCGGTCGAAGTGGTCGAAGTCGGAAATGCCCTGCAGTACGCCGGTGCCGGTGGCGCCGACCGCCCTGGCGATGCCCACCAGCTGGTCTTCGTCGGCGGTGATCGAGGGTGAGTGCGCCGGCCGGATACGCGATGCTTCTCGGTGCGCGACGTACTGGAAACCCAGAGCGCCGGCGCGGATGCCCTCGACGACGATATCGGCCAGTGGCACCGACTTCCTCGGCGGTGGCGGGCTCGTGGTCCGCGCCGCGCTGGCCCAGTCGCGGTGGGCGCGCACGGCGCCGTGGGGCGCCTGGGGTCGCCACGTCGAGGGCGAGCTGCCGGCGGTCCAGCGCGTCGAGGTACTCGGGGAAGCTCTCCCAGTCCCAGCCGGATGCCCTAGTGCAGGGCGGTGCCCGGTATGTCCTCCACGCCCTCCATCAATCCGATCAGCCAGTCGCGGCGCTCAGGCCGACGGGGGCGAAGCCCACGCCGCAGTTGCCCATGACGACGGTGGTGACGCCGTGGCAGGAGGAGGGCGCCAGGTACGGGTCCCAGGTGACCTGCCCGTCGAAGTGGGTGTGGATGTCGACGAAGCCCGGCGTGACGATTTTGCCGCGGGCGTCGATTTCCCTGCGGCCGCAGCTCGCCGACGTCGCCGACCGCGCACGATGCGATCGCCGTCGATGGCGACGTCCGCTTCAATCGGTTGGCCGCCGCTGCCGTGCGTGAGACCAGGCCGTTGCGAATGATCAGGTCGTGCATGGTGTACCGCCTCCCGCCTGTGGCCTGTGCCGGGGCCGGCCGGCGGTGTTGCCACGTTATCCGCTCGAGCGAGCATGTCGAGCGCGACAGGGTGCCGGCTTTCGGGATTCTGGTCCGGTGTCGGTTGATGTTACCCGGGGGACCCGCTCAGGGCGGGTCTGGCGCGCTGGAACACGCCAAAAAGCGCACGTCCGTGTGCAGGGCTCGGGCGGCGACGTCCTGTCGCCGCACGGTTCCAGTGGGCCATACCCGGCCGAGCTGGTACCTGCCTAAAAATCGAGTGAGTAGCGCCACGGTTTGCAGTTCGCTCCCCGGCGACTACCGGGAGCGGCGTGCGGCGTTCCGGATGCGCCGTGAGCCTGACCCATGCGCTCACGGTGCGGAGTTGGTTAGCCTTCGCTGCTGGTTCGGTTCATCTCCGGCGATCTCGAGGTAGCGGCTTTGCCGCGCACGTTGCCGGCCCTGGATGGGCTCGTCGGGCGGCGCGCACGCTCGCCATGGGATACGCCTCGATCGGCGGTGGACGCACGGCGCCCGCCGCCCAGGGCGAGTCGCCCGATCTGCGCTCAAGCTCCTGGCCGGCCATCCGCGGCTGTCCATGATCGCGAATATCTTGCGCACCCCCATGGTCGCGGCCTCCGCGGTCTCGGCGGCCGATGTCGCCGTCGGCCGCCAGGTCGCCGAGAATCTGACCGGCGACCTGCGGGGCGCAGCAGGTTGCAGCCGCGCCGCGGCAGGTGTGTCGCCGCCGACGGCGTCGACCAGATTTCCAGGTCGAGGCCCTCGGGGGGCCCAGGCGTACAGCTCAGTCGCCGGGGTCACCGGCAGCGCGGTAGTCGAGCGCGCGTTCGGCGCCCAGTTCCGCGACGTAATCGAGGATTGCGCGGCGCTGCCGGTGGCCGCCACGCGCGCGCCCGCGATGCGCGGCGAATTGCACGGCGAAGCTGCCGCGCCGCCGGAGCCGCCGTACGCCGATGAGACGCCCGTTGCCGCCGCTTCGCAGGTCGCCGCGCTCCGAAGCCAGCAGCGCCTGCCACGCCGGTTCAGCGCCGCGACGGGCGTGGCCGCCGCGGACGCGCAGGTCTACCTGCGGCGGCACCCTCGCCAGGCGCGGCGCCGGAAACCAGCAGATACTACGGCGTCCAGGAGCCGGCCACGCCGTCGCCGTGGTCGGAGGTGGTGGAGTGCCCGGTCTTCCAGGGCGACTTCGTCGACGCCGGGCCCGACCGCCGCGACCGTACCGGCGGCGTCGAAGCCGAGATGCTGCGGGAAGCTGGGCCGATAGAAACCGGCGGCGAGGCCCTGGCGATCCTTCCATAGTCCGCCGGGTTGATGCCGGCGTCGGCGACGCGCACCAGCACCTGGCCCTCGTCCGGGGCGGGGGTGGGGACCTGGTCGAGTCGCAGCTGTACAAGGGACCGCCGGGAACCAGGTCTCTGGCGATCGCTCGCATGGGATGCTCCTGTCAGCTCTGGTAGTAGGGCGCGACGCCTGTCGCGAAGTATTCCCCGGTCTGTTCATTGGTCGCTCTCCCGTCGCGCGGTGTCGCGGCGCGGACATGTTAAGGTAGGTATCATCCCATCCACAAATCAATATAAGGGAAGTCCCCCATGGCCAAGGCCCTCCTGCTGCTGGACACGGACGCGCCGCAATACCCTGCGGGCACTGCTGGAGGAGCGGTTGCCGTCGGTCTTCCGGGACGAACAGCACATGACGGCACAGTTGATGGGTGCCGTGTCCGATGACCCCTTCGGACGACCCGCGATCGCCCTGCGGCGCGGCCGGAGTTGCTGCTGGAGCTGGTCAGCGCGCCGGGCCGGCCACGTGGCGACGACTGTATCCGGCGTTGGCGGACCGGCGGTGCGGGACGCGCCGCTGCAGAGCCTCGGTCCAGCGCTCTGGTCATGCACGAACGTGTTTTTGTCGCCTGCGACCCCCAACCCTACTATTACCACTATCTCATGCGCAGGCGGGCGGAGTTCGCCGCCGCCGACTACCTGGAGTACTACAGCCGTTTTCACAGCAGGATGGGCATGCACACGCCCGCGATCGCAGGGTACTCACAGAACGATATCGACCCGGCGGCCAGCGCGGCCCTGGCGCAACGTCTCGGCCTGCACTGGCGCGAGGTGACCAGCGTGTCTCGGAGTTGAAGCTGCCGTCGGTGGACGGGTTCATCGGCCACCCGGATGCCATGCAGGTCGCCGGGCCGGCCGCCGCCGACGAGGAAAACTTCGTCAACCGGCCCAACTCGGTGTCCTTCTGCTCGCAGGTGCTTGCTCGCTGGCGGTCGACTTCGACACCATCTGCCGAGCCGGTTTTCGAGCAGCACTTCCCGCAGTAACAGCGTCAGTCCCCGAGCAGGTACACCCGCCGCGCGGTTTCGTAGAGGATCTTGCGCTGGACCGCTTCCGGAGCAGCACTAAAGCGGAGTGTCGCAACGTGCTGCTTTCGAACCGCTTTCCCTGATCGACCGCTGAACCCCCGAAAATTAGGGGGCAGACAGGATATGGCCTGTCTATTACGGTTTTCACACGGGAACAGGTGATTGGAAAGGTGCGGACATCGATTTCCGAGCGCCTCGGGATGATGTGAAAAAACTGCGCTGTTGGGTGGGCAACCCGGGAGAACAGGGATGAATCTTTACCTGCGTTTGCTGGTGGCAGTCATCCGGGGCCTGCTGCGCCCGAAAGCCCCGGTATCACATGTCGCTGAAAGCCGTTTCCGGGTCATGCCACACGATATCGACGTTTTTGGCCACATGAACAACGGCCGCTACCTGCAAATCATGGATGTGGCCCGGGCGGAATGGATGGCGCGCGCCGGGGTGCTGGGCGCGATGTGGCGCAATCGATGGTCGGCGATGCTGGGCGGCACCACGGTGCGGTTTCGGCGTTCCCTGAGCCCTTTTCAGCGCTATATCGTGCGCACGCGCTTGTTGTGTTACGACAGCGACTGGTTCTACCTGGAGCACGCCGTGATAACAGTCAGTAACACCACGGTCGCCGTCGGGGTTCCCGGCCGCCCGCGGTGGTGGAGCCTGGCTTCCACCGGGAAGGTCATGTCCCAGATCGAGCCGAACGTGGTATCGGCGCCGATGGCTGTATGTAAAGACGCCTGTTTCAGGCAGAGCTGCATATGCTGGAGGCCTCGCGACAGCCCTGTCGGAATCTGGGTTGCAGGCCGGGGTCGGGCGAGCGTGCGCCGTCGGTTGCCACCAGGGGGTAAAGCCATGGAGCCTTCCGCAATGGATCGCCCCGAGACCGGATCTCCTCGTCTGTACGCGCTCTTCCACGCCATAACCGGTCATCCCCGGTTCGTTATTGTACTGGGCACGTTAGTCATTCTGGGTATGCTGCTGGGACTGAAGGATCTGGTCAAGGATACTTCCGTCGATGCGCTGATCCCTCCGGACCATGTTTCATTCAAGACCAACCAGCGGAGCAAGGAGATCTTCGGTATCGCCGATCCCATCATTATCGCCCTGCTCGCGGATGATGTGTTCGCGCCCGAGCGCCTGGAGCTTATCGCCACGCTGCACAGCAAAATCGAGCAATTGCCCAACGTGCGCGGCAACAGCATGTACAGCCTCGCCTCGGAATCGAGTATCGAGGGTCTGCCGGACAGAATAGATGCGGCGCAATTATCTCGACCCCCTGCCGGCCACGGCGATAGGACATCGCCGCATTGCGTGCGCGGCTGGCGCAGATGGCGCCGGACCGCGGGTACCCTGGTCAGCGAGGACGGTGCCGGGGCCATCATAGCGGTGGAGTTGATCGACACCCGCGCGGCCCGCGACACCTACGCGAAAATCGCTGATCTGGTGCGCTCTCACGACAATCGCGGCATGGATGTACACATCTCCGGCATGGCGGCTGTCAGCGGCTATCTCAGCACCGCGATTGACCGCGACTCACGTGTGATGCAACCGATCATTTTTGTCGTCGTGCTGGCCATCGTCTACCTGGCTTTTCGCAGTGCTCTGGCGACCAGCCTGCCCGTGCTTGTAATCATCGCCTCCGCGGGAGGTGCGCTGGGCGTCATGGCCTGGGCCGGGGTGCCCTATTTCACCATCACCAGCGCGTTGCCGGTGATTCTGGTGGCCGTATCCGTGGCCGACGCAATCCATGATCCTGACCAGTCTATTACGTGATAAAGGATTCCAGCCCGGACCTGCCCGAAAGACAGTTGGTGATTGCAGCGATGGTGGATATCGCCCCGCCCATCACCCTGACCACCCTGACGACCATGGCCGGATTTCTGGGTATCGGCCTGGCCGATATCATGCCTCCGATCAAGTATTTTGCCTATTTTGCCATGGTGGGCGTGGCGCTGGCGTGGCTGTTCTCCGTCACCGTGTTTCCCAACCTGATTGTGCTCACCCGGCCCTCGCCGTCGCGAGCTCTGGCGGGCTTCAATCGAACGGGCCCGGACCGATTGACCCGTACATTCACGGCGGTCGGTGCGTTCACCGCGCGCCGTGTCTGGCTGTGTTGCGCTTTGTGTCTGGCTCTTGCGGCGATTGCTCTGACTGGCGCCTCGCGCCTGCAGATCGATCGGGCCCTGGTGGAGGGCTTCAAGCCGCATGCGCCGATTCGTATTGCGGACGGGGTTATCAACGAGCATTTTGCCGGTACCGCGTTCCTGGACGTCATGGTACGCGCCGATAAACCGGGGGGACTGTTGCGGGCAGACAGTATGCGTCGAATTCGATCCTTGCAGGAATATATGGAGACCCTGCCCCACGTCGAAAAAACGGTGGCGATCACCGATTACATCGGTCTCTTGCACAAGGCCGTCAACAACCTGCCCGACGATGCAGCCCGGCGGCCTCTGCCGGCCAGTGACGATGCAGTTGCGCAGTATCTGCTTGTCTATGAAGCATCCGGCGATCCGACGGACTTCGAAGAGGAAATCGATACAGACTACCAGACTGCGCTGGTGCGCGGTTACATGAACAGCCGCAGATATTCCCGGGAAATCCCCACGGTGAAGGCATTGCAGCACTATGTCGATCGCGAGTTCGCCGGCGGTGAGCTCGATGCCTCGCTCAGCGGCCGAGTCAACGTGCGCTACCACTGGTTGCAGCGTCTGGCAGATACCCACTTCCTTGGGGTTGCGCTGTCCCTGGGTTTCGTTTTCCTTGTCGCCACGCTGCTCTTTCGGCGTCTCTCCACTGGCCTGATCGCGGTGCTGCCGGTCACGTTGACCGTGCTGATTCTTTACGGCGCGATGGGGACGTTGGGCATCTACCTGGAACCGGCGACGACGATGTTTGCCGCGATTTCCATCGGCGTCGGGGTCGATTTCGCCATTCATCTGGTCGATCGCTTCGAGCACGCCTTGCGCGAGGAAGACGATATTCATGCAGCCGTTGTGCGCGCCATGCCGGAGACCTCGCGAGCCTGCTTTTTCAACGCGCTGGCACTGGGCCTGGGGTTTTCGGTACTGCTGTTCAGCGACTTGCTGACATTGATGCGCTTTGGCGGGCTGGTCGCCGTCGCTGCCTGTGCCAGCTTTGTTTCAGCACTGCTGACGGTGCCCACGCTCATGGCCTTGCGCGAGAAACTGCGGCAAGCAGCGACTGCTGCGGGCAAGACTGTCGCAGGCCGTAATGGTATTGGTCGCACCTTCAATGTGCCTCGGGTTGGTTGCCTGCACCGATTCCAGCCAAGCCGCGGAACTGGATGGTAGCGCTGTTGCAAGGCAAGTCGAAGCCCGCACGGAAGGGGACAACTCCGTGCGCGAACTAGAGATGAAAATGACGGATCGCCGCGGCAAGGTGCGCAAGCGCATCGCCACCGTCCTGCACGAGGAGTCCGAGGGCGTGCGCAAGACGCTGATTGTTTACTCACAGCCAACATCTGTTCGCGATACTGCGTTTCTCAGCTACGACCACGCCGGGGCGGACAGGGAAGATGAGCAGTGGCTTTACCTGCCCGCCATGCGCAAGACCCGGCGCATACCAGCCTCCGACCGGGGCGACTATTTCCTCGGCACCG
>JAXHMT010000005.1:0-232826 GCA_034521205.1 Halioglobus sp.
CTCACCATCGCCGCTGAGCGTCGCTGTAGCCGAAATGTCGGATACGGTAGCGGCCGGGATCGGCGTGCGCGGGAATCTCCCAGCTCACCCGCGCAACATTGGCTCCCCGTTCAACTCGCCAGCGCACCCTCGAGTGCCAGTCTCCATCGTCCGCGATCGCCTGCCAGCCCGAGCCGGTTTCCTTCTACGACCAGCAGGAAGTTGTCAGTCCTGCCGAAGTGCGCGGTCGGGTTGGTCGACCAGAACTCTACAACCACTGTCCCACCCGGCCGGTACAGGGTTTTCCAGCGGTAGTGCGTCGCCGACGCGCCTGTTCTCCGGCGGAGGGCTGGTGACACCCGCGGGCAGGGGTTTTCCAGTCGCCTTGTCGCGCCAATCGTCGTAGGCGGGACCGGGAGGCGTCGTCGCGCCGGACTCCAGCGCGGCGGCCAACTGACTGCTGACCTGCCGATAGGCCGGCAGGCTCCAGCGCCCGTGCAGGTTATGCGCGGCCTCGTACTGCTGCAGCATGTACTCTTCCGGTGTGGTGATATACCCGGAAAAACCATTGGCGTAGCCGGCTATCACGATATAGTCGGCCCAATCGCCCAGCTCGGCCATAACTGTTGCGCGCAGGCGGCGGCCCGCCATGGTGGTCATCTCCGCCGGCACCGCGACAATCACGAGCTGCCCGATGCGCGCCAGGGTCAGGGAATGGATCTGCGACTGCAGGGGCGGATCGCCGGAGCCCGTCTCGAACAGGATGGGTTTTGGCGCCTGGCAGGACTTTACCGCTTGCGTCCACTTCGGCGCGCCCGTGACCAGGCGCACGAGCCAGTCACGCCAGAGGCTGTTTCAGCATCCCCTCGTGAAACAGAAGCTGCTGCGCCGCCATCCTCGGTGGAGCCGCCCGCGAAGGAGTAGCCGTAGGCCGAGGGGCAGGTGCGCTGGGGTCCGCTGCCGGTAAAACGGCCGTCCACTTCGTAGTCACTCATATCGACATAGATCTGGCGTGAGTCCACATCCCCCCGCAGTTCTTCGCCGGCGGTTTCGAACAGGCGCCGCGCCACCCGCAACTGGCGTTCGCCCATGATGCGCGTGGTCTCCACGGGCGTTTTTCCCGGCCCGGTGTTGTCGAGATTGGTATTGGGGGTGACATCACCCGGATCGGACTGGGCGAAGGCTGCCACGAAATCCTCATCCGCTGCGTGGGGTGGTGCCCGTGCGGCGCTCCATCATCAGCGAAGCGTAGCCCTTGTGGTCACCGGAGACGAGCCGGTTGTAATAATCATGGCCGGTGGCGCAGGCGTAATCGCATCGATGAGACCTATCGGTCCGCTGCGGTTGAATCGCCAAGCTTGAGCAGGGTCATCTGCGTGTTGGTGTTGCCGGCGAAACGAAACCCCGCTCCCGGGCGGGTTCTCCAGGATAGGCGAAACCCGATGAGCGATTCGCCCCGGCGTCGGTGACCTGCCCCGTATTGATCAGTACGGAAATCGGCTGCAGGTCATGCGCCTGCACCACCGACGCCGTTATACCGGCGGGTATGGCTTCAAAATGCGGCGGTATAGAGGCCGCATTGAGTCCGGTATCGGTCCTGGAATGCCAGTGACTGCGGGGGCCGGCACTGGGATGCGTGGCGCTGATAATGACATTGTCCATGGAATACAGCGTGCCGAAGCGTTGCCGGAGTCTTTCGACAACCTCGAGCGCAATATGATGGTCGACACTGCCGAGGTCGACACTGACGAAGACCAGGCGCCTCACGGGATCGGTTTTCTGCGCAATGATAAACGCCCGCGATCGCAGCCGTATATGCAAACCCTCGCCGATCTGGTCGGGTCGCCCGAAGCCCCAGAACTGTACACCCACCAGCGGGCCGGTCACATCGGCGATACCGCGCCCTATCAGGTAGGGCTGTATGCTATCCGCACTCGAGGGTGTGGCAACAAGGGCTGCAGTCAATATCCCGGGCAGTACCTGTCGGATTGTACGCCCCGGAGGATTTTCCTGGCGATGTAGCGCAGCGCTACGTACATGTTCTCGAATACTCCGTTATACCAGTGAGTCGGGCGCTATTCTGGTCGGCTTTCCGTTCCCGAATATTCTATCTCCAAGCCTTTTCAGCTGGCGCACGAAGTTTCCCCGGTCGATACCGAGCGGCCGGGCGGCGGCGGCCTTGTTGCCCTCGCGGCGGTGCCAGCCGTGCTTCGATGAAGCTGCGTTTTATAGTCGTCCACCGCCTCGTTTGAGCGGCGACGTCGATGTCGGCGACGCCGGGCGATTCCGGGTGCTCGACCCGGGCGCCGGGTGCGTGCCGTGATGCCCAATACGTTCGACGTCCAGCTCTATCAGCCTGGCCGGGGGTCTTGTCCTTCGCTCAGGGCGCGAATCATTGCGCGGGAAAGCGCGCGTTCCCAGCTCCCGGGCATTACGCCAGCCAGCTGCGCCCTGGTGAGCTAGCCGCTTGGCCTCGGTCGCCGAGGCGGACGCCGCGAGATCCCCAGGCGTCGGTGGTCACGGCTCCATGAAACGTACCCGGCAAGATGCAGGATGTCGTCGGGGCGCTCCCGGCAGCGGGGGGACGACGAGGGGGATAGACGCTGAGGCGGTGGGAGAGGTCCTGGCCGAAGCCGCCTTCCGCCACTTCCTTTTTCAGATTCCTGTTGGTCGCCGCGATCACCCGGACATCAACCTGGTGGTGGCTGTCACTTCCGACCCGCTGGATCTCCCCATTCTGCAGCGCCCGCAGGAGCTTGGATTGCACGGCCAGCGGCAGTTTTCCCACCTCGTCGAGAAACAATGTGCCCTCGTGTAGCCAACTCGAACTTGCCCGAGCGGTTCTCGGTGGCACCGGAGAAGGCGCCTTTGACGTGACCGAACAGCTCTGTTTCGGCGAGACTCTCGGGCAACGCCGCGCAATTGACGTGCACCATGGGTTGATCACCTCGCAGGGAATGCCGATGGATGTGGTTGGCGATCAGCTCCTTACCCACCCCGGTCTCGCCGGATATCAGAACAGGCAGGTCGGATGCGGCGACAGTTCTCTGCTTCCGTGCGAGGACCTGCAGCATTTCAGCGCTTTTGGCGATGATTTCCCGGGGCCGCTCTGGGTTGAGTGGCTCACTGCAATTTTCTGGCGACGCGCAAGCCGCTCTTCCAGACGATGAATCCAGCCCGCCGCCCGCACCGTGGCCGCCGCGACACCGAGGAAGGCTTCGAAGATTTCCAGATCGACGCTATCGAAGGCCCGGGGGTCCAGGGAATCCAGGGTGACGACCCCCCACGGGACATCCTCTACCAGCAGCGTGGCGCCCAGTGCAGTCGTGGCACAGAGAGGTTCGTCGCCGGCATCTTCCACCAGGCCGTCGTAGGGGTCCGGCAGGGCGGAATCCGCCGGAAACCTGACAGGGCTGCTGCTGTCGAGAATTTTCCGAGTCGGGGATGCGCGGCGAATAACAAAGCGCCGTCCCATGGTGTCCCGGGCTCAAGCCCTGAGTGGCCCGGGGGACCAGCCAGGTCGCCCTCCCGCTCCAGCAGGGCGATGGCGTCGCAGGGAAAGTTCTTGCGTATCGCCTCAAGGAGCCTGCTGGTACCGGACTTCCTGAGGCACCGATCGCGACAGATCGGCGACGACCTTCGCCATATCAAGAAAGGCCGAGTGCGTTGTCATATCAGTCACGCCGTGTCACTATAACACGCATATTTTCCGTGTTTATATTAACATACCCGGATAATAACTCGCTGTAAATAATTAGATATTTTTATTTGGCATGCATGTTGCATTCCAAAGCAAAGTGAACTTCAACCGGACAGCACAAGGGGTACCGCATGAAGAAGATGCTTGTATCCGCCGATCATCGCCGCCACCAGCCTGGCCAGCGCCCTGGCCGCCAGCCGAAACCGTCGAGGTCAACATGACAGTCGGAGGAGACCGATGTGGTGGTGGACAACAGCGGCACCACGCAGCACATGTGGACCTACGACGGCACGGTCTCCGGGCCCCTGGTGCGGGTCAAGGAGGGGATGTGGTCAATTTTACGCTGAAAAATCACCCCGACAACGAACAACAGCCATTCCATGGATTTCCACGCCGCCCGGGCGGACGTGCTGGACGAGTTCGCAGGCGATCAAGCCGGGGACACCAGGCAGTTCACCTTCAAGGCGGAGTACCCGGGCGTTTTTATCTACCACTGCGGTGCGCACTCCATGGCGGAGCACATCAGTCGGGGCATGTACGGGGTGATCATCGTGGATCCCGAAGGAAGGCTACAGCGAGGACTTCCCCAAGCCGGACCGGGAATACGTGCTGGTGCAGGGGGATCTGTTTGAAGCCGGCACGTCCGCGGAGGACATGAGAGACAACAAGGGCTGGCAGGCCGCCCTGGTCAAGCGGCAAGGTGTTCCACTACTCCCCGGTGCACGATCCCAACGCCAGCCAGTTCCTGGAGTCCAGCCCGGCGAGCGGGTCCGCATCCATTTCGTCAACGCCATGATCAACGAGGCGGCGCGCCTTCCATCCCATCGCCGGCATCCGGGAGCAGGTGTGGGACAACGGCAATCCCGAAGAATGTTTCCTGGGGCCTGCAAACCGTGGAATACGCTCCGGCCCATGGCATGAGCCTGGATATCATCAGCCCCGAGGGGCGCGGCAGCATAATAACGCCATTGTGGACCACCGCATGAAGCACGCCTCAACGGTGCCATTTCCGTGACTGATGAACTACGAGGGCGCCGACCCGGACAAGGGTCGCGGTGACCAGCTCATTCTGCGCTGATACCGGGAGGTGGCCATGAAAGGCATTGGTCAATAGCGCTGCTGGCGGTGCTGCCGGTGATGTAGTTCTGGCCCAGTCCGCGGTGTCAGATACCGCGGACTGGGTGGAGGAAAACTGCGCCGGCTGTCACGCCCTGGACCAGAGCGCCTACGAGAGCCTGGGCATCGAGGCGCGCCCGGAGCGCAAAGGGCCGCCGCTGTTCTATGCCGGCAACAAGTTCCGCGCAGGAGTGGCTGGTGCACCTGGCTGCAGATCCCGGAGCGCATCCGCCGGCCGGGGACTGACCCCGCCCATATCCGAACCGTGGACGGGAAGACCGCATCGATGCCGAGCAGCTCTGCTGCGATCACCCGGCGCTGGATGGCGGACCGGGCCGGCGACGTGGCCGACTACCTGATGACCCTTCAGGCCCGATGACGACCTGATCGAGGCGACGGACTACGAACCGGGCAGCATCCCCTGGCGCCTGGCGCAGATCGAACTTCGCCAAGTTCAACAACTGTATCGCCTGCCACCAGGACGAGCCGGACTACGGCGGCGTTTCGGTCCCGAGCTCTACACCGCCTGGGAGCGCTTGCAGCCGGCGTTTATTGCGTCCTGGATCGCCGATCCGGTGGCCTGGGATCCCCATACCCTGATGCCCGGTGGCGATCTCAACGAGTGCGCGGTGGCGAAGCTGGTGAACTACCTCGAAAGCCGATCGGCGGAGGAAGATGTCGATGAAGTTATCGCCAGTGTACTTTTCAGCGCTGCACTGGTGGTCGCTCCCGCCTCGGGCAGCGAGACGCCGAGCACGGCGAGGTCCTCTACGCAGGTCATCGGACCCAGTGCCACGGCATGAACGGTAATGGCGGCGGCATCAATGTCGCGCGACATGTCGGTCCAGCCCCGGGATCATACCGACCCGGAAGAGATGGCCGCACGCACCGACGAGGAGCTGGCCAAGGCCATCAAGCACGGCGGCAAGGCCGATGGACAAGTCGGTGCCGATGCCCGCCTGGGGCAACAACCTCAGCGATGAGCAGGTGGACCGACCTGGTGGCCTATCTGCGCCGCCTGTGCTGCGAACAATGAGGGAGACAACCATGACATCAAGGACCTTGCTGACCCTGGTGGCGGCGCTGGCGCCTGGCCGCCCCGGTCGCCGCCGAGCTGCGCCAGTTCGAGATGACCATCGAAGAGGTAGACCTGGATGTGGCGCCCAACTTCTCCTACAAGGTCTGGGGCGTTCAACGGCCAGGTACCCGGTCCCCTGCTGCACGTCAAGGAGGGGGATGAAGTGGAAGGTAGTGGTTCAGAACAACTCCACGCTCAATCACACCGTTCACTGGCACGGCACCTACCAGACCGGCACCTGGCGCTCCGACGGGGTGCCGGACATTACCCAGGAAGCCATCGAGCCGGGGGAAAGCTACACCTACCGCGTTCACCGCCGACAAGCCGGGCACACTGTGGTACCACTGCCACGTCAATGTGCCTGAACACGTGGGTATTCGGCGGCATGTGGGGGCCCGATGATCGTGGAGCCGAAAGAGCCGCATCCGCTGGCGGAGAAGGTCGACCAAGGAAGCCATCCTGATGTTTTCCGGCTGGAACCCGGAAGTGGCGAGTACACCTACGGCGAGGGTGGCCACCCCAACGAGCCCATCAGCTACTTTTCCATCAACGGCAAGTCCTTTCCCATCGACCCAGCCGTTGCGGGTGAAGAAGGGTGACGCGGTGCGGCTGCGCCTGATTGCCGCCACCATTCCGGTGGCGTTTCACCCCCACGGCCACGACGCCATTGTCACCCACAAGGACGGCCTGCCGGTGGAGCACCCTATCCGGTGGACGTGTTAACATGGCGCCGGGGGAGCGCTACGACGTGATCATTGAGATGAATAATCCCGGGCGCTGGATTACCCACGATCACTATGAACACCACGTTTCCAACAACGGCAAGGCCCCCGGCGGTGCCGTGCTCGGTGATCGAGTACGAAGGCATCGAGGATGACGACTGGGACGTCTGGAAGGACAAGGAGTGCTGATCCAGATTTCTACTTCAGCCGAGTCCATGGACAAGCCCTTCGGGCTGCACGATGTGCGAGGTATTCAAGGGGCACCGACCCCTTTGCTCGTGGGCGCGGGCGCGGCCGCCGTTAGGGAACACACCGGGGTGTAACCCTGGGTCGCATCCCACTGTCTGCGTAGGCCGTTATGCTTGAGACAGTAAAGACACTGGCCTCGTCGGTACTTCCCTCTCCGTGCTGTCAACACAAGGATGTCAATATGCCAAGCCTGCGACTCGGGTTCCTGAGTGCGTTGATTGGGCTGGCTCGGCTCCAGGAGCGTCCGCCAGCGGAGAGAGCACCGCCAGTGCTCCATGGAAGAAGTCCGGGCGGTGGCTCGGCGGGAATTCCTGGAAACGCGTTTCCGGCCGGACCGCACCGGTTTCAACCGGGATGTCAGCCAGTTGATGGCGCGGGTGCCCGGCGGCGCCGCCAACGCCAATGGCCCCCTCACCGGGCAGATTCAGTACCGCGGCATGAGCGGGCCCCGGGTCAATGTGCGGGTAGACGGCATGCTGATACACGGTGGCGGCCCCAACTGGATGGCGCCGCCTCTGCACCATATTCCCACCGGCCTGATGGAGGAGATCGTGGTGGAGCGGGGCATTCCCTCCATCGCCACCGGCGGCGGCATAGGCGGCGCCGTGACCGCCCATGCGAAACACCCGGACTACAACACCGCGCACCAGTGGCGATGGACCGGCGATACCTGGAAGCCAGCGCCGGCAGCGTGGACGACGGCAGCAGTGTCGCCGGCATGGCTGGGCTCGCCTCCAGCAACCAGCGCCTTATACCTGCGTGGGCAGCCGGCGACGATGGCGATGACCTACGACGTCCGCCCGCGGGGAGTGTAGCACGCCACCGGCAGTATCGCCGCGCACACCTTTCGGCTTGGGTTACGGCTTTACGTCAGCGACCGACCACGAACTGGATCTGGACTGGCGGCGACTGGCCACGGAGGACACCGGCACCCCTTCCCTGCCCATGGATATCGACTGGTTCGATACCGATCTCTGGAACCTCCGCTACACGCCCCGGATTGGCGGCTACCGGCCTGGAGTTCTCGTCTCTACGGCTCGAACATCGATCACGGCATGAGCAACTACCTGCTGCGCCAGGCGCCGGATTTCAGCAGCGTTGCCGCTGCCGCCCTTTGTCAGGGGACGACAAGCGCTTTGCCCGGGCGCTTAGCGATGAGCTGGGCTTCAAAGCGTCCCCTGGACCGCCACCTGGGCCGCGGGGCACACTTCAGGCGGGTATCGAGGGCAAGATTCGCCGAGCACGACGCGACGTGTCACCGACCCGGATACGCCGTCCTTCTTCGTCGACAATCTTCAGCGACAGCGAAAGTCGACGTCCTGACCTGGCCTTCGGCCAGTGGTCCGCCAGCTTCGACGACTGGCTGGTACTGGGAAGCTGGGCGTGGCCGTGCACGACGTGGAAACGCGCTAGCGGCGCCGTGGACGCCATGCCCGCCCGACTGGTGGACATGAATCCCGCACGCCTGGCCCATGGGCACGCCGCCTCGCGCCGTGTGGCTGCTGCGGGAGGCGCTTCAACAGCGGCGACCGCCGACACGAAGACATCAACCTGGACTGGGTCACTAAAGACCCGGCTACCAGATCGACCGACGAGGTGATCGTGGAGCTGGCGGCCGTCCCGCCGGGAGCGTTCGCCCCTCTACCATGGAGCGCTATCTGTGGATTCCGCTGGAAGCCAACGCCGGCATCGGCGACGGCAAGCAACTACGTGGGCAACCCTGGACCTGACGCCCGGAGACCGCCCACCAGATGGAACTGGGCCTGGACTGTGGACGCCGGCCGCTTCCACTTGTCGCCGCGGCTGCTTCTACCGGCAGGTCGATGACTATATCCAGGGAGTGCCGGCCACCGATCCGGCGGTGGTCGCGGTGCAGCGGCAACGCCAACGGCGACCCCACGCCGCTGCGCTTCGCCAATACCGAGGCCCGCTTCTGGGCGCCGACCTGGATTTCGGCGTGCAACTCACCCCGCGCTGGCGTGTAGACGGCAGCGCCTCCCTGGTGCGGGCCGAGCGCAGGGATATCGACGATCGACCTGTTCCGCATCGCACCCGATACACCTGCGGGCGAGCATGAGCTACCATCGTGAATGGCTGAAGATGCAACTGGAGCAGGTGCTGGTGGATGCAGCAGGACCAAATTTCCGTCAACCAGTACACTGGATCCCGCCAATCGGCAACAACAGCTTCGAACAGCACTTCGGGTTACGGCCTGAGCAACCTGTTCGTGGACTGGTTCCCCGCGTCGCGACCTGACCCTGACCTTCGGGGTGGAAAACCTCTGGGACAAGGCTTATACAGACCATCTCACCGGCTTCAACCGGGTGCGGGGCAGCAGCGTGCCTGTGGGCCAGCGGCTGCCGGGCTCGGGCCGCAACCTTTTCGCGCGGCTGCACTACCAGTGGTAGAAGGTTTGGTGTCGCCGTCAGCAGGAATATCTAGACGCTGTTTCAGGTACAGGTCTCAACGCGTTCAACCCGGAGATCCAGAACCAACCCCGGACGACAGAGCGTGACCACTATGAGGGAGAGCTTGCGGCTCCGGCGCCTGTTTCTGATTGGCGCCAGCTGAACCCGTTAGTGTATGAAAGTGGATTTCAACAGATACAGATCAATGCTGGTTCACTGGCCTCCGTCAGTCGTCTTATTCGCCCGGTGTGTTGTGTGCGCTAAACCTTGTGATCCCTTAAACTTGCGCAGACCTGATAGGACATTGTAGAGGAGAATTCGTGGAAGAGATGCTCAGAGGCGCGCTCAGTCACCTGGACGAGGCGGCCAAGATACGGCAGGCACGACCCGAAGGCTTCTCGAGAAGCTTCGCTATCCAAAGGTAGGTCTTGAGCGCCCGGTTGCTCGGTCGCACTGGCAATGCACGGATCCGCGTTCCTCCTCTGGCCTGGCGCTGTCGCTACGACGACACCGGGGGCTGACTGGAGGGGGGCATTCGTTTCCATCCGAAATGCTCTCGGGACGAAAGCGGTGACCCTGGCTTTCTGCACGACTTTCAAGTGCGCCGTGGCGGGTTTGCCCTACGGCGGCGGGCAGGGGGGCCATCCAGGCGGTACCCGCGGCAGCTTTCCAGAGCGGAGCTGCAGCGATTTTCCCTGGCTGCCACGTCCACGCCTTCGCGAAAATGATCGGGCCCGACAAGGATATTCCGGCCCCCGACGCCCAATACAAACGCCATGATAATGGGCTGGGATGGCGGATGAATACAGCTCGCTGATGGGCTGACCCTGAGCCCGGGGTTATTACCGGCAAACCCATTGCCCTGGGAGGCTCCTCAGGGGGCAGGGAGGACGCTACCGCCCGGGGTGGTTTTTACGTGCTGAAGCATCTTCAACAGGAGCGGAGGCTTCACCGGTGACGGAGAGCGCACCGCGGTGATCCAGGGCTTCGGCAACGCGGGCTATTTTATGGCTCAACGGCCTGCACGAGGATGGCTGGCGGATTCTGGGGATTTCCGACTCCTACGGCATGGCACCGGGCATAGCCCATCGGGGCTGGACCCCCAAGCTGTTAAGGCCTGCAAGGACAAATACGGTGAGGTGGCGCCTCATGCCGAGGAGACCAGCGGCGTAGAGCTGCTCTGCAACCGGCAAGCTGCCGGTACCCCTGCGATCCGTCGGTTCCCGCCGCCCTGGGGAAAATCAGATCGACGTCGACGTGGCCCGAAATCTCGATGCCCGCGTCATTCTGGAGCTCGCCAACGGCCCGGCTCACCGGCAGCGGCGGATCCTGTCCTGAAGGAGCGGGGAATCATCGTTCTGCCCGACATGACTCGCCAACGCCGGCGGCGTTACGGTGTCCTGACTTCGAGTGGGGACAGAACCGCCAGGGCTTCGTACTGGCCGGTGGAAGAAGTGCGGCAACGTCTCAAGGCAGATTATGGAAGAGGAGGGGATGCACGTCCGGAGCAAGGCTCAACAAAAGGGCGTTTCCCTGCGCACCGCCGCGTATGTCCACGGGCTCGATCGCCTGTCCGAGGCCATCGAAGGCCCACGGCACACAACTCCATCTCCGAAGGGCTGATGGGCCGAGCGGCGCTGGTACACGGCGGCAGCCGGACTCCCCGGGCTGTACCTGCAGGTCGCCCGCCTTCAAATCTCCTTCGTCCAGGAAAGCGTTGACAGCTGTCGATGTTGCGCCGGTGGCTCATCCAGCATTCGGGCGAGCTGGCGCTGAACGTCTTCCTGCCGGACCTCGAGGCAGCGCCTCGGCAATCTGCTTCGCCACCGAGCCCTGGCCCGATCAGAGAAAACGGAGTCGGTCGTCGAAATCCGCGATAGCCAGGCATCTGATGCGACAAAGTCGCCCACGCATGCTCTGCCCGATCTCCAGGCGAAGGTGTTTCAAAGCCGTTCATCAAGCCACGGCAGGACCCGGTTTCGTCCCGCTGGATATCCCGCAACAGTTCAACGGACTGTCGGGCGGGGGCGTCGTGTCGGGAAAGACGGCAGACGCGGACACCGGCCCGGTCGGCGTGGAGCAGCGTGGCTCAGAAGTTTCGTGAAGTTCTTCAGTGGTGAGAAACCCGTGGTAGGGCGGGGTCGGCATCGGCCATGCCGCAAGGACTGGAATAGAGGGGTTTGTCTGCCATGGGAATACTCTCGTGGTTCGAACTTCTCTCACACCCGTAAACAACAATCTGAAAGCCACGTATCACACACATGACCCGGAGATTCTGCCATGCTCAGCCGCGGTCGTTTTTAAAGGCCTTGAGAGCCTCGGGCGTGGTCGGTTCGCCGCTCTCGTAGTAGAGTTTCATGGCGATGGCGACGTCGGCAACCGTCGACTCGACGAAACCGGCCAGCCGCCCCTCCAGCCAGCGGCCCAGCGCGCCCCAGGGCAATTCGTAGCTCATTGATGCGGTGAACAGGGTCTGTTGCGGCCCGTGATCTTCCAGGCGATAGCGAAAAAACGCGCTGCGAAACAGGGGTGGACCTTTGTCGCCGCGATGCAGTCGTATCAGAAATCCCTCACCATCGTGCCACTCGGTTACCGTTTCCTGAAGGTAGTTACCGCCACGGCGGTACACGTAGCGGCTGGCGCCGACACCCTCGGACTGCTCACCGACGATTTCGGTATTGACGATGCCGGGCACGTAGTTGTGTGCCAGGGATATATCACGCAGTCGTTCCCAGGCCGCCGCGCGGGGCATGTCGATAACCACCTGTGATGCAACCTCTCGGCTCATGGTGACATTCCTGTGTGCGGATCGTGTGCAGGCCAGTGTAGCATTCACCCGGCCAAGGAGTCCGCCTGCGCCTTTGGCGGCGCCCCCGGCAATCGTGCTAAATTGCCGTGCGGAACAGAGTGCCCAATGACAGATACGTGACCATAGCATCGTTGCAACAGCCGACCGAATTGACAGTGACGGCCGGAAAGATCAAGCGGCTGCTGGACTATGTCCACCAGATTGGACTGGATGGCGAGCAGATCGCTGCGGTCGTCAATCTGGTGCCCGAACGGATCATGCGGCTGGCGGATCAACAGAAGCTACCCGCTCTGCAGTACGCGAAGCTTTATCGGGCGGCGGTTGCCGAGATGCAGACTCTCGGTCATCCGATTCCCTGGGGAGCGGGTGTCGGCACCGAGGCCTTCGAGCTGATGTGCCGGTGCATCATTACCGCCCGGACGCTCGGGGAGGCGCTGCGCATCGCCGAACGCTACGAGCGGCTGCTGTACCCGCTGCTGGGTTACCGCATCACACTGCTGGACGAGGGCGCAACCGCCGCTGCGCGACTGCAGTACCGCGTGCGGGTTTCGCAGGACGAGTCCGCGCTGGCCCCCGCCCACTGGGATCGGGCCGAGTACCAGGTGACGGTGGCCCATGCCTCGGGCCTGGAGGTATGGTGGGCGTTCTGTGGCTGGCTGACGGGGCGCCCGATGGAAGTGGACGAGGTGAAAGTGGCCGCGCCTTTCCTGAACCGGGCTTATCACGACAGCCTGGCGAGCATGTTCGGGTGCCCCGTTCAGTTCGACGCCGACGAAAACACCCTGCGCTTCCCGCGCAAGACGCTCGATCGCCGGCTTGTCCAGACCGCCGCGTCGCTGGCGGAATTCATCGACAGTAGCGTGTACTACCTCATCGCGGTCGACCGCGAGCCGGCCAGTACCAGCGCGGCGATCAAGTCGCTGGTCACCATAGACCTCCACAACGGCCTGCCCACGTTTGCCGCGGTGGCCAAAAGCCTGCATATGTCCGAGTCGAGCCTGCGTCGCAGGCTGCAGCGGGAACACACCAGTTACCAGGCGCTGAAGGACGAGGTTCGCTGCGAGGTGGCCATTGACCACCTGTTGAACCGCGATGCCAAAGTCGCGGACCTGGCGCAGTACCTGGGCTTTACCGAGCCCAGTTCCTTTGTGCGGTCCTTCAAGAACTGGACGGGCCAGACGCCGCGGAGGTATCGGGAACGCATGCGCGCCCTCGGCCGCGCCTGACCGGCCGCCGCGTTTGCACTGTGTTGCAGGTGGCGCCCCGCGTCGCTCGGGTGATTACCGCAGATCCGCGTAGTCGATCTCGACATCGTATTGGATGTCGCGGGTGGAGTTGTCCTGCATGCGCACGTCGCGGATTGTCACCGTGTACGGGACATCGTAGTCCCAGCCGTCGACCATCCAGGAGAGAAAGTTCGCCAGTCCAAAACCTTTGGTGTCCCGGTGCACGCTGTGCACTTCCAGGGGAGCGCCGGAGGCGGTTTCCGTGACGCTCACGGTGGCGCCGGAAAAATAGTCGAAACGGCTGGAGGCACCGGGCGGGGGCACCATGGACAGACTCCAGGGCGTGCGTGAGCTGCCTTTGGTGACCAGCACGTAGGGATAATTCCCGTGGGGCATGGCGATGTACCCGACATGCGGCGATATCGCCTCAGCGGGTTGCCTGGGTGAAGCCGAACACTTTCATCGACGCGAAGCCGCTGGCCTGCCCATAGCTGGTGTACCCGAGTTGCGGATACAGCACCCATCGCCGGTGACCCGCCTCCATCCTGTTGGCGAGATTGAGATTGTCGTTCACCCAGCCCAGGGGGTAATACGCCGGATCACTCTGGCTGGACCGGTAGGACAGGTTGGAACTGCTGGCACCCGCGGCGGCGCCGTTGCTGTAGCAGTCGTCCGAGGCGCTCGGGTAATGGGTCAGGTAATTGTTTGCCATTTGCACCAGCGCCGACTTCTGGGACTGGACGGCAAAGCTGGGCTCGTATTGCGACCGGGGGCAGGTGATGCAGCCTGCGAGTCAGGTTGACGGAGTACAGAAAGCGATTTTCCGCTGCGCTGGTAATCTCACCCGGATCGCAATTGATGGCGTCGGGCGCGACCTGGAAGATGAAATTGTCGCTGCGGTGTGTGGAGGAGTTCAACCCCTGCAGAAACTGCGCCCATTCCTGGACGTCGTAGCGATCCCCGGCCCCTGTTGCGTCGGCCTGAAACACGGGGACGAGGTACGCTGTCGCCGTATCGCTTGCGAGCAGACCCTCCAGCCAGGGGATTCCTGTAAAGCCCGCAGTCTGCATCCGGCAGTCGCCGGTCGCGCCGCCGCAGGCATGCGCATCGCCCTCGCGCCAGCCGCCGAAGGTATAGCCCGCATCGGACACGGCGCTGAAGGTTTCGTCGAAGGCGGTGCTGTCGATACTGATCTCGCAGGTTTCGCCGGCCAGGCAGACGAAACCGTTCGTCGGAAATTACACGCCCCCCCTCCGGTACCGCCACCTCCAGCTTGCAGCCTGCCAACACAGACACCAGTAACAGCAGCGCCAGCAGCTGCAGCAGGCGACCGGCAGCCGAATCGGGCCGCGCCGCACAGACTGCCGCGGCGGACCAGGAATTTCCGTCGTCCATGTCCCCTTGTCCCTCGTGTCCCCCTAAGCTCGTCAAGCCATTCTGTCGGGGGGGTTCGAGGGGCGGCAAGCGAAAACCGGAGAAATCTCCAGGTTTTCGACGGGTTCACAGCCTATTGCGTATCCGCCACCTGGTCGCCATCGGCGGTATCGCCCAGGACGCTGGCCGGGGTGTCGCCCACATAGCGCAGGGCGGAAAAGCCGAAGAACATCTCGTGACGGGTTTGCAGGCCGAAGGTGACCGGAACGTCGGGGTTGGGGTTGGCGGTGTTGCGGGCCGAGTTGTCCATGGCGCCGCGTATGACCAGCCGCGTGCCCGCGGGCAGGAACACCGGCTCTTCCAGACTGTAGTTGAACTGCCAGTTGAACTCGTAGTCGGGCACCGACAGCAGCAGTTCAGAGGTGCCGTCCGGGTACTCGGCATGATAGCTCATGTACTTCCCGCGGTAGTGCATGTGGGGCATCATGCTGTACAGGTACGCGTCCCGCTCGATGAGTGCCTCGCCCTCCAGTTTGTGTTCTTTGGCGTGGGGTGGAATGAGAAAGCGGCGCTGGCCCGGCACGATCCCGCTCATGACGTGTTCCGGCGGTTCGTCGTGCAGGTAGATGCCGATTTCGGTCTCGTCCACAGTGGCCTTGCCGGAGGTGGTGTAATGCATCTGCAACAGCATGTTGGAGCCCTTGCGGATTAGCCGGCCGGTGTCGTCCCGGTAGATATCGGGCTGGCGCCCGGGGGCGTAACCGCCGACGCTCTCGCGGTCCGGGTCGCCGTTGCGCAGGCCCCGGACCGATTTGTCCGCGGGGGTTTGCAGATAGGCGATGACGTGATGCAGCACTTCACGGTCGCCGGGTACGAATTCCATGGCGCGGATCCAGACGTCGCGATCGAGGTTCAGTTCCACGGGCACATAGCGGTAGTCGATCAGTCCCGTGGCCGGTATCGACTGGGCCGGGACCTTGTACACCAGATCCGGCTCGCCCAGTGTAAATTTGGGATTGTCGAGGTTCAGCCCGGCGAGGGGATCCTTCTCGCCCTCGGCCATGGGCGCGCCGGCGTCTATCCAGTGCACCAGGGTCTGCAGTTCCTCCGGCGTCAGCTGCACCATGTCCCTGATGGGCCGGCCGACGTGCGGGTCGATCTGGCCCGGCGGCATGCGACGGTTCATGACCACCTCGCGCATCATGCGCGACCAGCCCTGCACCATCTTGTGATCCGTCATGGCCCAGGGCGCGATGCCCCCTTCGTGATGGCAGGAAACGCAGTTATCGACCAGTATCGGAGCGACGTCCTCGCTGTAGGAGACGCCCTCCTGCTGGTGCCTGTCCCGGGCGGGAAAGCTGATCAGGCAGCCCGGCGCCTCGGGAATGTCACCGGCTACGGGCTCGCCGGCGAGCACCGCGTCCAGGGCGTCCTTCAGGTAGTGGTTTTTGGCCTCGGGCTTCTGGCTCTCGTACCCCAGGCGGTCGTCGATGGGGCCGCGAAACAGGATTTCACGGGATTGGGGATCGATGATGAAGGTCTCGGAGGTGCGGTCCACGCCCAGGGATTCCGCCACCAGCTGCGATTCGTCCACCAGAATGGGGATATCGTAGCCGAATTCCTTCGCCTCCTCGGCGATGCTGTCACGATTATCCTGCGGCTGGGGGTTGAGCATGAAGAATGTGACGCCGCGCTCCCGATACTCGTCGCGCAGGGCTCTCAGTCGCGGCGCGCCGTTGCGCACGATGGGACAGCCGTTGCCCTGAATGAAGATGACGATCGCTTTCTGGTCGCCGTACCAGGAGAGCTGGTGGAATTTGCCGCGGTGGTCCAGCAGCGCGAAGTCGCCGATTCGGTCGCCGGCGGCGGCGGTCGTGCCGACGCAGGCCGTGACCAGGAGCACGATGGCGAGCAGTGCGGTTTTCATGCGTATTTCCCTCGCCGCGATTTGTGCGCGGCTCACTTTATGACTTCACGGTCAAAGTGTAGTCTATTGCGGCCCCGGGCTAAATACCCCCGGACGTTTCCCGGGCGGGGCGGTTTTCGGGTAGAGGCAGTTTTCAGGCAATGGAATAACAAAATGGAACAACAACAAGGGATTGCGCCGGGGGCGTTGCACAGACCATGGATAAACTGATCGGCCTGCTGGTTACACGCCGTCATCTTCTGGCGGTGCTGACCGCCGTCCTCGGCGCGGTCATCGCCTACGGGACCACCATGACCCGCACCGAGGCCTCCTTCGACGCCATCCTGGACGAGGATGACCCCTACCGCCAGGAAGTGGATCAGGTTCACGAGGATTTCCCGCCCAGTACCGGCGTCCTGTTTGCCTTCATGCCGCGGGACGGGGACGTGTTCTCCCGCAACAGCCTGCGTGCCATGGAAGAGCTCACACAGCGGTTCATGGAGGTGGAGTCCGCGGTATCGGTCTCCTCGCTGATCAATTACCGTCTCGACGCGGTCGATGCGGACCGGCTGCATCGCGATTACCTGGTGCCCGCGATTGCCGATCTCGACGAGGAGGAGCTTGCCACCATCCGGCGTACCGCCCTGGCGGATGACGGGCTGACCGAGACCATACTGGCCAGCGAGGGGGATATGGCCCTGGCCTCCATCAAGTACCGGAGCAGGGTAGACGATCAGGATACCCGACTGGATATCGCGCGTTCGATTGTCGCGCTGCGCGACTCCCTGCGCGAGAAGTATCCGGACATCGATATCTACGTGCTCGGGCGCGTACTTTTTGAGCTGGACAGTTACAACGCCCAGATCGATGATCGCCTCTACCTGGCACCGATCGTGATCGCCGTCACGGTAGCCCTGCTCTGGTACTGTCTGCGATCCGTGGTTTTTTCTCTTTGCGTATTCGCGGTCGCCTTTGTCACGATCGGGCTGACCGTGGGCACCATGGGCTGGGCCGGCATCGCTTTCAACCAGATATCCAACATGGGGCCGCTGGTGGTGCTCACGATCGCGATGGCCGACGGCATTCACATCGTGTCGATCTATCTGCAGGGGCTGGCCAGGTCCCTGTCCAGGGAGGAGGCCCTGCGGCAGAGCCTGGCTGTCAATATTCAGCCGGTGACCCTGGCCACCTTGACGACGGCCATGGGTTTTCTGAGCCTGAACTACTGCTCCTCCCCCGGCATTTACGGCTTTGGCAACGTCGTGGCGCTCGGTGTCTGCTGGGCGTTCCTGGTGACGCTGACGCTGTTGCCCGCGCTGTTGCTGCTGGTGCCCGTCAAACGGGTACCGCGGCCCCTGGGCGTGCAGGGCTTTATAGCGGCGGTACTGCGTCTGGTGGAGCGCCGCGGCGGCGTGCTGCTGGCGGCCTCTGCCGTGCTGATCGTCGCCACCCTGGCCATGCTGCCCCTGAACAAGGTCGACTTTACGCGCTTCAGTTTCATCGACAAGGACTCGGACACGCACAAGGTGTTCAAGGCGC
This sequence comes from Halioglobus sp., assembly GCA_034521205.1. Classification (GTDB taxonomy): domain Bacteria; phylum Pseudomonadota; class Gammaproteobacteria; order Pseudomonadales; family Halieaceae; genus Marimicrobium. Next base: position 18,107 of record JAXHMT010000005.1, read on the forward strand.
TGTCGGAGAAGATCGGCAACGACCAGAGCCTGGTGTACAGCATTGACAGCAACACGTACTACGGCATTACCGAGCCGGAGTTCCTGCGGGAAGTGGAGCAATTGTCCGACTGGCTGGAGGCGCAGCCGGAAGCGAGCTTCGTGCGCAGCTACACGGATTTCCTCAAGACCATGAACCGCAACGAACACGACAACGATCCGGAATGGGAGATCCTGCCCACCGACAAGCTGCAGGTGATCGACTACCTGGTCAGTTACCAGCTCGTGCAGGAAATCGAGCCGAATCTCGAACCGATATTCAACCAGGACTATTCGGCGGTGCGCCTGGTCGCAGGCACCTCCAATCTCTCCAACGCCGAGCTGATCGGGTTCAACGATCGCATCGAGAGCTGGATCTCCGACAACCTGAACCCGGACTATGAAGTATTGCACGGCGACAACAGCATCCTGTTTGCGCGCCTGGACCGGTCCATTTCCGTGCAGCTGCTGCAGGGCTTTACGCTGAGCTTTTTGTTGATCACCGCCACCATGCTGATCGGATTGCGCAGTATCCGCTACGGTTTGCTCAGTATCATGCCTAATCTGTTTCCCGCCACGATCGTGTTCGGCGTCTGGGGGTTGCTGGTAGGGGAGCTGAGCCCCTATGTGCTGATGCTGTTTTCGATCAGTATCGGCCTGGTGGTGGATGACTCGGTTCATGTGTTGTCGAAGTACCTGTACGCTCGCCGCGACGGTGAGACCCCCGAGGACGCCGTGCGCTACTCGCTGCACCGGGCGGGGTCGGCCATTACAATCACGACGCTGTCTCTGGCCGCCGGCACGCTGGTACTGGTGTTTTCCAACACGTTCTACTACCAGAACGTCGCGCTGCTGCTGACGCCGATCATCATCGTCGCGCTGTTGCTGGACCTGTTCTGCCTGCCGCCGCTGCTGGTCAAATTCGACAACTGGCGCGAGGGCAGGGCGGCGCCGGCGCGGGCCGGAAGCGCCTGATCGCGACAGCCGCCGGCGCGGGCGGCTTCGAGCGGCGCGGGCGCCAGCCCGGGATGCAGTGGCAGGGATACGTCCTCAGAAGTTGTAGCCGAAGGTGACCCCGTAGGTGCGCGGCTCCAGCAGGAACTGGTTGGTGGCCAGCCCGACGTTCTGGTCGCCCAGATACTGGCCGGTAACCGAATCGTCGTCGGTGAGGTTGCGCCCCCAGAGCTCCGTGTACCAGGAACGGTCCGCGCCGGTCAGGGTCAGTGTCGCGTTCCACACGTCCCAGGCCTCCGCCTCGTCGTTCACTTCGTTGAACACACGGGTGTAGAACTCGTCCTGCCAGTAGTAGTTGGTGCCGGCGGCGAGGTTCATGCCGTTGGCGAGATGCCAGATGTAGGCGACGCCCAGGTTAATCGAGAATTCCGGTGCGTTGGGTAGTGCGTTGCCGTCCAGGGATTTGGGCAGCCCGTCACAGGGGGTGATGCCGCCGGGGCAACCGGGACCGGTGTACTGGTTGTTGAAGGGCGTGGTAATGATGTTCTCCGTCGTGCCCATGCGGTTGATATCCGCGGGGTCGAGGCTCTCGCCGCCGTCGATCTCGGTGTCGAGCCAGGCCAGGTTGGCGGTCAGGCGCCAGTGCTCGTCCGGCACCCAGACGAATTCGCCCTCGAAACCCTGAATGGCGGCGTCGAAGTTCTCGTTGATCGCCGTCTGGTTGACGATCTTGCCGATCTGCAGGGCCTCGTAGTCGTAATAGAAGTAGGTCACGTTGGCCTGCAGCGTGTTGGACAACAACCGCGTCTTGGCGCCCAGCTCGATGGCATTGATGTATTCCGGGTCGAAGAATGCGCGGCCAGGATTGCCGCCCTCGGCCGGGTCGAGCAGGGGCGACTCCGAGGAAATCGGGTTGAAACCGCCGCTCTTGTAGCTGCGCGACAGGGTCAGGTAGGTCATCACGTCGTCGGTGACGTCCCAGCTGATATTGAACTTGCCGGTGGGTTCGTCCCAGTCGCCCTCGAACTCGCTGAAGCCGTCGCCCGGTGCGTTGCCGTCGTCGAGAAAGCCAAGATAGATAGTGCGCTGGTCGGACTGTTTCTTCTCTTCCGTGTAGCGCAAGCCAAAGGTCAGCGTCAGGTCTTCGCGGGCCTGCCAGTACAGCTCGCCGAAGGTTGCCCAGGTCTCCAGTTCGTAGCCCCTGTCGTGGTTGTCGTACAGTCGGAATTGCGGGTCGATACCCAGCACTTCGCCCGCCGCCTCCACCGCGGTGGAGTAGATGGTGTAATGTGCCTCGCTTTCGTAGTTGAGGTAGAAGGCGCCCGCCAGGAAATTCCAGGCGCCGTCCAGGTTCGAGGCGATGCGAAATTCCTGGCTCCACTGCTCGGGCTCGGTAGTCGAGCGGTCGACGTTGTACAGCCGGTTGCCGGTGAATGAACCGGCCGGCCCCAACTGTGTGGTCACCGTGATGGGCCAGGGCTCGGAAGCGACGGTAAAGTCGTAGTCGTTCATCGCGTCCAGGTCGGAGGAGTGATGGCCGGTCAGGGAGGTCAGCGTGTAACTGCCCAGTGTCCAGTTGATCTCGAGAGACGCCATCAGGTCCTCGACCTGGTAACGCGGTGCAAAGTCCAGCCACTGTTCGCGCGGGTCGGCGTTGTTGGGGGAATTGATGTAGTCGTCCTCGGGGAACTGCACCTGCAGCGCCGGGGCGACGAAGGTGTCGAGCAGGAAGGCCGACGCCGTTGCGCCGCTGTGCGCGGTATCGTCGGCCAGGCCCGTGGGCAGGCAACCGAGGATGCCCTCCGGGTCCCGCTGGCAGCGCTGGTTGCTGCCGCGCATGCGGTCCGAGTCCTCCTCGAAATAGTTTACCGTCAGCGTGGCATCGACGCTGTCATTGCGCCAGCGCGTGGCGGAGCGCACCGAGTACATGTCGCGCCCGTCGATGGAATCGCCGGTGAACTTGTTCTGGACGTAGCCGTCCCGCTCCGTGTAGAAAAGCGCAAACCGCTGCGCAAGGGTGTCGGTCAGTGGCAGGTTGAGGGCGCCCTTGACCTTGCGGTGTTCGTAGTCGCCCACCTCGACGGTGATGTCCCCGCCGAGGGTGTCCTCGGGTTTGCGGGTGATGAAGTTGACCACGCCCGCGGTGGTGTTGCGCCCGTAGAGCGTGCCCTGGGGGCCGCGCAGCACTTCGACGCGTTCGGCATCGTAGTACTCCACCTCGAAGATCCTGCCATTGGTCAGATAGACGCCGTTGAAATGGGAGCCGGCGCCGCTGTCCGCTGCCGAGCCCACGGCGAGATTGCCGACGCCGCGCAGGGTAATCTGCGCGGTCGTGAAATTACCCTTGCTCATCAGCATGTTCGGCACGTGCAGTTGCAGGTCGAGGGGCTTGTTGATCAGGGCGCGCTCCAGTTCTATACCGCTGAAAGCGCTCACTGCCAGCGCTGTGTCCTGCAATGAGGTGGCGCGCTTTTCGGCGGTGACGATGACTTCCTCGAGCGCGACGGGCTCGGCCTGTGCGGCATTGCCGGCTAAGGCGGCAACCAGAACGAGGGTGGTATGGGGGCGGTAGAGGCGGTTGCGGGACATAGGCGAACCTCGGATTGTGTTTGTGTTATTTGGTTATCGACCGCTACATTAGCGGATTTTGCGCCGGGCCGACAAGCGTCTGTTACATGTGCGGGTAGCGCAGATGCCAGTTCGAGGCCGGAGCGCCAGAGGTACATGGTCCGGCTGAAACCGTGTGGCGACAGGAGGTCGCCACCCGAGCCTGTACAGGACGTACGTTTTTTGGCGTGTTTCAGCCGGACCATGTACCTCTGGCGCGGGATGTTCTCCTGACGCCAATCTTTTCTTATTGTTTCCGTGTCACCGGGCGTTCAGTAACCGCGGTCGATATCCACCACGTTGAGCATCGGTTCGCCGGCGATGTAGCGGCGCAGGTTCTCCACGGCGATGAGCATCGTGCGGCGGTCGGTTTCGGAGCCGGCCGCCGCGACGTGGGGGGTAATAATCACCCGTTCCATGCCCCACAGGGGATGATCGGCGGGCAGCGGTTCGGGGTCGGTCACGTCGAGTCCCGCGCCGAACAGCCTGCCGGAACGGAGCGCGGCCATGAGCGCTTCCGTGTCTGTACTCCTGCCCCTGCCCACCGAGATAAAGATTGCACCCGGTTTCACGGCCTCGAAGAAGGCTTTGTCGAACAGTCCCGTGGTCTTTTCGGTAAGTGGCAGCGCGTTGACCACCACGTCTGCCTCCCCCGCCAGTTTATGCAGCTCGTCCGCCAGGCCGACGTACTCGACGAAGGGCGGCCCTTCGCGGGACGAATTGCGCGTGGCGACGACACGCATGCCGAGCCCGTGGGCGCGGCGGGCGACCTCCGTGCCGATACCGCCCAGGCCCGCGACCAGCAGCGTCCGGCCCTTCAGTTCGCCGAAAGTCACCGACCGGGCCAGTGCCCGGTCCCACTCCCCCTCTGCCTGCGCGCGCACGTAGGCGGGCAGGTTGCGCGCCAGCGCCAGCAGCATGGCGAGGGTGTGTTCGGCTATCGCCGGCGCCGACAGGTGCTGGTTGTTGGTGAAGACCACCTCTGCTTTCTGCCGCTCGCTCAGACCCACGCAGCGATCCATGCCCACGCTGTAATTGTGCAGCCAGCGCAGCGTCGCGTCGGCGCGCTTGAGGGCGGGCGCCGTGCACAGGCCGATAAAGCCGTCCGCGCCGTCGAGAAGTTCCGCGTCGGGCAGGAATCTGCCGCTGCGGTCGAATACGAGCTCCACGTCGCCGGCCACGGCGCGCAGGGCCTCCTCGAACTCGCGGGCATCGATGCCCAGGCGCGGCAGCAGCGACACCACCACGCGCCGCGGCCGCCAGTCGTCGCGCTGCGGCTCAACGGCCCGGCCCTCCCGCAGATTCAGTTCCTCGATGATTGCCCGCGCCTCGGCGGACATATCGGGAGCCGCGCCGGCGGACAGCGGCAGCAATAGCGACAGGACCAGCGCGATCATTTGTCTCGGTGTACCCATGAAACATGCCTCCGGGCTCGCGGCGGTGGTTCCGCCGATATCCTGCCGAGGCTACCATGCCCCGGCGCGGGCTGTCCGTCCGGCTACAGTGTCTCCGCGAAAAAATCCAGCATCGCGCGCCAGGAGCGGGCGTCGGCCCTGGCGCTGTAGACTGCGCCGAAATCCGGATTATTGGCCCCCGGGCGCGTGAATCCGTGCATCGTGTCGCCGTATGCGACGAGCTGCCAGTCGGCCCCGCGCGCCTTCATCTCCGCCTTGAACGCCGCCACCTGGTCCGGCGGTACCAGGGGATCGTCCTCGCCGTGCAGGACCAGTACGTGGGCCGTGACGGGATCGGGCTGGTCGAGGCCGTTGCCGGTCAACATGCCGTGGAAGGATACCACCGCGCCGATGTCCGTGCCGCCGCCGCGGGCGAGGTCGAGCACAGCGGCGCCGCCGAAGCAGTAGCCCATGGCGCCGATGCGCGCCGGATCGCCCCCCGGGATGTTTTTCGCCGCCGCCAGCGCCGCCTGCATCCGGGACAGCAGCAGTGCCCGGTCCTCCAGGTAGGGGCCGATAGTGTCCATCAGTTTCGAGGAGTCACTCTCCGTTTTGCCCTCGCCGTAAAGGTCGATGGCGAAGGCGATGTAACCCTCCCCGGCGAGTCGCGCCGCCTTGTCGTGTACTTCCTCCACGAGGCCGTCCCAGGCGTGGGTCACCAGCACGACGGGCAGCGGCCCCGCGGCGTCGCCGGGTGTGTAGTACACGCCCTTGCAAAGCAGTGCGCCGTCGTCGGCGGGGTAGTCCAGGGGTGTGGCAGTGCTTGTCATGCGCGCTCCCGTATTGTGCTGTCCGTTACCAGGTATTGGTGTGCAGTACCTTGTCCAGTGGCTTGCGCGGCGCCGGTTTGAAGTCCGTGCCGATCGTGTGGGCGACGGGGATGAGGGCCACCTGGGCGACGTCCTCGGGTATGGCCAGAATCTCGGCGACCTCCTTCTCGTAGACAAGGTGCAGGGTCGTCCAGCAGGTACCCAGCCCCCGCTCCCGCGCGGCGAGCATGAAACTCCAGGCCGCCGGCACGATGGAGCCGAACAGGCCCGCCTGCAGCGCCAGCGGCGCGTCCGGGATGTCGGGGCGGCCGCGGCAGCAGGGTATCAGCAGCGCTGGAACCCGGTGCAGGTTGTCGGCCAGATGGCGGGCCGAGCGCAGCACGCGCTGTTGCGTTTCGTTCAGTGAAGGATCGCCCTCGTGTTGCCGGGTCTGGTGTCGGCGGCATCGGCCGCGTAGGCGTCGAAGGCGCGCTTGTAGTATTCCGCGATCGCGGCACGCGGCGCCGGGTCGGTCACCAGCACGAAATGCCAACCCTGCGCATTGGAGCCGGACGGTGCCTGCAGCGCGATATGCAGGCATTCCCGCAGCAGCGCCGGCTCGACCGGTTTGTCCAGGTCCAGCCGCCTGCGCACGGCGCGGGTGGTGGTCAGGACCTCGTCGGCGCTCAGATTGAGATGAGGCATTGCGGCTCCCGCCCTGTTGTGCAGACGCACTACCTTGGCGCGGGCGGCGGCGATTGTCCAGCCCGGATCCGCGTGCTCACTCGGGGGCCATGCCTGCCGCGATCGGCTGTCGCCTCGACTAGCGTCGCACACATGGATCCCACTACCACGAACACGGCGCCCGCCACACCGAGCCGGTCCAGGGGCTCGGCGGGAGATCGCACGCCTGCAGCCAGCGATTGAGCAGGTAGGTGAATGACAGGGTCAGCAGGGGTACCAAGGGTATCATCGCGCTCACCCGCGAGGCGTGCCCAATAGCTCAAGGCCAGTCCGAAGGCGCCGTAGGCGAGACATGGTGTTGACGCCGCAGGACGACAGCAGCGCCAACTCCCAGTGATACCAGGCCGATTATCTGCTCGGGGTGCGCGACTGGCAGCAGACACAGGCTGCCGGCCCAGGCAAATCGACGGAGAATGTCCTTGGCGTGGTGGCGAACCAGCAGTCTTTTCTGTGCGATGGCATAGATGGCCCAGCACACCGGCGGCGCCCAGCATGATCGCCGCGCCCGCGAGATAGTCGTCATCGGTGATCACGGCGCTGCTCAATCGCCGGTGAAGGAACAACAGCAGGCCTATGCTGAATGCTGGCCACGCCGTAGCCACTGCATGGCATCCACGCGTTCGCCCAGAAGAAGATACTGGCCAGCAGCAGGAGCAGAGGCGCGACCTGTACGAGGATCTGGGCCGCCCCAGGGTTGAGGCGATCGAGCCCCCAGGCGAAGAGCACGTAGTTGCCGAGCAGGCCGGAACACCGCCGTGAGCGCCCAGCCGCCGCGCCAGCGATAGGAGCATGGCGCGCAGCGCGCCCGCTGCGCCCAGCCGTACCAGGCGAGCGCAACTGGATCGCCGAGATGGAGAAGCGGTACCAGGTGACGGTTAGCGGGTCCATGTGCCCCAGCACGACTTTCAGGCCCGGGGCAGCGCCCCCCACATCATGCACCGTCGACGCGGTCACCAGTGCGAAAGCCAGTCCCCACTTCCAGTCAGAGGCTGCGCCTACCGCGCTCAGCGGTCGATGCCACCCATGCACAGGTACTTGATCTCCACGAACTCGTCGATGCCGTACTTGGAGCCCTCGCGGCCGATCCCGGATTCCTTGACGCCGCCGAAGGGGGCGACCTCGGTGGAAATCAGCCCCTCGTTGATACCCACGATGCCGTATTCGAGGCCCTCCGCGACGCGCCAGATCCGGCCGATGTCGCGGGAGTAGAAGTAGGAGGCGAGGCCGAATGGTGTGTCGTTGGCTCATGCGGATCGCCTCCTCTTCGGAGGCGAACTTGAACAGCGGCGCGACCGGGCCGAAGATTTCCTCGTTGAATATATCCATGGAGTCATTCACATCGGTCAACACGGTGGGCTGGTAGAAGTTCTTGCCGGACTCCACCACGCTGCCGCCCAGCAGCACCCTGGCGCCGCTGCCCGTGGCCTGACCCACCAGGGCGCTGACTTTGTCCACCGCTTCCTCGTTGATCAGCGGGCCGATTTTTACACCGTCTTCGGTGCCTTCACCCACCTTCAATTGGCGCACCGCCTCGACGAGTTTTTCAGCGAAGGCGTCAAACACACCTTCCTGTACCAGGATGCGATTGGCGCAGACACAGGTCTGGCCGGAGTTGCGATACTTCGACGCGATACAGCCGGCGACGGCGGCGTCGAGGTCGGCGTCGTCGAAGACGATGAAGGGGGCATTGCCGCCCAGTTCCAGAGCGACTTTTTTCACGGTGCCGGCACACTGCTCCATGAGGATTTTGCCGACGCCGGTCGACCCGGTGAAGGTCAGTTTGCGGACACTGGCATTGCCGGTCATTTCACCGCCGATGACTTTTGCATCCTTGCCGGCGACCACGTTGATTACCCCCGCGGGAATGCCGGCGCGTTCAGCCAGTTCGGCCAGTGCAAGCGCGCACAGTGGCGTCTCGGTGGCGGGCTTGACGACGACGGTGCAGCCGGCGGCCAGGGCCGGCGCGACCTTGCGGGTGATCATCGCGATGGGGAAGTTCCAGGGGGTGATGGCGGCAACCACGCCTATCGGCTGCTTCAGCGTGAGGATACGCTGGCCGGACTTGTTGGCGTTGATGACGTCGCCGTATATGCGCCGGCCCTCCTCGGCGAACCATTCGACGAAAGAGCCGCCGTAGACCACCTCGCCGCGGGATTCCTCCAGCGGTTTGCCCTGTTCCGCGGTCATCAGTTTCGCCAGATCTTCCTGATGCTCCATGATCAGGTCGAACCAGCGCCGGAGTGCGGCCCCGCGCTCCTTGGCCACGACCTGGCGCCAGCTCTGTAAAGGCCTTCTCGGCGGCCTCGATGGCGCGCCGGGTTTCGCCCGCACCGGCGCTGGGTATGCTGACGATTTCCTCGCGGGTGGCCGGGTTTCGTACCGGGACGGTGTCGCCGTTGTCGGCGTCCTGCCACTGGCCGTCGATGTACAGTTGCGTGCGCAACAGCGCGGTATCGGACAGTTCGAGCATGCTGATGCCTCTCCGGAATGTAAAAACACAGTCTACTGCCGGCGCATGTGCTAGTCACAACATCTGTGGCCCGGTTTGCAGCCCCGGCGTGCCACTGCCTGGGGTCGACGCGGTAATAGGCCGACATCGCGTCGTACAGCTCGGGGGAGTGGCGCGATAGTTCGACCGGGCGTTCGTAGAACAGCTCGGTCACGACCGCGAAAAATTCCGCGGGGTTGGTGGCGCCATAGGGATCGATCAGTGAATCCTCGCCGGTTTCCACGGCATCGAGCAGGCGCTCGTATTCGTCGTTGAATGCCTGCGACCATGAGCTGTAGTCATCCTGGCCATGGAGCAGTGGCACGCCATCGGCGAAACCGTCTTCCTGATCCAGCTGGTGCGCGAATTCGTGCAACACCACGTTGTACCCATCGTCTTCCCTGGCCAGACCGCGGCGTACGCTGTCCCAGGCGAGCACCACGCGGCCGTTGTCCCAGGAGACACCGGCGAGTGTTCCGTTCGCGTGGGATACCACGCCGGCATCGTCCCGCTCCGGCGTTCTGCTGCGGAACTCGCCGGGATAGAGGTAGATCCAGCGCAGCTTGTGGTAGCCGTTGCTCGGCCGGTTGAGCAGCAGCAGGCATGCCTGGGCGGCGATCAGCACTCGCATCTCATCCGTGATGCTGAGCCCGTCGCAGCCGACGAACTGCTTCTCGTGCAGGAAGGCCTTGATTTTGTGCCGCAGTTCGCTCTGCAGTTCCGGCGGCAAGCGGGTGTAGTGCGGAAGGCGTTGCAACGCGGCCTCCCAGGCGGCGGGGAAAGGGCGAACCAAAGCGCGCCGGAGACGGCGTCGGGGGAGGTAGATCAGCAGCAGGTAGGCCGCCGCGCAGCCCGCGGCGACCAATGACACCCAGAGCGCGAACATCATCGCGATGACCGCAAAGGGTAGCGGCGCAGTCCCGGCATCGCGTGGCTCGCAAAACAGTCAGTTTTCATGGTAAACCCGGTGGTAGTGTCTCAGTTTGGATTTCTATTCTATCGGTATCGCTTGACTTGAGTGTGGCACACTGGAACACGCCAAAAAGCGCACGTGCCCGAAAAAGAGGGGCAGGCTCTCCTTGTGCAGGCTCGGGTGGCGACGTGCCCGAAAAAGAGGGGCAGGCTCTCCTGTCGCCACACGGTTCCAGTGCGCCACACCCAACCCAAGCTCGCGCAATAATTCCAAACTGAGACACTACCAACCCGGTCTCGGAATTTCATCGGTTCGTCCGCGCGATAGCTGCCGTGAAAGCGCGGCTGGGCGATTGCCCGGCCCGATGTGTGGTGTACACTGTCCGCCCCCGCGGTGAGGGGCCGGACCATTCGGGTGCCGTCGGCAGCCTGCTGGTGCAGCGCCCGATACCATCGCAATGCGAGGATTGACCGACAACGCGAGGAATAATCGAGATGAACGAAGAAAACGTTGCCTATCAAATGTCACTGGCATCCCGCGAGTGCCTGAAGACCAAGGACAAGAAGCGCTGGCTGGCCCTGTGGGCCGAAGACGGCATAATCGAGGACCCGATCGGCCCCTCGATGCTGGACCCGGAGGGTAGGGGCCACTCCACGCCGGAAGCCCGCGAGGCTTTCTATGACAGCAATATCGCCAATTCGGATATCGAGTACATTATCCACCAGACCTACACTTCCCATCTCGAGTGCGCCAATGTGGTCACGCTCAACGTGCTCATGGAGATCGACGGCAAGAAGTACAGCCAACAGGTCAACGGCGTGTTCACCTATGCCTGTAACGAGGCGGGCAAACTCAAGTCCCTGCGCGGCTATTGGGAGTTCGATGAGGGTGCCGGCACGCTGAGGGAAGTCGAAGCGGGCTGACGGCCTTTGTTTGCAAGACTCGCCGGAATCAGCGGTTCCGGCGGGATTGTCTCCAGGAGTCTGCGCCGCAGGCCCATTGGCTTCTGCGGCGCAGACGCCTGAGCTATTCGACCATTTCCTTGTAGGCACGCCAGGTGGCATGCCCCAACAGGGGAAACACAAAGATCAGTCCGATCAATCCGGTGAAGACTCCGAAAAGTACGAGTATTACAATCACTGCCGCCCATACCAGCAATGCGGGAAGGTTCCCCAGGGCTACCCGAACACTGGTGCCCATGGCTGTGGAGGCCTGTACGTCGCGTTCCACGATCATCGGCACGGCTACCACGGACAGAACGAATACCGCGGCGCACAGTACCAACCCCACCGCGGCGTAGGCCAGCAGCTGCGCAATGGACAGGTGCTGCATCACGTCGCCCCACACGGTGCTGGACAACCCGGGTGCAACATCCCCCACAAAACTGAAGTAGATAGAACCCGACAAACCGAGCCACACCAGCGCCAGCACCGCGAGGGTGCCGGCGACGCCGAGCAGGCTGCCGCGGGCGCGGCTCAGCGGTTCGAGTGAGTGCTGAAAATCGGCGGGTTCGCCTTCGTCGCGCCGCCGTGAGAGCTCGCAGCAACCGGCGGTGAGAATGGGTCCTACGAGCAGGAACCCGACAGTGACGGCCGCGACATAAAAGGGGTGGCGGCTGTAAGCGAAAATGAGCATTCCCAATGCGGAGACGAGTATGCCGTAAGCGAGGCTGGCGGCGCGGTGGTGCAGCAGGTCGTTCCAGCCGTCGCGCACCCAGGTGAACGAACGGGTCAATGGCACACGGCGCACGGTGAACAAATCAGTGGAATGTTCCGTAGCGGCCATAATCAACCTCCTTGCACATCTGTCGACGCATTGTTGTAAAGCCTACGCACAGGTTTGGCCAAAGCATGGATTTGACACGGCGGCCTGCCCCTCCTGCGGGTCACGCGTGAGCGAGTTGCACCGCGAGTTGCCGAAACTGCGGTCGCGTTTCGCGCTGAATCCAACATATTGGACAGTATAACAGGACTGGAGGTCCCGTGTGGCTGCACCCTGCTTGGCAAGGGATGTCGGCTGTGCGAGCATGCCGGCACGAACAACAGTACGCGGGCGCAAACATGGGAGTGAGCGGAAGGGTACTGGTCGCGGCCGTCCCGACGTGCTGGGCCGTCGGCGCACGCGCGCAGGGCATTGACCAGCAGGTTGAAGCCTTCGTGCAGCCACTGGCCAATGCACTGTCGGCGCTGGTTTTCTACAAGGTCCCGTTGTTTGGCCAGCCGTTCCCGCTGATTGTCTTGTGGCTGGCGCTGGCCGCGCTTTTTTTTACTTTCTACCTCGGTTTCGTCAATATCCGCGCTTTCGGCCTGGCTCTGAGGCATGTGCGCGGCGAGTACCACAATCCCGCAGCGCGCGGCGAGATCTCTCATTTCCAGGCGGTAGCGACGGCGGTTTCCGGCACGGTCGGTATCGGCAATATCGGGGGTGTGGCGGTGGCTATTGTCATCGGCGGGCCCGGCGCCGCGTTCTGGCTTATCCTCGCCGGTTTCCTGGCCATGTCCACCAAACTGGTGGAGTGCACACTGGGGGTCAAGTACCGCCGCCACAACGCCGACGGGTCGGTGTCCGGCGGGCCCATGTACTACCTCGAACATTTTCTGGCCCGTCGCGGCGCGCCTCGCTGGGGCAAGGTGCTGGGCGGGTTTTACGCGCTGTCGCTGGTCATCGGCTGCCTGGGTATCGGCAATATGTTCCAGTCCAACCAGGCGTACGTGCAGTTCGTTACCATCACCGGCGGCGAGGACAGTTTCTTCGCCGCCAGGGGTTGGCTGTTCGGCCTGCTCATCGCCGGCGCGGTGGCCGTGGTCATTATCGGTGGCATACGCTCCATTGCCCGGGTAGCGGGGCGCCTGGTGCCGTTCATGGCGATCCTCTACATCGTTTCAGCCGTCACCGTTATTGCCATGAGTGCCGATCAGCTACCCGGGGCCATGGGCCTGATCATGGACAATGCCTTCAGCATGCAAAGCGCTACGGGAGGCATGGTCGGCGCCATTATTGTGGGCTTTCAACGCGCACTGTTCTCCAACGAGGCGGGCATCGGCTCTGCCTCTATCGCGCACTCGGCGGTACAGACGGAGGAACCGGCCTCGGAAGGATTGGTCTCGCTCCTCGAACCATTCATCGACACGGTGGTCATTTGTACGCTGACTTCACTGGTTATCATTACCACTGCCTATCCCCACGGATTGATGAACGAAGGCTTGGAGGGCATTGCACTGACCTCGGCGTCCTTTGCTCACCACTTCGACTGGGCGCCGTACGTATTGGCCCTTGTGGTACTGCTGTTCGCTTTTTCCACCGCCATCGCCTGGTCCTATTACGGACTGAAAGGCTGGACCTACCTGTTCGGCGAAGGCGCATTCACGCAGATCGTTTTCAAGACGATTTTTTGTGTTTTCATCGCGCTCGGCTGCATGATCCAGCTCAACGCGGTACTCGATTTTTCGGACGCCATGATCTTTCTCATCGCCGTACCCAATATCATTGGCCTGTATTTGTACGCCCCCGAGGTAAAGCGCGATGTGAACGACTACATCGGCCGGCTCAGGGCCGGGGATGCCGCGAAGAAGCCCGACTGACGCGGAAGTCGCGTCCCGCGTCCTGCTCGGCGTCCGCGTTCACTTTGCGGCCGGGCGAATCCTTGTCGTTCAAAGCTCCCGCAGCGCCAGGTCCAGTTCCTCTCGCAACGGAGCTGTGGCTTCTCGCTGCGTCGTCGGAACAATCACCGCGGTACTGGCCATTTCCGGGTTCAGGTAGGTCCGGGTAACACGTCGCAGATCCTCCAGGGTAACGGCGAGTACCTGCTGGCGAAACGCTTCGCGTTGGGCGTGACTGCGGCCATAAAGCCTGTTGTGGAAGTGCTGCTTGGCCTCGCCGGCGGGCGAACTCGGCCGGTCGATACTGCTTATGACGCCGAGAATCGCCTCTTCCAGCGCGCGCGAGTCGTGTTGATTTTCGAGCATCCAGATGACGGCGGCGTCGAAATCCGCAAGGGTCTGCGCCAGGCGCGGATCGCGGTAGGAGTAGAACCTGAACGCCGCGATGCCCGAATCCTGTGAGGCACCGCCGCCATAGGCGCCCCCCTGTTCACGTATCGCCCGGTGCAGGTAGCCGTTGCGCAGGAAACCGCCGAGCACGGTAAGCACCGCCGCATCCGGGTGGTCAACCGGCACGGTTGGATAGGCCCGGGCGCAGAAATGAACCTGGGTATTGGCCAACCACAGCTCGCCGCGCCGCTCTCGCAGAGGTGCCAGGGAAAACGGCTCCACTTGCGCCGCGTCCGCCCTGGACTCCCACACTGCCGACAGATCTTCGGCGACAGCGGCGATATGCTGTTCGTCGGCAATGGCTAACAACTGGACCGGAGCTGCCTGCAGCCGCTCGTGGAGGGCAGCCAGTTGTTGCGAAAATTGCACCGCGCCGGCGCTGTCGCCGAGCGAGTCGTTCAATGCGCGCAGGTTGCGGATACCCTCCAGCCCCGATTGCAGGTGGTTGAGTCTGGCCACGGGACTCATGCCGGCACAGGCGGCAGCCATCGCCATGCCGTGGCCATTGCCGGTGATGGATTGTTCGCGGCGGGACAGCAATTGCTGGAGGAGTTCGCGCAGGCGATCCGTCTCGTCAAATCGCACCCGGTGCAGCACGTCGAACATGAGCCGTGACTGAGCCCCGGCGTGGCGCAGCAGTGCCTTGGAGGACAGATTGAAGTGCGCGCCCACGTCCTGTTCGTCGCCAGTGCTGCCGCGCATGGTCGTAAACGCGTTAATTGATCCCACCGTTGACGCCTGGAGCTCCTGGGCCTGCAGGTAGGACAGCTCGCCCATGCCCAGTTCGGTGAGGAAATGGCTGTAAACGGGCAGGATCTGTAGCTGTGCGTCCTCCAGCGCGGGCAGCGGCGCGACCACCTGCTGGTAGACGATGCCATTGGTGCCCTGGGCATAGGTCGTCAGCGGCACGCCATTTGCCGACTCCGAGAAGGAAATATCCGGGAGCCCCTGCGGCACGTCATCCAGCGTGACCCGGGGCAGCAGGTCGTATTCACTTTCGTCCACGTTCTGTTGTCGCGCGTCGAGCTCCGCGGCAAGTTTAATGGTGGCGTCGCGGGCGGCGTCGTCCATCGCGTCCCTGATCCGCGCCAGGCGGTCGACCTCTCGTGCCCGGCGCTGCGCGGTCAGATCCCTGTCCGGCGACATGACCAGCGTGACCCGGTGCGGGTTGTCCAGCAGCAGGCGGCGGGCGAGATCGCGGATATAGTCCGGGTCGCGGATTTTTTCACGCAGAGTCTCGATGACGGGGTCGAGATTGAGCACCGTGATGGGATCCGCGTAATGGGTCGCGCAACCGAGGGCTTCAAGGATGAGCTGGAGGCCGTAGGGAAAGCTGTCGCCGCTGATTTCGCGCTGGTGCAGCTCCAGCTGGTGCAGTACGGCCTCGAGCTCGTTCCTGCTCGACTCCCTCGTCGGCGACTCCGCGCAATAACTTCCAGTACCAGCGGATTCCAGTGCTTCGGCGTTGTCGGGCTCACTGCCTTCGATACCGCAGCAGAACACCATCTCCCGCATGGAATCCTCCAGTCCAACGAGGGGGGAGGGTGCGTGGCCCAGCTCGGTGGTTTCCAGCAGCTGCCGCAACGGGGATGAACTGTTGTCGGTCAGTACGCTCGCCAGAAGCTCGGCTTCCAGTAACTGCTGCAGGTCGGTGCTTTCGCCCAGCATCCAGCCGATGATGATATGGGTCTTGTTGTCGGTGGTGTCGTTCTCGTCATAGGCATAGGGCTGTTCCACGCGCAACGGCTGTGTACGGCGCTGTTCGGGCTGCACGCGGATTTGCGTGGGCAGGCGTTCGAAGTGGCGCAGTGCATTTTCGTCCATTACCGCCTGGTGTTCGCGGGCGGGAATATCGCCGAAGGTCATGAAAATGGCATTGCTCGGGTGGTAGTGACTGCGATAGAAGGCGAGCATCTGCTCATAGGTCAGGTCGGGAATGCACTCCGGGTCGCCGCCGCTGTTGTAATGGTAGGTGGAAGTCGGAAACAGGTATTCGCAGAGTGTTTGCCACAAGGTGCTGGTGATCGAGCTCATGGCACCTTTCATCTCGTTGTAAACCACGCCCTTGAAGACCAGATCGCTGTCCGGGTTGTCGGGTTCGGCGAATTCAACCCGGTGACCTTCCTGCGCGAAATCGAGCGGGTCCAGTCGCGAGAAGAAGACCGCATCGAGGTAGACCTCGAGCAGGTTGTTGAAATCCTTGCGGTTCTGGCTGGCAAACGGATAGGCGGTCCAGTCGGAACTGGTCAGGGCGTTCATGAACGTGTTCAACGAGCGCCGGAGCATCATGAAAAATGGATCCCGCACCGGAAAGTTGCGGCTGCCGCACAGGGCCGTGTGTTCGAGGATGTGAGCCACACCGGTTGAGTCTTCGGGGACGGTGCGCAGCGCGACCAGGAAGACATTTTCGGTGTTGTCCGTGGCCAGATGGTAGTGCATTGCTCCCGTCTGTCGATGTTCGTACTGCTCGACGGTAAGATTCAGGGATTCGATAAACTCCCGGTGAACGAGGGTAAAGGCCGGCTCGGCGTCGGCCGCCTGCGGAGCGCTTTCGGTCATGTTTTCTCTCAATCTGCGATGTGACGGCGCCATTCTAGCGCGAATCCGGTGTCGTTTCCGATCGCGGCGGCACGGCCCGAAGCTCGATGCGGTACAACCAGGGCCAGCGTTTTCCCGTCACCCAGATGCCGCCGGTCGCGGGGTTGTGCGCAATGCCGTTGAGCACGTCCGTTTCCGGCCGGCGTTCCGCGGTGGGCAACAATCCGCGCAGGTCGACGCTGCCGGTGACCCGGCCCGACTCGGGGTCGATAATCACCACCCGGTCCGAGCGCCAGATATTCGCCCATACCTTGCCGTCGATCCATTCGAGTTCATTGAGTTGTCGCAGCGGTTGGCCGTTTTCACTGACCGCGACGGACCGCAGCCGGCGCCCGTTCGACGGAGACAGGAAATGCAGCTGCTCGCTGCCGTCGCTGTAGATCAGTTCCTCGCCGTTATTGGTCAGCCCCCAGCCTTCTCCCGGCAAAGGCAGCTTGCGCGCCAGGCCCAGATCACCGCGCCGGTACACCAGCAACAGCCGATTGCGCCAGGTGAGCTGGTAGACCCGGTCGCCTAGCACGGTAAGGCCCTCGGCGAAAATACGCGGGTGCAGGTGGCGGCGCTCGAGCAGCCTGCCGTCGCCAAAATCGTAGCGCAGCAGGCGCGAGGCGCCGTAGGTGCCTGTGCTGACATAGAGCTCGCCGTCGACAATCTCCAGGCCCTGTACAAAGTGGTCCCTGGACTGGGGCTTGCGCTCGACCACCTCCACCACGTACTGCTGGACAGCCGCGCACGACAGCGGCAGCCACAGTGTCGCAAAGAGCAGGGCGCGCCACGAGCTGGGTGATCGCGATCGACGGCCGGTGCGGAGGGCGGGCGTTGCCGTTCCCATCAGCGCTTCCCCCGGACCAGATCACGGATGAGAAAGCGCGCGGGAGCGACCGCGCGGCCGAGCGTTCGCTCCAGCGGCAGTGGCTCACCGCAGATCATGCCCGCCAGCAATTCCGCCGCGAGGGGTGTCGAGGTGAGCCCGCGCGAGCCGTGAGCGGCGGACAGGTAGAGCCCGGGCAGATAGGCGCCACGGCGCCCGATTGTTTGCTTCGCGTTGTCCCCCAGAGCCGCGTAGTCTCGCGTGAATGACGCGACATCGGGTACCGGCCCCACCGCCGGCAGATAGTCCGGACTGGCGCAGCGGAAGCTCACCCGGCCCGACAGCGTGTCGGGGTCGAGACCGGCCAGATAGTCGCGCCAGCCGGGTACTGCGTCCGCGAGTTCGGCCAGGTTGGCGGCATGGTCGACGGAACGCGGCCGATACTCATCGTCGCCAATGTCAAAAGTGGCTCCCAGCGAGTGGGTTCCGTCCCGGGCAGGGGCAATGTAGCCGGTGTGGCAGAGCACCGCCCGCAGTCGGGCCAGCGCGGGAGATGTCGGAATGTCGGTTGTCTGACCGCGCACGCTGCGCACAGGCAGCCAGTCACAGTGTGCTATCCGCGGCGTGCCTGTGCCCGCGGCGACAACCGCACAGGGCGCGCTTGCCAGGGTGCGGCCGCCGCCGTCCACGGCGCGCCATCGGCCATCCCCGCGCGCCAGTTGCACTGCCCCACAATCTTCCATGACGCGAATGTTTTCACAGGCGAGTAACGATGCACAGACCGATCCCGGGCGCAGCCAGCCGGAGCGTTGCAACCAGAGCCCGGCTGCGGGTTGGGGAACGCCCAGCAGTGTTCCCGCCGCGTCGGTATCGACCTCGGTGGCGATGTCTTCGAGCCCCTGCAGCGCCGTCGTGAGCTGTGCCCTGTCACTGTCGGGCAGCAGTTGAAAACTGCCGCACAGTTGGCCGTCAGTGCCCTCGCGCAGTGCGCCGTCGCGGAACATTCCGGCATAGAAGCGCGCGGCAAAAAGGTAACTGTGCAGGGCGAAGTCGACCAGGGCCGAGTGCCGATGGGAAACGCGTGTGTACAGGACACCCTGGCTATTACCGGACGCGCCGCCCGCCACGCGCCCGGCATCGAGCAGGGTCACCGCTATACCGCGTTGCGCCAGGGCGGCCGCGGCTGTGCATCCCGCCAGGCCGCCCCCGAGTACCAGTGCGCTCTCCGGGCGCCGGCTCCCTTCCGCCGGCAGATCCCATGGCGTGATACCGCCCGGCGCTTGCGGTGACAGGTGCCGCGGCGAATGGGCCAGTGCACCGCGCAGGGCATGCCTCTTGCGGCCGTACCCCGCCATTTTCCGGACCGCGAAGCCCGCGGCTTCCAGCGAGCGGCGGACTTCTCCCGCCGCGGTGAAGGTGGCGAATGTGGCGCCGGGCCCACTGAGCGCGGCCACCGCCTCGAGCAGCGACGGCGACCACATCGCTGGATTGCGCGCGGGGGCGAAACCGTCCAGGTACCAGGTGTCCACCGTGCCCGGTTCCGACTGCGCGAGCGCCGTCAGCACATCGCCCGCATCGCCCCAGTGGAGGTCGAGAATAACGTTGCCGCTGTCAAACCACAGTCTGTGCAGCCCCGGCAGTGGCGGCGGGTATTGCGCGAGCAGTTGCCGGCTCAAAGAGGTCAGCAGGGGCAGCCCGGCAAGTGCACGCTCGAGATCGGCGGCTGCCAGCGGGTGCCGTTCGACCGACAGGTAATGCAGTCTCGGCCGGGGGCGGGGCAGCGCGCGCCAGGCCCGCCATGTGAGCAGAAAATTCAGACCGGTACCGAAGCCGGTCTCCCCGACGCAAAAGTCGCGCCGCGGGTGGTCGAGCCATCGCTCCGGCAGCCCGTTGCCTGTCAGGAAAAGGTACTGGCTCTCCGCGCACGCGTCGTCGCGGGAGTGGTAGATATCACCGAAATCCTCGGCGTAGGGTGCGTTCCCCTCGCGCCAGCTCAGCCGGGCGCAGTCGAGCGCCCGCAGCGGCGCGCCGTCGCGCTTCATCCGGAATTGATATTCAGCTCATCCGGCAGCCACGCGGGGATGTGGGGCCGGTCCAGTGCCAACAGATCGTCGATGGCAAAGGCATGCAGTTCCGGTTCGCCGACGGGGGGGCGATAGAACGTGATGAGATAGTCCCGGCTGTTGACGTGATCGGGCAGGCGTATCTCCCAACGATCGTCCAGTATAATGAGCGTGGTATTGCCGGGCTGCAGCCGTACCCGCGCGACGTAATGATTCTTGCCCACCGCCTTCAGGCTCCTGCTCTCGCTGCCCACCAGTTGACCGAACAGTCGGGTCCTGATGACACAGATGAGGGAAATGTCGCGCCGGCTCTCGGGAATCTCGGGATCTATCAACCGCTCGGTGATATTGGCGAGGGCCGTGCTGCCCTCCGCGCCGGTCAGGCGAACCTTGTTCACGTTGAACGGAATCCGGGATAGTTTGAGTGCATCCCGCCGCGCCAGTTCGCGCCGATCCAGCTCCTCTTCCGTGGGCAGCGTGCGTGCGGCTTCCTGGACTTGCGCGTGGTAGTTCTCCAGCAGTTGATGGAGCCGTTCCACGTTTTCCGCTTCGAAGTCGCGCGTGTAGTCGACGTTCGCCGGGTAGAGCGGCTTGCTCTCCGTGGACTTCCCGCCTGTAACGGTGCTGTCCGGCGGCGCTGTCTGGTTGGACGCCCGTTCATCGGCCTGGCGTGTGCGGGCATCGGCGATCTGCTGCTGCAGCAGGGTGACTTCCCGTTCGGCGATGGCGATAAGTCGTTGCTTCAGTCGCACCGTTTCCCCGGCGAGCTTGCGCACCGCCGGATTACTGCTTTGCTCCGGCGGCGTGTCGCCCTCCTGCAGTATATCCAGGGTTTTCTGGTACTGGACCAGCTCCGCGGTGAGCATCTCGCGTTCCGCACCCAGCGCCTGCAGGGCGCGGGTTTTTTCCGCGGACTGGGCCACCGCGCCGCCGCTGAGCGCCAGACACACGCAGAGCGCGGCCGGCGGCAGCCACCGGGGCAGCGCAATTCCACTTGTCGGGAACAGATTCATTGAAAAAATATTAACTTTCCAGGCAGCATGACCCGTTGTCCGCCGATGATAGGCCAGAAGCGGCCGGTTCTCAGACGTGGCGGCCAGCCAGAATCGCGACTTTTCCACAATTGGCCGCCGTCGGTCAGCTCGCGTCGCGTTGCCCGCGACCTTGCGGCGCAGTAGACTGGCGGGTCGGGATTGAGCGGTTTGATCATGGCCCAGCAACGTACCCAGCCTATTACCCAGGACAAGTTTCTGCTGATCGCGGTGAAGCTGCTGCACCGGGCGCTGGTCGAGCCGGCCCGAACACAGTGCAAACGCGGGTTTCGCGAGTTGTACGAAGGGCGCAGGCTGCCGCTGAACCGGGTGTCGATGCCGGACGCCTCCACCGCCCGCTTTGTGCTGGCGCTGGATTACAGTGAGTTCCGCGGGCGTCTCAACTTCGGTGCTTTTCGTGCCAGCCTGGAGACTCTGCTGAACAATCTCGCCGCGGTGCTCAAGGCGGGCGGTAAGGTGCCCTTGTTCAACGCTGAACACCCCGATGCGATGATTTTCGGTATCACCGCGGTCACGGTGGAGGACGAACAGCCGAACGTCATGGTTCTGGGTACGGAGCCCGACGACGGCGGCGCGATGGTGCTCAAGCTGATGTATCTGGACCCGGCGCAGTTCCGGGAGGGCGCCGCCGGTTAGCAACGAACGGCGGGCGGGCATGCATCATACCGGAACGGACAACGGCGAAGCGCCGGTGATCTCCTATCCTCCGGACCTGCCCGTATCGGCTCAGCGCAGCGAGATCGCGCGCGCCATCACCGAACACCAGGTCGTCATCGTCGCCGGTGAAACCGGCTCCGGCAAGACCACGCAATTACCCAAGATCTGCCTGGAACTGGGCCGCGGCCGCGCCGCGCTTATAGGCCACACCCAGCCGCGCAGGCTGGCGGCGCGAACGGTGGCGGCGCGCATCGCCGACGAACTCGGCGGCGCCACCGGCGAACTGGTGGGATACCAGGTGCGCTTCACTGATCGGGTGTCGGCATCGACCGCTGTCAAGCTGATGACCGACGGCATTCTGCTCAATGAGTTGCGCCGGGACCCGCTGTTGCGCGCCTACGACACACTGATCATAGACGAGGCGCACGAACGCAGCCTGAATATTGATTTCCTGCTCGGGTACCTCCGGCGCATCCTGCCACGGCGTCCCGATCTGAAAGTGATCGTCACCTCTGCCACAATCGATGTCGAGAGCTTTTCGCGCCATTTTCACGGTGCGCCGGTGATCGAGGTCAGCGGGCGATCCCATCCGATCGAAACGGTGTATCTCGGCGACCCGGGAGCAGAGAGTGACACCGCCACGGGCGATCCGCGGGAGGACGATCCCGGCGGGGAAATCGTGCAATGCGTGGAGCAGATCGCCGCTGGCGCATTCGGCGCCCGCGGGGATGTGCTCGTTTTTCTGCCCGGTGAGCGGGAAATCCGTGAACTGGCCAGGCTTTTGCGCGCCGTCGACACGGTGGATGTGCTGCCCCTGTACGCGCGGCTGAGCCAGACGGAGCAGAATCGGGTGTTTGATTCGGCGCGACGACGGGCGGGCATACGCGTGGTACTGGCAACCAACGTGGCCGAAACGTCGCTGACGGTGCCCGGTATCCGCTATGTCATCGATCCGGGCACGGCGCGCATCAGCCGTTACAGTCATCGCTCGAGGTTGCAGCGGCTGCCGGTGGAGGCTGTTTCCCGGGCGAGCGCCGACCAGCGCCGGGGCCGCTGCGGGCGCGTGGGACCGGGCACCTGTCTGCGCCTGTACAGCGAAGCGGATTACGACGCGCGGCCGGAATTCACCGATCCGGAAATCCGGCGCACCAATCTCGCCGCTGTCGTGCTGCAGATGCTCAGTCTGGGACTGGGAGATATCGAGGCCTTCCCCTTCATCGATCCGCCGGACAGCCGCCAGGTGCGTGACGGCTATCGCCTGCTGGAGGAACTGGGTGCGGTC
Organism: Halioglobus sp.; assembly: GCA_034521205.1. Lineage (GTDB taxonomy): Bacteria > Pseudomonadota > Gammaproteobacteria > Pseudomonadales > Halieaceae > Marimicrobium. The sequence continues at coordinate 40,545 of JAXHMT010000005.1, forward strand.
GATGCGACGGGAAAACTCACCGGCACGGGACGCCGGATGGCGCGTCTGCCGGTGGACCCGCGTCTGGGGCGCATGGTGCTGGAGAGCGAGCGCCAGGGATGCCCCGGGGAGATCCTGGTCATCGCCAGTGCCCTCAGTGTGCAGGATCCCCGCGAACGGCCGGCCGATAGTCGTGCGCAGGCCGATCAACTGCACGGCCGTTTTGGCGATCCCCGTTCGGACTTCATGTCGTGGCTGAATCTGTGGCGCTATTTCGAGGAGCAGCGACAGGCACTCAGCCAGACACAACTGCGCCGACTGTGCCGCCGGGAATTCCTGTCTTTTTCCCGCCTGCGCGAGTGGCGGGATATCCACACCCAGCTGAGTATCGCCTGCCGCCAACAGGGGTTGCGGGTCAGCGGGGACCCGCCGACCGGGGACAATTACCCCGGGATTCACCGCGCATTGATCAGCGGCCTGCTGAGTCACCTGGCTCAACTCGGGGAGAACGGGGAATACCTCGGTGGCGGCAACCGGCGTCTGCGGGTGTTCCCCGGGTCGCCACAGGCGCGCCGCGGGCACAAATGGCTGGTTGCCGCTGAAATAGTCGAGACGTCCCGGGTATACGCGCGGGAGGTCGGCGCAATCGAACCCCGATGGGTGCTGGACCTGAATCCCCCGGCGCTAAGGCGGCACTACTACGAGCCCCACTGGCGCGCACGGACCGGCCGCGTAATGGCGTTCGAGCGGACCGCGCTTTACGGCTTGACGCTGGCGGACAGACGATTGGTGCACTACGGGCCGCTCGCGCCCGCCGACAGTCGTGCACTGTTGATCCGCCAGGGACTGGTTGCCGGCGTTTTCCACAAGTACCCGGACTTTTTGCGCCACAACCGTCGCCTGGTGCGTGAACTGGAGCGGCTGGAGGCGCGGACACGCCGCCGCGACCTGCTGGTGCCGGAGCAGGCGCAGTACGAGTTCTACGACGAGCGGGTGCCGCCGGACATTTACACCGCCCGGCGGCTGGATGCCTGGCTGAAACGCGAACCGGAGGCGGCGCGGCGGCTGTATATGGACCGCGAATTTCTGCTGGCCCGGGATCCCGGCAGCGATGTGGAAGAGCAGTTTCCCGGTTTTCTGCAGTGGAGGGACGTGCGCTTCCGGCTGACCTACGAATTCGCACCTGGCGGCGAGAGCGACGGCGTATCGGTGACAGTGCCGGTCGCGTTGCTCAACCGGGCTCCGCGCTTCCTGTTTGACTGGCTGGTTCCGGGGCTGTTGCGGGAAAAATGTATCGCCATGGTCAAGGGGCTGCCCAAGGAAAAGCGGAAACATCTGGTGCCGGTTCCCGATAGCGTGGACAGGGCCCTGACACGGCTGCAGGCGGGTGACCACGACCTCGGGACTGCATTGGCGCGGGAGCTGTCGCGGCCCGGAGATCTCTCCCTGACGGCAGAAGACTGGAGTGCCGTCAGGCTTGATGACTACTACCGGATGAATGTGCGTGTCGTGGATGCCAATGGCAAGCTGCTGGGCCAGGACCGCGACCTGGCGCGTCTGGTGACCCGTTTTCGCGATGCGACCCGCCAGAGCATTGAAGCTGCGGCAGCCGATGCTGGGGCAGCCCATGCTGCGGCGGCCGATGTCGGGGCAGCCGGTGCCGTGTCAAACGGGGCCCGGCAGAACGCCGCCGTCGGCGCGTCTTCTCTGGCGCGCGAGGGCCTGCGTCGTTGGGATTTCGACACATTGCCGAGTCGGTTTCGCTTTCGCCAGGCCGGTGTCGACATTGTGTCCTGGCCGGCGCTGGCCGACCGCGGTGACAGCGTCGCCATCGAACTGTGCGATTATGAGGAGGAAGCCCGGCTGCGCCATCGGGCGGGCGTGTTGCGCCTCGCCCGCCTGGCATTGGCCTCCCAGGTGCGGCAACTGCGCAAGCAGTTGCTGCGCGGTAACGCGGTGAATTTGAGGCTGGCGGCGGCGGGGCTCGAGCGCGACGCCCTGGTCGAAGATATGGTGGACGGGGCCTGTGTCCAGGCATTGGGGCTGCACGCCGACGCGCCGCGCAGCCGGGACGAATTCCAGCGGTTGCTGCGCACGGGTTCCGGCGAGGTGATAAGCCGCGCCCTGGATATCGAGACGGTCATGCAGGACGCACTGGCCGAACTGGGTGAAATCCGGCCGGCTCTGGGAGCAATCCCGGCGGACCGTTGGCCCGACACCCGCGAGGATATCGAGCAGCAGTTGGCCGGATTGTTGCAGGCTGGATTTCAACGGGATACGCCGGCCCGATGGCTGGCGCAGTACCCGCGCTATTTCAGGGCAGTGCGCAACCGCATCGAGCGCTTCAGCGGCCAGCGCGAAAAGGACAGATCCTGTTCGCTCATGCTGCGCGGGCTGGCCGGGCCGCTGTGGGCCGGCCTGGAGCAGCGGCCCTCGTTACTGCTCCTGTGCGACGAGGCTGCAGAATACCGGTGGATGCTGGAAGAATTCCGCGTATCACTTTATGCACAAAACCTGGGCACTCGACGACCTGTCTCCAAAAAACGGATTGAGCAACAATGGCACAAGGTGGCGGACTGGCTCGCCAAAAATCCCGAATAATCATGGGTTTCATACTGCTGATTTTTTTCGTGGCGGGATATCGACTTGTGAAACTTATGGATTGCTGCTATGTCTTAGAAGCGACGAACGCCATATCCGGCGGTCACGCCGCCGGATAGCTTTCGGTATACTGAGACATCACTTACTAATCACAGGGAATTAATCATGGCAAATTTCAAGAAACCTCTCGCGGCTGCTCTGGGCGCGGCATTCATGGCGTCTTCCGTGGTGCCTTTGGCCTCGGCCGAAACCAACCCTTTCTCCGCTCAGCAACTCAGCGGTGGCTACGATCTGCCCAATTATGGTGCGCACAAGGAAGGCGGCTGTGGTGAAGGCAAGTGCGGTGGTGACAAAGCCGACGGCGAAGGCAAGTGCGGCGAAGAAAAAGCCGACGGCGAAGGCAAGTGCGGAGAAGGCAAGTGCGGCGAAGAAAAAGCCGACGGCGAAGGCAGTGTGGCGAAGGCAATGTGGCGAAGAAAAAGCCGACGGTGAAGGCAAATGCGGCGGCGACGACGCGGATGCCAAGTCCGAGGGCGAAGGCAAGTGCGGCGAAGGTAAATGCGGCGGCTAGTCATGCCTGAGACCCACCGGGAACTCCAGGGAGCGGGACTCGGTTTGCGGCGGGCCCTTATGGGCCCGCTTCTATCCATGAACCAGGGAGAGGTCGATTTCATGGAGGCGGCGCCGGAAAACTGGATAGGTGTCGGCGGGCGCTTCCGTAAACAGTTTCATGAGCTGGCAGAGCGCTATCCCCTGGCGCTGCATGGTCTGTCACTGGATATCGGCGGGCCCGATCCGCTCGATACCGACCTGGTACAGGCCGTACGCGAATTGATGGATCGGTACGATGTGCCGGTTTACAGCGAACACCTCACTTATTGCGCCGCCGAGGGGCATATCTATGACCTGTTGCCCATACCCTTTACCGAGGAGGCGGTACATTACGTCGCCGACCGGGTGCGGCAGGTCCAGGACATCATCGGCCGGCCGATAGCGTTGGAAAACGCCTCCTACTATGCGCAGCCGTTCAGGGATCTCAGCGAGGCGGAGTTCATCGGCGGGGTACTGGAGGAAAGCGGCTGTGAGCTGCTGCTCGACGTGAACAATATCTATGTCAACAGTATCAACCACCGCTACGATCCCGTGGAGTTCCTCGAGTCCCTGCCACTGGCTCGCGCCCGCTATATCCACGTGGCGGGACACTACGATGAAGCCGAGGATTTGAAGGTCGACACCCACGGGACGGATGTCATCGATCCTGTGTGGACGCTGCTCGAGGAAGCTTATCGCAGGGTCGGGCCACTGCCGACACTATTGGAGCGGGATTTCAATCTGCCGCCATTATCCAGTCTGCTGGACGAGGTCGGCCGTATCCGGTCTTTGCAAAACCTTTGCGGGGTCGAGACGGCCGGGATCGGGTCTTCCCGGGGGGCGGTCGGTTAGGCGATGGCACAGTCATCCCTTCGCGAAAATCAGATCGCCATGGCGCGCTATCTGCGCGATCCCGCGCGTCAGGCGGCTCCAGCGGGCGTCGAGGCACGGCGGCTGAAGATATACGAGGACCTTGTCTACAATAACATCGAGAGCTTCATCAACAGCGGCTTTCCGGTGCTGCGCAGTCTCTACCGGCCGGAAGACTGGCGACATCTGGTGCGCGATTTCATGCAACGCCATCGCTGCCACTCCCCCTATTTTCTCGAAATAAGCCAGGAATTTCTGTTGTTTCTGATGGAAGATCACAAGCCTCGTGCCTGTGACCCGGCATTCATGACCGAACTGGCGCACTACGAGTGGGTGGAACTGGCGCTGGATGTTTCCGAGGAAGAACTGCCCGAAATGCTCCACGCCGGAAATTTGCCGTGTGCGGTGCTGGGACTGTCCCCGGTTGCCTGGTCCCTGGCATATCGTTATCCGGTGCACCATATCGGCCCCGACTGGCAACCGCATGAGCCCGAACCGCCGACCTATATCGTGGTCTACCGGGATCGTGGATACAAGGTGCGGTTCATGGAAGTGAACGCGCCCACGGCACGCCTGCTGGAGCTGGTACGGACGAATGAGGCTGCCACTGCCATCGAGTTGATCGAGAAGCTGGCAGGTGAACTGGATGTGGCCGTCGACTCCATTCGCGACTTCGCGCTCGACCAGCTGCAACAGTTCATACGCGAATCGGTGGTGGTTGTGATATCACCGGGTCAAGTTCGCTGAGTCCCGGTTGATCGCATCGGGAGTGAAGCGTAACATGCGGTTCACTTTTTTGCGGTCAATTCTGTCGATGGCGCTGTTTCGTTACTTGTTGTTGTTCTGTTTCGGGTTGCCGGCGTTAGGTGTTTATGCCCAGCAGGAGGAGCAGGAGCAGGAGTCGCTCGATGATCCGCTATGGCAGCAGATTGAGCCCGAGAGGCATGACCCCTGGGAACCGGTGAACCGCAAGATCTTTGTGGTCAACGAGAGCCTGGACAGGTACATGCTGCGTCCGGTAGCCCGCGGCTATCGTCTGGTGACGCCTGACCCTGTGGAGAAGGGCGTAAACAATTTCATCCGCAATATCTACGAGTTCAACACGATTGCCAATTCCATTCTGCAGGGCCGGGTGGACAACACGATCCATAGCCTCGGGCGGCTGGTTATCAACACCACGATTGGGCTGGGTGGTTTTTTCGATGTGGCGACGAAGATGGGCGTCGACCGGCGTCCCGCGGATTTCGGCCAGACACTGTTCGTATGGGGGTTCGACAGCGGCCCTTTTCTCATGGTGCCGGTGAGCGGGCCGCGGACCGTGCGCAGCGGAACCGGGCTGGTGGTCGACAGCTTTTCCTCATTGCCCGCGATGTCACAGGAAGTGCTCTTTAACTGGGGGTTTTTGGGTATCGAGGCCATCGACGCCCGCGCGCAACTGCTGCGGGCGGATCAGTTGATCAGTGGCGACAAGTACATTTTCGTGCGCGAGGCCTATATGTCGCGGCGCGAGACCTTTCTTAACGACGGTGTTGTCGACGATAGTTTCTCCGACTTCGAGGAGGGGGAGGACTTCGAAGAATTCTGAGGCGCGAAGATGTGAAGCGCGTCACAGCATAAGCCTGATATGTTTGTAAAATCCTGCCGAAAGCGTGCGTGACGATGTTGCCTGAGTCCGTTGATGGGCGTACTGTCATGCCCTGTGTCCCACCGAAGTCGCCCAGGATGGACTCAAACGGAAACCTGCTCATCGTCGACGATCAGCCGGATCGTGCTGACGAGATGGCTGAGTTTTTGACCAACCGTGGTTTTACTGTTCAGATTGTCACCGATGTGGCCAATTCGACATACTCTCTGGGCGCTAACAGCGAGCTCGACGTTGTTTTGTGTGAACTCGACCTGCAGGGCGTTTCCTGGGGCGAGGCGGGCCGCATCCTGCGCGAGATGGACGTGCAGGTTCCGGCCATCATGTTCGGCGACCCGGCGGACGTGGATCATATGATGACGGCTTTGCGCCTGGGAGCCCACGATTTCTTTCCGCGGCCAGTGCAGGACAAGGACGCACTCGTGCGCTCGATCGGGCGCTGTGTCAGAGAGCGCAAGTTGCGACGCGAATTGCGCGAATCCCACCTGCGCCTGGAGGCGGCCAACACCGAGCTCAAGGGAACGGTCAAGCTGCTGGAGCAGGATCAGCAGGCCGGCCGACAGGTACAGTTGCGGATGTTGCCGGCAACTCCACTGGTGCTGGGTGACTACGTATTCAGTCACACCATTATTCCCTCACTCTACCTGAGCGGCGATTTCACGGACTACTTTACCGTCGGTGAGCACCACGTGAGTTTTTTCATGGCGGATGTATCGGGTCATGGCAGTTCATCGGCCTTCGCCACCGTACTGTTGAAAAACCTGTTCGCACGCAAGCGTTCCGATCTCCTGCGGCGCAATGATCCAAGTATCATGAGTCCCGTACAGATGCTGGAGAGCGCGAACCGGGAGTTGCTCGACCTCGGCGTGGGCAAGTTCGCCACAATGGTCGTCGGAGTGCTGGATATGCGCGATAATACTTTGTGCTACAGCGTGGCGGGACACCTCCCGTTGCCTGTTCTGATCTCTGACAGTGGCGCGCGATATCTGGAGGGTGAAGGGTCGGCCGTGGGTCTGGTAGAGAAGGGAGAGTATCGGGAAGACGAGATCGAGCTGCCCGACAGCTTCATGCTGGCGCTGTTTTCCGACGGATTTCTGGAGACCTTTGCCGCCAAAGAACCTCATCGAGAAGGAACGCTTATCTTCTCGAGGTCTTCGAACAGGCCTCGGACACGCCGGACGAATTGGTCACGCGCCTTGGCCTGGACCGGGTAGAGATGGCGCCGGACGATATCGCGGCGCTGTTTCTCATCGAAACGGGACTGATATGCAGGAAGGCCGTATTCTTGCCGCACACCACGACGGCGCCTATGTCATTCGCTTCATCGGCGATGTACGTCTCACCTTGTGCACAACGATCGACGACTACTTCCAGCAAATGTATGACGATCCGGATTTCGTCAGTGTCTGGGTGGATCTATGTGACGCGGAGGGCCTGGACAGTACCACGCTGGGCCTGCTGGCCAAACTGGCTCTCAATGTCAGGGAGAGGTTCGGGTTCACGCCCGCGATTTATACCTGCGAGCCGAGCATTCTGCGCCTGTTGAGAAGTATGGGATTCCACCGTCTGTTCGAGGTTCACGAGGAAGCCTGCAATGACCCCGAGGATATCGAAGAGATTCCGGCGGTCGACGGCAGTGAAGAGGCCGTCAAGGAGAAGGTGATCGAGGCGCATCACGTGCTTATGGGCCTCTCCGACGAGAATCGCGAACGATTCCGCGACCTCGTAACGGCGCTGGAACACGGCTGAGCAATCAGTTTTCGGCGGCCAGTTTTGCGCGGATGTAGTCGCTGTGTGAAACGTAGGTCAGCTCCGCCACGCGCCTTATCAGGTGCTCCTCGTATTTGTCCAGGTCGCCATCGGCGTAGGCCACCGCCCACATCGACTCGATCAGCTGCAGTTTCTGCTGTGCGCTGTAATAGTCGTTGATGACCCGAGTGAATTCGTACAGCGAAGTGGATGCATCCACCTCGACCTCGGCCGCCGCCACCAGTTCATCGATTTCCGCGGCCTCCAGTCCCAGCACCGAACACAACAGATCCTGCAGGGTATGTTGTTCGATGGCTTCGGCGGTAAAGTCCGCGCGCGCCGTCTCGATGAGCAGGGCCGCGGCGGCCAGGCGTATGCGGTGTGTCCGGTCCGCCTCGCTTTCGTCGGGCGGGGTTTCGAACAATGCCTTGAGGGCGCCAATCATCCTGTCTGCTCCATCTCCTGTTGCGGCTCGAGCGCCAACGTCTCGCGCTGAACCCGGTGAAATGCCGCCCGCAATACTTCCGGGCCCGCGCAGTCGCGACAGGCGTTCTCGCTCAGATGGCGCCTGAACTGTTTCGCGCCCGGGACACCCTGGTAGAGCCCGAGTATGTGGCGTGTGATGTGGTTGAGCCGCGCACCCCCCGCGACCTGCCGCTCTACATAGGGCAGTAGCGCCTCGATGACGTCGTCGCGCGCCGAAACGGTATCTTCCGCACCGAACAGCCGCCGGTCAACGTCGGCCAGCAGCCACGGATTCTGGTAGGCCTCGCGACCGAGCATCACGCCGTCCAGCCGGCCCAGATGGTCCTCGCACTGCGCGAGGGACTGCACGCCGCCGTTGAGTACGATGCACAGCCGCGGGTAGTCGCGCTTCAGTCGGTACACCCACTCGTAGTTGAGCGGCGGCACCTCGCGGTTCTGTTTCGGCGAGAGGCCCCGCAGCCAGGCCTTGCGCGCGTGGACGATGAAAACGTCGCAGCCCGCGGCGGCGACCGTCGCGACAAAGCCGGCGAGCTCCTCGTAGGATTCCATGTGATCGATACCGATACGGTGCTTGACCGTGACCGGGATGTCGCAGGCCGCGCGCATGGCCGCCACGCAGTCCGCCACCCGCTGCGGCTCGGCCATGAGACAGGCGCCGAACAGGCCCGACTGCACGCGATCGGACGGGCAGCCGCAGTTGAGGTTGACTTCATCGTAGCCCCAGTCCCCGGCCCAGCGCGCGCAGCGGGCCAGTTCCTTCGGGTCTGAGCCCCCAGTTGCAGCGCCACCGGGTGCTCCTCGGCATTGAATTGCAGGAAGCGATCCCGGTCGCCGTGCAGCAATGCTCCGGTCGTGACCATTTCCGTGTACAGTCGCGCGCGCCGCGTCAGCAACCGCCAGAAATAGCGGCAGTGGCGGTCGGACCGGTCCATCATCGGGGCGATGCAGAAGCGGTGACGCGATGACACTGAGGAGTTGTCGGTGTTCAGATGCAATGTTGTTTCTGGCGCGGAAGGTCGAGGCGGGAGTATATCACGGGTGACGTGCTCACCGGCGCGGCGGGATCGACGCTTGCGTTCTCCGGGATGCTGTACCAGACTTATCAGAACTGGCAGCGATAATAAATCGAAGAGGCCGATTCAGGGAGGTCTGCATGGCTCACAAACCAGGCCGGGTCCGATCCCGCGTTCGCCTCCGCGCCAGTGCTGTCAAACACCTGCTCAAGGCGCTGCTACCGCTGTTGCTGGCGCCGGCTCTGGCGCACACCGTATTTGCCGCCGGGCCCGATACTTCCGCCCAATCCTTCATCAAGCTGGATCACCGACGCAACACCTATATCGCAGGTGAACTTGGGTGGATGGAGTACGCGCAGCCGACCGCGGCGGCGGCTTCGGTCTGGGCGCTCGTCGGCAACAGCATCCTCAGTTACGAGGCCGATATCCTCGCAGCCTGCTGTACGGATTTCGATTACACGATCAATCCCGTCATCGTGACGGGTCCGTTCAACGGTAATCCCTATGACACCCTGAATCTTTATCCGCCGCCCCTGGAAGACCCCGAGGATGTGGAAAAGTTCGGGGCTTCACTTGGCCATACGCGGGTTTCGTATCAGCGGTGGGGTCTACAAGAAGTGCTGTCGGAAACGTCGAGTTCACCATTTGGTCCCTTCTGGCTCACAGCCGGCGGGGGGCGGGTACATCTCTATCTGCATAATGGCACGACCTTCGTGCACGACCATACGGTGGTGTACGGTGGTCTCGAAGAGCGGTTCGGACACGCCGTGGATCTGCGGTTGAATGCGCTGCTGGTGGGCTCGCCCCGGGGCGACGCCGGGAGCGGCCGACCTGTTCGTGCCCCAGACCGGCGATCACATCGCCACGTTTACCTCGCCGGAAAGCGACGACCAGTTCGGCGAAACAGTCGCTTTGCTGGACGATCTGGCGCTGGTCGGCGCCGCCGGTTCCGGCACGGTCTACGCATACCGCCCCGACGACGACGGCAACTGGATTGACGCCGGAACGCTGGACAGTCCCGGTGCGAATTCGGAGTTCGGCGCCGCCATCGACGTGCGCAACGGCCGCATCCTGGTGGGCGCACCCGGCATGGATCGCGCGTACATTTTCGCGGATGACGGCGACACCGACTGGCCGGTGCTGGTGGAAATCAGCGGCGTGGCCGGCAGTCGCTTTGGCAGCGCGGTTGCACTCAGCCATGACACCGCCTTTATATCGGCGCCCGAGCTACCCTATAACGACGGCGTCAGTGGTTGGGTCGGGCGCTACGAAAGGGCCCAGGATGGAAGCTGGCCCCTGATCTCCCACAAGATGTCCCGCAATCCGCGGGACGGCGACGGTTTCGGCAAACCATCAGTTCCTCCAATGGTCTGCTTGCGGTCGTGCAAAGCGCCGAGTGGGGTAACTGGAGCCGCCCGGGCGAGTTCTATATTTATACCGCGCAGGAGGATATATGGGACAGTGACGCCGACACGGTGTCGGACTATGGTGACAACTGCGCCAATTTGTACAACCCGGGCCAGGAGGATCTCGACGGGGACGATATCGGCGACAGTTGCGACCCGGACATCGACAATGACGGCCTGTCGAACACGGAAGAAGATAATATCGGCTCCGACCCCTACAACCCCGATACGGACGGCGACGGCCTCAGCGACAGCGAGGATCCGTATCCGACGAACGTCGACGGCGACGGTGACGGTGCCGATGACTCCGTGGACAATTGCCCCGTGGTCAGCAATCCGGGCCAGGGCAATGTCGACGGCGACGCCTTTGGCGACGCCTGTGATTCCAATATTGATGGCGACACGCTGTCGAACAACACGGAACTGAACCTCGGAACCGATCCCTATAACCCCGATACGGACGGCGACCAGCACCTGGATGGCGACGACTACCTGCCGCTCGACTTTGCGGATGGGTGGACCGGCAAGAACCAGTTCCAGGTGGATGCCGAGCACATGCGACTGGGGGACAATATTCTGCTGGTACTCGAGGGGGACGAACGGACGTTGCGCAGCTTCGCCGAAGTGGACGGCGACTGGGCAGAGGTGCCCCCACCGGTCATCGCCGGCAATCCTGTAGTGGGAATTTATGGCGGTGGCCCTGGAGGGGACCGTTTCGTCATATTGGTGGAGGATCCTGTCAGCAACGCCAAAGAGACGTTCTTCCTGATGGAATGGTCGCCTGCGAGCGGATGGACACAGTATGGCCCGAGGGCATGCCGCCTTTTTCCAGTGGGCGACACTTCATCGAAGCCGTGGTAGGCAACCAGTTGATAGTGATCAGAATGTACGCCACCAATCCTGTTGGTATAAGGACACTGGTCTATGACGTTACCCCGACAGGACCAGAGTTTCGAGATTCGACCGGGGAGATCGACTCATCACTTTCTTTCCGCATCGCTGGCAATCATCTGCTTGGCATAGAACACCAGGATGATTACATCGTTGCGTACAAACTGCTCGACGCATACAGCAGCCAAACTATCTCCTGGCCGGACCCGACAGAGGGGGAGGCGTTGGACGAGTTGTACCCGATAGGGCAGGACAAGGCGTTCGTGGATGCCCGCAACAATTCCTTCTGGATGTCGCTGGACAACGGCATCTGGAGCCTGGAGCTGTCCGGTATCGAAAAATGGTCCTATCTCAGCGATCATATCAGCGGTGGCGACGGCGCTGTCGTGGTGCACACCCTCGATCCGGCGGAGCAGGGTGGCTTCGAACTGTATCGCGTTCACCGGGTGAGCGACGGCGCCGAGGTCGGGAAATTCAACGATTGGCAGTCGGGCTACTCGCGTATCGTGACCAATGGCGAGGTTGTGGTGCAGGCGCGGCGAGGTAGCGGTTTCACCGCTGCCGAGCGCGTCATCGATATCTTTGAAGTTCCGGCGGCCCAGCCGCCGGGCTGTTGAAGACCTTTATAGTCAAAGACAGGGGTCGTATTCGTAAAAGGGTGCACACAAAGGGCGTTATTGGGGTTTACCTCACTTTTGCCTGGCCACGGCGTCAAGTGTAAACCGTTTTACCAGCCTGCGCATGAGCCCGGGCGCGATCGCGCGCACCACGTAACCGGCCGCGGGAAGACGGGGATAGGTGGTTTCGCGTTTGCCCTTTGCAAGAGCCTTGAAGATGTGCTCGACGAGCTTGTTCGGGTCGCCCATGGTGAGCCTGACCACCGGTGGCAGCCTGTCCCTCGCGTCCTCCGGGAAAAAGGCCGTGTCGAAGGCGCCCGGACAGACAGTGGCGACATAGATGCCCTTGTCCTCGAGCTCCGTGCCCAGGGCTTCGGCCAGTCCGACAATCGCGTGTTTCGACGCCGAATAGACCGACTCCTCCGGCATGGCGATCCTGCCCGCGGCGGACGCGATGAAGACGATGCAGCCGTCGCCCCGTTCCCGCATCTGCGGCAGCAGCAGCTTGGTGAAATAGATCGAGCCCTTGACGTTGACGTCTATCAGGCGCTCCATGTCGTCCAGCTCCCACTCCTCGAAGAGCAGGTGGCGGCCGTAACCGGCATTGTTGACCAGCACGTCGATGTGACCCCAGGCATCGAGGACCCGCGACACCGTGGCCTCCACCTGACCACGATCCGCCACGTCACAGGGCAGCACGAGCGCGCTGCCACCCGCCGACTCGATTTCACCGCGGAGAACTTCGAGCTCTTTTTCGCGCCGCGCCACCAGCGCCACGTTCGCACCGCGGCGCGCCAGCTGTATACAGAGGATGCGCCCGATACCGCTGGAAGCGCCGGTAACGAGAACATTGCGGTCATTGAAGTCTTCGATCGATTGCATGGGAACTCCGCTTCGCGCACGGGCCCGAGCGAGCCCGGGCGGCCTTTCCGTACGCTGGCTTTGGTTTCAACCGGACGGGTTGGATGCCGCGTATTTCACGTTTTTAGTTGATTCCGGGAGGCTTCGCAAGGGCCTCATTGCGCGGAATAAATGCATTGCAATAGTGGAAAGTACACCGGTACCGCGCGGCTGCGGCTAATCCCGTAACGCTGCGGCGGACTGCGCCCGCCAGGCGCGGCGCCAGGTGAAAAAGCCCCAGACCGACAACAGGGTGTAGAGTGCGATCAGCGCTGCGTAGATGTCCAGGCTGCGGTCGTGGTAGAGCCAGATCGAGGCGAGGTTGAGGACGAACCAGTATATCCAGCCCTCCAGCACCTTGTTGATCTCCATGTACGTGGCAATGAAGCTGAAGCAGGTTGTCGCCGCGTCGAACAGCGGCCGCTCGGCGTCGGTGTACGCCTGGGCCAGGAGGCCCAGGCCCAGGGCGCAGGCGGCACCGGCGGTGATCGTCTTCACGTGTGTCGCCGGGCGCCAGGTCATCACCGGATTGTCGTCCACCGCCAGCCGCCGGTGCCAGCGCAGCCAGCCCCAGCAGCCCATCAGTGCGTAGAATACGTAGAGCACGGCCTCGAAGTAGAGGCGCACATGAATGAACAGCAGCACGCTGAGCAGGCTGCCGGTGATACCGAAGAACCAGCAGCGGATGTCCTCCCGGATCAGCAGCAGGATGAACAGCAGATTTGCGGCCGTGGCCAGGATCTCCAACAGCAGGGGAGGCATCAGGTCCATCGCCACGACACTCTGCTGCCTCTCGCGGTGACTGACCAGCCCCCCGGCATTACCGGCACGAAGGCGATCGCGCCAATGCGATAAACTGCAGACATGGTGAGCCTCCCAATTGTACCAAGAGACCCGGTGAACGACGCCAGATTGGTCATGGAGCACCTATTCCTACGCCGGTATTAACCGGATCAGGTTCAAGGGTTCGTCCGCACTCGCGGGCATCTCAGGCCGCAGCCACCCCTCAGGTTGAGGTGCCATTATACGATTGCGCACACGCGATTCCCAGCCCAAGCCTTCTCCAATGAGAAAGGGTCGACGTCGCAATCAGTATCGCTATGAGGACATAATGACACCCTATGAAAAGCTCGAAACGCTACCAATCGCAGCAGAGTCACTTCGCCCCGCCATCACCTTCACCTTCGAGGCGCTGGATGCAATCGCCATGGTAATCAGTGACAATGAGGCAGCCCGGCAACTCAACGACGCCCGGCAAACACTTTTCCAAACGATCAACGGATATCAAACAACAGCTGCTTGACAGGCTCACTCGATACCACTGCTCAGGCTCATTTCACTATTGGATAGGGCTCGGCCGATCCAGATCAACGTCAGTACCAGCTGGCATTTGCCGGACAGCTCCTGTCAATACCGGAGTTGTTCCATATCGCGTCCGTTAATGACGCCGTCGAGGTTGCCGTCTCCGACACAGGCTACGTTTGAATCCAGCACGACATCCACGGCGCTCGACAGGCTGGAAAAGGCCGCTTGCTCTGGAGGTGTCAGCGCGCCGCCCGAACGTCATCGCCGAGACGACCCGGTCAGGTGGTCTGGTCACTCGAAATGCGGGGACGCCAGGTATCTGGCCTCCAGTAGCTGCGATGGCACTGGCCGGCTGTGCGAATAGCCCTGCATTTCATCGCAACCCAGCGCTTTCAAAATTGACAGCTGTTCTTCGGTTTCGACACCTTCCGCGACTACATTCAGGCTCAGCAAATGGGCGAGGCTGATGATTGACTGTACCAGTACCTGTCCGAGTGGTGCGATTGACAGTTCATGTGTGAACAAGCGGTCGATCTTCAGCGTGTCCAGCGGCAATTTAGCCAGACAGCTAAGCGAGGAAAAGCCGGTACCGAAATCGTCAATCGCAATAGTCAATCCCATTGCTCGAATCGCCCGCAAGGTGTCAATGTTATCTTCGATATTGTCCATTACCAGGCTTTCGGTGAGCTCCAGCTCCAGCCCGGCAGCGGCGTCGATATCGACTAGCCGTTGGATGTCAGCAATAAAGTCTTTGCTCCGAAGTTGCACTTGCGACACATTCACGGCTATGCGTATTGCAGGCAGACCCGAAGCACGCCAACGCAAGTGATCCTCCACGGCCTTGCTCAGGGCCCACGCCCAACGTCCTCGATCAGTCCGGTTTGCTCCAGAATCGGAATGAACAGGTCGGGCGGCACTAACCCGGTCTCTGGATTATTCCAGCGGATCAGTGCCTCAACTCCGGTGAGTACTGGTTGCTCAGGAGGTTCGCTTTTGGCTGATAGTGGAGCACGAATTCTTCGTTGTCGTATGCATTGCGCAACTGAGTTTCGAGGGCTGACCTTTCGGCCACCGTGGCGGTCATTTTCTCGGGGTGAAGAATAAATATCGATCTCCGCGTGCCTTGGCCTTCTTCAGCGCCAACTCGGCTTTCTTCCACAGATCGTCGGCCGGTGTTGCGTCATCCGGTAGCAGTGCCACGCCGACCCTGGCGGAAATACGGAACTCAGTGTCATCCAGATGGAACGTATACTTTTGGAGATCGTCCATCGATTTTTTGATCAACCTGGCAACATCGCCCTCATGCCTTACGACCGGTTGCACCACGGCGAACTGGTCTGCATTGACCCTCGCTAACACGTCGGCACTGCCTGTTCCGTCTATCAACCATTTTGCCATCTGTTGCAGTAAAGCATCACCGGCTTCCTTGCCAAGACTGTCATTAATGTTCTTGAATCCGTCTATATCAATAAGGTGCAGGGCAATTTTGTGGTTAGCGCTATTGGCAATGCCTCTGTGCTGGGCGACCCGCTCCAGAAACAGCTTCTGATTTGCCAGCCCGGTCAGTTCATCGTCGTAATACTCGAGGTAACTGCTTCGCTCCTGTTTAGCGATATGATCAATCGCGAAAGAAATGTCACTGCGCTACTTCAGTCAACAGCTTCATTTCTTTCGTCGTAGAATCAGCCGGGCTTCAGCCGGAATACAACTCGAGCATTCCGAGCGCCTCGCCGTGAACAATCAAGGGCAGTACAACAATCGAACTCGCGGCGGATGCCGGGTATGTATCCCGCAATAGCGCCAGGGTATCAGTTTGGGGGTCGTTGGACACGAAGCTGGCATCTTCCCTGATTGCTCGCGCAGCCAGGGAATTGCCGAATGGCGCATCTTCGCTCAGGAGGTATCGCTCGTTGAGCCTGGAAATAAATGCCTGATCAACCCCGGCCGAAGCAATTATATTCACCTTCGTTCCAGCTTCATTGGCCACACCTACCCAGGCCCCGCTGAACCCGCCTACGTCAACCGTGATCCGGCATGCCTCCCTGAACAGCGTTTCGCGATTACGGACTCTTACCATCAGTCCATTGATAGCGCTGAGCATCGCGTAGATCCGGTTCAGGTCTGTGATCTTGCTCTCAGCAAGTCGGCGCAGGGTGATATCGCGGATTGCCGCAGTTACCAGCAATCCTTCATCGGTTTTCAGAGGGCTTAGCATGATCTCGATCGGAAACTCACTGCCATCCTTGCGTCTTCCGGTCAATTCGATGCCCGTACCAATCTGCTGTGTCAGCGCCTCAGCAGCGCTTCGCAGGCTGTCGGCAACGAGGCGCTCCGCGAACCCCTCCGGGATGATTGTCGCCACCTGCTGACCGAGGAGTTCATCCTGGACGTCGCCAAACTGCTTTTCCGGCCTGCGATACGACAGATGATTTGTTCGAGGTGATTTACTACCACCATTGCATCCGGAGCGGCTCCCATCAATCCGAAGTAGCGATCCTCCGTCCTGTCGCGGCGCATTTCTGTATTTTTGCGACGGATACTGAAGTGTTGGCGTACGTCAGTCATCGGCATCCCTCCACTTTTTCTTAGCAAATTGTTCGGGCTGATGGATTGCGACTAGTCTGTTTTGGGGTAGGCTGTGGAGGCCACAGAAAATGACAACCGGATTTTTTGCTTTGACCCCGCGCTTAGAACTGCTTGACTTTTTTATTAGCGTCTACTCGGATGCGCAGGTATGCCGCCAAGCCCCGGCAGGCCTTCTCCGATGGGGAGAAAGGGCCAACGTCGCAATCAGTATCGCTATGAGGACATAATGACACCCTATGAAAAGCTCGAAACGCTACCAATCGCAGCAGAGTCACTTCGCCCCGCCATCACCTTCACCTTCGAGGCGCTGGATGCAATCGCCATGGTAATCAGTGACAATGAGGCAGCCCGGCAACTCAACGACGCCCGGCAAACACTTTTCCAAACGATCAACGGATATCAAACAACAGCTGCTTGACAGGCTCACTCGATACCACTGCTCAGGCTCATTTCACTATTGGATAGGACTTTGCCGTGCTTTTTCGCAAATGTGTGCTTTTTGTCGTGTTGCAGCGGGGCCGCACTGCCGTGGCCACGGGAGTTGTTGCCCGAGTGCGCCACTCTCGCCAAATCGGCCCGTCTTGCAGAGAATGGTTGATACTGTTTCACTGAGGTCATGATCTACCTGTTCGAAGTCCACGTGAAACCGGGCTACACGCCTGAGCAATACGCCGATGCCTGGGTGCGCGCCAGCCGTATCATTCAGCGCGCGCCCGGCGCCCGCGGTACGCGGCTGCACCGCAAGATCGGCTGCGACGACGTGTTGTTGGCTATCGCGAGCTGGGAGAGCAAAGCCGCCCGCGATGCGATGGAGGGCGCGCCCTCCGACGCGGTGCAGGAAATCATCGAATCCCAGGCCCCCTTTGTCGATATCCACTTTATCGGCGAGTACGAAGACCCTGAGTGGGAGGTGGTGCCCGGCGGCTCGCCGGAGGCGGACGCACCCTGACGTGTCGGGGCCATACCCGCCCCATGCTCCCGCATGATTGCAAATTGATGCAGTATCCGCCGATCGGCGGTTGGGCATCCCCGTGGCGAGGCCGTATAATCGCCGCTCCCCAAGGCAACCATCTGCAGAGCCATGACTGTTCGCACACGCGTCGCCCCGTCTCCTACCGGCGATCCCCACCTCGGCACGGCTTACGTGGCACTGTTCAACTGGTGTTTTGCCCGCTCGCAGGGAGGCCAGTTCGTGCTGCGCATGGAAGATACCGACCGGGCGCGCAGCAGCCCGGAGTCGGAAAAGGCCATTGTGGAATCACTGCGCTGGCTCGGCCTGGACTGGGACGAGGGTCCCGACGTGGGCGGTGCGGCCGGCCCCTACCGCCAGAGCGAGCGGGCCGAGTTGTATCGCGGATACGCCGAGCAACTGGTCGAGCAGGGGTTTGCCTTTTATTGTTATCGGACCGCCGGTGAACTCGACGAATTGCGCGAGGCGCGCCGCGCCGCGGGCGACAGCACCGCGCTCAAACCCTCCGACCTGGCGCTTCCCGACGCGGAGGTAGAGCGACGCCGCGCGGCGGGGCAGCCGAGTGTTATCCGCATGATGGTGCCGGAAGAGGCCGGCACCTGCGCGGTTGAGGATTTGCTGCGCGGCACCATCGAGCTGGACTGGAGTATGGTCGACGCGCAGATCCTGCTGAAGTCAGACGGTCTGCCCACCTACCACCTGGCCAACGTGGTGGACGATCACCTGATGGGTATCACCCACGTGCTGCGCGGCGAGGAGTGGATCAACTCGGCGCCCAAGCACAAGCTGCTGTACGAGTATTTCGGCTGGGACATGCCCCGGCTCTGCCATCTGCCCCTGCTGCGCAATCCGGACAAGTCCAAGCTGAGCAAGCGCAAGAATCCGACCAGTATCCTCTACTACAAGAGCATGGGGTTTCTGCCGGAGGCGCTGCTCAACTACCTCGGTCGCATGGGCTGGTCCATGCCCGACGAGCGCGAAAAGTTTTCCCTGGCCGAAATGCTCGAACAGTTCGATATCCGGCGCGTCTCCCTCGGCGGGCCCGTGTTCGACCTGGACAAGCTGCGCTGGCTGAACGGCCTGTGGATTCGGGAGGACCTCGACGACGAACAGCTCGCCCAGCGCCTGGTGGACTGGGCCTACAACCGCGAGAACCTGATGGCGGTGCTGCCCCACGCGCGCCAACGCATGGAAACACTGGCCGACTTCGCGCCGCTGACGGTGTTTCTCGCCTGCGGTGAGCTGCCTATCGACGCGGACAGTTTCGCCCCCGTGCGCGGCGAGCCGGAGGACATGTTGCGCTACCTGCAGTTCGCCCTGTGGCGTCTGGAGGATCGACGGCAGTGGTCGCGGGACGGGATCTGGAACGACATGAAGGCGCTGGCCGACGGCCTCGGCGTCAAGGTCAAGGATTTCCTCGCGCCCCTGTTTGTCGCCATCGCCGGCACCAGCACGTCCATCTCGGTGGTAGACTCGATGGCCATGCTGGGGCCGGACATGACCCGGGCCCGCCTCCGCCGCGCCATCGCGGTACTCGGCGGTGTTTCGAAAAAGGCGCAGAAACGCCTGGAAAAGGATTATCAGTCCCTGAGCGAGGTCGGGTAAATGGCGGGAAATACCGTGACATCACTGCTGTCCACGCTGGTGCGTGCGGGCAGCGGCATACAGAGCCGCCCGGCGGCGCACAAGCCGGTGCAGACGCTGCAGTTGTTCGATATCGAAAACTGCCCCTATTGCCGCCTGGTGCGCGAGGCGCTGACCGAGCTCGACCTGGATGCCGAAATCTATCCCTGCCCCAAGGGCGGCGAACGCTTCCGGCCGGAGGTGGTGGAGCGCGGCGGCAAGGCGCAGTTCCCCTACCTGGTTGATCCGAACACCGGCGAGGAATTGTACGAGTCGCTGGATATCGTCGCCTATCTCTTCGAGATCTACGGTGAACGCGACCTGCCGCTGAAGTGGAAGGCGGGGGCATTGCAGACCCTGGGCTCGATGCTGGCTAGCGCGCCGCGCATGGGCGAGACCATGCATGCCGTTTTCAGCCGGCAGCCCGAGTACCTGCTGGAACTGTACAGTTTCGAGTCGAGTCCGTTCGCGCGGCCGGTGCGGGAAATGATGTGCAATATGGAGCTGCCTTACATCCTGCGAACTTGCGGGCGCAGCCAGTTGCAGGAGTGGGTGTTGCCGTCGCTGCGCGATGCCCTGGGAATACAACCCGAGTCGTCGCTGGTGAACCGCCGCCACCTGCAGGAGACGGAGGGCCGGGTTTCGATCCCCTACCTCTACGACCCGAATACCGGTGTCGGCCTGTTCGAGTCCGCGGACATCATGGCGTATCTGCGGGAAACCTATGGCGCCTGAGCGCACCCGCTGCCCGTTGGTGACAGGCACGATGCGGGCGGCCGTCGCCGCGTGAGCTTACAGCGAGGAGAAGTTATGTCCGAGGTCACCAGTGAGACCGTCGATGAAGATCTGCGGGAACTCGTCAACCGTGATGTCGTCCAGCTTATCAGCCACCTGCGTTGCAGCCACGCACCGGAGGAAGCGCTGGGCGAGGCGACCCGGTACATTCAGCAGGCCATCGCCACCCTGCAGCCGTGGCTCCGGGAGGGGGAGGGATGGTCGACCATTTCGCTGGCCGGTGACGATTCCCGCATGCCCTGGCGCGAGGACGACATCACCGCCGTCATGCCCTACAGTCCGGTCAGCGGCAAGCGCAATGCCGTGGCGCCGCCGTTGAAGATGTGGCGCGACGGCGGCGAGGTGCGTGGCGAGGTCGTTTTTTCGCCGACCTATGCCGGTCCGCCGAATGCGGTGCACGGCGGCATCCTCGCCGCGGTTTTCGACGAGATTCTCGCCATGGCCAATGTCGTTTCGGGCAACGCGGGTTTCACCGGGACGCTGAATATCCGCTACCACCGCCAGACACCGTTGAACACGCCCGTGTCGCTGTGGGGCGCAAACCTGCGCCAGGATGGCCGCAAGCAGGTCTGCCGCGGCGAGATGCGTGTCGACGGCGAGTTGACCGCCAGTGCCGAGGGCCTGTTTATCTGCGCGCCGAAAGACTAGTCCGCAGTCTGTATGCGGGGCGCCAGATCCAGCCGCAGCGCGGCGGCGGCGAGCACGGCCGTAAAGAACTCGTACGTCAGGGCGCCCCAGGTGTAAGCGCCGACCGGCTCCGGGGTGGCCATCGCGGAGATCAACCGGGCCAGGGCCAGCGCACCGATCGCGAGCACGAGGAGCAACAGGCCCGGACGGTACAAGTCCTGGCGCATGGCGGCCAGCAGGCAGAAGATGCCGAAGCCCGTCTGCAGGCCACCGTACATCGCCCCCACCTCCGCGTATCCGTTGCCATTCAGCATGGCGAGCCCGGCGTAGCTGGCGGGTAGTGCCGGCGAGAACAGGCAGGCTGCGCCGTACGCGGTGAAAGCGATGGCGGAGATCCACAATACGATTTTTCCAAGCACGACGGCGCGCCTCCCATGCAATGTTCAGGTGCAATGCCGGTAAGCGTAGCACAGGCCTGGTGGCCCGACCGGGTAGTGGCTCATTTTGGAAATTTGCCCAGAGCGCCAGAAGGGTATGCTCTCCCTGGAACACGCCAAAAAGCGGCCGTCCCTGGCCAGGCTCGGGCGGCGACGTGCCCGAAAAAGAGGGGCAGGCTCTCCTGTCGCCGCACGGTTCCAGGGAGAGCATACCCTTCTGACGCTGCAACTCCGGCGACAATTCAAAATGACCCACGATCCTCGACCGCACCAAGTTGACAGCGAGAGTACCTGTCACTAGAATTCGCTTCCTTCCACGCTCTCTGAGGCTCGAAAAATCTCTTTTGAAAAGTCTCTTTTGATCAGGGAGTTGTTACACTTTCAGGGGCTATAGCTCAGCTGGGAGAGCGCAACACTGGCAGTGTTGAGGTCAGCGGTTCGATCCCGCTTAGCTCCACCAAATAAAAAAACCCCGGGCCGAACGCCGGGTTTTTTTATTTGGACTGACCCCATCCGGCGCAGGCTGCTTACCCCATGGCCGTGGGGCGCGCAGTGACCGCGTCCAGGCGAGGGAGAGACGACACTTCCTGCGCAATGGCGTACCATTCAGCGCTGACTCCTTCGGACTTTGCCCGATCCCGACATTGATAGCGAGCTCGAAATGAAACTACGTAGTGCCGTTGTTTTTCTTGTCAGTATATTACTGGTCGCTGGCTGCTCGGATGGCTCTGATCGACCAGTCGACTCCGGCCAACTGTCCATTCTGGTCACCAATGACGACGGCATCGGATCGCCGGGTATAGATCGGCTGGTGAACAAACTGCTCGCAATGGACGACGTCGAGATCCAGGTCGTGGCGCCCGCGGAAAACCAGAGTGGGTCCTCCGACAAAACCTCCGAAGGAGATGTCGTCTGGCAGGATTCTTCCACTGCCAGTGGCTTCGCCGGGGTGGCTGTTTTCGGTTTTCCCGCGGACGCGGTGAAGGTCGCCCTCGAGGAGCTGGGCGTCACGCCGGACCTGGTCGTCTCCGGCGTGAATCAGGGGCAGAATGTCGGGCCGCTTGCGCCGCTCTCCGGTACGGTCGGCGCAGCGCGTTTCGCCGCCCGCGCCGGCGTACCCGCCGTTGCGGCCAGCGCGGGACTAAGCAGCAGCGCGGACTTCGAAGCCGCGGCGGACCTTGTCGTTGCCTGGATTGAGGACAACCGCAGTGCCCTGGCCGGCGACTCGGCTGATGTCGATCGCATAACGAGCTTTAATGTTCCGGGGTGCACAGCGGGGGATATTCGTGAGCTGGTCGAGGTGCCACGGGCGGATTCCATACCGGATGGCTCCAATGTGTTCGTCACCGACTGCTCGGTGGAGCCGGACAGCGCTCCGGTCAGTGACGTCGACGCCATGATCAAGGGCTTTGCCGCCGTCACGCAAATCCCGCTGGACTTTCAGTAACGCGGGCAGTAACGCGGGCGCAACGCGGGTTCCCGGTGCGCGTCGCGGCGGCGCGCTGTACAGTATTGTCTCAACGTTTTTCCTGCCGTCTCTATCGCGTTTGCCCGGCAGCGGCACCGCGCAGGTTTTTGGCCACCTTGACCACCCCAGGTCCATCGTCTTTTTCGGGCGATTCCTCAAAGCCCAACTTTCTGGCGAGTCGCAGCATTGGTCTGTTTTCGTGCAGCACGAGACCCTCAATCCGGCGAATGCCCGCTACTGTCGCAGCCGTCATAATGCCGTGCAGCAACTGACTGGCCACGCCGAAACCCTGCCATTCGTCGGCCACCACCACCGCGAATTCCGCCACACCATCCCGGGCAGTCGGGGCATAGCGCGCCACACCAATCTGTCGTTCACCCGTATCGTCTGCAATGGTCGCGATAAGCGCATAACTGACCGGAAACCGGGGGTCTACAAGCCGCTTGAGCAGATAAGCCGGCACTTCCCGCAAGCCTGAGAAGAAGCGCAGATAGCGCGACCGATCGGACAGAGCGGCGATAAACCGGCGCTCGATGTCGACATCATCGGGGCTCATCATCCGAAAGGTTACCTCGGTGCCATCCGGAAGCCGCATAGTCGAGGGTTTTATTACCGGCAGGCCCGGGTCTGCCGGTAGCAGTTTTGAAAGCCGCGTAAAAATATACGCATCGACCAGGGATTTTCCGATGGCATCTATTGCGCCCGCGTCGATGAGCCTGTCGCGCAATGCGTCATCCGGCGTATCGCACAACACGATCAACGGAAGCTGCGGCAAGCGTTCGTGTACCTGACGGACCAGCGGCAACCCATCCTCGCATATCGAGTCGAGTGCCAGCAAAAGGCAGCTATTGGTCAGTGTGCTTTGTTCGGCCTGCTCCAGAAACGCGCGGGTAGTTGCGTGGGCCTCGACCCGGATGCTGTAGTTTTTCAGCAACGCACCCAGTGCGGCGCCCAGGTCACCGTTGGAATCGACAACGTAAACGACAGTGTCCGGTATCATCTGATCACTATTGGTCCAGGTGGAGGCTTGGTTCGGTCGCGCCCCCGCTGAGGCGGGGTTGAGCGCTGCCGATCCGGTGTGTGACCGTCGATCCGGCCCTCCGTTTTCTGATACAGCGCATACAAAAACTCCTCGCTGTCCTGTTATGCTTGATAACATGAAGGGGGCGCATGGCGCCACCTGATCGCATGCTAAACGGAGAGCTACTGGGGTGACGACGCCGCTCGGCGACAACTCGGAGCATATTGACCAACTGTGTGCGAGTCTGGAGCTCGGTCACCCCGGGCGCGAATTGTCGAGACTATCCGGCGGATTTCACCACCGGGTTTGGCGGCTTGAGACCGAGCGCGGAGTTTTCGCCATTAAGCAGCTTGCGCCGGACACCGATCTTGGCGACGTTTCGGTGATTGCGCACTACAACGTATGCGAAACGGTTGCCCGAACATTCTCCGAGTGTGGGATCAGTACTGTCTGCGCGTTGGGGCGGGATGGTGAGTATCTGCATTTACTGGATGACGAGGCCTATCTGGTCTATCCCTGGACGAACGCCGTCGCACTGGAGGAAGGACAGTTGTCTCCCGCTCATGCCCTGGCCGTAGCGCGCTTGCTGGCCTCGATGCATCGCGCCGATATCCAGGTGCCTGGTGTTGACGCGGTGTTGTCGCAGCCCCAGCCGGGACATACCGTCGAGGACATGGTGGCCGCTATGATGAAACGCAATGCAACAATTGGATCGGTACTGCGCGAGCGGCTGCCCGCGTTTTTGCGGATCGCCCGCCGCCATCGGCTGGCGCTGCCGGTGATGGCGAGACGACAGGTCATCAGCCACGGTGATCTCGATCAGAAAAACGTACTGTGGGACGCGGTCGGCAATCCCGTGTTGATCGACTGGGAGTCCGCGCACCGGTTGAACCCGACTTATGAAACTCTTCTCGAAGCCCTCGATTGGAGCGGTATTACGGCCGAATTCGACCCGATGCTATTTACACAGTTCGTCGGTGCATACACCGAGGCCGGTGGAATTGTGCGGCGCGATATAATCGAGGCGGCATTGCATTATATTCTCGGCGAATGGCTGGGCTGGCTGATGTATAACGTGGGCCGCCTGATCAACCTTGACGACGTCGAACAGCGCGCCATCGGTGAAGCGCAGATCGAATTTACAATGCCTGTCATTCTGCGGCTGGAGCGGCTGATGCCGAGCCTGCTCGATGCTCTTGCGCGGCAGGTCGGCTCGCCGCTGCGATCCGCATAGCCATGTTGGATCTGACCGCCTGTAACGTTGAGCGCACTGGTGAAGGGGACTATCTTGTTCGCTGGCGCGGTTTTCACCCCGGGCAGAAGGTCAGCATCTATATGTCCGATGACCCGGAACCGTTTTATGCGGGGGCGGATCCCGGCACCCCGGTGGCACAAAGTCGTGGTGAAGAGGCGCTTGTTCGAAACCCGGACAAAACCGTGCGCCATTATTTTTATCTGGAGTCGGAGAATGGAGAGGGGTCGGTACTCGCCGAACGGCGGCTGTCATTGCAGGGCGCGCCGAATTTTCGCGATCTTGGCGGTTACGAGGCCGGCGATGGCCGCCGCCTGAAGTGGGGCAGACTCTACCGATCGAGCAAACTGTCATCGCTGTCGGAAACTGATATTGATTACGTGCGGCGCCTGGGCCTGACGCTTGTCTGCGATTTCAGACAGGCAATAGAACAGGAGCTTGATCCGACGGTGCTGGGAGAGCACCCGACGCATGTCACTGCCAGGTTGCCGGTCATGCCCGGTAGCGCACAGAGTTTTATGGACAGCCTGCACGACGGCATCATCGAGGTGCATGACGCCACGGCCTTCATGGAGAACATCAACCGGGAGCTCGTCGCAACGCAGATGCCGCGCTACGCAGAAATGTTCCAGCTGCTGCTCGCGGAGGACCAGCAGTTACTTATCCATTGTGCTTCCGGCAAGGACCGCACCGGCGTCGGTGCCGCCCTGATACTCGATGTCCTGGGTGTACCCGAAGAGGCAATTATCGAGGATTACCTCCTGACCAACGAATGCCTGCCAGTTGACGAGGAATTGGAGCGTTTGTCCCGATTGACGGATCGCAGCGGCAGGGCGGTCGATCAGGCGGCGCTGCGCCCCATGCTGGAGGTGCGCCCCGAATACATCCAGGCCTGCTTCGATGAGATCAGGCAGCGCTATCGCTCCAGAGAACATTTTTTTGAAACCGCTCTGGAGCTCGATGACGACAAGGTAGCCAGGCTGCGGGAACGCTACCTGCAGTAGACAATGAAATTGGCGGTGTGCGGCCCGCCAGGCAGACGGCTTGCGCGTTATGCATATTCAGTTTGAAAACAAGCAAGTCGGATGGCTGGACACGGAACCCGCCAGACACGATCAAGGCGCATCGCCGGGGAGGGTAGTCCCATAGCGATTCGGTCGGAAGTGGACAGATTTGCCGAGCTGCTCGGAAGCTGCACGCGCGCGGTGGTGTTTACCGGCGCCGGCATCAGTACCGAGTCCGGTATTCCGGATTTTCGCGGCCCCAACGGTTTGTGGACGCGCATCAAACCCATCGATTTTGCCGACTACATGGCTTCCGACGAGGTGCGTCAGGAGTCCTGGCGGCAGTGGTTCGAACACGGCCGCAATGTGCTGGGTGCGCAACCCAACAGCGGGCATTACGCCGTGGCGCGGCTCGTGGAGGCCGGTGTGGTTGCGTCCGTGATTACACAGAATGTGGACAATCTTCACCAGGCATCCGGGGTCGCGCCGGATCAGGTAATCGAGCTGCACGGCAACGCGACATACGGGCGCTGTCTCGGCTGCGAGCGGGAGGTGTCCATGGCGACAATAGAGGAGGAATACCGGACGAGCGGGGCGGTAGGCCCCTGTGTCGAGTGCGGCGGAATAGTGAAGTCGGCGACCATCTCGTTCGGCCAGGCGATGCCGGAGGATGCCATGCGCCGTGCCGAGGAAGAAACACTGGCCTGTGATCTGTTCGTCGTACTCGGGTCTTCCCTGACCGTCTATCCCGCGGCGGGGTTTCCGATGATGGCGCAGTGTCGCGGTGCGGATCTCGCTATCGTCAATGCCCAGCCCACCGACATGGACCGTGCGGCGACGCTGGTCATCAACGAATCGATCGGGTCGACAATGGCAGCGGTGCTCGACAGCGCCGCTGTCGCGTCGAGACTGGGACCGTAGTTGCCCTATGGCCCGCGCCGCCAATGGCGCGGCCGGTAATCACGAGGGACCCTGCAGCGCCGGATAGCGCGGCTGGTCTATGAACAATTGGCCGGCCACGGTCTGGCGCAGATGGGTGTCGAGTCCCGCCGTGTCCAGTGGCATGCCGTTGCGCAGTTGCTCCACCAGCTCGCGGCGCAGGGTGTCGAGGTTGCCCTGTCGCCCCAGCAGGCTGGCCAGCCGGTCCGTTTCCCGCCGCGCCAGTTCGGGACCGTAGCGGAATTCCCGTTGCGCGATGCCCAGCGAGTTGGCCGCCACCCGGGCCAGGAATCCATCCTGGGCATGCAGTTGCGAAGCGACAGTCTCCTTCAGGAAAGTGCGCACCCCCGCGAGCAGTTCCTCAGGCATGGGAAGTTGTGTACCGGTAGCCGCGGCGCTGCCGTTATCCGGCAGGCTGGTTTCCCCGGGGATCAGCAGGTTGACGCAATCCATCTGCGCCTCCGAGGAGCGGCGCCCGATAACCGGGCGTTCCAGACTGGGCGTTTCACCGCGGCGCCAGGCGGCCGCCATCTGCAATGTTGCCGTGGCCCACCAGAACGAGCCGAACACCTGCCAGAAGGTGATCTCCCGCCGGGGAACGGATACGCCGGAGGTACTGTGATAACCGGCCAGCAACTCCTCGACAGAGCCGAAGCCACCCACCGGCAGCTCGTTGGCGCCAAAACGCCAGGAGTTGACGCAGAGCCAGCCCAGGTCCCGTATCGGGTCGCCGATGTGGGCCAGCTCCCAGTCCAGCACGGCATTGATGCCGGCGGGTGTGACCATGAGATTGCCGTTGCGAAAATCGCCATGCACCAGAGTCAGACGTTCGCTCCCGGGCAGGTTCCGCAGCAGCCAGCGCCAACAGTAATCGATCATCGGCAGCGGCACGTCCAGATCCCGGTATCGGGCCCAGGTCTCTTCCACCAGTGCAGCGGGCTCGACCACCGGCAACAGCTCTCCGAGGCCCTTCCCCTGCCAGTCGATTGAGTGAATGCGGCCGAGTATTTCGCCGCACTGCCGCGCCAGCCGGGGGCGCACGCTGGCCAGCTCGTCGCCACTTGCAATGCG
Organism: Halioglobus sp.; assembly: GCA_034521205.1. Lineage (GTDB taxonomy): Bacteria > Pseudomonadota > Gammaproteobacteria > Pseudomonadales > Halieaceae > Marimicrobium. Next base: position 68,388 of record JAXHMT010000005.1, read on the forward strand.
TTGGCCCAGGGTCTCGCCCTCCAGCCATTGCATCACGAAGCCCTCGCCGAGATCGTCCCGCGGCTGCAGTATGTAAATGACGGCGGGCGCCGGCACACCGTGTTCCCCCGCCAGCTGGACGAGTTCAGCTTCCGTCGCGGCGCTGATGCCCCCTGCGGACGCGGCGGACTCCGCACCGGGCGGCGCCCGCCGCAGGGCGAGTTGCCGCTCGCCCGCTGTCGTCGCGAGCGTCACACAGAAGGTTTCCTGGCTGGCCCCCGACGTCAGTTGCACGCACGAGATCAGCGATCTGAACCCCGGCACCTCGCGCGCCAGAACCGTCTCCAGATTGCGCTCTATCGCCCCGCTCATCAGCTCACGCCCTTGGGTTTTCGCTGCTTCATAAAGCCGAACAGATAACCGGCGACCCGCCGCATCTGGATTTCGTCGGTGCCCTCGGTGATACGGTAGCGGCGATGATGCCGGTAGATATGTTCGAAGGGCATATAGCGGGAATAGCCCAGGCCGCCACAGACCTGCATCGCCGTATCCGCGGCTTCGCAGCACAGCCGGTTGGCCTGGTAGTTGCAGATAGAGACCTTGTCCGAGACCGAAAAGGCTCCGTCGCGGTCCATCAGCCACGCGGTCTTGTGGATCAGGGCCCGCAGCATTTCCGCCCGGGCGTGCAGGTCCACCAGGGGGAACTGGATGCCCTGATTGGTGGACAATTTCTTGCCGAACGGCGCTCGCTCGTTGGCGTACTTCACCGCCTCGTCAATGCAGTGACGCGCCGCGCCGAGGCTGGAGGCCGCCTGGCGAATGCGGTTCTCGTTGAAAAAGTGCTGCACCACCTGCAGTCCCCGGCCCTCGCCGCCGAAAATAGTGGCGTCGGGCACGCGCACGTCGTTGAGGCTGACTCGGGCGTGGTCCGTCGGCATGTTGAACGTCCACAAGTATTCCTCGATCCGCAGTCCCGGTGTGTCCATGGGAACCAGGAAGGCAGTGATACCCTCCGCGTCGCCCGGTGTGCCGGACGTGCGCGCCATGACCAGGTCCGCATCAGCGGTGTGCACGCCGGTATTCCATGTCTTCTCGCCGTTGATGACCCAGTGGTCGCCGTCCCTGCGGGCGCTGGTTTCCATCCAGGTGGCGTCGGAACCGTGGGCCGCCTCGGTGATAGCGAAGGCAAAGCCCCTGCGGGCGTTTCCGAGGTCGTCGAGCCACTGCGTCTTCTGCTCCTCGGTGCCGTACTCCAGCAGCAGCAACAGGCCGACATTGTTGCCGACGATGGAGTGCTCGTTCTGCAGGTCGTTGTGCAGACCCAGGCCCTTTGCCGCGAGATGCTCGCGAATGATCGCCATGCCGAGATTGCTGCCGTCGCGGCCGCCGTGCTCCGCGGGGAAGGGGTAACTGAAAATCCCCGCCTCGATTGCCATTTGCTTGGCCCGATAGAGCAGAGCTTCCCATTCCTCGTTGGGCAGGCCGCCGCGCTCCCAGTCGGTGCGCGCGTCTTCGCGCCGGTGGTCGAAAAAACGTACGTTGTCATCCCTTTGTTCCAGCGGCTTTATCTTGTGCTCGATGAAATGATCGAGTTCTTCAAGGAAGGCGGCGATATCTGCCGGAATGTCGAAGTTCATGGCCGGTGGTTTCCGCTTGATTGGAGTGAGGTGACAGCTTATCGGGCGCGGGCCTGGTCTGCACCCCGAAGGAAGCGTTGACTGCAATGGCCACACCCGGGCGCCGGGGTCAATCGGCTGCGGGTGGGTGTACTCCATCGCGCCTGCGCGATCGCCTGAAACCGCGGCGGCGCAGCGCCGCCCGGGCTTCGAAGCGATGGCGGTACTTGGTTCTCAGTAGATCAGTTTGCCGCGGGCGTCGTAGATGGCGACCTTGCCGCCAGGTTCCAGGTGGGCCCACTGCTGCCGATGAGTGCCGGCATCCACGATCCACCAACGCAGGTTCGGCCAGATCATGACGCTATAACCGCACTCGAATTCCATGTGTGCCACTGCTCGCGCCGCACCCCGGGCGTCCTGCCGGCCGTACGGCGCTGAATGCCGGGCCGTTGTTCACGCCCCGACAGCGGCGCACTCCAGCGTCGTTTCCACCCGCGGAGGCGCGCTGTTCCCCAGGATTGTCGGCTCGGTCATGAAAATTCTCGATTGCATGTCCGGAACATAGCGCTTTCCGGTGGACAACAGGATACGTGCTTTCGAATCCCGCGACAAAGCGCTACGCAAAAGGCGGCCCCTCTTGCCGGCAGACTGCAGCCGGCGTTGCCATGGCCGGGCCCGGGGGAGGTGGTTCAGTCCGCTTCGTGTTGTGTCAGCAGGTAGGTGATGGCGTCGGCAAGGGCGTCCAGTTCCCGGCGAATAGCCGCATCGCTACGGCTGCCGGGATTGATTTCGTCCGCCATGCCCCGCAGGGTCGCGAACATCAGGTGGCGAGCGATTTCACTGCGGCGCGGCTGGTCTATGTTGTCGGCGAACAAGCCGTCCCAGAGTTGTGAAATGCGCCTTGACCACAGGGCGATCTGCTTCTGGCCGTCGATTGCCGAGGTACTGTCCTTGCCGGCGTTGCGCAGGATCGCCATGCTGACGCGGTATTCCCTGCGGCTGACCAGCGACCAGACTTCGTCAATCAGTTGCGCCACCCGCGGCGCCAGTTCGTCCCCCTCCAGGCTTGTGGCGGCGAGTGTGGCGGAGAAATTGTCGAAGATATGATCGAGCACCGCCTGCAATAAACCGTCCTTGTCCCCGAAATGGTACTGCAGGACGCCCCAGCTCACGCCGGCCGCCTCGGCGATGCGATTGGTGTGCGCGGCGTTGAAGCCCTGCTCGTAGATGCAGTCGATCGCCGCCTCGATCACGCGCGCGCGAGTCAGTTCGCGCTTGCTGGGCCCGGTACGTTCAGTCATGGCACCCGCCCGTGGCGTCTCGCTGCTGTGGATTGGCTATGAACATAGTCTAAACTATAAAATAGTTGTGCCGGATGGGGAAGTATATTACCGTCCCGCGAGTTGCGTTTCACTTTTGGAAAGGACTGCCACCGGAGAATCGCGCGATGGGGAATCTCGCCCAGTTCAGCAGGGCACAACTGGCGCGCCTGGGCCGTGAGTATATGCTGGCCGCCCAGCTCAACAGCCGCACCGGCTACGCGGGCCTGCGCATCAATCATGGCGACGCCGCCTACCGGGACACGGCGATCGACAACTGGATGAGTGCCAGCCCGATCTATACACGCCGCATGCAGCGCGCCATGGGGTTTGCCGGCGGTACGGACGTCGCCACGATCTTCAAGGGCCTGCAGCTGGAGTGCGGTTTCAGCCACCAGTATTTCGACGTGCACTTCGAGGTGGAGTCGGCGGAGCAGGGGCGCTTCTGGCTGCAGAGCTGCGGGGCGCTGCTGGAGGCGGAGCCGCGCGGCGAGGAGGCCGTGCGCGTCATGTGCCACGACATCGAGGACCCCACCTTCGACGCCACCGCGGTGGCCACCAACCCGCGGGCGCGCATGCGCCCCGTGCATCGACCGCCCCGGGTGCCAGCGAATCGAACTCCGCACTGCGAATGGCAGGTTTTCATCGACCACGAAGCCGAGCCGCTCGAGGAGACGGACCTGTGCCGGCGCATGGGGCAGACGGAACTGGCGCGCCTCGATATTCCCCGGCCGCCGAACGCAGAGCCGGGCGGGATGGACGACTACAGCGGCCCGCTCCTCGAACAACTGGAACTCGAACGCCTTTCCCACGGGGCACTCGTGGCGGTCTGTTCCGAGCTGGCGCTTCAGAACCACCTGCTGATCAACAGCCTGTTGCTGGTGATCGCCGCGCGCTACGGCGAGGAGGCCGCCCACGCGGTCGCCGAATTCCAGATGATCGGCAGCGCTCGTGTCCTGAGTGAGCGGCTGTGCAACTGGATCGAGGACAAAAGCGCGGACATCGACAGACTGATTGCGGTGCTGGACGTCCACCCGGCCTTGCAGCCGCGGGAGTACTTCGCGCCAGAAGTCGAACGCCTCGACGACAGGCGCGTACGGCTGGTATTCGGGGATGGCCCCGCGCGGCACGAAAATCAGCCCTTCGGCTGGTACCCGCTGCTGGTGCGTGGCACCGACGCGGGCCTGGAGAGTCTCGCGCGCGGTGTGGTGCCCGGGGCGGTCCTGCGACGGAGCGAGGCGGCGCCCATGGCCTGGGACATCGAGCTCGACAATGCTTCGGTCGAGGAGGAGCCGCTTCCGGTCCGAGTAGCGCGGGGCACCGTGCTCTACAACACGCAGTTCAGGGATCACATCCCGCTGCTCCAGGTATAACTCCTCGGTATCAGCCGGTTTCAGCTTTGCGGATGCGTGTGGCCTGGCAGCACCGGAGGAAGGTTTTCCGCAGGAACCGTGTGGCGACAGGACGTCGCCACCCGAGCCTGGCCAGGGACGGCCGCTTTTTGGCGTGTTCCTGCGGAAAACCTTCCTCCGGTGCTTTAGCGCCTGATTTGATAGTCCGACTTTTTCAGATCCCATGTGTCGGCGCCCACGCCTGATTCGCGCAGACGGAACTTCTGCACCTTGTTGGTGGGCGTATAGGGCAGGGCGTCGACAAACTCCATGTAGCGCGGCACGAAGTAGTAGGGCGCGTTGTCGTTGATGAAGGCGCACAGCTCCTCGTGGCTCGCGCTGGCGCCCTCTTTCAGCACCACGTTGATCTTGAGTTCGTCCTCGCTTTCCAGCTCCGGGCAGGGGATGCCGAAGGCGGCGGCCTGCTCGACGTCCGGGTGGCGCATCACAACGCTCTCCACTTCCAGCGTGGAGATGTTTCTGCCGGCGAACCGCACGGCGTCCTTCTTGCGGTCCACGAAATAGAACGCCCCGGTTTCCGGGTCCTTGCGCGCCATATCGCCGGTGAGGAACCAGTCGCCGCGAAAGGCCGCGGCCGTCGCCTCCGGGTCGTCGAAGTAGCCGTTGAACAGCACATACGGCGCCAGCGGCCGCACGCAGATCTCGCCGGCTTCGCCGTCCGGCACCTCGTTGCCGGCGTCGTCGAACAGGCGCACGTCGGCGTCCGGCGGTGGAAAGCCGAGAGCGTAGACCGGCGCCTCGACGTCGGAGTGTTCATGGTTCAGCGTCAGCAGGCACTCGCTCTGGCCCAGGCCCGAGCGCACCAGACGCACGCCGAAACGCTCCTCGAAGGCCGCCCACATGTTCGGCGGCAGGGGCACGATCGCGGCCTCGCGCAGCGGGTTGTCGGCGTCGTCCTCCCGCTCCGGGTTGCCCATGAGAAACAGGCCCATGGAGCCGACGGCAAAGGTCTGGGTGGCGTTGAAGTGTTTTATCCGCTGCATGAAGGCGCTGGCGGAAAACTTCTTCTCGATGACGCAGCCGACGCCGTTGATCAGGGCGCGCACCACGCAGGTCACCCAGGCGCCGGCGTTGTACAGGGGCATGGCGCAGTAGATGATATCGCCCGGCACCATGGTGTACTGCAGGTTCGTGCCCAGCAGCGTCGAACGGATCCAGTTGTTGTGGGCAACCATCACGCCCTTGGATTTTCCGGTCGTCCCGGAAGTCCACAGAATCGCGCAGGTGTCGCCGTAATCCAGCGCGTCGTAATCGGGGGTCAGCGGCGCGTGGCCGGCGAGCTGCGCGTAATCCATGGCGTTCTCCGGGACGGCGCCGGAGGGGTCGAGCACCACGGTGTGTGGGTAATCCAGGGCATCGCCGAGGCCGTGGATGTGGTCCAGATGCGCGCCGTCGGTTACCAGCACCGATGCGCGGCTTCGCCGCAGGGCGTCGAGCAGCCAGTCGCCGCGATAGTCGGTGCATATCGGCACCCAGATCGCCCCCAGCTTGTTCAGTGCCAGGCACATGAGCACCAGTTCCGGTTCGTTGCCCATGAAAAAGGCGACCCGGTCGCCGCGGCCGACGCCGAGCTGCGCGAACCCGGCAGCCAGCCGGTTGCTGGTCTCCTCCGCTGCGGCGTAGGTGATGCGCTGGTCGTCGGTGATCAAAAATTCGGTGTCGCCGTTGTCGCGAGCCTGCTCCCGGAGGATTTTGCCCAGATGGCGATTATCGGTGTCTGTCAGATCGACTACGTGCATGGCTTTTGTGCGTACTCCCTTGCGGGCCGCCTTCAACGCGGCAGAAATTGTGTGGCGAACGCCTCCAGGCGGCGTTTCTTGTCATCGATGCTGGTCAGAGTGGTGCGGCCGTCCTCGCCGAGGAAATTGCAGCCGTTGACCATTGTCACCCCGGCCTGCGCGAGCCGCTCGTGGGTGCCGTCGCCCGGTTTCACGACGCCGGTCCAGATGTCGAAGGACCGGTGTGCGTCGCCCCGTTCCTCACGCACCTGCTGCAATGCGTCAAGTAGCGGGTAGATATCCTTTTCCTCGTGCGAGGTCGCCATCCAGCCGTCGTGACGGGCGGCGCGGCGCAGCGCCGCCGGCGCATAGCCGCCCACCATGATCGGCACCGGGTGCCGTGTGCCCGGCGACATTGTGACCGCGGGTATCTCGTAGAACTCCCCGCGATACTCGGTCATCTCGCCGGACATGAGTCGCGGCAGCAACTCCAGCATCTCGTCGGCGCGCCGGCCGCGCGTATGAAAATCCTGGCCCACCATATCGAACTCCGCCTTCTGCCAGCCAACCCCCACGCCGAGCGTGACCCGGTCGCCGGACAGGTACGCGGCCGTGGAAACCGTCTTGGCGGCATTCAGCGGATCGCGCAGGGGCAATATATAGATTGTGGACAGAAAATGTAATGTCCGCGTCGCCTGGGCGAGGGCGGCGCTGAGCACCCAGGGCTCCGGCCAGTGAGTATCGGGATTCCAGAAGATATTGCCGCTGTCGCGGTAGAGGTACTCGTCCACCTGCTCGGCGGTGGTGACCAGGTGATCGCCGTAGGATACTCCATGAAAACCCAGTTCCTCGCAGAACTGTGCCAGCTCGATCATCTGGTCGAGTTCCACGAATGCCAGTGACTGCCAGAATTTCATCACCTGGTATTATTCCTTTGCCAGCTGCTCAATGCGTCATTCTGCCAGAAGTTGATTATAGTTGAAACTATAAAAAATCTGGCGTATGGTGAGTCACTATCCGGGCAACCGGGTTTTTCGGGTCGGTAAGGAGACAATCGATGGCCGCGTACAGCCGAGAGGAAATGGAAGAGATGATGCGCCGCTGGCTGGCGGTGAACGACAGGGCGGAGCGCGAGGGCAACTGGCGCCCGCTGGCGGACTTTTATACCGAGGACGTGGCGTACGGCTGGGACACGCCCAACGGCAAGTACGAGTTCAACGGGCGCGAAACGGTCCGCGAAACCTGCGTCGGGGCGGCCATGGATCCGTACCAGGGCTGGACGTATCCCTACGACAAGATCGTCATCGACGAGACACGCGGCGAGGCCTTCTGTACGTGGTGGCAGACTCCCCCCGGGGCACCGGTGCGCGAGGACGGCTCCGAGATGAAGGTGATCGGCGCCTCCTGGTTCAAATACGGCGGCGACTACCAGTGGTCGGAGCAGCTCGACCTTTACGACTACACCAACATCACCAACCTGATCAAGGAGTGCGTCGAGAAGGGTATTCTCAAGGAGATGCCGACGATGTCCTCCCAGCAGGTGCAGGAGAGCAAGACATGAGCGAATCGGCCGCGGTGGACCTGAAACGGCCGCCGGTAGTCAGCGGTGAGAAGCCAGGCGCCGGCCACATGGAGGAGTTCAACGTCAACTTCGCGCGTTTTCTGATGCGCTGCAATGCCGAGTGCGGCGAACTGGCGGAGTTCAATATGGGCGGGCAGCAGACGGTGCTCATGAGCGGCCCCGAGGCCCAGGAGGCCTTCCTCAAGACGCTGGACAAGAAACTCAGCCGCGCCGCCGCCTACCAGGCCATGGTCCCCGTATTCGGCAAGGGCGTGATTTTCGACGCGCCGCCGGAGCGCATGAAAACGCAGCTCAAGATCCAGGTGGACGCGCTGCGCTACCAGAACATGAAGAACTACGCCGCCGTGATCGCGCAGGAAGTGGAGGACTGGGTCGCCCGGTGGGGCGACGAGGGCGAGATGGATTTTCTCGACGAGTTTATCCGTCTCACCCTGCACACGGCGTGTCACTGCCTGCTCGGCGCCGATTTCCGCTACCGCATGACAGAGGAGTTCAAGGCGCTGTATCACGACCTCGAGCGCGGCCTGCAGGCCATCGCGTTCGTCGATCCCTACCTGCAGCAACCGGTGTTCGAAGCCAGGGACAAGGCCCGCGAGCGGCTGCAGGAGCTGATCAGTGCGATCATCGCCGAGCGCCGCGCCAACGCGGACAAGGAGTACGGCGACGCGCTGGAGACCTTCATGTCCGGTACCTACGCCGACGGCTCCCACTTGAGCGACAACGAAATCACCGGGCTGGTGATCGCCACCATGTTCGCGGGGCACCATACGTCCTCCGGCACCGCGGCCTGGACCGCGGTGGAACTGGCCCGCAATCCGCAGTACACCGGCGAAATTCTGCAGGAGGTCACTGCCCTGTACGATAACGGCGGTGAGCTCAGCTTCGAGGCGCTGCGCGAGCTGCCGAAACTGGAGTGTTTCATCGAGGAGGTACTGCGCCTGCACCCGCCGCTGGTCCTGCTGATGCGCCGGGTGATCGAGGACATCGACTACAAGGGCACGCTGATCGAGGCGGGCAAGACCGTGGCGATCTCCACCTACGGCTCGCACCGCAACCCGGAGTACTTTCCCGATCCGGAACAGTTCGACCCGCACCGGCCTCGGGCCAACACACCGGAAATGATGTGGGCCTACATCCCCTTTGGCGGCGGGCCCCACAAATGCGCGGGCAATGCCTTCGCGTTGATGCAGCTCAAGTCGATTTTCGCGGCGCTGCTGCCCAGGTACGAGTTCGAGCTGGTGGACGCGCCCGAAAGCTATCAGGATGACCTGTCGGCCATGGTGCTCAAGCCGAGCTCGCCGTGCCGGCTGCGCTACCGCCGCCGCAGGTAAGGAGGTGACCCCGTGGCGATGAAAGTCGTGGTCGATCCGGACTTGTGTCAGGGACACAGCGTGTGTCTGGGGGAGTGCCCGGAGGTGTTCGATGTGGTGGAAACCGACGACGGCTACCCCCAGGTGAAAGTGCTGCTGGAGCATCCGCCCGAGGAACTGCGCGAAAAAGTCGAGGCGGCGGCACGGTACTGCCCCAACCACGTTATTACCGTGGTTGAGGAATAGATCACCTCGATGAACGTGCTGGTCACCGGCGGTACCGGTTTTGTCGGCTCCCACGTCAGCCGCCAGTTGCAGGCCGGCGGCCACGCCGTGCGCCTGCTGGTGCGCGACGAGGACAAGGCCCGGAAATTCTTCATCTCCCTGGGTGAACCCGTGCCCGAGCTGGTGCGCGGCGACGTCACCGACGCCGCCTCGGTGCGCGCGGCCATGGCGGGCTGCGAGGGTGTGGTGCACGCCGCCGCCGGCACGCCGCTGCGGGCCGGCTCGGTCGAGGACATGTTCGCCGTCAACGTGGGCGGCGTGAAGACCGTGGTGGACGCCGCCCTGGCGCTGGGGCTCGAGCGCATCGTCTGCGTCTCCAGCATCACGGCGATTTTCAACGAGGACGCCGCCCGGGTCACCCCCGACGCGCCGCCGGCGCCCTCCCGGCTGCCCTACGGGCAAAGCAAGGTCGAGGCGGAGCTGTATCTGCGCGAGCGCCAGGCCGAGGGGGCCCCGATCGCGATTGTCTATCCCGCCGGGGTGATCGGCCCCGACGATCCGGGATTTTCCGACACCTGCGCCGCCCTCAGGCACCGCATCGTCAACGGCTTTCGCATCTTCGGCGACGGCGGCATCCAGCACATCGACGTGCGCGATCTCGCCGCGTTCATCTGTTCGCTGGTGACCGCGGGCGGCGCCGGGAGATTCCTGCTCCCGGGTGTCTACCTGAAGTGGACGGAACTGGCCGATGTTGTCGAGGACGCCTCCGGCCGGCCCCTCAAGCGCATTCCCGCGAGCGGGTGGAAGCTGCGCCTGGTCGGCCGGGCGATGGATGTGGTCCGCAAGTTCCGCCGCATCGATTCACCGATCTCGGCGGAAACCATGCGTTACGCGACGCTGTGGCCCGATATCCCGAATACGCCCGAATTCGAGGCCCGCGGCCTGGGCCTGCGCAGCCCGCGCCGGACCTTCGCCGACACCCTCGACTGGATGGTCGCCGCCGGGCACCTGGACGCGGCGCACTGCCCGGCGGTGGCGGCCCGCCGCGCGGCGGCGGAGTAGGCGCCGGTGGACGCCGGACAGCAGGGCAGGGCGTTCTACTTCGAGGACTACGTGGTCGGCGACGAACACGCCGCGGGGTCTCATACGGTAACGCGGGACGAGATCGTCGACTTCGCGCGGCAGTGGGACCCGCAGCCCTGGCACGTGGACGAGGAACTGGCCCGCCAGTCCATCTTTGGCGGCCTGACGGCCTGCTCCGCCCATATTTTCTCGATCTACTGTATCACCAGCCAGCGCTGGCAGAGCGGTGTGATCCAACAGGCCGTCGCCGGTCTCGGCTTCGACGAGATGCGCATGCACCGCCCCGTTTTCGCCGGCGACACGCTGCACTGCGCGTCGACGGTGGAGTCTGTGCGCCCTTCGACCAGCCGGCCCGACTGCGGCATCGTGGTCTACCGCACGCGGCTGACCAATCGGGACGGCGAGGTCGTGTTCAGCTGCAAGGCCGCGACGCTGGTGGCCAGGGACCCGGCGAGAAGCCCATGACGAGGCAGTCCCGTGCGGCTTCCAGCCCCGGACCGGGCGGCGAGCGTTTTCCGCTGCTCGGTTCCCCCCTGCGCATCGGCACCATGGAACTGCGCAACCGCATGGTCATGTCGCCCATGACCACGGCCTACTGCAACGACGACCAGACGCCGAGCGAGCGCCTCATCCGCTACTTCGAGGAGCGGGCCAAAGGCGGGGTGGGTCTGATCACCACGGAGCTGATAACGGTCGACGAGACGCATCGCTACATGCATCGCTCAATGACTCTCGGTCACGACCGCTACATCGACGCGCACCGCCGTCTTGCCGACCGCATCCACGCGCACGGCGCGAAGGTGCAGCCGCAGATCAGCCACACCGGGCCGGAGAGCGTCGCGCCGATGTTCGGCGGCCCGCAGCCGCTGGGGCCCTCGGTGAATGTGGCACCGGTCTGGGGCTGGGCGAGCCGGCCGCTGGAACTCGACGAGCTGCCGGCGATCGCCGAACAGTACGGCGAGGCGGCGCGACGCGCCCGGGAGGCGGGCTACGACGGCATCGAGCTGCACGCCGCCCACTGTTACAACCTGCTGGGTTCGTTCCTGTCGCCGCTGCGCAACAAGCGCACCGACGACTACTCGGCGTTCAAGGCCGAAACACGCACGCGTTTTATACGGGAAGTACTCGGTGAGATTCGCGCCAGGGCGGGGTCTGACTTTCCCGTTACCCTGAGTATTTCGGGTTTCGAGCGCACGCCGGGCGGCCGCGCCATCGACGATACCCAGCGGCTGGCGCCGGAACTGGTCGCGGCCGGTGTCGACTGTTTCCGCGTCAGCGGCGGCATCTCCGACGCCCTGGTCAGCATGATGGTGGGCCGCTCGGAATTCGGCGATGCGCACAATGCACCGCAGGCGGAGGCGATCAAGCAGGTCGTCGACGTGCCGGTCATGCTGGTCGGTCGCATCCACGACCCAAGGGTGGGCGAACAGATGCTGGCCGCGGGTGTGGCGGACCTGATCGCCATGGCGCGGCCGCTGCTGGCGGACCCCGAGCTGCCCGCCAAAGTGGTGAGCGGGCGGGCGCGCCGCATCCGTCGCTGCATCTCCTGCGAGAACTGTATCGACTCGATGCAGACCGCCGACAATCTCGGCTGCGCGGTCAACCCGCTGTCCGGCCGGGAGCTCGAACTGCCCATTCCGGCGGGCAACCGCAGGGTGGTGGTGATCGGCGGCGGCACCGCCGGCCTGGAAGCGGCGCGACTGGCCGCGCAGGCCGGTCACCGGGTGCTGCTTCTGGAGCGGCAGCGGCGTCTCGGCGGATCGCTGTTGCTGGCCTCTACCGTGCATTCCGACAACGAAAGCTTCCTGCACTGGCTGCTCGACGAGATCGGGCGCCTCGGCGTCGAGGTGCGCACCGGCGTGGAGGCGACCGTCGAGAGCGTTCGCGCCCTGCGGCCGGACAGTGTGATCGTCGCCACGGGTGCCAGGTTGCACACGCCCCCCATCGACGGTATCGACGCGGCGCATGTATTGACGGGCGCATTGCTGCGGCAGGTCGTGGCGGGTCGCCTCGATGACAACGAGGCGCGGCGTCTGTCGCCCTGGCAGCGGTACCTGGTGTCGGCCCTGGTGCCGCGCCTGGAACCGTGGTTGACCCCGTCGGTGCTGCGGCGCGCCACCCGGTGGTGGATGCCCGTCGGCCGTGAGGTCGTGATAGTGGGCGCGGACCTCGCCGCCGTGGAGCTGGCGGAATTTCTCGCCCGGCGCGGGCGCCGCGTGCATCTGGTGGGGACGGGCAAGCGCATCGCCCCGGAGGTCGGCAAGAAGCGCCGCCAGGAACACATGGACAGGCTGGACACCCTGCGCGTCACCGTCAATACGGGCGTCGATGTCTTGCGCGTCGAGGGCGAGGCCGTGGTCATCGAGGTCGCCGGTCGCGAGAGGCGCGTCCGCGGCGATACGGTGCTGGTCGCCGGGGACCCGGTGGCGGATACGTCGTTCGCGGACGCGCTGGGCGACGCCGGGCTGGAGGTGCAGGCCATCGGCGATTGCACCGGCCTGGGGCTCATCGCCGGCGCCACGGCGAGTGCCGCGGAGGCGGTGGCGCGGCTGGGCAGTGCCGCGCCGGCGACGACGGCGGGCTGGCGGGAAACGACTAACCTGGCGACCGCATTCACCGAGGACACTGCCATGCGCATTGTCAGCGGTGCGCTACTGACTCGACCGATTGTCGCGCATCGAGGATTGGCGTAAGTCGCGGTGCCAGGCGGTGAGTGACGCCCTTTACCGCACGCCTGATTCAGGTCTCGTGATGTGGCGTGACCGCGATGGCAGACAGGGCGAATGCGAGGTCGCGCCGGTTGTCGCCGGATGGGCGTTCCCTGGATCCGGCGTGTTCGAGACTGATATCCACGACCTCGTAGGCCCGGAGTGCGTCCACCGGCAATTCCAGAACCGTCTCCGCGGAGGACAGGTCGTGCGCGCCCAGATCCAGCCCGTTTACGGTAACCCGACTGCGTTCGATGGCTCCGTGGTAGCGGCCGCGCAGGCTGCAACTGCAGTGACGAGACAGTAGGCCGGCAGCAGTCGGCGCCGGCAGACGAAAGCGCAGACCGCGAACGGCGCCCGACACTCCATACGCCCCACGACTCGGGCCGGCTCCAGCCCTCGTAGAGCTGGGTTTGCGCAGCCACAGCCGTTCCGTGTGCGTTTCCCTGCAGAGTGGGCACGCAGTTGACCTCCCAGACGCGCTTGGACAATGTCTGCGAACGCGCCTCGATCGCGGCCAGCGGTTCGGTGCGCCAACACCCGCGGACCTCGGGAAAAAGCGGATCGTCGTCGATCGAGAAGTGCGTCGCCAGACGCCGGTTGGCACGTGCATAATGTCTGCGCAGGGCGTGCACCGATACCTCGTCGAGAAAATACCGGGTCTGGCTTCCCTCGTGGTTGATGACCGACTGCGTGACGTCGATCAGCGTCTCCATCCGGTCGCGGTAGTCGGGGTCCGCGCGCCAGCGTTCTACCAAGCAGCGCGCCCTCGACGTCGAGGCTGGGATTGGTCTGGCCCCCGCCGATTGTGAAGGCGGGGTCTTTTGCGATCCCGAGCTGCCGGAGTAAATCGGCCACTACATCGCCGTCGACGAGACACGACCGGTCGAAAACGCGCACACGAAAATCCGCGCCGGGCATATATCTGCGCCACCGGCGCAGCGTGCGGTAGTAGTTGCGGCGCGGATCGCGGATGAACGCGGCGGCCAGCAGGCGCTGGCGCAGGCCGGAAGGGTCCGCAAGTGAGCGAATCGGCAAGGGCCTGCCCTGCCCGCTTGTATCCATTGGAGATGGGCGGACTGTATAATCTCGGCCTGGTCCCGCAGGTAGACCAGTACCTGTATATCGAAAGCGCGCAGCGCCCGAAACAGTTTGCGTATCTGTGTCCGGCGAAAGCGGACCATACCCTCCCAGGAGACGATGGCCCGCGCGAAGCCGACATCGCGCGCGGTGCTCAGTTCTTTTGCGAGTGATGCCAGTTCGCCATCGTGGAGCTGTTCCAGTAACAGTGCGTGACCGTTGTCCCGCCCCAGACCTGTTTCGGGAACGTAGACCGAGCGTTCGCGCAGCCAGTCGCGATTGCGGTACAGGGCAGATTCGATGGAGGTGCTCCCGGTCTTGTCAGTGCCGATATGGAGAACAACTCGCAACGTTATACTCGTTCTGAAAATTACGCGGGACGTGCCGGCGCCTTGCGGCAACATTACGCGACAGCTCCAGCGGTGGCAATCTGATACATGCGTCTATGTTTTTCACCATGGTGCTGCACAGTTTGGTGATAATGGCGCAGCGTGGATACAAGCCGGAGCAGAGGCGCCATAAGCGCACAGTTCCGCTGGAACCGTGTGGCGACAGGAGGTCGCCACCGAGCCTGCACAGGGAGGTGCGCGTTTTGGCGTGTTCCAGCGGAACTGTGCGCTTATGGCGCCGGCGGGTATTGTCAGGGCCGCCTCAGACAGTGTGAACGGGCCCCAGGTTTAGGTATTATGCGCGTCGCATGGGTTTGTCAGACCGGGTGTTTTGGTTAGAATGTATGGAAAACAACAGGTTGACCCGGGGGCGCGCACCACCTCTTCGACCCTACCGACAGAATACTCCCCCGGTCAGCTGGCGGGGCATAACAGGCGGCCGAATCCACCATGATCAGACAGCTTCGGTATATCAGGGAGCGGGCAGTGAACGCCGCGTGGATGATTCGCAACGGCGAGTTCAGGGAAATAATCCGCGCCATATTTGTCGAGATCGGACACCGTACCAACGATGTGCGCACCTGGTGGTTGCGGGTCAAACCGAAAAAACTGGTCAGGGTGCCGTATTCGGCCTATGAGGACCCGACCCGGTGCATCCCGCCGAGCCCGCGGCCGACGCACACGCGGCTGGTGCCGCCGCCCGACATGCGCGCCGACCCCCAACGGGTGTCCGCCGGAATCGAGAACATACTGGCGGACATTGTCATAGAAGAGGCGGGCGAGTCGTGAGCGAGCCGGTTTCCGTCTCCGTCCTCACGGTAACCTACAACCCCGGTGAATTCCTCGAGAAATTCCTCGGTTCGGTGTCGGCCGTCGACCGGCAGGGAATCGACCTGGAGGTCATCGTCGTCGACAACGGTTCGACCGACGGTTCGCTGAGCTGGCTGCGCGACAACCATCCCGATATCGAACTGCTCATCAACGACGAGAATAACTACGCGCGGGCACTGAATCGGGGTATCGCGCGGTCCCGCGGTGAGTTTGTGGTTATATCCAATAACGACGCCACCGTCGACGAGGGCTGGCTCCAGGGATTCCTGACGGTTTTCGGCCGGGACGAGACCATCGGCGCGGTGCAGAGCAAGATTCTGTTCGCCGGCAGTAATATACTGAACAGCGTCGGGGTGGAGGAAATCGAGGAGTTCTACTTCACCGACATCGGCTGGGAGAAAGAGGATTCCCGCCGCTACGCCAAAGCCGCACGGCGCGAGTATGTATCCGGCGGGTCGGTGATGTTCCGCCGCGCGTGTCTCGAGGACGTCGGGCCCTGGGACGAGACGTTCATCATGTACATGGAGGACATCGACTACAGTTTGCGTTGCCGCGAGCGGGGATGGGAAGTGTGGTACAGCCCCGACAGTGTGCTGCACCATCATTACCATGGCAGCACCTCCGACCAGTTGTGCAAGTATCTGTGCAATCGCAACAGGTTCTACATCCTGGCCAAGCACTTTCCGCTGCAACTGCCGGATTGCATAGCCTCGTCGCATTTTTTCAAGCAGGGCGAGATGGATCTGCTATACCGAGCGTTGCTGAGCAGTGTCCGGGTGATGTGCGAACACCAGGAAACGGGCACGGTACTGAACGTGCTGGAGAAGTTGCGGGACCAGTTACTCAAGCACTTGGGCAAGGTAGGCACCGTCAAGTTTTTCTCTCACCTGGAAGTCGTACTCGGCCTGCGACCGGTCCGCGTGGGAATCTACGACCATGCGGGCCATTTTGCAGGGGGAGGCCAGCGCTATGTCGCCGAGATGGCCACTGTGATGCAGGACCGCTACGAAGTGACCTATATCTTCAATAACGAGGTATCACTGGACAAATACAGGGAATGGTTCGATATCGACCTGTCGCGCTGCGCAGTAAAAATCCTGCCGATTCCCTTTTTCGAGGAGCGCGACGCCTTTATGCCCGACGAGGGTATCGTGATGCTCGAGAGTCACAACGTGTTCGATGTCGTCGCCCGGGAAAGCCTGAACTACGACATCTTCATCAATGCCAATATGCTGGGCAAGGTGAATCCGCTGGCGCCGGTTTCCATATTTGTCTGCCATTTCCCCGACCGCGAGCGATCGCAGTTTTTCCAGGTCGATAAATACACGCACCTTGTAATCAATGGCGATTACACCGGCGAGTGGGTGCAAAAACGCTGGCAGCTGGATCCCACGCAGCGGATCTATCCGCCCGTGCACATGTACAATCCGGACAGTTCCGCAGCCGACAAGGAAAAACTCATACTCTCGGTGTCCCGCTTCGAGATTAGCGAAAGCAAAAAGCAAGTCGAGATGGTCCAGACTTTCGACAGGTTGTGCCGGGAGCATCCGGAACAGACCAGCGGCTGGAAGATGGTGCTCGCCGGAGGCGCCATTCCGAACAACACCTACCTGGACAAGGTGTATGAAGCGGTCGAACAGGCAGGGTGCGACATTGCGGTACTGCCCAACGCGCCTGTCGCCGACATCCGCGACCTCTATCGCCGGGCGGCGATCTTCTGGCACGCCTGCGGGCTCGACGAGGAGCGCCCGGAGCGCGTGGAACACTTCGGCATGACCACGGTGGAAGCCATGCAGAATTTCTGTGTTCCCATTGTCATCGACGGCGGCGGCCAGCGGGAGATTGTCGAGCACGAACACAGCGGGTTTCGTTTCAGTTCGCTGGAGGAACTGCAGCGGTATACGCTGCACATGCTGGAAGATACCGATGAGCGTTGCAGACTGGCCGAGCGCGCCTACGAGCGCAGCCACAGTTTCAACCGCGACGTTTTCCGGGGTGAACTTGACAAACTGCTGGAGCAGGTCGAGCTGGACCTGCTCGGGCAGGATGTACTCTAAAGATCTGCTGCGAGTGGTGCCGGCCCCGTGAAGCTGATCTTCAACGCAGAAGCGCTGCGCCCGCCGGTCACCGGCGTGGGCTACTACAGCTACCACCTGCTCGAGCAGTTGGTCCTGGGCGACGACGTCGAAACGGTCGACTGCTTTACCGGAACACACTGGCAGGACGGTCGCGCCCAGCTCGCCGCCACCGCCGCCCTGCTGAGTGATGGTGGCGACGCGCAGCCCGGCTCGCCTCTTGTCCGGCGCATGCGCGCCGCGATCGGTATGATTCCCGGTACGAAAGCCCTCTACGACTTTCTCATGGAGCGGCGCTTCGAACGGCACGCCAATGCCAATGCCGCAGATGCCGTCTATCACGAGACCAACTACATATTGAAACCGTATCGCGGGGCGTGCGTCACCACAGTGCACGATCTCTCCCACATACGCTTCCCGCAGTTTCATCCGCCCCATGTGGTGGAGCGGTTGAATCGACTGCTGCCGCGGAGTCTGGAGCGCGCCGACGCCGTCATCACCGTGTCGAACGTGGTGCGCGAGGAGATTCTGGAGCAGTACCACCTGCCTGCGGGAAAAGTGCACACGATCTACGAGGGCGTCGATGAACGCTACAAACCGCGAACTCCCGCCGAGACCGCCGCAGTCCTCGAGCGCTACGGGCTGCGGCATGGCAACTACGTGCTGCTGGTCGCCACACTGGAGCCGCGCAAGGGCATCGACTTGTTGCTGGCGGCCTGGGAGCATCTGCCGGCGGTGCTGCGCCGGGAGTATCCGCTGGTGTTGACTGGCTCCTCGGGCTGGCGCAACGAGCAGTTGCGAGCGCGGCTCGACGCACTTGTGGGGGAGGGCACCGCCCGCCATCTGGGCTATGTCCCGGCGGACTGCCTGCCCGATCTCTACTCCGGCGCCGCGTTGTTCTGCTATCCCTCGGTCTACGAGGGCTTCGGCCTGCCGGTGCTGGATGCCATGCGCAGCGGAGTGCCGGCGATATGCCGGGCCGGGACGTCGATGGCGGAATTTTCCGCGGGCGCCTGCCCGCTACTGGAAACCGGCGAGCCCGAGGAACTGGCGGCCACCCTGGAGCGGCTGCTGGAGAATCCGGAAGAACGCGCCAGCTGGGGGCGGAAGGGGCGCGAGCGAGCGGCGGCGTTTTCCTGGGCGCGCTGCGCGCGGGAGACCGCGGAGATTTACCGGCGGATCGCCTGAAGTCAGCGGGGTGTTGTCAGTCGCCGGGCGATTCAAGCATCCAGCGCAGGGTGGCTTCGAGATCGCCGCTTGGGGCTTCTCCCGTGCAGGCCCGCAGTTTTTCGGGGTTGCCGCACAAACGGTGCACTTCGTTGCGACGCACGAATGCGGGATTGACCCTGATGTCGATGCTGTGTCCCGACAGGGCTTCAAGGCACTGGATGACGTCGCGCAGTCTGTGTGTCCTGCCGCTGCAGATGTTGTACACCTCGCCGGGGTCGCCCGCTTCCAATAGTTTCAGGTAGACGTTGCAAATATCGCGCACATCGTTGAACTCGCGCTCGACGTCGATATTGCCGAGCTCTACGGCGGAGCGCCGCTCGCGAAAGTGCGCCACCAGCTTGGGCACGACAAAGCGCATGTCCTGGCCGACACCGGTGTAGTTGAACGGACGCACGGCGACCAGCGGCAACCGATCGTTGTATTGCGCGCTCATGTGCTCCATGGCCAGCTTGCTCATCGCGTAGTGATTGACCGGGGCCGCCGATGTGTCTTCAGTGATGGGCGAGGCCGGGCTGTTGCCGTAGATATTGGCACTGCTGGCCAGTATCACCTTCCGTGGCAGAGGGGCGAGGGCGCACAGGGCCTCCAGAAGATTGAGTGTGCCGAAAAGATTTACGCGGTAGAAACCCAGCTCGTCGGCATGGGTGACGGCGCTGATCGCCGCCAGGTGTACGACGTAATCGAAGTCTTCGCCAGCCACTTCCCGCGCGATCGCGCCGGCGTCTTCGAGGTCGGCCTGCAACGCAGCTGACCGTACCGCCGCGCAACGTCGGCTGCGTGCACAAAATGCCGCCCGGTGAATCCCTGGGCGCCGGTGAGCAGGATGCGTCGGGCCATGGCGGTCAGTAGGACACGCCCCGCTCGATGCGGTCCAGGTCGGCTTTCACCATCATTTGGCAGAGCTCCTCGAGGCCGGTCGCGGGCTGCCAGCCGAGTTCGTCGGCGGCCTTGCCGGCGTCGCCGATCAGCAGGTCTACTTCCGCGGGCCGATAGTGGCGTGGGTTGACAGTCACGAGCGTGCGCCCGTCGTCACGGTTGCGGGCGTGCTCGGCCACGCCACTGTCCGCCCATTCCAGTTCGATATCCGCCGCCGAGAAAGACATCGTGACGAAGTCGCGGATACTGGTTGTGCGACCGGTGGCCAACACGAAAGTATCGGGTTTTTCGGCCTGCAGCATCATGTGCATGCCGGCCACATAGTCCCTGGCGTAACCCCAGTCGCGCTCGGCGTCGAGATTTCCCAGCTCCAGTGTCTGGAGTCGCCCGAGCGTGATGCGCGCCACCGCGTCGGTGATCTTGCGCGTCACGAACTCCCTGCCGCGCAGGGGCGATTCGTGGTTGAAGAGAATGCCGCTGGTGGCAAACATACCGTAGGATTCGCGGTAATTGACCGACATCCAGTGAGCGTAGAGCTTGGCCGCGCCGTAAGGGCTGCGGGGATAGAAGGGCGTGGATTCTCGTTCTGTGGAACTGTCCTGGGCCTTGCCGAACATCTCTGATGTGGATGCCTGGTAAAACCGTATTCCCGGATTGACGATTCGCATCGGCCTCTAGCAGATTGACGACGCCGATACCCGTGATCTCACCGGTAGTAATGGGTTGTTCAAAGGATACACCGACAAAACTCTGCGCCGCCAGATTGTAAATCTCATCGGGTCCGCTGTGGTCGACCAGCCGTATGCAGTTCGACAGGTCGGTGATGTCGTGTTCGACAAGATCCGAGTTGCGGATGGTCGGCGATGCCCAGATCCTCCATGCGCCAGAAATTCGCCGAACTCGTGCGGCGATACGTGCCCGTAACGTGGTAGCCCTGTTCCAGCAGGTGCTGGGCCAGGTAGGCTCCATCCTGTCCCGTAATCCCGGTGATAATCGCTTTTTTCATGCTGTTTTTCCGTGGTCTGACGGCAGGCGCACGGCTGGTCGTCATGGTAACGCGCGTATCACGTGCAAGTTGCGACGCCGCCTACTTCAGGTGGTGACGATGAGGCGCAGTGCCTGCAACTGGAGATTGGCGTGGCGGATATGCAGTGCGCATTCCTCGATCTGGTACGCCAGGTGATCCAGTTCTTCCTGCCGGATCGAAGGATTCACCTCGCGCAACGACCGCAGCCGCGAGAGTTCAGCTCCGAGCAGATTGCGCATATCGTCCTCGGCGGTACGCAGCACTTGCTCCAGTTGCTGCTCAGCCCGGTTGGAAGCCAGGGACATCTTCGCCTCGACATCAGCGCGGACCTGTTTGATGATAGCCAGCGCGGTCGGTTTTTTCACTTTCTCTACGAGTTGGTTCAGCTTTTCGTGCGGGAGCAGGTCCGACAGATCCTTTCCCCGGGCATCCACAAGCAGCCTTATGGGGCTGCAGGGCAGGAACCGCTCGACACCCAGGCCGGAAGGGGCCACACAATTCACGGTATACAGAACCTCGAGCAGCATGGTCGCCGGCGCCACGCCTTTTAGCTTGATAGTGCCGAGGGCGGCATTGCCCAGCTCGGTGGAGCGCACCATATCCATCGCTTCCTGAATCATGGGGTGTTCCCAGGTCAGAAAATCCATGTCCTCTCGTGCCAGCGCCCGGTCTCGGCTGAAGGTGACGGTGGTGCCCTCGTCCCGTACGCCGGGGAAATGACCGGTCAGCATATGCTCGGTGGGCCGCAGAATCAGCGCCTGTTCGGAGTGAAATTCCTGATCGACGCCGAACGTTTCACAGAGAGCTTCCAGATAGTCAGTCAGGTCGCTACCGGTCTCTATCGAGCGAATCTGCTCTATAAGTGCCTCGGCGATCTCCGGCCGGCAGGAATTGCGCTCCAGCAGTCGGTCGCGGCCCTCGCGCAGCTCCCGGCGCGTTTCGGCGGTGAATGCCGCGGTGTCATCGAGAAGTTCGGAAAATTCCCCGGTGGGTCGTTCCAGTTGCTCCAGAAGGCGTGCCCGGAACTGTTCGAAAATCATGTAGCCGGCGGAACAGCTGTCGCGGAACAGATCCAGACCGAGGTCGTACCAGTCCAGCAGGGTCTCCTGGGCAGTTCCCTTGAGAAACGGGACATGAATCTGTACGTCCTCGCGCTGCCCGATCCGGTCCAGGCGCCCGATTCTCTGTTCCAGCAGATCCGGGTTCAGCGGCAGGTCGAACAGTATGAGATGGTGCGCAAACTGGAAATTGCGTCCCTCGCTGCCGATTTCCGAACAGACCAGCGTTTGCGCGCCGCCGGCCTCGTCGGCAAAGTAAGCGGCTGCCCGGTCGCGCTCGATAATGGACAAGTCCTCGTAAAACGCCGCGGAACGGATTCCCGCCCGCAGGTGGAGGTGGTGTTCGAGCGCCACCGCCGTCGAGGCGTGGGCACAGATTACCAGCGCTTTTTCCGGTCGCAGTTCTTTGAGTGTCTGTTCGAGCCACTCGACACGTGGATCAAAGTCCAGCCAGGCGTCGTCGGGCCAGGGCAGCTCGGGATACAGCCGCGCGGGCAGCTCCTCAGGTGCCCGGTCGTATTCCCGGGGCGCCTCGAGCGGATGGCGGTGCAGCATGCGCCGGGGGAAATTGCCGATGGCGGCGCGTGTATTGCGGAACAGCACCCGGCCGGTGCCGTGGCGATCGAGGATCTGCTCGACAAGCGCCTCGGCGCTCTGCGCGGGGTCCAGCCCGTCCGGCAGTTGTTCCACCGGGTATC
Organism: Halioglobus sp.; assembly: GCA_034521205.1. GTDB lineage: Bacteria > Pseudomonadota > Gammaproteobacteria > Pseudomonadales > Halieaceae > Marimicrobium. Next base: position 90,604 of record JAXHMT010000005.1, read on the forward strand.
CCGCTTCCAGCTTCTCCAGCAACTCGCTCCACTGCCGGTATTGCTTTTCTTCCCGTCTGAAAGATTCCAGATCGTGAAAACGTGCCGGGTCCAGCAGGCGCAGTCGCGCGAAATGGCTGGCCTGCCCCAATTGCTCGGGCGTCGCCGTCAGCAGTAACAGTCCCGCGGTCTGGCGGGACAGTCGCTCCACGAAGCGGTAGTCAGCTCCGGCCTCCTCCTCGGACCAGTGCAGGTGGTGGGCTTCGTCGATCGTCACCAGATCCCAGCCCGCTTCGAGGGCCTGTTCTGCGCGGGAGGAGTCCTCGAGTAATACATCCAGGCTACTCAGCACCAATTGCTCGGTCTCGAAGGGGTTGTCCTGCGCGTCCAACTGGATTCGCTCGGCGTCGAACAGTGTGAACCGCAGGTTAAAACGGCGCAGCATTTCCACCAGCCACTGGTGCAACAGGTTCTCGGGCACCAGAATCAGCACGCGGGATACCCGGCCGCACAGCAGCTGCTGCTGAATAATCATGCCGGCCTCGATCGTCTTGCCCAGGCCGACCTCGTCCGCCAACATGACCCGGGGTGCGTGACGCCGGCCCACTTCGCTGGCGATGTAGACCTGGTGCGGGATAAGGCTGGTGCGCGAACCCAACAGCCCTCTCACCGGGGAATGTTGCAAACTGTTCCAGTGCTGAAAAGTTGCAACGCGCAGTGCGAATTCCTGATGTTTGTCGAAGTGGCCGTTGAGCAAGCGTTGCTGTGGGGTCGTCAACTGGATAAACGCATCCAGCTCCAGTTCCGAGACAATGCGTTCTTCGTCGCGGTGGTCCGTGCCCACATAGACCAGCAGATCCTCCTGCTCGCGTACTTCAGTGACCAGCAGTTCCACGTCGTCTGCCGTGCAGATATGGTCGCCGGCCTTGAAACGCAGCCGCGTCAGTGGGGCGTTCTCGATGGCGTAGGTTCGCTCCTCTCCGATCGCCGGAAAGGACAGGGTGACACGCCGCCCCTCGATAGCGACGACAATGCCCAATCCGAGCTGGGCGTCGGCGTGACTGACCCAGCGTTGTCCTACCTTGTACTCCATTGATTGGGCTGGTTCTACCTGTTCCTGATCGTTAAGTCTGGCCCGGATCTCTCACCGATCCGCGGCTACGAGCGTTTCGATGAGCGATACCTGCTGGCGGGGCGCAGTGTACCACTGAATGCTTCCAGGGAGTCATGTGGCGGAGGCAGGATCCAAAGCTTCCGCGGGAAAGAACAGGGCCATGCTGTTGCGGCGGGCCCATGCCAGCAGCGTTTCCACCTCCATCGCCTTTACCGAAGCAATGCGCTCCGCGATGAAAGGCAGAAAATGCGGAGCGTTGGGTTTGCCGCGATAGGGTTCCGGAGTGAGGTAGGGCGCGTCGGTTTCCAGCAGAATCCGTTCAGCGGGCGTCGCCTCCACGACTTCACGAACATTATCGGCGCGATTGAATGTGGCGATGCCGTTGAATCCGAGACAAAAACCTTCCTCGAGACAGAACGTTGCCAGCGCCAGCGAAGAACTGAAGCTGTGTATAACGCCCTTGCGGCGCAGAGTGCGGCTGTAGTTGCGCAAAATGTCGCGTGTATCTTCGTCCGCCTCCCGCGTGTGAATGACTACCGGCAGATCGGACTCCACGGCCAATTGCAGCTGACGCTCGAAAACGTCGCGTTGAACAGCGCGATCGGCGTGGTCGTAGTAATAATCCAGCCCGATTTCCCCGACAGCGATCATGCGTTCGCAGGAAAGCCCTGCGCGGACCGTCTGTTCCACCCCGGCATCAAAAGATCCTGCTTCGTGGGGTGAATACCCTGGGTGCCCCAGACCGTAGTATGTGAATCCGCCAGCGCCCGCACCGTATCGAGGTTGTCCGGAGAGACTGCGATAGTGATCACCCGCTCAACGCCGACGTCTGCCGCCTGTGCGAGTGTTTCACCCAGCGTAACCGTATCGAGATAGTCGAGGTGACAGTGAGTCTCGATGATGGGTGTGCTAAAGCGAGGAATGGCGCGTCGTTTCTTGCTGCCCATGGTCGATTACTGCGTCAGGTGGAGAATTCAGCCAAACTCTGTGGTCAGGTAGAGCGCAATTTTGGTTGCGCCCGCGCGCCGCCACGCCGGGTTATTTTGGGCCGCGCTGGTGATTTTCGGGTCGAATTGCGTGTAGCCTTGCCGGCGGTTTTTACGGCTTTATCAGCTTTGGGTCTTGTGTTCGCGGCGGCCGGCGTCTTTTTGCGTTGCGGTTTCGCGGCGTCTTTATTGCGCGCGGATTTTTTCGGAGCGGCTTTCTTTACCGGCCTTTTCGCGCCCGCCGCCTTTTTCTTGCGGGCTTTTTTTGCCGCTGTTGCGGCCCCGGATTTGCCGGCGGCGGACTTTTTTCCCGCGGCGGAGCGCGCGCTTTGCGACTTGGGCCTGCTGGAGCCGATGGCGCGTTTGCGCTTGGGAGAGCGGATTTTTGCCTTGGCAGCCACATCGGCGCGACGGGCGGCACCGGGCGTCAACTTGATGGCAGCCGCGTAAAATTCCTCGTACGCGTCGACCAGGCAGTCGTGGTAGAACTCCGGATCGGGCATGATGTCGCGGTCCGCGAGCACCGAGAGAGTGATCTTGTCCGCGTAGCTGAACGCCAGGTGAAAAATCCCCATGCCGGGTGTGAGCACACCGAGACCGTAGTAATCCACCATCCTGGCTCCCGCACAGTACAGCGGAAAGTCCGGGCCCGGAACATTGGAAATGCACGTGGAAATATTGAACGGAATATACTGCGAGAGTTCGTTGCGCGACCAGAAACCGGCAATGGATCGCGACAGGAAAGGCGAGAGCACTCCGGCGATTTTCAGGGCGTCCACCATCGGGCTCGCCTCGCCCGATTGCTTGGCCCGTGTGGTGGACTCGTAAATCGCCTGCAGTTGCTCAAGCGGATCCTCAATATCCGTGTGCAGGGAGGCGAATATCGAGCCCACCTGGTTGTTATCGTCGGTGACACCGCGCCGGGTGCGCATGTTCACTGGCAGTCCCGCCGCCAGTGAACCCTCCGCGGGCGCCTCCCCCCTGGCCTGCAGATAGCGCAGCATGGCCCGGCCGATCACCGCCATGGCGACATCGTTTACAGTGACGCCCACCGCATTCTTTATGTCCTTGAAACCCTCGAGAGGAAACTCGGCCGCGTCGAATACCCGATGGGGACCGACCGGCCTGTTGAAGATAGTCTTGGGCGCGTCGATTTCGGGGGGCGGAATATCCTTGCGCGCAATGCCGATGGCGTACTTGCCCAGCGCCTGCGTGTTCTTGAGGGTGCCTCCGACCAGCTTGACCGAATTCTTGACACTGTTCAGGCTCGCCTTGGTAAGCAGTTCAGCCACCGAGGGCGTGACGTCCACCAGCCGAGGTTCCTGTGCGGGTTGACCTCCATCCGGTTCCGGTACCAGATCGTGCAGCGCGGTCATGAAAGAGGCGCCACCGGCGCCGTCTACGAGGGAGTGGTGCATTTTGGTATACACCGCGAAGCTGCCCTTGGGAACATGGGGAATATTGTCCAGAGCCTCGATGATATAGGCTTCCCACAGGGGGCGGGACAGATCCAGTGGACGCGAATGCAACCTTGCGACCTGAATACACAATTGGCGCCAGTCGCCGGGTTCCGGCAGGGCAATATGGCGCAGGTGGAATTCCACGTCGAAATTGGCGTCTTTTACCCAGTAGGGGCGATCGAGGCCGCCGGGGACCTCGACCAGGCGCGTTCGAAACAGTGGCAGGTTGCCCAGGCGGCGTTCAAAGCTGGCAATGACATCCTTGAAGCGTACGAAACCGCCGGGTGCGCTGGACGGATCGTAGATGCCCAGTCCGCCTACCTGTTGGGGGGTATTGGCTTGCTCCAGATTGACGAACGCGGCGTCTAGAATTCCCAGCTGTTTCATCGTTTCCTGCTAGCCACGGGGGCACATCATCTGTATCAAAAGTAGCCCAGGTCAGCCGGTTTCGCACCTTTGCCGGCTATAGCCAGGCGCACGGCCTATCTGCGTCTGGGCGGCGGCGTTTATAACACCCATTGTGGCGTCAGACCAGCGAAACTGCCAGTGGGTACTGCATCAGTTCGAATCAATGCATGAGCACGGGCGGGTACGGTCTACTGGAACCGTCGCGACGGACGTCGCCAGCCGAGCCTGCACAGGGACGTGCGCCTTTGGCGTGTTCCATAGACCATCCCATCCGTGCGCCTGTTCAGTAACCGAAGCTGACGCACTACCTGCCAGTGGTGCGGCAAATTGAACCCGGTTTGAGCGAGTCAGGCGTTTTCCACCACCAGGAGAGCGCCGCTGGCCCTGATTGACGATCGCGGCGTTGTCCACTCGATGAGTTCCGCGCAGTGGCGCTCCATACAGCGTTCCGCCATCTCATGAAACGTCGGTCGCTCCGGGTCCGCTATGAGGATGTGCTTCACGCCCGCCTTGACCGCCCGGTTGACCATGTTGTAGACGGGGTCCACCAGCTCGTCCCAAAAGCAGATGTCGGCAGCGATGAGCATGTCGAAACGGGACAGTTTTTTCTTACTCAGCTTTTCGAAACGCGAGACCATGGGGGTCGTTTCCACGTCGTTCAGTTCGGCGGTGGCCTCCAGAAACGGAAAAACATCCGGGTCCGCGTCCACCGAGGTGACATCGGAGCCCAGTTTCCGGGCGCACCAAATACCGGCGATCCCCCAGCCACAGCCGACGTCAACGACTCTGCGGCAGTGGGCCGGTGGGTTCTTGTGCAGATAGTCGATCAGCAGGCAGCTGGATTTCCAGAACTTGTCGCCGTGAATGGAAGGGTAGACCCCGCTGCGCTTGACCCGCCTGATGGCGGGGTGAGATCCGGTCGGTATGGTGACGCCGCGAAAACGGCGCTTTGTCACGGGTTTTTTCTTGCTCATAGTGTCCTGTCCGTGGAGTGTCTCGTGGTTGTCCGGGTCAGTAAAAATCGGGCTGCTGGCCGGCCGCTTGTGTTCGAAAGCGTGTGTGGAACGCCCGTATGTTGCAAATATTTGCAATGCGTAGTGGTTGCGCCGCCCCCGGTGCCGGAATGCCGGCGCAACACTACTGCAGCGTCGCTCGCTTCCTCGCCATATTGCAAGCCGCGTATTGTGTCACCGCGACCGACGACGCGCCAGCGCTGCCTCACGCTGGTAATGTCTCACTCCGAGAATATGCCGGAAGCGCCACAGCGATAGGCTCTCGCTGGAACCGTGTGGCGACAGGAGACCTGCCCTCTTTCGGGCGCGCCGCCGAGCCTGGCCAGGGAGAGCCTGCCCCTCTTTTTCGGGCATGGCCGCTTTTTGGCGTGTTCCAGCGAGAGCCAATCCCTGTGGCGCTGCAACTCAGATGAGAATTCAAAATGAGACACTACCTTGGCGTTTAATCGTTGGGGGGCGCCGGCTGGCAGGGTCTGCCCGGCTGGGCTAGGATGACACCAATAACCGCGCGAGACAGGCCATACCGGCCAGCCCGGAGAGGTTGCAGCGACGATGGCTGTTAAGAGACAGGTAGAGCTGCTGGAGAAGCACAAGCCGCGGCAGGAGCGCGCCAAGCGCACTTACGAGGCGATTCTGGCCGCCGCGGCGGAGCTGCTCGTGGAGGTCGGGATAGAGCGCATCTCCACCAACCTTGTCGCCGAGCGGGCCGGTATCACGGTGCCCGCACTTTATCGCTATTTTCCCAACAAGTACGCCGTGCTCAATGCACTGGGGGCCGGCCTTATGGATCGCCAGAATGCGATTTTTTTCGACTGGTTCGAGCAGTACGCGGGCGGCGGAGAGTTACAGCCTCTGTTGGGAAACGTTCACGAACTTCTGGAAAAAACATTTGCAGTAACGCGGCGGGAGCCCGCGGGGCTCGAAATCGTACAGGCGCTGCGTGCCGTCGCGCCACTGCAGGAAGTCCGCCTGGAGTCTCACCGGCTGCTGGCCGTGCGATTTGCCGAGATTGCATCGAACCTGCTCGGTCGCCCGTCCGAGGAGCGGCTGCTCAGCCAGGCGCGAATGTCGATCGACGTGGGTTACGCCGTGGTGGAGATGGCACTGGAAGATGACACACTGGACAGCGCGCTTATCCTCGGGGAGGGTGCGCGCATGATCCAGTCCTACTGGCGGGAGATCCTGGAAAATGCCTGAAACCTGAAATGGGCCAGATAAAGGGGGCAGGCCCGTAAATCTGTAGTAGTACAGCCCCCACCGGGCAATAAAAGGAATTCGGTCTGTGCCGTTCCGGCAGCTTCCTAGTCCGCCGAGTCGGGAACGACGTCTTCCGCCTGGGGACCTTTCTCGCTGTCAACGACGACGAAACTCACGCGTTGGCCGTCTTTCAGGCCCCGTCTGCCCTTGCCGCGAATGGCGCGGAAATGCACGAAGATTTCCTCTCCGTCATCCTTGATGATGAATCCGAATCCCTTGGAAACGTTGAACCATTTCACCTTGCCGGACTCCCGATCTCCGGATGGGGGTGCGACCTCCGATTCGGAAGCCTCGTGTGACCCATCGGCGGCATCGTGGCCGCGCCGCGGGCGTGGTGAATAGTGGCCGAGCAGTGTGCAGGCGATGCCGACGACGGCAAAGCCAACCAGCAGAAGAGGCTGGAAGGGGCTTCCCGTCTGTGCGACGGCAACGAGCGTGGCGGCGATTCCGGCGATTATCAGGCTGACGATCAGTTTGACGTTGAGACTCATTCGATTCCTCTGACAGATGGCATGCGCCCGACTGCCCGGGCGCTGAACGCGGGGCATTCTATCATCAATGCGGGTGGCGTGAATGCCCTTGTGACGTTCCGGGGTGTATTCAAACTGCGCGCTGTGGATTAAACGCGGTCACAGAACCGGCGGGTCCTCCTGCAGAGCAGGTGACGAAAAAATCCGGTTGTCGGCGGCGCGGGCAATGCGCGCCGTGTGTCCGCCGTGGGTTCTTTCCGGGGAAAGCTCCTAGATTTTCAGGACATCCTCGGCTTGCAGACCTTTGGGGCCTTCAATCAGCGTGAATTCCACGGTCTGCCCCTCATTGAGGGTACGATAACCGTCCCCCTGGATGGAGCGGAAGTGCACGAAGACATCCGGGTCACCTTCCTGCCGTGTAATGAAGCCAAAGCCCTTGGCGTTGTTGAACCACTTCACCGTGCCGCTGACACGATCATTCATACCACTATCCTCGGTTTTGCATCTTACTTTTATTAGGCTGCCCCCGGTGAAGCCGGCGCGACGGTACAAGGGATTGACGGAGGCTCACAGAGTCCTGCCGTGCATACTGCGTCTGCCCTGCCAGGACAACGCAGCACCCGTGGTGACGTCACGAGCGTTTTCGGGGGCATTTTTAAGTCCGCTCAAACAGGCGGGCGGACCAAAGTCAGAATTTGTTTCGATCAAGGCTGTTAGATTTGTTGTATCCGTTGTAATTTTATCCGCAATGTCTCCAGCGCCTGCTGCTGTTCCAGCATTTTCTCCCGCTCCTTGGCTACCACGTCCGCGGGAGCGCGTTCCAAAAAACTTTGATTGTCGAGTTTGCCGTGGATGCGCGACAGGTCTTTCTCCAGTTTGCCGATTTGCTTGTCCAGGCGCGCAATTTCGGCCTCTTTATCAATCAGCCCCGCCATGGGTACCAGGATTTCGAGGTCGCCGGCCAGGGCGGTGGCGGCCGCGGGCGCATCCTCCCCGGCTGATAACCAGTCTATGCCCGCAAGTCTAGTCAGCTTTTTCAGGTATTGCGAATTTTGCGCCAGTCTTTTTTTATCCGCCTCGGTGCCTCCGCTCAGCAGCAGGGGGATTTCGGTCGCCGGCGGAATGTTCATCTCCGCGCGTATGGTCCTGACCGCCACTATGATCGCCTTGAGCCACTCGATGTCCGCCCGCGCCTCAAGTTCGATGTTTGCGGCGTCGCCGCGGGGGTAGGGCTGCAGCATGATGGTCGGTCCGCTTCGGCCCGCCAGCGGCGCAACGCTCTGCCAGATTTCCTCGGTGATGAACGGCATGAAGGGGTGCAGCAGCCGCAGACAGGATTCCAGAACCTGCACCAGCGTGAAACGAGTGCCGCGCCCGGCGGCGGCGGAAATGCTCTCGTCCCAGAGCACCGGCTTGGACAGTTCCAGGTACCAGTCGCAGTACTCGTTCCAGATAAATTCATAGAGTGCCTGGGAAGCGAGATCGAAACGGTAGTTTTCGATCGCGGCCGCCACCTCCGCCGCTGTCTCCTCCAGACACCCCATGATCCAGCGATCGGCGAGACTGAGTTCGCGTTCCGCATCCGACGAGGCGCCGCAATCCCTGTTCTCGCAGTTCATCAGCACATAGCGCGCTGCGTTCCAGATCTTGTTGCAGAAATTGCGGAAGCCTTCGATGCGCCCGACGTCAAACCTGATGTCCCGGCCGGTGGAGGCCAGGGAATAGTAGGTAAACCGCAGGGCGTCGGTGCCATAGGGTGCGATGCCGTCGGGGAAGTGCTCGCGAGTCGCCTTTTCGATTTTTTGCGCGAGGTGCGGTTGCATCATGCCCGAGGTGCGCTTGGCAATCAGGCTCTCCAGGTCGATGCCGTCGATCAGGTCGATCGGGTCCAGCACATTGCCCTTGGATTTGGACATTTTCTGGCCGTCGGCATCGCGCACAAGACCGTGCACATAGACTTCCCTGAACGGCACTTCATCGCGAAAATGCAGGGTCATCATGATCATCCTGGCGACCCAGAAGAAGATGATGTCGAAACCCGTCACCAGTACGGAGGTCGGGTGAAATACAGCGAGATCTTCGGTCTGCTGGGGCCATCCCAGCGTGGAAAATGTCCACAGAGCGGAGGAAAACCAGGTGTCGAGCACGTCTTCGTCGCGGCGCAGGTCGACGTCCTCGCCCAGATCGTGTTCCGCGCGCACCGCGGCCTCGCTGGGGCCGACATAGATATTGCCCTGTGCGTCGTACCAGGCGGGAATGCGGTGCCCCCACCATAGCTGGCGGCTGATACACCAGTCCTGAATATTCCGCATCCAGGCAAAATAGGTGTTTTCCCACTGCTTTGGCACGAAGCGGATGGCGCCATTCTCGACCGCTTCAATGGCGGGTCCGGCCAGTTGCTTCGCGTCCACATACCACTGGTCGGTCAGGTAGGGCTCGATGACCACGCCGGACCGGTCCCCGCGGGGCACCTTCAGGTTGTGTTGCTCTGTTTTTTCGAGCAGGCCCATCGCCTGCATATCGGCGACGATACGCTCGCGGGCCTCGAAGCGATCCAGGCCCCGGTAGGCTTCCGGTGCCCCGGGGCCGATGACGGCGTCGTCGTCGAAGATGTTGATCAGGGGCAGGTCGTGACGCCGGCCGACAGCGTAGTCATTGAAATCGTGGGCCGGGGTGATTTTCAGACAGCCGCTGCCGAACTCGCGATCCACGTAGTCGTCGGCGATGACCGGGATGCGCCGGTCCGTCAGGGGCAGCGCGACCTGCTGCCCGATAAAGTGGCTATAGCGCTCGTCTTCCGGGTTCACCGCCACGGCAGTATCGCCGAGCATGGTTTCGGGGCGCGTGGTGGCGACGACCAGATGGCCTTTCCCGTCCGCCAGCGGATAGCGGAAATGCCAGAGATGGCCCTGTTCCTCGCCGTAGATAACTTCGAGATCCGATATCGCCGTGTGCAGGGCGGGGTCCCAGTTCACGAGGCGTTTGCCGCGGTAGATCAGGCCCTCCCGGTAGAGGCGGATGAACACCTCTGTCACAGCCTCGCTGAGGCCCGGGTCCATGGTGAACCGTTCGCGCGACCAGTCAATTGACGAGCCGAGACGCCGCAGTTGTCGGGTGATCGTGCCGCCGGACTGCGCCTTCCATTGCCACACCTTTTCGATAAACTTCTCGCGGCCGAGTTGGTGTCGGTCGGTACCCTCGGCTTCGAGTTGGCGCTCCACGACCATCTGTGTGGCAATGCCGGCATGGTCCGTGCCCGCCTGCCACAGGGTGTTGTCGCCGAGCATCCGGTGGTAGCGGATCAGGGCGTCCATGATGGCTTCCTGGAACCCGTGGCCCATGTGCAGGCTGCCCGTTACGTTGGGCGGCGGGATCATGATGCAGAAGGCGTGCTCGCCGCCCTGCGGGGCAAAATAGCCCCGCGATTCCCACTCGTCGTACCAGCGGGTTTCGATATCGGCGGGTTTAAAGGTCTTCTCCATGGGCTTGCTATTCCGGCTGAGGATGGCAGCGGCCGACGCCGGCAATCTGACAAAGCGAGGGATTATACGTCACCCCCGTCACCGGCGGAAAGCGGGGTGCCTCAGAGTTCGTGTTTGTCCAGCTCGTAGCCGCGGGAGCGATAAAACCGCCATGACGAGCGCAGGGCGGCGAGACTCGCCTCGTCCTGGGTCACCACCTCGGCCACACGCTGGAAACGGCTGAAAAAAGCAGGTATGTCAAGCTGCAGATTGATCAGCACGTCGCTGTGATCGCCGGGGTCCTGTCCCCAGCCGATGGCGATGGCGTCGGCATCGGCGGCGCCCTGTAATCCGTGGGGCAGGAAGCTGGCGGGGCGAAAACGCCACAGCTCATCGTCCAGCGCTTGTGCCTGGTTTTCGTCCGCGGCATTGATAAAGACGCGGTTGCCCTGCTGGAAAGCCTTTTCAGTAAGGCGCATCGCAATGCGCAGGCGTTCGTCGGGTTCCGGGGACTGCAGGATATAAAAGGTGATGCGGGTCATCCCGCGCGACCGGCCCGGTCCAGCAGATAGCGCGTCAGCAGGGCTACCGGGCGCCCGGTAGCGCCCTTTGGGGTACTGTCCCATGCGGCTCCCGCAATATCCAGGTGAGCCCAGGTGTAATCCTCGGTAAAGCGTGCCAGAAAGCAGGCGGCGGTAATACTGCCGCCGGCCGGGCCGCCGACGTTGGCGACATCGGCAAAATTGCTGTCCAGCTGTTTCTGGTAGTCCGGCCACAGCGGCATGCGCCAGGCGCGGTCGTGGCTCTGGGTGCCCGCCTCGAGCAACTGGTCCGCCAGTTTGTCGTCATTGGCGAACAATCCGGTCGCGTGGGAACCCAGCGCGACGACGCAGGCCCCGGTGAGCGTGGCGATATCGATGACCGCTTCCGGTTTGAATCGTGCAACATAGGTGAGCGCGTCGCACAGCACCAGGCGCCCCTCGGCATCGGTATTGAGTATCTCGATTGTCTTGCCGGCCATACTGGTCACGACATCGCCGGGTTTGGTGGCGCCGCCGCCCGGCATGTTTTCCGCCGCCGCGATAATTCCGACAATATTCAGCGGTAACTGGAGTTCCGCCGCGGCAATCATTGTGCCGAACACGCTGGCGGCGCCGCACATGTCGTACTTCATTTCGTCCATCTTGGGTCCGGGTTTGAGCGAAATGCCGCCGGTGTCGAAGGTGATGCCCTTGCCAACCAGAACATAGGGCCGTTGGGACGCCTTGCCCCCACGATAATTCATGATGATGAGTCTGGCTGGTTGCCGGCTTCCCGCGGACACCGAAAGCAGAGCACCCATGCCCAGTTCGCGCATTTTCTTTTCATCGAGTACGCTGGTGCTGAGGTTGTCGTAACGACGGGAGAGTTTACGCGCCTGGCTTGCCAGGTAGGTGGGTGTGCATATGTTGCCCGGCAGGTTGGCGAGATTGCGCGCCTCATTGACGCCCTGGCCAGTCGACTCGCCCTGACTCAGGGCCGAGTTGGCGGAGCCGACTGCCAGTATCTCTGCGCAATTCACCACCAACCGGGCCAGTGGCGCCGCGGGCTTGGGTTTGGCCACCGTCTCGGTGTACCGGTAGTTGGCCGTGACCAGGTAGCGTGCCAGATAGCTGATGAACCAGCGGCATTCCTGTTCTTCCTCTATCGCCGCAGGCAGATGCAATGTCGCCTCGGTCGCCCGGGTGTTTTTGAGGGCTTCATAAAATTTGTCGCAAAAGCCACGCATTGCCGCGCGATCGAATTTCTTCGCTTTGCCGCACCCCACCAGCAGGATTCGTTTGGCGCTGCCCGCGCCGGGCAGAAAGAAGGTTTCCCCCTTCTTTCCCGTGAAATCACCCAGTTTGAGCAGGGCGCTGATGGCTCCGCCCGAAGCTTCGTCCAGCTGCAAGGCCTCCGGGGAAAGTTGCTCGCCGCTGAACATCGGCAGGACTGCACATTGGGTGGCCCTGGCGGCGGCATCCGGTATCTTGCGGGCGGAGAATGAAATAGCGGGCATGACGGCTCCTTGATCCTTGTACTGTGCAGGCCAACATTTTATGTCCAACGCCTGGCCACGGATATCCAGTTTAAGGCCTGTAGCCGGTAAACTGAACAGGCCCTGGCCGCCAGTAGTGTCTCAGTTTTGATTTATTGCGCGAGCTTGGGTTGGGTGTGGCCCACTGGAACCGTGTGGCGACAGGACGTCGCCACCCGAGCCTGGCCAGGGACGGCCGCTTTTTGGCGTGTTCCAGTGGGCCACACCCAATTCAAGCGATCTTGATAGGGTAGAAACCCAAACTGAGACACTACTGGCGGCTAAGTTGCCTCTCCGGTTTCCCGGGTGCGCGGGGGCAGGAGAATCAGCTCGGTGCGCGACAGGTAGTCGTGCCAGTAGCGGTTGCGGCGATCGACAAGACACCACAGGTAGCCGAGACCCAGACAGGCGGCCGACAGTGTCGCGCCGCAGCACCGCAGTACAGCCTTGCCCGGTGTCGGCGGCCCGCCGCTGAAGTCCACCAGCTTTATACGCCAGGCGCGCATACCCAGGGTCTGGCCGTCCACAAGCCAGAAGACTATGAAAAAACCGTAGACACTGGCGACGGTCAGCGCCTGCGCCACTGCGGGATGCAGGGCGTGATCCGCACTGCCCAGCAGCTTGACCTGAACGAGAAGAGCGAGAGCGAAAACGCCAGCGACGACGGCAACAACCAGCAGCAGGTCGTACAACATGGCGGTCAGGCGGCGCAGCAGGGAGGGGGCGGCGAAAGCTTCAATGTTCATTACAGCGTCTGCGTGGAGTCAGGCAATAACAATCCGGGAGTGCAGGCGCGCGTCAAATTGCCTCCCAGGCCTCCCGGGATATGTTTATTCAGCTTCCGGCTCACCGGACAGGCTGATGTGGTCCGTCGATGGCGGTGCGACGTCATCGCGTCGACGATACTGTTCTTCCAGCACGTCGCTGCCTCCCGGGGCGAGCTCCAGTCCGGAAAGATCGACTTCCAGGGCAGTCTGGTCATCGGCGGCGCAATCACTGAAATCAGTGCCCACAGGCGACAGATCGAGCGCGCTGATATCGGGCTCCGGCGCCGGAGGTTGCGGTGCCAGGTTGGGAATCATCGCACCCACATCGCCGAGCTCCAGGTGTCCCGTATCCGGTGGGGGAGGCGCCGGCGACGGCGGCGCGGACAATCGCTCGGGAGCCTCGTCGACTGTCCACTGCGCTGTCTGGACAGGTGCGTCGACGGAGGCCGGCCGCTCCTCCGGGCGCAGCAGGTCGGCGCCCACCGGCCACAGGTGCAGCCCTTCTTCCGGCGGCGCGGTCGGGGGTTCGGGGGCGGCGCCGGTCGGTCGATATCGTGAGTGATCCGCCGCGTTGGCCACGGCAGCAATCTTTTCAGCCCGGGACTGCGGCTGGTCATCTGCGGATGTGGGCTGCTGTGCGGCTCGGATGATGGCCTGTGCACCGGCTCGCTCCATCGCCTGCTTGTATTGCAGGGCGCGGGCCCGATCGCAGTCGCGCTTGAGCAACTGCAGCTTGCCGCTGAACAGTTTCTCCAGTGTCGCCTCGTCCGCCTTGAAAAGTCTGGCGATGTTGACCCGTACAGCGCCCGGGTCCTGGCCCTCCAGTACTTCCCCGGCGTAGTACACGTTATACAGGGTTTCCATCGATACGCTCCGACAACACTTGTCCTCAGGGAGTATACGTCAGTGCAGACAAAAAATCGTTTGCGACCACACAGTACTGTTACCGGTCGTTTTGCCTGCATGCGGTGCGCCGCGTCTGGTATTATTACGGGCTTTGCGAGCTACAGTGCCCTGAAGCCACGTCCATGAGCGACCGCGTGCCGACTCGATTCGTGCAGACCCTGCTGCGCATGGTGGGGGATAGAGGTTACGATTTCAGTGGGATCCTGGCTGATGCCGGGCTGGATTTCGATCCCCTGGACGAGGGCGGCCGGGGGTACCGCACCGAAGTCAGCGCCATGCAGTATTCCAGGGTATACCAGAGTGTGCTCAGTTTGCTGCAGGACGAGACTTTCGGCACGACCGGCAGCGAACTGGTGGCCCCGGGCGCTTTTCGCATGATGTGCTACTGCATTATCTCCTGCGACAATCTGGGCCAGGCTATCCAGCGGGCATCGGATTTTTACCGCACGTTTTTCGATGAACGCAGTCAGTTGTACGCCAATTTCAGCGACCAGTTCGCTCGGGTGGGCTACCGCTCCGTAATACGCCAGGGGCGGCCTCGCGTGGAAGCCCAGGATGCCTATGGCCTCTCCATGTGGCACCGGTTTTTTGGTTGGCTCTGCGGGCGTCCCATTGAGCTGGTGCGGGTCGACTTCAGCGGCGCGGAACCGCGGCGACTGGAAAAATACGAGGCACTTTTCGGCTGTCCGCTCTATTTCAGCCAGTCCAGTGATCTGCTGTATTTCGACAGCGCCTGTCTGGCCTGGCCCGTCGTGCATACCGAGCACTCGCTGCGAGAGTTCCTGCGTACCGCTCCGTACCAGCTCCTGCTGATGGAGAACAATCCCGAGGGCAACAATCTTTCGGCTCAGGTGAAGGCGATGGTCGGGCATGATTTCAGCGAGGGATTCCCGGGTTTTGAAACCATCAGTCGCGCCCTGAACATGTCGGCGCCGACTCTTCGCCGGCGCCTGAGGAAGGAGGGCACCACGTTCCAGAAGTTGAAAGACGAAGCCCGGTGTGAAGCGGCCATGTTGTGTCTCGACAGGCCCGAGCTGTCCATCAACGCAGTGGCGCTGCAGATGGGTTTCACCGATCCCAGTGCCTTCCACCGCTCTTTCAAGAAATGGACCGGGCAGACGCCGGGGCAGTACCGGGCGGGGCGAGCCCGCCGGTACTCCTGATGCGCCCACTGTGCGGGCGCGCACTCGCTCTGGTAAAATCCACGCAACGACAACCAGTGCGCGATAGAGACGACGGAACAACGATCATGACAGTGCAACAGGAGATCGAAAAGCGGCTCGGAGCAGAGTTGGCGCCCGAGTACCTCGAAGTCGAAAATGAAAGCCATCAGCACAGTGTGCCCGCCAAATCCGAGACACACTTTCGGGTCGTTCTGGTCAGCGGCGAATTTGAAGGTCGGCCGCGTGTCGCGCGTCACCAGCAGGTCTACGCCGTGCTGGCCGCATTGCTCGAGGGGCCCGTGCATGCGCTGGCGCTGCATACCTACACACCGAATGAATGGGAGCAGCGGTCAGCCGAATCCCCGGCCTCACCGGCCTGTCTCGGCGGCAGCAAAGTGGATGCGTCCTGATATCCACCATGGCCCGGATCGTCATAGCTTCGCTGTACAAGTTCGTCGCGCTGGAGGATTTCCGGACGCTGCGCGAGCCACTGCTGCAGGTCTGCCTCGACGCTGGCACGCGCGGCACACTGCTGCTTGCCCCGGAGGGTATTAACGGCACCCTGGCGGGCACGCGCCATGCCATTGATCAAGTACTCGCCTGCCTGCGCCGCGATCCGCGCCTTGCGGATATCGCGGCGAGGGAATCCCACGACGCCCGGCAACCCTTTCACCGCATGAAAGTGAAGCTGAAACGGGAGATTGTCACCATGGGCGTACCCGGCGTGGATCCGGGCCGGCGAGTGGGGACCTACGTGGCACCCCGGGACTGGAATGCCCTGCTCGACGATCCAGAGGTTCTGCTGATCGACACGCGCAACGATTACGAGTGCGGCATCGGTACATTCCGCGGGGCGCTGGACCCGCAAACCACCAATTTTCGCGAGTTCCCGGAGTTTGTGCACAACCATCTCGATCCGCGCCGGCACCGCAAGGTGGCCATGTTTTGCACCGGCGGCATCCGCTGCGAGAAGGCCTCCGCCTATATGCTCGAACAGGGATTTGAGGAGGTCTACCACCTGCAGGGTGGCATTCTGCGCTATCTGGAGGAGGTGCCCGAGACTGAGTCCCGGTGGCGCGGAGAATGCTTCGTCTTCGATGACCGCGTAGCGGTGAATCACCGCCTGCAGCGGGGGCGGTACGACCAGTGCTACGGTTGTCGCCGGCCAATTACGGCGCAGGACAAGTCGTCGCCCGATTACGAGCAGGGTGTCTGTTGTCCGCACTGCAAGCGTGGCCAGACTCCCGACCAGACGGCGCGCTTTCGCGAGCGCCAGCGGCAGATGGAACTGGCGGCGCGCCGCGGCGAAGTCCATGTCGGGGCTGCGCCTCTGCGCCGAGAGGTGCGATAGCCACTCAAGACCTCCCGGCAGGGTTCGACATCAGCTTCCGCGCAGCCGGGCTTGCAGTTCGCGGCGGAACGCGGCAACCGGCACGTAGCGGCTGTAGCCGTTGCTGTCGCCCTCGGAAATAACCCCGCACAACAGGAACTCGCCGGTAGCGGAACGCTGGACGATGGCGCCTCCAGAGGCGCCCTTGAATGCAATGCAGTCGGTATCTGTGGAGTCGGCCGTCTGGCCCGTGATATTGCAGTGGCGGTCGAAATTCAGTTGCCGCGCCCGCGGGACCCCGGAGAGGGCTGGGGCGTAACCGGCTGCGGCGACCGGGCGCGCCCTGTCCGCGCGCCCCGGCTGGATGCGCAGGGGCACGACATCCTCTCTGGCGATCGGCCGGTGCAGTCCCAGGATTGCCCAGTCGGCGTGCATGCCGCCACCCTGCGCGACGGGGTAGGCCTCGCGCGAAAGTGTGGCTCCGGAGATGGTAGGCAGTGTCACGGTGATCGTTCTGCTCAGGTCCCTGAAATCAGCCAGGCAGTGCCAGGCCGTTACCACCGTGTTCGCGGCGTGTTGGCCCGGGCCGGCCACAAGGGTGGCGCTGCAATCCTCGAGGTAGCGTTGTATACCTTCCCGACCGCGACGGTCCCCGGGTACCGACAAGTGCCCGACAGCACCCAGCCAGGCAGGGAACGTCGGGGGAGGGGGGCTCTGCCCGGCATTTGGCACGCCCTCCACGGGCAGAATGGCCGACAGCGCCAGCAGCGTCAGGCGCGCGAGGCGGCCACCTCGCGATGCCTTGCGGGCGCACTCGATCATGGCATTCTCCGGGACTGGACAGGCCGGGCGCTGTCGGGGCATTGCGGCCCCTTGGCCCTCGGGCCGAAGCCGGTAGGATGGACGGCCCACAGCGAACTTGTCAAACTGCGCGGTACGGGAGTAGTGTCTCGGTTTCGATTGCTACTTGTTCAAGGTCGCTTGAGTTGGGTGTGGTCCACTGGAACACGCCAAAAAGCGCACCTCCGTGTGCAGGCTCGGGTGGCGACGTCCTGTCGCCACACGGTTCCAGTGGACCACACCCAACCCAAGCTCGCGCCAGGAATCCATACTGAGACATCACTCCTGCAGGGGTAGTGCAGGGGTACTGTTTCAATTTGAAGGCACGGCACCGGCCGCTACCCGGTTCAATCGATTGACACGTCTGCACGCGGGGAGTAGAGCAAACGATGAGTCTGACAAGTGATAGGGTGGCTGTGGTCACCGGCGCCAGTCGCGGGGCCGGCAAGGGCATCGCCCTGGCGCTGGGAACGCGTGGCGACACCGTCTATGTGACCGGGCGGACCCGGCGCGAGGGCGAGTCGGCCCTGCCGGGCACGGTGCAGGCGACAGCGGACGCCGTGTCGGCCGCGGGTGGAACGGGAATTGCCGTCTATTGCGATCACAGCGACGACGAGTCAGTGCGGGCGCTGTTTGAGCGTGTTGCCACGGATCACGGCAGACTCGACATACTGGTCAACAATGCCACCAGCCTCTACGATGCCCTGACTGACACCGGGCCATTCTGGGAGAAACCCCTGGACTTGACCGGCCTGTGGGACGTGGGCCTGCGGTCCCACTACACGGCGACATGGTTTGCCGCGCCGTTGTTAGTGGCCAATGGCGAGGGCCTGGTGGTCAATACTTCTTCCTTTGGTGGCAGGATATATATGCACGGACCGGCCTACGGGGCCGGCAAGGCGGCTGTGGACAAGATGTCCCACGATATGGCCGTGGATTTCCGGGCGTACCATGTCGCGGTCGTCTCTATCTGGATGGGGCTGCTCCTGACGGAGCGCACACAGCGTGTCTTCGACGCGGAACCGGACAAGTACGCGCAACTGGCCTCGACGGCGGAGACTCCGGAATTTACCGGCCATGTGATCGATGCGTTGGCCCGGGATCCGCGGCTCATGGAAAAAAGCGGCAAGGTGTGGATCGGCGCGGAACTGGGTGCGGAGTACGGCGTCACCGACACCGACGGCCGTCAACCGCCATCCCACCGGCAGTTTTTCGGTCCCCCGACCTCCTTCGGAGACGCTGTCGTGGAGTAGGATAAAGCGGGCGCGGCGTTACCCCAAATGGATGATGCGCCCCGGCGGCAGGTTGTTCTAGGCTCTGTATCAGCGGCAGTTTGCCGGGAGAAGCGGGAAAAAAGGCGAGGATCAGACATGACGAAGCACGAGGATATCGGGATGGGCGAGGCGGTTAACCAGTACGGGCTGGGCAGCCCGCGGGCCGAGGAGCTGCTCGCGGCGGCGCAGGCCATGGGACCCGCGCTGCGGGAGAGGCGTGCCCAGGCCAGGGCCGAAGTCCGGATTCCCGACGCGACCATCGAGGATTTCCACAGAGCGGGTTTTTTCAAGATCCTGCAGCCGGAGCGGTGGGGCGGTTACGCCATGGATCCGCAGGTGTTCTACGCGGTGGGTCTGGAAGTGGCCAGGCACTGTCCCTCCAGTGCCTGGGTGCTCGGTGTGGTGGCGGTACACAACTGGCAACTCGCGCTGTTCGATGATCGGGCGGCTCAGGACGTTTGGGCGGAGGATCCGACGGTCCTTATTTCCTCGTCCTATGCTCCGGTCGGCAAGGTGGAAGTCGTCGACGGCGGTTTTCGGCTCAGCGGACGCTGGAGTTTTTCCAGCGGTTGCGAGCACTGCAAATGGGCTTTTCTCGGCGCTGTGGTGCCGACGCCGGAGGCGCCTTTCGATATGGCTAACTACCGGACCTTTCTGGTGCCCATCGAGGATTACGAGATTGTGCACAACTGGGACGTAGTGGGCCTGCAGGGTACGGGCAGTCACGATGTTGTCGTGGACAATGCGTTTGTGCCGGAGCATCGCACGCACAAATCGATAGACGGTTTCCTCTGCGACAATCCCGGCAATACCGTGAACGACGCCCCCTTGTATCGCATGCCCTTCATGCAGGTTTTCGTGCGTGCGGTGTGCACCGCGACGCTGGGTGCCTGCGAGGGTGCGCTGGAGTCCTTCATCGAGGTGGCCAAAACCCGCCAGGCCGGGCCGGTCAAGATGAAGGACGACCCCTTTGCCCGGGTGCTGGCGACCGAAGTCAAGGCGCAAATCGAGGAAATGAAACTGACCATGGTGCACAACTTCGATGTCATGATGGCCTACTGCCGCGACGGCAAGCCCATCCCCGTTGAGGATCGAGTGCGCTTTCGCTACGATTCCGCCGTTGTCGCCGATCGCTGCGTGGCCATGGCCGGCAGAATGCTCAAGGCTTCCGGTAGCGGCGCTATTCGTCTGGACAGCGACCTGCTTGCGTTTCACCTCGATATTCTCACCAGCCAGGCACATGTCGCCAACCACTCAACGCCCTTTGCCGTGAATATGGGAGGCGTTTTGTTCGGTGAGGAAAATGCCGATTTCGCTCTCTGAGGAAGGCCGCGCCGCATGAATAAGCAGGGACGTCTGCCGGAGGGCAATTACGCCGACTGCCCCAACGGCTACCGCATCCATTATCTCGACCAGGGCAGCGGGGAGGTGGTGGTTTTTCTTCACGGGTCCGGGCCGGGTGCCAGCGGGCACAGCAACTTCAAGGGGAATTACCCGTTCCTCGTCGACGCCGGGTACCGCTGTATTATTCCGGACCACATCGGGTACGGTTTCTCGGACAAGCCCGACGATGTCGACCACCCTCTGTCGTTTTTTGTCGAGTGCATGGTGCAGACGCTCGAGATCGCCGGGGTGAAACGGTGTACGCTGGTGGGTAATTCACTGGGTGGCGCGGTGGCGCTGGGCATGGCCCTGGAACACCCGTCGTTGGTGGACAAACTGATCCTCATGGCGCCCGGAGGCCTCAGCGAACTGCCGGAATACCAGGCGATGCCGGGGATGCAGAAGGTGTTCAGCGTGTTCGGCTCGGGCGACCCCGTCACCCACGACGTCATGAAGGATCTTTTCGCCACAAGTCTGATGTACGATCCGCGGTTCGCCACCGATGAGCTGGTCGAGGAGCGCCTCCAGATCATGCAGATCATGAACGGTCACGTCATGGCCACGATGCAGATACCGGTGCTGGTGGATCGACTGCACGAGATCGACTGTCCCGTGCTGGGTTTCTGGGGGATGGACGACCGGATGATGCCCGAGAATGGCATCATGGCGCTGGCCAAAAATACGAAACACCTGCGTTTTGTACTCGTGACCGAGTGCGGCCACTGGGTCATGGTGGAACACGAGGCCATGTTCAACCGGACGTGCCTTGATTTCCTTGAGCACGGTTAGCGCGGCGCCGGCTCAGGAGTTTTCCCGCTCTGGGGGCAATGCGCCGCTCAGTTTGCAATTCGGGCGCGGGAACGCCATGCGTTTGGAATCCTTTCGTTTGGCATCCATTCGTTTAAAATCAAGGTCCTGTCAATCCGGCAAGGAACTCCAATAATCATGGAAGCAGCGCGCATCGACAAGCTGGGAGACGAACTGTACAGCGCATTGCGTGGCGGGCACACCCTGCCGCCCCTGACGGATCGCGAGAGCGCGATCACGATCGAGGAGGCCTATTATATATCCCTGCGCATGGTGAACCAGCGAATTGAGCGCGACGGCGAGGTCATAGTCGGCAAGAAGATCGGTGTCACGAGCCAGCCGGTGCAAGAGATGCTCGGGGTGTTTCAGCCGGATTTCGGTTTCCTCACAGACGCAATGGAATACCCGGACGGCGCCGTAATCACCATCGACGGCAACCTGATCCAGCCGCGGGCTGAGGGTGAAATCGCTTTTCGCCTGCGTGAGGATCTGACCGGGCCCGGTGTCACCGAAGCGGATGTGCTGGCAGCCACCGCCACCATCATGCCCTGCTTCGAGATCGTGGACTCGCGCATCGACGACTGGCGCATCAAGATCCAGGACACGGTGGCCGACAATGCCTCCTGCGGTGTCTATGTGCTGGGCACAGACGAGGTGGACCCTCGCGATTTCGACCTGCCCAATCTGCGCATGGTTATCTACAAGAACGGCGAGTTCCACTCGGAAGGTCTGGGTAGTGCGGTGCAGGGCAACCCACTGACCGCGGTGGCCTGGCTGGCCAACACCCTGGGTGAGTTCGGTATCCCGTTCAAGGCGGGTGAAGTGATACTCTCCGGATCCCTGGCACCGCTGATTCCGGTGGTGGCGGGCGACGAGATGCGGCTGGAGCTGGAGGGTATCGGCGGTTGTAGCTGCCGGTTCGTGTAGCGTTATTTCCGTTTACCCTGGCACTGTGACGAGCACCCTGCATGGGAGTATCATGTCGAGTCAGGTGGTGTTCGCTCCCGGCGGGCGAGTGTTACCGACCGGTATACAGGATCATGGATCATAAGGAATAGAGGCAAGGTATGAGTGGTAAGGTCAAAGCAGCCATTATCGGCCCGGGCAACATCGGGACCGATCTTTTGATGAAAGCGATGCGCAGCGACGTCGTCGAGCCGGTGTGGATGGTCGGGGTTGTGCCCGATTCGCCGGGTCTGACCAGGGCGGAGGAAATGGGGCTGAAGACCACTGCCGAGGGCGTCGACGGCATGCTGCCGACAATGCGGGAAGACGGTGTGCAAATCTGTTTTGATGCCACATCGGCTTCGGTTCATGCGGCGAACAGCGAGAAAGTGACTGCCCGCGGTGCCGTGATGATCGATCTCACCCCCGCCGCCATCGGCCCTTTTTGCGTGCCGCCTGTCAACCTGGATCAGGCTGTCGCGGCGCGTGCCATGAATGTGAACATGGTGACCTGCGGGGGCCAGGCGACCATTCCCATGGTGGCGGCTGTCAGTCGGGTACAGCCGGTCTCCTACGCCGAGATTGTCGCTACCGTGAGCAGCAAGTCCGCCGGTCCCGGCACACGCAAGAACATTGACGAATTCACCCGCACCACGGCCACCGGCATCGAGAGTGTGGGCGGCGCGGCTAAAGGCAAGGCGATTATCGTCATCAACCCGGCCGAACCGCCGCTGATCATGCGCGATACCATTCACTGCCTGACCGTGGACGAACCGGACGAGGCGGCGATCAGGCGCTCCATCGAGGACATGCTTGTCGAAGTCCAGCGCTACGTGCCCGGCTACACGCTGAAGAACGGCCCCGTCTTCGACGGCAAGCGCGTTTCCACGTACATGGAGGTCGAAGGGCTGGGGGATTTCCTGCCCAAATACGCCGGCAACCTGGATATCATGACGGCGGCTGCCCTGCGTACCGGGGAGATGTACGCCAGAGAAATTCTCGCGGGAAACTTCACACCCGTCGCGGCCTGATGCCGGCGACGCTTTCCGGCGCTGACAGGGTCGGCCGGTCCGAAACACATTGAACACATGCGGATCAGGGGTCCGCCACTCTAATTGGAAGCAGCTATGGATTTGAAAGGCAGGAAAGTTACCGTACACGATATGTGCTTGCGGGACGGTATGCATCCCAAGCAACACCAGATCAGTGTCGACGAGATGGTCGCGATCGCCAGTGCCATGGACGAGGCGGGCATGCCCATGATCGAAGTGTCCCATGGCGACGGCCTGGGAGGCGCCTCGGTGAACTACGGCTTCCCGGCCGCCAGTGACGAGGAGTACCTCAAGGCGGTGTGCAAGGCGGTGAAGAACACGCGTGTCTCGGCGCTGCTGCTGCCGGGCATCGGCACGGTGGATCACCTGCAGATGGCGGTGGACTGCGGCATTTCGACCATTCGCGTGGCCACCCACTGCACCGAGGCCGACGTCGCCGAGCAGCATATCAATATGGCGGCAAAGATCGATGGTCTGGACACGGTCGGCTTCCTGATGATGGCGCACATGATCCCGGCGGAAGAGTTGGTCGAACAGTTGAAGATGATGGAAAGTTATGGCGCCAACTGCGTGTACATCACCGACTCCGCCGGCTATATGCTGCCCGATGACGTCACTGCCCGGGTCGGCCTTGCGCGGGCCGAATTGCAACCGGAGACGGAGGTCGGGTTTCACGGCCACCACAATCTCGCGATGGGCATCGCCAATTCGCTGGCGGCAGTGGAGGCGGGAGCCAGTCGTATCGACGGTTCCCTCGCCGGCCTGGGAGCCGGCGCCGGCAATACGCCGCTGGAGGTGTTTCTCGCGGTATGCGACCGCATGGGCGTGGAAACGGGCGTCAACCTGTTCAAGGCGATGGATATCGCCGAGGACATGATCGTGCCGCTGATGGACCACATGGTGCGGGTCGACCGGGATTCCCTGACGCTGGGGTGGGCCGGCGTCTATTCCTCGTTTTTGCTGTTCGCCAAACGCAGTGCCGCCAAATACGGCCTGTCCAGCCGCGATATTCTGGTGGAACTGGGCCGGCGCCGGACCGTCGGCGGCCAGGAGGACATGATCGAGGACCTGGCCCTGGATATGGCTCGGGAGCGCGATGCCGTTTAACAGCGGTGTCCAATCAGCACAAAGAAAGTTTGCAGCGGGATAGCCCATGAAGAAACGACGGCTGGGAAAGAGCGGCATCGTGGTGTCCGAAATCTGCATGGGGACCATGACCTTCGGTAACCAGGCGGATGAAAAAACGGCTTTCCGCATCATGGACATGGCCTGCGAAGCAGGAGTGGACTTCTTCGATACCGCGGAAATGTATCCGGTCCCCCCGGACAGCAAATACGTCGGCGCCACCGAGGAGATCGTCGGCCGCTGGATGAAGACCAGGCAGCGCGACGCCCTGATAATTGCCACCAAGGTGGCGGGGCCGAGCCACGTCTGGATCCAGGCGCCACTGCGCGGCGGCAAGACGGCCCTGGACCGGCACCATATTGTTCGCGCCGTGGAAGCCAGTCTGCGGCGGCTCGACACGGATTATATCGACCTTTACCAGACCCACTGGCCGGACTGGGATTATGCGCAGGAAGAGACCATGCTGGCGCTGGACGAGCTGGTGTGCGCGGGCAAGGTACGGATTCTCGGCTGCAGCAATGAAAGTACATGGGGTTTGATGAAGAACCTGTGGGCATCCGACGCGCACGGACTGGCGCGATTTGAGACTATCCAGAACAATTTCAGTCTCAACAATCGCCGCTTTGAGGATGAACTGGCGGATGCATGCCGGCGCGAGAACGTCAGCCTTATTCCCTATTCGCCGTTGGCGGGCGGTGTACTCAGCGGTAAATACCAGGGCGGCGCTTTCCCCGAGGGTGCGCGTTTCAGTTTTTATCGTGATGCGCCCAAACGCCAGCGCGCAATGCTGGAGCGTTTTGTCAACGACAAAACCCTGGCCGCCACCGAACGCTATCAGCAAATCGCCGCCGAGCTTGGAATATCGCCGGTGACGCTGGCTATCGCCTGGAGCAAACAGCACGACTTCGTCGCATCGACTATTGTCGGCGCCACTCGCGAAGAACATGTGCCGGAACTGCTCGCCGCGGCGGATGTCACACTCGATGCGGAAACACTGGCGCGGATCGATGAGGTGGGCCGGGACATTCCGTACCCCATGGGGTGACCGGCGCACGGTTCGTGTGCGGATCGTTGGCCGGTGCCAGTAGCTGAAAAGGCAGTCAGTTGTGGAATAGAGGCAGTGCCGCCCGCGCTTCGGCGGGTTTCTTCCAGCTGTCTCCTGTGTTGAGTCCGAGCTTATGGTGCGACGCTGGTTCTATCTTGTTTCGGTAACGTTGCTGCTGCTGGTGTTGCTGTGGTCCTGGTTCTGGCCGCCAGCGCTGTGGTGGCTGTTGTTGGTGGTGCCCCTGATAGGCCGGGGGGTGTACGACGCCATGCAGCGACGCCACACCGTGTTGCGCAATTTCCCCTTGCTGGGGCACGGCCGCTATTTCATGGAAATGGTGCGCCCGGAAATTCAGCAGTACCTTATTGAAAATAATATCGATGCGTTTCCCATCGAGCGTGAATTTCGCAGTGTCGTCTACCAGCGCGCCAAGGGTGAGCTGGAAACCCTGCCATTCGGCACGCAGCGCGATGTCTACAGCGTGGGCTATGAGTGGGCGGGGCATTCGATGGACGCACGAAGTCCCTGGCGAGGAAGTCCCGCATATCCAGATTGGCGGTGATGCCTGTACCAGGCCCTACGCGGCGTCATTGCTGAACGTCTCCGCCATGAGCTATGGCGCCATATCCCGAAACGCCGTTCTTGCATTGAACCGCGGAGCCAGCCTGGGCGGGTTCGCGCACAATACCGGGGAGGGTGGTATTTCGCCCTATCATCTGGAACACGGCGGTGACCTGATCTGGCAGATTGGTACAGCCTACTTCGGCTGTCGCGACAAAAAGGGCGGGTTCGATCCAGCACTGTTCGCCGACCAGGCGGCCGGGGACAGTGTCAAAATGATCGAAATCAAGCTGTCCCAGGGTGCGAAGCCCGGCCACGGGGGTGTGCTGCCGGCGACCAAGGTGAGTGAGGAGATTGCCGCGATCCGGCATGTGGAGGTCGGGCAGACGGTTTTTTCGCCGCCGGCGCACACCGCCTTCAGCTCGCCCGCTGAACTGATGACGTTCATCGCGCGGTTGCGCGAGCTGTCCGGCGGCAAGCCCGTGGGCCTGAAACTGTGCATCGGCAGGCGGGGTGATTTTTTCGCCCTGTGCAAGGCCATGCTGGACAGCGGCATTCGACCGGACTTCATTACGGTCGACGGCGGCGAGGGCGGCACCGGCGCTGCGCCACTGGAGTTTTCCAATTCGATTGGAATGCCGGCCCGGGATGCGTGGATTTTCGTGCACAGCGCCCTGCGGGGAGCGAATCTGCGGGACCAGATAAAGATTATCGCCAGCGGCAAGATTCTTACCGGCTTTCACATGCTGCGGGCGCTCGCGTTGGGGGCGGATCTGTGCGCCTCCGCCAGGGGCATGATGCTCGCCCTGGGCTGTATCCAGTCGCTGCGCTGCAATAACAATACCTGCCCGACGGGTGTCACGACACAGGATCCGGCACTGGTTTACGGACTTCACGTCGGCGACAAGAGCGAGCGCGTGCGTCGCTTCCAGCGGGAGACGGTACACGGGTTTCTGGAGTTGCTGGGTGCGCTGGGACTGGACCATCCGGATGAATTGTCGCCCGCCCACGTGTTTCGCCGGGTCGACGACCTGCGCATCCGCAATCTCTCCGAGATCTACGACTTTCTGGAGCCCGGACAACTGCTGGATAAAGAGACGTTGCCGGAGGGTTTTCGCCACGAGTGGGAGTCGGCGAGTGCCGATCGCTGGACGTACGAAGGCGAGGAGGGCCTGCACGGCGGCAAAAGCATGCGCGATCACGGTGCGCAATAGACGAGCAACGTTCAGCGCAAACGTGCGCCGCCGCCATCCATGATCTGAATGCCACCGATTCACCGGGACGATGACCACACGAGGTAGAATCGTCATGGTCGCGGTTGTTCGACGGAGTAGCAATTGAGCGAGTGGTGGTTGTTGCCCATGGCTTTCCTGACCTCCTGCCTGGCGGGTGTGATGGGCATGGGCGGTGGTATCCTCCTCATCGCAGTGATGCCCGGCCTGGTGCCCGCTGCCGCCATACTTCCCCTGCACGCCGCCACGCAGCTGGCAAGCAATCTGTCCAGAGCCGCGTTTGGCTGGCGCCATCTCGACTGGAGAATTGTTCCGGCATTCGCGCTCGGTGCCGCCGCCGGTGCCTGGGCCGGCGCGGGTGTCTACCAGAGCCTGGATCTGCGCTGGCTGCCCGCGATTATCGGCCTGCTGATTCTGCTGTTTACCTGGGTGCCACTGCCCCAAATGGCCGGCGGCGGCACCTTCGCTCTTTTCGGCCTGGGCTTTTACCAGACGGGGCTGGGCATGGTGGCGGGCGCCACCGGGCCGCTCGGTAGCGCCGTGCTGCTACAGCGACACAGCGGGCGCGACTGGCTCGTCGTCAACAGCGCCCTGTATATGAGTGTCAATCATGTGTTGCGCCTGTGTGCCTTCGTGATAATCGGATTTTCTTTCGCGCCGTGGTGGCCGCTTCTCGCCGGGCTGGTTGCCGCGGTGGTGTGCGGCTCCTGGGTTGGCACCCGCTTGAGGTATCGCATCGTGGAGGTCGATTTTGTGCGCTGGTTCCGCTGGCTGGTGACCTTGCTGGCACTGCGCATGGTGGCTGTCTCCCTGCTGCAGTAACCGGGGTGGCGATGCCGCCGCTGCCCACCGGAACCTCCGGGCGTTGATTGACATCAATGTCGCTGTGTTCAGTCGTGTCTACTATGCGGGCCGGACGGTGAAGCTCACAAACAGCCCGCCCGCGACACGGAGAAAGTTCATGAAAAAAGTGATAACTGCGGCCATCGCCGCCGGTATGGCGGCTGTCTGTGTGCCGGGTGTGGCATACGAAAAAGGTGACTGGATACTGCGTGCGGGTGCGACCACCGTCGACCCCGATGCGACCAGTGACGATATCGAGTTGCCAACCGGGCTGGTTGCGCGGGCGGACGTCGACGACAACACCCAACTGGGAATAATACCCGTCTACATGATCGACGATCACTGGGGTCTCGAACTGCTGGCGGCGACACCTTTTGAACACGACGTAAAGGCCCAGGGGCGCGGTGAAATCGATGGTGTCGGGCTCGATGCCGGTTCCATCAAACATCTGCCGCCTACACTGATGGTGCAGTGGTACCCCCGCGGCGGCAAGTCGGGCTGGCAACCCTATCTGGGATTCGGGGCCAACTACACGATCATCTATGACGAGGATGTCGATAGCGAACTGATCGGCCTGCTGGGGCAGTTGACTGACGGCGCCGTCGATGACGCCAACCTCGATCTCGATAACTCTTTCGGTTTGGCGGGCCAGGCGGGGGTCGACATTCCGTTTGGCGAACGCTGGGCGTTCAATATCTCCGTCTGGTACCTGGATATTGACTCGGACGCCGAGATCACCGCCGTGTCCGGCGGCGAGAATCTGGCCAAGGTCAAGTTCGATGTGGAAATTGACCCCTGGGTGTACAACATCGGTATCGCCTACCGCTTCTGAGCAGGCGCCCCGGGTGATTGGACGGCGCGCTGGCGGTCTGCCGCGCGCCACCTGCGGGCAACGTCACGTCTGATCAATGTGTCATTTGCCTGTGGTCGTGTTTTTCCGGCTGCACCGGCGCCATATGCTGGTGATGCTGTGAGTGGCTCGCCGCGGCGTACAGTGTCCAGCATCCCGAGGCGACCAGCAGCAGACCGATTCCCGTTCGGAGGCCGCGGCGGCTCAGGGCTGTCTGTATGCCGGACGCCCCGAAACTGACGGCCAGCATGACTGGCAGCGTGCCGAGTCCGAACAGCAGCATCATGAGAGCGGAGGTCTCGGGGCGCTGTGCGGTCGCCGCCCACGCCAGACTGCTGTAGATCAGTCCACAGGGCATCAGGCCCCAGCACATGCCCAGCATCAGGCCGTGATACCAGTGACGAGCCGGCAACCAGTTGGCGGCCAGCCGCTGCACCGGCTGCCAGAGATGGGCGCCTGCCCGCTCCAGCACTTGCATGCCCCGCCACAGGTTGGCGATGTAGAGTCCCATGCCGATCAGTAATGCGCCGGCGAGGTAGCGCAGCGATATTGTCCAGGCGACGAGGTCCAGGCTGCCCGCGGCAAGGCCGAGCATCCCGCCCAGCAATGTGTAGCTGCCGATGCGACCGAGGTGATAATAAAGCGTGATACTTGTGCCCTTGGCTCCCCCGAGGTTCAGCGCGCCGGCGATGCCGCCGCACATACCCACGCAGTGACCCGCCCCGGACAGACCGAGCAGCAGGGCGCTGCCTGCCTGAGCGGGGTCGATCATGGTCGCTCGCGCTCGCCCGACGTTTCCGTTTCGCTCCCGGCGGGTGGTTCATCATCATCCGCGATAATGCGCCAGGCCTCCTTGTCGAGATCGTCGTACTGCCCGTCATCGATGGCCCACAGCAGCAGTTTGATCGCGATGACGCAGAACAGTAGCGCGATAGGGATCAGGAGATAGAGACTTTCCACGCGGACCCCCTTTGGTTGCCGGCCGCAAATCTGTTCAAGCGCAGCGAATTGCCGACTACCAGTAGCGAACTCAGTGACATGCCGACGGCGGCCGCCCAGGGTGGAACAAGGCCGGCCGCGGCGGCGGGTATGGCACCCAGGTTGTAGGTCAGGGCCCAGGCGAAGTTCTGTATCACGATTCGTCGGCATCGCCGGGCCACGGACCAGGTTTCCAGCACGCGTTGCAGCCCACCCTCGACAATCACGAGGTCCGCCTGGTTGCGTGCGAGGTCCGTGGCCCCGGCCACGGCGAAGGAGGCATCGGCCAGAGACAGGACCGGCGCGTCATTAAGTCCGTCTCCCACCATGCACACCCGGGCACCGGCTCGCTGCAGGTCGCGCACGTGCGCCATTTTTTCTTCCGGGGAAAGGCCGTGAGCGCACGCGTCCATGCCCAGTTCGGCGGCGAGGCGCGGACCGCGTGGAGAGCTGTCACCGGTGAGTAATTCGACACGCAGGCCCAAAGTGCTTTTCGCGGTGGCGACTATTTCACGGGCTTCCCCACGCAGTGGATCGTCCAGTCCGATCCAGGCCAGCGGCCGTGCGTTCTCGCAGAGGGCGATCCACAGGCGGTCATCATTGGGCGGTGGCGGCAATTCCGGCGCGATTGCACGGCAGAAATTCTCGCTTCCCATGCGCAGGCACCTGTTCTGGTGGAGCGCCTGCAATCCCGCGCCGACCGTATAGGAGACGTTTTCAAATTGCTGCGTGGTGCGATAGGGGGATGAAGGCGTCCGCCAGCGGATGGTTGGCGTGTACCTGCAGAGCGGCGCCGATAGCGAGCACATGTGCTTCGTCGGTATTTCCGAGCAGATGCACCCGGGCAACACGCAGGCGGCCGAGTGTCAGTGTGCCGGTCTTGTCGAACAGCAGGTGAGTGCACGCCGGCAGAGCTTCCAGCGCATTTTCGCCGCGCACCAGTACACCCCGCCGGCGCAGGGCCGTGGCGGCGCTGGCCAGGGCCGCGGGTGTAGCCAGTGCCAGCGCGCAGGGACAACTGATAACCAGTACTGACAGCGTGACCCACAGGGCGCGATCCGGCGCGATTTGCAGCCATGCCAGCATCGTGACGCAGGCGAGCAGCAGTATGGCGGCGACAAACCGGCCGGCGATGCGGTCCGCGACCCGGACCAGGCGGGGTTTTGCTCCGGTGCCGAATTCCACGGCTTCGCGCATTGCGGCCAGCCGTGTGTCGGCGCAGCTGCCGAGCGCCCTTGCCCGCAGGTTTTCCTCCAGATTGAGTGTGCCCGCGTAGATCGTGGCACCGCTTGCAACCTGTCGCGGCAGGTGCTCCCCGCTGAAAAAGTCCTCCCGTACCATACTGTGTCCAGCGACGACGACGGCGTCTATGGGTACCGTTTCGCCGCCGCGGATCAGTACCTCGTCTCCGGCCCGCAGACGCAGCCGGGGCTGTGTCGCCCAGGCCCCGTCGCGCATCACCGTCACCGACGCCGGCAGGTCCTCCCCGGCATTGAGCCAGGCGTCGGTGTTGCGTTGTCGGGCGCGTTTTTCCAGGAACCGGCCCAGCAGCAGGAAAAATGTAAACATCACCACCGAGTCGAAATAGACCTGCCCGCCGCCACTCACGGTAGCCCATGCACTGGCCGCGAACGCCAGTCCTATGGCCAGGGCGACAGGGGTGTCCATGACAAGGGCTCCAGCCCTGAGGTGGCGCCAGGCGGTAGCGAAAAAGGGCCGCGCCGAATAGATGACGACCAATCCCGCGACCGGCAGGCTGACCCAGCGCAGCAGTGCCCGGTAGTTGTCGTCCATGCCCTGGATGTCGCCAGCGTGCAATGCAATGGCGAACATGCCGACCTGCATCATACCCAGCCCGGCCACCGAGAGTCGGCGCAGGTCGTCGCGGCGTTCCGCCTGTAGTTGCTCGCGGCGCGCAGCGTGTTCGTACGGCCGCGGCCTGTATCCGAGTTCGGCCAGCCGCGTGAAAATTTCGCTCAGTTGCAACCTGTCCGTGTCGAAGCGGATATTGAGGCGCGAGTGCTGCAGATTGACTACCGCCTCTTTTACGCCGTTGAGCTTGAGGAGCGACTGTTCTATCAGCCAGGTACAGGCCGCGCAATTGACGCCTCCAATCAATATTGTCGCAGTGGTAATGCCGTCCGGGTCGGTCGCGGTGAAAGTCGATGCGACATCGGGCTCATCGTAGACCCTGAATTCGCTGTTCTGTGCGACGTTGGTGCCACTGGCAGGACGATCGTTGAAGGCGGTACGGCGCAGGTAAAATCCGCTCAGGCCGCTGCTACTGACAAGTGCCGCGACGGCCCGGCAGCCCGGACAACACATCGGCCGGCGCTGGCCGTCGATTTCAATGGAGAGATCGCAATCCGGAGGCACGGGCTCTCCGCAATGGAAGCATTGGATGCCTGCCGGTGCGAGCTGGCTGTCAGTTCTGGCGTCCATTCGCCATATTCCCGGGTTGAACGACACCGTCGAGGCGCCACTGCGCATCCCGTGCCGGCAGCAGATGCCAGTGCCAGCGGGGGCTGACCGGGACGGGGAGACGACCGACGTAATCGCCCGGGCCGATACGGGAGAGTCGCGTAGAGAAATCCCGCTCCGCATCCAGTGGGTGCGAGAGATGCAGCAACAGCTCTTGCGGAGCGTCCGGTGCATCTATCATGACGCGGATGCTGTCCCCGTTGAATGTCAGCCGGGGCGACAGTTTCAGTTCCGCCGCACGCTGTTCTTTTTCGAGCCGGCGGTTGATTGTCAGGCCCTCCCGATAGTAGTCGTCGGCAACCAGGTCGTCGGCGCCGCGCATGGCTATATAGACAGTAACCAGTCCGGCTATGACCGTGGTCGCCGGCAACGCAATCAGAAACCAGGGCCAGAACTGCCGGTACCAGCGTTCGGTGTTCGTGTCGGGAAGTGGCCGCGAACTCATCGTGGTGCCAGAAAGCGCGATTCGACACTGGCGCGCAACTCGGGTGCGTTCGTCGCCTGCGCGACTATCCAGAATTTGCTGCTGGGCTGCTCGAGCAGATCGGGTTGAGCCCTGACCCGGATACTGATAGAGCGCAGTTCACCCGCTTGCACCTCGTGGACCGTTTCACCGACCAGGCTGGCGTTTTGCAGGCCGGATATACTGAGTTCGAACTCATGGGAGGAATTGTCCTTGTTGGCCAGTTGCAATGTATAGATATTTTCAATGGCGCCGGCGTCTGTTGCGACATAGAGCTGGCTGCGGTCGCGTATAGCTGTCAGCTCGATCGGGATACGCGCGACCATGTTGTAGGAGAACAACCCCACCATTACAGCCAGGACAAGGGCGTACCCCAGTACACGCGGGCGCAGCCAGTGTGTGTTGCCCCCTTCGAGTTCGCGCTCGCTGGTATAGCGGACAAGACCTCGCGGATAGCCCATCTTGTCCATGACGGAATTGCACGCGTCAATGCAGAGCGCGCAGCCGATGCACTCGTATTGCAGGCCGTCCCGAATGTCGATGCCCGTGGGACAGACCTGCACGCACAACTCGTCGTCAACGCAGTCTCCAAGTCCCAGTTGAGCGGGATCGACGGTGCGCTTGCGCGATCCGCGGGGCTCGCCCCGATTGGGGTCGTACGAGACGATCAATGTGTCCTTGTCGAACATAACGGACTGGAAACGGGCATAGGGGCACATATACGTGCAAACCTGCTCGCGCATCCAGCCGGCATTGATGTAGGTCGCCAGTGTGAAGAACACGATCCAGGCCAGCGGCATCAGCCCGAGGTTGAAGGTCCACAGATCCACCAGCAGCTCGCGGATCGGGTAGAAATAACCCACGAAGGTAAAACCGGTCACGTAGGCAACGAACAGCCAGGAGACGTGTTTCAGTGCTTTGCGGGTGAACTTTTCGCGCGACCAGGGCCCTTTGTCGCGACGCATGCGCTGGTTGCGACTGCCCTCGGCTTTTTGCTCCAACCACATGAAGATGCTGGTCCAGACAGTCTGCGGGCAGGTGTAGCCGCACCAGATCCGGCCGAGTACGGTGGTTACCGCAAACAGTGCGAACGCGGCGATGATCAGCAGGAAAGCCAGCATGGGGAAATCCTGCGGCCAGAATGTGAGGCCGAGGATGTGGAACTTGCGCGCGGGCAGATCGAACAAGACGAGTTGGCGGCCGTCCCATGACAGCCAGGGCAACAGGAAGTAGCCCACCAGCAGGGGCCAGCCGGTATACAGGCGGATGCGCTGGAAAAAGCCCTCGATCCTGCGCGTGTAGATCTTCTCGCGGTGCTGATAGAGATCCACTTCCGCGACCTCTGCCGGTGCTACGGCTTTGAGGTCAATAAACTCCTTATCAGACATAAAGTGCTACCGCGATGATTCTGGATGCGGGGTGCGCCAACGCCCCCGGAGCGATTCTACTGGTTGCTCAAACCGTATACATAGGCAGTGATGATATGGATTTTGGCGTCGCTCAGCAGATCCTTGTGCGGCGGCATGACGCCATTGCGACCCGCACGTATGCTGTGACTGATCTGTTCCGGGCTGCCGCCGTACAGCCAGTTGTCGTTTTTCAGGTCGGGGGCGCCCAGCGCCTGGTTGCCGCCGGCGTCGGCGCCGTGACATGCGACGCAATTGGATTGAAAGACCTTTTCTCCCGCGTCCGCCAGTGCCGGCTCGGCATCGCGTCCGTTCAGTTTGAGCAGGTAGGCAGTCACGTTTGTCACTCCACCAGATCCGATGACATCGCCAAAGGCGGGCATGGCCGCCTGGCGCCCCTCGGCAATACTGATCTTCATGGCCTCCGGAGTAGAGCCCCAGAGCCAGTGTTCATCGGTAAGGTTGGGAAATCCGTAACTGCCCCTGGCGTCCGCGCCGTGACATTGAGCGCAGTTGTTGCCGAACATACGCATGCCCATTTTTCGCACTTGTGGTTCGCCGGCGATATCCTCGATCGGCTGGGCAAGATATTGTTCGCGGATAGCGCCGTATTTCTCTTCGGCCTCGGCGACGCGCTGCTCGTACTGCTCCAGTTGTGTCCATTTGAGCAGGCCGGGAAAGTTTCCCAGGCCCGGATACGCGATCAGGTAGCCGATCCCCCAGACGATGGTGATGACAAACAGGTAAAACCACCACGCGGGCAACGGGTTGTCGTATTCCTCGATGCCGTCGTAAACATGCCCCGTCGTCTGCTTGTCTATCTCTTGCTCCCGGGTACGATTCGAGAACAACAGCCAGATCATCAGTGCGAAGGTGATAACGGTCAGCACGATGACCCAGAGGCTCCAGAAATTACTCATCCCTGTTTTCCTCTTCAGCGCTGCGCCTGGCCAGATCCTCGTCCGCAAATGGCAGGTTGGCGGCTTCGTCGAATCGTTTCCTGCGTTTGCGGCTGTAAGCCCATATACAGACGCCGATAAAGGCGACCATGACGAGGACGGTGCTCAGACCGCGTAAATCGTTGATATCCATCAGCGCCTCGCGGTAATCAGAGTGCCGAGTTGCTGCAGGTAGGCCACCAGCGCGTCGACTTCCTTCTTGCCGTCTACCGCCGCGGCCGCGCCGGCTATGTCTTCATCGGTATACGGTACGCCCACCTTGCGCAGGGCGGCCATTTTCCTGCCCGTCAGCGAGCCGTCGACTTCGTTTTCGAAAAGCCACGGAAACGCGGGCATGTTGGACTCTGGCACGACGTCCCGTGGATTGTAGAGATGGGCCCGGTGCCAGGCGTCGGTATAACGTTTGCCAACGCGAGCGAGGTCCGGCCCGGTACGCTTGGAGCCCCACAAAAACGGGTGATCGTAGACGAATTCACCGGCGACGGAATAATGGCCGTAACGCTCGGTCTCCGCCCGCAGTGGCCGGATCATCTGTGAATGGCAGTTGTTGCATCCTTCCCGTATATAGATGTCACGGCCCTCCAGCTCCAGCGCCGGTAGCGGTTCCAGTCCCGCAACCGGTTCACTGGTCATGCGGCCAAAGATCAGTGGAACCAGCTCCACGAGCGTACCGAAGGCGATCGCGACCACCATCAGAACGATCATGATGCCGATGTTTTTTTCAACCTTGTCGTGGTCCATAAATGAAAACCTATGCCGGACTTGTGGCGGCGACGGCGGGCTGGGGCAGGGTATCGCGCCGCGCGGTCATATAGACGTTGTACGCCATCACCAGCATGCCCGCGAAAAAGATCGCGCCGCCGATAAACCGCACGATATAGCCCGGATAGCTGGCGGATACGGCTTCGGCAAAAGTGTAGGTCAATGTGCCATCCTGGTTGTAGGCCCGCCACATCAGTCCCTGCATGATGCCGTTGACCCACATCGACGTGATATAGAGTACCGTTCCCACGGTCGACATCCAGAAGTGGGCGTTGATCAATCCGACGCTGTACATGCGTTCCTTGCCGAACATGATCGGTATGAGATGGTAGATTGCGCCAATCGATATCATGGCGACCCACCCCAGGGCTCCTGAATGTACGTGGCCGATAGTCCAGTCAGTGTAGTGTGAAAGCGCGTTCACGGTCTTGATGGACATCATCGGCCCTTCGAAGGTGGACATGCCGTAAAACGACAGGCTGACGACCAGGAAGCGCAGGATCGGGTCGGTACGCAATTTGTGCCAGGCACCGGACAGAGTCATGATTCCGTTGATCATGCCGCCCCATGATGGTGCCAGCAGTATGATGGACATGACCATACCCAGGCTCTGCGCCCAATCCGGCAGGGCGGTGTAATGCAGATGGTGGGGCCCCGCCCAGATGTAGACCGCTATAAGTGCCCAGAAATGCACGATGCTGAGGCGGTAGGAGTAAATAGGACGTTCGGCCTGCTTGGGCACGAAATAGTACATCATGCCCAGGAAGCCCGCCGTCAGGAAAAAGCCCACCGCGTTGTGTCCGTACCACCACTGCACCATGGCATCCACGGTGCCGGCGTAGATTGAATACGACTTGAAGGGTGTCACCGGTATGGCCAGGCTGTTGATGATATGCAGGACGGCGACCGTGACGATATAGGAGCCGAAGAACCAGTTCGCGACGTAGATGTGCTTCGTGGCGCGCCGGAATATGGTGCCGAAAAAAACGACGGCATAAGTCACCCAGACCAGGGTGATCAACACGTCGATAGGCCATTCGAGCTCCGCGTACTCCTTGCTGCTGGTGAGGCCCAGCGGCAGACTGACCGCGGCGGCGACAATGACCAGTTGCCAGCCCCAGAAAGTAAAAGCGGCGAGCCTGTCCGAAATCAGACGTGCCTGGGAAGTGCGCTGCACACAATAGTAGGAAGTGGCAAACAGTGCGCTGCCGCCAAAGGCAAAGATTACCGCATTGGTATGCAGCGGCCGCAGGCGGCCGAAGTGGAGCCAGGGAAGATCGAAGTTCAGGGCGGGCCAGACAAGTTGCGCCGCGATGATAACGCCGACCAGCATCCCGACTATGCCCCAGACGACGGTCATCACGGCGAACTGCCGCACCACCTTGTAATTATAGGTCGGATGTTCGAGTGCAGCGTTGAGCTCGTGCATGGCTGTGATTCCCGTTACCAGTTTAGCGCAACAGCGGTTTCGCTCAGTCCGTGAACTGCGGGGCGGCCCCGTATTCCCAGAGGATCACGGATCCCCCCATCAGGCAGATCAGGATGACCAGAGCAATGGCCAGCACGGCGCTGGAAAACAGAAAACCGCGTTCTTTCGGAATATCCATGACTATCGGAATGCCGACGTACAGAAGAAAAACGGCCCAGCTAACCGCCGCGACGCCGATGAGCATATCCAGCCAAAGGACAGGGTAGACGCCCACGACCCCCGCCAGGAACATGGGAGTTGCCGCGAGTCCCGCGATAACAACGCCTTTCACCCGGCTGGAGTTCGCTCCATAGGTATCGGACATCCAGTGAATGAAGTAGCCAATGACCGCGACACACGCCACCATGCCCAGATAAAACAGCAAACAGAGGCGCAGCGCGCTTTGGCTGGTCAGCTTGATCGTTTCGCCGTGCTCGCCCACGGACCAGCCGACCTGGGAAGTGCCGTAGTACCACGCGACAGCGGGTAACAACGCCATAACACAGGGATACAGGAGCAGAGCTCGCAGCCGGGCGGGCGACAGGCTGGCTATTTCGCGCCACGCTGCACTGGGCGCCAGCAACAGGCCAAAACCGTGTTGAACCATTTGCCGTTTCCCCCCTTTCGACCGTGTGCCCCGCAGCGAGGCCATTCTAGCGGGAGCGCGCGAACTAACGTTGATTTGTGTCAATTGTCGGGCTGAGAGTCCATCGGACGCCTGCTATCGCCCGCCGATATCCGCCAGGCGGCGCAAGCCATCGATGTCCAGAATCCTGATTTCCTTGTTGTCCACTTCCAGTACCGCTATTTTCTGCATGCGGCTGAACACGCGGCTCACGGTTTCCACTGTAAGACCCAGGTAGTTGCCGATGTCAATACGCGACATCGGAAGACGAAATTTGGTCGCGCTCAGTTTGAGTCGTGCCTGGCGGCTGGAGATGCTCAGGATGAGCGCCGCCACCCGCTGCTCAGCCGAATTTTTACTGAGCAGCGTTATCAACATCTGGTCCTCGATGATCTCGTGGCTCATGAGCTGGAAAAAGTGACGTTGCAGGCTCGGAATCACCGCACTGAGCTTTTCCAGCGAGGAAAAGGGAATTTCACACACCGCGACCGTCTCGAGGGCGCGGGCGGTCGACGCGTACGCATTCTTGCTGATCCCGTCCATGCCGAGGATTTCACCGGGGAAGTAAAATCCCGTTACCTGCTCGCGCCCATCGTCGGTTGTCCTGAAGGCCTTCAGGGTACCAGACCGCACCACATAGATCGACTGGAAACGGTCTCCCTCCCGGTAAAGATACTGGCCCTTCTGCAGGGGCGTGCCGCGCTGCACGATCTCATCGAGTTTTTCGATATCGTCGCCATCCAGTGCCACGGGCAGGCACAGGCTTCTGATCCGGCAGTGGCTGCAGTCGACGCGGAAGTCGTGGGTACAGGCGATGTACGGCAGCGGCGTACTGGATGGTTCAGGGTGGGCTGTCATAGCGGGCTCCCGCGGATGCGGTCCCCATTATAATCGAAAACACGGTTGCGCTGCATCGCCTCCAGACGGCGGGTAGTGTCTCAGTTTCGCTTCGTTGCGCGAGCTTGGATTGGGGGTGGCCCACTGGAACCGTGTGGCGACAGGATGTCGCCACCCGGAGCCTGGCCAGGGACGGCCGCTTTTTGGCGTGTTCCAGTGGGCCACCCCCAATCCAAGCGCCCTTAACAGGGTAGTCCTCCAAACTAAGGCACTACTCGCCGTCTGATATTGCCTCCTTTCGAATGTTCGTCGGAGTTACTGCGTCACAGGGGTATGCCTTCCCGGGACACGTAAAAAAACGGCTGTCACACGGTCATGGAGTGAGTTGCCGGCGTTCCGCTACGCTCCACTTCCGGCAGATAGGCGTCAAACACCATGCAAATATTGTGCAGGTAGGGCCGGCCCCGTTCGGTCACGCTGATTCGATTTCCCTCGATTGTCAGCAGGCCATCCTCCGCCATCGCGCCGAGCGATCCCAGTTCATTGCTGAAATGACGACCAAACTCGATCCCGAACTGCCGGCTGCAGGCCTCCATATCCAGCGACAGTGTGCAGATCAGTGACATAATGACGTGGCGGCGGAGCCGGTCTTCCCGACTCAGCTGGCAGCCGCGCTCCAGCGGCAGTTCACCCGCCTCCAGCCGGGCGCAGTAGTGCTCCAGGTCCCGGGTATTCTGCAGGTAGAAGTCGCCGATCTGGCTGATGGCGGATACGCCGAGCCCCAGGGTATCGTCTGCCAGGCGCAGCGAATAGCCCTGAAAATTGCGTTGCAGGCGTCCCTGCCTCTGAGCCAGGGCCAGGTCGTCACGGGACAGCACGAACTGATCCATGCCGATATGGATGTACCCGGCCGCCGTCAGCGTGCGCCGAATCAAAGCTTGCAACAGGAGCCTCTCTTGCGCCGCCGGCACGCTGAGGCGATCGATGGCGTGCTCGCTGCCGAAGCGTTGCGGCAGGTGCGCGTAGCCGTAGCAGGATATGCGGTCCGGCGCCAGGCTGACGACCCGCTCCAGTGTCTTTGTCATGGATGACCGGTCCTGATTCGGCAGGCCGTAAATCAGATCGAAGCCGAGTGACTTGAAATCGTGTCTTCGTGCGGCATCGACGAGCTCCTGTACCTCGCGGGGCGACTGCACCCGGTTGACCGCTTGCTGTACCCGAGGGTCAAAATCCTGGATGCCCAGGCTGACCCGGTTGAATCCCAGACCACGAAGCAGGGCAATGGTGTCGGGCTGAGCGGTGCGCGGATCGATCTCGATCGAGTACTCCCTGTCGGGGCGGTCGACCAGATGGAAACTGGTGGCCAGTTTGTGCATGAGTCGAGTAAGCTCTGCGCCGGCCAGCCAGGTGGGAGTGCCGCCGCCCCAATGCAGTTGGGTGACCGGCCGGTGCCGTCCGACCAGTTGCGACTGTCGCGCTATTTCGCGTTCCAGCCGCTGCAGGTAGTGCGCCCCGGCGCTGCGTTCGCGGATTACCACCTTGTTGCAGGCACAGTGGTAACAGATGTCACGGCAAAACGGCAGGTGCACATATATCGACAGCGGCGCGGCGCTGGCCACCGTGGTCGTGGCGCGCCAATCGAGATAGCGCGTGACCACATCGCCCGCCAGGAACTGTGCGGCGGTGGGATAGGAAGTGTAGCGAGGTCCGGGGCGCGAGTATTTGGCGGCGAGCGCCAGATCGATCGCCCCTGTCGAATCCCCGGCTTCGGGCTGCTGATATTCGTGCATGATTCAACCGAGCCACAGCGCTGAAACAGACTCTAGCAGGGGGTGCGAGAGAGGGTGTTGATTCACGTCAAGCCGGGTATGGACTGCCTCTTCAGGCGAGACTCGCGACGCTTTTGAGTACCAGGCGGACCAGTTCCGCCTGACGGGACACGCCGGTTTTGGCAAATATCGATTTTAACTGGGCCCGGACGGTATGCTGCGAGATATTCTGTGCCCTGGACACGTCCGACAGGCTGAGTCCGCGGGCGAGCAATGTGGCGAGCCTGGATTCGGCGGGCGTCAGGTCGAATAATTCGCCGAGAACCTGCTGCGAGGTGGATTCCTCCAGCTCCGGATCGGAGACGAACACGGCGGCGGATGGAATGGCCTGTCCCTCGGTGCCGCCGGCGCCCGGCACGGGTCTGATTACCAGCCCGAGATCGGCCCGGTCGCCCGTGCGTGGCACGCGCAATGCACGTACCACGGACGTCTTGCCATGCCGCTGCGCCTGGATGATTGCACTGAGTGCGGCCTCCAGTTCCCGGTTGATGTCCCTGCCTTCGATATGCAGTCTTCCCGCGCGCAAACTGAGCCCGTCCGCCTGGTCGAGTAGCGCGCGGCCCACTTCGTTGGTGGTCAGAACCCGCCCCGATTCGTCCAGAATAATGGTCGCGACCGACAGTTGGTTTACCGCGCCCGCATAGACATCGCGCTCCGTGCTTGTGCGATTGAGGCGGGCATAGAGTTCCATCGCCCGCCGCAGATGTGGTGCAATCAGGGCGAGAAGCGCTCTCTCCCGCGTCCGGAAGCGCGTTTCGCTGCGCCGGCGCGACACCCGCAGCCGTGCCAGCATTCCCCCGGGCTCCGCGGTGTCCACGGCCAGAATCCGGAAAAGGTCGATGGGCTCCAGGTAGTGCAGGTAGTAGTCGGATGTCATCAGTTCCCTGTCGGGCAGAATATCTTCCAGCGCCACCACCTGGTCCAGCGGCAGGTTGATGAAGGGATCGAGTGAAAAAAACTGCTCGCGGTAGGCGACGACCTGCCAGTCATTCGGGTCGGCAAGGGTGGAGTCGCTGGATTCCAGGTCGCCCTCCGGGCGCACACTGTTGAGTATCACTCCCCGGTCGTCGGCGGAGGGTTGCCTGAGAATCAGTGAAACAACCTGCGCGTTCAGCGCCCGGCGCAGCGCCGGCAGCGCTTCATGCCATGGCCGGGGTTCCATCGCACCCTGATAGAGCAGACCCACCAGGTGGTCGTAGTCGGGATCGACCGGCTGTGCGCGCATGCGCGACGCTGTGACTATTTCTCGACGCTGGAGAGGTCGTCGGTAACCTCGGCCAGCAATTTGGGTTTGCCAACGCCCCAGCCCTGCAGGTAGTCCACGCCGATTTCCTCCAGCTTGACCACGATTTCCTCGCTCTCGACAGATTCGGCGATCGTTTCCTGTCCAAGAAAATGCGCCAGATCATTGATGGAGCGCGCCATGGTGTAATCATTGCGATTCTTGTGGATACCCCTGATGAAGCTGCCGTCGATCTTGACATAGTCCACGGGCAGTTCGCGCAGGTAGTTGTGGCTCGACAGGCCTGTGCCGAAATCGTCAATCGAGAATTTACACCCGATATTGCGGAAGGTGCGTACGAAGTCCGCCGCCTTGACCAGATTGGAGATGGTACCCGTTTCCGTGATTTCGAAGCACAGTCGGCTGGTGCCGACACCGAACTCGGAGATCTGTTCCAACAGGTAATCCAGGAATCTGTCGTCGGTGACACTAACCCCCGACAGATTGATCGCCAGGCTGGGGATCACTTTTTGCGCGTCCATCAGTTGGCTGATCCAGCTGAATGCCTCGCGCACCACCCAGCGGTCCACGAGAGCCATGAACCCGTAGCGCTCGGCCGAATGAATGAAGTCCTCCGGTGAGGCCAGCGTGTCATCCGCTGTTTTCAAGCCAAGCAGCAGCTCATAGTGCTTGCTTGTGCGGGTGCGGTCCTTTACCGCGGTTTGCATGATCGGCTGTGCGCGCAACACAAAACGATCAGTGGCCAGTGCTTCCTCCAGATTCTGCCGCGTGCGGCGTTTCTCGGCCTTGTACTGTTTCGCCTCGTCCTGCTCTTTTGCGAATTGCATGACGCGGTTGCGGCCGCCCTGTTTGGCCAGCTGCATGGCCGAGCGGGCCGCTTCCAGGACTTCCTCCACCCCCGCGCTGTGCTCCTCAATGGTCGTAACGCCGATGGATACGGTAAATGAGACGTTCTCGCCGTCGATATCCAGGCTGCCGGCCTCTATATCCCGGCGTACCTTTTCCGCAAGTTCCAGGGCGGCCTCCGCGGAGCGATCCAGCAGCAGGACGCCGAATTCGTCGGCGCGGATACGGGCGGAAGACGATTTCCTGCCGTGCAGTTGTGCCAGCAACCTGGCAAACTCCAACAGCACCTGATCGCCGCTGACGCGATCGTAGACCTCGTTTACCAGGCTGAACTGGTCGATATTGATGTACAGGACCGCGTGCTGCGAGTGCTTGAGCCGGCTGTGATGCAGCGCCCGTTCCATCTGGTCGAGAAATGTTTCGCGGTTGATGAGGCGTGTCAGGGAGTCGTAGTTACGTGAGAAACTGAGTGTCTTCTGGACGTTCTCCAGTGTGTGATACATGCTCTGGTCGACGACCGAGAGCTTGTCCGCCGGGGCGGGCGGCTGCATGCCCCGGGACAGTTGCCGGGCCAGGCGCACGGCGCTCAGGTCGGCGACTTTTTGCCCGCGTTCGTTGACGAAAATATAACGGTCCCTGTTGGGGCTGGTCCAGGCGAGCTGCATGCGCTTCTTCTGCCCGTTTTTATCGCGGTAGGTCAGCCAGGAGCCATTCTCGAGCTGCTCCACCCTTCTGACCCAGCGCCGAAGCCGGGGCAGGTCCTCAATGCGCGCACGCTGTTTTTGCAGATCGGGTTCGGCGCTGGCCAGGGTATCGCCGACATCCACCGACTGTACTTCGGCACTACCGGACAGAATGTTGCGCAGATTTTCCAGCACGGACTCGTGGGAGATATTCGTCGGCAGCGCGGTGGTAATCTGTGTCCCGATCAGGTCCAGCAGTGGTTCCGCCTCGAAGCTGCGTTGTACGTTTCTGTCCTCGTCCATGTCGCTGGCCTGTTGCTCGTTCAGCCAGTCGCACAGGAGTTCGAGATTTTTCACCTGCTCCTTCCAGGCACTGCTGTCGGGTCCCTGCTTGACATGGGTCAGGACCATGGTGTCGCGCAGGCCGCTTTCGATCAGGTCGATCAATACCTTGGGTGCGGTGTCCTCGGATATTTTTTCCCGTATGACTCCTGCGACAGCGCGCCGCGCCTCGAACAGTTTCTCCTGCCCTTCCTGTGTGCGCACGACACGCTCGATGTTCCTGGAAAGAGCGCGCTCCTGTTGCGCCAGCAATCGGTCGATCTTGTGCAGCGCCTCTTCGAAGACCGTACTGTCGTTTTCATACTCGGCGATGATGTCATCGACAATATTGTTAATGCGGCTCTCCAGTGCCTTGTTGGGGAAGTTGGCGGAGGCGGCCAGCCGGGAAAGCTTGTCCACCACCGTGCGCGCGGTGTGGCCCCGGTCGACGAAAAAACGGGGATCCATCAGCGCCAGCTTCGCCAGGGGAATCTG
Organism: Halioglobus sp.; assembly: GCA_034521205.1. Classification (GTDB taxonomy): domain Bacteria; phylum Pseudomonadota; class Gammaproteobacteria; order Pseudomonadales; family Halieaceae; genus Marimicrobium. Next base: position 134,327 of record JAXHMT010000005.1, read on the forward strand.
CAGATTGGCCAGCGCCGGCTTGAGTTCGTTGGTGACGTCCAGCTGTGACCTGATGGTGCCGAAAAGGTTGTCGACCATATCCAGCTGATTCAGGCTTTCGGCTGTCAGGCCGCTGCTGTCGCGCAGTTCCCCGAAATCTTCCCTGTGATTGGCCAGATAGGCGCGCAGCGATTCCACGTTCTGCAGTTCTTCCCGGGCCCGGGCATTGCGCTGCAGCTCGCCGAGCGTTTGTGCGATGGCGCGGGCATCGGCGAGCTTTTCCTGGTCGAGCTCCGAGCTCGCCACTGTGACCCCGTCCCAGGTGCCGCTGAGGGCGGCGCCGCTCTCCAGCGTACCGCCGTCCAGCGAGCCTTCCGCCTCGCGCTTGAAGTTGAGTGCATCGACGACGGACTTGTAGAGGCCGGCGGGGGTGAACCGCCCCGAAGCGCCTTTCAGTTCAGGCCCCAGCTGTTGTTGAATCTCCGCCAGGTCGCTGGAATGCGATCTGTCCTCCGCGCCGTTTGTCGGCCCGGGGCGAGGCCCCGAATCATCAGGTTGCTGCCGGGGAAAGGCGTCGGCCCCGGGCGTGCTGTGCGGCTGAGCTTTCTCTGGTTCCTGCCGGCGCCCGCCGGTTTTTTGCGGCGGACGCTGCAGTTGCTCGGCTGGTTTCAGAAGTGACCCATGGGCCGCGATCTCTTTTTCGAGGCCGGGTCGCACTCTGTGCTCGACCAGCAGCTCGTTCAGCGACCCGTAGTAATCTTTCAGTTGCCTTATGAAATGCCTGCCGAAATAATCCAGGATATGGGTGAGCACCTCCTGCGGAATTCTCGCCCCCAGCAGGGCGCGTTGAAACGCGCGGCACAGCTGGCGCACATGCACCGGGTTACGCAGCGCCCGCGGGTCCGCCGCGATGAGTTCCGCAAGACGCACCGTCAGTGCCTCCAACTGCACCTGGAACAGGTCCTCGCCGAATGTGACCATGCGATCTATTAACAGTGAATCCTCGAATTCCTGCAGATCGACGAGGCCGAGTTCCTCGATACTGCGGTCCGTATCTCGCCACAGCCGGTCCTCCCCGGTATCGGGTGTGAGCTTTTCGAAATAGTTGTTCAACTCCAGCGCGACCTGTTTGATGATGTCGCGGCGCGCATGCCTTATGATAATGGCCGAGTCATAGTGCAGGTTTTCGCCGTCCTTGCGCTGCCGCAGTCGGGATGACAGCTCCAACAGGTAATCGATGAGGTCGCCGAGGAAGGGTTCGAGGGCTTCGGCAATATCGCCTATGCTTTTTTTGCGGACAGTTTCGAGCAGCTCCGTGTATTCGGCACTGGCAGCCAGTGTGCCGCTGGCGCCCGACCCCGATGCCCGGCCGGCGTGTTTGCGCCCGTTGCCTCCGCGGGCCGCCGTACGCCCGGCTTGCGACGCGTTGCCCCCCGTGGCGATTGCATCCCGGTAGCGTCGGTATGCATGGTTGTCGGCATCGACGAGTTCCAGCGTAATGCCGTGCCCCGAGACGTCCGCAATCCTGACTGCCGTGTCATCGAGCCTTTCGCCCCGCGGGTCACTCGCATCGATGGAGAGTGTCGCGTAGCTGCCGATCTCGACTGTCTGCCGGTCCGGCGTTGCGAGTTCGTCGTCTTCCCGGAAGTCCTGAAACTCGAGCCTGCCGTCGATGGGGGCTGACAACTCGCCCGCGAGTTGTACGTCGTTCTTCGCGATCAGCCTTGCCCGGATTGCCCCCGGACGTGATTGAACGTTTGACATTCGACCTCTTGCGGTACGAGTGCCGTGGCCGGCTTGGATAGAGTCGTTATCATTGTAGAACCGCCCTGATTATACAGTGATCACTTGTGGCCACAAGCGGCCCGGCCTCGCCGTTGTGTCGCAGTTTCGATTTGTGGCGCGAGCTTGGGCTCGGGTGCGGCCCACTGGAACCGTGTGGCGACAGGATGTCGCCACCCGAGCCTGTACAGGACGTACGCTTTTTGGCGCGTTCCAGTGGGCCGCACCCGACCCAAGCGACCTCGAGAGGGTAGAAATCGAAACAGAGACACCACCGGCCTCGCTGGGGTATGGCGCTTGAGACGTTCAGCTCACTGCTGGGCGTTCGCCGCGTCCAGGAAGGCCGGTTTCTCGCCGCCGCCGTGCACCGCGAAGTGGGTACCGCTGACATAAGCCGCCAGCGGCGAGGCGAGGAAAAGACAGGCGTTGCCCACATCGGCCGGTACCGCCATGCGGCCGAGGGGAATGGTCTGGCCGATGGCGGCTATGCCTTCGTCATCACCGTAATGCAGGTGCGCCTGCTCCGTGACGGTCAGGCCCACCACGAGTGCGTTGACGCGCACAAGCGGGCCCCACTCTACCGCCAGCGATGTGCCGAGGTTGACCAGGCCGGCCTTGGCCGCGCCGTAGGCAGCGGTCCCGGGAGACGGCCGGATGGTGCTGACACTGGCGATATTGATGATACTGCCGCCGCTCTCCTGTTGCTGCATGACGCGGTTGGCCACCTGGCTGAAATTCAGCGGCGCAATGAGATTCAGCCGGATAATGGATTCGGAAAAACGCGGTGAAGCGGTGGCGGCCTCCGCCCGGGGCGAGCCGCCGGCGTTGTTGACCAGCACATCCAGGCGCCCGAAGCGGTCGACGGTCTGCTCCACGCAGCGCTCGATCTGCTCGTAATCGCGCACATCGCAAGTGATGAAGACCGCGCTGCGGCCGCCCGCGGCGGGCAGGCTGTCGGGTTCGGAACGACCGCAGACCAAAACCTCCGCGCCGGCGGCGAGAAAACACTCGCTGATGCCGCGCCCGACCCCCTTGCCGCCGCCGGTGACGATGACGACCTTGCCGCTGAAATCCAGCGAATTTTCCATACGTGCCAGCTCCTCGCGGCGGTGCTTTCCCGACCGTGCCTCAAGTTCAGGTTATCTTTTCCATGCCCGTCCTGCGGTCCTGCAACGGCAGGGAATAGAGGCGCGCCCTGCGACGACCGCGCTTGTGATCGGCCTGTGATTTACCTAATATGCCCGGGCTGCGGCTATCCTAACCGAATTACAGGGGACGGGAAATTCAGCGCGGGTGCGCGGCCGGGGCCACCCGGAGCAATTCGCTTGCGGTTGTACATACTGAACTGCCGCAACCTGGCATTTTATCAATAACCGGGAATCAACAATATGTCGACAGAAAACCTGCCGGTACTCGCCATCCTCGGCGGCACGGGCGATCTGGGCACGGGGCTCGCCAGGCGTTGGGCCCAGGCGGGGTACCAGGTCATTATCGGGTCCCGCACGCTGGAGAAAGCCGAGGCCGCAGCGGCCGATCTGCGCGAGGTCATGACCGCCCGGGGCGTCGGCGAGATCGCCGTGCAGGCCATGGAAAACCTGGACGCCGCCGAGGCGGCCGACATTGTCACCCTGACGGTACCCTTCGATCACCAGAGCAGCACCCTCGAACACGTCAGGGCCGCACTGGGGGGAAAGATACTGATAGACGTGACAGTGCCGCTGGTACCGCCAAAGGTGGCACGTGTACAGTTGCCGCCGCAGGGCAGTGCGGGCCAGATTGCGCAGGAACTGCTCGGCGACGACGTGGCGGTGGTGTCCGCATTCCAGAATGTCGCCGCGGTTCATCTGCAGGAGGGTCACGGTGTGGACTGCGATGTGCTGGTTTGCGGCAACAAGCGCGAGGCCCGCGAACAGGTCATAGCGCTTGTGGAAGCCGCCGGTATGCGCGGATTCCATGCCGGCATGATCAATAACGCCGCCGCCGCCGAGGCGCTGACCTCTGTCCTGATCGTTATCAATAAGCAGCACGGCTGTCACGCGGGCATCAGGATAACCGGCGTGGACGATGCCTGAGCCGCGGCGAGCATGCCGGCCCGACTGGAGCTGATCGCCCTCGAGGGCTTTCCACTGGTAGAGCCGGGGGACAATCTGCCTCGACTGATCGGCGAGGCTCTGCATGGCAACGGCCTCACCCTGCGCGACGGCGATGTTCTGGTCATCGCCCAGAAGATCGTCTCCAAGGCGGAAAACCGCTATGTGCGACTGAGCGATGTCACCGTCAGCCAGGCGGCACGGGATCTGGCGGCGCGCGCGGACAAGGACCCGCGCCTGGTGCAGTTGATCCTGCAGGAAAGCCGGGAGGTTCTGCGTGTGCGTCCCGGTGTGATTATTGTCGAGCACCACAACGGCTATGTGCACGCCAATGCGGGCATCGACCGCTCCAATATTTCGAGCGATACGTCCGACCCGCGGGTGCTCCTCCTGCCCGTGGACCCGGACGCATCGGCGGCGGCGTTGAGCAACGCGCTGTACGCCGCTCACGGGGTGGCCCCGCAGATTCTGGTGACGGACAGTTTCGGACGGGCGTGGCGCAACGGTACGGTGGGTGTGGCTATCGGCAGCGCCGGACTGCAACCCCTCCACAACCAGGTGGGCTGCCGGGACCTGTGCGGCAATGAACTGGAGGTCACGGAGGCGGCCGTGGCCGATGAGCTGGCGGCGGCCGCTTCGCTGGTGATGGGTCAGGCGGCCGAGGGATGGCCGGTAGTCCTGGCGCGCGGTGCCGGTATCGCCCCCGATCCCGGAGAGGGAGGCGCCCGTTCGCTGCTGCGCGACCGGGCCCTGGACCTTTTTCGTTGAACAGCGGGCCCGCCAGAGCCGTCCTCGCCCTGTCCGGCGGTGTCGGTGGTGCCAAGCTGGCACTCGGCCTGTCCCGGATTTTGGCACCCGGGGACCTGCACGTGCTGGTGAATACCGGCGATGACTTCGAGCATTTTGGCCTGCATATCTCGCCGGATATCGACACATTGCTCTACACACTGTCCGGGCGGGCGGATCCGGAACAGGGTTGGGGCCTGGCGCACGAAACTTTCCATGTCCTGGAGGCGCTTCGCCAGCTCGGAGCGCAAACCTGGTTCCGCCTCGGCGACAGGGATCTCGCCACGCACCTTTGGCGCACACAGCAGCTTGCCGCCGGCAGTCCGTTGTCCACCGTCACGGCGGACCTGGCCGCACGGCTCGGCGCGGCTGCGCAGGTCTATCCGATGTGCGACGAGCCGGTGCGTACCATGGTCCATGTGGCCGGGGGCAGCCTGCCGTTCCAGCAGTATTTCGTGCGCGAGCAATGCGCGCCGCAGGTGACCGGTTTCAGTTTCGAGGGCATCGAAGCGGCGACCCCGGCCGCAGCGGTGACCGGCTTGCTTGACGCGGGCGCCTTTGCGCAGATTGTGATCTGTCCCTCCAATCCCTTTGTCAGTATCGATCCGATGCTGGGCATACCCGGCTTGTGGACGGCGCTGCGGGACAGCGCGGCGCCCGTCGCGGTCGTGTCGCCGATCGTCGCGGGTGCCGCGCTCAAGGGTCCGGCGGCCAAGATGATGGCGGAGCTCGGTCTGCCGGTCACGGCCCTTGGCGTTGCCCGCCATTACGCCGAGCATTACCCCGGGCTCGTGGACTACTTCGTTGTGGATCAAAGTGACGTTACACTGGCGCCGGACATCGAAAGCCTGGGTATGGCAATGGTGGCAGCTGCAACCGTTATGCAGACACTGGACGACAGGATCGACCTGGCCCGCCGCGTATTGGCGCTGGCGGAGGCGTAGCGTTTGTTCACCGCACTGCTGCCGCTGAAGGACCTGGTGCAGGCCAAATCGCGCCTTGCCGGGTTGCTGCGCCCCTCCGAGCGGCGCGCCCTGGCCCAGGCGATGGTGGAAGATGTGCTGCAAGTACTGACCGGTCACGACGGTATCGGGCGCGTAGTGATCGTCTCCGATGACCCGGGCGCGCGCTTGCTGGCCCGCAATTACGGGGCTTGCTGCTGGACCGAGCGCGAACTGGGATGCAGCGGCCTCAATGCTGTGCTGCAATGTGCCAGCGAGCGTCTGTACGCGGAGGGCGCGGGTCGCGTGCTCGTACTGCATGCGGATCTGCCCCTGATTTGCCACAATGACCTCAGTGCGGTGGTCGAGGCTCCGGAAAATGCCCTGGTGCTGGGCCCCGACCGGCACGGTACGGGAACAAATCTTGTGGCTGCCCGGGCCGCGCTGTTGCCGCGGTTCCGGTTCGGCGCCGGCAGCTACGCCCGCTATATCGCGGCGGCGCGGCGGGCGAACGTGCCTGTTTACCCACTGCGCCGGCCCGGGATCGGGCTGGATGTGGACGAGCCGCGTGACCTGGCGGCGCTGCTGGACGCCCTGCATGACCACTCCGGCGGTGCGACGGCCCAGTTGCTGCACCACGGCGGGCCGGGATCGCGGGTGCGCCGCGCGCTGGCCGGCACGGCGTTCGGCGACGGGCGGGATTTTGAACACGACGGTACTGGAGATGGTACGTGCTGAAAAATGACTGGCCCGATCTGCGGGCACGACTGCTGGCCGGCGAACTGCCGGGTGCGCGGGAGGCACGGGAGCTCGCCGACTTTGGCGACACCGGCGCTCTGGCCGAGGTGGCACGCACGCTGGCCGACCGCGGTCACGGTTCGCTCATCACCTATTCGCGCAAGGTCTTCATACCGCTGACGCATCTGTGTCGGGATGTCTGCCACTATTGCACCTTTGCGCGCACGCCGAAGCGCGTGCAGGACCCGTACCTGAGTGTCGAGGAGGTGCTGGAATTGTGCCGGGAGGGCGCGCGGGCCGGCTGCCAGGAGGCCCTGTTCACTCTGGGTGAACGACCGGAGCTGCGCTATCAGGCGGCGCGGCGGGCCCTGGAAGAGCTGGGTTACGCCAGCACACTGGATTACGTGGCCGCGGTGGCGCGGCGTGTTCTGGACGAGACCGGACTGTTGCCGCATATCAACGCCGGTTGCATGGACGCCGACGAAATCGCCGCGCTGCGCCCGGTCAGCGCCTCGATGGGGATCATGCTCGAATCGGCCTCGGAACGCTTGTGCGCCAGGGGTATGCCCCATTACGGCTCGCCCGACAAGGTGCCCGCGCGTCGACTGGCCACGCTCGACCTGGCCGGCCGCGCCGCGGTGCCGTTTACCTCGGGCATCCTCATAGGCATCGGCGAGACCCGTCTGGAGCGCATCGAATCGCTGCTTGAGTTGCGCGCGGTGCATGAGCGTCACGGCCACCTGCAGGAGATCATCGTGCAGAATTTCCGCGCCAAGCCCGGCACACAAATGGCGGGGGCGCCGGAGCCCGATCTGGATGAACTGCTGTGGACTATCGCGGTAGCGCGCTTGCTGTTCGGTCCCCGGATGAATATCCAGGCCCCTCCCAATCTGAGTCCCGGCGTGCTGCCCCAACTGGTGGCGGCGGGTATCAATGACTGGGGCGGCGTCTCGCCGCTGACGCCCGATCACGTCAATCCCGAGGCGCCCTGGCCGCACCTCGACCGGCTGGCGCGTGAAACCGCCCGCGCCGACAAGTTTCTCGAGCAGCGCCTGACAATCTACCCCGCCTACGTACGCGATGCCGCGCGCTGGCTCGACCCGGCCGTGCGAACCGCAGTACTGCGTCAGTCGGATGCCTCCGGCTTTGCCCGGCGCGACGACTGGGTGCCCGGAGAAGGCCGGCCACTGCCGGCCCTCGAAGCGCGTCTGGCGGCACAGCGTCCCGGCGCGGCGCGGGTATCCGCCGATGTGCGCGATATCGTGGAGCGCTGCCGGTCCGCCGGCGGCCTCGGCGAAGCCGACGTGACGCGGCTGTTCGAGGTGCGCGGCACCGACTTTTCCCATGTGGTGCAGGCCGCCGATGCACTGCGGCGCGAGGTTGTCGGCGACACGGTGAGCTATGTGGTGAACCGCAACATCAACTACACCAATGTCTGCTATTTCAAGTGCCAGTTCTGCGCCTTTTCCAAAGGCAAGCACAGCGAAAATCTGCGCGGGCGGCCCTACGATATCCCGGGGGAGGAGATTGCGCGGCGCTGCCGGGAGGCGTGGTCGCGAGGTGCAACCGAAGTGTGCATGCAGGGCGGCATTCACCCCGACTATAGCGGCCAGACCTACCTGGACATTCTGGATACCGTGCGCCGGGCCACGCCCGACATGCACATTCACGCCTTCTCGCCGCTGGAAGTGTCGCAGGGCGCCGAAACATTGGGCATATCCATCGAGGAATTCCTGGCCGCGCTGCGCGATGCCGGGCTGAAGACGCTGCCCGGCACGGCGGCGGAGATCCTGCACGACGAGGTGCGGGCCGAGCTGTGCCCGGACAAGATCGGCACGGAGCAGTGGCTGGGTGTTATGGAGGCAGCCCATCGCCTGGGGCTGCGCACCACGGCGACGATCATGTACGGCCACATCGACCGCCCGCGACACTGGGCCGCGCATCTGCTGCGTATCAGATCGCTGCAGGCGCGCACCGGGGGGTTCACCGAGTTCGTGCCACTGCCGTTCGTGCACATGGAGGCGCCGATATTTCTCAAAGGTCGTGCGCGGCGCGGCCCGACAATGCGCGAAGCGGTATTGATGCACGCGGTGGCGCGCCTGGTCCTGCACGGCCACATCGACAACATTCAGACGTCCTGGGTGAAGATGGGCAGGGAGGGCGTTGCCGCCTGCCTCAATGCGGGTGCCAACGATCTCGGCGGCACGCTCATGAACGAGAGCATCACGCGGGCGGCGGGTTCCGACCACGGGCAGGAGTGGGCTCCCGCCGCAATAGAGGCCCGCATTCGGGAGCTGGGCCGGGTACCGAGCATGCGAACAACGTCGTACCAGGCGGCCCCGGCCGAACGCCGCAGGGCGGCATTTGCCGCGCTGCCGCTGGTTGCGGTCGACAACGCGCCCGCGGCCAAATGGCAGCAATCAAAGCGCATCGAGCCGCTGCGGCGGGCGGCGACTGAACGGGCGCAGGTAGCGGTCGCCGAGGAAGAGCTGTACGAGCGGGTGGTCCTGATGGCGGCCTGCAACTGAGCGGCATGACCTCGACCGCGGCAAGGCGAGTGCAACTGGAGCCCGGCTGGCTGGGTGCGCTGGCGCCGGAGTTCGAGCAACCCTATATGCGTCAACTGCGCGAGTTCCTGCAGACGGAAAAACGCGCGGGCAAAAGGATCTTTCCGCGCGGCGGTGAATTGTTCAACGCCTTCAACCACACGCCGCTGGACCGGGTCAAGGTCGTGATACTCGGCCAGGATCCCTATCACGGCGAGGGACAGGCCCATGGCTTGTGCTTTTCAGTCAGGCCGGGGGTTGCCGTACCCCCGTCGCTGCAGAACATCTACCGTGAACTGTATGACGAATTGGGCGTGCCGATCGTGAATCATGGCGACCTTACCACCTGGGCGGATCGCGGTGTGCTGCTGCTGAACAGTGTACTGTCGGTGGAATGCGGCAGGGCTGCATCGCACCGGGGCAGGGGGTGGGAGCGGTTTACCGACCGCGTCATCGAAGTGATCAACCGCCACCGGGAGGGGGTGGTTTTCATGCTCTGGGGCAGCTACGCCGCCCGCAAGGGCTCGGTCATCGACGCGCGTCGCCATTGCGTGCTGAAGGCTCCCCATCCCTCGCCGCTGAGCGCGCACCGGGGTTTCTTCGGCTGCGGTCATTTCCGCGCCGCCAATGAGTATCTGCAGAGCCGCGGGCTGGAGCCCGTGGACTGGCGCTTGCCGGACGAGCCCCGAGTGGCTCAGTCCGCTGGCAGCGGGTAGGGTAGCGGCTGCAGAGCGAGCACCGGGCCGTCGGGATTCTCCAGGTGCAGGGCTTGTCGCGCAGCCTCCGTGGTGACGCTGACCAGTAGCAGGGCCCCGTCGCCGGTACTGACATAATTGACCACGTTGCCGATGCTGCGCGCTGTATCCGGACCGAAGACGGGGTCACCCGGCGCCGCCGTGGCGCCCTCCGCGAGCACTGCCGGGTAGCTGCGGCGTTTTGACTTGCCGCGATAGTGCAGTCGCGCCACCACCTCCTGACCCGTGTAGCAGCCCTTGCTGAAACTGACGTGGCCGCTGACGTCGAAATTGAGCGCCTGCGGAACCATGGTTTCCATCGTTGCCGGCTCGATACGCGCCCGGCCAGCACCGATCTCCCGCTGTTGCCACGCGGCTTCGTCTGCCTGTGAAAATGCGGCGGCAAGCGCTTCGGGCCAGCCGCTGTCCGCCGCCAGGTAGCACTCGAAAGACTCACCGTCGCCGTCGACCTGCACCAGCAGGAAATCCTCTCCGGCGGCGCAGCCGAGTTTTGTGTCCGGCGCCGCGGGAAAAATCTGCTGCAGACCCCGCATCGCGCCGTCGCCCCACACGGCCCAGACCTGCCAGTCCTCCCGCTCGCTTTCCAGTTCCGCCCGGGAAAACACGATGTATTTCCCGAATACCGCCGCGGCGTGCTCGCGGATACTTCTGCGCATGCGCAGCGCGTAGTGCGCTTCGCCCGGCTGGACAAGAAGGAAATCGCAGATCACACGCCCCTGGGGCGTGCAGTACGCCCCCAGCCCCGCGTGGGCCGGGTCGACGGCGTTGACATCGCAGGTGGTCTGACCCTGCAGAAACCTGGCGGCGTCGGGCCCCCGGACGTGCAGCAGCGCATCGCTCTCGAGCTTGCTGTAATAAATGCTCACACAGATTACCTCGGTTGTCGCCCGTCCATGATAGGGACTCGGCGTTGCCGTGTCAGCCACCTGTCCTCCCGGGTAGTGTCCCAGTCTGGAGTTGTTGCGCGAGCTTGGGTTGGGTGTGGCCCACTGGAACACGCCGAATGGCGACAGGACGTCGCCAGCCCGAGCGGCGATGTGCCAGGAGAGGGGCACGCTCTCTTGTCGCCGTACGGTTCCAGTGGGCCACACCCAACCCAAGCGATCTTGACAGGGTGAAAATCGAAACGAAGACACCAGATCTTTCCGGTATATAGGGCACCAGACGCTATAATGCCCGCTTCTGATGTGGGCGCGAAAAGGGACACCTGGCATGATGTACACACAGGAATGGAATCGTGCGCGCTGGGCGGCGCGGCGGGGCATGCTGGAGCTGGACCTGGTACTGGGGCCCTTTGTGGAAACGTGTTATCCGGATCTCGATGAGGGTGATCGCCGCCGCTTCCAGGAGTTGATGCACTGCGAGGATCAGCAACTGTACGCCTGGTTATTGCGGCGCGAAGAGCCGTCGGAGGAGGTGCGAGCCATTGTCGGCAGAATCGTCGAGTTTGCCGCCGCTGGAACTCCGTGATCGGTAGTTCGCGTATCCGACGGGCCGGGCTCGCCGGTTTCGCACTGGCGGAAGTGGCGGCCGTCATATTATTGGCAGACAAGGGCTATCCGGCACTGGCGATGATGTCGACGCCGGGGCTGATCCACCTGTTGTGGCTGGCCGCATCCGGGGGCAATCGGGGCGCCGTGCTGTATTGGCGGGCGGGCCGCTGGCATGTGGCAAGCAGCCAGCACGCGGGCGCGCTCTCTCTCGTGGCGCACAACTGCCGCATGCCGTGGGTGGTGTACCTGGCCTTTCGCGGGGATTCCGATACACGGCGAGCTACGTTCTGGTTGTTCGCCGACGCAGTCGATCGTGAACCGATGCGACGTTTGCGGGTGCTTTTGGCGCTACTGCCTCAAACCTCCGGGCCGCGGAAGTTTTTCGGCGTTAGTACGGTATCGCGGGCCTCCGGCAGGGTGTCGGGATAATCCAGGGTATAGTGCAGGCCGCGGCTCTCGTGCCGCGAGATTGCGCAGCGGATCATCAGCTCCGCGACCATGGCCAGATTGCGCAGCTCCAGCAGATCGTTGCCGACTTTGTAATTGCTGTAGTACTCCGCTATTTCGGCCTGTAGCAGCTCCACCCTGTGACGGGCCCGCTGCAGGCGTTTGTTGGTTCGCACAATACCCACGTAGTCCCACATGAACTGTCGCAACTCGTGCCAGTTGTGCGTGATGACCACATCCTCGTCGGAGTCCGTTACCAGGCTTTCGTCCCAGGGAGGTGCGCCGTACGGCGGCGGCACGGCGGCCCGGTTGGCCGCGATGTGTCTGGCGGCGGATTCGGCGTAAACGATGCACTCCAGCAGTGAGTTGCTGGCCATGCGGTTGGCGCCGTGCAGTCCCGAGCAGGAGGATTCGCCGACCGTGTAGAGCCCGGCGAGGTCGGTGCGGCCGCTGGTGTCCACGATAATTCCCCCGCAAGTGTAGTGGGCTGCCGGGACGACCGGGATCGGCTCGGCGGCGATGTCGATGCCGAATTCCCGGCAGCGCGCCATCACGGTGGGAAAGTGGCTGGCCAGAAAGTCCCGCGGCCTGTGTGATATGTCCAGGAAAACGCACTCCGCGCCGAGGCGTTTCATCTCGTGGTCGATGGCCCTGGCCACCACATCCCGGGGCGCCAGTTCGCCGCGCGGATCGAAGCGCTCCATGAAGGGGTTGCCGTCCGGGAGCAGCAGCCGGCCCCCTTCCCCGCGCAGAGCCTCGGTTATCAGGAACGACTTGGCCTTCGGGTGATAGAGGCACGTCGGATGGAACTGATTGAACTCCAGATTGGCCACACGGCAGCCGGCGCGCCAGGCCATGGCGATGCCGTCGCCGGTGGCGCCGTCGGGGTTGCTGGTGTAGAGGTAGGCTTTGCTGGCGCCACCGGTGGCCAGTACCACAGTCGGCGCCTCGAACAGCTCGACGTGTTCGCGGCGCCGGTCAAAGATGTACGCCCCCTGGCAGCGTCCGTCGCGCACCACCAGGTCCACCGCCGTGCGGTGGGTGAGGATCTCGATATTGGGTCGTTCCAGCGCCCGTTGCGTAAGTACTTCCGATATGGCGCGACCGGTCCGGTCAGCGGCGTGTATGATGCGCCGGTGACTGTGACCTCCCTCCATGGCCAGATGGAACTCCCTGTCGCCGGTGTCGGGCAAGTCCTCACGGCGGTCGAAGTCGACGCCCTGGGCCACCAGCCATTCCACGCAGCGCCGGCTGTTGCGCACGGTGAATTCGACCGCTTCCCGCCGGCACAGACCCGCGCCCGCCTCCAGGGTATCTGCCACGTGGGAGTCCACCGTGTCCTCGTTGTCCAGAACCGCGGCCATCCCGCCCTGGGCCCAGTAGGTCGACCCCTGGTTGATATCCCCTTTGGTAAGGACCGCGACACGAAGTTCGGCGGGCAGGTGCAGGGCGAGACTGAGTCCGGCGGCCCCGCTGCCGATTACAAGGACGTCATGCTGGTATGTATTGGACATGCGCTGGGAGCTTGCTGCCTCGACAGGTGAAATATATGATGTGTCTCAAGCACTTAGCACTGGTGCAAGGTTGCAGCGGAGTATATACGACCCGGTGGGCAATAAGAAAACGATCCTTTTCGGGAACTATAGTGTGTACTGGGTCTCATAAATGCCGCCAGACTGCTGTGAATGCGAACTAACGATTACCTCTGTTGTCTACGGCTGCATCGTCACGGTGTATCCAGGGAGGGTATACCGGGGGCGGGTGAATTGAGCAACAGGTCCGGAACAATTGCCGCAAAAGCCGGGGGAGGACTTCGCTGTGCGGAATGTGTGATACCGGGTCCGCGGCACAAGGGCCCGACCTCTGTTTATCCTGACAGCCGGAGGATTGTACCCGGGGACATCGGGGCGTGACGGCGGATTCGGATCAACAGCTGGTCGCCCGTGTCCAGAAGGGGGACTCCCGGGCATTCGATGTGCTTGTACTGAAATACCAGCACAAGATTTTCGGGTTGATAGGCCGCTACGTGCGTGATCCGGACGAGGTGCAGGACGTGGCACAGGAAGCATTTATCAAGGCTTACAACGCGTTGCCGCGGTTTCGCGGAGACAGCGCCTTTTACACCTGGCTTTATCGCATTGCGATCAATACCGCCAAGAACCACCTCGTATCCCGTTCGCGCCGCCCTCCGGGGTCCGACGTGGAAATCGAGGATGCCGAATACTTTGCCGGCGGGGGCGCACTGCGTGATATCGAAAACCCCGAGAACGCACTGTTTGGCGGTGAGCTGAAAAAGGTGGTGGAAGGATCCATTCGCCAGTTGCCTGAAGACCTGAGAACTGCGGTAACTTTGCGCGAATTTGATGGTCTGAGTTACGAGGACATAGCCGATGTAATGGACTGTCCGGTGGGCACCGTGCGATCGCGTATTTTTCGCGCGCGCGAGGCAATAGACCAGCAGGTGCGGAAACACTTGTACGGTGAGGACTGAAGTGTGCGGCCAGTGGCCGACAGGGGGCAGGGCAGAAGTGAATATAAGGCATGTAAACAATGAGTGAGAAATTGCGGGAATCGTTGTCCGCGCTGATGGACGGGGAAGCCGACGAGCTGGAACTGCAGCGCGTTCTGGCCAGCATCGATGGCGATCGGAATCTGCGTCGCGCCTGGAGCCGCTACAATGCGGCCCGCGCAGTTATGACCGGGCATGCGATCGGGGCCCTGGAGCTCGACATTTCGGAAAAAGTTTCTGACGCAATCCGGCAACAGCCGCTCGCGGAGGCGACTGCGGGTGGTCCCGGGCAACGATTGCTGCGACCCCTGGCCAGTTTTGCAATAGCCGCATCCGTCGCCGTGGTCGTGGTTCTGGGCGGTCGGCAGCTGGCCGTTGTCAACAGTCCCGGAACGCTTGCCGAGCCCGTTTCCGTGGCGGCGCGGCCCTCTCCGGTCGGTGTTCTGAACAGTCTGGGGGCGACGCCGGTGCGCGCAAGTTATGGCACCCAGTCCCTCCCGGGACTGCAGCCCGCCACCCGCTCCGCCTACGATGAGTTGGCGCGCCAGCGTATGAGCCGGTACATGCAGCAGCATGCCGAGCACGCGTCCTTGAACTCGCCGCAGGGGCTGATCCCCTTCGCCCGTGTCACGGAACTTCGCGAGTAGGGCGGGCGCATTGTTTTCCCGGCACCTTGCAATTATCCCGCTGCTCTGTGCGGCACTGCTGGCCAGCAGCAAGTTGCTGGCCTGTCCGGGCGCCGACCGGGAGGCACTGCAATGGCTGGACAGAATGTCGCACAGCTTGCGTAAGCTCAGCTATCATGGAGTGGTTACGCTGCGGCAAGGTGAGGAATTGGAGGTCATGCAGGTCTGGCACAGCGTGGACGGGAGCGCCTCGTCCGGCCATCTTGCCAGGCTGACCGGGCAGGGCGGTCAGGTGTCGCGCGACGACCACCCCCTGGAGTGCGTGCACCCGGGGCAGCAGTTGTTGCGCGTGGGTGAGGCAATGCGCGACGGCGAATGCGGTCTGGCCGAACTCTATCGGTTCAGTGTGATCGAAAGCCGGCCGGTGGCGGGGCGCGATACCGTGGGAATTCTGGTGGAGCCCCGCGACATGTATCGTTTCGGTTACCGTCTTGCCATCGACCGCGAGACAGGACTGCTGTTGCAGAGCGAAACCCTCGGCAATCGCGACAAACCACTGGAAAATCTGGCGTTTACCCGCGTTGTCTACGAGGCTGAGCAACCGCACGCCGGTGATGCGCATGTCCTGCATCTGGCCGCGCATCCTCACCCCCGGGATGTCTCCGTTGATTTCCCGGTACAGCGTCCCTGGACCGTGACCTGGTTGCCCCGCGGCTTTACACTGACAGACGCGCCCGCGAGAAAATCGGGGCGCCGCAGCTATACCGATGGCCTGGCCGTGTTTTCGGTGTTCCTGGAAGACCTGGATCGGGACATCCGTCCCGGAGAGGGCGTGGTACGCCGGGGCAGCACCACCTCCTATACGCGAGGGAGGCGCCTGTCCGAGCGGCCTGTGCTGATCACGGTGGTAGGTGAGGTGCCGGTGAATACGGCGCGAATGGTGGCGGATACCGTGAGATGGGTACAGTAGCATGTTGACCGAGGTGGGACGTGTCGTGGCCGTAGAACATGACAGCCTCTGGGTCGAGACCCTGCGACAGAGCACCTGCGGTGCCTGTGCTGCACAGAAAGCCTGTGGACACGGCCTGCTGAACCGCTTCGCCGCCGGGCGCAAGGGCCTGATTCGCGTGCTTCCCGGGTCCTGTTCGCCGCGCGATTGCCGTGTCGATGACCAGGTGCGTATCAGTATTCCCGAGGAGGTTATTCTGCGGGGTTCCCTGATCGCCTATGTGTTGCCGTTGCTTTGCATGCTGGCTGGCGCAGCGCTGTCGGTGCGTTTCCTTCCCGGGGGGCAGGACGTTCTGGCGGCACTTGGCGCCGTTTCCGGGCTGGCTGTCGGGTTCGCCCTGGTGCGTCTGCACGGTGAGCGCCATCGCAATGACGAGAGTTTCCAGCCGGTGCTCGTCGAGGTGTTGCGGCCCGCTAGCGAGGCTGTCACGCTGGCCTGAACCGGTTTCGGGCGCTCCTCGCAACCGCGACTTTTTTACAATGCATTGATTGAGTGGACTGACACAATGACCGTCAATTTGCGAGCTTTTCATCTTTTGCTTCGAGCCGTACTGGTCTGCAGCATATGGCTTCCGGCCGTTGCGCTGGCCGCATTGCCGGAATTCCGGGACATAGCGCTCCAGAACTCGCCGGCCGTGGTAAAGATAATCGTGGAACAGGATCTTGGGCGATCGGAAGATGGTTACTCGGGTCCGGAGGAAATTCCCGAATACCTGCGGCGGTTTTTCGAATATCGCGGCGGGCCACCGGTTCCGCACCAGCGCAGGGGCATGGGGTCAGGCTTCATTATCTCCAGCGACGGCTACATCGTGACGAACAATCACGTGGTCGAGGGTGCGGACAGCGTCCTGGTACGGCTGATTGACCGCCGGGAATTCAATGCGGAGATTATCGGGACTGACCCGCGATCCGATCTGGCGCTGTTGCGCATACAGGGTACGGACCTGCCCGCCGTGAAACTGGCGAAAAGCGACGAAATCGAGGTGGGCGAGTGGGTGTTGGCGATCGGCTCGCCTTTCGGACTGGATTATTCGGTTGCCGCCGGCATTGTCAGCGCCAAGGGCCGCAGCCTGCCCACCGAGCGCAATGAGAACTATGTGCCTTTCCTGCAGACCGATGTCGCCATCAATCCCGGTAACTCCGGCGGCCCCCTGTTCAACCTCGAGGGTGAAGTCGTAGGGGTCAACTCCCAGATTTTTACACGCAGCGGCGGCTCCATCGGGCTCTCCTTCGCGATTCCCGTCCAGGTCGTGCGCAATGTGGTGGACCAACTCAGGGAGAACGGCCGTGTCACGCGCGGCTGGCTGGGGGTCACGATACAGAATGTGGACAAGAATCTCGCCGAATCCTTCGGGTTGGAGCGGCCGCGGGGCGCCCTGGTCACGCAGGTCGCGCAGGATGGACCGGCGTTCAAGTCGGGTTTGCAGACGGGCGATGTCATCCTCCGGTTTGACGGTGTGGATATCGATACATCTTCCGAACTGCCCCACGTGGTGGGTCTGGTCGAGCCCGGTTCCCAAGTGGATGTGCAAATCATCAGGGACCGCAAACGGCGTACCCTGGATGTGACGGTGGGTGGTCTGGACGCCGAAGACAGTTACACCCTCAGCGCCGGCAGTGGCGACTCGAGTCGCGGTGGTCCCCTCGGGCTCGTTGTAGAGGAGGTGCCGCGGGAAAATCTCGAGCGCTTCGGTATCAGCGGCGGTGTCCTCGTGCGCGAGGTGGTACCGGGGTCGGTGGCGGCCGAGTCCGGTGTCCGTGGCGGAGACATTATTACCTTGCTGGGCTCCACGCCGGTCGAATCGACCGAGTCTTTCAAGCGCGCGGTATCCAGACTGGAGGCCGGCAGCTCGGTGCCGGTACGGCTCATACGGCGTGGTACTCCCATGTTCATCGGTATGAAGCTGCGCGACTGATCGCTCGCCGGCCGGGGTATTCCCCGGTCGCGGTGGTGTCTCGGTATGGATTTCTACCCCATCGAGATCGCTTGAGTTGGGTGCGGCCCACTGGAACACGCCAAAAAGCGCACATCCCTGTGCAGGCTCGGGTGGCGACGTCCTGTCGCCACACGGTTCCAGTGGGCCACACCCAACCCAAGCTCGCGCGACAGATCCAACCTGAGACACTACCCCGGTCGGACAATCGTGGCAGTGCCTGAGCGGTTTGGGGTACAATCGTGCGTTTTTTTAATTGCGGTCGCATACCGGACACAACACCAGGGTGCGGCCGCGACCTGCCGCCGAACCGGACTCAGTTGAGTGAGCGACCTCCAGCACATTCGCAACTTTTCGATCATTGCGCACATCGACCACGGCAAGTCCACACTGGCGGACCGGATTATCCAGCACTGCGGTGGCCTCAGCGATCGTGAAATGAACGAGCAGGTTCTGGACTCGATGGATCTCGAACGGGAACGCGGGATCACCATCAAGGCCCAGAGCGTTACCCTTGATTACCTGGCTCGTGACGGGCGGACCTATCTGCTCAATTTCATCGACACGCCGGGTCACGTGGATTTCTCTTACGAGGTCTCCCGTTCTCTGGCCGCCTGCGAGGGTGCGCTGCTGGTCGTCGACGCCGGTCAGGGTGTGGAGGCGCAGTCCGTCGCCAACTGCTATACCGCGATTGATCAGGGTCTTGAAGTACTGCCTGTTCTGAACAAGATGGACCTGCCGCAGGCCGACCCCGAGAAAGTGCGTCGGGAGATCGAGGAGATCATCGGTATAGATGCCACCGATGCCTGCCTGGTCAGCGCCAAGACCGGACAGGGGGTCGACGACGTGCTCGAGCGCCTGGTAGCGGACATCCCGCCCCCCGACGGCGACCGAGAGGCGCCGCTGCAGGCGCTGATTATCGATTCCTGGTTCGACAACTATCTCGGGGTTGTCTCACTGGTACGCGTCAAGAACGGGGTTCTCAACCGGCGCGACAAGATCGTGGTCAAGTCGATCGGGCGCGCACACCAGGTGGACAAGGTGGGGATTTTCACCCCGAAACGACGTGAAACACAGGCGCTATCCGCCGGGGAAGTCGGTTTCGTTGTCGCCGGGATCAAGGATATTCACGGCGCACCGGTGGGTGACACACTGACTCACGCAGCAACCCCGGATGTTCCGGCACTGCCCGGCTTCAAGCGGGTGAAGCCCCAGGTTTATGCAGGTATATTCACAGTCTCCACGGAAGACTACGAGGATTTTCGCGACGCATTGGCCAAGCTTACCCTGAACGACGCCTCCCTGTTCTACGAGCCTGAAACCTCCGACGCCCTGGGGTTTGGCTTTCGCTGTGGATTTCTGGGCATGTTGCACATGGAGATCATTCAGGAACGTCTGGAGCGAGAGTACGACCTCGATTTGATTACAACCGCCCCAACCGTGGTCTACGAGGTGCTGAAGACCGACGGCGAGGTGAAGGAGGTCGACAATCCCTCTGCGTTACCGGATCAGGCGGATATTCAGGAGATGCGCGAGCCGATCGCGCGGTGCAATATACTGGTACCCCAGGAGTATCTGGGCAACGTTATCACTCTTTGCTCGCAAAAACGGGGTGTGCAGAAGGATATGCAGTTTCTCGGGGCACAGGTTTCAGTCGTCTATGATATCCCCATGGCCGAGGTGGTGCTGGATTTCTTTGATCGACTCAAGTCCGTGAGCCGGGGCTATGCGTCTCTCGACTACAGCTTTGACCGGTTTGAACAGGCACAGCTCGCCCGCCTGGACGTACTCATCAACGGCGACAGGATCGATGCGTTGGCGACCATTGTGCACAGGGATCAGCTGCAGCAGCGTGGCCGCCTTCTCACCGATAAGATGAAGGAACTGATACCGAGGCAGATGTTCGACGTGGCGATACAGGCGGCGGTGGGCGGAAAGATCGTTGCTCGCCAGACTGTCAAGGCATTGCGCAAGAATGTCACGGCAAAATGCTACGGTGGCGATGTTACGCGAAAGCGCAAGTTGCTGGAAAAACAGAAAGCGGGAAAGAAAAGAATGAAACAGCTGGGAAGCGTGGAAGTTCCGCAGTCCGCTTTTCTCGCGGTATTAAAAGTGGACGGCTGACAGATGGGCGATCTTACAATTGACTTCCCGCTGGTACTGGTCGCACTGGTATTCGGCAGTGGCCTGCTGTGGTTGATAGACGCCCTGTTGCTGGCGCCGGGACGGCGGCGTGTGATCTCGCAGCTGCGCGTCGAGTATCCCCGATGGGACCAACCGGGCAGCGCCGACGCAGCGCGCTACGAGGCGAGAATCGCCGAGAGTGCCCGCGAGCCGGTGGTTGTGGAGTACGCACGGTCTTTCTTCCCGGTGCTTCTGGTGGTTTTTGTTCTGCGCTCCTTCCTGGTGGAGCCCTTTCAGATACCCTCTTCATCGATGGAGCCGACCCTGCAGGTCGGAGATTACATTCTGGTCAACAAATACACTTACGGCATCCGCCTGCCTGTGCTGCGCACCAAGGTATTGCCGTTGAACAAGCCCCGGCGGGGCGACGTGATGGTGTTTTTCCCGCCACACATGAATGACACCTATTTCATCAAGCGCGTGGTGGGACTGCCTGGCGACACCGTCTCCTACCGGGACAAGCAGCTGTTTGTGAACGGCGAGCGTGTGTCGCGCAGTCCCGTTTTGACCAACTTGGTAGAGGCCGGGGAAGGCTATCGTGTGTCCATGGAAGAACTTGGGGATGTCTGCCCACCTGGTGCAGGTCAATGAACGGGCGCCGCCACGACCCTTCTCCATCGTCGTCAAGCCGGGGCACTATTTCATGATGGGCGACAACCGGGACAATAGCAGTGACAGTCGAGTTTGGGGTCAGGTACCTGAACAGGATATAGTAGGCAAGGCATTCGCGGTCTGGATGCACTGGGATGCGCTATTCAGCCTCCCGAGCTTTGATCGCGTCGGCCTGATTGAATAATGACAACAGGGCACAGGAGGCCAAGCCGATGAACAGGCGCCAGCAGCAGGTGGGTATGTCGGTATTAGGTATGCTCATCATTGTTATCATGGCCGGTTTTTTCGTCCTATCCGCGATTCGCATGGCGCCGGTCTATTTCGAATATCTCAGTGTCAGGGATATCGTTTCCCGCGCTGCAGGCGATCCGGAATCCGTCGATGAGAGCATCGGCGATATCCGGCGGAAGTTCGAGGCCGTATTTCACACCAATCAGATCGATGGCTTGAAAGCCCGGGAAATGGAGATATATCGTAAGGATGGCAAGACGTATATTGATGCCCGGTACGAGGTTCGTCTGCCGATATTCTGGCGTATAGATGCCGTGCTCAAGTTTGACGATCTGTTCTACGTAATCGGCGAGTCCGCGCCGGTGGACCCGGCCGTGGCAGCCGACAGGCCCTGAATGGGGGATCTGGCGCGCCTGCAAAAGGCGCTGGATTACACCTTTGGTGATCCCGAAACTCTCAAGCTGGCGCTGACCCATCGCAGCGCTGGCGGCCGCAACAATGAACGTCTGGAGTTCCTCGGCGATTCGATACTGAACCACCTGATTGCGGAGGAGCTGTATCGGCGCTTCCCTCTGGCGCGCGAGGGCGAGTTGAGCCGCATGCGCGCCTCTCTTGTTCGTGGCGAGACCCTCGCGCGACTAGCGCGAGAACTGCAGTTGGGTGAGTATCTCAGCCTGGGTCCCGGGGAGCGCAAGAGCGGCGGTTACCGTCGGGCATCCATATTGGCGGATGCGCTGGAGGCAGTTATCGGTGCGATCCTTCTCGACGGCGGTGTCGATGAGTGTCGCCGCTGCGTGCTGAGCTGCTTCGGGGTGCTGGTTGAGCAGGCGGAATCGGCGGCGGTATCCAAGGACCCCAAGACCCGGCTGCAGGAATACCTGCAGGGTTTGACCAGGCCGTTGCCGGAGTACGAGCTGCTCGCTGTCGAGGGCGAGGCTCACGAAGAGCGATTTCATGTGGCCTGCCGGCTGCGGGAACCAGACATGGTGGTAGAGGGCCGCGGCAGCAGCCGGCGCAAAGCCGAACAGGCGGCCGCAGGTAGCGCCCTGGACAGGGTTATAGGTCATGGTAGCTGAAAATATATCGCGCTGCGGCTATGTGGCTATTGTCGGACGTCCCAACGTCGGCAAATCGACCCTTCTGAACTATCTCCTTGGCCAGAAGATCAGTATCACCTCGCGCAAACCCCAGACGACCCGTCACCAGGTGATAGGCATCAAGACTGCAGCAAACTGCCAGATAGTTTTTGTCGATACGCCCGGACTGCATCGGGATATGAGCAGGGCGATCAACCGGTATATGAACAATGCGGCGAGCGCGGCCATAGGGGAAGTCGACCTGGTGGTGATGGTTGCCGATCGTACCGCGTGGACCGACGAGGACGAGGCGGTGTTGTCTCGCATACGACGTTCCGGTGCGCCATGCCTTCTGGTTGTTAACAAAGTGGACCTGTTGCGGGACAAGGCGGCGCTGCTCCCCCACTTGCAATCGCTCTGGGAAACGGGAGATTTCGTCGAAATATTACCGATCTCTGCCTTGAAACAACACAACCTGGACGCCCTGGAGAGGGAAATTGCCAGCCGGCTCCCGGCATCCGGGCACTTTTTTTTCCCCGAAGACCAGGTCACCGATCGCAGCGAACGGTTTCTCGCAGCCGAGATTGTGCGGGAAAAAATCATGCGGCAACTGGGAGAAGAGCTGCCCTATGCCGTCACTGTCGAGATCGAGGAATTCGTCGAGGACAATGGCGTGCTGCATATCGCCGCGCTCATTTTCGTCGAGCGAGCCGGACAGAAGAAGATTCTGATCGGCGAAAAGGGGGCTCGCCTGAAATCTATCGGCTCGGCTGCGCGGCATGATATGGAGACAATGTTTGGCGCAAAAATCATGCTGCGTCTCTGGATCAAGATAAAGTCCGGCTGGTCGGACGATGAGCGGGCGCTTCGCAGTCTGGGTTACGACGACTACAGGGCCTGAGCCTGTCATGCGCATAAATTTGCAACCAGCCTATGTTCTGCACAGTCGCCCGTATCGCGACAGCAGCCTGCTGCTGGAAACTTTTACCGCGGAGCAGGGTCGGCTCGGTCTCGTCGCCAGGGGCGCCAGGCGCCGCGCGCGAGGTGGCAGCGGTGCCGCACTATTGCAGCCCTTTACACCATTGCTGCTTTCTTTCAGCGGCCGGTCTGAATTGAAGACGCTGACGGCGATGGAGTCGGTAGGCAGTGCCCTCGCCCTGCGCGGGGACTGCCTTTATAGCGGCATGTACCTTAATGAACTGCTGGTGCGACTGCTTCACCGTCACGATCCCCACCCACAGCTGTTTGCCGCGTACGGTGAGGCGCTGGCCGGACTTGCCGGCGCCAGTCAGTCGGATGAAGTGCTGCGGTCCTTCGAATTGACCCTGCTCGGCGAACTGGGGTACAGCCTGGATCTCAGCGCTGATGGTCGTACGGGGGAACCTGTTTGCGCGGGCGGTTTGTATCAATACGAGGCCGAGTACGGCATGGTGCGGGTTTCCGGGAGCGGGGTCTCCCGGCATGGCGTCTATTCCGGCGATGAGCTGCTTGCCATGGCGGCGGGGCAATTCGGCGGAATAGCCCGCAGGGCGAGTAAGCGACTGCTTCGGGAGGCGCTCGCTGTGCAGCTCGGTGGTGCGCCACTACGCAGTCGAGACCTGTTCCAGCGCGCGGGTACTTCCTGACGCATCCCGCCCTCTATGCAGCCCGGACGAGTAATTATTGCTTGCGTCTGGCTGGCCGTGATCCGGTGCCGGCACAGCCGCTCGTCTGGTGATGGACGGGTTCAGTTCTATATAATCGGGTCTTCCACGAGCGGTAGATAATCTATGCCTGACTATCCGACGATCGAAGCCTGTATCGGCAATACGCCATTGGTGCGGCTACAGCGCATGCCCGGTAAGACGAGTAATACGGTGTTGGCGAAGCTGGAAGGCAACAATCCGGCGGGTTCGGTGAAGGATAGACCGGCTATCAGCATGATCCGCGAGGCGCAGGCGCGCGGAGAAATAGCGCCGGGCGACACATTGATAGAGGCTACCAGCGGCAATACGGGGATTGCCCTGGCCCTCGCGGCGGCGATCCGTGGCTACCGGCTGATCCTGATTATGCCCGCCCACATGAGTGAGGAACGCAAGCAGGCAATGGCCGCCTATGGCGCCGAACTGGTGGAAGTTTCCAGGGAGGAAGGCATGGAGGGCGCGCGCGACCTCGCACTGCAGATGCAGGATGAGGGTGTCGGCAGGGTGCTGGACCAATTTGCAAATCCGGACAACCCCCGGGCCCACTACACAGGCACGGGGCCCGAATTGTGGCAACAAACTGCGGGTACGATAACGCATTTTGTCAGTTCCATGGGTACAACAGGCACCATCATGGGCTGCTCCGCCTTTCTCAAGGAGCGCAACCCCGGGATACAGATTATCGGTCTGCAGCCGGTGGAGGGGTCCAGCATACCGGGAATCCGGCGTTGGCCGGAGGCCTACCTGCCACGAATATACGACTCGCAGCGGGTGGACAGGGTGATGGATATATCACAGGAAGAGTCCGAGCAGACTATGCGTCGCCTGGCGGTGGAGGAGGGGATTTTCGCCGGTGTCTCCTCCGGGGGAGCGATTGCAGCTGCCCTGAAGTTGTCGGCGGAACTCGAGAACGCGGTCATCGCCGCGATAATCTGTGATCGCGGGGACCGCTATCTGTCCACTGGCTTGTTCAAGTCCGACTGACTACACCAGGGAGTTATCGCGTGGTCCAGGTCCGCCAACACAGCAATCTCGATGCCAGCGCCAACATAGATCTGCAGCGGTGGTTGCGGCAACTGCCCATGGAGTTTGTCGGGGAAGACGCGCAGCGGCTAATGGATGCCTGCTTGCTGGCCCGTGCCTCGATGCGGAACCCGGGCACCGACACCCGTGACTGGGCGCGTGAGGCAAATTGCTTCCACGCCGGCCTGGATATGGCCCATATACTCGCGGATCTGCGTGTCGATCCGGACTGCATGGTAGCTGGCGTGTTGTATCGAGCGGTCCGCGAAGGGCGCTTGCCGCAGCAGCGCGTGGAGCAACAATTCGGCAAAGTTGTCGCGGATCTCACGTGTGGCGTCCTGCGCATGGCGGCGATTGGTGAACTGCCGCTGACGTCGGACGCGCCTGTCCTGGGTCAGGCTCAGGGGCAGAAAGAAAACCTGCGCAAAATGCTGGTCGCCCTCGTGGACGATGTAAGGGTCGCCTTGATCAAACTGGCCGAGCGTACCTGTGCGATCCGGGCGGTGAAAAACGATGAGCAGCGTCGACGACGGATTGGCCAGGAGGTGTTTGATGTCTATGCGCCACTGGCCCATCGCCTTGGTATAGGCCATTTGAAGTGGGAACTGGAGGATCTGTCATTTCGCTACATTTATACCGACGCGTATCGAAAGATTGCGCGGTTGCTGGATAGCAGGCGGCTGGAGCGGGACCAGTATATCCAGGGGGTAAACGACTCACTCAGCCGGATTCTCCGCGAAGCCGGACTCACTTTCGAAATAAGCGGCCGTGCGAAGCATATCTACAGTATCTGGCGCAAGATGCAGCGCAAGGGCATCGGGTTTTCGCAGGTGTACGATATTCTCGCCGTCAGAATCCTCGTGCCCGCGATCAGCGATTGTTACGCCACTCTCGGTCTGGTTCATGGATTGTGGCGCAATATACCCAACGAGTTCGACGACTATATCGCCAACCCCAAGGAAAACGGTTATCGATCGCTGCACACCGCGGTGATCGGCCCCGAGGGCAAAATACTGGAAGTGCAGATTCGGACCAGGCAGATGCACGAAGAGGCGGAACTCGGTGTGTGCGCGCACTGGCGTTACAAGGGTTCCGATGGCGACGGCGGAATGGCCAGCACCTACGAGGAAAAAATTGCCTGGCTGCGTCAGGTCCTGGATTGGCACGAAGAAACCGGCGATGCGCGCGGCATAGCTGAACAGTTGCGCTTCGAGATGGCTCAGGACCGGGTCTATGCGTTTACCCCGCAGGGTGATGTGGTAAATCTGGCAAACGGAGCGACGCCATTGGACTTTGCCTATCACGTCCACACTGAAATCGGCCACCGGTGCCGTGGCGCCAAGGTTAATGGCTCTATCGTGCCCCTCACCTACCGATTGAAAACCGGTGAGCGTGTAGAAATTCTGACAAGTAATGAAGCACGTCCGCGCCGCGACTGGTTGCAGCCGGGACTTGGCTATTTACGAACATCGCGTGCACGGGCCAAGGTACATTACTGGTTTCGCAGCCAGGCACGGGAATACAATATCGACACGGGCAGGCACCTTCTGGACAAAGCGTTCAAGCGTCTCGCCTTGACCAGCGTCGACTATCAGCGGATAGCGCGAAAAGTGCAATGCAATTCCGTCGAGGATATGTACGCGGCGGTTGGCGCCGGGGAAATCACGTCCGCTCAGGTCATGAATGCCGCACAGCAACTGCTGGAGACGGCTCGGGAGCCAGGCCTGCGGTTGGCGAGGCCATACAGGCAGGACACGAAATCGCCAGTGCAGGTTCAAGGTGTTGGTAATCTACTGACGCATCTCGCGGGATGTTGCAAGCCCTTACCCGGTGACCCGATTGTCGGATTTATTACCAAAACCCGCGGCGTGAGCATACACCGAGCGGACTGCGCCCGATTGGCGAGGCTCCAGGAGTCCGCCGGGGACAGGCTGATCGATGTAGCCTGGGGGCCGGCACCATCGGGAAACTATGAGGTCGATGTAATGATAGAGGCCTACGATCGACAGGGTTTGCTGCGGGATGTCACCGTTTTGTTCGCCAATGCCAGGATCAACGTGTTGTCAGTCAATACACTCACCAACAAGCACCGCAATACCGCGAGCATGCGATTGCGTGTTGAAGTGCCCAATCTTGGTGCGCTGTCAAAGCTGCTGGAGCGAATTGAACGATTGCACAATGTTATCAGTGCTCAGCGGTTGTCCGATTGAGCCGCTCCATGCAATCCGCCCGTTATACGCTCGCTGACCTTTTGCGTGTGATGCAGCGCCTGCGCGACCCGGTATCCGGGTGTCCGTGGGACCTGGACCAGGACTTTGCCAGTATCGTGCCCTCCACCCTCGAGGAGTGCTACGAACTGGTGGAAGCTATCGAAGCCCGGGATTTCGATCACGTAGCGGAGGAATTGGGTGATGTGTTGTTTCAGGTCGTGTTTTACTCCCAACTGGGGTCGGAGCGAGAACTGTTCGACTTCGACAGTGTTGTCGATACTCTGGTCGAGAAGCTCCTGCGCCGGCATCCGCACGTATTTGCCGATGGCGCCATCGAAGGATTTGTGGAGGAAGCCAGTACTTTCGGCGAGGTACGGGAAAGTTGGGAGGCGATAAAGCAGCGGGAGCGCCGCGGCAGATCGCAGACCGGTTTGCTGGCGGATGTACCGCTGGCCCTACCGGCGCTCTCCAGATCGCAGAAGTTGCAAAAGCGCGCAGCGCAGGTGCACTTCGATTGGCCGGACGCCGTTTCGGTACTGGGTAAACTGGAGGAAGAGCTGCAGGAGCTTCACGCGGCAATGACGAAGGGCGGCGCAGCGGTCAAAGAGGAACTGGGGGATGTCCTGTTTACCTGCGTTAATCTTGCAAGACACATGGAAGTCGATGCGGAGAGTTCCCTGCGCGACGCATGCGGCAAATTCGAAAAGCGCATTGGTCGCATGGAGCACAGGGCGCGTGGTGAAGGTCGGACACTGGCCGATCTAGACGCGGCTGAGCGCGATCAATACTGGGAACGGGCGAAATCCGAAGACAGTGAGTCGGACTTGTAACCTTTCTGCGCGCTGTGTATGGTTAGCGCGCTTCGTTAGGGCCTGTTCAGAACGAGGCCCTACGATCCGAACAACCACAGCAAGCGCCCACAGGGTGCTGCTGATAACCCGAGGACTCTATGCAATGCGACTGATTCTATTGGGCCCCCCGGGAGCCGGCAAGGGAACACAGGCGAAGTTTATCTGTGAGCGCTACAAAATCCCGCAGATCTCAACCGGCGACATGCTGCGTTCGGCTGTCAAGGCCGACAGTGAGTTGGGCCGGCAGGCCAGGGAAATCATGGATAGTGGTGGACTGGTGTCGGACACTATCATTATCGCGTTGGTGATAGAAAGAATTGCCGAGCCGGACTGCGAGAGCGGCTTTCTTTTCGACGGTTTTCCCCGCACCATTCCGCAGGCGGAGGCCATGGTCGAAGTCGGTGTCAATATTGATCACGTCGTGGAAATCACGGTAGACGATGAGGAAATTGTCGAGCGCCTGAGTGGGCGCCGGGTGCATCCGGATTCCGGGCGTGTCTATCACGTTACGCATAATCCACCGCGGGAATCGGGCGTGGATGATGAAACCGGCGAGGCGCTGGTGCATAGGGACGACGACAAGGAGGAGACTGTGCGCAAACGCCTCGAGGTCTACCACGCGCAGACCAGTCCGCTGATCGATTTTTACAGGGATATGGAAATGCAGGGTGCACCGCGGTATCACCGCGTTGATGGTGTCGGGTCCGTCGAAGAAATTCGCGATCGAATTTTTGGATCATTGGAGAATTAGCAGTCCGCATTTAAAAAAATAACACCGCTCGACCTGTTTTCATGTTTCAAAAGTCCGGCAACGCCGTTTGAAAGCTGTAAGTATGCACAGTTTTTCTGTGCGTAATGCTATTGTATCCACATGACAATATTGCTAGTTTTGCAATTGCGGTATCTGGAAATTCAATGTGGAGATTTACGAAATGGCAACTGCTAAAAAGAAAGCACCGAAGAAGCGTGCAAAAGTCGCTCGTAAAAAGGCTCCGGCTAAGCGCAAGACACCCATCAAAAAGGTAGGCCGGAAAGCCCCCAGTAAAAAGAAGGCGTCTTCAAAGCGCAAAGCACCTGCCAGGCGCAAGACTACGGCCAAGCGCACGGCACCAGCGAAGCGCAAGGCGGCAACCAAGCGCAAAGCACCCGCCAAGCGCAAGGCAGCGGCAAAGAAGTCAGCCGCAAAAAAAGCAACGGCCAAAAAGACGGCTTCATCTCCCGCGCTGACCCGGGCGAACGAGGCAGTGGCCAAGCTGGAAAAAACAATCGAATCAGAAAAGAAGACGCTGACAGCAGCCCGGAAAAAGGCTGAACGCGCACGCAAGGCTGCCGCCAAGAATGCTACCGCGGCAAACAAGCGGGCGGCAAAAACTGCCTCTAACGTGACGTCGCGCACTTCATCGAAGATAAAGACGCTGCGCGGCAGGGTTGCTGCTGCCAGGGATCGGGCGAAAAAGGCTGCCGAAGACGCCAAGCGCAAAGCAGCGCGAATTGCAGCTGAAGAAAAGGTGCAGGTCAGGAAGGCGGAACTTGCCGCGAAGGCCGAGATTCAAAAGGCGGCCGAACTGGCGAAGTTTGCTGAGCGCTGGACAAAAGCCCGGGCCGCGGAAGATGCCAAAAAACTCGCAGCACTCGAAAAACGACTGGCAAAGCAGTTGGCCGCCGCTGAGCGCAAGGCGGTTGCGAAACTGAAGTCGGCCGAAAAGAAGGCGCAGGCGAAGGCCAGGGCCGCGGAGCGCAAGAAAGCGGCGAAGAAAAAGAAAGCTGCCGCCAAGAAGGGCGCCGCGACCAGGACCAAGGCAAAGGCCAGTAAAACGAAGGCCAAGACCAAAGCCGGGAAGTCCAGGGCGAAGACGAAAGCAAGGAAAACAAAGGCCAAGACGAAGGCCAGGACAAAAACCAGGGCCAAGGCCAAGTCCGGGCCAAAACGTACGAAGTCAAAAGTAAAAACAGGCGCTCGCAAGCGCTGACCGGAAAAACCCGCTGATTTCAGCGGGTTTTTTTGACGTCCGTTTTTGCAGGCCGGGTTACGCAGCTTGAGGTGATGATCTGCACCTCGGGTGTTGTTTCGCGCTGATCTTGCGCGTCACAAATGTGCATTCAGGTTCATGAAGGCTTCCCGGCTGTCTGAAAAGTCGACGGCACGGGCTCCGCGACTGTGAAACCAGTCGCGTACCGCTCGGCCTCCGTCGTCGAGAAAATCTGCCACTGATGCGAGGCTGGCGCGGCGCAATGCGGCGCACAGGTAGTGCGCTCGGTGCCCATCGTGTGCGTAGCAGATTTCCACTTCGGCAGATGATCGACGCAGTTCAGTGGTCAGGCGCAGCACAAGATCATCCGGCAGTAGCGGCGTATCGCAGCTGACGAGAAGGAGCAGATCCGTGGCAATACTCGGGTAGGCAGCCTCCAGCCCCGCGAGAGGGCCCGCATGGCCGGGCCGCAGGTCGTGCACGGTAGCGCTGGCGAATTGCCGATATCGTTCGCAATTGCGGTTGCAACTGATGATCACGGTGTCGACTTGTGGTTTTATTCGCTCGACGACATGTTGCACCAACGGCTTTCCCGCCCACGATATCAATCCCTTGTCACGCCCGCCGACCCGGCGTCCGGCGCCGCCGGCCAGCACCAGGCCCGTGATTTTCGTTTGATGTGCCATGCCAATGGTCCCTCGTTCATTGGGAGTGCCCCGCGCACTGTGCTGTGGGATAATTCGGCGGCCCGGGGAGGCTGTCGGACATTAGCAGGTGGGCGGCCGGATTTGTATCGGCTTGCCTAAGAGGTTGAACCACAATATGGACGAAATTCTCGCGATAGAGACCGCAACGGACGCATGCTCCGTAGCCGTTTCGGCCGGCGAGAGGGTAGTTCAAAGGCACGAGGTGGCGCCGAGGCAGCACAGTCAGCGCCTTCTGATGATGCTTGAAGACATTCTCCCCGAGGGCGACCTCAATGGGCATGGTGTCACGGCGATTGCCTATGGGTGCGGCCCGGGATCCTTTACCGGGCTGCGCATCGCCGCGAGCACGGCGCAGGGACTTGCCTATGCCTGTGATCTGCCCGCCATCGCCGTTCCCACGCTGGCGGTATTGGCCCAGACCGCACTGGCCGAGAAGCGTGTGCCGCACGACGCGGTGGTGCTGTGTACCCTTGATGCGCGTCTGGACGAATTGTACGCTGCCGTTTACCGGTATGAGAATGGGCTTGCGGTGCTGAGAGAGGGCCCCTGGGCCTGTACTCCAGCCGATCTGCCTGTTCGGGTCGCCATACCACTGCACGTGGTCGGATCCGGTGCCCGCTATCTGGAACATTACCCGAGCGGAATGCGTCGTCGGATAACTGACGTCGCCGGGGAGGTACTGCCCCGGGCCGGTGACATGATTCCGCTGGCCCGCCAGTTATTGAAGCGAGGCGAGATCCAGCGCGCGGAGGAAATATGTCCCATCTATGTGCGCGATGAGATTACCTGGAAAAAGCTCGCAGACCAGGGCGGTAGTCGATGATTGACTGGCACCAGGCGGTCTTGTTGGCGTTGATTCAGGGGTTGACCGAATTCCTGCCCATCTCCAGTTCAGCGCATCTGGTTATACCTCCATTGGTGCTCGGCTGGCAGGATCAGGGCCTGGCATTCGATGTCGCTGTGCACGTTGGAACTCTCGCTGCGGTACTGTTGTATTATCGCGCGGACTTGACCCGCATGGCGGGAGACTGGCTGCAATCGCTGGCCGGGGGTGGTGACACGGAGCACAGCCGCCTCGTCTGGTACCTGGCGTTTGCGACCGTGCCGGCCGGACTGGTCGGGCTGTTGGCGGGCGGATGGATCGAAGCAAACCTGAGAACATTACCGGTTATTGCCGCCACTACTGGAATATTCGGGCTGCTGCTGGGCGCGGCGGACCGGCGCGCGGCAAATCGCGAGCACAGTCGCAGGTTGAGCCTGTCTTGCGCAATGATGATCGGTCTGGCGCAAGCCGTGGCCCCGATACCTGGTGTATCGCGCTCGGGCGTGACCATCACCGCCGGGTTGTTGCTGGGCATGGCCCGACAGGACGCCGCGCGCTTCTCGTTCCTGCTCTCGATTCCCATCATCGCGAGCGCGGGCGTACTGAAGGGCTTTGAGCTGGTAGCCAGCGGGGAGCCCGTTGACTGGTTCATTATTCTGTTGGGCATGGTGCTGTCGGCGCTGACGGCCTATATGTGCATCGGGCTGTTCCTGCGTTTTCTGGATCGCGTCGGGTTGATGCCCTTCGTCTGGTATCGAATCGTCCTCGCGGGCGTTCTGCTGGTCCTTTGGTTTGTTAGTTAACAGGAGGATTCATTGAACATCGGATTCATTGGCCTCGGTGTTATGGGCTTTCCCATGGCGGGGCACTTGCAATCGTCCGGCCACAATGTGTGCGTCTACAATCGCACCGGCGAAAAGGCAGAGCGCTGGCGCGATACCCATGGCGGGACGACCGCGCCGACGCCGCGGCAGGCGGCCGCGGGAGCGGAAATCGTCTGTATTTGCGTGGGCAATGACGACGACGTACGGAGTGTAGTCTACGGTGACGACGGCGTTATGGCGGGCATGGAGGCGGAGAGTGTCATCGTCGACCACACCACAGCCTCGGCAGAACTGGCCCGGGAGCTGGAAGCAATAGCCCTGGAAAGGGGGTGCGGTTTTCTCGATGCGCCGGTTTCCGGAGGGCAGGCCGGTGCGGAAAACGGAGCGCTGACCGTTATGGTCGGTGGCGCGCCGGGCGTTTTTCAGTCGGTGGAGCCGGTGTTACAGGCGTACGCACGTTGTATCCGCCTGCTTGGCCCCGCCGGCTCGGGCCAGCTTGCCAAGATGGTCAACCAGATATGCATCGCGGGTGTGGTCCAGGGGCTTGCGGAGGGACTGCTGTTCGCCGAGCGCGCGGGGCTTGACGCTGCAGCCGTGGTCGACGTGATATCCCGGGGGGCGGCACAGTCGTGGCAAATGGATAATCGATTCGAAACCATGCTCGCCGGTGAGTACAATCACGGTTTCGCCGTCGACTGGATGCGCAAGGACCTCGATATGGTCATGGCGGAAGCGCAGCGCATGGGCCTGGAGCTGCCTGTCACTCGCATGGTGGATGGTTTCTATGCCGAGGTGCAGCAGATGGGCGGCTCGCGCTGGGACACGTCCAGCCTGTTCCTGCGCATGCAGAAGAAGGCCTCGGAGTGAGCCGTGGGACTTTCCTGTCACGCATATGCCCTGCGAAGAGGATTAGAGGGATTGTGGCATGAATCGCGATACATTTAATACGCAGTTGTGCGACTTTATCTCGAGGGCGACTACACCATTTCATGCCGTCGCGGCTATGGTAGACGAACTTGAGAAAGCCGGCTTTACAAGGCTGGCAGAAGGCATGCCCTGGTCGGTCGAACCCGGCGGAAAGTATTGCATCACGCGTAACGACAGCTCGATCATCGCCTTCGTTGTCGGCCGCGAGGCGGCTCCTGCCGAGGGTATGCGCATTGTCGGCGCGCACACCGACAGCCCCTGCCTCATGGTCAAGCCCTCCCCGGAAGTACGCCGCAAGGGCTATTTCCAGCTCGGTGTTCAAGTCTACGGTGGAGTGCTGCTAAATCCCTGGTTTGACCGCGACCTTTCCCTGGCGGGGCGTGTGAGTTACCTGTCGTCGTCGGGCGTATTGGACTCGGCCCTGGTCGATTTTCGCGATCCCATCGCGGTCATTCCCAGCCTGGCGATCCACCTGGACCGCGAGGCAAATGAGAACCGCAGTATAAACCCGCAGCACCACATCCTGCCGCTGCTGGGACAGGTTGCCGAGGGCGAGGAGCAGGATCTGCGCGGATTGTTGCGCAGTCAATTGCAGGCTCAGTCACAGGAGCGGAATATAGCGGAAGTGCTGGACTATGATCTTTGTTTCTACGATACACAGCCGCCCGCACTGATCGGGCTGGAGCGGGAATTTATCGCCTCGGCACGACTGGACAACCTGCTCAGTTGTTATGCTGGTCTGCAGGCACTGCTGGCGGCGGATGACAGTGTCAGTACGCTTCTGGTGTGCAACGATCACGAAGAGGTCGGCAGTATGTCGGCCGCCGGTGCCCAGGGCCCGTTCCTGCAATCCGTGCTGCGACATCTCGCCGGGGGGGAGAGGGAGGCGGAGCTCCTCGCCGAGCGGTCCATGCTCATTTCGACGGACAATGCCCACGGTGTGCACCCGAACTACGCGGATAAGCACGACGACAATCACGGTCCGTTGCTCAACAGTGGACCGGTCATCAAGATAAACGCCAGTCAGCGCTATGCCAGTAATGCAGAGACGAGCGGTTTTTTCAGGCAGTTGTGCGCCCGGGAATCGGTGAATGTGCAGTCCTTTGTGGTGCGCAGTGACATGGGCTGTGGCAGCACCATCGGTCCGATCACCGCCGGCGTCACGGGCATACGAACGGTGGATGTCGGTGTGCCCACTTTTGCCATGCATTCGGTGCGCGAGCTGGCCGGCTCGGCAGACGCCTGGGACCTTACACGCGTGTTGCAAGGCTTCTACCAGCATCCGGGGCCGCTTGGCATATTACCCTGAAGGCATTGGCCCTTCTCGCCGGCAAGTAGTGTCTCAGTTTTGATTTCTACTCTATAGAGTTCGCTTGAGTTGGGTTTGGCCCACTGGAACACGCCAAAAAGCGCACGTCCGTGTGCAGGCTCGGGTGGCGACGTGCCCGAAGAGGGCAGGCTCTGTCGCCACACGGTTCCAGTGGACCACACCCAACCCAAGCTCACGCCACGAAATTCAAACTGAGACACTACTCGCCGGTAACGACCATAGCCGCCACAGGACATTATCAGTATCATTGGCCCTTTTTGCAGGAAGCGGCCCGACTTCATGCCTGACACACGCGTACTGACCGGAATCACCACCACCGGGACGCCTCATCTGGGCAATTATGTAGGCGCCATAAGGCCCTCGATCGAGGCGTCCCGCGACCACTCCCGGGAGTCCTTTTTCTTTCTGGCGGACTATCACGCGCTGATCAAGTGCCAGGAGCCCGACCTCGTGCGTCGCTCCAGCAGGGAGATTGCATGCACATGGCTGGCCCTGGGACTGGATACGGAACATGCACTGTTTTACCGGCAATCGGATATTCCAGAGATTCCCGAACTGACCTGGATTCTCAGCTGCAGCACCGCGAAGGGGTTGATGAACCGGGCACACGCCTACAAGGCGGCGGTGCAAGCCAATATGGAAGCCGGTGAAGACCCGGATTTCGGCATCACGATGGGGCTGTTCAGTTATCCGGTATTAATGGCCGCCGATATCCTGATGTTCAACGCCGACAGGATTCCGGTGGGCCGGGATCAGGTGCAGCACGTCGAGATGGCCCGTGATATCGCCCAGCGATTCAATCATCATTATGCAGAAATTTTTACACTGCCGGATGCCGTGGTCGACGACGATGTGGCTGTGCTCTGCGGGCTGGACGGACGCAAGATGAGCAAGAGTTACGACAACACCATCGCGTTATTCCAGGGTGAGAAACAGTTGCGCAAATCCATTAACAAAATAAGGACAAACCTGCTGGAGCCGGGCGAGCCGAAGGATCCGGACGACTCGCCGGTTTTTGAGATCTGGGCGGCCTTCGCTTCACCGCAGGAAACGGCGGCGATGCGGCGGGAGTTCGAACAGGGGATAGCCTGGGGAGAGGCCAAAAAGCGCCTGTTCGAGCTGATAAACGCGGAACTCGCGATAGCGCGGGAAGAGTACACGCGCCTGATGAATGATCCGGGGTATGTCGAGTCCGTGCTGCGGCGTGGCGCCGAGCGCGCGCGGGAGCACAGCAGCGCATTGCTCAGTCGTGTCCGCGATTCGGTGGGTATTGCCCCGCTGAGCTGATACC
Organism: Halioglobus sp.; assembly: GCA_034521205.1. Classification (GTDB taxonomy): domain Bacteria; phylum Pseudomonadota; class Gammaproteobacteria; order Pseudomonadales; family Halieaceae; genus Marimicrobium. Next base: position 169,702 of record JAXHMT010000005.1, read on the forward strand.
GGGTAGACCGGAGCCATGTACGTGCGTGGTGCATGCATATGAGTGCCGTCAGGCAGTATCGCTTCGGTATTCGAGCCGGGCGGTCGCCATCGCTGCGCACGTGACCATGTCCTGAGCGAACCCGCGTGACCTGCCTCACAGATTACCGCCTCGGAGGCGCGGTGGAGCGGCTCAGCAGCCTCAAAAGCTTCATATTCCGGATTTATTGTGTCAAGGTGCCCCCGATGAACGGATCGAGTGCCAGACGAGGGGTTGCGCCAGGGGGCGCTGGTGGCGGGCCGGGCCGACGGAGCCGCCCTGTCGCCAACCCCGATATTTTGTACTACATTGATTGTCAAATAGATAATAGATAACAGAAAGGAGTGCGCAGCATGAACCGTCCGGTAAGAGACCACGAAATCCTCTCGGCGGTATTTGCCAAGATGGACGTGCTCGCGCTACTGCTGGCGGCAGGAGTGCTCTGTTCCCTGGCCCTGTTCCTGGCTACCGCGGTGTTGTTGCTTCAACCGGTGCCGGAAAGCTACCCCGTGGGCCCTCATCTGAGTGCGCTGGCGGACTACCTGCCGGGTTACAGTGTTTCCTGGAGCGGAGCAATTGTCGGTGCATTTTATGGATTTCTCGCGGGGGCCGCTGTTGGGTTCGCCTCGGGGGTGTACTGGAATCTGGCACATTACGTGGCTCTCGGAGTGATGCTGATAAGTTCGGCAGAGCTGGCGGATTGAGGGCTGGGAAAGGATGGGGAACTACGAAAACATGCAGGCTGCCAATCGCAAAGTAAACGGGGTCAACCTCAAACTCCTCAACGCGGCCATACGCTTTAACGCGATGATGCTCGGCCTGACCGGTGGCACTATCGCCGCTGTAGTGGTCTGGTTCGCTACTCACGCCTCCATCGCCAAGTGGGGTGCTGAGTCCGGCAATTTTCTCGGGCTTTTGGCGGTGTTTTTTCCCGGCTACTCGGTGACACCCGGAGGGGCGTGGATCGGTGCGTTCTGGGCGTTTTTGTACGCCGGTTTGTTCAGTTGGCTGAGTTATCGCCTCTACGGCCGGGTGCTGGGCACACGTATCTCCGAAATTCTGCTCAGTAGCACGCCGACGGAAAATCCGGTGCTCAAACCCACCATCATGCGTCTGCATGGCACCAGTCTGGGCCTTGCTATTGGCGCCATGGCTGCGCTGGGGCTGTTCTTTTCCACCGCATGGCTTGTCATTCGGGGTACAGCGGACCAGAGTGTGCATGCGGCACTGCTGGCCAACTACATCCCGGGCTATTCGGTGAGCATTCCTGGGGGACTGATCGGTGCGGCGCAGCTGTTTGCCCTCGTTTTTCTTGGTTGCCTCCTTCTGGCGGCAGTCTATAACAAAATTGTAGAGTTTCGTCACAAGTAGGCGTATCGCGGTGAGAGACATGAACAAGCAAGAGCATGTAGTCATACTCGGCGCCGGTCCCGCCGGGCTCGCGACCGGACACGAATTGACGGTCAGTGGCGTCAAGGTAACGGTAATAGAACGCAACAACTTTGTCGGCGGACTGTGTAATACCAATGAGCACAACGGCTACAAATTCGACCTCGGTGGGCACCGCTGGTTTACCAAAAATGAAGACCTGAACAACTGGTTTCGGCGCTTGATGGGTGATGAAGTTGTCTGGGTCGAACGTATCAGCCGCATTTACTATGACGGGGGATACTATACCTACCCGATCAGCATTCCCAATGTTGTGAAGAATGCCGGAGTGGTTACGATCATGCACGCGGGCGTTACCTACATGTGGTCGGCCCTGCAGTATTCCATTTTCAACAAATCCATCAAGCACATGAAGGATGCGTACATCGCGCAGTTTGGCGGTAAGTTATACGACATGTTTTTTCGTCGTTACAGTGAAAAAGTCTGGGGCCTGCCCTGTGAAAAGCTGTCTGCTGACTGGGTATCGCAGCGTAGCGCGGGGCTGTCAATCTGGACTGTTATTCAGGAATCGCTGTTGAAGACCAAGTCGGGCAATGAGAGCCTGATCGAGGAGTTCATGTATCCCCGAGACGGCTATGTACGAATACCACAGCGTATGGCTGAGGACATCGTGGAAAGCAGTTCCGAGAATACCGTCCACCTGGAATCCACTGTTACCGGCATCAAGTACAACGGCCCCAACGACTTTGATGTCACATACAGCGATACACAGGGCAATGAACAGGTTGTGCACGCAACGTCTGTGGTATCGACTATCCCGCTCGGTGTTTTGCCAAGGCTTCTCACTCCCGCCCCCGAGAACGCGGTTATCGAAGCGGCCAAGGCACTTTCGTTCCGCGCGCTGCTCACTGTCAATGTTGTGCTTAACAAGGAGCAGGTCTCGATCGATACCTGGCTGTATGTCCAGGATGAAGATGTTCTTTTCGGTCGTCTCCACGAGCCTAAGAACTGGAGCAAGGCCATGGTGCCGGACCAGTCCACGACATCACTCGTGCTGGAGTGTTTTTGTACCAAGGATGACCATATATGGCAGATGACTGACGAGGAAGTCGGCAAACGCTGTATCGATGATCTGGAAAGAAAGCTGGGTTTTATCCAGGCCTCGGAAGTGATCGACTTCAAGGTCGTGCGCACGTTGCAGGCGTATCCGGTCTACGATCTGGAATACAGTGACAACATCAAGACCATCCATGAGTATCTGTCCGGATTCGAGGGGCTGCATATCGTCGGTCGCGGGGGAACACATCGTTATAACAACGCGGACCATTCCATCGAAATGGGGCTCTTGCTCGGACGAAAAATACTCGGCTATGATGTCGAGTACATGGATGTCAACACTGAGCCGGAATATCACGAAATAAAAACTTCCAAGGATCCCAAGCGCGACTTCTATAAGGTAGAGGAAGAGGCCTGACGCGCGCACCGCAAGCCTCGCTATATATGCCCTTGTCGGTGAGGGCCGACAGCTCTTTTACGGCTTCGGCACAGCGGGGGATTAACCGGTGAACATTGGTGTCGACGCGACCTCCTGGTGGAACAACCGTGGGTTTGGTCGTTTTACCCGCGAGCTTCTCGGCGCGATGTTCCGTCTGGATTCTGGTCATACGTTTCATCTCTTTTCCGACCAGCCGATTGATACCCTGCAGAGTTTTGGCAATGTCCGTCTGACGTTGGTCCCTTCCTCGCGACCGACAACGGAGGCGGCCGTGGCTGACAGCAGTCGCTCTCCATTCGATATGTTGCGCCTGTCGAGGGCGGTACGCCAGGCACGGCTGGACCTGATGTTTTTCCCCACCGTCTACTCATGGTTTCCGGTTCCGCAAAAAGTTCCCACGATGCTCACCGTGATGGATGCCATTGCCGAGCACTATCCACAGATGATATTCCCGACTGGCGCAGCAGGCTCTTCTGGAAACTGAAAATGCGCGGTGCGCTGCTGAACAGCCAGCGCGTGCTGACCATTTCCCAGGCAGCAAAGCAGGAAATCAGCGAATATATCGGGGTAGATCCCGCTATAATCGACGTCTGCAGTTGCGCGCCTAACCCGGATTTTGTCAAAACCGACGACATCGAACGCATAGCCGGCGCCCGACAGCGAGCCCGACTGCCGTTGGAGGCTCCGATTATCGTTTATGTGGGTGGCATGGCGCCGCACAAAAATCTGCATGGGTTGTTGCAAGGTTTTGAAATCGCCCACAAGTCGGGCGCAGTGGATGACGTTCACCTGGCTCTGGTGGGTGATTTTGCGGGCGCCGGATTCCATTCCAACTATGACAGCCTGGCGGAGCGTGTTGCCTCGAGTGAGTCACTGCGAAGCCGCGTACATTTTACAGGCTACGTCTCCGACAGCGACCTGGTCGCGTTATACAGTTCGGCCCGGGCAGCCGCGATGCCATCCTTCTCCGAAGGTTTCGGGCTGCCTGCCATAGAGGCGATGGCCTGTTCGGCACCCGTTCTGTCCAGTAATCTTGGTTCCCTGCCGGAAGTCGTCGGCGACGCCGGAATCTACTTCGATCCCTTTGACCCCGAGGCAATTGCCGATGCGATTATTCGCATGGTCCGGGACGATGAGCTCCACCACAGACTGTCGAGAAACGGTCTCGACCGGGCCGCGGAATTCACCTGGGAGCGGGCCGCGCACGTCTCGCGTTGGGCCATATGGAAACCTTGGTCGGTGCCTGAGCCGTGAAGTTCTGCATGGTCACCACGTTCTATCCTCCCTACCATTTCGGCGGCGACGCCACCTATGTCAAGGCGCTCTCCGAGCATCTGGTGGCGCGCGGTCACGAGGTGACGGTTGTGCACTGCGAAAACGCATTCAGGTTGCAGGCTCGCAACAGCGAGATTGCCGGCCCGGAACAGGAAAACGGGGTTCGTGTGCACCGGATAAGGAAACGCGCCGGACTACTGTCGCCGCTGATAACCCAGCAATTGGGCGTACCGGGACTCAAGAGCGGCGAGATTGCGCCGGATATTTGCCAGAAATTCGATGTTGTCAACTTCCACAACATCTCGCTTATCGGCGGCCCGGCATTATTCCCATGAGCAGGGCGCCGTAAGTCTTTACACCTGCACGAGCACTGGTTGCTGTGCCCGACTCATATATTCTGGAAGGAAAAACGCAAGGCCTGTGACTTCCCGCCAGTGCATACGCTGCAGCATCCGCTCGGTATTTCCACCGCAATGGTGGCGATAACCCCGATTGTTGGAAAATGCCTGAGGCACATCGACAGGTTCATTGCGCCGAGTGACTACATGCGCGGCGCCACCGGGAATACCTGTCGTTGCACGCCCCGGTGGATGTCATACCTTGTTTTCCAGTCTTGATCCCCTGCCCCCGCCACCGTGCCAGGGTCGCGACCGTTGAATTTCGTCTACGTCGGCAGAATAACTGCCTCCAAGGGTGTAGCGGAACTGGTTGATGCTTTCGCACATTGGCCGCAATACGAGCTGACTTTACTGGGAGACGGTGATCTTCTCACCGGAATTGCGTGATAGATACGCCCACTATTCCAATATACAATTTTTGGGAGCCGTGCCACAGTCAACGCTGGTCGACTACTATCGCCGCGCGTGTGCGGTCATACTGCCGTCGCTGGCTCCCGAAACCTTTGGGCTGACCGTCGTGGAGGCATTTGCGTGCGGTACGCCCGCGATCGTGCGTGCCGCTGGAGGAAATCGCGAGACGGTAGATGCCACCGGCGCGGGCTTTGTATACAGCAATGACACGGAGCTGCGTGCGGCGCTGGACGCCTTTTACCGCGATAGCACTCTGTCTGGGCCGATGCAAGCCGGCTGGCGAGGCGTTCCAGAGGCACTACACAGCACAGGTGCATATTGAACGGTACCTGGGTTTGATCGACGCGGTGCACAAAGAAAAACACGAGTTGATCGAGACGGCGTCGGGTTGAAAATGGCCGAAAATGGAAACAGCAGTATGGAACCGACAGAAGATGACCGCATGCGGGCTCTCATAACCGCTATCATGCCGGTCTACAATGGTGTGGAATTTATCGAAAAGAGCTTGCCGCCTCTGGTCGAGATGTGCCAACGGGGCGAGATCCATGAGGTTATTGTAGTCGATGATGGCTCTACAGATGGCACTGCCCTGGCTGCCGAACGATTGGGGGCACGAGTCATCCAATCGGGAGGACGTCTGGGGCCCGGCGGTGCGCGCAACCGTGCCGCGCAGACCGCAACCGGGGCGATATATTATGGTTTGTCGATGCCGACGTGGTGGTGCATGCGGACGCCGCGGTTGCCTTGCACCAGGGCTTTGAGAACAATAAAATCGTCGCGCGTTTTCGGCTCCTATGATGATAACCCGCCGGCCAAAAATTTTTTTTCGCAATACAAAAACCTCGTGCATCATTACTATCACCAGCGCGCCAGGGAAGAAGCACAGACATTCTGGTCCGGTTGCGGTGCTGTCCGGCGTGACGCGTTTCTCTCGGTCGGCGGTTTTGACGTGGAACGTTACAAATATCCATCGATTGAGGACATTGAACTGGGCCATCGCCTGATTGACCGGGGAGGGCGTGTCCGTCTGCGTCGGGATGTTCAGTGTACGCACCTGAAGGTATGGCGATTGCGGCAATCTTGTGCATACGGAAATATTCCGGCGCGCGATTCCATGGTCCCGACTGATTCTGACAAGCAGTGGCATGCCGGACGATCTCAATACGGGACCCACGGAACAGATTCGCGCGCTGCTCGCCGGTGTCCTTCTTGGTCTCATTGCTTCTGGCTGTGCTCGGGGTTGTGCCCTGGTGGGGGCCGGTCATCGCGCTCGGCGTTGTGTCCTGCTGGCCAACTGGGAGATCACACTGCTGTTTTATCGCCGCCGCGGTGTGCTGGTTCGCCTGTAGAGCGCTGCTTTTTCACCAGATTTATTACCTCTACAGCGCCGGCGCGTTTCTGTTTCGTCGTACTTGAGCAGGCGCTTATTGAAGCTGCGTCCGGGCAGGGCATCCAGTGCCTGAGCGAGATTGCCGTGGTATGCCGCGGTATCTGCAAAAGCTGAAACGGTTTGGCTATCGTAGGCTCGCGCTGCGGGAGATCGGCGCGCTGGTGGCCTGCGTGCTCGGGACTCAGCACACGCCTCGACCCCGTTCCCGCCGTGATAGACCCGCCAGACGCGAGCAGGCGTACCGGTGCTCGCACCCCACATGGATGATGAAACCATCGGCTGCGGCGGAGCCCTGCATGCCCAACGCCAGCGCCGGAGCGGAGGTCCATGTCGTGTTTGTTACCGATGGGCGACGCGGATTCGACCTGACCCAGCCGAGCGTGCGGCCGCAACGATTGAGGAGCTCTGTGCCAGACGCCGCGAGGAAGTACGGCGCGCCTGTTCGCTGCTGGGTGTTCGTGACTTGCATTTCTCGATTTGCCGGATGGTCGCTCTCGCGCGGTAGGGTCGGCGGTTGACAGCTTGCAGGCGGTGTTTGAGGCCGTAGGCCCCGATCTTGTATACCTTCCTTTTTTGACGGATTCTCATCACCGGCGCCACCAGACCACCAACGCGCTTTTCCTGGCCTCCTGCGGCGGAAACCGGATCTCGGGGGGCTTCTATGCTGCCTACGAGGTCTGGACACCCCTGTGCTGCCAATCATCGTCGATATGGCGAGTATATGGAAACTAAATCGGCAGCGTTGGGTTGTTACACCAGCCAGTTGGCTATGAACGATTCATTAGCAGTGTCCGCGGCCTCAATGCCTATCGTTCGATTGCCAACAGCAGCCGCGGCTATGCGGAGGCTTTTTTCCTGACAAGCGCTGCCGAATACCGTTCACTGGCGGGCCAGCTGGCAGATAGAGAGCTTCAGGGTTCCCCAGCGCATTGAACGGCGATCCGCAGTACACTAGCGCGCCTTTTGCGCCGAAGTGCACCCGGAAACACCATGAGACCGCCTCCCGTCAATACCCTGCGCGAACTGCTGCGCCTGTCATTACCGATGATGGTGTCCAACGGTGCGTTCGCGGTGATGATATTCACCGATCGGATATTCATGTCATATATCGATCCGGCGCATATCGCCGCTGCTCTGGGTGGAGGCGTCGCGTCGTTTTTCTGCATTTCACTTTTCATGGGTGTCATCAGTTACGGCAATGCGATGGTGGCCCAGTACTACGGCGCGGGCCAGGTGGCCAAATGTCCACGCGTGGTATCCCAGGGTGTCCTGATTGCGCTGGCCAGCACGCCTGTACTGCTGCTGGCTGCACTACTGGGGGGTGAGGCATTTGCGCTTATGGGCCACGATCCCCGGCAGGTACCACTTGAGCGCACTTATTTTCATGTACTCATGGCTGGCAGTTTCTTTACGCTGGTCAAGGCGGCACTGGCGTCCTATTTCGCCGGGATAGGCCGTACCAGTGTCGTCATGATTGCCGATCTGCTGGGTACGGCACTGAATATTCCGCTTTCCTGGGCGCTGGTCTTCGGCAAGCTGGGGCTGCCCGCCCTGGGCATCGCCGGTGCGGGCCTTGGAACCATCATCGCCTCCATTTTTGCCATCGCTGTATTGCTGCTCTTCTATCTGTTGCGCACTCACCGCATGCAGTTCAGGGTTGGCGAGTCCCTCTGTTTTGACAGGGGCATCATGCGTCGGTATTTGCGCCTGGGGACGCCGTCCGGTCTGGAAATGTTCATGAACATCGCTACCTTCAATCTGTTCATGCTGCTGTTCCAGTCCTATGGTGTCACCGAGGGGGCCGCCATGGCGGTCGTATTCAATTGGGATATGCTTTCGTTTATTCCCATGCTCGGCCTGAGCATTGGTGTCATGAGTCTCATCGGGCGATTTGTCGGTGCCGGGGATATGGGACGAACCGATCGGGTTATTGCCTCGGGTTTCACACTCGCCTATGCCTATGCCGGTTGCCTGGCGTTGTTTTTTTTGTTGAACCGCACAGCGTTGATAGCACTGTTCGATAATGGCGATGCCAATTTTGATGAAATCGTTGAGCTCGGCAGCAGGATGATGTTCGGGCTGGCCACCTACACGATGGCCGATGCCACGATACTTGTTGTCGGCGGCGCCCTGCGCGGTGCAGGCGATACACGCTGGATCATGACCACCTCGATCACCGTCCACTGGCTGATGCTGATCGTGCAGTACTTCGTGATCGTGGTCTTTGGCTGCGCTCCGATGGTTTCGTGGTGGGTTTTTGTCGCCATGCTTCTTTCACTGGCGATCCTCTATCTGGGCAGGCTTTTCAGTGGCATCTGGCGCCAACCCGAGCGCCTGGCCCGGGTCATGCGGGAATAGCGGATCCCGCAAGTTTCAGCTACAGTTGCCCGGACAAGCCTGACGGAAATGCGGGGAAACGATGAAGGACAAGCATATCGCCATCACCGGCCCGACGGCGGGGATCGGCAGGGCGGCAAGTATCGAACTTGCGCGACAGGGTGCTCGGCTGACGCTTTTCTGCCGCAACCCTGACAAGGGTGCGGTACTGCAAAAGGAGATCGCGGAGATTTCCGGCGTGGAGCCCTCGGTCATTCTCATGGATATGGCGGATCTGGCCAGTGTCCGGCAGGCGGCTGAGACTTTTCACGCCAGCTCGTCCTCGCTTGACGTCTTGCTCAATAATGCGGGGGTGGTCAATTTGGGGCGTCGGGAAACGGTCGATGGCTTTGAGGAGACCATTGCGGTCAACCATTTCGCACCCTTTTTGCTCACGGGGCTGCTGTTGCCGGCGCTGCGTGCGGCTCCCCGGGCGCGCATTGTCAACGTGTCTTCCAACGCCCATGCCTTTGCCCGCAGTGTTGGTCTCGAAGACATGCATGCACAGAACAATTACCGGACGTTTCGCGAATACGGCCGTTCCAAACTGGCAAACATATTGTTTACGCGCAGCCTGGCTCAACGCCTGGAAGGTACCGGCATAACGGTCAATTGCCTTCACCCCGGCGCGGTGTCGACGTCTCTCGGCACACAGAACGGCGCATTGGGAAAGTTTTTGCCGCTACTTCTAAAACCTTTTTTTCGTACGCCCGAGCGCGGAGCCGAGACATCGGTCTACCTTTGTACCAGCGATGAGGTCGCGGACATCAGCGGCGAATATTTTGTCGACTGCAAGCGGGCCCGGGTAAAACCGTGGGCACTGGATGAATCGGAAGCAGAGCGTCTCTGGACCTACACCGAGGAAGCCGTGGGGTACCGGTACCCTGCCTGACCGCAATGGCCTTTTGGGGTACCGTTGTGCGCCAAAAAAGCACACCGGGTACCGGAAAAGCCATCGGCTCTCCCTATCCGCAGTAACGGGCCGGCGTAACAGACCGCAATGGGTATAAAACAGCGTTGAGGGGCGCGCCCATGTACCCCGCCGTGGTCAGCGATGCACATAGCCGGGAGGCCATCGCTCCGCTAGTATTACCGCATGTACAGTGACGACTTGCCAGAGCTGCCGATCTCCGAGTGTCTGGGTCCACTCAGGACACACCTCAACGAGTCCGGCGAGGCCGTATTGCAGGCGCCGCCTGGCGCGGGCAAGACGACGGTCGTGCCTCTGGCACTGCTCAACGAGAACTGGCTTGCCCGGCGCAAGATTCTGGTACTCGAACCGCGACGCATGGCAACGCGGGCCGCTGCGGCGCGCATGGCGCAATTGCTCGAGGAGCCTGTCGGTCGGACCGTCGGTTATCGCATGCGCCTGGAAAGCTGTGTCAGCGACGAGACCCGCATTGAAGTAGTGACCGAGGGCATCCTCACGCGCCAGCTGCAGCGCGACCCGGGATTGGAAGATGTGGGTCTCGTTGTTTTTGACGAGTTTCACGAGCGCAATCTCGATTCAGATCTCTGTCTCGCTCTTTGCCTGCAGGGACGCCGCCTCTACCGGGACAAGCCCGACCTGAAGTTGCTGGTAATGTCGGCGACGCTCGATGGGGAGGCGGTGGCGGACCTGCTGGGCGGCGCACCCCTCATTACCTCGGAGGGGCGCCAGTATCCGATAGAAACACGGTACGGCGAGCCCTACCAGTTGCGCAACTCGGTTATTCCGCCTGTGGTCAACACGATTCTTCGCGCCCTGGGAGAACACGAAGGGAGCATACTGGCTTTTCTTCCGGGGCAGCGGGAGATCACTCGCGCGGCGCGGGAGATTTCCGCCGCGTTGGTTTTTCGCGGCGAAGAGAATATCGGGATCGAAGTGCTGTTACGGTGGCATGAGCCTGGAACGTCAGCAGAAGGCAGTGCAACCGCCGCCACCCGGTCGGCGCAAGGTGGTTCTGGCGACCAATATCGCCGAGACCAGCCTGACCATCGAGGGCATACAGGTGGTCGTCGATTCCGGGCTGGTTCGCGAGTCGGTATTCGATCCGGCGACGGGTATGACCAGGCTGACGACGCGCCGTGTATCCCGGGCTTCCGCCGAGCAGCGCCGGGGCCGGGCCGGCCGTCTCGGCCCCGGCGTCTGTTACCGGCTGTGGAGCGAACAGCAGCAATCCCGGCTTGTCGCAAGGCCCACGCCGGAGATCTTGCAGGAGGACCTTGCGCCCATGGCCCTGCAATTGCTGTCGTGGGGTATCGATGACCCCGCCGAACTCTCCTGGCTCGACCCGCCGCCGGAAGCGCCCTATCGCCAGGCGATCTCTATACTGGAGTTGTGTGGCGCCGCTTTCCGCAATCAGCGGGACGCGGTTCAGTTGACCCCCCATGGAGTGCGGCTGGCGCAGATGCCGCTGCATCCGCGTTTGGCGCACATGCTGCTGGTCGGTTGCGATATTCACGCCGCCGAAACCGCGTGCCTGGTCGCGGCCATATTGTCCGAGCGCAATCCGTCGGCGGCAGAGGGTGTCGATATAGGGGAAGCGGTGTCAATTCTTCTCGGCGAGCAGCGCTGCGCCTCGGAACTGCAGGGTTGGTTCAAGCGCATCTGGCAGCAGGCTCGCCGCTATGCACGACTGGCCGCGGAGATCCACAAGCCCAGGAAGTTTGCGCTCGGGGTGGAGCAGCGGGATATTCTCGGTATTCTGCTGGCCAGTGCCTGGCCGGACCGCATCGCGCGAATACGCCCCGGTGGTGACGGTACGCGCTATCAGTTGAGTAACGGTCGAAGCGCTGTACTGCCCGCCGGCGATGCCCTGGTGGGCTGCGAGTGGCTCGCCGTGGCCGAGATCGGCGGACATGTCGGCGAGGCAGAGGATCGCATCTACAGCGCCAGCCCCCTCAATCCGGCGAACTTCCGCGAGATTCTCTCGACCCTGGTGCGCCACGAGGACCACGTGGACTGGGATTACCGCAACGAGCGTTTCGTCGCCGAGCGCCACCATCTGGTCGGTAATATTCTGTTGTCTGCGGAGCCGCTGGCGGATGTTCCCGTCGCTGCCCGCGGGGAGGCCCTGCTCGGTGTGGTGCGCAGGAAAGGACTTGATATATTGCCGTGGAACAGCAACCTGGAGCAGTGGCGAGCGCGCATCCTCCTTATGCGCCAGGTTTACGAGGGGCCGGACAATCCCTGGCCGGATCTGTCCGATGACAACCTGCTGGCGACACTTGAGCAATGGTTGCTGCCCTGGCTCGGCGACGTGAAGCGCCTGCAGGATTTCAAGAGCCTGGATCTGAAATCCATTCTGCGCGCGAATCTGCCGTGGCCGCTGCCTCTGGAACTTGAACGTCTGGTGCCGGAGCGATGGGCAGCCCCGTCGGGCGCCAGCGCCGCGGTTGATTACAGTCAGGATCCGCCGGTCCTCGCGGTCAAACTACAGGACATGTTTGGCTGTGAGGAGACGCCGACCGTGGCGGGCGGGCGTGTCGAGTTACAGGTTCACCTGTTGTCGCCTGCGGGGAGGCCGCTGCAGGTGACGCAGGACCTGGCGGGTTTCTGGCGCAATGGTTATCCGGAGGTGCGGCGGGAAATGCGTGGCCGCTATCCTAAGCACCCCTGGCCGGAAAACCCCTTTGAAGCCACATCGGCGGGCGCTGCCGGCACCCCTTGAGGCGCGCCTGTTGCCGGGAGCCGTGGACTGCGCGTCAGGGAGCCGGGGGCGGTGCTGTGGCGCAGCCATGCCACAGGGGAAATAAACTGCTCAGGGTCGCGGCGGACTACTCCTCGCCGCGAACGGGCTGCTCGCCTATGAGCTCACGAACCAGCTCTATCGTGGACGCCACTTCTTCCTCGTCCAGTGGCTGGCGGGAAAAGTACCTGACGACGCCCCGCAGATCGATGATGATCAGCCCGGTACCTTCCTCGCCGAGATCCCACGCCTCGACGCCCGTGCCTTCCTCGTCCACGACCATGGTCGCCTGCGGGTGACGGCGCTTGTTTTTCTTCAACTCGGACAGGACCATGCCCGAGGTGCCCCACATCGCTGCATCCATGTTCAATAACGTGGTGACGTGGACCGCACCGGGCTCGAAGTGCTCCTCCAGTGCATCCGTGAATGGTTCGAACAGGTCGCGATGACTCAATTTCGCGCCAAAATACTGAATGACATGGACCGTGTCTGGGCTGTCTGCGGAGCTCCACGGTACGAACTCGAAATCGTCCCCGGCGGCGACAAGTTCGCCACGGTCGTCAATGTCGAGCGGAGGCAGCGGTTCGTCTACCGTCGGAGTCGCGGCAAGGGCACTACCGACATGCAGTGAAAACAGTAGACACAGGAATGCGCGAACAGGATGCATGATTGAGAAATCTCCTCTGGTTGATGGGGTACCGCAACCAGTATAGACGATGCTTCCCAGCGCCGGACACTGCATTAACGACCCCCGCGCCGGCGCGGCAGTCCGGTGTGCTGTGTGGCGAAGGGCCGCGTATTCGCCGGTACCACGGGGTGGCGCCGGGCTGGCTGGCGGCTCGGGACGAGGTGCCGCGCGCCGTTGCCGATCAATTCGGCCCGGCCCATGTTTTTGAGCGCCCTGCGCAGCGCGGGCCAATTGTCCGGGTCGTGGTAGCGCAAAAAGGCCTTGTGCAGGCGCCGCCGGGACAGTTTCTTCGCGGTGGGCATGAACTCACCGCGACGGCTGATGCGCCGCAGGGGGTTCCTCCCGCTGTGGTACATGGCGGTCGCCGTGGCCATGGGAGAGGGGTAGAACGTCTGGACCTGGTCGGCGCGAAAGCCGTTGCGCTTCAGCCAGAGGGCGAGGTTCAACATGTCTTCGTCGGATGTGCCCGGGTGGGCGGCGATGAAATAGGGGATAAGGTACTGTTCCTTGCCCGCCTCCCTCGAGTATTGCTCGAACATCGACCTGAAGCGTTCGTAACTGCCGATACCCGGTTTCATCATCTTTGCGAGAGGGCCTTCCTCGGTATGTTCGGGCGCGATTTTGAGATAGCCGCCGACGTGGTGGCTGACCAGCTCGCGCACGTACTCTGGTGTTTCCACCGCCAGGTCGTAGCGCAGGCCGGAGGCGATCAGTACCTTTTTGACGCCCGGTACGTCGCGTGCGCGCCGGTAGAGCTCAACCAGCGGGGTCTGGTCGGTGTCGAGATTCTTGCAGATGCCGGGGTGGATGCAACTCAGCTTGCGGCAGCGCGCTTCGACTTCGCGGCTGTTGCAGGCGAGGCGCCACATGTTCGCGGTGGGACCGCCGAGGTCGGAGATAACGCCGGTGAATGCCGGCGACCGGTCCCGGATCTGTTCTATCTCGCGGATGATCGAGTCCTCGGAGCGATTCTGAATGATGCGTCCCTCGTGCTCGGTGATGGAACAAAAGGTACAGCCGCCGAAACACCCGCGCATGATATTCACCGAATGGCGGATCATTTCGAATGCCGGAATGCGCGCGGCGCCGTAATGACTGTGCGGCAGGCGCGAGTAGGGCAGTTCGAAGACCCCGTCCAGTTCGTCCGTCTGCAGAGGAATGGGCGGACCGTTGAGCCAGACCTCCCGGTCGCCGTGGGCCTGCACCAGCGGCCGTGCGTTGTAGGGGTTTGTTTCCTTGTGCAGGATGCGCGAGGCATGGGCATAGAGGTCCGGATCATCCCGTACCTGCTCGAAGGACGGCAGGCGGATGACCGTGTCGCCGAGGCCGCGTGTCTCATCGAGCAGTGTCACCGGTTCCGCGGCGTCGCCACGCTGTGTGTCGCTGCATTGCGCCCCGGTGGTGTTCTCGTAGGGACTGGCATGGGCGGGCGCCGGGCCGATGACGTCGATGCTGGTGGAATCGACGACCCGCCATCCCGGGGGCACGTGCCTGCGTACGAAGGCCGTGCCGCGCAGGTCGCGAATCTCCCTGACCGGTTCGCCGGCGGACAGCCGGTGGGCGACCTCCACTACCGCGCGCTCGGCATTGCCGTAAAGCAACAAGTCGGCGCGGCTGTCCAGCAGGATTGAGCGGCGCACTTTGTCGCTCCAGTAATCGTAGTGTGCGATCCGGCGCAGGCTGGCCTCGATGCTTCCAACAACCAGTGGTACATCGCGGTAAGCTTCGCGCACACGCTGGCTGTAGACGATGACGGCCCGGTCCGGGCGCCGGCCGCCGACGTTGTCCGGTGTATAGGCATCGTCGTTGCGCCGCTTGCGGTCGGCCGTGTAGCGATTGATCATGGAGTCCATGTTGCCGGCGCTGACACCGAAAAACAGGTTGGGGCGGCCCAGCGCCATGAACGGTTCGGCACTGGTCCAGTCGGGCTGGGCGATGATGCCGACGCGAAAGCCATGGGCTTCCAGCAGCCGCCCGATCACCGCCATGCCGAAACTGGGGTGATCGACGTAGGCGTCGCCGGTGACGAGAATAACGTCGCAGCTGTCCCAGCCGAGGGCGTCCATTTCCGCGCGGGACATGGGCAGTTCCGGAGCGTGTCCGAAGCACTCCGCCCAGAATTTGCGGTGTGAAAACAGGGGTCCTGGCATCGTTGCTCTCGCCGGGGTCGACAGTGTGTTCATTCTAGCATCGAGGTCTGGATCTGCGCGAAGGGTCGCCTGGCCCCGACTCTGTGCACCACAAATTGGGCAAATTGCCTTTTGGCGCAGCGGCGAAGCGCGTATGATTATCGCTATCCGACCACTGAAAAATAAATAAGGGTTGTACAATGAACAAGTTACCCGTATCGCGAAAGCTGGCAATTGCTGCCGCCACTCTCACCACCATGGCCGTTTCCCCGGCCGGGTTGACCCAGGCCCTCCTCGAAGAAGTCATCGTTACCGCCCAGAAGCGCGAGCAGAGCCTGCAGGACGTGCCCGTGGCGGTGAGCGCCTTTACCGGCGAGATGCTCCAGCAATCCGGGGTCAAGGATGTTTTCGACCTGCAGGTCAACGCGCCCAGCCTGATTGTCAGCCAGACACAGACCGCCACCACCACCACGTTCTCCATCCGCGGCGTGTTCACCAGTTCGCAGAATTTCGGCCTGGAGCCCTCCGTCGGTCTTTACGTCGACGGGGTGTACCGCGCCCGGCAGGGCTCGATGATCAATAACATGGTGGATATCGCCTCGGTCGAGGTGTTGCGCGGGCCCCAGGGCACCCTGTTCGGGCGCAACACGCCGGCGGGGGCCATCCAGATCAACTCCGTGGCACCGGACTTCGAGGGCAGCGGTTTTCTCGAAGGTACCGCCGGCGACTTCAACCTGCTCGGCGTCAGCGGCGCCAAATCCTTTACGCTCATAGAAGATGAGCTCGCGGTGCGCGCCACCGGTTTCTACATGGAACGCGACGGCTATGTCGACTGGATCGGTCCGGACGGCGCGTTTGAAGACGACGCCATCAACGACAAGGATCGCTGGGGCGCGCGCTTCCAGGCGCTCTATACGCCCACGGATACACTGACCCTGCGCATGGCCGTCGACCACTCGGAAGTGAATGAAACCTGCTGTGGGGCCGGTTCATGGAAAAGCAACCGGGTTCCCCTGGGCGGCCGGTCGCCGGACGATCCACCGCGGTTCAACCCGTTCCCCAACGGCCCCACCGACCAGTTTGTCGCCGACAGCGGCGGCACGGTGCTGGATCAGGACGATTTCTACGACTACGCGGTGACCGCCGCGCGCAAGCCGACTTCGGAGAACGAGGACGAGGGCATTATGCTGCAGGTCGACTGGGAAACGGATCTACTGCTGTTTACCAGTATCACGGCCTATCGCTCCCATGACGCCTTCGACGACGCGGATATCCTGTTCACTAACCTCGATGGCGCCTTTCGCACGAACAACGCGGAACAGGAGCAGTTCACGCAAGAGTTTCGCGTAACCGGTGAGAGCGAGCGCCTGAACTACGTGGCGGGTATTTACTACTATACCCAGGATCTGGATAACGACCGCACAACCATCGCCGGCGAAGACACCACGGAAATCGTGCTGGGTAATGACAGTAACCTGTTTATCGGCGGCACGGGCTCCCGCGACGTCAACGAACAGGAGCACGAAAGTTATGCCGTCTTCGGCCAGGCCGACTACAATCTAACGGACGATCTGGTGCTCACGGCTGGCCTGCGCTGGACCTATGAAGACAAGGACATGAGCAACACCTTCACTCAGGATTTTCCCCTCGAGGGCGGCAACCCGGGCGACAACAGCGGTTTTCCACTGTTCCCTCCGCTGGCGCCGACACCGGACCTGCAGGAGCAGTTTGACGACGACGCGGTCACCGGCACCCTCAAGCTCAGCTGGTTCATGACCGATGCCGTCATGCTTGTACGGCTCCTACGGCACCGGCTACAAGTCGGGCGGTATCAACACCGACCGGATCGACCCGGCATTCGACCCTATTTTCGATGCCGAGGAGTCTGAGGCCTTTGAGCTTGGCATGAAGGCCGAGTTCCCGGAACAGGCACTGCGCCTGAACGTGGCGCTGCACAAGACCGACACCGACGATCTGCAGACTGTCTCCTTCCAGGGCGGCGGTTTCACCCTGACCAATGCGGGTACCGCCGAGACCTACGGCGGTGAGGTGGACCTGTCCTGGGCGCCGGCCGCAAACACCACCCTGACTCTGGCCTACGCCTACAATAACGGCGAGTACGCGAACTTCGAGGATGGTCCATGCTGGACCGGCGAGCCCTGGCACACCAACCAGCCCGACCCCGGCGATCCCAGCCCGGAGAATCTCGATGGCCCCTGTGACCGCAGCGGCGGCGATCTGTCCGGCAACCCCGAGAATGTCGTGGTAGTCACCGGCAATCAGGATTTCCGTATCACAGACGCGTTATTCGGGTTCCTGTACGGCGAATACATCTGGACCGACGAGCGTATGACCGATGTCAACAACGATCCGGAGAAGTACGACGGCTCCTACAACCTGATCAATCTGCGCGCGGGGCTGCGCTACGATCCCTGGGCCACGGTACTGACACTGTGGGGACGCAACCTCACCGACGAGGAATACACGACCACGATCGCCGACACACCGGCCCAGACCGGACGGTACAACGCATACTACAACGAGCCGTTCACCTGGGGGCTGACCCTGCGCAAGGATTTCTGAGCGCGGCCGCCGCCGTGCGGTTCGGGTGGCAGCCCTAACCGCTCGACTAGTCGGGGGCGTGGCCCGGCCGGGGCAGCTCGGCGCCGCAGTGTCGGCAGTAATGGGCGTGCGGGTCCCGCTCGACGGTGGCGCAGGTGGTGCAATTGCGCGACAGTTGTCGCTCCCGGGCGTTCTGCTCCAGTTGCGCGCGCGTCAGCTCCGCGGAAATGATGCCCGTGGGCAGGGCGATGACCGCGTAGCCGATCAGCATGCCGACGGCGGCGATGGCCCGGCCGACCGGCGTGACGGGCATGATATCGCCGTAGCCAACGGTGGTGATGGTCACGATCGCCCAGTAGACGCCCTCGGGAATATTGTCAAAGCCGTGTTGTGGGCCCTCGACCACGTACAGCAGGCAGCCGAAGATCGTCGTCACCACCAGCATCAGTGCAAAGAACACGAAAATCTTGCGTCCCGAGCGGCGCAGGGCCGCCGCCAGGTGATTGGCCTCCTGCAGCAGCGAGAGCATGCGCAGCACCCGGAAAATGCGCAGGATCCGCAGCAACCGGATGATCAACAGCGGCGCGGTCTGGGGGATAAGCAGCGACAGATAGGTCGGCAGGACCGCCAGCAGGTCGACCACGCCGTAGATGCTCGTCATATACCCACGGCGGTTGGGCACACACCACACGCGCACGGCGTACTCCACCGTAAAGAGCAGCGTGAAACCCCATTCCATCAGGAGAAACAGCCACGCGTACTGCGCGTGCAGAGGCCCGATCGAGTCCAGCATGACGATAACGACACTGGCAGCTATCACCAGGATCAGTATCAGGTCGAACCATTTGCCGACGGGTGTTTCGGTCCCGAAGATGACGTCGTAGAACCGTTGCTGCAGGGGGGAAAGTTCTCGCACTGACATAGGCCGTGAACATCCCGGGCTGGTTGCTTGCAGGAGCCGGCACTATATTCGACGGCCCGGCGCAAGTCCAACCTGCGCCGCCTGCCGGTAGTGCCTCGGTTTGAATCTATTCCAGGCTTAGAGCGTCACAACGATATGCGCCCGCTGAAACACGCCAAAAAACGGCCATCCATGGCCAGGCTCGGGGCGGCGACCTCCTGTCGCCGCACGGTTCCAGCGGGCGCATATCGTTCTGACGCTCAGTGCATACGTTTCAAACTGAGCCGCTACCCGACTGCTCCGGCCGTTGAGCTAAAGGCTTGAGACCACATCCACCATGGCCTTTGTCAGCGTGGCGACGTCACCGCTTTCCATAATGAAGGGCGGCATGGTGTAGACGAGTCTGCCGAATGGGCGTACCCAGACACCGCGCTCGACAAAGCGCGGTTGTATCAGCGACATGTCCGCCGCCTCGTGCAGTTCGATTACGCCGATCGCGCCCAGCGCGCGCACATCGGCCACGGACGCGAAGTCGCGGGCGGGCTCCAGACCCGCCGCCAGTTCCGTCTGCAACCGGTTGATGATCCGCTGCCAGGGTTGCGACAACAGCAGGCGTACACTGGCCAGGGCCGTGGCGCAGGCGAGGGGATTGGCCATAAAGGTCGGGCCGTGCATGAATGCCCCCGCCTCGCCCTCGCTGATCACGGTGCAGATCTCGTCGCTTGCAAGGGTGGCGGCGAGGGTCATGTAACCGCCCGTCAACGCCTTGCCCAGGCACAGCAGGTCGGGCACCACGCCGGCGTGCTCCAGGGCGAACAGTCGGCCCGTGCGCCCGAAGCCGGTGGCAATCTCGTCGAATATCAGCAACACACCGTATCGATCGCACAGCGCACGCAGGTGCACCAGATACTCGGGCGAATAAAAGCGCATGCCGCCCGCGCCCTGCACCACGGGCTCGACGATGACGGCGGCAATCTGCGCGGCGTGTTGTTCGAGGATGTCCGCGATCTCCTGCAGCTCCTGTGCGTCGCAGGGCTGATCGAAGCGGGTGCGCGGGGCGCTCGCGAAAAACTGGCGCTGCAGCGCCTCGCCGAACAGGTGGTGCATGCCGGTGACCGGGTCGCACACGGACATGGCGCCGAAGGTGTCACCGTGATAGCCGTTGCGCAGGGCGAGGAAGCGCTGTTTTTTCGCCTGATCACGGGACTGCCAGTACTGGACAGCCATTTTCATGGCGACCTCGACGGCAACGGAGCCGGAATCGCTGAAAAATACCCGATCGAGGGCCGGCGGTGTCAGTTCTCGCAGCAGTCCGGCCAGTTCCACGGCCGGTGGGTGAGTGAGCCCGCCGAACATGACGTGGGCCATGCGTCCGAGCTGGTCCTGCACGGCGCGGTTGAGCACCGGGTGATTGTAACCGTGGATGGCGCACCACCACGACGCCATGCCGTCGATCAGTTCGCGGCCGTCGGCGAGCTGCAGGCGCACACCGCTGGCGGCGACTACCGGGTACATGTCCGCCGCCTGGGTGGCCGGGGCATAGGGGTGCCACAGACCGGCGCGATCCCCGCGCTGCAGTTCCCGGAAGGACCAGTCGGTCATGTGCCCGGCAGCGCTTGCAGGATCGTGGGCCAGACCGTGTCCAGCATGATCGCCTGCGCGTCGGCGGTGGGGTGGATCCCGTCCGCCTGCATGTACGAGAGGTCGGCGGCGAACTCGCCAAGGATGAAGGGCGCCAGCACGGCGCCGCTGTCAGCGGCGACGCGTCGAAAAGTCTCGCGAAACTCCGCCGTATAGCGGGGCCCGTAATTGGGCGGGATTTCCATCGGCAACAACACGACGCCTGCTCCCGCCTCCTGCGCCAGGCTGACGATTGCGCTCAGGTTGTCGCGCATTCGCGTCAGCGGATAGCCGCGCAGACCGTCGTTGGCCCCCAGTTCAACGATGACCAGTTCCGGCTCGTGTTCCTCGAGCAGCCGGGGCAGGCGGCGCAGTCCACCGCTGGTGGTTTCGCCGCTGATACTGGCATTGACCACATCGATATCGCGGCCGGCCGCGGCGAGCTCGGTCTCCAGAAGTGCAACCCAGCCCTGTTCGAGAGACATGCCGTAGGCGGCACTGATACTATCTCCCAGTACCAGAACGGTCCGCTCGCCGGCCCGGGCGCCGGCCGAGCAAGCCAGTGCCAGCAATCCGAACACGAGCACGAAACGTAGCAGCCGGTGGGGAATACACTGCATGATCAAAACCGAGAATCTCCAGAAACGCGTGCCCATGGCGGGGGCGGAGCTGGAAATACTGAAAGGGATTACCCTGGAAATCAAGTCGGGGGAATCGATCGCGGTTGTCGGCGCCTCCGGTTCCGGCAAATCCACGCTGCTCGGTTTGCTCGCGGGCCTCGACGAGGCCAGCGGTGGTCGCGTGGAGGTCGACGGTGTGGACCTGACGGCGCTGGACGAGGACGGCCGCGCGCTGTTTCGCGGGCGCAATGTCGGGTTCGTCTTCCAGTCGTTTCAGTTGCTGCCGGCGTTGACCGCGCTGGAAAACGTGATGCTGCCGCTGGAGCTCAATGGTCAGGCCAGCGCCAGGGCGCCGGCCGAGCAGTATCTTGCGCGGGTCGGCCTGGGCGATCGCATGCACCACTACCCGCGGCAGCTGTCGGGCGGCGAACAACAGCGGGTGGCGATCGCGCGCGCTTTCGCCGCCCGGCCGCGCATCCTGTTCGCGGACGAGCCGACGGGTAATCTCGATACCCTGACCGGAGGCCACATCGCCGATCTGTTGTTCGAGTTGAACCGGGAGGAGGGCACCACGCTGGTGCTCGTCACCCACGATCAGTCGCTGGCGGATCGCTGCCAGCGGCGCCTGCGCCTGGCGGCCGGCGCCCTGGTGACAGACTGATGTCCGTCACGGCCGGTCGCATGCTGGCCCGCGACTGGCGCGGCGGCGAGCTCGGCGTGCTGGTGGCCGCACTGGTGCTGGCCGTGGGGCTGGTCTCCGGAATCAGCGCTTTCACGACACGGCTGCAGGCGGCCCTGGTGCAGGAGAGTCACCGCTTCCTCGCCGCCGATATGGTGGTGCGCAGCGGGCGCGAGATGCCCGCCGCCTGGATCGATGAAGCCCAAAGCCGCGGCCTCTCGACCGCCCGCATCATGATGTTTCCGTCCATGGTGTACACGGGCGAGGAGAACATGCAGCTCACCGCCGTGCGCGCGGTCACGGACAATTACCCGCTGCGGGGAGAACTCACTTTCAGCGCGACGCCCTTTGGCGATGTCGAGGCGGCGGATCGCGGGCCGCGGCCGGGTGAAGTATGGCTCGACTCGCGTCTTTTCCCGCTGCTGGACGTGGCAGTGGGCGGGACCGTCGCGATCGGCGAGGCGGAACTGGAGATCGCGGCGGCGGCGCGCACCGAACCCGACCAGGCATCGTCGTTTTTCGGCTACGGCCCGCGACTGTTGATGCACTATGACGATATCCCCGCCACGGGGGTAATACAGCCGGGCAGCCGTGTCGAATACCGCCAGCTTTTCGCCGGAGAGGCCGCTGTACTCGGGCTTTTCGGGGAATGGCTCGAACCGCAGCTGGCGCAGGGGCAGAGCCTACTCACCGTGGATGAGGGCCAACCCGGTATCGGCAGTGCCCTGCGGCGTGCCGAGAATTTCCTGCTGCTGGCGGGAAGCCTCGCCGTGGTACTCGCCGGTGTGGCGGTAGCGCTGGCGGCGCGGCGTTTCAGTGAGCGGCACATGGACTACGTGGCCATACTCAAGAGCCTCGGTGCCACAGCTCCCCGGGTCAACCGTCTGTACGGGGGCAGTCTGCTGTTGCTGGGCCTGCTGGCGACCCTGGCCGGATGTGCCCTGGGTTGGTCTCTGCAAGCCGTGTTTTTCGAGATATTCGGTGATCAGCTGCCGGTGCAACCCGGACCGAGCGGCGTGCGCCCCTACGCTATCGGGGCGGCCACGTCGCTGGTGTGCCTGCTGTGTTTCGCGTGGCCGCCCTTGCGCCGCCTCGGTCGGGCCAGCCCGTTGCGCGTGCTGCGCCGCGATATGCCGCTGGAAAATCGTCGCTCGCTGGCGGATTACCTGATCGGCCTGGCTGCCGTGACGCTGCTCATGTGGTGGTACAGCCAGGACTGGCGCCTGACCCTCGCGGTACTGTCCGGCCTGGCAGTCACCGTCGCGCTGGGTCTGGTGCTGGCGCTGAGCCTGTTGCGCGGCGGTCGCCTGGTCGGAATGAGCGCGGGCAGCATCTGGCGCCTGGCGCTGGCGGGGCTGCAGCGTCGAGGCATGGCCAACGCGTTGCAGGTGGTGATTTTTGCCATGGCCATCATGTTGCTGCTGATATTGCTGCTGGTGCGTACCTCGCTCATCGACGAATGGCAGACACAGTTGCCCGCGGACGCGCCGAACCACTTCATGATCAATATCGCCCCGGAGGATGTGCAGCCCATCGAACAAATGCTGCGCGCCGCCGACATTCCCACCGAACCGCTGTATCCGATGATTCGCGGCAGGATCATGTCGATCAACGGCGTCGACCTGCCGCGCACCGAGGACGCCACCGTCGATCGGCGGCAGCGCGAATCAAACTTCACCTGGTCGCGGGAGCCGCCTACCGGTAACCGGCTGGTGGCGGGCCGGTGGTGGCAGCCCGGCACCGACGAGGCACTGGTGTCGCTGGAAGAGGGTTATGCCGAGGAGCTGGGCGTCGGTGTGGGAGACCGCATCGGTTTTCTGGTCGGCGCCAGCCCGCTGGAAGTTACCGTCGGCAGCATACGTCGCGTGGACTGGCAGTCCATGCGCCCGAATTTTTTCCTGGTTTTTCCGCCGCGCGTCCTGGCGGATTTTCCGGCGACGTTCATGACAAGCTTTCACCTGGACCCTGACAACAAGGTGTTCCTGAACCGCCTGATCCGGAGCTTTCCCACGGTGACGGTCATCGAAATGGACATTGTCATCGAACAGATCCGCACGATTATCGGGCAGGTTTCGACCGCGATTGAACTGGTATTGGGGGTCATTCTCGCGGCGGGCGCGCTGGTGCTGGTGGCCGGGGTGCAGGCCAGCGTGGACGCGCGCATGCAGGAGAGCGCCATACTGCGCGCCCTGGGGGCACGACGCGGTCTGGTGCTCGGCGGTCTGCTGATCGAATTCGCCGCACTGGGCCTGTGCGCAGGCCTGCTCGCTGTTTTCGGTGCCGAATTGTCGGTCTATGTGTTGCAGACGCGCGCCATGGACATGAACTACTCGCTTTCGCCGTGGTTGTGGCCTATCGGGATTCTGGCCGGCACGGTTGTTATCGGTGCGCTGGGGGTCCTGAGCTGCCGTTCCGTGGTGTCGACGCCGCCGATCACCGTGCTGCGGGAATTGTAGCGGCGATGAAGGCAAACGATAATGCCCTGGATTGTCTCCATCGGTGAGCCCGATGCGGACATGGTCGAAAGTGTTGGCGACAGTGGAGATGCCTCGGAGACGGTGTGATCGGGCATGCCGTCCAGGAATATCTGCACGCCCAGGTCGATCTGTCGCTGCAGATCGATATGGCGCTCGAACAGGTCCGGCGCGTCCACCCGCAGCGTGGCGAGCCCGTAGATGCTCGACCAGGCCACGTTGGCCAGATAGACGGTATCGTCCACGTCCCTGAAAATGCCGCGTTCGACGCCGGTCTGGAGAATTTCCTGCACGAGCTGGAATGTGTCGCGGGTCGCCTCGCGCAATTCCGGGTAACGCGCGGTGGATTGCACCGCCGGGCCGAACATCAGTTTGAACAACTGCGGGTGGTGCGCGGCATAATCGATATAGGCATGGGCAAAGGCGAGAAGACGCTCCCGCGGACAGTCCCCGCTGGCGTCGCCCGCCCGGTGCAGCGCCCCGAGCAATTCCCGGTAACCCCGTGTCGCCATCGCCGCGAGCAATTCGCTCTTGTCGGCGAAGTGGCGGTAGGGCGCCGTCTGGGATACGCCGACAGCGCGCGCCAGCGCACGCAGACTGAGGTCTTCCGCGCCAAATTCCCGCAGTTGTTCCACCGCGGTGTGCAGCAATTCGGCCCGCAGGTTGCCGTGATGGTAGGCCTTGGGGCCGGCGGAATGCGTCATGGGTCGGGTTCAGTCTCCGATTCGGCGGACAGTGCCCGGCGCGCCCGGACAGTGCCGCGGGATGCGCCGTTGTCAGGGCAGCAGGTGTTTGACCGCGTCCCGTTCTTCCTTGAGCTCGTCCTCCGTCGCGGTCATTCTGTCGCGGCTGAACTCGCCCACCTCGACATCCTGCACGATTTTCCAGGCGCCGTTTTCGCAGCGGCACGGGAACGAGTAGATGAGTCCCTCGTCTATGCCGTAGGAGCCGTCGGAATGCACAGCCATGGAAACCCAGTCGTCGCCGTCGGTGCCCTTGACCCAGGTGCGCATGTGGTCGATCGCGGCATTGGCGGCGGAGGCGGCGGAGGAAGCGCCCCGGGCCTTGATAATGGCGGCGCCGCGCTGTTGCACCGTGGGGATAAATTCCTCTTCGTACCACGCCTGGTCGACCAGGTCGATGGCGGGTGTGCCTTCTATCCGGGTATTGAACAGATCCGGATACTGGGTGGAGGAATGGTTGCCCCAGATTGTCATGCGTGTGACATCATTGATGCTGACCCCGGTTTTTATCGCAATCTGTGTCAGCGCGCGGTTGTGATCGAGTCGGGTCATGGCCGTGAAATTGCGCGGGTCGATGTCGGGGGCATTGCGCTGGGTGATAAGCGCGTTGGTGTTCGCGGGGTTGCCCACCACAAGCACCTTGATGTCGCGGCTGGCATGTTCGTTGATCGCTTTGCCCTGAGCGGAAAAAATGGAGGCGTTGGCTTCCAGCAGGTCCTTGCGTTCCATGTCGGGGCCCCGCGGGCGCGCGCCGACGAGCAGTGCGTAGTCGGCATCGCGAAACGCCGTGTCTGGGTCATCGGTACAGACGATATCCGAAAGCAGGCTGAAGGCGCAGTCCTCCAGTTCCATGCGCACCCCGTCCAGCGCGTCCATTGCCGGCGCGATGTCCAGCAATTGCAGAATCACCGGCTGATCATCGCCGAGCATGTTGCCCGCGGCAATGCGAAAGAGCAGGGCGTAGCCGATCTGTCCGGCGGCGCCGGTGACGGTTACTCGAACGGGTGCTTTCATCGGGGTGGAATCCTTGTTGGTAATGGGTCGGGAGAGGTGTTTCGGGAAGCTAATTGTCGTGGGATCGGCAAACAATTACAAGCCGGGGGCAGGAGTCTGAAGCGTGAGCATGGGTCGGGTACGGTCCACTGGCAGACGCGTGTGGCGACAGGACGTCGCCACCCGAGCCTGGCCAGGGACGTGCCGCTTTTTGGCGTGTTCCAGTGGACCGTACCCGACCCATGCGACCTCTCTATGAGAAAAACTGAAATCTGATGTACTCGCGGGCAGTGCGCCATATTCCGAGGCACAGCTTTCCCCGACGCTGGACGGCGCTCCACTGCAGCAAGTAAAATGCGCGTCGAATCAAGCACTAACGGCCATTATCGTGCGCGAACTCTCCCGCCGGGAAAAAACCGAATTCAACAAGTTGCAAAAGCGCCTGCGGCGCAATGTGGGCAACGCCATCGCCGATTACAACATGATCGAGCAGGGCGACCGCGTCATGGTGTGCCTGTCCGGCGGCAAGGATTCCTACGGCATGCTCGACATCCTGCTCAACCTGCGCCACAGCGCGCCGGTGGACTTCGAACTGATCGCCGTCAACCTCGACCAGAAGCAGCCGGGGTTTCCTGAGGATGTCCTGCCGGCGTATCTTTCCCGGTTGGAGATACCCTTCTACATACTCGAAAAAGATACCTACAGCATCGTCCGCCGGGTCGTGCCCGAGGGCAAGACCACCTGCGGCCTGTGTTCGCGGCTGCGCCGGGGGAGCCTGTACGGGTTCGCGGAGGAGATCGGCGCCACCAGGATAGCCCTGGGCCATCATCGCGACGACATCGTCGAGACGCTGTTCCTCAACATGTTCTTCAACGGCAAACTCAAGGCGATGCCGCCCAAGCTGCTCAGTGACGACGGGCGCAATGTGGTGATCCGGCCGCTGGCCTACTGCAGGGAGCGCGATCTGGCGCGCTTTGCCGACTACAAGGCCTTTCCGATCATTCCCTGCAACCTCTGCGGCTCCCAGGCGAACCTGCAGCGCCAGCAGGTCAAGCAGATGCTGGCGGACTGGGAGCGCGAGTATCCCGGCCGCACCGAGACGATTTTCCGCAGTATCCGCAACGTCGCGCCATCGCAACTGGCGGATGGCGAGTTGTTTGACTTTGCCGGGCTGCGGGTCGAGCGCGATCCGGAGCCGTACCTGCCGACCATCGCGGCGGTCAATCTTTAGTGACGCCAGCCGCCGCCAACGCACCGCTGCTGATGGCACGCGGGTTGTCGATGACGCGCGGGGGGCGCGACCTGTTTGAAAACCTTTCGCTGGAAGTGCATCGCGGACAGATGTGGCAGATCGAGGGGCCCAATGGCGCCGGCAAGACCAGTCTGCTGCGCATTCTGGCGGGCCTGTCCCGCTACGGTTACGACGGCGACGTCGAGCGCCGCGGCGAGCTTTGCTACCTGGGCCATCAGAGTGCGGTCAAGGCGCTGCTGACGCCGCGAGAAAACCTGGCCTGGCATGTGTCGGGGGAAGACAGTTACAGCGACGCCCAGGTCGATACCGCGCTTGCCAGTGTCGGTCTGTCTGGCTACGAAAACCTGCTCTGCCACACTTTGTCCGCCGGCCAGCAGCGGCGCGTCAATCTCGCGCGACTTTACCTGTCGCACGCGCCTCTGTGGTTGCTCGACGAGCCCTTTACCGCGATCGACCGAGATGGTGTGGCGGCGCTTCAGGAGCGGCTTGTCGCCCATACCGCCGCGGGTGGCGCGGTATTGCTGACTTCTCACCAGCGCTTGCAAGTGCCCTGCGAGGTGCGGTCACTGCAGCTGGTCGGGGGCGGTGCCGGGTGAGCGCGCCGACAACGGCACAATTCTGCCGTCGCCTGCTGCGCCGCCAGCTTGTGCTGGCTCTGCGGCGGCCGGTCGAGATTGGCAATCCGTTACTGTTCTTCGCAATGGTCGCGGCGCTGTTCCCCCTGGGGTTGGGACCCGCGCCGGCGCAGCTGGCGGCTTTCGCGCCGGGTATACTGTGGATCATCGCCCTGCTGGCCAGCCTGCTGACCGCCGACGCCGTGTTTCGCAGCGATTTCGACGACGGTAGCCTGGAACAGCTGTTGCTGTCGCCGCAACCGCTCTATCTGTCGGTGCTTACCTATATCGCGGCGCAGTGGCTGGTGACCGGCGGGCTGCTCGCTCTGGTGTCGCCGGTATTTGCGCTGATGCTGAACCTCCCCGGCGGGGCTATCGGCGTGCTGGTAATCGGCCTGCTCCTGGGTACCGGTGTGCTGAGCCTCATCGGCGGTATCGGTGCCGCCCTGACCGTGGGCCTCCGGCGCGGCGGCATGCTGATATCGCTGTTGATCCTTCCTTTTTACATCCCGGTGCTGATCTTCGGCAGCGCCGCAGTGCAGGCGGCGGTTGCCGGCCTGCCCGCCGCGCCGCATGTCGCCGTGCTCGCCGCGCTGTTGTGCCTGGGCATTGCGCTGGCGCCCCTGGCCATTGCGACGGCGCTGCGTATAAGCATCGATGCCTGAGCCGGATGTCACGCGCGTTTGCTCGGCGCATGCCGCGCTGTATAATTGCCGCCGCCGCGCTGTATAATTCTGTCGCTATGTGGTCCTTTTTGCACAAGCTCGGGTCTCCGCCCTGGCTGTATTCCATTTCGGGTTCAATCCTGCGCTGGTTGTTGCCGCTGACACTGGTGGCGCTGGTCGTCGGCGCGGCCTGGGGGCTGCTGTTCACGCCGCCGGATTTTCGCCAGGGCAACAGCTACCGGATCATTTATATCCACGTTCCGGCGGCGGTGGTCGCCCTGGCCGGGTACTACGTCATGGCCGCAGCGGGTGCCGTCAACCTGATCTGGCGCATGAAGATCGCGGATACCGCGATGAAAGCCACCGCGCCCGTGGGCGCCGCCCTGACCTTTATCGCGCTGTTTACCGGCGCCGTGTGGGGCAAGCCGACCTGGGGGACCTGGTGGGTCTGGGACGCGCGCATTACGTCCATGCTTATCCTGTTGTTTCTTTATCTGGGAGTTGTGGTGCTCTACGAGGCCTACGACAACAAGGAAGCCGCGGGCCGGGCATGTGCCGTGTTGAGCCTCGTCGGCACCGTGAATATCCCCATCATCTACAAATCGGTGGACTGGTGGTACAGTCTCCACCAGCCGGCGTCGATCAAATTTACCGGAGAGTCCACTATCGACAGTTCCATGCTCTACCCCCTGATGTTCATGATCGGCGCCTTCTACGCGCTGTTTGTCTGTTGTCTGTTGCTCAATCTGCGGGCCGAACTGCTCGCGCGCGAGGCGCGCACCAGCTGGGTCAGGAAGCTGGCCGGTGTCGAGGCGCGCTCCTGATGTACTTCGACAACATGCAGGCGGTGCTGTCGATGGGCGGCCACGGCGTTTATGTGTGGAGTGCCTACGCGGTGACCGCCGTGGTGATCGCTGCCGTGCTCATAGTGCCCACGCAGCGCCGCCGGCGGCTCTTGCGCGACCTGGCGGACGTGCAACGACGGGCGCGGGGCGATGCGAACCCCGCTGTTCCGGAGCCGCGCTGATGCATCCCGCACGCCGCCAGAGACTGTTTCTCGTGCTGTTCGTGGTGCTTTTTTCCAGCGCCGCGGTGGGATTGATGGCCTATGCGCTGCGCGGCAATATCAACCTGTTTTATCCGCCGGCAGAAGTTGCGGCGGGCATGGCGCCCGCGGGGAAACCGATCCGCGTGGGCGGCATGGTGGTCGCCGGCAGCGTGGCGCGCAGTCAGGACAGCCTGCGGGTGGCTTTCCAGTTAACGGACTACGACGCCAGCGTCGACGTCGTCTTCGAGGGCATATTGCCGGACCTTTTCGGCGAGGGCCAGGGCGCCGTCGCATCCGGTGTGCTGGACGAGTCGGGAGTGCTGCGCGCCACCGAAGTGCTGGCCAAGCACGACGAAAACTACATGCCGCCGGAAGTGGCGGACGCCCTCGAACGGGCGGGCTATGATCACGAGGGCAGGCCGCGGTGATACCCGAAGTAGGTCATTTTTCACTGATTATCGCCCTGTGTCTCGCGCTGCTGCTGACACTGGTGCCCGCCTGGGGCGTCTTTCGCCGCAACGCCGTCGCCATGGCCCTCGCCCCCCGGTTGTCCATCGGCATGCTGGTATTCGTGGCGATCAGTTTCGCCTGTCTGGCCAATGCGTTTTTGCGGGACGATTTCTCCGTCGAGCTGGTCGCCAACCACAGCAACAGCCTGTTGCCCCCCATCTACAAGTTTTCCGCGGTGTGGGGCAATCACGAGGGCTCCCTGCTGCTGTGGGCGCTGATCCTCTCCCTGTGGACGGCCGCCGTGGCGGTATTCAGCCGCCAGTTGCCGTTGCTGATGCTGTCCCGGGCACTCTCCGTGCTCGGCGCGGTTGCCGTGGGGTTCCTGTCCTTTTCCCTGTTCACCTCCAACCCCTTCGCCCGGCTGCTGCCCGGCGCTCCCGCGGACGGCGCGGATCTCAACCCGCTGCTGCAGGACCCGGGACTGATCATCCACCCGCCGCTTCTGTACATGGGCTATGTGGGGTTCTCGGTGGCGTTTGCGCTCGCCATCGCGGCGCTGTGGAGCGGCCGCCTGGACGCCGCCTGGGCGCGCTGGTCGCGGCCGTGGACGAATGTCGCCTGGGCGTTTCTGAGCCTCGGGATCATGCTGGGCAGCTGGTGGGCCTATTACGAACTCGGCTGGGGCGGCTGGTGGTTCTGGGATCCGGTGGAGAACGCCTCTTTCATGCCGTGGCTGGCCGGGACCGCGCTGATTCACTCACTGGCGGTAACCGAGAAGCGGGGCCTGTTCAAGAGCTGGACCGTGCTGCTCGCCATCTTTACCTTTTCGCTCAGTCTGCTGGGTACATTCCTGGTCCGCTCGGGCGTGCTCACTTCGGTGCATGCCTTCGCCACCGACCCGGCGCGCGGCCTGTATATCCTCATCTTCCTGGCGATCGTCGTCGGCGGCTCCCTGACGCTGTACGCGTTCCGCGCGCCGGCGGTGTCCAGCCGCGTGCACTTCGAATGGGTGTCGCGGGAGACGCTGCTGCTGTGCAACAACGTGGTGTTCCTGGTGGTGACCCTGACGGTGCTGTTCGGCACCCTGTTTCCGCTGATCGTGGACGCCCTGGGCCAGGGCAAGGTGTCCGTGGGCCCGCCGTACTTTAATGCCGTGTTCGTGCCGTTGATGGCCCTGTTGGCGCCGTTCATGGGGTTTGGGCCGGTATCCCGCTGGAAACGCGACAGCCTGTCGCGCTGGCGCGCCGAGATGACCGTGCCGGCGCTGGCGGCGGTACTCTGCGGCGTGACACTGCCGCTGCTGCACGCCCCGTACAATATCTGGGTCGCGTTGGCGGTGCTGCTCGCGGCGTGGCTCGTAGTGGGCCTGGCCAGGGATTTCTGGCAGCGGGTGCGCTCGGGCACGACGGTCGCCGCGGGTCTGCGCCGTCTGACGCCCAGTTACTGGGGCATGCTGACGGCGCATCTGGGTTTTGCCGCGTGTATTCTCGGGGTGGTCCTGACCAGCCAGTATACCGTGGAGCGCGACCTGAAGATGAGTCCGGGGCAGAGCGAGACGCTGGCGGGCTACGAGTTCCGCTATCTGGAAGTGGCCTCGGTGCGCGGACCGAATTACATGGCCGACGAGGCCCGCTTCGAGGTACTGCGGGACGGTGAGCTGGTCGCCCGCCTGGCGCCCCAGAAGCGCCGTTACCTGGCCTCCAATCAGGTGATGACCGAGGCGGCGATCGATGCGGGTCTGTTCCGCGATCTCTATGTGGCCATGGGCGAGCCCATCGGCGAATCGGGGGCCTGGGCCATGCGCCTGCATTACAAACCGATGGTGCGCTGGATGTGGCTGGGCGCCATTGCCATGGCCCTGGGTGCTTTCTGCACGCTGTTCGATCGCCGTTACCGGCGCCTGCGTCGTGTGGTCCCCGCGGCGGGTGTGCCCGCGGGGAACGCTCCGGCCGGGGGTGTCCCGGTGTCGGGGCCCCCGCCCCGGTGAACTGATATGGGGGCCAGACTCAAACTTTTCCTGCCGCTGTTTCTGTTTGCGATACTGGCGCTGTTCCTGTTTCGCGGGCTGTCCCTGGACCCGCGGGAAATGCCCTCGGCGCTGATCGACCGGCCGCTGCCCCAATTCAGCCTGCCGGCGCTCGGTGCGCAGCGCCAGCTCGCGCGGGAGGACATCACCGGGGAGGTCAGCCTGCTCAATGTCTGGGCCACCTGGTGCATATCCTGTCGCGTGGAACACCCCTATCTGCAGCGACTGGCCGATGAGGGCGTGCCTATTTACGGTCTGAACTACAAGGATGAGGACGTCGCGGCCCGGCGTTGGCTGGACGAGCTGGGCAACCCGTACCGCCTCAATATTGCCGACCATCAGGGCACGCTGGGCCTCGACCTGGGCGTGTTCGGCGCGCCCGAGACCTATCTGCTGGACGCCGACGGTGTCGTGCGCTATCGCCACGTCGGCGTGGTCGACGACAACGTCTGGCAGACGGTGTTGCGTCCGCTGTACCGGGAACTGAAACTCGCCGAGGCCGCTCCGTGATCCCCGGTCTGCGCGCGCTGTGTGTCGCCCTGATCCTGGGCTTGTGGGCGGTGCCGTCGATGGCGGTGATCGAGACCTACGAGTTCAGCGACCCGGAGCTGGAGCAGCGCTACCGACAGCTCAGCGAAGAGCTGCGCTGTCCCAAGTGCCAGAACCAGAACATCGCGGCTTCCAACGCGCCCATTTCCCGCGATCTGCGCCGTCTGCTCTACGAGCAACTGGAAGCGGGCGCCACCGACGAGGAGATTCGCGACTATATGGTGGCGCGCTACGGCGAGTTTGTGCTGTACAGGCCGCGCTTCACCGGGGTCAACGTGCTGCTCTGGCTGGCGCCCGTGCTGCTGCTCGTTGCGGGTGGCGTAGTGTTGTTCCTTGTACTGCGCTCGCGCGGCGCGCCGTCGCGGCAGGGCTCGGGCATGAGCGAGGATGAGCGCGCCCGTGTGCGCGAATTGCTCCGAGAGGGGGAGGACGGCGCTTGACCACCTTCTACCTGGTGTGCGCGGGTCTGGTCCTTCTCAGCGGTGTCTTCTACCTGTTTCCCCGCGTCCCCCCGGGCGGTGGCGATGAAGAGTTGACGCGGGCGAACAGGGACTGGTTCAGGCTGCGTCAGCGCGAGTTGTCGACGGAGGGTGCCGATGCCCTGGAGGAGGAGGCGCGGTTGCGCCTGCTCGAGGACGGCGGCGAGGCCGGTGATGATCCGCCGCGGTCCATCGGGCGTCACTTTCCGACATGGGCGCTGCTGCCGGTCGTGGCGGTGCTGGCCGGTGTTCTCGACTACACCCTCGGCGGCGCCAGGGATGTCCAGCTCGTGCGGCAGCTTGAAACGATCGGCCCCGACACGAGTCCCGCCGCCATGCGGCAGCTGGTCGGCGCTATCGAGGCGCGGGTGGCACAACGTCCCGACAATTTGCACTACCTGGCTCTGCTGGGCCGTTACTACATGGCACAGAGCGACTACGCCAGCGCACTGAGTGTCTACGAGCGTTTGCTCGAGCGAGTGCCCGGGGACGCCCAGGCCCTGGCCTACGCGGCGCAGGCCCAGTACCTGGCGGCGAACCGGCAATTGGCAGACAGCGCCCGACTGCGGGCGGAGCAGGCGCTGTCGATCGATCCCCATCAGCGCACCGCACTGGGTCTGCTCGGCATGGCTTCCTACGAACAGGGCCGCTATCGGGCCGCTATCGACTACTGGGAGCGACTGCTGGCGACAGAGGCGCCGGGATCGGAGGGCGCGCGCATGATCGCCGACGTGCTCGAGCGCGCCCGGCGCGAAATCGGGGACGAGGCTCCCGCGCCGCGGCCGGAGGAGGGCGTCACGGTGCGTGTCAGTCTGCCGGCGGGCGCGGAGATACAACCCGACGCCACGCTCTACGTGCTGGCCCGGGGCGCGGCCGCCGCCAGTCGCATGCCCATCGCCGTCAGCCGCCTCAGCGCGGCGGAACTGCCCCTGACGCTGCGTCTGGATGACAGCAATTCCATGGCGGGTCGCAAGATCTCCGAGCAGGACGCCGTGGTCGTGGTGGCGCAGGTGTCCCCGGATGGCAGGCCGGGTGAAGCCAATGCCACCTGGGTCGGCCGGGGCGGCCCCGTCGCGCCCGCGATCGATGGCGAGCCGGTCGAAATCCGGCTTGCGCCCAACCCGGAGCGGGCGGTTCCGGCGCCCGGCGGCCGGGCCGCAAATTAAAATTGCGCTTTGGGCCCGTTCAGGCATAGTGTTGTACGGTGAAAGTCTATACACTACATATTGTGTTTCGGGATTGGGGTATGTTAGGGAAATTTCGAAACAAAACCTCTTTAAATCAGAAAGATATAAATATAATCTAAAGTAATATGCGACTAAAGACGATCAAACTGGCCGGTTTCAAGTCCTTTGTCGATCCCACCAGTGTCCACTTTCCCAGCAATATGTGCGCGATCGTCGGCCCCAATGGCTGCGGCAAATCCAATGTGATCGACGCCGTGCGTTGGGTCATGGGGGAGATCTCCGCGAAGAATCTGCGCGGCGAGTCCATGGCGGATGTCATTTTCAACGGCTCCGTCAACAGGCAGCCGGTGGGACAGGCCTCCATCGAGTTGGTGTTCGACAACAGCGAGGGCCGTCTCGGCGGGGAATACGCCAGCTACGCGGAAATCTCCACCAAACGGCAGGTGAGTCGGGAGGGCCAGTCGGAGTATTTCCTCAACGGCACGCGTTGCCGGCGGCGGGATATCACCGATATTTTTCTCGGCACGGGCCTGGGCCCGCGCTCCTACGCCATTATCGAGCAGGGCATGATCAGCCGCCTGATCGAATCGAAGCCCGAGGAACTGCGCGTTTTTATCGAAGAGGCGGCGGGGATCTCGAAATACAAGGAGCGGCGCCGGGAGACCGAGAGCCGCATGCGCCGGACCCTGGAAAATCTCGAGCGGCTCACCGATCTGCGCGAGGAGCTCGAGCGCCAGCTGCAGCATCTGCAGCGCCAGGCGCAGGCCGCGGAAAAGTACACGGAGTACAAGGATGAAGAGCGCGTCTTGAAAGCGCAGCTGTATGCGCTGCAGTGGCGGGAGCTGGACGCGAAGGTCGCGGCGACAAGCACGTCCATCGGACAACTGGAAGTAAAGCTCGAGGGGGTCCATACGGAACACCAGCAGGTGGACACCGCCATCGAGCAATACCGCGTCGAGCACGCCGAGCGCAACGATGCCTTCAACAGGGTCCAGGCCACCTATTACTCCCTGGGCTCCGAAGTGGCGCGGATCGAGCAGACGCTCAAGCACCACGGCGAGCGGGGGCGTCAGCTCGAAGAGGATTTGCGCCAGACGCAGCAGAGTCTGGATGAGGCCGAGAGCCATCTCGGTTCGGATCGCGAGCGACTGGCGGACTGTGAACGCGAGGGTGTGGAACTGGCGCCGGAGCTGGAACGGTTGCAGGAGCTCGAGGCGGAGTCGTCGCGGGCGCTGCTGGCGGCGGAAGAGGAGATGCAGGGCTGGCAGCAGCGCTGGGACGTGTTCAATCAGCGAGCGGCCGAGCCGCGCCAGCAGGCCGAGGTGCAACAGTCGCGCATACAGCATCTGGAGCAGGTACTGCAGCGCATTCAACAGCGCGGCGCTGAACTGGAACAGGAGCAGCGCGATCTGCCAGCCGGTCCGGTCGACCATGAAATAGCGGCTCTGTCCCGGCGTCTGGAGGAGCTCGAGTCGGCCATGGCCGAACAGGAAGCTCGTGGCGAAGCACTGGTGCAGTCCATCGCCGGCGAGCGGCAGCAGGACAGGCAGTTGTCGCAGGAATTGAGCGAGGTGCGCTCCGCCATTCAACAGATGCGCGGGCGCATCGCTTCACTGGAGGCTCTGCAGCAGGCCGCGCTGGAAGGTGCCGATCACGGCGTCACCGCCTGGCTCGCCGAACAACGGCTCTCGGACAACAGCCGTCTGCTCGATCAGTTGCAGGTTCAGGACGGCTGGCAGCGCGCCGTGGAAACCGTTCTCGGCGACGACCTGCAGGCGATCGTGGTGGATGATGTCGAATCCTCGAGCCGAGGCCTGGACACGCTGTCGTGCGGCCAGCTTCTACTGGTCGAGACTGTGGCGCAGGGCCCGGTATCGGCGGATTCCCTGGCGGCGAAGGTGGTGGACGGTGGCGCGGCCACGGCACTGCTTGAGAGCGTGCGCGCCGTCGACAGTCTGGAGGAGGCCGCGGCACTGCGCCCGAACCTGGCGGCCCATGAATCGGTGGTCACCCGGGATGGCATCTGGTTCGGGCGCAACTGGGTGCGTGTGAGCCGCAGCGCCGGCGAGGAAGGCGGCATGATCGATCGCCGCGAGGCGCTCGACGCACTTGCGGCCGAGTTGCAAGCCGCCAGGTCACGCGAGTCGGAGCTGATTGCGGCGCTGCGCGAATCCGAGCAGCGTCTGGGACAACTGGAAGAGCAGCGACAGGAAGCCCAACGCGAGTTGCAGGCGAAGACCCGCGAGCATGCCGACCTGGGCGCCAGCCTCTCGGGTCAGCGCGCGCGCATGGAGCAGATTGCCATGCGTCGGGAGCGCCTGGCCACGGAAATTGAGCAGAACAAGGCACGCTATCGCGAAGAACAGGACGCCATTGCCGAGGCGCGCCACGCACTTGCGGCCGCCATCGAGTCGATGGACGCGGATACACGGGAGCGCGAGTCGCTGCTGGCAACTCGCGACGAGATCCGGGGCCGGCTCGATGCGGCAAAAGAAAAGCACGTGGTGACAAGGATGCCGCACACGAGGTTGCCATGCGCGTGCAGGCCCTGCAGACGCAGATCGAATCAATGCGCGAATCGATTGAGCGGACGGACCGGCAGGTCGGGCAGTTGCGGGAACGCAGTGCATCCATTGCGGCGGCGCGAACGGACAACGACAGCCCACTTGAGGGGTTGCGCGGGGAATTGGAGCAACAGCTCGAGCGCCGCCTGCAGGCGGAGAACGAGCTCGGCGAAGCGCGCCAGCTGGTAGCGGAAGTCGAACACCGGCTGCGCGAAGCGGAGCGCGAGCGTGCGCTGATTGAGCAGCGGGCGGAAAGCGTGCGCGGCGAACTCGAGCGGCAGCGCCTCGATCATCAGACACTGCAGGTGCAGCGCGATACGGTGCACAAGGCGCTTGAGGACTCCGGCAGGGAGATCGACGAGGTGCTGCGCGAACTGCCCGACAATGCCGATGAAGCCGTATGGCAGCGCGATCTGGAAAAGGCGGCCAACCGCATCGCGCGGCTCGGCCCGATAAACCTGGCGGCGATCGACGAGTTCGACCTGCAATCCGAGCGCAAGCGTTATCTCGATGCGCAGGACGAAGACCTGACCACGGCGCTGGAGACACTGGAATCGGCTATCCGCAAGATCGATCGCGAAACACGCAATCGGTTTCGCGATACCTTTGAACGCGTCAACAGCGGTCTCGGTGAGCTCTTTCCCCGCGTCTTCGGTGGCGGCAGCGCGTATCTGGAAATGACCGGCGACGACCTCCTGGACACGGGGATTTCCATCATGGCGCGGCCGCCCGGCAAGAAGAACAGCACCATTCACCTCTTGTCCGGCGGCGAGAAAGCGCTGACCGCCATCGCTTTGGTATTCTCCATCTTTCAGCTCAATCCCGCGCCGTTCTGTATTCTGGATGAGGTGGATGCGCCGCTGGACGATGCCAATACGGCGCGGTATGTGAGCCTGGTGAAAGAGATGGCCGAAAAGATCCAGTTTATTTACATCACCCACAACAAGATCTCCATGGAGGTCGCCGATCAGCTGATGGGCGTTACAATGCATGAACCCGGCGTGTCCCGGCTGGTATCCGTCGACGTCGACGAAGCGGCTGAAATGGCGGCCAGTTAAGGGGAGTGGGCAGATACCCGGGGTAACGGGACTCTGATAAAGCGTGGCTGGGGAGCGATGGATCTGACAATCAGAGACTGGATGGTCATCATCGGGGTGCTGTTGATCGTGGCCGTATTGCTGGATGCGTGGCGCAGGATCCGCAACGACAAGCGCTCGCGGGTAAAAGTAGACCTGGTGGACCCGCAGAAGCTGGGGTCCGACCGGGATGACGATCTGGCGTGGCTAAAGGAACTGCCCAACGGCGGCGCTCGCGTCGTGCAGCGGGGCGATCTGCTGCGAGCCGCCCGCGAGGCCGAAACAGCCGAACCTGCCGCGGAGCGCCACGCGCGGTCTGCGGGCGACACCCGGGACGACGAGGTTCCGCTGGTTCGCGGGATGTCCGCCGCCGAGGGCGACGACAACCTGGACTGGCTGGAACAATCGGGTGGCGACGGGCCGGCCGCCGGAGCCGCGGCGGGCAAATTGCCCCGGTCGCCGGATCCCGAGGTGTTCATGTTGAATGTCGTCGCGCGCAGCCCGGAGGGCTTCCGTGGCGAGGACATCCTGCACATATTGCTGGCCTGTGATCTGCGCTTCGGGGACATGGATTTCTTCCATCGTCACGAGTACGAGGCCGGTCGCGGCGCCATCCAGTTCAGCGTCGCCAATATGATGCAACCCGGGGTCTTTGATATCGACAGGATGTCCGGGATGAGTACGCCCGGCCTGGTATTCTTTCTGACACTGCCCGGTCCGGATGACATGATGAAGGCCTACGACTACATGCTGGAAACCGCACAGACGGTGGCCCGCAACCTCGGCGGCGATGTCCTCGACGAATCCCGCAGTGTCCTGACCCGGCAGGCGACGGAGCACGCCCGGCAGCAGATACGCGAACTCGAGCAGCGACTGCTGGCCAAGGCTCGCTGACCGGAGGCGCCCCTTGGCATCGACAAAGCTCGAAGGGGAGGCGCGGGCCCTGCGCGAGCAGCTCGATG
This sequence comes from Halioglobus sp., assembly GCA_034521205.1. GTDB lineage: Bacteria > Pseudomonadota > Gammaproteobacteria > Pseudomonadales > Halieaceae > Marimicrobium. The sequence continues at coordinate 208,406 of JAXHMT010000005.1, forward strand.
CCTGGAACTACCAGTACTACGTGCTGGACGAGCCGTCCGTGCCAGACGCGGAGTACGATCGGGGCATGCAGCGCCTGCGCGAGATCGAGGCGGCCCACCCCGAGCTGGTCACGCCCGATTCTCCCACCCAACGCGTCGGCGCAGAGCCGCTGAGCCAGTTCGCCGAGGTGCGGCATGAAGTGCCCATGCTGTCCCTGGAAAATGCTTTCAGCGGCGAGGAGATGCAGGCGTTCCGGCGGCGCCTGCTGGATCGTCTGGGCGACGATACGACAGAGCTGGAATTCGCCTGCGAACCCAAACTGGATGGCATCGCGGTGAGTCTCCTCTATCGGCACGGCCAGCTCGAGCGGGCCGCGACCCGGGGCGACGGCACGACGGGCGAGGATATCACGCACAATGTCCGCACCGTTCGCAGCGTGCCATTGCATTTGCGCGGCGAGGATTACGCCGAGGTGCTGGAAGTGCGCGGCGAAATCTATATGCCGCGCGAGGGCTTCGAGAAGCTGAACGCACAGGCGCGGGAACGGGGCGAAAAGACCTTCGTCAACCCGCGCAACGCGGCCGCGGGCAGTTTGCGGCAGCTGGATTCGCGCATCGCCGCGTCGCGGCCGTTGCAGGTGTACTGTTACGGCGTGGCCGTTGTGACCGGCGGCGAACTGCCGCCCCGGCACGGCGAAGTTCTGGAGTGGCTGAAGCAGCTCGGGCTGCGCGTCAATCCGGAGACAGCGGTCGTGCAGGGCTTGGACGCCTGCGACGCGTACTATGAGGATCTTGCCGCGAAGCGCGACAGCCTCCCCTACGATATCGATGGTGTGGTCTTCAAGGTCAATGACCTGGCGCTGCAGCGACGCCTGGGTTTTGTGTCGCGGGCGCCGCGCTGGGCCATCGCGCGCAAGTTTCCGGCCCAGGAGGAACTCACACGCCTGCTCGACGTGGAATTCCAGGTCGGCCGCACGGGGGCTGTCACGCCGGTGGCGCGTCTGGAACCGGTGTTCGTCGGCGGCGTAACGGTGAGCAACGCCACACTGCACAACGCCGATGAGATCGCCCGCCTCGATGCGCGTATCGGGGATATGGTGATTGTGCGCCGGGCCGGGGACGTCATACCCCAGGTCGTTGCCGTGGTCCCGGAGCGGCGTCCCGGGGACGCGCGCGTGATCCGTTTCCCGACGCGCTGTCCGGTATGCGGTTCCCCGGTCGAGCGCGCCGAGGGGGAGGCAGTGCAGCGCTGTATGGGCGGGCTGGTCTGCGCGGCGCAGCAGAAAGCGGCCATCAGGCATTTCGCCTCTCGCCGCGCCATGGATATCGACGGACTCGGCGACAAACTGGTCGAGCAGCTGGTCGATCACGGGCTGGTGGACAATGTCGCGGATTTGTATCGCATTGAGCGGGAACAACTGGTTGCCCTGGAACGCATGGGCGAGAAATCGGCGGACAATCTGCTGGAGGCCCTCGAGTCAAGCAAGCGAACTACTCTGGCGCGATTCATCTATGCAATGGGCATCCGCGAAGTCGGGGAGACGACCGCGGGCAACCTCGCACGGTACTTCGGCAACTGGCAGGCGCTTGCCTCTGCCTCGGAAGAGGACCTGCAGCAGATAGACGATGTGGGCCCGGTGGTGGCCCGCCATCTGCGGCAGTTTTTTTCCAGCGAGTCCGCCATGGAGGTAGTGGGGGAGTTGCGCGCCATGGGCGTGAACTGGCCCGATCTCGAACCGTCGCGCGGAACAGCGCTGCCGCTGTCGGAGCAGACCTGGGTGGTGACCGGAAAGCTGGAGTCCATGACCAGGGACGAGGCGGTTGCGTATCTGCAGGGTCTCGGCGCGAAAGTCGCCGGCAGCGTGTCGGCGCGCACGACCTGTGTCGTCGCGGGGCCCGGAGCGGGATCCAAGCTCGACCGCGCGCGGGAACTGGGTGTCGACATTGTCGAGGAGCCGGCGCTGCTGAAGTTACTGGCCGAGCACGGAGTCGCGCCGTGAGATGCGTGCTTCTGTTGTTTGCTGCGGTCCTGGTCGCCGGTTGCAGCACCGCGCCGCCGCGGGACCTCAATAATCTGTGCGAGATATTCCGGGAAAAGGATGACTGGTACGATGACGCCGCCGCCGCCCGTGAAAGGTGGGGCAGTCCCATTTCGATCATGATGGCCATCATGCACCAGGAATCCCGCTTCGATGCAACGGCCAGGCCGCCGCGCAGGAAAATACTGGGTTTTATTCCCGGGCCGCGGCGCTCCAGTGCCTACGGCTACAGCCAGGCGAAAAAGTCCACCTGGAAGGAGTACAAGGATAGCGCCGGGCGGGGCTGGGCCGCTCGGGATGATTTCGACGATGCCATCGATTTCGTCGGCTGGTACAACTATCAGTCCCGGCGGCGCAGCGGTATTTCACCGCGCGATGCCTACGGCCTGTACCTCGCCTACCACGAGGGTCACGGCGGTTACAATCGGGCGACCTGGCGCGGCAAACCCTGGCTCATGACCACGGCGCGCCGCGTCGAGAGCCGCGCGGCCACCTATCGCTCGCAGCTGCTGGCCTGCGAGAAAGAGCTCGAGGACGACGGCTGGTTTTTCGGCTGGTTCTGACCCGCGGGCGCCCGGCCCGGTTCAAGATTGGGCACCGGTTTCAACTATATCCTCTAAGCATTCGGAAAATAACGAGATTTTCGACGTTGCCGTAATGAAATGACAGTTGACATGTGACACAATTTGTTGTCCGCGAGATTGTTGAGCGAAACACTGCAGATTGTGAGCCAAAGCTGTGAAAGCAACTGATATAGAAAATCCCGAGTACTTCCACAAGGTCGTCGACTGCCAGTATGCGTGCCCGGCCCACACGCCGGTACCCGAATACATCCGTCTTATCGCCGCGCAACGCTATACCGATGCCTACATGGTCAACTGGCACTCAAACGTGTTCCCCGGCATTCTGGGGCGGACCTGCGATCGCCCCTGTGAACCGGCCTGCCGTCGCGTGCGGGTGGAAGAGGAGCCCGTCGCCATCTGTCGCCTCAAACGGGTGGCGGCAGACAACAAGCAGGAAATCGCCGGGCTGTTGCCGGATATCCCGAAGAAGAAAAATGGCAAGCGTATCGCCCTGATCGGCGCCGGTCCTGCCTCCCTCACCGTGGCGCGCGACCTGGCGCCGCTGGGCTATCAGCTCGAGATATTCGACAACCAGTTCGCCGGCGGCGGCATGATGCGCAGTCAGATTCCGGCATTTCGACTGCCTATCGAAGTACTGGATGAAGAGGTGGACTACATACTCGAGCGCGGCGTCAGCGCGACCTTCGATATCGAAGTGGACAGTCTCAAATCGATTCTCGAGCAGGATTACGACGCAGTGTTCGTCGGGACCGGTGCGCCGCGCGGCAAGGGCCTCAATCTCCCCGGGCTGGAAGATGCCGCCGACAACGTTTATCTGGGCATTGACTGGCTGGCGAGCGTCGCTTTCGAACACACGGATGCCATTGGCAAGCGCGTGCTCGTGCTCGGCGGCGGCAACACGGCGATGGATTGCTGCCGCACGTCGCGGCGCCTCGGTGGCGAGGATGTACGTGTCGTCGTGCGCAGCCCCTTCGAGGACATGAAGGCGTCCCCCTGGGAAAAGGAAGACGCCATGAACGAGGGCATCCCGATCTACAACAACCACGTGCCAAAGGAATTCGTGGTCGAGGACGGCAAGCTCGTCGGTATGAAATTCGAGAAGGTCGAGGCGCAGTACGACGACGAGGGCAATCGCAGCCTGGTCCCGACCGGCGAGGACCTCGTGTTCATGGAGGCCGACGACGTCCTGATGGCCATCGGCCAGGAGAACGCCTTCCCCTGGATCGAGCGCGATCTCGGCATCGAGTTCGACAAGTGGGACATGCCGGTGATCGACGAGATGACTTTCCAGTCCACGAACGAACGTGTTTTTTTTGGTGGCGATGCGGCATTCGGCCCGGAAAATATTATCACCGCCGTCGCTCACGGCCATCAGGCGGCAGTCAGCATCGACCGCTTCTGCCGCGGCGAGGATGTCAACGACCGCCCGCCGCCACAAGTCACTCTGGCGAGCCAGAAGATGGGCGTGCACGAGTGGAGTTACGACAACGCGGTGGAGACGGATCATCGTTACGTGGTGCCGCACGCTCCGTTGGAACAGGCCCTGGGTGACCGCAAGATCGAGGTGGAGCTCGGCTTCGACACGGCGACCGGCTACCTGGAAGCGGAGCGCTGCCTCAACTGCGACGTACAGACGGTATTCGACGAAGTGCGGTGTATCGAGTGCGACGCCTGCGTGGACATCTGCCCCACGGACTGTATTACCTTTACCGTCAACGGTGAGGAAGAGGATCTGCGCACTCGCCTGTCGGCGCCGGCAAGGGATCTGACACAGGATCTGTACGTCTCGGCGGACCTGCCCACCGGGCGCGTCATGGTCAAGGATGAAGACGTATGCCTGCACTGCGGGCTCTGTGCGGAACGCTGCCCGACCGCCGCCTGGGACATGCAGAAGTTCCTCTACAATGTGACGCAGGCGGAGCAGGCCGCATGAGACGCATCGAATCGGTCAACGACTTCGTCATCAAGTTTGCCAACGTGAACGGCACCGGCTCGGCCAGCGCCAACAACCTGTTCGCGAAGGCGCTCTTTCGCATGGGCATCCCCGTTTCGCCGAAGAACATCTTTCCCTCGAATATCCAGGGTCTGCCGACCTGGTACGAGGTTCGGGTCAACGACAAAGGGTATCTCGGCCGTCGCGGCGGCGTGGATATCGCCCTGTCGGTCAATCCCCAGAGCATGGCCCAGGATATACAGGAAGTGGAACCGGGCGGCTATTTCATCTACGACAACACCAAGCCCCTGGACCTGCGGTTGCTGCGCGACGACGTGAACATTATCGGTATACCGCTGACGCGCATCTGCAATGAGAACTACGCGGATCCACGGCAGCGCCAGTTGTTCAAGAACGTCATATACGTGGGTGCGCTGGCGGCGCTGCTGGATATGGACTTCAAGGTACTGACCGGCCTGGTGGAAGACCAGTTCAAAGGCAAGGAAAAGCTCGTACTGCCCAATATTCACGCGCTTGAACTGGGCCACCATGCGGCCGTGTCCAGTGTCGAATGCCCGATTGGCATCCGGGTCGAGAAAAGTGACCTCGTCGGCGACAAGATCCTGCTGGACGGCAACACGGCGCTGGGACTGGGGGCGATCTATGGCGGCGCGACCGTAGCGGCCTGGTATCCTATTACGCCCTCGACCTCCGTGGTGGACGCCTTCGAAAAGTACGCCAGGCGCCTGCGCATCGACCCGGGTACCGGCCGCCGGAACTACGCTATCGTCCAGGCGGAGGATGAACTGGCGGCGGTCGGCATCGCCATCGGCGCGGCCTGGAACGGCGCCCGGGCGTTCACGGCAACCTCCGGTCCCGGTGTTTCGCTCATGAGCGAATTTCTGGGACTGGCCTATTTCGCGGAAATTCCGACGGTACTGTTCAACGTCCAGAGGGCGGGCCCGTCCACGGGGATGCCGACACGGACACAACAGGCGGACATACTGGCCTGCGCCTACGCCTCTCACGGAGATACCAAGCAGGTTCTGCTGTTCCCGTCGACACCCGGAGAATGCTTTGATTTTGCCGCGCTGGCGTTCGATCTCGCCGAGCGACTGCAGACGCCGATTATCGTCATGTCGGATCTCGATCTCGGCATGAACGACAATATGTCGCCGCCGCTGCAATGGGACGACCAGCGGCGCTACGATCGCGGCAAGGTGGTGACCGCCGAGCAGCTGGAGGCGGGTCTGGAATTCGGTCGCTACGTGGATGTCGACGGCGACGCCATCTGTTACCGGACTTACCCCGGTACCCACCCGACCAAAGGCGCCTTTTTCACCCGCGGCACCTCCCGCGATGAATACGCGGTATACACGGAGCGGGGTGAGGCCTACGAGCACAACATGCTGCGCCTGCTGCGCAAGTGGGAGACGATCAACGAGCATGTTCCCGCGCCGGAAATCACCAGCTGTGGCGTGGAGACGGAGGAGGGCATCATATACTTCGGCACCAGCGAGGAGTCGACCCGCGAGGCGCTGGATTACCTTGCGGAGGAGAGCATCTACATGGATGCGATGCGCGTGCGCGCTTTTCCCTTCAACGCCGATGTCAAGAAATTCATAGAGGAGCACACGCGCGTATTCGTTGTGGAACAGAATCGCGATGCCCAGTTGAGAACCTTGCTGATGGCGGAGTTCGAGTTCGGCCCCGACAAATTGAAATCCGTCCTGTGTTTTGACGGCACGCCCATCAGTGCGCGCAATATCCGCAAACAGATCAAGCAACACATGAACGGGGGCAATGTGACCCCACTGCATCGTCACACCGCCGTCAGCGGTGCCGGAGAGCAACAATGAGCTACCAGCTTCCCGAGTTTCGTCATCCCGACCTGCCGGTCAATGAGCTCGGTTACACCAAGGCCGACTACGAGGGGGCCATTTCCACGCTCTGTGCCGGCTGCGGCCACGACTCCATCAGCGGCGCCATCGTGCGGGCCTGTCACGAACTGTCCATCGAACCCCACAAAATCGCCAAACTGTCGGGGATCGGCTGTTCATCCAAGACACCCACCTACTTTCTCGGTCATTCCCACGGCTTCAATTCCGTGCACGGGCGCATGCCCTCGGTGGCCACGGGGGCCGCGCTGGCCAACCGGGATTTGCTGTACCTCGGTGTATCCGGCGATGGCGACACCGCCTCGATCGGCATGGGGCAGTTCGCCCATATCGCCAGGCGCAACCTGAACATGGTGTACATCGTCATGAACAACGGCTGCTACGGTCTGACCAAGGGCCAGGATTCGGCGACCGCGGACGAGGGCTCCGCCAGCAAAAAGGGCGACCCGAACCCCTGGGACGCCATCGACCTCTGCGGAACGGCGCTGCAGATGGGCGCCAGTTTCGTGGCGCGCAGCTTCTCGGGCGACAAGGCACAACTGGAGCCCTTGATCAAGGCTGCCATCGCGCATCGCGGATTCGCCCTGATTGACGTGATTTCACCCTGTGTCACGTTCAACAACAACCCGGAGTCGACCAAGAGCTACGAATTCGTGCGCGAACACGCCGAGGCCACCGGCACGCTGGACTTTGTGCCGATGCACCGGGAAATCACCATCCACTACCCGCCGGGACACAATCACGAAGTGACCATGCACGACGGGTCCACGCTGCACCTGCACAAAATGGACGAGTCCCTCGATCCCTTCGATCGGTTGTCGGCGATACACGCCCTGGAGACGCACCGCCGGTCGGGGAGCCTGCTCACGGGGCTGCTCTATATCGACGAGGATTCCCGCGACCTGCACGATGTCATGCAGACCTCCCAGCAGCCGCTGCGGCAGCTCGACGAATCCGACCTGTGTCCCGGCAACAAGGTGTTGATGAGCATTAACGCCAGCCTGCGCTAGCCTGAATGTCACTTACATAAGACCGTCATCCCCGCGCAAGCGGGGATCTATTAACCACAACACATTGAATCACCCGGATTCCGTAGCGCCGGACCGCCACCTGCGCTGGAATGACGACATAGACCAATTCACGCTTAAGTAAGTGCCATTGGCGCCAGCCTGTATAGCCCCCGCGCGACACATTGACGAGATGCCCGGAGCGCCACAAGCGCCTGCTCCCGTTGAAACCGTGTGGCGACAGGACGTCGCCACCCGAGCCTGTCCATGGAGGGACGCTTTTTGGCGTGTTTCAACGGGAGCAGGCGCTTGTGGCGCGACACCCGCAGCCAAGACCCAGACTTATTGTGTCTCAGTGTCGGTTTGACCTATGGGGACCGCTTGGGTCGGATATGGCCCACTGGAACACGCCAAAAAGCGCACGTCCGTGTGCAGGCTCGGGTGGCGACGTCCTGTCGCCACACGGTTCCAGTGGGCCGTATCCGACCCGAAGCTCGCGCGGTATGTTCGAAATCTGCCGGGATTCGCGAATCGGTTGCTTTTGGACGGGTGTCATGTAATTGTCACATTTCCCTCATCTAATACCCGTTTTCCGGCAAAATGAGGGTTTTTGGCTCATGACTGCGCGCACTGTATTGATCGTCGACGATGAGTTCGCCATACGCGACATGCTGCGGATGGCTCTCGAAATGGCCGAATTTCGTTGTCTCGAGGCGGAGGATATCCAGAGAGCCTACACACTGGTCGTCGACGAACGACCCGATGTCATCCTGCTGGACTGGATGTTGCCCGGCGGCAGTGGGCTGGAACTGCTGCGACGCCTGAAACGGGATGAGCTGACCCGGGACCTGGCAGTGATCATGCTCACCGCCAAGACCGCGGAAGACAACGTCATACAGGGTCTGGATGTCGGCGCCGATGACTATATCACCAAGCCGTTTGCTCCCAGGGAGCTGATCGCCCGTATCAGGGCCCTGCTGCGGCGCTCGTCCGGGACCGACGAGGAGGATAAAATTCAGGTGGCGGATCTCGTGCTGGATGGAGAGAGCAGGCGTATATACATAGGGGAGCAGCCGCTGGACATGGGTCCCACCGAATTCAATTTGCTGAAGTTTTTCATGTCGCACCCGGAGAGGGCGTACACCCGCAGCCAGCTGCTCGATCGGGTCTGGGGCGCCAATGTCTATGTCGAGGAGCGCACGGTCGATGTTCACATCCGGCGCCTGCGCAAGGCGCTGCAGTCCCCGGGCGGTGACTACAGCGCGCTGATACAGACAGTACGCGGCACCGGTTACCGGTTTTCACCGCGGGGGGTCGTCTGACTCGGGGGATGCATTGGCTGGGCGCCGCCGCCCGCCTGGTTGCCATAGTCCTGGGTGCGACCTTTCTGGGCTCGCTGTACGGATACGCGCTGGAGACCCTTGTGGTGGTGCTCGTCGCGCTGATCGCTTTCTGGCTCTACCAGCTGCAGCGTGTCCAGGCGTGGCTCAGGGACCCGCGGCGCCCGCCGCCCGATGTCTATGGCGTATGGGGGGACCTGCTGTCCCGGATCTACCTACACCAGCGCAAGAACAAAGACGTGCAGGAGCAGCTACAAGCAAACGTGAACTATCTGCAGGATTCCTTCGCCTCGATGCGCGACGGTGTGGTGATGGTGGATGAGCGGGGTGCGATCAAGTGGTTCAACAGAGCGGTCGAGCCGCTTCTGGGCCTGCGCTATCCGGAGGATAGCGGCCGCCTGCTGACCAATCTCGTGCGCGCGCCGCAGTTCAACCAGTATTTTCTGGCGGGCGACTACAGCGCGCCCCTGCAATACAGTACCGGCGGTTCCGCACCGGTACATCTGCGCGTCGAAATCACCCGCTTCGGCGAAGGAGAGCGGCTCCTGTTCGTGCGCAATGTCAGCGAATCGGTGCGCCTCGAGAAGATCCGGCGCGATTTCGTGGCCAACGTGTCCCACGAGCTGCGTACGCCCCTGACGGTGATCAGCGGCTATCTCGGCACGTTCATGGCCAGTGAGCAGGAGCTGCCGGAGCGTTACGGCAAGGCGCTGCGGCAGATGAGCCAGCAGGCCGAACGCATGGAAAATCTTCTCAAGGACCTGCTGTGGCTGTCGCGTATCGAGACCGACGAGGGGGTAGAGAAGCACGAACTGGTCGATGTCGGCGGACTGTTGCAGGAGCTCAGGGAGGAGTTGGGCGGCACATTCCCGGACCGGCCCCTGCGCCTCGAGCTGCGAACCGACCGGAAGATCCACGGCGATTACCGGCAGCTCTACAGCGCAATCTCCAATCTCGCCAACAACGCGATCAAGTACAGCCCGGCTGGAAGTCCTGTCACGATTCGGTGGCATTGTCAGGGCAATGACTGCATAGTTGAGGTTGAGGACGAGGGAATCGGTATCGATGAAATGCATATTCCGAGGTTGACGGAGCGGTTCTACCGCGTGGACGACAGCCGCAGTTCAACTACCGGCGGCACGGGTCTGGGACTGGCCATCGTCAAGCACGTTGTCGCCGCTCACGGCGGCACACTGGAGATCGAAAGCGAGTTATCGGTCGGCAGCACGTTTACCCTGAAATTTCCGGCGGGAGACTGAACACATGGTGAGGCAGGAGGATTACCAACATCATATTTCGGGCAGCTTCAACACCGAGTTGGAGGACCTGCGCAACCATATGCTGGAGATGGGGGGGTGGTCGAGCAGCAGTTGAACGCCGCGATGGACGCCATGATCCGCCTGGACAGCGGCGAGGCGGAGCAAATTGTCAATCGCGACCGCGAAGTCAACCAGATCGAGATGGCCATCGACGACGAATGCGCCACCCTGATCGCCCGGCGCCAGCCTACCGCCAGTGATCTGCGACTGGTGATCGCCATTATCAAGGTGAACACCGATCTGGAGCGCATTGGCGACGAGGCCGCGAAGGTCGCCCGGCAGGTAATACTCATGTCCGAACAGGGCGTTTCGCCCAGCAAATTCATAGAGATAAGGCGGGTCGGGCAGAGAGTGGCGCATATGCTCAGACAGGCGCTGGATGCTTTCGCGCGTCTGGATGTCGAGCAGGCGGTCGAAGTCGTGCGCAATGATGCCAAGGTGGACCAGGAATACGGCAGCGGGCTGCGCAGTCTGGTCACCTTCATGATGGAGGACCCGCGTGCAATCGGCCCCGTACTCAACGAGGTATGGGCGCTGCGCAGCCTGGAGCGTATCGGCGATCACACCTGCAATATTGCCGAGCATGTGGTCTACCTGGTCCGCGGCAGGGATGTCCGGCACGGCACCCTCGAAGAGCTGGCGGACGAGCTGGGCAAGGAAAATTAGGGCGCCGCGTTCAACCGGCCACATCCGACCTGGCAGGCATGTCATATTGGTGTAATAAATGGTTCATACAATGAGCGGCGTGCGTGGTCGCCCGAGTCACTTTCACCGCTTTACACACCCAACCGAAGAGGGACTACCTGTGAAAACCTTCCTGCCGGGCCTATTGGCTATTGTATTCACCACACTGATTGGCCAGGCGGCGCCCGCGGCGGCCCGCGACAGTGTCAGCATCGTGGGCTCCTCCACGGTCTATCCCTTCGCCACCGTGGTCGCCGAGCGCTTTGGCCGCTCCACCAAATTCAGGACCCCGACAATCGAGTCCACCGGCTCCGGCGGCGGCCTGAAGCTCTTTTGCGAGGGTGTCGGCCCCAAGACCGCGGATATCACGAATTCATCCCGTCGTATCAAGGAGAGCGAGTACGATAATTGTCAGGCCAATGGTGTCACGCACATCGTCGAGGTGCTGGTCGGCTACGACGGTATCGCTATCGCCAATGCCAAGGAAGCGCCCCGCTATGACCTGCGCCTGCGCGATGTTTTCATGGCGCTGGCCAAGGACGTCCCGGGCCCCGACGGCAAGCTTGTCGCCAATCCGCACAAGACGTGGCGGGATGTGAATCCCCAGCTTCCGGCGCGACCTATCGAGGTGCTGGGGCCGCCCCCGACTTCGGGCACCCGGGACGCTTTCGCCGAGCTGGCCCTGGGCGGCGGCGCAAAATCGGTGCCCGAACTGAAGGCGCTCCACAGCCTGGGCGCGGATCAGGTCGATGAGATAAAGGCAGCCATGGAAGGTCTCGGTATCCCGGAAGGGGTCTATAGCAGTCTCGAGACACAGAGGGGCAGGCCGCCGAGCGGTGAGGATGTTTTTGAAACCGTGGCCTACGCGGTGCGCGAGGACGGCGCCTATATCGAGGCGGGCGAGAACGACAACCTGATCGTGCAGAAGCTGGAAGCCAATCACCGCGCCCTCGGTGTGTTCGGGTACAGCTTCCTCGAGCAGAATGCCGACGTGGTGCAGGGGTCCCTGATCAATGGCGTCGCGCCCGGTTTCGACAGTATCGCCAGCGGCGACTACCCTGTGTCGAGGCCGATGTACATCTATATCAAGGGCGCGCATGTGGGCAAGATTCCAGGCATCAAGGAGTACGCGCTGGAGTTCATCTCCCCCCGCGCGATGGGCGATTACGGTTATCTCGCCGAGAAAGGGCTGATTCCACCGGAGCCTGAGCGCTTGCGGCAATTCCGCGAGGATGTGCGGAATCTCACGCCACTTGAGATGTAACCGAACGCGAGGATTGCCGCCGGGCTGCGGGTGGCCCGGCGGGTGTGCAGGGACCTTCGCGGTCGAATACTAACGATCGATTCCGGCGGTGGTGGCAGACCGCCGCGGCGGTGTGACAGGACGGCAATACCTCGATGCAGACAACCACGGTATTCCTCACGCTGATCGCCCTGTGTGTCGTCGGTTATTACCTCGGCCGCGGACGCTCGCTGTCGTTGGCGGACCGGGCCGGCGGCTACCGCTTTCTGCACTCCCTGCCCAGGCATTACGGTTACATGGCGGCCGCCTGGGTCGCGATCCCCGGGCTGCTGCTGCTCATCTTGTGGTCGGGGCTGGAGTCGCGCATTCTGTATGAAGTGGTTATGGCGCAGTTGCCGGAGTCGATCCGCGACATGGAGCCGAGCCGGCTGGCGCTCTACTACAACCAGATTCTCGGCTACGCTCGCGGCGGTGTCGGCGCCGCCGAGCTGAACGAGCAGCAGCTCGCCGCCGCGGAATACTACCGCGACCTGTCGGCAACCCTGGCCTGGTTGAAGGCCGCGGCGGTATTCGCTGTCGCCCTGATCGGGGGAGCGCTTGCGCTGCGCCGGGTGGCGCCGGCCGTGCGCGCGCGCAATCACGTCGAGGCGATCATTACCTGGCTGCTCTTTGGCTGTTCCCTGATCGCCGTACTGACCACCATGGGCATTGTGCTGTCGGTCCTGTTCGAGGCGGTGCGGTTTTTCCAGATTATACCTCTCGATAATTTCCTGCTGGGGCTGGAGTGGAGCCCGCAAATCGCGATCCGGGAGGGTCAGGTGGGCGCGGAAGGGTCCTTTGGCTTTGTACCGCTGCTGGTGGGTACGCTGCTGATTTCGGCGGTGGCGATGTTCATTGCGGTGCCTATCGGCCTGATGTCGGCGATCTACCTGTCCGAATACGCGTCGCAGACCGTGCGCTCTCTCACCAAACCGGTGCTGGAAATTCTGGCCGGTGTTCCCACCGTGGTCTACGGTTTTTTCGCCGCGTTGACCGTGGCGCCGTTCATTCGCGACACGGGCGAATTCCTTGGATTGACCGTTGCCTCCGAGAGCGCCCTGGCCGCCGGACTTGTCGTGGGAATCATGATTATTCCGTTTGTCATGTCGCTGTCCGACGATATTATTACCGCGGTTCCCGACAGTCTGCGGGAGGCGTCCCTGGGCATGGGAGCGACGCTCAACGAGACCATTCGGAAAGTACTGCTGCCCGCGGCGCTGCCCGGTATCGTCGGCGGGGTGTTACTGGCGGTGTCGCGCGCGATTGGCGAAACCATGATTGTGGTCATGGCCGCCGGTCTGTCCGCGAATCTCACCGCCAACCCCCTGGAGGCCGTAACGACCATTACGGTGCAGATCGTGACGCTGCTTGTCGGCGATCAGGAGTTCGACAGCCCCAAGACCCTGGCGGCGTTTGCCCTCGGTCTCGTATTGTTTTTCGTTACGCTGATGCTCAATGTGATCGCGTTGTATGTGGTGCGCAAGTACAGGGAACAATATGAATGAGTCGAACCACAGTAATACCGCCCGCATCGAGGCGTCGCTGAAAAAGCGCTACGCCCGGGAAACGCGCTTCAGGTGGTACGGACGCGCTGCGGTGATGGCCGGTTTTGTATTTCTGTTCGTACTGTTGGCGGATATCGTTATCAAGGGCACCCCTGCGTTTACCCAGTATTTCATCGAGGTCGACGTGCACTATGACCCGGATATGCTGGGTGTGGAAATGCCGGCGAGTGAGGAAGAGCTCTATGCCGCCTACTACGGCGGTGTGATCAGGGATGCCCTGCTGCAGATGTTCCCGGATGTCTCCAGCCGCTCCCAACGGCAGGAACTGTTCGGGATGATCAGCCTGGGCGCGGAGTACGAGTTGCGCGATCGTGTGGTGAACAATCCCTCGCTGCTCGGCACACGTGAGTCGGTCTGGCTGCGGGCGGCCTCCGAAGCCAACAGCTATCTCAAGGGGCAGGTCGATACTTCCCTGGATGAAGCCGATCGGCAGGTGAGCGATCGGCAGATCGAATGGTTGGACCGCCTGCGGCGAGAGGGCAGAACCGATGCGCGGTTCAATACGCTGTTTTTTACCGCCGGGGACTCCCGGGAACCGGAGCTGGCGGGCATAAAGGCGGCATTGTATGGGTCGTTTTTCACTCTGGCCGTCACCTTTGTCCTCGCCTTTCCCATCGGTGTGTTCGCCGCGGTTTACCTGGAGGAATTCGCCGCCCGCAACCGGCTGACGGACCTCATCGAAATCAATATCAACAACCTCGCGGCCGTGCCCTCGATCGTGTTCGGCCTGCTGGGCCTGGCCGTTTTTATCAATTTCTTCGAGTTGCCCCGCTCCGCGCCCTTGGTGGGCGGGATCGTACTCGCTCTCATGACCTTGCCGACGGTGATTATTACGTCGCGCGCGGCGATACAGTCCGTATCCCCCTCGATACGGGAGGCGGCGCTGGGCATAGGCGCGTCCAAGCTGCAGACCGTGTTTCATCACGTTCTGCCCGTCGCCATGCCCGGGATACTCACCGGCGCGATCATCGGTATGGCCCAGGCGCTGGGTGAATCGGCGCCGCTGCTGATGATCGGTATGGTCGCCTTTATCATGGACGTGCCGGGCGGTGTGACCGACCCATCGACTGTATTGCCGGTGCAGATTTTTCTCTGGGCGGACAGCCCGGAGCGCGGCTTTACCGAAAAAACCTCCGCTGCCATCATGGTGCTGATGGGGTTCCTGATTATGATGAACGGCGTGGCGATCTACCTGCGTCGTCGCTTCGAGAACAAATAGTGGCGAAGGCGGAACGCATGGAAGGTATGGAAAAGACAAACCCCGCGGGGATCGCAGCCGGCGGCGGCGAAAGCGGGCCTGCACCACAGGCGGCCGCCGGGCAATCCAATGGCGCGACCGGCATGGCCGACGAGACGGCGTTTGCAAGGCAGGAAACCGTCGGCGAGCCCTACGTCGACGCCCCCAAGATTTCCGCGCGTAACGTCGATGTGTACTACGATGACACACAGGCCATTATCGACGTGTCCCTCGATATCGGGCGCAACGAAGTGGTAGCCATGATCGGTCCGTCGGGTTGCGGCAAGTCCACCTTTTTGCGCACCATGAACCGCATGAACGATATCATCCCGATCTGTCGTGTCACCGGAAAAATCTCCCTGGACGGCAAGGACATCTACGACGGCGACCAGGATACCGTTCTGCTGCGGGCGCGGGTGGGCATGGTATTCCAGAAGCCGAACCCTTTTCCCAAATCGATCTACGAAAATGTCGCCTACGGCCCGCGAATTCACGGGCTCGCCAGGAACAAGGCCGAAATGGACGAGATTGTCGAGCACAGTCTGCGGCGCGCCGGTTTGTTCACAGAAGTAAAGGATCAGCTCGACAAACCGGGCACCGGATTGTCAGGAGGACAGCAACAGAGGTTGTGTATCGCCCGCGCCATCGCCGTCAATCCCGAGGTGATACTGATGGACGAGCCCTGCTCGGCCCTCGACCCGATCGCCACGGCGCGCATCGAGGAGCTGATCGATGAGCTCAAGGAAAACTACACCATCGCGATTGTCACCCACTCGATGCAGCAGGCGGCGCGGGTATCGCAGCGCACGGCGTATTTTCACCTGGGGAAATTGATCGAGGTGGGCGAGACCAAGGAGGTCTTTACCACACCCCGGCACCAGCTCACCGAAAACTATATCACCGGCCGCTTCGGCTGAGGGTTAATGCCGGGCCCGAGCCGACTGCGGGGTGACCCGGTCAGTCGTCTTTCGACTTGCGGGTCTGTTTCTCCGCTTCCTTGACCCGGGTGGCAATCAGGTTGGTGACCCAGTTCGACAGCGAGCGCCCGTCGGCTTCCGCCAGTTTCTTGGCCTTTTTCTTCAGATCCGGCTCGATGCGGATATTCAGTAGCTTGGTCTTGGACATAACGTGACCGGGTTTTCGCGAAACGGCGGCAGTTTATCACATGTATCGACCTTGTCTTCCAGTTTTCCGCAGTGTATATTATGTATATACAAGCGGTATACGAGAGTGGTTGAGTCATGAATTTGCGAGCGGCTGAAAAGGAGTTGCGCGGCAGGTCGCCTGAGGTAACGCCGTATTTCCTCGCCCTGGAAGGCGTGGTCGTGGTTGCGCTCAGCGTCGCGCTGGTACTCCTTTTCACCTGAAAACATCTCCCCGCCCGATGTGATGTCGGGCCGTTGCGCCTCCCCCCTCCGCACATATCTCCGTTCCACAGGCGTCTGCCAGGGCAGGTGCTCCGGATATTGGCCCCGATTGGCACCCGGCGCCCGATTGGGGTACCTTCGCCGGCTGCCGGAGGCGACCCGGCTCGCGCGGGCCGCCGGCGGGTGTCCAGTCAACCGGGGAGAAATAACAATGAAGATTCGAATCATCGCGTTGCTCGCGGCCCTTGGCATGAGCGGCACGTCCGTGCAGGCGCATGTATCCGAGGCGGAATGGGCGCAGTTCAAGGCCGAATTCGCCGCCATGGCCCGGCGGGTCAGTGCATTGGAGGCCGAGAACGAGGCGTTGCAAGCCGCCTCCCTGAATGCGGTGCCGGTCGAGGATCTGGACGCCAGGATTGCCGCCGCGTCCGGGGCAAACCGGCGTTCCGCGCGATCGGAGAGGATTTCCTGGGCGGGCGATTTTCGCTACCGCGCGGAGAGGATTGACGAGCAGGGCGTCAACGAGCGCGATCGCAACCGGATACGTGCCCGCGCCGCGCTGACGGCCCGGACCAGCGATAGTATTGAAGTGGGCCTGGGGCTCGCCAGCGGTGGTGACAGCCCCATTTCCACCAACCAGACCCTGGGCGGAAACAGCTCCACCAAGGACCTGCGTCTCGACCTCGCCTACCTGCAATGGTCAGGCCTGGCGAACACGGAGCTGACCGGGGGCAAGTTTCGCAATCCCTTTTACCGGGTACAGGGAAGCGGGTTGATCTGGGACTCGGATGTTCGGCCCGAGGGGATTGGCCTCGCCTGGGACAGCGGTCCCTTCTTCGCGACCGCCAGCTACAGTTTCCTGGAGAGCGACAGTCGTGCTGGCGACGACGCCATCTGGGGGCTGCAATTGGGTGCCCGTGTGTCGCCCCGCCCGGCGCTGCGTCTGGAGACGGCGATCAAGTACCTGGATATTCCCGCCAAGGGCAGGGTCGCCTTTGACCCCGGCGAGCCGGACTTTTTCGGCAACTCCTCGATGGTTGTCGACGGCCGGCAGGTCTACGCCATCGACTACAAGCTGCTCAATGCATCGCTCAATCTGGAATTCGCCCTGCGGGAATTCCCGGTCAGTCTGTTCGCCGACTTCGTGACCAACGAGGATGCGCGGGAACTCGATACCGGTTATCTCGCCGGGCTTGTGCTCGGCCCGCTGCAGCCGGCCGGGAAATGGCGCTTGCGGTACCAGTACCAGGACCTGGAAGCGGACGCGACGTTCGGCCTGCTTGCCGATGCGACCTTTGCCGGCGGCGGTACCGACGGCAGGGGCCACAAATTTGTCGCGCGCTATGACATCGATGATCGCTGGTACGTGGCCGCGACCTACTTCGATAATCAGCGCGGCGTTGACCTGGGCGACGACACGGATTACAGGCACTTCATATTCGATACAGGCATCAACTATTGACTTCTTGCATCACCGGGGCGCTCGGGTACAATGTCGCCGCTTTCCGGGGAAGGTTTCCGTCCCCTTCGTCTAGTGGTCCAGGACCCTGCCCTTTCACGGCAGTAACAGGGGTTCGAACCCCCTAGGGGACGCCATACGCGGCAGGGCCCGCCCGGGACCTGCCAGTCGCGGGTGTGAGAGAATGCGACCCGCAATCCAATGTCGGGCGTGCAGCATGAATCGTTACTGGAGTGACCTGGTCAGGGGGTTGGCGCCCTACGAGCCCGGGGAACAGCCGGGGGAAGGAACCCTCGTCAAGCTGAACACCAACGAGAACCCCTATCCGCCTTCGGCGGAGGTCGTCCGGGCTATCGCGGCGGTCGGCGCCGACCGGTTGCGCCTGTATCCCGACCCGGAGTCTTCCCGGCTGTGCAATGCGATCGCCGAGCGATACGGACTCGAACCCTCACAGGTCTTTGTCGGCAACGGCTCCGATGAGGTCCTGGCGTTTACCTTCATGGCACTGCTCAAGCACGAGCTGCCGCTGTGCTTTCCCGATGTGAGTTACAGTTTTTACCCCGTCTGGAGCCAACTTTGCGGCATCGAATGCCGTGAAATCGCCGTGGCCGAGGACTTCACGATCGACCCGGCTTTGTACCCGACGGATAACGGCGGCATTATTCTGCCCAATCCCAATGCGCCAACGGGCCTGCTGCTGGAACTCGACGTATTGCGTGAACTGCTGCAGCAGCACGCTGACTCCGTGGTGGTCGTCGACGAAGCCTATATCGATTTTGGCGGGCGCTCGGCCGTGGAACTGATCCGGGACTTCGACAACCTGCTGGTTGTACAGACACTGTCCAAGTCCCGTGCCCTGGCCGGATTGCGTGTCGGTATGGCGATGGGCAGCCAGGGGCTCATCGAAGCCCTCCACCGGATCAAGAATTCCTTCAACTCCTATCCCGTCGATGTTGTCGCCGAGGAAGCGGCGCTGGCTGCCCTGCGGGACGATACCTGGTTCGAGGACACACGCCGCCGTATTATCGCGAGTCGGGAGCGCCTGCGCGCCGGGTTACTTGAACTGGACTTCGACGTGCTTCCCTCGCAGGCCAATTTTCTGTTTGCAATGCATCCACATCATCAGGCCGTGGAGCTTTTTGATGCGCTGCGCGAGCGCAACATTCTTGTGCGGCATTTTCGCAAACCGCGTTTCGAGAATTTCCTGCGTATCAGTGTCGGAACGGATGCGGAATGTGACGCGCTGCTGGCCGCTCTTAGAGACTTGCTGGCAGCCATGGATCGGTAGTAGTTAGCGCTTGCGCAAGACAATGCTGCCGATGCTGTAGCCCGCACCGAAGGAACAGAGTACGCCCAATTCGCCGGAGCGAAAGTCGCCGCGGTACTTGTGGAACGCAATGATCGAGCCGGCGGAACTGGTATTGGCGTATTCGTCGAGGATCGTCGGCGATTCTTCGGGCGTCGGATCACGGCCGAGGACACGCCGCGCGATCAGCTGGTTCATATTCAGGTTAGCCTGATGCAGCCAGAGTCGCTTGAGGTGTTGCGGCGCGATGTCCAGCTCCGTGAGCTGCCTTGATATCAGTTGCGCAACCTCGGGACAGACCTCCTTGAACACCTTGCGACCTTCCTGCACAAACAGCTTGTCGGGTTTGCCGACGCCGGACTCATCGGCCCGGTTGAGAAAGCCGAAATTATTGCGAATATTGTTGGAGTATATTGTCCGTAATCTACTGTCAACGATGGTCCAGACGTCATCGCTGCCGGCAGTATGGTCGTTTTCGATAATAATGGCGGTGCTGACGTCCCCGAAAATGAAGTGGGAGTCCCGGTCCCGGAAGTTCAGGTGTCCGCTGCAGATCTCGGGGTTCACCACAAGTACACAGCGGGCGCTGCCCATGGCGATCGCGTCCCGAGCCTGCTGGATGCCGAACGTCGCGGACGAACAGGCCACGTTCATGTCGAAGGCGTACCCTGCGATACCCAGCGCGTGCTGGACTTCCACGGCGATGGCGGGATAGGGCCGTTGCATGTTGGAAGCCGCGACAATGACGGCATCGATGTCCGCGGGCTTCCTGTCGGCCTGCTGCATGGCATTGCGGGCGGCGGCGACGGACATCTCGCACTGGATCGATTGGGCGTTGTCGGGGCGCTCGGGTATAAAGGGCTTCATCCGGTCGGGGTCGAGAATTCCGGCCTTGTCCACGACGTAGCGCGATCGAATCCCCGAGGCCTTTTCGATAAACTCTACCGAGGACGGTTGCAGCGGTGTGAGCTCGCCCGCGGCGATACGGTCGGCGTTGGTGTTGTTATAGTGTTCCACCCAGGAATTGAAGGAGGCGACGAGTTCTTCGTTGCTTACGGATTGCTCGGGCGTGTAGAGACCGGTTCCGCTGATGACGATGTCTGGCATGTTGCAAGTTTATCCTAGCGACCCGGAAATGGAACCGAAAGTAAACCAGGGCGCGGTCCCGGCATGGCTCCCCCGATATTCAAGCTGCCTCGCAAACGTTTTCCAACGGGCGGCTAACGCTCCTCCAGCGGCACGAAGTCCCTTTGGGTATAGCCCGTATAGAGCTGCCTCGGGCGACCGATACGATAACTCCCGCTTATCATTTCGTGCCAGTGGGCGATCCAGCCGACAGTGCGCCCGACAGCGAAAATCACCGTGAACATGCTGGTCGGGATACCTATGGCCTTGAGAATGATGCCCGAATAGAAATCGACGTTTGGATAGAGCTTTCGTTCAATAAAATACTCGTCCGATAGCGCGATTTCCTCCAGCTTTTTTGCGACCTCCAGGAGAGGATTGCTCTCGATTCCCAGCTCCGCGAGCACCTCGTCGGCGGACTCCTTCATGACTTTGGCGCGCGGGTCAAAGTTCTTGTAGACGCGGTGACCGAAGCCCATGAGCTTGAAGGGATCGTCCTTGTCCTTGGCCCTGGCCACGTACTCATCGATGCGCGATACGTCGCCGATCTCTTCCAGCATATCCAGTACTGCCTCGTTGGCGCCCCCGTGGGAGGGGCCCCAGAGGGCCGCGATGCCGGCGGCGATACAGGCGAAGGGATTGGCCCCGGAAGAGCCCGCCAGACGCACTGTCGAGGTCGAGGCATTCTGCTCGTGGTCCGCGTGAAGGAGGAAGATCCGGTCCATTGCCCGGGCCAGTATCGGGTTGATGTTGCTCGGTTCACAGGGGTTTCCGAACATCATGTGCAGGAAGTTTTCCCCATAGCTCAGACTGTTGTCCGGATACATGAACGGCTGGCCGATGGAGAATTTGTAGCTCATCGCCGCGAGCGTGGGCATCTTCGCTATGAGGCGGAATGCGGCCACCTGGCGGTGCTTCTCGTCGGAAATGTCCAGTGAATCGTGGTAGAAGGCCGACAGCGCACCCACGACACCGCACATAATGGCCATCGGGTGAGCGTCCCGCCGGAAGCCGTTGAAAAAGGTGCTGATCTGCTCGTGCACCATGGTATGGCGGTTTACCGTGCCGATGAATTTTTCTCTCTCCTCGACCGTGGGCAACTCGCCGTACAGCAGCAGATAACACACTTCCAGATAGTCGGAGCTCTGGGCGAGCTGGTCGATGGGGTACCCCCGGTGAAGCAATACGCCGTTGGCCCCGTCGATATAAGTGATCTGTGATTCGCAGGCGGCGGTGGAGACGAATCCCGGGTCATAGGTAAAAAAACCCTTCGTAGTGAGTTCCCCCACGTCGATGACGTCGGGGCCCATCGTCCCCGAGATGATCGGCAGCTCAATATCATCTTTCCCGTCGATTTTCAGGCTGGCTTTCTGGTCACTCATAGAGGGTCCTGGTCAGTACTGCTTAGGGGCTTCAACTATAAAGTTTGGCAAACGTTTGTCAATTGAATGGCTGGTGAAGGCCGCCGCAAATGCGTCAATGGCAAGTGCGGGCGACGCCTCTGTGTATATTGGCCGGGTGAAGCTGGCCGTGCGCCCATCGTTTGTATTTGGTCCGCTAAGTGCCTATAATTTCGCGCCTCTGGTGGACCAGCGCGCGACTGAGCGCGGGCACGGCACTCACCACCGCGGCAACCCTTTACAATGCCCCCGGGCCTCGACACGATGGTACCTGACCGTGAAAGACAAGCGTCCTGTTAACCTGGACATAGGAACCATGCGGCTACCCGTTACCGCGTGGGTGTCCATCTCCCACCGGATTTCCGGCGTCCTGTTGTTTATCGGCACATTCGTGCTCATCTGGCTGCTCGACCTCAGCCTCCGAGAGTCCCGAGGGGTTCGAAAGGGCGCAGGAATGGCTGGCCGGCCCACTGATGAAACTCCTGCTCTGGGTTGTGCTGGTCGCGCTCATCTACCACACGCTGGCGGGTATCAGGCACATCATCATGGATTTCGGGCTGGGCGAGTCGATGGAAGGCGGTGTGCGCAGCTCGCATCTCGTGATCGCGCTGTCGGTGATCCTGGCCCTCGTCGCGGGGGTCTGGTTATGGTAACCCCGGTTACAAGCTTCGGCCGTTCGGGCGTATCCGACTGGTTTCTGCAGCGCGTCAGCGCCGTCATCCTGCTGGCGTGGTTCCTCTGCATCGGTGCGTTGCTGGTCGGCGGGGTGGACTACGCCCAATGGCAGTGGTGTTCGAGCACACCGCGATGAAGATTTTTACACTGCTCGCGATGCTGTCCCTGGCGGCTCACGCCTGGATCGGCATGTGGTCGGTGGGTACTGATTATCTGACGGAGCGCCTGCTCGGCAGGCCGGGGAACATCCTGCGTCTTCTGTATCAGGTCGCCTGCGGTCTGATTATTTTCATCTATGTGATCTGGTGCATCCAGATCCTCTGGGGTTGACGATCGATGGCGGCTCTGAGAACCATATCCTTTGACGGCGTGATTGTCGGTGGCGGCGGAGCGGGAATGCGCGCCGCACTGCAGCTCTCGCAGTCGGGCTACAAGACAGCGGTGATTTCCAAGGTATTCCCCACGCGCTCGCACACGGTGTCCGCCCAGGGCGGCATTACCTGTGCCATCGCCTCGGCCGACCCCGAGGATGACTGGCGCTGGCACATGTACGATACCGTGAAGGGTTCCGACTATATCGGCGACCAGGATGCGATCGAATATATGTGCAGCGTCGGCCCAGAAGCGGTGTTCGAACTGGAACATATGGGCCTGCCGTTCTCGCGCACGGAAGAGGGACGCATCTATCAGCGACCCTTTGGCGGCCAGTCCAAAAATTACGGCGAGGGCGGTCAGGCATCGCGCACGTGTGCCGCCGCCGACCGCACCGGCCACGCCCTGTTGCACACGCTCTACCAGGGCAACATCAAGAACGAAACCGTGTTTCTCAACGAGTGGTACGCGAGCGACCTGGTCGTGAACCAGGACCGTGCGGTGGTCGGTGTGATCGCCATTTCCATCGAGACCGGCGAAACCGTCTATGTAAAGTCCAAGGCGACAGTCCTCGCCACGGGGGGAGCGGGGCGCATTTACGCTTCGACCACCAACGCCCATATCAATACCGGCGACGGGGTTGGCATGGTGCTGCGGGCCGGCCTGCCCGTGCAGGATATCGAGATGTGGCAGTTTCACCCCACGGGAATTGCGGGCGCCGGGGTTCTGGTCACCGAGGGCTGCCGCGGCGAGGGCGGCTATCTGATGAACAAGGACGGCGAACGGTTCATGGAGCGCTACGCCCCCAACGCCAAGGATCTGGCGGGCCGGGATGTGGTGGCCCGGTCGATGGTGCTGGAGATGCTCGAGGGCCGGGGTTGCGGCCCCGAGGGCGACTACGTGCAGCTCAAGCTCGATCACCTCGGCGAGGATGTTCTTGAAAGTCGCCTCCCCGGCATCTGCGAGCTTTCGCGCACCTTTGCTCATGCGGACCCGGTGAAAGAGCCTATCCCCGTGGTGCCGACCTGTCACTACATGATGGGGGGCATCCCTACCAACGTGTCACGGCCAGGCCCTGACGAGAATCGAGACGGGCGCAGTGACGCAAGTCGTCCCCGGACTCTGTACGCCTGCGGCGAGGTCGGCCTGTGTGTCGGTACACGGAGCCAACCGTCTGGGGGGCAATTCGCTGCTCGACCTGATTGTGTTCGGCCGCGCGTCGGGCCTGCATATCCAGGGCGCCTTGCGCGAGGGAATAGACCTGCGCGATGCATCCGAGAGCGATATCGAACAGGCCAGATCGCGACTTGAGAAATTGAACAGCGCCAGCGGCGGCGAAAGCGTCGCGAAACTGCGCGGCGAACTGCAAAATATCATGCAGAAGCATTTTGGCGTTTTTCGCAAGGGCGAGCTTCATGCGGGAGGGAATCGGAAAGCTTTCCGACATGCGCGAGAGAATCGAAAACGCGGAACTCGCCGACAAGAGCCTGGCGTTCAATACAGCGCGCATCGAGGCGCTGGAGTTGCACAACCTGTTCGAAGTCGCCGAGGCGACAGCCGTTACCGCCGAAGCGCGCAAGGAGAGCCGCGGCGCCCATGCGCGCGAAGACTATGAAGAGCGCGACGACGACAACTGGCTGTGCCACTCCATGTACTTTCCGGGCAGCAAAAATGTCGGCAAGCGCGCTGTCAACTTTGAACCCGCCACGGTCGACACATTCCAGCCGAAGATCCGCACGTATTGAGGCGTACCATAATGTTGCAAGTCAGTATCTACCGTTACAATCCGGAAACCGACGCCGAGCCCTATATGCAGGATATCCAGGTCGACACGGGCGGCAAGGACCTGA
>JAXHMT010000006.1:0-259307 GCA_034521205.1 Halioglobus sp.
TTTGCCGATCTGCTGGTTCAGTTAGCATATTCTGGCCGGCATCGGCGATCGCCTCCTGCATGGCGATATTGACTATTACGCCGAGGCGTCGCCCATGAAGCGCAGCAGCTTGCGGTCGATCAACTCGGCGGTATCGATGTCCACGCTGCCGCTGACCAGGCTGCGCATGCCGACATTGGCATAGGCCCTGGTATCACGGATACCGCTGATCCGTTTCAAATGAGTACAGCGTCCTTGTTGTTCCGACAACGATGCAATTCCCGGTCGCAAAGCCGCGCGTCGCGGTGGAGTCCTGGTGATCGGAATGTAAACTCGGGAGTTGACAGGCCTACTTTCGACGCCCTGGTGGTGTAGATGGTCTTGCCGTGGACCGCGACCAAACCGTCGGCGATGCCCGATCTGGCTTGCGGCCGATGACGCAGCTGATGACAGCTCGTACACCACTTTGGCGTCGGCGGTCTGCGCGGCAATTCACCTCACGAACCAGCGGCGCAACCCCTTCCTCGGTGACCGCTCCAGCCGAGAAAGAAACCTACATCCGCAGCGCATCGAACAGGCAGCCGGCATCACCGGGTCGCCAGGAAGTGACAATTCGAAGAACCAGAGGTGGGCTTAATATCGGCTCGGCGATGATTGGCCGCGACAGTAGTCGCCGCCGTGATCGTCGTGGAGTGGTACGGTCCAGCATCGACGTATTGCCCACAGGTGACTTACGCATTACCCGGACCGAACAGCCTGCCGTACCCGCATTCCAGCAGCTCTTCCTTGTCATATGGCTCTGCGGAACGAAGCTTTCATTCCTTGTTCATTGATCCCCATCGCCCGTCCCGGCTCTTCATTGATCGTTGGCGTTATCGCGCCAAAGCCAAATGAGTCGACAGGCTTTTTTGGCGTGTACACACCAGCTGCGGGCGAAACCCGTGACCGAGCAGCCCATACGCCACCAAAGTCGCCCAGCGGGAGTCCTTTACTCCATCACCCAAGCTGGAGGGGACCCACCGCAAGGAGCACCGTCATGCTCTGTCTCCATCGTCTCGCCCAGTAGAAGCGGCGCCGCCTGTAGCCGCTGTCGCGGGCGCAGCTTCCCGAACAGTTTATAGCTTCCCCAGGGCGGCAGGGATGCACTGTCAGGCCCACCTGGGATGGTCTGTGACGCTGGAAAGCCTGGCCCAACCCAATGCATGATCCAAGCATTGGTTCCTGAGTAGCCGAGCAGTTGCGTGGTCGAGCCTGAACAGGGCGAGCGTCCTGCTGGAACCGTTTGGTGGCGAACAGCAGGCCATGGCCGTGGCCGAGCTCGCTGTCGTCGAGCCGACGCACGTACTGGTACTGCCCGCCGGCACTGGATCCGGTGAGCCGCAGGAACTGCTCGCTGTCCTCACGCAGGGCGATGCCTCGCATGATCAACTGGTGACATTCGGAGTGGTGCCAGGTGCACCAGAAACAGGGTTATGGATCCGTGGGCGGGGAGCATCTCGGTGGCGATGATGCCGGCCGGGTGGCTCGCTTCATCAGAAAGCCCGACCTCGCCGGCGAAGAGCTCTCGCCGACGGCAACTACCTGTGGAACAGCGGCATGTTCCTGTTCGGCGCGGACGCCTGGAGGAGTGCGGCGGCATGCCGGCGGAGTTTCCCGGTCCTACACCGACACCTTCGAGGCTCGAGCGCGGCGCCGACTTCCATCAGCGAGGACTCCAGAAGCGGCGTTCACCACCTGCCGCGCCCGTAGGTCGACTATGCCGTCATCGAGAGACCGAAACCGGCGATCGTCCGCTGGCTGCCGGCTCGACGATCTCGGCGCCTGCGATGCCATCTGGGCCAGCCGGAAGCTGAGCAGGCGACAAGTGGAGGGCGGCGATGTCGTTCACCGAGGCGATCGGCTCGCGGCTATCTCCAGGGCCGGCTGAGGCTGGTGGCGGCGGTAGGCCTTCGATGGCGTCGTGGTGGTGGAGACCGCGGACGCGGTGCTGGTGGCCGACAAGGCGCAGCCCAGGCGGTCAGGCGGTGGTCGCGAAGCTACCGCAAGGATGGACGCGGAGGCGATCGCCAACTGGTGCGTCGTCCCTGGCGAGTTCCTGCCGCAGCCTGGCGCCAGCAGCGGATGACTGGCCGGTGAACAACCTGGTGCGTCGATCCCGAGCAGGCGTTATCCTTGCAAATGCACCATCGCAGGACAGGACGCTCAACGGTGATCAGGGGCACCGCGAAGGTAGTTGATGACGAGGCGTTCACGCTCGGCGTGAACGAGTCGATCCTGATTCGCTGGGCAGCCGGCATCGCCTCGGCGACGACGGCGAAAGAGCCGGTGGAGGTGATCGAGATCCAGGTGGGTGACTCTCTGGGCGAGGATGATACGTAAGGTTCGATGATCACTAGGGCAGGTGATGACCCAGCCCGGTGCTGCTTTTGAAGCCCAGAACAGGATTTGTGATGTCAAAGATCAGGAAGTGCTTGTTCCGCCAGCTACGGCGCGGGTTGTCCCGCCACCAGAGGCCATCGAGGATGCTGCCGATCGTCGCCAACCCCTTCATCCAGTACGGCGTCGAGGAGCGATCGATGCCGAGCTGACCGGCGTGGCTCTGGTCACCAGCCGCACAGCGCGCCATCGAGACCATTTCGATATCAGCTACGAGCTGGAGCACCAGATCGCCGGTTCCGAGCGAGGAGGCGCTGCTGGACGAGACCCATCGCGCATCATCGACCGCTGCACCTTCTCCTACCGCCGGTCAGGTGGGAGTGAAGGCCTGGGCCACGCCATCCTCGTGAGGGCGATCTCATCGGCCATGAGCCCTTCGCCGTGATCCTGGCGGACGACTATGCTATCAGCGACATGGCCGACGGGGTGTTGCTGAAACAGATGGTGGATCTGTATGGAGAATACCAGTGCAGCATCGTGGCGATCGTGGAAGTGCCCGCCGACCAGACCTCCCGTTACGGCGTGATCGGGAGCGAGATCGAGGAGGGCGTCCGGCTCAGCAACATGGTGGAGACCCCGCGCCCAGAAGGAGCGCCGAGCAATCTGGCCACCATCGGCCGCTATATCCTCACGCCGAACATCTACGAGATCATCGAGAACGCGCCGCCGGGGCAGAGCAGCGAGATTCGGTGACCGACGCCCTGCTGACACAGGCCGGCGAGGGCGGCGTGAGGCTCCAGGTTCAGGGGCCGACGCTTCGACTAGCAGCGTGGACGGGTTCATCGAGGCCCGCCGATCACCTGGCCCTGCGGAACAGCTCGACGGAGTTTCCATCGATGAGAATCACCTGTCAAGGCCTCGACATCCGCGAGCCGGAGGATCCCGACCAAGCTGACGAGGATATCGCCTATCGCATCGGTGGCGCTCCTATGGTATCCGCCTCCATGTCGTCGTCGGGCGCGACAGCGCCTGACGAGCATAGAATATCAGCCAGGCGCTGATCCGAGGCTCACCGACGGCGGCGCTGACGTGATCGACATCGGGCAGTGCGGCGCCGAGGAGGTGCTGTTCGCCACCCTGACTCGCGCCTGAAGACGGACGGCGGCATCGTGGTGACGGCCAGCCGCAAATCCGAAAGACTACCAACAGCATGAAGCTGGTGCGTTCCGATTCCAGGCCCATAGCACCGACACCAGCCTGGTCGATGCTGGGGAGAGCGTACACCAGCGAGACGCGACGACTTCGCCGAGATGTGGGCGAAGGCGGGGAGGGCGAGGTGGCCCGGCAGGACGCGCGCCCGGACTCTGTGGAACACCTGCTCAGCTTCCATTCGACGTATCGCGGTTAAAGCCCTTCAAGGTGGTCTGCGATGCCGGCGACGTAGCGCCGGGCCGGTGATCGACACGCTGGAAGACAAGCTGCCGCTGCAGTTCATCAAGCTGCATCACGACCCGAACAGCAATTCCGACGGCGTGCCCAATCCCCTGCTGGAGGAATACGCACGCCAGCGGGTGGATACCATCAGGAGATCCGGCGCGGAGCCTCGGCGTGGCCTGGGGACGGCGACTTCGATCGCTGTTGTTGTTCGACGAACAGGCCGCTTCATCGAGGCTATTACATCGTCGGCCTGCTGGCGCAGGCGTTTCTCGAGAAGGAACCGGGCGCCCGCATCGTCCATGATCCGCGACTGGTATCGAGCACGCAGGAGATCGTCAAGGCGCATCACGGCGTGGCTGTCATGCAAGTCCGGCCACGCCTTCATCGAGGAAGAGATGCATGCCGAGGACGCGATCTACGGCGGCGATGTTCGGCCCATCGCTGTTCGCGATTCTTCTCTTGCGACAGCGGCATGATACCCTGGCTGCTGGTGGTCGAGTTGATGGCCAAAGAGGGGCGGCCTCTTCAGGAGATTGATCGACAACGCGGTGGATGCTCCGAACACCAGCGGCGAGATCAATCGCGAGATCGCCGACCCGCCGCGCTGCTCAAGGCCAACGACAGCATTCACCCATGCCCACAGCATCGACCACACCGACGGCCTGTCCATAGCCCTCGCCGAGTGGCGCTTCAACCTGGCGTGTCCAATACCGAGCCGGTGGTGCGGCTGAACGTGGAGTCTCGCGGCGACGCGGCCCTGATGAGCCGAAGACAGAAGACCTGCTGGGCCGCATGCGCAACCATTCCTCTGAGCGGCGGCGATGGCGGAGACGCTGTTTGCCTACAGCTCGCTGCTGCCGGGGCGTGGAGATGAACATATCCTGGCGCCGCTCGACGACGCTGGAGCCCGGCCATGTGTTGGGGGTGCTGCATCCCGAGAGCATCGGCGCGGCGCTCAGCGTTCATGCTGATCCTCGGATGCCGAGGCGTTCGTGACGGACGGCTCTAAGCGCCGACGCTGGCGCAGGAACTGGGCGCTGCTCGATGAGTTCGAGGAACCAGCACCGCCGCGAGCTGACCGAGGTGAATCGCCCCGACGGCTCGGTCTGCCGGGCCTTGGTCTACATCTCAACGGTGAGGGGAGGAACGCCATGAAGAAATCGCCTGGGACGACTTCGTTGGTGTGCGGCTGCGCGTCGGCGCGGTGGCCGCGGTGGATGACTTTCCCCGAGGCCGGGCCCGCCTGGAAGCTGACCGTAAACCGGCGGGGGGTGGGCGTGGCCGCGCCAAGTGCCGATCACCGATCTCTACCGCGCGACGACCTGCTTGGCGAGCAGGTGGTAGCAGTCGTCAATTTCCGAGCGGATGAGCCGTTCATCTGCCATCCTGGTGGCCGGGCTTCATTGCGTCGAGGACAGCGCCCATGGTGTTGGCCACACCGGGAGCAGTGAATGCCCAATGGCGCCCGTCTGGCCTGAGATCCTCAGCGCCCTGCCGGTTGCCAGACCATCTCCAGGCTGTCTTCGTCGCCAGGCCCGCATCTCCACAAAGCTCCAGAGCGGCGGTGGAGAAGCTGACGGCGAGTTCGTCGACGCGCGCAGATGCGGCGGCAGGCCGGTGAGGCTGTAGCGCTGGACTTCCTCAGTGACGCCAGCCGTGGCCACGACCCTGAAAGCGCGGTTGCACCATGATGATATCCAGCAGCAGAAAATCAGGCTTGCTGGTTAGGTGATAGCGACCGACAGGTGACCCCATGTCGAGGAGTTCAAAAAATCCCACACCAGCAGGCTGGTCATGAAGCCCTCTCTTTGCAGCAGTTCCTCCAGCCCAGGCCCGGTCGATATGGTCCTGCATGGTGGTGCGGAACAGCTGGGACCGCCATTCCTCGTAGCAGGTCTGGCCCTTGCGAGGAAGTGGTTTCGGGTCATGTGGAGGGGTGGGGCGAGAGCACTTTTTAGCGCCTGATGCAGCAGGGCGTTTCCATTGAGCTTCTTCTCCACTGCATGAATGAAGGTGCCGGCGAGATCCTTGCCGGTGACTTTCTCGATCAGGCGCAGGTCGGGGGAGGCGTCCGCGTCCAGCAGCAGCATGCCCTTGCCAGGCGCGGATGAGATCCACTCCAGCACCCTTCAGCCCAGCGCCTTGGCCGCGCGCGGCGAAGCGCTTCCGCGACGCTGACCCTGGCCGGGGTGCCGCTGCGGCCATGGCGGATGCGGGCGCAAACTCGTCCACCAGTGCCTGTCGTTCCATGGCGCCGACCACCTTGTTGTCCACCACCAGCAGACGCAGATCCCTGCCGCCGGCCTCGCGGATAAATTCCTGCGCCGGGCAGGTTGGCCCCGACCGACTTGAAGGCCGTGGGGGTGGAGCTCGGCGGCCCTATCGGTGTCCGCCAGGATGATGCCCTAGCCCTTGACGCCTTCGGTGCTTCACCGGCGGGGCGCGCCGTCGACCCCATCTGGGTGAGGTCGCCGATATTCGACGAGTGCGGCCGGCTCCTGGGCAGGGCGCCTCCAGTTGTTTCTGGGTAGTGGTCTGCCGCACCAGCTTGTCGCGTGTGGTGGCGATGGCGCGCGAGGTTGGCGAAGACGCCTATGCTCTCGAATGGCGGATGAGAGCGCAGCCGGCGAAGATGGTGGTGTCGAGCCGAATGCGGTGAGCGGCGTCCAGGTCGTTCAGCGTGTGGCCGCGGTGGTCATGAATCTCCGGGGTCTCCGATCGAGCTTGGTGTGGCGTGGCTGACGTCGAGTTGAGATCTGCTGTACGAGTGACCTCTTCCTCGAGCGGCCTGGCTGAGGCGCCTGTTTGTGTACAGTTGGGGTTGCTCCCCAGCAGGCCGAGCTTGAGACCGAAGCGGGGCGTTTCTCGGCGCGTGGCCGTGAGAGCTTGCGCACCTCCTCCTTTGCTGCTGAGCCACACAGCGCCTTGGCGAAAGATCCACCAGACGCGATCCATCATAGCGCCACGCCCAGCAGCATGCGGTAGCCCATGAAGTCGCGGTTGGCCGAGGTGGATCTCCAGGACTGGCCGGAGATTCCAGCAGGGTGCGGATCGCGGTGGCGTTCGCCGACACCCTCAAGCCGCAGGCGCGCCGGTCCACCACCGGCGACTCGCAACGCGCGATTACGCGGCGGTTGTGCTGGATCGGGTGCAGCGGTAGCTCACCCAGGACCCTCGCGCTTGAAGCCGCGAATATTGAAGGCGTGCAGCGAGAGGGTGCGGGGCGCCGGAGTCGACCGACCTGATCGCGGGAATTGCCGAGGCCGGGCGTCACCATTTCCTCGCTGCCGACCACCGGATCTCCTCCCTTGCCCTGTCCCGTCATGCGTCCTTCCAGGCGTTGATGCGGCGATGGATGCGGCGCTCGACGTCGAGATCCGCCGCCGGCCGGTATTCAACCCAGCGCTACCGATTGAGCGCTGCGCAGCGGCGCTGCCCAGCTCCGCCCCACTGATCGAAGGCGTTGATACCAGATGACACTCTGCACGTAGACCTTTCTGTTGGTGAAGGGCGATGAGACCGCCGAGGTGCCGGGGTCGAGACGCTCCAGCCGGTCAGGTGTACTACGTTGTCCGGCGCCTGCTGCTGGGTCGCGTCCAGCGCGCCCTGCATGAGCGCAGGACTGGCTGAGGCGATTCGCCAGCAGCTGGCGGTGAGCCTGGCGCGCCCGAGCAGGGCCTGGCGCTGGCGATGAAGATCCACAGGATGAAGGCCGTGCCCTGGTGCAGGAGCTGAAAACAGGAGTGCTGGCCGTTGGTGCCCGCCGTGCCCCACAGTACCTCGCCGGTGGGGGCGTCCACGGGGCTGCCGTCGCGGCGCACGCGCTTGCCGAGGCTCTCCGTGTCGAGCTGCTGCAGGAACGCCGGCGATTGCGCCAGGCGCTGGCTGTAGGGCGCGACTACCGGTCGAGATGGGCGGCGAAGAAGCCGGTGTACCAGACCGTCAGCAGGCCCGGGATGACGGGGAGGTTCTCGGCCCGGGTCGGCGCTGCGGGAGTGGGTGTCCATGTGATGGGCGCCGCACGCGACGACTCGCGAAAGCCCTTCCATGCCAGGCACAGGCCGAGGGCGATGGGCAGGCCGATGGCCGACCACAGGGAATAGCGGCCGCCGAGCCCAGTCCCACAGCGGGAACAGGTTGTTGCGGTGGATGCCGAATTCGGTGGCGGCCTCGAGGTTGCTCGTGCTGGCGACGAAGTGCCGGCCCACCGCGGCCTCGTCGCCGGCCGTCGCCAGCAGCCAGCGCCGCGCCGCCTCGGCGTTCTGCCGGGTCTACCAGTGGGCGGTGAAGGACTTGGAGGCGACGGTGGACGGGGTGCTTGCCGGGCGTCAGTGTGCGTAGCGTCGCCTGCAGGTGGGCGGGGTCGACGTTGGAAACGAAGTGCACGCGCAGGCCGGGCCGGGCGAAATCCGCCAGGGCGTCGCAGACGATGGCCGGGCCCGGGTGCGAGCCGCCGATGCCGATATTGACCACATCGGTGATGCGCTCGCCGCCGTAGCCGAGCCATTCGCCGTCGTGCACGGCGGTGACGAAGCGCTCCATGCGCGCCAGGGTCTCGGCCACCTCCGGGAAGCGGCACTCCGCCACCGGCTCGCGCAGGGCGACAGTGCAGCGCCGGCCGGTGCTCGGCGTTATCGATGCTCCTCGCCCGGCGAACATGGCGTCGATGGCGCCTGGCAGATCGCGTTCCCGGGCCAGGTTCAACAGCAGCGCCAGCGTCGCTTCGTCCAGGTGATTTTCGGAGTGATCGAGCGATCAACCGGCGGTTTCCAGGGAGTAATGATCGAAGCGGTCGCTGGCATCCAGAAAGAGGCTGTCGAGGCGGGAGTCGGCTTGCTGAAACTTGTCAGCCTGTTGGCGAAGGGCGCGCCAGGCGGGTGAGATCGGTCAGGCTCGTCATCGCTACTGCTCGTCCAGGCTAGCCAGTCCAACGCGGAATGATCGCCGCCGGCCGCGCGAGCGGCGGCCCATGTCAAGCGGGGATGTTATGGCGCTCGCGAGGCTGTTGAAAGCGTGGCAGGCTCGGTGACGGGCAGGAATCGGCCTGGATTCGGTATTGATGGGAATCCGGCTTTTCGGTGATATGCGCGCCTCGATCAGGGCGGTCCGCTCCCCGTAGCGCGTCGAAACCCGCCGCGCGATGCTGGGCTGGAGACAATCGCCGGCGGCCCGGAAATTGCAGGGGAGGCGCAGATTTAATCGGAGTTTAATTGCCGCTATAGCTCAGCCGTGGTAGAGCAGCTGACCTGTAATCGGCAGGTCCCTGGGTGTTGAGAGGGACTCTTGGTGGCGGCACGATCAGAGCGCTGACCTTCAGGTCGTTGCAGTTGTAATCAGTTTAATTGCCGCTATAGCTCAGCCGTGGTAGAGCAGCTGACTTGTGATCGGGGCGGGTCCCTGGGTGTTGAGAGGGACTCTTGGTGGCGGCACGATCAGAGCGCTGACCTTCAGGGTCGTCGCAGTTATAATCAGTTTAAATTTGCCGCTATGGCTGGGCCGTGGTAGAGACGGCTGACTGTGATCAGCGGGGTCACCTGGGTGTTGAGAGGGACTCTTGGTGGCGGCACGATCAGAGCGCTGACCTTCAGGGTCGTGGCGGTTATAATGAGTTTGATTGCCGCTATAGCTCAGCCGTGGTAGAGCGGCTGACTGGTAATGAGCAGGTCCCTGGGTGTCGAAGAGG
Organism: Halioglobus sp.; assembly: GCA_034521205.1. GTDB lineage: Bacteria > Pseudomonadota > Gammaproteobacteria > Pseudomonadales > Halieaceae > Marimicrobium. The sequence continues at coordinate 9,476 of JAXHMT010000006.1, forward strand.
GACTCTTGGTGGCCGGGGCACGATCAGAGCGCTGACCTTCAGGGTCGTCGCAGTTATAATCAGTTCAGTTGCCGCTATAGCTCAGCCGTGGTCGAGCAGCTGGCTGGTAACCAGCAGGTGCCGAGTTCGACTCTTCGTGTGGCGGCGCCATACCTCCCTTTCCGGCGAAATCCAATACAGTCTTGAAACTCTCTTGAAGCCCGTCTCACTCGGGTTTTTCGTGCGTAGTTCGCCTCTTCGTTGAGAGGAGAGGTCTCTCATCGTGTCCCTAGGCCTTGATGTTGTCGCTGTCGGCGCTCCTCGGGGCGGCGGAATGTCCCGGTGAAACGAAGCGATGTAGCTGCATTCGCTGAGGCGATAGTCTTTCTTCATTCAAAAAAAATCGACACTTGAGTCATGGGATGCTAACAGGTGACTATTAATATGGCTGGAAGTAAATCGTTGTTATGCTCAGAAATTACTCGCCGATTCGGGTTGATCACTGCTAGAGACTCTCAGGGCTGCGGACTCCACGGGAAGCCGCATGGCCCCGTGACCGTCTTCACCGTCAGACACCGGCAGCTCCTCGGTACGCCTCGCGGGGTTCGCGACCGGGGAAGCGGAACATGGCGAGCCTGCGGTGTGCAGCGCCAATTGAACCTGGCGTCGCTAGCGCCGGGCGAACTGTTGACTGCCTTCGTGAGGCAACACCTGCCCGCACCGCCGCCGCAACTGGTGGCGCACCGTGCGGTACACGGTGGTGCGCGCCTGGCGTCGGCACATGCCGGGTGGACGCCGGCGGTCGAGGTCGAAATCGAACGGATTGCGCCGCTCGCGCCGCTGCACGATGCGATGATGCTGGCCTGGTTGCGAGCGTGCCGCGCCGAGGTGCTGGGCTGCGACGGCATGCCACGGTCGCGGTGTTCGACACGAGCTTTTACGCGCATCTGCCGGAGGTGGCGGCGACCTCTGCGTTGCCCCATGAACTCGGTGCGCGGCGCGAACTGCGGCGCTACGGATTTCACGGGCTTCGCCCACCAGGCGCTTCTGGGCGCGCTGGCGCGTCTTGCGCCCGGACGTCGCGGACGGCGGTCGCGTCGTCTGGTTTCCAGCTCGGTGCCGGTTGCTCGGCGACGGCGATCGACCATGGCCGATCCGCTTCGACACCCTCGATGGGCTTCTAACCGCTGGAGGGACTCGTGATGGCGACGCGTTGCGCGCGGTCTCGATCCCGGAGCTCGGCGACTTTCCTGCAGCGCGCCGAAGACCTCGAGCGCCACAAGAAGAGGTGGAGCGGCTGCTCAATAAAAATTCCGGGCTGCGCGGCGTTCTCGGGGGCGAGCGGCGACATGCGCAGCCGCTGCTCGCTGCGGATAATCCGCGCGCGCGCCTGGCGGTGCAGCGATACCGCCATCGTGATGCACGCCAGCTCCTGGCGGCGTATCCGGCGGTGCTGGGTGGCGCGAACGCCATCCTGTTCGGCGGCGGTGTCGGTGAACATGCCAGCGACGTTCGCGCCGAGATACTCGACGGTCTGGACTGGGCCGGGGTTGCGCCTTGATGCCCGCGGCCAACACCGCCACCGTCGGCGCGAGGTGCCGCATCGAGCGCGAGCGACAGCGACGGCATCGAGGTGTGGGTGGTTGCCGGTGGATGAGGCACGAGTTGCTCGCCACCGAAGCGCTCGCGGCCGTGGCGGTATGATCAGGGAGAATCGCTGATGGACGACCCCCAGTACAGCGAACCCGCTGCTCACTCTGAAGGCCCTCGGCCAAAGTATCTGGCTCGATGATATCCGCCGTGCCTGGCTCGAAGACGGGACGCTCGCCAAGCTCATCGCCGAGGACGGTCTGGCCGGCGTTACCTCTAACCCGAGCGATATTCGAGAAGGCGATCTCGAAGGCCCGCGACTACGACGAGGACATCGCCGCCCTCGCCCGTGCCGACGCAGAGCCCACAGGCAATCTACGACGCGCTGACCATCGACGATGTCCGCCGCGCGGCGGATCTGTTCCTCCCGCTGTACGAACGGACAGGCGGAGCAGACGGTTTCGTGAGCCTGGAAGTTTCACCGCATCTGGCACACGACACGCAAAATACCGTGGCCGAGGCGCACCGGTTGTGGGAGCGACTCGATCGTCTCAATGTTATGATCAAGGTCCCCGCTACACGCGCGGGATTGCCGGCTATCCGCAAGCTCATCAGCGACGGCATCAATGTGAACGTCACACTGCTGTTCAGCGTCGTCCGCTACCGCGAGGTGGTTGAGGCCTTCATGGCGGGGCTGGAGCATACGGGCCGGGCAAGGCAAGCCGGTGGACCGGATTGCCTCGGTGGCAAGCTTCTTTCTGAGCCGCATCGATACGCTGGTCGACCGGCGGCTCGACGAGATCGGCACGCCAGACGCGGCGGCGCTGCGCGGCCAGGCAGCGGTTGCCTGCGCGCGCAACGCCTGCCGGCACTACCGGAATGAATGGAAGAGCGAGTGCGCGCTGGCGAGCGCTGGCCGAACGCGGCGCGCGCGCGCAACGCCTGCTGTGGGCCTCGACTTCCACGAAGGACGAGGCCTATAGCGAGCTCAAATACGTCGAGGCGCTCGTCGGCCCCGACACCGTCAACACGCTGCCGCCCGGGACACTCGCCGCGTATCGCGACGGTGGCCGGCCGGCGCTGACCCTCGAGAGCGATCTCGATGCGGCGCGCGCTCTGCCACAGCGGCTCAGCGCGCTCGGCATCGATCTGGAGACCGTTGCCGAAGCGCTCGAGCGCGAGGGCGTGCACAAGTTCGTCGAACCCTATGATGCCCTGCTGCGCGTCCTCGAGCAGCGTGCGTCCCGGGAGTAGATGTCATTTACGGGAGATCAATCATGGCCGAAGTCGCGGTGCAATCGAAGGTCGGGAGCAGTCCATTGTCTGCTGAAGAATTGCGTTGGCTGGACGCCTGGTGGCGCGCGGCGAATTATCTGTCGGTTGGGCAGATTTACCTGCTCGACAACCCATTGCTCCGGGAGCCTTTGAAGGCCGAACACGTAAAGCCCCGGTTGCTCGGCCACTGGGGCACAACGCCCGGGCTCAATTTCATCTACGCGCACTTGAACCGCGTTATCGTAAAGTATGATCTCAACATGCTCTATATCGCCGGGCCCGGCCACGGCGGCCCGGCACTGGTCGCCAACACCTGGCTCGAGGGCAGCTACAGCGAGTGCTATCCGACGATCTGCAGCGAGACGCGCAGGGCATGCAGCGCCTGTTTCGCCAGTTCTCGTTTCCCGGCGGTATCGGCAGCCACGTAACCGCCGAGGCGCCGGGCTCGATCCACGAGGGCGGCGAACTCGGCTACGCGCTCTCGCACGCTTTCGGCGCCGCTTTCGACAACCCCGACCTGATTGTCGCCTGCGTCATCGGCGACGGCGAGGCCGAGACCGGGCCGCTGGCGACCGCCTGGCACTGCCAACAAGTTCCTCAATCCCGTCCAGCGACGGCGCGGTGCTGCCGATCCTGCACCTCAACGGCTACAAGATCGCCAACCCCACCGTGCTGGCGCGCATCGCCGACGACGGAGCTCGAAGCGCTCTTGCGCGGTTACGGCTACGCAGCCGCATTTCGTCGAGGGCGCCGAACCGGCGACGATGCACCAGGCAGATGGCCGCCACGCTCGATACGGTGCATCGACGAGATACGCGCAGATCCAGCGCACGGCGCGCGGCTCGATGGCATCGCAGCGAGCGCCACGCTGGCCGATGATCGTGCTGCGCAGCCCCAAGGGCTGGACCGGACCAAACGAGGTCGACGGCCAGGCAGACCGAAGGCTCCTGGCGCTCGCACCAGGTGCCGCTCGCGGAGTGCGCGCAAACGCCGGCGCACCTGGAGCTGCTCGAGGAGTGGCTGCAGCAGCTACCGCCCCGGCGAGCTGTTCGACGACGCACGGTCACGCCGCTGCCCGTAGGTGCGCGGCGCTCGCCCCGAGGGCGACGCGGCGCATGGGCGCCGACCCGCACGCCAACGGCGGCGCTGCTGCTGCGCGGACCTGCGACTGCCCGGCTTTCGCGACTACGCCGTCGAGGTGCCGCGTCCGGGCGCGACCGACGGCCGAGGCGACCCGCGTGCTCGGCGGCTTCCTGCGTGACGTGATGACGCTCAACGCCGGACACGCGCAACTTCCGGCGTCTTCGGTCCCGGACGAGACCGCCTCCAACCGTCTCGACGCCGTGTTCGAGGTGACCGACCGTGCATGGATGGCGGAGCGCTGCCCGGGACGACGAGCACCTGGCGCCGGACGGCCGGGTGATGGAGATCCTCTCCGAGCATACCTGCCAGGGCTGGCTCGAGGGCTACCTGCTGACCGGTCGGCACGGTCTGTTCTCCTGCTACGAGGCCTTCATCCACATCGTCGACTCGATGTTCAACCAGCACGCGAAGTGGCTGAAGGTCAGCCGCGAGCTGCCGTGGCGGCGGCCCATCGCCTCGCTCAACTACCTGCTCACCTCGCACGTCTGGCGCCAGGACCACAACGGCTTCTCGCACCAGGACCCGGGCTTCATCGACCACGTGGTCAACAAGAAGGCCGATGTCATCCGCGTGTACCTGCCGCCGGACGCCAACACCCTGCTGGTCGTGATCGACCACTGCCTGCGCAGCCGCGACGATATCGTGAACGTGATCGTGGCCGGCAAGCAGCCGCAGCCGCAGTGGCTCGACGATGGACGAGGCGGCGAACACTGCAGCGCGGCATCGGCATCTGGGAGTGGGCCGGCGACCGACGACGGCGAGTGAGCCGGACGTGGTGCTGGCGTGCGCCGGCGACGTGCCGACCCTCGAGAGTCCTGGCCGCGGTCGATCTCGCTGCGCCAGCAGCTGCCGGAGCTGAAGGTCGCGGGTGGTGAACGTGGTGGACTTGATGACACTGCAGTCCCGGGAGGAACACCCGCACGGGCTTTCCGACCGCGACTTCGACACCCTGTTCACAACCGACAAGCCGATCGTGTTCGCCTACCACGGTTACCCCTGGCTGATCCACCGGCTCACCTACCGCCGCACCAACCACAAGAACCTGCATGTGCGCGGCTACAAGGAAGAAGGCACCACAACGACGCCATTCGACATGACGGTGCTGAACGATCTCGACCGCTTTCACCTGGTGGTGGACGTGATCGACCGGGTTGCGAAGCTCGGCAACCGGGCGGCGGCGCTACGGCAATTCATGCTCGAGAACGCATTGAGCACACCCGGTACATCCGTGCCCACGGCGAGGACATGCCGGAAATACGCGAATGGCAATGGACTCGTGGAGAAACGGGCTGAACCGCCCCGGGGCGATCGCCTCCAGGGGGCGGACTCATATCTGGCGGGAGCGGCGATAATCAGGGTTTTTCCCCATATCCTGTCCCTGTACGACACTATAGAATGCGTCAGCGGAAAGTGATGTTTATGGTACAGAAAGCTCCCATCGCGGTAGTTGGCCGTTTTTCGCTGGCCAGATGGCAGGAAAAGCGTACAACCACCAATCGGACAGGCCACGGGAGCCGTTGCGGAAATTACGAGTGCCAAACCGAGCGGCGAACGTTCCGGCCAAGAGTCCTCGTGGTCGTAACGACTCATCCGACCTTCCGCGCCGGCATCCGTTCACTTATCGAACAGATGGACGAGTTGACGGTGTGCGCCGAGGCGGCGGATACGGCGACGGCAATGCAACTGCTGGCGGCCGACTTGCCCGATTTGATGCTCGTGGACATCAACCTGAAACAGAGCAGCGGATTCGTGCTCACGGAGCGAGCGCGGCAGGAGTACCCGACACTTGTGGAAATTCTTGGTGACCTCCATGCACGGACGAGTCCCTTTACGGAGAACGCGCGATCAACGCCGGCGCCAACGGCTTCATCGACGAACAGGAGGATCCGGAAAAGCTGGTCAAGGCAATGCGTCTGGTCAGCGCGGGGGAAATGTTCATCAGCCGGGCACTGGCTAACCGGATGCTGGAGCGCCGCGCGACCAACCGGGCGATCGACACCAACCATCCCGAGATCGTCCTGTCGGAACGCGAACTTGAGATTTTCACCCTGATCGGCAGCGGTTACTCGACCAAGGAAATAGCCGTCCGCCTGTCACTCAGCCCGAAAACCGTCGATACACACCGCGATCATGTCAAAAGGGAAGAACAATCGGCGCCCGGGACAACGTCCGGCTGGTCCACCGGGCTGTGGAGTGAGGTGGTATCTGCGCAACGCACCTGATCGGCGTCCGGCACCGGGCCGCCCCGGCCCGGGTTCTTCAGCGCGCCATGGTCTATACTCGTTGCACCGACCCAAGGCCGCCCCGCGCTTCTACTCAGCGCTGTCCCGGCGAATTCACCAGGCCGGCATCGATCAGGGTCCATGCCGTGTGGACGGCGGCAAGGAAACACCGAAATGGGATGGCGAGAATCCTCGGCGGCAAACAGAGGCGCAAGCGCGTCTTTCAGCAAAAAATGTGGCTGCGCTGTTCGGATGACGAAGTCCGGGCGCTGCTGGTGCATGAAGCGACAAACTCACCAGATCGAAATGGAACGGCAAGTCGAGCAGCTGAAGCGCGCCCGACTCAAGATAGCGCGCGCCGCGCGGACCAGATCCACGAACGTTGCTGAGACAGGCACCGCTTCGGATACGTCACGCTGGACCGGCGCGGGGCGTGTCTCTACGGGCGCGAGCCCCGCGTTTGCGCGAATGCTGGGCGTCGGAGAAGACAGCGGATTCTGCATGCAAACTTCAACGATTTCGTGGCCGTTGCACTGCCGGGACAATTCTCTGCGCCGGGTGGCAGCGGATACTGCTGGGGCTCGGCCGGTCGACGCCTGTGAGCTTGAACTCCGCGGCCGGGATGGCGCCACGACACAGGTCAGCCTGAGCGCTGGGGCATTCAACGACTCTGAACTCCCACAAGAGCGGTTTCATATCGTCTGGTGATGGAGGTCAACGCGCTGAAAAGCTCTCGAGGCGACGTTGCTGGCGTTGAACAGAACCCTGAAGGAGCGCGTGGCCGCCCACCTCCAGGAGATCAACCTGCTTGCGACCGCCGCTGCAGAACTCGGCGAGGGAATACCTGATCCCCGAGGATGCCGCAAACTGGCACGAATCAAGCGTCGCTGCTCGCCGAATCAGGCAATGTGTGAAATCGTCGGATACAGGTTGGAGGAATTACTGGGACAGCATCCGGCAACGCCACCATCCCCGCACGCGTCCCGCCGATGAACTGTTACGCCCTCCAGCAGCGAACCAGGGAGCGAACGCCGCCTTTCGGGGGAAGATCGTCTTCAAGACGCAAGGACGGTGAACTGCGCGATATCGAACTGGTGATCACCCCGTTTACCGACGACATCAGCGACGTTACCCACTTTGTCAGTATTCAGCGCGACATTACCGCCAACAAGCGGGTTCAGGCTGAACTGCAACGTGGCAAAGAGCGGCTGCACGCACTGCTCAACACCGCCCAGGACGCCGTTATCACCATCGACAGGCAGGGCGTGGTGCAGGACTGCAACGCCGCCGTGGAACGGCTATTCGGCCTTGCCGAGGGCCGGGGAATTGCGAGGCCGCAATATCGACGTGCTCATGCCGGAGCCCCATCGCAGCCGGCACGATGCGTACCTGCGGCGACACAGGGAAACGGGTGAGGCGCGCATAATCGGCACCACCCGCGAACTGATGGCCCAGCACCGGGACGGCCGACTCGTGCCCATCTCGCTGTCTGTCAGCGAGGTCGGCCACCTCGGCCTGTCAGTGGGTTTCGTGCGCGATATCAGCGCCTTGCGCAGGCTCCAGGGCGAGATACTGCGGGCCACGAGCGCGGAGCGAATACGCATCGGCCAGGCCCTGCACGATGGTCCACAGCAGGAACTGGCGGGTCTCTCTCTGGAAGCCGCGGGCCTGACCATGGATCTTGCCAGAACATCCTCGCCTTACGAGCCGCGGGTGCGGGCGCTCAGCAACGGCCTCAAGGAGGCCAACCGCCATATACGCCACCTGGCCCAGGGCCTTGTGCCGGTGCAGACGGAGAGCGTCGGCCTGATGGCCGCGCTGGAGGATCTCGCCAGGCGCACTCACGACGGGGATTTGAGCTGCAGGTTCGTCTGCCGGAACACCGTGGAAGTGTCGGACAAACATATCGCCGAGCAGCTTTTCCATATCGCTCGGGAGGCGGTGGCCAATGCCGTGAAACACGCCGACGCCGATGAAATCGTCATCCGGCTCGACAGGGTGCTCCGACGGCCTCATCCTGCGGGTAAGCGACAACGGCTGCGGCATCGACGAGGCCGAGTTGGAGAACGGCGGGCTGGGCCTGTCGATCATGCCCTACCGCAGCGCCGCCATCGGTGGCGAACTGACCATTTCCGGAGCCGAAGGGCGCGGAACGACGGTCCGCTGTAGCGTGCATGACAGCGGACCGGAACGGGATACCCGGACCGCCGCGGAGCGCGAGTGAAAGGTGACCCCCAAGGGGTAGGAATTCACTCCCGATACCATCTTGGGCCCGATCCGCTACTACCCGCCGCCGCCAACGCGGCGATGCTGGCGAGTCTACTTTCGCGCACACTGCAAGGGGGATTCAGGGCGATGAACATTCAGGACGTCATGACGACCGGCGCCTATTCAGTCGCGGCCGAACAATCGCTCAACGACGCGGCACGGTTCGATGTGGGAACACGATATCGGCAGGGTTTCATCCCGTTGTGGACGAGGAACAGGGCGGGGTGATCGCGATGGTCACCGATCGCGATATCGCCATGGCCACCTACCTCAACAGCAAACCACTCTGGGACATACCTGTATCGACCGCCCAGGTGCCGACAGCAATCGTCTGCCGCCAACCGGGCGATGACCTGGAGAGCGTCGAGTCCAGTATGCAAGCGCACCAGCTCCACCGTATTCCCGTGACCGGAGACGGCGGGGAGCTGCTGGGCATCGTGTCGCTGAACGACCTCGCGCGCGCCTACGCGTCGGGAAACAAGGCGGTCGAGCCAAAGGGTTTGTGCGACGCGCTGGCAGCGGTCTGCCAGCCGAGCGAGAGCGCCGGCACGGTCGCGGCGGCCTGAGGGCTGCACGCTGCTGCTGACCTGCGCTGCAGGACTGATCTATCCGCAATGCTTCGCTTCGATGTGAGCGATGGTGAAAGTCGTGTCTCCGATCGACCCCGCCCGGCGGGGTGTCTGACGACGCAGACTGCGGGCCGACGGCAAACATCCCCCATCGGCGCAGCCGTGGCCGGGACCGGCAATCTCGCCAAGCTTTACCATCTGCAGGATCCGGCACACCGGCTCCCCTGGTGTCCAACACCCGCGCCTCCCTCAGTTTGGCGTAGGCGCGGCACAGCGTCTCCGGTTTCATACCCAGGTAATTGCTAGATGTGGCCGCGAGGGACGTGGACAGTTGGGAAATTGTTCGGCCGATCGCTTCTGCCGGCGTTTGCACCGGGAATGCGTCAGCGGGAAAAAGCGGGCGAGTCGCTGCTCTGTGGAGCAGCTTCTGAGGCAGTGATGTCTGCAGTTGGGAACGGGTAATCTGGCGGCTCATGGCCCGAAACAACTTGGGCAGAACCGCGGAAGTCTGCCGGCCGGGGTGGGAGAGCTGCGTCCAGGGACAGCCAGGCAGACCGACGAGGTCTTCCAGCGCGAACGCGCCGAAATTGATGTGCCGCCCGCGAAGCGATGGCGTCGATGCCCAACCCGTCGCCGGGGAAGAAAAAACCGGCCACGTGCCTGGCTGCCGTTGGGCATCAACTGGACTGACTTGACGCTGCCGGAGCGAACGATATCGACCGCGACATCCGTGGTACCCTGACAATAAATGTCGTTCGCCGGGCGCGCAGCGGGTACAGGTGCTGTACCAGATGTTCGACGCTGTTCCGGGAGAGATCGTGCGATCCTTGTGTGAAACAGTGTGTGTTGAGACCGCACCGCGCGCACTCGCTACCAGTCTCCACAGCGGAAGCGTGAATCGCGGAGTGCGCTCGAAGCGCATGTGCCATTAATCTGCCCTTACATAAATTTGTTGGCGGGAAAATTGACCAAACCGGCCCGAATGAGATCGACTCTTGTGCCTGTATGCTTTTATACACCAGAGAGAATCGACGGCCCGTTATCGGAAAATCTCCCACATTTTGCGGTGCCCCGCGTCTCCGGGCCAACTGCCGTGAATTGGGGACCTCGGCCGCGCTCGGAGTATCAGGCCTTGTCCACCAGCCCGGGCAGCAACGGCGTTAACGCCCATAGAGGTCCATGTGAAACACGACGCATCAGACAACCCCAAACACCCACTGCCTCCCATGCCCTGCAGTGTCTGCTTCCCGAGGAATAAACGTGAATGACTTTATAACGCCCATGGCGGCCTGGTGCGCCGCAACACTCGAAGGCATCGGCGTCGCCACTATTACGCTATTTGCGATCTATGCATTGGCAAATGCCGCGGCCAGGATGCTGAAAGAGAAAGACAAGGATGCGGTTTTCCAGAAGCTCCGCCAAATGCTTGGTCGCGGTATTCTGCTCGGGCTTGAATTTTTGATTGCAGCGGACATCATTTACACAGTGGCCATCGAGCTGACGTTTGAGGCCGTAGGCGTTCTGGCCATTGTCGTACTCATCCGTACTTTCCTCAGTCTCACGCTGGAAGTAGAAACGTACGGTAAATGGCCCTGGCAGCACAATGAGTAAAGTATATGCATAATAGGTATCGTACATGGCGGCAGAGGGTGCTCCGGATTAACGAGCGCCGAATCGCCGGCATATAATGGTCAAGAGTACCATGCATATTTGGGGTCACATATTGGGGTCAGAGTAAACATATTTGGGGTCAGAGTAAAAACTACCCATTTTTTTTGCGTTCCACTCATGTAACAAGCTGCGACTGTATCCCTGCCACCCGTCGCTGGCCCACCCCTTTGAAATGGGCTGCATGATTTGGATATAGTGGATGGCACTGCGCTGACCCACCATCATGAGAGATCGGGCGGAGCCAACAATAACTGAAGCGAGGTACTGATACATGCGAGCCCTGTTCCGGATACTCCTGGTCACTGCTGTTGCGGCGCTCGCGTCCTGCAAGGTAGAAATCGAAACTCCGGTAGAGGGCGGCGTTACCACGACATCCGGCGCCATAGACTGTGCCGCCGATGATGTCTGCACAATTGATGTCGTGGATATCTTCTTTGACGAAACATTTGTCGCGGAACCAGAACAGGGCTTTGTTTTCGCGGGATGGAAAGCAAAACCGCGCGGATTCTGTGGCGGGCGAACAACGCCGTGCCAACTCGTCACGGCGGGCTTCGAGGGCAATGAAAGCCTGATTTCACTGCTCAATGACCCCAGTGAGACTTTTTATCTGGAGCCGATGTTCGCGGTTGACAGGCGCACCGACGCTATCGACCTGGATGAGGAGCGCACACTCAGCGGGTTTGGCAATACCTGGGAGTTGGATTTTTACCGCAATGCCGCCTACAGCTGCGGTCTCTCAGGCAATTATTCCTTTCTCGTGGTGGAGCCAGCGAGCAATCCCGGCGCTGCAGCGCCCCTTTGGGTTTATCTGCACGGTGGCGGTGTCGGCTACTTCGATGGCAGCGGCAACTACCGGTCAATCAACAACAACGCGAACGCCTGGAACCACGAGGAAACCATGGACAACCTCGTGAACGACCAGCTTCTGAAGAGCACGCTCAAACAGAACGGACAGCTCAAGGACACAACACTGACCCGGCGCATTCAGGAGGGCTACAGGCTGTTGATCGTGTCGATGTGCGATCACGATCTGTACTCCGGGCTGGGGACACCCTACCCCAACAATAACGACAATCCCTCCGCGGAGGTCAACGGCCTGCAGGCCACCATGGCGGCAGTGGAGTACACCGTCGCCAACTACGCCACCACGCATGTGATCGCGCATGGCACCAGTGCGGGTTCAGTCGGGGCCTTTTCACTGGCTAGTGCCTTTGCCGCCGAGGGAACTCATCTCACGGCGGTGGTTGCCGACTCCTATATCGTGACACCGCGCATTGAGCCCATTTTTCAGGCATATGCAGGGGTTGCCGGCTATCCCTTTGGCGAGACGTTTGACATTCAAGGTGTAGTGGACAAGATCGGCTTCTACATCGACATGGAAAAAACGGCATACCCCGAGGCCCGGGTGAGTCAGGGGTTTGATGAAGTGCCGATACTATTTATCGGCGGGGCGATAGATCAGTTCTGCGCGGGCAATCTGGCGGCAATACCCGAAGCTGTCGCGGAAAATCTGGAAAACTGCGACTACGTATTCGACGGCCTGCGCCAGGCGGTGGCAGCACAGCCGGACTCTCCCCACCAGGTATCGGTGCTTGACGGCCAGGGGCACACGCCCACAAACAACCCTTCGCCGGCCCACGATGTTGTCGATGCCTTCATCGAAGGCGTGTTGCTGACAACTCCGCCCTACCCTTTCGCGGAATAAGTTGCGCCAATAGAGGCGAACAACACCACCCAGGCTCGATAGCCCTGGCAGCACAATAAGTAAAGTATATGCATAATAGGTATCGTACATGGCGACAGAGGGTGCTCCGGATTAACGAGCACCGAATCGCCGGGATATAACGTCCAGGAGTATCAGATGAAATATTTATTGTTGGGACTGTTGCTGTTGCTCCCGTTGACAGCGTTCGCTTTTGAACTGGAGCCCTACAAAAATCCGGAAATCTCTGCCGCGCAATGGCAGTCGTACCACGAAGCCATTGCCGCGGAGTTCGACGGCAGCCGCAGGGTCGACGAAGCCCGCAAAGTGGAAGTCTTCACGGACGGCGAGGCAGGAGCCTCCGTCGTATTCACCATGCCGGGCCACGCGGCACATCCGGCCTGGGTGACGCGACAGCTCGTTGCACAGGACGGCGGTATCAGCATGGTCGTCGTCGGCTACTTCGCCGGCGACAGGACCGCCTTCAGGCAACTGTTCGCTGAGTACGAGAAGATGGCGGAGGAAACGCGCAAAAAATTCCAGCAGTGATGTGCTCCAGTATTTGGGGTCAAGTATTTGGGGTCAGAGTACAATGGCACTTACTTAAGCGTGAATTGGTCTATGTCGTCATTCCCGCGCAGGTGGCGGTCCGGCGCTCCGGAATCCAGGTGATTCAACGTGTTGTGGTTATCAGCGCGCCTCGAAGGATCGGGTCTGCGCTGACCGGAACTTCCCGTGGCATGCTGGGCACATGAGTGCTTCCCCCGACATCGACGCCCTTCTGATCGCCCTTGTGGGCGGTCTGGTGATCGGCGCCAGCCTGATCGGTTCCCTCTGCAAACGGCTGGGCATTCCGGTGCTGGTAGGGCAGATCCTGCTCGGCATCGGCCTGCGCGTTGCGGACAACCGGCTGGAGTTCCTCTCCGAGACCGCGATGCACGCACTGGAGCTGCTGGCGAGTCTCGGCATCGTCGCCCTGCTGTTCGACGTGGGCATCAAGAGCAATCCGCGGACCCTGGCGGAGAAGCTGCCGGACGCTTCGCTGATCTGGCTGGGCAATGTCCTGGTCTCCGGAGGGCTCGCCTTCGCCGGTGCCCACTGGCTGCTCGACCTGTCGCTGATCTCGTCGCTGCTGTGCGCGGCGGCCCTCAGTGCCACCAGTGTCGGCATCGCGGTGGCGAGCTGGCGCGAGGCCGATCGCCTCGAGAGCAGTGACGGCCAGCTGCTGGTGGACGTGGCCGAGCTCGACGACATCTCGGCAGTGGCGCTGATGGCGGTGCTGTTCGCGGCCCTGCCCGCCCTCATGAGCGGCAATGGCGCCGACTGGCTGATGCTGGGGGGCGAGCTGGGCTGGTTCGCCCTGCGCTTCGGCGCCTTCCTCGCTCTGTGTGTCGTCTTCACCCTGTACTTCGAGCATCAGGTCATCGCATTCGCCCAGCGCATGCGGCTGCCGCCGGACCGCATGCTGGTGGTGGTCGGCGTCGGCTTCCTGATCGCCGCCCTCGGTGGCCTGCTCGGGTTCTCCCTGGCCGTTGGCGCCCTGTTCGCCGGATTGGTTTTCAGCCGCGATCCGGAGGCGGTGCGCACCGAAGCCTCGTTCGATGACATCCATGCCTTCGTCACGCCGTTCTTCTTCATCGGCATCGGCCTGGCCATCGATCCGGCGAGCCTGGGCGGAGCGATCCCCCTGGGCGGCGGCCTGGTGGTGGTGGCCGTGGTCGGCAAGCTGCTGGGGACCTTCCTGCCGGCACTGCTGGTCACCAGCGTCGGTGGCGCCTGGCTGATCAGCCTGTCGATGATCCCCCGGGCCGAGATCGCCCTGGTGATCTTCGACCAGGGCCAGGCCCTGGGGCCGGAGGTGGTCGGCCCCGAGCTCTATTCCGCCGCGGTACTCATGACCGCCCTGCTCTGTGCGGTGACCCCGCTGGTGCTCGGGCCCCTGCTCCGGCGCCCGGGCTGATGGCGTCAGCGGGCGCTCCCGCCGGACCTTGTTCGCTGGCTTGTCCCGCAGGCCGAGGTAGCGCGGATGGCGCAGCTTGTTCGTTCTGCGGGATGACGCCCTCGAAGTCGGCGCATGCCTTGGCGTGAAGAGCATCGGAAAGCCGTGTGCGGGAAACCGCATGCACGGTTTGATGAGGGAGACGCGAGCCTGTCCTCTACTCTACGCTTTGACCCTTGCCCCCTTTGAGCCCTCAACCGTGCTTGGCCTGTCTCCGCTGGTGTTTGAAATGACTGTTGGCCTTGAGCGCATCAGCCCTCTGGCATCGCTGCCGCCAGCGGTTTGCTGATCGGTACCATGCTGACACTGGTGGTCCTGCCCTTTCTGTACAGCCTGCCGGATGATATTACTCATATCCGACAAAAACTGGCCGGCAGGGCGACATGAAATTCATGCAAACAGGCAGAACAGAGTCTCACCGATGAAAACCTGGCTATTGCTGGTTCTGATTACCCTCTCGGAAGCCACCATCGGGGTTTTCGTAAAACTGACGGATGGTCGCATCCCGGTCCAGACGCTGACTTTTTATGCGTTTGTCTTTGCTGCGGCATTTCTGATGCTGGCCATGCCACGGGCCACCAGAGAACCTCTCACGTTACCCCGGGGCAACTGGAAGGACACAGTTCTGATCGGTGCACTGATTGCGGGCCAGAGTGGCTTTTTCAATTACGCCATGACCCTGGTGCCGATCGCCAATGCAGTCATTTTCTGGAGCGTTGCGCCCTTTTTTACCTTTATTCTGTCCTGGCTTTTTCTGGGCGAAAAGGCCAAAAAGAGCTATATCCTCATTTTTATCATCGCCCTGACCGGTATTGTCATCGCCAAGCCGCTGCAAGAGGGCTATATGCTTGGCAATATGGTGGCCTTGGGCGTGGGTGCGATCTACGCAGCCATGGTTACCTACATGCGCCACGAGGGCAAAACCGAAACCGGCAATGATATCGCCTGGTCTTTGCTGTTTGCGGCGCTGATCATGTCTCCTTCACTCATCTTTGCCGGCCCTGGCGACATCACCGGCATGATTCACTATGAGAGCCTGGGGATCCCCCTGCCAGTGATGCTCTGGGCAGCGGGGCTGGGCCTGATATCCATGGGATTCGCCTACTTTGGCATCACAATCGTGTTGAGGTCCATTAATGCCAACCTTTATTCGCTGATTGACATCATCGTTTCCCCGGCTGCCGCAACCTTCTTCGGCTATCTGATATTCAACGAGGTTCCGGCCCCCAGCATGCTGTACGGTGGCGCGTTATTGCTCGGCGCCGGTGCCTGGCTGACGAGGGAAATGTCGGCGGACGAGCCGGACCATTCCAAGCCCGAAGACCATTAGAAGAGGAAATTACAATGGCACTGGAAGTAACGCTTCTTACTGTCTTTATCGCCGCATTAATCACCGCTTTGACCACTGGCCTGGGAGCGGTGCCACTGATTTTCAGCAGGAGTGTGGGAAAGAAATGGCTCAGCGTCGGAGCGGCCATGGCCGCTGGCCTGATGCTGGCTGCCAGTCATAGCCTGGTTGATGAGGGGATGGTAAAGCAGGAGTGGCTCACGCTTGCAGGCATGGTGACTGGCTTGATTCTGGTTTACCTCGCTTACCAGTGGATTGAAAAACAGGGGGCACCAGATGTGAGTGAACTGAATAATGCCGATGCCAAAAAGGCACTCATGATCGTCGGGGTCATGACCGCCCACTCTTTTGCGGAAGGTATCGGTGTCGGGGTATCTTACGGCGGTAGTCAGGAACTTGGCGTCTTTATTACCGCCGCAATAGCTGTTCATAACATTCCCGAAGGCCTGGCGATTGCGTTGATTCTTGTGCCTCGGGGAATGTCGGTAATGAAGGCCGCCGGCTGGAGCATTTTCAGCAGCCTGCCCCAGCCACTGGTCGCTGTACCGGCGTTTATGTTTGTGAATACATTCAAGCCCATTCTTCCCTTCGGACTCGGACTGGCTGCCGGCGCGATGATCTGGATGGTATTTGCAGAGCTTCTGCCCGATGCCAGCAAAAAGCTACAGCCAGCGACCATCGGCACCATCGTGGTTCTCGCGTTCCTCGGCATGATGGTTTTTCAGATTTCAATTCACTGACAATCAACAGTTCGGTGAACTCGTCGAACGCGGCGATTTCGGTGGTGCAAGCGCCCGACAACTGTTGTTGCATGCTCGCCAGCGCCTCGGCCGGCAGCTAATGCAAGACACAAGACCTGACCTGGCTTTTCCATTGGGCGAGGTGCCGAACACATAATCATGGGCGCTATAGCGTTCGTCCCGGAACCTGGCTTGATCAACCCCGGTTAGAGCTCGCCTTCCACGCGCCCATAGAGCCCAGATAGACATCGAGGTTCGTAAAGCCCTTACTGGAGAGCCAGCCTGCGGCGACGGTTGCTCGCATGCCACTGGCACACATGACCGTATAATGACTATCCTGGTCCAGTTCCTCCCAGCGCGTATTCAGTTCGCCCACATAGATGTGGCTGGAGCCGGCAATCGAGGTGGCCTCGCGCTCGTCTTCGTCGCGCACGTCGAGAAGAGTCCAACCTTCCTGTGTCTTCTCAAGGCGCGCTGAAACCTCCTGGGTTCCAATCATCGGGATCGCCTCCATGGCACTGCCCTGCGCGGCTGCAGGAACTACGCCCACGTATCCTCCGACAACACTGTCCAGCGCGATGCGGACCAAATGGATCCATGCAGCTTCCAGTTGGTCTTCGGTGGATGCGATCAACGCGATCCGGTCGTCCTCCCCGATGAACCAGCCGGCAAAGCCTGAGATCATGTCGACGGGCAAGTTCATTGAGCCGGGAAAATGGCCCGCAGCGTAGGACATGGGCTCGCGGACGTCGACAACCCGATCGGCATTCACTTGCTCAAGCTCGGTTAACGACAATCTACGCGGGCGCAGCACTCGGGGCGCCGGCTCGCCGCCCTCGGAATTCAACCGCTCCATCAAGCGAAAATAGGGCGGCTGATAGTGGTGCTCGCGCACCTTGAAATCGATGAACGCATCGCGGTTTTCGAATTGGAGGCGCGGGTTGTTCGCTCGCTCATGCCCCAAAGTTGAAAATTCGCGCTCCGCCATGCCCGAGCCGCAGACCGATCCCGCCCCATGCGCGGGATAGAGAATCGTCTGATCGCCAAGCGCAAGAATCTTTTGCAGCGAGTCATATAACAGGCCTGCGACCTCCCGTTTGCGTTCGGGAAAGAAATCGGTGCGACCGACATCGCCCACAAACAAGGCGTCACCCGTAAAAACTCCGACGGGATCCTCGCCATAGGCGGTGTCAGCGAGAACGAAGGAGAGATGATCATCGGTGTGACCGGGCGTTTCCAAAACACGGATAAGCAATTGCCCAATGGCGAATTCGTCGCCCTCACAAGCTGTCTCTGCGTAAACGATCTCCTGCGCGGCATTCGGACCATGCAAGACCCGTGCACCGGTCAGTGCCTTGAGAATAGGCGCACCTGAAACCAGATCTTCATTGCGATGGGTTTCGAAAATATGGGTGATCTCGAGACCTTCGGCGCGCGCTTTCTCAAGATATACTTCGCAATCACGCCGTGGGTCGATCACCGCTGCCTTGCCGCCGGCACCAATCAGGTAGGAAAGGTGGGAAAGGCCTTGCGTCTTGATCTTTTCAAGTAGCATCACATTCTCCTTTGTGGACTAACGGGACCGGCGCGAGCCGATCCCGTGTCTGATTCTCGAGCGCGTCCGAACAGCTCAGTCGATCTGGACGGTGCGAAGGTAGGGGCGAAGTGTCTTGAACCCCTGCGGGAAGCGGGTCTTGGCATCCTCGTCAGACACCGACGGAGGAATGATCGCTTCGTCGCCAAGGACCCAATCGGCGGGAGTGGCAACGCCATTCTTGTCGACAAACTGGAGAGCATCGATCGCTCGCAGGATCTCATCGAAGTTACGACCGACGGTCATAGGGTAGGTCATCATCAACCTGATCTTCCTTTCGGGATCGATGATAAAAACCGAACGGACTGCGGCAGTCTCGCTCTGATCGGGGTGGATCATGTCGTAGAGCTTGGCGATTTTGAGGTCGGCGTCGGCGACGATCGGGAAGGTCAGGTTGGTGTTCTGCGTGTCGTTGACGTCTTCAATCCACTTGGCATGCTCTTTGGCGGTGTCGGTCGACAGCCCCAATGGCTTGACGTTGCGCTTGCCGAATTCATCGGCGAGTTGAGCCGTGCGCCCCATTTCTGTGGTGCAAACCGGGGTGAAATCAGCCGGGTGGCTGAAGAAAAACACCCAACTGTCGCCGGCCCAATCGTGCAGGCTGATCTCGCCAATTTGCGTGTCTACTGTGAAGTCGGGGGCTTCGTCGCCAATATGAAGAGTCATTTTCTATTCTCCTTTCATGATTTGAATGGGAATTCCAGGAATTCCAGGGACAGTATACTTATCTCCAGACGAATTTTGCCTTGACTGCAAACAAGAATACCGCCGAAATTTCAATCAAGCGAACCGCGGCCTTGCGGCCACCGGTTCGCAGGGCTCAACCCAAAAAACGTTTCCGCGGAAACGTTTTTTGATTAACAATCATTCTCAAGGGGCCTCGATCACTCCCGGCGCGCCAAACGGGCTGGAACGCGGACAAGTGGAGATCGGATCGGGTCATCATCTACGCATCGATCCGACTCGACCGCCCATCCCGCCTGTACAGGAAGTGATTGAAGTCAGGAACTGGTTTCAAAATGCGCCAGTGCCAAGTTGCTATCGTTCACCTTCAAGGGCGTGCCATACCCGGAGAATGTCGGCACCAGGGCGATGGCAGACCCGACACCACCCATGGCGAACAGGGTTGCAAGGACGAAGGTGATCAGGAAGTACAGACCGTCTTGAAGCAGCAACGTGGTCATGAGAATATTCAGTCTATTGTTCGCACCAACGTTGAGCCCGTGTTGTCAATCCACGGCTCGCCTGCGGTGGCCGGGGTGACGTTGCGGGAAAACGCACCGAGCGCGTGCATCATTGATCCGCTCCAACGCGTTGCATGTACTCGCAGCCTTGTCACCGCGCAGCGCGTCGGCGATGCCGAGCATGCCAGTCGGTGAGATAGCGGGCCTTGAAACCCAGCAGAGTGAGATAGAGCCGTGCGATTTCGGCGCGGTCGTAATGTGGACACATGGTCACGATGGTCATGGTGCGATCGAGCTCGTCAGTCGATCGGGTATCTCGTTGAGCGGGATATGTTGTCCGATACCCACGTGCCAGGCGGCGTATTCTTCATGAAATCGAATATCCACGAGTTGTACAGCGCCTTGCGCGTACAGATCGAAAGCTCCGATAGCTTGATCTGCGTCATATGACTGTCTCAGTTACTGATGTCTGTCATGGTGCGGCAGCCAGGCTGCACCGTTCGAGTGTCACTCGCTTTCCTGCGAAACTCTTGAACCAGTCCATCATATTCGCTGCACGATTCAGCCCGTTTCCACAGCTTCAGACCCGGCTTGACGTTTAAAAGGCTGGCAACGTCGTCCAGTACACTGAACAGCGCCGGCAACACCACCAGCGTCAGCACCGTACCAACCAGCAGCCCTGCTCCGGCGGCAATGCCGAGGGGGCTCATCCGCTCCAGGCCCACGGCAAGTTCGAAGATCAGCGGAGACAGGCCGAGCACGGTGGAAATCGTCGTCATGAGCACCGGCCGCACGCGCAGGCGCACGGCCTCCACAATGGCCTGATCGCGAGGCGTGCCCTCCGCCATCGCCTGGTTGACGAAATCGAGCAGAAGAATTGCATTGTTCACGATCGTCCCGCCGAGCAGGATCATGCCCATGATGGCCGGCAGGCACATCGGCTTGCCGAAGATCAGCAAGCCCCAAAGCGCGCCCGCTACGGCCAGCGGCACCATCGTCAGAACGGCCAGCGGGTGGCGCACAGTACCGAACAGGGCAAACAGCAGCAGCGCGAGCATGCCGAAGCCGGGCAGCAGTGCCGTGGCCATTCGACCCTGGTTGTTTTGCAGGTCGGTGATGGTGCCGCCGACTTCGATGCGATAGCCTGCCGGCACGTCCAGGCGCTTCGAGGCGCTTGCGTACTTCCGCCGAAACATCCGCGATGGTATGCGTGCGGTTCACGGCGGTAATGTCCAGCGTCTGTCTGAGATCCTCGCGTGTGATGACAGGTTGAATCCAGTGCGTGCTGATGTCCACGACTTCGCGCATCAGGACCGGGCCTGCCGCAGTATCAAGATAAATACCGCCAAGCCCGCCGGGTCGAGCGACCGAGGCGTCCGGGTAGGCCACGCGGATGGGTATATCGAGAAAACCCTGCAGTCGCAGGTCGCCGGCCGGCAGACCGTCTACCGCTGCGCTCAGCGTCTGACCGACTGCGGCCGCGGACAAGCCCAGGCGCTGGGCCCGCTCGCGGTCTACGCTCACCCGGCGTTCCGGCTTGTCGAACAGCCAGCTCCGGCGCATATCCAGCACACCCGGCAAGCCTTCCAGGGCCTGCAATGCCGACTTGCCAAGCGCGTCCAGAACATCCGGATCGCGGCCGCTTATAATGATGTCCAGCGGCGCCTTGGTGGTGGAAATGGGCGTGGCACCGAATGCAGAGACGGTGTAGCTCTTGATACCCTCCAGGCGATCGAGAACACCGCGCCAGCGATCCATGATGGCCCACTGATCCGCCTCGCGCCGGGTCCGGTCGACCAGGTACACCGTGATCACCGCGGCCTGGGCAGTGCTCGCACCATTACCGAAGCTGAGCTTGCCCGGCTCCGAGCCGACCACCGACGATATCCGCTCCACCCCGGGCGTGGCCTGGATGGCCTGCTCGACCTGTTCCAGCACCGTCGTGACCTGCTCCAGTCGGTAATGACCGGGCGTTTCCAGCTCGATCGTCGCAATACCGGTATCCATCGGGGGCAAAAGCTCGTTGCCGATAAGCGGCGGCACGACCCGTAGTGTGCCCAACAGGAAAGCCAGGGCCGCCAGCAGCACCAGCCAGCGCCGGCGCAACAGGGACCGTACGGCCTCGCTCACGAACTCTGCCAGTCGATCGATCGCGTGCTGGAACCGGTCGAGCCATTGCCGCAGGCGACCGGCGCGCCGCCGGGGTCGATCCTCGAAACGCGCCGCCAGTGCGGGGATCACGGTGAGGGCAACCAGCAGCGAAGCGATCAGGGTGGCCGAGATCATCAGGTTCAGCGGCAGCATGATGCGCTGGGTGTAGCCGCCGGTGAACATGACCGGGAGCACCACCACGACCGTGGTCAGCATGCCGGCGGTGACCGCCGTGGCCACTTGATGCGCACCGGCCTGCGCGGCTTTTCCGGCATTACTGTCGGAGTCGCCGCGCTGGCGACGGATGATGTTTTCGAGCACGACCACGGCGCTGTCGACCACCAGACCGACCGCGATAATGAGCCCGGACATCGTGACCATGTTGAGCGAGAACGGCGTAAACCCCAGCACGGCCAGGGCCGCAAGGAAAGCCAGGGGGATACTGACCGAGGCCACCGCAGCGGCCCGCGCATCACCCAGAAAGATGAAGATCACGGCGACGGTCAGCGCCACCGCTTGAAGCACGCTGCTGCGCAAACCGCTTGCGTTCACCTCGATAAGGCCCTGCGTGCTGCCGGCGATCGTGAAATCAATATCGCGGTAATCGGCGCGCAGTGCGGGCAGCTCGGCCTTGACGGCCTCGATGGCGGCCAGCGTTGCGCCGCCGCGCGGACGCTGAATGCCGAGCGCGATCGCCGGCTTGCCGTTGCCGTGATAGGCGCTTCGCGCCTCCGCTGTGCCGAGAAAAACCTCCGCCACGTCGCCCATGCGGACAGTGCCCTCGGGGCCCTGGCGCAGCGGCAGCAGTGCCAGTTCTTCCGGTGCTGCAACCTCCGCGGCGAGTGTGACCAGATATTCACCCGCTGCCGAATGAATCCGCCCGGCCGGGATCGTGACATTGGCGTCTTTAAGCGCGGTCATGACCCGGTCCAGCCCCAGACCCTGTGCGGCAAGTGCTTCACGATCCACCACCACCTGAACCTCGGGCTGGTGGCCGCCGAACACTTCCACATCGCCGACTTCGGGCAGTGCCAGCAGGCGGTCCTGGATCGGATTTTCCGCCAGCAAGCGAATGTCGGCGAGATTCTTCGGGCTATCGGCTTTGGGCCGCAGCGCCAGCGTCATGACCGGACTGGTCGCTTCGCTGACGGCGTACACCCGGGGCCGGGCCATGTCGGCGGGAAGATCGCCGGTGACGCGGTCCAGGGCGTTGCCGACAGCACCGACCGCCTCGGTCAGCGTTTTGCGATAGCCAAATTCCACATTGATGGAAGTCACCCCGTCGCGGCTGGTGCTGGTGATGTTGTCCACCCCGTCCAGGGTGTTCAATTCCTTCTCCAGCACCTGGGCCACATCGCTGGCCATGTCCCGGGCGCTGGCACCGGGTTGGGTCGCCACCACCACGGCCTGAGGCGGCGCGGTATCCGGAAACAGGTCCACGGGGGTGCGGACATACGCCAGAATTCCCCAGATCGCCACCAGCAGCACCACCGCGGCAAGCGCCTGCGGCTGGCGCAGTGACCAGTCGATGATCTTCAAGGCGACAGCACCTTCACCGGCATGCCATCGGCCAGGCGTGTCCAGCCAAGATACGGGACTGGTGATAACGACGACCCCGGGTTCTATGCCGGAAACGGCCACGCGGTCGTCCATGCGGCCGTGCACCGTCACGGCCCGGACCCGCGCAGTGCCGTCTTCCACGACATAGACGCTCGGACTGTCCGCATCGCCGGCCAGGGCGCCGGCGGGAATCAGAACGGTATTTTCCAGCGGCGGCAGCTCGACCATCACATCGATTTCGGAACCGGGTGGCAGCGTGACATCAGAGGACAAGTCCACCTCCGCCCGGGCCAGGCGGGCAGCATTCAGCGCAGGAAAGACACGCGAGATCTCCGACGTCAGCATGCGGCCATTCAGGCGAAAGCGCACGGTCCGACCAGCGGCTACCGCCGCAAGATCCTCTCTGGGCACGCCGAAGGCCAGGCGCATCTGCTCTGTAGTCTCCACTTCAAACAGCAGTTTGCCGGGCGCGGCCTGATCGCCGGGATCGATGGCTCGCAGGGTGATCACACCTGCATAGGGGGCTTCCAGATCGTAATCGGCTCGCCGGTTGCGCAGTTCCTGTTGCCTGGCCTGCAGTGATTCCAGCCCCGCAGCAAGCGCCTTGACCTTTTCGCGCGAAGCCTCGAGATTGCCCTGCACGGTAGAAAGCTGATCCACAGCTTCGTCCAGCGCCGACTGCGAAACGGAATTCTGTTGGCGCAGCCGCCGCAATCGCTCGACCTCGGTGGCCCAGTATGCCGCAGAGGTTTCCAACGCCGTGCGCGTGGCCTTTTCTGCCGCCCGCTCCGCCTCGAGCTGCTCGAGGTCGGCCACCACCCCGGCCAATTGAGCCTCCACTTCAGATGCATCCAGGCGCGCCAGGACGCCTCCGGCCGTTACCGGATCGCCTTCATCCACCAAGACCTCTTTCACCCGTTCGGTAACGCGCGCCATTACGGCCACAGTCCGCTGTGCCTCCGCTTCGGCCAGATACCGCCGCGAGCGCTTCAATGTTCCGGCCTCCGACGAGACCGTGTGAACGGCCAGTGGCGCGGCCTGGAAACTCGGCGCAGCGGCCAATTCAGCCTTGCGGGCAAGAATCGCCCAACCAGCCAGCAGAACCAGCAGAAACAGCACTGCAATCAGAGCCAAAGTCGCGCGTCGTTTCACTTTGTCGGAGTTTGTCCTTAAATTTGATTCGGCTTCTTCAAGACCAGTCACTTACGCTGCCATATACTGCGACCAGCAACCTTAACATATTGCGTATGCCCTACAGTTGAACAGAAACGATGCGGCAAACGCCGATAGTTTCATCAGGGTGTTCCTGCGGTCAGATCGACGGTAACCGTGAAAGCTCCACGCAACTCGCCCGGCGCAAAACCGGTGGCCTGGTCTTGCGGATAAAGGCGCTCAATCGTCTCGGCCAGTTGCGGAGCCAGTGTCTCGCCATGGCATATCACACACTGCGGCCCGGTGGGAATCGCTTTCATGTAGCGACCGACGCGATTGCCGTGAACAGTCCCGGTTTTCCAGACTTCCAGGCCGGCGGGATCGGCGCCCGCCTTCATGCGCGCGTCGAATTCTTTCAGCACCGACTCTTCCCACGCATCGGGAGAATTATTTGGATTTCTAACCCGCAGCGCGGTACGACCCACCTCAAAACGCCCCTCGGACAAGCCACTGGCAATTTGCGGCGCCTCCAGATTGCAAACCTGAACCCCACTGCTGGGCCCCTGCTCCGCCAACGCTTGCTTGAGTGCCGCAATCAACATCAACTCCGATCCAAGCTGACCGCTTTTGTCGCGGGCCTCGTAAACCCACTCGGGGGCCTATCCTAGTATTTGTAGTATTTGGGGTCAAGTATTTGGGGTCAGAGTAAAAACTAACCATTTTCTTTTGCGTTCCACTCATGTAACAAGCGTCTTACGGTTGAGTTTTTACTCTGACCCCAAATCCGGGTTTTACTCTGACCCCAAATCCGGGTTAGACCACCGGATTTGGGGAAGACCCGAATGTGAGTACGCGAACGCGAATGGCCCTGAAGCCCCACCTGTGGCAAATTGGAGGCCAACCATGAACAGGAGCGGCCAATGAATTTCGAAGAATACCGGCAACACGACGCCACCGGGCTGGCCGCACTGGTCGCCAGCGGCGAGGTCACCGCCGAAACCCTGCTGACGCTGGCGATCGAACGCACCGAGGCGGTGAACGGGCGGCTCAACGCGCTGCTCCACCCGCTGCACGAGCACGCCCGCCGGCAACTGTCGGACGGCGTCTCCGGGCCGCTGGCCGGGGTGCCCATGGTGGTGAAGGATTTGTTCCAGGAAATAGCGGGCGCGCCGCACTACCAGGGCAACCGGGCCCTGAAGGCCGCCGATTTCAGGGCCGCGGACGACGCCACCCTGGTAAAGCGCTGGAAAGCCGCCGGTCTGGTACCTTTCGGCCGCACCAACACACCGGAGTTCGGCGCCAAGGGCGTCACGGAGCCCGAGGCCTTCGGCGCCTGCCACAACCCCTGGAACGAGGACCACACTCCCGGCGGTTCCTCCGGCGGTTCCGCGGCGCTGGTAGCGGCGGGCGCCGTGCCCGTGGCCGGCGGCAACGACGGCGGCGGCAGCATTCGCATCCCCGCCGCCTGCTGCGGCCTGTTCGGCCTCAAGCCGGGACGCGGCCGCACCCCCTGGGGCCCGCTCTTCACCGAGGTCATGCACGGCATTGCCGTCAACCACGTGCTGACCCGCTCCGTGCGCGACAGCGCCCTGATCCTGGACCGCAGCCACGGCGGGGAAACCGGCAGTCTCTTCCATATCGCGCCGCCGGATACGCCCTACGCGCAAGCCGCGGCCGCGCCGCCGCCTTCTTTGCGCATCGGCTTCTCCACGGAATCGCCGCTGGGCACCCCCGTGGACCCGGAAGCGATCAAGGCGGTGGAGGACACCGCCCGGCTGCTGGAGGACCTGGGCCACCGCGTGGAGGAGGCCCGGCCGCGCATGGACATGCGGCAGATGTGCCTGGACTGGTTGTATGTCTGGTTCGCCCAGTGCGCCGCTATCGTCACCCAGGTGCGCGCCGTAACCGGTTGCGGCCGGGACGGCTTCGAGGCGGACACCCTGGCCATGACCGCCGTGGGCCGCCACCTGAGCGCCGACCGCTACGCCCTCCGCCAGGGCCGCTGGCAACAGTACATGATCGCCCTGGACGAATTCCTGGCCGACCACGATTTCTGGCTCACCCCGACCCTTGCCACGCCGCCGGCGAAAATCGGCGCGTTCGACCCCCCGGCCTGGCAACGCCTGGTCCTGCGCACAATGCTGAAGCTGGGCGCGGGCGGCCTGCTGGCCCGCAGCGGCGAGGTGGAGCGCCTGGCCCTGAAGAGCCTGGAGGCCGTGCCCTTCACCCAACTGGCCAATGTCACCGGCGTGCCCGCCATGTCCGTGCCCCTGCACTGGTGCGACAACGGCCTGCCGCTGGGTGTGCAGTTTACGGGCGGGCACGGCGACGAGGGGAAACTGCTGTCGCTGGCTGCACAGCTCGAAGAGGCCCGGCCCTGGTTCGACCGCACACCTCCGATCTGAGAGGGCAAATCAATGGGGTCAGAGTCATTGATGTGTCGTGCTTCCGGGAAGTAATCTCTTCCTGGATCAATGACTCTGACCCCATTGATTTCCAAGGGGGCTTCCCAATCATGGCGGGTAAATCAGACTTTTATTCCGTCTTATACTTTTACGTCGACAGCTGTCGATCACGGTACCGAGCTTTATCAAATACTGAAAATCAATTCGTCTGAACCACTGAAACAAAGATGTCTGACTACCCTAATCGTTGCGACAAGCAAACCAGGCGACATGGAATCTGCCTCGCAACTCCCAGGAGATTTGCCTATGACTATGAGTGTTCCCATGACGCCGGATGCATTCGACGTTTCGATTCTGCAAAACCTCATCAGGACTGCCTATCCCCATGTCCACCTTGCTTCAATTGACGTGGTAGACGCGGCCCTTTCGACCGACGGGGACCAGCGTGTATCGACCGCCCGGCGGATCGCCTTTGATGTGACCTATGCCGACGCCTCTCAACCTGATTTACCCGGCAGACTCATGGTAAAAGTTGCGCGGCCGGAATTCCGCGAAATCCCGCTCTATGACAATGAGGTGAGCATGTATATGCGGATCGGCGACGAGTTGCCGCTTCGGGTCCCCCGATCGTACGGCGGCGTCCGCGATTGCAAGAGCGCCACTTTTGGTCTCGTGCTTGAAGACCTGCGGTCGGCGAACGCGACATTTGAGGATGTCCTGTCGCCGCTTACTGCCGATGACACGGCTGCGCTGCTCGACCAACTTGCCTCACTGCACGCGGCGTATTGGGAGTCTGACCGGTTTCAGGGTGACCTCGACTGGATACAGCCCCACACATCCGGCCCAATTCATGATCTGTTTACCTCCGATGAAGGGGTAGTGCTGCTCATCGACCATGAGGTTGCGACCCACCAGTTCAAACGTGAAATGGTACAGTCCACTGGCGAAACTACCGCCTCACTAAGGGCACAGGTGGCGCGTGTGCAGGCGCATCAGGCAGCTCTGCCGAACACCCTGCTGCACGGTGATGCGCACATCGGCAATACTTACCGCCTGCCCGACGGACAGCGCGGCTTTTTCGACCTGCAGCTCGCGGCCCGCGGATTCTGTATGCATGATGTCAGCTATATCATCGTCACATCACTCAGCGTCGATGACCGCCGTACGCATGAGCGCGATCTGATCGCCGGCTATCGACAGCGACTCGTCGACCTGGGCGTCGTTGCACCGCCTACCCTCGACGAGCTGTTCGATGAGCACAGACTGGCAATGGCCTGGTGCCTGTATATCGGCTGGCTCACCTCGCCGACCGAAAATTATGGGTGGGAGATTACAGTAGCCAACCATTTACGCATCAGTACTGCCTACCGCGACCTTGCATCATCGGCTGCGATCGAGGAGCTTACCTAACAGATCGAGCCTCTCCCGGATCCTCATAAGAGGCAGGCTGTTCTTCTGCCACTTTGTCGAATTTCCATGAGAAACCGTCACATTGAAAGGCAATACCATGACAAATCCTTCATCGACCAAGGGCCCGAGCAACAGGTCATTCCTGGCACTACTGGCGTTAACTGCTACCCTTCTCATTACGGCTTGCGACGATGGACACGATGCTCGCCCATCCCTCACGTTGAGGGAGTTGGCTGACCAGCGCGGAATCCTCATTGGCGCCGCTGCGCGGCCGGGACTGATCGCCAATGAGGCCGAATACGCCAGGATACTCGCCGCCGAGTTCAACTCGATTACCGCCGAAAATGACATGAAGTGGAAGGCGACCGAACCAAAACACAAGACATACACTTGGAACAACGCTGACGCTGTTGCTGCCTTCGCCACGGCCTATGGCCAGACCGTACGCGGACACACGCTTGTATGGGCGAACGAGTTTCAGTTCCAGGTTATACCTGATTACGTGAGGAATGCAGTCGATGTAGCAACCATGCAGCAGTATATCGACGATCACATCGAAGCTGTTGTCACCCGCTACGCCGACGTGGTTGATCGCTGGGACGTGATTAACGAGCCGCTGGAAACACTGGGGCCAGGCGTGGATCAGAACGTAATCACCGCGACTTTAGGCGAGGCCTGGATGCTGCGGGCCTTCCAGCAAGCCAGAGCTCTTGATCCTACGGCCGATCTTTATGTGAACGAGTCACTTACCACGCTCCTGCCAGCCAAGCATGCGGGCTTGTTGGCGCTGGTGAAAAGGCTGATCGACGCCGGTGCGCCCATAGACGGCGTAGGACTGCAGGCTCACTATCTTGGTGGCCAGGTACCAGCAGCGCTGCAATCGGTCATGGAAGACTGGCAGGCTCTGGGGCTCAAGGTGGCAGTCACCGAACTTGATATCGCCACCGCAGGAGGCGACTTACAAAGTCATGCCACCGGATACGCAAGCGTTTTTGCCACCTGTCTGGCTGTGAGTGCTTGTGTCGAGGTTACCTCCTGGGGTTTCACTGACCGGCACACCTGGCTCAATGATTTCATCGGGCCGGAGTCCACCCCGCTCTTGTTCAATGAGGATTATCAACCAAAACCCGCTTACACCGCTGTAGCGGAGACTCTTGCGGGTGACTAGGCACCTGTCTTTTCCCGGCGAATTGCCAATTCAGGCAATTCACGTTATTCGCAGAATCACCTGACCGGAGAACTTCCATGCTCAGAAGTCTGTCCCTCCTTGTTGCCGTCTGCTGGCTGATGCCCGCCACCGCCGCTATCGAATCAGTCACCGTCTTTCCCGACCGCGCCACGGTGACCCGCGTCATCGAGGTGGACATCGAAGCGGGTTCGGGCGAACTGACCCGGTCCGATCTGCCGATCGGCCTGTCGCACGACAGCCTGCGCATCTCCGCCCAGGGGCCGGAGGGCCTGCGACTGGGGGCCTACCAGCTCGAGGCCGTGCGCGGCAGCGAGCGGGTCAGCGAGCGGGCGCGGGAACTGGAAGCACGCCTGCAGGCATCGCGCGACCAGCGCAACGCCATCGACGACGACCTTCGAGCACGCGAAATGCAACTCAGTCTTCTGCAATCCCTCGCCAGTGGCGCGGGCCAGGGCGATGCGAAGCTGGCGCTCAATGGCTGGAGCGAGGCGCTGGAGACCGTCGGCAGCGGCGCCGAGGACGTA
This sequence comes from Halioglobus sp., assembly GCA_034521205.1. Classification (GTDB taxonomy): domain Bacteria; phylum Pseudomonadota; class Gammaproteobacteria; order Pseudomonadales; family Halieaceae; genus Marimicrobium. The sequence goes on from JAXHMT010000006.1 coordinate 39,151, forward strand.
CTATCGGCCCGCCGTCAGCTGCAGCGGGATCGACGCGAGTTCGAAGAAGAGATTCAGCGTCTCAAGCGGGAGCTGGCGGACCTGGGGCAGCAACAGAAAGACACCCTGGCGCTCAATCTCGCCTACGAGAGTCCCACTGCCGGTAAGGCGCAATTCACCATCGAGTATACGATCGGCGGCGCGTATTGGCGGCCGGTCTACGAGTGGCGCCTGGATACGGGGTCCGAACAACTGCAGATCGTCCAGTTCGCCGAGGTGCGCCAGCGCACGGGCGAGGACTGGTCGGATACCACACTGAGCCTGTCCCTGTCGCGGCCCTCGGCTGGCGGCCGCCTGCCGGAACTCACGCCCTGGTGGGTCGACGTCCGATCGCCCGGCAAGAAGGGCTCGCTTGACCGCGCCCGCGCCACGAGGGTGGGTAGCGGAATGCAGCACAGCGCGGAAGTGCTTGCGGGGGCGCCGCGGGCCGATGCGCAGTGGAATACAGCCGATCTGATGGGCAACGAGTACACGCAGGCCTATCGCGTCCCGGGTGGGGCGAGCGTGGCGGCGGACAATCAGCCCCATCGCTTCCGGCTCGCCGAGCACAGCGTCGATGTGGCGCTCAGCGCACGAACAGTGCCGCGCCACCAGCCGACCGCCTGGTTGTATGCCGAAGGAACATGGGAAGGCGATCTGGCTCTGCCGCCCGGTTCGGTGACCCTCTACCAGAATCGGACCCTGGTCGGGCAGACGCGCTTCGAGGGTGTGGCGCCGGGTGGAGAATTGGCTTCCAGCTTCGGCGTCGACGACCGAATCAGCGTCGAGCACGAACTCGTGCGGGATGATCGTGCGAGGGAAGGCATGCTGAGCAAGTCGACCGTACTCACGCGGGTCCACCGAATCACCGTCAGCAACGGGCACTCCCGCTCGATCGAGCTGACCGTGTTCGACGCCATGCCGGTCGCCCGCGACGAGCGCATCGAGGTTTCGCTGACCGACGGCACCACGGCGCCCGATCGCCGGGACGTGGACGATCGCCCCGGCGTGCTCGCCTGGGATCGACAAGTTCCTCCCGGTGAGGATCTGGGGCTGACCGTGGGTTATCGCCTGAGTTTCCCTGAAGACCTGCCCGGAGTTCAGGGCTGGTAGCTTATCGAGTGGAAAAAAAGCCGGACACCGGACAAAGAAGGAGACTGAAACATGCAAAATACCTCTTTCACGCGAAACTTCGCACGCCTGTGTCTATGGTTTCTTCTCGCCACGACGGCAACGGCCTGCCTCGCAGCGCAAGCGCTTGCTGCAGCCGAATCCGGCTCCGAGAAAGAATCCGGCGAGAATGCCGGAGCGGAGTCCGAGGTGGTGCATGTAATCGATTTTACGGGCAAGCCAGCCGGCAGCGCTTTCGAGTGGCTGCGGGAAAACGGTTACGAGTTGCACCTTGACGCGGCCTCCCTGGATCTTCGTTTCTCGGACAAAGGGCTGGTACTCCATACCGACGGACGCAGGGCCGGACTGATCGAGCGGGAGCTGCAACTGCCTCGCGCCAGCCGGATCCGGATGACCTGGGGCGTGGAGGAATACCCGGAGGGTGCGAACTGGGAGGAGGGAGTCTACCGGATTCCCATCGCGATAATGATTTCGTTCGGCGAAAAGGACATCGAGAGCGGCAGCTTCTTCGTCCCCGACGCGCCCTATTTCATCAGCCTGTTCCTGAGCGAGAACGCGGAACCCGACAAGGCCTATACCGCCAATTATTATCATAAAGGCGGTCGCTACTTCTGCCAGCCCTGCAGCCCGCCGGAAGGTCAGACCGTCACAACGGAGTTCGATCTCGAACAGGCGTTTCGCAACCAGTTCGATCAGCAGGAAGTGCCTCCCGTCACGGCTTTCGGATTCCAGATGAATACCGAGGACACGGCTGGCGGTGCGCGAGCTTTCCTTGCCCGCGCGGAATTCCTGGCTGACTGACCCGCGTACGGACCAGGCAGCGGATCACCAGCCACTGGCGCGATCAGCAGCCGAGGGTCAACCTCACACCTTACCACGGCGCGCATGCGCCAAATCACCGCTGGCGTGGACTCGCCACACCAGCCAGGCTATTGACTGCGTCCCGGCTTCAGCACGAACGGATAGTCTTTTTCCAGTACGCCTGCGGAAATTGCCATCAATAGCTTTTTCGTAGAGCGAGACAGCGTTTTTCGTGCGATCCATTAACGGGGCGCTGAACTGTCGTCACGCAAGGATTTCCCTTCCTCAAAGACACCTGCCCAGCTCTCCCCGCTCGACACCGCCTGCAGGGGAAGAGACACATGCAAAACGACGGCAAGAATCAATGCGGTCAGAGTCATTGACGTGTCGTGTTTCCGGAAAGTGATCGTTTCTTCGCTCAATGACTCTGACCCCATTGATCCGGTCGCGCCGCAGGCGCTTGGCGCATCGGACTCACCGCTGTCGCTCCGGCGCCCCAAAACGCGGCGTTATGTGTATGCCGCGTTTCGCAAGCTCAGGTGATCCACGAAGGGTTGGAAATCCTTATCTGAGAATAGTAAAGGAAGGTTATGCTCAATACAGTACGATGCGATGATAACGTCGGCGGTCTTCCGAATAGTAATACCTTTCTTGCGCAGCTTTCGGAAATTGTCCGCGCTTTTTATAGCCATTTTCTTCCCGAGAAGCTCAAACACGGTAAGTTCCTCCAACATACTCCTGGCAATTTTGTAGTCCTTAGCGTGCCGAAACCCCTGAAGTACCTCCGTGAGTATCAGGTCGCCAATAGCAACTGCGCGATTGCCCAGGGTACGGTCAAGAAAATCGGCCTCTGCGGAGTCGTTACCGCTGAAATAGTCAATCCAGACACTGGAATCCACAAGGATCACGAAGCGCGCCTCATGTCGTCCAGGTCCCCCGACCACTCGAGTTTGCCCCTGAAGCGCTTGATTCCCTCCTGTTTTTTCAGTTTAATCAAGGCCTTAAGGCCTTGCTCTACCGCCTCTTTCTTGGTTTTTAGGCCCGTGGCTTTAAGCGCATCACTCATCAGTTTGTCGTCAATTTCAATATTGGTTCGCATGGCTCAATCTCCGGCTGTGTGTATAATTTAAAGTATATATACACATAACAATCGCGTCAACTGGGTAGGCAACACAACCGAAATTTTGACTGCGGAATCGAGGAACTCAACACCTTTATTCAAGAGACCGCGCGGGGGCAGGGTCTCGGGGAGTTCGCCCTGCTGGCCGCCATCGAGGACGCGGCGGTCATTTCCCGGCAATTCACGGCCATCGGCGGACTGGTGGTGGACGCGAAGAATGAGCTGGCCGCTGGCTTTTACGAGAAATACGACTTTATCCGAATCGAAAAAGGCGGTCTCCAGCTGTTCCTGCCGATCCAGGACTGCGTTGCCATCATGGACGATCACAACGACGAATAAACGCCTCGGCCGGGGGCGAGCGTGGCGGAAGAAACCGTGATATTGAAGAACAAATGGACCGCCCATGGCTTTTGCCAGCATTGTTGGGAGCCGAGTCACCCCGGAGGAGGTGTAGTCGATCGCCTTCACCGTTCGTGTGCTATGGTAAGCTCTGACCGCTGGCCCGTCAGCAATCCCAAGTCCGGTATCAGTAATATCCTTCCGCGAGGGTCATCAACCACTTTATTGCCGACCATGGAACCGCGATCGGTTTTGTTCGCGCCGGTCACCACCGCATACCCGGTCGCATCCTTGTTTACTTCAGCCTGGACCCGACACTGGTTAATGACTGTATCCAGAAACTCCCTCTGTTGGTTCTTAACTCAGCCGTACGTCCGCCACGTAGCATCCGCTTCGCTCGACGTTCCGTACTTCGGGAAATCCGCCAACATTTTTCCGCGCCAGTAGAACGTTCCATTTTCTCCCGGATCCCACGCCATGATTTTGCCACCATTTCTCTCGATGTCGGGACCGGTGCCGTAGCGGGACGGTAGCGCTTTCCCTGACCCGGGAAAAGGTGGAGTGATATCTGGCGTAGGAACCAAAAACCAGAAATGACCTTCGGGCGCTCTGAACCATTTCGATCCGGCTCCATAATGTGGCTGGTCATGAGCCCTAATTCCAATCCTGAGGGTAGTGTTATTGGATAAAGCAACGCCTCCGCGCGCCACGATCACATGCAAAACAGAGCTTGCAATCTATCACAAATGCGTTACATTGTAACGCACTTAAATCGGAGAAGCTTTGTGGTCAAAAGAAGTCAGCGACGCTGAATCTCCGCATCGATCCCGTGTTGAAGGAGGCAGCCCGGGAAGCCGCCGATCCGGAGCACCGCAGCATCGCGAATCTGGTTGTAGTCCTCATTCGAAAACATTGTGAGGCGGAGGGCATTGCGATCCCGGATCAGCAGTCGCTATTCAGTGAGGATGAAGATGGATGAAAAGACGCTGAAAGCCCTTGTCGACGCCGGCGCGGTTAAACGAGTCAACATCATTGGCAACGGGACGGGTCTTTCACGTGGAGGCTATGACTTCCACCGGCATCATTTTTCAGCCATGACTCTGAAGGGCACTCCCAAGACCTGGCGCTCATTGGACGCGGCTGCAAAATGGGTGAGAGGGTTGGGTATGGGCAATGCGTATATTGATCTCGCCAGATGGGAGCCGGGGGGCAGACAGGTTTGAAGCTGCAATGATGGTTGAGTTTCACTATGAAAGCGAAGCGGCGCGCAAAAAGCGGTTCGCGGCCGGGCGCTGCTGCTGGCACTGCCGCTATTACATCAGGCCTGTCAGAGGATTTATGATTGACGGTCCTGTGTCGGCCGTTGCACGGTTGATCGACAGAAAGACATATACCCCAATGTGACCAAGCTCTCACCTGGTGATCGCAACACATCACCAAACGAGTACTGCAATCGCTTTGAGATGGACTACCCACCCGGTTCAGGTGGCCAGATGGGCTGGGGGATACCAGGAATCAGAGGGAGGAAATGACAAGCAAAATCAGGCTCGGCTATTCGGCAAGGCTGAGAAGGAGAGCGAGTAACGCTCTGCCCTACGACCCCATCTACAGCAGGCGCCGCCGGTCGCGGCATAGAACAAAAAATCACTTGATCAGAATACCGGTTTCATCTTACCGTTCAGGTCACTGTGGGGCTAGCAAAAACAAAAAGCCGTGGAGCGCCTGAGGAAGATAGCGATGAAACCATGTCGCACACCCTTCCCTCAGATCCCGGCCATTCAAACCGGTTCGTCCGCCCTGTCTACTCGTCAATAAATTCAGATGTGGGCGGCGGCCACACTTGCAGACGCAGGTGCCGGACTCCTGGTTCAGGGTTTCACTCATGATAGCGGGCGGCCTATGGGCGATTGCAGATACATCGGAGGCGAGTGTCAGTGGGACCTGCTGTTAGTCGAATAAGAGGTCAGGGTACCTCCTTCATCATACTGTTATGTGTTTACGAACTCTGTGACGGTATCAAATTCTTCAGAAAATTCAGCACGAAAACGTTCGCTACAGGATCAGTCTGAGAAATTGCCAGGCTAAGAAAAGTCTATGGCAAAGGCAGTCACGCAAAAGGAAGGTATCGGCCCAGGTGCAATTCGAGGATGGCAGCACCCGAGTCGTAGAGCTACACTGGTATAGAGCAACCAGCATCGGCGCAAGAATTGAAATAAGCGATTGCTGGATAAATGAGTAAAGTAACCTGATTGCATAGATAACTCAGGATTTCCGGCATCTCTGGAGAAAAGGAAAATCTATGAGTTGGTCCCCGATCCAGAAGCAGAGCGCCTTGGCCAGGTTCGAGTCATCGAGATGACCGGCATGAGAGTATGTATACTCCCTCCTCTCTATTCATCGATGCCAAGCTACCGAAATCCGTTCAGGCAGCTGTCATTGAGGCCGCGTAACAAGCGCTGGCACTTCGGCGGCCTTCGGCCGCCGGGACTGCGGCAAACAGAGGCTCGCCGGTGCTGCGAGCGTTATGTTGTAGGAATACGTGCATATGCCGTCTGTTATATACAGTGAGCTAGAAATGGCAATGGAGCTCGTAAGCGGCGGTAGCTCTATTAGTGCTCGTGCATACATTTCTCGAGAAAGTGGACAGATCTACTGGGAGTCTGACGGACAACGATCTGGAGGAGGAACTCCCAGAGGATATTGAAGCGCCTGATTTATATGCGGAGGTACCTAACAAACGGGATTTGAATCTCGGGAAACCGTTGGTGTTGAAATTTGCGGCACGGTTTATGCCCGACACATATGAAGAAATTGACGAGATATTTCGTAGGAGAGGCGCGTACGCTCGGTACAAGGACCTTCTATACGAGAAGGGCAAACTAGAGGAGTGGTATGAGTTCGAGCAATCGTCTATTGAAAAGGAGCTGATCGACTGGGCGCAAGTGGAAGGATTCGTAGTTGAGAAAGATTCAATTGAGACAGCAACATAACGACACGCTGCAGCCCGACGCTTGACTGCTTGGTCTCCGTTAAGCGCGGCTGAGCGCCGACGTTAAGCGACTGGGTGCGAATTTGAAGATCAAGGAAGCCATTGAGCTGGAGTTGCTCAGCTTCAAGCACAGAGATGAGCTATACAGCTTGGTAGATACCAATCGAACGTACCTGCGAGAATGGCTTCCTTGGCTTGATTCAAACAAATCTCCCGACGACACTGAGTCATTCATCAAGTCAGCTATCGACCAGTATCAAGCTGGCAAAGGACCACAGTATGCTGTGTTCCACGAGGTGGCCATGTGCGGTGTGTGTGGATTTCATCACATCGATAACGGAAACAAGATTGGAGCGATCGGGTATTGGTTGGGCCAGATGTACTCAGGAAAAGGCATCATGACTAAGTCTGTAGAGGCGTTGGTCAAAACAGGATTTCGGGAGTATAAACTAAATCGGATAGAGATAACCTGCCGCAACTGGCAATACGAGAAGCCGAAAAGATTCCAGAGCGTTTGGGATTTAAATTTGAAGGTATTCTGCGAGAGCGTGAGAATCTTTACGGCAAAGCATGTAGATCATGCCGTTTATTCTATGCTTGCAGCGAAGTTCGCGCTTAATCGGGTTGCCGGGGGTTTCTAACCCCCAGCCCCCACAACGCCCTGCACCGAGGCGTCGGACCGCCCCAGATAAGGACATGCACTGTCACTGCACTGCTGCATCATTTACGGTGGCCGTTAGATCACGCGGCTTCGTTGTCTTGTGCCAACTCGCCTCCGGCCTACGCCTCATATGATGTTCTTGTTCATCAGCTCGCAGTTTTGCTAGCGGCTTACTTCCGGCGCTCCGAGACCGCTCCTCGCGGATTGGCCCTTGCCATTCGCTAGTGGTTAGCGTTCAATCGGGTAAAACCGGCTGAACGGTGATCTTCCCACAGGGGACTTTCACCCCATTAGTTCATGCCCATGCTGGGCGTATTAACCATGCAGCCGACGCTCGTACCTCGCTGGCTGCTGATGGTGTTAGGCGACACAGGAACGTTGATGAGACTTCCGAACGCGGATTCAGCGATAGTTGCACGCGAGAAGATTCGTGACTACTGTGATTGCGTAGCCATTCTGTCGGGCGAGGTGAAGACAATTCCGCGCTTCGTGACGGCGTATCCTGGGGAGGGATCATGACTTACAACATGCTCGACACAGTAGTTCTTGCAAGCGACATTCCAGAGCATAATCTGCGGGCTGGCGACATTGGCGCTGTTGTAGAAGTCTACGATGATGAGGCCGTCGAGGTGGAGTTTGTGTTGGGTTCCGGTCGTACCCAAGCATTGCTTACCCTACCGGTGGGGAACGTCCGACCGATCAGCCCAACAGACATTCCCGCAGTGCGTTCATCGGACAGTGCAAGCGCCGCCTAACATGGCGGAACGTGGCGACCGATACCTTCGAGTTATCCTGCTTGAGGATGGTGAAACCGTTCACAATGCGTTTTTCGACCGGGGCTTTAAGCCATGAAAATGAGTTACTTTCAAGATACCGATACTCTTTACATCGAGTTTAAAGAGGCCGATGTCGTGGAAACGAAAGACCTGGACGAGAACACTCTCCTGGATTTGGATTCTGACGGCAATATCCTCTCCATTACGGTTGAGCATGCCAGCAATCGTACTGATGTCCACCAGCTCACGGTATCTGGGATCGCCGCATAACGAGCGGCGGTGATATGACCCGGAAGTTTCCGTTTCCTGGTAAGCCTTGACCACATGCCCGGAGTCGAGCATGGCTGGATTTGGGAAGTTCGGCATGTTAGGGGGCCTCTATTTAGAAGACGGGGGCGACCACCCAGGGGGGACGACAGGATTGAATCGAAACACCCTTTGGGGTGTTTCGACCCCTTCGGGGCTTCGCCCAGCTACTCAAGAGTAGCTGGGCTCGTTGCAAAACGCTCCCGTGGGGTCGCGTTTTGTGAACCTGGGATACGCTCGCCCTGCGGGCTCGCTAACGAACAAACCCTCGCGTTCCAACCGTCAATAAAAAAAGGCCACCCGCGGGTGGCCTTTTTTATTGATTGGTCGGGACGACAGGATTTGAACCTGTGACCACCACACCCCCAGTGTGGTGCGCTACCAGACTGCGCTACGCCCCGAATGTGCCTTTACGGCGAGCGCGGAATTATACCGGATCGATACGGCGTTACAAAAACTATTTGCCCGGCGCGAGTACCTTGAGGACTTCCTCGAGGTCCTCGATTGTCTCCTTGATCACCGCCTGCAGTTCGACGGACAGGGAACCGTCGTCGCCGTCGCCCGACATGCGCTGGCGCGCGCCGCCGATGGTGTAGCCCTGGTCGTAGAGCAGCCCGCGAATCTGGCGGATGGTGAGCACGTCGTCGCGCTGGTAATAGCGGCGGTTGCCGCGGCGCTTGACGGGCTTGAGCTGCGGGAACTCCTGTTCCCAGTAGCGCAGTACGTGGGGTTTTACCGCGCAGAGTTCGCTGACTTCACCGATGGTGAAATAGCGCTTGGCCGGGATCGCCGGCAATTCATTGTTGTGTGTCGGTTCCAGCATATTCTTCCACTCGTGCCTTGAGCTTCTGGCCGGGCCTGAAGGTGACCACGCGGCGGGCGGAAATCGGGATCTCCTCCCCCGTCTTGGGGTTGCGTCCGGGGCGCTGGCTCTTGTCGCGCAGATCGAAGTTGCCAAAGCCGGACAGCTTCACCTGTTCGTTGTTCTCGAGACAACCGCGAATTTCCTCGAAGAACAGCTCCACGATTTCTTTCGCTTCCCGTTTGTTGAGGCCAAGCTCTTCAAACAGGCGCTCCGCCATTTCGGATTTGGTCAGCGCGGTCATGTTCCCGGTCCTAGTTCCTGAGCTCGGCCTTATAATTTTTTTCCAGCAGATCAATCACTTGACCTACCGCAGGATTAACTTCCTGATCATCAAGAGTGCGCGAATGGTCGCGGAATGTCAAACCCAGCGACAGACTTTTTCGTTTGGGATCAATGCCTTTGCCGGTATAGACATCAAACAGGGTTAAGTCCGACAGGTAACTGCCCGCGGCGCCTCGCACATCCGCCATGAGGGTGGCCACGGGGACATCCCGGTCCACGACGAAGGACAGGTCCCGGCGGATACCGGGAAATTTCGACAATTCCGCAAACTCCGGCATGGCGCGGTCGAGGACGACGTCGAGATCGATTTCACAGACGACGACGGCGTCGTCCAGGTCGAGCCGTTTCAGGGCGTCGGGATGCAGGACGCCGATAACCCCCACCGCGCGTCCGTCGAAACTGATGGCGGCGGTCTGGCCCGGATGCAGCCCCGCCCGGTGGCCGGCGCCGAAGGCAAACCCCTCCGCCCGGCGCGAAAGCTGCAGCAGGCTCTCCAGATCCCCTTTCAGGTCGAAGTAGTCCACCGGCTCGGCGTCACTGGCCCAGGATTCTCCGAGCCGGGACCCGGTCGCGACCAGCGCCAGCGTCGGCACCTGCCGCAGGTCCTGTTTCGAGGGCAGAAAGCGCAGGCCCGTTTCGAACAGCCGCACCCGGGGGCGCTGTCGATTGACGTTGCGCCGCACCGCCCCCAACAAGCCGGGCAGCAGACTGGTGCGCATGACCGCCAGTTCTTCCGAGATGGGATTGGCCAGGGCGACGGGCCGCACATCGGGATCGAACATCGCCTGCAGCGCGGGGTCGACGAAACTGTAGGTAATGGCTTCGCGATAGCCGCGGGCGGCGAGGTGGCGGCGCAGCTCCCGCGGCGCCAGCTTCGCTTCCTCGAGACGCGGCATCGCCAGTTCGGCGCGGATGCGCGACGCCGGCAGGCGGTTGTACCCGTACACCCGGGCGAGTTCCTCCAGCAGGTCCGCCTCGATACCGATGTCGAAGCGCCAGCTCGGCACGCTGCAGAGCCAGCCTTCATCGGTCGCGCTGACGCCGAGGCCGAGACCGCCGAGAATGCGCTCGACCTCGTCGTCCTCGAGCTCCACGCCGAGCATCCTGCCGATCCGCGCGCGGCGCAGGGGCACATCGGGCGGCGCCTCGAGATGTTCCCGGTCGACGACTTCGGTGATCGGCCCCGCCTCGCCGCCGACGATGTCCAGCAGCAGCCGGGTCGCGCGCTCCATGGCGGCCACCTGCCCGCGGAAATCGACGCCGCGCTCGAAGCGGTGGGAGGAATCGGTATGCAGCGCGTAGGCCCGCGCCCGTCCGGCGAGGCGCCGCGGCGTGAAAAAGGCGGACTCGAGGAAGATATTGCGCGTCCCGCCGCCGACCGCCGTCGGCGCCCCGCCCATAATGCCGGCCAGCGCCACGGGGCCGTCGTGATCCGCGATGACCAGCGTCTGTTCGTCCAGCTCCACGGTCTGGCCGTCCAGCAGCGCCAGGGTTTCACCCTTCGCGGCCAGGCGCACCACGATACCGCCCTGCAGCCGGTCGAGATCGAAAGCGTGCATGGGCTGGCCGAGTTCCAGCAGGATGTAGTTGGTGACATCCACCACCGGATCGATGGAGCGCAGGCCGCAGCGCCGCAATTTCTCGCGCAGCCACAACGGCGCCGGACGGCTCAGATCCACCCCGCGGATGACGCGCCCCGCGTAGCGCGGGCAGCAATCCCCCGCCTGCAGTTCCACCGCGAAGCTGTCGTCGATATCCGCCGCCACCGGTTCGCAGGCCGGCTCGCGCACGGGCAGACGGTTGAGCAGCCCCACCTCCCGGGCGATACCGCGCACGCCGAGGCAGTCGGCGCGGTTCGGCGTCAGGCCGATCTCCAGGACACTGTCATCCAGTTGCAGGTAGTCGCGCAGGTCGGCGCCCACCGGCGCGTCGGGGGCCAGTTCCATCAGCCCCTCGAAATCCTCCGACAGGCCGAGTTCCTGTTCCGCGCAGAGCATCCCCTCGGATGCCACACCGCGCAGTTGCGCGCGCTCGATCGACCGCGGGCCGGGCAACACACCGCCCACTTTCGCCAGCGGCGCGCGCAGGCCGGGGCGCGCATTGGGGGCGCCGCACACCACCTGTACCGTGCCGCTGCCGGTATCGACCTTGCAGACGCGGAGCTTGTCCGCGTCGGGATGTTGCTCGACCTCGAGGATATGCGCCACCACGACATCGCTGAAACCGCCGGCGACCGGCTCGACCGATTCGACCTCCAGCCCCGCCATGGTCAGTCTGGTGGGCCAGTTCGTCGGTGCCGATCGGTGGATCCACCCACTCGCGCAGCCATTGTTCACTGATTTTCACTGTCCGCCTCTCCCTGGTGGCCGTTCAGAACTGCTCGAGGAAACGCAGATCGTTGTCAAAAAACAGGCGCAGGTCGTTGATGCCGTAGCGCAGCATGGCCAGTCGATCGATGCCCATGCCGAAGGCGAAACCCGCGTAGCGTTCCGCATCGATGCCCGCGTACTCGAACACCTTCGGGTTGACCATGCCGCAGCCCATCACCTCCACCCAGCCGGTCTGGCTGCATACGCGGCAGCCGTCGCCGCCGCAGTTGACGCACTGGATATCCACTTCGGCGGAAGGCTCGGTGAAGGGGAAATAGGAGGGGCGAAAACGCACGGCGAGGTCCTCGCGCTCGAAAAACGCGTGCAGGAAGTCCTGCACGACGCCGCGCAGGTCGGCGAGGCTGCACTGCTCGTCGATCAGCAGCCCCTCGAGCTGGTGGAACATGGGCGTGTGCGTGAGATCGGAGTCGCAGCGGTACACGCGCCCGGGGCAGATAATGCGCAGCGGCGGCGCCTCGGTCTCCATGACACGCACCTGCACCGGGGAGGTGTGTGTGCGCAGCACGGTGTTATCCGTCACGTAGAAGGTATCGTGCATGGCCCGCGCCGGGTGGTGGGCGGGAATATTGAGGGCCTCGAAATTGTGATAGTCGTCCTCGATCTCCGGCCCCTCCCGCACCTCGAAGCCGATGCCCCCGAAGAAGTCCTCCATGCGCTCCATGGTCAGTGTCACCGGATGGATGCCGCCGGTGGGCTGGCCCCGGCCCGGGAGCGTGACATCGATGGTCTCTCTTGCGAGCCGCGCCGTCACCGCGGCGGATTCCAGCTCGGAGCGGCGCGCGCCGATCAGGTCCTGCAGCTCCTGCTTCACCGCATTGATCTTCGCGCCGGCCTCGGGGCGTTCGTCAGCGGGCAGGCTGCCCAGGCCCTTGAGCAGCTGGGTGAGCCTGCCCTTCTTGCCGAGGTAATCCACGCGCAGTTGTTCCAGCGCGGCCGTATCGCCGGCGCCGGCGATAGCGGACTTCGCGTTGTCGGCCAGGGATTTGAGGTCTTCCATAAACCGTGCTCGCCTGTATTGAACGTTTTTCTCTGTCTTCGTTTGCGCGGGCCGGGATCGTATGACGGCCCCAAAAAAAACAAAGGGAAAGAGCGGTGCCCTTTCCCTTCGTGTCCTGCCGGTGTCGCGGACCAAAGTCCGCGGCGGGGATGGGCTAGGCGGCCAGCGCCGACTTCGCGCGCTCCACGACCGCTGCAAACGCCGGCTTGTCGTGCACTGCCAGATCCGCCAGCACGCGTCGGTCGAGTGCGATGTCGGCCTTCCTCAGACCGTTGACCAGCCGGCTGTAGGTGAGGCCATTGGCACGCGACTGGGCGTTGATCCTGGTGATCCACAGCGCGCGGAACTGGCGCTTGCGCTGGCGGCGGTCGCGGTAGGCGTACTGCCCGGCCTTGGTCACCGCCTGTTTGGCGACACGAAACACACGGCTGCGGGCACCGTAGTAGCCCTTGGCCTGTTGCATGATCTTCTTGTGGCGGCGGTGAGCCACCACTCCACGTTTTACTCGGGGCATGAGTCTTCTCCTTACCTGGCCGGCCGTTACCTGGCGCGCAACATGCGCTCTACCAGAACCTCATCGTGCTTGTGAATCATCGAGGTGCCGCGCAGCTGCCGCTTCCGCTTGGTGGTCATCTTGGTGAGGATGTGACTCTTGTTAGCGCTCTTGCGCTTGTAGCCGCCGGCGGTTTTCTTGAACCGCTTGGCGGCGCCGCTGTGAATTTTGACTTTGGGCATCATTAACTACTCCACACTGATAGTGATTCACTGGTAGTGATTCGTTGAAGAAATCGAGGCATTCACGGGCCGTCAATTCTTCTTTCTGGGGGCGATCACCATGGTCATTTGCCGGCCTTCCATCTTCGGGAACTGCTCGACGGAACCCAACTCGGTCAGGTCGTTCTCCACGCGCTTGAGCAGTTCCAGGCCGATCTCCTGGTGGGCCATCTCACGTCCGCGAAAGCGCAGCGTGACCTTGGTCTTGTCGCCGTTTTCGAGGAAGCGCACCAGGTTGCGCAATTTCACCTGGTAGTCTCCCTCCTCCGTCCCTGGACGAAACTTGACCTCCTTGACCTGTGTTCGCTTCTGTTTCTTGCGCTGGGCGGATTTCTGCTTCTTCGCCTCGAACACATGTTTGCCGTAGTCCATGACCTTGCAGACCACCGGGTCGGAGTCGGCGATCTGTACCAGGTCCAGCCCCGCCTCTTCCGCGGCCGCCACCGCCTGGCTCAATGGCACGATGCCGACCTGGTCGCCATCGGCACCCACCAGGCGAACCGGGTCCGCCGTAATCTGGTTGTTGGTCAGGGCCTTCTTACCGCTTTCTTTCTTAATGCTGAGTCTCCAACACAATACGGCCGCGACATGCGACGTCTTCGGCGAGTAGTGCGGCAAACGCATCGGGATCCATGGATCCCAGGTCCTCACCTCGACGGGCACGCACGGCCACAGTCTGTGATTCCACTTCTTTGTCCCCGACTACCAGAAGATAGGGGACCTTCAGAATCGTGTGCTCGCGGATTTTAAAGCCGATCTTCTCGTTTCTCAAGTCCGAAATCACCCGAAAGCCCTTGTTTTGCAACGACTCTTGTACACGACGGGCGTAATCGGCCTGTTTGTCGGTGATATTCAGGACGACCGCCTGTGTCGGCGCCAGCCAGGCGGGGAAGACCCCTTCGTAATGTTCGATGAGAATGCCGATAAAACGCTCGAAAGAACCGAGGATGGCGCGGTGCAGCATAACCGGGACATGGCGGCTGCCGTCCTCCGCGACATACTGTGCATCGAGGCGCCCGGGCATGGAAAAATCCACCTGAATGGTGCCGAGCTGCCATACCCGGCCGATGCAGTCCTTGAGCGAAAATTCGATCTTGGGGCCGTAGAAGGCGCCCTCCCCCGGCAGTTCCTCCCAGGGCAGTTGCTGGGCATCGAGGGCGTCGGCGAGGGCCTTTTCCGCGCGCTCCCAGTCGGCATCCGACCCCACCCGCTTCTCGGGCCGCGTGGACAACCGGTAGATGACCTCGTCGAACCCGAAGTCGGCGTAGACGTCGTGCAGGAAGTCGATAAAGTCCGAGACCTCCGGCTGGATCTGCTCCTCGGTACAGAAGATGTGGGCGTCGTCCTGCACGAAACCGCGCACGCGCATGATGCCGTGCAGCGAGCCGGAGGGCTCGTTGCGGTGGCAGGAGCCGAATTCCGCCAGGCGCAGCGGCAGGTCGCGGTAGGATTTCAGGCCCTGGTTGTACACCTGCACATGACAGGGACAGTTCATCGGCTTGACGGCAAAATCCCGGTCTTCGGATTTGAGCATGAACATGTCGTCGCCGAATTTGTCCGCGTGTCCCGATTTTTCCCACAGCGACAGGTCCACCAACTGCGGCGTGTTGATCTCCTGGTAACCGCGTTCGAGCTGTCGCGCGCGCATGTACTGCTCGATCACCTGGTAGACCGTCCAGCCCGCCGGGTGCCAGAACACCATGCCCGGCGCTTCCTCCTGGGTGTGGAACAGGCCCAGCTTGCGCGCCAGCTTGCGGTGGTCGCGCTTCTCCGCCTCCTCGATGCGCACGAGGTAGGCCTTGAGCTGCTTCTTGTCCGCCCAGGCGGTGCCGTAGATGCGCTGCAGCATTTCATTGCGGGAGTCGCCGCGCCAGTAGGCGCCGGCCACTTTGGTCAGCTTGAACGCCTTCAGCTTGCCGGTAGTGGGTACATGGGGGCCGCGGCACAAATCCATCCAGCCGCCCTGCCGGTAGACCGTGATCTGCTCGTCGTCCGGCAATTCCTCGATGATCTGTACCTTGTAGTGTTCGCCCATATTGCGAAACAGCTCCACCGCCTCATCGCGGTCGTAAACGACGCGCTCCACGGGCAGATCCTCGGCGGCCAGTTCCTCCATGCGCCGCTCGATCTTCTCCAGATCCTCCGGTGTGAAATTGTGGCCGGTGGCGAAATCGTAGTAGAAGCCGTCTTCCACCACCGGGCCGATGGTCACCTGCACGCCGGGAAAGAGTTCCTGGGTCGCCATGGCCAGCAGGTGAGCCGTGGAATGGCGGATCACCTCGAGGCCGGCCTCGTCGCGGTCGGTGATGATAGCCAGCGACGCATCGTCGTCGATGACATGGGAGGTATCGACCTCGCGGCCGTCGACGACGCCGGCCAGGGCGGCCTTCGCCAGGCCCGGCCCAATCGCCGCGGCGACCTCGTGCACGGTGACGGGTCGGTCAAAACTGCGCTGGTTGCCGTCGGGCAATGTGATGACTGGCATCAGTTATCCCCTCATCAGTGGTGGCCACCACCAGAGGCCACTTGCAGGACATGGAATACGCGCGGGTGACGCCGGCGGCCGGCGCCCTCACTGGCGCTGCGAGGGCGGCATAGTGCCCGAATGCGCGGTGAAATGAAAGGCCGGACCAGGAGCCCGCAGGCCGATTGGTTTCTACGGCGCAGGCTCCCAATCGCCGTATCTCACCGATTCGGCACTTGGAATTCTGGAACGCCTTTTAGCGGCGACGGAATTAACGATACAAACGCGGGTGTGGGTGTTGCGCGCCGCCCGCACGCTTTGGTCAGGGAAGCAGGCCCGCCACAACCGCGCAGACAACGTATGTGGTGACCGCCGTAGCGGCACTCATGGCCAGCGCCGCGGGAACTCCCCGCGTCCAGAACCAGCGCCTGCCGCCGTCCGCGTCAATGCTTATCGCAAGCTGTGACATAGCAGTTATCCCTTATCGAAATTATTTACGGGCAGCGTGCGCGGGCAGCGTCGCTACAGTATGTACGCAACAGACAAAGCAACATCCATGCCATCGCACAAAAACAAGGACTTAGCGCCGAATCGGGGCGCTCGCGTAAAAAATACTGACGGTCGGAGCCGGCGGCTTCAACGACGCCGCTTGTCGGCGCCGGCCCGGGCCGGGGGCCGGCGGGCGGAGCGTTTGGACAGCCACGCCACCGTCTGCACCCACACCGCATCGCAGGCCCGGCTGCCGATGATAACGCCCATGTGTCCCCCGGGCGCGGTGCGAAATTCCTTGTCCGGGGAGGACAGCACGTCGATAATGCGCTCCGCTACGGACACCGGCACGAGGCGGTCGTTGTCGCCGGCAAAACCCAGGTAATTGCAACGAATCCGGTCCATTTCCGCGGTGGTGTCGCCAAACGTCAGCCGGCCGCTGGAAAGCTGGTTGTCGCCGACCACATTGGCCGCCATGTCCCTGAGCACGCCACCCGGGTACAGGAGCATGTTGTTGATATAGTCGGCCGTGGTGGAATGGGACTCCACGAACTCGCGGTCGTACAGCCGCGTCATCAGATCCCAGTAGCTGGTGATGCTGGACAGCGGGTTGGTCATCTTGAACACGAGGGTCGTGAACCAGGGCGGCCAGGACAGCAGCGCCGGGTCGAGCATGTCCAGAAACAGGTTGGAGTAGCGGCTCACCAGGCGCGCCGGTCCATCCAGGGCGTGGGACGCGCCGACCACACCGGCGATGACGCCGCTGCCGCTCTCCAGGTCGATCGGGCTCGCCACCGTCACCAGATTGCGCACCCGCGGGTCGAGCGTCTGGCCCTGATAGAGCAGGCAGAACAGGCCGCCCATGCACCAGCCCATCAGCGAGAGATCGGCACTGCCGGAATGGCTGCGCACCGCCGCCAGCGCCGTGCCCAGCATATCCCGCGAGTAGTCGCGCAAACCCAGGTGGCCGTGCTCTCTGGTCGGGCGCCCCCAGTCCACCACGTAGACCTTGAAGCCCGCCGCCACCAGATACTTCACCAGACTGCGCCGGGGCATCAGGTCGAACACCTCGGTGGTCACGCCCAACGGGGGTACCAGCACCAGCGGCACCGCGTGCTGGCGCCGGCGGATGGGCCGGGTGCCGCCGTCGGGCAATTCGATCTCGTCCTCGTCGGGCAACTCGTAGTAGCGCACCGCCATCAGGTCGCTGTCGTACACCAGCTCGAACCAGGTGCGGCCCGACTTGATGAGGGTGTCGCGCTTGAACAGCCAGTCGACGCTGTTGGCCGCCGCCCGCGTCAGGCGCCGGTTGAGTTCCAGCCCCCCCGCTACCAGTGGTCCGCCCAGCCGGCTCACGCCCCACCCTCCGACGCCAGCAGGCCTTCCAGTTCCTCCACCGCCCTGCCGGTGTACACCGCCAGGCGCTGCAGGTGCGGCAGCGTGTCCCGGGCGCCGGTGAAACCGATATTGAGCGTCCCCGCGTAGCTGACACAGTCGACACTCAATGCGCTGTATTGCATCAGCGGGCTCACGGGATAGAGCGCCTCCAGTCGCGCGCCCCTCAGGTAGCGGCGCGAGTCGGGGCCGGCGGTATTGGAGACCGTGAGATTGAAAACCGGCGGCACCAGGCGGCCCAGCGCCGGCACCTGGCCGGCGTAGACGGGCGCGGAACGCAGCAGCACGTAGGGGGTGACCGCCGCGGCGGGCAGGGATTCCCGATCCTCCCTGACCGCGTTCACCACATCCTTGACCGCCTCCAGCCGCCGCAGGGGATCGCCGATGTCGGTACACAGCGCCACCCGCAGGCCGGTGATGGCGTTGTCGGGCAAACCTTCGCCGCGCTCGCCGAGAGAGACCGGCACCGCCGCGATCAGTGACTTCCCGGGCAGCGCGTTGTACTCCTTGAAAAATCGCCGCAGGGTGCTGCCGCAGAGGTAGACCAGGATCGCGTCGAGGGAGCAGCCCGCCGCGATTGCGAGGCGTTCTATCCGCGCTTGTTCGAACTGCTGCGTGGCGAAACGACGCTGGGCATTGATGCGCCGATTCAGGGTCGAACGCGGCGTACCCCGCGACAGGAGGTGACTTCGCTCCGCTGAACAGATCGCGCGCAAAAGGCCGCCCCCCATCCGTCGCATGTCGGCGAAGGTTTCTCCAGGGCGGGCGAGCATCACCCAGAATTTCGGTCGCCTCCCAATCCAGCGTTTGCCTCTGCGGCACCTGTTCCCGGTTCATCGTCCACCAGGGCTCGACCCGGCGCGAGCGCGCACTGCCCGCCAGCGCGGACAGGAACAAAGGTATGCTGTTGACGTGGCCGACCAGTGCCAGGTGCACTTTCAGGTAGACAGCGAAACGGCGGCCCTCCAGACCCTCGATCAGGTGGCACTCCCAGAGGGGACGGTTGCGGTCCAGTGCCTGGCTGTGCAACTGCGACACGACGACGCCCAGTTCGCGTTCGCCGCCCGGTTCCGGCAATGCCGAGTGGCGGAAGTGATAGTCCAGGTCAAAATCATATTCCTGCACCAAACGCGGCGCGATCCCCACGCCGCCGAACCCCGCGAGGCGGCAATTCCAGGGGGCCACAGGTTCACCGCTGGCGCGCAATTCCCGCGCCAGCTCCCGCAGGTAATCCGCCGGGGCGCGGGCCGGCAGCCGAAAAGTCGCCAGCACGCCCGCGTGCATGGGTGTTTCCGCGGACTCCAGCATCAGCCAGAGCGCGTCGAGGGGTTTGAGGCGCATCATCCCTTCCGGGTATTGGAGACAGTTCTGTCGAGAATTATAGCAGGGAGGGGTCTGACCCGAATGCCACTTACATAAGACCGTCATCCCCGCGCAAGCGGGGATCTATTGACCACAACACGTTGAATCACCTGGATTCCCGCCTGCGCGGGAATGACGACATAGACCAATTCACGCTTAAGTAAGTGCCATTCGGGTCTGACCCCAACGGCAACCCTAACTGACAAATGCCAGCTGCCTGATCTCCGCGAGCTGGTCGCGCAGGGCGGCCGCTTCCTCAAATTCCAGGTTCTTCGCGTGCTCGTGCATCTCCGCTTCCAGCGCCTTGAGTTTGCGCGACAGGGCCGCCGGAGACAGCTCCGCCAGTTCCGCCGAGTAGACCAGGCGTCGGCTCCGCGACCTTTTTCGCCCGGGACTTGCCCCGGGTCGGCATGCGCCGCGCGCCCTCCATAATGTCCTGCACGGATTTTTCCACTCCCCTGGGCGTGATGCCGTGCTCCTCGTTGAACGCCACCTGCTTGCGGCGGCGGCGGTCCGTCTCCGCGATGGCGCGCTCCATGGAGCCGGTCACGTTGTCGGCGTACAGAATCGCGCGGCCGTTCAGGTTGCGCGCCGCGCGGCCGATGGTCTGGATCAGGGAGCGTTCGGAACGCAGGAAGCCCTCCTTGTCGGCGTCGAGAATCGCCACCAGCGACACCTCCGGCATATCCAGCCCCTCGCGCAGCAGGTTGATGCCCACCAGCACATCGAACTCGCCCAGGCGCAGGTCGCGGATGATCTCCACGCGCTCCACCGTGTCGATGTCCGAGTGCAGGTAGCGCACGCGCACATCGTGCTCCGCGAGGTACTCCGTGAGGTCCTCCGCCATGCGTTTGGTCAGGGTCGTGACCAGCACGCGCTCGCCGCGCGCCACCGTGGTGCGAATCTGCCCGAGCAGGTCGTCCACCTGCGTACTGGCCGGGCGCACTTCCAGTTCCGGATCCACCAGACCCGTTGGGCGCACCACCTGCTCGACCACCGCGTCGGCGTGCTCCTCCTCGTAGGGGCCGGGCGTGGCCGAGACGAAGATCGCCTGGGGCACGAGCTGCTCCCACTCCTCGAACTTCAGGGGCCGGTTGTCCAGCGCCGAGGGCAGCCGGAAGCCGTACTCGACCAGCGTCTCCTTGCGCGAGCGGTCGCCGCGGTACATGCCGCCGATCTGCGGGATGGAGGCGTGGGACTCGTCGACGATCACCAGGGCGTTGTCCGGCAGGTACTCGAACAGGGTCGGCGGCGGTTCCCCCGGCGCCCGGCCCGACAGGTAGCGCGAGTAGTTCTCGATGCCCGTGCAGTAGCCCAGTTCCCGGATCATCTCCATGTCGTAGCGCGTGCGCTGCTCCAGGCGCTGGGCCTCCACCAGCTTGTCGTTGTCCTTCAGCTGCTCCAGCCGCTCCTCGCAGCTCTGCCTCGATCTGCTCGACCGCCTGCAGCATCACGTCGCGCGGCGTGACGTAATGGGTCTTGGGGAAGATTGTGACCCGCGGCACCCTGGCCTCGATCTCGCCGGTCAGCGGGTCGAACCAGGCGATGTTGTCGACCTCCTCATCGAACAGCTCGACGCGCACCGCCTGGCGCTCGGAGTCCGCCGGGAAGATATCGATGACATCGCCGCGCACGCGGTAGGTGCCGCGACGGAAATCGACGTCGTTGCGCGTGTACTGCAGCTCCGCCAGCTGGCGCAGCACGCTGCGCTGGTCGATGATCTCGCCGCGCGACAGGTGCATGATCATCCGGAAGTAGGACTGGGGATCGCCCAGACCGTAGATGGCCGACACCGTGGCGACCACCAGGCAGTCCTCGCGCTCCATCAGGGCCTTGGTGGCGGACAGGCGCATCTGCTCGATGTGCTCGTTGATCGAGGCGTCCTTCTCGATGAAGGTATCCGACGAAGGCACATAGGCCTCGGGCTGGTAGTAGTCGTAATAGGAGACGAAGTACTCCACCGCGTTGTTGGGGAAGAACTCCCGGAACTCGCCGTAGAGCTGGGCCGCCAGGGTCTTGTTGTGGCGCCATGACGATGGTCGGGCGCTGCAGGGCCTCGACCACGTGGGCCATGGTGAAGGTCTTGCCGGAGCCGGTCACCCCCAGCAGCGTCTGGGACACGAGACCGGCCCGCACCCCGTCGATCAGTTGGCGGATGGCCCGGGGCTGGTCTCCGGCGGGCTCGAAGGGGGATGCGACTTTGAAGGCTCTGGACACGGTACAACTGACTGGGAGGACGAGAGTGAACCCGCCATTATCCCTCACCGGGCGGCTAAAATCAGCCCGCCAGTCCGTCCAGGTCGATCGCTGCCCGGTAGTTGACCGGAGCCGCCCCCGTCTTTAATATACGCGGCCTTCGGTAGTGACCGATCCGCCTTAGCTCAGTTGGTAGAGCAAGTGACTGTTAATCACTGGGTCGCTGGTTCGAGCCCAGCAGGCGGGAGCCGAATGTTGGGGTCAGAGTAAAAACTGATCATATCCACCCAGCGATCTCCATCCGGATGATCGCTTCGCTATAATCTCAGCACAGGTTCTCTCAATCGCTCAAGGACGAGCATCGTGGCCAGACTGTGCAGATGTACCGCCCTGTGGGCATTCCCCAGCATGTCATTCAACGCGGCAACAATCGCTCGGCCTGCTTTGCCGACGATAGCGATATGGCCGCTTACGCACATTTCTCTTCGAAGCTGCTGTGAATAATGGCCTTTCAATTCATGGGTGGGTGTTTATGACAAACCACGTGCACCTGCTTGTTACGCCCGAACGCGACCTGGCACTGTCGAAAACGATGCAAGCCCTGGGCCGCCGGTACGTGCGCTATTTCAATAAGACCTATAACCGCACCGGCACATTATTCGAGGGGCGGTTCAAGTCGTGTATTGTGCAGCAGAGCGACTATTTTCTGACGTGTCTTCGCTACATCGAGCTCAATCCGGTAAGAGCGGGTATGGTACGAGATCCAGCCGACTATGTCTGGTCGAGCTACAGGGCGAACGGCCTTGGTCAGTCAATGAAGCTATGGTCGCCTCATCGACAATATTTGGCGCTCGGTGCGAGTAATGCTGAGCGTCAAAAACAGTATCGCGCATTGTTCGATTCCTGTATTGATGAAGACGTTCTGACGGATATTCGGCAATCGGTTAATCAGGGATTGGCGCTCGGCTCTGAGAGGTTTCGAAGACAAATAGAGACATTGGGTGGCAGGCGGCAGAGTCTATTGAAACGTGGCCCCAAGTCGGCGAACTGAATGCCAGAGTTTTTACTCTGACCCCAAACATAGGCATAATCGGCTCCCGCGAGCTCACCGGTGGCGGTAACGGTCGGGTATAACTATGCAAAACGCATCCTCCTGCTTCACTTCAGCCAGTCCGGACAGCTGAGTGAGGTGGTGCGCTCGATCTCGGAACCCTTGCGCGCCTCGCCGGATATCACGTTGACCTGCGAAAACCTGCAGCCGCTCGAACCCTTCCCCTTCCCGTGGCCGTTTTTTACGTTCTTCGACACGTTTCCCGAGACCGTGTACATGCAGCCGCGGCCGATCGAGCCGCTGGCGTCGGCGGGTGAGGACTTTGACCTGGTCATACTCGCCTACCAGGTATGGTTCCTGTCTCCGGCGCAGCCGATGACGGCCTTCCTGCAAAGCGAGGATGCGCGCGCCCTGCTCCGCGACAAGCCCGTGGTCACGGTGATTGCCTGCCGCAACATGTGGCTGATGGCGCAGGAGACCGTGAAGGCGCAGTTGGCTGAACTCGGCGCGCACCTGGTGGACAATGTCGTACTGACCGACGAGGCGGGCACCGGCGCCTCGTTTTTCGCCACACCGCTGTGGCTCCTCACCGGCAACAAGGGACCTTTCCTGGGAGGACTGATCCCGGCGGCGGGCGTAAGCCGTGACCGCATACGCGCCGCGAGCCGCTTCGGCGAGGCGATTGCCGCCCAACTGCCCCGGCGGCAGCCCGGGGACACGCGGCCCATGCTGAGCGGCATGGGCGCGGTGAGCATCAACGAGAACCTCATCGCATCGGAGCGCATCGCCCTGCGCAGCTTCCGCCTCTGGGGCGGCCTGTTGCGCGCCCTGGGGCGCCCGGGCAATCCCCTCCGGCGCCTGGTGCTGCTGATCTATGTGCTGTTCCTGGTGACCATGATCGCCACCGTGGTGCCCGTCACATCCGTGCTCAAACGCCTGTCCGCGCCGCTGATGCGCGGCCGCATCGAGGAACAGCGCCGCTACTACGCCGCGCCATCCGGTGAATACGCCGCGTCGGGCTGTACCGCCAAATGAGCGAAACCGCCGTGTACATCACGGATATGGGCGCCTTCCTGCCCAACGATCCCGTGGCCAACGACGACATGGAGCGCCTGCTGGGCGAGGTCGGTGGCCGCGCGTCCCGCGCCCGCCACACCGTGCTGCGCGCCAACGGCATCACGGCGCGGCATTACGCGGTCGACCCGATCACCCTCGAGCCGAATTACACCAACGCGCAAATGACCGCCGCGGCGGTGCGCGCCCTGGACGGCCGGCACATCGCGCTGGCTGATATCGACTGTCTGTGCTGCGGCACATCCATCGCCGACCAGTTGATGCCCAGCCACGCCTCCATGGTACAGGGCGAATTGCAACTCCCCCGTTGCGAGGCCGTGGCCACGACCGGCGTCTGCGCCAGCAGCATGGCGGCGTTGAAGTACGCCTGGATGGCGGTGCGCTGCGGTTTGCACGACAACGCGATCGCCACCGGCTCGGAACTGTCCTCGGCCATGATGCGCGCAGAGAACTTTCACGCCGGGTCCGTGGCGGATGCCGGCGCGCTCGAGGCGCAGCCCGAGCTGGCCTTCGAGAAGGACTTTTTGCGCTGGATGCTGTCCGACGGCGCCGGCGCCATGCTGTTGCAGAACCGCCCCGCCAACGAAGGCCTGTCCCTGCACATCGACTGGCTGGAGCTGCTGTCCTACGCCGGGGAAATGGAGACTTGCATGTACGCCGGCGCGGTCAAGCATGCCGATGGTTCTCTGGTCGGCTGGCATCGTTACAGCGCAACCCAGCGCGCGCGTGAGTCGGTCATGGCCGTCAAGCAGGACATCAAACTGCTCAACGAACACATCGTGCATTACACGGTGGAGCGCCCGCTGGCGGAACTGCGCGAGCGGCACGCTTTGTCGGCGCGGGACATCGACTGGTTCCTGCCGCATTATTCGTCCAAATATTTCCACGACAAGCTGGCTACCGGCCTGCGCAACGTCGGCCTGGATATCCCCGAGGAACGCTGGTTCACCAATCTCGGCTACCGCGGCAATACCGGCGCGGCGTCGATCTACATCATGCTGGAGGAGCTGTTCCACTCCGGTCGCATCGAGCCGGGGCAGAGGATTCTCTGCTACGTGCCCGAAAGCGGCCGCTTTACCACGTCCTTCCTGCATCTTACCGCCCACTGATTGACATGCGCGAAGACGAGGTCCCCCAGGACAGCGAAAACAGCACCTATGGCGGCGCGCGCAAGCTCATTTACGCGCGCAACGCCGCGGGCGACTTCGTCGGCGTGAAATCCGCCGGCTGGGACGTCGAGGCCGATGCGACACGCATGGCCCTCGATACCTTTGCACGTCAGTGTCGACAGAGCTGGGAACGCGCCCGCCGCGGCGTCAGCGCGCCCCTGGAATACTACATGTATTACCGGCGCATGGACGTGGCGCTGCTGGCGCAGACCGCGGGGCTGTGGCGGTGGCGCGTACGCCGCCACCTGCACCCACGGGTGTTCAGGAAACTGCCGGCGCGCATCCTGCGGCGCTACGCGCAGGCGCTGGAACTGTCTCCCGAACAACTTCGCGCGCTGCCGGAGCAACCGTTACATGACGACCTTTGAACACCGCCAGGCCGCCCACTGCGAGAGCGGCGTCATGTCCTCGCTGCTTACTCACAAGGGTCTTCCCATATCCGAACCCATGGCCTTCGGACTCGCCTCGGCGTTGACGTTCGCTTACCTGCCATTCATCCGCATCTCCGGCATGCCGCTGATCGGTTACCGCATGCCGCCGCGCCATATCATTCGCCGCCTGCGCAAACGCCTCGGGCTGGGCCTCGAAACGCGCACCTTCCGGGATCCCGACAAGGGTATGGCGGCGCTGGATGAATTGCTCGCGCGCGGCGAGGTCGTCGGCCTGCAGACCTCCGTGTACTGGTTGCCGTATTTTCCCGAGACCATGCGCTTCCACTTCAATGCACACAATCTGCTGGTGTACGGACGCGAGGGCGACGAGTACCTGATCAGCGACCCGGTGTTTGAGGCGCCGGTGCGCTGCCCTGCCGCCGCCCTGCGCAAGGCGCGCTTCGCCCGCGGCGCGCTCGCGGCGAAGGGGCTGATGTACCGCATCACGCATATGCCCCGCGATTACGATCGGGAGAAAGCGACCCGCGCCGCGATACGCGACAACCGGCGCTACATGACCGGCGCCCCGCTGCCGATCGTGGGGATACGCGGCATCCGCTACCTCGGCCGCACCCTGGAAAAGCTGGCCGCGGATCCGGCCCGGCGCGAACAGCAACTGCCCCATTACCTCAGCCATGTCGTGCGCATGCAGGAGGAGATCGGCACCGGCGGCGCCGGTTTTCGTTTCATGTACGCCTCGTTCCTGCGCGAGAGCTCCCGGGCGCTGGGGCACGAGCAGCTCGCCGCGGCGGCGGAGCGCATGGCGCAGGCAGGTGACCAGTGGCGGCGGTTCGCCCTGCTTTGCAGCAAGATCTGCACGGGGCGCAAAAGTATGGAGAGCGGCTCGTTGGCGGCGCAACTGGAAGAATGCGCCCGCCTGGAACTGTCCGCCTGGGACCTGCTGAAAGGATACTGAGAACGTGCCGGCCGGTCAGCGGCTGACCACGACAGCGGCGTAGCGGCCCCGGGGATCGCGGTTCAAGTGGAGCAGGCAGCCGCTGCCGCGCTCCAGAAAGTCACACAACACACCGGCCGCCCGGCTGTCGAAATGACCCGCGGGTTCAGACCGCCAGATATCCAGCGCCAGACGCCGCGACCAATCCGCGGCTTCCGAACCCAGGTACTGGCCCGGGGCGAAAAAAGTGCCGCCGTTCCGCGCCAGCTTTTCAAGCCGCTCCTGCGCCTGCGCCCGGTCGCCAAAGAACTCCACCGCATCGACCGTACCCAGCACCGGCCGGGCGCCCGGGTCGCGCTGCAACTGCAACCAGTGACTCGCTTCCGCCACGGCCTGCCCCGCCGCCAAACCCACGCGCTGCGCGTGCTCGGCAGCGGTACCCGCGACAACATCGACGATCCCGAGCAGGGCCGAATCCACCGCGCCGCAGCGCATATCCACAAGCGCCGACTGCAGGGCGCTCTCCAGCGCGAAATGCCGGCTGCTGACGAAGTGGCTGGCGGCCTGCAGCTCGAGGGTGCGGGCGACATAAAAGCAGGCCGCGTTGCTGACGGTGTTGATAAAGAGCAGCGGGCGCGGCGCCTGTTTTTCCACGCAGATGGTTTCCAGTGCTTCCGCCATGGCGTCGAGATCGCCGCGGCCGGACCCCAGGTAAATCGCCGTGTTCGCCGGTACATCTCCCGCGGCCCTGCCGGCGCCGATCAGCGCCAGCTGGATGAAACGGCCGACCCGCCGCACGCTGGTGCCGGTACTTTCCCTGACCAGCTCCTTCAGCGGCGGCGGTGTGTCCGTCACCGCTTCACAGTAGGTGCCGGTCGCCACGACGGGAACCGCCATCACATCACTGCCACAGTCGGGTCCCGCCGGGGCTCGTTGCCGACCAGCAGGCTGGCGTTGTTGCCGCCGAAGCCGAAGTAGTTGAGCATGAACGTGCCGGTCGATACCGGCGCCGGCTCCTGGTTCAGCGTTACACCCAGGTCGCCGGCGCGAGCGCTGATGCCCGGCGTTGCCACAAGGAAGCCCGCCTCCACGGCCGCGCAGAACAGCACCAGTTCATTCAGGCCGCAGGCGCCCAGGGTGTGGCCAATGTGCGGCTTCAGGGCACACACCGGCGGCAATCTGTCGAAGACCTGTTGCATCCCCGCCGATTCCGCTTCGTCGTTGGACAGGCTGGCCGTCCCGTGTACCTTGACCGCGTCGACTTGCGCGGCAGTCATGCCGGCGTTGTCCAGGGCCGCGCGCATCACGTCGGCGATGGTGGAGCCGTCCGGGTTCGAGGCGGTGATGCTGTGCGTGTCGCTGGTGCTGGCCGAGCCGCGCAGGTAGAAGCCGCCGGTCTGTGACGCTGTCGCGCGGCCGATCACCAGGGCCGATACGCCCTCGCCCAGCACCAGACCGTCCCTGTTCGCATCGAAAGGCGCCATCACCGACTCGGTGAGCAAGCCGAGGCCGTGAAAACCCAGCGCGCTGACGTCGTTGTACAGCTCCGCGCCCAATACCAGCGCGTGCTCCAGCAGGCCGCACTCGACCTGCCTGATCGCCGCCACCAGAGCGTTGGCGCTTGCGGTACAGGCGGTATTGAAGCTGAAGTCGGGGCCGCGCAGCCCGAGCGACCCGGCCAGTCGCGCCGCCAGCGTGCCGATGCCGGAATCGCGCAGGGAGATCGCGCGCCGCCGGCGGCCAGTTCCGCGCGGTAGTTGTCTTCCTGTACGCAGATGTCGAAAGAAGAACTGCCGACAAACAGTCCCGCACGAGCGCGCTGCGCCGGATCCAGCGCCGCCTGCGTCAGGGCCTGCCCGGCAATATCGGCCGCCACGCCATACAGACGCGCGGAGGAATCGCCGAGTTCTCTGTCGCACAGCAGCTTGTAGGGAATGGCGAGCGCCCGGTCGGTGACCTCATTGCACAGCAACCGCGGCGGACCGGGCTGCTTGCGCAATGCCCGCAGGCATGTGTCCAGGTCGGCGCCGATGCCGCAGTGGATAGCGGCGCCGAGAAAACTCGCGCGCCCGGCCGCGCCGTTCATGCCGATGTTTCCGCCGCGATGGTCTCGGCCAGGGTACGCACGCTTTGCAGCGCGGCGCGCGCCTCCGGTCCGCCCTCGATGCGCACGCCGTAGTTGTCCATCACCGACATGCAGATCTGCAGTGCATCGAGGGAATCCAGCTCCAGGGGGCCGCCGATGAGCGTCTCGTCGGTATCGAGTTCATCGGCCTCGATGTCCTTGTCGCACTCCTCGATAATCAACACCTTCAGCGCATTGATCAGTTCATCATTGGCGCCGGTCCCGCTCATCGACCTGTCTCCGTCATAGTTCCTGCCGACGCATCACCAATAGCGCCGCCGCCAGCCCGAGGAAACCGAGTCCCAGCAGAGAGCCCGCCTCCGGTAACACCTCCGCCACACCGCCGCCGCGCAGGAAGATATCCAGAAATCCCTGCAGGCCCCAGGACATGGGCGAGACAACCGTTATCGACTGCATCACCTCCGGCATGACATAGGTGGGAACCATGATACCGCCCAGCGCGGCCAGTATGATATTGCCGGCGCCGCCGAGCGTCGTCGCCTGCTCGGTGCTGCGGCACGTCACGGCGACGAGAATAGCAAAGCCGAGTGCGGCCACGCTCAGTGCGCTGGAAATGACCAGCAGTCCGACATGGGACTGGCCCAGGGTCAGACGGTCACCGCCCAACAGGGGGACCAGCCACAGGCCCACCAGCAGCATCAGCACCACCTGCACCTGATTGATGAAGTAGTAGGGGATGATCTTGCCCGCCAGCAGCTTCCAGCCCGGCACCGGTATTGTGCGAATACGCCGCAGCGTGCCCAGCTGACGCTCGTTGATCATGGTGTTCGCCAGGGGAACGACAACGAAGAACATCGAGAACACCAGCCAGGCCGGTACATTCTGCTGCACCGAGGTGGGGGCCTCGGTCACCGCGCGCGCCTGGAAACCGTAACTGACGTCGATGAGATCGTCGTCCTCGGCGCCGCTGACTCGCAGGAAATCGTAGTCGGCGGCCTCGGGAAACTCCTGCTTGATACCCTGCTCCATGAGCAGCAACCGCTGCCTGGCCAGGGCGCGGCGCAGGCTTGCCATGAACAGCGCGCTGGTCTCGCGGCTGGTGCCGGGGGCGACGACGACATCCGCCACCTGTGCATCCAGCGATTCGAACGCCCGCGGCCTGATCCTCAACAGAAAGCTGTACTCATCTTTCGCCACCGCGGCCTCGGCGGCCGCGTACAGGGTTTCGCCGGCGCCCGCCGTGAGCTTCTCTGCCGCCGGCCACAGCGTGAACAGCGGACTGTCCCCCGCATCCCGCAGCATCGCCGCCGCGGGCGCCGACCCCGACTCGTCGATCACCAGTGCATCCAGCGTGACACCGGAACGGCGGTCAAACTCCTCCTTCATGGCCATGGACATGATCAGGATGAATACCACCGGCATGACGAACAGTAGCGCCAGGCCGTGGATGTCGCGGAAAAGCAGCTGCAGTTCCTTGCGGATGAGGGCGCGCAGCTGCATGGTCAGGATCTCAGTTCCGTGCGCGTGAGGGACAGGTAGACTTCCTCCAGGCGATAACCACCCATCTGCAGGCGGGCAATGCCGACGCCGTGCCGCTCCAGCTGTGCCAGCACCGACGATACAGGCAACCCCGGCGGCGGCGTCAGAATCAGTCGTGCACCGTCCCACACGACATCCAATTGCTCGCCCAACTGTGCGAGCAGCCCCGCTCCCGGCTCCCTTTGGGGAGTGACGTAGACATCGCGCCCGCCCAGCAACAGCTCGTCAATGGGTTCCTGCAGCACCAGGCGGCCATCGTCAATGATCGCCACGTCGTCACAGATCTGTTCCACCTCCTCCATATAGTGAGAGGTGTAGATGATTGTCATGCCCTCGTTTTTCAAACCCTTGATTGCTTCCAGAATAAAGTACCGCGACTGGGCATCGATGCCCACCGTCGGTTCATCCAGGTACAACAAACGCGGTGAACACAACAGACCGAGGGCCAGGTTCAATCGGCGTTTTATACCGCCGGAATAGGTGGCGGCGGGCTTGTCGAGCACCGGCCCCAGGCTGCAGATGTCGATGCACTGATCCAGGCGCGCCGGCAGCTGCGCCGCGGGGATCTCGTACAGCCCGGCAAAGAAGCGCAGATTCTCGCGGCCGGTCAGGGCCGGATAGAAAGCATAATCCTGCGGCACCAGGGCCGACATACGCTTGATGGCGTCCGCGTCACCGGGAAAGCGCATGCCGTCTACGGCGATCCTGCCCCGCTGCAGACTCAGCAGGCCGGTAAGCAGTGAGATCAGGGTGGTCTTGCCGGCACCGTTGGGGCCCAGCAGGCCGAAGCAACTGCCCTTCGGCACCTGCAGCGTCACCCCGACAAGCGAGGGCGCGCTCGCGTGCGGGTAGCTGAAAGCTACGCCCTCCACGTCGATCAGCATGCGCTGGTGCGCAGCGTGTCCGTTCATGCTCATGCGGTTATTGTCGGCTCTTGCTCGTTATGGTTCGGGCCTGTGAAGAACAAGGCGGCCACACGACTGCGGCTGCAGCCAGGGTCGTTGCCGGCTCGGGCGCCGACCTCGCTATACTACCTTCTCGCGCTCCCGCTCCTGCGCGTCGCCCATGTACAGGCCCTGGCGGGGCGCGGACATCACCTTGCGCACCAGCGGCGCGAACAGGTCCAGGGACAGCTCCGGCCTGTCCGCGTCAAAGGCGGGGTTGTCGTATTTGGCGACAAACCGCTCGGTGTGTTCGTAATAGGGCGAATCACTGAAGCGGTCGCGCATGTTGCGGTCCAGACCCAGATGGTGGAAGAAGTTGTAGCCCTGGAAGATGGCGTGGTGTTGGACCATCCAGTGGTTGGCTTCCGAGAGAAAAGGTTGAAGGATGGCCGCCGCGACATCGGCGTGGTTGTACGAGCCCAGCGTGTCGCCGATATCGTGCAGCAGGGCGCAGACCACGTACTCATCGTCCTCGCCGGCTTCCGCCGCCAACTCCGCGGTCTGCAGGCAGTGCTGCAGGCGGGTGACCGGGAAGCCCCCGCAATCGTTCGCCAGCAGTTGCATGTGATCCAGGATACGGTCGGGCAGCGCGGCGATGTAGTGTATCTGCTCGCCGATAATGACGTCCCAGTCTGCTTTGGTGCTTTCGCTGAAGGATTTGAAACGGGTTTTCATACGGCCTCCCGCGCTGTGTGTCTGTTTGGGTTGTGTTGCCCCACAGTGTACTACAATCGGCGCAGCACAATCCCGGCTTGTACTGCGTGACTGAATACCGCGTCCCGACAACGACACAAGAGAAAGCGCATGACCAGATTCAAAGGAAGCGGCGTATCAGCGCGACTTTTTCGACAGCACCTTTTCGGCGCGGCCCTCCAGACGCTTCTTCCGGCGAAGAAAGTCGAAGCCGTCGTCCGCCGGAAGGGCCGGCTCGGGCTCACGGGCTTGTCGCTCCGGCCTCGCCCGGTCGCGGGCACGGGCACCGCCGCGGGGCAAGGCGAAGAACACGTAGACCGATAGGGCGATGACCAGCGCAAGCCATTTGATGCCGTAGGACCAGAGCAGCAGAGACTGCTCCCCCGACAACTGCACGTAATGCAGGTACTCACCGTGCAGTACGTGCACCAGCCCCACGAACGCGGCCAATGCGAGCAGGCCGCGCCAGCGCGGCCGCAGCCACAACAACGCCGAACTGACGAGCGTGAATCGCAGCAGCTGGTTGAGCATCGATCAACTGAGACCCAGGGTGATCAGCAGAGCCACGACCGCCGACTGCTTGATACTTCGCCGCACCTCGTCCTCTTCATCCTTGACGATGACCTCCAGTTCATCCTCGGAGAAATCCTCGAAACGACGCTCGGACAAAGCGATGCGCGCCTTGGCCTGGGTGATGGCCCGCTCGCGGATTTTCCCCCGATACCGGTCCGCGACACCGTTTTTCATCTCACCGATTTTTCCCAGCATCCGCCCTTTCCCGTCCCACCGCGCACATACCTAATCTGGGGCAACACTGCCTCAACACCGGGGGGTTGTAAACTGTAATGCAACGGCACGAATCAACTCACGCAGTGAGCATCGACGTAACGCTGAATTTTTTAGTTGTTATATATCAGTATGTTGTCGTATATATCAAGATTTTACATTAATAGGAAACAACCCGCTGCACCGCCATATGACCGGCCGGCGTGTTTACCACAATTGGGTATCCGCTACCGCTGCCGACCCGCGCAAACCACTCCTATGCTACACACAGTGCGCCGACACCGATAACGACAACCGCGAGGAGGACTGACCATGAAGGTATCCGGCTCAGCCGACAAAGCGACACAAGACACGGCCACCCGACCCGACGGGGCGCTCGCCATAGAGATCATCCGCGACGAACATTACCGACAAACTCCTATCTACTGCAGCTGGCAGGAGATTCTCGACGGCAACGACAAGGTTGCTACACCCGAAACGCCCCCATCTGCGAATACCGGCGACCTGACCACCGGTTAAGGGCCGGCGGCAGGGGGGATGTTTCGGTCTCCGTTGAACAGCCCGCCAACCGGCGGGCTGTTTTTTTCCGTTCATGTATCGCCTTTCTCCAATCACCTCGCCGGGGCGGGCCGTGGGCGGTCCGCGGTCTCCAGATGCGGGCCAATCGACATTTTACGGCATTGACAGTCGCACGGCCTGACGCACCCCCCGTCATTTGTTGTACTATTTTTACTCTACCCCCCCCGGGGGCCCGATGATGCCACAACGATAAAGTGAGCCCGACCGCCTGCGGCGCGACGTTATGAAAACCTGTCTCATCGTTCTCGGAATGCACCGCAGCGGTACGTCAGCCTTGACCGGCGCGCTCGATCTGCTGGGCGTTCACCTCGGCAGCCAGATGCTCGAAACCCAGGCGGACAACCCGAAAGGCTTTTTTGAAAACAAATACGTGGTACAGGCCAACGACTGCATTCTCGACACGCTGAAAACAACATGGGACGACACCCTGCCGCTGCCGCCAGACTGGCTGGAGCATTTCGAGGGGAGCCAGATACACATCGACATCGACAACTTCCTCGACCGCGAAATGGCCGAGGGCCAGTTGTCTGCGCTCAAGGATCCCCGTCTATGCCGGTTGCTGCCACTGTGGCTGCCACACTTCGACGCACAGGGTGTGACGGCCCACTTTGCCCTGGTGGTGCGCAACCCGCTGGAGATCGCCGAGTCCCTGCGCCAGCGCAACGGCTTTTCGAGGGAAAAATCCCTCGTGTTGTGGATGCAGCATATGCTGGCCGCGGAGCGTCACAGTCGCGGCAGACCCCGCGGTTTCATCGATTTCGATACGCTGGTGGCGGACCCGCAGGCGGCCGTCACCCGATTGCTTGAAAGCGCGGGATTGGAGCTGCCTCCGCGAGAATCCGATCACAGCGCGTCGCTGGTCGAATTTCTGGACGCCAACATGCGTCATCACACGGTAGCCGAAGCCGAGCTGGACGCGAACTGCCCCGAACCTGTCGCCGCCTGCTATCGGCTGCTGCGCGATATCGCACAGCGCGGCGAGGCCGGCAAAGATGCGCTGCAAGCCCTCGACGAGATCGGGGATCGCTTCGAAGCACTGTCGTCACTGCTCTACCATGAAGGTGTTCTCGCATTCCGGGAACGTCTCGGACAACGCGCAGGGCCCGATTGGCGGCGCGATGAACTGGCCCGGCTGAAGGACGAGTACGAGCGGGACAAGAACTTCCGCGAACGCCGCTACAGCGCACATACCAATGCCATTGTCCGGGACCGGGATCGACTGCAGGCGCACGCCGACCGTCTCGAGCGGGAAATCGGCCAGTTCATTGGCAGCCCCCCGTGGCGCGTCTACAGGAAATACCAGGAAATTGTCGAAGCGATGATGCCGCAGGGCAGCTTTCCCCGCCGCCTGCTGCAACAGGTAAAGAGCAGATTGAGCGCCAACCAATCCGCCAATAGCGAAACCGGGGGCCAAGCGCCCGAGCCTGCGGCAGAGAGCGAGACGGCGTCTCCGACCCAACAGGCGCCGGCGGAACAGGAAGCGCCCACATGGGAGCCGCTGGAGTTCCCCGCCCCGGCAACCCCGCAGGTCAGTATCATCATTCCCGTGTTCAACAACTGGCAGTTCACGTGGCAGTGCCTGCGCTCGGTGCACGAACACACCACCGGCAGCTATGAACTGATCGTGGTGGATAATCACTCGACTGACGAAACCCCCGAACTGCTCGCGGCGATGCAGGGCATCCGCGTCATCACCAACGATGCCAATGAGGTTTTCGTCAATGCCTGCAACCAGGCGGCGGCGCAGGCCCGCGGCGAATACCTGTTGCTCCTCAATAACGATACGGAAGTCACCCCGGGCTGGCTCGAAGCCATGCTGGCACCGTTCTCGGACAGCTCGACGGGGCTCGTCGGCGCCAAACTGATCTACCCGGACGGCCGCCTGCAGGAGGCCGGCGGCATCGTCTGGCGCGATGCGACGGGTTGCAACTACGGCCACGGTGAAGACCCCTCCCTCCCCCAATTCAACTATCGGCGGGAGGTGGATTACTGCTCCGGCGCCTGCCTGATGATCAGCCGCGTGCTGTGGCGCGAGCTCGACGGCTTCGACACGCGCTACGCGCCAGCCTACTACGAGGATACAGACCTGTGCTTCGCGGTACGCGCGCTGCATTATCAGGTCGTTTACCAGCCCGCGGCCGTCGTGATTCATTACGGGGGCGCTTCCGCCGGCAAGGACACGAGCTCCGGCTACAAGCGCTTCCAGGAAATCAACCGCCACAAGTTCCTGGAAAAGTGGCGCGAGGTGCTCGAGACGCAGCACGTCAGCAGCGCGGCGGGAACCCGGGTGGCGCGAGAGCGACGCGGCGACCGGCATATTCTTATCATCGACCACTACGTACCGACCTTTGATCGGGATTCCGGCTCGCAGCGCATGCTCAGCATGTTGCAGATTCTGCGGGACATGGGCTGGAAAGTGTCCTTCTGGCCCGACGATCTCACTTACGACGAACGCTACACCCGTGTCCTGCAGGACATGGGCGTCGAAACCTATTACGGCACGCTGGACTTCGAGGATGTCATCGCAACAATCGGCGACGACCTCGACGCAGTTCTCATGTCGCGCCCCGCCACGGCCCAGGACTATGTCGCCACCGTCAAGAAATACAGCGACGCCCAGACCATCTTCGATACCGTGGACCTGCATTTTGTGCGCGAGCAGCGCCGGCTGGAACGCGAGGTGCAGCAATGGAAGAATCTTGAGTTCTACCTCGCGGAAGAGACAGACACCACGCTCGTGGTCAGCCCGACGGAGAAGGAACTGTTATCAACCGAGTCCTTCGCCGACAAAGTGGCCGTCGTATCCAACATCCACCGTCTCGAACCCTGCGTCAAAGGTTTCGAGGAACGCAGCGGACTGATGTTCATCGGCGGCTTCGCCCACCCGCCCAACGAAGAGGGCATCGTCTGGTTTATCGAGTTCGTACTGCCGCTCATCCGCGAAAAGCTGCCGGACATACACCTGACAATCGTCGGCAGCGACCCGACAGAGCGTTTGCTGGCGCTCGCCGGCGATGCCGTGGTGGTGGCCGGCTACGTGGAAGATGTCCAGCCAGTATTCGAGAATGCACGCGTGTTCGTCTCGCCGCTGCTTCACGGCGCCGGTGTGAAGGGCAAGATCGGGCAGAGCTTTTCCTACGGGCTGCCGGTCGTCACCACCAGCATCGGCGCCGAGGGCATGTCCCTCGGCGATGGGCACAACGCGCTGATCGCGGACAGCGAATCGGCTTTCGCCGAAAAGGTCATCGCTCTGCACAGCGACCGATCCCTGTGGCAGAAGCTGTCCACCAACGGTCGCCAGGTAATCCGCGAACAATTCAGCTTCGATACCATTCGGGCAGCACTGGAGCGCATTCTGGACGACGGCCCGGGACGGCGCCCCGGCCCGCAACCGCGACCGGTGCTGCTGCATTGCCACTTGTTCAAGAATGCGGGCAGCAGCCTGGACTGGAGCCTCGCGCGGCATTTCGGCGAGCGCTTCGTCGACCATCGGGACGATGACGCAATGCGCCGTGGGGCGGACTATCTGGGACCGTATATCGCGCGGCACCAGACGGTGTCGGCATTGTCGAGTCACCACGTGCGCTTTCCCCTGCCACAGTCCGATGACTTTCAAATTCTGCCGGTCATCGCCCTGCGCCACCCGATCGACAGGGCCCGTTCCGTGTACGACTTCGAACGCAGGCAGCAGGCGAGCACGCCCGGTGCGATCAAGGCCAAGGAACTGGATTTTACCGACTACATCCGCTGGCGCATGCGACCGGACAGCGCGCCAACCGTGCGCAACTTCCACTGCGCCTTTCTCACCAGCCGGTTCGACAGCGATATTGACGAGCACGCCTACCTGGACAGCCTCGGGCGACTGGCGGCCACGCCCTTTCTCGTACTCGTGGAGTACTACGATGAGAGCATGGTGCTGCTGGAACACAATCTGGCGCCCTACTTTCCCGATATCGATCTGGCATACATCGCGCAGAATGTCACCACCGGGCGCGACGACAATACCGAACGTCGCGTTCAGGCCGTCTACGAAGAGCTCGGTCCCGAGCTGGAAGTACTGTTGCGCGAGAAAAACCACTGGGACATGCAACTCTACGAAAACGCGCTGGGCCTGTTCCGTGAGCGGCTGGGCGGCATTGGCCGCTTCGACGAGAAGCTCGCGAATTTCCGCGCGCGGTGTCGAGTACTCGACAATTCAGCAGGCGGCTGATGTATTTGCCATAATATAAACCCGCGGCCGGACAAAATAGCCGCGGCCGGACACGGAACAACAAAATAGATCGGGGATAACAATGGGCAGCCTGGCGTCGACACGACCGTGGCAAATACGCGCGCGCCGCACACGGCGCAGATTCGGCTTCACCGCCCGTGCGCGCCGCTCGATGCGCGTCGAGGAAGCGTCCGGGATACGCGTCAGTGTGTCCTCCGATCTGCAACACGCCGCGGACCACGCGGTCAGCGTCTTCGAGAAACACTACCGGGACTGGCAGGATGGCGAGCGCTTCTCTACCTGGAGCCCCTACAAGCAGAAACATTTCACTGTAGCCGTCGGCGGCGGCAACACCGTAAAAGCGCAGTACCAGGCCATGGTGAGCAGGCTCCACTCCCGCGTAAACTGGATCGACGATGTGCGCTTTTTCGTGCTCGAGGACTCTTCCGGCGAAGGCAAATGGGAAAGCCCCGAGCAGGGGCTGGTGATGAACTTCATCATGCCCCTGACGCGCAAGCTCATTGTCAACCGCGGCCTTCGCAACATGGCCCGGGTACTGGGGCTGCCCGGCGACGCCAGGGACCACGATATCATCGACGCCATGATCCGTACGCTGATTCAGCCGATGAACATGGGTGAGGTACACAGGGCCCTGCAGTCAGGCAACCGCGCAACAGCCATGCGGCGCGCGCGCAGTGAAGCGGCGCGCTATGCCCAGGATATTCAGCTCAAACTGGGCGCCAATATGGCATTGCACTATCTGATCAGCGGGGTTGGCAGGGACGGCGCCATCGGCGCACTCACACCGTACCTGGCGCAGTTATCCGAGCCCACCCCCGGAGTGACCGTCATCAAACGCGACAGCGGCGCATTGCGCGTAGCCCTCAACCGGCGTGTTGTTGTCAACGCGCACTGTATCTCGTTGCTCGTGTCCGGCCACCACAAATTGCGTGCGCTCGGGCGACTGGAGATGGAGGAAACCACGGATTTCGAACAGACGGTCCAGGAGACGCCCCTGCGCATGCTGCGGGAGTCTCCCGATGTCGCCCGCCGCGTGCACATTTTTGCCGACGAGCAGGCATTGCATTTTGAACAGACACTGTTTCGCTATACCGAAAATGGCAGGCCTCTGGAGAACAAGGCGGAAACCCGGCAAGGCGAGGAAGCCAACGGGCCGCACATTCTGCTTATGCACGGATTCATGGGACTATTCAGTTTTACCAGCTTCCTGATTCGCCTGCCTTCTGCCTGGACCGTGTCCGCGCTGCATCGCGGCAGCCACGCGAAAACGTTGCCCGAGCGGGACATTTTTCCACACTATGCGAAGGTATTGCGCAAGGCCGTGCTGAAGATCTGGCGCCAGGGCCGGCCTGTACCGATCGCGGGGCACTCCATCGCCGGGGTGATCACGGATCACCTGCTGCTGTCTCTTCTCGACAACCGCGATGCACCGATCAAACCCTACGACCAGCTTCGTGACCAGAACCGCAAACTGGTAGACGCCCTCCGCGTCAGCGGCGTTATAAATCTGGCCACCTGGGCACCCTCCGATGTCCCCCACACCGTCAGGAATATCCGCAACGCCGTCGCGCACCGCTTTGAACATACGCCGCTGGACTACGGGGGCTTCGAGCGCGTTTACGAAAAACAGCGCGGCAAACTGACCCTCAGTGAAGAAGCCGCCGTACGCGACCGGGATCGGCTGGCGCGCCTGGGCTGGTTTCTGGATACCCCGATGGCGGAGCCAGTGGTCAACAGTTGCAACGGCCTGCTGCGCCAGCTGCTGAGCAGCACGACGGTGCAACAGCGCCTGCTGAGCGTGAAAAGCCCTTATGTTCTGCGCCTGGTTGGCAGCCGTCTGCTCAAGACGGTGTCCTTCTACGGTTTATTCAAGGAAGTCGACGCGGCGTTGCACGACCCCGTGGAGTACCAGGAACGGCATTTGCGGGCCCTGGATGTGCTGATCGCGTATGACATTCCCGTGCTGACCGTGGTGCATGAAGACGATTTTCTGGTCTCCGCGCGGCGCCACGCCCAGGAACATCGCTACCTGATCGAGCAACGCAAGGCAAAGGAGAAGGTTCAGCGCGAACGGGACCTGCGAGTTACCACGCGGCTGGTGACGCTCCGCAGGAAGAGCGACGAGATGTCACCCGACCCGCTCAATCCTCACCTCATGATCATGGCGACCAACAATGAGGGCAACACCATGGCCCGCGAAGTCACCGCGGCAATGACGCGCTTCGTGAACGAGAATCTCGAGCGCGCGGTCAGGCAGCGGCGCATCAAGGCCCTGGCCAGCGTCAGAAAATGGCGTGCCCAACAGTCGCGGTCGCGGGCGGGATAGATTCGACAGCCTCCCGCCGGCTCCCGCTGAAACATGCCCGGAGCAGCCCAGGACTGAACGCCCGCTGAAACCGTGTGGCGACAGGACGTCGCCACCCCGAGCCTGTACAAGGACGGTACGTTTTTTGGCGTGTTTCAGCGGGCGTTCAGCCCTGGGCTGCTCCAGCCGCCATATCACACCGAGTCGCCACCCGGTGTTCTGGAACACAATCTGTCGTCGTGTACAATCTTTGTCTGGTTTCTCGCCGATAATTCCGGATATCGGTGAGCGATGCTCACTGGAACAACACGGGAGTCAAGCAAGCATCGGCCAGCCCCTTCACCGCCTACAGTTTTCTCGGCCGATGGCTTTTCGCACTCGTCCTGGTCCTCGGAACGTACAACCCCACCGCCTACTCCTTTGTGGGGTGGGTGTTCGGCGAAAACGCGCAGTTCGGCCCGTTCATGGCAATGGCCGGGATCGGCCTGCTCATTGCCTGGATCGTGTTCTTGCGCGCCACCTTCCTGTCCATGGGATGGCTGGGAATCATTCTGGTAGCGGCCCTGTTCGCCGCCCTGAGCTGGCTGTTCGTCGATATCGGATGGCTGAAGCTGGACTCCACCAACGCTGTCGCCTGGCTGGCGTTGATCGCATTGTCACTGATCCTGGCCACGGGTATGTCCTGGTCACACATTCGCAGACGGCTGTCCGGCCAGTACGATATCGACGACGTGGAGGATTGATCAGCCGCTACGAAGGCGGCGGTGTTTGCGAGGGAGTTGGAGAGGCGGTTTTCCGGTGGAGCCTTGCCCGGGGCTATGCTCAGGGTTTGTCCGGAAAAAGTTCCTGCACGTTTGAGGCCTTGGCTTTCTTGGCTTCCGCCGCCATGCGCTGCCCCCGTTTGCGCCACATATAATCGTAGCGCACTTTGTGATCGCCGAACCCGCAGACCGCCGAGCTCAATACGGCGCTGATACCATCGCAGTCCATGGCGTCGCAATGGCGTATCAGTTCCTCCAACATGTGCTCGATCTGCAAGTAGGGCTGGGACTCTTCCTCCGCGCGCATGATCATGGGATGACCCGTGCCGGTGACATTGCTTCCCAGCAGCAATTCCTCGTGCAGTTTCTCACCGGGGCGCAGGCCGATAAACTCGATCTCGATATGATTGCGCCCGGGAGAATCCGCATCCATATCGTAACCGCTGAGCCGTATCATGCGCCGCGCCAGATCGATAATGCGCACCGGCTCTCCCATGTCCAGTACAAACACGTCGCCACCGGTACCCATGGCTCCCGCCTGCAGGACGAGCTGCGCGGCCTCGGGAATACTCATGAAATACCGCGACACCTCCGGGTGCGTCACGGTTACCGGACCGCCGGCCTCGATCTGCTGCCGGAACAGCGGCACCACGGAACCGGAGGATCCCAGTACATTGCCGAAACGCACCATGCAGAACCGCGTTCTCTTCTGTTTCTGCGACAAGCCCTGAAGGATCAGTTCGGCGAAGCGTTTGGAGGCACCCATGATATTGGTGGGCCGCACGGCCTTGTCGGTGGACACCAGCACAAAGGTTTCCACACCCGCCTCGCGCGCGGCCTCCGCCGCGTACCAGGTGCCAAAAACGTTGTTGGCCACACCCTCGGCGATATTGTATTCAACCAGGGGAACATGCTTGTAGGCGGCCGCGTGGTAGACCGTGGCCACGTCAAAGGTGCGGTAGATGCTCTTGATCCGGTTGTAGTCCTGCACCGAACCCAGTAGCGCTACCACCTCCAGATCGAGATCCATGCCCAGCACGGTTTCGCGCAATTCGCGCTCCACGCTGTAAAGCGCGTACTCGGAATTGTCCAGCAGGATCAACTCTCGCGGCGCGGACTGCAAAATCTGGCGGCACAGTTCGGAGCCGATGGAGCCGCCGGCGCCGGTGACCATCACCACCTTGCCGGTGATGCAGCGCTCGATCAACTCCGGATGAGGGGGCACCGGCTCGCGGCCGAGCAGATCATCGAGATCGATATCGCGGATCTGGTTGACGCTGGCTTCGCCGGCCAGCAGCTCATTGATCGTCGGTACGGTGCGCACGTGAACCGGCAGACCGACCAGCGAATCGAGGATTTCACGGCGCCGCTCGGGAGAGGCCGAGGGAATGGCGAGCAATACCTGCGTAATGTCGTGCCGGTTTATCAGCTGGGCCATATCTTCCGGCCGTGCGACGCGCAGGCCGTTGATCACCGAGCGCTGGAGATAAGGATCGTCGTCGACGAACAGCACGGGGTAATACTGTTCGCCGTGATGAAGTGCGTGCAGCAGCTGACGACCGGATTGACCGGCGCCGTAGATAATGACGTTTTCCGAATTGGACCGCATCTTGGCCTGATAGTAGGCGCGCACCACCAGACGCGTGCCGCCAATAAACAGCAGCAACAGGCCCCAGTAAATAAAAGGCGTTGAACGCGGCACATCCGCGCGCGTAAAAAAGAACGTTGCACCGAGTATCAATGCGGAATAACTGACCGCGGTAATGATCGCCCAGATGGCCTGCTGGCCCATGAAACGGATGACTGCCCGATAGAGGCCGAGGCGCAGGAAAATGAAAGCACTGGCAACGAGTGTAACGGCGGCACAACTGTACTCGACGGGACCGAGGGAGATGTTGATGTGCCCCCAGCGCAACGCGATAGCGCCGCCCATCGCAATCACAACATAGATCATGTCGAGGCAAACGAGACAGGCCTGCTTGATATTGCGCGGCATGTCCAGAACTTTCTCCGGGATGACGCGCAGAGCGCTATTTACAGCGGCAAAGGGCCTTGACACGAGATTGCCCGGACGATTCAGCAAATTCCCTCCTACTTTGTCAGGCTCTTGCAGGTTTCGGTGTGGTCCGAAAGCGGCCTGTTGGAGGCACAGATACTACTGCATGCGGCGTATATTGGCCATGCCGAAGACCAGCGGAAGATATGCCAAAATTACCAAAAAAGGGCCGTGTTGCGGCCAGCGAACCGCGCACCAGGCGAGCGGCGCCAACCAGATTGCGCATATCAGCAGCAATAATCCGTCCACCGCCCGGTGCGAGCCCCAGTGGCGACTGAGTCGCTGATAGGCGTGCAGGCGGTGTGCACGCATGAACGGCTGCCGCGTAATGATACGCCAGCACAGGGTCCAGGTGGCATCGACCACGAAACAAGCCAGCAGTATCAGCCAACACGCGATAGGGAGATGCCCCTCGACAGCGCCGGCCAGTGCCAGGCCCCCGACCAGAAACCCGGTGGGTACACTGCCCGCATCGCCCATAAACAACCGGGCCGGAGGCCAGTTCCAGACCAGAAACCCCGCGTGCGCGGCGCCGAGCAGCAGGCACATCAAGACATAGACATCGGCACCGCCGGCCGACTGTGCAAGTATCGCCGCGCCGGCACAGGCGATCACCGTCTGCAGGCTCGCAATACCATCGATGCCATCCATGAAATTGAACAGATTGAGCAGCCACAAGAGCCCGACGCCCGCGGCAAGCGCAAATGCAGCGGCGATGATCGGGCCCTGACCCGGGGCATCGCGCTGAACAATCAGCGCGAAAAGCAGGCACACCAGGGCGTAGACTGAAAAGCGCGCACCGACGGACAGTCCCCGCAAATCATCGAATATCCCGAGTAACATCAGCACAAAGGCGCCGGCGACAAGCGCCAGCAACTCGTGCGGCCATACCACCTGCGTAGAGGCGGAAATAACCACACCCCCGAAAAATGCCAACAGCAGGGCCAGGCCACCGCCGTGTGGCGTCGGCCGAACATGCGAGCTGCGCTCATTGGGTGTATCGAGAATGGCGTGGCGCCGGGCCAGGTGCAGATAGACACCACTGAACAGCACGGCGAGCAATCCGGTGACGATTACTGTCATAAACTGCACGCGGCCATCTCCGGGAAGACCGGCGTAGCGGCGCGCCACGACCGCGTCGCGGACAGATCACAATCGGCGGCGCTGGTCTCGACACTGACAGGATAGCTCACGGTAAATTGTCTCGTCGGGGCCTGTCCAAACTCCAGCAGGCTGTTGAAGAACTACCTAAGTCTTTGCCGCGGCCGTTGCCGCGGCGGCCGATAACGCGGCGGCGTTAATTTTGCCAGGGCCCTGCCCTGTGCCCGGCCCTGAGCAAAAAGGGGGCCGCAGCCCCCTCATGGTACGGATGCGCCGCGTTTATTCCAGCGTGATGCGTGAGCGGTTGTTGTCGAGAGTGGATTTGCCGATGCCCGTGACCTCCGCGAGTTCCTCGACGGTGCTGAATGGGCCATAGGTCTCGCGATAGCGCACGATTTCCTCGGCGCGTACGACCCCGATGCCCGTCAGACCGGCCGCCAGCGCCCGCGCATCCGCGGTATTGATGTTGACGGCGCCCGGTTCCATAGCGTCCGTCGAGGCCACGGCGGCCGAATCCACGGCGGCCACGGACGCCACGGTGGCGTCCTGTCTGGCATGGAGCCCACCGCTCGCCGCCGCCAGGCCCAGAAACAACAGTGCGATAAACGCCGCGTACCTCCTTCCCTCGCGGCGGGTTAACTGCCGCCCGTCGGTACTGCGCCGGGCATTATCTCGTTTCGGTTTGTCATTGATCATGATGTCATCTCCCTATTCCCTATGGGTAATCTGCGTCCTTGCAGGCATCCGTACCATGATCGAGTGTAGCAGCGAACGGCGGCCCGGGGGCCGGAACGATCACTTTTGACGAAACAGGGCCTCAGGGTGTATCGAGTTCCCGCAGCACGCGCTGCAGCGCCGCCGACGGGTCCGCCGCGGCCGTGATCGAACGCCCGACCACCAGGTAATCGGCACCCATGGCGACAGCGTTCACGGGAGTGACAATGCGGCGCTGGTCACTGCCGCCCTCGCCGGCCATGCGAATGCCGGGGGTCACCAGGCAGAAGTCATCACCGCGCTCGCGACGCAGCATCGGTGCTTCCAGCGCCGAGCACACCACGCCATCCAGTCCGCTCCGCGCCGCCAGGGCAGCGAGCGTCGATACAACACTGCTCGGCGAGCGCGTTTCGCCCAGCTCCGCCAGATCGGGCGCGGCAAGGCTCGTCAAAACGGTAACGCCGATCAACAGCGGTGCATCCGTCCGTCCCGCCAGCGCCTCCCGCGCCGCTTCCATCATGCGCCGGCCCCCGCTGGCGTGTACATTGATCATCCACACACCCAGATCGGCGGCGGCGCGCACGGCACCGGCCACTGTATTGGGAATATCGTGAAACTTCAGGTCGAGGAAAATCTCGAAGCCGCGCCGCTGCAATGTGTCCACGAGTGCGGGACCGGCGCGCGTGAACAGTTCCTTGCCGATTTTCAGGCGGCACTGATCGGCCGGGAGGGCATCGGCAAGCGCCAGAGCCGAATCCGCGCAGTCGCAGTCCAGCGCAACGATGACGCGTTTGTTCACGATGTGCCCGCGACAGGCCCCTCGGCGCGCAGTTCACTGAGTTCCGCACGGGTTTTTTCCAGTTGGCGCCTGGAGGTGCGCAGAGAAGCCCGCATGCGCAACAGCATCGCGGACGATACCAGTAGCCCGACAATGCCACCAATCGCGAAAGCACTGAGAACCCAGAGCGCGAGGCTCTTTGGCTCGAAGTTATACA
The DNA here is from genome assembly GCA_034521205.1 of Halioglobus sp. GTDB lineage: Bacteria > Pseudomonadota > Gammaproteobacteria > Pseudomonadales > Halieaceae > Marimicrobium. Next base: position 83,916 of record JAXHMT010000006.1, read on the forward strand.
CCAGAAGATCCAGCGCCACAGGCGCCTCATTCTGCAGGGCAAACAGCACTCCGACGCCCACCATGGCGAACGCGACCAGAACAGTGAGAATGTGGCGCAGAAATTTCATTGATCGTTTCCCCTTGGATGAGGACAGATATGGTCAAGCAGGTGCTGCGTCCGGACCGTTCAGGACAAGCGCCGCCGAACCCCGGAGCAGTCAGAGCCCGAGTTGCAGACCCAGGTTCACGCGCTCGCGCAACTCCTTGCCCGGCTTGAAGTGTGGCACGTATTTGCCGCTGAGTTCCACGGCGTCACCGGTCTTGGGGTTGCGGCCACGCCGCGGTTCGCGAAAATGCAGCGAAAAACTGCCAAAGCCCCTGATCTCAATACGCTCGCCGTTGGACAGCGCCTGTGACATGTGCTCGAGGATGGTCTTGACCGCCAGTTCCACGTCCTTCGAAGACAGCTGAGCCTGCTTCGCAGCAATGGACTCTATCAACTCGCTTTTCGTCATACCGCCTCCTGTGGCGAGGTCTTGTTATACCCTGACGCTGAGAAAGCGCTATTGTGTACTCTTACACACGATTGCGCAAGTTCTTATTTTTTAACGGAAAAGTGGCATATACCGCCGCCGCGTTCGCCCGGCGGTGCAGGTGTTTCAGGGGTCAAACACCAGTTTGTGCGACAACAGGAAGTTGAAGCACATACCGAACAGACCGCCGATCCAGATCGCCACCAGTGGCATAATCGCCGCCTGGAAGCGCGTCAATTCCAGCTCCATTGCGAACATTACGATCAGTGAAAACACCGCGTAGTTCACCGCACCGCCGGCGGCGAACACGCTGAAAAAGCGCAGCAGTTCGTGCCACAGAACAAGAACCCGGTCGAGGTGGTGGAACGTGAAGTAACGGTTGAGCAGGTAGCCTGCGGTCATCGCCGCGGCGTAGGAGACAATCCGGGCAAGATAGATGTTGAAGCCCGGCGCATCCATGAGCAGATACAGTACGCCGGCATCGATGAGCGAAATGGCTCCACCGACGCAGGCGAAGCGGAAAAATGTCGCCCGCCGACTCGATGACAGCACACCGCGCTGCAGCAGTTTCCACGATGCTTTTGCAGGAATGATCGAGGCTCCTCTGCAAATACCAGCGCCCCACCCGCCCCCTGCGCTCGCTCACCCGGGACGCGCCCGGGAGTGATGCGCAAAGGTCACGCGGGCCTACGAATGTTTCGAGTCGGCAGCGATCAATTTCTTGCGGCGCTCATCGACAAAAAAAAGCCCGCGACAAGCGGGCCATCGATCTTTCATTAAAAAAGCCTTGCTTACTTGTCGCCCATCTGCGCCTTGATCAGGTCGCCGATAGTGCCGGGCGAGGCCGATTCCTGCTCGTTATCGCGCAGGGATTTCACCGCTTCCTTCTCGTCCTCCATATCCTTGGCCTTGATGGACAATCCCAGTCCGCGATTCTTGCGATCCACCGAAATGATCTTGGCTTCCACGGTATCGCCTACCTTGAAGGAGTTGCGCGCGTCCTCCACCTTGTCCCGGCTGATATCGGAAGCCTTCAGTACACCCTCGACCTCGTCTGCCAGCTTTACGATAACGGACTTGGCGTCGACTTCGATGACTTCGCCAGTGACAATCGCACCGCGATCGTGTTCGGCCACGTAATTGCCAAAGGGATCGTCCTCCAACTGCTTGATGCCCAGTGAAATACGCTCGCGCTCGGGGTCGATGGACAGAATGACCGTCTCGATCTCGTCACCCTTCTTGTAATTGCGCACCGCTTCCTCGCCCGTTTCGTTCCAGCTGATATCCGAAAGATGCACCAGGCCGTCGATATTGCCTTCCAGGCCGATAAAAATGCCGAAATCGGTGATCGACTTGATCGTGCCGCTGATCTTGTCGCCCTTGGCGTGCTGTGCCGCAAACGCATCCCAGGGATTCTGCTGGCACTGCTTGATACCGAGAGATATGCGGCGGCGTTCCTCGTCGATGTCCAGCACCATCACTTCGACCTCGTCACCGAGGCTGACGATCTTGGAGGGATGGACGTTCTTGTTGGTCCAGTCCATTTCGGACACATGCACGAGGCCTTCCACGCCCTCTTCCAACTCGGCGAAACAACCGTAGTCGGTCAGGTTGGTAACCGTTGCCATCACGCGGCTGCCTTCGGGATAGCGGCCGGTGATCTCCACCCAGGGATCCTCGCCGAGTTGCTTCAGGCCCAGCGATACACGATTGCGCTCGCGGTCGAACTTGAGAATCTTGACATCGATCTCCTGGCCCACCTCGACGATCTCCGAGGGGTGCTTGATACGCTTCCAGGCCATATCGGTAATGTGCAGCAGGCCATCCACGCCGCCCAGGTCGACGAAGGCGCCGTAGTCGGTGAGGTTCTTGACGATACCCTTGATCGTCATGCCCTCTTGCAGCGATTCCAGCAGCGCTTCGCGCTCCACGCTGTTGGCGGCTTCCATCACGGCGCGGCGGGAGACCACGACGTTGTTGCGCTTCTGGTCCAGCTTGATGACCTTGAATTCCAGTTCCTTGCCTTCCAGGTGCGTCGTTTCCCGCACCGGACGGACGTCCACCAGAGAACCGGGCAGAAATGCGCGAATGGAATTGATATCGACGGTGAAACCACCCTTGACCTTGCCGTTGATGACGCCGGTGACAACCTCGTCCGCTTCGTAGGCCGCCTCCAGATCCTTCCAGGCTTCCGCGCGCTTGGCTTTCTCCCGGGACAGCTTGGTCTCGCCAAAACCGTCCTCGACGGTCTCCAGCGCCACCTGAACTTCGTCACCGATACTCAGGGCGCACTCGCCGTTGGGGTCGGTGAACTGGGACCGCGGTATCACTCCCTCGGACTTGAGGCCGGCGTGTACCGTGACCCACTCGCTATCGATGTCGATCACCACTCCGGTCACAATGGCGCCCGGCTGCATGTCGACGGTTTTCAGACTCTCTTCAAAAAGTTCGGCGAAAGATTCGCTCATACACATTACCTGTCACAGATCGGGCTCGATGCCCGCTTCCTCCGCGCCTCCAGCCGGCCCGGGTCATAGTAAAGTCACCTGCCCTCGCGCCCTGACTGGATTCGGCGGGAGAGTGGGCGTTGTTGCCAGCGTATTGTACCGACACAATGCGGGGGCCTCCAGCAAGCTAGGCCAGGCCCTTTTCGCGGACCCACTGCAACACCTGCTCGAAAACTTCCTCGACGGGCCGCGCGGTGCTGTCGATCACGATGGCGTCTCCGGCGGGTATGAGGGGCGAGACTTCACGGTTGGCGTCCCTGGCGTCGCGCTCCTCGATATCCTCCAGAAGGCGCGGGAGACTAACACTTTGCCCCTTTGCAATCAACTGCTTATAGCGCCTCTGCGCGCGCTCTTCAGCGGAGGCCGTAAGGAACAATTTGAGCGGCGCATCGCAAAAAACGACGGTCCCCATATCGCGGCCGTCGGCGACCAGGCCGGGGGGTCGGCGCAGCTCCCGCTGGCGTTCCAGCAGCGCCTCGCGCACGGCCGGAATGGCGGCGACCGTCGACGCACCGCGACCGCCCTCCTCACTGCGGATGGCGTCGCTGACGTCCTCGCCTCTGTACTCGACCATCACCTCGCCCTGCGGCCCGGTACTGAAACCGACATCGAGCCGCCGCGCCACCCCGGCGACCGCCGGGTGATCGTCCAGGCTCACGCCCTCCATGCGGCACGCCTGCGCGACCACGCGGTAGAGGGCACCGCTATCCAGCAAATGCCAGCCGAGATAGCGCGCCAGTTCATGGCTGATGGTCCCCTTGCCGGCACCGGATGGTCCGTCCACGGTGATAACTGGCGGCACAGCGTTCAATCTCCCTGCTCCAAAGCCTCGATCCGCAGGCCCATAGACGCGGCCGCGGTATGAAATCCGGGAAAGGACGTCGCCACGTGGTCACAGTCCAGCACGATAACCGGTTCCCGCGCGCGCAGGGCCGCGATGGCGAATGCCATGGCGATACGGTGGTCTCCCCAGGTGCGAATCTCGCCGCCGCCGGGCTCTCCCCCTTCGATGACGATGCCGTCCTCCAGTATTTCGCTGCGCACGCCGAGGGTATCGAGCCCGGCGGCCATGGCGGCGATGCGATCGCTTTCCTTCACGCGCAGCTCGGCGGCGCCGCCCAGGCGGGTGACCCCGTCGGCGCAGGCGGCGGCAATGAACAGCGCCGGAAATTCATCGATCGCCAGGGGTACCTGGTCGGCCGGAATCTCGATGCCGCGCAACGGCGCATGGCGCACACGGATATCCGCCACCGGCTCGCCGCCGACTTCGCGCTCGTTCTGTAACACGATATCCGCCCCCATCAGGCGCAGTATACTGATAACGCCGGTCCGGGTCGGGTTGACGCCGACATGCGTCAGCAACAGATCGGAACCCGGCGCGATACTGGCGCCAACGAGGAAAAAAGCCGCCGACGATATATCGGCCGGTATATCGATGTCACAGGCACGCAGTGCACCGCCGCCGCGCAGCGCCACGGTATTTCCCCGCCGCCGCAAGGGATAGCCGAATCCGCCCAGCATGCGCTCGGTGTGATCGCGGGTTGGCGCCGGCTCCTCGATCGCGGTCTCCCCATCGCTGTACAGTCCCGCCAGCAGCAAACAGGATTTGACCTGCGCACTGGCCATCGGCAGGGTGTAGTGGATCGCGCGCAGCGCGCGACCGCCGTGAATTCGCAGCGGCGGCCGGCCGCCCTCGGCGGCATCGATCTTCGCGCCCATCCGCGCGAGAGGTTCGATTATGCGGCCCATCGGACGACTGCGCAGGGAGGCATCTCCGGTCAGCTGCGAGTCGAAGGACTGCCCCGCGAGCAGCCCGCATAGCAGCCGCATTCCCGTACCGGCGTTGCCGAGGTCCAGGGGAGCGGCGGGCTCGCACAGGCCGTGCAGCCCTGCACCATGGACCTGAACCGTGCCGGATGTCGGACCCTCGACAGACACGCCCATGGCCCGAAAGGCCGCGACGGTGGCGAGCGCGTCTTCCCCTTCGAGAAATCCGCGCACCCGGGTGGCCCCCTCCGCAATAGCGCCAAGCATTATGGCGCGATGGGAAATGGACTTGTCGCCCGGCGCCCGGAATTCACCGGTCAGGGCGCCGCCTGGATGTACCTCAAACTTCATTTATCAGTCGCTTTTCTTGACCCAAACGTTGCATGGCCTGTCGCCACGGGCGCGGGACAGGTACATCTTCGGTAGCACCATCTACGTTCCTGCGTGGGGCCGTGCTGCGTCATCCTTCTGGATCCCCGCTTGCGCGGGGATGACGTCAATAACATTCCTGGTCCTCGCGCTCGCCCGCCGTCATCCGTGCGCTTCCCCGCACTCATCCCCGCACAAGCGGGGATCGCAGCGCACCGGTACCATGACGACCGTGACATTGTATCCAGGACTAGTCCCCCCCGCCGCGCGCGGCCAAAAGCTGCGCGAATTCGTCACGGGCGCGCTTGGCGCGGGTAAAACTGCTGTGCAGTGTGTCGCCATCGCCAGCGGCCACGGCCGCGCGCAGACGACCGAGATGGTCGCTGAAGACATCGATCGCCTCGAGCAGCGCATCCCGGTTCGCCAGGGCGATATCGCGCCACATGACCGGATCGCTCGCGGCGATACGGGTGAAGTCGCGAAACCCGCCCGCGGCGCAACGGAACATTTCGTCGCTGTCCCCGGAGGCCGCCAGAGCGTCCACCAGCGTATAGGCAAGCATATGAGGCAGATGGCTGGTGGCGGCCAGAATGGCGTCGTGGGCATCCACGCTCATCTCGACCACCTCCGCGCCGGTGCTCTCCCACATTTGCCGCACCAGTTCGAGCGCCCGGGGATCGTTGCCCGGGACCGGTGTCATTATGACCCGGTGGCCGACAAACAGCTCTGCAGTGGAGGCCTCGACACCGCTGCGCTCGGACCCCGCGATCGGGTGGGCCAGCACCAGCCGCGGCGGCACGGCGCCGGCGACGCGCACTGCTGTATCGCGCAAACTGCCCTTGACGCTGGCGACATCAGTCAGTACGGGCCCGTCCGCCGGCCAGTCGGGCAGCAGTCGCTCCAGTACTTCGGCTGCCGCGAGCGTCGGCGTACAGACAGCGAGTATGTCGGCCCGGGCCGCCGCTTCATCGAGATCCAGCGTGAACTCGTCGATAATTCCCAGTTCCAGCCCGCGGCGCAGGGAGGGCTCCCGGTGCCCGCAGCCGATGACGCGGCCGCAAAAACCGCTGGCGCGCACCGCCCGGGCCAGCGAGCCGCCCATCAGACCCAGGCCCAGTATCACGAGGTTGTCGCAGGACTTGTTCACGGGAACTTACAACAGCGCCCGCGGGTAGGAGCCCAGTGGCTTGAGCAAAATGGACTGCTCCTCGAGATCCCTCAGGATGGATTTGATTTTCTCGTCCTGCAGATGCCCCTCGAATTCGATAAAGAAAACGTAGGCCCACTTCTCGGTGCGCGACGGGCGTGTATCGAGACGCGTCAGACTGACCTGCTCGCGACGAAAAGGCTCCAGCAGCGAAGACAATGCGCCCGGTCGATTGCGGCTGGAGACAATGATGGATGTCTTGTCGTTGCCGGAGGGCGGCACCTCCTCGCGGCCGATCACCAGAAAGCGCGTCGTGTTGTCGACGTAGTCCTCGATGTTGGAAGCGAGCTTCTTCAGATCGTGCAGTTCCGCCGCGATATCGCCCGCCACCGCGGCGACACCGCGTTCGGCGGCCGCGCGGCGCGCCGCTTCGCCGTTGCTGGTCACCGCCTCGCGCTCCACTGTCGGCCAGTGCGTGTCCAGCCAGTTGCGACACTGGGCCAGCGCCTGCTGGTGGGCGCAGATGCGTGTCACCTCGCCGTCGAAAGTGGCGTCTGAAACCAGCAGGTGATGGGCGATGCGCATCTCCACTTCGCCGGCGATTTTCACAGAGGAGTCCATGAAATTGTCCAGCGTGCGGCTGACCATGCCCTCGGTGGAATTTTCCACGGGCACCACGCCGTAGTTGCATTCCCCCGATTCCACCTGGGAAAACACCGCGTCGATGGTCGCCTGGGACACACACAGCGCCGCGTGACCGAAGTGCTTTATCGCGGCGGCCTGGGTGAAGGTACCCTCCGGCCCGAGATAGGCCACATGCAGCGGCCGTTCGAGCGCCAGGCAGGCCGACATGATTTCGCGGTAGATGTGCGCGATGCTCGCGCTGTCCAGGGGGCCCTCGTTACAGCGCATGATGCGATCGAGTACCTGCGCCTCCCGCTCGGGTCGATAGTAGGTGACGTTCTCACCAGTTTCACCGCGTGAGCGCGCCTCCTCGAGCTTGATTTCAGCCACACGCTGGGCACAGGCGCCCCGGCGGTTGATAAGCGCCTGGATTTCCCTGTCGATAGCGTCGATATCCGCCCTGACCTGATCGAGGTCCCGCTTGTCCGCCATGGCCGACACGCTACCCGTTGCGCTGCTCAAAGTCGGCCATGAAGGCGAGCAGCGCGTCCACCGCATCCTCGCCGACCGCGTTGTAAATGCTGGCGCGCATGCCGCCGACGGAACGGTGGCCCTTGAGGTTCAGCAGGCCCGCCGACTCCGATTCCGCGAGGAACGTCTTGTCCAGGTCGGCGTCCGCGAGGGTGAAAGGCACGTTCATCAGAGAGCGGCAGGGCGGATCCACCGGGTTGGCATAGAAATCGCTGTTGTCGATCATGCCGTACAGTTTCTCCGCCTTGCGCCGGTTGCGCGCCTCCATGGCCTCCAGACCACCCTGTTCCACCAGCCAGTCGAACACCAGCCCCGCCAGGTACAGCGCAAAGGTGGGCGGCGTGTTGTACATGGAGTCATTCTCGGCGGCGACCTGCCAGTTCAACATGGCGGGGCAGACATCCAGCGCCCTGCCGAACAGTTCGCGATGCACGATCACGAGCGTCAGGCCGGCGGGGCCGATATTCTTCTGCGCACCGGCGTAGATAACGCCGTACTCCGATACATCGATGGGTCGCGACAGAATGGTCGAGGACATGTCGGCCACCAGCGGCGCATCGACCTGCGGAGTCCAGAAGAACTCCACGCCGCCGATGGTCTCGTTGGGCGTGAAGTGAACATAGGCGGCGTCTTTGCTCAACTGCCAGGAATCCCGCGGCGGAATGGTGAAAAAATTGCTGTCTTCGGAAGTAGCGGCGACATTCACCTCGCAGTAGCGCCGGCCCTCGGCGATGGCTTTTTTGGACCACTGCCCGGTGTTGATATAGTCCGCCCCGCCACCATTGCCGAGCAGGTTCAGCGGCGCGGCGGCAAACTGGGTGCTGGCGCCGCCCTGCAAAAACAGTACCGCGTAGTCGTCCGGTATACGCAGCAGCCCGCGCAGGGTCTGCTCCGCGCGCTCCGCCACGCCGACCACCTCCGGGCTGCGGTGGCTCATTTCCATAATGGAAAGCCCCGCGCCGTGCCAGTCCAGCATTTCGTCGCGCGCCTGCTCGAGCACCGGTTCCGGCAACGCCGCGGGACCGGCGCAGAAATTGTAGTAACGGGTCATTCTGTCGATTCCTCGTGTTCGATGTCTTCCTCTTCCTCGATGCGCGCGACACTGACCAGCTTTTCCGCTTCCCGGGTGCGAATCACCCGGACACCCTGGGTATTGCGGCCCAGCACCGAGACTTCCTCCGCGCGTGTGCGAACCAGCGTGCCCAGGTTGGATATCAGCATCAACTCATCGCCCGGAAACACCTGTACCGCCCCCACCAGCCGACCGTTGCGCGCCGAGCACCGCATCGCGATCACGCCCTTGGCGCCGCGGCCCCTGGCGGGAAATTCATCCAGGGCGGTGCGCTTGCCGTAGCCGTGTTCCGACACGGTCAGCACCTCGCCGCCCTGTCGCGGAATAATCAGGGAAATCAGCTGATGGCCGGCACCCAGCCTGATGCCCCGCACGCCGCGGGCGGTGCGGCCCATGGCGCGCACATCACTCTCCCTGAAGCGCACCGCCTTGCCCTCGCTGGACAGCAGCATGATGTCGCAGCTGCCGTCGGTGATCGCCGTACCGAGCAATACATCTCCCTGTTCCAACTCCAGCGCGCGCAGCCCGACGCTGCGCTGGCGCGCGAAATCGGTAAGCGCGGTCTTTTTGACCGTTCCCCTGGCGGTGGCCATGAAAATAAAGTGTCCTTCCGTGTACTCCTCCACCGGCAGGATGGAGGTCACGCGCTCGCCCTCCTCCAGTGGCAGCAGATTGACCATCGGCCGCCCGCGGGAGCTGCGCCCGGCCACGGGAATCTGGTATACCTTGATCCAGTACACCTTGCCCAGGTTGGAAAAGCACAAGATGGTGGCGTGGGTGCTGGCGATGAGCAGGTGCTCGACGAAGTCCTCGTCCTTCACCGCCGTGGCGGTCCGGCCCGTGCCGCCGCGGCGCTGCGCCCGGTAGTCCGACAGCGGCTGGGTTTTGGCGTAACCGTTGTGGGAGATGGTGACCACTCTGTCCTCTTCGGTGATCAGATCTTCCACGGTCAGGTCGTGCTGGGAAGACTGTGATTTCGGTCAGCCGCGCGTCGCCGTATTCATTGGCGACCTCCTCAAGCTCCTCGCGCATCACGGCCTTCAGCCGCTCGCGGTCGGACAGGATTTCCAGGTAATCGGCGATCTCGCGCAGCTTCTCCTCGAATTCGTTGAGCAGCTTTTCGTGTTCGAGCCCGGTCAGTCGATGCAGGCGCAGTTCCAGAATCGCCTGAGCCTGTTCCGGCGAGAGTCGATACTCGCCGTCGTGCAGGCCGTAGCGCGGATCCAGGTCGTCGGGCCGGCAGGCGCTCGCACCCGCACGCTCCAGCATGCCGGACACCTCACCGGGCTGCCACCCGCGCGCGAGCAATTGTTCCCGGGCTTCCGTCGGGCTGGGGGACGCCTTGATCAGGGCGATGACTTCGTCGATGTTGGCCAGCGCGATGGCCAGCCCCTCGAGGAGATGCCCCCGCTCCCGCGCCTTGCGCAGCAGGTAGACGGTGCGCCGGGTGACCACCTCGCGGCGGTGGCGGATAAAGGCTTCCAGCATCTGCTTGAGATTGAGTACCTTCGGCTGGCCGTCGACCAGGGCCACCATGTTGATGCCGAACACCGTCTGCAGCTGGGTCTGGGCGTACAGGTTGTTCAGCACCACATCGCCCAGTTCCCCCTTGCGCAATTCGATGACGACACGCAGGCCGTCCTTGTCGGACTCGTCGCGCAGCTCGGTGATGCCCTCGATCTTCTTTTCCTTGACCAGCTCGGCGATCTGCTCGATCAGCCGCGCCTTGTTGAGCTGGTAGGGAAGTTCGTGAACGATGATGCCCTCGCGGCCGCGTTTCTCGTCTGGTCTCGATCTCCGCCGCGGGCGCGCACATAAATGCGGCCGCGGCCGCTGCGATACGCCTGAATGATCCCCGCCCGGCCATTGATAATGGCTCCGGTGGGAAAATCGGGGCCGGGGATGTACTCCATCAATTCGTCGATGCCCAGATCGGGATTGGCGATGAGCGCCAGGCAGCCGTTGATCACTTCGCGCAGATTGTGCGGCGGTATATTGGTGGCCATGCCCACGGCAATGCCGCTCGAGCCGTTGATCAGCAGATTGGGCACGCGGGTCGGCAGCACCACGGGTATCTGCTCGTTGCCGTCGTAGTTGTCGACGAAGTCGACTGTTTCCTTGTCGAGGTCCGCGAGCAGTGCGTGCGCGATCTTGCGCATGCGAATCTCGGTGTAGCGCATGGCCGCCGCGTTGTCGCCGTCGATCGAGCCGAAGTTGCCCTGGCCATCGACGAGCATGTAGCGCAGGGAGAAGGCCTGCGCCATGCGCACAATCGTGTCGTAGACCGCGGAATCGCCGTGGGGGTGATACTTGCCGATGACGTCGCCGACCACGCGAGCGGACTTCTTGTAGGGTTTGTTCCAGTCGTTGTTGAGCTCGTTCATGGCGAACAGCACGCGCCGGTGCACCGGCTTCAATCCGTCCCTGACATCGGGCAGCGCCCTGCCCACGATCACGCTCATCGCGTAATCGAGGTAGGACTGCTTCATCTCGTCCTCGATATTGACGGGAAGGATTTCCTTGGCTATTTCACCCATCTGGTGCGGCTTCCTCGATTCATGCGTTACGCCATGCGTTACGACCGGTAAAGGGGATTTGGCGGTCCGCTGCAGACCCCGTCCACCCCCGCAATCCGCGCCTCGACAACGGCGCGCCACGCCGGGAACAAACCGCAAATTATACGGGAAAATTGCCCCTGATCGCCACGTTTTTGCGGAATTTCGACGCCAGTCAGGCGCCCGGTCGCCATTTGCGGTTATACTCTCGCGCTGACCCCACGGGGCCCGGCGGCGGCACCATCGCAAAGCGCGCTAAAGCGGGAAACTGCAACGGTATGAACGACGCACACGTTAGCAACGCCGACATCCTCATTCACCCGGGCTGGATTGTGCCGGTGGTACCCCACGGGGTCGTGCTCGAGGACTACAGTGTCGCCGTCAGCGACGGGCGCATCGCCGCGCTGCTGCCGCGGTCGGAAACGCGCGACATCGCCGCCGGGACCGTTGTGGAACTGCCCGGACAGGTACTGCTGCCGGGCCTGATCAACTGCCACGGGCACGCCGCCATGAGCCTGCTGCGCGGCTATGCGGACGACAAGCCGTTGATGCCCTGGCTCGAAGATCATATCTGGCCGGCGGAGGGAGCACACGTCAGCGAGGAATTTGTCGCCGACGGAACAACGCTGGCCATCGCCGAGATGTTGCGCTCGGGCACCACGACATTCAGTGACATGTATTTCTTTCCCAATATCTGCGCCGCCGCCGCCGAGCGTCTGGGCATACGCTGCCAGATCACCTTTCCCGTTTTCGATTTTCCCACCGCGTGGGGCCGCGACGCCGACGACTACATCAGCAAGGGCCTGGCGGTGCGCGATGACTTCAGGCACAGCGACCTGGTCACGGTCTGCTTTGGCCCCCACGCCCCCTACACGGTGAGCCAGGAAAACCTGGCCAAGGTGGCGACCTACGCGGCGGAACTCGACGCGGTGGTGCACATCCATCTCCATGAAACCAGCGGTGAAGTGCTCACTGCGCTGCAGGAAAACGGCGAGCGCCCCCTGCAGACCCTGCACCGGCTGGGCCTGGTCGGGCCCCGCACCCAGTGCGTGCACATGACGGAGGTGGACGAGCAGGATATCGAACTGCTCGCCCACACCGGCGCCCACGTGGTGCACTGCCCCCTGTCCAACATGAAGCTGGCCTCGGGTACCTGCCCCGTGCGCAGATTGCAGGACAGCGGAATCAATGTCGCCCTCGGCACGGACAGCGCCGCCAGCAATAACAGCCTGAATCTGTTCGTGGAAATGCAGATGGCGGCGCTGCTCGCCAAACTGAACTCGCGGGACGCCACCGCGCTGCCGGCGGCGGACACACTGGCCATGGCCACCATCAACGGCGCCAGGGCCATGGGCCTGCAGGACCGGATCGGCAGTATCGAGGCGGGCAAGGTGGCGGACCTGATCGCGGTGGATCTGCGCGGGCCGGAGACGCAACCGCTGTACAATCCCCTGTCGCAACTGGTGTACGCGTGCAACGGCAGCCAGGTCTCGCACAGCTGGATCGCGGGCCAGCCGGTCATGGTCGACAGAGAGCTGGTACACCTCGATCTCGCGGATCTCGCCGCGCGCACCGAACGCTGGCAGGCGCGTATAGCACATACCGGGATGAACCCATGAGTGATACGGACAATGTCGATCCGGCGGAAATAGCCAAGTTCGAGGAGCTCGCCGCGCGCTGGTGGGATCTGGACGGTGACTTCAAGCCCCTGCACGAGATAAACCCCCTGCGCGCCAACTACATCGATGAACGCTCGCCGGTCGCGGACAAGCGCCTGCTGGACGTCGGCTGCGGCGGCGGCATACTGGCGGAATCCATGGCGCGGCGCGGTGCCGAGGTCGTCGGCATCGACATGGGCGAGGCGCCGCTGTCGGTGGCGCGCCTGCACATGGCTGAATCCGGCGTGGAGGTGGATTACCGCCGCCAGACCGCGGAACAGCTCGCATCCGTGGAAGCGGGCGGCTTCGATATCGTCTGCTGCCTGGAAATGCTCGAGCATGTCCCCGAACCGGCAGAGGTGGTCGAAGCCTGCGCGGCGCTGGCCAAACCGGGCGCGTCTCTTTACTTTTCCACGATCAACCGCAACCCCAAGGCCTTCGTGTTCGCCATCATCGGCGCCGAGCACATACTCAAACTGCTGCCGGTGGGGACGCACGAGTACGCGAAGTTCATCAAGCCCTCCGAACTGGCCGGCTGGATACGCGAATCGGGGCTTCTGCTGGAGAACATGACAGGCCTGGTCTACAACCCCGTCACCCGGACCTACCGCCTGAATCCCCGGGACGTCAGCGTGAACTACATGGTCCACGCGGTAAAACCCCGGTAATGAACGGGGGCTCCATCCTTTTCCCCGGCAGGCTGCGGGCTGTCTTTTTCGATCTGGACGGTACGCTGATCGATACGGCGGACGAATTCATACCGGCGGTACAGGCGCTGCGACGGGAGCACGGCCGCGAGCCGATGGACCCCCGGCGCATTCGCGCCACGGTCTCCAACGGCGCCCGGGCCCTGGTCAGCCTCGGGCTCGACATGCCCGAAACAGCCCCCGAATTCGAGAGCAACCGGCAGCGCCTCTTGCAACTGTACAGCGAAGTGCTGGGCACCGCCGCCGGCTTGTACCCGGGGGTACAGGCGCTGCTCGAACGCCTGCACGCGGGCGGAATTGCCTGGGGCATCTCCACCAACAAGCCGCGCCAGCTCACAGCAGACCTGCTCGCCAGACTCGATGTCCGGCCGCCGCCCGCGACCGTGGTCTGCCCGGAGGACATCAGGGACCGCAAGCCACACCCGGAAACCCTGTACCGCAATTGCCGCGATATCGACTGCGCCCCCTGTGACGCGGTCTACATCGGCGATCACCGGCGCGACATCGAAGCCGGTCGGCGCGCCGGCATGTTCACCATCGCCGCGGCGTACGGTTATATCGAACCGGGCGACGACCCCGGGCAATGGGGCGCCGCCGCGAGCGTCGAACGCAGCGACGATCTGCTCGAATTTTTTGTCGACAGGTGTAATATCTGACCGTGATGGAAACGCTGCACATTCCGCGAAACTACCGGCCCCGCACCGATCTGCTGCGCGATCGCATCGTCCTGGTGACCGGCGCCGGCGACGGCATCGGCCGCACCGCCGCCCTGACCTACGCGCAATACGGCGCGACGGTGCTGCTGCTGGGGCGCACCGGGGCCAAACTGGAGGCGGTATACGACCTGATCGAAAAAGCGGGGCGCGCGAAACCGGCAATCATCGAAATGGACCTGGCCACCGCGGGTGAGAGCGGCTACAAAAACCTGGCGGACGCGCTGGGCAGCGAGTTCGGCCGCCTCGACGGCCTGCTGCACAACGCCGCCCTGCTCGGGGATCGCGGCCCGATCCGCAACGCCGACTACGCCACCTGGCAGGAGGTCATGCAGGTCAACGTCAACGCCCAGTTCGCCCTGACCCGCTCGCTGCTGCCGCTACTGCAGGAGTCGCCCCGCGCCTCGGTCGTGTTCACATCCTCCACGGTGGGCCGTGTCGGGCGCGCCTACTGGGGGGCCTACGCCGTGTCCAAGTTCGCCACCGAGGGCTTCATGCAGGTGCTGGCCCAGGAACTCGAGAACACGTCGCGCATCCGCGTCAACACGCTGAACCCCAAGGCCACCAATACGGCCATGCGCCGGGCGGCCTATCCCGGCGAGAATCCGTCCGACAACCCCTCTCCGGAGCAGATCATGCCCGCCTACCTGTTCCTCATGGGCGACGACAGCGCGGGTATTACAGGGCGCGCCTTCGACGCCAGATAACGTAAAATCCGGAGACAGCCGAACGGCAGTTACTCAAGACCGTCATCCCCGCACATACTCGAGGCCGTCATCCCCGCGCATACTCAAGGCCGTCATCCCCGCGCATGCTCGAAGCCGTCATCCCCGCGCATACTCGAAGCCGTCATCCCCGCGCATACTCGAAGCCGTCATCCCCGCGCATACTCGAGGCCGTCATCCCCGCGCATACTCGAGGCCGTCATCCCCGCGCGATAGCTCGAGGCGGTCATCCACGCGCATGACTCAATGCGGTGCATCACGCGCATACGTCCGATGGGTCAGCACGGCGCGATGACGCCGTGGGATACGAGCACAGCGGCGACCGATGGACAGCACGGGAGTGACACCGGTGGGTACAGCACGGGGATGACACCGGTGGGTACAACACTCCTAGTGCCGTGTCCGGCGCTTGCGAAACTGTCTCTCCATCGTTTCCCGCTCCCGCGGTGTGCCGGGCCGGGCTTTCCTCGGGGCCAATCCCGCCATTTCGTACAGCACTTTCACGTCCCGCGGCTGCAGCTCGACCCACTGGCCCTGCTTTACCCGCGAGGGGATGAAGACCTCGCCGTAGCGCACCCGCTTCAGGCGCGATACGGTGACGCCCTGGGATTCCCACAGGCGGCGCACCTCCCGGTTGCGGCCCTCCATGATCACCACGTAGAACCAGCGATTGACACCCTCGCCGCCGCCCTCCTGGATATCCGTGAAACGCGCCACCCCATCCTCCAGCATGACGCCCTCGCGCAGCCGCTCCAGCATCGCCTCGTCGACATTGCCCATCACCCGCACCATGTACTCGCGTTCGATATTGGCCGAGGGGTGCATGAGAGCATTGGCCAGCTCGCCGTCCGTGGTGAACAGCAGGAGGCCAGAAGTCGTGTAGTCCAGGCGGCCGATGGAAATCCAGCGCCCTTTTTTCAAGCGCGGCAGGTTTTCGAAGACGCTGCGCCGGCCCTCCGGATCACTGCGGGAACAGACCTCGCCGGGCGGCTTGTGATAGAGAATGCAGCGGGTTTCGCTCGCGGGGGCACGCTGCAGGGGTTTGCCATCCACGGCCAGGCGCGCCCGGTCATCGACGCGATCGCCGAGTTGCGCCGTCCTGCCGTCCACGCTGATGCGGCCGGCCTCTATCCAGCGCTCCATTTCCCGGCGCGAACCGAGGCCGGTGCGGGCGAGAACCTTCTGCAGTTTTTCCCCCGCAGGTAGACGCGCTGCGGGGTTGCCGGGCCACTGCTCAGCCCGCGCGGAGGGCACGGTCGCTTCGCCCGCGGCATGGCGCCGGAGGCGTCGGGGTCGGCACCAGTGTCGCCTTCCGCCCGCGGCATGGCGGCGGAGGCGTCGGGTTCGGCACCGGTGTCGCCTTCCGCCTCCGGCATGGCGGCGGAGGCGTCGGGTCCGGCACCGGTGTCGCCTTCCGCCTGCGGCATGGCGGCGGAGGCGTCTGCATCGTGTGGCGTGCGGCTGTCCTCGTCCGCCCGTGATACCGGCGGCCCGTCGCTGCCCGCAGGCGCGACGGAACCCAACACCGGCGTGTGTTCCGTACCGCCGACCACCGTCAGTTCCGGCCCGCCCTCGGCGCCGGTGTCGTCAGGCGCGCCCGCCCCCGGCTCGCTGAAACCCAGCTCCACGTTCAGCGAATCCAGGTCCTCGATTTCCGCGAGCGCCGGCAACTGGTCGAGGCTCTTCAGATTGAAGTAGTCGAGAAACTGCCGGGTGGTGGCATACATGGCCGGGCGGCCGGGCACATCCCGGTGGCCGACGACCCTGATCCACTCGCGCTCGTGCAGCGTCCTGACAATATTGGAACTGACCGCGACGCCGCGGACCTCCTCGATCTCGCCCCGGGTGATCGGCTGGCGGTAGGCGATCAGGGACAGGGTTTCGAGCAGCGCCCGGGAATAGCGCTGGGGCTTTTCATTCCAGAGGCGCGCCACCCAGGGGCTCAGATTCTGGCGCACCTGGAAACGGAACCCGCTGGCCACCTCACGCAATTCAAAACCGCGGTCTTCGCAACGGGCCGCGACTTCATCCAGGGCCTCACGGATCGCGCTGTTGTCCGGACGTTCCCGCTCCTCGAACAACTCCCCCAGTTGCGCGACGGTCAGCGGTCTGCCCGCCGCCAGCAGCGCGCCCTCCAGTATCTGCACCAACCCCGTTTCCGCCATGTTATTCCGACCTCGCCTTGACGTGAATGGGCCCGAAATTGTCGGCCTGCACTACCTCGACCAGGGACTCCTTGATCAATTCCATGAGCGCCAGGAACGTGACGACAACGCCGAGACGGCCCTCCCGGGCATGAAACAGTGCCACGAAGGGCACGAACTGCCGCCCGGCGAGTGCTTCCAGTACATCGCTCATGCGTTCGCGTGTCGACAGGGCCTCGCGCTGGATGTGATGGCTTTCAAACATGTCCGCGCGCCGCAGCACTTCGCCGAAAGCGACCAGCAACTCGCGCATATCGACCTCGGGCTGCGGCCGGCTGCGGCGAATTTCGGGAGGCTCCGCGCTGCCCACCCAGGTATCGCGTTCCACCCGCGGCAACTTCTCGATGTCCTCGGCGGCGTTCTTGAAACACTCGTACTCCTGCAGGCGCCGTATGAGCTGGGCGCGCGGGTCTTCCTCTTCCTCTTCGGCTTCGACGGAGCGCGGCAACAGCATGCGCGACTTGATCTCCGCCAGCATCGCGGCCATCAGCAGATATTCCGCAGCCAGCTCGAACTTCATGGCATCCATCAGCTCGACATACTGCATGTACTGCTCGGTGATACGGGAAACATCGATTTCGAGAATGTCGAGATTCTGGCGCCTGATCAGGTAGAGCAGCAGATCCAGCGGGCCCTCGAAGGCCTCCAGAAACACCTCCAGCGCCTGCGGGGGAATGTACAGGTCCCTGGGCAGTTCGGTGATCGCCCGACCCATGACGACCGCGAAAGGCATTTCCGCCTGTTGCGGCGGACCGACGAACCGGGCGGTAAAGACGCCCTTTCCACCCGCGGCTGTTGCAGCCGCGAACCCCTTGGCATCAGGCTTGTCTGTCGACACGGCACCCCATCCTTTCTTGCAACAGCCCCAGTATACCTGAGTCACGCCCAAATAGAGAGAACCGCGCCCCGGAATAGTATCTCGGTTCCGCTTCGTTGCGCGTCCTCGTATCCCGGCAATGTATATCGCTCAATGCTCTTCGAAGGGCGCGATATCTCCCTTGCCGACGCGCAGTATCAACGGCGCCTCCCCGACCAGATCGACCACGGTGGTCGGCTCCATGCCGCACCAGCCACCGTCGATCACAAGGTCCACCTCGTGTTCCAGCAGGTCGCGGATCTCGTAGGGATCGACCAGCGGCAGGTCGTCGCCCGGCATGATCATGCTGACGCTCATCAGGGGTTCACCGAGCTCGCGCAGCATCGCCGCCACGATGGCGTTATCGGGCACGCGCAGGCCCACCGTCTTGCGTTTTGGATTCTGCAGGCGCCGCGGCAGTTCCGAGGTCGCCCGGAGGATAAACGTGTAGGGGCCCGGCGTGCAGTGGCGCAGCAATCGATAGACCGTGTTGTCGACCCGCGCGTAGTTGGCAATATCCGACAGATCGCGGCACACCAGGGTAAAGTTGTGGCGGTCGTCCAGCTTGCGGATGCGCCGGATACGGTCCAGGGCGCTCTTGTCGCCGATGTGGCAGCCGATGGCATAGGCGGAGTCCGTCGGATAGACGACGACGCCGCGGGCGCGAACGATATCGACTGCCTGTCGTATCAGTCGCGGCTGCGGATTGTCCGGATGTATCTGGAAAAACTGGCTCAAGGGGTCCCTCCCGCGTCAGGCGACCCAGCGCTCCCACACGCCGCGCAGCCCATCCGCGCGGGGCAGGTCCACACCCAGCGCGGGGGCGTAAGGAGCATCGCGATGGAAATCGCTGCCCACCGAAATTTCCAGATCGAACTCGCGGGCGTAGCGCCGCAACCGTTGGGTCTGCTCCGGCGTCTGGTGCCCGCACGCAACCTCGATGCCGCTGCCTCCGGCCGCGGCGAAATCCGCCAGCAGGCGGCGCAATTTGGCGCCGGTAAAGCCATACTTGGCGGGATGCGCCACGACGGCCGCACCGCCGGAAGACTCTATCCAGTCCACCACCTGCCCAAGCTCCGGCCAGAACGCCATGACATCGCCGGCGCGCCCGCGACCGAGAAAACGCGCGAATGCGGTGCGGGCGTCCGGCACATGGCCGCGCCTGATCATCCAGGCGGCAAAATGCGGCCGGCCGAGCTGACTGTCGCCGGCTTCAGCCAGTGCCCCTTCCAGCGCGCCGGCAAAACCCCGCTCCGCCAGCTTCTCGCCGATCCTGACGCCGCGCCGCGTCCGCGCAGCGGCCAGTATCCCGAGGCCCTCGGCCATTGCCGGGTGATCACAATCGATACCCAGGCCGACGATGTGCACCGTCGCCCCAGACCAGCGGCAGGAGAATTCCACACCGGCTACCAGGCGCGGCGCAGCAGGCGTGCCACCAGACAGTTCGCGCGCCGCAAGATAGCCGGCCACCGTATCGTGGTCTGTAATGGCCAGCAGGCGGACACCGCGGGCGGCGGCGCGCTCGAGCAGTTCACCGGGGGTAAGGGCACCATCCGAGGCGCGGGTATGGGTATGGAAGTCGACCAACACAATCTTTACACTCTGGGTCAGTACACTCTGGACCGGGGGCTTGCCGCGGCCCGTCACATGGTACCAGCCGGAGCACGATCGAATCCATGAAGCAACTGCTCGAGTTCCTGCCTATTGCCCTGTTTTTCATCGTCTACCAGTTCGACGGTGAACAGATCGCCATCGGCGGCTGGGAACACCAGTTCGACGGCATCTTTTCCGCCACCGCAGTACTGATGGGCGCCACGGCATTGCAGGTGGTCATTGCCTCTGCCATAACGCGCAGGCTGGAGAAGCGATTGCTTCTGCTACTGCTTGCGGTGCTGATATTTGGCGGCGCGACCCTGGCGTTTCGCAACGCGGCCTTTATCTACTGGAAGCCGACCATATTCAACTGGATCATGGCGCTGGTGTTCGGCGCCTCGCAATTCATCGGCGAGAAGAACCTCATGGAACGCACTCTGGGCAGGCAGATTCACGTGCCGCGGATGGTCTGGACGCGGCTCAACCTGTTGTGGGTCAGCTACTTCCTTGTGGTCGGCGGCCTCAACCTGGCGGTCGCGTACGGCTTCAGCGAGGAGGTCTGGGTCAGTTACAAGCTGTATTCCGCCATCGGCTTCACGCTGTTGCTGACCGCCCTGACCGCCCTGATTATCAGCCCCTATCTGAAAGAGGGCGGCGACGGCGAAGTACTGCAGCGCGACGAGTGAGGTCACCGGTTATGTATTACGCAATACTCTGTGAGGATGTCGAAAACAGTCTGCCGCTGCGCAAGCGTGCCCGGGAGGCGCACCTGGCGCGCCTGCGGTCCCTCGTGGAAGACGGCCGGCTTCTGGCGGCCGGCCCGCATCCGGCTCTGGACACCGAGGAGCCGGGGGATGCCGGTTTCACCGGCAGCCTCGTCATCGCGGAATTCGACAGCCTCGAGGCGGCGACAGCCTGGGCCGATGCCGATCCCTATGTCGACGCGGGGGTTTTCACCCGGGTGACGGTCAAGCCCTACAAACGCGTGCTGCCCTAGCCACCAATTCAGGCTAGAATGCCGCCTGAATCGACGGAGCGCCCGAGTCCTCCGCCGGTTCCAACACAATAATCGGGGAGTCACCAAGTGCGAGTCATCGCTGTTTTCTGCTTTTTCCTGTTCGTGGCCTGCGGCACCGCGCTGGCGCAGGAGGTGCGCTATATCAGTGACAAACAGTATGTGCCCGTGCGCAGCGGCGCGGGCAACCAGTACCGAATCGTGCACCGCGGCCTGCCGTCCGGTACGCGCATGACGGTGTCGCGCTCCTCTGCCGACGGCGTCTGGTCAGAGATCACCACGGCCGGGGGGACCAGCGGCTGGGTCCGCAGTCAATACCTGACCGCGGAGCCCCCGGCTCAACTCAAACTGGAGAGCGCCGAAGCGCGTGCCGAGGCCGCCGAAGCCCGGCTGACGGAGCTGGAGGCGACTATCACGACACTGCAGGCCGAGCGCAACGAACTGCAGGACAAGTTGGCCAGCACCAATACGACCCTGGACACCGTGTCGGAAGAGCTCAACCAGCTCAAGCAGATATCCGGCAAGTCCGTGCAACTGGACAGCGAGAACCGCCGCCTGGCGGAAGTGACTGAAAACCTGCGCGCTGAAGTCGGTACGCTGGAGGCCGAGAATCAGCGGTTGACGGACAAACTGCGCAACGAGGGTTTCCTCAACGGCGCGCTGGCGGTGCTGCTGGGGGTTATCATCGCCCTTGTGGTACCGAGGCTGGCGCCGAAACGACGCCGCAGTTCAAGCTGGGCCTGAGCGGAGCCGATTGTCATGCCGCGAGCACTGATACTGATCGTGACGCTGCTGTGCTCGACTCTGGCGGCGGCCTCGGACAATCCCCGCGTTGTCATCAGGACGAGCGAGGGCGATATCACACTGCAGTTGTTCGCGGACAAGGCCCCGGTCACCGTGAAAAACTTCCTCGACTATGTCGACGCGGGTTTCTACGAAGGCACGATCTTTCATCGGGTGATTCCGGATTTCATGATTCAGGGTGGCGGCCTGACGGCGGAGCTCCGGGAAAAACCGACCTCGGCGCCCATAATCAACGAGTCGAAAAACCGCCTGCACAACACGCGCGGCACCATCGCCATGGCGCGCACCGGCGACCCGGATTCGGCCACCGCGCAGTTCTTCATCAATCAGCGCAATAACCTGCGCCTGGATTGGGCGCCCGGCCGCCCCGGTTACACCGTGTTCGGCGAGGTGATCCTGGGCATGGACGTGGTCGATTTTATCGCCAGTGCCCCCACCCGACAGGCGGGCGACATGGCCGACGTACCAGAGACGCCGATCGTTATCGAAGAAGTTTTGCGCGCGGACCCGGAATGATCGCGCTCAGCGTCAATCTGAACAAGATCGCCCTGATTCGCAATTCCCGGGATACCGACAACCCCGACGTGGTGCAACACGCGCGCATGTGTATCGAGGCGGGTGCCGACGGCATCACGGTACACCCGCGGCCCGACCAGCGGCACATTCGCGCCGCCGACTGCTGTGACCTCGCCGGCGTTCTCGACGTGGAATTCAATGTGGAAGGCAATCCCTTTGCCGGCCCGCACGCCAGCACACGGCCCGGTGTCGGCGACTACCCGGGCTTCATGACCCTGATTCGACAGATTCGGCCCACCCAGTGCACCCTGGTACCCGATACCGACGACCAGCTCACCTCCGATCACGGGTTTGACCTGAAAAAAGACGCGGAGCGGGTGGCGCCGGTAATAGCGGAGCTGCAGAGCCTGGGCATACGCACCAGCCTGTTCATGGACCCGGAGCCGGAACAGATCCGTCTGGCCGCGCAGACGGGAACAGACCGCATCGAACTGTATACCGAGAGCTACGCCCGGGCGTTTAAGCAGCCGCGCGAGGTGGACTCGGTGTTTGCCCGCTTTGTCGCCGCCGCCGAAACCGCCGCCGCCGAGGGGCTCGGCCTCAACGCGGGGCATGACCTGGATCTGCACAACCTGCCGCGATTCGCACAGGTGCCGGGACTGCTCGAAGTGTCCATCGGCCACGCACTGACCGTGGATGCCATTCGCATGGGCCTGGCTGACGCGGTGGCGGCCTACCGAAACGCCCTCGCGAGGAGTGACTGATGGAGGAAAAACTGCAGGCTCTGCTGGACAGGCAGGCGATCGGCGAGCTGGTCCACGCCTACTGCGCCGCCGCCGACCGGCGCGACCTCGCCACCCTGCGCACGCTGTATCACGACGACGCCGTCGACGATCACGGCGCGTTCTTCAAGGGCCCGGCGATGGCATTCATCGACCAGCTTCCGGCCATACAGGCGCCGATGCGCATTCTGCACCACAATATCACCACCGTTAACATCGCCGTGGACGGTGATTACGCCGAGGGCGAAATCTATGTGCTGGCTTTTCACCAGGTGCAGACCGAAGGTGAACCGATGGACCTATTGATCGGCGGCCGCTATTTCGACCGCTACGAACGACGCGACGGCGTATGGAAATTCAGCGAGCGGGCGGTAGTAGCCGACTGGGCGACAGTCGCCGATCCATCCACCGTGCGCCTGGATCACCCGATGATCGAGGGGTCACACATTGGCCGGCCCGGCCGCGACGACCCCTCCTATCGGTTTTTCCACCTGCTTCGACCGCAATCACCAGACGCCCCGGAAGATTTCGAAGGAAAACCATGAGACGAATCGATCTTGCAGACGCCGGCTTTCTGCTGGCGGAAAAACGCGAAACACCGATGCACGTCGGCGGCATCAACCTGTTTACACTGCCCAAGGGCGCCGACGAGCATCGCTTCCTCACCAGTCTCGCCGAGGCGCTGCGCAATGCCGAGGAATTCCGCAGGCCCTTCGGCGAATACGTCAAGGTCACGCCCTTCGGGATGTTCTGGGAGATGGATGAAAAGATCGACCTGGATTATCACGTGCGGCATTCGGCCCTGCCCAAGCCCGGGCGCTACCGCGAGCTTTTCGCGCTAGCGTCCCGCCTGCACAGCGTATTGCTCGACCGCAACCGTCCTCTGTGGGAAACCCATCTCATCGAGGGCCTGCAAAATCGACAGTTCGCGCTGTACCAGAAAGTGCACCACGCGGCGATCGACGGCGTGGGGGCCATGCACCTCACGCGCGCCGCCTTCTCCACACGCAAGTCGGAGCGGATCGACTTTTCGCCCTTTTCGCTGGAGGCCTACGAACGCCTGAAAGCCATGCATCACACCGGCACCTCCCGGCCGGCGCGCCCGAACTCCGCCGAGATGCGCAACGTGCTGGACGCACTCAAGCAGGTTTTTGATTCCGGCATGCACCTGTCCACCGCGATCGGACGTTTCAGCAGTGCTTTTTTCGGGCGCGCCGGCAACCTGGCCGTGCCCTGGCACAACGTGCCGCGCACCTCGATCAATACCCGTGTGACCGGCGCGCGGCGTTTCGTCGCGCAATCCTGGGAGCTCGAGCGTGTGCGAGCCGTCTGCAAGGCGCTGGACGGCACGTTGAACGACGTCGTACTCGCCATGTGTTCTGGGGCGTTGCGGCGCTATCTGATGGCCCGGCGGGAACTGCCCTCACACTCGCTCAAGGCGATGGCGCCCGTCTCGCTGCGCGAGGACGGCGACCTGGAGTCCGCCAACGCGGTGGCGTTCATTACCGCCGACCTCGCCACCAATATCCGCGATCCGGAGCGGCGGCTGCGCGAGATCCAGCAATCCATGCGCGCGGGCAAGCAACTGTTCAGCGGATTGTCGGCACGCGAAGGCGCCCTGTTCACGCAACTTACCCAACTCCCGGCGATCATCACGTCAGTACTGGGACTGGCTGCCCGCTACCCCGCTTTCAGCACCGTCATTTCGAACGTGCCGGGTCCGCGCGAACAATTGTACTGGAACGGCGCCAGCCTCGACGGCATCTACCCGGCCTCAATCGTCTTCGACGGTTTTGCCATGAATATCACGCTGGTCAGTTACCACAAGAGCCTGGATTTCGGCATCGTGGCATGCCGCCGCTCGCTGCCGCAGATTCAGCGCATTATCGACCACCTCGAGGAGTCGCTGCAGGAACTGGAGGAAATGGCGGGCCTGCAGCAGCGCAAGACCCGCAAAAAATCGTCAAGCAAACGCGCCGCGCCCGCCAGCGCAACCAGCCGCAAATCCGCTGGCGCAAAGAAAGCCCGCGGTAAATCCGGAACGGCGAAAAAAAACCGCCGTAAAACCACGGCTGCGAAGAGCGCCGGGGGCAAATCAGCGTCGCGCGCCCGCTAATACCCGCTCACATCGGCTGATTGACGTCCAGCAGGGGCGAGGCGTCGATATCCTCGGCGTCCATCATAGCGGCCACGCGCTGCACGGAAGACAGGATCTGTGTTTGCTCCCAGGTCTGCAATGAATGAAAGCGCTCGATGAATTTCTCGTGCAGCATGAGCGGCGCGTCCGCCAGCGTCGTCCGTCCCAGGTCTGTCAGGCGCGCATTGACCACGCGCTTGTCCGCCTCGCTGCGCAATCGCGCTACGAGTTCCCTCGCTTCCAGGCGATTGAGTATTGTGGTCACGGTCGCCTGACTCAGCGACACCTCCTCGGAGATACGTCTCACGGTAACGTCGCCCAGCTCCTCGATGGCCCGCAGTACCATAATCTGCGGAATGGTCAGACCGCACTGCTTTTCCATCCGTTTTGATTGCATATCCGTCGCGCGGATTATACGCCGCAGGGAAACGAGCACTTCCTGCCAGAGCGGCTTTTCTCGCATGATTTTCTCCGTATATCGAACGCGTCGGCGATCGCGGGTTCAACAAACTCCCCATTTTGGCAGTGGCCCGGTTTGAATGATCAGGGCCTGTTGCCGCACGGGTTGGGTATGACCCACTGGAACACGTTACAAAAAGCGCGTCCGCCTGCTTCCAGTGGGCCAATACCCGTCCCCTGCTCACACCTGCATTCAAACCGGGCCACGGCCCCTATCTTAGTTAATTTGACTGCCGATGTTTATGGCTGTTAGTTTTTTTCCGAGTGGGGCGAGAGAATCGCTCCTGCCAATCCCCCGGGTTGACCGATTATCTGTCGCGAACGTGGCGTACACACACGTCGGGGCCGAACCGGGCGCGCTACTGTACAGCAGGCCGATGCGGCCAGCACCCCAGGAATCCTGATCGCGGGAGCTTCGTTATAGGAAACAGCGGACCAAAGTTGAAACACTGGCGCATCAAGCGCCTCGGCCGCAGGCGGCACGACTGGGCCGCTGTCTCCTCCGGCGGCGTGGTGGATCTCTACGATCAGCGCGGAAGCAGGATCTGTGCAATGAACTACGGCAGTACGCTGCGGGCCGTGATCGCCCTGCGGCGGATGGGCTACCGACGGCTCGGCCAGCGGGAAGTCAAATCCCTGCGGGCACTGGACAGCAGAAACTCGCGCCGTCGACCACAACGCGACTCGCCACGACACCGCCGTAACCGTTATGCTAAGCGCTCCGACAATCGCTGACCCCTGATCAATGCCTGCCCGAGAAA
Source organism: Halioglobus sp. (assembly GCA_034521205.1). GTDB lineage: Bacteria > Pseudomonadota > Gammaproteobacteria > Pseudomonadales > Halieaceae > Marimicrobium. Next base: position 109,932 of record JAXHMT010000006.1, read on the forward strand.
ACTACACCATCCCACGGCGGCTTCAGACCACAACGGGCGACAAACGCCGGGTCGGCCTGGAGCTGGAATTCGCGGGCCTGGAATTCAGAGAGGCGATCAACGTTCTGGAGCAGGTTTTCGGGCGACCCGCGCAGACGACCTCGCAGGCGGAAGGAACGATAGAGCACGCGCGGTGGGGCACCTTCAAGGTCGAAGTGGATCACGAACTGATCAAGTCGCTGGCCCAACGGCGGGCACGGTGGCGCCAGGACGCTCACAACCGCGGTGAGCTGCGGGGGTCACCCGAGCACGATCCGGTGGTGACGTGGCTGGTCAATCTGAGCACCGAACTGGTGCCGGTCGAAGTTGTCTGCCCTCCCATGGACATGGACAGCCTGGCCGACCTGGACCCACTGGTGAATGGGCTGCGCGCCGCGGGAGCCCGGGGTACCAGCGAGTCGCTGCTGTACGCCTTCGGTGTGCATATCAATACCGAGTTGCCGTCGCTGGATCCCGCGATTATCGGGCGCTATCTGCGCGCCTACGCCGTCGCCCAGGACTGGCTGCTCGAGACCCACGACGTCGATCTTTCGCGCCGGGTGACGCCGTTCATCGATTTATACGGCGCGCGCTATCGCAGACGGGTCGCGGCCTATGACGATGACGTCAGCCTGACCACGCTGATAGACGACTACCTGCGCTTCAATCCCACCCGCAACCGGGCCCTGGACATGCTGCCCCTGTTCCGGTACCTGAACGAAGCACGCATCGCCAGCGCGATCAGCGATCCGCGGGTGCACGCCCGGCCAACACTCCACTACCGCATGCCCAACTGCAGGATCAACGAGCCGGACTGGCGTCTGGCCAATGACTGGAATACCTGGTGCGTGCTCGAGGCTATCGCCGACGACGGCGACCTGCTGCGTGAGCTGTGCGCCGAATACCGCGCCTACGAGGCGAACCTGATCAACCTGGGGCCGCCTCCATGGCACCGGACACTGACCGAACTGCGGGCCGACCTCGTATCGGCGTAACCGGGTCGGCGGATCGCTTTTCGCCCTCCTGGTACGCCATCAGCCTGGCGCTGCGATTGTCGGGCGCGCGGCCTCTGCGCGTCACCGTGAACCGGCGCGTACCAACCGAGCACCTCGACGCGGTCATCGTCAGCGGCGGCGACGATATTCACCCGGGCCTTTACGGCACGGAGCAATTGCCCGACAAGGAATATGACGTCGCCCGCGACGAGCTGGAACAGAGCTATATCCGCTACGCCATCGAACGGGAGCTGCCGCTGATGGGCATCTGTCGCGGTTACCAGTTGATCAACGTGGTACTCGGCGGTTCGCTACACCTGGATATCCGCAAGCTGCGTCGCAATACCTCCAACTTCGGCACCATCCTGCCGCGCAAGACGGTGCTGCTGCATGAGTCCTCCCTGATCCACGAGCTGACCGGCCGGGATCGCCTGCGAGTGAACAGCCTGCACTACCAGGCCGTGGACCGGGTAGCAGCGGACCTGCGTATCGCGGGGGCCGACCTGGACGATTTCGTACAGGTGCTGGAGCACCACGGATACGCCCAGATACTCGGTGTACAGTGGCACCCCGAGTACCTGTTTTACCTGCCCAGTCAACGGCGCCTGTTCCACTGGCTGGTGGAACAGGCGCGACAGTCGGCCCAACGTTGAGCGCCTACCTGGTCCTGTTCGTGTCCGCCTTCGGCGCGGCCACGGTGCTGCCTTTCTACTCGGAGGTGGTCTACGTGGCGATGCTGGAAACAGGTCTCAATCCCGGCCTGCTGTGGCTGTCGGCCACGGTCGGCAACACCCTGGGCTCGGTGGTGAACTGGGTCATCGGCTGGAAATACGGGCACCTGGCGGGCACGCGCTGGTTTCCGGTGAGCGAAAAGCACATGGCGCGGGGCCGGGCCTGGTTCGGCCGCTACGGTTACTGGACGCTGCTGTTCGCCTGGCTGCCGGTGGGCGGCGACGCGTTGACCTTCGTCGGCGGCATTCTTCGCGTGCGCCTGGGCGTTTTCCTGATCCTTGTGTCGATCGGCAAGGGGGCGCGCTACGCCATGATCCTGTTGGCCATGGGCTGGCTGACGCCGGGCTAGAGCACGAGCGCCGTCGCCAGACCAAGCATCAGACCCATGCCGAGGATATCGGTAAAAGTGGTCAGGAAAATGCTGCTGGCGGTTGCCGGATCGGCGCCGAAACGCTTTAACGTCAGCGGTACCAACACGCCGAATAAACCACTGCCAATGCAGGAGCCGATCATGGCGATCAGGATCACCAGGCCCAGGAGCAGGGGCTTGACCGAATCCGTCATCACGGCATAGCCGAACATGGCGGCGCCTGCAAGCAGACCGACGACGGCGCCGTTGAGCGCACCGAGCAGCATTTCCTTGCGCAACAAATTCCGGACCGGGTAGTCCAGCAACTGACCGAGAGTCATACCCCGAAGGGTGATAGCCAGAGCCTGGCAGCCGGTATTGCCGCTCTGGCCGGCCAGAACCGGCAGAAAGGCGGCCAGAGCGACAATCTGGGTAATGGTATCCTCAAACGTACCCACCACGAAAGCGGCGGCAAATGCCGTTACCAGGTTAACCAGCAACCAGGGATGCCGCATGCGAAAGGACTTCAGCACCGAAGTGCTCACCTGTTCTTCCCTATCGACACCATACTGGGCGCCGGCCTGACCACTGAGCTCCGAGGCAATACGCTCATACAATTTCCAGCCGTGCACAACACCCACGATCTGATGGGAATCGTCGACAACCGGGTACAACGGGTAGTGGCGATAGAGCACTTCGCCTATCGCTTCCTGGATGGATGTGTCGGTACTGAAGGCGAACGGATTTTCGATCATGATTTCTGCCAGAGTCTCGGACGGCTTGGCAAGAATCAGGTCGCGCATACCCAGCACACCAGTAAGGCGATCGGCCTCCGTGGCGAAGACATAGCTGATTTCCGACAGGTCCGAGTGTTTCACCAGAAAAGCGAGAGTTTCCGCCACGGTACTGCTCGCCGGAAGAACAGCCGGCGCCGGTGTCATCAGTTCCCCGATGGTTTCCTCGACGCCGGAAAGCACGGCTTTGGCGGGAAGGTCTTTCTCTTCGACTACGTCCGCCAGGTGGGTCGACACGTCCACAGCCTGCTCATGAGGCAGGCGCGAAAGAACAAACTGAATCTCATCGGGGGTAAGCTTTGCCAGGGCCTCGGCCGCGTCAACGGGCGATTTCTCTCTAATTTCCTCTATCTGCTCGGTGATTGCGAGGTTGCTTGACATGGCATACTCCTGACGATGACTGAAGTGTGGAATCCGGGGACATTATACCCGCTTCCCGTCAATGGGTCGGAAGCGCCCTCAATCGTAAATCATCTCCAGGTCCGGCTGTTCATGCCGTAGCGGATCAGGAAGGCTGACCAGGGAAATTCATACTGCCACCTGAAATCATAGCGCCACCCCCTGTACAGGAAGCAGGAAGTTGCGCGTGTTCCAGCGTTGCCACCCCCTCCCACACCGCAACGCCGGCAAGAATGGACCTGTAACCGGGGAAGAACAGATACTCGCATACGCTTGCATTGCACGCGCCAAAGCCCTACAGTGCCCGGCGCTGGCTTCGACCAGCAGGCGTCATCCTCGGTTGTTCGCGCGATCATCGCGCAGTCCCTATCTGCCCCCGGGCAGGTCATGTGACGCACTTGTCGACAACTCGACCATCGGGTTATCGGCGGTGCCGCTCTGGTATGCCGCAACTGTCCGACACAACCCGTCGCGGGCGTCGGGACAGCGAACACGCGGTTGACCGGCTCTGCCCACCGTCCTGTTTCCATCCTGCACAGGTGATCAAGGTCACCAGAGGATTTACATGAATTTCAATGAACTGGGTCTTTCCAAGGCCATCCTGCGCGCGGTCGATGACAAGGGTTATACCGTGCCCTCCCCCATCCAGGCGAAAACCATTCCCGTCATCCTGGAAGGCGTCGACCTGATGGCGTCGGCCCAGACAGGTACCGGCAAGACCGCCGCTTTCGTCCTGCCGCTGCTGCAGCATCTCGACGGCGGCAAACCCGCGCAAGACCGGCAGGTCAGGGTGTTGATCGTGACGCCCACCCGCGAACTCGCGGCGCAGATTCACGCCAGTATTGTCGCCTACGGCAAACACCTCAAGCTGTCCAGTCTCGCTGTTTTCGGCGGCGTCAATATCGGGCCACAGATTTCGAAACTGCGGCGGGGCGTGGATATACTGGTGGCGACCCCGGGGCGCCTGCTCGACCTGCACGGGCAAAAAGCCTTGCGGCTCGATGCTGTCGAGCGCCTGGTTCTGGACGAGGCGGACCGCATGCTGGACATGGGGTTCATTCACGATATCAAACGAATCCAATCTTACCTGCCCAGCGAAAAGCAGTCGCTGCTGTTCAGCGCAACTTTCTCCGACGACATACGCAAGCTGGCCAAGACCATGCTGCGCGATCCGGTGGAAATAGACGTGGCGCCGCGCAACACCACGGTGGAATCGGTACACCAGCGAATTCACCCGGTGGACAAGGGCCGCAAAACGGCGTTGCTTATTGCGCTGATCAAGGACCGGCAGTGGCGCCAGGTCCTGGTCTTTTCACGCACCAAGCACGGCGCCAACAAACTGGTGAAGTCGCTGCTCAAGGCCGACATACGCGCTGTGGCGATTCACGGCAACAAGAGCCAGGCGCAGCGCACACGCGCGCTGGCTGACTTCAAGCGCGGCGGGGTCGACGTCATGGTGGCCACCGATATCGCCGCCAGGGGCATCGATATTGTCGAGTTGCCCCATGTCGTCAACTTCGACCTGCCCCATGTGCCCGAGGACTATGTCCATCGTATAGGCCGCACCGGCCGCGCGGGGAGCAGCGGCGCGGCAGTCTCGCTGGTGTGCGCCGAAGAGAGCGGTCAGTTGCGCGGCATCGAGCGACTCATCGGTATCAGCCTGGCCAGGGAAACGGTAGCCGGCTTCGAGCCCGAACAGCCGCTCGCTGTCTCCCGGCCCGCCACAGGGAAAAAATCCGGCGGCAGGCGTCCGCCCGGCGCGATCCCGCCCGGACAGGGGCGGCACAGAAAATCCGCGCGCGGTGGACGCCGGGGCGCCAGGCCGGCGGCGGCCGGGCGCTAACGCCCGGCCCCGGCCCCTCGGTTCGGGCTCAGAATTCGAAAGCTCCCTGGCGCGCGACCCCGGGGGCTTCGGGCTCCGCTACCGAAGGCGTCGGCTGCGAATCCGCCAGCCCCGACAGCGTGACCCCCAAAAGCCGTACCGGTACCGGCACCGGCAGCAGCGCCTCCAGCAGGCCCCGCGCCACACGTCCGAACTGCGCACGCGCTTGCAGAAAATGGTCGCCGGAACGGCTGCGGGTAATCTGCTGGAAATTGGCGTAGCGCACTTTCAGCGTGACGGTGCGGCCGATCACCGCGCAGTCCTCGATACGGCTCCATACGCTGTCCAGCAACTGCTCCAGGGCTTCGATCAATTCGGCGTCGGACGCCAGATCCCGGGGATAGGTGCGCTCCTTGCCGACGGATTTGCGCATGCGTTGCACGCGCACCGGACGCTGATCGACACCGCGCGCCGCGTTGTAGAGATAGACGGCCGATTTACCGAAGCGTTCGGCAAGAAACGGCAAATCCGCCGCGCGCAGGTCCGCGCCGACATGAATCCCCAGTCGGGCCATTTTCTCGGCGGTCCTCGGCCCCACGCCGTGGAACCGGCGCACCGGCAGGGTCGCGACGAACTCCGCCCCATCCCTGGGCCGGATCAGAAAAATGCCGTCGGGCTTGTTCTGGTCCGAGGCGATCTTGGCGAGAAACTTGTTGTAACTGACCCCGGCGCTGGCCGTGAGCCCGGTATCGCGCAGGATATGCGCCTTGATCCGCCGCGCGGTCTCCAGAGCACTGCCGATGCGCTGTTTGTCCTGCGTCACATCGAGATACGCCTCGTCCAGTGACAGCGGCTCCACCAGATCGCTGTAGTGCCGGAAAATCCGGCGGATCTGTTGCGAGACCTCGCGGTACACCTCGAACCGCGGGCGCACGAACACGAGAGCGGGGCAGCGCCTCGCCGCGGTGACCGAAGGCATGGCGGAGCGCACGCCGAATCGCCGCGCCTCGTAACTGGCGGCGGCCACCACTCCGCGCTCGGCGGAACCGCCGACCGCAACGGGCACCCCGCGCAGCGACGGGTTGTCCCGCTGTTCGACACTGGCGTAAAAGGCATCCATGTCGACATGGATGATCTTGCGGGGCGGGCTTTCACCGTCCTCTATCATGCCGGGGACAGTAAGCAGTTGTGGGATACGGCGGCGCCACAGGAAAACACCGGAGAGCACACCTGTTCCTCGCTGTGCAACGGGAGTAGCTGATCATTCGGCGACTCTTCCGCCAGTGCGGGAGTCGATGCGCTGCCGTCTCCACGGCGCCTGGCCGGTGACCCGCATGGCGCTGGAATGCGACCGCCGCCGACGGCATGATAAACAGCAGCCGCTGCTCTGATCACAAAATACCGCGATTGAACGGCCACAGGTTGGGCAACAACACCGCGACGACCCGCATCTCCAGGGACTTGCGCACGACAGCTTCCAGAGCGGACTCAACGTCCGTGCGCCAGGCGGCCAGTTCTTCCGGGCCGGGTTGCGCGGTCGCGAGTTCCGCCATGCGTGCTATGGCGGCTCGCAGGGCCGCCGGCGTCTCCCCTGGCAGTTGCGGCGCGGTGCGGTTGTCGTCGGGGAACGGTTCGCCTGCATCCAGCGCCGCAAGGCGGGCCTGCAGCAGGCGGTAGTAGTGCTCCGCCGCGGCCTCGCCCGGCAGTATCGTGGCGCCGTGCGGTTCGCCGAGGGTATCGAAGACGTAGGCCTGGTCGTGGCTCATGTCGGAGCTGCAGTACCACGCTTGCCCGTCGTCGTGAAGAAAAGCCCAGATATCATTGAAGCGCATGTCCTCGCGGCGATCGAGGAAAGATTCGGTCGGTAGGGCGTAGCGCAACTGCTGTTCGCGACCCTTGAGCGTGCGGCGGTCCATGAGGGCCAGCGGACGGGTGATCTGTTGCAGCGGGATCCACAGGTTCACCAGTACCAGCGGCGACAGTGCGTTGCGGCTGTCGGGAGACTGGTGCCGGAACAGTCTCGGGGCATGGCCGCGCATGATCTGCCGCAGCGGGGTGCCGAAAACGTCCTGGTCCCCGTGTACGGCGGCGGCCGCCTCGTGACCGTTCATCCCGGACATGTCGGCCCCCAGTTTCAAACCGTTGGGGCCGCTCTGGCGCATGATGAGGCCCTCGGGAGCAATGTTGAGAAACTTGAGGCACTTGCCGCTGCTCAGGGGGAACACACGCCCGGTGAGCAGGCGGCGCAGCCGTTTCGCTTTCTCCGGAGTGATTTCCGCAGCCGCGCGAACATCCGCGAGCAGCTGCTGCAGTTCAGCGTGCCTCGAGAGGTCGATCGCCTCGAATCCCATGGTGAGCAAGTCCAGCGCGCCGCGGCCCCGTGCGGACCAATCGTTGAGCGCGCACTGGCGCGTTTCAAACTGGGTCTCGAAATCGCCGTCGAGCGGCCGGGTTACCGCGCGCTTCAGGCCGCGGGTATCGTGATCGTCCACGATCTCCTCGGCGCGGGTGAAGCTCAGTGGCGCCTGAATAATCCGGGTCGCAATATTTTCCGATCCGACGGCCATGCTGTTTTCTCCCGCCATTTGAAAGAAGCATAGGTTAACGGCTACTGAACTGGCTGGCCATCACCGGGTGTATTCTGCCAGCGAGGCGGGGACAAGCCGGCGACAACCGCGCGCTTACCCTCCCGGACGGTCCAGCTGCTCCCGGTAACTGTCCGGCACGCGCAGTGTCGTTTTGGTGTCGTAGTCCATATGCACCAGCACCGCGGTGCCCCTCACCGTCTGCCGCTCACCCTGGTGCATCTCCACTGTCACGGTCAGGGATGTGTTGCCGGCCTCGGCCCCGACAATCCGCGCAGTGACATCCTGTCCGTAGAACGTCTCGCCGACGAAATCGATATGCAGCGAGGCGAGGATCCAGCTCACACCGGTCGCGGATGAATCGCCGACCAGTGATTCCAGAAAGCGCACACGTACCACCTCGAACCAGGCGGCGATGGATGCGTTGTTGACATGACCCATCGCGTCCGTCTCGTAAAACCTCGGTGTGATTGTGATACTGAATTCGGACAAATAAACCTCCCAACAACTCGCCAGCGGCCATCGATGCGGCCTAGCATAACCTCCGCCTCGCCACAGGCCAATGCGAAGCCGCTCTGGCGGCTTGCGTAGCCACGGAGCGGAATAAATTTCAGCATCACACGGAGCCATGTCACCGCGTGGGTAGCGTCTCAGTTTGGATTTGTTGCGCGAGCTTGTGTTGGGAATAGCCCACTGGAACCGTGTGGCGACAGGACGTCGCCACCCGAGCCTGGCCAGGGATGGCCGCTTTTTGGCGTGTTCCAGTGGGCTATTCCCAACACAAGCGCTCTTTAAACGGTAGAAATAGAAATTGAGGGAATACCACCTCGTGGCCGGCATTGCACTGCCGGGCCCGGTCGGTGGATAATGAACGGCTACTTCTTTAATGGATCCGCGCGACGGCGACACCGGACAGGCAACGATGACGCGACACATTCAATTGATGGACACGACGCTGCGGGACGGCGAGCAGACCCAGGGCGTGTCGTTCTCGCCCGCCGAAAAGGTGAATCTGGCCAAGGCCCTGCTGGAACTGCTCCGGGTGGATCGCATAGAAGTGGCCTCGGCGCGGGTATCCAGTGGCGAAAAAGAGGCGGTGGCCAACATCAACGAATGGGCCGCGCAGCATGGCATGGCGGAGCGCATCGAGGTTCTCGGTTTCATCGATCACACCAAAAGCGTTGACTGGATTCTGGAAACCGGCGGCCGCGTCGTCAACCTGCTGACGAAAGGCAGCGAAAAGCACTGCCGCGAACAGCTCGGCAAGTCTCTCGAGCAGCACGTGGCGGAAATTCTGCAGACCGTGGCCTACGCCAGGCAGCAGGGACTCACCGTCAACGCCTATCTCGAGGACTGGTCCAACGGTTACCGCGACAGCCGCGACTATGTTTACGACATGGTCGACGCACTCAAGGACAGCGGCATCACGCATTTCATGCTGCCCGACACGCTGGGTGTGATGTCGCCGGCCGAGGTCTTCGACAACCTCAGCGACATGTGCGAGCGCTTTCCTCACCAGCAGTTCGATTTTCACCCGCACAACGACTACGGCCTCGCCACTGCCAATGTGATGGCGGCGGTGCGCGCCGGAATCAGCGCGGTGCACTGCACGGTCAATTGCCTCGGCGAGCGCGCCGGTAACGCCTCCTTGGCCGAGATCGCCGTGGCCCTGCGCGACAAGATGGGCATGGAAGTCGCCATCGACGAGACCTACCTCGTACAACTGAGTGCAATGGTGGAAACCTTCTCGGGCAAGCGGGTGCCGGCCAACGCACCCATCGTCGGCGCCGACGTATTCACGCAGACGGCAGGCATCCATGCCGACGGCGACCAGAAAGGCGGCCTCTATGAAACGCGCCTCAGTCCCGAGCGCTTCGCCCGCAAGCGCAGTTACGCGCTCGGCAAGATGAGCGGCAAGGCCTCCCTGGCAAAAAACCTGGAAGCTCTGGGACTGCATCTGTCGGAAGAAAACCAGCAGAAAGTATTGAAGCGAATTGTCAAGCTGGGGGATTCCAAGGAACTGATCACCGTCGATGACCTGCCCTTTATCATCGCCGATGTTCTGGAGAGCAAGGACTACCACCACATCAAGCTGTTGAACTGCTCGGTCACCAGCGGGCTGGACATGGAGTCCACCGTGAGTATCCGGGTCGATATCAATGGCGAGATCCTGCAGGCGTCGGGAGCCGGCAATGGCGGGTTCGACGCATTCATCGACGCCATGGGCAAGATCATGGAGCCGCGCGGGTGCCCGCTGCCGGAATTGCTCGACTACGAGGTGCGTATTCCCCGTGGCGGGCATACCGACGCCCTGACCGAGTGCGTCGTCACCTGGGATCTCGGCGGCCGCAGGCACAAGACCCGCGGCGTGCATTCCAACCAGGTTTTCGCCGCCATCCTCGCGGCACTGCGCATGATCAACCTGCAACTGCACGAACAACACAGCGGCCAGGATGTGCTGGCGCGGTTGCGCAGCGTCCAGCAGGACTGAACGTCGGCGTTAATCGCGCGACCTCAGGGTGAGTTGGACCGAAGCTCTTCCTGATTTTCCTATCGCCTAATCGATTTACTGCATAGAAGCAGCGGTTTGCGCGCTCCATGGGGATTATTTTTGTGAAATATGTGTACTGCCCGCCATCAGGCCCTCCCGGCTTTCATACTCCAGCTGCAATCGCACCCGGATGCGGCTGCCCAGGGTCAACAGCACTTCCCGGCGTAGCTTGTTGCCAAGACGTCCGTCCCCGGCCAGTACGACAAGAGGTGGCCCCGCGCAGTGGAATCCCAGTCGATGGCCGGGTGGGTACCGGTCTGCACCATATCCAGAAAGCCGTTGGCATCGTAGCTTTGATCGGTCACCGTCAGCCGGGGGCCCGTCACGGTATCGACCAGCCCGTCGGGCCGGTAGGTGATGCCGACCTCGTTCAGCTGGTGGTCGCGCTGACGGATCAGGTGATGCTCCGCATCGTAATCCAGAAAATCCTTGTGCCCTGTTCGCAGCAAATGATCAGATGTTCCCTGCTAAACCCCTGCCTCGTGTGAGCCGGGGAGCGCGGCGGAGCGGTTGTGGATCGGGCGGATGACGGGCGGCAGGAGGATCAAGGCCGCCATCAGGGCTCAGCTGGTATCTTGATGATAATAACAGCATATGCTATAAATAACATATGTCAGACGTCGCATTAATCGAAGACCGAAAGTTGCTCCTTGACAGTGGCGCAATCGTGCAAATCAAGATCTGGCAGCTACCGGAGACAACGGAAGAAAGGCCGCACGGGCTGAAATATTCACTGTTCTACGGCTATCCCGGTGAACGCGTCGTTGGCTACGACAACGAAGCCGGAAAGGGGGATCACCGACACTATCGGGAGCGCGAAGAACCGTATCAATTCACGACCTACCAAACTCTTCTTGCTGACTTTTGGCAGGACGTAAAGAAGGAGATTGAACGTGAGAGAAGTTAAATTGCATGTCGAAACGCTGGATCACTTTATCGGTAAGACCATGGCAATGGCCGAAGGGCTCGATCGCGGCGAGCGTGAGCGGCAGGCGGCTCATATTGCGTTCGAGAGCATGGAGAATTTTTTGAAGGTGCTTACGCCTAATCGTTGGGCGCTGCTGCGCGCCTTGCGCGGCCGTGGACCCTCATCAATCCGCGCCCTCGCACAGACTCTCGGCCGCGACTATCGCGGCGTCCACGCCGATGTGACGGCGCTTGTTGACGCTGGCCTGATCGAGCGCGACAACAGCGGCGCGGTTTCGGTGCCCTGGTCCCGCGTCACCGCAGAGATGGCATTGGACGTAGCGGCTTCCGCGTAGCCTGAACTCTGCCGGCAACCGAAACGCACCACCCACCGCTTGGCCCGGCCACGCAGTGCGCATCTCACGCACTGCGTACTGTCATTGATGAGGCCCCGGCTTGAGGGGCTCCGGGGAGATGGTCTCCTGAATGCGGTTGCCGTTGGCATCCAGCACGAAGGCGTAGTCCGCCAGCACGGTACTGGCGCTCTCGTGGCTGATCCCGGTCAGGCGGTCCGCGCCGTCCCAGTGGTAGTCGGTCTCCATGTCGTTGAAGTGCTCGATGAAGTCCAGGCGGTTGGCGTCGTCGTAATGATAGCGCATGGATTGACCCAGCCAGTCGATCGAGACGGTCTCCAGGCGGTTGAGGGTGAGTTCTACAGATAGATTCCCGGCTAGCCGACCCGGGGCATTGCCGCCAGTGCGTCCACCACCCTGTCGCCGAACTCGTCGGTATTGATCATTCTGGCATCCGACCCGGGGCTCGAAAGGTCCGGCGTGGAATAGCCGGCGCCGAACACGCTCTGCATCGCTTGCCACACGTTCTTTGCCTCCGCGGCCATTCCGAAGCTGTCCTCCAGCATCATGGCGGCGGAGCCGATCATCGAATAGGGGTTGGCGATATTCTGTCCCGCAATATCCGGCGCACTGCCGTGGGACGGTTCGTAGTAGCTTTTCCGGGGGCCCTTGCAGGCGGAGGGCATAAGACCCAGGGAACCGAGAATGCCGCCGCCCTGGTCCGACAGGATATCGCCAAACATGTTCTCCATCACCATGACGTCGAACTGTCCGGGATTGAGGCACAGCATGGTCGCCGCGGCATCCACCAGAATATGTCTGATCTCGACCTGCGGATAGTCAGCGGCGATCTCCTCCAGTACCTCATTCCACAACACACTCGATTTGAGGACATTGCTTTTGTGGACGTTGTGCAGCACCTTTTTGCGCCGCATGGCAAGCTCCATCGCCTCGCGCAGTACGCGGCTGATCTGCGCCTCGTCGTACTCGAGAGTTTCTTTTACATAGCGCAATCCCTGTTTGTTGACCCCGCTTTCCTTCTCCCCGAAATAAAGGCCGCCGACCAGTTCGCGCACGATCACAAAATCGATACCGTCGCCGATGATTTCGGGCTTCAGCGGCGAGAAATGGGCCAGTTCCCGCGGCAGGGAGACAGGTCGAAAGTTGGCAAAGGTGTCATAACGGCGGCGCAGCGGCAGCAGTGCGCCGCGCTCCGGCTGCATGTCCACCGGAATTTTCGCGGATTCCTCGTGGCTGAGGCCGATGGGGCCCTTGATGATGGCGTCCGCTTCGTCGCAGACTTTCACGGTTGCTTCGGGGAAAGGATGACCGTGCGTGAAGTACGCGCCGGCGCCGAAATCCGCGTGTACGATGTCGAATTTGACGTCGTTGCGCTCCTGGACCAGCTCGAACACCTTGACCGCCTCGGCGGCGATTTCCGGGCCGATGCCGTCGCCCGCCAGCATGGCGATCTTGTAGCTCTTCATAGACTTGTTCTCTGTGACTGGATTTGGCGGACGGACCCACAGTCGCCGACCGCAGCGAAAGCGGGCAATTCTACTGAGCTACTCCGGGATTTCCTAGTGCCCGCCCAAACGCGCTCCGTGTGCCAAACTGTTTTGGGCTCGCATAGACGGCGCCGGGGCAGGTAGCCCTGAGCGAACGGGCGCAGGATTTGCGCCGCTTCCGGCTGCTGCGCAACTCGACAAAATCGCTGCGCGATTTTCGGACCGATCAGTGCTCGCGGAAAGCCCCCGGAAGCGGCGCGGATCTGAGCAGCGCCCTGATGGTTCGCACAGGGCTACCTGCCGACGCCTCGGCTGAACGCGCTTACATCAGCCTCGCAGCGCCAGAATCGAGGTGCTAGACACCACGCCGACGCTAAAAAACCGTCGGCACGATCGCGTCGATCAAGCGCGGGCCGGGCGCCGCGATGGCGGCCTCGAGCTGGCTGGTGAATTCCTCCGCCGTGGTCGCGCGGGTCGCCGGCACGCCCATGCCCTGTGCCATCGCCACGAAATCCATGTCCGGGTCGCTGATGTCCAGCGTGCTGGCCGCTTTGGGGCCGGGTGAGCCGCCGCGGGCGCCGGTGCGGCCGAACTCCATCTCCAGAATGCTGTACTTGCGGTTGTTGAAGATCACCACCGCGATATCGAGGTTCTCCCGGGCCATGGTCCACAGCGCCTGGATCGTGTACATCGCGCTGCCGTCGCCCTCGAGGCACAGCACCTTGCGGTCGGGGCAGGCGATGGCGGCGCCGACGGCCGCGGGCAGGCCCCAGCCGATACTGCCGCCGGTCTGGTTGAGCCAGTCGTGGGGGCGCGCGGTGTTGGTCATGGGAAAGATGGTCAGGCCGCTGGTGATGGCCTCGTCCACCACCACCGCGTTCTCGGGCAGACAGTGGGCGATCGCCTGGGCGGCGGTGCCGGCGTCGAGCGCCCCCTCGGGCGCCTCCGGCACCGCCAGGTCGTACACCTCGGGTTCCACGGCCGCCGCGTCCAGCCGCTCGACGAGTGCATCGAGCAAGGCGTCGATATCGTCGTCGGGCGTGGCCAGCGGAAACTCCTCGCAGTCGTTCGGGGCGATCTTACTCGGCATGTCGGGGTAGGCGAAGAAGGACACGGGCGGCGGCGCGCCGATAAGGATGAGTTGTTCCACGTCTTTGATGCGATCGATGGCCATTTCCGCGAGGTACGGCAGCCGGTCGATGACCGCACTGCCGGCGCCGCGCCCGACGCGGGTCGGAAACGTCTCGGTGGCGATGCGCGCGCCGCAGGCCTTGCCGATGCGACTGAGCTTGAGCCCCTGTTCCCGCGACACCTCCCGGCCGCCGATCATCAACAGGCAATTCGCCCCCGATTGCAGGCGGGTCACCGCTTCATCGATACGGCTGTCCGCCACCGGCGCGGGTTGCGTTGCCGGCACGGGCCCCTCCGCGCCGGCGGGATTTTCGCCCCAGGAGACATCCGCCGGCAGCATCAGCGTGGCGACGCGGCCGAACCCGGCCTCGCGTACCGCCCGGGCGGTGTCGCGGGCGATGTCCGCCGCGGATTTCGATGTGTAGACCCAGTGCGACACGGGGGCGGCGATACCCTCGATATCGGACGTCAGCGGCGCGTCGTACTGCAGGTGATAGGTGGCGTGATCGCCGACGATATTGACCATCGGCACGTGCCCCTTTTTGGCGTTGTGGATATTGGCCAGCGCGTTGCCCAGTCCCGGACCGAGATGCAGCAGTGTCGAGGCCGGTTTGCGCGCCATGCGCGCGTAACCGTCGGCGGCGCCCGACAGGACGCCCTCGAACAGACACAGCACACAGCGCATGCCCTGCACCTCGTCCAGCGCGGCGACGAAGTGCATTTCCGACGTGCCCGGATTACTGAAACACACGTCGACGCCATTGTTGATCAATGTGTTCAAAAGGCTTTCTGCACCATTCATGCGCGTCACTCCTTGGGTTCGGGCGGGTAGATTCAACCGGCGGCGATCTGTTCGGCCGAAAAAATCTTGTTCGGATTGAGGATGTTCTGCGGATCGAGCATGCGCTTGAGACCCATCATGAGCTGCAACTCCTCGGCACTGCGGCTGCGGGGCAGTTGCTCACGCTTGCTCAGGCCTATGCCGTGCTCGGCGGAAACGGAACCGTGATGCCGCTCCACGGTTTCATAGAGCAGCGCTGTCAGCGCGTCGTAATCGAAATTTTCCGGATTGCGGTTGCCGAGATTGACGTGCAGGTTGCCGTCCCCGAGGTGGCCGAAGATGACGCAGATGCGGTCTTCGTGAGGCTCCATGGCGGCGCGGATCTCGGCGATGAAATCCTCCATGCGATCGATGGTGAAACTGACGTCGAAGGGGATGAAGGGTCCCTGATTGAAAAAGTCGAGCACGTCGTCGCGGATTTCCCACAGGGCATTGCGCTCGGCCTGGGAACGGGCGAGCACGGCGTCGGCGACCAGCCCCTCCTCCATGGCCCCGCCCAGTACCGTCTCGAAACGCTCCGCATCGGCCGCCTGGTCCGAGCCCCGGGTTTCCACCAGTACATAGAAATTGCTGCCGTGGGGCAGCGGCGGCGTGTGCAGGCTGTCCTCGCGCGTGATGTACTCGTAGAACTCCGGCCACATGACTTCGAAGGCCGACAGCGTGCCCGCGGTCCGGCTGTCCAGCCAGCGCAACAGGCCCGCCACCGAGGCGAAGTCGTCCACCGCGAGCAGCGCGGTATTCTGGCTGAGGGGCAGCGGCCGCAGGCGCAGCACCACGCGGGTGATCACGCCCAGCGTGCCCTCCGCGCCGATGAACCACTGGCGCAGGTCGTAGCCCGTGTTGTTCTTGAGCATCTTGTTCAGGTTGGTGACCACGGTGCCGTCCGCCAGCACCACTTCCAGGCCCAGCACCATATCGCGGGTCATGCCGTAGCGGATGACCATGTTGCCGCCGGCATTGGTCGCCACGTTGCCGCCCACCGTGGCGCTGCCGCGCGCGCCGAGGTCCAGCGGCAGCAACAGATCGTGCTCCTCCGCGGCCTCGGCCGCCACCTGCAGGATGCAACCCGCCTGTACGGTCATGGTGCGGTTGTCCGTATCGATCTCCTCGATGGCGTTCATCCGCTCCAGGGACAGGCCGAACTCCCCGTCGGTCTGGAAATGCCCGTTGGCGAGGCCGGTCTTGCCGCCGAGGGGCACCAGCGGCTGACCCGCCGCCGAGCAGATTTTCAGGATGCCGGATACCTGTTCAGTGTTCCCGGGCCGCAGGATGATGTCCGGCAGAAAGTCGTCGGCCTGTTCGCGCACGCCCTTCTCGCCGAGCAGATCGCGCAGTTGCGCCAGGGTATCGGAGCGGGATTGTGCCAGGATTCTCTCCTCGACGTTTGCGCGGTGCGACAAGGATAGATCATGTGCGGTGCGCTGGCTACGCGCGGGGTACCGCGGCCTGATCTACGGCTCGCTCGAGCTCTTTGACGGCACGCTGGCTACGCGCGGGGCACCGCGGCGAGCAGGGTCTGTGTGTAGGGGTGCTGCGGCGCCGTCAGGATCTGCTCGGCACTGCCCTGCTCCACCAGCACGCCGTCGCGCATCACGCCGACTTGGTGAGCCAGGCCCGGGACAATCGACAGATCGTGGGTGATGAACAGATAGGACACACCGTCGTCGAGCTGCAGTTGCCTGAGCAAATCCAGCACCTCGGCGCGAATGGACACATCCAGGGCGCTGGTGGGCTCGTCGCAGATAATCAGTTCCGGTTCCACGGCCAGGGCCCGGGCAATAGCCACGCGCTGCAGCTCGCCACCGGACAGCTCGTGGGGATAACGCCGGCTGTAGGCGGGCTGCAGCTGCACGCGCTGCAGCAATTGCGCCACCCGCTCATCGCGCTCCAGGCGCGAAAGGGCCGGCAGCAGACTGAGCATGCCCTCACTGATAATCTCACCCGCGGTGAGGCGCGGGTTCATGGAGGAGTGCGGGTTCTGGAAAATGACCTGGATCTGCCTGCGCAGGGGCAGCATGGCGCGCCTGCCCAGTTCGCTGATCGTCGTGTCTCCGAAGACGATGCGGCCGCCCGCCAGCGGCTCCAGATTGAGAATGGCGCGGCCCAGGGTGGACTTGCCGCTGCCGGATTCGCCGACCAGTGCGTAGGTTTCGCCGCGGCCGATGCGCAGGGAGACGCCGTCGACCGCGCGGGTGTAGTCGACCACGCGCTGCAACACCCCCTTGCGGACGGGAAAGTGCACCCTGACATCGTCCAGCGCGAGCAGCGGCGGCGCCTGCGCCGCGGGGCGATACCGGTCGAGGTCCGGCAGGGCCGCTATCAACTGCCGACTGTAGGCCTCCTGCGGCGCGCGGAAAAATTCTTCCGCCGGCGCCTGCTCGACGATGCGCCCGCGGTACATCACCGCCACGCGATCGGCGGTGTGCTTGACGACTCCCATGTCGTGGGTAATCAGCAATACCGCGAGCTGGCGGCTGCGCGTCAGCCCGCGCACCAGTTCCAGCACCTGTTTCTGGATGGTCACATCCAGCGCCGTCGTGGGCTCGTCGGCGATCAGCACGTCGGGTTCGCACGCCAGCGCCATGGAGATCATCACGCGCTGCTGCTGCCCGCCGGACAGCTGATGCGGAAAGAAGTCGTAGCGCTGCGCGGGATCGGGAATGCCCACCTCTGCAAATAATTGCACAACGCGGCTGCGCAGGGCGCGCCCGCGCAACCCGGTATGCAACCGCAGGGTCTCGGCGACCTGCCGGCCCACGGTCTGCACCGGGTTCAGGGAACTCATGGCGTTCTGGAAGATCATCGCCACGCGCCGACCGCGCACCTCGCGCATGCGCGCCTCGGTCAGGGCGAACAGATCCTGCCCGGCGACCTGCAGCGAGCCGCCGGCAATGCGCAGGGCCTCGGGAAGCAGGCGCATGGAGGCCAGGGACGTGACCGATTTGCCGCTGCCGGATTCGCCCACCAGGGCGGTGATCTCACCGGCCCGCAGTTCGAAGCTGATGCCGCGAACGATCAGCTCGCCTGTCTCCGCCACTTCCACGGCGAGATCGCGCACGGCCATGGGCGGGGCACTCATCGGCGGCCCCCTCCGGACCGGGCGCGCGGATCGAAAACATCCCGCACCAGGTCCGAAAACAGGTTGGCGGCCAGCACCAGCACGAACATGAACAGGAAGGCGCCGGCCAGCGTCCACCAGACGGCCGGCTCCCGGGACAGTTCCGAGCGGGCGCCGTTGATCATATTGCCCCAACTGCCCATGGAAGGATCGATACCGACGCCGATATAGGACAGTACCGCCTCCGCCAGCACCAGGGAACTGAACTCCAGCACGAAGGTGATCAGGATGATATGGACGACGTTGGGCAGCACATGGCGGCCGAGAATGCGGGCGTGGCTCACACCGAAGGCGTGGGCGGCCTGCACGTATCCGAGCTGGCTTATCTTCAGCGTCTCGGCCCGGATCAGCCGGCAAAGGCTGGCCCAGCTCGTGACGCCGAGGATGAAACACAACGCCAGGAACCGGGCATCGGCTTTTTCCATACCGGTGGCGAAGGCATCGGGATTGAGGTCGATATACACCTGGAACAAGAGCACCGACGCGGCGATCAGCAGAATGCCGGGTATGGAACTGAGGGTCGTGTACAAGTACTGCACCACATCGTCCACCCAGCCCTTGAAATAGCCGGCCATGACGCCGAGCGTCACCGCGATGGGCAGCATGATCAGCGTGGCCAGCGTGCCGAGCAGCACGCCGGTGCGAATCCCCTTGATACTGCGGTAGGCGACATCCGCTCCACCGAGGTCGGTGCCCAGCACATGGTAGTGTCGACTGATGGACACCAGCCAGACAGCGAAGCAGATCACCGCGGCCTGCACCAGCCAGGAGGCGTGCCAGGGATGGGGGCTGCCGCGCAGCAAATACCACTGGGGTCCGATAATCAGCAGGCACAGCGCCAGTCCGGCAAGCAGCGCCGTGAGCGACCGCGCCCGGATGTCCGGCCACTTGTCCGCCGGATCCGCCAGATGGGTGCCGGCGTGTTGCAAGGGCGGAAAATCCCGGTACGGCCGCCCCCGGGCGTCCTTCATGTTCTGCTTTTCAAAGGACTTCAGCGCGAAGGGCGCCGAGTAGGTGCGCTCGAAGCGCTCCCCCATACCGCCGAGCATCAGGTCCAGCACGCTGGTCACTCGATTGTCGTAGAAAACCCGCGCCTGTTCGCCCCCGTCGACGGGTTCCAGCGCACGGCGAAAATGCATGGAGTCGAGCAGCGCTACCAGCGCATAGACAAGCAACACGGTGAAGGTGGCCATGCCCAGTCGCGTACTGAACACCTGACCCCAGCGCTCGCGGATCTGCGGATCCCGCCGCAGGCGCATGAAAAACAGCACCAGTGCCGCGACCAGGGCAAAGATCAGGATATCGGACCAGAGCAGGATCGGTTTCAATTGAGACGCACCCGCGGGTCGACCACGGTATAGGAAATATCCGTGAGAATCAGGCCGATGATGTACAGGACGGAGCCGATGAACACCATGCTGCGCACGATGGCGAAGTCCTGTGCCCGGATCGCCTCCAGCATATAACTGCCCAGGCCCGGTATGCCGAAAAAGGCCTCGATCAGCAGGCTGCCCATGAACAGGGTGGGAATGACCACCACCACGCCGGTGAGGATGGGCAACAGCGCGTTGGGCAGGATATGCCGGAACAGCACGCGCAGTTCACTGGCGCCCTTGGCCCGGGCGGTGCGCACGTAATCCTGTCCCGCCTCTTCCAGGAACAGGGTGCGGTACCACCGCGCCCCGGAACCGATGCCCGCGACAACGCCCACCAGCACCGGCAGCACCAGGAAGCGCCAGGTCTGCCCCTCCGTATGAAAACCGGATATCGGCACCAGCTTCCAGGTCTTGGCCACCAGGTACTGGCCGCCGATGATATAGAACAGATAGGAGATGGACATGAGAGCCACAAAGGTGAACACCACCCAGCGATCGAGGCGCGTGGCGTGGAACATGACCACCAGCAGGGCCACGCAGATGTTGACCCAGATGCCGATGACGAAGGTGGGCAGGGCCACGGCCAGGCTGGGCCACATGCGCGTGGACACATCGGTGGTGATGTCCCGGCCGCTCTCCGAGCGACCGAAATCGAAGGCGAACAGTTTGACCGACTTGGTGTAAAAGATGGTCTCGGTCAGGGCGGACAGCCCCTCGGCCTCGCCGTTGACAAACAGCGGCAGGTGGTAGCCGTGTCGCTCTTTCCAGGCTTCTATGGCCTCGGGGGTCACGTACTTGTCACCCAGTTGCGATACCGCCATGTCGTCCGGGGAGGTCACCACGAAAAACAGCATGAACGTCAGCAGGTTGACGCCGATGAGTATCGGGATGGCGTAGAGCAGCCGCCTGACAATATAGGCCAGCATCAGTCCTCCCTGCCCTGCAGTGTCTCAGCCTGGTTTTCTACTACGGCAAGATCGCTTGGCTCGGGTTTGGCCCACTGGAACACGCCAAAAAGCGTCCCTCCCTGGACAGGCTCGGGTGGCGACGTGCCCGAAAAAGAGGGGCAGGCTCTCCTGTCGCCACACGGTTCCAGCGGGCCGTACCCGACCCAAGCTCGCGCAACGAATCGCAATTGAGACACTACTCCTCGCTCCGCGCCGTGGCTTTCTGCCGCCGGCGATAGGTCAGCACACCCGGCAACAGCAGCGCGACCACAAGTCCGGCGCCCGCGTACAGGGGCCAGGTCACCGGCTGGTTCCACTTCTTGCGCAATCTCTCCCGCAGCGGCTGGTCGATGCGGATGAACTTGAGGGTCGCCTTGGAAATACCGTGGCGCTTGGTGTTGTGCACCCAGGGATTGTTCAGGTAGATCTCCTTGGGATAAAACGCGTACAGCCACACCGCATCGCGCCGGAACAGTTCCACCATGCGCGCCACGAGCGCCGCGCGCTCTTCCCCCCGCGGCAGCACGCGGGCCCGGCGGAACAGTTCATTGTATTCCTCACTGTTGTAATTGGTATTGTTGGCGCCGTCACAGTCGCAGATCAGCGGGCTCTCCGGCCCGTACAGCAGGAACAGGAAGTTTTCCGGGTCCGGGTAATCCGCGAGCCAGCCGTGGGAAAAAATCTGCGTATTCCCCGTCAGCAGTTTCTCCCGGGTACGGGCCCAGTCCGCGGGGCGGAATTCCACCTGCACGCCGATCTGGTCGAACTGCCGTTCGATCCAGTTCATGGAGGTGCCGCTGATCGCCTGGGACTGCACGTCGATGAAAATCTTCAGCGGCTCCCCGGTGCGCGCGTCGCGCCCGCCGGGATAGCCCGCCTCGGCCAGCAGCCCGCGGGCTTCCTCCAGGGGCTTGCGGCGTGCCTCGCCGTCGACCCAGTCGTAGACGTAGGGATTGATGCCCGCCTCACCCTCGAGATGACCCGGAATGCCGGGGGGAATGATATTGTGCGCGGGGATACCGTTGCCCTTGTAGAACACGTTGAGGTATTCCTCGGTGTTGAAGGCGATCTGCAGGGCCCGGCGCAGCTTGCGCTTTTCCTCCGTGTACCCGCCGACCACCGGGTCGCGCATATTGAAACCGTAATAATAGACACCGGGCTTGACGTCCGGCGACATGGTAATGCCGTGGTCGCGCAGCTCCTGTGCTATGTGCACACCATCGGGGCTCACCACGAAGGCCTGGTCGAACACCCCCGTGGTATGGCTGTGCGTCTCGCCGGAGCGGTCGTAATAGCCCTGCAGAAACTTCGTCCACAGGGGCAGGCTCTCCCGTTCCAGGCGGAAGACCGCGCGATCCACGAAGGGTATGCGCTTGCCCGCGTCGTCGAGCAGGCCGGCCTCCCGGTCCCCGGCCTCGCCCTCGGTCGGATAGAAGTCGGGGTGGTAGTTGGGGTTGCGCTCGAGCACGATCTCGCTGTTCGGATCGTTCCTGACCATCATGAAGGGCCCCGACCCCACCGGCCACCAGTCGAGCGTCAGGTTGCGCTCGGCAAATCCCGGATTGTGATAGAAGCGGTCCACTTCCGGCGCCACCGGCGAGAAGAACGGCATTGCCAGCCAGTACACGAACTGCGGGTAGCGCCCCTCGATCGTGATCTCGAGCGTGAGCGGGTCCACGACCTCGACACCGCGCAGGTTGTAGTTCTCGAGGTTGAGCCAGCCGTCGCGCTCCACCTCGCCGACGGTTGCGGCGAACTCGGCCATGCCCACGATATACTGCGACATCAGGCCCAGCATCGGCGAGCCGTTGTGCGGATCCGACAGGCGTTTGATCGCATAGGCGTAGTCCGCGGCGCGCACGGGGCGGTGACCTGTCTCGGGAAAATCGGGAATGCTGCGAAACCGCGCGCCCGCCTTGGCGGAATCGAACAGGTACAGCGGCTCGCCCTTCTGGTCCACGGCGAAGGCCGGATGCGGCTGGTAGCGCAGGTCGTCGCGCAGGCGCAGGGTGTAGCGGGTAAACGCCTGGGCGGGATCCCGCGGCTCCACTTCCCGGCCCGTCTCATCCAGATAGGTCAGCTCGGGGTGCTCGGCCAGCCCGCCGGGGATCAGTTCGTACGGCCGCTTGAGAAAATGGTAGGCCATCGGCGGCTCGTAGATCTGCATGAGAAACAGGGATTCGTCCGAGGCGTAGGATTTGGCGGGATCCAGGTGCTTCGGCGGATAGGGCGTCATCATGGACTGGTAGGTGATCTTGCCCTCGGGCCGGGGCGGATGGGGATTGTTCCAGGGCGGTTCGCCGCAGGCGGTGAGAAACAGCAGCATTCCCAGTAACCATAGCGGTAAGCAGACCGGTAAACACTCCGGCAGCCATAACGGCGGCAGACCGCCGGCCGTCGCGGCGGTGCGTTTTCGGGCGGCGGTGGCGAGAACGCTGGTCATCACTTTCAGTGCGGCTGCTGCAAGCGCGCAAGCATAACCGGTTGGCGCGCCGGCTGCATCCCGGGCACACCCGGGGTAGTGGCCCACTTTGAGAATACGCCGGAAGCCTCGACAGGCGTATGCTCCCGCTGGAACCGTGCGGCGACAGGACGTCGCCGCCCGAGCCTGGCCATGGAGGGCCGCTTTTTGGCGTGTTCCAGCGGGAGCATACGCCTGTGAGGCTGTAACCCTGGCACAAATTCAAATTGAGCCACTACCAAAGCGCGGGGATACATAGTCCGTGCGAATACTCGGTCTTAACTCCTATAATCGATCCCCGATGACACATGCGAAGTCAGCCTTGCCACACGAGCGAGAACGGAACACACATCAATTGCCGGCCAGAAACAGGGAACTGACATGACCGACACGGCAACTGCCGCCACCGATGACAACGGTTTCCTCGGCCATCCCCGGGGACTCTATGTGTGCTTCACCACCGAGCTGTGGGAGCGTTTTTCCTTCTACGGCATGAAATTCCTGCTGCTGCTGTATCTGACCAAATACCACCTGTTCAGCGACACCGGAGGCCTGGAGGTACTGGGCAGCTACGCCGCGCTGGTGTACGCCATGCCGGTAATCGGCGGGCTGCTGGCGGACCGCTATCTGGGTATGCGCAAGGCCGTCGTTTTCGGCGGTATCCTGCTGGCTCTCGGCCACCTGGGCATGGCGATGGAAGGCGAGGAGGCGCGGCGGGTGGGCGGCGCCATCGTGCGCGACGACGGCGCGCTGCAGGTCTTCTACTTCTCGCTGGCACTGATCGTCCTGGGGGTGGGTTTTCTCAAGCCGAATATCTCCACGATCGTCGGGCGCCTCTACGCGCCGGGTGACCCACGGCGGGATGCCGGATTCACCATTTTCTACATGGGCATCAATATCGGCGCCTTCACCGCGACGCTGTTGTGCGGTTATCTCGGCGAGACCTTCGGCTGGCGCTACGGGTTCGGCGCAGCGGGGGTCGGCATGGTCATCGGCCTGATCACTTTTCTGCTGGGGCAGAAACACCTGCGGGGGCTCGCGGAACCGGCCGATCCCGCGCTGCTGAAAGAGCCCTCGCCGATCGGCATCAACCGGGAGTGGACCATCTACCTGGGCGGCCTGCTGGGTGTGTTTGTGACCTGGCAGATGCTGCAGTTCCACGGCGCCGTCGGAATACTGCTCAACAGCCTGTCGGTCGCGGTCCTGGTGGGCCTGTGCTGGTTTCTCGTCGCGCGCTGCGACGCGATCGAGCGCAGCCGGATGCTGGTGCTGATCGTACTGACCCTGTCCAGCGTCGTTTTCTGGGCGCTGTTCGAACAGGCCGGCGCTTCCATGACGTTGTTCGCCGACCGCGTCGTGGATCGGGAGATTTTCGGGCTGGAACTGACCGCGGCCCAATTCGGTTCACTCAACCCGCTGTTTATTTTCCTGGTCGCGCCGCTGTTCGCCTGGCTGTGGACCGTTCTCGGACGCCGCGGGATGGAGCCCAGCACACCGGTCAAGTTCGCGCTGGGAATCGCGCAGGCCGGCCTCGGCTTTGGCGCCCTGATGGCGGGCGCGGCCTTTCCCGATCAGGCGGGCCGCGTCGCCGGCTACTGGCTGGTTTTGGCCTACCTGCTGCACACGACCGGCGAACTGTGCCTGTCGCCTGTGGGACTGTCGGCAGTCACCAAGCTGGCGGTGCCCAGTGTGGTGGGCGTGATGATGGGCGCCTGGTTCCTGGCCACGGCCTACTCCGAATTCGTCGCCGCGCAACTGGCCAAACTGGCCGCCATCGACACGGTCGACGGTGTGGTTGCCGATATGGGCGCCGCGCTGGCAACTTACACGGATCTGTTCACGAGCCTGTTTTACATGGGTCTGGGTATCGGTGCTCTGTTGTTGTTGCTGTCGCCGATACTGAAAAAAATGATGCGCGGTGTACACTGAAGCTGGCCTGCACCGTCCACCAATCCAGGCTGGACAGTGACCCCGAACAGGAGACGCACCATGTCCGAACGTGAATACGATGTAATCGTGTGGGGCGCCACCGGCTTCACCGGCCAACTGGTGGTGGAGTACCTCGCGCAAAACTACGGCGTCGGCGGAGATATCAACTGGGCAATCGGCGGTCGCAATCGGGACAAGCTCGAACAGGTGCGCGCGACCTACCTGCCGGCGGACCAGCGCGACAGCCTGCAACTGGTTACCGCGGACAGCGAGGACCGCGCGGCCATGGAAGCGTTGGCGCGGCGCACCCGGGTCGTGTGCACCACCGTCGGGCCCTACGCGCGCCATGGCACGCCGCTGGTCGCCGCGTGCGCGCACGCCGGCACCGATTACTGCGACCTCACGGGCGAAGTGCCGTGGATGGCCCGCGTCATCCCGGAGTACGAAAGCGCGGCGCGCGACAGCGGCGCCAGGCTCGTGCACACCTGCGGCTTCGACTCGGTGCCGTTCGACATGGGCACCTGGTTTCTGCAACAGACCATGCACGCGCGCCACGGCGTCTACGCCCGGCAGGTGAAGGGGCGGGTCGCCCACACGCGCGGCGGCGCCAGCGGCGGGACCATCGCCAGCATGCTGAATATCATGGAGGAGGCGAAAAAAGATCCGCAAGTGCGCCGCCTGATGGCCGATCCCTACGTGCTCTATCCCGCCGACGAGGAGCCCGGCCCCGACGGCCCCGACCAGAAAACCGCCGTGTACGACCCCGATTTCGACCAGTGGACCTCGCCGTTCATCATGGCCGGCATCAATACCCGCGTGGTCAGGCGCAGCAATGCGCTGCTCGGCTTCCCCTGGGGCAGGGACTTTCGCTACGACGAGGCGATTCTCAACCGGTCCCGGGCCCAGGCGGTCTCGCAGACCCTGGCCATCGGCGGCGGCATGCTCGCCATGGCACTGGGGCCCACCCGCGCCCTGGCCCGGCGCTTTCTGCCCAAACCGGGGGAAGGGCCGGATCGGGCGCAGCGCGAGGCCGGTTCCTACGAAATACTTTTTCTCGGTATCGACCCCGAGGACCGCGGCCGGGATACCCGCGTGCGTGTGCGGGGCGACCGCGACCCCGGCTACGGCTCCACCTCGCGCATGCTGGGAGAGGCGGCGGTGTGCCTGGCCCGGGATGAGCCGGTGGTGGAAGGCGGCTTCTGGACACCCGCGTCGGCGCTGGGCCAGAGCTACCTCGAGCGCCTGCAGGACAACGCCGGGCTGCAATTCGACGTGATCGAAGACACCTGACTGCGGTCGCCGGGCCGCAGTTGCAGCGCCGGTGAATATCACCGCCCATCCCGCTGGAAAAGCAGCGGAAAAGCCCGTAAATTGCCTTCTGATAACAATTCTGACGCGACGGTGGACTCGGGGGCCGGTTGAACAGGTTTAACCTCACCTTTAGCGGCGAAATACTGCCCGGCGAACAGCCGGCACTGGCGAAAAAGCGCTTCGGAAAACTGTTCGGCATCGACGATCCGGTGCGCCTGGAACGCTTTTTTTCCGGTGACACCATTATCCTGCGCCGCAATCTGGATCGCAAAGCTGCCGCCCAGTGCTTTCAGGAGATGCGCAGGGTGGGCCTGGTGGCCCAACTGGTCAAAATCCCCGCGCAAGAGACTGTGCAGGACGAGCCGATCTCAGCTGGCGTCCCCGAAGTTGCCGAGCAAGAGGCGCCCGGGGTTTCCACACCCGATGCAGACATCGCGGCGGACATCGCGGAGCAGCGCCGTCGGGCGGCGCAGGCAATGGCGCGCAGGCGCGTTCTGGAAGAGGAGCGAAGCAAACACGAAACGCGACAGCGCCAGCGCGAGGCAGTGCGCGAAGCACAACAGCGCAGGCTCGAAGAAGAACAGCGCGCGCACGAAGCACAGCGGCAAGAACTCGAAGAAAAGCGCAAACGCGAGGCGCAACAGCGCAGGCTCGAAGAAGAGCAACAGCAGCGCGATAAAGAGCAACGCAGGCTCGAACAAGAACACCGCGCACGCGAAGCACATCGGCACCAACTCGAAGAAAAGCGCAAACGCGAAGCGCAACAGCGCAGGCTCGAACAGGCGCAACACCAACGCCAGACACAACGACACAAACCCGGAAAAAAACTCCGCACCCGCAGCCCGCAGCATGCGCCCCCGGTGCCGCGATCAAGACGCCGGCGGGGCGCCCCCAACCTCTATGCAATGCGCCCTTTTCGCAATAGCCGCAAGGTGCGCGAGCGAGCCGGGAAGGCGCGGCAAAAACGCGTTCACTATCTCGTTCTCGGGGTGCTCGGCGCCGTTGCCCTGATGGCGCTGGCCGGCTTTTACCTGCATTCGCCAAAGAGTGCACCGCTAGAGGGTGCCGCCGCTGTCGCGGCCGACAACACAGGCGGCCTGGTGTTGCTGGCCGGCGGCCAACTGCTGCGGCACGACCGGGCGGGCAACGCCGGCGAGTCACTCGACCTGGCCACGCTTGGAGTGAATGCTCTCGTGCCGCCGCTCGCTTTTGCACCGGACGGCACACTGTTCGCACAGGGCGTTCTCGCCGGTACGAACTCCGCGCGACCGCACATGCTGCGCTGTGATCTGGCGCAACGCAGTTGCAACCGGTTTTCACCGTCGGCGGACGACATCGCCGCGGACACCTTCGCCCTGCATCCCCTGGGCGACGGCATTTTCGCGGCGGATGCCAGCGCAGGACAGTTGCTCAAAGTCACAGCGGCGGAAGGGGTCGCGGCCCGCGCCGCGCTGCCGCTGCCCAATACTCCCGCACTCACCCCGCACAACGGCCTGTTGCTGGTAAACAGCGCACAGGGCCCCGCGATCGGGGTGTTCCGCTACGACGCAAACGCCTTCGGCGAACAGCTCGACGAAGTCCTCCTGCTCCCGCCCGGGGAAGACATCGCGCAACTGCGGGTCGGCGACTTTCTCTGGAACGCCGGTGCATGGTGGGTAACGCTGTATGACCCGGGCGGTCACGCCGCCATACACCGCTTCGACAGACACTGGAATCACCTGGCGCGAGTGCCGCTGGCCGGGGCACGAATGCCGCTCGAGCTGGTTTCCTGGGGCGCAAAAACCCTGGTCAACGACCACCGCGGCAGCAGCCTGGCGCGCTTCAACGCAAATGGCGAAATGGAAGTTCCCCTGCGTTCCGCATCGCTGGACCGGCTCCTCGCCGACAGCCGGCGCGCCCACCACCTGAGGGAACTCGGCCGGTTTGCGTTACTGCTCGCCGCCGGCCTGTTTGCCGTCGCCGGCCTTACCGGTGCCTGGCTGCAACACCTGAGGGCGCTTGTATACCGCGGGGCCCGGCCACAGGGCGCGGAACCGGTCGACGACCGGATGGACGCGGTCCACTGGATCGAAGCGGCGCCCCGCCGGCGGGCCATGCTCCGGCGCCGGGGCACCGGCGTATGCTTTGCTGGCCTTCGCCTGCTGCCTGGCCGCGGTGGCAACGGGCGCATCGGCCTGGCAGCTCGCGGCACTGCTGACGGCCCTGGCGGGCCCCGCTTTTGCACTGTGGCTGTTCTCCCGCAGCTCCCCCGGCAGCATCGGCGTACTGGATGATCAACTTTTGCTGGTGGACCACAGTGGTCTGTATCACCTGGGCACCGGCTCGCGCGTACAGTACCGGGGCGCCTGGCTGTTCATTGATGACGTGGCCGTATTTACCGGTACACGCCTGCTGCCCGCCTTTGCGGCCACGCAGTTGCGCGACCGCGTATGGCCACTCGCGCGGGCTGGAATCAAGGTCGACCACCGCACCGTTCTCGTCAGGACCCTGCAAAACCGGCACCCGATCGCTCTCGGCAACCTTGCCATCGCGGCCTGCCTGACCGGCGCCGGCGCTCTCTTGCTCGGACCGGCCGTGCTTTGAGCGAACGCCCTGCGCGACAGGCATTTGCCCTATTCGCTATACTGCCGGCGGAAAAGCCGGCGCCCGGCGCGCAACGCCGCACGCCCGGGGCATTGCGCCACGGCGACAACACAGGATCGGTACCTGAATGAGAGAGACGGACAACGACAACAGCGCCCGCGCACCGGGCCTGCAAGTGGCGTTGTTCGTCACCTGTCTTGCGGATCTCTTCAGACCTTCCGTGGCTTTTGCCAGTTTGGCGCTGCTGCGCCGCGCCGGCTGTCGCGTCAGTGTGCCCCGAGCGCAGACCTGTTGCGGCCAACCGGCCTACAACGCCGGCGACTACAGCGCAACAAGGCCCCTGATCAAACGTGTCATCGAAATGCTGGAACCGGCGGATTACGTGGTGGTGCCCTCCGGATCATGCGCCGGCATGATATGCCAGCACTACCCCAGGCTGCTCTCCGGGCAATGGCGCGAACGCGCGCTGGAGCTGTCCGCCAAGACCTTCGAACTGACAACCTTTCTGCGCGATATCGCCGGACTGTCGGAACCGGCGCAGGGTACCGGCGACAGTGGCGGAATCGCCTACCACGATGGCTGCGCCGGGTTGCGGGAACTCGGCATCAGGGCGCAGCCACGGGCCCTGCTGGGCGATTTGTGCGGCATAGAACCTGCGGAACTGCAGCAGCGCGACGTGTGCTGCGGTTTCGGCGGCACATTCTGCGCCAAAATGCCCGCCATCTCGGCGAAAATGGCCGACGACAAACTGGACGACGCGCTGGCCCAGGGCGCGAACACGCTGATCGGCGGGGATCTGGGTTGTCTGCTGCACCTGGCGGGACGCGCCCGCCGCCGCGGACTGGAACTGGAACTGCGCCACGTGGCCGAAGTGCTGGCGGGCGCCACCGATACCGCCGCCATCGGCCGGGGGCAATAGGGACAGTGGAATTTCGCAGCGACACCTTCCTCGACAACGCCGCCGCGGCGCTGAACGATGCCGACGCCGCCGAGCGGCGGGACGCCATGGCGCTGTTTGCACCCCTGCTGCGCGATGCCGCGGTATCCGCCTTCGACGACTTCGAGGCCACGCGCCGGCACGTTGCGCGCGTACGCCGGCACAGCCTGGACAATCTCGCCCACTACCTCGGCCGCTTTGAACAGGAAGCCGTGGCCAACGGCAACGCGGTGCACTATGCGCGCGACTCCGAAGAACTGAATGCCACCGTGCTCGATATCTGCCAGCAGCACGGCGCCCGGTCCGTCGCCAAGGGCAAGTCCATGGTCACCGAGGAAACGGCTTTGAACGCCTACCTGCAGCGAGCGGGCCTGGAAGTGACCGAAACCGATCTCGGCGAATACATTGTGCAACAGGCCGGCGAAACGCCCAGCCATATCGTGGGACCGGCGCTGCACAAGTCCCGCGATGAAATTCGCGAGCTGTTCCTGGCAAAGCACGACCTCGGCCCCCGGGAACTGCCGGAACCCCCCGACATGGTGGACGAGGCACGCGGGGTACTGCGCGAGTATTTCCTGCGCGCGGATGTCGGCATCATCGGCGCCAATGCACTCATCGCCGAAAACGGCTATTCCATGCTGGTCACCAATGAAGGCAATGGCGACCTGTGCGCCAATCTGCCCGACGTGCTGATTATCTGCACCACGATCGATCGTGTTCTGCCCCGTGCCGAGGACGCGACCGCCATGCTGCGACTGCTGGTGCGGTCCGCCACCGGCCAGGCGCAGACCTGCTACACCAGTTTCTACTCCGGGCCGGGCCGCGCGCAGGATCCGGACGGACCGGTGGAGACGCATTTCGTACTGCTCGACAACCGGCGCAGCGACATTCTGGAAAGCGACTACCGGGACATTCTGGCGTGCATCCGCTGCGGCGCGTGCCTCAATCATTGCCCCATCTACGCGAGTGTGGGGGGGCATGCTTTCGGCTGGGTCTACGGCGGGCCCATGGGCTCGGTACTCACACCGCTGCTGACATCGCTGGAGCAGAGCAGCGACCTGCCCAACGCCTGTACCGCCTGCGGCCGCTGCGGCGAGGTCTGCCCCGCGGACATCCCGCTGCCGGACATGCTGCGCGACCTGCGGGCCGAAGAAAACGCGCAAAAAATCGATCCGGTGCGCTGGCGACTGGGGCTTCGAGTGCATGCATGGCTGGCGCGCCACCCCCGGCTGTACCGCGCCGTTACCGGCGCGATCATCCCTGTCCTGCATCTACTGGGGCGCCGACGCGGCAGTTTGCGCCGCCTGCCTCTGGCGGGCGGCTGGACGAGCGAGCGCGATTTCCCGGCTCCGCAGGGAAAAACGTTCATGCAGCGCTACGCGGCGCCCGTCAGCGATGGGCGCTAGCGCTCGGGCGGAAGTATTCGCGCGGCTGTATCGCAGCAGCGGCGGTGCCTCCGCACCCGAAATAGATCGCGAGCGCGAGTCACTGGGTTCGGCGCCGCGCCCGGCAGCGCCGGCCGTGGACACTACCTTCCTGCGCAACGTCCTGCAAAACCACGGCACCGCGGCCTGTGCACCAGACCGCTCCGCCGCGGTGCGCGAAGTCGGGACCTATCTCTACGAGAACCTGCGCAGCCAGCGCCTGGTGGCGGGTCACGATCCGCGCCTGGCGGCGATGCCCTGGCGCGATGCGGGCGTACTGCCGCGCTTCGGCGCACTGGAGCCCGGGGAAGAACAGGTCGCCCTCAGCTGGGCCAGGCTCGGTATTGCGGAGATGGGCGCGGTGGTGACCTTTACCGGCA
The DNA here is from genome assembly GCA_034521205.1 of Halioglobus sp. Classification (GTDB taxonomy): domain Bacteria; phylum Pseudomonadota; class Gammaproteobacteria; order Pseudomonadales; family Halieaceae; genus Marimicrobium. The sequence goes on from JAXHMT010000006.1 coordinate 141,382, forward strand.
GGGCCAACCCCTCGGCCGACAATCTGCTGCCGGAACATCATATTGTCATCGTGGACACGGGGGACCTGGTCGCCGACGCCGAGGAAGCCTGGCTGCGCATCGGGCAATTCATGGCGGCAGAGGGCAGGCCGCGCGGCATCAATTTCATAGCCGGTCCCTCCAGCACCGCGGATATCGAGGGCAGGTTGGTTTACGGTGCCCACGGTCCGCGCTGCTGGCATGTCATACTGATCGGCGAGGGTTCCACGGAGGCCCTGGAGCGGGCGCGCGCGGCCATCGGCGCGAACTAGAGTGGCGTGTAGTGAACTTCTGGCCGCCCAGGGCGACTTCGAACATGAGGCCGCCGCGGGCAATAGTGAACACTGCCATGCCCTTGCGATAGCCGCCGTGACGCGTCCGCGCGTCATTGCGTCCGCCGCTGACGCCCGCCGCCACGCCACCACCGGTATTCGCCTCGACGGATGCCCCGGCGGTGATCGCCACCGCGGTGGCCTGCGCGCTGAACTCGAACTGGCCGGAAGTAAAATCGCGGAAGGCCTGTGCGTTCTCGAAAAAAATGATCTGGCTGAAGACCTGTCCGCCGAGCTGGAACCCCAGCGTCAACTGGGTCATCGTCGCGTTGCCCACGTGTTTCGCATCCACAAACACCCTGCCCTCGCCGTAGGCGCCGCCGACGGCCGCACCCGCCTTGCCGATCGCGGGAAAAACCGCGTAGCCGTAGGAGGTCTTGAAGTAATCTCCACTCTCACCGGCATTGCTGAAGGCGCGAATGGCATCGCTGTAACTGTTGGCGGACACGGCGGGCGCCAGCAACACAAGGCCCAGGAACAACAGGAAAAACCGAAACCTCTGCATCATACACTCCGCCCCTGACCGCCCCTGCGGCCATTGCGCGCTTATTGTGTGTAGGCAGTGATCGCAGGTCAAGCAGACTTCGCCGCGCGTAGCGGCTCACGGTGCAGAAATGCTCAACTCGGCGACTCTGATTCGAGTTTCAACAAAACCACACCGCCGGCACCTGCCCGTGACGACAACGGGCTCAGACAGCGATCTCGGTCAGATCGATACCGTAGGATTCGGGTTCCAGACTGCGCCTGATACTGAGCAGGGGTTCCCCGTTCGCACCGCACTCCTGTTGCAGGTCGACAATTTTCGACTTGCGCAGGCGCCGCTTCTGGGCATCCAGCAGCAGCATAACCTTGGGCCGCAGGCGGCGGATACGGTACTCCGCCACCACCACACCGACCTCCCCCGAGGACAGTTCAACCAGCGTGCCCGCCGGATAGATACCGATGGCCTGGATGAAGGCCTCCACCAGTTCCGCCTGAAAGTCGGTATCCCGCGTCATGTACAGGTGTTTGATCGCCTCGGAGGGCGCCATCGCGCTGGCGTAACTGCGCTTGCTCGTAATGGCGTCGTAGGTATCGACGATGCCCGCGATACGCGCGCAGGGCGGAATCTCGTTATGGCGCAGGCCATTCGGGTAACCCGAGCCGTCAAAGCGCTCATGGTGATGGGCGACCATATCCAGCACGTCCCGATTGAGCAGGCCACTCTCGCGCACGATTTCAACACCGTGGTTGACGTGGCCGGCCACTTCCGCCATCTCCCGGGCATCGAGTTCGCGCTCCGCTTGCAACAGGGCCGGATCGACACGCAGTTTGCCCACATCCATCAACATGCAGCCCATCGACAACGAACGCAGATCGTGCCGCGACAGGCCCAGCTGGCGGCCGAGTGCCACCGACCAGATGGCGGCGCCCAGGGAATGCTTGTAAGTATAGCGATCGTGTTGTTTCAGTCGCGCGACCCAGAGACAGGCGTCGGGATTGCGGCTGATGCTGTCGACGACGGGTTCGACCGCCTTGCGCAATCGCACGACATCGAGTTTCTGCCCCTCGCCCACCTCCTCGAAGATGTCTCCCACGTCCTCGATGAGACTGTCCAGAGCGCGCCTGGCCCGGGGCTCTTCCTCCTCCCAGGAACCGTCGTCCCTGTAGGAATGAATCGCGCGACCGTAGAATATTTTCTCGGGCGGGATTCGTTTGCGCCCGCCGTAGGCGTCCGCCGGCGGCGAATCCGTATTCTGCGGCGACGCGCTTTCCCGTGTCTGCGCGACTGTTGCCCGGCGGCGATGGCTGCTGGACTTGACGCTGCGACGACTGTCGACCAGAACATAGTCACAGTACTGGCAGAGCTGCTCGATCTCCTGCGCTGACTGGATAAAGAATCCCTGGGTGGCAAAAGGGGTTCCCAGCCAGGGCCGGTCGAGACCGCTGACGTACATACCGATCTCCAGATCGGTAGTCGTGACTTTCAGGGTCTTCAGCATTGCCACCCCACATCCGGCGTGTGTCAGGTTGCGCGCTCGTCCGGCCACGGCGCTACCACCGTAATGCCGCCTCCACAGCTACACCACCCCCACTGTTTCCCGACACTAGACCAGAAAAAGCCGATTGTCTACACCATAACTCACTGATTCTAATATTTTATTCTATTTTAGAATGTTTATTTTTTACATTATTCCCATTTTCAGGCCCGAGCCGGTACCACTCAACCGCTTTGCCTTCGCCGGGCGTCGGCGGCATACTGAGCGCTTCATACAGGGGATCTCTCGATATGCGCAAACTCTTATGGGGACTGGCCATTGTGGTCCTGGCACTGGCCTGCGTACCCCTGGTACTGCTGGCAACGGGGACCATCAGCACCTCCAGCCTGCGCATGATCCTGAATGTCATGGCGGGGGTGTCGGGCCCGCCCGCGGACGTCGAAACCCTGCGCAGTCGCTACCGGGTCCCTCCCGGCTTCACCCTGAGCCTCTACGCCGCGGATATCCCCGGCGCGCGTTTCCTGCGCTTCACTCCGGCGGGCGACCTGTTGGTGAGCCGCCCGCACGAAAGCGATATTGTGCTGCTGCGACAGGATCGCGACGGCGACGGCCGGCCCGACGGACGCGAGATCCTGCTGGACGGGTTGCGCCGGCCGCACGGACTCGACATCGGCAACGGCTGGCTCTACGTCGCCGAGTCCAACCGTATCGGCCGGGCTGCCTTCGATGCCGGCGACAGCAGCCTTGCGGGCCCCTACCGGCCCCTCGTGGAAGGCTTCACGGACAACGGCAACCACTGGAGCAAGACGCTGCGCCTGGGTCCGGACGGCATGCTGTACCTGTCCCAGGGCTCCTCCTGCAATGTCTGCGAGGAAGAGGATCCCCGGCGCGCGACAATGATGCGCTTCGGACCCGATGGCGGCGATGGCGAAATCTTCGCTACCGGGCTGCGCAACAGCGTCGGCTTCGACTGGGCACCCTGGAACGGAGAACTGTACGCCACCGACAACGGCAGGGATCTGTTGGGCGACGACTTTCCGCCCTGTGAGCTGAACCATATAGTGCGCAATGGTTTCTACGGCTGGCCGTACTTCAACGGCGATAACATCCCGGATCCGGACATGGGTCCGGACCCCCTGGCGGATGAGAGAATCCCCCTGCCGCCGGTCCACGGTTTTCGGCCCCACAACGCGCCGCTGGGCATCACCTTCGTGGACGCCGGCGGCCTGCCGGAGGATTTCGGCCGCAGTGCGCTGGTCGCCCTGCACGGCTCATGGAACCGCAGCGAACCCGACGGCTACAAAGTGGTCTCCCTGCACTGGACGCAGAGCGGTATCGAGGAACGGGATTTCCTCTGGGGTTTCAACCGCGACGGCGACATCAGCGGCCGGCCGGTGGATGTGGCCCAGGGCCCGGACGGCGCGTTCTACATCTCGGACGATTACGCCGGCGCCATCTACCGGGTGGGCTACGGCGAAGACACCGCCGTCGGCGATACACCGATCGCAGTACGCAAAGAGCAGGGCCGCGAACCGGCCGAGTGGGTGGCCACGGCCGACCTGCCGTCGCTACAAGAACAGGGGGCAGCCCTCTATCGTCGCCACGACTGCGCCCGCTGCCACGAGGCGGGCAACAACCCGAAGCGACTGGACGACCTGGCCGGGCGCATGGACCACGCCGCAATCATTGAAGTCTTGCGGGCACCCCCGCCGCCCATGCCGGTCTATTCCCTGACCGCAACGGAGCGCCGGGCGCTGGCGGTTTTCCTGCTCGCCGCGCCGGGCAGCGAAACATCCGCGACACATTGAAGACCATCAGGGCGACCATCTGTCGCAACAGGCGCGACGGGCAAACCGGTGGCCCGGTCCCGCTCGGCTTCGGTGAGAAACAGCCATGCTCCGCTACCTGCCGAACAGCCTGACCGTCCTGCGCCTGCTGCTGGCCCTGCCCCTGGGCGTTTTCATCCTGCGCGAGAACTATCCAATGGCGCTGGGTGTGGGGCTGGCGGCCGGTCTCAGCGACAGTCTGGATGGCTTTTTCGCACGCCGTCTGCATGCCCTGTCCCGCTTCGGCGCCGTCCTCGACCCTATCGCCGACAAGCTGTTGATCTCCGTTTGCCTTGTCTGTTTCGCCGCGGTGCAACTCGTGCCATGGTCCCTCGCAGTGGTGATCATCGCCCGCGACCTGATCATCGTTCTCGGTGCCGCCTGTTATCTGTTACTGTACGGCCCCGTTACTTTCGCCGCCACGACACTGAGCAAATGCAACATGTTCGTGCAGGTCAGCTTCTGTCTGCTGGTGCTGCTCAGCGAGGTCGTCGCGGGAATTCCCCGGGAAGTGTTGCTCACCGGCGGCCTGCTCATCATGTTTTTCGCCGTGGCCAGCGGTGTCGACTATGTCGTGTTGTGGACCAGAAAGGCATGGCGGGAACAGCGGCAGCGGATCGGGGGCGGCGGCGACCAGAACCAGGGATGACGAAACCGGGATGAGCAGGGACATCAACGTTCTCACCTACAATATCCACAAAGGGTATTGCAGCGGCAACCGGCGGTTTGTACTCGACAACATGCGGCGCCGCATCGCCGAAACCGGTGCCGAAATCGTGTTTCTGCAGGAGATCCACGGCACCGCGATCAAGAGCGACGCCAAGCGCCGGCGTTTCTCCTATCCCGATGAACCCCACTTCGAATACCTGGCGAACGAGGCATGGCCGCACTTCGCCTACGGCAGGAACGCTATCTACCGCAAGGGCGATCACGGCAACGCAATCCTCAGCATGTATCCCTTCGCCTCCTGGGAAAACATCGACGTGTCCATCTTTCCCCGCTCCAGCCGCAGCATCCTGCACGGCATCATCGAACTGCCCGAATCCGGTACCCGGCTGCACACGCTGTGTGTGCATCTGGGTCTGCTCGAGCAGGAGCGGCGGGAACAGCTGCAGGCACTCACGGACCGGATCAACCGTCACGTACCCCGGGACGAACCCATGATCATCGCCGGTGACTTCAACGACTGGCGGCGCCGCGCGGAAAACCACCTGCATGAGGACCTGGGGCTGGAAGAGCTGTTCATGTCGATGCGCGGGCGTCACGCGCGCACCTTTCCCGTGTGGGCGCCCCTGCTGCCGGTGGACCGCATCTACTTCCGCGGATTGAATCCCATCGGCTGCGGTCGGCTGTGCAGCGGCCCCTGGCGCGATCTTTCCGATCACGCGGCCCTGTTCGGCGCATTCGCGCTCTGAGAAATACGGGCCCCTGGCAAACCCGGCCGGAAGCCCTGTACCCGGGGGTTCAGGCGTCGTCAGCGTTGCGCGCGGGAGAGGTGCGATCCGGCGGGCGACCCGCCGTGCGTGCGGTCAATGGTGCAGACTTACAACACCAGATCAGCGCCTCGGCGCTCGCGGCCGGAACGCCGATCGGGCTCACCGGCGTGTTCGCGCCGCAGTTGACTCATCCCGCCGATCTCCCGCCGGTCATCGCCGTGCCGGCGGCGGTCGTTGTGCTTGACGTAGACGCAGCCGCAGCCCGGTGTGTCGCAATCCGCCAGCGGCAGGCGTGGAATACCGCCCTCGGACACCAGAAAGCGCCGCCGGGCCAGGGTCTTCACCGCTTCACAGGCGCGCGCCTCACAGCGAATCGAGGTCGCCCGATCGGGGAACGGCTGCGGGGCCACTGCCGCGCCGGGACGCCGGCGCGATACACCGCCGGTCGCGGCCACTTTCGCGGCGGCGTTGTCCGCGGCTTGCCGGGCCTGCAACCAGATGATATAGCCCGCTGCGGCGGTTCCCGCGCTGATCAGCACTGACAGGATAACGATGGAAATATCCATGCGGCTGCACTCTTGTACATTTCACACCCCGACAATTGTAGGTGCATGAACAGCGCGACACAAACCGCGTTCTGACCCTCCCGGGGAGTACTCCCGGCTCAGCTTTCGACGAACGCCCGTTCCACCACATAGTGCCCCGGCTCGCCGTGGCGCGACTCCTCGAAGCCCCGGCTCTCCAGCAACGCGCAGAGGTCTTTCAGCAGGTTCGGACTGCCACAGATCATGAAGCGGTCCCGCTGCGGATCGAGCGGGGGCAGGCCGACGTCCTCGGGGAGCTTGCCACTGCTCAGAAGATCGGTCAGGCGCCCGGTGTTGACAAAGCTCTCGCGCGTCACGGTCGGGTAGTAAATCAGTTTGTCGCGCACCGCTTCCCCGAGCAATTCGTGGTCGGGCAAGTGTTCCGTAATCAGCTCCCGGTAGGCCAGTTCATCCCGATAACGGCACCCGTGGGTGAGTACCACCTTGTCGTAGATGTCGTAGATCTCGGGGTCGCGAATAAGGCTCAGAAACGGCGCCAGGCCGGTCCCCGTGGCGATCATGTACAAGTGCTCGCCCGGCAGCAGGTTCTCCGGCAGCAGACTGCCCGTGGTCTTGCTGTTGACCAGCACCTCATCGCCCGGCTGGATCAGCTGCAGTTTCGAAGTCAGCGGCCCGTCGGGCACCTTGATACTGAAGAACTCCAGTTCGTCCTCGTAATTCGCGCTCGCCATGCTGTAGGCGCGCATCAGCGGCGCGCCCTCCCGTTCCAGGCCGATCATGGCGAAATGTCCGTTGCGGAAACGAAAGCTGGGACTGCGCGTGGTCTTGAAACTGAACAGCGTATCCGTCCAGTGATGCACGTCGGTGACCTGTTCGTGCAGAATGTTTGCCATGGCTGGTATACCTCCTCTGGCGCTTCTGTATACGACCCATTATAGGGACGATTTATGTATTGGCAAAACAGTTTATTTTTATTATATATATCGATATTAACGATATAGGTCGAGGCGATGCGCTACACACTGCGACAGTTGGAGGTCTTTCTCGCCGTGGCGCGGCACGAAAACGTGAGCCGGGCCGCCCGCGCTCTCGCCATGTCCCAGTCCGCCGCCAGCGGCTCGCTGCGCGAACTGGAAAACCAGTTCGGTGTAAACCTGTTCGACCGCGTGGGCAAGCGTGTTCAGCTCAGCGAGCTCGGGCGCGAACTGCGCCCGCGGGCGGAGCACCTGCTGGAACAGGCCGGCGCCTTCGAGCAGGCGCTGGCGGGCGAGGCGGTTCGGGGCCAGTTGCGGGTCGGCGCTACATTGACCATAGGCAACTACGTCGCCGTGGGCATGATCGCCGAGTTTCGCCGCCGACACCCCGGCGCGGACATCGCGCTGCGGGTGGCCAACACGGCGGCGGTTGCCGAACTGGTAGCCGGCTTCGAGCTCGACATGGGGCTGATCGAGGGCGAGCTGCAGCACCCGGGGCTGGATATCACGCACTGGCGCGGCGATGAACTCGTGGTTTTTGCACACCCCGAACACCCGCTCGCGGGGACCGGCGCCCTCGGCGACCGGGAGCTGAAGTCGCTGCCCTGGATCGTGCGCGAGTCCGGCTCCGGCACGCGCCAGGCTTTCGATCGGGCCATGCGCGGCATTCTGAGCGATCTCCCTGTCAGCATGGAACTGCAGCACACCGAGGCGATCGTACGCGCGGTGGAAGCGGGGCTCGGGGTGGGCTGCCTGTCGCGCATCTGCGTGCAGGACGCCATCCAGCGCGGTTCTCTGGTGGCCCTGCCCGTACCGGACCGCGACTTTCACCGCGAGTGGTACCTGATCACGCGGCGGGACAAGTACCACGGCAGCACCCTGCGCGAGTGGCTCGAGCTGTGCCGGCGGGAGGGGAGCGCCCATCCCTGACGACGGCGGTGAAAACTTTCTCTCACCCGGCGCCGGATACGCATAGCCCCACTGGAACACGCCAGAAAGCGGCCGTCCGGGCTGGCGCCATGGCCGGCCGGGTGGCGACCTCCTGTCGCCACACGGTTCCAGTGGGGCTATGCGCATCCGGCACCACGCTTCCTTCTTGACTTCGAAGTCGGCCGTTGCCCCTATAAGGCTCGTATTTCCTTCCGCTGCGTTACTCGCTAGACTCCCGACGACGCAACGGACCGGCATAAAGGACAGACGCCATGAAATCACGCGCAGCCGTCGCGCTGGAAGCGGGCAAACCCCTGGAAATCGTCGAGGTGGACCTGGACGGGCCACGCGAGGGAGAGGTCCTGGTGGAGATCATGGCCACCGGTGTCTGCCACACCGACGCGTTCACCCTGTCGGGTGACGACCCGGAGGGTGCTTTCCCGGCCATTCTCGGCCACGAGGGCGCGGGTATCGTGCGCGAAACCGGAGCCGGCGTCACCTCGGTGCAACCGGGAGACCATGTGATCCCCCTGTACACGCCCGAATGCCGCACCTGCGAATACTGCCTGCACCCGAAAACCAACCTGTGCCAGGCGATCCGCACAACCCAGGGCCAGGGCGTCATGCCCGACGGCAGCAGCCGCTTTACCCTCGACGGCAAACCGATCCGGCACTACATGGGCTGCTCCACGTTTTCCAACTTCACGGTGCTGCCGGAAATCGCCGTGGCCAAAGTGCGCGAGGACGCGCCCTTCGACAAGATCTGCTACATCGGCTGCGGCGTGACCACCGGCATCGGCGCCGTGGCCTTCACCATGAAAGTCGAGCCGGGGGCGACCGTGGCGGTATTCGGCCTCGGCGGTATCGGGCTCAATGTCATACAGGGCGCGCGCATGGTCGGCGCCGCACGCATCATCGGGATCGACACCAATCCCGCGAAAGCGGCGCTGGGCGAGGCGTTCGGCATGACCGACTTCGTCAATCCGGCGGATGTGGACGACATCGTCGAGCACCTCGTGGAGATCACCGGAGGCGGCGTGGACTACAGCTTCGAGTGCATCGGCAACGTGCAGGTCATGCGCCAGGCGCTGGAGTGCTGCCACAAGGGCTGGGGCCAGAGCTGTATCATCGGCGTCGCGGGCGCTGGGCAGGAGATCGCCACCCGCCCCTTTCAACTGGTGACCGGCCGCTCCTGGCGCGGCACGGCCTTCGGCGGCGCGCGCGGGCGCACCGACGTACCCAGAATCGTCGACTGGTATATGGACGGACGCATCAATATCGACGACCTGATCACCCATACCATGCCCCTGGACGACATCAACAACGCCTTCGATTTGATGCACGCCGGCGAAAGCATTCGTTCCGTCGTCCTCTACTAACGGGAACTCACCGTGGAACAGATCGCCGAAAACAAATGCTTCGGTGGACGCCAGCTGCGCTTCACCCATCGCTCCGATGCGCTGGCCTGCGACATGACGTTTTCCGTATTCCTGCCGCCCGCGGCGGAACAGGGCCCCGTGCCGGTGCTGTACTGGCTGTCGGGACTGACCTGCACCGACGAGAATTTCGTCACCAAGGCCGGCGCACAGCGCGAGGCGGCGGCCCGCGGTGTCGCCATCGTCGCCCCCGATACCAGCCCTCGCGGCGAGGGGGTACCCGATGATCCGGACGGGGCCTACGACTTCGGTCTCGGCGCCGGTTTCTACGTCAATGCCACACAAGCGCCGTGGTCGACGCACTACCACATGTACGATTACGTGGTGGAGGAATTGCCGGCGCTGGTGACATCGAAGCTGCCGCTGGATGGGCAGCGAACGGCAATCTTCGGCCACTCCATGGGGGGCCACGGCGCCCTGGTAATCGCGCTGAGAAACCCCGGACGCTACCGCTCGGTATCGGCCTTCGCGCCGATCTGTTCGCCGCTGACCTGCCCCTGGGGCGAAAAGGCCCTGGGCAACTACCTCGGCGACGACCGCACGCAGTGGGCCGACTACGACGCCTGCACGCTGCTGCGCGCCGCCACCGGGCAGCCGACTCTTCTCGTGGACCAGGGCGACGCCGACAACTTTCTCGACGAACAGCTACAACCCCACCTGCTCGAGCGCGCCGCCGCCGAGGCGGACTACCCCGCCACCATCCGCATGCAGCCGGGTTACGACCACAGCTATTTTTTCATCGCCACATTCATCGCCGAGCATATCGACTTTCACAGCCGCCATCTGTGATCGGTTGCAGGGTGCCGGCAACCCGCCCGCGCCCGCAGGCTGCACTTCGTTCTAGAATCCGGGGTCTTGCAGGCTCGCTATGCGGTGCCGCAGCCAGCTGGACAGCCAGAAGTTCCCGCTCTCTTCGAGCAGTCCGCGGTGCGCCTGCAGCGCCGCCTCGCGGGCGCCGGCGTCCCCGGCGTCGTGCAGCGCGATGTCCAGCAGGTGCAAAGCCCCCACGTGATCTCCGGCGGCACTTTTCTGCCGGGCGCGGCGCACCAGCGCGCCGGCACCGCCGGCCAGTTCCAGCAGATCGCTGTAAACAGCCCCGGGAGGCTGTGCGTAGAGCTCGGTCGTGGAGCGATGCTTGAACCAGCCCGCGTAGTACTCCCAGATGGCGCGCACGCCCCAGGAGACCTTGCCGTAGCCCTCCCCCACTTCCAGCTCGGGCGGCAGGCGGATTTCAGCCATCAACGTGGCCAGGTCGACACCTTCGTTCATGCCGCGCACGGTGGCGTCGTGCACGTGGAGAATGGCATCGCGCAATACGGTCAGCTCCTCGCGGATCACGGCCGCTCCGGTCACCGGCCCGTGGTGGCCGTAGAATATCGTTTCCGGCTCCAGGTCGAGCACGGTCTGTACGGCGCGGGCCACGGTCAGGGCGTCGCGGTAGCGGTCGCCGCGAATCGTCACCAGATTGGGAAAATGGCCGAAGGGACAGCCGAAAAGATTGCCGGTGAGACAGATGCGCTCGGCCGGCAGCCAGACGATCAGTGAGTCGTTGGTCTCCGCGCCGGGCACCGCCAACAACTCGACGTGCAGCCCCCCGAGCTCTATGGCGTGCCGCTCGTCGACCAGAATATCCGGCACCGGCGTATCCTGGGGCGGGTACTCGGTGTAACCGTGGGCGGCGTAGTGCTCAAACGCGGCGCTGAATTTGGCGGTGAAGGCAAACGCCGAGCGATTGGCGCGAAAGTCCGCCAGCCGCGCATCGTAAGCCTGGTGCTCGGGGTTGCCCGCCTGGGCGATCACCCTCAGACCCGGGTTGTGCTCGCGAAAATGCGCCACACCGCCGACATGGTCGACGTGTCCCTGCGTAAGGACCAGGTAGCGCACGGGCTCCCTGGAAAAGCGCTCGAAATTCTGCCTGATGACCGGCGCCTCGAAGCCCATGCCGGCGTTAACCTGGATATTGCCCTCGCCGGTCTCGATCAGGTAACTGTTGGAGAAGGCCTCGCACAGCACGATAAAGTCGTTGAGACGCCGTGCGCTGTCGAAGGCCGCCGGATTCGGCTCCACGGGCCGGTGTCGGTAGATCGGGTCGCGCATTGGTTTACCCTCGTCTCGCAAAACATGGCGGATTGTACCCGAGTGCGCGGGAGCGGTTGCCACGACGGTGGTGGTGTCCCGGTTTCAATGGTCGTCACAAGCGGCACGCATGGGCCACAGCCCACATGAGTTGCAGCCCATGGGTCGCGGAGCCAGCATGGGTGGGAGCCAGCATGGGTGGGGTATGGCCCACTGGAACCGTGTGGCGACAGGACGTCGCCACCCGAGCCTGCACACGGAGGTGCGCTTTTTGGCGTGTTCCAGTGGGCCATACCCCACCCATGCTCCGCAGCCCAACGCGTTCCAGTGGACCATACCCCACCCATGCCCCGCAGCCCAACGTGGTCCAGTGGGCCATACCCCACCATGCTCCGCCGCAGCCCCATAAGTGCAGCGGAGAAATCGCGACATTTCGCCAATTAACCCCGCCGCGCCACTGGCCCGACGCCCGGGAGGCTGCTAGCATGATTCGCCCATTCGGTAACCTGTGGCGTTAGCTATGGCTATGTTCGATAAACCCAAGAGCAAACCGGCGGACCCCCTGCCCCGGACAACAGCACATCCCGGGAAGCTTCGGTTTCCAACCCCCCTGCCAGCGCGAGGAGTGCCGCTATGATTGGTCCCAGCATTAAAATCAAAGGTGAAGTCACCGGTGAGGAAGATCTGCTCATCCAGGGCTCTGTCGAGGGCACCATCACACTGCGCGACCAGGAGGTGTCAGTGGGCCAGTCCGGCAAGGTCAAGGCGGATATCGATGCGCGGGTGGTCAAGATCGAGGGCGAAGTGACCGGCGATATCGCCGGTGCGGAGAAAGTCGTGATCTCCAAGTCCGGTAACGTCAATGGCAACATTGTCGCGCCGCGCGTCACACTGGAGGACGGGGCAATCTTCAAGGGCAGCATCGACATGGACCCCGGCGAAGCCAGCGGCGCGAAGTCGCAACTTGCCGGCAAGCAGCAGCCGGCCAACGCCCCGGTTCCCGAACTCGACCTGAAGAGCGGCTGAAAAGCCCCGCCCGTCCGCGACCTGGACTGCCGCCCGCGAGATAGTGGATGACACGGCGGTGTCCGGGTTCTAATATGGCCGCGGGCGCGGTCCGCCTCGCCGATCCGGGGTGACAGCACGCACGGGACAACAGTGACGGGACACCAGTGAACAGCGGAGCCACTCAATCCTCCCAACTCCTGTCCAGCCTGTTCAGGGACCTCGACGAAGAGCAGCGATTGTCGGTACTGCATCTCGGCCCACCCTTGCAGGAAACCCTGGAATTCTTCTCCGGTCACCGCTGCCGGCTGCAGGTCGTCGACCTGTTTGCGGAGTTGCCGCTGCCCGCGGAGGAAGAAACCGAGAACGGACTGGTCGCACATATGCGCCAGCTCCTCCAGTTCCCCGTGGATGCGCGCTTCGACGCCTGCCTGTTCTGGGATCTGTTCAATTATCTTGACGCCCCCGCACTGACCGCGTTTCTGGACGTGCTGGTGCCGCACCTGTCGCCGGCCTGCCTGGCCCACGGTTTCTCCATACACAATCCGCGCACACCCCAGGCGGGCAAGCGCTACGGTATCAGCGCCACCGAAACCCTGAGCGTCCGCGCGCGGAAGGAGCCGCTGCCCGGCTACGCGCCGCACAGCCAGAACCAACTGAAAGCATTGCTGCACTGTTTCGATATCGAGAGAACAGTACTCCTGGCGGACAAACGCCTGGAATTCCTGTTGCGCGCCAGAGCACAGGATACCCGCGCATCCGAACTGCGCAGCTCCGCGCGAGTCTGATTAAGTTGTGGATGTACTCGCGGGCATTACCGATGGCCTATAATGGGACCATGAGCGCAATGAAAATCGGTACGCTGTGGCTGCTGTCGCTGGCCCTCCTGTGCGCCGCTCCGACGCTCGCCACCACGGTCTACCGCACGGTAAACGAAGACGGCAGCGTCACTTTTTCGGATGTGCCGCCGGAGTCCGGCAGCGCCGACATCATCGAGATAGAACCTCCCCCGCCCCAACCGGACGATAAACAACAGCAGCGGCTCGAGGATATGCGCGCAACCACCGATCGCATGGCAAAGGCCCGCCGGGCGCGCGAAAAACATCGCGCTGAACTGCGCAAGCTGCGCGCCGATTCCGAGCCGCGGTACGTCACGGAGTATTTGCCCGATCCCGTGTATATCGGCAGCTACCCCCGTCGCGTGCGCCACCACATCCCGCAGCGCCCGGGTCATCCTGTCGTTCGCCCACCGCTGCGGCCGCACGAGCCGCAGGTGCGCTCGACGTCGGGCTTTAACGACTATCCCGCCTCGCTGATCCGGCGCAAGTACAGCCCGGCGGTCCGGGAAGCCTTCCGTTAGGAAACTTTCGCACCCGGGCCATCGCAGCGAGACACTACCCGACAGCCAGAAGTGTCTCAGTTTCGATTTCCACCCTTGCAAGATCGCCTGAGTCGGGTGTGGTCCACTGGAACACGCCAAAAAGCGGCCATGCCCGAAAAAGAGGGGCAGGCTCTCCATGGCCAGGCTCGGGTGGCGACGTCCTGTCGCCACACGGTTCCAGTGGACCACACCCAACCCAGGCTCGCGCCACAAATCCATACCGAGACACTACCCGACAGCCGCACGGGTAGCGGGCGCGGGCAGGCTGCGCGATAATCTCCGCTGCCCCCAAGACCAACCCCACCCAGAGGAAGCCATGAAAATACGTCACGCCCTCGCAGGATTACTGACAGCGGTGCTGGTCACAGGCTGCAGCGACGGTTCGGACCGGACTGCCGAACCGACCTCCCTGACCGTCGTGCCCACGGCGGCGCCGGAAGGCGCCCCCGGCGAGATGTCCTCCCTCGCCCTCAGGGTGACGCTGACCGAACCCGCCGCGACGCCCGTCACCGTGCGCTACGAGACTGTCGCCGGCAGCGGCACCGCGACGGCGGACCAGGACTACCTGTCCACTGCGGGGGAGATGCGGATTCCCGCGGGTGCGCTGGACGGTTTCATCACTGTCGACGTGATCGGAGACGCCGAGGAGGAACCGGCGGAGACCTTCAACCTGCGCATCAGCACCAGCGACAACGCCGTGCCAACGGCGACCGGGATCACCGGCACTATCGCCAATGACGACACCAGTTGCGATACGCCCTTCAGCAAGGACCCGAACCCGTGGTTGGTGAACGGGGCGGACCCCCTGAATTTCGCCCATCGCGGCGGCGTTACGGACTTTCCCGAGAACACGCTCTACGCCTATGCCGAGGCCGCAAGGGCGGGAGCGGACGTACTGGAGATGGATGTCTACCAGACCAGCGACAACGAGCTGGTCATTCTGCACGACCTGGACGTGGACCGGACGACCGACGGCACCGGCATGGTGGTTGATCTGAGTCTGGCCGAACTGCGCCGGCTGGACGCGGCCTACTGGTTCGTGCCCGGCGCGGGCACGCCGCACGACCGCGCGCCGGAAGAATACGTTTTCCGGGGCATCGCCACCGGCGACAAGCCCCCGCCCCCCGGCTACAGCGCCGAGGACTTTCGCATTCCCACCCTCGAGGAAGCGCTGGCGCGCTTTCCAGACCACCTGATCAATGTCGAGCTGAAACCGGACCTCGACGGCGTGGGGAACTACGAAGTCCAGATGGCAAACCTGCTGCAGCGCTACGGTCGCTCCACCGATATCATCGCCGCTTCCTTCGTCGACGAGGCCGCCAACAACTTCAAAGCCGTCGCCCCCTGTGTGTACACCTCCGTTCCCCTCGACCAGGGCACGGCCCTGGTCTTCGGATTTCTGGGTACGGGCGAATTCCCTCCCGTGCCCGAGCACATCACCTGGCAAGTGCCTCCCGATACCAGCAACATCGGCCAGGTCGACATCGAACTGGAAGTCGTGACGCCGGAGTTCGTCGCGGCCAGCCACGCCGCCAATCTCGCGGTTCAGGTCTGGGCCATCGACAGCTGCGAGGACATGTTGTACATGATCGATCTGGGTGTCGATGCCATCATGACCGACCGGCCACTACAGCTGGAGCGGATCCTGGCGACTCCGCCCGCTGAGCGCAACTGCGACTGATGTCGCGACGCGCACACGCAGTCTGATCATCGGACAGTCAGCGCGACGCGCTCAACCGGCGGAGCGGGCGGCGGCCATGCCGCGTTTTTCATCGACCGCGGCCAACAGCGCCAGTCCGGCGACAAACAGCGCCAGCGTGGACAGCAGCGCCACCTGGTGGTCGCCGCCGCTGAGCCGGTTGCTGAGGCCGTAGCTCACCGGACCCAGAATGGCGGCCGCGCGATTCGCCAGGCCCCAGAGCCCGAATATCTCCGCACTGCGCGCCGCCGGCGTCAGTCGTGCAATGAGCGCGCGGCCGCCCGCTTGCGTTGCCCCCATGGCCAGCCCGATCAGGTTTCCCGCCAGCCAGATGTGCGCCGCGCTGTCGGCAGCGAAGGCGACGGCGATGGCGAGGATCCAGACCAGAAGCGCGGCCGTCAGGCTGGGCACGGAGCCGAAGCGGTCCTGGGCAAAGCCGAATCCGAAAGCCCCGAACGCCGCGGTGAGATTGACCACCATGATCAGCACGACCAGCTCACTACTGCTGAAGCCCATGACCTCCTGCGCATAGATGGCCGCGATCACCACCACGGTCGCGACGCCCGCCTGGAACAGCGTCAGACTGAGCAGGAAACGGAACAGGTCCGGCAGGTGCGCCGCGTGGCGCAGGGTCTCGGCGACGCGGCGGAACCCGGCGTGCACATAGGATTCGCCGCTGATACCTGATTGCGGCGCCGCGCGCTCGCGCAACCACAGGAACGTGGGCGCCGCTGTCAGCGCGAAGATAACGGCGGTGATCAGCAGGGTACGCGGTACGTAGTGCGTCGCATCGAGCCCCTGCGACTCCGCCCAGCCGATATAGGCCAGGCACAGCCCCAGGGTGAGCAGGCCGCCGAAATAACCCACGCTCCAGCCGAAACCCGAAATGCGCCCCATGCTTTCCTGCCGCGCGATTTCCGGCAGGAAAGCGGCGATCAGATTTTCCCCGGTGGCAAAGGCGATGGCGGAGAGCACCAGCAGGCAGACCGCCAGTGGCAGTGACTCCGGGCCGGTCCCGGCGAGCAGCGCGGTGCTGGCGATACACAGCAGGGTGGACAGCAGCAGGAAGCGCTTTCTCATCGCCCACCGATCGGCGATGGCGCCGACCACGGGTCCGCTGAGCAACACACACAGGTTGGCCGCGGCGATCGACAGCGTCCAGAGCAGGGTGGCGCTGCCCGCGGCATGGTCGTTCAGGGGCGCGGCGACAACCGCGACGAAATAGGCGCTGTAGATCGTCGTGAGGACGACCGTGGTATAGCCGGAATTGGCGAAATCGTAGAATGCCCAGGCCAGCACTTCCCGCCGCCCGGCCGGTCGTTCGCCACTGTTCAGGTCTGGATCGGCCACGGCGCGACTCCCTCGACGTTTACGGGTCCGGCCGCGGGGCGCTAACATGCGGCTGAGGCAAACGCACAGGTCCGACCGGTTCCGGCATGAGTGTACTAGATATTGCAATGGGGATGGCCGATGCCGTAATGGCGACGCTGCCCCAGCCTATGCCGGACCGCGAGACCCTGTCACGCTGCCGCCTGGTCGCGCACCGGGGTGAGCACGACAATGCGCGCGTCATGGAGAACACCCTGGCCGCCTTTCGGGCGGCCAGGGACGCCGGCGTGTGGGGGTTCGAATGCGACGTTCGCTGGACCGCGGACTGCGTGCCCGTGATATGTCACGACCCGAGTCCGGCCAGGGTGTTCGGCGTAAAGACGCCGGTGGCCGAGCTCACGTTCGAACAGTTGCGCGCGGTTTCTCCCCTTATTCCGAGCCTGCAAGAAGTCGTCGCCGAATTCGGTGGCCGCTGCCACCTCATGCTCGAAATCAAAGCCGAACCCTGGTCGCGACCGCGGCGACAGGCGGACGCACTGCGCGATGTACTGGCCGGGCTCGAAGCGGTCTCCGATTACCACCTGCTGTCCCTGCAAACGGCCATGTTCGAGCGGGTCGGATTCGCCCCCGCCGAGTGCCTCCTGCCTGTGGCCGAGACCAACATCCGCAGCATGAGCCGTCAGGCCCTCGCCCGCGGGTACGCGGGCATCAGCGGTCACTAT
This sequence comes from Halioglobus sp., assembly GCA_034521205.1. Taxonomy (GTDB): domain Bacteria; phylum Pseudomonadota; class Gammaproteobacteria; order Pseudomonadales; family Halieaceae; genus Marimicrobium. Next base: position 159,070 of record JAXHMT010000006.1, read on the forward strand.
CTGCTGCTGAGCGAAAGTCTCAGACGGCGGCACCTGGCGGCGGGCCAACGCGCCGGCACCGGCTTTCCCGCTTCGGCGAACTGCCTGCGCCGCGAACTGAATCGGGGGATAGACTGGATTTTCAGCGATAATGCCGTCCGCCTGCAGGCACTGCGCGATGCCTGGCTGAGCGCGCAGCACTAGCCTCCCGCCCGTGCGGTCACGACGGTTGTTTGGTACTCTACGATCCGGTCCGACACCGGCGCTTCACAGCATGAACCCCAACGATTCCGCGGTCACAATCTGCATCACACCCAGGGAGCGATTCAGCCGCGCCGTCGACTCGCTGCGCGACATTGTTCGCAACACCGCGCCACCTTATGAACTGGTCTACATCGATGCCAATGCACCGCCGGCAATAGCGGCGGAACTGGCGCGCATCTGCGCGGACAACCGGTTCACCTACCACCGCGTGGACGAGTATCTTCCACCCAACCGGGCGCGCAACCTGGCCCTGGAGAGGGTCGCCACACCCTACGCCGCTTTCGTGGACAACGACCTCTTCGTCGAGCCGGGCTGGTTGGAGGCACTGCTGCAGTGTGCCAGGGATACCGGGGCGTGGGCCGTGGGGCCCGTGGTACTGGAGGGAAGCGCCAGCCTGAAGATCGTGCACATGGCCGGCGGCGATCTGATCGAGGAGCGCTCGGCGGGCCACAACCGCGTACGCCAGCGCCACCGCTTCATGTTTATGCCGCTGGCCGCTGTGCGCTCGAAGCTGAGACGCGAGCCCGTGGGTTCGTTCGAGTTTCATTGCGTGCTGGTGCGTACCGACGTATTCGCCGAACGCGCTTTTCTCGACGAAGGTTTCCTGTCCCACCAGGAACACCTCGACCTTGCGCGGGAAATCAGGCGCGGCGGCGGAGAAGTCTATTTTGAACCGACCGCCGTTGTGCGCTATGACAATGCGCGCCCCTTCGAAGACTGCGACAGGGAATTTTTCGAGCTGCGCTGGAGCCACGAATGGTCGGAACAATCCATCGAACACACCCGCGCAAAATGGGAGCTGGCGCCCGACGACCCCGCTTTGGAACGACTCGCGGCATGGACCGCCGGCCACCGCAGATTGTTTGAAAAATCCCGGAAGCCGTGGGCGCTCCAGATATTGCCGCTGGTGGCGCGCCGCACGGTCGCCACCTGGATGCGGGACAGGGGACTGCTTGCTCCAAAAAATCCCCACTGAACCGGCATGTTCCAGTTCGCACAGACCAATCTCCAGCTCTACCGGCAGTTGCATGCCCGCGGCTACGGCGAGGGGGATATAGCGCAGCTGCGGCACACCTATGAAATTGCGCTGCCGCTGTTTTCGGGCCAGTACCGGTCATCGGACAAGCCCTTTATTACTCACCTTGTCGGCACCACCAGTATACTGGCCTCTAACGGCGAGCGCGCCGCCGTGTTGAGTGCAAGCATGCTGCACGCGGCCTACATGAGAGGCGATTTCGGTTTCGACGCCGGCAGCAGGAGAAGCCGGCGGCGGCGCGCCTGGCTCAGCGACCGGCTCGGCCGGGAGGTGGAGAACCTGGTCGCCCGCTACGATGCAGAGCCGTGGAACCGCGAAACCATCCGCGCCTGGTGCGCCGATCGAGAGGCCGTCGGGCCGGCGGAAAGAGATCTACTGCGCATGCTCCTGGCCAACGTCTACGAGGATTTTATGGACGGGGGCATGTGTCGGGGCATTTCCCGAAAATCGCTCCTGTACACCGATACCGGCGTACAGCGCGATATCCTGCATCTGGCGGCGCGATGCCGGTGGCCGGAGCTGGCGACACTGCTTGCCGCGGCATTCCAGGAGTTCAACGCGGCGCGAAAGGACCTGCCCGAAGACGGCGGCCAGGGCATCTCCACCCTGCGCCTGCCCCCTTCGGCCAGACGCAAACTGCTGCCCACGGCCCGGGGCTGGTTCGCGCGGCGCCTGCGGCGCCGGTTCGCCATGCGGCGAGAAATCTGAAGGTGCCCGCCCATCGCCAACCCTGGGGCAGTACCGTCGCGCCCCTGGTCGACGGTCTGCTGGTCGCCCTCGCGGGCTGGCTGGCCTATTACACCCGCTGGCACCACTGGGACATACCCCTGGACTACCTTTCGGTGTTGATCCTGGGCACGGGCCTGGCCCTGGTGCTTCTCCCCCTGACCGGCGCCTACCGCTCCTGGCGCGGCGAAATGCACTGGCGCGATACAGGCAACGCCCTCCCCGGCCTCTTTGCCGTGGCCGTCCTGCTGATGGTCGTCGGCACGCTGACCAAGACCACCGCGGACTTCTCGCGGCTGTGGATGGGTTACTGGTTTCTGTACGCTGTCGCGATGTTGTTCCTGTTTCGCTGGTTCTGCACCATTGTGGGCAATCGTCTGCTGCGGCGCCAGCGCCAGACGATACGGCTGTTGATTGTCGGGGATGGGCCTTTCGCGCGGTCTGTGGCCGAACGGGCACACGCTGCCATGGACGCGCGGTGGGAGGTAATCGGTCTGGTAAATACGAATACCGACGATCGCATGCAAGCGAACGGGAACTTCCCATCGATATCGCTGGCGACCATGGAAACGATGATTTCCGACGCTGATGATGCTGTCGATGAAGTGTGGATCGCCATGGAGAACAATGCATTGAGCGGCCAGAAAATGGTCATCGACATGCTGCAGAGCACTTGCCTGACCGTGCGCTACGTGCCCGATCTCTCCATGCTCGCGCTGCTCAACCACGTACCTTCCGAGGTCGCGGGCATGATGGTCATCGATCTCAACGCCTCTCCTCTCAACGGTCCCAACTCACTGATCAAGACTGCTACCGACAAGCTCGTTTCGCTGGGTGCTCTGCTGGTGCTGGCGCCGTTGTTTGCCGTCGTGGCACTGCTCATCAAGCTGGATTCGCCCGGCCCGGTGTTTTTCCGGCAACAACGGCTGGGCTGGGACGGCAAGGTGATCAACATTCTCAAATTCAGGACCATGCGACAGGCCGACAATGCCGCCGACACCCGGCAGGCGCGGCGCGACGATCCCCGCTTCACACGCGTCGGTCGCTATTTGCGCCGCACCAGCATCGACGAGCTGCCGCAGCTGATCAACGTCCTGCGCGGTGAGATGTCAGTCGTCGGCCCGCGGCCCCACCCGCTTGCACTGAACGAAAACTACGTGCGTCGCATTGACGCCTATATGCAGCGGCACCGGGTCAAGCCCGGCATCACCGGCTGGGCACAAATACACGGTCTGCGCGGCGAAACCGATACGCTGGACAAGATGCAACAGCGCGTGCAATACGATCTGTACTATATTGAGCACTGGTCCCTCTGGCTGGATGTCAAAATCATCGCGCTGACTCTGGTGGGTGGCTGGACGGGCACCAATGCCTACTGAAAAACGGCCCAACCTGTTTATCGTCGGCGCGCAAAAAGCCGGCACCAGTGCGCTGGCAGGCTGGCTGAGCCAGCATCCGCAGGTGTATATCTCATTTCCCAAGGAGCCGGGTTTTTTGGCGTTCGGCACAGACGGTTACAACTTTAGCGACGGCTACGGCAATGCGGCGCCGGCCAGCCGCTATGTCGTACGCGATCACGACAGCTACCTGGCGCTGTTTGCCGGCGCTCATGCTGGGCACCGGATCATCGGTGAAGCAAGCACCTGGTACCTGAGCATTCCGGGAATGGCACAAAAACTGAAGGACTACAATCCCCGCGCCAGGGTCATCCTCGTTTTGCGCAATCCCGTGGAGCGCGCTTACTCCGCCTGGTGTCACGCGCGCGGTGACCGGCTCGAGCCCTGCGAGAGTTTTGCCGAAGCCCTGGCCCTGGAAGAACAGCGCGGTGAAGTCGAATTTCTGTTGCGCTACCGGCGCATGGGGCTGTACGCGCAAGCGCTCGAGGAATACCTCGACGCTTTTGGCACCGGACATGTGCTGGTCATGTTCCACGACGACATGCGCGGGAACCCGGTGGTCTTCTGGGAGCAAGTCTGTAATTTCTTGCAGATCGATGCGTCGGCCGAGCCCGCCTTCAAATTCCGCTACAATCGCGCCGGCGAACCACGCTCCCGGCTGCTGCAACGGCTACTGCGCTCGCACCGCGTGAAACAGACAGTGCGCCGCCTGCTGCCTCATCGCGTCAGCCTGTCCATCAAAAACCGTCTCGACGATGCCAATCTGCGGGACTTCCCCCCGATGGAAAATACAGTGCGAGACGAACTGCGCGACTATTACCGTGATGATATCCGCCGGCTCGCCGCACTGACAGACAGAGACCTGGAGGCGTGGCTGCGTTGAATGCAAGTGATCCGCCTCGAGAGTACTTCGGCACGGCACTGACGCCGTGCACATTCAACCAGTGGCTGTCGTCGCTCGATGGCGTCGTCGGCAATCGCAGTCGCTATCTCTGGGGCCACCACAACCTGCACAGTCTCTACCTGCTACGGCGGGATACCGGTGTCGCCGCGTTTTACCGGCGTTGCGACGGTTGTTACATCGACGGAATGCCGGTGCGAGTTATCCTTGCGGGCTTCGGCCAACCGCTGGTCGCGTCGCCGCGCTTTTCCCTCATGGACCATTTTCCCGCCCTGCTCGAACGGGCCGAAGACCGGGGGTGGCATCTGTTTTACCTGGGCTCGGCTCCCGCAGTGGTCGAGCGGGCGCGGCGGCGTATCGCGCGGGACTATCCCCGCCTGCAAATGACGCTGCACCACGGCTATTTCGCGGATGACGAACAGGTACGGGACGAGATCAATGCTCTGTGTCCGGACGTTCTGCTCGTGGGCATGGGCATGCCGCGCCAGGAGCATTGGCTGTTGCGCTGTCTCGATGAATTGCACGTCGGCTGTGCCGTCCAGGCTGGTGCGACACTGGATTACTTCGCCGGCGCCCAGGCCCGGCCGCCGCTATGGTTGAGTCGCGCCGGGCTGGCCTGGCTGTACCGGCTGGCCAAAAACCCCCGGCGACTGTGGCGCCGCTATCTCGTCGAACCCTGGTGTCTGTTGTGGCCCACCCTGCGCAGTTGGTATCGACACCGCTCGAGCGGCACAGGGTCCGCATCGTGACAGTGCCGGGCCTCCGCTTCCGCCGCAGTGCCGCCGATGACTGAACGGCGGCCGCTGCCCAGGCAACTGCGGTACTCGCGGCGCCGCTTCCTGCGCCGTGGCGCGTTCGCGGCAAGTGTGCGCATGAGCGGGCTTCTGTGTGTGTTCGCGCTGCAAGTGTTGCTGGCGCGGCTTATCGCGGACGCGGCCCAATACGGCCAATACGCCTGGGGCCAGTCATTGCTGTTTCTGGCGGGTAACCTCGCCTGTATCGGCCTGCCCCTGGTCACGGCGCGGTTCATTGCATCCCTTGACGCGCACCACAACCCGACCGGGGCCGCAGCCGTTATCGCCGAATCACACCGTCTGCTGCGGCGCAGCACGGGCGCGCTGCTGGTTGTCGCGGCGCTGCTCTGGCTGTTTTCCCGCGGCGGGAGTGAGGGCGGCTTTTTCGGGAGCGCGGCCGTCATCGCACTGGTGTTCGCACCGGCGGTGACTTTCGCCATGTTGTATCGCGATATGTCCCGCGCGCGGCAGTGGCTCGGCCTGGCCATGCTGCCAGTGCAAGTCCTCAGGCCCATCGTTACCGCTTTGCTGGCGGCGCTGAGCTGGTGGCTGCTGGACGGCGAGCTGTCGGGCAGTTTGACCCTGGCGCTGGTGGGCACAAGCACGCTGCTGGTCCTGTTGCCCCAGGCGTGGATCTACCGTATCAGGCAGCGGCGGCTCGTCGACGACAGCCCGGCACCGGTACCCCCTGAGTACACGCCCTCCCGACTGCTCGCAACCGCCGTGCCGGTATTCATCACCCGCTGCGCGAGCCTTGTGATTACCTACGGCAATGTACTGCTGGTGGGCTTTCTGGCCGGGCCGGCGATGGCCGGGGCCTTCTTCGCCGCCGAGCGCCTGGCGCAACTTGCCAGCATCCCCAAGGCCGTGGTGAGCATGGTCAATCAGCAGTCCATGGCCGCTGCCCACGCCACGGATAACGTCGGGGACCTGCAATTGCTGGCGACCCAGAGCGCCCACGGCAGCCTCTGGCCCACGCTCGCCGCGAGCCTGGGACTGATCATTTTCGCCGAGCCGTTACTGCGCTTGTTCGGCGATGACTTCGCCGCGGCGAGCGGCGTACTGATAATCCTCGTAGCCAGTGGTATCATCCACGTCTTTGCCGGCCCGGCCCAGGACATACTGGTGATGACGGGCCGGCAGGGACGCATCCCGAGAATCATGATAATTGCCGCGATCTGTCATATTGTGGTGCTGTTGCTGCTGGTGCCGATTCTCGGAGCCGTGGGGGCCGCTGTCGCTTCAGTGTGCAGCAGTGTGGTGAGCCAGGTGTGGCTCATGCTACTGGCCAGTCGCGAGGCCGGCGTCGCCACGACTGTGCTGGCGAGTCTGCGGAACAGGCGCTGATGGCTGCCTCACCCGCTAATCAATTGCGCGTACGACGTCTGAAAAACCTGCGCTACAGGTTGCGACGGCGGGCAGCGGCCTACGTTAAATTTCTGCAGGCGGGTCTCGGTCCCGAGCGGGTACTGCCGGACTTTCTTATCATCGGCGCCATGAAGTGCGGCACCAGCTCGCTGTTCCACACATTGCAGCAGCACCCCGGTATCGCCAGCCCCAGCACCAAGGAAGTCCACTTTCTGGACAATCCCGTTTTCTACCGCTTCGGAGAGGCCTGGTACCGCAGCCATTTCCCCACTCACAATGCCATGGCAGCGCTCAGTAACCGGCTCGGCTACCGCGCCCTGAGCGGCGAGGGCACACCCGCAATGATCAGCAATTTTTACGCCATCAATGCCGCCAGGCATCTCCCCCGGGCGCGGCTGATCGCCGTGCTGCGCAATCCCGGTCGATCGCGCCTATTCGCATTACCACCATATGCGCCGAAGCACCTTCGGCGAGCCGCTGTCCTTCTGGGACGCCCTGCAGGCGGAACAGTCGCGCACCGCCCACGACATGTCCCTCAATCGCACCGCGCCGGACATGGCCGGCAAGGAACACAAACGCTACACCTATATTCAGCGCGGTATGTACATAGACCAGCTGGAAAACTGGCTGCGGTATTTCCCGCGCGAGCAACTCAAACTCCTGCACTACGATGAGCTGGTCGCCGATACAGGCGGGATGTGCAACCAGGTCGCCACAGTATCTTCCGCGCTGCCAGCTCAGGCTGTTCCACTACGACTCTCGATCTCTATCCGGGACGCCGGCAGTCAGACACCCGGCCCGGCACTGAGCACCGACGACCCATGGCACAACGAAGCCAGTAGCCGCGAGTACCTCACTGAGATCTTTCGGCCCTACAACCGGCGGCTGTTCGAGTTTCTCGGCGAGGACTGGGGCTGGCCCGCATGATGCGATGAGCACTCAAGCCACTTACCCGAGTCTGTCCGTGGTAGTGAACAACTACGATTACGGACAATTCCTCGGCTGAAGCGCTGGACAGTGCGCTGTCCCAGCTGGCGGCGGGCGATGAGCTCATGGTGGTCGACGACGGCTCCACCGACAACTCGATGCAGATTCTCGAGCACTACGCCGCGCACCACCACATCAAATTCATCCGCCAGGCGAACCAGGGCCAGATGAAAGCTGTTCGCACAGGGATCGAAAACGCCCGCGGCGATGTCATCGTTCTGCTGGACAGCGACGACTGTTTTTTACCGGGTTATCTGCAGCGCCTGCGCGAAATCTACCGCGAAAACCCGGAGGTCTCGTTTGTGTTCTGCCGCCCCGAGGTTGGTGGCCCCCCTTCCTCAAGCCTGGAAGCGACCCGCGCCAATCTGCGGCGCATGGAATTGCCCCACGGGCTCATCGGCAAGACCCGGTGGGCCGCCCTGCTGTTTCACGAATACGTCGGCGCGCCAACCTCTGGCAACTCGCTGTCGCGTGCGCTGGGCCGGCAAATTGTCACGTTACCCGACACGCTGAACGGGACCCGGCAATTGTCGCCACGACTCGCGCGCCTGCTGGGCATCAGCGAAACGGAAGCAAACCAGGCCGGCCTGTCCGCCGACGGTGTGATCCTGCGTGTCGCATCCATCCTCGGCGCGGTAAAGTACTGTGATTCAAGGCCCGGCTTTCTGTACCGTATCCACGGGCGCAACAAGTATGCCAGCGGATCGCGCCTCGGCCATATGTATCTGCGCCATCTTCGCAAACGCATGTTTACCGCGGTCGTAAGGGAACACTTTGATTTGTGCGCACAGCCTTCCGCCGGGGAACTCAGGGCAGAGATAACGGATCGGCGCTTCGGCCTGCGCCTGAGGCGCAGGCTGCACATCCGCGCGCGCTACTTACTCGCGGCACTCGCCAGCAGGGGAACGCTGCGCGAGAAAGCCGGCGCCATGGCGGCGGCTATCGGCTCCAGTCGGCGCCGAGTCCCGCGGAGCGATGCGCCGATCGCGGAGTCGGACGCATTGCGGGAAGATGCACAAGGCAGACGAAAATCAACGCGGGAATCGGGTAAAGCAATGCGCGATTGAGCGTGGCAAAGTTCAAAGCCGGCCTGTAGTACCCTGTAAAAAAGAATACCGAGACAATGAGTAACGCAGCCAGCGCCACCGCCAGCACTTCGGCGGGCGGCGGTCGAAGCAACCGCCCCCGCAGCAGTGCATAGAGCAGGAAAAGGGGGAGCAGGTATGCCAGCAGGTTCCAGTTGATCATTTGCAGAAACGTATCGACAAAAACATGGCCGACAGGATGGTACTGAACGTCGAAGCTGCCTATTCGCCCGACCACCAACTTCCGGGTATCCAGGGAGACCTCACCGAGATAAGGCAGGTAGAAACTCACCTCGAAAAGCATGGCCAGCACCAGTGCAAGCACGCCCGCGACCAGAACAACCAGTTCGGTACGCGGTCGCAGATCCAGCCAGGCCCTCAGGCCGCAGCCAATTATAACCAGGCCGAGAACGATGCCGGGGACTTTCAACTGCGTGCACATGACGGCCATGAGCACCCAGAGACATGCCCAGCTCCGATGACGCGTACGCCGCCACTCGAACAGCGCGCACACTCCCAGCGTGAACGCGGCGGCCTGCCACAGATCAGCGTAACCGGGCAGGGCTGTGTGAACGTTCATGAACGGCAGACTGAGCACCAGGTAACACCCTGCCGATGACAGTGCCAGCGGCAGGCCCGCCAGGCGCATATGCCCGAAGAGCACCGCGCCCATGCTCAGCGCCGCCAACAGCCAGGGCAGGTAGATCGCACCGTGATCCCAGATGCCCGCGCCGAGCATCACCCACAACTGAATCAGCGGCACTGTCGGCGGATAGTCCCAGGACTGTCGGTTACCCAGGGTATAAGCGTTTTCTCCCGCGCCCTGTTCCCATTGCTCCGGACTGACAAACTCCACCAGGGCACCCTGATGAAACCAGACGATCGCCTTCGGCGCCCAGTTCATCCATGCATCCCAGGCGAAGAGGGGGCGCAGCAACAATTCCTGCGCCAGCGTGATATAGCGCCAGCCGAGCAGGCCCAGCAATACCGCCGCTACCGCCAATTGCCAGGGCGGCGTCCGTATGCCGGTGCCTTGCACAGTCACCCGGGGCAGTGTGCGCTGCAGCAGCAGGGCGGCCGCCCCCAGCGCGGCCACGACGGCCGACAACAGGGTAAAGTTCAGCGCCAGACCCGCCGCATCCCACGCGCGCACGATCAATGTGACGGCGAATATACCCGCAAAGAAGCCATAACCCAGCGACAGCAGCAAGCTGAAGCGACCGCCATCGGGGTGCAGCAGCCACCGCACCCACAGGGTACCCGTCGCCCAGGGAAGGACCAGGGCGACAAGCAGACCGGGCAGTGACAATGTTTCCGTCATGGCGACCCGCCCTGCTCCCGGAAGCGCGGTTTGACCTGATACAGACGGCCCCGGGGATCCCTATCGACCAGCCGTACAGGCAGTGTCTTGCCGCTGTTCCACACCAGTTGCCGGCGCTGTTTGTCCAGCGCCGGGTCGGCGGTATCGCCCAGCACGAGAATATAATCTCCCTTGCGGAACGCAGAGCGTCGCGGCCCTTTGCCAAAATTGTACACATTGTGCGGCAACAGATAGTACTGCGCCTTGAGCCGTTCGAAATTGTGCCCGGAGGAGTCGTGGGCAATGACAATTCTGGCGGGCTCCCCGGGCAGTACGCTGGTCTTGAGACGCCTTGTATAGCTGTATAGTGACGCGTCGTTATCGGCGAGATGTTTTTCGTGCATGGTCTTACCTGCGAAGAGTTGCCGGGTCTCCTCCAGTTGCGTGGACAGCTCATGCTGCCAGAGAAGATCCACCGCAACCCACGGCGCCAGAATCACGACGCCCCAGGCCAGCGGCCCATGCAGGCGAACCACCCGCGCCGCGCCCGCCAGCACAAGCGCCGCCAGGACACCCCAGGCGGCGGCCACCGGCAGGGGCGACAGATCCCATCCGCGCGCGGTGCCCATCAGAAAATTGATCGAGGTCTGCTCCCAGCCCCGAAAGCCGGTCCAGGTCGACAGCAGACTCCTCAGTGAGTTGCTCCAGCTGGCCGGTTGCAGGCTCAAACCGGTGATAGACAGCTCCTCGTCGGCCGCTTTTGCCGCTGCAGTGATCCCCACCTCGACTATCGTGCCCTCCCAGCCGGGAAAGCCCGCCAGTCGTAAGACGCCATCGCCGTCGGGAGTGCGAGGAAGCGGCGAGTTGTGCACCCGGCCGGCATCACCTGCCACGCGCCAGGTGAACGTCAGCTCCGGACCCGGGTGTTGCGTGCGATAGCGATACTGCAGGAAAGGATAGCTGGACGCCTGGAGGGCGTCGCGCCAGATCGCCACGGCGTAATGCTTATCGTCGCGCTCGACATAACCGGTAATGGCGAGGCCATCGCTGCGCGCCGCACCCGCACCGACAACCACCTGTAGCCGTCTGCCGGGAATATCGTAAGCACTGCCGGCACTACCGGCGGCGCCCTCGGGAAAGTGCGTGCGGGTATGGACGGCCAGGGCGGCCAATAGCACAAGGGCGCTAAACGTCAGGGCCAGCACGGATGCGAGGATCGCGTTGACGCGCTGCTTGCTATCCCTGTCCATGCCGTCCTGTTACCCGCCGGATCCGGGCGCAACTATCACACAAGTCGGGAAGCCGTTCCAGTGTCGCCGGGCACGGTGGGACCCCGGCGCGGTGCATGGGTTATCATGGCACGCGCATTCAGCGGACTATTCGGAGCGAAGGATGTCGATACAGGGCAACCCGGCAGCGGACAACAAGGCCATTGTCGAAGAAATGTGGAAAGCGCTGGGCGATATGGACTGGGAAGCCATGAAGCGCTGCATGCATCCCGAGATCCACTACCGGGACATGCCCAGCGACGATCCGGGGGCCCGCGGGCCGGACAACTGCATCAAACGCCTGCGGATCGCCTTCAACCACCTGCAGAAGCAGGAACAGGTCACCCACCATATCGTGGCGGAGGGCGATGTGGTGTTTCTGGACCACACGGAGACGTGGACGTTCAACAGTGGCGAAACGGCAGCTCACACCTTCGCCACCCTGCACGAAATAAAGGACGGCCTCGTCTATCGCTGGAGCGATTACTGGGACATGCAGAAATTCGTCGGCCAGTTTCCGAACTGGTTTGTGGAAGAGATGATGCGTGCCTCCGCTGGAGACTTTACGGACTGACGAGCGCTGATGATCCCGCGATCGGCGACGATCCGGGAGCCCCGCGCCACGGGCCGACCAACTGGTGGCCGTGAATACAGCCGGCCGGGCAAAGGATCAATGTCTCGGCGCCATGTCCGCACTGGCCCGGCGCAACAAGCATCGTTCGTACCGCCATGCGGCGAATGACATGCCGGCCAGGAGCGGGACGCCGCCGCGGGCGGCGCCTGCAGTGGCCTCAGGCGCCGATACTGATCAGCTCGGCGTCGCTTTCCCCGCGGTCGTCCAACCGGTAGCGGTACTCCACCGCACTGCCCGAGGGCGCCTCCTCGAGGCGCGAGTCGGCGGGCAGTTTGAAGCGCATCTTCGGCTGTTGCAGCTCGCGACAGCGCGCATCGTCCTCATAGGGCCGCACCGAGTGGATTTTCACCGTGGTATTGTCGAGACCGGCGCCGTCACCGTGTACGACCGTGCCCTTGAGCAGACAGTCCCTGTCGGAATCCGCCAGCGCCGCCGGCACGGCCACAATCACCGCTGCCGCGGTCAAGATTTGCCTGATTATCTTCATTGATTGGCACCTCCTTTTGGCTTACTGCTGAATTGTACGCGCATTGTGTATACTTTTTCCACCAGGTTTCACAAATACTTCACGAAATTGTAACAATCTCTCGTTCCACCTTATCCCCCCGCCGCGATACCGCCGGCATCATCCCCGCTGACGGTCACGGTACTGTCATATTCCTGTCAAGAAGCTGCCATAGAATGCCCGCCATCATGAACCGAATCGACTTCAGCGACCGGAGAATTTCCCGATGCCCGACTCCTTCCCGCGCGCCTGCCTGCTGGCCCTGGTACTGACAGCGCCGCCGGCACTGTCTTTTTCCATGGCACCGGAAGAATTTGCCGCCTCGCGCCAGATGGCCTGTGTGCTTGCACAGCAATCCCTGGGGCACCTGACCGAGGACGAGTACGGCAAACGGACCCACACCCTGCTGGAGGGCTTCGACGAGACCGAACGGAGCACGATTCTGGCCAAGGCGATCGGTTACTACGATGGCCTCATGTTCGACATCGCGGACAGCGACGGATCCGCCGTCGACACGCGCCTGCGGGACTTCATCGACAGCGGCACCTGTGACAGCGGGTTCCGCCAGGTCACGCACTCACTCTGACCACCTGTCCGCTGCCGCGGTCCATTGCGGCTGCGGCTATACCTCGCGCTTTTAACCGGCAGTAGCGGCACCCGAGCCGGGTTGGCCGCCCCGCCAGTGTGCGCGCCCGAACAGCAGCCAGAACCACCCGGGATCGTCCGCTTCCCCGCAGACGTCGGGTGGGCGGCGCAGTCGGTTACCGCCAACCAAAAAAAAGCGCCGACCCGTTTGCACGGATACGGCGCCTGAAAGAACCATCGGTGTCGTCCCCTGACACCGACAGTGGCTCTGGACCTTACTCCTGTTCGAAGTTCGGGCCTCCGATACAATCGACGATGGAATTGCGGAATACCAGGTGCGGCCCGGGTGCGTCCGGCACCGACCCGCCCGCTTCCGTGGCGCGGGCGAAGGTATCGGCATCGTTAAAGTTCAGGCACTCTTCGAACTCACCGGTGATGATCGAGTTGTGCACCTGGCCGCGCTTGCCTTCCCTGAAACGAATCCCTTCATCGCCGTCGGGCGCGTTGTTCGCGGCGCGCTGCAGCGGACCGATAATCGTCATATTGGCCAGCAGTTCAAAGGTAATCGGCTCCTGGGCAAATTTGGAGTCCGACTCGATGCCGTGGTTGCTGCGCGGGCCACCTTCCTGAATCATCAGGATGTTCTGCGCACCCCCGGTCCAGCCCGTGTCGTAATCCAGGCTGTCGTCGCCGTTGCCCGTCAGCACGAGGTTGCGCACGAAGGGACTGCCGCCGAAGAACTCGATGCCGTCGTCGAAACCGCGATGGATCTGGACGTTGCGAATTTCCGTGTTGCGGCCCACCGAGAACAGACTGAAGCCGTTCAACTCGTTGCCCTGACCGTCCAGGTCGTTGCCCGCGTGGCGGATCACGAGGTAGGTGACCGTGCCCGAGCTGTCGTCTTCGACGTTGCCGCCGTAGTTGCCGATACCGCCCTCGGCGAGCGTGTTACAGCCCTCGAAGGTGGCGCCACACTGGTTGTTGCGCGCAAAGCCCATCAGGGCAAAACCGGCCCACTCGCCCTGCTGGCTGCCATCGAGGGTGCCAAAGTCGCCGTCGAAGCGCAGTTCGAGCTGGCGCTTCGACGTCATCACCACCGGCGCGCTCTGGGTGCCGTTGACCTCTGCCGTCGAACCCCGGGTAACGATAAGCGCTTCCTGCGGTTCGCCATAGATGAGCGTGCCCGCCTCGATGAGCAGCGTGACATTCGGCACCGTGGCGGGATTGTTGCCAGTGTCCGCATCGCCCGTGCCGACCTTGGTCCCGGGGAAACCGTCGGCGATGTTGTAGACATTGTCGTTGGTCAGCGTGATGGTCTGCCCATCGGTGCTGTAAACCGACTGCAGTGTACAGACGTCGTAGTCGCCGTCCGCCGCTGCGCCACTGAAGAGCCCGCCCGCGTCGTTGCCCAGCGGGCCGATCAGGTCGGTAAACGTACCGGCAAGGCTGGTACCGGCGGGGCAGGTGTCATCGGCCACCGGGGCGGATGCGCCCTGCAGCGCGGTGCCGGACTCGCCGCCGTGGAAACGCCACACCGCCTTGTTGCCGTTGACGGCTATGGTCCAGTCCGCCGTCCACTGCTGGCTGCGCGGCACACCGGGGGGGTAAGCGCCGATGTAGTTGGTGTTCATGATGTAGTCCGGTACCGGCAGACTGGTGGCGTCCGCCGCCGTGGCCGGTGGCCACATGTCCGGAACCAGGAAGCTCGCGGTCAACGCGGCGGGTGAATCCGATCGGCAGGCCGGTGCTGTCGATCAGGCCGCGCGCACTGGTGCTGTTGTTCAGCGGCGGGTCCGCCAGCGCGGCGGCCCAGAACTCGGCCAGGGAGTAGGGATCCGAGCTCACCGGCGCGGGAGCGGGCGTGGCGCCCGTGGCACTCGCACCGGCGTCGGAGGCAACCTTGCCGCACAGTGCGCCATCGGGAATCGGGTCGGCGGGGTTGTCGACCACACCTGGGGCCACCGGACCGCAACCGGTATCACCTCCCGGACCGGGGTTGGGGGTGGGGTTCGGGTTCGGATTCGTGCCCGGGTTGGGCGTGGGATTTACTATCTCGATACCGATATCCGGGGAGCCGGGGCCGAAATCCGTCCCGTTTTCACACCCGGCCACACCTAGCAACAGCAGGGCCGACGCGCCTGTGGCCGCAAAACGAAAGCTGTTTTTCATGAATCTTCCTCCAAGTTTGGATGATGAGTTGCGTAAGTCATTTGTGTCAGACACTGCCTGGTTGTCCCTGCGTGAGACGCATCGCTGTTTAGAAGTCATAGGTGAGACTCACTGTGAGCTCACGGCCTTTTTCAAACGCGCGCTGTAATCCACCGCCCTGCTCTACCTCGAACTCGCTGTCCAGGATATTGCGCAGCTTGATGCCGACCGCCCAGTTGTCGAACAAGAGCTGCTTGAAGTTGAAATCCAGCAGCGCCACCGGCTGTTCCTTGGCGTCGGGCGCGCCGTTGACGCCCGCCTCGGTAATGCGCTCGCCGAACATGTTGAACAGCAACAGCGCGTCGGTCCCCCCGGAAATGCTGCTGTAGCCCAGCCCCACATTGGCCACCCAGGGCGACTGTCCCTGCAGTTCCCGCTCGTTGTTGGTGCCGATGCCCAGGTTGCTTTCGCCCACGGTGACCTCGGAGTCGATCAGGGCCACATTGCCCGTCAGGTAGAAGTTGGCCCAGGGAGAAGCCGAGTCGATGAAGCTCGCCATGGACACGCGCCCATCCAGTTCCACGCCGTACAGCTCGGCGGAATCGGCGTTGGCGAAGCTGCGCACACCGCGATCGTCGGAGCCGCCGCCGATCGTTACGACCTCGATGGGATTGGTCAGCTCCTTGTAGAACGCCCCGATGGTGACGCCCTCCTCGCCGGAGAAGTAGTACTCGTAGCGCAGGTCGAAACTGTCCACTTCGGCCTGTTCCAGATTCGGGTTGCCGACCGATTCAAAGCGGGTTTCCGGGTCCCGGAAGGGCGAAGGCGAGAGCTCGCGGAACTGTGGCCGGTTGATCGTCCGGCTGGCGCCGAAGCGTACCTGGCTGTCATCGTTGACAAACCAGGTGACATTCAGCGACGGCAGAACGTCGGTTTCGTCGACTCCCCCGGTCTGGCTCGTGCCGCCGGCGATCGCGTCCGTCTCGACAAACAGCTCGGAGGATTCCACGCGCACGCCCGCCTGCACCCGGAACGCGGCGCCAAAATCGAAATCACCGAGAATGTAGCCTGCGTTGATTTCATGAACGCCGGTATAGTTGTCGGCGTTGGCTCCACCCGCCAGGGCCGAGCTGGCGTTGTTGAGCTGGAAGCCGTTGGGACCCACCCGCCGCGGTGTCAGGATCATTTCCACCGAGGGAAAGGACAGCGAGGGGAAAAACAGCGGGTCGCCCTGGCCGGCGCCCGGGGCAAGTGAGTAGCGCCAGCGCACGGAATCAAACTCCCGGTCCCGGTCGGTGTAGCGGCCACCCACCCTGAAGTCGCCGGCAATCCGGCCACCGCGGAACTCCAGGGGCACGCTGAGATCGACGCTGAGGTCTATGGAATCCTCGTCCAGATACTCCCAGCTCAGCAGCGGCGGCAGACCGGCCTCCCCCGGGCCCGTCGCCAGCCGAAGCGGCTGATCGGTGGCGGTAGCAGCCACAGAATAGGTGTATTCGCGGGTACCCGGCTCATCGCGCTCGGCGTTGGAGTAGGCGGCCTGCCAGGATGCGGACAAATCTCCCAGTGCGGGGAAATTGTGCTCGCCGCTGAGCTGGTTGGTGAACAGCTGGGACTCGGTGAATTCCAGCACGACCCTGCGGAAATCGCGGTCGTCGCTGCGGTTGAAGCCCTCTTCGAAGAACGTTCCCTTGAGGGATTCCCGGGACAGGAAGGAAATGTAGTTCAGCGTGTGATCAAGTCCCAGGTCGGCGACGAGGTTGACTACGCCGCCGAGGCGTATCTCGTTCTCGCTGCGCTCCAGTGAGCTGCCTTCACCCTCGAAGGTATCGCCCTGGGCATCGGCAATGATCTCGGCGCGATCCTCGTTCACGTAGCGCCACTCGGAGTCGTACAGTCCGGAGAGACTGGCGCCAATCGCCGAGGTATCACCGATCTGGAAGCGGTTGCCCAGCGCGAAATCCGCGTCGAAGTCGGCCGGCAGCTCGAAGCCCCGCAGGTTCCAGCGAAAATCCTCCACCACTTCCAGGGCGACCTGCTGGCGGTCTTCGTCAGACAGGGAAGACAGGGGTATCTGGCCCCCGTTGGTCACGGCATCGGCAAAGCCCGGGATGTCGCGATCACCGTCATCGAATCCGGTGAAGTCCCTGTCGCCGCCGTTGTGCGTGAACCCGTCCTGGAATGTGGAGCGGGAATTGCCCCCGCTCGATACCGACACCCTGCCGGTCAGTTCATCCGGGATGGAACGCGTCTGCAGCTTCACCGCGCCGCCGGAAAAATCCCCGGGCAGGTCGGCGGAGTAGGTTTTCTGCACCTCGATGCCGCTGGTCAGCTCGCTCGGGAAAATATTCAGGCCCACCGCGCGGCGCGTGGGATCGGGACTGGGCAGTTCGGCGCCGTTGAAGAAGGTAGTCGAATAGCGCTCACCCAGACCGCGCACGATGGCAATGTCACCCTGCACCGTCACCCCGGTGACCCGCTGCAGCGCGTCGATGGCGGTGGAGTCCCCTGCCAGAGATATGTCCTCCTCGGTGATCAGATCGAGCACCGACTCGGAATCCCGCTTCAGCAGGATGGCCGTGTCCGCCTGGTAGCGGCCCAGCACGTAGACCTCCTCGATCGGTCCCCCGGCCTCCGCAACCGCTGCCTTGTCCAGCGTCAGCTCCAGATCCGCGGACCCGACAGCCAGCGCGCGCACCTGCGCAAACCGGCGGCCGCGGTATTCGTCGCGTGTGGCTCTGAGCGTATAGACGCCGCGCGGGACCTCGATCAGAAAAGCGCCGTCCGCTCCTGTTGTCACGGACTCGTCGCGGCCTTCCACGACCACCTGGGCGCCCGCCAGGGGTGTCCCGGTGGAATCGCGCACAACCCCTTCGATATCCGCCGTGGCATCCGCCGCAAAGTTGCGCACCCGGGTAGCGGCCGGGCGACCAAGCCCCGCAAGGTTCACCGAGACTTCCGCGCCCTCCTGCTCGTCCAGTGTGAACACCACATTGGCCAGAGCCACACCGTCGCGCAACACGCCGAGTTCGTGCCGGCCCGGCTCGGCGACCACTTCCGCGACGCCGGCCTCATTCGTCGTTCCACGCTCACTTCCGTCCACGGTCACGCGAACGCCCGGCGCGGGCTCTCCCCGTTCGAAGACAATGACCACCACGTCACCGGACTCATAGGGGGCTCCAAACACGAGCGGGGCCCAGATTGCACAAACCAACGTGATGATCCTGCTTACGCGCATGATGCGTGTTCTCCCTTGGTAACCGAAACAGCCTGGCTGAAAGAATTAACGTCTGCGTGACACCCGCGTTTGCTGCGCCGGTCCACGATTTGAAGTCCCAGCTACCTTAGGCAGACACGATGAAGTTTTTGTTACCGCAAAATGAAGTTTCGATGACGGGGCCCTGTCTGAATCGGAGTCATCACGCAGCGGGTGATTTCGATGGCGAAGCACCGGGTGTAACCTGATACTATCGGTGGTAGAAAACGCGTCCGGGCTGCTTGTCCGGATGCGGAGTACCACAGAATGCGCGGCGGCGGCGCAACTGCCCGCGATCCGCCGCCTCGGTCTCAGACGGTGGCCGACCCATGGACAACACACCCGAACCCACGCACTACGAGGTCGCCGCCCACTCCGAGGTGGGTGGGCGCGAGCGCAATGAAGACGCCTTTCTCATTGATCATGAGCTCGGGCTGTTTGTCGTCGCCGACGGACTCGGCGGACACCCTTGCGGCGATACGGCCAGTGAGATGACCTGCGACATCATTCGGCGCGAGGTCGCCGCTGGCGGCGGACTGCAAGACAGCCTGCGCACGGCAAACCGGGAGGTCGCGGCGCGGGGAGAGAGCAGGACGGGCTGTGCCGGCATGGCATCGACAGTCGTCGCCGTCCGCCTTTTGGGGCGGCGCTACGAGGTGGCATGGGTCGGCGACAGCCGGGCCTACCTCTGGCATGGCGAACTGAGTGCACTCACCGAAGACCACTCCCAGGTGCAGGCACAGCTGGCCGCCGGGGAAATCACCGCCGCGGAAGCGCGCATGCACCCGGGCCGCCATATCGTACTGCAGGCCATCGGACTGCACGCAAACGAGACGTTGAGCGTCGGCGACACCCGCGGCACACTGCGGCCGGGGCAGAGCCTGCTCCTGTGCAGCGACGGCCTCAGCGATCCTCTGGACGAGGCGCAGCTTGCGCTGCCGTTGGCCGGAACGGGCGCCGTACGGCAAATCTGCGAGCGCCTCGTGAAAAGCGCGCTGCAACAGGGGGGTCGGGACAACTGTACAGCATTGATTATCCGCTGCAGCGAGAAGCAACGCACTTCGACGGAACATGACCCGGAGCACGGTGTGCAGACAAATGAGGCAGCGGCGCCGGGAGCGGAGGCCCGCGCGGGAGCGATCGCCGCGGCAGCGGCCGTGAACCCCTCGCCGGAACATGCCATGGAGCCGCAACAGACGGATTCCGTCGAAACCGCCAATGTCGCCGACCCGACCCCACCGCCGCACCCGCGGCCCGAGCCCGGCGGCGCCAATATCGCCACACGCCTGGCGATCATCGGCTTCGGCGGGACCCTGGCACTCATCATTCTCTGGTGGCTGCTGCGATAAGCGCGCTGTCTCGAGTCGCGCTTACGCCGCGGTAAGAGTATCTATTCCATCATTCCCGCGCGCCGGGATGACCATTTCTGGCAGGTGATCGCGGCCAGCCATCGGGCGTAAGTCCGCGCTCCGCGCGGGATGGCGATTCCAGCCTGAACAACGTGAGGGCAATGCGCAGGGCATTGTGCATGCCAGCGCTACTCCTCGAGCTGCGCGGCCCGATCGGGAATTTCCCGATGCAGGATCGGGTCGTTTTCGCTGTAATCGACCGGACAGTCGACGATGTGCACCCCGGGGCTTGCATGGCACCGCTCGAGGATGGCCGACAGACCCTCCGCGCTCTCCACACGGTGGCCCCGGGCCCCGTAGGCCTCGGCGTAGGCGACGAAATCCGGATTGTCGTAGTCCAGTCCGAAATCACCGAAACCGAGCTGTTGCTGTTTCCACTTGATCATGCCGTAGGCATCGTCGCGCAGAATCAGCACCACGAGGTTCATCCCCAGGCGCACCGCGGTTTCGATTTCCTGCGAATTCATCATGAAGCCGCCGTCACCGCAGATCGCCATGATACGCCGCTCCGGGTAGACACAGCGGGCGGCAATCGCCGAGGGCAGGCCCGCACCCATGCTCGCCAGGGCGTTGTCGAGCAACACCGTATTGGGCCGGCGGGCCCGGTAGTTGCGCGCAAACCAGATCTTGTAGATGCCGTTGTCCAGGGCGATGATGCCGTCCTCGGGCATGACCCGCGCGACGTCCCTCACCAGACGCTGCGGATAAACGGGATAGCGGTCATCCCCGGCGCCCTCCTCGATGTGCGCCGTCAGTGCATCGCGCACGGTATGGAAAAAGCCGAAATCCCAGTGCGGTTGGGGCTCCAGTATTTCGTTGATACGCCAGATGGCGTTGGCGATGTCGCCGACCACCTCGATCTGCGGGAAATACACCGGGTCCACCACCGCCGAGGTAAAACCCATGTGGATCACCTCGACCGGGTGATCCGTCATGAAAAAGGGCGGTTTCTCGACGACGTCGTGGCCGACGTTGACGATGACAGTCGGCATGGTCGATCGCACGGTGCGCGATAGTCGCCGGGATGACAATGCGGCGTTGCCGATGAATTCCGGCCGTGTCTCATCCACAACGCCCTTGCCCATCTGCGTCGTGCAAAAGGGTATGCCCAGCTTGTCCACCATCGCGGTCAGCATGCGGCTGGTGAGTTTGCGATTGGCCGCCGCGCCGATAACCAGCAGCGGACGCCGCGCCCGGCGAATGGATTCCACCGCGGCGGCAATGCTCTTGTCCTCCGCAATGGGACGGCGCACGCGGCTGGCCGCGAAGGGCTTCAGGTCGACCTCATCGCGGCAGATATCCTCGGGCAATTCGAGGTGGGCGGCTCCGGGGCGTTCCTCTTCGGCGAGTCGAAATGCCTCGCGCACCTTGGTCGGGATGTGGTCCGCACTGACCAGCTGATGGGTGAGTTTGGTCAATGGCTGCATCATGTCGACGACATCGATGATCTGGAAGGCTCCCTGCTTGCTGGTCTTGATGGGCTTCTGGCCCGTTACCATGAACATGGGCATCGCCCCGAGCTGCCCGTAGGCGGCCGGGGTCACCAGGTTGGTAGCACCCGGACCCAGGGTCGCCATACAGGCACCGGCCTTGCCGGTCAGTCGTCCGTAGGTCGCGGCCATGAAGCCCGCCGCCTGCTCGTGACGGGTGACGATCAACCGTATGGTCGATGTTCGAATGGACTCCAGCAGGTCGAGATTTTCCTCTCCCGGCACACCGAAAATATACTCCACGCCCTCCTGTTCCAGGCAGCGCACGAATAGATCTGAAGCCTTCATCTTGCATCCCTGTTCGGAGTCAATTAACTGCCGCTGTCCTGCAGGCCAGTCCCTGTGATCCCGTTCCCGAGACAGCGCCACCATGACCTGCTTCGGGAACGCGACCGTCAGGGTGACACGGCCACTCATTATAACTATAGTTTTTCGACATACCCCGGCGCCGGCTGCGACAGCGTACACAGCGGGCGCGAAGTGAACAAACCTGCGGGAGTCCAGCCCATGACCAGACGCGGCGGCATGCACACGATCCTGTTGCTCGCTCTCACAACTCTTGTCGCCTGCGGCGAGATCGAGGGACCAACACACGGTATCGATGAACAAACCAGCCGCGCGGCGGTACCGCAAGACCCGGAACTGGCAAAAATCTACAATCGGAGCTGCCGCAATTGCCACACGGTGGCCGCGACCCGTGCGCCGCTGACCGGCGACACCGCGGCCTGGTCCGCGCTCATGGACAAGGGCATGGATGTGCTGGTGGCCAATGTCGTCAACGGAATTGGCGGCATGCCTCCTTTCGGCCTGTGCATGAGCTGCGACGCCGACGACTTCGAGGCGCTTATCCGGTTCATGGCAGCCGACCCGCCGGAGCCCTGATGTACCGCCGCGATGTGCTCGCGGCACTGGCGGCCGCCGCCGCGGGTGCCGTCGCCGGCCCGACGATATCCGCCGCAACGGAGGCGCCGGCGCGCCGCCTGCCCTGGCGCAACTGGTCCGGATCCCAGCATTGCCTGCCGCGGGCGCGCGTGGCCCCCGCTTCGGTCGCGGAACTACAGGAACTGGTCGCCTCGGCCCGGGGCACGGTGCGCCCGGTCGGAGCCGGTCATTCCTTCTCACCGCTGGTTCCCACCGACGACACTCTGGTATCGCTGTCGCGGCTGAGCGGCATTATCAGTCACGATCCGCACTCCCTGCAGGCAACGCTGTGGGGCGGCACGCGACTCGGTGACATCGGCCAACCCCTCGAAGCGGCGGGGCAGGCAATGATCAATATGCCCGACATCGACGACCAGGCCCTCGCCGGCTGTCTGGCCACTGCGACCCACGGGACAGGCGCAAATTTCGGTTGCATGTCGAGCTACGTGCGCGCCCTGCAACTGGTAGATGCGCGGGGCGACCTGCTCGAGTGCGATGCCGAACACAATCCGGAGATCTTCCGGGCGGCGCTGGTATCGCTGGGCGCCCTCGGGATCGTCACCCAAATACGCCTGCAGAATGCAGCGCCCTACCGGCTGCGCCGCGAGACCGTCTGGCGCGAATTCGACGAGATCCTGGCGATCGCCGAGGACGCGGCGGAACGCCATCGCAATTTCGAATTCTTCTATGTTCCCTTCTCGGGCATGGGGTTCACCGATTCCCAGGATCTCACAGACGAGCCGGTGGGTTCGACGGAACAGATCGACACCAACGAAGGTGTCGAGGCCCTGAAACTGGTCCGGGACTGGCTGTCGAAAATGCCGAAACTGCGCGAACTGTTGCTCGGGACCTACGCCAGAACCCTGGACCGGGAAATCAGCGTCGAACGCTCCTGGAAAAACTACACCAGCGATCGCAATGTGCGTTTCAACGAGATGGAATACCACCTGCCCCGGGAGCATGGACTGACCGCCCTGAAAGAGGTGCGCCGGGTTCTGGAAAGCCGGCACGGCGAAGTTTTCTTCCCCATCGAATTCCGCTATGTAAAAGGCGACGATATCTGGCTGAGCCCCTTCTACCGTCGCGACAGTTGCTCCATCGCGGTGCATCGCTACTTCGAGGAGGATTATCGTCCCCTGTTCAGCAGCATCGAGCCGATCTTTCGCAAGTACCACGGGCGGCCGCACTGGGGCAAACTGAACACGCTCACGCCAGGCGAGCTGCGTTCCCTGTACCCGCGCTGGGACGACTTCGCGGCGGTGCGGCGTGAACTCGACCCGCGCGGGCGCTTTCTCAACAGCTAGCTGCAATCCCTGTTCGGCTGATACGACTACGATGCCGGCATGGCGACGCACCCTGGCGCCCGCAAATGCCGCCGGCGAACCACGGCAACGCGGCGGCAAACATGACGGCCCGGGTCAGGTATAATGTCGGCTATGCCCGGTGATCTACCCCACTCTGCCCGATGACCACATCGCTGTTGATTTTCGGACTGGCCCTGCTGTTGGCCGGCGGCACCGCGCTGGTCAGCGGCGCCTCGCGGGTCGCCATCCAGTTCGGTGTGCCTCCTCTGGTCATCGGCCTGACGATCCTGGCCTTCGGCACCAGTTCGCCGGAACTGGTGGTCAACCTGGTCGGTGCGGTGCGCAACGAAACCACCCTCGCCTTCGGCAACATCGCCGGCTCCAATCTGGCCAACCTCGGACTGATTCTGGGCGTTTCCGCACTGGCCCGGCCCGTGGGTATCGAGGGCAGCATCGTGCGGCGGGAGTTGCCGCTGCTCCTGCTCGGTACCGTCGCACTGCTGATCATGATGCTGGACCGCCCTCTGTTGGGGGAGCCGGCGCTGCTGAGTCGTCCGGATGCGCTGCTGCTGTTGCTGCTGTTCGGCGTTTTCGTGTACGTCACCATCATCGACCTCCTCGACCGGCGCCAGGATGCGCTCATCGCCAATGTGCTCGAAATGGAAGACAACCTGCCGCCGCGGCCAGCGGTGCCGCTGCCGGGCGCCATCGGCCTGATTATCGGCGGCATCGTGGGGCTGGCCCTGGGCGGGCACCTGACCATCGTGCACGGGGCCGACCTCGCCGAGTCGCTGGGCGTCTCTCCCGTGATCATCGGCATGCTGATCGTGGGGGTCGGTACCAGCCTGCCGGAGCTTGTCACCTCGGTCATCGCTGCCCTGCGCCGGGAATCGGATCTGTGTGTGGGTAACCTCGTGGGCTCCAACATTTTCAACGGGCTGTTCATCCTGCCCGTCTCCGCGCTGGTCCGGCCACTGCCTATTCCCCCGGGGGGAGTGCTGGACATTTTCATGTCGTTGCTGTTTGCCGCCGTGATCATCCCGGTCTTTTTGTTCGGGCGCGCGCGCATGGACAGGAAAATCGGGTTTGCGTTTATCCTGGTTTACGTCGGGTATATGTCCCAGCGCGCCCTGGGCTGACCCGAGGGGCTACTGCATGTGTATATTGACGGCCAATTCAGTATCCGGCAGCATGCCTGAGCTCCGCCGCCCGAGCGGTGTTCTCCCGATGACCACAGGCCGCTGAGAGAGCCCTATCGACACTTTCCCGGACAGACAACAACTACCGGCCCTCGGCTGGCGCGAGTGGATAGCGTTTCCGGAACTCGGCATAGAGCGTATCAAGGCAAAGATCGATACCGGAGCCCGCACCAGCGCCCTGCATACCAGCGGTATCACGCCTTTCCGGCGCGAGGGGGTCGAGTGGGTGCGCTTTGGCGTCCACCCGCGGCAGAGAGACCACAGCGAAGAGTTGATCTGCGAGGCGCCCCTGCTGGACCAACGGGTCGTGCGCGATTCCGGCGGCCACGAGGAACTGCGCTGCGTGATAGCAACGCTGGTTGTAATCGGCCCCGATACGCACCGGATCGAAATGACGCTGACCGCCCGCGACAACATGAAATTTCGCGTACTGCTCGGCCGCACCGCCATGCGGGGCCACTATGTGGTGGACCCGGCTCGCTCCTATCTGCAAGGCCGTGTCGCCGGCAACAGAACCAGGGACTCCGGCCGATGAAACTCAATATCTGCATCCTGTCACGCAATCGCAAGCTCTACAGCACACGGCGCCTGGTGGAAGCCGCGGCCGACAAGGGCCACGAGGTACAGGTGATCGACACGCTCAAATGCACCATGGATATCAATGCCTCCTCCCCCGGCATCTACTATCGGGGAGAGAAACTCGAGGGCTTCGACGCGGTGATTCCGCGTATCGGCGCGTCGATCACGGATTACGGCACCGCCCTGATCCGCCAGTTCGAGATGATGGGCGTCTACTGCCTCACCGAATCCATTCCCCTGGGACGGTCCCGGGACAAGCTGCGCGCGCTGCAGCTGCTATCGCGCAAGGGGCTGGGGATGCCGATGACCGGCTTCGCCCACGACGTGCAGAACGGGCGCGACCTGATCAAGCTCACCGGTGGCGCCCCTGTGGTGTTGAAGCTCCTCAAGGGCACCCAGGGCCGCGGCGTGGTACTCGCCGAGACCATAAAGGCGGCCGAGTCCGTGATCGACGCCTTCACGGAACTGGGCGCGGACTTTCTCGTGCAGGAATTCATCAAGGAAGCCGGTGGTTCCGATATCCGCGCGTTCATCATCGGGCGGCGCGTGGTGGCCGCCATGCAGCGCTCGGCGCCCGAGGGCGAGTTCCGCTCCAACCTGCACCGCGGCGGCAAGGCCCAGGTCACGAAATTGACCCCGGATGAACGCGCCACCGCCGTCAAGGCCGCCCACACCATGGGGCTGCACGTCGCCGGCGTGGACCTGCTGCGTTCCTCCCGCGGCCCGCTGGTGATGGAGGTCAATTCCTCCCCCGGTCTCCAGGGAATCGAGGAGGCGAGCGGCAAGGACGTGGCCCGCAGAATTATCGAGTATGTGGAAGACAATGCCCGGCCCAGCCGGGGCAGCCGCAGGACCCGGGGCTAGTGGCCAGGGAAAATATCGTCATAGGTGGCCAATCCGTCGCTCCCGGCGAACGGCGGCAGATCGACATCCAGGTCGCCCCCATGTACACACAGGACAACCTGTCCATGACGGTACAGGTGATCCACGGCAAACAGGCGGGGCCCACACTGTTCGTCTGCGCCGCCCTGCACGGCGACGAGATCAACGGCGTGGAAATCATCCGGCGCCTGTTGCGGCACAAGGCATTGAAAAACCTGCGGGGGACCCTCCTGGCTATTCCGGTAGTCAACGTCTACGGCTTCCTGCACCACGCGCGCTACCTGCCCGACGGGCGCGACCTCAACCGGTCATTCCCCGGTTCGGCGAAAGGCTCCCTGGCGGGGCGCGTCGCTTACACATTCCTGCAGGAAATCGTCCTGAAGTCGACCCACGGTATCGACCTGCACACCGGCGCGCGCCACCGCAGCAACTTCCCCCAGATCCGCGCCGATCTCGACAACCCCGACAATCGCGAGATGACCGAGGCTTTTGGTGTACCGCTCGCGATCAACGCCAAAATCCGCGACGGGTCGCTGCGCGACTGTGCCGGCGAGGCCCATATTCCGGTTCTTCTCTATGAGGCCGGCGAGGCCCTGCGCTTCGAGGAGGGTTATATTCGCGCGGGAGTCAGGGGCGTGATCAATGTCATGCGCAGCATCGGCATGCTGCGCAAAAGCCGTCGCAGGTCGCCGGTCCCGCCGCCGATCATCAGCGACCAGACGAGCTGGGTGCGCGCATCGGACAGCGGCATCCTGCGCACACTCGTCCCGCTGGGCGCCAAGGTCGTTGCCGGACAGACCCTGGCCCTCGTCGCCGACCCCCTCGGCGCCAGGGAGACGGAGATCGTCGCACCGGACGATGGCGTGGTGATCGGCCGTACCAATCTGCCCCTGGTATACGAAGGCGATGCGACGTTCCATATCGCCCAGTACGACAAAAAAGTCGGCCACCTCGAGGAACAGGTCGAACGTTTCCAGGAAGCACTGCAGCCCGAGTTCCCTGCGGACGGTTTCCTTGACCCCACCGAAGCGCCCATTACCTGACGGGCCTCCCGGCCCTTGAAAATCTGGCGCCAGTACCCATTTAAGCAGTGAACTCACCTGCGAGCGCGATGCGCGGCAGTGTGGATTGCCGGCGGGGCGCGAGGCTCCGCCATGAGTCAGGCTGGTAATGCGAGAGCCAGGGAGGAGATGACAATGTTTGGAGCGATTACTAACCGGGAGGGCGACCTGTTCGATCAGTTCAGTCGCCTGCAGCAACAACTGGAAGACTACTGGGCGGCGCCGGGCGGCCCGGCCAGTATCCGCGCCGTGGCGCCGGGCAGCTATCCCGCCGTCAACATCGGCGGCACAACGGAAGGCGTGGATGTCTACGTGTTTGCCGCCGGACTGGACAAGGACAGCATTCACCTGGAGGTGCAACACAACGTGCTGACCGTCGGCGGGCGGGTGCCGGCGACACAACCGGAGAAGGCCAGGCCCTACCTGAAAGAGCGTTTCAACGGCGAGTTTCGTCGCGCGGTGGCGCTGCCCGAAGACGTCGATGGCGAGTCCGCCCAGGCCAAATACCGCAATGGCCTGCTGCAGATAAGCTTCAAACGCAAGGCAGAGGCGCAACCCAGAAAGATCGAGATCACGCACTGACGGAGGTGTGACATGACCGCTTACAAGGATATTGCAACCAACAAAGAGACCGCGGCGAAAGAGGTCGCCGAACAGCGCCTGGTGCTGCGCCCGGCCGTGGATATCTTCGAGAACGGCGAATCCATCGAGCTCTACGCCGATGTGCCCGGCGTCACTGAAGAGGGCCTGTCGGTCGAGGTGGACGGCAAGACCCTGACGGTACAGGGAGACATTCAGATCGACATGCCCAACGAAATGCGCTCGCTGTACGCCGATGTGCGCTCCACCCGGTACCAGCGCGCCTTCACATTGAGTGACGAGCTGGATACCGGCGCCATTCGCGCGGAGCTGAACGACGGCGTGCTCGCCGTGACGATCCCGAAAAAAGAAGAGGTTCGCCCACGCAAGATCGAGGTCAGCGTCGGTTGACCGGCCCCGGTTGAACGCATTCGGCTAATGGAGCCGATGGCGATTGCGTCATCGGCTTATTTCGCTTGACTGAAAATTTCCTGCGACAACGCTACACCAGTTCTGGAAAGCGGGCTATCGCCCGCAGGTATTCCGTCAGATTGGCGACAGGTGAAAGGGACGTGACACAAATAACAGGGTTACTCATGACAGCCTCCGCACATTCCTCCACGCGTTTGACAAACCTTGCGATCGTTTAAATAGCGCCTGTCGCGTGACGTTTCAAGGCTTCGCTATAGACAGTTTTTCTATAAGTCCATCGCCGTTTATCGCCTGAGTTTATTGCCCCTCTCACCGCTCCGCCGCCAGGCGTCGCAGCACGAAGTGCAGAATGCCGCCATTGGCGAAATAGGCGTATTCATTGGGCGTATCGATGCGCACCCGCGCCTCGAAGCGGGTCTCGCCGCGTTCTTCGTGGCGCGCGGTAACCGTTACCGTATCCTGCCCCGATTCGACGGCGGGAATGGAGAATTCCTCGTCGCCGGTGAGCCCCAGACTCTCGGCGCTGTCGCCCGCCGCGAACTGCAGTGGCAGAATGCCCATGCCGATGAGATTGGAGCGATGAATGCGCTCGAAACTGCGTGCGATCACCGCCCGCACCCCCAGCAATGCCGGCCCCTTGGCGGCCCAGTCCCGGGAAGAGCCGGTACCGTATTCTTCGCCCGCAAGCACGATCAGTGGCACACCCTCGTCGGCGTAGACCCGCGCGGCGTCGTAGAGGGACATCTGCTCGCCATTCAGGAAGCAGTGCGTCCAGCTACCCTCGGTGCCCGGCGCCAGCTGATTGCGCAGGCGCACGTTGGCGAATGTGCCGCGCATCATCACCTCGTGGTTGCCGCGCCGCGAGCCGTAGGAGTTGAAGTCCACGGGCTCGACGCCCTGTTCCTGCAGGTACAGACCCGCCGGACTGTCCGGCGCGATGGCGCCCGCCGGGGAAATATGATCCGTCGTGATACTGTCGCCGACCATGACCAGACAGCGCGCCCCTTCGATGGCGCCGGGTTCCGACGCCTCCGGGGACATGCCGTCGAAATACGGCGGCTTGCGGACATAGGTCGAGTCGGGCCAGTCGAAGCGCTCGCTGTCCGTGACCGGCAGGTCGTTCCAGACCTCGTTGCCGGTGAAGACATCGCTGTAGCGCTCGCGAAACATCGCCGGGTCGATGCTGCTCTCGACCAGTTCGCGGATTTCCCGCGAGGAGGGCCAGATATCCGACAACAGCACCGGCTCGCCCGCGCTGTCGACCCCCAGGCCGTCGGTCGTGAGGTCCAGCGCCATGTTCCCGGCCAGAGCATAGGCCACCACCAGCGGCGGCGAGGCCAGGTAGTTCGCACGCACATCCTGGTGGATGCGCCCCTCGAAGTTGCGGTTGCCCGACAACACCGAGGCCACCATCAGATTGCCCTGGCGGATGGCGGCGGTGATATCGTCGGACAACGGGCCCGAATTGCCGATACACGTGGTACAGCCGTACCCGACGAGGTAGAACCCGAGAGCCTCCAGATCCTCCATCAGGCCGGTCTTTTCAAGATACTCGGTGACCACCTTGGAGCCCGGCGCCAGGCTGGTCTTGACCCAGGGTTTGGTGGCGAGGCCGCGCTCGCGCGCCTTGCGCGCCACCAGACCCGCCGCCACCAGCACCGCGGGGTTGGACGTATTCGTGCAGCTCGTGATCGCCGCGATCACCACCGCGCCGTGTTCCAGCCGGAACTCGTCGTCCTCGCGCTGCACCTTGACACCGCGGGTCTTCGTCTGCGGTTGATCGGCGGCGCCGCCCTCCTCGGCCCAATCACCCTCCTCGACAGGGGCGGTGCCGAGCTCCTGGAATTCCCGCAGCGTCGCGTCGAAAGAGTGCGCGGCATCGGTCAGGGCTATGCGGTCCTGGGGACGTCGCGGACCGGAAAGGCAGGGCACCACCTCGCCCAGATCCAGTTCCAGCACCGCGCTGTAACGGGCTTCGGAAGCACCCGGTTCGTGCCACATGCCCATCGTCTTCATGTACTGTTCGATCAGGGTCAGTTGCTCTTCATCGCGACCCGTCAGGCGCAGGTAGTTGATAGTTTCGGCATCCACCGGGAAGATGCCGCAGGTCGCGCCGTACTCCGGGGCCATGTTGGCGATGGTGGCGCGGTCCGCGAGACTGAGATGCTCCAGCCCGGGACCGAAAAACTCGACGAACTTGCCGACGACGCCGTGGGCGCGCAGCCGCTCCGTCACCGTGAGCACCAGGTCCGTCGCGGTGGCGCCCTCCGCCAGGGCGCCGGTCAGCCGGAAGCCGACCACCTGCGGAATCAGCATCGTCACGGGCTGCCCCAGCATCGCCGCCTCGGCCTCGATCCCGCCCACACCCCAGCCCAGTACTCCGAGTCCGTTGATCATGGTGGTGTGGGAATCGGTACCTACAAGCGTATCCGGATAGGCCAGGGTCGCGCCGTCACGCTCCGTACTGAAGACGCCTCGCGCCAGGTATTCGAGATTGACCTGGTGCACGATGCCGGTGCCCGGGGGCACCACGCGGAAGTTATCGAAGGCTTCCTGTCCCCAGCGCAGAAAGCGATAGCGCTCCAGATTGCGCTCGATTTCCACGGCGGTGTTGCGCTCCAGGGAGTCGGCGCCGCCGTAGTGATCCACCATGACGGAGTGGTCGATGACCAGTTCCACCGGCGACTGGGGGTTGATGCGGGCCGCCTCTCCGCCCAGCTCCACCACGGCATCGCGCATGACGGCCAGATCGACGATCGCCGGCACCCCGGTAAAATCCTGCAGCAGCACGCGGGCCGGAACAAAGGCAATCTCCTGCGACGGCTCGGCCTCGGGATCCCAGCCCGCCAGGGCCTCGATATCGTCGTCGGTGACGAAATCCTCCGCGCCGTGGCGCAACAGGTTTTCCAGGAGCAGTTTCAGGGAAAACGGCAGGCCCTGCACGTCGCCTGTGTCGCGCAGGCTGTCAAAGGGATAAATCGTGTAGTTGCGCCCGTCGATTTCAAGACGGCTTTCCTGGCTGTAGCGGGTACTCATCAAAGCTTCCTTTTGCTCACATTATTCACTCATGGGACTATATGTCACCAACAGTCACCGCACACTATAGCAGGAGCGCACCACGATGAAATACAGGACCGAACGGGACAGCATGGGCGACGTCAACGTGCCGGAAAATGCCCTGTACGGTGCGCAGACACAGCGCGCGGTCGACAACTTCGGACTGCGCGGTCGCACTATGCCGGAGGCATTCCTGCGCAACCTGGCATGGCTCAAGTGCGCGGCCGCGCGCGCCAACCGCGACTGCCTGGCGCTGGACCCGGACATTGCCGCGGCGATAGAAAAAGCCGCGGAGCGCATCGCCCGGGAGGATTATACCGCACATTTTCCGGTGTCGGTGTTTCAGACCGGCTCCGGTACCAGCACCAATATGAACATGAACGAGGTGGTGGCCCGTCTGGCCAGCGACGCGCTGGGGCAACCCGTACACCCCAACGATCACGTCAATTGCAGCCAGAGCAGTAACGATGTCATCCCGAGCTGTCTGCAGGTGAGCGCCCTGCAGGGGATCGAGGACCAGCTCCTGCCGGCGCTGCGACAATTGACAGAGACCACCGGCCGGCGCAGCGACGAACTGCGCGCGGTGGTCAAGACCGGGCGCACGCACCTGATGGACGCGATGCCCCTGACCCTGGGCCAGGAACTGGAGGCGTGGACATTTCAGCTTGGCGAGTGCGGGCAGCGCCTCGATGAACTGCTGCCGCGCCTGCGCCAACTGCCGATCGGGGGCTCGGCGGTAGGCACGGGCGTCAATGTGCCCGCGGATTTTGCCAGGAGCCTGACCGCCGGCTTGAGCGAGCTGCTGAACCTGGAACTGACGCCCTGTGCCAATCCCTTTTCGCGCATGGCGGGCCAGGACGTCGCCCTGGAGTGCTCCGCCGCCCTGCGCGCACTGGCCACCGTGCTCACCAAAATCTGCAACGACCTGCGCTGGATGAGTTCCGGCCCCCTCTCGGGGTTGGCGGAGATACGCCTGGAAGCGCTGCAGCCGGGCTCGTCCATCATGCCCGGCAAGGTGAACCCCGTACTGCCGGAGGCCGTCCTCATGGTGTGCGCGGACGTCGCGGGCAACGACGGCGCCATAGCCCTGGCGGCGTCGTCGGGCAATTTTCAGCTCAATGTGATGCTGCCGTTGATCGCGGAAAAACTGGCCAATGGTCTCGACGGGCTGACCTGGGCCTGCGGGGCCTGCGCGCGCACCATCGCCGGATTCAGCGTCGAACACGAACGCATCGAGGCCGCCCTGGCGAGCAACCCGATCCTGGTCACGGCGCTCAATGCGCACATCGGTTACGAGGCGGCGGCGGCGATCGCCAAACGCAGCTACGAGGAGAAGCGACCGGTTCTGGACGTGGCCGCGGAAGAGACCGATATGTCCCGCGAGGAGCTGGCGGATCTGCTCGACCCGTTGCGGCTCACCGGCGCAAACGGCGACGGGGGTTAGTGCGGAACCATCCCGGAATCCCGCGGGCCGTATACCTGTTCACAGCGACGACACCGGGAATCGACTACCCGCACAGTCCCGGGTCCGACAGGCTGCTATGAAGCGAAAAAGCGCGACAATTGTCGCCGCAAGCCCTCGTTTTCACGGCGCAACCGCTCGCGCTGGCGCATCAGGTCGATCAACATGCCGATCGCCACCCAGTCCAGTTCCAGCTCGCGCTGCAGGCGCAGGGCCTTCTCCAGCCAGAGGGCGCCGGTGGCGTCGAACACCCAGTTCTCGACCCGGTCGCCCTCCACGGGGTACGCAATCTCCAGTTCGACCAGTTGCATCACCAGCCGGTAATTGACGCCCTGCCGCTCGCACAGCTCCGAGACCGTCACGCGCATCAGCGAATTGTTCACGATGCTCCCTCCCACTCGGCTCGCGGGTCGAAATCAGCCTGCTCCGCCAACTGGCGCCACAGGGCCTGCATATCGCTGCCGGCCGCTGGCGGCATGACCACCTTGAGCACGGCGTACAGATCGCCCGTGCCGCCCTTGCCGACCAGCCCCTTGCCACGAATCCGCAAGCGCTGGCCATTCTGGCTATTGGGCGCGACTGTCAAACTGACCCGGCCGGTCAGTGTCGGCACAACGACTTTCGCGCCCAGTGCCGCCTCCCAGGGTGCAATCGGCACCGCGATCGACAGATTGCGGCCCTCCACATCAAAAAGCGGGTGCGGCACCAGGCGAATATGCAGGTACAGATCCCCGGGCGGACCGTCTCCCGGCCCCGGGGTGCCCTGCCCCTTGAGGCGGATGCGCTCGCCATCGCCGACGCCGGCGGGGATGGTCACCTTCAGGGATTTCTGCTCCTGGCGCACGCCGGCGGCGGTGTGGACCGGGACGCGGTAGGAGATTGGCTTGCTGGTATCCCTGACCGTTTCCTCGAGAAATACCGGCATCTCGATCTCGATGTCCTGCCCGCGCATGGGCGGCCGCTCGGCCTCCCTGAAGCCGCCACCAAAAACGGAGTTGAAGAAATCCGAAAAATCGCCGCTGAAATGGTGAAAACCACTGTCCGCGGTCGACTGCCAGCCCGGCGGCGGCTCGAAATCCTGCGGCCGGCGCCCGCCGTAGCGGCGCAACTCGTCGTACTCGGCGCGGCGCGTATCATCGCGCAGCACCTCCCAGGCTTCGGCCACCTCCTTGAACTTCGCCTCCGCGTCGGCATCCGCATTGAGATCCGGGTGGTACTTGCGCGCCAGCTTGCGGTAGGCCGCCTTGATGTCCTTGGTTTCGGCGTCCGGTTCGACGCCGAGTATCTTGTAGTAGTCCTTGAATTCCACGTCTGCGAAATAGTTCCTACGCTTCCCGATATTGGAAAAGGATATAGTAAAGTACTATCGCATCGCTTTATAGCGGCATTTTCCGTCCGGGTCATCGGCCGTGCCGCGCCGGGGATGCTCCGGCGCCACATTTCCTGTCAATTGCGATCGATCGACACATGAACATTCTGCTGAGCGTCACCTCCCTGCTGCTGTCCACGGCGTTGTTGCTGATCGGCCACGGCATGCAGCTCACACTCTTGCCATTGCGGGCGACCGAGGCGGGTATGGCCTCGTCCCTGATTGGCCTGAGCGCGTCCTGCTATTTCATCGGCTTTGCCGCGGGCTGTTTCGGCATCCCGCCAGTGCTGGCGCGAATCGGTCACATTCGCGCCTTTGCTGTTCTCGCGGCGCTGATGATCAGTGCCATTCTGTGCCTGGAAATGATCGCCGCCTGGCCCGCCTGGCTGGTGTTGCGTTTTGTCACGGGCATAGCGATGAGCGGTTTGTACGCGGTGATTGAAAGCTGGCTCAACAATCGGGCGACCCAGGGCTCGCGCGGGCGCATTCTGGCCCTCTACACCTTTATCAGCCTTTTTTCGCTGACCGCGGGGCAGTTGCTGATCAATGTCGGGCCGGTCCAGAACGCCGAGCCGTTCATGCTGGCGGCACTGTGCATGGCCCTGGCGATCCTGCCCATTGGACTGACGCGCCGCCTAGCCCCCGAACCCGTGGAGCCCACGCACACCGGTTTCTCGCTGTTGGTGCAGCGTTCCGGTGCGGCTTTCGCCGGCGCCCTGTTGTCGGGTCTGATGATGGGGAGCTTCTGGTCGCTGGGGGCGCTGTTCGCGCGACAGAATCTGCCGGAACAGATTGGCGCCACCACCTTCATGAGCGTCGCGCTCGCCGGCGGCGCGCTGATGCAGTACCCCATCGGATGGCTGTCCGATCGCATCGACCGGCGCCGGGTGCTGCTGCTGTTGTGCCTGGGCGCCGCGTTTGCGTCTCTCGCCGTGGCGGCTGCGCCGCCGCAGCCGTGGCTACTGCCGGCGGTGTTCCTGTTCGGCGCGACCGCAATGCCGCTCTACGCCATCTCTCTGGCGACGGCGGCGGACGTCTGCGAATGGCACGAATTCGTGGAAATCGGCACCACGGTGCTCATGCTGAACGCGGTTGCCTCTGCCGTGGCGCCGCTGGCGCTGGGTCCCCTGATGACACGCTACGACGACAGTGTGCTGTTCACCGCCCTGGCCGCCACTTGCGCCGGGTTCGCTGTCTATTTCACCGTGAACCTGCGCACGCCGCGCAGCGTCTCCGTGGAGGCTCAGAGACCCTTTGAGCCCGCGGTCGACACGGGCGCCCCGACGGGCTTCGAACTGGACCCACGGACGGAGGAAACCATCCCCGACCCGGACACCCCATGACCGACGCACGCCGCCCCAGAACCGTCGGCGTGCGCCTGTCAGTGCGGTACAGTAGCCGTTTCAATCAGCCACTTTTGGGCGCACACTCGCCAGCGTAATGTCAGGGGCCTGAACCGCCGCACGATCCATGGAACTGATTCTCGAACTGCCCCGCATCATACAGACCGCCGCCGAAACGCAGAACCCGGCGGCCCAGGTCCGGCTTATCGTCGACTCGATCCAGCGCGAGATGAATGTCGATGTCTGCTCGCTGTATCTCGCGGGCGACGACAACGACATGGTGCTGGTGGCGAGTCACGGGCTGGGCGATCGAGCGATCGGCCGCACGCGGCTGCGTGCCAGCGAGGGCCTGATCGGGCTGGTCGCGCGTTCCCGGCACCCGGTGAACCTCGTGGACCCGGCACAGCATCCCGAGTTCCGCTTCTTCGAGGGCATCGGCGAGGAGGATTTCCGGAGCTTCGGCGCGGCGCCGCTGGTTCGTGGCGGGGATATCGTCGGCGTGCTCGCCGTGCAGTGCAGGGAACCGCGCCCGTTGTCCTCCGAAGAGGAGGCGTTCCTGGTCACCCTCGCGGCGCAACTGGCGCTGGTAGTGGCCAACTGGTCCGACTGGCAGACCGCCGGTGACGCCGCGCCGCCGGTCGTCATCAGGGGCGTGGCCGGAGCGCCGGGCGTAGGTATCGGTATTGTCCGGCGCTGTGATGATGTCGACCTGTTCGCCGTGGTGGACGGGGCCTGCGCCGACACCGAGGCAGCCGTGGCGGAGTGGCACGAGTTGCTGCGGGCGGTGCAGGCGGAGGTCAGCGATGAGAAGGACATGCTCGGCGAATACCTGTCGGGAGAGGTGGCCGCGATTTTCGACGCCTACCAGATGTTGCTGGCGGACCCGTCCCTGGTCAGCGGCGTGGAACGCGAAATCGCCGGCGGCAGGGATCTGCCGTCGGCGCTCAAATCCGTCGTACAACATTTTGCCGACCTGTTCATGGCGATGGACGATCCCTACCTGCGCACGCGCCACGAGGATATACGCCACCTCGGCAACCGTCTGTACAGCGCCTGGCGCGGCGAGCGCGACGCCGCGCCCGTCGACATCGAGGGCGAACCTCTCGTTCTGGTGGGCAACCAGGTCGGCGTGTCCGATATCGCCAGTCTGCCCCGGGAGCGCCTCGCCGGGCTGGTGAGCCTCGAGGGCTCGATCATGTCCCATGCATCGATCCTGGCCAGTGCTCTGGGCATCCCGGCGGTACTGGGCATCGGCCACAGCAGACCGATCAACCAGGGGGAGCGCATTATCGTCGATGCCAATGCCGGGCAGGTGCTGGTCAACGCCTCTGCCGCGGTGGAACAGGAGTACCTGCGCCTGGCGAGCGAGGAGCACGCGCTGCGCGGGCGGCTGGCGCACCTGCGGGACAAACCGGCGGTGATGCGCGACGGCGAGCGGGTCAACCTGCTGGTCAACAGCGGCTTGCTGGCGGATCTTTCACCCGGCCTGGACGCGGGCGCCGAGGGCATCGGCCTGTACCGCACGGAAATCCCCTTCATGGTCAGAGCGGGCTTCCCGTCGGAGGAGGAGCAGTTACATCTCTACCGCAACGTCATCGACGCCTATCGCGGCAAACCGGTCTACATGCGGGTGCTGGATGTGGGGGGCGACAAGCCGCTGCCCTATTTCCCGATCCGCGAGGAGAACCCCGCCCTGGGCTGGCGCGGCATTCGTTTCTGCCTGGACAACTCCTCGCTCCTGATGACACAGGTGCGCGCCATGCTGCGCGCGGATGCCGGCGGCGACTGCCTGCGCATTCTGCTGCCCATGGTAAGCGCCACCGGAGAACTGGTGCGTTTTGGCGGCATTCTCGACGACGCCGTGCAACAGTTGCGCGCGGAGGGGCTGAATGTCACGCGGCCACCCGTGGGCGCGATGGTGGAGGTGCCCGCGGCAATCTCGCAACTGGCCCTGTGGCGCGCGCACATCGACTTCATCTCCATCGGCTCCAACGACCTCAGCCAGTACCTGCTGGCGGTGGACCGCAACAATCCCCGTGTCGCGGGCGCCTACGATCACCTCAACCCGGCGGTAGTGCGCGAAGTCCAGCGCATCGCCGAGTCGGCCGGGGCACTGGAACTGCCGGTCAGCGTCTGCGGGGAGATGTCCTCCGACCCGGCGGCGGTGGTGCTGTTGCTGGGCATGGGCATTCGCACGTTGAGCATGAACGCCGCGCGCCTGCCGCGCATCAAGTGGCTGGTGTGCCGACTCGACGCCGACCTGGCCAAAGACCGGCTGCAGGCGGCGCTGGCAGCCGCCGACAGCACGCAAATACGCCGCGGGCTGCAGACATTTCTGGAAGAAATCGGCTATCCGGGCGCGGAGAGCAACCCACAGGATAACGTCGGACAAATCAAGGAAGACTCTACGACGTCCACTCCCCGAGCGTCCTGATCCGCGCACCGCTACCGCAGCTCTTCACTTCCCGACAGGCCAATACCCAATGCGAGCAGCCGGCCGGCGACGACGAGGCCGCTGATATCATGCCGGCACTCGCGGCTGTCGCAAGAAACGCGGATTTATTCCGCCAACAGCTTTTGCCGCAGGTCCCGCGCCTGGGCCTGGATACGACGCAGGTTGTCGGGACCCATACGCAGCAATTGCTTCTGCAGCCCGGTCAGCCCCTGCAGTCGCGGGTCCGCATAGTGATAAACCACGGATTCGCTGGGCTCCAGGCGAATCGGCTCCTCGATCACCGGTGTCGCCAGTACCTGGTCCAGGGCGCGCACTACCGAGTTGTCGAAATCCTCGGGGTTCAGGCCGAGCCGCTCGTAGGCGCGCTCGAAAAGCGGCCGCAGCGTATGAAAGTGTTCCGCGGCCGCCGCGGTATCGACGGCTGCCAGAGTCCGGGCAACAGCGTCATAGCGGCGGTAGCCTGCCTCGGCCATGAATAGCTGGCCGTCCCGACGCGCCACGGGGAACTCGCCTCGTACCTGCACGCCGAGCAGCGGGCGCAGCACGCGACCGCGCCCCAGTGCATCCACCAGGGCAGCGCTGTCCGGTAGTGGCCTTTCGCCGGCGAGAACCTGCGCGGGCTGATCCACGCCGGCCTCCTCCAGTGCCTCGAGTAACAGTGCGTCGCTCTCCTCGGGCGTGGGCAGCGGAGCCGGCTCCGGCGCGATAGGCTCCGCGGATTCGGGCGCCGGCCCGGTGTCGGGCTCCGGTTCCGGTTTCGGTTCGGGGCGGCGGGGGATATCCGGCGCCGGAGGCGGTGGCTCCGGTGGCGTCTGCGCGACAGGCGTCTGCGCCTGACCGTCCCGCGCCGGTGGCTCGGTCTCCTCCGCGGGCCACAGCCACCAGGCCAGCAATACCACTATCACCGCGCCCGCCAGCACCAGCCCGCCCGTGGGCGGCCGTCTGCGTCGCTGTTTCGAGAGCAGGTGGTCTTCCGGCGTCGCTCGCATGCTTATATCTCCTTTTTCCTACCCGATCCATTGTAGGTGTATTGTAGCGCGCTTTGCCGTGCACCGCCGTGAGCCTGACGTATCAGGGCGCCGTAAAGACCTTCGATTCGGGGTAAAAACTCATCCAGGCAAACCAGTAGGCGATCGTGGAGGGAATCTCGTTGCCAGCCTCGTCGAATACCGTAGCCGTGCGGGCGCTACTGTCGAACCGCACCGTGACTTCTCTCCCGGCAATAGTGTCCTCCACCACATCGCCGGCACGGGCCAGTTCGCTGAAAGGCCACACTGCCGCCCCCTCGTCCAGCGAGACGCCGATGACCTTCTCCTTGGGGTGATAACGGCGATCGCGGGAGTCCACCGGAAAATACAGTTTCGCCGAGTCGCGGTACCCCTCGTACGGGTCGCGGTCGTAATCGCGCCGGTAGCCTCCGGGTCGCGCCAGCACCTGCGTATCGGGATGGCGTTCGCGCCAGTCGGCCCATATCGTGTGGCGGGCCGGCAACAGCTTCAACCGTTCACCGACAGCGGGGCCGGAGACCGCCTCCATTTTGATCTGGGACCAGAGCGATTCCGTCTGCCGGTCGTACATCAAGACATCGCTGTTGTACAACAGTCCTGAAACGCCGAAGCTGCGCCCCTCCGGCGCCTCGAATACCATGCCCGTGCCGCACAGGGGGCAATAGGACACTACGATGGATTCACCGCCGATCTCGTCGTTGACGATTTCGTGCCAGTTCATGATCGCTATCGGATAGGCCCTGGCGTCATCGCCGTGGACTACCCCGATCACGCGGTCATCGCCAGACAGGTCATCGGCTGATTCGGCATCGACAAAGTGCGGGTTGTCGATAGACGGTATGCCGTCCTTCGGTGGTCCTCCGGGGAGTATCTGCGCCGCCGGTACGCTGGCATTACTGACATCGAAACCGTTCTTTGACAGGGCCAGGGAAACTCCGGGCACGAGCAGCCATACGACGAGCACAATACGAAAAAGATGTTGCATGGTAGTCCGCCTGATTTTTCAGGATGGACAGCTTTTGATCGGACGGACAGTTGGTAGTTCCATGTTCACTCGCGTAACAGCGGCTGAATGTTTTGAATGCGTCCCGATGAGCGATCTCTGACGCCTTATGCATCCTGCATGGTCAGGAATGTCATGGATACCTGCCGTGCGAGCGCTTCTGTATCGCGCCAGAGCGTTTCCAGCGACTCCGCTACGCTGTCGGGCGCCATCGTGCGCGATTGTTCCTGCAGACTCTCCACAAGGTCCTCGTTAAATTCCACCATCTGCTGTGCCGCCCCGTGTGCACTCTGCGGGGCCGGCCGCTCGGGGCAATCCAGTGTGAACTGCACGCGCGTGTTGAGCGTGGTTTCCGGCGCGCGCCTGGCAAACGTCTTGAGCATTTCCGCCAGTTCACATTCGCGCTCGGCCATCTCGCGGTACGCCAGCACTTCGGGCTCCGGCACTCCGTCGAAAAATGACCGCAATTCACGCTCCGCGGCCCGGCACTGCCGCGCCGCGCGCTCCAGCAGTTCACCGAGGGAGAGGAAGGTATTCTGTTTGTCTTTTCCCTGCATTGTCGTGTCCCTCCCCGACGGTATGTAGTTGAATGACGATACCAGAATGGTTTTGCCGGGCTACCGTGCCCGTACCATATCATCAACTGCGGTCTCTCGCCGATTCACGGCTGCGAGCGCGCAATCAGATCGACCGGCAGGCGCCTGCGCTCGAAGCGGAAATTCATGCCGCTGCTGGTGCGCGCGATTTCCAGTTCCATGGGCGCCGCGGCCGGCTCGTTTGACGGGTCGATGACCACGTCCCAGGCGCACGAAGCGGTACCGGCGTCCGCGGCGGGAACACATCGCGCTCGCGGATTGACGCGGGTGACAAGGGCATCCAGGGCGGGGTGCGGCTCGCGGCCTAGTTGCGTAAACCAGCTGTGGGGCACATTTTCATGCAGCGCGGGACAGTCGTCGATCGATATACGCAGGCGGTCCTCCGCCAGAATCTCCAGTCCCAGTGCAACATAGGAGCGGGGATGGAAATTGGGATGCAGCTGGATGACCTTGGCGATGGTTTCGATATCGTCGCCATGCAAACCCAGGAATCGCCGCAGGCGCTCCACGCCCACCGCCGCATGGCCCACCCACTGGCGCTCGGCGAAGCGGCGCGCAATAGCCTCGCCGTAGTGGGTCGCCTGGCTGAGCACGAAGCTGTGGGCGAGCAGGAGAGTCTGCACGGCGCTCTCCTGCAGTAACAGGACCAGCGCGCGCTGCGAAAAATCCTCAAACTGGCAGTGCGGGTCGAAGGGCTCGGAGTAGTCCTCGCGTCCCCCTGGCTCTACCGTCCCGGCGGGCGCCTCCAGGTCGATCGTCGCGAGGTGCGTCTGCTCCATCACCGCGAGGTTCGGGTAGGGCGTAAACGCCTGTTCCTCGTCCGACATGAAGACTTTCCAGCGACACACCGGATAGCGTCCCTTGCCGTTGCCGCCCTCGCCGTCGATACGCGGCGGCCGATGGATCGGGCGCATGACTATCCGCGGGTTGGTCGCGGCCGCGGTGGCATCGAAAGTCGGATCCTCGATGTCGTGGCACATGCGCCGCGTGAGCTCGACGTCATTGCCATTGATTTCCAGGTCGTTCAGCGCGCCGCAGAAGGGCAGCCAGAACT
Organism: Halioglobus sp.; assembly: GCA_034521205.1. Classification (GTDB taxonomy): domain Bacteria; phylum Pseudomonadota; class Gammaproteobacteria; order Pseudomonadales; family Halieaceae; genus Marimicrobium. The sequence goes on from JAXHMT010000006.1 coordinate 200,505, forward strand.
CGCCGTACCCGGGAGAATCGAGACGGAACTGGAAGTCGAGAAATTGTTGGGGTGCCCCCACCTCGAGTTGAATATTCTTGAAGATAGTGCCGACGTCGTCGCCCTCGAAATTCATCAGGCGCTGCATGCGCCGGGAATAGATGGGGCTGGCGCAGGCCCACTCCTCTATCCCGGAGCGGGTGAAGCCCTCCTCCCCATACTCCATCGCCACCAGCGGCTGACCCACCCGGTCGAGTAAATGGCCGATCAGGTTGTACTCGTGCATCAACCCCGACAGAAAATCACGCGAGAAATGCTCCAGCCTGAGCCCGGGATCGAACGGGCCGGTGTAATCGTCACGCAGTGTCATGAATTGCTTCCTGTACAGAATGCCCGCCGCGGTTTCTTTTCATTGGCAGACACCGGCCTGCCCGGCCTGTAGCCCAGCCGGTGATTCTAGCGCGCATTGCCCGCCATTTCACTTTTGGAAAGGACTGGGGCGGAAGCGCGGCCTGGCGCACAGCCCGCGCCGCTCACGCCTCGCGGCAGAACTGCGCAATACTGGCCGCCGTCTCGCGACTGATGTCGGGACAGGCGATGGCGAAAATCTCGGTGCCGTGGACCGTACCCATGACCTGCCGGCAGCGCGCCGACACGCCGGCGCGCAGCAACAGGCGGTAGAACTCGATGCCTTCGTCGCGCAGCGGGTCGCATTCGTTCACGCTGATCACCGCCGGCGGCAATCCGCTGACGTCCTCCTCACCTGCAAACGCCGGCCAGGCCAGGGGATTGCGCTTCTCGAACTCCTCGATGCCGTAGGCCATCGCCCCCCGGTTGTTGTGCAGGTCCAGCAGGATGCCGTTGTTTTCCTCAGACGAGGGATACCGATCCTGCGGCCACTGCCCCGCGATGTAGGGACACAGGGCGTAGAACCCGCGAATCAGGCCTGCATCGCCAGCCTGCGCGAGTTGCATCGCGGTGGCGATGGTGAGATTACCGCCGCCACTCTCGCCGGCGACAATCACATGCCCGGCATCGATGTTCAGTTGTTCCGCGTTGTCGATCACCCACCTGAGACCGGAGACGCAATCGTTCAGGCCGGCCGGAAAAGGCTCGACCTCCTCCGCCGAGGAGGGAGTGAGACAGTTGCGAAAATCCACCATGGCGACCGCCACGCCCTGGGCGGCGATGATCTTGCCCCAGGCCCGGTACATGCCCAGGAAGCAGGACATGGCCTGCATGCCGCCGCCGTGGATGTAGTACACACAGGGCAGGCGCTCGCTGTTCGCCGGGCGAATATACTGCACCTTGATGGTATTGCCGTCGGGCTGCGAGACGAATTCGTGGGTACTGATGTCCAGGCCCGCCGAGGGCGCCACATCCTCGTTGTCGATCATGTCGAACATGCCCTCCATCTGTTCGCGCAGGGCGACGGCTTCGGGCGCGTTCATCTCTTCCAGCAACTTTTCGCGCGACTCGACGTCCCCCTGTGGCAGGGTCGGCAGCGTGCCCAGGATGCCCTTGATTCGCGGGTCGATCCGGGGGTCGTCCTGCAGCTTGTTCATCGTCTCTCCTCAGTGGTGACCGTGGTGGCGGACGAGTATAGGGCGCAACTGCGCGGCAGGCCAATCGCAGCAGGTATTAGAGAAAGGCGCGTCATCCAATTTTGATGTATTCCTCCACGTGGGAAGCCCGGGTTGAATACGGCACACTGGAACACGCCAAAAAGCGGCCTTCCCTGGCCAGGCTCGGGTGGCGACGTGCCCGAAAAAGAGGGGCAGGCTCTCCTGTCGCCACACGGTTCCAGTGTGCCGTATTCAACCCGGGCTCCCGGCATGCCTCCAAACTCGGCGGTACGCAAGGCCACAACCCTTTGCGCGGCAACGGCACCTGTGTATAGACTCCGCACACAGCTTCGCTCCGCCGCACGGTTCGCGCGCGGTCGCGCGGTCACGGCGTGCGAAAACCCGGGGAACTCATGGCGGACACCATCTACATTGACGATCTGGCGAACCCGCGGCTGACCGGGGCCCAGCGCGGGGCGATCGACTACGGCGAAAGCCTGCGCATCGATCTGGACCGCGATGCGATCCTGCATGAAGCCATGGAAAAAACCGGTCTGAATGACTGGGGGCCCATGGACTTTGTCGAGCGCCTGGATCTGCTCTGCGATGAATGGGGCAACGACGAAGGCCTGCTGGGCATCGGCAGGTTGAGCCTGAGAAACAAATTGCTGCAGTTCGCCTGCAATCGCCTGCTGCTGCAGGATATGTTCAACAGGCACCCCGAAATAGACGATATCGATATCGAGGCGCCGCTGATCGTCGCGGGCCTGCCCCGTTCCGGCACCACCCACCTGGTCAACCTGATGGCGGCGGATGCCCGGCTCCGCTCCCTGCCCCTGTGGGAGAGCTACGAACCGGTGCCATCGCCCGGTGAGGGCATGCTGGCGGACGGCACGGACCCCCGCTATCGACGTTGTGCCGAGGCCTGGGAATCGATGCGCCAGTTGACGCCGCACATCGCCGCCATGCACCCCATGAATCCCGACCACATCCACGAGGAGCTGGAGCTGATGGGGCCCAACTTCGGCTCCTACAACATGGAGTGGCTGGCTTCGATGTCCCCCCGCTGGCGCGACCACTACTACAACGAGGACCAGACCTACCAGTACGAGTACATGAAACGCGTTCTGAAGCTGCTGTTGTGGCAGCAGCGCGGCAGTGGCCGGCCCACCCGCTGGGTACTCAAGTGCCCGCAGCACCTGGAGCAGTTGCCGGTGCTGCGCAGGGTTTTTCCCGACGCGACCATAGCGATCACCCACCGGGACCCTGTGTCCGCGATACAATCGGCGGTCACCATGCTCGCCTACGGCGACCGCATGCGCCGCAAACAGGTGATGCTCGACGAGTTGCTGGCCTACTGGACGGACCGCATCGAACATCTGCTGCGGGCCTGTGTGCGCGATCGCGATATATTACCCGCCGACAGGACAATCGATGTCCCCTTTGACGATTTCATCGAGGACGATGTCGGCTGGGTGGAAAGGATCTACGACAAGGCGGGTATGCCATTGCATGACGAGGCCCGTGCCCGTTTCGAGGCGTTCGTGCATGCCAACAGCGGTAATTACGGCCGTGTCATGTACAACCTGCAAGATCAGTTCGGGGCGGACCCGCGAGCGTTGCGCGAACGGTTCGCGTTCTACTACGAGGCATTTTCCGTGCAGCCCGGGGAGGTGTGATCGATGAACAACGCGGTGCAATTTGACTACACGGGAACGAAAGTGCTGGTCACCGGGGGCACCAGTGGCATCGGTCACGGTATCGCGCGCGCATTCGTCGATGCAGGCGCCCGGGTCACGATAACGGGTACCCGCCCGGCGGCTACCGACTACGATGGCGTCGACCTGTCGGCTTTCACCTACCGGAGCCTGCGCATGCAGGATACCGACGGAATCATGGCATTGGGTACGGACCTCGACGGTCTGGATATCCTGGTCAACAACGCCGGCGGCGCCATGCCCGGAGGCGACGAGTGGACCCACGAGGGCTTCGAGGAATCCATCCGCGTCAACCTGCTGTCCGCATTCCACCTGTCCCGGGCCTGCCTCGGCCACCTGAGCGCCAGCACCCTCGGCGGCGGCGCCTGCGTCGTCGGCATTGCATCACTGACATCGTATTTCGCGCACGAGCTCGTTCCGGGTTACGGCGCGGCCAAGTCCGGCCTGCTGGGCATGACACGAACCCTGGGGCTGACGTGGGCCGAACACGGCATACGCGCCAACAACGTCGCCGCGGGCATGATCGAGACGCCCATGACCGCATTCTCCAAAGATATCCCGGAGGAAAACGAACAGATCATCGCCACCACACCTGCCCGCCGCTGGGGTCAGCCGGAAGACATCGCGGGCGCGGTACTGTTCCTGTGCAGCGAGCAGGCCAGCTTTATCACCGGCCAGACGCTCATCATCGACGGCGGCAAATCCCTCCATACCTGATGGTCCAGGATATGGGGTCACCAGGATATGGGGTCAGGTCTTTGATTGATTGGATATGTGGTCCTATGGGGTCAGGTCTTTGATTGATGATTTGCTCATAGCAGGCCCCTGCTTTTGGACCAGATACGACGATAAAGCATGGCCGGTTACTTATAGACCACAATTTTTGCGACTCGCCGCTACTCCCGCAGCGCAGCCCCGGAAGGGCTTGAGTGAATGTGTCGAGACGACCAGGGAATGGAACTATGATCAACGCCTGCCAGAGTGGCGTTGACAGGCTGAGAGATCAGTGAATACTCCGGCCTAAATTGATCTGTAGCGGCTGAAATTTCCAGGAAGCCAACCATCAAAGACCTGACCCCATCTGTCATGACCCCGTCTGTCACGTCTGTCAGGCAGGATAGAAACCGGGGGGACCAGACCACCGCGATCAGACGACATTTCTGTACGATCGGTCATGCCGCGCGAAACAACGATCATTCCCGCAATCGGCATCGCAGCCTAAGCTTTCCAGCAGGCTGTTTTACTCGACAACAGCCCCAAGCATCAATGTCCAGCGCCCTTTTCCGGGCCACGGCATTGACACCGATCTGTGAATTGTGAGGAGCACCCTATGAACGCAGTAGTAGACCAGTTGGAAGTCGATGAAGACAAACTGCAGGAATTCGCCGGAAAAGTTATGGAGGACATCACCGGCGCGATGACAGTACTCCTGGCTTTCGCGGGTGACCAGACCGGCTGTCTACCGGGCAATGGCCATTCACGGACCCGCGACCGTAACAACGATTGCGGCGAAAGCCGGCGTCGACGAGCGCTACCTGCTGGAATGGTTGAGCGCCCAGGCGGCTGCCGGGTACGTGAACTACGATCCGTCCGAAGAGACTTTTGCGATAACGCCGGAACAGGCCACGGTGCTTTGCGCCGAGGGCCACCCGGCCTGTATGCAGGGTCTGATGCAGCAGGTCACATCACAGCTTCACCACTCACGAAAAGGCGCTGGAGACTTTCCGTTCCGGCGACGGGCGGAGTTGGGCCGACCACCACTCGTGTTGCTTCTGCGGCACCGACCGCTTTTTCCGGGCAGGCTACAACGTCAATCTGCTGGAAAACTGGCTGCCGGCACTGGAGGGCGTTGAAGCACGACTGACAGAAGGCGCCCGCGTGGCCGACATCGGCTGCGGCCTGGGATCCTCCACGCTGCTGATGGCGCGGGCTTTCCAGAACTCCCGCTTTGATGGCTTCGATATCCACGCCCCCTCAATCGAAGAGGCGAGCATGCGCGCTGCAGGCCATGACGGTGCGGCGAACGCGAATTTCGAAGCGCGCTCGGCCAAAGAGACACCCGCGAACGGCTACGACCTGGTGTGCATGTTCGATTGCCTGCACGACATGGGCGACCCTGTCGGGGCGGCCCGGCGCATCCGCGAGTGCCTTGCCGACGACGGCACACTGATGCTGGTCGAACCGATGGCCGGGGATACGCTCAGCGACAATCTGAATCCGCTCGGCCAACTGTTCTACGCGGCGTCGACGTTGATTTGCACGCCAGCCTCGAAGGACCAGGAAGTCGGACTGGCCCTCGGCGCCCAGGCCGGCGAGGCGCGCCTGACCGCCGTTCTGCGCGAGGCCGGATTCACCCGCATCCGGCGCGCGAGCGAGACCCCGACCAACATGGTACTCGAGGCGCGGCCCTGAATGGCAACGGCCACCTACTGAACGCCACGCCACGCGTGGCGTTTTCCCGCACATTCGCTTATGCTGGCTGCCGAAGCTGTCCCATGACAGACTGCAAACTGGTGGAGTGTGCGGCGATGAGCATCGATATCGTATCGAATGTCCTCAGTGCGGTTCGCCTCACCGGCGCGATTTTTTTCGATGTCGAGGCGCATGGGCGCTGGGTCTCCGAAGCACCGAACGCCGGGGTCCTGACGCCTCTGGTCTTTCCCGACGCAAAGCACCTGATTGAATACCACATCGTCACCGAGGGCACCGTCTGGGGCCAGGTGGCGGACGCCGAGGACGAGCCCGTGCGCCTCGAAGCCGGCAGCGTCATTCTGATTTCCGCACGGAAACGCGCATACGCTCTCCACGGAGCCTGGTATGCGGGCGCCGCCGAACCTCGCACTGTTTGAACATCACGAAGGCGAATCGCTGCCGTATCGGGTGGTGGCAACAGAGGGCGATTCGGCAATACGCGTGCGACTGATCTGCGGCTTCCTGGCATCGGAAATGCTGCCCTTCAACCCATTCATACAAGCGCTGCCACGTTGTATCCACGTCGCGGACGCCTACACGTCTGAAAACGGCTGGTTGAAAAGCCTTATCGACGCCATCGTGCGCGAGAGCAGCGACACCCGCGTCGGTGGCGGCTCCATACTGTCCAAACTCAGTGAGCTGATCTTTATCGAGGTCATCCGCCGCTACGTGGAATCCCAGAGGCCGATGCAAACCGGCTGGTTCGAGGCACTGGCGGATCCCGTTGCCGGAGCGGCGATACAAAAACTTCATGCCGAACCCTCCCGCGCCTGGAACCTGGAAATCCTGGCGCGCGAGGTGGGGTCCTCCCGCACCATTCTTGTGCAGCGCTTCAACAACACAATGGGAGTGCCGCCCATGACCTACCTGTCTCGCTGGCGGATGCAGATTGCGGCCGGCATGCTCGCCGGCGGTTCATTTCGTCTGGCGCGCATCGCCGAAGAAGTCGGCTACGAATCGGAGGCCGCTTTTAGCCGCGCTTTCAAACGCTTCACCGGGACATCACCGTCGCAATGGCGGGGAATTCCCGGCAAACAAGCGAGCATTCGACCCGCCCAGTCAACAATGCACACGGCGCTCGACGGACCGATGGCGTCACAACCGGAGCAAATATCACAGGATATGGGGTCAGGTCTTTGATTGATGATTTGCTCATAGCAGGCTCCTGTTTTTGGACCAGATATGGCAATAAAGCATGACCAGTTACTTATAGACGCGAATTTTTGCGACTCGCCGCTACTCCCGCAGGGCAGCCCCCGGAAGGGCTTGAGTGAATGTGTCGAGACGACCAGGGAATGTAACTATAATCAACGCCTGCCGGAGTGGCGTTGACAGGCTGAGAGATCAGTGAATACTCCGGCCTACATCCACCTGTAGCGGCTGAAATTTCCAGGAAGCCAACCATCACAGACCTGACCCCATCTGTCGTGACCCCATCTGTCGGAAGCCAACCATCAAAGACCTGACCCCATCTGTCTTGCAATCATTTTTGTCCAGGAAATAAATTTTGCGCAAACCATTTGAATTTGGGCAGTCGCGGGCGGTAAATTGGGAAACACAAGTGTTATCGAAGAGGCCCCCATGAAAACCAGCATTTCCGAGTTCTGCGCCCAGTTCAGCGAGACCCTGTTCCCCCTGGCCGAAGCCCTGGGCGATACGGTCGAGACCCTGGATTCACTCGGGGACCTGCCCGCCGGCGGGCTGGCGGAGGGCCTCGCCAACGCCCGCCACCGCCTGGAGGCGCTGATCAACAAGGTCCAGGGGCAGGAGGCCTATGTCCTGCTGTTCGGCCCCCTCAAAAGCGGCAAATCGACCCTGATCAACGCCATCAGCAGCGGTTATGTCAGCGAGGTGACCAGTCTGCCCGCCTACCCGTGCATGGTGTACCTCAAGTACGGCCCCAAACCCGCCTACTCGGTGGTCCGTTACAGCGGCAAGCGCGAGGAATTGGAATCCGCCGAGGCGCTGCACGACCTCCTGGCACAGAGCCACCGCACACTGTCCGACCGCAGTCGCGCCATGGACGACTTCGGCGAGGACTTCGACCCGGCGGTGCACCTGCCCTCGGCGATCCGGCGGGTGTTCGTGGAACTACCGGTCGAGAACCTGCGCGAGTCCGGGACCGTGCTGGTGGACACGCCGGGGCTCTACAGCAAGATGAAGTTCGGCTACGACTACATGACCCAGGAATTCCGCGACAGCGCCGCCTGCGCGGTCTTCATCGTCAAGGCGGACAACCTGTTCCTGGAACAGGTATTCAGCGATTTCAACGACCTGCTGGACCAGTTCAGCCGGGTTTTTGTCGTAGTCAACATCGATACCGGCAAAAGCGATCTGCGGCCCGACGGCAGCCTTGAGCCCAGCCTCGAGAGCCGCGACCCCGACGAGGTGGTCAGGGCCTTTGAAACACTGAGCATGAGCGCGCCCCTGCGCCGGGCCGCCGACAGCGGCCGGCTGCATATCTATCCCATCGACCTGCGCGGCGCCGCATCGCGGCGCCTGAAGGGCGAGTCGGAAGCGCAATCCGACGACCGCTTCGAATCCTTCCTGTCGGACCTGATGAACTACCTCAACAGCAACGAGTATCTGCGCGAATTTATCGCCGACACAATTCGCCAGGCGGGGAAGCAGTGCGCCGGGATCCGCCAGCTCTGTGCAGTCGAACAACTGGCGCCGCTCACCAAAGACGCGGCCGACTCGCTGGACGCGATCGGGCAACGCGCCGCGGCCAACGGCCGCCTGCAGAACCTGGACTGGCAGTCGGTGCTCGAGGTCGGAACCCGGGCGGCGGACGAGGCGCGCTCCCGGGCGCGGGCGCGGACACTCGAAGCGTTCCCGGGCGCGGCCGAAAAACTGGTGCGGACATGGATGACCTCGGACCAGTCGCTGACTCAACTGCGAACCGAGCTGGCGGAACTCATCGGGGAACGGCTCCAATCCCACCGGCAGACTGCCGTCGGGAGCTTCGTCCAGCTGCGGGCGGACAGCCTGGAGGCCGCGACGGGACAGAACGAACACGAGCAGGATGTACGCACGACCGGACTGGACGTCAAGGGCGCCCTCGACACCGCCTCAAGGCATCTGTCGATACCGGAAGCGGCCGAGGCCGCGGCGCCGGAACTCGAGGCGCTGCCGGTGCACAAAACCTTTGCCGACAGACTGCTGTTTCGCAGTTCCGCGAAAGTCCGCCACCGCGTTGTGCCCGATCCCGACCAGTCGATACCGGCACCTGTCAAGGAAAAGCGGCTCGCCGACGACGCCCTGGAGTACATCCGGGACACGTGCACGGCGCAACTGGAGGCGTCGCTGGCGCAGATGGAAAACGCGCAGTGCCAGCCGGCGATCAGCGACTACCTCGAAGCGGCGACGGTATCGATCAACGAGGCGTTACAACAGCAGCAAACCGAGCTGGAACGGCAGCGGGCCGATCTGGAAACGCGGCGCGCCGCCCTGGAGCGTGCCACAGGACAGATCGAGGCGCTGGCCGGCGTTTGCGCCCCGGTCGCGGACGATATCAGCGCACTGGAGGCAAAACATCCGTTTTCGGAGGCCAGCCAACCCGAGCAGGCGGTGGAATACCGGGCCGAAGCGGCGGAAAAGCTGCACTAGGAGTGCTGTCCCCGTGTCCTACAGCCGTGCAAACAACAGCCGTGAGCCAGGGCGCACGTCGAGCGGGAGAGGTTGCGCCATGATGACTCTGATACAGGGAGTTGCCGCCATGCGTTGGGCCTTCCCTTGTCACTTTGTCCTGCTGTGTTTCCCGCTGGTCGCGGGCCCGGCACGCGCAGAGCCGGTCCCGTTAAGTCTGGAAGCCGAGTTCGGACCCGTGTGGCAGGCGAGAAACAAGGTACAGATTCCCAATGACGCCGCGGGCGACCGCTTTGCGCTGACCGATATCGCCGGCTCCGGACCGTGGACGTCGGCGCGTATCAACGCCAACTGGCGTATTGCCGGCCCACATGAACTGCGCGTGGTTGTGGCGCCGTTGTCCTGGGACGAGCGCGGCACATTCGACGAGGATATACGGTTTCGCGGTGAAACCTTCACCGCCAACGGGCGTGTAAAAGCGGAGTACAAGTTCAACTCCTGGCGCCTGGGCTACCGCTACCGGTACCACGACGCCGGGGCCTGGCGCCTGTGGGTGGGTGCGACGGCAAAACTGCGCGACGCCAAGGTCGAGCTCACCCAGGGAGCGGTCAGTGCCGAGGACGACGATCTCGGCTTCGTGCCCCTGCTGCACCTGGCAGGCGAATACCAGTTGGGGGGGAAATGGGCTTTGCAGTTCGATTTCGACGGCCTGGCGGGCGGCCCCGGACGCGCGATCGATCTTGGCCTGAAACTCAGCTACCGGCTGAACGACCGCTGGCGGGTAAGCGCGGGCTATCGTGGGCTGGAGGGCGGCGTCGACAGCGACGATGTCTATAATTTTGCCTGGTTCAACACCGCGCTCGTCGCGGTGGAGTACCGGCCTTTCGGAAACAGCAATGAAATTCTACGATAAGCACATCCTGCCGCACCTGATCAACTGCGCCTGCAGCGCGAACCCGATCATGAAACAGCGCGAGAAGGTCGTACCGCAGGCTGTTGGGACAGTACTCGAAATCGGCATCGGCACCGGGCTCAACCTGCCCTACTACGACGCCAGCCGGGTGGACAGGCTGATCGGCCTCGATCCGTCCGAGGAGTCCTGGCGACTGGCCGGCGAGCGCGCCGCCCACCTGGATTTCGACGTCGAGTTCATCGGCCTGCCGGGCGAGGACATACCGCTGGACGACGCCAGCGTGGACACCGTAGTGGTCACCTTTGCCCTGTGCACCATACCGGACCCGACAGCGGCGCTGAGGGGCATGTCCCGCGTGCTGAAGCCGACGGGCAGATTGATTTTTTGCGAGCACGGCAGGGCGCCCGACAGCAATGTGCTCAAATGGCAGGACCGGATCAATCCCCTCTGGCGGCGCCTCGCGGGCGGCTGCAACTTGAACCGGGATATTCCCCGCCTGCTCGTCGACAGCGGGTTCGACATCGACCTGATGGAAAAGATGTATCTGCCGAAAACCCCCAGGATTGCCGGCTTTAATTTCTGGGGCACTGCGCGAAAGCGCTGAACGCAGCGGAGTGGCTCGGCTCTTCATCATTAACGGGGGAGACAGACCAAACAAAAAAGGCACCCGGAAAGGTGCCTTTTTTGTGCCGTGACGCGCCCGGGAGGATGATTCCGTATTTCCCGGTACTCCACCCCTTCGGGGCCAGCGTCGCAGGCGACGCTGTTCAAGCTCGCTCCCGGCGAGCCCGTCGAACCTGGGAGAACCGAATCGAACTCACCAGACAAGCCATATGGAAAAGGCCCGTCAGGGCCTTTTCCATATGGCGCGCCCGGGAGGATTCGAACCTCCGACCGCCTGGTTCGTAGCCAGGTACTCTATCCAGCTGAGCTACGGGCGCGAGGGGCGCTACTATAGGTAGGGAGTGTATTGGCGTCAAGGACTTCGCGGCGGCCGGAGCCCGCCGAACCGGACAGCTCCCGAACACAAAAGCGCCGCCCCGAGGGGCGGCGTATAGAGACCCGGCCGGACTAGCGCAACGACGACACAGTCAGGTTCCGCGCGTGCTGCTCGTTCCTCGCCGCGTCGATGTTGCGGTGTATCGACCACGCCTGCGGGTTCAGGTCAGCGGCGGCCTCGAAGTCCTGCAGTGCCTCCTCGACACGGCCCAACAGCAGGCGCATGACGCCGCGGTTGTTGAGGTGACTCCAGACCTGTGGTCCGCTACCCAGTCGCACGGCCGTGTCGCAGGCCTGCTCCGCGGCGGCATAGTCGCCCTTTTCGTAACGCGCCCGGCACACCAGGGCGTTGCCGTCCGCCCGATAGGCATCGCGGCGCAGACCTTCCAGGTTGCCTTCCAGCAGGCTCAGTGCGCGCTCCGGGTTGCCGCGCTCCAGGGCCCGTTCCGCCTTGATGAGTACGCTGGGCCGGTAGTGGTCGATGGTGTCCGCGTTTGCCCTGGATTGCCAGAGCAGGGTTGTCACCGCGGCTACCGCTATAACACTGATCAATATACGTATGGATTTCATTGCTCGTCCTCCTCCTCGGGGGTACGGTCAACAATCTACGCCAAACGTAGATGCATGGCTATTATATTTATTAACAGTTAGTATGCGTTTATAAATAGTTATTGTGGCTCAATTGTCATAACGCCGTCTCGCGCGACGGACAGGCAACCGGCCGCCGCGCGGCGCTCCGGGAGGAGACACGATGGACAAACACGATCCACTGCGGGACTGGGCGGACATCCGCCTCTTTCTGGCCATTGTCGACGGCGGCAGCCTGGTCGCGGCGGCGGAGCAACTGGACCTGACGCAACCGACGGTGGGACGGCGCCTGGCTGCCATGGAGGCGCGCTTTGACACGCCCCTGTTCGTGCGCTCCGGCCGGCGCATGCAGTTGACCGACGCCGGGGCAGGCATCCTCGACAGCGCGCGGCGCATCGAGCGGGAAATGCTGGCGATCGGCCGCACCATCCAGGTCCAGTCCAGTGCCCTTTGCGGGGAGGTTACCGTTTCCGCCACCGAGGGCACCGGCACGGAATGGCTGACGCCGGTGCTGCTGGATTTTCGCAGCCGCTACCCGGAGATCGTGGTCAAGGTGCAGATCGAAAACCGCGCCGGTGGACATTGTGCACCGCGAGGCCGACGTCGCGCTGCGACTGGGCGAGCCCACACAGCCCGACCTGATTGCGCGGCGACTGGTGAAAGTCGGGTTCGGGTTGTATGCCAGCGACGCGTACCTGCGCGGCGCGCCGCCGCTCGACGCCCTGGAAGACCTGGAGGCTCACCAGCTCGTCGGCCTCGACGCGACGGGCGTGGGCTTCGATTACGCTCACACCTTCCCGGTCCAGCACGCGCTGCCCGGTACCTACGTCTATATCAGCAACAGTCCCGCCGCGCAGATGGCCGCGGTGCGCGCGGGTTTCGGCATCGGCGTGCTCTCGCACCGCTGGGCGGCGCTGTCGGGCGACCTGACGCGGCTGCTGCCCGACTACAACGCGGCGGAACTCGACCTGTGGCTGGTCACCCATGAGGAGCTGCGCCACAGCGCGCGCATTCGCGCCACCTACGACTACATCGCGGAGCGCATGCTGGCCGACGCCAGCCTGTTCCAGCACGGCATGCCGGCGCAGGCTTCGGGGTGAAGCGGACCGGGGGGCTTGGCGTCGAGAGCACCGCCGGGCGCCGAAAGCGCTAGCGGGCGCAAACTGCCTGGACAGTTCGAGCCCGGTAGCGCTTGTCGGCGTCCGGCGGTCGTTAGACCCGCTGCCAATTTCTCACGCGGCTCGAGTGGCAAACCGGTCGGGCGCCGATAGAATCGCTCCATCTCAGTCATCCACCACCCGGCCGAGCGTCGCATCACCCATGATGGTGGTGCGGTGGATCACCCGCTGCGTGCCCGGTTTGGTGCCGGTGGCGCAGTGCATGGCGCGCCAGTTGTCCCACAGCACCATGTCGCCGGGCTCCCAGCGATGGAAGTAGTGAAACTCGGGCCTGCGGGTATGGGCGACAAGGCGTTCCAGCAACTCGATGGCCTCATCGTTCGACAGACCGGCCTGGTGGGGGGTCACGATGCGCTCCAGGAACTGTTCACAGATTTCCAGCACCCTGCGGCCCGTCACCGGGTGGGTCACCATCGCCGGGTAGGCCACCTCCGGAAAATTGGGATAATTGATATCGGCGGGCTTGCGCGGACTGTAGGGTCCGGGCTCGTAGCCCTCCAGCTCCACGTAGCGCATGTGGCGTCGCTGCATGCTGAACGCGTAGGTGACCTCGATTTTCTCCAGCAGCGCCTGGGTCTCGTCGTCCAGAGCGTCCCAGGCCTTGGCCAGATCGCCGAAACCGGTCAGGCCGTCCTCCTCGGCGCAAACCACGCCGCACAGCAGCGCGCCCCGGTTCGGCTTGCCGGTATAGTGAAGGTCCATGTGCCAGTCCAGCCTGCCCGCCATGGGCTGCCCGTTGTAGGTGGCGGTGAGGAACTTCTCCTTCTCCGGATCGTTGGCCAGCATGAAAAGCTCCGGGTATTGCTCGGAGCGCGTCTCGGAGATGGGATGAATCTCGAGTTCGCCGAAAAGGCGGCTCAGGGCGATCTGGCGCTCCGGCGTCACCTCCTGACCGCGAAACAGCAGAATACCGTGTTCATCCCACAGCGCGATCAGTTCCTCGGCCAGGGCGTTGTCGATGGGGCGCGCGATATCGAAGCCGGTGACTTCCACGCCCACGTTGTCCAGGGGTGTTACTTCAAGCGACAAGCCGGCGTCTCCTCAGTCCAGTACCGCGGTATCTGCGCGCAGTTCGCGCCGCGCCATCGCCTCCCACAGGAAGGGCATGCCGTTGGCGTCCGGCAGCGCGATGGCGGCCACCTGTTCATCCGTGAGCGGTACGCCGCCGCCCGCCAGTTCCACCTCGTAGGCGCGCTTGCTGCGCCATTCCAGGGTGGCCACGCGCAAATGCGCCTGCCGCAGATCCCTGCCGACCACCAGCGAGCCGTGATTGGCCAGCAGCGCCCACTTGGCGTCCCCCAGGGCTTTTGCCGCGGCCAGACTCGTGTCCCCGTCCTCGAACGTTCCCGCGTATTCGTTGTACAACGGCAGCGGACCGTCCACGTAGGCCCCCGCCTGATCGTACACGGGCGGCACCCGGTGCATGCCGGCCCATATACCGCTCCAGTGGGCGTGATGATGGATAACCACGTTGACGTCGGGCCGCAACTTGTGCAGCTGCATGTGCAGCCCGATCGCGGGCGTGATGTTCCAGTCCCCCTCCACCACCCTGCCGTTCTCGTCAAGGGTGATAATGTCGCTGGCGCAGACCTCGTCCCAGGCCAGCTCCCAGGGGTTGGACAGAATACGGCCGTCCTCCAGGCGGTAAGTAATGTGACCGGCGATGTGTTCGTTCCAGCCCTCGCGAAACAGCATACGGCACATGAGCGCCACCTGGGCCCGGTCGCTCAGTTCGGGCACCAGGGGTGTGCGCCCCGGATTCGGTGCAAAAAGTTTGACGATCTCGGCCTTGATGCCCGGTAGTTGCTGCATGGTGTTGTCCTGGTGTGCTTACTCGATGTAACCGGGGCGTGAATTCATGAACAGGCGAATCGGCCAGTTGCTGTCCTTGCCCAGACGGATCAGCAGGCCGTAGTTCTCCGCGTCGGGGTCGTCGACCCACTCGTAGGTGATTTCCAGCGGCTCCGGGGGGTCCGGTTTGTCCGGCCGGCGGCCTATGACGATCACCTCCTCGATGTCGTCCCGATCGCCGACCGCGGCCTTGGGAATCGCCACGGTGATGCGCTGCATATCCGGGAGTTCGTCGTCCCGAATGTCCAGCAACTCCACGCCCATGGTCGACCCTTTGTAACCCTTGACCAGTTCCAGCCAGTCCGACTCCATGGCGCCATTCTCGGCCACGGCCGGCGCCGTCAGTGACACCGCCAGCAGTGCCGGTGGCGCAGTATTTCGCAGAAATGTCATCCAGCCCGCCATCGCGTGTCCCCGCCTCGCCCTTGCGTTTACACCACCAGCATAACGCAATTCACTGTCCGGACAAGTCTCGCGCCCGCGGGGTGTCGAAGGGAGGCAGTCCCCTGCGGCGGCGCAGCCAGTTGAGTGCGCGCAGGACGCCCGGGCGCATGACCAGCCAGCGCTCCAGGCGGTACTTCCCGGGGAAATTCATCAACAACAGCCCCACGAGCACCGTCAACAACCCCTGTCCCGGCGTCACAAGCATCAACAACCCGAGCGCGACCAGCCCTGCGCCGACAATATTCTTCAACGCCGCCAGCACCCCGTCGTACACCATCGCAAGTGGCGTTTCGCGCAAGACCTGGCGCCGCCGCCGGCTGAAGTAATCCTGCGGCAGCCGCCACACCACCCAGGGAACGCCCGCGATGACCGCCACAAAGGCGCCCGCCGAAAAGATGCCGCTCCAGAGCAGCAGGGTTTCCCAAGCCGGCCAGTTTTCCATCGCCCTATCCTAGTACCTTTTCAAGGTAATATTGACGGGTTGAGCGTCAAGCAGGTCGTTTCCTGCAAGGCGCAGTGGCGCAGGCATAGTGGGTCTATGTCAAGGCACTGCAACGCCGCAGGGGACGGCCTGCTTGGCGCCCTTCGGGTCAGTCCTGCGGCGGCCCATTGCTTCGTTGTTTCCTCTCGACATAGGCCCACTATGCCTTCGAGAAAACGCCTTACACTGGACCACCGCAGGACTGACTACACCCGTCAATACTACCTTGAAGGAGTACTGAGCAGCACTGCCGCCTTCGCGATCGTGTTTCGGGGCAGCGCGATTGGCATCGGCGCCGGCATGCCCGATAATGGCAGCTCGGTCGGCGGCGCCCCGCAACGAGCTCCGGCCACCGCGCGGCCAGTACCATTATGCGCCGGTCACGTCGTCGCCGGCCGGACGATTGGGGAACTCAGCATGACCTTGCCATTGTCGGTACTCGACCAGTCCCTGGCACGTTCCGCGTCGGAGGCACCCGCGGCGCTGCAGGAAACCCTGCAGATGGCGCGCTGGTGCGAGGAACTGGGCTACCGTCGCTTCTGGGTGTCGGAACACCACGCCTTTCCAGCCGTGGCAGGCAGTGCACCGGAGGTGTTGCTCGCGGCGATCGGCGCGGCCACCCAGAGCATACGCATCGGCTCCGGCGGCATCATGCTGCCCCACTACAGCCCCTACAAGATCGCGGAGGTCTTTTCCCTCCTGGCAAACCTGTACCCCGGCCGGGTCGATCTCGGCATCGGTCGCGCGCCGGGCGCGGACATCGCCACGGCCGTGGCGGTCGCCGGGGGAAGACCCCGGTTCGAGGACTTTCCCCAACTGACGGACATGCTGAGCTCCTACCTGTGGGACGAGACGACGCAGCCGATTGTCAGTCCACGCCCCGCCGGGAAGATACCGTTGTGGATGCTCGGCTCCAGCTCCGACAGCGCCGCGCTCGCGGCGAGCCGGGGGCTGCCCTACAACCTCGGCCTGTTCATCAACCCGCAGGCGGATACACGATTGATCGCGACGTACAGGCAACAGTTCCGGCCCAGCGAGTTGTGCCCGCAGCCTTACGCGATTCTGGCATTGAGCGTATTTTGCGCCGACACCGAAGAGCATGCGAAAACCATGCAACTGACCTTCGATCTCAACCTGCTGCGCTTTATCACCGGGCAGTCCGACGGCCGTTCGCTGACGCCCGAAGAGGCAGCGGATTATCCGCTCGGACCCCGGGAGCAGGCATTTATCGACAGCCGGGTCGGCGGCCGCGCCACCGGCACACCGCAGCAGGTCAGGGCACGCCTCGAATACCTGGCGGAGCTGCACGCCGCCGACGAGATCATGGCGGTAACGAACATGTACCACTTCGAGGATCGCAAACGCTCCTTTGAACTCCTTGTGCGCGCCTTCGAGTCACCCGATGCCGAACCCGAATAGCCCCATCGGCGCCACGCCGCCGGGGCCCGCTCACGCGGAGGTGACGGCCTGGGCTCTGGGGTCATGCTGGCGCAGGGGAAAACTCATCAAAGCCACCCGCCTTCATGCTGGCGCAGGGGAAAACTCATCAAAGCCACCCGCCTTCATGCTGGCGCAGGGGAAAACTCATCAAAGCCACCCGCCTTCATGCTGGCGCAGGGAAAAACTCATCAAAGCCAGTCGCCGTCATTCCCGCGAAAGCGGGAATCCAGTAGATTATCGCACAATGAAGAACTTTCCTGAATGCCAAGGATGGCCCGGCACCCCGCAGTATACATTCTAGCCAGTCGCCAAAACGGCACACTGTATGTCGGCGTCACCGCGCATCTGGTGAACCGCATCTGGCAACATCGAAACGGCACAATCGAGGGATTCAGCCGGCGCTACCGGATCGACCGTCTGGTCTATTACGAATGTTATTCGGATATGCCCACAGCAATTCGCCGTGAAAAACAAATAAAAAAATGGCGGCGCCGTTGGAAACTCGCACTGATCGAGCGAGAGAATCCCTATTGGGACGACCTCTGGGAATGCTTCGTCCTGATATCCGGATTCCCGCTTCCGGGAATGACGGCGGTTCATCCTGCAGGCTGCGGATTCCCGCTTTCGCGGGAATGACGGCGGGGGTTCATCCTGAAAGGCATGCCTGGATTCCCGCTTTCGCGGGAATGACGGCGGGGGTTCATCCAGCTGGATTCGCTTTCGCGGGAATGACGGCGGGGTTCACCGAGGCATGCCCGGATTCCCGCTTTCGCGGGAATGACGGCGGGAGAATAATATTTTTCGCGAAATACTGCACAAAACGGCCCCAACTCATGGAACTGGCTCACACCTGGGCGGGTCTGCAATTGTCCGCGCAGCGAGTCTGTGGTGCAGTAGGCATCGGGCATACCAGTCAGCGCAACACGCGATGACACAATCGCGACACCACAGTAGCGGTACAGGGACGATGAATACAAAGAAACTGAAAAAACCCGACAATCTCAGTGAAACAACCTGGCGCCAGCACCTGCGATGGATGAACGTGATGAACGAGCAGGTGGAAGAGAACTTCTCGCAACACCTGGCCCGGGTCAAGGAAGACGCCAATCGCTGCGAGGCGCTTTGGGAGCAGCACCGGGCGGCACTGCGCGACAAGCGCGGCAACAAAAGCCTCTTCGACACCTGAAGCAGCGCCAGTCGCGCGGCGGCCCACACACCTGTGCGTGAGCCCTGCATTCTCCCGGGACCGTCACGGCGGTCAATTTCTGCTAGTTTTCAAGGCCGCTGGCGCCATTCCGCCGCGTCGTCTGTCAGCGTACCGTAAGGCTCGGAATTTCTTTTACCCCGCAGCGCACAACGAGGTACGCCATGCAAACCGAATTTTGTAAGGAACTGGGGCTGGAAGCACCCATCTTCGCATTCACCCACTGCCGCGATGTAGTCGTGGCGGTCAGCAAGGCCGGAGGTATCGGCGTGCTGGGCGCGGTCGGCTTCTCGCCGGAGAGATTGAAAGAGGAACTGGACTGGATCGATGAACACATCGGCGATCACATCTACGGCGTCGATACCGCGATTCCGCAGAAGTACGAAGGCATGGACAAGACCTCTCCGGAAGAGCTGGTGGCCATGCTGCAGGAAGCCATACCGCAGCAGCACCGCGAGTTCGCCGATAAACTGCTCAGCGACCACGGCGTGCCCGAGTGGCCCGACAAGGACGACGATGTAACCCTGAGCTTCTCCGCGGTGCAGGCCCAGGCACTGGTCGACGAAGCCCTCACGAGGCCCAAGTGCCGCATGATCGTCAACGCCCTGGGCACCCCGCCGGATGACATTACCAAGCAGGTGCACGATTCCGGGCGCCTGATCGGCGCCCTCGCCGGCCGCCTCAAACACGGCATCGCCCACAAGGAGGCGGGGCTGGATTTTGTCGTCTGCCAGGGCTCCGAGGGCGGCGGGCACGCCGGCGAGGTGACTTCGCTGGTGCTGTGGCCGCAGATGGTGGACGCGCTGGCGCCCCTGCCGGTCCTCGCGGCGGGCGGCATCGCCAACGGCCGCCAGATGCTGGCCGCGATGGCCATGGGCTCCGCCGGCGTCTGGATGGGCTCCGCGTGGCTCAATTCGGAAGAGGCCAGCGCGGAACCGGCCCAGCGCGAGTCGTATATGAAGGCCTCCTCGGAAGACACCGTGCGCTCGCGCTCGTTCACCGGCAAGACCGCGCGCATGCTGAAGAACGAGTGGACCGAGGCGTGGGAGCGGCCGGACACCCCCGACCCTCTGCCCATGCCCCTGCAGGGCTACCTGACCTTCGACGCCGTCAGGCGCACCCACCGCTACGCCGGCAGCGGCGACTGCCAGAAAGTCGCCTTCAACCCGATCGGGCAGGTCGTGGGCCAGATCAACCAGATCGAATCCTGCCGCGATATCGTGTACCGCCTGCTCACCGAGTACAGCGATGCCCTGGAGCATATCAATGCGATTACGCCCCAGGACTGACCATGGGCCGAGTGCGGGTCCCCTACCCCGGCGGTGACCCGGCCTCATCGGCCTCGAGGGCTTCACAGGGGCGCCAGGCGCAGCGGTAGTCGGCGTCGGTAACCACCGTGACCGGCGACGCCGCCTCGCTCCCGTCCCGGCGCGTCCTGTGCGTCGCCCACGAATCGTCCGCCCGCTCACTGCCCTGCTCCGCCGATCTGTGCACTGTGCCCTCCTCGCTGGCTCTGTTGCTTCCTCGATGCGACCCTGGCCTGCATCGCTCACCGGTGGGCGATGCAGGCCAGGCGGCGCATTGTGAAGACGCCCGGCGACCGGGGGAACATCAAATGTGTACTGATCGGCAATTTCGAGCGCCGGGCCTGTCCCGCGCATACAGACAATGCGATACTGTATCGGACGTCGTTCCACCGGCTCGCAGGAATACGAGCGACGCCGCCGGCAGCCCGTCGCCGCAACTTTTCAGGAGTCACTTTCCGCCACTGCGATGAAGTCGTTATATCTACATATAGGCATGGGCAAAACCGGGTCCTCCTCCCTGCAGTCCTGGTTGTCCTTGAACAGCGCCGCCCTCGCCAGGCAGGGCATCGGCTACGCCGACCTCGTGCCCCAGGCCAAACACGGCAGGATTTCCTCCGGCAACGGTCAACCGCTGTGGCAGGCGTTCAGAAAGGAGGATCTGGATGAAGTGGTTCGACTGCTTCGCCATGAATACCTGCCGCCGCGCGGCAGCGACGTCGGCCGTCGTGAGCTGCGAACTGCTGCAGAACCTGCCGCGCGTCGCAGATCCGCCAGTTCCGGGATCTGTGTGCCGAACTGGACATCGCGGTGACGGTCATCGTGTTCGTGCGCAGCGCCTACGAACACTGTTACTCGAAATACGGCCAGAGCGTGAAACGGGACGGCGCGTCGCACGCCTTCGGCGAGGGCAGGACAGACCTGACGGGATGGACCGCCCTCGACCGTCTGGTCAACTACTCCCGTATCTTTCTCGACAACCTGCGAATTCTCAACTACGACGACGCGGAGAGGGATATTTTTACGGCCTTCGCGGCGGCCACCGGCATCGACCTCGCCGCGACCAGGCCGCTCGAGGCCCGCATCAACCGCAGCCTGACCTTCGCCGAACTGAAGGTGTTGCGCCAGATCAACGCGCTGCACGACGGTGCGTTCGCCACCGCCATCTCGGACCACCTGATCGAATCGTTTCCCGAGCGGGAACCGAGGATCTTCTACGACGAGAGCCTGGTGGCGCAGTTGCGCGAGGAGCACGGCAGCGACGTCGAGTGGATCAATCGCCACTTCGCCGTGAAGCCGCCGCTGGTCGTCGACCATTTTAGCGGCCAGGTGAACGCCGGCGAGGAAGAGAGCGCAGACAACACCTGGGCCGCGATTGTCGCCTGGGCCCGCAAGCACAAGCCGCCGCGCCACAAACTCGGTGCATTCGGCGATCTGCTCGTCGCCCTGGCCGAGCAGGTTCGGGACAGTGATCCACGCACCGCCGCCGCCCTGTCAAAGAGAGCCAGGCGCTGCCACTCGAGGCAGGGGGCCATACCGTCACCGGAACCGCCGCCGCATAGTCCGGACAAGGAAAGCCCGGACAAAGAAAGCGCGGAGCCCGCGCTGCGGCGCTTTCCTTCTGACCTACTTCACACCAGAGCCCGAGCGAGAGTCACCAGAACAGGCTCACTTGCTCGAAGAACTCGCCGCCTGGTCACTCTCCATCAAACAGTCCACGGTGGGGGCAATCATCAACTCCATAGGTCACCCTATAACCCTGAACGGTGAGGAAGTCATGGAAACCGGAGAAACCGGCGACCTGCGGATGAGCAGCTATACGGTCCTGGTCTCCGAATCATTGGAGAGCGCTACGGAAGTGGCCCGCCGGTGTCCGGTGCTCGCGATGGGAGGCCGCATACAGGTCCGCGAAATCACACCGCTGCGCGGGGCCTGAAGCCTTGCCGGGAACCGTAACCCGGAGCCTGTCCGTACGGTGGGTCGCCGCGCTATACTGCTATCGAACACGTGGCGGGAGACAAACAGCGTGACATGCGAGCCGGTCGACGACGCCAACCGGGAGCGCGCCATCGATATTCTGGCCCGCGCGTTTCACGATGATCCTGTGTTGAACTGGTCCTGCAACCACCCGCCCGATCTGCGCCCCTTTTTCGAGTTCACGCTCCCTGTGTTCATACCCCACGGACTGACCTACATGGACCCCGAAGGCCGCGGCGCCGCCAGTTGGCTGGGGCCGGGCGCGAAGCTGCGCTGGCCCATGAACCTCTCAAGCGTGACATACATTCTGCGCCTCGGCGGGATCCGGGGCTTCTACCGCATGCTCGTGAGCGGCCACCACACGGACAAACACCACCCCCGGGCACCCCATTACTACCTGTTCGCCATCGGCGTCAGCCCCGAGCAGAAGGGCAAGGGACTCGGCAGCGCGCTCATCACACCCGTATTGCGCCGTTGCGACGACGAGGGCTTACCCGCCTACCTGGAGAACTCCAAGGAAGGAAACCTGCGTTTCTATGAGGGCCACGGTTTCAGGGTGACGCGGGAAATCCGCTTCGCCCCTTCGGCGCCGCCACTGTGGTTAATGTGGCGCGAGCCGTTACAGACCCGAAGCCCCCGCCCCTGAGTCGTCGCTGCCGGAGAGGCGCGACATCAGTGCCTCGCGGTCCACTTTAGCGGCGGCGGTGGGCTGGCGCGGACACAGAGACCGGGCATTCTTATCCTCCGGGTCCCGCGACAGATCCAGTTCCAGCTCGTCGAGTTTGTCCGCGTTCAGGCCATCCACTTCCAGCGCTGCAAGCAAGAGACCCATGTTCGCCAGGGTGCTGGCCTGCGCCTTCACCAGGTCGGTGACCGCGGAAATATATGCCCGTTCCGTATCGAAATATTCGTTCTGGCTGTCCAGCAGGTCGAGCAGTGAACGTTGGCCGATATCAAACTGGTCGGCGTAGGCGCGGCGCGTCTTGTTCTGCGCAATACGGTTGCGTTCGAGCACCACGACCTGTCGCTGCAGCGTCTCGATATTGTTGAAATCGATCATCACTTCCTGCCGCACGTTGAGGCAGGCCTGCTTGCGCTGTTCGATAGCGGCGTTGTACAGGTTGTGGAATTCGCGCCTGCGCGCGACATCGGCGCCACCGCGGTACAGGTTGTAGGACATGACGACCTCGATCGCCTCTTCATCATAGCGCCCCAGGATGCCGTCGGTATCGTGCTCCACCTCGTTGCGGTAGCGCAGATCAAACCGCGGCATCAGCGGCGCGCGAGTGCCATCCACAGCCGCCTGCGCCGAACGCAGGTTTTCAATAGCCGCGTCGATAACCGGGCTGCGCTGATAGGCAAGATCCAGCGCCACCTCGCGCAGCTCCGGGATCTGACCGGCGGGCACCGCCGGGACCGGAAGATCATCCGCGGGCAGGCTGCCCACCAGGCGCTGGAAACGCGTCATGACATCGTGAAGATTTGCTATTTCCGTCATCAGATTGGATTCGGCCAGCGCCACCCTGGCCGTCGCCTGTTCCAGGTCCACGCCCTGGCTGACGCCACCGCCGGTGCGCTCGGCGATACGTTCGTATATTTCGCGGTGCACCTCCAGGTTTTCCCGCGCGTCTTCCACCAGGTGCTGGAATTTCACGGTGTCCAGGTAGGCCGCGGCCACCTCACCCGCGACCGCTTCCGAGGCGCGCTTGAACTCGTAGTAACTGGACAGCTTGGCGTGGCCCAACCGCGCCACCTCGTCGCGGGTGGCGAACCCGTCAAACAGCATCTGGGTGATACTGAATCGGGTTACGTCGCGTGTGTAGTCGCCCAGATCCGCCAGGGGCGTTTCCCGCTCCTCCCGGCCGTATTCGGCACGCAAGTCGACACTGGGCAGGTAGGCGCCCCTGGCACCGCGCTGCGCGTGACGAGACGCCTCGAAGTTATACCACGCGGCATTGACCCGCGGATTGACCAGCACCCCCTGTGTCACGGTCTCGCGCAAGCCGGAAACTTCCAGTGGAACCGCGCCCGGTTCAGGTTGCGCCTGTGCCGATGTAAATACCGCGGCAAACAGCAGGCCTGCCGTCCACCGTGCCCCTCCGGTCCGTATCATGTCATTGCCCTTGTCGGTTTATGACTGCGTGGCGACCCCGTGTGGCCCTGCAGCACTTTTGTTAGCTTATATTAATTTTTAGCACTTCCGCATCCACGCACTATTTTCTCTCAGATCACACAGCAGGTGAAATGAGATTGCGGCACTACTTCACAATAGCGTGGGGTTTTTGATCGCACGGACGCGGCGTCGTGCCCCGGCCCATTGAAATGGGCTAACATCGAGGCCTGCCGAGCATTGTCGGCGCGACAGCGCCGGCCGGGGGACCGCGCCAATTTTGTTTTCACTGCGCCAATTGCGCGTCAACTCATCTGGCGTTACTCATGGCTTCATGGTCGCAACCGTACTGCTGGCCGCCGTGGTGTCCGCCCGGGTGGATTTCGCGCTCATGCGCCAGGTGGCGCTGTCCCGCTACGGGGAGGACACGGCCGCACTGGTGGATCGCTGGCGCCTCGAGATCGACTCGATGAAGAGCCTGCCGGATGCCGCCAAACTGGAACGCGCCAACCGCTTCTTCAATTCCCGAATCCGCTGGGTAACCGATCAGGTAGCCTGGGAGCGCAACGACTACTGGGCGACACCGCTTGAAGTAATGGGCGTGGGTATGGGCGACTGCGAGGATTTTGCCATCGCCAAATACACCACGCTGCTGCTGGCGGGCGTGGACGTGGACAAACTGCGCATCACTTATGTCAAATTGCGCCGCCGCGACACGAACGGCGCGCGCAGCCAGGCGCATATGGTGCTGGCCTACTATCCAGAGCCACGGGCAGAGCCGCTGATCCTGGACAATCTGGTTCCCGATGTATTGGCCGCATCCAGACGTACTGACCTGACGCCGGTGTACGGCTTCAACAGTCGGGGCCTCTGGGTGGGCGGTGCCACTGCCCCCGCTTCCCGGCAACCGGAAGCCAAACTGTCCCGCTGGCGCGACCTGCTGCGACGCGCCCTGAAGGAAGGGCTCAATTGAAAGCTACCCGAGAAGGAGGCTGATCATGTCCCTGCACAAAAAACTGTGGCTGGCGATTGTCGTGCTGTTGGTGGCGGTCTTCGCCACCAGCCTGCTGGTTACGACGCTGTCCGCCAGGGCCTATCTCGAAGAGCAGCTCGCGATCAAGAACTCCGATAACGCCGCCGCCCTCGCCCTGTCCCTGACACAGCAGGGTGCCGACCCGGTGCTCATGGAGCTGACGCTGGCGGCGCAATTCGACACCGGTTTTTACGAACTGATTCAACTGACCGACCCCGAAGGCAATGTCATGCTGCGCCGCGCGGACGATAGCCCCGACGGCGGCGCGCCCGGCTGGTTTATCCGCCTGTTTCCCATCGACGTGGCGGCGGGCACCGCCTCCGTGCAGGCGGGTTGGCAACAGGCCGGAGCACTCACCCTGCGCAGCCACTCCCACTTCGCCTACGAGGAGCTGTGGACCAGTTCACTGACACTCGCGGCGGTCTTTCTGCTGGCCGGCATCGCCGCCGGCGCCGCCGGCAGCGCCGCGCTGCGACGCATCCTCAGGCCGCTGGGCGACGTGGTGGCTCAGGCCGAAGCCATCGGCAACCGGCGCTTCATCAGCATCCGGGAACCGAAGACACTGGAATTCCGCCGACTGGTGAGTGCCATGAACGCATTGTCAGCGCGAGTGCGGCAGATGCTCGAAGCAGAGGGCGAGCGGCTGCAGGGTTGGCAGCGTGAATCCAGCGTGGATGCGGTGACCGGTCTGCAGGCGCGCGGGCACTTTCTGCGTTCGCTGCGCGCGACCCTGGAACGGGACGACGCCGGCACCGAGGGTTCCCTGGCAATGTTGCGCATTACCGGACTGGCGCGGCTCAACCAGGACTATGGCCGCGGTGCGATCGACAACCTGCTCGGCGATATGGGCACGGCGCTCAACGCACTGGCAACAGACCGGGAAGGCTGGGCCGTCGCCCGGCTCAATGGTTCCGATTTCGCCGTCCTGGCGCCGGGGGAAACGGAGTCCGCCGATGTCGCCCGGGCCGCCCAGGACGCGATGCGCGACGTGTTGCGCGATCATGCTCTTGATGACGCAACGGCACTGCCGGGCGCAGCCACGCCGTACGGGGCAGACGACCGTGTCGGCGAACTGCTCGGCAGGCTCGACGGCGTGCTGCTCGGCGTACAGCGGGAAGGTGAATCCAGGATCGGCGTGGCGAGCCGCGGTGACAAAACAAGCAAGCCGATGCACGAACAGCTGGAATATTGGCGCGAAACGCTGGGAGACGCGCTGCGATCACATGCCTTTTCGCTGGCATACTTTCCGGTCGTCGACCGGAATGGCGGTATTTTTCACCGGGAAGGGCTGGTGCGGCTCGCCCGTCCCGACGGCACGGTTCCGGCGGGACAGTTCCTGCCATGGGTCCACCGGCTGCATCTGGCGGGCGAGCTCGACAGGGAGGTAGTCGCACTGGCACTGGCGGATATCGCCGATGCGGACCTGCCTGTTGCCATCAATCTCTCCGCGGGCGCCGTGACGGACCCCGCCTTCGGCGACTGGTTGGAGGAACAACTGGCGCCGCTCGCGGCAGCCCGTACAAACCTCTGCGTGGAGATTCCGGAAACCCTGGCCTTCCAACACCTGGCGAATTTCAAATACCTGTGCGCACGACTCCAGGCGCGGGGCTGCTGCGTGGGAATCAAGCATGTCGGCCATCAGTTGGCCGAACTGGGCAATCTGCACGACGTCGGTCTGGACTACCTCAAGGTGGACGCGAGTTTCATCGGGGACATCGACACCAACGCCGGCAACCAGATGCTGCTGCGCGCGCTGTGCACGCTGGGACATGCGATCGGCGTAAAGGTTATCGCCGCGGGCGTTGCCGGCGAGGAAGAATGGGTCGCACTTCTGGCGCTGGGTATCGATGGTGCCACCGGTCCCGGGGTGCGTCCCGCGACCTGACGACGCCGGGTTCCGTCAGTCGTCGTCCAGCAGGTCCAGGGCCGCGGCGAGTTCGCTGCGCAGGCGCCGGCGCTCGAGGATTTTCTGTTGCGCGGATGCCGGCAGCTCGGTAAACAGTATGACACCCTTGTCGATGAGCAGATCGACCACATCCTCGAGCACCCGCACAAGATCGCGATCGGTGGCACCAATGCGCGATGTGCCGTCCTCCCCCAGTGACGCCAGATAATGCAGCAACTCCGGCGCACCGCCGTCGACAGGCTCGCGGCAGTCTGTCGTGGGCTCGTGGCTGACGGCAGTGATGCTGCCGTCGGCGTCGCGTTTCACGTAGGCCATTACAACTTCACTCTCCCCGATGCGCGGCGCCGGCCGACTTCAATCGGCCAGCAACTGACCGCTGCTCAGCAGATCGCGAATCGCCTGAGCGGAATCGTTACCCAGGTCCAAGCCCGCCAGCATGATAGTCTGGTCCACCGCGGCGGCATCGAAGTTGCCGTCGGTGAAACCGCCGCTGGTGCTGACACGCACCACCGTGTCCGTCCCGTCGGAACTGACATTGAGGAAGTGGTCGAGGTTGCCGATGTCCCCGCCCTCGCCCGGGGTGGCATCCGTGAGCAGATCCGAAAGATCGAGCACATCGGTTCCCTCGGCGCCGAACTCGAGGATGGTATCCTCTCGCGGACCACCGGGCTCGCCGGTCTCGGACAACTCCCAGGCAAAAACATCATCCCCGGCCGTAGCCAGTAACGGCGGGTCACCCGCGTCCTGCTCCTCCTGTTCGACGGCAAACTGCTGTGGCTGCACCTGCGGCGCCTCGGACTGCAAAGCGATATCCACACTGGAGGTCGATCCATCGCCATCGCGGTCGGTCAGCGTGAAGGACAGGGAATCGGACCCCGTCGCCGCCGGATCCGCCTGATAGGTGAAGGTACCGGCGTCGAAATCGATGACCCACTCGCCGTTCTTGTCGGACGTTGCACTCAATACATTTTCGACGTCGTCGAACGTATGGGCGAGGTCTCCCTGCACCGCGAGGCTGTCACCGGCAAAGTCGTAGGTGAATATCGTGCCGTCGATCGTGATCGCCAGTGAAGCGATACCGTCGGCTCCGGCGGCCCCGGCGCCATCGAACAATGTGCCCGACACCGGCGGTACGGTGCCCACGATGGTGTCGCCGAGCTGGGCAAAATCCGTCACTGTTATGGCGTCCAGGTTCGATGCATCGCGCCCGTTGTAGGCAATCGGATCGAGCCGCTCCTCGTTGACACCGCTGCCCATGCCCAGGGAATAGGAGAGTATTTCGTTGTCCTCCAGGAAGTTCTGCCAGTCGTTCTGGCGCGATCCGAAAAGCGGACCCTCGATATTCGGATTGCCATCGGAGGCGAAATAGGCGACGTTCAGTCCATCCGCCAGGCGCCCGGGGTCGTTCCAGGCACCATTGCCAAAGGAGCCGTTGCTCATGCCCTCGATTCCCGAAGCCGCTTCCAGGGCAGCCCGGTAGTTGGTCAAACCGTCCGGGGTCAGGGAATCGAACAGATCCCTCGCCTCTTCGGTGGTTACCCACGCACCGCCCGCGGCCGCAGCGGAGGTGGAAAATGTCACCAGCCGCACGCGCACATCGCCGAGCTGCTCGTAGGAATCGAACAGGCGATTGAGAGATTCCACCGCCGCCTCGAAACGGGTCAGATTGCCGCCCTGCCCATCCGGAATCGACGTTTGCGCACTCATGCTGCTCGACACATCGAGCATCACCATCAGATTGAAGTTCAACGGTTCCACCGCGTCGTCCGACCCGTTCACCCGGGGCAGATCGTCGTCGATCACCAGGTTGAGCGTACCGTTGACGGTCGCGTCGCTGCCATCCGTAACGGAGTAGGTCAGCGCCGCGGTCAGGTCGTCCTCGGTACCGGCCGCCGGGTGCATCGCCGGAGCCAGCAGCGTGACATTGTAGGCGCCGCTGGCCGGGTCGACCGCCACTTCGAACACATCCGTGCCGACCCGCTCGCCGCTGCTGGTGGTCGCTGTCAATGTGTTGCTGCCGGCGTTCCAGGCGTAGGTAATCTCCTCCGCGCCCAGTGTCGCGGTCTGTCCGTGCATGAGCGCAAAATCGAAACTCGCTGGCCCCTTGTCGCCGACATCGGCCGGCAGCGTACCGCCGGTGGTCGCCTCGTTGCCGTCGCCGTCCAGGTCCGTGTCCGTCCAATCGCCGTCGGCGGCGTCGCCTATACCCGCGGGCAGGCCGTCCTCGTCGACAGTCGCCGTCGCGGTACCCGCGGCGGGGCCGTCGTCGTCCAGGATGGTGCCGATGCCCGTGTCTGTCGCGATCACACCACCGGCGGGCGAATCCAGCACTACCCGCAGCGTCTCGTCGAACTCGTTGAGTTCATCGGCCACGGTGTCGACCACCACGGTCTTGCTGGTTTCACCGGGATTGAACAGCACGGTGCCCGACGCCCCGACGAAGTCGGAGTTCGACGCGGGGTGTGCGCCCGTTGAATCCAGTGCGGTCTGCCAGTCGACGGTCACCGGGCTGGCGCTGGCCTGACTGAGCGTGACAGTGAATACCAGGGGCTGACCCTCCACGGCCTGCGCCGGGCCGATGCGGATATCCGGTACCGGGTCCGTGGGATCGGTGGGTTCCGTCGGCTCGGTCGGCTCGGTCGGCTCGGTCGGCTCGGTCGGTTCGGTCGGCTCCGTCGGTTCGGTCGGCTCGCAGTCGGTTCCGTCGGCTCGGTCGGTTCCGTCGGCTCAGTCGGTTCTGTCGGCTCGGTCGGTTCCGTCGGCTCAGTCGGTTCTGTCGGCTCGGTCGGTTCCGGTCGGCTCGCGTCGGCTCCGTCGGCTCAGTCGGCTCAGTCGGCTCGTCGGTCGGTTCTTGTCGGTTCGTCGGCTCCGTCGGCTCTGTCGGCTCCGTCGGCTCCGTCGGTTCAGTCGGTTCGGTCGGTTCAGTCGGCTCCGTCGGCTCCGTCGGCTCAGTCGGCTCGGTCGGCTCCGTCGGCTCAGTCGGCTCCGTGGGTTCCGTCGGCTCAGTCGGCTCAGTCGGCTCCGTCGGTTCCGTCGGCTCGGTCGGTTCCGTCGGCTCAGTCGGCTCAGTCGGCTCAGTCGGCTCGGTCGGCTCTGTGGGCTCCGTCGGTCAGTCGGCTCAGTCGGCTCGGTCGGCTCGGTCGGCTCCGTGGGTCGCGTCGGTCAGTCGGCTCGGTCGGCTCAGTCGGCTCAGTCGGCTCGGTCGGCTCGGTCGGCTCGGTCGGCTCGGTCGGCTCGGTCGGCTCGGTCGGCTCAATCGCCTCGACGATACCGGAGTCGGCTATTTCGACCGGTGTGATAATGCCCTGAAACTCAGGAGTTTCCTCCAGGATCCGCGACAGGCGAATGAAACTCGAACCCTCGTTGTCCAGCGGCTGCTCGCCCGCGGCGGGAGGCTCCACCACCTCGTCGATGTCGCGCCCTTCCTCCAATGCGCTGAGGATGGACTGCACCGTCTCATCCTCCAGCGTGCTCTCTTCAGCTCCCGCGGCTGTTTCCGCCACCAGGTCCCGGGTAATGGCCATCCCCGGCGTGTCCGTGACCTGCAGCTCGCTGCCATCCGGCAGCGTCAGTTTCACCTCGCTACCGTCGGGTACGACAAGGGTTTCGCCCTCGCTCAGTACATCCCCCACACGCAATGCGCGCAGTTCACCATCTGCGTCGCGGGCGTAAGCCCGCCCCGTAATGACGCTGACAACAGCATTGACTGCATCGGCCATGTTGTGTTCCTCGTATGCCTGCCCGCGAGCAGGGGGATGCCTGGTAGTTACAATCGTGAGCCGATATTACGAGGCGTCGTGGGGAGGGACATCGTACCTTTGGGCAGTACCCGCTGCGTTTGTGACGCGCATCACAGGCCTCGGCGTCAGCCTGCGGCGCGACCACTCAGTCTGCGGCACCGTGTACCGGAATCTCGTGCATCGCCAGTGCCAGCTGCACCCGATCGCGCAGCTCCAGCTTGTCGAAGATCGCGGTCAGGTGCGCCTTCACCGTGCGCTCGGAAACCTGCAACTGTTCGGCAATTTCCCTGTTGCTGGCCCCCCGCGCTACCGCCTGTGCCACCATGCGCTCGCGCGAGGTCAACCGGCCGGTGTCGGCGGCCACACCACCCGCACCGGGAGCACGCCGCGCGGACACAGTCAGCAGACGCTGCATCAGCGCCGGCGGCATCCACAGTCCGCCGTGCTCCACCGCCAGCGCGATCTCGCGCAACTGTTCGACTGCCGACTCTATATGGCAATAGCCCCTGGCACCGGCCTGCAGCAGCGCAAACGCGTCCACCTCCGTCGGGGTAGAGGTCATGGCAACCACCGGACATTGCAGGGTCGCGGCGGCCTTTACGCGGGCGGCTCGCTCGCTGGCGGCGGGCTCCCCATCCGCCGTCGCCGACAAATCCAGCCACAGACTGTCCGCGGCGCACCGCGGCCAGATCGTCCGTACTCGCCACCACCGGCCCGTCGGCAAACGCCTCGCCCCAACGTTGCGGCACGGGCCTGCCGAATGTAATGAGCACTCGCGACATCATCGCTCCGTCAACGCGTACTGCTTGGCGCGCAGCACCGGTTTCATGAGATAGGCCAACACACTTTTCTCTCCCGTCAGAATATCCACTTCCACGGTCATCCCGGGAATGATCGGTTTGTCCTCGGCAATGCCGGATTCGTGGGTACGCACGAGTATTTCGTAGAAGGGGTTGCCCTCCTCGTCCATCACGGTATCCGCCCCGATGTGTTCGACCACGCCGTCGAGACCGCCGTAGACGACGAAGTCGTATGCGCTGAATTTGACC
Organism: Halioglobus sp.; assembly: GCA_034521205.1. Lineage (GTDB taxonomy): Bacteria > Pseudomonadota > Gammaproteobacteria > Pseudomonadales > Halieaceae > Marimicrobium. The sequence continues at coordinate 232,044 of JAXHMT010000006.1, forward strand.
AGCGCCTTCTGGCCGGGCACCAGAAACGCGATATCCTGCGGACGAATACGGACCTCCAGCAACAGCGTGTCGTCGGCGGGGACGATTTCGATGATTTCCTTGCCCGGCAACACAACGCCGCCGATCGTGTGGTGGTGGAGTTGCTTGACGGTTCCGTCCACCGGCGAGCGTATTTCCGTCTGCCGGACACGATCCGACAGACCCTTGCCAATTTCGCGCAGCCCGTTCATGCGTGAGATAGTCTCAGTGAGCTTCTCACGCAACTCACTCTTGAACCCAACTTCTACCTCGCGCAGCTTGCTCTGTGCTTCCGCGATCTCGGATTGGATACGCTTCATCTGCGCCGCCGCCTGCTCGCGCTCTCCCTTGAGCTGGTTCACTTCCCGTTCCAACCGCAGGATTTCCACCCGGGACACCGCGCCGGACTGCACCATGGGCCGGGTGACGGCCAGTTCCTCCCGACTCAGTTCCAGTGAACGGGCCGCCTGCGCCTCGCGCGCGGTGAGTTCCGCCAGTTCTTCGCGGCGCTGGGTCAACTGTTCCCTGGCGATCTCTTTCTCGTACTCCAGTTCCGCGCGCTGGGATGTCAGCAGCTCGGTTTCTTCCTCGACGATGCGCGGCACGGCGCGAACCAGCTCGGCGCTCGGCTCGAAGAGGGTGTCGTCGAGCATCGCCCGCAGTCGCTGGGCCTTGACCTGGAGTGCCTGAAACTCGGCGCGATTTTCCCGCAGGGTGGATTCGGAACGGGTCTGATCGAGCCGCACCAGAAGCTGTCCCTGCTCGACGCGGGCGCCCTCGCGTACCAGGATTTCGGTAACCACACCGCCGTCCTGGGACTGCAGGACCTGCACCTGCCTGGACGGGATCACCTTGCCCGTCCCGCGGGTCACCTCGTCGATCTGCGCCAGGGCGGCCCAGACCAGCAGTGCAACAACGGTTGCGGCGACGGCATAGAGGACAGCACGGGCCCGCAGGGGCTGCTGTTCCACAAAAGCTCGGTGAGCGTCATTGCGCCACTGATAATCACCGCCATCCCGCCCGCTGTCGTCCGACCCGAACAGCCGGCTCACCCAGCCGCGGCGCTGCTGCTCGTCGCTCATCGCGCCTTCCCTATGCGGCCCTGTTGCAGCGCCTGCACGACCTGGTCGCGGGGGCCGTCGGCGACCACCCTGCCGTTGTCGATGACGATGATCCGGTCCACCAGTTCCAGCAGCGCGTTGCGGTGGGTGATGACCAGCCAGGTGCGCCCTTCGGTGAATGTCGCCAGCTCCCTGCGCACCGCGACCTCGGTGGAGTGATCCATGGAGCCCGTGGGCTCATCCATCAGCAGGATAGGTGGCTCATGGATGATGCCGCGGGCCAGGGCGACGGACTTGCGCTGCCCACCGGAGAGGGAATCGCCCCGCTCACCGACAAGCATGTCAAATCCCCGGGGATGATTGTTGACGAAATCCGTCAGCTGAGCGACCTGCGCCGCTTGCTCCAGCGCCGAATCGGCTACCTGCGGACTGGACAGCGTGATGTTGTCCCGCAGACTGCCGTAAAACAGGGTCACGTCCTGGGGTACGTAGCCCATGTGCGAGCGCAGCTCCGCCGGATCGACCTGGCGCGCGTCGATCCCGTCGACGAGAATTGCGCCCGACGTCGGCTGGTAGAGCCCCATGCACAGTTTCAGCAGCGTCGACTTGCCCGAACCGACCCGCCCCAGGATAGCCACGTGTTCTCCCGGACTTATTTTGAAGGAGACGTCGCTTAGGGAGTCGACCTCCGCGCCGGGATAGGCGAAGGACACTTTCTTGAATTCGATCTCGCCCCGGAACAGGTTCCGGGACAGGAACTGTGCGCCCTCGGGCCGCTCCACCGGCTGCGCCATCACCTCTTCCAAACTGTGCAGCGCGATCCGGGCATTGTGAAACTGGGTGATCAGGCCGGCCAGCTGTCCGAAGGGCGCCATGACCCGGCCGGACAGCATGGTGCAGGCGATCAGGCCGCCCATACTCAGGTTGCCGGCGGTTATGAGGTAGACGCCCACCACAATCACGAACATGGTCACCATCTGCTGGCCCCACTGCGTGACATTGATGGCGGAGTTGGACAGCAGCCGCAACTTGACGCCGACATGGGACAGAAACGACGTGGATTCCTCCCAGCGCCGCTGCATACGGGATTCCGCCCCCATGGCCTTGATCGTATCGAGACCCACCAGGCTTTCGATGAGCGTCGAATTGCGCATGGCGCCCGCCCGGTAACTCGTCTCGGCAAGCTCTCTCAGCCTGCCCTGTACCGACAGGGCATAACCCAGTACCACGGCCAGACCCACCAATAGCGGCACCAGCACCGGCCAGGCAATCCAGGCGATCACGGCGATAAAGATCAGCGCGAAAGGTATATCGATCAGGGTGGTGACGGTCGCCGACGTGATGAAATCGCGCACCGTCTCGAATGAGCGCAGGTTCACCGCGTAGGAGCCCACCGAGGCCGGGCGGTGCTCCAGGCGGCCGCCCAGCACACGCTCCATGATCTGCGAAGACACGCGGATATCGACCCGTCGGCTGGCGAGGTCGAGAAAATAGCCGCGCAGGCTGCGCAACCCGATGTCCGCCAGCATGACAATGACCACGCCCGCCGCCAGCATCCACAGTGTTTCGATGGCCTGGTTGGGCACGACCCGGTCGTATACGTTCATGGTAAACAACGGCAGGGCGAGGGCGAATACATTGATGAACAGCGCGGCCAGCAGCACGTCGCGATAGACCGGAGCGTTGGCCCTGATCGCATCCCAGAACCAGTGTCCCCGCGTCCCCTCGCCGGTGCGCGGGGCGCGCTCATCGAAACGAAAGCGCGGCCGGCACAGTATAGCCGCGCCGCTCTCGGCGTGGCTCAATTCCTCGCGGGCAACGGGCACCACCGCCTCGTCGAGCTCCGGGTAGACCACCCGCGCGGTGCGCCCGTCGTCCTCCCAGCCCATCAGCAGGCAGGCGCGGTCGTTCTCGAGCAGAATGACCGCCGGCAACAGGGCCGGCTCGATCTCCGCCGCCGGCCGCATGGCGACGCGGCTGGTCAAGCCGACACGGGCCGCGGCCCGCTCGAACAGGCCCGGCGTCAGGCGCCCGTCCTCCAGCGGCAGGCCGCCGAGCGCCGCGGCCGCCGTGGTGCCGCTGCCATGGAAACGGCACAGCGCCAGCAGGCACTGCAGCAATGGATCGTCTCTGTCGGTCATGCTCGACGTTCTTTCCCCGGTCACGCCCCGTCACCTTCCAATCGTAGTCAACCTTTTTGAAAGACTCTCTAACTCGCTGAATCTTCAGGTGTTTCTAATTGACTCCAGCATATGCCAGCGGGCCCTTGTTTACCACGGTCGACGCGCCGTTTGCGCCCATTAATCGGAGATTTGTGACATTTGTGCGCCCTCGGCTCGCACTGGACGCTGCCGGGCCGTGATCCGGTTCACACACACGCGCCGTCGCGCCATGAACAGCCCGTAACTTGTCACTGTCCGTTCCGCTCCATACACTGCCCTCTCTGACACGGGATTCATTCGAGGGCGGTATGTCAAAGGTGTTGATCATCAGTTCGGACTGTCACGCGGGCGGCTTGCCGGAAGACTACAAGCCCTACATGGACAGCAGTTTCCACGCGGCGGCCGACGCCTGGTGGCTGCAATACGCCCGCGAAATGATGAAGCGCATGGGTACGTTCTTCGATCAGGAGGCCGCGCAGGAATTCAACGAGCGCGCCGGCGACCAGGGCGCCGGCCGCATGGATCCGAACGCCGCCCAGCGGGCTTACGAGGCTTCCGACACCGAGCTGTGGGATTTTCTCTGCGACCCCGAGAGCATGATCGCCCCGCGGCGCGGCGAGTACATGGCCGACGTCCGTCTGCGGGAGCTGGAAGACGACGGCATCGCCGGCGAGATCATCTTCCCCCAGATGGCTCCCTTCGGCGCCGGGCTCATGCAGTACCGCCACGATATCGCGCCGGACCAGAACCTCGCCGGTAACCGGGCCTACAACCGCTGGCTGGCGGATTTGTGCAACAGGAATCCGGGGCGCCACGCGGGCGTCGCGATCATCAACGTCGATGATATCGAAACCTCCGTGCAGGAAGTACGCGATGCCCACGCGATGGGGCTGTTCGGCGGCGTGCTGTTGCCGACCAGCACCGGCGCGCACCCTTACTACCACGACTACGCCCGTTACGCACCGCTGTGGAACGTGTGCGAGGAACTGGGGATGCCCCTGCACACGCACTCCGGCTGGTCACCAGATTACGGCGATGTCCCCGCCGCCACGCCGATGTACATCAGCGAGGTGGACATGTGGGCCCAGCGTCCCTTCAAGGCCCTGCTCTGGTCCGGCGTGTTCGAACGCCATCCCGACCTGAAACTGGTGTTCACCGAGACGGGCTGCGGCTGGATCCTGGAGATGCTGCGGGTGCTCGATTTCAAGATCGACAACCCGATATTCGCGCACTTCACCAAAGAGCTGTCACTGACACCCCGGGAGTACTTCCAGCGCAACTGCCATATCGGCGCATCCTTCCTGCCGCGGCACGAGATCGGCGCCCGCTACGACATCGGCATCGACAAGCTGATGTGGGGCTCCGACTACCCCCACATGGAGGGCACCTGGCCCAACACGATGGACAGGTTGCGCGAGACCTTCCACGACGTCGACGAGAGCGAGATACGGGCCATTCTCGGCGACAACGCGCTGGATGTGTTCCGCTTTGACCGTGCGCAGATGCAGGAGACCGCCGCGCGCATCGGGCCGCGGATCGACACTATCCAACGCCAGCCGGCGGCGGCCTGAGAAGAGCATCGGCAGGGCAACTTGCAACAACCGCAGCGATTGTCGTCACCGCGCTGTCGCAGTTGCCGCCTTTTCGCCATACTCTTCGCCGTCTCTCCGGCGTCACACTGTTTGCCGTCTTTCCCGCGCCACACTCTTTGCCATTTCCCGCCACTCTTTGCCGTCTTTCCCGCGCCGTACTCTTTGCCGTCTTTCCCGCGCCGTATTCTTTGCCGTCTTTGCCGCCTTTGCCGTATTCCCGCGCCATACTCTTTGCCGTTTTCCGCGCCGTATTTCCCGCGGCCATACTCTTTGCCGTATTTCCCGCGCCATACTCTTTGCCGTATTTCCCGCGCCATACTCTTTGCCGTCCTTCCCGCGAAAGCGGGAATCCAGCAAGTACGCTATCGCCAGCGAGGAATCTGTATCGAGGAGCGCCGAACGGTCGCTTGCGGGGGAAACGACGAAAAGCGGGGTTGCTACATGCTGGTGGAAGTCTGGATCCCCGCTTTCGCGGGGATGACGACGAAGGCAGTTTCCCGAAATCCCGGCTGAGCCTGCCCCACGACGAAGGCGGTTTCCCGAAATCCCGGCTGAGCCTGCCCCACAGGCAGTTTCCGAAATCCCGGTAGCCTGCCCACGCGAAGGCGGTTCCCGAAATCCCGGCTGAGCCTGCCCCACGACGAAGGCGGTTTCCCGAAATCCCGGCTGAGCTGCCCACGACGAAGGCGGTTTCCCGAAATCCCGGCTGAGCCTGCCCCACGACGAAGGCGGTTTCCCGAAACCCCGGCTCAGGCCTCTACCACATCAAAGCTGATGGGCATCTTCTTGATGCCGTGGATGAAGTTCGAGCGCAGCCAGTTGATCTCGCCATTGAGCCTCGGGTTGCGCACGCGCTTGAGAATCTCCTCGAAAATCACTTTCAGTTCCAGGCGCGCCAGGTGGGAGCCGATGCAGAAGTGCTCGCCGACGCCGAAGGAACGGTGCCCGTTCCTGACATCCTCGCGCTGCTGCCGCGTGATGTCGAAGACATCCGGATCGGCGAACACAGTCTCGTCGGCATTGGCCGACTGGTAGAAGATCTCGACCTTGTCGCCCTTTTTGATCTGCTGGCCGCCCAGTTCGATATCCTCCATCGCGGTGCGGCGAAAGGCGATCACGGCGGGCTCGTAGCGCAGGAACTCCTCGATAGCACCCTCCAGCAGATCCGGATTGTCCGCCAGCATCTGGTACTGGTCGGGGTGTTCCATCAACATGCGCATCGCCTGGGAGGTCACGGTGCGGGTGGTCTCGTTGCCCGCGACAATCAGCAACAGAAAGAAATGGCAGAACTCTTCGTCCGTGAGGGGCTCGTCCTCGACGGTGCCGGTCAGCAGCACATTGACGATATCGTCTCCGGGGTTGGCCTTGTGCAGCTCGGCCATTTCATGGGCAATCATGAACATCTCGGCCATGGCAGTCTCGCCATCTTCCTCGGTGGTGGTCAGCTCCGGGTCGGACATGCCGAGCATGGTGTTGGTCAGTTCGAACAGGCGGCGGCGTTTTTCCAGCGGCACGCCCATCAGTTCGCAAATGGCGATCAATGGCAATTCGGCGGCCATGTCCTCGACGAATTCGCACTCTCCCCCCTGCACCGCTTGCTCCACGATGTCGCGGGCGATCTCGCGAAAGCGCGGTTCATAACTGTCGACCTTGCGCGGCGTAAAGGCACTGCGCACCAGGCGCCGGAATTTCAGGTGCTGGGGCGGATCCATATTGATCATCTGCATGCGCATGATCTCCAGGCGATCCGGTTGCGGCTCCATGAGAAAACAGGTGCGCTCGGCGGACGAGAAAAGCTGGGGGTTCTTGGACACGAAGTCGAGGTCCTCGTGGCGCGTGACCGCCCAGAAGCCCACCCCCTGCTCCGGGTCTTCGTGCCAGAAAACAGGTTGCTCGTGGCGCAGATACTTGAAGACGTCCCGGGGCACGCCGCCGCGATAGGTCTCCGGCGCGGTAAGATCGAAATGGGGGCATCCGGACATGGTGGTCACCTTCAGAAGCTATAGTCGTGCTGAGACTATACCCTATTAGTCTATAGCTTCAAGCCCGCGGCGAGCTGTGTGGCAGTGCCGCCCGCGCGGCGGCAGCCGCCGCGGTCATCGCTCGCGGGACGGGTGCAGCCGCCCTTGTCCGGCGAGTGTCCAGAGGGTGTCCAGATCCCGACCGCGCCGGCGCCCGGCATCGAGTTTCGACAGTCATCCCTTCCCGCCCCCTCTGCGTATTCTCCCCGACTATCCCTGGAGCGGTTCGCTCCCCGATACCCGGAGATGCACCCGTGAACAACAACACCATCGCCCTTGTCCTGTTCGCCCTGTTTGCCCTGGGCCTGCCGTTATACGGCATGCAGACCAACGGCGTCGGCGGGGGCAACACGCACGAGTGTACCGGCGAGTGCTACGCACAGTGGCGTGCGCAAACGGGCGGCGTGGTGGCGGTAGCAGCGGCGGACGCCGCGGCCAGGGCCGCAGCCTCGCCGGCCCAGTTGGGCGAGAAGCTCTACGCCGGCTGCGTGGCGTGCCACGGCCCCGCCGGACAGGGCGGTGTCGGCCCGCGGCTCGCCGGGCAGTCCGCCGAGACTGTCTCGACGGCCCTGGCGCAGTACAGGAACGGTGCCACCCGCGGCGCCCAGAGTGCGCTCATGTGGAGCCAGTCGGCGCAGCTCTCCGACAGCGATATCGCAAACCTGGCCGCCTACATCGAAACCTTCTGAACGGCCGCCGCGGTGACCACCGGAAACCTCATACTCATCCTCGGCGATCAACTGACCCACGACCGCGGCGCCCTCGCCGGCGCCCGCCCCGGCATTGATCACGTGGTCATGGCGGAGGTCCGCAGAGAGGCCACTTACGTCGCGCACAACCGCCACAAGATCGCACTCATTTTCGCGGCCATGCGCCGCTTCCGGGACGAGTTGCGCGAACGCGGCTTCGAGGTCCACTACTTCGAGTTCGAACAGGGTCTGCGCTCGCTGCGCGAGGCGGTAGGGGCGGCATTGAAGGCCAGCGACGCCGCTGCACTGCGCTGTTGTGAACCCGGGGAATACCGGCTGTTGTCGGAAATCGAGCGCTGGAAGCTGCGCGTACCGGTGGCAATCGTCGCCGACGACCGTTTCCTGTGTTCGCGCGCGGACTTCGCGGACTGGGCGCGGGGGCGCAAACAACCGCGCATGGAACACTTCTACCGGTGGATGCGCCGTCGCCACGACATCCTGCTGGACGGCGACGGCAGTCCAGAAGGCGGCAAATGGAACTACGACGCCCACAACCGCAAGGGCTGGCGCGGGCAGGAAAAAGTGCCGCGCAAACCGGCGCCGGACAGCGACCCGATCACCGCGGAGGTCCTGGATCTGGTCACCCGCGCTTTTCCGGACAACCCCGGCGACCTGGGGCGTTTCTACCTGGCCACCAATCGCGCTGGAGCAGAGGTGCAACTCGACTGGTTCGTCGAACACGCGCTGCCTTTTTTCGGCGCCTATCAGGACGCTCTGGCGGAAGACTCGCCGTTTCTGTTCCACGCCACGCTGTCGATGTACCTCAACATCGGCCTGCTGGACCCCCTCGACACCTGTCGCCGTATCGAACGCGCCTGGCGCGAGGGCCGCTGTGACCTGGCGGCCGCGGAGGGCTTCATCCGCCAGATCCTGGGCTGGCGCGAGTACGTGCGCGGGATCTACTGGCTGGCCATGCCGGACTACGCTACCCGCAACGGCCTGAACGCCCACGCGCCGCTGCCCGCCTGGTTCTGGAACGGCGCGACGGACCTGCGCTGTCTGCAGCAGGCCCTGCTGCAGACGCTGGATCTGGGCTACGCCCACCACATCCAGCGCCTCATGGTGATCGGTAATTTCTGTCTGCTCAACGGCATCGACGTGGAAGCGGTCTGCGAGTGGTATCTGGCGGTGTACGTCGACGCCTTCGAGTGGGTCGAACTGCCGAACACGCTGGGCATGGCGCTGCACGGCGACGGCGGACTGATGGCGAGCAAGCCCTACGCGGCCAGCGGCAAATACATCCAGCGCCAGGGCGACCACTGCGGGCAGTGCCGCTACAATCCCCGCAAAACCACCGGTGAAGGCGCGTGCCCCTACAACAGCTTCTACTGGGACTTTATCGACCGCCACCGCGAACACTTTGCGGACAACCCCCGGATGTCACTGGCGCTGCGCAACTGGCAACGTAAACCGGCGCACGAGCGCGCCGCCACGCTGCACTGGGCCGAGCGCGAGCGCAATCGACTTATCGGGGCCTGAATCCGCCCTGTAACCTGACGCGCGGTACCGCCTCTTCCCTCGAGGTTACGGCGTGCGTATACTGGCCGCCGATTCCAAGACTGTCGTCATATGTTCCGCTCCTGGCAACACCGACATATCTCCGCGGCCCGCGCACTGATACTGATTGCGCTGCTGGCGGTAGCGGGCGGCAACCTGCTCGAAGCCGGCCACAGTCACGCACCCCATGAAGTCACCGCGGATTGCCTGCTGCTCCACGTATCGGCTAACGCCGTCAGCGATGGCATACACGCGGACGTGCCGGATTATCGCAACCCCACTCCGATACTCAGCCACGTGGCCGCGCCGCGGTCGCGTGTCATCGTTCAACTGCCGCCCCCGAGGGGCCCTCCCGCACACTCCTGATCGTTTTTTCAATACCCACAACAACATCAGGAGTTGTCATGAAACGTGTAACTATTGTTGCCGCGACGCTGATCGCCGGCGCCGCATCCGCTGAACCCACGCCCATGGAACATGTGCTGATATCGGTTCCCATTCATAAAAAACAGGCCGAGACCGCCCTGCCGGTGACCGTGCTCAGCGGCGAGGAACTGCAGCGCCGGGCGGCCGCGACCATCGGCGAAACGCTGGGTGAAATACCCGGGGTGGCCAACGCCTCTTTTGGTCCCGGCGTCGGCAGGCCGGTCATCCGGGGGCAGCAGGGCCCGCGCGCCATCACTCTGCAGAACGGCACACTCAGCGCGGATGTCTCCGGCCTGAGCCCCGACCACAGCGTCTCCGTGGAAGCACTACTAGCGGACAGCATCGAAGTACTGCGCGGCCCGAGCACCCTGCTCTACGGCGGCGGCGCCATCGGCGGCGTGGTCAACGTCATCGACAACCGCATCCCGCGGGCCCCGATCGACGGCATCGAGGGCGCGGCGGAGTACCGCTACGACGAGGCCGCCGATATGGACAGTGGCGTGGCGCGCGTCGAGGGCGGAAACGGCGCAATCGCCTTCCACCTCAGCGGCACCACCCGCGAGACGGACGACCTGGAGATTCCCGGCAGGGCCATCGACGTCGCCGCGCTGGAGCGCCAGGAGGAACTGCGCGGCGCTCACGGCGAAGAAGAACACGATGAAGAACACGACGAAGAAGACCATGAACACGAGGAAGTGGAGAACACCGACGGCTTCATCGCCAACACCGACAGCGAGACCGATGTAGTCACCGGCGGCGTCAGCTATCACCTCGGCGACGAGGGCTTTGCCGGCCTCGCGGTGAGTCACCTGGAATCGCAATACGGCATCCCCCCGGGTTCTCACGAGCACCACGCCGAGGAAGAGCACCTCGGCGAGGAAGAGCACCTCGGCGAAGACGAGGAGCACGGGGAAGAGGAAGGCCCGGAAACCATCCGCCTGGACGTCGAACAGACGCGCTACGACGCCATGGTGCATCTGCACGACCCGATGGCGGGCTTCGACATGCTGCGCGGATTCGTCACTTATACCGACTACCAGCACACCGAACTGGAGGGGACAGAAACGGGCACCGTGTTCGACCGCGAGACCTGGGAAACCCGGCTGGAGCTGGTTCACGATGTGCTGCTCGGGGCCCACGGCGTGATCGGCCTGCAGTGGCGGGGCGACCAGTTCGAGGCCATCGGCGAGGAAGCTTTCGTGCCGCGGACCACCAGCGACGAACTGGGGCTGTTCCTGATAGAGGACTTCCACAGCGGCGACTGGACCTTCGAGGTCGGCCTGCGCGGCGACTGGGTCGAGCGCGACCCACAGGCGCAGAGCGCCGACACCGAGGACTTCTCAGTCTGAGCGCATCGGGCTCCGCACTCTGGCAGTTCGCCGGCGGCTGGACCGCAGGGCTCTCCCTGTCCCGCTCGGCGCGCGCACCCGCCACGGAGGAACTGTTCTCGAACGTCGAAGCGACCGGCCCGTCGGAGCTTATCACCCACGCCGCGACCGGCATCATCGAGGTGGGCGACCCCGATCTGGACGAAGAGGTCTCGCTGAACGCGGACTTCACCCTGAGCTGGGCGGGCGTTCGCTCCTGGGCCGATCTGTCCGTGTTCTACAACCAGTTCGAGGATTACATCTTCCTGTTGAACAGCGGTACCGATGTCGACGAGACTTTTGTGTTCTCCTATGAGCAGGAGGACGCCGATTTCTACGGCGTCGAGTTCGACAGCGAGTTTTATCTGTTCGATGTCGGTGGCGGTGCGGTTGCACTGGGACTCAGCGGCGATTTTATTTCCGCTGAGTTCGACGATGCCGGCGATGTGCCCCGCCTGCCGCCGCGGCGCCTGGGTGCGGAACTGGGCTGGCGCAGCGACGCCTTCAGCGCCTGGGTCCGCGTACTCGATGCGGACGACCAGGACGATCCCGGTGCCTTCGAAACGGCAACGTCGGGCTACACCCGCTGGGACCTGGGTGCGGACTACCGCTGGCGCTTTGGCGCGGACCGCGAACTGGTGGCCTTCCTGAAATGGAAGAACATCGACGACGAGGAAATCCGCCTGAGCACCTCCTTCCTGCGCAATGTCGCCCCGGAAGCGGGGGAGTCGATCGAAGCGGGCCTGCGCTACCGCTTCTGAACCTGGCGGGGGGCAACCCCCGCCATTTCTCACTTGCCTTTAGCACAAGTTTTTGTCATTGTGTCAAAAACACGATGAACGCGTTCAATCGCGTGCACGGACACCTAATAGCAACAATTAGAGTGGTGCTGTTATGCGAACGAGAACAAGAACTCCCCGCGGTTGCTGGCTGGCCATTGCCCTGACCGGCGCGACCGGCGCACTTGCCCAGCAGCAGACCCCCGCATCCTCCGCAATCGACCAGGCACGCGAAGAAACATGGAGCGGAGGCGGGCTCGAAGAAGTGATCGTGACCGCACGCAGGCGCGAGGAATCGCTGCAGGAGGTGCCTGTCTCGGTGACGGCTTTCTCCGCAGACCAACTGACCGCGGCGGGCATCCACAGCATTCTCGATCTGGAAAAAAGTGTTCCCAGTCTTTCCATCTCCGGCGACGGCGCCAAGACCCCCAAGTTCTTTATACGCGGCATCGGCCAGCGTGAGGGCACCACCGTTTTCGACCCCGGCGTCAGTGTCTATCTCAACGAGGTACTGATTCCACGGCCCGAGGCGCAGTTGCTGCAGACTGTCGATATTCAAAGCGTGCAGGTACTGCGTGGTCCGCAGGGCACCCTGTTCGGCAAGAACACGGTGGGCGGAGCCATCCTGTTTGAATCGCGCACACCCGACCTGCAGGAGTACGGCGCTACCGTCTCCGGCCGGGTGGGCAATTTCGGACGTCGGGACTGGCGCGTTTCCGGCGATATCCCTCTGGTCGAGAACCAGATGGGACTGCGGCTCTCGGTGAGCCGCACGGAAATGGAAGGCTTCCTTGAAAACGTTGTCGACGGCAAAAAGTTTGGCGACGAGGATCGATGGGGCGCGTCGGGACGTTTTGTGTGGCATGTCAACGACCAGCTGAGCGCGGACGTTTTTGGCTTCTGGAGCCGCATCGACGAGCGCAATATGGGCGGTACCTGCGTGTTCCAGAATCCGGACGCATCGCTGACCAATCTACTCTTCCCCGCACAGCCCGATTTCGAGGAGTCGTGCCGCGAAAGCGAGGCGCTGATTGATGACCGGGAAATCGCGGTGAATTCCGAGGCTTCCGAGATGCGCCTGGACAGTTCGCTGCTGTCCGTCACGCTGAACTGGGAAATCAGCGAAAACCTGAACTTCAAGAGCATCAGCAGCTACGGCGGCTGGGAAGACGTCTCGGTCAACACCGAGTCGGACCACTCCCGCGCCGCCATCGTCAGCTCCGGCACGCTGGCAGTCAAGGAAACGCTGGCGGGCAGTGGACTGCCCGCGGAGGATGAGGACCGCTGGCAGGTCACCCAGGAATTCCAGTTCAACGGGACGGCACTGAACGACCGGCTGCAGTACACCACCGGGGTATTCGGGGCGGTCGAGGAGATCAACGATCACGCGGGCGGACAACTGGTCGGGCCCAAAGGGATCGGCGGCGCATCCCTGGCGGGCCTGGGCGGCGGTGGCGGCAATGCCTCGGAAAATCCCCGAGTGGCTCCGTTTATCGAATGGCTCGGAGTACTCAACGATATCAAGAACGAAAACGTGGCGTTTTTTGGCGAGTTCACCTATGACTTCAACGAATGGCTGTCATTGACGGCGGGGGGCCGCTACACCATCGAAAAACGCGAACGGGCACTGACGATTACGGAAGTCGACTTCGACGAAATGGCGGAGCGGTTGGATACGTCGCTGCTGGGAGATTTCGACAACGTCTTCGTGCCGATTCCGAAGGACCAGTTCGATGCATTGTTCGACGATCCGCGCACACTGGCAGTGACAAATCCCGTGACGTTTTCCGATTCGGATACCTTTGACGAATTCACGCCTTCGGTCACGCTGCGGGTGCTGGCGCCGGCATCCTGGCTCGAAAACATGCGCCTGGACAGCTTCATTACCTATTTCACGGCCAGCCGCGGTTTCAAGGCCGGCGGCTTCGACGCCAAGGGCCAGGAGCTGGTGGAAGTCAAGCCGGAATTCGTGGACAACTTCGAACTGGGCTTCAAGCTGGACGCGGTGGACAACCGGGTGCGCATCAACAGCGCCTTTTACTACGCGAACTGGAAAGACATGCAGATTGGTGTCAACGAACTGGGAGACTCCGTGACCGGCACCGAGATCCTGCAGTTTATGTCCAACGCCGGCGAAGCGACAACCAAGGGCGTGGAACTGGAAACCACCTTTTCCTTCGGCAACTGGTTCTGGCAATTCAACGCTGACTATATCGACGCGGGTTTCGACGAGTTCCTGACGACTGTCGCTATCCCCGGCGTGGGAGAAACCACGGCCGACCGCAGCAGGGAGCCCCTGTTCATGACGCCGGAGACCACGTTTTCCGCCGCAGTACAATACAACTGGAACAGCCCCATCGGCCCGATCGTACCGCGCCTGTCGTACAGCTACCGCGACGAGGTGTTTACCGGCATGGACTTCAGGGCCGTCGACTTCGAAAGCAGCACCCTCGACTCCCGGGAGCTGCTGGATGCACGGCTGACCTGGCTGCCCGTGGAGGGTCTGCGCCTCACCGCCTACGGCAACAACCTCACCGACGAGGTGTTCTTTCACAGCGGTTTTTCCAACAGCAATGCACTCGGCGCCAATCTGGCGATCCCGGGCGAGCGGCGCACCTACGGTCTCGAAGTTGAGTGGGAGTTCTGGAAAAGGGGACGGAGGGATTACTTTTTAATCCCTCCGTCCCCTTTACTCCTTTACTTCCCTACCAATAGCGCCAGTCCGCGGCGCGTGGTTTCGACTTCAGGCAGTTCCGGCATGCCAAAAGACTTGAATTCGCCAGGTTTCGGGCGCAGGATAAATTTGCTGGGGCAAAAGGGTTTATCGACCGATTTTACCAGGAGGATTCAACATGAGTATCGCAAGAGTCACCGAAATCAGTGCCACATCGAGTTCCAGTTTCGAGGATGCAATCAAGAGCGGAATGGAACGTGCGTCAAAGACGCTCAAGAACATCAAGGGCGCATGGGTCAAGGAACAGAAGATCTCCTGCGACGCTAATGGGAAGATCAGTGAATACCGTGTTGACCTGAAGGTCACCTTCGTACTCGAAGACTGATCTTCCGACCGTTGCCGGGGCGAAGTCCGAGGAATCGGGCATGTTTATTTTCATGTCCGACTGGGCGGGTTACACGGAAGACGAGGCATTTCTCGACAAAAACAAGTCCCTGGAAGGACGCACCGTCGGCGAGATCGCCCGGGATCGGGATGCGGAACCCTTCGACGCACTGCTGGACCTGGCCATCGAGGAGGGCCTGAAAACCTCGTTCCTGCCACTGGTCTACGGGGACGACGATCACAGCTGGCAGGTGCGGACCAACGCCTGGGCGGACAGCCGCACCGTGGTGGGCGCCTCCGACGCCGGCGCCCACCTGGACATGATCGACACCTTCTCCTTCACCACGCAGATGCTCGGCAACACCGTCGCCAGGCGCGGCCTGCTGAGCGTCGAGCAGGCGGTACACTATCTCACCGAAGTGCCGGCGCGGCTGGTGGGCCTGAAGACCGCGGCCTGTTTCACATCGGCGGCGGCGCAAGCATCTGCAACCTGTGGGCCGGCATGGACGTGCCGACGTCCATCGCCGCGATGTCGTCCCTGGCCGACATCACCAATATGCGCTGCATCGTCAATCTGATCTTCAGCGGTCTGCTGGACCGCTACCCCGAACTCAAGTTTGTATCCGTAGAGAGCGGCATGGGCTGGATCCCTTTCCCTGCTCGGAGCTGGCCGCATACCAGATGGGACAGAACGGCGTTACATCACCGAAACTGACGCCGCTGGAGTATTTTCAGCGGCAGATCTACGCCTCCTACTGGTTCGAGGCGGACGTCGCCTGTGCGGTACGGCGACTCGGAGAGGACAACATCATGTTCGAGAGGGACTTTCCCCATCCCGCCTGTCTCTACCGTTCGGTGCAAGCGCACGTGGAAAAGTCCCTCGCCGGCGTGCCGCAAGCGGTTCAGCGCAAGATCCTTTACGAGACCGCGCGGCGTGTGTACCAGCTCGAGGACTGACGCTGTTACTGCGGGGAAGTGCTGCTCGAAAACCGGCTCGGCGATGGTGTCGAAGTCACCCCAGCGAGCAAGCACCTGCGAGCAGAAGGACACCGAGTTGGGCCGGTCGACGAAGTTTTCCTCGTCGGCGGCGGCCGGGCCGGCGACCCGCATGACATCCGGGTGGCCGATGAACGCGTCCACCGACGGCAGCTTCAACTCCGAGATACTGGTGACCTCGCGCCAGTGCAGGCCGAGCCGTTCGGCCAGGGCCGCGCTGGCCGACGGGTCGATATCGTTCTGCGAGTAGCCGGCGATCGCGGGTGTGTGCATGCCCATCCTGCTGTGAAAACGGCTGTAATATTCCAGGTAGTCGGCAGCCGTGAATTCGGGCCGCCTGCGCATGAGGTAGTGGTAATAACAGGGTTGGGGGTCGCAGGCGACAAAAATGCGCTCGTGCATGACCAGGGCGCTGGAGGAGGCTTTCAGCGGCACATCCGACAACAGTTCCGCCAACGCCGGATAAAGTTGGGCCAGTGGCCGGCCCGGCGCACTGACCAGTTCCAGCAGAAACTGCGGCCTTTCGTAAGGTGATTGCGGGTCGTAGAAGGGGTCGTCGGACACGGCGCCCATCAACTGTGCCGTCACGTGCTGCTCGTCCCGTAAGGCAGACGATAACCGCTTCTCCAGCATTGTCCCGAGGGATTGCGGCTCGTCCGTGTCCAGCAGCAGGAGGACCTTGGCCATGGTGTACTCCCCTTATTTTGATTTGTTGATGGCGAGATACCTACCTTAACATGTCCGCCAGGCGACACCGCATGACAGGAAAACGGCCGAAGCGGTCTGGAGCACGGTTTTATGGTTCGCCAGCCGCCGGGAGGCGCCGGGAAGTTGGAATTGGCGTATTATTGCCACCTGGAAGAGGCAGCCCTGGCGGCCTGACTCAAAACAATGAGTCTGAGGAATTTTCGGGGCGATGCAGTTGTCGAAACGGGTCTCTCACTGTCGCCTGTCGGCTATACGCGGAAATCATGTTATGAAAGCTTCGGATCTCCTGGTCAAGTGCCTGGAAAATGAGGGCATTGAGTATATTTTTGGTGTGCCCGGCGAGGAGAATGCCGATTTCATGATCTCGCTGGAGCAATCCGACCAGATCCGCTTCATCCTCACCCGGCATGAGCAGGGTGCCGCCTTCATGGCGGAAATCCATGGCCGGCTGACCGGCAACCCGGCGGGCTGCCTGGGCACGCTGGGGCCGGGCGCAACCAATCTCATCACCGGTGTGGCCGATGCCGATATGGATCGGGCGCCGCTGATCGCGCTGACCGGCCAGGGCTCCACCGACCGCCTGCACAAGGAATCGCACCAGATCATGGACGTGGTGGACATGTTCTCGTCGGTCACGAAGTGGAATACGACGATCTATAACGCCGACACGATTCCGGAAATCGTGCGCAAGTCGGTCCGCGTGGCGCGCTCGGAAAAGCCCGGTGCGGTACACATCGAACTGCCGGAAGATGTCGCCAAACACAGCACCGATGCCGCGCCGATGCAGGTGCACCGCTTTCGCCGCCCGGGTCCGGATGACAAGATCGTCAATCAGGCATTCGAATTACTGCGGCAAGCCAAACGGCCGGTGATCGTGGCCGGCAATGGCACCATCCGCAAGCGCGCCAGCAAGCAGCTTCGGCGGTTTTGTGAAGCCACGGGTATCGGCGTGTTGTCCACTTTCATGGCGAAGGGCTGCGTGGACCTGGATGCTGACTATTGCCTGTTCACCATCGGGCTGGGCAACAAGGATTTTCCGACGCTGGCGATCGACGAGGCCGATCTGGTCATCACCATGGGCTTCGACATGGTCGAATACCATCCGCACCTGTGGAATCCGAATTCAGACAAGTGCATCATTCACGCCGATTTCCTGCCGGCCGAGATCGATGAACACTACAACCCGCAGGTGGAGCTGGTCGGCGATCTGGCACATACGCTGTGGATGTTGAACCAGCGCGTGGAACAGCGCGGCCTCCCGGTATTCGATCTGGCCCGACAGCGCGAACTGCGCGCGCAGATGCAGGCCGAGTTCAGCGCCCATGCCGAGGACGATGTGGACGGGCCGGTACGGCCGCAAAAGATTCTCTGGGATGTGCGCCAGGTCATGGGGCCGCACGATATACTGCTGTCCGATGTCGGCGCCCACAAGATGTGGATCGCCAGGCACTACCAGTGCCATGAACCGAATACCTGTCTGATCCCCAACGGTTTCTGCTCCATGGCCTCGGCCATGCCCGGCGCCATTGCGGCCAACCTGGTGCACCCGGATCGGCGCATTCTCGCCATCTGCGGCGATGGCGGCTTCATGATGAACGTACAGGAAATGGAAACCGCAAAGCGTCTGCGCAGCAACATTGTGGTGATGGTGTGGGAAGACGGCGGCTATGGCCTGATCTCCTGGAAGCAGGACAATGAATTCGGCCGTCACACCGAGCTGTCTTTCGGCAATCCCGACTGGCTGCAGCTCGCCGCGGCCTTCGGCTGGCATGGGCACATGATCGAGCGCAGCCTTGATCTGCAAGCTGCATTGGAACAGGCCTTTACGGAGGCCGGACCCAGCCTGGTAGTGGTGCCGGTCGACTATCGGGAAAACCAGTTGCTGACAAAGCGGCTGGGCGACATGATCAGCTCGCCGGCGTGAGAGAAGGAGATAGCAACATGAACAGGCTGGAAGTGCGCTCGCCGTTCGATGATGAACTCATTGGCGAGGTGCCGCTCACCGATGCCGATGGCATTGAGCATGCCTTGCAAACCGCGCATGGCGTCTACCGCGACAAGTCCGCCTGGCTGCCGCTGCACCGGCGCGTGGCCATCCTGGACAAGCTGGCCGGGTTGATGTCGGAGCGGCGCGAGCAGTTGGCGTTGCAGGCTGCCCGCGAGGGCGGCAAGCCGCTGAAGGATTCGCTGGTGGAAACCGATCGCGCCATTGATGGGGTAAAAATCTGTATCGAAATCATCCGCCAGGACCATGGCGCGGTGATCCCGATGGGCACCACGGCCGCCTCGGCCGGGCACCGGGCCTTTACCCAGCGCGAGCCGATCGGTGTGGTGGCGGCGGTCAGCGCCTTCAATCATCCGTTGAATCTGATCGTGCATCAGGTCGTTACCGCCGTCGCGGCCGGCTGTCCGGTGCTGGTAAAACCCGCGACGGCCACGGCCCTGTCGGCCTGGAGTATCCATCAGATGCTGCACGAGGCCGGCTTGCCGGAAGCCTGGTGTCAGTTCGTGCTGCCGCCGGAAAATGAGCTGATCCAGGCCATGGTGACCGACGCGCGGGTCGCCTTTCTGACCTTTATCGGCAGCGAGAAAGTCGGCTGGATGCTGCGCTCGAAGCTGGCACCCGGCACCCGTTGTGCGCTGGAGCACGGCGGCGTGGCGCCGCTGTTTGTCGCCGCCGACGCCGACCTGGAGGCCGCCGTGGCGGCGATCACCAAGGGCGGTTACTACCATGCCGGACAGGTCTGTGTATCGGTGCAGCGGGTGTTTGCCGAGCAATCGGTGGCCCGTGAGCTGGCCGAGCGCATCGCCGCGGCGGCGGAGGCACTCAAGGTGGGTGATCCGGCCGCGGACGACACCGATGTCGGCCCGCTGATCCGGCCCGACGAGGTCGAGCGGGTGCATGCCTGGGTCACCGAGGCGACCCAACAGGGTGCCGAGTTATTGTGCGGCGGCAAGCCGCTGCCCCACAACTGTTACGCACCGACCCTGCTGTTTGATCCGCCCGCTGAGGCGCGCGTAAGCACTGAAGAAATCTTCGGGCCGGTGGTCTGTATCCATCCCTACACCGATCTGGCGCAGGCCATCGAGCGGGCCAACAGCCTGCCCTATGCCTTTCAGGCCGCGGTTTACACCGACTCGCTGCGCATTGCCGAGCAGGTTTTTGCCGGTATCGATGCCTCGGCCGTGATGGTCAATCAGCACACCGCATTCCGGGTCGACGGCATGCCGTTTGCCGGCCTCAAGCGCTCCGGCTACGGTGTAGGCGGCATGCCCTACACGATTGCCGACATGCAGATCGAGAAGATGCTGGTGTGGAATACCGGTGGCTGAGTTGCGACAGCCCACCCGCGACAACGCGCGACGGGAAAAAGACCGATGAACAGACCGGCGTATATTCCGCGCAGATGTCGCACCCTTCACCAGAGCTGACAAGTCCCATGCGAGCGATCGTCATAGAGCGTTTCGGCGGTCCCGGAGAGCTGCGACTCGACGAGGTCCCCACCCCCGCCCCGGACGAGGGCCAGGTGCTGGTACGCGTAGCCTACGCCGGCATCAACCCGGCGGACTGGAAGGATCGCGAGGGGCTCGTCGCCGGTTTTTATCGGCCCAGCTTCCCGCACATTCTCGGCTTCGACGCCGCCGGTACGGTCGCGGAGGTCGGGCCCGGCGTCGACGACTTTACCCCGGGAGACCGGGTATTCACCACCTCCGACCACGGCGACGGCGTGGCCGGCTCCTACGCCGAGTATCTGCTGGTTTCCGCGCCGCGCCTGGCCAAGGTGCCGCCGCAGGTAGACCTGGCGTCCGCGGCGGCCACGCCCGTCGCGGCGCTGACCGCGTGGCAGGCGCTGCTGGCTTCGGAGCGCGGCGACCTGCAAGCGGGGCAACGGGTGCTCATCCACGGCGGCTCCGGCGGCGTGGGCAGCTTCGCCGTGCAATTCGCGGCACATCGCGGCGCGCGCGTGGCGGCCACCTGCAGCGCCGCAAATCTCGATTACGTCGCGGAACTGGGCGCCGAATGCGCGCTCGACTACCGCGCTGCCGGCTACCGCGACGAGCTGTACGCCTGGGCCCCCGAGGGCCTGGACCTGATTGTCGACGCCGTCGGCGGCGACACCCTGCCGGGGCGGCTGGAATTGCTGCGCCCCGGAGGGCGCCTGGTCAGTATCGCGACTCTCGTGGCCGACGGCGACATCGCCGCCGAGACCGCGGAGGCCGAGACCATGGGGGTGCGCAAGATATTCGCGATCATGGACAGCCGTGAAGCCGGCAGGGAGCTGGCGCAGATCGGCGAGTTGCTGGCGGCGGGCGCCGTGCGTCCACCGCCGATCGAGGTGTATCCCATGGCGGAGGTGCGCGCCGCCCACGAGCGCATCCAGGGCGGGCACGTGCGCGGCAAGCTCGTACTTGAGATCGCCGGGGAGTGAACCGAACAAGCAGCGAAGGCTAATACTCCACACCGTGAGCGCATGGGTTGGTTATGGCGCTCTGGAAAGACGCATGCTGGTCCCGAAGTCGCCGGGTAGCGAATGCAAACCGTGGTGCTACTGACTCGAATTTTAAGCTAATGCCTGCAGCTCGGCGGGTATGGCTGCACTGGAACCGTGCGGCGACAGGACGTCGCCGCCCGAGCCTGCACACGGACGTGCGCTTTTTGGCGCGTTCCAGTGGGCCATACCCGCCCGAGCGGTTCTCGGGTAACATCAACTGACACCGGACCAGATTCCCGAAAGCCGGTACCCTGTCGGGCTAGACACGCTCGTCTATAATTCGCAAACACCCCGGCCGGCCCGGGGCACAGTCACAGGCGGGAGGTGGTACACCATGCACGACCTGATCATTCGCAACGGCCTGGTCTACGACGGCAGCGGCGGCGAACCGATTGAAGCGGACGTCGCGATCGACGGCGATCGCATCTGCGCGGTCGGCGACGTCGGCGACAGTGGCCGCGAGGAAATCGACGCCCGCGGCAAAATCGTCACGCCGGGCTTCGTCGACATCCACACCCACTTCGACGGACAGGTCACCTGGGATCCGTACCTGGCGCCCTCCTCCTGCCACGGCGTCACCACCGTCGTCATGGGCAACTGCGGCGTGGGCTTCGCCCCCTGTCGGCCTGGGCAGCGCGACTGGCTGATCGGATTGATGGAGGGCGTGGAGGACATACCGGGCACCGCCCTGCACGAGGGCATCCGGTGGGACTGGGAGAGCTTCCCCGAGTACCTCGACGCGCTGGACCGCCGGCAGCTCGCCCTCGACGTGGCGACCCAGGTGCCCCACGGCGCCGTGCGCGCCTACGTGATGGGCCAGCGCGGCGCGGACCACGAACCCGCCACAGCCGGGGAAATCGGTGCCATGGCCGATATCGTCGTCGAGGGCATCCGCGCCGGCGCTCTGGGTTTCAGTACGTCGCGCACCGAGAAGCATCGCGACTCCGCCGGCGTACTCACCCCCTCGATCACCGCCGACGAAGACGAGCTGGTGGGCATCGCCAGGGCGGTCGGCGCCACCGGCACCGGCGTACTGCAGGGCATTTCCGACTTCTACGACTTCGACCGGGAGTTCACCCTGTTTCGCAGGATGGCGGAGGCGTCCGGGCGCCCGATCTCGCTGACCGTTGAGCAGCAGGATGCCCGGCCCGGGTGGTGGCTGCAACTGCTCGACGGCATCAGCGCCGCCCAGGCGGACGGCGTGCCGATGTACGGGCAGGTGCCGCCGCGTGCCACCGGCGTGCTGCTGGGGCTGACCGCCACCGCCAACCCTTTCATTATGAATCCGGTGTGGAGGGAACTGGCGGACAAGTCATTGGCGGACCAGGTGGCCATCCTGCGCTCGCCCGAATTTCGCGAGCGGCTGCTGTCGACACCCAATCCCGCCACCGGCATGGCCCTGTTCGACGAGGTGTTGTACGGCTATGGCAAGATGTTCCGCCTCGGAGAGCCGGCCGACTATGAGCCGAACCCCGGAAACTCCATCGCCGCCCGCGCCAGCCGGCGCGGGGTGACTCCCGAAGAGGAGGTTTACGATCTGCTGCTAGAGGACGACGGCCGCGCACTCATCTACGTGCCCCTGTTCAATTACCAGCCGGGCAATCTCGACCACGTCAAGACCATGCTCGACCACCCCTACACAGTGATGGGACTGGCGGACGCCGGCGCCCATTGCGGCATGCTCTGCGACGCCAGCTTCCCCACCACCCTGATCCAGCACTGGGGGCGGGACCGCAGCCGGGGCGACAGACTGCCACTGGCACGACTGATCGCCATGCAGACCAGCGCCACGGCGCAGCAGGTGGGCCTGCACGACCGCGGCCTGTTGCGGCCCGGCTACAAGGCGGATGTCAACGTGATCGACTTCGACAATCTCACCCTGCACGCGCCCCGGGTGGTGCGGGATCTGCCCGCCGGCGGCAAGCGCCTGGTGCAGAGCGCCAGCGGCTACGAGGCGACCATCGTGTCCGGGCGCGTGGCATTCCGCGAGGGAGAGCCGACGGGGGCACTGCAGGGCAGGCTGGTCCGGGGCACGCAGGCCGCGCCGGATTCCGTCGCCGCGTGAAGTGAACACCGTGGTGCGGGCAGCGTTCGGCGTCATACTGGTGGGCGGCGCACTGCTACTCGCCGCCTGTACCGAACAGCCACGGCCCGATGAATCTCTCGCCCGCGCCCGCGATCTGCTGGCGCGGGGCGACCCGGCCGCCGCCGAGGTCGCGGTCAAGGAGGCCCTGCAGGCCGAGCCGGAACTGGCGGAGGGCCGCTGGATGCTCGCGCGCATCCACCTGCGCCAGGGTAATCCCGCCAGCGCCGAAAAAGAACTGCGGCGCGCGGCCCAGCTGGGTTGGCCCGCCGACGACGTACGCCCGGCACTCGCCCGGACATTGCTGGCGCTGGACCGGCTGGACGATGTCGCCGCCCTCGACACCAGCACGCTGTCGCCGTCCGCGGCCGCCCGGGTCATTGCCCGGCAGGCGGCGGCGCGATTACGGCGCGGCGACCTGAACGACGCCAGCCGGCTCGTCGCGCGGGCCAGGGCGCTGGACCCGGCGTCCGCGGATGCGCGCCTGGTGGAGGCCGAGATTCTGTCGCTGGAGGGGGACCTGGAACAGGCGACCAAAGCTGTGGGCGCGGTCCTGCAGGAGGACGGCCAGAACGCCGAGGCCTGGCGGGTGATGGGGCTGACACTGCTGCTGCGCGACAAACTGTCGGCGGCCGAAATCGCCCTCGACCGCGCCATCCAGCACGGCGATATCGCCATCGACGCACGCCTTCAACGCGCCCTGCTCAATCTCGAGCAGGGGGAGATCGAAGCGGCCGAGGCGGACGCCCGTGAGCTTCTGCGCATGGCGTCCCTGAACCCGGCCAGCAACTACATCCAGGGCCTGCTGTACTTCAGGCAAGGGCGCTACACCGAGGCCATCACGTACCTGACACAGGCGCGGTCCATCTCCGTGCAATTTCCCGTTGTGCTGCACCATCTGTCCGTGGCGCATTTCATGGAGAACAACGGCGATGAAGCGCTGCGCTACGCCCAACAATTTCACGAACGCAGTCCCCACGATGTGCGCGGTCTCAAACTGCTCGCGGCACTGGAACTGGAGGGCGGTAACCCCGGCGCGGCCCTGACCCTGTTGCAGCCGGTCGCGGACTACGATCCCCACGATCCGGAGACCTTGCGCCTGCTGGCCAATGCCCATTTTCAGGAGGGCCGGGCCGCACGCAGCCTCAGCCTGCACATGAAGGGCCGGCGCCTGCGCGCGCGGGGAGACCACCCTCCGCCGCCCCCTTACATCGAGCGCGCGCTGCGAAACGTCGCCGAGGACGACCTGCTGCGCATCGTGGAGCACCTGCACGAGGGAGACTTCGACGGCGCCCTCTCGGTCGCGCACAACTACCAGCTCGAGGCGCCCACCGAGGCGGCGCCGCTGCATGTACTGGCACGGCTCCATATCATGGCAGGCCGCCGGGACGAGGCGCGCCGGGAGTTGGCACGGGCACTGCAGCGGGATCCCGCTGACGCCACCAGCTATCTGATGCTTGCGGCGCTGGCCCTGTTCGAGGGCGACCAGGAAGACGCGCGGGAGCTGTACCTCAAAGCACTGGAAAACGATGGCGACAACCTCCCCGCGCTATTGCAGATGGCGCGACTGGAGGGCGAACGCGGAGATGCGTCGATGGGGCGCATCTACCTGCAGCGAGCCGTGCGTTTGCACCCCGAAGCGCTGGAGCCGCGCCTGTGGCTGGCCTTCTACTACCTGCGGTCTGACCGGTCGGAGGAAGTCCCGGCACTACTCGAACCACTCAGCCCGCTGCAGCGCGGTTCACCCCGGATTCAGGCCATCGAAACCGCGGCGAAACTGCTGTCAAACGATGAACTGCCCGCGGATGCCACTCTGGCCGCACTGCTGCAGACCCATCCCGGCAGCGAAAAGTATTTCCAGCTACTGGCGCGGGCCGCGCTGGAAACCGGCCGGGAAGCGGCGATCGAGCAGGACCTGCGCCGCATCATTGCGGCAAACCCGCATCACGCCGGCGCGATGCTCGGCCTGCTCGTGCTGGCCGAAGCGGCGGGAGATGCGCAAACCATCAACCGCTACCTCGACGATCTGATCGCCAGGGCCCGGGATCCCGATTCGCCCTACATTCTGCAGTTGCGCGCCACCGCCGCCGCGCGCCGGGGCGAAACGGACAAGGCGCTGAGGCTGGCCGAGCGCGCCTTCGAGAGCGCACCCGGAACCGCTACCTTGCTGAAACTCATCGCCCTGCAGCAGCGCACGGGCCAACCCGACCGGGCGCGTGAGATGCTGGCGGACTGGATTGCACGGCACCCGGAGGATATCGACGTCCGCCTGACCCTGGGGCAGACGTTACAGGTGGAAGGGGATGACACGGGGGCGAAACGGCAGTACCGGGCCATTCTGGAGCTGCAACCGGAGCACGCGGTGACCCTCAACAACCTGGCCTGGCTGCTGCGCCGCGAACAGCCGGCCAAGGCCCTCGAGTACATTCGACGGGCGCGGGAGTTGCAACCGCGCCATGCGGATATTCTCGATTCACTGGCGATCATCGAACACCTCAACGGCAACCTGGACCGGGCACTGATGAGCATCGAGCTGGCGCTCAGGGAGCGGCCCCGGAACCCGTCGATGCGCTATCACAAAGCCGTGATACCGGCCGCACTGGGCAGAATCGAACAGGCGGTATCGGCACTGGAAGCTTTGCACACACTGGATTTTCCGGAGAAGGCCGAGGCGCGGGCGCTACTGCAAGAATTGCGCGGCTGAGAGGGCTCGCTTCTGCACCGGCACGTCGGCCGCTGTGGTTCCGCTCCGGGTAGGATACAATCGGGGCGGGCCTGGTCACACAGAGTAGCAAACCCGGCCGACAAGTGATACCCCGGTTGATTCGACGATTCCTGAGATACTGTTTTCTGCCGGCACTCGCCAATGCCGGCGGACTCTCCTATGAACTCGCGGGGCTGGACGGCGCCCTTAGGCGCAACGCCCTGCGTGGCTGGGCGAAGCCCCGGACACCGAAGCCGAGCGCAGAATTTCGTCGCCTCCGCCCGCCAGCGGGTGAGCAAATCCCTGCAGGCGCTGGGCTACTACCGTCCCGCTATCGACATCGAGATCAACCGCGAGCAGCCGCAGTGGCGGATGACCATCCAGGTCGATGCCGGGCAACCGGTGCGCATCCGGGAGTTCGACATGCGCATCGACGGCGCCGCCGGGTCCGATCCGGTCTTCGAAAAACTGCTCGCCGACCCCGGTGTCGCCAGCGGCGACGTCCTGCACCACGGCAACTACGAGAAGCTGCGCAACCGGTTGCTGTCCCTGGCGCAGCAGCGGGGCTATTTCGACGCCGCGATCAGCCGCAGCCGGGTAGCGGTGGATGCGACAACCGGCACCGCCGATATCGCGCTGCACCTGGATAGCGGCCGGCGCTTTGCATTCGGGGACCTGCGATTCGATGAGACCCTGGTCAGCACCGAACTGCTCGAGGCGCTGCGCACCTTCCAGCCCGGAGAGCCCTACGACCGGAACCAGCTGCGGGCGTTTCAGGATCAATTGCAGCGCACGGGCTATTTCTCGGCGGTACTGGTGGAGCCAGTGCGCTCGGAGGCCGCGGCGGGGCGGATTCCCGTCGACGTGAGTCTGC
This sequence comes from Halioglobus sp., assembly GCA_034521205.1. Taxonomy (GTDB): domain Bacteria; phylum Pseudomonadota; class Gammaproteobacteria; order Pseudomonadales; family Halieaceae; genus Marimicrobium. The sequence goes on from JAXHMT010000006.1 coordinate 258,632, forward strand.
ATCCGGCGAAGCGGCACAGCATCGACGCGGGTATCGGTTACAGCACGGACACCGAGGGGCGCCTGTCCCTCGCCTGGCGCACGCCGCGGGTGAATCGCTTCGGCCACAGCCAACAAACGCGCCTGGTCTACTCGGCGGTCAACCCCAGCGGCCGAATCAACTACACCATCCCCCTCACCCATCCCCTGGACGACCTGTTGCAGTTGTGGGCCCGGCTGGAGGAGAACGAGTTCGGCGATCTGGACAGCGAGCAACGGGAGTCGGCGGGCGCCGCGAACGGCGCCGGGACGACTGGCTGACCGGTCTCTCCCTGCGCGCTCTGGAGGAGTCCTGGAAGGAGCCCGGCGCCGACAACCGCGAGGAGTACCTGCTGTTCGGCGGTTCCCTGTCGCGGCGCTATCAACGCGGCCCGCTGGTCGATCCCAGCCGGGGCTTGAGCCAGTCGGTACACGCTGGAAGTGGCCAGCCGCGAACTGGGCTCCGCAGTCGAACTGGTGCGCGCGACCGCCCTGTTGCGCTACGTCGTCTCACCACTGCCCCGTCAGCTCGCCTGGTGAGCCGCGTGCGGAGCTGGGTATCGCCGAGGTCCTCGGCGGCGAACGCAGCGACCTGGCCCCGTCACTACGCTCTTCGCCGGCGGATCAACAACAACGGCAACCGAACGAAGTACACCCGC
>JAXHMT010000007.1:0-306392 GCA_034521205.1 Halioglobus sp.
ATCATCGAAAAGGCTCAAACAGTTCGGTAGAAAAATAGCGATCCATGCGATCTGGCAAAACCGTTACCAGACAGGCATCCTGTGGCAAATGTGCTGCTGCCAGGCGGGCTGCGGCAAAGTTGAGGCCGGAACTCGGCCCTACAGGGAAGCCGTGGTGAATCAGGGTGCGGGTGGTCTCTATGGCAATATCATCGTCCACCACTATTTCCACCAGCCCCGGCAGTCGCTCAGGGCTGAAAATACGCGACATGCCATCCATTACCCCGGGAATGCGTGTACTGAAACTGCAGCACTCTATGTCGGTTACCGCCCTGTGGCTGACAGGGCGCGCCACAAAGGGTGTCACTTCGCAGCCGCTCTGGCGAAAGCCCTCAAACAGACCCACCAGAGTGCCGCCGGTACCCACTCCTGATGCGACGCCATCAACGCGGCCACCGGGTATCTGGGTCAGAATTTCCTGCGCGGTCCACAACCGATGGGCTTCAGGGTTATCCGGGTTTGCAAATTGCCGTGTGGTGATGCCGCCGCGTTTACCGGCTTCCTGTTCCGCCCGCACTATGGCGTCTGCCATACCCTGGGCTTTGTCCAGCATCAGCACCTCGCCACCGTAGGCGCGAATACCCAGCAGGCGTTCGTTGCTGACGCCTTGCGGCATCACCGCCAGAAAACGCAGATCCAATTGGGCACAGGCCAGAGCCAGGGCCAGACTGGTGGAACCGCTGGAGGCTTCAACGACCCAGCTTCCGCGCTCGATTTCGCCCCGCCGCCAGGCCTTTTCCAGCATGTAACGGGCGATCCTGTCTTTGGTGGAGCCACTGGGATTGAGAAACTCCAACTTGCACCAAATGACGGGTTGACTGACATCGAACTGAACAGGCACCAAGGGCGTTGGCGCCATGCGCTGGAAGTAACGTCCATCCTCGGGGAAAAATCTGGCTGGCTTCATAGGTATGGCTTCACTATCACTGCGGCGCTGTACCCGGCACCAGAAACTCCGGTAACTCGTCAGCGGGTTTAAGCGCCAGTTCAGCATCGGTGAGACGGGCATAGATTTCAATCAGCGTGCCATCGGGGTCGGTCAGCCACAGCTCGTGCAGTGGCGTGCCCTTCCAGGTGGTGCGCGGTGGCTTTTCAATGTGCGCGCCAAACGCGACGGCCTGATGATAGGACGCAATGACGGCATCCCGATCGGCAACACCGATGCCCAGATGGTAGAGGGTGTCGTGATGCAGCTCCTTGCCGTCCGATACCAGCAGCACAAAGTTGAGGTTCAGGTCGCCGCGAATAAACGTCGCATAGCGATGGGTCCATTCCTTCGGCCAGGCGTTCAGCAGCCAGGCGTAAAAGCGCACGCTGTCCGGCAGATTGTTCACCCGGATGCTGCCGTGAAATTCTTCTGCTGGCGGGCCTGGCGGAATGTCGAGCAAGCCTGCCAGCACGGCGATGCGGGCCTTGATCTGATCGCGAGCGGTGCGAAAGCGCGTCAGATTTTCTTCACTGCTCAGCGCGTTCGTGCCACTGGCGGGATCGCTGATCGGCCAGTGCAGGCGTTTCACCTTGCCCGGCAGAATCGGGCAGACTTCTTCGGCGCACAGCGTGACCACCATGTCGATGGCCGCGGGATCGATGGTGTCCACCGACTTGCTCTGCTGCTGGCTGATATCGAGGCCGATTTCCGCCATGGCCGCGATGGCATGCGGATTGACTCGCGACGGCCGGGAGCCGGCACTCATCACCTCGGCGTGCGCGCCCAGCAGTTGCCGCGCCAAGCCCTCGGCCATCTGGCTGCGGGCGGAGTTGGCGACACACAGGAAAAGAATGCGGGTCATCGTCGTTCCTCAAGGCACCATCAATACGGGCCGCCCGGCGATTTCGCAAAGATTGGCGGCGGTGCTGCCGATCAACAGGCTTTCGAGCGGATTCTGGCCACGTTTGCCGACCACGATCAGCGATACATCAACGCTCGCCGCATGGCGCGCGATTTCGCTGGAGGCTTTGCCCTCAAGGACAACACTGTCGCCGTGACTACCCGCCGCCTCGATGCGTTGCACCAGTGCTGTCAACGCCGCGTGCGCAGCAGATGATGAGAGCGCTGTCGCGCCTTTGTCAGCGGCTTCCATGACATGCAGGCAGTCGACCTGTTCAGCCTTCGCTGCCAACTGAATGGCCGCCTGCTCTGCCGCAGTTGCCTGCGCTGACAAATCCGTTGCCAACAATACATGCCGCAGGGTTGTCTTGCACACGGCCTCGCATTTCTGCTGGGTGCCGGCTGCGGTGGGCTCGACCCATTCCAGCAGCAGTGGCAATGTCGTGTTGCGAATGACTGCTCTGGCCACGCTGCCGAGGAAGAGCTTGCTGATCAGGTTGTGGCCACGGGAACCAATCACGATCAGATCGGCACTGTGTTCCGTCGCTGCCTTGAGGATTTCATCGGCGGGCAGGCCGCTGGCACGGACACTGACCGCGACCTCCAGCCCGGCATCGCGCAAGGGTTGTGCGAGCTTCTCCAGCCAGTCGATATAGTCCTGCTCGTGGGCCAGGGCGGCGCCCTGCATGTAGCCGACCTGTATCACATGGGTGAGCACCACCCGCTGCACGCCCCAATTCTTCAGTTCCGGCAGGCAATCGATGATGGGGCGCTCGGCGGGTGCCAGATCCAATGCGACCAACGCGGTATTAAACATGGTGTTCTCCTTTGGTTTGGTCACTTGCAGGTGAGCCGTCAACTGATGGGGTCAGTCCGGCCTTTGGAAACCAACCCTGGGTACGGTTGGCGAAATACACCAGCGATAACATCACCGGCACTTCCACCAGCACGCCGACCACAGTGACCAGGGCCGCGCCCGAATTGAGGCCGAACAAACCAATGGCCACGGCCACGGCCAGTTCGAAGAAATTGGAGGTGCCGATCAGTGCACAGGGCGCCGCCACATTAAACGGCACTTTCCACAGCCGCGCCGCGCCGTAAGCGATGGCGAAAATGCCATAGGACTGGATCAGCAGCGGCACCGCGATCAGCGCAATCAGCACTGGTTGGTCGAGGATGATCTGGCCTTGAAAACCAAACAGCAGCACCACAGTGCCCAGCAGACCCAGTATTGAGAGCGGCTTGACACGGGCGTTGAAGCGCGACACCGCGAGGTCGGCTTGTGCGGGGTTGTCGGCGTTGCGACTCAGTCTGACGCGGGTGATCACACCGGCGATCAGTGGAATCAGCACGTACAGTCCCACGGACAGAATCAGCGTCGCCCAGGGCACCTGGATATCGGTGACACCCAAGTAGCAACGCTACGATGGGTGCAAAGGCAAAGATCATGATCACATCATTGAGCGCCACCTGCGCCAGCGTGTAGGTGGCGTCGCCGCGGGTGAGCTGTGACCAGACAAACACCATGGCGGTGCAGGGCGCGGCGCCGAGCAGAATCAGCCCGGCGATGTACTGGCTGGCATCGGCCGGATCGATCAGGTCAATGAAAAAGTAATGGAAGAACAACACGCCGAGGCCCGCCATGGTGAACGGCTTGATCAGCCAGTTCACGGTCAGCGTGATGATCAGCCCCTTGGGGCGTTCGTGGATGCGCTTGAGGCTGGAGAAGTCCACCGACACCATCATCGGGTACACCATGAACCAGATCAGCACGGCGACGATGAAGTTGACGGAGCCGTATTCGAGGCCGGCCAGGGATTGAAACAGTGCCGGAAAAGCACTGCCCAGGCCAATGCCGGCGGCAATGCACAAGGCGACCCACAGCGACAGGTAGCGCTCAAAAAAACCGATCGGTGAGGTGGTGCTCATACTTCTTCCTTTTGATCGCTTGTGGCTTGGCTCTGTGACAGCGCCCGCAGGTTCTTCTGCCCCACGGGTTCGTCTTTCAGCAGCGGCACCAGGGCATAGCGCTGGGCATGCACCTTGGCCACGGCATCGATTTCGCGGCGCTCATTGGCGGCGCGCTGCAGCAGCAGCGGTGATTGGGTGCGCGCGGCGGCAATGCTGTTGTTGATGATCCAGGCCCAGGGTTCGATACCGGCGCGGCGCAGATCGTCCTGCAGGTTGGCGGCTTCCAGTACCGGGGTGGTTTCCGCCAGCGTGACCAGCAACACCTTGGTCTGCTTCGGGTCCTGCAACTGCATCATCGGGGTGGTGAAGTGGATGCCCTTGTCGCCCATCTGACGGGCAATTTCCCGGTGGTAGGCGCCGGTGGCATCCAGCAGCAGCAGGGTGTGTCCGGTGGGCGCCGTATCCATCACCACGAACTTTTTGCCCGCTTCGCGGATGATGCGGGAGAAGGCCTGGAACACGGCGATCTCCTCGGTACAGGGTGAACGCAAATCCTCTTCCAGCAAGGCGCGACCCTGGGCATCGAGCTTGGCGCCTTTGGTTTCCAGCACATGCTCGCGGTAGCGTTCGGTCTCTGCGTGCGGGTCGATGCGGCTCACGCTCAGGTGATCGAGCGTTTCGCTGAGGGTTTCGGTGAGATGCGCGGCCGGATCGGAGGTGGTCAGGTGCACCGGCAGGCCGCGATGGGCAAGTTCAACGGCAACCGCTGCCGCCAGCGTGGTTTTGCCGACACCGCCTTTGCCCATCACCATCACCAGGCCATGGCCGTCGGCGGCGATCTCATCAACCAGGGTCGCCAGCGTCGGCGCTATCAATGGTTCGGGCAGTGGCTCGGCGGTTGTTGTGGCCGGAGCATCAACCAGCGCTTCGGTGCTGTCCAGCAAATGGTGTAGAGCGTCGAGGCCCACCAGGTTGAAGGATTTGAGTGTGATCTGATCACGGGGCAGCGCGCTCAGGACGGCAGGAATCGCCGCGATAGCCGCTTGTTCGCGGGCGAAAATGGCGGCGGCGAGTTCATCCTCGTTTGCCGCGCTGGCAGGCAACACGCCATTGATCACCAGGTATTGCTGGCGCAGGCCAATGTCCGCGAGCTCTTCGTGGGTGCGAGCCACTTCCCGCAGCGTAGAGGCTTGCGCACGCGCCACCAGCACCAGCCGCGTGCGTGCGGCATCCGCCAATGCGTCTACGGCAGCCTTGTACTGCTCCCGCTGTTTTTCCAGACCCGCCAGGGGGCCGAGGCAGGAAGCATCGCCCTTGCCTTCTTCCAGAAAGCCACTCCAGGCGCCAGGCAACTGCAGCAAACGGATCGTGTGCCCGGTGGGGGCAGTGTCGAACAGAATATGGTCGTAGTCTTCTGTCAGTGAGGAATCGATCAGCAGTGCAGTGAACTCGTCAAAGGCCGCGATCTCGGTGGTGCAGGCGCCGGAAAGTTGTTCCTCGATGCCCTTGACCACTGTATCGGGCAACACGCCGCGCACCGGACCGACGATGCGATCCCGATAGGCCTGCGCGGCGGCCTGCGGGTCGATCTCCAGCGCAGACAGATTCGGTACCGCCTGGATGGCGGTCATCGCATTGCCAATGGTCGCGCCGAATACCTGCCCCACGTTGGAGGCCGGGTCGGTGCTGACCAGCAGCACACGCTTGCCTTCACCCGCCAGCTTGACGGCGGTTGCGCAGGCGATGGAAGTCTTGCCCACGCCACCTTTACCGGTAAAGAAAAAGAAACGCGGTGGGTGATCAAGAAAGTTCATCATCTCATTGTCTCCAGTGATCAGCAGCAACCGGTCTTTGATGGACCGGAAACATCGCTCTTCGGCCCGCAGCAAGCACTGCCTTTGGCGTCTGCTGACACGGCCTTCGCCTTGGTCGACGTCGGGCCTTTGTCGAGGTAGCGGCTGGCGAGTTCAAGCATGGTCCGCGCAGGGCTGTCTTTTACCTTTTGGGCAAGATCGACCGCCCGGCGCATGTCCTCATGGCTGACGCCAAGTTTGCGTGCGACATCGTAGTGGTGCTTGAAGCATGGTTCACAGTTAGCCGCGATAGCGGCACCAATCGCGACCAGTTCGGCGACCTGCTCCGTGAATAATGAATTTGTGGTGCTGGTGCTGATCCAGGCTGCCAGTTCATCCCGTGTCGGGTAGCGCCCAGCCAGAACATTTTCACCGTCCACCAGAATCAGCGGCAAGCCTTCCTGTCCGAACTGGTCCAGGAAGGCTTTCGCTGTTGCGTTCTCGGCGAAAGCCATCGGTTGTTGCGCCAGATTGAAGCGTTCGATCTGCACACCGTTCTGCCTGGCCCAATCCGCATCGGCGGAAAAGCTCACCAGTGCCTGGTCAACATCAACGCCGCATACGCCAGTGCTGCAGCACAGGGCCGGGTCATAGACTTGAATGGTTGTCATTGGGTATCTCCATCAATGCTCAGGTTTTACGTGGGTTGAAGAGATCTGCGACAGTACTGCGTCGGAGCATCGAGAGGCGTCGCGCAGGTCGGCACATTGCTCAGGGTGGCCCTGGCAGCACTCTTCCGTCAGGTAGGCAATCAAGTCCAGCATCAAGGGAAGGTTGGCTCGATAGCGCTGGTATCGTCCTTCCTGCGTGACGGTGAGCATCCCGGCCTGGGTCAGCGCCTTGAGATGAAAGGACAGGTTGGTTGGAGGTATGTCGAGGATCCGCCGCAATTTCGCCAGCGACCATGCCGTCTGCGCCTTGCTTGACGAGAAGGCGGTAGACATCCAGCCGCACACCCGACGAGAGGGATTCGAAAATCGTGGTTGCTGTGCTCTTTTCCATGCTTTGACTATACAACAATTATTGAAATATTGAAACAAGCTATTGTTGCTTTTGCTCCAAGCCTCCAGCGGAGGGATTCACCTGTTTGCGGGAAAGACAGCTGCCGCGGGAGCCCGCACTGTTACGCACGGCATGGAAAACCCGCAACAATGTGTATAACACCTTCCAAGAGCGCCGTTATACGCTTTGTTATACACATATTCCTGTGGCTTGGGCTGGACAGACACCGGACCAGAATAGAACGTCATTCTTCTTGTAATCAGTGAGTTACGTTTCACCCATGGAAGCCGGTGGCACTCGATAGACGCTATTCGCGGTTGTCGACCATGAGCAACATCGTCAACCCTCCCCCGCCAGCACCATGCTCGCCGCGCGGAACATGGCCCGCGCCTTGTCGTGGGTCTCTTTCCACTCCAGTTCCGGCACGGAGTCGGCCACCACCCCGCCGCCCGCCTGCACGTACAGCCTGTGGTCCTTGATCACGGCGGTGCGGATCGCGATGGCGGTATCCATGTCGCCCGCCCAGGAGATATAGCCCACTGCGCCGCCGTAGACGCCGCGCTTGACCGGCTCCAGTTCGTCGATGATTTCCATCGCGCGAATCTTCGGGGCGCCGCTGAGCGTGCCGGCGGGCAGGGTGGCGCGCAGCACGTCGATTGCCGAACTGCCCGGGCGCAGTACGCCGGTGACATTGGACACGATGTGCATGACGTGGGAGTAGCGCTCCACGACCATCCTGTCGGTGAGTTCCACGGAGCCGGTCTCGGCGATGCGCCCGACATCATTGCGCCCGAGGTCAATCAGCATCAGGTGTTCCGCGAGTTCCTTGGGGTCCGCGAGCAATTCCGCCTCCATCGCCCGGTCCTCCTCGTCCGTGTGACCGCGGCGACGGGTGCCGGCGATGGGCCGGACGGTGACGACGCCGTCCTGCAGGCGCGCCAGGATCTCCGGCGACGAGCCGACAATATGGAAGTCCGCCAGGTCCAGGTAGTACATGTAGGGCGAGGGGTTGAGGTTGCGCAGTGCCCGGTACAGGTTCAGCGGCAGCGCGTCGAAGGGCACGCTCATACGCTGGGAGGGCACGACCTGCATCACGTCACCGGCGAGCACGTACTCCTTCACCCGGTTCACCGCGGCGTAATACTGCTCACGGGAAAAGTCCGAATGCGCCGTGCGCTCCAGGTCGGCCGAGTCGGCCGCGTGCAGGGCGACATCCGGCAGTGCCGGCATCGGCTGGCGCAGCCGCTCCACCAGTTCATCGAGGCGCGCGTGGGCCGCCGCCAGTGCCCCTTCCGGCGCCGGATCGACGTTGACCACCAGGCGTATGGTGCCGGCCAGATTGTCGAATACGACCACTTCCTCGGACACCATGAGCAGAATATCCGGCGTGCCCATGCGGTCGGGCGGCTGCCCGGCGCGCAACCGCGGCTCGACATATCGCACGGTATCGTAGCCGAAGTAACCGACCAGCCCGCCGTGGAATACCGGCAAATCCGCCCGCGGCGCCGTGCGGTAGCGCCGCTGGAATTCCTCGGCGAAGGCCAGCGGGTCCGCGACGTCTTCGCTCTCGGCCAGTTCGCCGTCGACCCAGACCTCGGCGCGATAGCCGAAAACCTTCAGCAGGGTGCGGCAGGGCAGGCCGATGATGGAGTAGCGGCCCCATTTTTCGCCGCCCTGGACGGATTCAAAGAAGTAGGAATAGGGGCCCTCGGCCAGCTTGCGGTAGGCGCTGACAGGCGTTTCAAGGTCGGCGAGTACCTCGCGGCTGACCGGGATACGATTGCAGTCTTGCGCCGCCAGGGCAGCAAAATCCTGCTGTTGCATGGGATGTCCTCGGAGATGGAAACGGCGTAAAAGAAGGTCGCGACGCAGCTCTGGCTACCATCGCCAGCAGGTGACCTCGGGCATCGACAGCAGGTCGATGATTTTACGCTGGGCTGTGTTCACAGCACTCTCCAGGATCGGTGTGGCGCCTATTGTACATGGCGGGGGGGGTCTGGCAAACGCGTTCAGCGTCGCGTAGTGGCGTGATTTGGAAGCGACTCTACGCCGCCAGAGCAGTATGGCCTCACTGGAACACGCCAAAAAGCGCACCTCCGTGTGCAGGCTCGGGTGGCGACATCCATGTCGCCACACGGTTGCCGCGGGGTCGTGGGGTGATTTGGAAGCGACTCTACGCCGCCAGAGCAGTACGGTCCCACTGGAACACGCCAAAAAGCGGCCATCCATGGCCAGGCTCGGGTGGCGACGTCCTGTCGCCACACGGTTCCAGTGGGACCGTACTGCTCCGGCGTCGCAGCTCCGGCCTGAACGCAAATTACGGATATTACCCGCGCTGGGCTCTGTCTATAGTTTCAATGGTGCCGTTGGCCGGACCCGGGGGCGGGAAAAAACAGTGCTACCGGGCGGCGGTTTTCAGTTCCGCGCGCATACGGTCGATCGCCTGCGCGTAGTCGGGCTGATTGAAAATGGCCGAGCCGGCGACGAAGGTATCGGCGCCGGCGGCGGCGATTTCGGCGATATTGTCCGCGCTGACCCCGCCGTCGACCTCCAGGCGGATGTCGCGGCCGGAGTCGTCGATCATGGCCCGGGCCTGGCGCAGTTTTTCCAGCGTGGCGGGTATGAACGACTGGCCGCCGAACCCCGGGTTGACCGACATCAGCAGGACCATGTCCACCTTGTCGAGGACGTAGCGCAACGCGTCCAGGCCCATATGCGGATTGAATACCAGGCCCGACTTGCAGCCGGCATCGCGGATCATCTGCAGCGCACGGTCCACGTGTACTTCCGCGTCCGGGTGAAAGGTGATGTAGGTGGCGCCCGCCTCGGCAAAACTGGCGATAAGCCGTTCCACCGGACTGACCATCAGGTGGACGTCGATATCGGCTTCGATACCGTGACTGCGCAGCGCGCTGCATACCATGGGGCCGATCGTGAGGTTCGGCACGTAGTGATTGTCCATCACGTCGAAGTGCACCATGTCCGCCCCGGCGGCCAGCACAGCCTCTACCTCCTCGCCGAGTCGGGCAAAATCCGCCGACAGAATGGAAGGGGCGATCAGGTAATCGTTCATGGCAGGGTCCCGTGCTGTTGCCCGCGCCATTGTAGTGCCCTGCCCGGCCGGCGTCACCCGGCCGCGCCCAGGCGCGCGTCCAGTTGCCGCAGGCGCTGCGGCGTGCCGACATCCTCCCAGCCGCCGGTGTGGTGGATACCGCCCAGTTCACCGCGGTCGATCGCGGCGTCCAGCAACGGGCGCAGGGGCGTCTTCCCCGGCGACAGGCCGGCGAACAGTCGCCAGCTGTACAAGCCGATACCGGCGTAAGTGTAGCTCGCACCGCCCGGGACTCTGTGTCCCACCCGACCGCCGTCGTCCAGGGAGAAATCGCCGGCGGCGTGTTGCGGCGGGTTGTCCACCAGCACGAGCCGCGCATTTTCACCGTCGCGCAGCGGGTGCTCGAGCAGCGGCCCGAAGGAAAAGTCGCTCCAGACATCGCCATTGACGACCAGAAACGGCGCCTCCCCCAGCAGCGGCCGGGCATGCAGGATACCGCCGGCGGTCTCCAGGGGTACTTCCTCCCGCGAGTAGCGCAGGGCGAGCCCCCAGCGCGCCCCGTCGCTGCAATACTGTTCGATCTGCCCGCCGAGGTGCGAAACATTGATAACCACCTCCGACAGGCCCGCCGCGGCCAGTCGCCGCAAATGGTGCTCTATCAACGGCATGCCGGCGACCTTCAGGAGCGGTTTCGGCGTGTGGTCGGTCAGCGGCCGCAGGCGGGCACCCACGCCCGCCGCGAGTATCATCACTTTCACGAGGACTGGCTCCCCGGCTGCCGGCCCCAGGGTTCCCGCGCAACGGCCGGTGCCACGCAGCGTCGATACCAGTCGAGACAATCGGCGAAGGCGGGCTCTTCGGGCGCGTAGCGCGCCAGCACCTCCAGCGTGTAATCGATGACCCGCGGCAGGTCTGCGAGATAGGCGGCGCGCCCGTCGCGCAGGGACAGGCGGGCGAACGTCCCCAACACCTTGAAGTGCCGCTGCAGGCCCATCCAGTCGAACCAGCGCTGGAACGTGGCGTGGTCCGGGACGGCGACCGGCGTCGCCTGCTGCAGCATGTACCAGTACTGCCCCGCCCACTCGCGTACCCGCTCGGCGGGCCAGCGCACATAGCAGTCCCGCAGCACCGAGACCAGGTCATAGGTCAGTGGCCCGGCCACGGCGTCCTGGAAGTCGATCACCGCCAACCGGCCCCCGCCGTGGAGCATCAGGTTGCGGCTGTGAAAATCCCGGTGCACAAAGACCCGCGGCTGGGCCAGTGCACTCTGCACCAGAGCGGTATACAGCGCCTCGAGCATGTCGCGCTCAGCGGTCGTCGGCGAGTAATCCAGCAAGCCGCGGAGAAACCAGGTGTCGAAACGACTCAGTTCCTCGCGCAACAACGCCTCGTCATAGGCCGGCAGACCACATTCGCCGGTATCGATTGCGACAAAGCGCAGCAGCAGCTCGAAGGCGAGGCTGTAATAGCCGTCCACAGTGTCTGCGTCCAGCGCCGGCAGCAGGGTGTCGTCGCCCAGATCCTCCAGCAACAGATAGCCCTGCTCCAGGTTTGACGCGAACAACGCCGGTACGCGCACCCCCGCGCGATCGAGCAGCGCGCGCACCGCGATGAAGGCCGCGTTGTTTTCCGTCTCCGGCGGCGCGTGAGCAACGATGTAGCCGCGGCCAGCCGACCGCAGACGGAAGTAGCTGCGACCGCTGGCGTCCCCGGCAAGGGGCATCAGCTGCGGATGCGAGCGGCTCTGGCCGGGGGCCAGGATCGATCTCACCCAGCTCTCCAGTGGCGGCGGCGCGGCGTGCGGCACCAGGGCGTTCCTCCTGTTCAGATTATAACGGACAAGCTCCGGGCGATGCTTTAGAATCCGCGTTTTGTCCCGGGCAAAAGCCCCGAACCGCATGGTCGCCGTCCGCAAAGTACATCGAATCGCCCGCATCGCCGTGCTGCTCACACTGTCGATGTCGTCGGCTGTAGTTGCACAGGATAACAATTCAGGGACCTGTACGACCATCGACGGGAATGTCGAAAACTGCCCGCCAACCGTCGGAGCGGTCCGCAATGCAGCCGCTCTGGACTGGGTAGACATCTGCTCTCCGCCGGCCGATCAGTTGAATCGGCAGTGCGTCCGCTGTGGGGCCGCTATATCGATCCACTCGCGGCGCTGGATACGGACGTATCACCCCGGGGCGCCAATATCAGGGCCTGGTCCAACCAAACGGAGCTGCGCGAGGAAGAAGCCGTGCTCACCGGCGGTGTGTATGCGATTCAGGGCTATCGCCGTCTCTACGGTGATCGCGCCGTGGTGGATCGCGGCGAGGAGGCCGCCACGATCAGCGGCAACGTGGCGCTGCGCGAGCCCGGTGTCCTGCTTACGGGCCAACGCGCCAAGGTGTTTTCCGAGACCGGGGAAGCAACGATGCAATCGGGCGCCTTCGTGTTTCACGAGCGCCATCTGCGCGGCTCGGCGGATTTGCTCGAGCGCGACTCGCGGGGGCTGGTTCTCATTCAGGATGGCAGTTTCACGTACTGTGCCCCGGGGGAAAACGACTGGGCCATCCGGGCGGAGGAGCTGGATCTGGATTTTGAAGAAGGTCTCGGCATTGCCCGCAAGGCGCGGCTGGATATCGAGGGGGTTACCGTATTCTACCTTCCCTGGTTGAGCTTTCCCCTGGACGATCGGCGCCGCACCGGCTTTCTGTGGCCCGATTTCGGCAACGACAGCACGGGAGGGCTGGATATCACCACACCCTTCTACCTGAATCTTGCCCCCAATTACGATGCTCTCTACGCACCCCGATTTATCGAGGAGCGCGGCCTGAACCATGAACTCGTATTCCGTTACCTGAACCCGAATATCGGCCACTGGACCGTCGGCGGTACCTGGATGGAGGACGATAATCGCTTCCGGGACCAGGCGCCCGCCAACCGCAGCACCGACCGCTGGCTGGGCGTCGTCAAACAGCAGGGCCTGTTCGCACAGCGCTGGCGCTCGCGAGTCGACTACAGCAAGGCCAGCGATGAGGACTACCTGCAGGATCTGGAGACCTCCAGTCTGCAGTCGCAGCGCCAGACCAGCCTTTTGCAACTGGCGAGCCTCGACTATCTCGGTGATGACTGGCTGATCAACCTGCAGGCGCAACAGTTCCAGAGTCTGGCCGAGGATATCCGCGATGACTACGAGAAAATGCCCCAGTTCACCGCTCAATACCGGGCCGACGGCGAGCCTTTCAGTCTAGCGCCCGTTATAGTCAGCCAGGTGTCGAATTTCGATTCGGACGAAGACGTCGTGACCGGCCAGCGCCTCTATGGCGAGGCCGGCGTTTCCTATCCCATGCGCTGGGTATGGGGCTTCCTGCAGCCGACGGTGAAGTACCGCCAGATCAACTACGACCTCAGTGAAAGCCCAACATTTCCCAATGACAGCCCCTCCGCCGGTTCGACCCTGGCCAGCCTCGACGGCGGGCTGTTGTTCGAGCGTTCCACCACGCTGAACGGCAGGCCAATGCTGCAAACCCTGGAACCGCGCATGTACTACCTTTACAGCGAGTCCGAGGACCAGTTCGACCAGCCGGATTTCGACAGCGCCGAACTGACTTTCAGTTACAACCAGCTGTTCAGGGAGACGCGGTTTTCCGGTCGCGACCGCCTCGATGACGCCAACCAGATCGCCGTGGGCGTCAGCACGTCCTTTATCGACGAGCGGGACGGCTCCAGCCTGCTGCAGGCCAGCATCGGCCAGATCTATTATTTCCGCGACCGCGAGGTGCGACTGCTGCCCACCGCCGAACCCCTGAACGATCCGGGCTCGGAAATCGCCGCTGACGTGGGCTTTACACCGAACGAGCAGGTGCGCCTGCGCTCCAGCCTGGTCTACGATCCCTTCGAAGGCAGAATGAACGCCGGCCATGTGCTGGCCAGTTACACCGCCGACAACGGCGCCATCTACAATCTGGGCTACGCTTTCCGGCGGCCGCTCACCTCGATCGCGACAGCCCGGGAACAGATCCCGACCGCCGAGGCCAGTGTGTCGGCCTATCTGCCGCTCGACCGCAACTGGAGCGTGTTCGGCGCGATGAGTTTCAGCACCAAGGCCAATCGCAGCGTGGAAGATATGGTGGGAGTGGAATACGATAGCTGTTGCTGGACCGCGCGGCTGCTCTATCTGCGCTTTTTCAACAATGAATCCAATCGCCTGCCGAATTTCTCGGACCCGGACCTGGAACGGGAGAAAACGCTCCAGTTCCAGATCATACTCAAGGGGATGGGAGACTTCGGCGATCGTATCACCGACATCATGAAAGACATGATCCGAGGTTTTGAAGAACGTGAGTATTAACAGGCTTTTGGCGACCATTGCTTTGGTCGTCGCCCTTCCACTGCAGGCCGCCACGGAAATCCTCGACCAGGTCGTGGCCATCGTCGACAACGACGTCATCATGGCCAGCGAACTGCAGGAACGGCTAGCGGCCGTCAATCAGACTATCGCCGCCAGGGGCATCACACCGCCCCCCGAGGAAGAACTCATCCGCGAAACACTGGACCGCCTCATCCTGGAGAGCATCCAGCTCCAGCTGGGCACGAGAGTGGGCGTGCGCATATCGGACGCGCAGCTCAATAGCGCGCTGCAGCGTATCGCGGCCCGCAACGGGATGAGCCTCGACCAATTCCGCCGGGCGCTGGAGGAACGCGGTCAGTCCTATGGCGAGATGCGCGAGCAATTGCGCCGGGACATGATCATCCAGCGGGTACAGGCGGGCAACGTCAACCAGCGCATCGAGATCTCGGAGCAGGAGGTGGATAACTTTCTGTCGACGCAGGAAGGCCAGAAACTCACACAGCCCGAATACCGGGTCGTTCACGCCCTGCTGCCGGTATCCCCGGACGCGGACGAGACGACCGTCGCCGCAGCCCGTACACAGGTCATGGAGGTGCTCGAACGCATCCGTGGCGGCGCGGACTTCGAGGCCGCGGTGAACTCCAGTGACGCGGCGGGCGCTTTCAGTGGCGGCGACCTGGGATGGCGCAAGCTGGACGACCTGCCGTCACTGTTCACCGATATCGTGCCACAGCTCGAGGAGGGAGAAACCGCCGACCCGTTTCGTTCCGACAGCGGCTTTCACCTCGTCCAACTGGTTGGAGCACGGGGCGATGAGCAGATGGTATCCCAGACCCGGGTGCGACACATTCTGATCAAGCCCTCGGAAATCATGAGCGAGGAGCAGGCCCGCGAGCTCGCCGGCGAACTGCGGCAACGGGCGATGTCCGGCGAGGACTTTGGCGAACTGGCGAGGCAGTACTCCGAGGACATCGGCACCGCGGCCGAGGGCGGCGACCTGGGCTGGACCTCCCCCGGACAAACGGTGCCCGAATTCGAGGCCGCCATGGCCGACACGCCGGTGGGCGCCATTTCCGAACCGGTGGGCACCGAATACGGCTGGCATATTATCAAGGTCCTGGAGCGCAGGAATCGGGACATGACCGAGGAGGCGATCCGCAACAGGGCCAGGAACCATTTGCACGAACGCAAATACCAGCAGGAACTGGACGCCTGGCTGCGCCAGATCCGCGACGAAGCCTTCGTCGACATCAAGTAACGACGCGCTGTGCCGGTTCCCAGAATAGCCATCACCGCGGGCGAGCCGGCGGGCATTGGGCCCGACGTCCTGTTGGCTGTCGCGGGTCAGTCCTGGGATGCGGAGCTGGTTGCCTTTGCCGACCCTGACCTGCTGTCCGCGCGGGCGCGGCAGCTGGATATCAGCCTGACGCTCCGCACCGTCGACACGGCCGCGACACCGCGCCCGCACCGGCCGGGAACCCTGCTGGTCCATCCGGTGCCACTGGCCGCGCCGGTGGTCCCGGGCCGCCTGGACCCGGCGAACGCGCCGTACGTGCTGGAAACCCTGCGCGCGGCCGTGCACGGCTGCCAGTCGGGACACTATCGGGCGATGGTGACGGCACCGGTGCAGAAATCGGTCATCAATGATGCCGGGCTGCCCTTTGTCGGCCATACGGAATTTCTCGCCGAAGAGACCGGTGCGCCCCGTGTCGTGATGATGCTGGCCACCGATGCGCTGCGGGTGGCCCTGGCGACGACCCACCTGGCGCTGCGCGAGGTGCCCGACGCCATTGACGTCGAACTGCTACTGACCGCGCTGCGGGTGGTACAGCGGGACCTGCGGGAGAAGTTCGGCGTGGCGCAGCCGCGCATCGCGGTGCTGGGCCTGAATCCCCACGCCGGCGAGTCCGGCCACATGGGTCGCGAAGAGATCGATACGATCATCCCGGCAATTGAGCAACTGCGCGCGGAAGGACTGGACCTGCTCGGCCCGCTGCCGGCGGATACCGCTTTCAACCCCGCGGTGCTGGAGCGCTGTGATGCCGTATTCGCCATGTACCACGATCAGGGACTGCCGGTGCTGAAGTATTCGGGCTTCGGCCGCGCCATTAACATCACACTCGGCCTGCCCATTATCCGCACCTCGGTGGATCACGGTACGGCGCTGGACCTGGCCGGTACGGGCCGCGCCGACCCCGGCAGTATGGCGCGGGCCCTGGCGGTGGCCTGCGATATGGCGGCGGCGGGCAGTTAACGCTCCTCGTCGGACTTTTGCAACTCCCTCTGGACGAGTTTGTGGAGTTTCTCCTCGTCCATCTGCAGCAGCCGCTGCTCGAACTGCGCGTGCTTTTCCTGTTGCTCGGCGCCGGTCTTGCGCGCCTTGTTGACCCTGTCATTATAAGCGTCCATCACCTCGACCGGATCCCCTTCGAGCGCAATCCTGCCCTCTTCGAGCAGGATTACACGGTCGCACATGGCCTTGACCTGGTCCGCCATATGGGACACGAAAACCACCGTCTGCTCGCCGGTGACACGCTCCTTCATGGCGGTCTGCGCCTTGCCGCGAAACTGGGCGTCACCCACGCTGAGCACTTCGTCGATCAGCAGAATATCGACATGTGTCATCAGCGCGGTGGTAAAACCGAGACGGGCCCGCATGCCGGACGAATAAGTCTTCACCGGCAGTTCGAAAGCGTCGCCCAATTCGGAAAACTCCCGGATCTGCGGGAGAAAGGCCTTGCGCCTCCTTGCGCGTGGAGCCCTGCAACATCGCCGCCAGCAGCGCATTGTCGCGGCCCGAAAGGTCGGGTTTGAAGCCCAGTCCCAGCGTCAGCAGCGATACGGACTTGCCCGGCGCCACGTGAATTCTGCCCGAGCTCGGCGCCAGTATCCCGGCCATGATGCGCAGCATCGTGGTCTTGCCGACGCCGTTGCGCCCGATCATGCCCAGGGTTTCACCCTCGTAGAGCCGCATCGAGACCCGATCGAGGACATGGTGTACGCCGTGATCATAGGTCTTGCGGCCGGAGTGGAAATTAATCGAGACGTCCTGCAGCTCCATCATCACCGCCCGCTCCTCGCCCACGGTATCGAGCTGCCACTGGTCGTCACTCATGCCGTCAGCGCCTTGAGGGCCAGGAACTGGCTGCCGCGGCGCATGATCAACACCATCGAGCACAGCACCGCGCCAAAAAGCAGAGCGATGGAGAACAGATGGATCATATCCGGCGGCGTGGCGAACATGAGCACCTGGCGATAGGCGTCCAGAATGAAGGCCAGCGGGTTCGCCGTCAGAATCAATTCCATCTTGTCCGGACTCCAGGTCCCGCGGGTTCCAGAAGATGCCGGAGGTGAACAACAGGAAAATCATGGCGAGCGATATGAGCGGGCTGAAATCGCGCACGATACAGACCAGCGTGGCGCCCACATAGGCGCAGGCGAGAATCATGATGTAATTGACCAGGATGATCGGCACCAGGTATACCCAGGTGATGGTCACCGGGAAGCCCACGGAAACCAGCACCGTAAACAGTAAAACGAACACCGCGATCTGCTTGTACAGCCCCTCCTGCACCGACGCCAGGGGGAACAAGGTCTTGGGCACATCGATCTTGCCGATCAGACCCTTGCCACCGATGATACTGTTCGAGCCCTGAGTCACGGACTTGGAGAACCAGGAGAACGCCAGCTTTCCGCACATCAGAAAGTAGAGGAAGTCGGGGTCACGCGTGCCGAGAATCTTGGTGAAAACGACGTAGAGCACTGCCACATACAGTAGCGGTTCAAGCACCCACCAGATATAACCGAGAAAAAATCGGGTGGCGTCCGCGCGCAGGGCCATCCGTGCCATGACATCGGCCAGGTGCCAATATTGGGAAAACGACATCTAATCGGATTCTGCTTTATTAAAATCGACGGTCACGCAGTCTAACAAGATACCCGGCGACTGAACCACCCTTGTGATGAGCGGCCGCTCACACTTTGAACTTATCGCACCAACCCGGGTGGCGGCGACAATTTTGATTGGGGCGTATCCTGTCGGCACCCTCGCCGGCAGGTACAATGGGCCGTATGAAGCAATCCCCGACCAGGCACCGCCCGCGCAGGCGCTTTGGCCAGAATTTTCTGCGGGACGAATCCGTCGTGCACCGCATAAACACGGCGATCGGGGCGCAGGCCTCTGAGCATCTCGTCGAGATCGGACCGGGGCGGGGCGCGCTGACCGACGCCCTGTTGTCCAGCGGCTGCACTCTCGATGTCATCGAACTCGACCGGGATCTCGTTCCGGGCCTGCTCGCCTCTTTCGGACTGAACCCCCGGTTCACCTTGCACAGAGCCGACGCCCTGGACTTCGATTTCGCGGCGCTGGCCGAACCCGGCCGCAAACTGCGCGTGGTCGGCAACCTCCCCTACAACATCTCCACGCCGTTGATCTTCGGGTTGCTCGCCCAGGCCCCGCGCATCCGCGACATGCACTTCATGCTGCAGCGGGAGGTGGTGCAACGACTCGCCGCCGAGTCCGGCGGCAAAACGTGGGGACGCCTGGGTATCATGGCCCAGTACCACTGCCGCGTCGAACACCTGTTCGATGTACCGCCGCGGGCTTTTTATCCCTCGCCCAGCGTGCACTCAGCGGTGGTTCGCCTGGTCCCGTGGGAGCGCTCGCCCTGGCCCGCCTGCGACGAAAACCGCCTGGGTGCCGTGGTCCAGACCGCATTCGGCCAGCGACGCAAGACCTTGCGCAACAATCTCAAAGCGCTTATAGATAGTAGCCAACTGGAAGTGCTGGGCATCGATCCGGGCGCCCGGCCTGAAACTCTTTCGCTTACTCAGTTTATCGACATAGCCAACGCCATCCATGTCCAGCATACAGTTTGACCCGGCGCAAATCGTCGTCGAGGTGATGACCGACTACCTGCCGCAGCACTCCCGGCCCGAGGCCGGTCAGTACACCTTTGCCTACACGATTACCATCAGCAACGCCGCCAGCGTGCCCGTGCAACTGATGTCGCGCCACTGGATCATTACCGATGCCGACAACGATGTGCAGGAAGTGCGCGGCGAGGGCGTGGTCGGCGAACAGCCGATCATCCATCCCGACACCTCGTTTCGCTATACCAGCGGTGCTACCCTGCCCACCCCGGTCGGCTGTATGGAGGGGGCCTACTTCATGGTGGTGCGCGACCCGATCGATCTCGATCCGGAATACCTGCCGACGTTCGAGGTACCTATCCCGGCGTTTTCCCTGCACACACCCAGAGCACTGAACTGATACGCGATGGCAACCTATGTAGTCGGCGATATACACGGCTGCCTGCCGGCACTCAGGTGCCTGCTGGACACCGTACGTTTCGATCCCGCGACGGACACCCTCTGGTCCGTTGGCGATATCGTCAATCGCGGCACCCACTGCCTGGAAACACTGCGCTTTTTCTACGCCATGCGCGCCAGTGTAGTCATGATACTGGGCAACCACGACCTGCATTTGCTTGCGGTAGCCAGCGGCAACCGCCAGCCCAACGCCAGCGATACGCTGGACGGGATTCTGTCGGCGCCGGACCGGGAGGAACTGCTCAACTGGCTGTTGCACCGTCCGCTGATACATCACGAGTACGGCTATACCATGGTACACGCGGGCATCCCGCCCCAGTGGAGCCTGCAGGACACCATCGGCTATGCGCGGGAAGTGGAAACAGTGCTGCAGAGCCCCCAGTGCACCGAGTTTCTCGCCAACATGTACGGCAACGAACCGGCGGTGTGGTCCGATGACCTGACCGGCATGCCCCGTCTTCGGGTCATTACCAACTACCTCACCCGTATGCGCTACTGCACCCGCAAGGGGGTGATGGACCTGCAGAGCAAGGGCACCAGTCCCGATGCCGGCGTCCCCAACCTCGGCGACAAGAAGGTCTCCGCCTGGTTCAGCCACCCCAACCGCAAGACCGCCGACGAGCGCATCCTGTTCGGCCACTGGGCGTCGCTGCAGGGTCACACCGACACACCCAACGCCATCGGCCTGGACACCGGCTGCGTCTGGGGCGGCGCACTATCTCTCTACAACCTCCAGACCGGTGAACGAACACTCTGCGAGTGCCAGGATATGGGGTCATAGGAGATGCGGAGATGGGGTCACACGGAGATGGGGTCAGGTCTTTGATTGTCGATCACTCCATCTCGGCCTGATCGGCCGAGTGTGCCGGCATGGCGGTTATGTACTACGCCGTGGTATAACCACCATGCCGAGCATCTTCGATGCCGCGAGTGCGAGTAGTCGGCGCAAGTCCGGAGAGCATCAACAATCATAGACCTGACCCCCGAACTGCGAGTGACCCCGAACTGCGAGTGGAGTGATCAACAATCAAAGACCTGACCCCCCAACTGGATATCTACCTGGTCGGCGGCGCCGTCCGCGACGAGCTGTTGGGAATCCCGGCGCGCGAACGCGACTGGGCGGTGGTGGGCGCCACGCCACAAGACATGCTGGGGCGTGGCTTCCGGCAGGTGGGGCGCGACTTTCCCGTGTTCCTGCATCCCGAGACCGGCGAGGAGTACGCGCTGGCGCGCACGGAGCGCAAGGCCGGCCACGGCTACACCGGTTTCGCGGTCAACTGCGATCCCTCGGTGACGCTGGAAGATGACCTGCGACGCCGCGACCTGACCATCAACGCCATGGCCAGGAACAGCGATGGCACCCTGATAGATCCCCACGGCGGCCAGCGCGACCTGCGCGAGCGTGTACTGCGCCATGTCTCCGGGGCTTTCGTCGAGGATCCGCTGCGCGTACTACGCACCGCGCGCTTCGCCGCGCGTTATGCCCACCTGGGGTTCGCGGTGGCGCCGGAGACCCTCGAACTGATGGCGGAGATCGTCGACCAGAACGAACTGGCACATCTTCCGGCCGAGCGCATATGGACAGAGCTGGACCGGGCACTGGGTGAGCGCAATCCCGAGGTTTTCATCCGGGTGCTGCGCGACTGCGGCGCCCTCGCCCGCCTGTTGCCCGAGGTCGATGCACTGTTCGGCGTACCCCAGCCGCCCGAACATCACCCGGAGATCGACACCGGCGAACACCTGCTTATGGCCCTGCGCCAGGCGGCAGTCATGGGAGCCGATGTCGAGGTACGCTTTGCGGTCCTGGTGCACGATCTCGGCAAGGGTATCACCCCGGCGGAGGAGCTGCCGCGCCATATCGCCCACGAACGCCGCGGGGTGCCGCTGGTTGAGGCGGTCTGCGATCGTCTGCGCGCGCCGACGCGGTACCGCGAACTGGCCATCGCTGTGTGCAAACACCACCTGTTATGCCACAAAGCGCGGGAATTGCGCGGCAAGACGCTGCTCAAGCTCTTCAACGATACCGGCGCCCTGCGCCGGCCGGAACGCTTCGAGTGGTTTCTGGCCGCCTGCGAGTGCGATGCCCGCGGCCGGCTCGGCCTCGAAGATCGGGACTACCCCCAGGCGAGCTATCTCCGGGAGGCGCTGGCGGCAGCCCGGTCCGTCACCGCCGCCGACTTCGCCGGGCAGGGACTGCAGGGACGCGAGATAGGAAAAGCCATTGCCGCCGAGCAGGTACGCCGCCTGGAGGCACTGCGGGTGTCGGGGTCACGGGTGTCGGGGTCAGGTCTTTGATTGTTGATGCACGGGGCCTGTGCTGATTTTAAAAATTTTCCGACCGGGAGAGCCGGAGAGGTTTAACGACGGCGCGCACATAAGCGCTATCGCCGACACGTTTTCATGTGCACGGGGGGGAATGATCAACAATCAAAGACCTGACCCCAAGTCATGTGATCCCCAAGTCATGTGATCCCCAAGTCAGGTCATGTGCGAGGGGGAATGATCAACAATCAAAGACCTGACCCCCAAGTTGTTTGACCCCCAAGTTGTTCAAGTCACGCGGCCGCGCCAGCGGAAGTGCACGCGCTCAAGTGGCTGGGAACCCGCATCGAACTCGCGCCACAGGTCGGCGTAGCGTCGCCCCGAGACCGGATGACGCCCATCCGGGGCCAGTTCCGCCAGGGGCCGCAACACGAAGGCGTTGTGCAGGATCTCCTCCCGCGGCAGGGTCACGTGGCCGAAGCGACCGACCAGGTCATCGTAGGTGAGAATGTCGATATCGAGTTGCCGCGGGCTGTAGCGCGGCGCGTCGGCCAATCGGCCATGCAGGGTCTCGACGTGGCGCAGGGTGGCCGCCAGCTCGGTCACCGGCACAGTGGTGCGCACACGCGCCACCAGATTGAGGAAGGGCTCGCCGGCGAAGCCAATGGCGGGGCTGTCGTATACCGGCGACAGCTCCGGTTCGCCGAACAGCCGATCCAGCGCGTCCAGGCCGACGTTGATATGGTGCTCGCGCTCGATATTGCTGCCGAGCCCCAGATAAACCGTGGCCATCAGGCCCGCTCGCCGCGCTCGATGATCACGCCCACGTCTTCCGCCTCCGGCACGGCGCCGGGCTTGGCCACCCTCAGGCGCAGCCAGGACACCCCGAACTCCGCGCGCAACAGCGCCGCGACCTGCTCGGCGAGGGTCTCGATGAGTTGGTACTCGCTCGCCGACACGAACTCGATCACCCGTGCCGACACCGCCGCATAGTCCACGGCATCGGTGACCGCGTCCGTGCGCGCCGCGCGCGCGGTGTCCGAGCGCATCTCCAGGTCCAGCACCAGCGTCTGGCGGATGTCTCTCTCCCAGTCGTGAATACCGATCACGGCCTCCACCCGCAGGCCCCTCAGATAAACGCAATCCATTCAGGCCACTCCCGCCAGTGGCGGCAGCTCTTCCATGGGCCAGCGGGGGCGCACCCGGACATCCGGCCCGTCACTCTGCCCCGCGAGCAGTCGCTGTGCGCCGGCGTACGCGATCATCGCGCCGTTGTCGGTGCAAAAGACCGGCGCCGGGTAGTACACGCGGGCCCCTTCCGGCACCAGAGCCCTCTCGAGGGACTCGCGCAAGTTTGTGTTGGCGCTGACGCCACCGGCGATCACCAGGGCGTCGAGCCCTTCCTGCACCAGGGCGCGGCGGCACTTGATGACCAGGGTGGCCACCACCGCCTCCTCGAAGGCGCGGGCGATATCACAGCGGTCCCGCTCCGACAGCTCGCCGTCGCCGCGACAGTCGTTGACCGTGTTCAGTGTGTATGTCTTGAGCCCGCTGAAACTGAAGTCCAGACCCGGCCGGTTGATCATGGGCCGCGGAAAATCGAAACGCGCGGGATCCCCCTGCAGCGCCAGCCGCGCGATGTGGGGGCCCCCGGGATAGGGCAGGCCCAACATCTTGGCCGCCTTGTCGAACGCCTCGCCGGCGGCGTCGTCCAGGGATTCCCCGAGCAGCCGGTAACGGCCGATGTCGTCAACCCGCACCAGCTGCGTATGGCCGCCCGAGACGAGCAGGGCGACGAAGGGAAACCGGGGCGGGTCCGCCTCCAGCATCGGCGCCAGCAGGTGGCCCTCCATGTGATGCACACCCAGCGCCGGTACGCGCCAACCCCAGGCGAGGGCCCGCGCGAGGGCCGCGCCTACCATCAACGCTCCCATAAGGCCGGGGCCGGCGGTGTAGGCGACACCGTCGATATCGCCGCCGCCGCAACCCGCCTCGGCCAGCACCTGTTCGATCAGCGGCAGCGT
The DNA here is from genome assembly GCA_034521205.1 of Halioglobus sp. Classification (GTDB taxonomy): domain Bacteria; phylum Pseudomonadota; class Gammaproteobacteria; order Pseudomonadales; family Halieaceae; genus Marimicrobium. The sequence goes on from JAXHMT010000007.1 coordinate 23,639, forward strand.
CTTGCGCACGTGGTCGCGGGACGCCAACTCGGGCACCACCCCGCCGTACTCGACGTGGATATCGACCTGGCTGTACAGCGCGTGTGACAGCAGGCCGCGACCGGTATCGTACAGGGCGACCCCGGTCTCGTCGCAGGAGGTCTCCAGTCCGAGAACCAGCATTGGCGGCACCGTCGTTACAGAGAGTGCGCATGATACGCCCACAGGCACCCGCCAACCAGTCAGTAGTGCCAGTTTCGATACCACAAGGGGCCGCACGGGGTCGGTATGGTCGCCAGAACACGCCAAGACGTCCCTGTGCGGCTCGGCTGGCAAGTCCTGTCGCCAGACTTCCATGCCGACCCACCCGTGCTCGCATTATTCAACTGCAGTACAACCGTCATAGCTTTGCAAATCCCCGCCAGCGTTTGAATGCGCGCCTTCACGCGGTGCCTCTTTGGAAGTCAACGTAACGGAACGAATAGACGAGGTGAGGACTGAATGCCGTCCATAAAGATCAAGGAAAACGAGCCCTTCGACGTGGCGCTGCGCCGCTTCAAGCGCTCCTGCGAGAAAGCCGGCGTGCTGTCGGAAGTGCGCAGGCGCGAGCACTACGAAAAACCCACCGCCGTGCGCAAACGCGCCAGCGCCGCCGCCGTGAAACGCCACCTGAAGAAACTCTCCCGCGAAAATCGCAAACGCGTGCGCCTCTACTAGCGTGCGCCTCTGCCACTAGTGTAGAACCCGGACCCTGTCCCCGATGAGCGACGAAACCCTGGTCGACACGATCAAGGCGGCCCAGAAAACCGCCATGAAGGCCCGGGACAAGGCGCGTACCGCCACCCTGCGACTGATCCTGGCCGAATTCAAGCGTATCGAGGTCGATGAGCGCATCGATATCGATGACACCCGCGCCCTGGCCATACTGGACAAGATGATCAAGCAGCGCCGCGATTCCGTGCAACAGTACGAAAACGCAGGCCGCGAGGATCTGGCGTCGCAGGAAACGGCCGAGATCGACATCATTCAGGAGTTTCTCCCGAGCCAGCTCGGCGAAGAGGAGATCGACGCTCTGATCGACGAGGCCATCGCCTCCGCGGACGCCAGCGGCATGGCGGCCATGGGCGCGGTCATGGGCCAGCTCAAGCCGCAACTGCAGGGCCGCGCCGACATGGGTGCGGTGAGCCAACGGGTCAAGACGAAGCTGCAGGACTGAACCACTGCCCGCGCGGCAGCGATGCGGTACCCCCCCGCACTGAAACGTGCCGCTGCCCCCGAAGGCAAAATTCCCCGGGCCATACGAATCGCGGTAGACTAAAAGGTCCGCACACCCTGGAACCCCATGGCCGGACGCATACCGCAAGCTTTTCTCGACGACCTGCTGGACCGCGTCGACATTGTCGAGGTGATCGACCGGCGCGTAAAACTGAAAAAATCCGGCAAGAACTACACCGCGCGCTGCCCCTTCCACGACGAAAAGACCCCCTCGTTCAGCGTCAATCCCGACAAGCAGTTCTACTATTGTTTCGGCTGCGGCGCCGGCGGCAACGCCATCGGCTTCCTGATGGACTACGACAACGTGGAATTTCCGCAGGCGGTGGAAACCCTGGCCGCGGGGCAGGGGCTGGAAGTGCCGAGGGAGCCGTCGCCCGGCGGCGTCCGGCGCGATGACGAGGAATCGCGAACCAGGCCTCTGTACGCATTGATGGAGCAGGTATCGCACTTCTATCAACAGCAGCTGCGCCAACATCCGGAGCGGGATAACGCGGTCGCCTATCTCAAGGGGCGCGGCCTGAGCGGCGAGATCGCCCGGGACTTCCGGCTCGGCTTCGCGCCACCGGGCTGGCACAACCTGCTCGACGCCCTCGGCGGGAACGCCGCGCAGCGCCAACTGCTGGTCGATGCGGGCATGGTGGTCGAGAGCGAGAACGGCAACTTCTACGACCGCTTCCGCGACCGGGTCATGTTCCCGATCCGGGACCGGCGCGGCCGCGTCATCGCCTTTGGCGGCCGGGTGCTGGGCGACGACAAACCGAAGTACCTCAACTCGCCGGAAACCGCGATATTTCACAAGGGGCGCGAACTCTACGGCCTGTACGAGGCGCGCGTGAAGAACCGCCGGCTGGAACGGATACTGGTGGTGGAGGGCTACATGGACGTGATCGCCCTGGCCCAGCACGGTATCACCTGGGCGGCCGCCACCCTGGGCACCGCCACCAGCCGCACGCACCTGGAGCGCGTGTTCCGGCTCTGCCCGGAGGTGGTGTTCTGCTTCGACGGCGATGAGGCCGGACGCCGGGCGGCGCTGCGCGCCCTGGAGGAGACCCTGCCGTGCCTGGAAGACGGGCGCCAGGCGCGCTTCCTGTTCCTGCCGGAGGGGCAGGATCCGGACGACGCGGTGCGCTCCGGAGGCGCGGACCAGTTCGAGACGCTGCTGGCGCAGGCGATGCCGCTGGAAACCTTCCTGTTCGAGTCGGCGGCCGAGGGACTGGACACGAGCAGCCTGGACGGCCGCGCACGCATGAGCACGCGCGCCCTGCCCTACATCCGCCAGCTACCGGAAGGGGTGTTGCGCCAGCTCATGTATCGGGCCCTGGCCGAAAAAACCGGCCTCGACCTGAACAGCCTGCTGCAACTGGAGGTCCCGGCGCACCCGGCCGAGGCGTCCCACACGACACCCGCGAAAGGAGAGCGCGGGCCGCCGCCAGCACAAAACGCGCCGTCCCGGGCCGCATCCGCCCCGCAACCACAGCCGGAGTCCGGCTACGCCAGCCTGGCCCAGAAGGCCATCGCCCTGTTGCTGCACCGCCCGGGCATCGCCCGCCTGGCGCAACCGGAAAACCTGCGCGACCTGCAGGGTGGGGATGTGCAGTTACTGCGCGAGTTGCTGGAACTGCTGCGGCTGCGCCCCGACTCCAGTACCGCGGTGCTGCTGGGACACTGGTACGGCACGGACGAGGGCGCGTTACTGAACCGCCTGGCTGGCCAGGAGCGCCTGATTCCCGCCACGGGCATCGAACGGGAGTTTACCGATACGATGACCGCCCTGGCACAGGATTTGCCGCAACGTTCAAAACTTGCGGCGCAGGTCGACAAATTGAAACTCACCAACTACGCTGAGATCAGCGAACTGGAAAAACAACGACTGAGGGAAATGCTGCAGGAAAAAGCACAGCGCGACGCTCAGCGCACCAAGCCCCGGCAGTAAGCCCAGACAGTAAGCGCAGACAGTAAGCACAGGGAATGCAGCGTGGCTGGCCAGCCCCTCGCGCCATCCGGGGGAGGGTATCGTCGAGCCAAAGCCGCACGCGGCAGCGCTGTCGGTTGAATTGCCCGTTCAGCAACCCCATATACCACCCGTAACAACATTGGGGTTCCGACGGGTCCCGAACGTGCGATATTTCAAGAAATTTCAATGATTTCTTGGGTTTGAGCTGTTGTTTCCGGTTATAATCGCCGGCTAACTTTTATTTGTAAATTTATTCGCAGATCGTAGAGCATACTTTCCGAGGGTGTCAGCTTAATGACAGACGTCACACAACAGAAATCCCGCCTCAAGGACCTCATCGCACGGGGCAAGGACCAGGGCTACCTCACCTATTCCGAGGTGAATGATCATCTACCCCAGGAGATTTCCGACCCGGATCAGGTCGAGGACATCATTCAGATGATCAACGACCTGGGCATCCAGGTTTACGAGTCCGCGCCGGATACCGATGAACTGCTGATGACCGAGGGGGATTCCTCCGCCGACGATATCGCCGCCGCCGAGGCCGCCGCGGCACTGGCCGCGGTGGAAACCGAGGCCGGACGCACCACGGACCCGGTACGCATGTACATGCGCGAAATGGGCACGGTGGAGCTGCTCACCCGCCAGGGCGAGATCGTCATCGCCAAGCGCATCGAGGAGGGTATCCGCGAAATGCTCGCGGCGATCGCCCTCTACCCGGGGTCGGTGAAGGCGGTCCTGAACGAATACGACATGGTGGCCAAGGAAGACCGCCGCCTCAGCGACATCATGGTCGGCTATCTCGATCCCGCCGACCACGTACCCAGCGCCGCGGAAATCGCCGACAGCGCGCCCAGCGACGACGAGGAAGTCGAGAGCGGCCCGGACCCGGTCGAAGCCAAGAAGCGCTTCACCGCCCTGAAACGGCAGTACAACAAAACCGAGAAGGCGATCGCCGCCAAGGGGCGTCAGGATCCCGCCGCCATCAAGGAGATGGAGAAACTCGGCGAACTGTTCAAATACTTCAAGCTGACTCCGCGGGTCGCCGATCCCCTGAGCGACACGCCGCGCAACTTCCTGGCCGCCATTCGCGATCAGGAAAGGGAAATCATGCACCATCGCCGTCAAGGTCTGCGGCATGCCGCGCAGGGACTTCATCACCTCTTTCCAGGGCAGTGAATCAGACCCGCGCTGGGTGGGCCGGCATACGCGCAAGAAGGATTACGGACCCAAACTGGCGGCGGAAAAGGAGAACATCCAGCGCCTGCAGCGCCGTATTCAGCAAGTGGAAGAGCGGTGCGGCCTGAGCGTCGGCGAAATCAAGGAAATCAATCGCCGCATGTCCATGGGCGAGGCCCGGGCGCGGCGCGCCAAGAAAGAGATGGTGGAAGCCAACCTGCGGCTGGTGATCTCCATCGCCAAGAAATACACCAATCGCGGCCTGCAGTTCCTGGACCTGATCCAGGAGGGCAACATCGGCCTGATGAAGGCCGTGGACAAGTTCGAGTACCGCCGCGGCTACAAGTTCTCCACCTACGCCACCTGGTGGATCCGCCAGGCGATCACCCGCTCCATCGCGGACCAGGCGCGCACCATCCGTATTCCGGTGCACATGATCGAGACCATCAACAAGCTCAACCGCATCTCGCGCCAGATGCTGCAGGAGATGGGCCGCGAGCCGACGCCGGAGGAACTCGGCGAGCGCATGGACATGCCCGAGGACAAGGTGCGCAAGGTGCTCAAGATCGCCAAGGAGCCGATCTCCATGGAAACGCCCATCGGCGACGACGAGGATTCACACCTGGGCGACTTCATCGAGGACAACACCATCCACTCGCCGGTGGATTCCGCCACCGGTCAGGGTCTGCAGGAAGCGACCAAGGAAGTACTGGCCGGGCTCACCGCCCGGGAGGCCAAGGTACTGCGCATGCGGTTCGGCATCGACATGAATACCGACCACACACTGGAAGAAGTGGGCAAGCAGTTCGATGTCACCCGCGAACGGATCCGCCAGATAGAGGCCAAGGCCCTGCGCAAGCTGCGCCACCCGACCCGCTCCGACTACCTGCGCAGCTTCCTGGACGAGTAACCGCCGCGCGCCCCTTGGGGTCAGGTCTTTGATTGTTCAACGCCTCGGTAACACGCCTTGGGGTCAGGTCTTTGATTGATGATTCTCCGGGTAATGCCGGGTAGGGTGATTTGAGTCACCGCTAGTGTCGTGTCCGGTATTAATGGCAGATGCTACATCAGCCGCCATATCTCACCGGTATTTGGAATTCCTGGCCGGGACGCCGCACCGGAGAGATTGTGCGCTGTGCGTGCTTTTCCGGCTTTGGGCATAGCGGTTCCCGACTTATTCATTGCGCATTGCCCACCACGCCACCCGCGCCATCAGCGGGCGCGGCGTGAACCGCGTCGTAAAAGCGGTCAGCGCGTTCATCCAACCGGTGACGATCTCCGGGCGGCGCTTGAGCATGCGGTTCACGCCGAGCTTCGCCACGGCCGGGGAATCCATCATCGTCAGTTTGTGGAACCAGGTCTTCTTCTGCCCGGAAACCTGCAGGAATTCCGTGGCGGTGACTCCCGGGCAAACCGTGGTGCACGAGACGCCGGTGCCGCGCAGCTCGAAGTGCAGCGCGTGGCCGAAGCTGAGCACGTAGGCCTTGGCTGCGGAGTACGCCGCGTAGCCCGGCGATGGCTGGAACGAGCCGGTGGAGCCAACCTGCAGAATCCAGCCTTCCTTGCGCTCGACCATGCCGTTGACGAACAGCCGCGTCAGATGCGTCAGCGCGACGACATCGACCTCCAGCATCTGTTGCGTGCGCGACCAGTCCACTTCCCTGAAGTCACCGAACACGCCCAGGCCCGCATTGTTGACCAGCACATCGACATGCCGCCCCGCGGCCTGCAGGTCGACAGCGAGCGTTGCGCGCGCCGCGTCGTCGGCGAGGTCGGTTGCCACCACGTGCACCTCGACGCCGCTGGCGTCGCGGATAGCGGCGGCGACACGCTCCAACAAATCCTGGCGGCGCGCGACGAGCACCAGATTCGCGCCCCGCGACGCCAGCTCCCAGGCGAAGTCGACCCCCAGTCCACTGGAGGCACCGGTAATCAGCGCGGTCTTGCCGGAAAGGGATTGTTCAGCCATGTTCGTTGCTCCTCTCGTGCCAGCCGCGGATCAGCGCGGCCAGTGAATGCTCGAAAGCGGGTGCAAAGCCCGCGCGGAACAGCGCCAGGCCGCCAGCAGCAGTGTGCGCACCGCCGCGATAATCTCGCCGCGGCGTTGCCGCTTCTGCTCCGGGTGCCGGGCTCGCCTCAGCACCGGGGCATTGCTTGCCACAGGTCATTTATAGATGACCCGGGTGCATTCGTCGACCGCGAGGCCCTTTCGGTACTGGGCCAGCCGCGCTGCCACGCTGTTCGATATTGATCCGGACCATGGTCTGTGAAGCCCTCAGAGTCTCGAGCCAGGGGATAACCTCGCTCCACCGGCTCGAGGCCGGGGCGGACCGAACCCACCGCACAGCGCCAGTGCACCCCGCCACCAATCCAGTGCGTTTTCACCGGATTGTCATGCGCGCTTCGCCGCTTTGAAACACCGCGGCCCCATCATTGCAGTGTCTTGCGCGCCAACCGCGGCATGGCCCGGAAATTGCAGCTACGTCAACGGAAGGCGCGGGCATCGACGACATCCGATACACAAGACTCGCGCCGGGAAGGGGACGGGGATGACGACAACCGCACTGAGCGACCACCTGCAGAACCTGGAGGACCGCGGCGACAGCAACCGCGCCGTCGCGTTCTTCGATCTGGACCGAACGCTGATCGCGGGCTACTCCATCGTGGGACTGGCCTGGGAGCGTGTGCGTCACGGCCTGACCCGCGGCGAAGTGCGCGATTCCGTTGACATTCTCGGTCACCTGTTGCGCCGGCAGCACGGCCGCACAGCCCGCCTGCGCAAAAACCGCTACCACCGACTGGTGGACAGGCTCTCGCAAAGCCTCGCGGGCGTCGCCGAGGAAACCCTCGCGCGGCTGGGGGAGCAGGCCTATCGCAACGGCATCGCGCGCAGCATCTACAGCGAGTCCATAGCGCTGCTGGAGGCGCACCGGCGCGCCGGCCACCGGCTGGTGATCGTGACCGCCGCCACGCGCTACCAGGTGGAGCCCATCGCCAAGGCGCTGGGCATCGACGAGGTGTGTTGTACCGGCCTGGAGGTGGCAAACGGCAGGTTCACCGGCCGCACGCTGGCGCCACTGTGCTACGGCGAGGGCAAGGCCATGGCGGCGCGCAGGGTATGCAAGCGCGTCAGGGCGAGCCTCAGGCACAGCTATTTCTATTCCGATTCCGCGGACGACCTGCCGCTGCTGCGCGCCGTCGGCCATCCGGTGGCGGTCAACGCCTCCGAAAAACTCGCCGTGCACGCCCGGTCGAAAGGCTGGCCCCAGCTCGATTTCGAGAGCCGCGGTCGGCCCAGCGCCGAAGCCGTGGTGCGCACAATGCTGACGCTGCAGACCGTGGCGGCGAGTACCGCCATCAGCGCCGTCGCCCGCAAGTTCAGCGCGGGACGCATCAGCACGACCAACCGCCTGACCCGGCTGGTCGGCGAGATCGGCGCGGGTTTCGCCGGCATCGACCTGGAAGTGGAGGGCGCCGAGCATCTGAAAAAGGAGCGCCCCGCGGTTTTCATCTTCAATCACCAGAGCATGCTGGACGCGCTGGTACTCGCGCACATGCTGCGCGAAGACGTGGTCGCGCTGTGCAAGCGGGAAATGCAGCGCAACCCCTTCCTCGGGGCACTGCTGGAACAGGCCGATACGATTTTCGTGGACCGCGAGAGTCAGGACCAGTCGGCCGTTCTGAAGCGCGCGCTGGGCGTGCTGGAGGAGGGACGCTCGCTACTGGTGGCGCCCGAAGGCACCCGCAGCACGCTGGGGGAGATCCAGCCCTTCAAGCACGGCGCCTTCTTCCTCGCAAAAAAGGCCGGCGTCCCGGTGGTGCCCATTGTGCTGCACAACGTCAAGGATGCCCTGCCCAACGGCGGGCTGCTGATCCGCGCGACGACCATTCGCGTCACCGTCCTGCCGCCGGTACACCCCGATCGACTCGGCGGCGTGCGCCGGGCCTGCGCCGCCGTGGAAAGCCGCTACAGCGAGGTATTGAGCGGCTCGGCAATCGCCGCGCTGCCCTTCGCGGCCATCGGCGCCGAATCGGGAATCAACGCTCGAGGGCCTCGATAACCGCCTGTGTGAACTCGTCGGTACCCGCCGAGCCGCCCAGATCGCCGGTGGTGTGCTCGCCCCGGGCAATCACGTCGCGCACCGCCGCGCGAATGGCCCCGGCCTGGTCACCCATGTCCAGATAGTCGAGCATCTGGCACGCGGCGAGGATCACCGACGTGGGGTTGGCGATGTTCTTGCCGGCGATATCCGGCGCGCTGCCGTGCACCGCCTCGAAAATGGCGCAGTCCGTGCCGATGTTCGCGCCGGGGGCCATGCCCAGCCCCCCGACAAGCCCCGCGCACAGATCCGACAGGATGTCGCCGAACAGGTTGCTGGTGACGATGACATCGAACTGCTCCGGCCGCATGACGAGCTGCATGCAGGCGTTGTCGACGATCATCTCCACTGTCTCGATATCGGGATAGTCGGCGGCGACCTCCCGCGCCACGCGCAGAAACAGGCCGGAGGTGGATTTGAGAATATTCGCCTTGTGCACCACCGTAACTTTTTTCCGGCCCTCCCGGCGGGCGAGCTCGAACGCGAAGCGCAGAATGCGTTCGGACCCGCCGCGGGTGATCACGCTGACGGCTTCCGCCGTGCTGTCGTCGTCGGATACGGTCTGCCCGCGGCCCGAGTACATACCCTCGGTATTTTCCCGGATGGTGATGATGTCGATATTGTCGTAGCGCGCCTTCGTGCCCTCGAAAGAGAGCACCGGGCGCACGTTGGCGAACAGCTGGAAGTGCTGGCGCAGGCCCACGTTGATTGATGTGAAGCCGCCGCCGATCGGGGTGGTCAGGGGCCCTTTGAGCGTCACACCGTTGCGCTCGATGGCATCGAGGGTCGACTGCGGCAGGAGCTCGCCGGTCTGTTCCATTGCCGTGAGGCCGCCCTCGGCGTACTCGTACTCGAAATTGCAGCCGGCGGCGTCGAGCACGGCGGTGGCCGCATCGACAATGCTCGGTCCGATACCGTCGCCGCGAATGACGGTGATGGTGCGTCGGCTCATCGGCAACTCTACAAAATACTATGCATCGGCGTGCCGAATTCCGGCTCAGGCGCCCTCAGGCTCTGCCGCGTATCAACCCTATGATAAACAGGAGTATCACCGCGCCGACGACGGCCGCGACAATGGCATTGATGATACCGGACCCGAGCGCAATGCCGAGCTGGCCGAACAGCCAGCCGCCAATCACCGCGCCGACGATGCCGACGACGATATTGATCAATATGCCCTGACCGCCGCCCTTGACAATAATCCCTGCCAGCCAGCCGGCGATGCCGCCTACGATGAGCCAGATCAGAATGCTTTCCATCATAACCTCCAGTGGTATGAACGACTATCGAGGTAAAACCCCTACAATATCCACCGTTCAAGGTACTCTGATCAGTGTGTCCGCACAACAGGCGGCGTGATCCGGGGGGGGCGTATTGGCGCGCATCACGCGCCCAGGGAGAGAGGCCATGACGGTAAATCTGCTGTTCCTTGCACTGGGTATCCTGCTGTTGTTCCTCGGCGGCGAGAGCCTGATTCGCGGTGCGCTGGCCGCGGCCCGAAGGCTGGGGATATCGCCGTTACTCAGCGGTCTCGTGATCGTCGGTTTCGGCACCTCATCCCCCGAGCTCGCGGTGTCCGTGGACGCAGCCATCAACCAGCGCCCGGATATCGCGGTGGGCAATGTGTTGGGCAGCAACATCGGCAACATTCTGCTCATCCTGGGCCTGTGCGCCGTGATCTCGCCGATAGCGGTCAGGCCGGTGATCCTGCGCCGCGACGGCGTGGTCGCATTTGCCGCGGCGGGCCTGTTCGCGGTGCTCGCCGGCGATGGCGCGTTGGGTCGGGCGGACGCGGCGATCCTCCTGAGCGCGCTGGCCGCCTATCTGGTATTCAGCTGGTGGAGCGAACGACAAGGCACGGCGCCCTCCGCCGAACTTCACAAGGCCGAAGCCGGCGAGCTTGCGGTACTGCCGGAAACGGTTACCCGGACTGTCATCGCAATCGTTATGGGACTGGTGCTGCTGATCGCCGGCTCGCAGGCGCTGCTGGTGGGAGCGGTCGGCATCGCGGAACATTTCAGGCTATCCGAGGCAGTGATCGGCCTGACGGTCGTCGCCGTGGGCACTTCACTTCCCGAACTGACCGTCTCGCTGATCGCCGCATTACGGCGCCATGCCGACGTCGCGATCGGCAACATCCTGGGCAGCAACATCTTCAACGTGCTGTGCATTCTCGGTGTCGCGGCTCTGCTCCAGCCACTGCCCGTGCACGAGCGGATGCTGAGCTTCGACCAATGGATCATGCTCGGCGTCACTGCGCTACTGCTCGTGTTTCTCTATACCGGCAAGCGCTTGAGCCGGACCGAGGGCGTGATGCTGCTCGCCGGATACCTCGGGTACGTAGCCGCAAGCTTTCTGGCTCTGGGCTGATAACAACCAACTGCCCCGCCCCCGGCTCCGGCGGTATCAGCGAGCTTCAGGCGCCGATTTTGCCGCCGTCCTCCCGCGTGATGACCAGGGTTGCCGAGCGCGGCGTCGATTCCCCGCCTTCCGGCCAGTGGCTGGCCAGCTTGCCGGCGGCGAAGTCTTTAGCCGACGTACTGGCGCCGGGGTGTTGCACGTTGATGAACAGGGTCTTCTGGTCCGGCGTCATGATACAGCCGGTGATTTCCGCACCCGGGGGGCCGGTAAAGAAACGCCGCAGTTCGCCGGTGTCCGGGTCGGCGGCGAGCATGGCGTTGTTGCCCATCGGCCGGTAGGGGCCGCGGTTCTGGGCGAGATCGGAAATATCGGTCTGGATCCACAGGCGCCGGTCCGGGTCGAACCACAGGCCGTCGGGATTGGCGAACAGGTTGTCGTCACGCAGGGGCCTGCCGCGAAAATCGCGGCCGCTTTCCGTGTCGCCGGCCAGCAGGAACAGCTCCCACTCGAAGGTGGTGGCCCGGTGATCGTCCCCGGCCTCGCGCCAGCGCACGATCTGTCCCGTGGCATTGTCCGCCCGGGGGTTGGGGCCCGCCGCTGTGTCTTCTCCGCGCTTCGTGTTTTTTGTCAGCGTGAAGTACACAAGGCCCGTGCCCGGATCGATAGCGCCCCACTCCGGCCGGTCCATCGGCGTGGCGCCCGCCGCATCGGCGGCTCCCCGGGTGTCCAGCAAGACATCCGCCAGGGTGGCGAAACCGTTCTGAGGCCCCAGGCCGTTGGCGCCCGGTTGCAGCGCCAGCCATTCGCCGGTGCCGTCTCCGGCAAAGCGCGCGGCGTAGAGTGTGCCCTCATCCAGCAGGGCGCCACTCGCGGTCGCGGCGCGGTAGGGTGCGGCGGAGACGAACTTGTAGAGGTACTCGAACTCGGCGTCATCGCCCATGTAGAGCACGATGGGCTCGCCCTCCACGACGGGCGCGATCACCGCACCCTCGTGGGCGAAACGGCCGAGGTGGGTGCGCTTGACCGGCGTGCTCGCGGGATCGAAGGGATCGATCTCCACCACCCAGCCGAAGGTGTGGGGCTCGTTGCGGTAATCCTCCCGTGCGGTGTCCGCGCGCGCGTTGGCGTCGAAGCGCGCATAGCGATCCGCCGTTTTATCGGCATTGCCCGCGGCCAGGTGCCAGCGCCACAGACCGCGGCGCCCGATGCCGTAGCGCGACAGCGTGGCCGGTGTGTCGTCTTCGTCGTGCACGAAGTAGTAGCGCCAGTTCTCCTCGCAGGTGAGGTACGTGCCCCAGGGAGTCACGCCGTGGGCGCAGTTGTTGAGCGTGCCGCGACCGCGGGTGCCGTCCGGGCTGTACGCCGTGCACAACCGGGCATCGCCGCGCAGGGGGCCGCTGAAGTCCATGGGGGTCAGTGGTGTGATGCGCCGGTTCAGCGGATCGCGCACCGCGGTCCAGTGCCCGTCTTCGCCGCGCCGGATACGCACGATACTGACGCCGTGGGCGTGCATTTCCTTCAGCACCTGGTCCGGGTCGCGGCTGCCGTCCGAAAGCAGGGGCACCTCGAAACTGTGCAGCGCCCGCCCCGCCACCGCGGTGTGCATCAGGCGCGGTTCGGCGTACTCGTGGTTGACGACCAGCAGCCCCTCGGTGGAGCTGCCCTCGAGAGGAAAGTAATGCATGCCGTCGTGGTGGGCCCCCATTTGCATGCCTTGCTCGGCGGCCGTGTTGGCGACAGAGAAAGCCGGGTGATCACCCGTGATCGGCTCCCCCCAGGGCAGCAGCACCTGGCAGCGATAGCCCGCGGGGACCACGGCGCTGTCCGCGCGACTGACCGGCACCGCGTCGAATCCCAGCAGACCTTCGCCGCCGGATATCGCCCGGCCGGCGCGCTCCGCCGCCCGCGATACCGGCGCGCCCGGGCCGAACAGCGCGACAAGGGCCAGCGTCAGCCCGCCGTACAACACCTCCCTGCGCGCGTAGCGGGCCCCGGCGACCGCGGCAAAATCCGGTCGCGGCTCCCGTTCCCGCCGCGGTTCTTCAACAAGGTCCCGCACCGCGTCCGCGGGCTTCCCGAAAGTGCTGTCCGACATCGTTGATGTTGCCCTTGTGCTGCGTGACGGAACAGGATACCAGCTACCTGTGACCGGTGTGTGAAGCTTTGGGGCGCGGCTGGCTAAAGAGCTGCTCTTTTGTTGCGGCCGTCCGCGGGGCTAGGCGGCTCAGGGCTTCTTCTCTATAATCGGCGGTCCTTCCGCGGGCCCATAGCTCAGTTGGTCAGAGCATCCGACTCATAATCGGCCGGTCGCAGGTTCAAGTCCTGCTGGGCCCACCATTTTTTATAATTTTCATAGACTTATAGATCGTGTGAGCGTCCGACTATGGGTGCTGATTCGCCGACTGTGGTCGGGCGTGGCCGATTCACCGGGCTCTACCCCATCAGCCACCCGGCTTCGCCTTCACCGTTCAACCTGGCTCCACCCCATTGCTGAAGGGGACGGGCATTCATACGTACGCGAAACGAACGTAATGCCATTCCACCTGCAGCGGCTCTACCTCGACGAGTGGTCAAAAAACCGAAAAGTCACTGTCCGTCACGCACCAACCGGACGAGCCTGCTACCGCGGTACGCCGAGGTTGGCATCGCCGACGTTGAAACCGACAATCCACGCGAAGTTCGAAAGGATGGCCGACGGCGAGGACGACCAGAAACGCAACGCAGGCGTATTTGGAAACACTGCGGGGTCCTCATTGATTGCGGGACCGGCACAGCGCTGCTCGACTATCGACTGCAGTTCCTTGATGTTCGGCAAGCGCCAGTCGTTATACCCTGCGTGGACGCTGCCCGCTGCCAGGTCGAGCGCGCCCTGCCAGGTAGCCAAGGTCACGGTGCCTTGATCGCAGAGGATGCCCGAGAGGCCCGATGTGCATTTCGCCCACATCAACCCGGTGCTTCCATCCGGGTGGTCACCGTGCCATCCCCGTGGTCAGTGAAGCGGCTCGTGGGCGTGGAAGACGGAATCTCGCTTTCGCTGCGGCAGACCTGCTGCGCCACCGCAGCGACGGGCCCATACCAGCCCCACAGCGAGCAGTAGTGAGAACAGCCGTTTATGCGTTGTTCGTGGCCATCAATAGCCTTCGCTTAACAGATTTATCAGGTCGCAGCGATACTGTTTTAGCCCAACGCCAAGCCCACTGCGCACTGCTGGTAGCGCGCGAAGCCGCGCACTGCGTTTTCCGTTTGCAGCAGCAACCGCTGAGCTGACTCGCCAGATCGGCAGGCGCCCTGGCCGATTATTCGCTTTACTCACTGCCATCGCCAAAAAGACCCAAAAGTCACTGTCCGGCACGCACCAACCGGACGCGCCAGCTAAGGTCACGGCCGTAGCCGTTGACGTCGGCAATGGCCACTGGAGAAACTGACAATCCAGGCGCTGCCCGAATAGTGGGCCGACGGCGAGGACGACCAGAAATCCCACGCAGGCGTATTGGGAAAATAGTCTGTATCTATCGCGGGGTCGTAAACCGGTTGAAGTTCACCAGTCTCCTCTAACTCCGTAGCGTGTACGGGACCCGCCAGCCATCGCCAAACCCACAGCAGCGCCTCGCCGTTGGTGCCGTCCACCAGCACATCCCAGTCCGGGATAGTAGGTGCCGTAAACTCAGATGCCCTGTGCCGTTTTGCCGCCCCAGCGGTAGCGTGTTGTCCTCGTCGTGGATGCCGCCGTCATCGGTTTTCACCTCCCATACCAGGCCGGTGACGTTGTCGCGCACGCAGGCCCAAGTTGGTTGCGCTGGCGGGAGTATCGCGTGCCATCGCTGGCGAGCTTGGTGTAGCTGAAGCCGGCGTGGCCGGCTGCAGGGTCATCATTGTTGGTAGCGTCGCGGCCGTTGGAAGCAGTCCTGCTGTGCGATGGTGGTGCCCGGTGCAGCCGGGGTTGTTGCCCGAGGGGTAATCGCCGCCGAAGGCGATGCCGGCGTCGTCTGAGGGATGAGGTGCTCCAGAGCCCCCCCGCACAGGGGTCGACAACTTCAACAAGCCCCTTTCGGACTTCAAAATGCAGATGTACGCGACCGGTAGCCGAAATTACTCGGAACACCTAGCAGTTGACCTTTTTCCACCCGAAATGGGTTGATTCGAAATCTGATCCCGAGTCGCAGAGCTTAGGCTAGAGTCAAGCTTGATCTGAATGGAGATACCATGTGGACATCCCGTTTTCGTGCAAAAATATAGTACGCACGATAATTCTGCCAAGCCGATACCAGTATAACATTGTCAAACTGTTTCAGCCCTGAAGAAATAACCCTCTGGCAGCTCATTTCACCGGCAGGAGCCCCATAGGGGAAAATCGTAAATCCAGCGTGTCCGTTGTCATAGTTCAGGTATTTCTTTGGGTCCATCGTACCTGCACCAACATAATTTCCATTGATATAGAAATTCCCTCCGCTTACCTGAGTATATCCAGGGAATGAACTACCGTCTGAAATTTGATCCCCGATCTCTCCCGTATAGCGCTCGGACGCTACCATTGCCGTATGCGGGCGTCCAAATTACCACCAGACACAATATCAAGGGGCGTCCCGGAATGATCAACAACTGAACTGATCTTCAGTTCGCCGGGGCTGCATGGATGGTTTACGCAATCGTCGCTATCGATCGGACTGCCAAAATCTGCGATTCCATTCAGCTCGTCAACTACATTGAATGGGAAGACAAATGTAGCAGAAGCATCGTCACGAGTAATCTTGAGCAGCCAACGCGACTGGAACCCGTAAAGTTTGCCTCAACAACCGACAAGCCAGACTCTTCATCTAACCAAACGAGATTGTCAGTGTATTCAATGTCAGGCTCTGACAAATCGACCAACGGCAACCACATCCGTATATCTTGAAAACCCTTCACCTTTAAAAATGACTCGCTGTGCATAGCTCGCTGCATACACCTCCAGATGGAATACACTATTCACCGACAACTCACTGCCAGCTGTAGCACCGAAGTTCGTTGTTAGGTTAGGAATTACATTGCCTTTAACAATCGCCTCGACGGCCCGCCGGGGATACAAGAACATGACACTCGTTACTGTCGGGCTGCTTACAGTCGAAAGACCAACTGCTCTCAAGTGGAGTTTTCGCTTCGTAAGCCAAGATCAATTTGCAGTTGACAGTCCAGCGGGGCTTGGGGATTGCATAATAAGTTTCGAAATAAGGAGAAGGGCTCAGTAAATCTTGCCTGATTAAATCCCACTCCTCCGATGTGCGAAGCCAGTTACGTTTACACACATCCTTATCGGCTTCGTGATCCTCAAAGGTACAGTCACTGTCACCAGAGCGCGAAAGGACGCTCCCTTCGCCGGACTATTTCGCAGCGGCATACCGCATCCGCTGATTACGGCAAGTAGATGAACTAAACACGATCAGAGTTCTCATTATATAGGGGGCTCCATGCCGACGTTTCATCAACTACAAACTTTCAAGCCATACCATAGCAAACCAACCTCCCCACGTTCACTACACCTGCCAGCCCGCCAACGCTGGAAGCTCATCGCCTTAGCCTTAGACCAACGTCGCCCAAGAAGCTGCCGAGTGAATACCTCGAAAGACAGCACACTGGAATCAAAACCGACCCCGATATCGAAGGCTCCCAGGGAGGCTGGTGCGAAATCTCCAAGGTCACTCACCACCAGATCCAGCGAAACCGTATCGCCGGGGCCAGCTAGCGTAGATGCAGGCTGGAGTTGGATCGAGTGCAGCGTGGCTGAGCGGTGCCTGGAAGAGGCTTAAAAACAGCGTTGTGCAGGCAAGCCGCTTGATTGTGTAAGAGGTGAACGACACATTGCCTCTCCGTCGTTGTTATTATGGCTTCCGGTCCGTAGTCATGACGGTAAGAATAGACCATGTCTGGCCAAATGAAAGGCAAGTTTAGCGCCGGCCAACGGTATCGACCCTTATTACAACTGCTTATGGGCCTGGCCGACTTAAATTTCTCGATGAAAAGCAGGCGGTTGTAAGAATTGCACACCCTTGGGGCACGCGGACATGGCTGCTACCCAGTGGATTTCGACGGGCGTATGCTGAGTGATTATCGTCGTAGCTTTACCCGAGGGAACCTGTGCCTGGCGAATTCCTAGTTCAAGCCGCCACTGGAAGTTGAAACAAACCGTGACAATACTTCTTCCAGCGGTACTTGTTGATATCTATGACGGTATGACCGAAAGTTCCCGCAGGCGTGACACCATTCCGCCCAGAATGAGAACGGCATTCGTTGTAATAGCGTTGATAATCCCGCAGCTTGTTCTCGAGCTCAGTCGCAGTCCAGAAGAAAGTCTGATCCAATAACTCTCTCCTGACACTGCCGATCAATCGCTCAACAAATGGATGCGACATCGGCACATGCGGTAGCGATTTTATCTCTTCAATTTCAAGCACCCGGAGATTGGCTTTCCACCGATGGTATTGAAATAGTGGATCGTTATCGGAGCTAATTCGTTCAGGCCAACCGTGCCCTTGAGTTGCATCGTTGAACATACGGCAGAGCACTGGGCCATCAACGTTGCCGGCATGCACACCAAAGCCAATGATTCTGCGGGTGTGCTGGTCCATCACTACCATGATCCAATGCGTCCTCAGGGTGATAGATTCAGCACGGAACAAATCGATGCTCCATAGGCTGTCTTTTGCATGACCTAAGGTAGTCAGCCACGATGGTCCACGGTTACTGGGATCTGGCTTGTAGTGAACGGCAAGAACACGACGAACAGTGTCCTTGTCCAAATCGAGTCCAAATGCCAGATTGATCTGCTGGGCAATGCGTGGGCAGCCATATCTTGGATTGCGTTGCTTCATCGCGACGATAGCGTTGATAACTTCCTTTGATGGCCCCTTTGGTCCCGGTTTCCTGCCGCCGCGAGGTGAGTACAGCAGCCGGCACTTCCGCTTCTTCAGGGCGTTACGAAATGACAGCAGAGTGGACGGCTTGATGATGACCGCAGACCTGGCCAGGCGACGAGGTTTCAGAAATAGCGATAGGAAACCGAGGAGAGTGCGATCCCGGGTGTTCAGGTTCGGTGCTCGTTGACGTGCCCTGCTGTGGATGATCAGTTGCTGTTTCAGGAGCAGGTTCTCGGCTATGATCGAGCGACCGCCACCGGGTTTGACCAGCTTGGCAAGTGTCGTTAGCAGATGAAACAGCAAGTAAATGACTTCCCTCATGTGTTCCGAGGGTAGTAAAGCTCCCCGCGGGCAGCAACTATCAAGTCTCTGATATCATTGATAAATTGCTAATTCGCGACCCACAGCTTGCATATGGACTATGATGGCCAGACTGGTGCCAGCTATCGAAGTGAAGCTTCGACCTGATGGGTAATGGCGGCACCAATATTCTGGTTGAACGGGAAGGTAACCAACGTCTGAAGCTCGAGACGCCAATGAAAATACACTCTAACCGCTTTATCGCACTTCTTTTTTCCTTGATCTTATCGGGATACGTCTTCCGCCCAAGCATCCCGGGACGCCGCCCAGGCAGCGAAGGACAAGGCCAATGAAGTCTGCAAGGTCCTGCGCGACGATAACTGCATCTTCGCTCCTGCTAGAGGCAGAGCAGCTCGCCCCCGAGGATACCTGGATCACTAACCGTATAGGCTGGGCGTATTTCAATCAGGAAAAGTATAATGAAGCACTCGCATACGCCACGCGTACCCTCGAAATCGACCCAACCGCATATCGCGCGTACGGACTTCGCGGAAAAGTGCATCTTGCACGGCTAGAACCGGCGGGAGCAGCCGCCGCCTATGGCAAGCTGCTCGAACTCAGGCCCTACGATCTTATCTCTCTCACCGAACTCTACAAGTTGGCCAGGCAGGCGCATAAATCTCAAGACTGGGGCCCGTGCTTCGAACGGGCCGGTCGCGTGGAAGCCGCACTCGACCAGTTCTCACTCGACTCCCAAGCCCTAAGTACCCAAGGCTTCACGGTACAGACGTGGATGCTGCGCTCGGAATGCGAGCACCGCGTAATAACAACAGCGAACCCGATTGCTTTGGTGGACAAGATGGGCCAGTCCATGCGTGAAAGCGCCCAGGGCCAGGGCCTGATTGCTGAGCGACCCAAAACAATTCTCCGGTTTCACCGAAGACCAGAAACGAATGGCTCATCGCGTTGCCGCAGATCTCATCGAGAATGATACAGAATTACTATTCGCCCAGAGGTTACTGTTCGGGTCTCGGGTATGCTGGCTATCTGCCGGCTACAGTCGATAGAGGCATACTTTCGATATCGACACCCAATAGCAGTTACCAGGAAGCGTTCTTGCTCTTCCGCCTAGCGGCAGATAAAGGCGATCCTGTTGGTCAGGTCAATCGCAGGGGCCTGCTCTGGACCGATGCTGATTCCAAGGAGGATCGCAAGAACGCCGTGGCGCTCTTCAAAAAAGCGCAGAGCAAGGCAATGCGCTCGCTTTTCACTACCTGGGCCTCGCGCATCGAAACGGCAGGGGGGTTAAGAAAGATCGTAAGGCAGCTAAGGAGTGGGCTAAACGTGCCGAAGCAGCAGGCTGGAAGCCGAACCCCGAACTGAAGGATGGGATCCCTGACGATCACTATGAATTATCGCCGTGGCCATGGCGGGAAGAGTCGGGAGCGACGCGCATCATATTTGTGTCGGAGTTGATCTATTGGGCTTAATTTGCGGTCGTGCCTGGGCTCAGGACGTTCGAATGCAATTGTACGGTGATGCATGCCCACGATTGATTTCCTCACGTTACGTCTTTGAGTGTGTTTTCCTGTCCCTTCTGAATATTCGATCGTTTTGATTTTGTTGACTATTTTCTGCAACGCATGAAGGATGGCTGCTGATGTCAATTCCTCACCCTCTTAGTCATAATTCTACTGCCACTAGGCAAGACTCGTTGTCAGCTGGCTCTCGAGAACCTGGCGCTACGACAACAGGTAGCTATGCTCCGGCGGTCGGTCTGGCGGCCTCGGCCCACGCCCACAGACAAGACGTTCCGGATCTTGTTCTCTCGCCACGTCGACGGCTGGCGCCACTGGCTGTCCGGTTAAGAATGGAATAGATTCAATTGGTTACGAGACATGTCATCCTCAAGAGCGTGCGCCGCATCGAAAAGGTCCTTGTTCAAGGGGTTTTCTCGAACAGGGTGACCGAGAATATCTGCAGCGAAGTGTAAAGTGAGGCTTTCCAGGTGCAAGCGCTTCTTGATAATGGCCACCAGCGCGTAAACCGAAACGTGTGCATGGCGAATTGCTATTTCAAACCCAAGAATCAGTAAGTTGGCGGTTCGGCCTGGTTCGGAAGTTCGGTCCGGAAAACTGCTTACGATTCTTGGGTTGACCGCAACCGACCCGGAAAGCAGCTCCGAAACCGGTTCGGCATACGTTCGGCGGTTCGGTATACCCGGCACCTCGACAACCGAAACTCGTTAGATTTCATGGGCTTACTGCACCGAACTTACCACTGTGTGAGGTTCTCATAATCGGCAGGTCGCAGGTTCAAGTCCTGCTGGGCCCACCATTTTTCATAATTTTCATAGACTTATAGATCGTGTGAGCGTCCGACTATGGGTGCTGACTCGCCGACTGGAGTCGGGGGGTGTCATTCATTGGTTCACCCGTCCACAGCTCGAAGCAATCCCGGAAAACTGGGAACGTGAGAGCCTGGATTTCGTGGTTTGCACGGGGCCGGGAATCCAGAATTCCAGCTTCCCAGAATTCCCAGAATCCCCAGAACTCTCTCGCTCCTGACTCGCCATCCCCGGCGGCTCCCGGCCTTCATCCGAACCCATCACCTCTGCCCCAGAGCGGCCACCTCTTGGCAAATCTCGGGTGGGCCATGGGAGTGGCCATGGGGTGACGCGGCGAGGCACCTGGCGGCGCAGGGGTGCGAGATAGAATTTGACTTTAGCCCAGCAAGGCCCAGTATGCCTATAATGGTAACCGACCGGCAAACCCATAAGGCCTCAAGTGACGCCACCGACGCTCGCTTACAAAACTTTTTTTTGGTGGTATCATGAGTATCTTGAAAGCCGAAAATTGACGTGCGGGATTTTCCGGGAGAAGCGCTATCATCAAATCAGAGAGCACTATGCAGCCGCGCGGTATGATCAGGCCGTGTCGACATATCATGTCACTGCTAATTTGCTTACTGATTGCGAGCCCCGCATGGGCGTTTGAATTATTTGTTACCACGCCGACAGATAAGACTATTACGCTCGACGCAGAAGCTGGTGACAGTATCGAGAACGTCAAGTTAAAGATTCAAGACTCGGAAGGCATTCCGGTAGCATTCCAGAACCTGGTCTTTGGTGGAAAACTGCTTGAGAATGATCGCACTCTAAGCTTCTACGCCATCCAGCCGGGCAGCACAATCTTCCTTGTAACACCGCCCGGCGCGCCAGCCGTAGAAAGTGTGACGGCCGGGGACATGTCTGCCACTGTGGTCTTCTCAGCGCCAGCCAATGATGGCGGCAGCGCTATCTCCGGCTATAAGGTAACGAGTGATCCGGGTAGCGTTGACTGCTTCGTGTGCGAATTCCCCTTGCACCGTCACCGGCCTTATCAATGGCACCTCTTACATATTTACTGTTGTTGCTACCAACATTGTTGGAGACAGTGAGCCTTCGGGTTCGAGCGACAGCATCACACCGGCGGCTGTGCCGGATGCACCGATCATTGGCACAGCGGCAGCGGGTAATGCACAGGCTCAGGTGGCGTTTACCGCGCCTGCCGATAATGGTGGTGCAAGCATCACGGGCTACACGGCCACAAGTTCACCGAGTGGGCTGGTCGGCACCTGTGCTTCGTCTCCGTGTACCGTTGCCGGGCTGACCAACGGAACCGAGTACACCTTTACCGTGGTGGCCACAAACAGCGCAGGCGACAGCGCGCCATCAGCAGCCAGTAACGCGGTTACACCCGATGCAGACACCGACGGTGATGGCACCGGTGACTCTGGTGATGCGTTCCCGGATGATCCCGTGGAGGACGCCGACACTGATGGTGATGGGATTGGTGACAATGGTGATGCGGGTGGCACCGGAGTGGGTGTACGTATCAGCAATGCCCCCGCCACGTGTCAGTTCGTGGGTGGCGTACAGGCAAACAGTACTCAATTTACCGATAGCGCACCGGGTAACGCCTTTGGCACCCAGTTGAGCTTCGTACTGAGTGGTTGCGGTAACAGTGTAACGATTGAAGCGCTGTTTGGTGAGGCACTGCCAGCGGGAAGCCGGGCTTACAAGGTCTCGGCGGGGGGTGAATGGATTGAGATTCCTGGCGCGGTCATCAACGGAAGCCGGATTACTTACACCGTGACCGACAACGGCCCACTGGATGATGATGATGTGCCCGGTGTAATTACGGACCCGGTCACTGTTGTGCAGCCGGGGAATTTGTCGCCAAACAGTATTCCGACCTTACCGTGGACACTACTGGCGTTGCTCTCTGGCTTGGTGGGCTGGCTGGGCTGGCGACGACTTGCCACCTGACGTGCCTGTGGCGCCGCAGGCCGATGCCTTTATAAGGTCGTTCCGGTTTCTGCCATAATCCATCTGGCGTAGTCGTCGTGTCCTTGGCGAATTGGTAGCTCAGGCGGCCGCTGGTAGCTGGAACAAGCCACGGCAATGCTTCTCCCAACGATAATTCTCAATGTCGATCACCTGTGGGTGGCGAATTGCTATTATTAGTCAGGTTCATTTACTAGCGACATCAACGACTTCGAAATGTATATATACGGAATGCGTGTTATATACACCGATTCCATAGAATTAGCTGTCAATGGGCACTCGGAATAGCGAGCAGGTTCGGAATCTCTACATGGAAATGTTCCAGCCTCGACGGAATCGAGGTTCACAGTTCTTGGGGGAACCTTATGGCTATCAGTTCTGGCCTGGCGCTGCTTATAACCAGAAAACGTTCCCGCTGAAACGCCGGGAATCATTTTCGTTCAGCCAGACTCAGGCTCCCGTCATCATCCCCAATCTACGCACTCCATTAACAAGGCCGGGCACGTCGCGCACTTCGTGCGCTTGACTCGCTACACTGCGTTCCGCTGGCCAGTGCCGGCAGCGTTATGTTCCGCCCATCGAACACCTTGCTTGCTGTCAGGCAGTATCGTACTCTTTGATGTACATGCAAACGTACTTAAGGTGATTTCCATGTCAAGGGTTCGAGTAGATGAAGACATCCGTCCTCTGTCTGAATTTCGGGCAGATGTAGCTACATTTGTAAAGCGGCTCCATGAAAACCGTCGCCCTATGGTGCTGACACAAAGGGGGCGGGGGGTTGCTGTGCTGGTGGGTGTTCACGAGTACGAAAAGATGCAGGAGCGCCTGGAAATACTGGAAGAGGTGTATAAGGCGGAAGAACAGATAGCCTCCGGGGATGGTATTGCGCATGAAGACGCGAAAGTTCGGGTTCTGAGCGGGCTGGCTCAATGAGGATAGTTTGGTCCCCTGTCCCTTCTGAATATTCGATCGTTCTGATTTTGTTGACTATTTTCTGCAATGCATGAAGGATGGCTGCTATGTCGATTCCTCACCTCTTAGTCATATTTCTACTGCCACTAGGCAAGACTCGGCGTCAGCTGGCTCTCGAGAACCTGGCGCTAAGACAACAGGTAGCTATGCTCCGGCGGTCGGTAAGGCGGCCTCGGCCCACGCCCACAGACAAGATGTTCTGGATATTGTTTTCTCGCTATGTTGATGGCTGGCGCAATTTACTACACGGCCTGAATCCAGATACCGTCCTACGGTGGCATCGACTCGGCTTCCGCCTGTATTGGCGCTGGAAGAGTCGTGGCCCTGGACCGGGACGACCCGCTATAGATAAATCTCTACGCAAGCTCATTCGGGACATGCAGGCATCCAATATTGGCTGGGGCGCACCCCGAATCCATGGGGAACTTCTCAAGCTTGGGGTTGAAGTCTCACAGGCAACCGTCTCGAAGTACATTCTTCGTGACTACGTTGATTACTACCACTCGTGCCGTACCCACTTGTCATTGAGCAAGGACCCACCTGATTCTCGGGCTGTGGAATCAGCAGGAGATGCAAATATCGTCGCGCTGCCTCGAGTTGGGGGGCTGCACCATCGTTACACACGCATTGCTGCATAGATCATGTGCTGCGATGTTGGAACTCGAGGAAACGATCGAGTTTACAGAAAGGACTGGGAATCGGGTGTTGGATGAGGCCTGGAATCCAGAAATCCAGTTTCCCCAGAACTCCGGCGGCTCCCGGCCCACGCCCGCACTCGACACCTCTGCCTGCAGAAAAGCATACATTCAGCCATGCTCGAATGCAGGGGCACGGTCAAAAGTCGAGGCCTTGATGTTGTTTGTTAAAGATAAGAGTTAATGACTCACTAACGCCGCGATTTCCTCGGCCACATAAGCCGGTTGCTCCATGGGGATAAAGTGGCTTGAATCCGGCAAATAAACATCTTCGGCGTTTTGAAACATCTCCGCCAGACCACCCCAGGTGGGGGACGGGCCAAAATCAAAGGGCGGATCCTCCGGGGTTCGCTCCCGGGCTCTTAGAATACGCACAGGGGCGGTTACATCGGGAACCTGCCGATACACATTCTCCATCCCCGCGGACATATAAATCGCACCCTCCATATGAGGCGGACAGGCCAGCTCCCATTCATCCGATCCCTCAACAGGCAACAGACCACCATCACAATAATCCTTTAGCACCTGCGGATCCCAACGGGAAAACGGATAGCGATTCCTGAACCGATTCAACATTTCCCGAGGAGACGACCATCGATTACGGCGCCTGGCGGATGGATGCTCCCCTTCGAATTTCGGCGCCGCCCTGACCTCCTCCGGGTTTAGAATCACCGGATCGATCAACAGCAACTGTTGAAACCTTTTCGGCATGGTGGCCGCCGCCAGGGTAATCAAATGCCCACCCATTGAATGCCCTACCGCAGTAATGTTTGTAAGATCCAACTGCCGAATGAATTCAACCACATCATCGGCGAACAGCTGCCATTCAAACGGCGGTTCGGAATTGCCGCTGCGTCCGTGGCAACGCAAGTCCAAGGCAATGATTCGACGGCCAGGCAAGCGGGCTGCCACCTGATTCCAGCACCGGGCATGGAAGCCGGTGGCATGCACCAACAGAATCGGATCGCCTTCGCCCGCCCACTCGTATCCGGTCATACGGATACCGTTCACTTCCAATTCAAACACTCTTGGCTCAACCTCTCTCGACTCCACAGTCACTTCCTTCTTCCGACTCACTAAAACCATCCGGGCAAAGACCTGAACGACTTTTTACATCTTCCTTCACATTAATTCATACGGAAAGGGTTGCGATAAGTGTCAGTTCAGATAAGTGCAACACTTCAGCCAGCACCGTCAGAATCACCAGATGGAGGGGCAGGCGTGTTGATGAATGTCCCTATCCAGTGCACGAGAATGACCAGCAGGAGGTCACCTCGCCCCATGAGTTGACTCAGGCCCATGCCGCCCAGGAATGCCGCCGCGCAGTTCACCATGCGCCAGCGCAGCGTGAAGTAGTGGATACAGGCAAACGCCAGGTTGCTCAGCACATGGGCAAGGCGAATATCCATGTGGGCTTGCAGCAGTTGCGGTATTACCAGGCGGAAGGTGATCTCCTCGACGATCGAGATCAGCAGCAGGTATCCCACCCAGGGCACCTGGCGCCCGGGGGTTAAACCGTGGCGCCGACTCCAGTAAGCGAAAAACAGCAACATGCCCACCAGTGCCGCCAGGTAAGGCGTTGGTTCGCGGATCGCAGGGGCTGCCGTCGTGGCAGTCAGCGCCCAGGTGCCCGGCAGCAATAGGCAGATGAGTGCAAGAACGCTCACGGTCAGGCCATGGCGCTTGAACACATCGGCAAATGTCGCGACCCGGTAGCCGGAGGGGGTGGGGCCCCGCTGTAATCTACCCGTAGCTCTCTCGGGAGCGGCCGATTCGTTCATATTCTTATAGGACATCACTCTACACTGCCGAACTTATAATCCACTATTTTGTATGGCTTTTCTATCTCTCCGATCCGCGACTGACGGTGTTTAGCCGCGCGCTTGCCCAATGGTTGGAGCGCAGCTATCTTTAGCAAAAACCAGCACAGGGTATACACACGATGGCGTTGAGAGAGGTCGTCTCCACATTTGCACACTTGCCTACGCTTCTGCGAGTAAAAAAAACACTGGAACCCAAACCACTGAACACCCCGGACAGCCTGGCCATCCGCATGGAGAAGGTCGTCGAACGGTTCGGTAGTCGGCCAGCGGTGATTTTTGAGGGGACTACCCTTACCTGGAATGAGGTTAATGAGCGCTCCAACCGTTATGCACACGCGTTAAAGCATCTCGATATCACGCGCGGCGACACCGTCAGCGTGGTTATGGAAAACCGCATCGAGTTTATCTGCCTACTCGTGGCCCTCCACAAAATTGGCGCGGTTGCCTCACTGATCAATACCAACCTGACAGGCAACTCCCTGGTCCACTGCCTGGGCATCACGGGATCGAAAACTTGCGTGTTTGGCGAAGAGCGCCTCTCCACCATCAATGATGTCCGCGCCACGGCAAGAGAGAACGGTGTCGAGCGCTACCTGTTCGTCACCGACCTGGGCCAGTCGACCTGTCCCGACTGGTCCGACGACCTGGACGTGTTGGCACAGGAGCAGAGCAGCGCTAATCCACCGGATACTGGCGATACCACCATCGGTGAAACGGCGCTGAATATCTTTACGTCGGGCACCACCGGCCTGCCCAAGGCAGCTGTCGTGTCCCACAGGCGGCTACTTGCATCGGCTGCCGGCAGCTACCTCGGGGGCCTGCGCTGTACCGAGAAAGACTGCATCTATCTCTGCCTACCGCTGTACCACGGTACAGGCCTTTTCCTTGGGGTAGGGGCTTCCCTGTCGACCGGGGCCTGCCTGTTTATCCGACGCAAATTCTCCGGCAGCAATTTCCTGAAGGAAGCACGCGAGAACAACACCACCTGCTTCATTTATATCGGAGAGTTGTGCCGCTACCTCCTGAACACGCCCGAGGCAGCTGATGACCACCGGAATCCCATAACCCGCGTTATGGGCAATGGCCTGCGTCCGGATGTGTGGCATCAATTCAAGCGGCGTTTTGGCATCGAGCGGGTGGCCGAGTTCTACGGCGCGAGTGAGGGTAATGTCGGCTTTGTCAATTTGCTTAACCGGGACTGCACGGTGGGCACCACTACTATCCCTATCGAAATTGTCAGCTATGACGTGGAAAATGACGAGATGGTTCGTGGAGCGGATGGTCGCCTGATTCGCGTGGAACAGGGCGAGCCAGGCCTGCTATTGGCGAAAATTACGGAAGACAACAAGTTCGACGGCTATACCAGTGAGGCGGAGACGGAGAAAAAAATTATCCGTGACGCCTTCGAGGATGGCGACGCCTGGTTCAACACCGGCGACCTGATGCGTACTATCGACGTCGGCTTCTCCCTGGGGCTACCTCACTTCCAGTTTGTCGACAGGGTGGGCGATACGTACCGCTGGAAATCCGAGAACGTATCGACCAATGAGGTCGGCGAAGTAATCAATGATCATCCCCAGGTACGGTTTTGCAATGTCTACGGGGTCGATATCCCAGGGGCAGACGGGAAAGCGGGCATGGCGGCCATAGTGCTGGGGGATGGTGAATCTGCTCTCGACCTTGAATCGTTTTCCGCGCATGTAAGGTCACAACTACCTTCCTACGCGCGCCCCGTCTTTATCCGCGTCCAGAGTGATATCGACACCACGGGCACATTCAAGATGGTGAAGGGACAACTGCGCAAAGAGGGGTACGATATCGAAGCGGTGCAGGACCCCTTGTACGTGCTGAAACCGGGCACCGAAACCTACACGCCTCTGGACCCGTCCTTTGTCGCGGAGATTCGGGCGGGCCGCGGCGGGTACTAGATGATGGACATACAGCCATTAACACCCGCCATCGGCGCGAGAATTCCCGGGGTCGATCTGGATACGAGTGCGAGGGATGCGTGGTCCGGCATCCTTTCGATTCAAGTCGATAAAGCAGGCCCAGGGATGCATCACCGCTCATGCTGCCGTTAGTCATTTATTCAACCTGGGTAGGCATCTGTTTAGGGCGGAGCACTATCGGAATCTTAGGGGTAGTGTGTTCAGCGAGTGGAGCTGGGCGGCAGCTTGAGACCAGGGCCCGATTTCAGCCCACCGGGTGGCCATCGCTCGGTTCAATTCATGTAAAGCATCGGTATACTGGAAGAATATTTCTCTCCATAGCCCTTTTATCCGCCTTATACGTGCATCGGAAAATACTTACCAGGAGTCAGGGGGATAGATGATCACCGCATACCAGATTGCCATCGTGTCCGCCGGCGTATTCTTCCTCAATGGGCTGATAACCGGTGTATGGAAGTACCTGCAAATCGAGGCAAGCGAGGGAGCCCGGGCGCATCCGTATGTGGACATCGCGCACCGGGCGTCGCTGATGTACAGCTTTGCCGCCATACTTATCGCGGTCTTCGTGGAAATCAGCCAGCTCTCGAACAAGGTCGAGATCGTGGCAACGCTTGCGCTGGTCGTGTACTTCGCGCTGGCTATCGTCACCTACATGGTGCATGGCTACCTCGGGGACACCGAAAACCAGTTGCGCGAGATTACAGCCATCACGCGCTGGTTCATGTGGTCGCTGATCGCCGCTGAGATCGGTGGGTTTGTGGTGCTGTTCTACGGCGTCCTGGTGGCCCTGTAGACAAAGGAAAATCAATAAGAAAATTGCTGGTGTGGGCTATCTACCGAGTAGCCGGCGGCCATTTGTACACTGCCACCTGTCCCTGTCGAACTGCTACTTTGAAGAGGAAGCTTCAGACTTATCAGGCTTACTACAACGAAAAACGATGCCATTCCAGCCGGGATGGCGCGACTCCTTGGATATCAGGCGATAGCAAGGTTGTTGATATCAGCAACTATCAATGGCAAAAGCATTGTCGAGGTCTATTTCAGTTGCCAGTGGCAGCCTAAATTACGAACTCGCCAGGGACAGGTTAACGAAGCGGCCAGACCCATAGCGGCGCTCGATCTGGAACCGTGACCGACCCCCTCCCCTTACCTACATCACCCCATACCATTGAAATCATGATGGAGGCCAAGGCGAAAACCACTATCTACGACTACACTGTGTAGACAATCGAGGACACCGCGCTGGCCAGATGCAGCCAATCGGCACCATGCAAAGACAGCGCCTGTTCCCGGTGAAAAACCCAGCGCAACCCCGGTTGACTGATTTTCAGACAGACACGGAGTGGGCGTTTCCGGTCTCCCGGCCCGGCCGGGGAATCATAGGCAAATCGAATTACACAGGGAAACACATCATGACCCCAACGAAAACGACGAAGGCAAAAACGCCGGCAAAGGCCAAGGCAAAATCGCCGGCCAAAACGAGGGCAAAAACAAAATCACCGGCAAAGGCGAAGGCGAAGGCGAAGGCGAAGGCAAAATCACCGGCAAAGACAAAGGCGAAGACGAGTTCGCCAGCCAGGAAGAAGCAGAACGCCTATGCGGCGAAAATGCAGAAGCAGGTTGACAAAGTGAGTGCCGAGATCGAGAGCCTGGAGAAAAAAAGCCAGAAGGCTTCCAAGGAACTCAAGGCCGAATACCAGAAACAGCTTAAGCAGGCGCGCGCGGCGCAGAAAAAGCTGAACACTCGGCTAAAAAAGCTTGCGAATGCAAGCGAACACAAATGGGAAGAGGTCAAGGACGAAGTCGAACACGCATGGGGTGCATTGACCAGCTCGATAAACTACTTCAAGTCGCAGTTCAAGTGATTGGCTAAAATGGGCTGACGTTCTCGATCCGGGGGCAGTATATCGATTCACTGCGCCCGGCTTCGCGACCGGGCCGCCGGTCCATGGGCATTCTTCCCGCTGGAGCATCCAGGTTTTGTTCAGCGGTGTGGCTGCTCGATCGACGGCCTGTACGCGCGAGCCGCCGGCGCGGCGACGTTCGCGTACGAGTGGTTTGCCTGCAGCCGGTTCCGTTAGCCGGCCCGTGCTGCCGTCGTTAGACTGCTTGCGACTGGTCGCGATCATCAGGGTTAAGCGTTGAGGAGCAAAAACGTCGCTTTCTCGCGTTAGTCCCGGGTATGTGGGCCATGCGGGGGACGGCATATCCGTTTCTTGCTAGCGGCTTGGCGGCAAAAAGAGGACGGAGAGATGAATATAACCCCGCCGTCCTGTATTCCAGCGACTCAGCGGGATACCTCTCAAGATACATGGCATACTGGTCTCCATGCTCTGGATCATCGTTTTTCTTCTTCTCGTGGTGTGCGTGGTGCTCCCCGGCGCATGGGTAAAGCACGTGATGCATAAATACAGTAAACCCGTCTGACCGCTACCGCGACAAGGGCACCCGGCGCCGAACTCGCCCGCCATTTATTGGACCGATTTGGTCTCGGCGATGTGAAGGTCGAGAAAACACCCTCAGGAGACCACTACGACCCGCAGGACAGGGCTGTCCGCCTGACACCGGGCAATTATGCCGGCCACTCCCTGACGGCAGTTACGGTCGCTGCCCACGAGGTCGGTCATGCAATCCAGCATTCCCGCGGCGAGCGCCTGTTCCTGACCCGGCAAAAGCTGGCGAAAGCCGCAGTGAAAAGCGAGCGCGTCGCCGGGATACTGCTGGTCGCCGCGCCCATCGTGCTCATCCTCACCCGGTTCCCCCAGGCGAGCGCGATGACGCTATTGATTGCTGTTGGGTCAATGGCGCTGGGCACGGTGTTACATCTCGTTACGCTGCCGGTGGAGTTTGACGCAAGCTACGGCAAGGCCCTGCCGATACTAAAAGAGGGCGGGTACCTGCACGAGGGGGACCTGCGGTACGCGCAGCGAATCCTCAAGGCCGCGGCACTAACCTACGTGGCGAGTTCACTGGCAAGTCTGCTCAATCTGGGCCGTTGGATTGCGGTCTTTCGCAGATAGCGTTTTTGTCAGCCGGCGTCGGCGGCGGACGCCCGCAGTAAAACCGATCACAGCGCTGCTATAATGCACATACCGACTCTTCGCACACCGAACCAGATAAACGCAATGCGAGACTTTACCGACACAGTAAATACAGCAGCCTGCTTTAGTATCAAAAAGGCACGCCTGCTCGCAGCCTTTGTGTGTATCACCCTGCTATTGGCCGGATGCGACGAAGCACCTGATAAAGAGCAAATCGAACGTAACCTTGCCGCCATGCAGGAGGCGGTTGAAAACAAGGAGTTCTCCGCGATAAAAAAATACCTCCACGAGGGCTTTAGGGCTAACGATCGTCTGGGGGCCGCCGAGGTAAAACGCCTGCTACAAATGTACAGCTTGCGCCACCAAAACATCAATGTGACGGTTCTCGCCACCGAGACGGAAATGAATTCCACCTACCCCAACCGGGCACAAACCACGGCGTCGGTGGTTGCTGACTGGTTCTTCAGGTCTGCTGCCGTCGGACGGAAGCGTCCGGACTGTAAGAATCGAATGGAAAAAACAGTCTGGCGACTGGCGGGCAACCAGGGCGCAGTGGTGACAACACCTGTGGGTGGCGAATTGCTATTTTAGTCAGGTTCATTTACTAGCAACATCAAAGACTTCGAAATGTATATATACGGAATGCGTGCTACATACACCGATTCCATGGAATTAGCTGTTAATGGGCACTCGGAATAGCGAGCAGGTTCGGAATCTCTACATGGAAATGTTCCAGCCTCGACGGAATCGAGGTTCACAGTTCTTGGGGGAACCTTATGGCTATCAGTTCTGGCCTGGCGCTGCTTATAACCAGAAAACGTTCCCGCTGAAACGCCGGGAATCATTTTCGTTCAGCCAGATCCAGGCTCCCGTCACTATCCCCAGTCTACGCACTCCATTAACAAGGCCGGGAACGTCGCGCACTTCGTGCGCTGGACTCGCTACACTGCGTTCCGCTCGCCCGTGCCGGCAGCGTAGGGCTCGTCATAGTGACCGCCCAAAGCAAAGATATAGATTGATGATTCATCGAACCTATACACAAGCCGATCCTTCTGGCTCATGCGCCTTGACCAAAAACCTGACAGGTTATGCTTCAGGGGCTCAGGTTTACCTATCCCGACAGCAGGGTCGTCGCAGCGAATGAGCTCCTTGATTATTTTGCGAGCAGCATCGTGCAGCTTTCTGTCTTTTTCGCGCATGGCTTCATACGCCTCCCAGGTTTTGCCCTCAAATACCAGTGATCTCATCCATTTGCTCTTTGGTAGGCATGTATCCTTTACGCTCGGTATGGGTTTTGGCCGACTCAGCCAGTTGCTGCATCAATCCACTGCTTTGCAGGATGTAGAGCGTTTCCTGCTCACGCTCCCAGTCTTCAGCACTAATTACCACAAAGTCTTGTCCGGAACGCCGGGAGACTCTAAGCGGCTCATGCCTACTAACACTCTGTTCTACTAGCTTTTTCAGGTTATCCCTGAACTTATTTACACTTACTGTTTCCATTGTGACCACCAATATATGTACGGCAATTCCGTACAATTATACTCCAGCCGCCCTAACAATCACAAGCAATCGGACGCTCACTACGTTCGCGCCGTCATTGAAGGACGTTATGTTTCTTGACAGGACCTATTAACAGGTGCTATTAGTAGCACCTGTTCGTTAGGTAGGTAATTACTGTGCAAGTGAAATTTTCCGAGGATGTCATTCCTCTATCAGATCTGAAGATCAATCCCGGAAAGGTGGTTGGTCGAGCACAGGATACGCATCGTCCAATCTTGCTTACCAGTCGTGGCCGTGGCATCGCAGTTGTACAGGGGCTCGAGGATTATGAGAGGACCGCAGAGGAATTGCGGTTTGTAAAGGCGGTGGCGCAGGGGCTTATGGATGTTCGTGAGGGCAACACCATATCGTTGGAGGAAGCCAAGAACGCGCTGGGCATCAAGTAAATGGAATTACGTGTCTCACAGTCTGCCCTTGAGGACTTGCAGGCCATTCAGAAGTACTACAGAGAGCAGGATGTGCCACATATCGGAGATGAGTATGTGGCCACTATCCTGGAGCATTGTGAGATGCTTCAATTCCATCCTGATGCCGGCCGAGTTGTTCCTGAGTTCAGTATGGATCAAATTCGTGAGTTGATTCACGCACCATTCCGTGTTGTCTACCTTCGGCAGGTCACAGAGGTTGTACTCATACGTGTCTGGCGGAGTGAGAGGCAACTCGAATTACCAGCCGACGAAACATAACCAAGCCATGCACCGGATGCCTGTCCTTGGCGAATTGGTAGCTCAGGCAGCCACTGGTAGCTGGAACAAGCCACGGCAATGCTTCTCCCTACGATAATTCTCAATATCAATCACCTCTCTGCCGTTTGACCCAAGGGGAGTGGCGCCTCTTAGACTCGAATGGCATCGATGCTCGTTATAATAGTTCCGGTAACTGTTCAGCTTGTTGTTCAGATCGCTCGCTGTCCAAAAAAGAGTCTGATCCAGTAGCTCGCGCCTGATACTGCCAATCAATCGCTCAACGAATGGATGTGACATTGGGACGTGTGGAAGCGATTTAATATCCTTGATCTCAAGCACACGCAAGTTAGCTTTCCATCGATGGTATTGAAATAGTGGGTCGTTGTCTGAACTGAGATAACTGGGCCAACTTTGACCCGTGGTTGCTTGATTAAACATTCGGCAAAGCACTGATCCATCTACGGTCACAGCACCACCTTACCGATACGGAGTATCTCTGAAAGGCGCAGCATTTTATCGACAATGGCTAGAGTTACCTTCCTGGCGTAGTGCCGGGAATCGGCGACAATAAAATCATGGATGTGGCGCAGTCTGCCTTCGCGTGATCTGACCACGTTACCACTGATCGATCTCTTGCTTGAGATCTGCTGCCGGAGTGTAGCGGCCCTGCTCAATGTCTTGCTGGCCCTTGCGCACTTTTTGGCCCGGGGTTGTCCAGCCCTGGTTTGGAGTTCAGTTCCCGAAATCCCTTACACTTCGTCACCAGTCTTGGCACGGAGGGATGATTCATAGATATTTTCAGCGGGGCGATTGGTTTACTCGAAACGCATCGGCCACTGCTGCTTACTATGCAACAGCGCCAGAACTATGAGCTCATTATCATTCAAGCTATAACCCATCAGGTAGGGCGCCCCTCGAACCGCCCATTCCCGCGTACCAGCCACTCTGCCCGGTCGACCCATTGATGGATTCTCTGAGATTAGCCGCTCCGCAGCATAAATACGTTGGGCGATACGTTCTGCCGCAACCGGATTTTCATCAGCAATAAACGTCAGGGTTTCTTCAAGTTGCCGGTGCGCTCGACGCGTCCACCTAACTTTCAACCTGCACGCCCCACCGAGCGAAAGTATTCTTTACATCAGAATCGTCTGCAAGTTCCACCGCGCTGAGCTTCAGCTCCGGGGAGATGGGTGACACTCATTTCGGGAGTCGGATATTGCACGAGGCCAGGAATGGAGAATTCCGGTTTCCCAGAATCCCTGAGCACTCCCCCCGCCATCTCCTGCGGCGCTCGGCCTGTGCCCAAACTCGGCACCTCTACCCACAGGAAATCTTCCATTCTTACTGGCTCGAATTATAGGGGCACGATCAAACTGTCCCCGTGTACCCCTCTCGGTATCCCCAGCCACCATTCAAAATAGCGTAACGCAGTCCTCACAGATACCCATCGCGCCAGTACCGGGCGCGGGATTAGAGCCCACCAGTTTGACCATGAGATTCCTGGCCCCGGAGTCCTCATTGGATGGAATTGAAATGTCGGCAGTAATTGTGTTCTCGTCCACAATCACTTGGTTTGTCACGGTCCCATAGGCGCCGGCTAGCAGTTCTGTTCCTTCAAAAAAGTAATGTCCCGATACCGTTACCGAGGTGGTCGAGCCGATGGGCAACATATTCGGTATCGAATGCGTAATAACGGGCTCTGGGAACGCGCGGATGAAAATGTCATAAGTGAGATTTGTATCGTTGTCATTAGTCAGATTGGTGGCCTTGGAACGGAAGGCAATGTAGCGGCCGTCGGCTGAAATGACAGGGTCAACGCTGAAGTCATTGGACTCATCACTTAGCGCGCTCATGGACACCCGCACCGTGGTATCCGTCAGAACATCGCGCACAAAAATATCCGTGACGCCATTCGCATCATCTGCCACGAGGTTGTCCGCAAACGACTGAAAAGTGACGAAACGGCCATCGGCAGAAACTGCAGGCTCCCCGCAGGAGTCGTTTGGCTCGTTGCCCGCACTGTCCAGGCTAACGCGGATGGTTTGGCCGTCCAACCGGTCGTGAAATCAGCAGTCGACCACCGCCATTGTTGTCAGGATAGCCCAGATTGGTCGCGGCAGTGGCAAAAACCACATAACGCCCGTCCGGCGAGATGTCACCATCGAAACTCGAGTCGTTCGTCTCGTTGCCATCAGTGTCAACACTGACTCGAGTTGTGGTCCCGGCAGCGATATCGCGAACAAAAATATCTTGCTTGCCGTTATTGTCGTCGCTCCCCAGGTTGTCGGCCGTAGATTCAAACACTATTTGCATACCATCGTGCGACAATCTCGGGTAGCGGGACAGGGCGTTGGCCGTGTCGCCAGCGGTGTTCACGCTCACTGGCGCCAGCGCTCCAGAGGCTATGTTCCGCCGGTAGATGCCGAAGTATCCGGGATCTTCCATAATGAGATTGGCAAAGTTATGGAATGCGACATTTTCGCCATTACCGGAAATGGCCGGCCAGCGACTATCGGAGTCAATCTGGTTTCCATCGCTATCGACACTGGCCCGGATGGTCTCGCCCGTGTCACGGTCGTGGACAAAAACATCTCTAAACAGCCCGGTATCGTCGCTTACCAGGTTATTGGCCAGCGAAATAAACGAGATGAAGCGACCATCAGCGGAAATTTCCGGTCCATTGCTGCCACCGTTTGAAAACGGGAATGGGTCTACTGTTTGGTCGCCGCTACTGTTGACCGACACCCGCGTGGTTGTATGTTCCAGCGTGTCATGAACAAAGACGTCAGTATTACTATTGGTGTCCCCGTCAACGAGATTGTCGGCGAATGAGGCGAACACCACATAGCGACCGTTTTGTGATAATCCGGGATAACTTGAGCCGCCCTGTCCCGCTGGGTTGCCATTACTATGGACACTGACCATGTCCG
The DNA here is from genome assembly GCA_034521205.1 of Halioglobus sp. Lineage (GTDB taxonomy): Bacteria > Pseudomonadota > Gammaproteobacteria > Pseudomonadales > Halieaceae > Marimicrobium. Next base: position 59,660 of record JAXHMT010000007.1, read on the forward strand.
TATAGCTACAGCCGACAATTCCCGATAGCGCCAACAGAATCGCCACCGATATATTGTTGCGCTGTCTCCTGATTGAACAACTTCGAAATATCATGTCCGGTTGCACCTTTTCATTATGACGACGCACTCGCCACCTGACGTGAAATTAAAACAACGACTTTGTTGCATTTTCCAGAAAGTTTTGTCAGTTTTCTTCACGTTTACCTTTCGCACAAGGTACATAGGCAAGCACCGTCGGTAGGCACGCGCATCGCGATCGCCGCTTTGCCGTGGTGCTGGCGGATCGCCACCGTCCGCCAGGAGACCGCCAAACGTTATCCACAAAACGGGCGTTCGGCCCTGGTTCGGAAGTTCGGTCCGGAACACTGCTTGCGATTCTTCGGGTTGCTGCAACCGATCTGGAAAGCGGTACCGAAAACGGTTCAGCATACGTTCGGCAGTTCGGTACACCGGCGCCGGGGTGACGAAACGCCGTTCCAGTTTTCATGGGCTGACTGCACCGAACCCGCCCCTTTCTCACTGGTCCTCAGCAATCGGCAGGTCGCCGGTTCAAGTTCCTGGCGGGGCCCACCGATTCCCCAGAGCTTTTCATAGACTTACCAGACAGCGCGAGCGTCCGGCTATTCCGGACACATGGGTGACACTCGTTTGGCGGGAGTCGGGTGTTGGATGAGGCGAGGAATCCAGAATTCCAGTTTCCCAGAATCCCCAGACCCTCCGCCATCTCCGGCCAACCGCTTTCGCCTAAAAACCGCCCTATGGTCTAAACTGGGGAGAAGTCCGCTTCCGACTCGTAGCGGACGCGTTTTGAACAACTATAATCGAAATACAAAGGTAAACTTTTAGAGTCGTCTTTTGGAGCTTGCTGGAACATGCGCAAATTGCTTGCACTGGTTGTTTTTAGCATCGACGCTGCGCGGAGGCTCCTCGGTCGGAGGGGCCCATAACCTCTTCCGATTCCGTTTCAGTGAATGGCATCGAGTGGGCTCAGGTAGACCTTTTCAGCTCCCTGTCCTGGGAGGATATCAATGCGACTTGCGATGCTTCAGCTGGCGGCGTCTGTCAAGCCGGAGGTACTCTAAATACGTGGGACATGACGGGATGGGTATGGGCCTCGTTGGAGGACGTGAATAGTTTGTTTAACTTCATTCTGCAAGAAAACGGAATACCCGCCGCGAATACATCTCACTCGGGACCGAGCCGCTATGTTGAAAACTTCGCCTCTGGAGATGATTCTGCCTGGGCTCTTGATATTTTTGAAGCGGGATTTGTGTCGTCTGGCCCAGATGGGCTCGGACCATTCATTTCCGGTTCAACTCGTTCACTTGCAGGCCCCGGTCTTTCCTATACCGGCTCCGCTAGCCATATACTCGAGCTGGTTCCGCCATACGAATATACAGATAGATTCTTAACAGATTGGGAGAGGTCTGTGTCCGCTGATTCGGATGGGATAGGCGCTTTTTTTTATCGGTCGTCTAGCAGACCTGTTCCTACCCCTTCAACGCTATTACTAACGGCACTTGGTATATTAGGTTTGTTGATTCGGCATTTTAGTCGACAAAAATCCAAAGAATAAAAACGAAAATGTCTACTCCTGGCACAAAGCGGCCATCCGCGATATTTGGACCAGTATCTCATGGGGTGTCCGCTACCGACTCAAGGCGGACGCTCGAACCTCGATCAGAGAGCGTACTCTTGCGAAAGTTGACTCCACCGGCGCTGTCCTTGGCGAATTGGTAGCTCAGGCGGCCACTGGTACCTGGAACAAGCCACGGCAATGCTTCTCAAAGCGATAATTCTCAATATCAATCACCTCTCTGCCGTTTGACCGAGGGGGAGTGGCGCCTTTTTTAGACTCGAATGGCATTCGATGCTCAGTTATAGTAGCTTCCGGTAGTCGGTTCAGCTCTGTTGTTCAGATCGCGTCGCTGTCCAAAAAAGAGTCTGATCCGGTAGCTCGCGCCTGAGACTGCCGATCAATCGTCCAACGAATGGACGCGGCATTGGGAATGTGCTGGGTCGATTCACGATTCCACTGCCCAGTGACGCTTCACGGATTAATGGCTCGGCAGACTCGAGCGGCGCGCGAGCCGGGAGCGCGTCAGCTCGCCGGTCAACGATGAAGCGCTGCACTCAGGTCGTCATGGTCAAACGCGGACGCCATACGGTCGATCTGCCCGGCGGGAAGGCCGATGCGTGAGGCAGCCGCCTTCGCCACTGGCTCACGGTTTGTCCGACCTCACGTGCGATTTCATGCGCATCATCCTGGTCCAGCTCGAAGTATTCCGCCACGCTGAGCGCCAGGGTCAGCGAGGCCGGTCCCGTCGATTCGAAGATCGATGGCGGCCGAGTTCTCCTCGGTTCGATATCGACGGGCACGGGGATCGACATCGTAGGCGGTGCGCGCGGCCGCAGCCGTCCGGGCCGTCGTCAGAAAGGAAGCCGGTGATTGCCGCAAGATGGTCGTCCGTGTCTGGAGATCAGGATACGTAGGTCGATACGCCGCCACAGCATCCGCATATCGTCCTTCGGTGCGGCGCCGCACTGGCGCAGCGCGTCGACGAATTCAAGATAGCTGCGCGTTTCGTTATCGGTTGCGCCCAGCATGCTCATGGCGGACAGAAAGGGAACGCGCCGGTCACCTTCCCGGTCGAAACGGCGCAGCAGCAGCATGGATTTCCCTGAGACCTCTTCCACACGCCATTCAGGCACGGGAATACCCGCTTTCTCCGCCAGACGCAGTGCGACGGCCTCCCAGCGCACAATGTTGATTTCATCGTCCTGGTGCGGAAATTTAGCAATGACGAGCTGCCCGTCCCGGTCCCGGACGGAAGCTTTGGGACGCGCGCCACCCAGCGACGAGCCGGGGGCCAGCAACAGGCGCAGATCGTCGTCGCTGTCGGAGTTCCCGGCGACATGTTCAGCCGCCGAGAGCAGTCGCGGCAGCTCAACCAGCGGGGGGATGGGTGTCGCATCATTAGTGGCAAGGAACGGCCCACCGGGTTCCAGCGCAAAGCGCAATGCGCCCTGGCGGGCTTCATCGTTGACCATGAGCAGATAGTCGATTTCTCGCAACGTGCGCGTTGTATCTCCGGCGCGTTCGGCGCGTCGGCGCTCGGCCCGGCGCATGAGTACACGCCCCCAGCGGTCCGGTGCGGAATCGCCGATGGCGCCGAAAACGGGTTTATCGGGTGTCGTATGAAACGGGCCGGGGCCAGGTTGCAGGGCGGGTTCGAGGGCGAAACGATCCTCTCGCGCCAGCCAGTCCTCGTCATATTCGAAAGTTGCGCTGTCTCGTCCTTTGCGCATGCGTGCCCACAAACGTCCGACCAGAACCGGTTCGCATCCAAGGTCCACATAGACCAGGGCTTCGGTATCCATCACGTGTCCTCTCTCTTAACGGACGTCGAGGTTCCGGACTTGCCGGGGCGCCGGATACGCTGCGGCAGGTTCTTCTCTTCGAGTTCAAGGCCCACCGTATCCGTTCTGACATCGGCGATTTCACCAATCCTGTTGGCCATGCCCAATACGAACAGGACGGTCGCGTAAATGCCCAACGATACGCCGGGATCACCCTTCTCAACCTTGTTCAGGGTCGTCCGGCTGATCGACGCCCGTTCGGCCATGATTTTCGTTGGAATGCGCCGCCGCAGACGGGCATCGCGCAGATCGCCGCCCGAGAGCTTGCGCAGCGCGCGCTGAACCGGTACCGGGAGCTTCATTGTTGTCTGACGCGTATTCAATTTAAAGTCCAGAATGGTGGCTGCTAATTAACTTAACGTACACGATTATGAACTTTAAAGCAAAATGCCTACATTTATAGAAATTCCGATAGCGTTCATTATTATGGACTTTATCACGTTTAACGTCTATCTTTGCACACGTTAAGCCTTGTTCAGACTCGCCTCGGATAAGGCGTCCATCCCACCGGTTCTAGCCAATTTGGCCGGGTAACGCTCTGTCAGTACCCTCTCAGCCTGCCCGCCTCGATTGTACGAACATGTAATTGGGAAGAGACTACAACGAGGCTACTTTTATGTAAGAGCATTTCGAGCGTTCGGCTTAACGACTGACGTCGATAAACCCCTGGAACATCTTTGCAAAAAGCTCGACAGGAGCAAATCTTACCTTATAAATCAGGCAGTTAAGGAGTTTTTGGCGAGGCAGGCCCTGGAAGACTCCAGGTGGCAAGATACCCTCGAAGCCCTTGAGTCCCTGAAAGCGGGCAGATCCATCGACGAAAAGGACGTGAATGCCTGGCTAAATATGGGGCACGAATGACCGCAAATCGCCTCCGGCCCCATGAAAGTAGGGTATTCGCCGGAGTCTATTGATGACCTTCAGAGAGTTGTGGAATTTGTAGAGGTCAAGAATCCATTCGCGGCCCGTCGAATAGCCATTGATTTGCAAGAAGGTGTCGCCAAACTCAAACAATTCCCGAAAATAGGTTTGCCCGTCTCGAAGGCACCAGAGCCTGAACAGATTCGCGATCTCTACGTGAGCAACTATACAGTGCGCTACCTTATCCTTGACGAAGCTATCTACATCTTGAGGATTTGGCACAATAAAGAAAACGAAAAGAGTTTATAACGAATAAGGACAGGTCGCGTGGTAGCCGCGACCTGTCCTTATCCGTTAGCAGCTTCTGCTCGAGACCGTGCAGGTTTCTCCGCCCGCGCCGGTACCCACACCATCTTTAAGTGACCGTGAACGCAATCGCCCGCGGCCATCGTCGAAACACGCTTTGAGCGCAAAGACTGCGCATCCGATAAGCAGTATCCCTGTGTTTCCATACACAAGAAGACCGCCCGGAGGCCGCATGCACCGGAGACGAATCAACCGCAGGAAATTCATCCGAACCGCGGGAGCTGTTGCCGCGGCCTCTTCTACCCCCTGGTTACTCGCCGGGTGCGGCGATGGCAATGACCAGAACCCGGCGCCCGATCAGGGTGTGATCGTGATCGGCGCTGGCGTGGCCGGTTTGGTTGTCGCCAACGCGCTAACCGCAGCCGGGGTCAACAACGTGGTGCTGGAGGCGAGATCCAGAGTCGGTGGCCGTGTTTTCGCGCCCGAGGTGGCCGGAGTGCCGGTCGATGCCGGCGGCATGTGGATTTCCGGCCCCGAGGGCAACCCCGCCGCGTGCGTCATCAATGACGATGGCGGCAGCTGGAGCCCCGCTGAGCCGGTAGACTTGTCCGTCAAGGCCTACGATGCCGGCGCCTCGGTCGCGCCATCACCCTCGCGGAGTTGAGCCCGGCGGCCATCGCACCGATTGAATTCGACGCGCAGTACGACCAGATCGTCGCGGCCCTGCCGCCCGGGTCTACCCTGAAGGACGCCGTCGCCGCCTACCTGGCGGGGCAGGTCTTCCTTTGAAGGCCGGCTGACGGCGTTGCGCTACGCGGAATTCGGCCTCACGACGCAGATTGAAACCGACCTCGCGGAGTCAGCGCGGTTTTTCTCCACTGCTCGAAACCCCACTAGCGCGCTGCCCGGCGGGGAGGCCTTCCCCCTCGGAACCTACAACGGCCTGATCAACGCCCTGGCGAGGAGCCTGAATCTGCAACTGGATACCGTGGTGTCGGAAGTTCAACACGACGCATCCGGCGTGACGGTTGCAACGTCACAGGGCGAATACAGGGGAAGCCATGTGGTGGTGACGGTACCCCTCGGTGTGCTGCAGACCGGTGCGCTTCGCTTCTCGCCACCGCTGCCCGCCTCGAAACAGGCGGCTATCGACCGGCTGGGCATGGGTTCGCTGGAAAAGGTGATTCTCCGCTACGACAGCGCCTTCTGGCCGGCACCCGGTTCGGGTAACTTTCTTTATATCTCCCCCAATAGCGGTGAGTTTCCCCTGATTGTGGACTACACCGCATTCGCCGCGGGAAGCCCAACCGTTGTGGCCCTCTACTCGGGTGATTACCGACGTGCCATCGTCACAGAATCCGATGCCGCAATTGCACAGCGGCTTGCCAGGGTCATGGGAGAGATCGCGGGTATTCCGGCGCCCGCGCCAATAGCCGCGCACGTAACGCGCTGGAAGGCCGACCCCTTCGCCGGCGGCTCCTACAGCTACCTGGCAGTTGGCGCTACACCTTCCGATTATTCCGAACTTGCGCGTCCGGTGGGCAACCGGTTGTTATTCGCAGGCGAGGCGACCAGCATGAACTACAACGGTTACGTGCACGGCGCGATGCTCACGGGCATCAGGGAAGCAGAGCGATTGCTGGGCCGGGAGGGGCAGGGTGTGGAGCTTCTTTCAGGCCTGGTGATAGCACTGGGTTGTGACGAGATGGCGTGAGCGTCCGACTATTGCGCGGGGATGCAGATACTCATGGGCCGATTCCAGCGAATTCGGCCCGGTGCGTTGTCAGCGCCCCGCGGACTTCGCGGACCGCCATGTCGACCATGTTTGCCTTAACTGCAAACTCTCTGAATTCCTTGACCAGGCTCATGTCTCTCATTTCCATGTGTGGAGAAGAAGTATGAGAATATGGCGAAACTCGAGGCAGGGGAATAGCCGCCGCGCTCAACGGGGTTCGCACGAGGGCTGCAGGGTAAATTTCCTGGTGACATCCAGCAGACCCAGGCGTTCTATTGCGCCGCCGGCCGATAAGCAGGCCGTAGATCTTGTCAGAGCGGTTGCTAAGGCTGAACTGTTCTTTGTAGAGCGTGTCGCCGGAGCACCGCGTCCATCAGCACCACCAGGCGGTGGTCGACGCCGCCGGCGCCCGTCAGTTTGACACGCCGGTGAAAGGGTCGCTCCAGCGTTTTTGAGACCATCTCACCCCTATCAGTGTCTTCGAGTGTGACGGTAAAGCGCACCCACTTTTCGCCCGCGCGCTTGAAGCGCTCCACATCGGTGGCGTGAATGGATGAGGTCAGCGCGCCGGTATCCAGTCGTTGGACTTGACCGTCACACCCACCGCCGGGATGTGCGCCTTCTCAACCCACCCGATCACCTGGTCCGCGGCCGACCCCGGCGCAGCCGCCAACGCCAATATCAGTAGCAGCACAATCTGCATCAGCTTATCTGTCCGGTCGACCTATTAATGCATTATATGAGAGTAGCCGCTCCGCCGCATAAATATGTTGGACAATATGTACCGCCGCAACCGGATTTTCATCAGCAATAAACATCAGGGCTTCTTCAAGTTGCCGGTGCACTCGACGCGGCCACCTGACTTTGAACCTGCACGCCCCACCGAGCGAAAGTATTCTTTACATCAGAATCGTCTGCAAATTCACCGCGCTGAGCTTCAGCTAATCCTGCTTCCATTTCCTGACGCACATACGCTTCGTATGCGACGTCTTTCCAGGTGGCATTCTCAGGAAGCACATCGGCAAGGTGGTGCAGGGCATCCTTGATACTAGCAGTGGCCATGTCTCTATCCCTCTGTCTCAGCAGGATTAAGCATACCAATTTTGCCCCGAGTCAGCAGCGACCCGTTCCGGCCCGGGTTCGGAAGTTCGGTCCGGAAAATTGGTTGCAATTCTTCGGGTTAGGTCCTTTCCGGAGACATAGGTGACAGTTTATTCCGGGCAGATGGATGACACTCATTTGGCTGGACTCTGGTGTCGTACAAGGCCAGGAATTCAGAGTTTGAGTTTTCCCAGTATTTCCAGAACGACTGGCACTCACTCCTACAACTCCCGGCCCGCGCCCGAACGCGGCACCTCTACCGACGCAAAAAAGCACACATCCTGCTTGGCTTGAATTATGGAGCGCGGTCAAGGTCGATACCGTAACTGCGGGGCTCGCCCAGATAATCGCATTATTGGCATGGGCAAATCGGGGATGATACCTTTTTCATCACTTACCCGCCTCACGTTGTACGCTTCTCTCACTGCCGATGTGTTTTCTGGTTATTCGGCACAAGCCGCACACGCCCCCACGGGGTGCCGTAGTGGACCCGGCCGTCCTGATCGAGCAACGTACCTGAAAACAGCGGGTTGTAGCGCTGGCCGCCGATCACGTAATGGAACCGTGACACGCCACTGTCGAGATCCATCGCTTCCAGTGTCCAGCGATTGTCGCGAGCCCCGATCAGATACACCGCGTTGGAGGCGTAACTGATGATAGGCACACTGCTGGGCGAGCTGACGCTGGTATTCACCCAGTCACGCTCAAGCTGAAGCTTCCCGGGATTCCAGCGGAAAGCTTGCACTCCATATGGCTGGTAGCGGGGATTGCTCCCCAAAAAACTGATGAGCAGGGTCTCCGTACGTTCTGGCAGGTACCAGGGCGCATTTCGCGCGACATTATTGACTACAACGGCACTGTAACCAGCCACTACGACAGACTGTTCCGACTGGATGGCCTGTAAGTCCGGGTTCCCCATGTCTGCCGGCAACATACCCGCGATGCGGCGACTTGGCGCAGCTTCCAACTGCTCCCAATCTTCGGGAATTTTATTACGCCAATAGAGTGTGACATTCATCAACTCGGCGCCATCGGTGATTACCACGAACTGGTCCTCCTCACCAAAGCCCATCAGGCTCGGTGTGGCGCCAGTGCCATGGCCCCAGTCGTTGTTATAGGGCTCGACCCACGCTCCGTCCGCTTCTGCAGTCGACAACTCGTTGCCCGTCCACACGACCTTATGCATATGCGATTGCGACGCGATGTAAATGCCTCCATCCTTGTCCACGGCAAAACCATTGCGCACCCAACCGTACCCTGTTGAACGCGTGGCCTTGATCTCTGGCACCTTCGCTGTGGCGCATGCGTATGGCACGGTGGTCGCTGAAATCAAGTTTAATCGCGACAACCCAGCCATGTTCAGTCGCGACCACCAGCCAGCCATCGAAGGTCATGTTCATACCCACCATCAAACCGGTAACCTTGTCGGGCAGTTTGAAGTCGCGCTTTTTCACAATCGGCGACTGTCGGTCGCCAGGGACCTTGTCACCATAAGCTGTAATCACTCCTTCCTTTGAACCGATGTAATAGGTGTGATTGCGATCGAGCACGGTGTAGACGCGGGATAAATCACGAAGCTTATCCGCCTCTCTGAACGCGCGATAAATCGCAAAAATACCGTCATTATCGTTATCAAAGGAATCGATGGATTGCTCGGCCTGCTCTTGGGTATATCTCACTTCGGCGTCAAAATAATACTCCGCCAGCACCTCAAAACTGTCGTGATCCATCTTCACGATGCGGTCCAGGCCGTTACCCCAGAACACACGTTTACCGTCGGGATAGCGGCCCGAGATCTGCGTGCCAAAATGGCCGGGGCCAACGTGAGCGTACTGAATTTCATCCTCACTCAACACCCTGCTTGGTCCACTGGGGCCCGCCACCGGCACCGCATCCTGCTGAGCGGCATCTCCATGGCCCAGCGCATAGATCGAGTGGGCCAGCCAGGGGTTTTCAGGCGGCAGGTTAGCCGCCGATACCCCTTCGATCAGAGCAGCGAGGCAACTCATCAGCAACAACCGTCTTATCGTTGTCATTTTGATTTTCACCCGTCGCTCTCCTTTTCGCACCGAACGGTACTGACATGTTAGCAGTTCCGAACCGACAGATTTTGTTCTTGGCCTCAAGCAACCGCTTTTCTCCACTCGCTGAACGCACTGATCCTCAGATCCTCAGATCCTCAGATCCCGATCATGCTGAGCCCCGAGCAGCAGCCTTCCCGGATTGAATAGATTCTGGAATGCTGGATGCGCAGTGACGAACAACTGAGCTTGCCTTATCGACTGAACCGTCTCATATACCCTTTTTCCACGCGGATCATTTCATGAATTTTCTCGACGCGGTTGTTAGCTGTATTCGATACTGGCCATTCCTGCAGTCAGCGCAACAGCGAACGTCGCCGTGAGCCTTGAACGATTAGGTTGATCTCCCGCTTCCGCCTACAAGCCGCCCCATGGTTTAAACCGGGCGGTTGAAGTTTTTGCATCACTGACAACTCCAAACCTATAATCCGGCTTCCAACCCGGCCGGCTGTAAGCTGAATAATTCTATCTCCGTCGCGGCCGGGCCCGAACACCAGCAGGACCCAATCGATGACGCTGATTCATCCAGATGATTACGATCTCGAGGCCGTGCGCGCCGAGTGGTGCGGCAAGCTGCTCGCCGAGGCGCGGGGCCGCTATCCGGTAGAGTACGATCCGATACGCCGCCACTGTCACATGGTGGGCGATCTCAACCCCTTGTTCCTGGACCCCGCGATTGCAAAAGACGGTCCCTACGGCGAGGTAATCGTACCGCCCTCGATGCTGCCGATCTATTTTGCCTCCGAGGGGCCCTGGCCACCGAAGCCGCTCGATGTGGCGGATCCAGACAGACCGATGTTTACGCTGGGCGTGCCGACACCGGGGGACCGCGGTATCAACATGGCGGTGGAGTACGAGTTTATCGAGCCCATCCGCGTTGGCGACAGGCTCCGGCTGCAGTTGCGCATAGCCGACATCTATCAGAAAGCCATAAAGCTCGACGATCATGCGGTCTGGATTGTCTCGGAAACCGCCATTTTCAATCAGCACGACACAGTCGTGGCGAAATGGCGCAACACTGTCCTCGTGCATCGTTCGCCCGATCAGGTCCGCAGCGACGACGCCCGCGAAGCCAGCACAGAGGGAAACAAGGTATGAGCGGGATCGACTACGAGACAGGTCGCTACTTCGAGGATGTAGAGGTCGGGGAGCAACTGCCAGAGCTGAGCATGCCCCTCGACTGGACCACCATGGCGCTGCAGGTGAGCGGTTCGCAGGACTGGACGCCCATCCACCACGATTTCGATTTCGCCAAAGAGAGCGGCATGGACAGCATCTTCTATAACACCGGCTGGACATCTGGCATGCTCGGGCGGCTGTTGACTGACTGGGCAGGCCGCGAGGGCTGGGTACGGAATATGTCATTCCAGATGCGCGGCATGAACGGCAACGGCGTGACGGTGCTGGCGCAGGCCAGCGTAACAGGCAAGCGCATTGAGCATGGGCAGGGCCTGGTCGACCTGGATATCTCACTCGGCAACAACCAGGTTGGCGTGACCACCCCCGGCAAGGCAACTGTGCGCCTGCCGCTGAGGCAGGGAGACAGCACATGAGTACCGCCGACACAAAAAGCAGTGGCAATGCCGGTCCCGACACCCATAACAATGGTCCGCTCAAGGGCATCAGGATTCTCGATATCGGCACCATGGTCGCCGCGCCGCTGGCCGCCGGCGTGCTGGCCGATCAGGGCGCGGAAGTCATCAAGGTGGAACCGCCGGGTATCGGCGATCTCATGCGCTATGTGGGCGCCACCTGCAACGGCGTGAGCGCGCTGTTCCAGAATGTGAACCGCGGCAAGCGCAGCATAGCCGTGGACCTGAAAAGTCCCGAGGGGCTGAGTGTCGTACAGCGCCTGAGTACCGAGGTGGATGTAATACTGCACAACTTCCGCCCCGGTGTGGCCGAGCGGCTCGGCGTGGACTACGCCACGCTTGCAGCGCTTAATCCGGAACTGATCTATCTTTCCGTGAGTGGTTTTGGGCACTCGGGGCCCATGGCAGGCAAAGCCGCCTATGACAACGTGGTACAGGCCTTCGCCGGCGTGGCGCTCAGCCAGCCAGAACTCTCAACCGGCGAGCCCGCACAATACCAGCAACTGTTCGCGGACAAGCTCACGGCCCTGTACGCAAGCCAGGCCATCACGGCAGCGCTGCTCGCACGCGAGCGCGGCGAGGGTGGCCAGCACATCCAGCTGGCGATGGTCGATGCGGTCGCCAGCTTCCTGTGGGCGGATGTTGCCGGCACGGCGGGATTCAGGGGAGACGGCGCGGACCCGGGCATGCAGATCTCCAAGGGCGTGCCGCTGCTCAAATTCAAAAACGGCTACGCCCAGGCAGCACCCGTGTCGGATGCGAATTTCCACGGCTGGTGTGCGGCATTTGGCGTGGACTCCAGTGATCCGCGTCTCGCCAGCATCATGCAGCGCAACGCCAACCGCGATGCCGTCGCCGAAGTGTCACGACAGGTGTTTGCCCGCGCGCTGGAACTCGGTGTAGACGAGACCATCGCCAAACTGGAAGCGGCCGACGTACCTTGCGCCAAAGCTTATGCACTTGAAGATCTGCCCGAACACGAGCAGATGCAGGCAAACGGCCTGTTCGTCAACACCGAGCATCCGCAGGCCGGCCATCTGGTGGAGCCTAAAACCCCGGCCAACTTCAGCGCCACACCGGCCAGCCGGGGTTTCCCCTGCGCTACGCTCGGCGCACACAGCGCACAGATTCTCGTGGAGCTCGGCTTCAGCGATGATGAGATTCAAAGCCTGCGCGAGCGCAATGCGATCGGCTGAATGGGGCAACCGCCTCTCGCGTCAGCGTTTTGGGAGCACGGCATGACCCACCTGGGAACACCCTTCAGTCCAACCGCCATGCAAATGCCAATCACGTTCAGCTGACCGGTCCGGCAATCCCCCATTTTCCACAGGCCGAAGCGATAGCTTCAATCTGGCACGAGGGGCGTGTCTACCAAGCTGTACGCTATTTGATTGAGCCGCGATCATAAATCAAAGACCTGACCCCATATGTGCACAACGCCAGTCTCGGCGGGCTTTATACGCTTTGAGAGTAAATAACTTCGTATTTGAGCGTGTTACTGCAGTAATTCTGTAAAGGTTATCCGGGCAGATACTCAGAATCCCGTTGTATTCAGGCCCTCGATGGACAAGGAGGCAGGGGCGTCTCTATCATCTATACTAGCGTTCGTCGTGATGAGACGACGCCCGAGTGCGAGGTTTTCAGCATGTCCGGATCAAATCCAGTCCCAGTTAGCGGTCGCGGCGATTTCACGCGCAAGGCCCGCCCGCCGGTCTTCGTGGAGCAGGTCCTCAAGGATCCACAGGTCTTCCGCGAGCTCGTTGAAGCGAACGCCCCCTACGCCCCGGTCCAGCGTTATTTCGCGAATGCCGCCGAAGCGCGTTCGCAGTCGTCCCAGGGGCCGCTGGTCATCGCACCGAACTTCCGGGGCGATTGGGCCTACGCCGAGCCGCTAGTTGACGGCGCCGAGGTCTTCCTCCAGCACAAGGGCTTCATCGCGGCGGCGGCGGCGCTCTTCGAGCGCGAACGGGTCCGGCCCTTCGCGGTCTACGCCAATCTCACCTGGCAGCTGCCCTTTCCGCAGGGCGGCGGCCATACGGACGTGCCCGAGTTCCGGGGCGTGAATCGCACCGCCTATCCGACCTGGCTGTTGAACGCCATGGGGCATTCGGGCCTTTTCGAGGCGGAGCGAGTGGACATCGCGACGGCCGTCGCCTGGTTCTACGAGGGATCGGATGGCGGCTTCGACTACTGGCCCGAGGGCCCGACCGGCCCGCGCCGGATCCATGAGGGCCGGATCCACAATACGGCCATCGTGGGCGACAACGACCGGATGTTCCATCGTGTGCGTCCGGTGGGAGATCGCGCGGCCGGACTGCCCCAGGGCCTGAGCCTCGACAGTCGCCTGGAGCATCGGGGCGGGGATAGCTGGCGCATCCAGGATGGCCCCCGGACCCTCGCCGAGTTCGATTGGCCGTCGCTGCGGATCAGCGTGTCCTGGAAGGCGATCGTCTTCTCGAGCGCCGCGGAGGAGCAGCTCTACGATTGCCATAGCGACGACCTGGATCTGGGACGGTACTCGATCGCTTCGAGGCGGATCTCGCCGACAGAGGGATCGTGATGCCCCGCCCCGCCTCGCCCCTCCACGATGAGGCGTTCGTCGACACGATCTCGAACGCCTACGTGACGACACCCCGCCTGTCGGGCGCGACTTGAAATCCTGTTATCCGGGGACAGTACACCCATTTCCTGCCCACGGCGTCATGCTCGGGACGCTGCGTACAGCGCTCCACTATCTGACACTCCAGCTTGCGATACCAGCAGGTTGTGACAGTAGGATACTGACAAGTTAACTGCCCCAGACCGACAAATCTTGCTCTCAGCTTCGAGTAACGCCCTTCTCCAATCGCTGAACGCACTGATCCTCAGATTCCGATAATGCTAAGTCCTGACCAGGGCCCTCCAGGATTCAATAGATTCTGGACTGCGGCAGGGTTGTTTGACGACAATCAGCATGGCCGGTCCGGCGACAACTATCCTGGTCGGTTGCGTGCATACCCGACACATGGTGCCATTGGACTTGAAAAATAAGTATCTAAATGCTACTTTTTAGAGTGTTTTGCTACTCAGAGGTCCATTGTATGGCAACGTCTGCCGACCCCCAATCGAGCCGGGCATCTGCCCGAAAAGCGAAGCAATCGCCCCCTGTACGCCTCACAGAAAGTCTATACCGACGGGTTCGTGCGGCCGCTGACATCAATTTACGCTCAATCTCCAAGCAAGTGGAGTACCTGCTCAGTATTGCTGAATTGGTGACCCGCCTGGTCAGCCGGGAAGATTTGCTCAAGGTGCAATCCGGTCTCAGCCGCCTCGTCATCGAAGATGTCGAGTCTCCCGCAATCGACAAAGGCCAGCTTTTTCAATCGCTCGAAGACCAGCGAGCATCGGGCACACTGCGTGAATCTGTCACCGTTGCCTGGCCCAGATACCAGGCCAGTAAGCAGCACCCGGGCCTTCTCGAACGACGACATGCGGACGGCACCACAGACATTGGTATGTTCAAGGATGGCAAGTTCACGGTGACCCGGGGCCCGGCGTGAGCCAACCCGAAATCTGGGCCATCGTCGGCGGTAACGGCGCGGGCAAATCGACCTTCTATCGTCGGCTTTTGCAACCCCAGGGGATCGCCTTTATCAACGCTGATATCATTGCCAGGGAGATTTCACCCGAAAACCCGGAGGAAGCCAGTTATGATGCCGCTCTGTTGGCCGAGCAACAATGGGGAGAAGCCCTCCAATCCCGACAAAATTTTTGTTTCGAGACAGTATTTTCCCACCCTTCTAAAATCGACTTCCTGGCCAAAGCGAAAGCAGCGGGCTATCAAATCAATCTGGTCGCGATTTACCTTTCTGATCCCTCTCTGAACAAAGCACGTGTTAGCCAACGCGTGTCCACCGGCGGACACGATGTACCCGAGGAGAAGATCGAGTCCCGCATTCCCGGAACACAACAAAATATTGCGGTAGCCGTGGGTCTGTGTGATAACGTCTATGTGCTGGATAACAGCTCCTGTGACAACCCTTTTCAGAGGGTCCTCACCATGGAAGGTGATCAGGTAATCACCCACGCCGAGAATATACCGAACTGGGTGGCCGCATTGTTCCCAGGCCAATTAACGGTTCGGCCTCGGGAGGTGTAAACCCTGTACAATATAGTTTTCACGCGCCCGTAGCTCAGCTGGATAGAGTAACTGGCTTCGAACCAGTTGGTCGGGAGTTCGAATCTCTCCGGGCGCGCCATACTTAAAAAGGGTTCCTCGAAGATGAGCCCTTTTTAAGTATTGTGGGTTTGAAGAATTGGTTCGAACTCCTCAGTTCGAGCCGAGGCCAACGCAGTCGGCCGAGACAGCGCGCAGCGAACGCAGTGAGCGAGCGACCCCCTTGAGGGGTGAGGAGCGCAGCGACGAATCATCTCTCCGGGCGCGCCAATTACAAGCCATGACGGTCTACCCACAGGTGGCCACGAACAGGCCCACTAACGACGGATAGCTGAGGAAACGCCGTGCGCCTTGCCGCAAAACTTGCTGTATTTCTGTTGCTCCCGGCGATCATCGTGGTCTTCCCTTTCGTCGTGGGCGACAGCGAAACCAAAGCGCTGGATGAGGACGCGCGCGCCGCCATGCGCGAAGAATCCTTTATCGCCCTGGACGGCGGCGTCACGCACTATGAACTGGCCGGACCGGAAGATGGCCCCGTCGTGGTCTTCGTGCACGGGCTTACGTCGCCTTACTTTATCTGGGATCACCAGTTCCAGGAGGTGGCCGACGCGGGTTTTCGCGTCCTGCGCTACGATTCCTTTGGCCGGGGACTGAGTGATCGCCCGAAGGTCAATTACGACGCCGACCTGTTTGACCGGCAACTGCTCAACCTGCTCGATGCTCTCGGAATTGATGAGCCCGTCACACTGGTCGGGTTGTCCATGGGCGGCGTCACCGCTATCCATTTCACCGACCGACATCCGCGGCGCGTCAGGGCGTTTGTGTTATTTGCCCCCGGCGGGATGCGCGAGCACCTGCCCGTTGGCGCGCGCATTATCACAATGCCGGGCATCCGCAACTGGATGGCAAAGGCCTTTGGCGATCTGTTCTTCGAGCGTATGGTTATCGCGAGGTTTACAAAAGATGCGGCACAGCTCGAGGCAATTCGTGAAAACTATGCCCGGCAGATGCAGTACAAGGGTTACAAACGCGCCGTGCTGAATACCCTGCGTCATAACAGGTTGTACGGCCTGGAACCGGTTTTCGCGCGCGTGGGAAAGAACGGCAAACCCGCGATGGCAATCTGGGGCGACCGAGACACCATTGTGCCTCCCGAGCACAGCGAGCGCCTGCGCCGCGCAATCCCCGCTATTGAACTGCATGTCATCGAGGGAGCGGGACACACAGCCAACTACGAATTCCCGGACAAGGTGAATCCGCTACTGCTGGATTTTCTGAGAAACCACGCTCGACGCTGAACGAACCCGGCGAACTCCCGGACCAGGCAGGTCAGTGGAAGGGTTCCACGTCCCGCTGATGGCTAGTCAAAGGAATAACCAAGCGTGACACCATAGCTGCGCGGTTCCAGCAGGAACTGGTTGGTGGCCAGCCCCACGAGCTGGCCGCCCAGAGCTTGCCCGGTCACCGCATCGTCGTCGGCGAGATTGCGGCCCCACAGCTCCGCGTACCAGGGACTATTCGGGCGGGTCAGGTTGACGGTGGCGTTCCACACTTCCCAGCTATCCACCGTGTCGTTGACCTCGTTGAACACGCGTGTGAAGAACTCATCCTGCCAGTAGTAGTTCACCGCCGTGGTCAGCAGCAGGTCCTGCGGCAGAAACCAGGTATACGCGGCGCCCAGATTGACGGAGAACTGCGGCGCGCTGGGCAGCTCGTTGCCATCCAGCGACTTGGGCAGGCCCGGACATACCGGCGTGCCCGTCGGGCAGCCAGGCCCTGCGAAAACATTGCCGAACGGATCGCTTCTGATGTTTTCCGTGGTGCCCTGGCGGTTGATGTCGGCCGGGTCCACGCTCTCGCCGCCGTCAAGTTCGCTGTCCAGCCAGGCTAAGTTGGCGGTAAGCCGCCAGTGGTTGTCCGGCAGCCAGATGAACTCCCCCTCGAAACCCTGAACCTTGGCGTCGAAGTTCTCGTTGATCGAAGTTTGGGTGATGATCTTGGAAACCTGCAGGCCCTCGTAGTCGTAGTAGAAGTAGGTGAGGTTGGCCTGCAGGCGCCGATCGAAGAAGCGGCTTTTCAACCCCACCTCGGCGGCGTTGATGAATTCCGGGTCGAAGAAGGCCAGGCCGGGGTCGCCGCCCTGCTCTGGATCGAGCAGGGGTGATTCCGAGGATATCGGGTTGAACCCCCCGCCCTTGTAGCTGCGCGACAGGGTGAAATAGGCCAGCACATCCTCCTGGATGTCCCAACTGATGTTGAATTTGCCGGTGGGCTCTTCCCAGTCGCCCTCGAAGTCCGAGAAGCCCTTGTCCGGGGCGTTGCCATCGTCCTGGAAACTGAGGAAAATGGTGCGCTGGCTGCTGCTTTTGTCCTCGACCGAGTAGCGGAAACCGAAGGTCAGCCTGAGATCCTCCCGCGCCTGCCAGTACAGCTCGCCGAAGCCCGCCCAGGTCTCCAGCAGGAAATCCCGGTCCTGATTGTCGAACAGGCGGAACTCGGGCTCGAGCCCCAGCACCTCGCCGGCGGCCTCGGAGGCGGTGGAAAAAATCTGGAAGCGCGCGTCGCTATTTGCCCTCAGGTAGAAAGCGCCGACCAGATAGTTCCAGGGGCCGTCAAAGTCCGAGGCGAAGCGAAACTCCTGACTCCATTGCTCCGTCGTCGAGGTAGCGCGGTCCGCACTGAAAGGTTGTTGGCTGTGATGTCTCCCGCAGGGCCGAATGAGGTGGTCACGGTGATCGGCCAGGGCTCCGAGGGCACGGTAAAATCGAAATCGTTCATCGCGTCGAAATCCGAGTCGTGGTAGCCGGTGAGAGAGGTCAACGTGTAGTCGCCAAAGCGCCAGTTGAATTCCAGCGATGCCATGAGGTCCTCGACCTGGTAGCGCGGGTCGAAATCCAGCCACTGCTCCCGGGGATCGCTGTTGCCCGGCGAATTGATAAAATCGTCCTCCGGGAAACTCACACCGCGCGCCGGCGCGACAATTTCACGGAGCAGGAGATTCGCCGCCGTCGCAGCCGCTGTTCGCGTTGTCGTCGGCCAGACCCGTCGGCAGGCAGCCGAGAATACCGTCCGGGTCGCGCTTGCAGCGCTGGTTGCTGCCGCGCATGCGATCGGAATCCTCCTCGAAATAGTTGACCGTCAGCGTCGCGTCGATGTTTTCACCCGCCCAGCGCGTACCGGAACGCACGGAGTACATGTCGCGGCCGTCGATGTCGTTGCCGGTGAACTTGTTTTCGACGAAGCCGTCGCGCTCGTTGTAGAACACGGAAAAGCGCTGTGCCAGGCGGTCTGTTATGGGCAAATTGATGGCGCCCTTGATCTTGCGGTGCTCGAAGTCGCCGACCTCCACGGTGATATCGCCACCGAAGGTGTCCTGGGGCTTGCGCGTGATGAAGTTGACCACGCCGGCGGTGGTGTTGCGCCCGTACAGGGTACCCTGTGGCCCGCGCAGCACTTCGACGCGCTCGGCGTCGTAGTATTCGGTTTCGAAGATTCTGCCAGCGTTCAGGTACACACCGTTGAAGTGGGAGCCGGTGGCGCTGTCCGCGGAAGCGCCCACCGCGAGATTGCCAACCCCGCGGATGGTGATCTCCGCGCTCGTGAAATTGCCCTTGCTCATCAGCATGTTCGGCACATGCAGTTGCAGGTCCATCGACTTGTTGATGAGAGCGCGGTCGAGTTCCACGCCGCTGAAGGCGTTCACGGCCATCGCCGTGTCCTGCAGGGTGGCCTCACGCTTTTCGGCGGTGACGATGATTTCCTCCAGGGCGCCGGGCTGGGCGGCGGCATTACCGCCGAGGGCGAGGACGAGGGCCGCCGGGGCGGTGTGGATAATGCGCAACATGGCATGGCTCCTTTATTTATATTATTGATCTGCGTTGTAAATACTCTGACCGATTGCCTTCTCCGCGGTTCCCCCCGCACACTAGCTCAGCTCTTGCCAGCACTTCGCGACTCTGGAATACTCGGCGCACAGAAAAAAAGAGCCGCGTCGTCCCGCAACGAACGCGAAGCCTACAACTCCAGAAGGAATACACCATGACACCGTTTCCGCGTTTCCCGCTGCTATCGCTCAGCTGCCTGGCATTTGCCGCTAAAGTTCAGCAGCAGTGGCTTTCGCCCATCGAAAACCGGACTTCGAAACCTTCCCGGACGACGCCGAGTGTCCCGAGGGCAGCAATGGGATATTACAGAATGGGCTGAGCCTGATCGACGACACGCCGATACCACCCGCCCCCGATCCGGATTCCTGCGTCTTCGGCGCCAACAATACGTTTCCCGAGGTCGGGCCAACCAATGGCACGAGCGTCTTCGGCTGGTGTGGCGGCTGCTTTCAGTCCATCACCCTGACACTGACGCGGCAGGACGGCGGGCACGATTCAATACCGCAGTCCATCGAGTTTCAGCCGCAGCGCTCGCCGCTACCGCAGAACGGCACGGTGAACATTACCGGGATTTCCCGCCGGCGGCGGCGTCGCCGGTGACCGTACAACACACGATCACCTCCGACGCCTGGGTGACGGTGCAACTTCAACAGCCAGTTCAGCAATCTCGAGCGCGTCGAGCTCGTCAACGAAACGTTCCCCGGTATAGACAGGCTGCTCGACAATATCGTCACTACCAGCGCGCTTTCCACTCCCAGCGGAGCGCACGGCGCGGCGCCGGTGCCGGTGATGGGCCTGTTCGGGCTGCCTGCTGTTGGCAGCGGGACTGCTGCTGGTGGCTGGCAGGGCACTCGCAGCTACCGGTAACACTCGGACCGCCGGCCATCGAAGCTGTCAGGCATCGGCATCGCACGGTCGCACACTGCGCGCATCGGGCGATGAGCCATCGCTGCACGCTGTGAGCAGCAGTGCCAGCAGCAGGCGGGGCAGCGCGCTCCCGCGCAAAACCCCGCGCCAGATAGCTGTCGGTTCATTGTTGTCTCCAGTTGGCGAGCAGCAACTCGGCCGCCGCATACGGGTCCAGCCGCCGCGCCTCGACCGCTGCCAGGATAGACGGATCGGCCCGCTCCCGCAGTTCGCGCTGTACCTCATCGACCGCGAGCGTCAGCGCCTGCGCGCGCTCGCGCCGCGCGGAGCGCCGGTCAAACTCGCCGCTGGCCCTGAGTGTGCGCGCGTGTTCGTCGGTAGCGTCCACGATCTCCGCGATGCCCTCGTCCCGCGTGGCAACGGCGCGCAATACCGGTGGTGTCCAGCCGGCAGCCTCCGCCCCGACAGCTTGTGCACGCAGATGCAGCATCAGCTCGAACTGACGCAGCGTGGCTTCATAGCCCGCGCGATCCGCCTTGTTGATCACAAACAGGTCGCCCGTTTCGAGCAGGCCCGCCTTCACCGCCTGCACTTCATCGCCCAGGCCCGGCACGCCGATAATCAGCGTGGTGTGGGCCAGGGAGACGATGTCGATTTCATCCTGCCCGACGCCGACCGTTTCGACAAAGATGATCTCGTAGCCCATCGCATCCAGTATCAGGCAGGCATCGTGGGCTGAACGCGACAGGCCGCCGGCATAACCGCGTGTGCCGATGGAGCGAATAAACACATCCGGGTCGACGCTGTGGCGCGCCATGCGCACGCGATCACCGAGAATGGCACCGCCGGTAAAGGGGCTGGAAGGGTCGATCGCAATCACGCCGACCCGCCTCCCGCGGCGGCGCTGTTCGCCGACCAGTGCGCTCACCAGAGTCGATTTGCCCGCTCCCGGCGGCCCCGTAACGCCCACGATCTGGGCCCGCCCGGTGTGAGCGTAGACCGCCGTGAGCACTTCAACGCCGCGCGGGTCGCGATCATCCAGCCAGCGAATTGCGCGGGCGCCCGCCGCCACGGTGCCCGCGAGAACCCCGCCGGCAACGTCCATCAGGCGCTCTGCGCCCGCCGCTCGGCCCACCAGTCATTGAGATAGGCCACGATGTCCCGCGTATCCGCTCCCATGGTGAAGACGCGGTCTACCCCGGCGTCCGTGAGCAACGGGATATCTTCCTCGGGAATCACGCCGCCGACCAGCAGCAGTTTGTCGCCGGCACCGCCCTCGCGCAGCAGGCGCGCCAGCTCCGGCAGGCTGCGGGTGTGCCCGGCCGACAGGGTTGAGATGCCGACCACGTCGACATCTTCCTGAAGCGCCGCGGCCGCCACCATGGCCGGGGTTTGCTTGAGCCCGGTAAAGATCACCTCCATGCCCGCCTCGCGCAGGGCATGAGCAATCACCGTGACGCCTACCGTGTGCGTATCCATGCCGAGCTTGGCCAGCAGCACGCGCGGCGGGCGGTCCTCAATGCGCACCATCAGAGTCCTCCCAACTGGCTGTCGGCGCCGTACTCGCCGAACACGTCGCGCATCGCGTGGCAGATTTCGCCGTGCGTGGCATACACTTTTACGGCTTCAAGACACACCGGCACCATGTTGGCGCCGTTGCGCGCCGCCACACGCACCTTCTCGAGTGCCGCCGCCACCGCCTGCCGGTCGCGTCGCGCGCGCAGATCGCGCACTTTTTGCACCTGCTCGTCTTCCATACTGTCGTCCAGGCGGAAAATATCGATTTCGCGGCGTTCCTCGTCCAGCTTGAGGTGGTTCACGCCCACCCATTTGCGCCGACCCTCTTCGATGTCGCGATTGCGCTCGTACTGCTCGCGGCCCAGCGCGCGCTGGAAATAGCCCGTATCGATCGCCTGCAGCGCACCGCCCAGGTCGAATATCTTCTGCATCTCGTCGAAGGCCGCGGTCTCGATCTGTTTCGTCAGGGTCTCCACATAGTAGGAGCCCGCCAGTGGGTCGATCGTCTCGGCCACGCCGGTTTCGTGCGCGACGATGTGCTGCAGCGCGGCGCCCACGCGAATAGCCTCCTCGGCGGGCAGTGAATGGGCCTCGTCGTGCAGCGGCGTGGTCATGGTCTCCCCCGCACCGCCCAGGGCACAGGCAGTCGCCATGATGGCCAGACGGCCGATGTTGTTGAGCGGCTGCTGCAGCGTCAGCGCCACCGTGGTGGGGGACGTCATCACGCGCATCTTCAGCGCCTCGGGCCGGGTGGCGCCGTAGCGCTCGCGCATCAGCCGCGCCCAGCACTTGCGAAAGGCGCGCAACTTGCAGATGCCCTCGAAGAAATCCATATCCACGTTCACCACGAAGTGAAAGTACGGCGCCACGGTGTCGATATCCAGGCCGCGTTCGAGGGTGGCATCGATATAGGCGCAGGCGATCGTGAGGCTGAAGGCGATCTCCTGTACCGGGTTGGCTTTGGCCGGTTGCAGCTGCGCGGCGATTATGGAAACAGGCGCCCAGTCGGGATGGTTGCGGATGATGTACTCGATGCAGTCTGTCGCCAGCCGCAGGCCGTGCTCGGGCGGGTAGATGTAGCGCCCCACGCAGGTGTATTCAATGAGGATCCCGTTGACGATATGCAGCACGAAGTCTTTCGGGTCCACGCCCTTTTTTTCCAGCGCCGCGATGATCATCGCGAGGTTGACGGGCTGTGGTGCGTTACACACGCTCATCAGGTACTTGAGATTCTCGAACGGCAGATCGAAGGCCTGCTCGAGATCCTCCAGGCTGTCGAGCGCCATGCCCGCGCGCCCCACTTCACCGGCAACCAGTGGATCATCGCTGTCGTAGCCGTTGGTGGTGGCGAGATCGTATTCGAGAATCAGACCGGAAAGCCCCTGGTCCAGCATGTAGCGCGCCCGCTTCGCCCACTCCTCCCCCTTGCCGAAACCGGTGACCTGGGTCATCGTCCAGAAATCCGAGCGGTGACCGTTCGGCGCGGTACCCCGCGTGTAGGGGTACTCGCCGGGAAAACCCAGGTCCTGCAGGTAATCGAAACCGACGGCCTCGAGGTCTGCCGGGGTATACAGCGGGTTCACCGGCCACTTGAGCGCCTGGGTCTGGAAGGCCTCGCGCCGTTCGGGGTGCTCCGCCACGAAGGGTCCGCGAGTCTCCCGCTGCCAGCGCGCCGCCTCGTCTTCAATCGCGGCGGCGAACTCGTCGAGGGATGCGGCGTTTCTTTCCGCGGCGCGGTCTTTCATTATTCTCTCCTGCAGTGGTGGTCCAGCATGCGGCAGCGGCCACAAACCTTCAAGCGCGGCCGCCACAGCAGCGCGGCGCGACAGCGATACCAGTCTAGCAGAATGGACCGACGCCCCCTCACACGCGCTTGCGCGCGCCGCGAGCGGGCAGAACCGCGCCGGGCGGATGCGCGGCCCCCGGCGGTTGGCTATCATGGCGCAACCCGAGCGAACCGGTGAATGACACATGGCGCGCGACGATCACACAACCCTGGAGCAGCGAATCCTGGACGGCAGCCTGTGGGCCGAGTTCTGCGACGAGCTGAAAGCCGCGGGCGAGATAGTCCTGCGGGAATCGACGCCCCCGGACCTGCTGAACCGCGCGGAGGGCTACCGCTACCTCACCCGCCTGCTGCGCGCCGGCCTTGAAAGCAACGTGGAATCCAGCGACCCGCGCTTTCCGCGCTTCTACCAGCTGGCAAACGAGACCATCAAGATCGGCAACGACAACCCGGACAATATCTACCACAACGCCAACGTGGACGGCACTCTGGACTATCGGGTCACCGGCAACCGCGGCAGTGTGGACTACCTCAGCTTCGGCACCAAGGCGGGCAGCTACGATACCACCGGCAGTATGGAGCCCACGGGGCAGCTGGATGCGAGCGACCTCGAACTGGATACGAACGGCGACTTTGAAATCGTGCTCAGCAGTACACCCAAACCGGGGAACTGGCTGCCCATGCGCGAGGACACGCAGAGCCTGATCGTACGTCAGACCTTTGCCGACCGCAGCCGGGAGACCGCGGCCAGCTACGGCATCGAATGCATCACACCGCAGCCGGGAAACGCACTGGATCCCGCCACCTTCGCCGTGCAGTTACTGCGCAGCGTGGGCTTCGTGCAGGGCACGTCCAGGCTCTTTGTCGACTGGATGAACCGCTACAGCGGCCATATCAACCAGCTTCCCGCCGACGACCAGCAGCGCTGCCAGGCCGCCGGCGGCGACGCGGCCATCCACTACCTGCAAAGCTACTGGAAACTGGCGCCCGACGAGGCGCTGGTCATTACCGCGCGCCAGCATACCGCAGCTGTCAAACCTGGAACTTCCAGCTGTCCAACTACTGGATGGAATCGCTGGACTACCGCCGTTTCAGAATATCGCTGAACAAGCACACCGCCGCATACAACGACGATGGCTCGGTTACCGTGGTAGTGGCCCATGCCGATCCCGGCGAGCGCTATCCGAACTGGCTGACCACCGCGGGCCACGACCAGGGCGGCATGCTGTGGCGCTGGGTGGATGCCGATGAACATCCGCCGGTGCAGTGTCGCGTCGTGAAGTTTCGGGAACTGTGAATGCGCGCATGCCCGGGTCCGCACTAACTCAACCGGAGCGAACATACCGTGACTGATAGCCAGCAAATACCCGAGGTCAGCCTCGATGCGGCGGAGCTGCTGGCCACCGCCCGCGAGGAAACCGGCTTCAGTGATTTCGGCTGCGAGAGCTTTCGTCCGGCATTCGAAAAGCTGCTGACCGCGCTGAATACAGAGGCAGAGCTGAATCCCACGGGACGCTATCTACAGCACCAGCGCATTCTCAACAGCCTGAAAAACCGTCTGCGCATGGAGGCCTGGATAGCCCGACACCCGGAAATATTGCAGGAGGAGCTACTCCCGCCGGTCGTCATCGTGGGTTTGACGCGCACCGGCACCACCATGCTGCATCGCATTCTCGCCAGCGATTCGCGCTTTTATGCGCCGCTGTGGTACGAGGTGCGCAACCCCGCGCCCTACATGGACTGGCGAGCGGACGCGGAGACCGACCAGCGCATCGTGGAAGCGGAAGCGGAAGTGGCTGCATTGCTCGCGAGCAACCCCGAGCTCGCGGCCATTCACCCGATGGACCCGACGGGCGCGGACGAGGAGATCCTGCTGCTGGAACACAGCTTCTACAGCTACGTGCCGAACTCTTTTGCCCATGTGCCCGGCTACGGGGATTTTGTGGCAGCGGCGGACAATACGCCAGCCTATGACTACCTGAAACGCCAGCTCAGGTTTCTGCAATGGCAGAAGCGGCGGCGTGGCGAGAGCGCCGAACGCTGGTTACTCAAGGCGCCCCATCACCTGCACTTCATGTCTACGCTGTTGCGCGTGTTTCCGGGTATCCAGGTGATCGCCACGCACCGCGACCCCGTGGTCAGTATTCCGTCCACCGCGAGTTTCTACTACAACCTGTGGCTCACCGGCAACGAGCGGGCGGACAAGCTCATGGTCGCGCGGGAAGTCCTCGACGTCTTCGCGCGCGGCACACAGCACACACTGCAAACGCGAGCCGACAGTGAAGCACAGTTCTGCGACATCTGGTTCGAAGATACGGTTGCGCATCCGCAGGCGGTAATCGAGAAGATTTACGATTTTATCGACATGCCACTGACCCCCGAGGCGCGCGCCGCGATGGATCAGCACCGAGAAGACAACCGGCGCAGTGACCGTCCCGCGCATGCCTACACGCTCGAAGAGTACGGCTACACAGAGGACGCCATCCGCGCCAGGTTTGAGGACTACATCGACCGGTTCATCAACTGAGGTCGCCGGATCACGGCTCCACCAAAGTGATCTGAACATCACAGTGCACCAAGGGGTCAGGTCTTTGAATGATGATTTTTCCCACGACCGAACCGATACATTCAGTTTGACATAGGGGGCCTGTCTGACAGGCTGTGCGTTATGTGATTGAGCCGGTATCATCCATCAAAGACCTGACCCCACAAGCTGTGTGACCCCATAAGCTGGTATCATCCATCAAAGACCTGACCCCACAAGCTTGACCCCATTAGCTGGAAATAGATGAAAATTCCCAAACGCCTGCAGCCTTTGGTAGACGATGGCCTGATCGATGAGGTCATCCACCCGTTAACGAGCGGCAAGGAGGCCGACGTATTCGTCGTGCGTTGCGGCAGGGAGGTGCGCTGCGCCAAGATCTACAAGGATGCGGTCGCACGCAGCTTCAAAAAGGCCGCGCAATACACCGAGGGACGCAAGGTCCGCAACAGCCGGCGCGCCCGCGCCATGGAAAAGGGCTCCCGGTTCGGCCGCAAACAGCAGGAGGAGACCTGGCAGAACGCCGAGGTCGATGCGCTGTACAAACTGGACCGGGCCGGCGTGAGAGTGCCGCGGCCCTACGGCTGCTTTGACGGGGTGCTGCTCATGGAGCTGATCACCGATGAGGATGGCGGGGTTGCTCCCCGCCTGACTGACGTGACCATGTCCGCGGAACAGGCCAGGGAGGATCACGCGCTGGTGATGCAGTATGTCGTGCGCATGCTCTGCGCCGGGCTCATACACGGCGACCTGTCCGAGTTCAACGTGCTGGTGGACGAGGAAGGCCCGGTGATTATCGACCTGCCGCAAGCGGTGGATGCCGCCGCCAACAACAACGCCCGCTCCATGCTGGAGCGGGATGTCATGAAAATGACGGCGTACTACGGGCTGTTTGCGCCGGAACTGCTGGACACCCATTACGCCCAGGAAATCTGGGCGCTGTTCGAAGACGGCGACCTCCAGCCGGATCAACCATTGACCGGCCACTTCGATCTGGACACGCATACCGCGGACACCGATGCGGTGCTGGAGGAGATCAAGGCGGTTCTCGCCGAGGAAGAAAGTCGCCGGGAGCGCCTGCGGGCCGCCGAATCCGAAGACTAGCGCTCAAACCCCGCCATTTTTCACCCGCTCGGGGCGATCAACCCTTTCGCATTCTTATACAGGCCATGCCGCTCGCGGTGCTCCGCCTTTTCGCGATCTTGTACGGGCCATGCAGCTCCCCGCAACCCACCCCGATCGGTTGGCACCGACGGGCGGGAAACGACTTCCACTCCTTCCACTTTACACGGTACTATGAAGCTTGGCGGTAAACCGCTGAACCGCCCTAACTTCCCGGGAGGAACGCCTGTGCAACCCCACGAGCTTCCGCGACGTCCCAACCCCAACCTCGACCACATACCGGGCGACTACGGTCTGCCCGTGATCGGTCATACCTTCGGTTTCCTGCGCAACTCCCACAAACTGGGCAGGCAGATGGCGCAGACCTACGGGCCCGTGTTTCGCTCCTCGGCCCTGTTCCAGCGCAGCGTTGGGCTGGTCGGGCCGGACGCGGCCCGCTTCGTACTGCTGGACGAGGAACAGAACTTCGCCGCCGAGCCAGCCTGGAACCTCATCATCGGCGGCCTGTTCCGGGGCGGTCTGCTGCTCAGGGATTTCTCGGACCACCGCGCCCACCGGCGCGCGCTGCAACAGGCGTTCAAGAAGCCGGTGCTGGAGGCCTACTGCGCCTCCCTGAACCGCTACCTCGGCGACGGCATCGACGCCTGGCCGGTAAACACGCATTTCGACCTGTTTCCGGCGCTCAAGGGGTTGCTGCTGGAAAACGCCATCCAGTCCTTCTTCGGCGAGGACCCGGACTGCGACACGCAGGCGTTGTCCCGGGCCTTTATCGCCATGCTCGCCGCCACCCTCACACTCGTGCGCAAACCCGTGCCCGGCGGCAAGTGGCGCCGCGGCATGGCGGGGCGCGCCGTCATCGAGGCCTACCTGAAAAAACAGATGCAGGTGCGCAAGGCAGAGCCGGGCAATGATTTTCTCTCGTCCCTGTGCGCGGCATCCGACGAGGCCGGCTCTCTGACGGACGACGAGATTGCGGACCACATGATCTTTCTGCTGTTCGCCGCCCACGACACGACGACGAGCACCCTCAGTTCCGCCACCAGGATCCTGTGCCGGCACCCCGAGTGGCAGCAGCGGCTGCGGCGGGAGTTCGCCGCCGTGGAGGGAGAGCAGTTGTCGATGGACGATTTCGCCGATCTGCCCGAGCTGGACTGGTTTTTCAAAGAGGTGCTGCGCATGCACCCGCCGGTGCCGGCCATCACCCGGCGCACGGTCCGCGAGTTGGAGTACGGCGGCTACACCCTGCCCGCCAACACGTCGGTGTTCGTGTCGATCCGACTGATGCACTACATGGCGGAGCACTGGACGGATCCGGAGAAATTCGACCCGGAACGTTTTTCGCCCGAGCGCGCCGAACACAAGCGGCACAATTTCCAGTGGCTGCCCTTCGGCGGCGGCGCCCACAAGTGTCTCGGCCTGCATTTCGCCGAAATGCAGACCAAGATCTTCCTGTTCCAGTTGCTGCGGCGGTTCAGCGTCGCGCTGGAACCCGGCCATGTCCCGAAAATACGCGCGGTGCCGCTGGAGATGCCGAAGAACGGCCTGCGTATTGCCCTTACACCGAATGCCACTTAGTGTGAAGGCCATCCTCCCCGCGCACTCAAGGCCATCCTCCCCGCGCACTCAAGCCCATCAACCCCGCGCACTCAAGGCCGCCATCCCCGCGCACTCAAGGCCGTCATCCCCGCGCACTCAAGGCCGTCATCCCCGCGCAGGCGGGGATCCAGCTGTTTCGATGTGATGTGGTTGATGGATTCCCGCTTGCGCGGGAATGACGGAATAGACAGTTTAATAACGGAATAGACGGTTTAATAACGGAATAGACGGTTTAATAACGGAATAGACAGTTTAATAACGAGATAGAGCGGTTTAAGCTTGAGTAAGTGCCATTGTCTTGCACCTCTGTCTGCCACGTCGTCGGTCTACGGAATGCCGCCATCACCCCGCCACCAGCTCCAGCGTCTGCCCTGCGCGCTCGCGCAGCTTCTCCACATTGCCGGCCAGCAGCGGCATTATGATCTGGTCGGCGCCCAGTTCGGCGATCGCGCGAATACCGTCTCTGTCGGATGCCGGGGCGGCCGGCGAGATGTGAACCTGTATAGCGTCGCGGGAGCGGCCCGCGGCCTCCAGGGCTGCGTCGAGTGTCTTCAGGTGAGACTCCATCGCCTCGGGCGTCATGTTGAAACCGAACCAGCCCTGTCCCAGCTCGGCGACCCGCCTGAATGCACCGTCGCTCTCGCCGCCGAAGATCAGCGGCGGGTGCGGCTTCTGGACCGGCTTGGGGTTGTGGTAGGCGCCGTCGATGGCAAAGTATTTACCGCTGAACCGGGACACCTCGTCGCACCAGAGAGTCTTCATTACGTCGACACATTCCCGGGTACGCCCCGCCCTGTCCGGCCAGGGCACGCCCAGCGCGGCGAATTCCTCCTTCAGCCAGCCAATGCCGATACCGAAGTCCATCCGACCGCCGCAGAGGTAGTCCAGGTCCGCCACCTGCCTGGCCGTGTACACGGGATTGCGCTGGGGCACGATACAGATACCGGTACCCAGCCGAATACGATCAGTGTGAGCAGCCAGGAACGTCAGCGCCGAGAACGGGTCCAGCAGGCTGTGCGGGTCGCCAGGTATTCTGCCGTCCTCGGAATAGGGGTAGCGCGAAGCGTATTCCGGAAAGAACAGCACGTGCTCGGGCACCCACAGTGAATGAAAGCCCAGCTCCTCGACCAGCGACCCCGCCTCGCCGATATAGTCGGGGCTGGTAAACTCGTTGAACGCCATCTGGCAGCCGATTTTCACAGTGAGTTCCTCCGTACGTCTAAAGCGGCCTGCAAGTGTACACTGGATGAGTGTCTGGCCAGAACAGTACGGCCAGCGAATGCCGGATATTCAGGCCGTGCTCGATGAGGCGGAACGACAGGACCGAGGAAAATGGAACAGGACCAATTGGAGGAGTTTCGCCAGCGGCTGAGGTCGCTGAAAGACGAGATCGAACAGCTGGAAAGCGCCAATCGGGAAGCCTCTGGTACCGTGGCGCTGGACCAGTCGAAGGTCGGTCGCCTGTCGCGCATGGACGCGATGCAGGCCCAGCAGATGGCTCATGAGACCGCGCGCCGCAGACAGACACAACTGCAGAAAATCGACGGCGCCCTGCGGCTATCCAGCCGGGGACTACGGCTATTGTTTCGTCTGCGGAGAGGAAATCAGCCCGGCCAGGCTGAATTTCGACGCCGCCACTACACGGTGCATGGGGTGCGTGGAGAGCTGAGCCGGTTTCCCGGCAGGTACCTGTGGGATTATTTGCGGCTGCCGACCAGCCACTCTGCGAGCTGATCCGTCACGCGCGGGTCATTGAGCATACCCAGATGGCCCAGATCGTAGAGAATTCTCGTATGCTCCTTCGGGAACGCCAGCTCAAATTCCGAGTTGGCGTGCCTGCCGGTCGCACTGGACGGATGGACCAGGCCGTCACCGAGGAGTCTGCCAATGCGCTCGCCGGACCGCTTCGACAGCGTGGCCGCGATGGCATAGTGCTCAACGCCCTCGACCAGCGGCGTGGGCCGGCGAACGTCGCTATGATCTTCGTGTGCGTCGTGATGGCGCCAGTCGTCATCCTGGACGTTGCCGTGGCGCAGATCGGTAATGCCGTCGCTGCGCATGCGCCCGAGCGCGGCAAAGGGCGCCGTGTACGGACTGTAGGTCATGCTTTTCTGCAGCCAGTAGCCGCCCCGCTCCATGACAGCGCCGTGGTGCGGGGTGCCGATATACACGGCCCGGTCGACTTTGGACAACCACGAATGACCTTCTTCTTGCGCGATGTGCAGGGCACTGCGAGTGAGCAGACCGCCCATGCTGAAACCGGCAAAGGTCACCGATTCGACCGGCCCGGGCCACGCTTCCAGCAGCCCGGAAATGCGCTCGCAGAGTTCGCGTCCATTGGCGGAGACGTGCAGGCCCGAATTGTAGAAAACGTAGACCGGTGTATAGCCGCCCTGCCGCGCCAGTTCCTCGCCGTGGATTGCGCTGGTGTGACGTCCAGGCGCGGTCGTTCATGCACAGCCCGTGCACCAGGATCAACAGTCGTTTACCGGGCGAGAAATCCGCCTCGCCGAAAGCCGTCGGTTGCGGATGAATATCGACGGGGCGCCTGTTTACCTCAAACAGGCTGTCGAAAGGCATGCGGCGCGCCGCCCCCGGCCGTCCCGCGGAATCCTCCGGGTTGAATTCCTCTGCCTCCGCGACCGCGGGCGGCAGGAGCACACGAAACCGCATGGGGATCGCGAGCGGGTTGCCGCTGCGCGCCAGATGATCGCCGCAGACGCCGTTCAGCGCGGCGATCGCCGCTTCACGATAGGCCCCCGGCGGCCACGCGCGGTCGAGGGTCGGTGCAAGGTGCTGCAACATCCAGTCCGAGCCGTGACGGCTGGCTCTGTTTACCCGCCTGATCGATTCGTGGACAAAGCCGGCGATTCCCGGCGCGGGCCCCTCCGGCGCATCGCCCAGCGGCCAGGAAAATGCCGCGATATTCCGGTACATGCCCTCGACGATGTGTGTGACTGCATCGGTTGCATCGAATGCCAGGTTCACGCCGCCCCGCAACGTCTTTCCTGTATCCATGGTCCGGCCTCGCTATGGTGGGTGTCAGGTAAATCGACAATACCGACACCCCGACAGTAACACTAATTACCCGTGAATCCATCTGGCCAGGCCGGCCGTGGCGGAATATCCTTGATCTGCGTCATGCCGGGGATCATCTGCACGCCGGCCCGGGCCAGAATGCCTTTTTTGGAGGTCAGACAATGCCGCGCCTTTTTCGCTACAGCAACAAGAGCTACGCCAACCTGAATGCAAACGCGCAACACAGGTTTGCCCAGCGCCATGCCCTGAATATTTATCCCTCGGACGCCATCTACAGTTTCATTCCCAAGAACGCCTGCTCCACCATGCGAACTTCGCTGGCCATCGCCAACGGTTGCATTCCGGACAGCTCCGATTTCAACTGGATTCACCAGAACAACGATACGTTTTCCGCAAACCTCTCTGAACTGGCAAAAGCGAAATACACCTTCACGGTATTGCGCTGCCCCTATTCACGGCTGTTCAGCGTCTATATGGACAAGATCCTGAACAGGAATCCCCAGGCCTGGCGCTACGTGGACCTGCATCACAGGGCGATAGAGATCGACGACGTAACCTTCGAATTCTTCGTGAAAAGCATGTGCAAGGCGCACATCAGGAACGCCGATATACACTGGATGCCCCAGGTCAATTTTCTCGTCTACGAGCAATACGACGATTACTTCGCGTTCGAGGATATACCCAGGCTGGTCGATACACTCAAGGACAGGATCGGCTTCGATGTGGTTGACGCGCGACCGCTGACAAAACACGGCATGGCGGGGTATCGCAAGGTGTCCCGGAAAGAACCCTTCAGGCTCGCACCGTTTGAACTGCTGACACTGAAAAAGCGCGGCTCCGCCCCCTCCATCAAGTCCATGTTCAGCGAGGAACTGGTCGATTGTGTCAGGCGGGCGTACAGGAAGGATATCGCTGTCTACAAGAGGCACATAGGGTCAAAACACCTGCTGTTCTAGCAGGACAGGGCAAAGGCAGCGGGCACAGATTGACAGGATATTGATCTGTCTGTTGGTTGCTCAGCCGCGAAATGCGTTATTCTCCGGGATACAGCGAAGGAGTTGCATGATGGAGAAACTCGGCTATCTCGACGCCTCGTTCCTGCGGCTGGAATCCCCGCGGCACCCCTTCCATGTGGCCGGCCTGCTTATCTTCAAGCTGCCGGACAACGCGCCGAAAAATTTCCTGCGCAAGCTGGTGGCCGAGGCCCGCGAGTTCAACACGATCTGGCCGATTCTCAACAAGAAGTTGAACGATCCCGAAGATCTGGGCAAAAGCGCATGGATACAGGAGGAGGACTACCGGCCGGAGCGGCATGTGCTGCACTACGCCCTGCCCGCGCCCGGGCGGATGGAGGACCTGCTCGACCTGATCTCCCGCGCCCACGAGCGACAGCTCGATCGCAGCCGCCCGCTGTGGGAGGTCCATCTTATCGAAGGGCTGCCGCGCGGACGCTTCGCGCTCTACTGCAAGTTGCACCACGCGCTGGTCGACGGCCTCGGGGCCATGAAGATGATGGATGGGCTGTTCACCACCTCTCCCCGTAAAAAACGCGATCTCGCCGCTGTCGGGCCGGTCGCCGAGCGGCACGAGGAGCGCCGGTCCCTGCTGCAGGGCATGGGCAGTGCCGGGCGCACCCTGTTCGAGCACTATCGCGCCGTGCCCCAATTGTCGTCCCTGCTGGCGCATATGGGCCTCGACGCGCTGCTGGGGGCCGAAGACACCATGCGCCTGCCGTTCACATCACCTCACAGCGTCTTCAATACCGACCTGGATACGACGCGCCGGGCGGTACTCTGCGACATGCCGTTCTCGAAGGTTCGGGGCATGGCGAAGAAAACCGGCGGCAGCATGAACGATGTGTTGCTGGCGATCTGCGGCGGCGCCCTGCGCCGCTACCTGAAGGAGATCGGGCAACTGCCGCGCAAGTCACTGATCGCCGGCCTGCCGGTCGCGATCAGGCCGGACGAGGCGCACAGCGGCAACCAACTCAGCTTCATCATGTGCCCTTTTTTTACCGACGAGGCGGACGACGGGGTGCGGCTGCAGCGCGTGATCAGGTCGACGCGCAAGGCCAAGGCGGAACTGTCGAGCTTGACGACGACCGCGCGCCAGGACTTCAGCAACCTGCTGCTGATGCCGACAGTGCTGCTGACGCTCACGGGGCAGGCCGCGCGGGTCAATCCCATCGTCAACGCGATTTTCTCGAACGTTCCCGGTCCAAGGCAAAAGATGTACCTGGAGGGCGCCGAACTCGAGAGCTTCTATCCGCTGTCGGTGATTACCGACGGCCTGGGCCTGAACATCACGGTGGTGAGTTACACGCGAAAGCTGTGCTTCGCCGTCACCAGCTGCCCGACCGCACAGCCGGGCATCGACGAACTGGACAGGCACCTGAAGGAGAGCTACCGCGCACTGGGCTCGGCGATCGACAACAGCTGAAGACCGGGGCCGGTCACCACCGCGATCGGGCACTAACCGATCAGTGTCGTGTAGAGAATTCGCAGTGCATCGTCGGCCACTGATTGCTGTACGCCGATGTGAAAGCAGATCTGCGAGGGGCTCTGGTCGATCATCTCGATGGGGATATGCGCCTTGCCCAATGCGCTCAGCGCATCCACGACCGGGTAGGAGTTGCCGTACAGTCCCAGTCCCACCGGTGTCAGCACCGAGAGATTGTAGGCCACGTTCATCAGGTCCGGATCGAGCTTCTCCTCGATCCGGCGGCGCAGGTCATTGATGGTGCCGGTCAGGTCCTCCTGGTTGACCAGCACGGCGATATCGTCCTTGTCCGTGGGAAAGTGGTAGGTCTGGATGCCGAAGTCCCGCAAAATGCCCAGCAGGTCGGCGGTAAACCCTATTTCCTCGCCGAGCATATCCTTTTCCAGGTAAATATAGGCAATATTGTCCAGACGGGCGATTCCGACAACGCCTTCCTCCGGCACACGTTCCGACAGAATGACCGTGCCCCGGTCCTGGGGCCGGTTGGTGTTGCGGATATGGATCGGGATCTTGTCCTCCTTGCAGGGCAACATCGCATCCAGGTGGAAAACATTGAAGCCCTTGCTCGACAACAGCCGGATTTCCTTGAAGGTCAGCCGCGGAATCGCGCGCGCCTCGCTCACGAGGCGCGGGTCCACCTCGAAGACGCCGCTGACATCGGTCCAGTTTTCATAGCAGGACGCGCTCAGGCCCTTGGCAATCTCACCGCCGGTCAGGTCCGAGCCGCCGCGGGGAAAGCCGCGACTTCACCGCTGGCTGCGACCCCGTAGAATCCCGGCACCACGGCAATCCTCTCGCCCTCCACAAGCTGCCACATGTTGGCGTAGGCGTCTTCCAGCAGTTTCGCGTTGAGACTGTCCTGCGTCATCAACAGGCCGAAATCCTCGGGCAGGCACGCCTCGGCCGGCATGCCCGAGTGCCGGAAATATTCGGCGATAACGCGAGCATTGTAATGCTCGCCGCGGGAGGCGAGAAAGGCAATCCGCCGGTCGCCGGACAATTCGCATTCGAGATCCCGGCGCAGCGCGTCGCAGACTTCATCCGCCGGTATATCGAGCCCCTCCAGTATCTCCGTGAAACGCTCGATCACCGCGCGCTTGCTGTCGTCCGCGGAAATCCCGATGCGCTGATCGCGAAAGTAGTTGCCCTCCGTGGCGACATTGAACAGGTGATCGGTCAGTTTCTGCTCCCCGCTCTGGCTGCGTCCGGGCGCGGAGACCACGACAACACGGCGCTGCGGGTCCGCGGCGACGATGCGGCGCACTTTTTCGATCTGTTTGGCGTTGGCGACCGAGCTGCCGCCGAATTTGCAGACAATCACTCCCGCCACGATCAGGCGCCCGGTCCACCCAGGTTCTCGCGCCGTTCCAGCAGAGCACCGAGTGCCTGGTCGACAATCTCCAGCCCCTCGCGCAAAAACTCCTCTTCAATCAGCAGCGACGGCAGGAACTTCAATACCTGATCCCTGTCACCCGCGGTTTCTATCAACAGACCGCGCTCGAAGGCTTCAGCTGGACGCCTCGCCGGCAACGCCCGGCTGTGGCAACTCCAGCCCCCAGACCATACCCACCCCTCGCGCACACGGATTTAACTGCGGATATTTGTCGACGATCCGGTGCAACTCGGTATCCAGTAATTCCCCATTGCGTTGCACCACACGCGCCAGATCCTCGTTGTCCCAGTAGCCCAGTGCCTGCGTGGCGGCGACGAAAGCGAGGTTGTTGCCGCGAAATGTGCCCGTGTGCTCCCCGGGCTGCCACTGGTCCAGATCCGGGCGCATCAGCAACAGCGCCATCGGCAGGCCGCCGCCGATGGATTTGGACAGGGTAACCATATCCGGGTAGATACCGGCGCGCTCGAAACTGAAGAAAGTGCCCGTGCGCCCGTTGCCCACCTGGATATCATCGACGATCAGCAGGATATCGAACTCGCGGCAGAGGGCTTCCAGTTTCTGCAGCCACTCGATTCCGGCGATATTGATGCCGCCCTCGCCCTGAACCGTTTCCAGAATAATGGCCGCCGGCAGATCCACGCCGCTGCTGCCGTCCTCCAGAAAGCGGCGCATGTAATCGATGGTGTCGACGCCGGGACCCAGAAACCCGTCGTAGGGCATGAAGGCTGTGTTGCTGCGGGAGCCGTAGGACTCGTCCTTGTAGTCGTAGTTGCCGGTTACCGCCAGGGCGCCCAGGGTCAGGCCGTGATAGCCGTTGGTAAAGGCAATGATATTGGAGCGCTGTTTCACCATGCGCGCGAGTTTCATGGCCGTCTCCACCGCGTTGGTGCCGGTCGGGCCGGTGAACTGGACCTTGTACTGCAGGTTGCGCGGGACCAGGATCGTGTCGCGCAACTTGGTCAGGAAGGCGCGCTTGGCGACAGTGGCCTTGTCCAGGCCGTGCACGATGCCCCCTCCCTGGAGGTATTCGATCAATGCGTCCGTGATCAACGGGTTGTTGTGGCCATAGTTCAGCGTGCCGGCCCCCGCAAAGAAGTCCAGATACCGGTTACCGTGCTCGTCGAATATTTCCGACCCGTGGGCCTTGTCGAAAATGGCCGGAAAGGAGCGCACGTAACCGCGCACTTCGGATTCCATTTCCTCGAAAATTCGCATTGCCCTGTTCCCCTGTTTACAAGCTGAAAAGAAGCCTCAGTAGACCTGCGCGACCCCGGTGTCGTCAAACGGGCCGAGGGACTGTAGATCGATGGAGGCGCGCCGTGGCCATCAAAGACGGGTATTTGAGCGCGTATTATAACCGGATGTGGGGGCTACTGGCAGCGGGCCGGAGACCAGTGGCCGGCGAGACATCCGAGAACTAAAAAAAGCCTCGCACTGGAGGCTTCTGGCGGGCACACGGCGGTCCCCGGGGGTCCATTGGCGGCCCGAATGGACTGGAGCCGCGTCCGTGAAGCCGGGAAGGCGGGGGGCTCGCCTCCCGGGCGGGATACCCCCTTACAGATCAGCCGCAGCCGGGACAGGTCAGCGTCGTGAACTGCTGGTCTGCTCCCGTGGTGGTGCCGCCGTCGCTGACCACGCGGGCCCGGAAGATGATACTCGGTATTGCAGACCAGTCCGCTGAGGGTGACGCTGATGTTGCCCGCAAAGATCGGCCCGGTGTACTCGACGGTGTTGCCGTAGGCGGTGGTCTCGCCCCAGTCGAAGTACACCGTGTGGGGTGCGCCGAAGGGGTCAAAGGTGGCGTTGAGATCCGCCGAGGTGGTGTCGATGTCGGTCGCGGGGTTGGTGGTGGCGTCCGGTGCCGGCCAGGCGACGGTGACCTGCGTACCGCTGGAACAGTTATTGGTGGTGCTGGTCTCGCGCGGCACGCTGTCGACGCAGGCGCCATAGTACCAGGTGCCCTCCGAGCCGGGGGCCATGGTATCGGCGTTCTCGGCAGATTGCTCGCCCGAATCGAGGCCGGAAATGATGTCGAACGTGACCTGTGTATCGAAGCTGGATATGGTGCTGTTGCTGGAGCGATAGTAGCGCAGCGTGGTCGTATCCGCGGGGCCTATCCCATCATTGCGCACGATCGCAATCAACTTGAATGTCTCGTTGGGCGCGACCAGGATGTCATCCACACCGGCAAAAGGCACGGTCAGGTCGGAAGGCGGCGCCAGAACAGTGACGGGGTAGTAGGCGACGTTGTTGCCCCCCGTAGTCTCAGTGATGAGATTGTCGTGATCGACAAAAGCTCCCAGGAAATAATTGCCGGGCTCGGTATCGATGGGAATAGTGACGTTTTCGGTCACCTCGTACGGTGTATTGCGGCCCAGAGAGTAGCCGGTGTCGGTTCTGAGCAGCGTGTCGCCAGAACTGATGATGCTGTTCGTTGAAAGATAGAACCCGATGTCGGGGCTTTCGGTGTTCTTCTCGCCGTTGTTCTCAAACGTCAGCTCCATCTCCACTGTCTCCCCCGCGTACCACTTCGAAGGTGTCCTGGCCCTCGAAGGATCCCACCACCGGTAACGTGGTGCCCGAAGAGGCGTCGCGCAGCACGCCGAACTGATGGTCGCTGTAGGCGCCGTCGGCGAACTCGTAGCGCAAAACGGTGGCGCCCACATCGCGGTAGGTATCACTGCCGCCCGAACGCTCGCCGTGCAGGTCGATCAGCCCGTCGGACAGGTCTTCCCCGGGGCCGTAGTAGGTGGTGACCCCGTTGCGGGTGACGTGGGACCAGTCCTCGCCCATCATGTTGTAGACGGTGTTTTCGTGGGCCATACCGACGCAATGGCCGCCTTCGTGCACGGCGGTGCCCATGATGGAACGGCCACTGTTGTAGGGCAGGTGCTGGGAACTGCTGCCGGTCACCCAGGGTTCGTCGCCAAAGCGTATATCAGCCTCGTTGACGTCGCAGTTAGTGGTGTTGTACTCGACCCAGCATTGCGCGGTGCCATGGGAGGTGTCGCGGTAGATCTCGTTCTGGTTGTTGTCGCGCAAGAAAAGGGTATCGTTGGTGATATTAATGCTAATACTGGTAGCGGAAAAGGCGGTCAATCGGGCGAAAGCGATCGAAATATCGTTCTGTTCAGCGCTGGACAGATTAATCGCGTAATTGAAGGTCCATGTGGCCGCCGTTGAAATCCAGCACGCCACAACTCTCAGTCAGGTAGTTGTAGGCGCCGGCTCCCTGCGGGACCAACCCGAGAAGTGCGACGCAAGCCAGTTTGGGTGCGATGCATGTCAGTCTGGAAAAGTGTGTCATGGTCAAACCCCGTCCTTAGTCGCGTATCGCCGCACTGAAAGTAGTGATATCCACGCTGCTCTGGTAACCCGGAACGACTCGCCTTGCCTGTGGCTCTCCGCCTCCCGAATCGGGCGCGCTGTCTTCTTTTCCGAAGTTCTTGGTGAGCGTGTGCGGACCGATGTGAATCTGGCTGAACCGCGGCGCCGGATTGCGGTCCCGGCTCAGCCCGAGCCGGTAGCCCTTACCCTCTTCTCCGGGTTCAAGCAGAACTCCGTGGCCGTGCTCGTCGTACACCTTGCCGTTATAAATACGGAACCGGTGCTCGACGCTGACTTTGCGCGGCGCCGACTCACCCGGATTGACGTCCACGAACAGCAGTTCGTTCTCGCCCTCATCGAAATGCCGTGCGTCCGACACCATCACGATGTTCTCCGGGTTGTCCTTTGCCGGTCCGCCCTCGTGGACTAACGTGATTTGCGAGCCGGGATGGGACCCCTTCAGAACTTCCGTGATACTGAGAGTGGTGTGCGTGTAGGGCAGATCGTTTTCGTAGTAGACGACCTCCTGCGACGCAACGGCCCCCCTGAACACCAGGTCGGCGCTCGACGTCATACGTTCGAGTGGGTCGGGCCTGCTACGGTCAATGACCACGTCGCTCCAGGCCGCGGCCTCGCGCGCGGCGTCCTCTTCCGTGAAGGCAGCATCCAGCTCCTCCGGCGAAGGCTCGGCGACCTCGCCGAGCGGCTGCGCGCCAGCCCAGTTGCAGAGGAGGAGAAATGCGGGAATCACTAAAAAATGTCGAAAGTTCACTGCGGTCGTCTCCATTGTCGAGTCGCCTGGTGGATCACCTGTCTGGCGCGATGTATATCGCGCCGAAGTCCCTGAACACACCCCCCATATGCAGGGGTATATAAACAATCACGATAAATGACACATTACTTATGACTGCTAAACTCTGGTATGCAGGGCAGAGGTCCCTGTCGGCACCCTGAAAACCTACTCTCGAGGACGGCCATGAACCACGCGCTGCCGAGCAGGGCGGACCCGCAACGGCAGGACGTCGACAGGCCGGCGGCCCTCGGCCTCGACGCCACCCCGCTGTTCTGGGTCTGGACCGTGGTCGTGATGGGCATGGCCTTCTTTGTCGTCCAGACCATGCTGGCGACCAGAGCGCCTACTCTCGGCATCGAGTTCGTTGCCGTGGAGGGCGACGCGGGACTGCAGATCACCCGCGTGTATCCGGGGCTACCCGCTGACCGCGCCGGGCTCGAAGTCGGCGACGTCATCGTCGCCCTCGCGGACCCCGAATCCGGCCGCAAAATTGTGCTGCGCGACCACCTGGCGCTGAAAGACCCGGACATGACCGGCGACTACGCCACGGTGAACGCCTTCCAGCGCGATGTCCGCAACCTGAGCGCCCTCCTGTCGAGCGGCCCGGTGACGGTGTCGCTCGCCGGCGGCAGCGCTCTCGAGTTGACGGCCCGCGAGCGGCGGCCGCTGAACCTTCTGCCCGGCTGGTACTGGGCGATTTCTCTCATGGGGATCGTGGCGCTGGCCATCGGCGTCGCCCTCAAGGCGCATACGCCCGGCAACCCGAACACAACGCTGGTGCTGGTCGCGGCAATCGGTTTCTGGCTGACTGCCTGGACCTGGCCGCTCTACGGCACCAAGGAACTCGCCGCCCCGCTCCCCGGGCTCGTTCCGGCGCTGGAGAGCATCAATCACCTGGGTTTTGTCGTGATGATCGGGGCCGCGATGGCGCTGTTGTGGCAATACCCCGTGCGCCTTGGAAGGAGAGACATCTGGCCGCTGACCATCGGCGTTGGCCTTGTCCTCTGGTGTGTCATGACATTCCAACTGTATGAATTTCCGGTCCATGCGTTCTATTTCCCACTGTTCTGCATGCCGGTCGTTGTCGGCGCCGTCCTGGCCGGCACCCAGTGGCGATTGTCCCGGGGCCGCCCGGTGGAAAAGGCCTCGCTGCGCTGGCTGCTGATCACGATTTTTGGCAGTACGTGGGGCGCGTTTATCGTGTACGCGGTGCCGCCCCTGTACGGGCGCGAGCCCCTCACACCGCCCTGGGCGTCCCAGTTGGTCCTGCTGGTTTTCTTTCTCGGCCTCGCGCTGGGCGCCGCCCGCTACCGTTTGTTTGACGTCGAGCGCTGGTGGGTCAACACCTGGCTCTGGTTCGGTGCCGGCGCCGCCATCGTTCTCATCGATGTGGCCCTTATCACTCTGCTGGAGTTAGGCGCCGCCAGCTCCACCGTCCTCGCCGTCGTGGTAGTGGCCTGGTGCTACTTCCCGCTGCGGCAGCGCCTCTGGGAGCGCGTCGCTCGCGGGCCGGACCGCTCGCCCTGGCACATCATGCCGCAGATCGCATCGCGCTTCGCCAGGCCCCTGGATACGTCACAGGTGACGGCTGAACTGGGCGATCTGTTCGAATCGATTTTCGACACCCCGGACGCCGTGGTACTGCAAACCTCCTCGCCCAACGACCGACCACGGCTGACAAATCACGGCCTGAACCTGGTCATCCCGGGCCCCCATGGCGCCGGACAGGTGCTGTTGTCCGGCAAACACCGGGGGCGGCGGCTGTTCGATCGCGCGGATGTCGAGTACGCACACACCGTGGTCACCCTGGTGGGACAACTGGTGGAACTCGCCCGGGAGCACGAGGGGGTCGAGCGAACGGAGCGGGAGCGGATCATGCGGGATCTGCACGACGACGTCGGCGCCAGACTGCTGTCGCTGATGCATGGCACCGACGATCCCGCCGTGCGAGAGGAGGCGGCGGATCTGTTGCAGACGCTCAGAACCAGCGTCATACCGCTGCACAACCGGCGGGCCATGCCACTGGCCGACGCTGCCTCGAAGTGGCGCGTCGAACTGGAGCAACGCGCCGCTCGCGCCGGCGCCAGGT
The DNA here is from genome assembly GCA_034521205.1 of Halioglobus sp. Classification (GTDB taxonomy): domain Bacteria; phylum Pseudomonadota; class Gammaproteobacteria; order Pseudomonadales; family Halieaceae; genus Marimicrobium. The sequence goes on from JAXHMT010000007.1 coordinate 101,367, forward strand.
TGCAGTGGCGGGAGGCCCCGGCCGGCGCGGTGCGCCTCAGCGCGCGCCAGTATGTCAACCTGACGCGCATCCTGCGCGAGCTGCTGACCAATGCGCTCAAGCACGCCAGACCGGAGAACGTGTGGATCAGCCTCGAAGCTCGCGACGACCTCGTCATCACGTTTTCACACGATGGTAGCGTTACCGACCCGCGGGAGTGGTCGCGGGGCCGGGGCCAGCACAATCTCGCCACCCGCGCCGGGGAGATCGATGGCAAGCTCGAGTTTGCATTGGTCGGCGATCCGCCGGACCGCCGGCTCCGTGCGCGCCTGGAGATGAAGCTGTGACGCCGGACACTTTCCCCGACAATCCGGCGGTACTGGTACTGGAAGACCAACCCGTGGTCAGGGAGATGCTGGCCGAGGTGGTGCGCCAGGTCTATCCCGGCGCCCGGATAGCAGAAGCAAAACTCTGCGAGGAAGCGGTTGCCGCCATCGACGCGCAGCGTTTTCAACTCGGCCTGATCGACCTGGGCCTGCCGGATGGCAGCGGCACGGACATCATTCGGCACCTGCGGCGGTCCAACGAGCACGCCGAGATCATTGTCGCCACCATATTCGACGACGACGAACACCTGTTTGACGCCATGGAGGCCGGCGCCACCGGCTACCTGCTCAAGGAACACTCGCGCGACGAACTGGTCGCGGGGCTGGAACAACTGCGCGGAGGCCAGCCGCCGATTTCACCCAGCGTCGTGCGCAGGCTCGTCGCCCACTTCCACGAAGGACTGCCTTCTCCCGGATCGTCCCTCACCCCGCGCGAGCAGGAGGTTCTCAAACTGATCGCCAAGGGCCTGAATCGTGCCGACGTGGCCGAATTGCTCGGGCTTTCCAAATACACGGTCTCCGACTATATAAAGACGATCTACCGCAAACTGGATGTCTCGTCCCGCGCCGAGGCGACACTGGAAGCGGAGCGACTGGGGCTGATACGGGCCGGGAGGTAGAGCATGCGAACAACCATCTGCCTGGCGCCGCCACTCTTGCTGGCCGCGGCATGCGGGGATTACAGCGACGAAGGCATGCAGGCGGATTTCAATTGCCTGTAGTCGAGGCGGCCCGGCGCTTCCACCGACAGGCACCTGCCGCCGCGGACACGCCGGCGACCCCTGCCAGTCATCACTTTAGATTTCCGCGATTCTCACTGTACCCTGTCCGGCGGCCGCTCACCTGTCCGGCGACTCACTCAATGGGCCGGGCTGCCGGCCGACTCGGTGCCAGCCATCGAATAAAAAGGTGCAAAAAATCGATGCCAGGTTCCGTCAACCGCCGACCGCCGCGCGACCGTTCTCCCTCGCACAGCGCGCCGGGCAATACGGCTGGGCGCCTGTCCTGATACTGGCGAGTACGCTGGTCGTGGAATTCCGGGCAGCGCATGGCGCTGTCCCAGGCAGTCGAGGGCATACAGGGCGAGTTCGGCATTTCCGATGTGCAGATGTCGCTGCTGCCCTTCTCCATGGCCTTGCTCGGTGCGCTCGGCGCGATACCCATCGGCATTCTCAGCGATCGCGTGCGCCGCACCTGGCCGCTGGCCGCCGCCATGGCGATCTGGACCGTTGCCACCGGACTGCTGGCGCTCTCGACGACAGCGGCGGCTCTGACTGGTACGGCACATGGTATCTGGGCGCGGTGGAGGCGAACGCACCCGCCTCGATCTCCCTGATCAGCGATTACTATCCCGTGCGCTCACGGGCGCGCACGCTGGGCCTTTACTCCGCCGGCAGCCTGCTGGGGCACTCGCCGGACTGGTGCTGGGCGGGGTCGTGGTGGAGATTTCGGTGGGCGCTGGGCGTTTGCGATGTGCGTTTGCGATGTGGGTGCCGCTGGGGCTGCTGACCATCGCCTGGCTGTGGGCTTTGCCGGCAGCCGCGACGCGGCGACGGCGACCGGGAATTCGAGCCGTATCGCTGGCGCAGGGGCCTGGGCCACCCGGGGGCGGCATCGCGGGCGCGGCCGATCGACCGCCCGCCCTGGACCTGCCGGCGCCGCACAAAACGGGACACCTCGATGATCGGGGCCTGTCCCAGTGGGCGGCCTTCCGCGAGCTGGTCGGCATCCGCTCGATGCGGTTCGCGATGCTGGGCCTGGGGACGCAACAGACGTTGTCGAACGGCCTGTCCTTCTTGGCTGGCGGGAATTCCTGCGTCGCGCCCACCATCTCGATTCGGCGATGGCCGGCGTGCTGGCGCGGGCTGGCCCTCGGCGCCGCCGTGGGCGTTGTGGCCGGCGGGTTCATCGCGGACCGGGTGTTCGGGCGCGGGGTGATCGATGCGCGCGTGTGGGTTACCGGCCTCGCGGCGATCGGAGCGGCGGCGGTGCTGGCGCCGGCATGCCGGCATTCGCCAGCTGCAAATCCCTGGCGGTGACCGCGCCGCTGCCGCCAGTCGGCGGCTTTCTCATCACCCTGCCCATGGCGCCGGCCGTACGCGATACTCGACGATGTCGTCGTCTCGCACCTGCGCGGCGCGCCGTGGCGCTGCGCTCCGTCGTGCGCTCGATCGGCATGGTGGGGCCGGTTATCATTGGCGCGCTGTCCAGTATCATCGGCCTGCAGGCGGCGCTGATCGTAGTTCACACCCACGTATGCCGTCGGCGGCCTGATCGTGCTGCTGGCACCGCGCCATTACCCGCGGGAGCTGGCCTTCGCGGGTGGCGGTAGTCGCGGCGCGAGCGCCGTGAACGATGCGTCGTGAGGACGGGCCCTGAACGCCAGAGCGCCGTCGCCGGCAAATCCACAGCCACGGGTTTGTCGGGTATCAACACAGATAACAATTAGCGACAGGGGTCATGGCGGAAGCCGAAAAAACGCAACCATCGCCCGGGGCCGCGCCCTCCGGCCAGGGCCCTCGCAACGAGTCGCCTTCGCCTGCAACGAGTCGCCTTCGCTGTTTTCCAGTCCGCGCCTGCGGCCCTTCCGCGCCCTGCAGCATCAGGCCTACGCGACGCTGTTCGGGAGTTTCGCCGTCAGTCACCTCGGTTTCGGCAAGTATCCGTGCTCAGCCTGCAGCGGAATTCACGGCGTGACCATGACCGGCAATGCGCCGAGGATGCTCGGCACACTGGTGGTTTTTCATGCTGCTGCCGATGCCGGCGCCGTCCCCGGTGGCCCGGGCTGGTGGCCGATCGATTCGACCGCAAGCACGTCGTCATCACCAGCCAGTTGAGTATTGCCGCCACCGCCTCCGCATCGACAGCGGTTACCTACCTGGAATCACCGAGTCCAGGCCCTGTTGTTCGCACTCGCCTTCGCACTGGGCACGGGGATCACCTTCAACGGCCCCTCCAGCCAGGCCATAACCGCCAACGCTGTGCCGGCCCGGGACATGCCCAGCGCGATCTCCCTGAACGCCGCCGCGATGAACCTCTCCCGCGCCCTCGGACCCGCCCTGGCGGCGCCGGTTCGGCCGCGCTGGCTGGTGCTGGTTTGCTGCGCTGGGGTACGGTGGCCGGGTTCGCCACCTACGCTGTCACGGCTCTCATCACGGCGGCGCTGCTGACGCGCATACGCGTGGCGACAAAGCCGCCGCCCGGCAACGGCCTGGGCTGGTTCGCACGGTTGCGGAAGGCTTCGCCTACGCGCGCGAGCGCAAACCGACTTCTCGCGATTCTGGGCCTGGTGGGCAATAACCGCAGTCTTCGGCTCTTCCTACCCGTCACCGTTTCCCGTGTTCGCGCGGGAAGTGCACGGCAGCGGCGACCCGGGATTCATACTGTTGACCGTCTGCACCGGCCTCGGGGCTTTTTTCGGGCGCCGCTGACCACCGGGTACCGCGAGACACCCATGACCGTGCGCGGCGCGGCCGGGCTGCTCGTCGCGCTGGGGCTCGCCGATCTTCGTCACCTTCGCGACGCTGCGCTCGACGGCTATCGCGGTACCCGTGGCCGTCTGCGCCGGGGGGCCGAACTTCGCGTGCATGACCACCATGAACGCGATGCTGCAGTACTCGGTCCACGAGGACACTGCAGTACTCGGTCCACGAGGACAAGCGCGGCAGAGTCATGGCGCTGTACATCGCGCGCCGGGGCGGACTGATCCCGATCGGCGTCCCGTCACTGGGATATCTCGGCGAATGGCTCGGCACACCGCTGGCGGTGGGCCTGTTCGGCACAGCCTGTATCGCACTCGGCATTGCCGGCGGTATCGGACCGGGACGGAAGCCGCCACCTGACGCGGCCCTGTAGTGCCCCGCAACGGGCACAGCCGGCCGCGCTGTCCGGTAGCGTCTCGGTTTGAAATTCAGGGTGGGGAAAGCGTCAGAAGCAGTCCGCTCCCCTGGAGCACGCGAAAAAGCAGCCATGCCCGAAAAAGAGGGGCAGGCTCTCGATGGCTAGGCTCGGGGCGGCGACATCCTGTCGCCGCACGGTTCCAGGGGAGCAGACTCTTCTGACGCTCCGGGCGTATTCTCAAAGCGACCCACTACCCGAGGTTCGGGGCTAACGACCCCGATATCCATCGTGATGTACGCCGTCGCGCCAACAGCTCGGCGCGGCAGGGCCGCGCAACACAACGGATGACAAACATGACAACGGACAACTCACAACAACGATGAAAAAAATACTCGTCATTGCCCTGCTGACAATCGCCGCGCTGATTGTCGCCATCATCGGCACGCTGTACTGGCTGGCCCCCGCAACACCGACGTCGGCCAATGTTCCGCCGCCGCCGGTGGAATCGGTATTGAGCGGCGATCCGGGGCGGGAGGACTGCCGTCATTACAACCCGCAGCGCCAGCCCTTTTTCGGCGACCTGCACGTGCATACCGCCTACTCGCTGGACGCCAACATGAAGGGCCTGCGGGCCGGGCCCGACGTCGCCTACCGCTACGCCCTGGGTGAGCCGGTCGGGCTGCCGCCCTACGACGAGGACGGCCGGCCCCTGAATATCCAGCAGATCGGGCGCCCCCTGGACTTCGCCGCGGTCACCGACCACGCGGAGCTGCTGGGGGAAACGCGCATCTGCCGCACGCCCGGCGTCGCCGGCTACAACAGCCTCACCTGCCGCGTCTACCGCCTCACCGACGGGCGCACGGGACAGTTCATCAACCTCCAGGGCGCGGTGGGCGCCCATCTTCCCTTCTGCGGCCCGGACGGGGAGCACTGCCGCGAGGAGGGTCTCGTCCCCTGGCGGGATACCCAGCGGGCGGCGGAGGCCGTGTACGACCGCAGCTCGGACTGCGGATTCACCAGCTTCGTGGGTTACGAGTGGACCGCGGGGCCCTTCCTGTCGGACCCGCCGCGGGCGGTCAACCTGCACCGCAACGTGATCTTCCGCAACGATGTGGTGCCGCGCCACCCGATCAGCACGGACGAAGCCCTGAAGGCCGGGGACCTGTGGCGGCAACTGGACGCGAGCTGCACGCAGGCGAGAACGACGGATGCACGCTGGTGATCCCGCACAACTCCAATCTGAGCATCGGGCAGATGTTCGAGACCACCGATCCGTCGCTGAGCCCGGAATTGACAGCGGAGGACGCGGAGCGACGCGCGCGGGCTGGAGATCTGGTGGAAATCTATCCAGCACAAGGGGTCTCCGAGTGCCTGCCGGGTGCCCACGGTCTCGGTCGCCAGCGACGAGTTGTGCGACTTCGAACTGCTCCCCTGGAGCGAGCGCATAGGCGCGAACATCCCCATGCTGCGCGAACCGCCCCAACCCCGGCACGGCTTCATGCGCGAGGTGCTGCGCGACGGCTTCCGTCACAAAGACCGGCTGGGTTTCAATCCCTTCAAGACCGGCTTTATCGGCTCCACCGACTCGCACCGGGCCATTCCCGGTGGCACCGACGAGAACAGCTTCACCGGTCACAACGGCCAGGGCTACCGGGAAACGCCGGAACCCCAGGGCCTGCCGGACGTGTGGGCTTTCAACCCCGGCGGGCTGGCGGTCTCTCTGGGCGGAACAGAACAACCGCGAATCCCTGTTCGCCGCCATGCAGCGCCGCAGGAGGCCTACGCCACCAGCGGCCCGCGCATGACGGTGCGGTTTTTCGGGGCCGAGGAGCTTCCCGGGGACCTCTGCAGCCGGAACGACCTGGTCGAGGTCGGTTACGAACGCGGCGTGCCCATGGGCGGAGACCTGCGCGGCATACAGTCACCCGCATTCGTCGTCGCGGCCAGCAGGGACGCCGGCACCGCCGAACACCCGGGCGCCCCGCTGCAACAGGTACAGATCATCAAGGGCTGGGCTGGACGAGGACGGGCGCTCCCGCGAGCGCGTCGTCACCGTCGCCGGCGATCCGGACAACGGCGCCGGCGTCGATACCGCGACCTGTCGCCGACAGGGACAGGGCTTCGACAACCTGTGCGCGGTATGGCGGGATAAGGACTTCGACGCCGGTCGGGATGCCTATTACTACGCCCGGGTACTGGAAAACCCCAGCTGCCGCTGGAGCACCTGGTTCTGCAACGCCCAGGGCGTGGATTGCGCCGACCCGTCGACGGTCACGGAAGAGACCGCGATGTGCTGCAGCGACAAGTTCCCCAAAACGATCAGGGAGCGGGCCTGGAGCTCGCCAATCTGGTACGTGCCGGATGCCTAGATGGCAGAAAATCGTGCTGTACGCCTCGGTTGTCGCGGTCGTCCTCGGCGGCGCGGCGTTTGTGTTCCGCGAGGAGCTGCTGGTCGCCGCACTCGCCTTCAGAATTGCCCCCGACCACGATTTCGACCCGGCGCGGGTTCCCGCGGCGCCGGACTACGCCCGCGACAGCGCCTGGGCCGCGCTACCGGGCAAAGCGGACCCATCCGACGATACCCCGGAGGCCATTAGCGCCGGCACGACACCGCGCGACGCCGCTGTGTTTTTCATCCACCCCACCACCTGGTTCGGCAGCGACAACTGGAACCAGCCGCTGGACAACGAGAAGGCCAACTGGATCACCGACCAGCGGGTGCTGCGGCACCAGGCCTCGACCTTCAATGCCTGCTGCGAGGTGTACGCTCCCCGCTACCGCCAGGCGACGTTTTTTTCCTACCTGGACGACGACGGCAACGGCGTCCGGGCCCTGGAACTGGCCTATGGCGACGTGCTGGCGGCCTTCGAGGCGTTCCTGCGGCGCAACGGCGACCAGCCGTTTATCCTGGCCGGCCATTCCCAGGGCGCCCAGCACGGCGCCCGGCTGCTGCGCGAGCGCATTGTCGGCAGCCCCGCCCGGGCGCGCATGGTCGCGGCCTGATCTGGTCGGGTTCGCTCTGGATGCGACCCAGGTGGGCGGAGTCCCCGTCTGCGGTTCGGCCGCGGCAACCGGCTGTGTCGTCGGCTGGAACGCGGTGGAGGGAGACGGCGCCGGACTCAACCCCGAGGGCCGCGACCTGATTTGCGTCAATCCGCTGAGCTGGCGCGCGGACGGCGAGCGGGTGCCCGCCGAGCGCAACCGGGGCGGCATCGGCTTCCCGGACTACCTCGAAGCCGCAGAGGGCGAGGACGTGACGGCCATGCGTGTCGAGCCGGCGGTGGCGGACGCGCAATGCGAGGGCGGCAACCTGGTGGTGCGGGACCTGCGCTCGAAGGCGTTTCCGGCGCGCATGCCGGGAAACAGCATGCACATCTACGACTACGGCCTCGTACTACCTCGATATCCGCAGCAACGCCGTCGAGCGGGTGGACGCTTTCCTGGATAGGCCCTAGTCGGGCGCCGCGGCGAGGTCCTGCCGCAACGTCCTGGCGGCGAGTACGAAATGCACCGACGACCAGGTCAGGGCCGCGGGAATCAGGCACAGCATGGCGTAGCGCAGGGCCTCCACGCCCAGGCTCGGGGTGAGAAAATCGCTCAGTATCCCCACCATCCAGGGGCCCGCTCCCAGCCCGATGATGTTGAGAATGAAAAACAGGATGGCGGAGGACATCGCCCGCATCCTGAGCCCCACCAGGCCGTGCGTGACGGCCAGCGTGTTGCCCAGGTACACGTTGTGCAGCAGGCCGGGAACCGCCGCCAGGGCCAGGGCCATGTAGCGGCTGTCCACAAGATAGACCGCAGTGGCGAACGGTATCGATATGAACCCGACCAGCGCCGGCAGCCAGGCGTACCAGCGCTTGTCGCCAGGCGCCAGTTTGTCGGCGATGTAGCCGCCGAAAAAGACACCGATGGCGCCGCCCAGACCCATGATCAGCGCCAGCCAGGTGCCCAGTTCCCCGGTCGTCATATCGTGGCTGCGAATAAAAAAGGAAGCCGTCCAACTGGAAGCGGAGTAACCCGCAAAGGCGTTCAGTCCCGCGCCCAGCGCCAGATGCCGGAACGTCATGCGGCTCCAGAGCAGGCGCAGTATCTCGCCGGTCGGCGTGGCATTCTGTGACGCCGTGCGCTGCTCCGACTGGCCGCGCACCGGTTCCGCCAGGGTAAAGCGCACCAGCGCGGCCAGCAGGATGCCGGGAATACCCACCACCATGAAGGCCACCCGCCAGCCGAAGAACTCGTTGAGCCAGCCGCCGGCGAGAAAACCGAACAGGATGCCGACGTTGACGCCGGTGGAATAGAAACCCAGCGCGCTGGCGCGCCGCTCCGCCGGAAAGATATCGGAAATAATCGAGTGCGAGGGCGGGCTGCCGCCCGCCTCTCCGACGCCGACCCCTATACGCGCGAGCAGCAACTGGATGTAGTTCTGCACCATCCCGGACAGGGCGGTCATGAAACTCCAGGTGAACAGCGCCAGGGCGACGATGTTGCGCCGATTGGAGCGGTCGGCCCAGCGCGCGATGGGGATGCCGGCGGTGACATAGAAGACGGCGAACGCGAACCCGGTCAACAGGCCCAACTGCCCGTCGCTGAGTTGCAGGTCCGCCTTGATCGCCTCCTGCAGTATCGCCAGTAGCTGGCGATCGATGAAGTTGAAGGTGTAGACGACGGTGAGCAGGCCCAGGCGTAAGTAGGTGGCTCTGCGGGCTGCGTAGGGCTGCCCGGCACCCGCATTCGAATCAGGATTCATCGCCTGCTCCTTTTCGCTGTTATTGTCGGCGCCGGCTCAATATGGCCCAACCGACCGGCGACCGCAAGCCGATCGAATTACCGATATCGACTGAATCCAAATACATTCAAGACCCTCGGGGCGGGGAGCACATCCGCCTGAAAGCGGTCAGCCGGGACAATGATGCAAATTGGTTTGCAGGCGCTCAGCCAGGGGGACAGGGTATACAGCCCCGACAGCGCGCGCCGGGGTGGCCGGATCAGGTCGGGCCCGACTGTTCCGCTGCCGGAAGGGCGCGGGTGGACCACCAGATGCAGGCAATCAGCAGCACCTGTACCGCCAGCCGGATACTCAGAAAGGCTTCCGGCACATCGGGGAAAAGTTCCGGGTTCGATCCACATGTGCAGGTTGGCGGGGGTAACGCAAATGACCAGCAGGATCAGACAATTACCCGCCAACTCCCGCAGGCGCGGTATGAGGATGCCGATCGCCCCGGCAATTTCAAATACGCCGCTGATGTACACCAGCGCGAGGTGCCACCCGATATAGGGCGGCATAATGGCCACGAAAAAGTCCGGATTGGTGAAGTGGGTGATGCCACCCAGCATAAACCAGAGGAAAACGATCGCCAGGCCGAGATACTTCCAGGTAAACATCGTTTTAGCCTCCTGGCGGGCTACGGAACACCGCGACCATCATAGCCGATACGGGGCGAGGTTGGCGCCGCGCTCGCGACCGGTGCACCGCGCGGGCTATCGCTGCCGTCGGGGACAGGTTCCCCGCCGATTACCAGGCGGTACTCTCAAATCCTTCAAGTCTGCCACCTCCCGGGAGGCAAAACCTTACCCGGATGGACCAGACGCCAGTAAAAACGCCGATACCTCTTCCCACCAGTCCGCGGCAGGGTGCAGCGGCAGGGAATTGTGACCGGCGTCGGGAATTTCCCGCAACCACTTCGGGCCATCGTAATTGTCGTGCAGGTTTTGTCCCAGCTCCACCGGCACGACCTCGTCGTTGCCCGCCAGCAGAAAGGCCACCGGCCCGCCGTAGTTACGCAGCGCCTCCTCCGCGTCGTAGCGCTCGCTGAGCAGCGCCCGCGACCGGCAGCCATGGGAAGTGACGGGCCGCAACGTCCGGCAGGCTTGTAAACGGCGTGACCAGCAGCAATCCGGCCACCTGCTCCGGGAATTTTGCCGCCAGATAGCTTGCCACGCCGCTGCCCAGAGACTCGCCGATCAGATAGACGGGCTGTTCGCCGCTGCGCAATAGCAGCTCCAGGGCCTCGGTGGCCGCGGCTTTTATAGTCTGTTCCGAGGGCTTTCCGGGCGGGCGCCGTAACCCGGGTATTCGAACAGAAATACATCCCACCCCCGATCGAGCGCCCCGAATCCCTCGGCGAAATACGCCCGGTTCAGTGCGAAACCCGCGTTGCCGTGAAACGCCAGCATGCGCCGGGCGCCGTCGCGCCGGTCATCGTCCCCCGAACGCCTCGCCCTGCCCGGCGGGGCGCCAGCCGATCAGACCGCCGCTGCCATCGCGCCAGGCCGTCATGCCGAGCGGTGCGGCCGCCTCCAGCAGTTCGCCCTCCTGCGCCACGGTCGGGTAGTAGATCATCCGGCGTTGCAAGCTTGTAAAAATGGCCAGAACTCCCAGTACAACGACAACCCACAGGAGGACGTGCGCGGACTGCCTTCGAGAACTTGCATCACGCATCATAACGAAATCTGTTTACTGTTACAGCGAATGCATGGCGTAAGCGGGTTGCAGCTCGATCGGCTCGGCCGCTGCATTTGACCGATTCACAAAACTGATCCCCCGCCGGCGTCGCCGGCGTATACTGGATGTGAGGCTACCATCAAAGGGAGATTTCTTCTTATGAAATGTCAACTCACCGCCGCTCTCTTCGTTTTTTTTCTCGCGAGCGCCTGCGCCACGGCAGACCCGCCTTTTGCAACCGATGTCGTCGCGCAGTTCGACGAACCCTGGTCCATGGCATTTCTGCCGGACGGGCGACTGCTGGTGACGGAAAAAAAGGGTGAACTGCTCATCGTCACACAGGATGGCGAGAACATTGTCAGCGTGGAGGGAGTGCCCGAAGTGGACTACGGCGGGCAGGGAGGTCTCGGAGACATCGCCCTGCACCCGGGATTCGCGGATAACGGCCTGGTGTATCTGAGCTATGCCGAGGCGGGCGCAGGAGATACCCGCGGCGCGGCCGTCGCCAGGGGCGTGCTCGATCTGTCGCGGCCCCAGCCGTCCCTCGAAGATATCGAGATCATCTGGCGCCAGTATCCCAAGGTGTCGGGCCGCGGTCACTACGGCCATCGCCTGCTCTTCGATGACGACGGCTACCTGTGGATATCATCGGGCGACCGGCAGAAATTCACGCCGGCACAGGACATGCAGGCAAACCTGGGCAAACTGGTGCGGCTGCACGACGATGGCAGCATCCCCGACGACAATCCATATGTCGACTACATCCAACAGGATCCCGTGGTCGACGACGAGGGCGTGTACGGCCAGCTCTGGGTACTGGGATTGCGCAACCCGCTGGGGATAGCGCTGGACCTGAAAGGTCGCCTGTGGGAGATCGAGATGGGGCCGGCCGGTGGCGACGAGTTGAATCTGATCGAACGCGGCGCGAATTACGGCTATCCCGTGGTCTCCAACGGCGACCACTACGACGGCCGCGAGATTCCCGACCACGACACCCGGTCCGGGTTCACCCGGCCCAAAGTCTGGTGGACTCCAGTGATCTCCCCCGCCGACCTCATGATCTACCGCGGAGAGCTGTTCGGCGACTGGCGCGGGGACGCACTGGCCGCGGGCCTCTCTTCACGGGCGATCGTGCGCATAGAACTGGGGGAGGACGGCAGCGCCCGGGAAGTGGAGCGCTACGACATGGGCGCCCGTATCCGCAGCCTCGAAGAGGGTCCGGACGGTGCCGTCTGGGTTCTGGAAGACGAGCGCCGCGGCAGTGAAGGCCGTCTGCTGAAACTGACGCCGCGCCGCTGAAACCGCGGGCAACGCTACGTGCGTCAAGTGAGAGTCGGGCTCTAAGCAATTTGATTGGGCCGGCGTCCACAATCAAAGACCTGACCCCAGAGGTTCGCAAGCGGGGATCCATCACTTGAGGCCGTCATCCCCGCGCAGGCGGGGATCCATCAACCACAATACCTCGAAACAGCTGGATTCCGGAGCGCCGGACCGCCACCTGCGCGGGAATGACGGCAAGGGTTTGCGGATGCGATTGGCGAAAGCAGCTGGATCCCCGCCTGCGCGGGGATGACGGACGCGCTAGAACGTCGCGATGGACCCCGCCTGCGCGGGGATGACGGCCCTGAGCAAGCAGCATTCAGACCTGGCCCCGGAGCCTTGTTACGGTCAGTGGCCCGCGCAGCCGCGTGGCTCGAAATACACCGGCAGATCGTCCCGCGGCTTCGATATCGGCGCCTGCTGTACCGGCATTTCGTAACCGTCGGCGACGCGCCAGCGGTAGCGCCGCACCATTTCAAACATCACCAGTTTTATCTGCATGATGGCGAAATGCAGGCCGATGCACATGTGGGCACCGCCGCTGAAAGGCACCCAGCAGTAGGGATGGCGCTTGTGCTCCGCCCGCTCGTCACTGAACCGCAAGGGGTCGAACCGTCCGGGCTGCGACCAGTACTCTTCCATGTAATGCGTGTGAATGGGATAGGTCGCCACCATCACGCCGGCCGGGACCCGCACACCGCCGTAGTCGAAGGGCTTGAGACTGTACTTGGGCAGTGACGACAGCGGCGGGTACATGCGCAGCGCCTCTTTCATGACCCACTCGGTCTGCTCGAGCCGCTCCAGATCCTCGTAGCGCAGATGTTCCACCCCCAGACTCTCCATCTCCTCAAACAGGCGCTGTTGCCACTCGGGATGGCGCGCGAGGGCGTAGGTCATGCTGGTCAGGGTACTCGTGGTGGTGTCGTGGGCCGCCATCATCAGGAAAATGATATGGTCGACGACCTCCTGGTCCGTGTAGGCGTTGCCCTCCTCGTCCGTGGCCTGACACAACAGTGAAAACAGGTCGGTGCCGGAGCCCTCCCGCTTGGCCGGTATCTGCTTCATGAAGTACTCGCACATGTACCGGCGCGCGCGAATACCGCGCCACAACAGCGTGCCCGGGATTGCCAGACGAATCACGGGCATGGACGCCGCCACGGCGGTTTCAAAGGCCCCGTTGACGCGATCCGCCTCCTCCCCGAGATCCATGCCGAGGAATATTGTCGCGGCGAGGTCCAGTGTCAGTTTTTTGAAGGTCGGATACACCGCCAGCGGCCGATCGGCGCGGACGGGCCAGTCGCCGACGGCCGCCTCGACCTGTGGCACCATTTCGAGCAGGTAGCGCTGCATCGCCTTGTTCTTGAAGCCCGCCTGCATGAGACGGCGGTGGTAGCGGTGGTCGTCCCCGTCCCGCAGCATCAGGCCATTGGGAAAGATCCGGCCGATGATCAGGTCCCAGGCCTTCTTGTTGGAAAAGATCTCGCCGCGGTTCTGCAGCGCCAACTGGTGCGCGTCGGCGCCGTACAGGTGGACGAGTGTCATACCGGCGAATTTCTGCATGACGGCATCGCCGTGGCGGGCCCGCATCTCCTGCGCGTGTTCCAGCGGATTGCGATGCAACTGCCGCAAAAGACGCCAGGTCGAGAAAAAACCCGGCGCGATCGGTCGCAGCTCAGGCGCCGACGCATCGGCGTGCATTACCCCTTCGGACATATGGGTCCCCACAATTGATGCTATAGTCTAGGTAAACCGTTATACACTTTCAAAGCGCCCGGTTGTTTGAGTCGTGTTCAAGTTTCTCACATGGAGGTCGCTCGGGTCGGGTATGGCCGACTGGAACACGCCAAAAAGCGCACCTCCCTGTGCAGGACTCGGGTGGCGACGTTCTGTCGCCACACGGTTCCAGTCGGCCATACCCGACCCCGAGCTCGCGCTATCGATTCAACTTCAGGCAAATCCATAGATTTGTGTCGACACCACCCAATCCCGTTGCCGCCAACGCCATGAACGACAGCCAGTATTCAGCCCTCCGCCAGAACGTCAGCATGCTCGGCCGCATTCTGGGCGAAACCATCAGCGAGGCGGACGGCCCGGAGTTTCTCGACAAGATCGAGCAGATCCGCACCCTCTCCAAATCCGCCCGCGCCGGCGACAGCGACGACGAACGCCAGCTCAAGGACCTGCTGTTCAGCCTGGACAAAAAAGAGCTGCTGCCCGTGGCCAGGGCGTTCAGCCAGTTTCTCAACCTCGCCAATATCGCCGATCAGCACCACGCGACCTCCCGCGAGATGGATCGGGAAAACTCGGCGACCGATGCCCTTGCGGGCGTGCTGGAGAGTTTGCGCAATGACGGGCGCGACGCGGACGAGATCGGCCTGGCGGTCCGAAACCTGAACATCGAACTGGTGCTGACCGCCCATCCCACGGAAATCATGCGCCGCACCCTGATCCATAAACACAATCAGATCGATGCCTGTCTCGGTCAGCTGGAAATGGAGGGGCTGACGCAGCGTGAGCAGCATGTCATACACCGGCGCCTGCGGGAACTGATCGCCCAGATCTGGCACACCCGGGATTTCCGGGAAGAGCGGCCCACGCCGGTCGACGAGGCCCGGTGGGGCATCGCGGTGGTCGAGAATTCACTGTGGGATGCCGTGCCGGAATTCCTTCGCCGGCTGAGCAATACCCTGTTCGACGCGACCGGCAATCACCTGCCCGACGAGGCCGCGCCGGTCAGTTTCTTCTCCTGGATGGGCGGAGACAGGGATGGCAATCCCAATGTGACAGCCGAAGTTACGGAGGAAGTCCTGTTGCTCGGCCGCTGGCAGGCGGCGACCCTGTATCTCCGGGACGTGGAAACCCTGGTGGAAGAACTCTCCATGAGTGCCTGCAGCGAGGCACTGTCGCGAATAACGGACGACACCCGCGAGCCCTACCGCGGCGTGCTGAAGGATCTGCGGGACAGGCTTCGCCTGACACTGGTGGATCTGACGGCGCAGATCAACGAGGGCAAGCCGCCGGCGGACAACATCATCACCTGCGAGCAGGAGCTGTGGCGGCCCGCCTACGCCTGCTACCTCTCATTGATCGAATGCGGCATGCGCACCATCGCCGACGGCAAACTGCTGGACCTGCTGCGGCGCATAAAATGTTTTGGCGTCTATCTGTTACGGCTCGATATCCGCCAGGAGTCCGATCGCCACACCGAGGCAATCTCGGAGTTGACACGGTACCTGGACCTCGGCGACTACGGACAGTGGGACGAACAGGAAAAACGCCGATTCCTGCTGGCCGAGCTCGCCTCCAGGCGGCCCTTGATACCCGCCGACTGGCAACCCGGCGAACAGACGCAGGAGATGCTGGCGACCTGCGCGGTGGTCGCCCGCCAGCCGCCGGAGGCGCTGGGGTGCTATGTGATTTCCATGGCGCGGCAGGCCTCGGACGTGCTGGCCGTGCAGCTTCTTCTGAAAGCCTCCGGGCAGAGACACCCGCTGCCCGTGGCGCCGCTCTTTGAAACCCTCGATGACCTGGACCGTTGCCCCGAGGTGCTCGACGACCTGCTGTCGGTGCCGGAGTATCTGCAGGGACTTCGAGGGCACCTGACCGTGATGATCGGTTACTCGGATTCCTCCAAGGACGCCGGCATGCTGGCCGCCTCCTGGGCACAGTACCGGGCACAGGAAGCGCTGATCGAGCGCTGCCGCCGCGCCGGCATCAAACTGACCCTCTTTCACGGCCGCGGAGGAACCATCGGCCGCGGCGGCGCCCCCGCCCATGCGGCACTGCTGTCCCAGCCGCCGGGTTCACTGGAGAACGGCCTGCGGGTGACGGAACAGGGAGAAATGATCCGCACCAAGCTGGGTCTGGAAGCCATGGCGATCAAGACGCTGGCCCTCTATACCAGCGCCATTCTGCAGGCCAACCTGAAGGAGCCGCCGACGCCGAGGCAGGAGTGGCGCGACGTCATGGACAGCCTGGCTGACAGCTCCTGCCGCCATTACCGCGCCTGCGTGAGGGACAACCCCGACTTCGTCAGCTATTTCCGCGAGGCCACGCCGGAACAGGAGCTGGCCAAACTGCCGCTCGGGTCGAGGCCCGCGCGGCGCAAATCCGGCGGCGGCATCGCCTCCCTGCGGGCCATCCCGTGGATATTCGCGTGGAGCCAGAACCGTTTGATGCTGCCGGCGTGGCTGGGCGCGGGCCAGGCCTTCCGGGAACTGATGGACGACGGCAGGACCGACGTACTCAGGGACATGAGCGAGCACTGGCCGTTTTTCGCCGCCCGCCTGTCCATGCTCGAGATGGTCTTCGCCAAGGCCGACAGCGGCCTGTCGGCGTACTACGACCAGAAACTGGTCGCGGACGAATACCGGGACATCGGTGAGCGGTTGCGCCGGCAACTGGCGTCCGATATTGGTGTCGTTCTCGAATTACTCGATGAGGAGACACTGTTGCAGGATCAGTCCTGGTCCCGCGAATCCATCATGCTGAGAAACATCTACACCGACCCCCTCAACGTCCTCCAGGCCGAATTGCTGGAGCGCACGCGCAAAACACAGGACGACCTCATCGACCGGGCCATCATGGTTACCATCGCCGGCATCGCGGCGGGCATGAGAAATACCGGCTGACGGCCTGTCAAGCCGGGCGGGGCGTGGACAGCGGGCCGATCCGGAACAGCGATTCGGCCTCGTGATCGCCCAGGGCCTCGCGTGAAAAATACTCTGCCTCTTCCTGCATTTCGGCGCCCTCGGCGCGCGCGAAGGAGGCGAACATATGCCGCGACGCCTCGTTCGACGGGGTGATCGTGGTATTCAGTTCATGCACGCCGCGACAGGCATCCCGGGCCAGGATGGCCTGTATCATGCGCGTCCCCAGGCCCTGGCCACGACCGTCGCGGCCGACACCCACCTGCCAGAGAAAATATACCTCGGGGTGAGCCGGCATGCGGTAGCCGGTCACGTAGCCGACGATATCGCCGTCTTTCTCGGCGAGGATGCAGGTGTCGGCGAAATGCGTGCACTGCAGCACATTGCAGTACACGGAGTTCATGTCCAGCGGCGGGTTGATCCGCACGAACAGATTCAGCCTGACGCCATCCTCACGCACCGGGGGGCGCAGCACGATGCCGTCGAATTCAAGGTCGATGTCCATGACAACTCCTGTAGCGCTTCATTGTCGGCCCGTCGTTTCCCGCGGGCGATGTCGAGTCGGCTGCCGATCCGAGCGCCCGCAGCGGCGCCGGCCTCCGCCAGGCTTCGAGCGGGCAGCACCCGTATACAGCTTGCACGGGCAGAGTACCCGAATTTTACCTCCGACGGGTACGTTCGGCGCCGGAGGTGGCGGCGCCATGGGCCCATTGATGTTTGTATTGACGGGCAATAGACTTCCGAACAGTGCGCGTCTTCGGCAGGAATTGCCGTCTCATATACCACCGATACCTTTTGGGAGGCAGTATCAGACGCATTGTCATCACCGGCGCCAACAAGGGGATCGGCCTGGCAACCGCCAGAGCCGCTCTCGAACACAGTGACGACGTATCGGGCTGGCACTGGTGATGTGTATCAAACACGCGGCCGGGCGCATACCCGCCGGCGGCGGCAAGGGCGGCATCGCCGCCGATCCGCGCAGTCTCAGCCGCGCCGAGTTCGAGCGCCTGTGCCGCGCCTACATTCGCGGCCTGCAGCCGGCCGGCCCGGGCGTGGACGTGCCGGGCGCGGATATCGGTACCGATTTGCAGACCATGGCCTGGATGCTCGACGAGTACGAGTCGATCACCGGCGGACACGCGCCGGCCGCGATCAACGACAAACCGTCGATTCTGGGCGGCACGCTGCGGCGGTTTCGAGCGCCACCGGCAACGGGGTGTTCGAGGTGTTCGAGGAGGCCGGCGGGGAAACGGGCATCGAGATCGAGGGCGCCCGCGTCGCCATACAAGGCTTCGGCCAGGTCGGGCACGGTCCTGCGCGGACCGCTTTCGCAGCGCGGGCTGCCGATCGTCGCGGTCAGCGATGTCAGCGGCGGCTTTTTCGATGGTGACGGCCTGGACGTCGACGCGCTGCTGGACCACGCGCGGCAGACCGGCGGCCTCGAAGGCTATCCCCACGCCACCGCCCTCGGCAACGCCGAGTTGCTGGAATGCGACTGCGATGTACTGATTCCGGCCGCCGTGCAGGGCGTGATCGACGAAAACAACGCCGAGGCTATCCGCGCCAGCGTGATTGTCGAGGCCGCCAACGCACCGGTCACCGTCGAGGCGGACGCGCTACTCGCCGAGCGCGGGATCACCGTGGTGCCGGACGTACTGGCCAACGCCGGCTCCGTACACCTGTGCCAGATGGAGCGCACCCAGGGCCTGTCCGACAATTACTGGGACCGGGACACCATCGACCGGCTGCGGCGCAAACGCCTGGTCGGCGCCTATCGGGCCGCCGTCAATACCGCGGCACGGCACGACGGCGCGTCCGCGCGGCTCGGTGCCTGGATCAACGCCCTCGGCCGGATCGAGGAAGCAGTCAAGTTGCGCGGCTGGTGCTGACCTGCTCACGGTGCCCATGCGGCACCGGGCAACCGGTCCTCGCCGCCGGCGGGAGAGCAGCGCAGCTCGGGGTTCTCGCGCTCGATCAATTCCATCGCGACCGCCGCATTGCGCACTCGCTCGCGGATCATGTCGTCGTGGTACGCGGGCGGATTCCACGGCGCGTAAATCTGTTCCTCCGACGGACCCGGCTCGATCTTGAAATACACCGGCGCCGCCACGCGGGCGATCTCGGCGGCCTCGTAGAAGCGCACGAAGCCGCCCATAGAGTTGACCAGGCACAGGTAGACGTCCATCGGAATGGCGATCGCGCCGCGGATGGCCGAGCCAGCATGGCGGGCGTCAGGTCGGCCAGCGGGTTGAAGGTGTTGGCGCCGAGCTGCTCGGCGACACGGGCGCCGGCGGGGTTGGCCTGGCCGGCAAAAACCGACAGCTTCATGATCACGTCGTCGGGAATCACGCCCTGCTGCGCGCAGCTGGCTTCACCAGCCACAGCACCCCTTCGTCGGCGACCAGGAAGCCGCGCACACCCGCTTCCATACAGCGCTCGATGCTGCTCGGCGCCAGGGACCCGCAGCGCGGCCGCGACGCCATCGACAGCCTCTGTCGCGAGCAACCCGATTGGGCATCGCGGCTGGAGCTGCTGCAAATCGACGTCGCCGACGCACAATCCGTGGCAGCGGCCAGGGACCGGGTGGTCGATACCTGCGGCGCCGAACCCGCGCCGCTGTACGGCATCGTCAACAACGCGGGTATCGGCTTGCGCTCCACCGACATGCGCGCCGTGCTCGAGGTCAACACGCTGGGTGTGAAGCGCGTATGCGACGTATTCGTACCACTGATTGAACCCACCGGACGGATCGTCAACGTGTCGTCGGCCTCGGGCCCGAATTTCGTCAGCCGCTGCAGCCCCCAACTACAGGAATTTTTCAGGGACGGGAGCGTCACGTGGAAGGCGGTGGAAGACTTCATCGAACAGGTTATTCGCTCCCGGAACGATGAAGAGCGTCTCGGGGCACTCGGCATGGGCGATAGCGACGCCTACGGATTCAGCAAGGCCTGTGTAAACCTGTATACGCTGATACTCGCTCGCGAAGTTCCGCAGCTGTTTATCAACGCCTGCACGCCCGGGTACATCGAAACCGACCTGACCCGACCGCACGCCGAAGCCCAGGGCGTTTCGCCATCGGATCTCGGCATGAAACCACCGCTGCAGGGGACCGTGCCCATCATGGCGCTGCTGTTCGACGAACCCCGGGGCAGCGGACACTACTACGGCAGCGACGCCAGGCGAAGCCCGCTGGACCGATATCGCGCACCCGGCGATCCCGAATACACGGGTGAGTAGTCCGCGGACCGCAGCATCGCGCCTCGGCCTCCGGGCGAGCCGGGATCCAAAACACGTTTTTGCCTGGACGCGTTTTTGCACTATGCTTACCTAGTGTAGTGAGCGGTTTGAACTCACATTTGTTGCCGCGGACCACCCGCGCGCATTACCGCTCGTCACGGAGTTGACCCCACGAACAGGTGGTAACGGGTCGTCAGGGAGTCAAAATGCAGGTCAAGCACGTCATGCGGCGTCTGGTGCACACCGTGCGCTCGGAAGACACCTTGAAAACCGCCGCTCTCAATATGGCCAATAACAACATCAGTCTGCTTCCGGTGGTCGACGAGGCCATGGTCGAGGACAAGCACCTCCCCGGGGAAGTGGTGGCAAATATCGGGTTTCATCCCCTGGTGGAGGAAGATGTACTGGTGGGCGTGCTCACATCCCGGGATATCGCCACACGCGCCGTCGCTTATGACAAACAACCCGATAAGACCCGGGTAGCCGATGTGATGAGTCGAGACTTTGCCTGCTGCAAAGAGGACGATGACGTCGATGCCGCGCTGGCTGTTATGGAGGACAGACAGGTGCGGCGCCTGCTTGTGGTCAATCGGGAGCAGCAGTTTGTCGGACTCGTCTCGCGCCACGACCTGTGGCGGGCAAAATCCGCTGACAGTGGGGCCGTACCGGCCAAAACCCCTGCAAGCTGAGCAATTTCCCTCTCCATAAACCGGGGGGAAACATGGCAGCGCACACGATGCAGATCAAAAAAGTGTCAGTTTCCAGCGCCAAAACGGCTACTGCCGCCCGCTGCGTCTGGGAAATTGCTTCTCCGGTGCTATGCTCACGGGCAGTGCCGACGACCACACAGAAACCATCCGCTGCCGCAGTATGCAAGGTACCGACCTCTACATCTGTCTCCTGAGTATCCACGGGTTGATCCGCGGCACCAACCTGGAACTGGGACGCGATGCCGACACAGGCGGACAGACCAAATACGTCGTAGACCTGGCCCGGGCACTGGCACAGCATCCGGAGGTGGGCCAGGTCGACCTCGTCACCCGACTCGTGGACTGCCCGGAAGTCAGTCCGAATTACGCGCAGCCCGAGGAACGACTCTGTGACAACGCGCGTATCGTGCGTATAGAGTGCGGTCCCGCGGAATATATCCCCAAGGAAAAGCTCTGGTATCACCTGGACGCCTTTACCGACAACCTGGCGGAATGGCTGCATGAGCAATCGCGCTACCCCGACCTTCTCCACAGCCACTACGCCGACGCGGGCTACGTCGGCCTGCGACTGTCCAATCTGTTTGGCGTGCCGCTCATTCACACCGGCCATTCGCTCGGGCGCGACAAACGCAAGCGCTTGCTGGCCGCCGGCCACGCGACCAGTGAGATCAACGAAACCTACAACATGCCGCTGCGCATCGACACCGAAGAGGAGATCCTGGCCAACGCGGACCTCGTCGTCGCCAGCACCAGAAATGAAATCGAGGAACAATACGGACTCTACAAGTTCCAGGACCCGGACAGGATGGCCGTCATTCCTCCGGGTACGGACCTCTCGAGCTTCCGGCCCTTTGACCCGGACGAGGACATCGCATTCAAGAGCGAGGTGGATCGCTTCCTCGCGGACCCCGACAAGCCATTGATCCTCGCGCTCTCCCGGCCTGATGAGCGCAAGAACATTCTGACATTGATCGAAGCCTACGGCGAATCCGAAGCGCTGCAGGAGGCGGCCAACCTGCTTATTGTCGCGGGAAACCGGGATGACATTCGCGACCTGGATGACGGCGCACAGCAGGTACTCACCAATATCCTGATCTGGATTGACGCCTATGACCTGTACGGCAAGGTCGCTGTGCCAAAACGGCACCGGGCCGATGAAGTCCCTGAAATCTACCGGCTGGTCGCGGCCACCGGCGGCGTCTTCATCAACCCCGCGCTGACGGAGCCCTTTGGTTTGACCATACTGGAGGCGGCCGCCAGCGGGCTGCCCGTGGTGGCGACCGAGAATGGCGGCCCGGTCGAGATCATCGGGAACTGCGAGTGCGGGGAACTGGTGGACCCGCTGGACAGGGAACAGATAGCCAACGCGCTCATGCGGATTCTGAAGGACCGGAAAACATGGGAGCGATACTCTACAAACGGTATCAAACGCGTCGTGGAGACCTATTCCTGGGAGGCCCATGTGCAGACCTACATGCAAAAGATTCGCGCCTTGCCTGAAGAATCTACCCCGTTTCCCGAACAGTGGACGGCTGTCGAAGCGCCGCGTCACCGCGATCGCATGATCGTCTCGGGCCTCGATCAAAGCCTCATCGGCAATCCGGAAAGCCTGTCGCGGTTCGTGGAGGTTGTCCGGGAAAAACGCAAGTCGGTGACAACGTGTATCGCCACGGGAAGGCGTCTCGACGATGCCCTCGGACTGATGAAAAAGCACGGTATTGCACCAATGGATATCCTGATCACAAGCCTGGGTACGCGCATCCACTACGGACAGAATCTGGACGAGGACAACCTGTGGGCCGCCCATATCGATCACGCCTGGTCACGGCGCAGAATCCGAAAGTTACTGGAGGAGACTCCTGGCCTCGAGCTGCAATCCCGCAATGAGCAGACCGAGTTCAAGCTTTCCTACTACTGCGATCCGGAAGTGGCGCCGTCTCCGGACGAGATCAGGAGCCTGTTGCTGCAGCACACGATAAGCGCCAATGTCATCCCGTCCTTCGGCATGTTCCTCGATATTGTGCCGGTGCGCGCCTCCAAGGGACAGGCGCTGCGCTACGTGTGCCACCGGCTGGAAATTCCTCTCGATCAGGTCCTCGTCGCCGGGGGTTCCGGTGCCGACGAGGATATGATGCGGGGCAATACGCTCGCAGTGGTACCGAAAAACCGCGAGCATGAAGAACTGTGCCTGCATCCGGAATTCGACCGCATCTATTTCTCACCAGAGAGTTTTGCGGCGGGTATTCTCGATGCTGTAGAACACTACGATTTTTTCGGCAGGTGCACTGCTCCGGATTCCCCCGCAGAAGCCTGACGCTCCCGATTCAACCCGGCCAAGCATTGCCACCAGATACAACCGCGTTACACTAACCGGAGCCCCACCGGCGCGACCGCTTGCGTCCCCGGCATCGATGGGGCGGATATCGCGCGAGTAGGGGACGATCCATCCTTGCGCAAATCGGGTATCTGGAAGAGGAAGCGGCAGCGTGATGGCAGAGGATCTACCGCGCGGGGTCATGTTCAATGCATACCCGGACAGTATCGGCCAGAAACTTTCCGACACCCTGGCCATGCTGCAGCGGCCGGAATTCGAGGGTGCATTTTCACTTTTTTACATCCTGCCTACCTTTTTTAACAGCGACCTCGATCGCGGGTTCTCGATAATCGACTACGAGATCAACCGGGAACTCGTCAGCGAGGACGATCTCGAAACGATAAAATCGCTCGGGATAGGTCTCAAGTTCGATCTGGTCCTCAATCATCTGTCGGTGGGCTCACCACAGTTCCAGGACATGCTGCAACGGGGGGACGAGTCTCCATTCAGCGACTTCTTTATCGACTGGAACGAGTTCTGGCAGGGCTGGGGGGAACCGGGCCCCGAGGGCTATATTGTGCCCAGGCAGGACTGTCTGGATGTGCTTTTCATGCGCAAACCGGGTCTGCCCATTCTCAAGGTGCGCTTCCCCGACGGCTCGGAACGCCCCTACTGGAATACCTTTTACCAGGAGATCACCTACCAGTACCTCGTACCCGGGGATCTGGAAGCTATCGATGGGCTCACCGCAAAGCAAGTGGATGATCTGGTACGCATTATCAACACTCATATTCGCGAGGGAACCGAGATCGGTGCTATCGACTGGGGGGATTACTCCGCGCTTGCCGGCGCCGCCATCGAGATCGTCGAGCGCAAGCGAAAGTACCTGGGCCAGATGGACCTCAACGCAAAGTCCGAAAAGGTTTGGGAATTCTACGACAGAACCCTTGCCAGGCTGCGGGACTACGGGGCGGTTCTGGTGCGGCTGGATGCTTTCGCGTACCTGCACAAGGAACCCTGCGAGCCGAACTTCTTCAACAAGCCGGGAACCTGGGAATACCTGGACCGGTTGAACGAGATGGCGGGTGAGTACGGACTTACCCTGTTGCCCGAAATTCACTCGGAGTACGGTTTCGGTCTGCACGAAGAAGTCGCCGGCAGGGGTTTTCCGATCTACGACTTTTTCCTGCCGGGTCTGGTTATCGACGCACTCGACCGCGGCACCAATCGCTATCTGCTGAGGTGGGTGCGGGAGGTGCTCGAAAAGGGCATAAAAACCATCAACATGCTGGGATGCCACGACGGGATCCCGGTACTGGACCTGCGCGGCAAGGAGGTTCTGGGCGACAAACGGGAGGGCCTGCTCCCGGACGCGGAGATTGACGCGGTCATGGACCGGATCATCGCGCGCGGCGGCCGGGTGAAAAACCTGTACGGCCCCGACGGCAAAAAGATTGCGTATTACCAGGTCAATGCGACCTTCTTCAGCGCACTCGGGGAGGACGAACGCAAGCTGCGCCTGGCCAGGGCCATTCAACTGTTCATGCCGGGCATCCCACAGGTCTGGTACCTCGATCTTTTCGCGGGGACGAACGACTATGCCGCCGCCGACAGAGGCGGTACTGGCGGGCCACAAGGAAATCAACCGCACCACACTGACGATGCGGGACATAGACAGCCGACTTTCTCACATTGTGGTACAGGATCAGCTCGAACTGATCAAACTGCGCAATAACTCCGACGCCTTCTACGGTGAACTGGAAATCGGCAATACGCCGGACAGTCAGCTACATCTGCAGTGGAAGAATGGGAACGCAACCTCTGTACTGCGGGCCAATCTGAAGGATTTTTCCTTTGAAATCACCGACACCGACAGAAATGGCGTCAAATCGGAAATGTCCTACCACTGAAAGGAGTGGATATGCGGATAATTGCGACGGATCTCGACAGAACCTTGCTGCCAAACGGCCACTGGGAAGCCGATCCGGAGGCGATCCCGCTGTTTAACGAACTCACCCGCCGGCACGATACGCTGGTGGTCTATGTCACGGGCCGCAATCTCGAACTCACGGAAAACGCCATTGGCGAGTTCGGCGTCAGGTATCCGGATGTGCTGTGCGGAGACGTCGGCTCGACGATTCGCAAGTACATCGACGGCAACTGGCAGTTCGATGAGGGATGGGAATCCCTTGTGCACCGCTCCAGTCCGCGTTGGCGGGCGGACGAAATCAGGGCGGCGGTGGCGGACATAGCGGGCATGCAGGAGCAGGAGCCCCAGCACCTCAACCAGTTCAAGCAGAGCTACTACGTAGACCATTCCCGCAAGGATGACATTCTCCACGTTGTCAATGAAAGAGTCAGGGGAAAGTTCGACGAGGTGATCGTCTACAGCTTTGACTCACAGAAAGACAGGGGGCTTCTCGACTTTCTGCCGGACAGCGCAACCAAGCAGACAGCGCTGGAATACGTGGCCAGGGAATTCGAACAGCCTGTCGAGGATGTGGTGTTTTGCGGCGACAGCGGTAACGACATATTCCCGCTGACCGCCGGCTTCTCCGGCGTCCTGGTAAAAAATGCGGATGAGCAACTCGTGGAACAGGTCAAGCACGCCATGGCGGCAAATCCCTCACTGCAGGTCTATTTCGCCAAGGGCAACTTCCGCGGCCTCAACGGTTACTATACGAGCGGGGTGATTGAGGGCTGTTTTCACTACGGCGTCTTCACGGATGACGCCTGGGCAGCTGTCCAGAATATAGTGTCCACGGACGTGTGAACGCGAGAGAGGCTTGTGCTTATCGTGCGGCATGCCTGCAGCGACGCCAACCTGGCGACATCCCTCCCCCGACGCGCCATGTGCATATCCAGCTTGAAACTACCTGCCATTCTCTACGCGGGACTACTCACCATGTCGGCCATGCTCCTGACTGCCTGTACAGGCGTTGCACTCAAGGCAATCAACACTCCATCCTACTGGTTGAGCGATCTTCGCCGGGAAAGCAATCTACACTATGGCAACAAGGCACATCAACGCCTCGACATCTATCTTCCCGGTGACGACATCGAGGCCAGAAGACAGCTGATAGTTTTCATTTACGGGGGCGGCTGGACCACAGGCGCCAGGGAAAACTACTACTTCGTCGCCGATGCACTGACATCGGCCGGCTACGCCGTCGCAATACCGGATTATATCAAGTACCCGGGAGGCGAATTTCCGGCGTTCGTTCAGGATGTCGCGCTATCGATCGCCTGGCTGTCGGCCAATATTGAACGTTTTGCCGCGATCGACGACATCATAATCATGGGGCACTCCGCCGGAGCGCATACAGGCGCGCTCATCCTCACCGATCCCGGCTATCTCGCGGCACACGGCCTGGATGCGAGGAATATCAGCGCATTCATCGGCATGGCCGGGCCCTATGGTTTCACGCCAAAGGAGGAACACTACAGGAATATCTTTGCCAACCTGCAGGACTACACGCGCATGCAGCCGTTGCATTTTGCCAATGGCGATGAGCCGCCCATGCTGCTGATGCACGGCTCCGGGGATACGACTGTGCTGCCCGCCAATACCCGCAAGTTTGCGCGAAAGGTCAACGACCTCGGCGGGACGGCCATGACGCAGTTCTACGACAACAAAAGTCACGTTAGTATCTTGCTGTCGCTGTCACGCGCCTTTGATCAAAAAGGCGTCATCCTCTCCGACATTCTGAATTTTCTCCAAGCGAAACTGCCTCAAGCGCCCGATGCCAGCTAGACGCCATCCCTGGCGATAGTGTAATTCCAGGTATTGGCATACACGCGCTCCTCACCTTCGTAGGCATCGAGAGTAGCGTGGATAAAGAAGTTTTCCGCATCCGAAGTCAGGATAGTCCGCGTAACCGTTTTGACGTCCCAGTTGTCCCGCTTGAAGCCACGCTCCCAAAGGGTTTCGCCGCGAATGGATCCGAAATCGTCGTCCGTCGATGAATACAGCTCCACGGATTTGTTCATGACCTTCAAATCGAGTTCCGGCAGATAAGCGATACCATCGTCATTGATCACTTCGAGTGTCGATTTGTCCACCGCCAGATCGCGGTGTACATACCAGTTGTGATGGGGAGGTGTCAGCTGCTCCATGGGCTCCGGCGGACAGCCCTCCGGCTCGCGAAAGGTGCACGCATCATCCTCTTTCCTGAACTCTTTTCGCCTGGGCAGGACCAGTCGGCTACTGCGGTCAAAGACAGTCAGCCTGGCGGGCTCCGGCGGTGGCCATACGATCGGCCAGTAGGATGTCGAAAGCGAAAGCCGCAGGCGATGGCCTTTGGGAAACGTCTGCGCCAGCGCGTTCAACTTTACGGTGACCCGATAGCGCTCACCCGGCGCGAGGGGCTCGATGTGCTCGTGATCCTCCCGGTGACAAAGGTTGAGCACGCCGTAAGTGACCCGGGTCGCCTTGTCATCGGGTGCGACGTCCGACAGCCGAACCGCCACCATCGCCACCGGTTTATTGCACTGAAGCTCCAGCTCGAGACGGGGCGCGCCCAGCAGAACCAGATCCTCCTTGAGCACCGCGGTATCGAAGGTCAGGGCGCCACCGTCCTCCTCGCGCTGATCGTGGGCGAGATCCGGCCCGCGTGCGTAGGAACACCATTTGCCGGCAAACAGGCCGCACGTAAGCGGCGATTGGTTGGTCAGTTTTCTTTCCCGGCGGTGCTCCACATCGGCCTCGGTTTTCAGGCGTGAACCGGACAGCGCATAACGGAGCTCCTCGACATTGCCGGACGGCCAGGCCGGCTCCGTTATCCAACGCCCGTGGCGATGTTCGTAACTGGTCGTCGGCGGCATGCTGTCCTGGAGCCAGGCCCTGAGCATCGGCTTTTGCATGATGCCCGAGTCCCTGCCCTTCAGCCACTGGTCCCACCAGTCCACGCACTCCTGCAAAAAGCCGATCGCCGGCCCGGGGCTGCCTATATGGGGATAGAGGTGACTCCAGGGCCCCACCAGCCCCATGCGCGGGGTTTTCAGGTTCTCCATCAACCGAAACACCGCATTCGTATAGCCGTCGGCCCAACCGCTGGCGGCGAGCACCGGAATTTCGACGTCATCGAAATCTTCGCAAATGGATCCGTGCTTCCAGTAGTCGTCGCGCCGCTGGTGCTGCAGCCATTGCGCCAGCCAGAGACCGCTGCCTCGCAGGCGTTGATGCCACATGTCGCGCCAGCGATCGCCGACGACGGCCGGATCGGGCGGCAGTGAATTGAAGGCAAACATGGTCGACGCCCAGGAAAGGTGGTCACCCAGCAGGCACCCGCCCATGTAATGCACGTCATCTGTATAGCGATCGTCCGTGGAGCAGACCGTTACAATAGCCTTGAGCTCCGGCGGACGGCGCGCGGCGAGCTGCAGGCCGTTGAAGCCTCCCCAGGAAATACCGATCATGCCCACATTGCCGTCGCACCACGTTTGTTGCGCCAGCCAGCGCAGGATCTCTTCCCCGTCAGCCAGTTCCTGTTCGATATACTCGTCCCTGAGCACACCTTCCGATTCCCCGCTGCCGCGAATATCGACCCTGACAGAGGCATAGCCGTGCCCGGCGAAATAGGGATGCATGGTCATATCCCGACCGACCGTGCCATCGCGCAGCCGGTAGGGTATATATTCCAGCACCGCGGGCACGGGGTTTTGCTCGGCGCCTTCCGGCAGCCAGATGCGCGCAGCCAGATTTACACCGTCGGACAACGGAATCCACTGCTGGTCCAGCTGTATTACTTCGTGTGGTAACTGCTCAACAGTTTTCATCGTCGGCCCCGATATACGCGCGTTTCACACGATTTTCCACCGACGGGAACTCCGATGGCAACATCTCCAGGCATTTTCATAATCGTTTTTTCAATGCCCGGTCAAGGCGCCGTACCGCTTGCCCGTCTCGTCACTGACGGTTATGGTCCCTGCGCAGGCGGACGAACACGGCGGACGCCGGCTGAGCCACTAACCGCCCTGCGAGAACCAAAAGGATATGTTAATGGATACCTGTCCCTATGCAGCTCTGCTCGAGCTGGACAACTTCCACAATGGTACGCCGCGGGAAGAGATCCAGCGGTTGCGGGAGAATCATCGCATTGTCTGGCAAACGGATGATTACGACCGGGGCGGCCACTGGCTGGTTTTGCAGCGCGATGACATCGATACAGTGCTGAAAACACCGGGGGATTTCTCCAACGCCTTTGGGCCGTTGCTGGAGGACTTTCCCGGTGAAATCCTTGCCGAACAACAGCAGAGCCTCACATTCATGGACCCGCCGCGGCATCGCGAATACCGGCGTCTGGCCGACTATGCGTTTCGGTCGGCCAGGCTGGCGCAGCGGCTGCCGTTAATGCGGGAAACCGCTCAAAGGATTGTCGATCGCATCATCGATCGGGGCGAATGCGAATTTATCGAAGAGGTGGCACTGCCTCTGCCCGTGGATGTCATGTTCCGCCTGCTCGGTGTGCGCGATGAGGACTTCCAGCAGGTCGTGGACCTGACCAATACCCTGACCCTGGCCAACGACCCCGATTACGCCGAGGACCGCATGGCCGGCTTCATGGCTTCAATGAAGCTGCTGGAGTTCGGGGAAGCACTGGCGCAGGATCACCGGGCCCACCCGCGTGACAGCATGACCATGGAGATGCTGGAGGCGGAAGTGGAGGGCCACAGCCTCGACTCCCGGGCATTCGGGCGCTTTTTCGTCAACCTGATCGTCGGCGGCGTGGAAACCACGCGCAACACGCTCGGCTGGCTGTTCCATGAATTGATTCGCAACCCCGGGCAGTACCGACTCCTGCAGCGGGACCTGTCGCTGGTACCGGCCGCTGTGGAGGAGGCGCTGCGGCTGCGCAATACGGTTGTTTATCTGCGCCGCACGGCGACGCGGGACATGGATTTTGCGGGCGAAAAAATTCGCCAGGGGGACAAACTGATTTGCGTGCTGGGTGCTCCCAATCGCGACCCGCGGTACTTCGACCGACCCGATGAGTTCGACATAACCCGGAAACCGGCGCAGACACGCCGGGGTTACAGGACCTTCGGCGCGGGGCCGCACTTTTGTATCGGGGTACATCAGGCGCGGATGAATCTTGAGGTCATGACCGAGGAGATCGCCCGCCGCATGGACAACCTCCGCCTGCTGCGGGAGCCGACCCATTTTCGCTCCAATTTCATGGATGGTTTCAAGGCCATGCCGATCGCGTTTGATCGTGCGGCACAGTGATCCGAGACGCAGACTGCTACCCCAGCGACCGGTAAGCCTGCACGACCGGCGCGAATTCGGTGGGCGTGGAACCGTGTATCACAACACCGTCCGCCCCGTTGACCAGTTGTTGTTTCAATACCTGTGCGCACTCTTGTGCACTGCCCGTGGCCGCCGGCAGCCATTCATCGGGGATTAACTCGCCGATCTCCTCGAGTTGCTCCAGCGTGGCCACGCTGTCGATACCGCCGGGCATGGAAGCAACCACGCTGTTGGCCCGGAATTCCTCCAGCACCCGCGGATCCCAGCCATTGAGATCGATCAACAGCTCCGCGTACCCCGGTGCCTGCATGTAGGTGGCCATGCGCGCCACCAGTTTGCGCAGGCGGCTTTCCCGGTCGGGATCGAGGGCAGTGGCAACCACGGAATACACTTTCACCTCATCCGGATCCCTGCCGGCCTCTTCTGCCCCTTCCCGAACAAGCGCTTTTGCGCGCCGCAACCCTTCGTCGGTAATAAAGGTGTGCAGGTGAACACCGTCGAAATGGGCGCCGGCAAACCGCAGGCTGCCGGGTCCGAAGCCGACGAAATGGACCGGTATGTCGGCTGCCATCCAGTCTCCCATGCTCAGATAGGGAAGATTGCCCATGGCACCTTCATGCCCCATGATTTTCTCACCGCGCCAGAGTTTGCGCAGAATCTCCAGGCCCTCGACCATCCGGGCATTGGTCACGTTATCCAGACCCATCAGCTGGTTGCGAATCGCGACACCGCGGGCGAGCCCCAGCTCGAAGCGGCCGCCGGACAGGTAGTGCAAACTGGCGCACATGGTGGCGAGGACCAGCGGGTGGCGAGTGTGGAGATTGGTGCCCGCCGTGGCCACATGCAGGTTCTCGGTCACCGACAGGGCCGCGGCACAAATAACCCCCGCGTCCTTCACGTCAAAGCGCTCCGAGAGCCACACCTTACCCAGACCCAGGGACTCGGCGCTCCTGGCCTCCGCGATGGCATCGGCGGGTGTGCGGGTATGGCCGGGAAGAAGGTAACAGCCAAGTTCGGGAAGTTGTGCGGTATCGGGCATGGACGAGGGCCTGGCAGCGATCAGGGTTCGAAGGAACAGGAACGGAAATTATAGCCGCAACTCTAAAATAGTCGCCAGTCCAGGAACGTCATTTTTCCAGAAGAGTCCTCTCGCGAGCCACGCAACCGGCGGCGCGTGCCGCCACACGCGTTTTCTGCGTCAGTGGGGGACGGGGAGTTCCACGCCCAGTTTCTCCGCCCAGGGCCGGATATCGTCCATGATGGAGGGGTAAAGTTCGAGTCCGTGCTCCAGTTGATCGCGGCGGCGCTGCCAGGCGCGCTGGCCCGGCACGCGCACCGGCGGCGCGCCGGCGGGCACACGACTCTGCCGGCATAATTCGCGCGTCGCGGCGACCTCCCGCCTGAATTCGTGAGGTTCGACGAAAGCGGCGGGATCGATCATCTGTATAAAGACCGAATTGGCTTCGCCGTCGTCGGTGGGAGCGTCCGCCCGGCCATAACCGCCGAGGGCCATCGAGAGCACCTCGCTCATGATATACAGGGCATAGCCCTTGTAGCCGTGGCCCAATCCACCGATCGGCATGATGCTCCCCGGCGGGTCGGTAAAGAAGGCTGCGGGATCGTCGGTGGGCCGGCCCTCGTTGTCCAGCAGACACGGCTCCGGCAGGCGCCGGTTTTCACGCATGGCCCGCGCCACGTGGCCCCCCGCCGTGATCGACAGGCTGATGTCGATCAGCAGCGGGTGATCGTCCGCCGGGGCCGCGAAGGCGAGCGGGTTGGCGGAAAAGACCGGATCGATGCCGCCGTGCGGGTTGACCGTGTTCTCCGCCGGCGTCGAGCAGGTCATCATGACCACATAGCCCGCCTCCACGACTTTCGGGCAATAAGCGGCCAGACTGGCGATGTGCTGGCTGCGGCGCAAGGTCGCTGCCACGACGCCGCGGTCCGCCACCCGCGCCATCAGCTCCTCCAGCGCTTTACTGACGACCCAGGGCCCCGGCAGGAAATTCGCGTCCCAGTTGAAAACGCTGCCGCGGTCCGCCAGCACCTCGGGGTCGCCGTCAATACGCGACTCCCCCGCCTCCAGCCACTGCAGGTTGCTGACCACCCGGTTGGTACCGTGCGTGGTGAAACCCAGCAGGTCGCCCTCGATGAACACCTCCGCCATGACCGCCGCCCGGTCCGCGGGCAGGCCTGCCCCTTCGAACAGCGCGGTGACAAAGCGCGAGAGTTCCCGGTAACTGTAGCGTGGTTGTTCGATGCTTCCCGTCCTTTTGTATTTGCAATACCCGGTGGCGTCCTGACTTTCAATTTTTACGCAGGGAGCGCCTGGGGCTTTTACGCAGGAGCGGTTGGGCGGATATACCCCACTGGAACACGCCAAAAAGCGCACATCCCTGTGCAGGCTCGGGTGGCGACGTCCTGTCGCCACACGGTTCCAGTGGGGTATATCCGCCCCAACCGCAGGCGTTAGCTCCGACCTTGGTAAGGTTGACACAGGCAACCGGCGATCACAAACTTGCTGGCGATACTGTGTGCTTCGAGCGTAGCCGGCGGTAGAGTGGCTGCGAGACACTGAATCGCTGCTTTCGGGGCAACGGCCTGCCGTCGCGGATAACTTTCTGCGCAATCAAAGAATCGGGGACTGGATGGATCGCGAAATTCTCTCCATGACTGCGGTGCAGTTGCTGGAACACTATCGCAACAAGTCGCTGTCACCGGTCGAGGTGACGCGCACCATGCTGGATCAGGTGGAGCGGCTCAATCCCACGGTAAACGCCTGGTGCCTGGTGGATCCGGAGACGACTCTGGCGGTGGCGCGCGAATCGGAGCAGCGCTATACCGACGGCAGCGCGACCGGCCTCGTCGAGGGCGTGCCGGTGGCGGTGAAGGATGTTTTCCTCACTCCCATGTGGCCAACGCTCAAGGGTTCCAGGACCACGGCGGCCGCCGCCACACTGGACAAGGCGGCGCCGAGCGTGGCGGCCCTGGCGCGCCACGGCTACGTGCCCCTGGGCAAGACCACCACACCGGAGTTCGGCTGGAAAGGCGTGACCGACAACCCGATCGACGGCGTTTCGCGCAACCCGTGGAATCCGGACCGCACCCCGGGCGGGTCCAGCGGCGGCAGCGGCACGGCCGTGGCACTGGGCATGGCACCGCTGGCGCTGGGCACCGATGCCGGCGGTTCCATTCGCATCCCCGCTGCTTTCTGCGGCGTTGTCGGCCACAAACCCTCATTTGGCGAAGTACCGCACTGGCCGGCCAGCCCCTTCGGTACCCTGGCGCACGCCGGCCCCATGACCTGGACCGTGGAGGACTGCGCCCTGATGATGAACGTGCTCACGGAAGCGGATGACCGCGACATCAATGCGGTCCCCCGGCGCTCCATCGACTACCTGCGCGCGGTGCGGGAAGGAGAACGCCTCGACGGGCTGCGGATCGCCTTCAGCGCCTCCCTGGGCTATGTCGACGTCGATCCGGAGGTCGAAGGGGCGGTAAAGGCGTCAGTGGCGGTATTCGAATCACTGGGCGC
The DNA here is from genome assembly GCA_034521205.1 of Halioglobus sp. Classification (GTDB taxonomy): domain Bacteria; phylum Pseudomonadota; class Gammaproteobacteria; order Pseudomonadales; family Halieaceae; genus Marimicrobium. The sequence goes on from JAXHMT010000007.1 coordinate 135,031, forward strand.
CAACGTGGTGGAGACCGACCCGGGATTCGCCAGCCCCATGAGCGCCTTCGGGCACCTTTTTTACAGCGGCGCGGCCAATGCCATGCGCGACCTGGGTACAGGCAAGCGCGCGCTGATGGACCCGGAGCTGGTCGCCGTCGCCGAGAAGGCCACGCGACTGACCATGCTGGACTACCTGGGGGCGGTCAACACGCGCTCGGCGATCTCCGAACGCATGGCGTTATTCCACCGCAAGTACGACCTGCTGCTCACGCCCACCCTGCCCCTGACGGCGTTCGCGGCGGGCCGCGAGGTGCCCGAGGACTGGCCCAACACGCGCTGGCCCTCGTGGACGCCTTTCACCTACCCGTTCAATATGACCGGCCAGCCGGCCCTGTCGGTCCCCTGCGGATTCGACAGCCAGGGGCTGCCGATCGGCCTGCAACTGGTCGGCCGGCGCTTCGACGACGTCACGGTATTGCGGGCCGGCCACGCGTACCAGCGGGAGGCGCCACTGACCGACCGCCGCCCGGCGCTTTTCACGGAGTCCTGAGCATGCCCGAATTCGACATGGATTTTTACGAGTCGGAAGACCCGCTGTGGAACCCGGCGCTGCACACGATTCCCGTGCCCGGCATCCGCAAAATGGTCAATCTCGCCGCCACCATGGACGATGTGGTCCACCTGTCTCTCGGCCAGCCCGATATGCCGGCGCCGGAGCATGTGGTGGAGGCCACTGTCGCCGCCCTGCGGGCGGGACAGACCGGCTATACCATGGACGCCGGCCTGCCGGAGCTGGTCGAGGCGCTGGCGGACTACTACGGCGAGCGCTATCAGCGCACCCTCACGCCCGACAATATCCTGGTGACCACCGGCGCGACCGAAGCGCTCTACCTCGCGCTGACCGCGGTGTCCGCCCCGGGAAGGGAATTCCTGGTAGTGGACCCGGCTTTCATGCTGTATGCGCCATTGATACGGATGAATGGCGGCGAGGTCCGCTACCTGCCCACCTCGGCGCAACACGGGCATCAACTGGACCCGGATGATGTGATCGACGCGATGGGGATCAACACCCACGCCATTGTTCTCAATTCTCCGAGCAACCCGACGGGAACGGTCTACCCGCGCGCCACGATAGAGGCCATCGTGCAGGAAGCGGCCTACCGCGGCATCTACGTGATCAGCGACGAGGTCTACGATCATCTGGTGTTCGACGAGCTGGATTATGCCAGCGTCCTGTCCTGCTGCAGCGACCTCGACCACGTCATGGTGATAAGCAGTTTTTCCAAAACCTTCAGTATTCCGGGCCTGCGCGTGGGCTGGCTTATCGCCAGCCAGGGCGCGATCAAGAAATTGCGCCGCTACCACATGTTCACCACGACCGTCGCCAGCACTCCCGCGCAGTGGGGCGGCGTCGCCGCCCTGCGCGGTGAAACCGGTTTCCTCGACGAGGTGAGACAGGATCTATCAACGGCGGCGCGACCTGCTCATGCAACTGGTCGACCAGACACCGCACCTGCAGGGCTACAAGCCCCAGGGCGCCTTCTACATGTTTCCGTCCCTGCCGGATGGCATCAACGGCAGCAATGTCGCGCTGCGCCTGCTGCGCGAAACCGGTGTCTGCATGATTGGCGGCGACACGTTCGGCGATAGCTGCGGCAATGCCCTGCGCATCAGCTACGCTACCTCCACCACGGAAATCGAGCGCGCCTTCGAGCGCATCATCCCGTGGATGGAAAAACAGGACTTCGCCTGACCCCGCCGCGACGCCGCTATTGCCGGCCACCATCAAAATAGCGCCTGGCCGCCTCGTTGACCCGCGGCGCCAGCAGCAACGCCGACAGCATGGTGGGAATCGCCATCAGCGCGTACATGGAATCGACCAGGCTGACCACGATCTGCAGCGAGGCGACGGCCCCCAACAGCACCAGCAGCACGTAGAACCAGATGTAATGGTGCTGGAAACGGGCGCCGATAAGAAACCCCAGGCATTTGCTGCCGTAATACCAGAAAGTGAACACGGTGCTCATGCTCAGAAAGCCGACCAGCAACGCCACGATCACCGAACCGCCGACCGGGAACAATTTGCCGAAGGCATCCGCCGTCAGGGTGACGCCGTCGACGTCCCCGCCACGCCAGACACCGCTGATCAGTATGACCAGCGCGGTGCAGGTACACATGATCAGTGTATCGATGATCGGGCCGAGCATGGCCACCATGCCCTCGCGCACCGGTTCCCGCGTGCGCGCCGCGCCGTGGGCCATCGACTCCGTGCCGATGCCCGCCTCGTTGGAGAAGGCGGCGCGGCGAATCCCGATGATGATCACCGCGCCGACCGCGCCGCCCAGGACGGCGTCGCCGCGAAATGCATCGTGCAGTATCAGCGCAAATGCGCCGGGAATTTCGCCGATATTGGTGGCCAGCACAAAGAGTGTCAGCAGGACATAGCCGATCACCATGGTCGGCACAATCCAGCGGGTGACATTGCCCAGGCGGCGCACCCGCCCGAGCCCGACGTACAGCACGAGCGCCGCCAGTACAAGGCCGAACCCGAAGTCGAATGCGAAGTGATCCTCGGCGCCCGCGAGCCCCGCCGGCACGGCGATGGTGTCGCGCATCACCTGCACCAGCTGGTTGACCTGGAACATCGGCATGGTGCCGAACAGCCCGGCGACGGCAAAGAAGTAAGCCAGCGGCAGCCAGCGGCGGCCCATGCCCTCGCGAATGACATACATCGGGCCGCCCTGCCATTCGCCCTCCGTGTCCTGGCCGCGGTACATGACAGCGAGCGTGCAGGTATAGAACTTGGTGGCGATGCCGACCATCGCGCTGACCCACATCCAGAATATGGCGCCGGGACCGCCCATGGTAATAGCCAGCGCGACGCCGGCGACGTTGCCCATGCCCAGGGTGCCGGATAGCGCCGTGGACAACGCCTGGAAGTGGGAGAGTTGCCCCGGGTCGTCATCGTCGGGCGGCCGGGTCAGCAGGCGCAGGCCCGTCGTCAGATGACGGTAGGGAACGAAACGGGAATAGATCAGAAAAAACAGGCCGCCGCCCACCAGCAGCACCACCAGGGGCGGCCCCCACAGTACGCCGACGACCTCCTGCAGGAAAACTTCCACCGCGCGCAAATCAATCATCGCAATATCCCGGCACTAGGCGTTTTGCGGCCAACCCGATAGCTTGCACGCGGAAGCAGCCCGGCTGACGGCTAGGTCGGAGATGCCGGATACGCCGCGCAGCGCCGCCGCGTGGTCATTGCAGCGCCTCGCCGGCGGCGTGCGCCACGCTGTTCCTGTCCCGCGCCCAACTGGCGGCGGCCATCTGCCGCACCTGTTCCAGCTCCTCTGCCGGCACGGGTACGTCCGCGACCGTGTCCACCGCGTCGCTGTGGAAAATGTACAGGCGCGAGAGAAACTGTTCGAAGGGCAGGGACGCCTCGCCGAACCGCTCGCCATAGCCGTTGGTGGTAACAGTCACACCGGGACCCCAGTTCTGCCCGCTGTCGTTGTTGGGGTTGTAAAAGTAGACCCGCATGACGTCCTCCTGGTCGAGGGCGATACGCAGCAGTGTAATGGCGTGCCAGCCCACAAACGTGCCGCTCCCGTCGGTGACGGCGACGCCGACCGGTTGCGGATGGATGACCGGCTGGTTGCCGTTGTAGTAGGGATGGTAGCTATTGTAAAACTGCTGCAGGAACTGATCGTAGTCGACGAGGTCCCCGGTCTCCACATCCACCGCGATGGAGAAGTCACGGCCTACCCACCAGCCGTGAAACTCCGGATTGATCCAGCGATGGGGATCCCCGGGACGCCCCTGACACAGCCTTCCCATCTCGGCATAGATACGGTCCAGGTGCGGCACCAGCACCACCGAGACAGGGTCCGTATCCAGCGGGACCTGCTGGGCGAGCCCGGCCGGCAGGCTGGCCGAATCGATGGGCACGCCTTCGATGTGCATGCGGACATTGTCGTAACGCGCCGCGTGCGAGATCAGGTGCAGCAGGTAATCGGGATCGTTGTAAGACCACATCGACAGGGCGCGCGCCGACTGACAGGTGGGATTGTTGCCCTGCGCCACACCCCGGGGCTGGCCGAGCAGCGAGATCACGCCCGCCAGCAGGTGGACGCGTGCCGGCAGGGCATCGCCGAATGCCAGGCGCAGAGCCGCCTCTGCTCCGGCGGCCAGGGGCAGGTGTATCTGGCGCCATAGTGCGGGGGCGATGGGCGGTGCATACAGACTGCCCGACTCCAGCAACAGTGCCAGACCGTAGATCGACTGGGCGGTCTGGGGAAAGATTGCCTCCTCGACCAGCGCGTGAATCAGGGACTGGTAACTGCGCAGCACATCCAGGCCGGTGCTGCTCAGCCCGAGCGCCGCCGGTATCTGCTGACCCTGATCCTGCTCCAGCGACCAGCGCAGGAACACGGCGTGGTAATCCGAAACCAGACCCACATCGTGCATGGCCCGCGCGAAGCCGTACGCTTCCTGCTGCAGGGCGGCGCCGTCCATACTCTGCAGGCGGCTGCGATATTCGTCGACACCCGGATCGTCCAGGGTACCCTGGGTCGGCCCGAACAGGGCGCTGATCAAACGGTCCGCTCCCAGCCGGTTTTCGGGGCTGCCCTCGTGCTGGCTCAGGGCCACGGCCATCTGCGTGATCATCCCCCGTACCTGGTTCACCTGGATCGGACGCTGGGAGAGAATCCGCCAGATTTCGTCGATCAGGGCGGCGTACATCTGGCCGTATCCGAGCCGCTGCAGCAGGAAGCGGTACAGCGCGCCCACCGCCGGGCCGAGGGACCCCAGACGGATGCGCAGGGCCTCGTCACTGCCGTCGAACTGGTATTTCAGATTGTGGGAGAGCACGCGGGCCAGAAACGCCTCGGCCGCCTCCTGTTCCATATCGGCCGAAACCATTTCGCCCTCGGCCAGGGACAGCATGCGCAGTTGACTGAGGCAATCGAGAATAACCGTCAGCCGCTCACCCATCTCCAGGGTCGTGCCGACCAGTTCCGGGACCAACGCGCGCGGGTGTTGCCAGTCCGTACCTTCGAACAGGCCCGCCGCCGCCAAGCGCGGGGCCAGACTGTACAGCGACTCGATACCGCCCTCGCGCACCATCATTTGACCGCAGATTTCCAGCAGCGGCGACTGGTGGCGCGTCTTGAATAGGGGCGGAGCGGCCTCCAGCCGCGCCAGCGCGCAATGCAGTTCCTCAAGCAGGGACCCGGTAGAGTCCGACGCGCTCTGCTCGTTCATTGTCTGGCCACTATACGCAGAATGGGAGTTCTTCCCGGGCCCACGAGCAATTCCCGCATGCGCTGTACCTGCTCCAGCGCGGGTGTCATCGCAGCCGTCGATGCTGACGGGGGAAATGTCGAGGCAATCATTCGCAGGTCGAGGCAATCATTCGCAAGAGTGTCTTCGCGCGGCAAGTCTATCTCGTTAACCGCAGCATGCTACGCAGCCGGGTGTTCACTTGCAACATTATGCAGGGTCCTGTTACGCAGGATCCGTGCCCCGCCATGCACCGGCGATCGTTCCCGCGAACCGGAATGGAGCAAACCGCGGGCATGTCGCTTCTGTACTTCCCGGCTACTTTTACAGTAATGTGACAGCAGGAGTTTATAATTTTCCAATAACCACCGGAGGCACTCTGCTGTGTTAAAAAACCTTCTTTCCCATCATACGTTTGTCAGCAGGGCCTCGCTCGCCCCGGTGCTGGTGTTGGTCGCGTTGGCGACGGGCTGTTCAGACGGTTCCGATAGCGGTCTGCCCACGACCGCCCCGCTCGAGGACCGGGCCTTTTACATCCTGCCGCCCGGCAACTTCGGTGGTATTCCCACCACAGAGAACTCCCTCGATCAGTTGCCGCTGTACGACGGGCTGACGCCATTGCGCGGCGATGTCACTGACGAGGACATCGAGGAGCTGTTTCTGCCCGAGGATTTTCAGCCGGTCGGCGAAACCGTCGAGGAACCCACCGGCCGCCCGGGCACAAGAATTCTCTACGACGAGTTCGGCGTGCCCCATATCACGGGGCAGACCCGGGAAGACCTGGCCTTCGGCGCAGGGTGGGTGACTGCCCGGGACCGGGCGCTGCTGCTCGATGCGGGTCGCGGCGCGTCCCGGGTCGCGGTGGCAGACGTCCCGGGCATCAACGCATTTTCCCTCGTCACCAGCGGGCAGACCTTCGTGCCCAGTGCCGAGGCCGAGCAACTGGTGAGCGATCAGGTGGACCTGCTCGTCGAGGAGTTCGGCGACGAGGGCCGCCAGATTATCGCCGACGCCCAGGCCTACGCCGACGGAGTGAACGCCTTCCGGGCGGCGAATAACATCCCCACCCCGGAACCCTTCAACGTCAACGATGTCGTGGCCGTCACCGCGTTCATCGGTTCGATTTTCGGGGCCGGCGGCGGCAGCGAGGTGTCGAACGCCGAGTTTCTGTCGGAACTGATTTTCGGTATCGGCGACGGGCCGGGGCAACTGGCCTGGGAGGATGTCATGCTGTTCGGCGACCCGGAAGCGCCGACCACCATCGACACCCCCTTCGAATACGGTCCGCTGACCGGCGGTCCGGTCACGGGGTCGGTGGTGATAGACAGGGACTCTGTCATCTCTCTCGACCCCCTCCAGCCGGCCGTCGCGGCGACCACCGGTGCCGACGACGCAGTCACCTTTCCCGCCGCCGGACCGCCGCCGGACCGGCAGGCGTCCAATTTCCTGATCGTGAATGCCCCGCAGTCGGCAAACAACACGAACCTGGCCGTCATGGGCCCGCAGCTCGGCTATTTCTATCCGGAGATCGTCCAGCAGATTCACCTGAGCGGGCCCGGCATCGAGGCGCAGGGCGTCGCCGTGCCGGGACTGGCCATGTACATCCTGATCGGGCGGACCGAGAACTACGCCTGGAGCCTGACCTCGGCAAACCACGACGTGCGCGACATCTACGCCGAAATGCTGTGCAACCCGGACGGCACCGCCCCCACCCGCGAGTCGACCCACTACGAATTCGACGGCCAGTGCATCCCCTTCGAGATGTTCGATGCCGGCACGCTCAACGGCGACCCGATCCGCTACCCGATATCGGTCCACGGGCCGGTCGTCGGCACCGCCACTTCCAACGGCCAGCCGGTCGCGCTCACCCGCAAGCGCTCGACCTTCGGCCGTGACGGCCTCAACCTGGCGGCACTCAAGGACCTGACCGAGGGCGACGCCTCCACGCCGGAGAATTTCTGGGAAGCCGCCAACAAGTTCGGCTTCACCTTCAACTGGGGTTACATGTCGCGGGACGCGATCGCCTATTTCTCCTCCGGCCGCCTGCCGGTGCGTGCCGCCGGACTGGACCGGCGGCTACCCACGCTGGGCACCGGCGAGTTCGAATGGCAGGGTTTCCTGACCCTCGAGGAACACCCCCACTCCGCGGAAGGCCCCTCGGGCCGCCTGCTCAACTGGAACAACCAGTCGGCGCCGGGTTTCATGCACGGCGACGGCACGCCCTACGGCTCGGTCCACCGGGTCGAACTGTTCGACCAGTTTCCCGATCGGGTCGAGCTGGCCGGCGTCGTCGGTATCATGAACCGCTCGGCCACCGAGGACGTGCGCTCTCCCGTCTGGCCGGTGGTGAGTGAGGTGCTGCGCAGCGGCGAGGCGCCCAGCCAGCTCGCGGCCGACGTGGTCGATCTGCTCGACGCCTGGGTGGCGGACGACGCGCCGCGACTCGACGCCGACGAGGACGGGTTTTACGATCACGCCGGCCCCACCCTGATGGATGCTCTTATGGAACCCCTGGCAGCGGCCGTGATGCGCCCGGTATTCGGGGGGCTCACGGATACCCTCGACGACATGCGCAACCTCGGCGGTAACGACGGTGCCAGCCTCGTCGACAAGGATCTGCGCACCCTTCTGGGGCGGGATGTCGAAGGGCCGTTCAACCTCAGCTATTGCGGCAACGGTTCCCTGGAGGACTGCCGGGACTCCCTGTGGCAGGTCGTGGACGACGTGTCCGGGGAAATCGCCCAGGAGCGAGGCGACGACCCCGCCACCTGGCTCAATGAGGCCGCTAGAAGCGGCTTTCTCCCCGGGCTGATTCCGGACACCTTCAGAAGGACCAACCGGTCGACATTCCAGCAGGTGCTGGAGTTTGTGCCGTCGCAGGCGCTGGAAGGCCAGTAGCCGCAATGTGAAGCAGCGCGGTTGCATATCCTGTAGCATCAGCTAACTTTCGCACAAAACACCGACCCGCGGGGGCCAGCCCCCGCGACGGCGGAGCGCCGGCGCCCGCGCGCGGCCGGTGCCGCTGCCAGTCGGATCGCACACCAGACAGGCTCGGCAACAGGGAGGCTGACGCACCATGAATAACAACAAATCGTTCCGAACACTCAACCGCCGCCAGTTCGTCGAGTGGAGCGGCATCGCGTTGGCGGGCGCGGGGCTCCCCCTCGGCCTGGTCGGCTGCTCGGACAGCAGTGACAGCGCGTCGGGGACGGCTGGCGCGGCGCTGCCGGTGGATCCGCAGGGCCGCTGGTGGCTGTCCGGCAATTACGCGCCGGTTCTCGAGGAACGCGACGTCGAGGGCCTGGCGGTGAGCGGCGAGCTGCCGCAATCCCTGCACGGACTGTACGTGCGCAACGGCAGCAACCAGGAGGATATCGGCCACTGGTTCAACGGCCACGGCATGCTGCACGGCGTCCGCTTCCAGAATGGCGAGGCCTCCCTGTACCGCAACCGCTATGTGCGGACCAAGTTGTTCCTCAATCCGGATCTGGCGCCCAACCCCACCGATATCGAGGCCAATCCCAGCAACGTCTCGGTCATCCATCACGGCGGCAAGCTGCTGTCCCTGGGTGAAGTCGGTCTGCCCTACGAAATAGGAAGTGACTCCCTGGAGACCGCGGGCAGCTACGATTTCGACGGCGCCCTCAACGGCTGGATGACGGCCCACCCCAAGATTCACCCCGACACCGGCGAACTGCTGTTCTTCGGGTACTCCGTGGTCAACGCGCCCTACCTGACCTACTACCGCGCCAATGCCGCGGGCGAAATAGTCCAGGCGGAGCACATCACGGTGCCGGCGCCGGTGATGATGCACGATTTCGCCGCTACCGAGAATTATGTGCTGTTTTACGACCTGCCGGTGGTCTTCAGTCTGGACGAGGCCATCGCTGGCAACCCCCTGCCCTTCGGCTGGGATCCAGACCACATCCCCCGGATCGGCATCATGCCGCAGCGCGGCGGCGACAACGACGTTATCTGGTTCCCCATCGACCCGTGCTTCGTATTCCACACCCTCAACGCCTACGAGGATCCGGGCAACCCGCGTGAGATCGTACTGCACGCGTCGCGTCTCGACGCGCCTTTCTGGGAGGACAACGTGCAGGACTTCTCCAGGCCGTCCTGGCTCTACGAATGGCGCTTCAACCTCGACACGGGCAGCCTCGTCAGCGCGGGGCGCCTGCTGGACGCGCCCTTCGATTTCGGGCAGGTGAACCGCAACGTCTGGGGCAAACCGTACCGCTACGGCTACGGGCTGGATTTCTCCGAGCGCAGCACCAGTGAGGCGCCGGCCCAGCCCGTCGGCATACAGCGCTACGACCGCCACGACGGCACGAGTACACAACTGAACCTGAAGGAACGGGATCTGGTGCCCGACGAAGCGCTGTTCGTGCCCGCCGGCGCCGGGGGCGAGGACAGCGGCTACCTGTTGAGTTACGCGTTCAATCGACGGACGGCGACCACGGACCTGCTGATTATTGACGCAGCCGATATCGCCGCCGGTCCCGTTGCGACGGTACACTTACCCGAACGCGTGCCCCACGGCTTTCACGGCGTCTGGATTCCCGCCTGAGACGTCCCGCGGAGGCGACGCGTGAAAGTTTCGGGCAACCGCCCATTGTCACCAGCGCCGGTCGCCACCCCGCCGGGCGCAACGCAGGAGTAGTATTCAATGACCTATCGGATTGTCACCTGGGGCACGGGCAATGTCGGGCGCCGGGCGGTTATGGCGGTGCTCAATCACCCGGCGCTGGAATTGCCCAGGATCACGGGCGCGGGTGTGCACCGCCCCGCGGAGTAAGGCCCGGTACACAGCCTCAGACCGGTGGCGACCAACGGTCGGCACATTGATCCGACACCGCGCAAACAGCGTAACGTTCTGTTGAAACAGTCTACCGACCAATGGAGCGCCGCCGATGCTCGCCAGCCTGCCAGCCCTCGAAAAATCCCTGTTCAGAAGCCTGAACGCCGTCGTCGAGCCGGCCGTGCGCCGGGGTGTCGCCTCATCGCGGCTGTTACCCCTCAGCCTCATCGTCCTGGAGACCACCGGCTTCAAAAGCGGCGAGACCCGGCGCACGCCGCTTTGGAGCGTCTGCGTCGGGCCCTATCGCGTTATCAGCACCGCGCGGGGCGCACGCTCTTTCTGGATAAAAAATCTGCAAAAGGACAACCGCGTTCACTTTTTCATTGGCGGTCGCGCCCGCCCCGCGACTGCCATTGTGCTCGCCCCTTCGTACAACGATGATGTTAGCCGCGCCTCACCACTCCTCCTGCGCCTGCTGGTTTCGCAACTGCGCAAGGCCCCCCTTCCGGGATTCGCCTTCGCCGTTCTCGTCACCGACTAACGGCGTTACCATTCGACTGCTCGTCTCCCGCACTGAACGCGGCCACTACTGTCGACTCCCTTGTGACGCGCTTGTTTTTGAATCCTTCGGCGAGCGCATCCCCCAACTGCATCAGCCAGGCGCTGCCGCCGCCGAGGGTGAGCTCCAGTTGCTTGGCCCAGAGGCAATAGCGAAACAGCGGGTAGTCCCTGTCCACGCCGATTCCCCCGTGCAGGTGTTGCGCCGACTGACTGACGCGGTGCGCGACATCACACGCCCAGATCTTGGCGATGGCGACCGCCTCGGTGGCGTCGGCCTCGCTGCTCAGGAGAGAAGCCGCCTGCTGGCAGGTCAGGCGCAGGTTTTCCACGTCGATGTAGGCGTCCGCGGCGCGGTGCGACACCGCCTGGAAGGTCGCGATCGGGCGGCCGAACTGGTGCCGCTCGGCCGTGTAACCCGCCGTGAGTCTGACCATCTCCTCCATCACACCGAGCGCCATAAAAGCGGTCGCCGCCAGGGTATGCTGCGTCAGGAACTGCAGCGCGCGGCGCGCCTCGGGACCTCGGGCGACGATATTCCCCTCGTTGACCCGTACGGCGTCGAAGGCCAGGGCGAACTGCGGCTCACCCGTGGTCACCTGCTGCCTTGCAAGGCTCACCCCATCGGCTCCGGGGTCAACAGCCAGCAGCACCAGTTCGTCACCGCAGCGCGCGCCGAGCAGCACGACCGCCGACCGGTCGGCGGCCACCACCATATGTTTGTGTCCCTCAAGCAGCCAGCCGTCGTCGCCGGGCTGCAGGACCGCGGCGGGGGCGTGCGGATCGTCGCTGCCGGGTTCGGTCAGGGCCGTCGTCACCAGCAGCTCGCCGGTTGCGATACCGGGCAGCCAGCGATCGCGTTGTTGCGGGCCGGCAAACTGCTGCAGCGTCAGTGCCCCCGTCAGGACGGGCACTACCGGCACCGGCGCCAGCGTCCGGCCCACCTCGGTGATCAGCAGGCACAACGTCTCGAAATCAAAACCCATGCCGCCGTGAGCCTCATCGATGGCGACGCCGAGCAGCCCCGCCTGCGCGAGCTTGCCCCACAGTTCGGGATCATAACGCTCCCCCCGCTTCTCGATCTCCGCCAGATACCCGGTGGTCACCTCCTGTCCGAGAATCTGCGCCGCGAGCTGCTGCACGGCGACCTGGTCTTCCGTCAGTGAAAAATCCATGTTGTTTTCTCCAGTTTCAGCGAGTGCGCGGCATGAGCAGGCCGGCGGCGGCGACGATATCGCGCTGCACCTCGTTGGTGCCGCCGCCGAAAGTCAGCACGGAGCCCGAGCGGTAGCGGTGTTCCAGGGCGCCCTGTAGAACCGCGCCCTCGGAGTCCGCCCGCAGCGCGCCCGCCTGCCCGACAATTTCGAGCAGCAGACGCCAGGCCTCCACGAAAAATTCGGAGCCGTAAATCTTGGCGGCCGAGGCCTGCGCCATGCCCAGCTCCGCGTGCCCCATGCTCCAGGCCTGCTTGAAGCAGACCAGGCGCAGCACTTCCAGGCCGGCTTTCACCCGCGCCAGGTTGTGGCGCACCCAGGGCAGGTCGATGACCTTGCCGCCGCCGGCGGCGTCGGTTTCGGCGGCCCAGATTCCGACCCTTTCATACAGCAGTTCGCAGGGCCCGTGATTTACCAGGCTCAGCCGTTCCCGATTGAGCTGGTCGGTGATCATCCGCCAGCCCCCGTTGAGCGGTCCAACCTGGTATTCGTCGTCGAGCTCGATGTCCTGGTAGTACGTGGCGTTGGTGCGCACCCCGAGGGTTTCGATGGGGGTAAAACTGAAGCCGGGGACCGATGTAGGTACCAGGAACATCGAGATTCCGTGGTGTTTCTTGGGCGCGTCCGGATCGGTACGCGCGGCCAACCAGACGTAGTCCGCCACATGGCCGAAGCTGGTCCAGATCTTCTGACCGTTGATCAGCCATTTGTCCCCGCGCCGTTCGGCGCGGGTGGTGAGCGATGCCAGGTCGGTGCCCGCGCCGGGCTCGGAATAACCGATGGCGACGATGCACTCGCCGCGCAGGATGGGGTCGACCACGGCGTCGCGGATCGAAGGGCTCGCGACTTCCGCGAGCACGGGCCCGACACCGTCGGTGGTCAGAAACGGATAGGGGAAGCCCGCACGAATTACCTCGTCGCTGAAAATATACTGCTCCACCGGGCCGGTGTTCCGTCCACCCCAGGCTTCGGGCCAGCTGCGGCGAATCCAGCCGTCCTCCCCCATCTGGCGCAGCGCCCGGCGGTGCTCGGGCCCGCCGCCCTCCCGCTGCTCGCCGCTCAATTCCGCGCGCAGAGCCGGTGTCATAAGCTGCGCCATGTACTCGCGAATCTCTTCGCGCAGGGCAAGCTCTTTCTCGGTCAGGGACAGATTCATCGCACACTCCATAATACCGGGGCTCGATCTGAGCCCTGACGCAGGGGGCGAGCCGGTTGGACTGTCGATCATCGATCAGCGTGAGCACGGGCGGGTATGGAACCGTCGCACGAGGTCGCCGCCGCTGCATGCGCTTTTGGCGTGCCGGCCCCCTGCCCCGTAAGTTGAAACTGACGTACTACCGCACTGTCGGGCCCATTACCCCCGAACGCGACACAGGGTACACTGCCCTTGCACATCACGGGGAGTCCCGCATGCGAAAACCGTTCCTGTTTGCCTACGCCCTGGCCGCGGCGCTGGGAATCTGGAGTCTCCTGGCCGCAAACCACGAGTTCCTGATCTACGCGATCATCGCCCTCGTGCTGGTTACGCTGATCCACCTGGGCGACAGGAAATTCGGTTTCGGTTCCGGGGTGCTGTGGGGATTCGACCTCTGGCTGCTCCTGCATATCCTCGGCGGTCTCTGGCCGGTGGGCGACAGTGTCCTGTATTCGCTGGTACTGGTCGATATCGTCGGCGAGCCCTACTCGATACTGAAGTACGACCAGGTGGTGCATATCTACTGCTACTTCATCATTGCACTGTTACTCTGGCGGGTGGTCGCGGCCGCGGGCGCCAATGCCTCGACACCGCTGCTCGCGGCCGTGACCATCCTGGCGGCGAGCGGTGTCGGCGGCATCAATGAGGTCGTCGAGTTCGCCGCAACCGTGCTGGTGCCGGATACCAACGTGGGCGGTTACGAAAACACGGCGATCGACCTGATCGCGAATCTTCTCGGCGCCTGTCTGGCGATACCTTTTTTCAGAACACCCGATTAACCTCACGCTGTCGTGCCAGGTGAATCGAATCCGGCATAGCGCCGTTTCGGGGCTATGCGGATCGACCAGCGCCTGCGCGATGTGAAATACCATCGCGGGTCGCTCTACGTGATCGGTGATTCACATATTCTGGCCAGGATCACACCTGTCGGCGCGAAGGCAAACCAGGAGCAGTCTGTTCATGTGTGCCGTCCGAACGAGCGGCCACCCTTCAGACCGGCGGAATAATCGGTATACTGTTTCCGGAATGGCGCACGCCAACAGGGAGGGAACTAATGTGGCATTAAAGCGAATCTTGAAAGACCTGTACCATAAACTACCTGAGCCGCCTTCCACGAACTATATCTGCAGGGAAATACGTTCGAACCCGTATGAAATCCTGCCATCAAATCCTACCATTTACGATATCGGGTCCAAGGAGGCGAGAGCGGGATATGCATTCGGACAGCCTCCGGAAGGCGCTAACATTATATGTGTCGACATCGAGGCGGGACCTGGGGTGGACCTGGTGGCCGATGCTCACGATTTGCATATGGTGGAGAATGACAGTGTTGATTTCGTGACGAGCGCAAGTGTGCTCGAGCACGTGACATACCCTCAACAAGTGGTAAAGGAAATACATCGTATACTGAAACCCGGCGGGATCGTATATATAAACGTGCCATTTATATTTCCCTTTCACGCCGACCCCGGCGACTTTTATCGCTTCACGCACAAGGGTATTGACATATTATGTGAGGACTTCGAAAAAGTTGGAGAGTGGATTCAACAGGGGTCCTGCTTCAACAATGCATCACTTGTTGGTGCACTTTATCGCAATGCTTTTCTCTTTCAACAGCAAAGCCCTTTATGGCATCAATGTCGACTTGTTGAAATGGCTGCTGTTCTGGGTGAAATACCTGGACAAGTTTCTGGCAAACTACAGTATGGCGTATGTGATACATACAGGGACTTTTGATTCTGTTGGAAGAAAGAAGCAGTGATATGTGGTTGGACAACACCCATGCCGTGAGAAAAGCACACAGGCGCGATCAGCACCGCCACGCCTCAGCTTTCAACAAACCGCGTCGGGCGTCTACTTGAAGTGCGACTTGAAGTAGTTGAAAGAGTTGCCCAGCGCTTTCCAGGCATGCTCGGCTTCGTCCTTCACCTGCTGCCAGTGTTCCTCGCTGGCCGAGCGCAGATCGTCGATCTTGCGCTTGGCTTCGCGACGTGTCTCGCGCAGGTCGTGCAGACGGTTTTCGTACTCCTTCCTCGCCTCACCCTCCAACTTGTTCGCATCGCTCTTGAGTTCATCGATCTCCTTGTCGAGATCGTCGAGGCGATCTTTCATTTTGTCAATGAATTCGTTGCGCGTTGTATCAGCCATTTTTTTGCTCCCTTGCTTCGGTTTTCCGGCCTCTCCAGGCATCCTCGTCAACTTCGGACAACTTTCCCCACCAATCCTGTGTTGCAGGTCGCAATAGAGAGCCGCTCACTGCTTGCAGTATAGAAGAGTTCCCGGGAGCCTGCGCTGACACAGATCATCTATATACCGCAGTATTGCGCTTGGTTTAATAACCTACTAAAATACTAGGGTATGAAGTCAACAGCCAGCCAGAGGGCCAATCCATGCGCCTGACCACACGGGGACGGTACGCCGTCACCTCCATGCTCGACCTGGCCCTGCACCAGGGCGAGGGGCCGATTCCGCTGGCGGGTATTGCCGCCCGCCAGACCATTTCCCTGTCCTACCTGGAGCAGTTGTTCGCCCAGTTGCGCCGCAACGGGCTGGTGCGCAGCGTGCGCGGCCCGGGGGGCGGCTACCACCTGAGCGGACCCGCCGGACAGATCAGCGTCGCCCAGGTGATCGAGGCGGTCAGCGAGAGCACCGATGCCACCCGCTGCGGCGGCAAGGGCGACTGCCAGCACGGGGATACGTGCCTCACCCACCACCTGTGGATGGACCTGAGCGAGCAGATCCAGGCCTTCCTGAGCGGCATTTCCCTCGCGGACCTGGTGGAGCGCAAGGAGATTCTGGATATCGCCCACAAGCAGCAGGAGGCCGCCGTCGCCCGGGAATCGGAATCCAGCGCGGAACTTATCGCCGGGATCGAACAGCACTAGGCTGCCGGCTGAAACGACACCGAGAAAGGTTGACTGACTATGTCCCAACAGGAAATTGATCGCGCCATCGTCAAGGACTACGCGGCGGGCTTCATCACCGACATCGAGTCCGACACGCTGCCACCCGGGCTCGACGAAGATGTCGTGCGCTTTATCTCCCGGCGCAAGAACGAGCCGGAGTGGCTGCTCGAATGGCGCCTGGAGGCCTACCGGGGCTGGCTCGAAATGGACGAGCCGAACTGGGCCCACGTGCACTACCCGCCGGTGGACTTCCAGAAGATCTCCTTTTTTTCCTCGCCGAAGGCGATGCAAGACCGCCCGCAGAGCCTGGACGAAGTGGACCCGGAGCTGATAGAGACCTACAACAAGCTGGGCATCCCGCTGCACGAGCAGGAGGCGCTGGCCGGTGTCGCGGTGGACGCCGTGTTCGATTCCGTGTCCGTGACCACGACCTTTCGCGAGAAACTCTGGGAGGCCGGCGTCATCTTCTGCTCGATTTCCGAAGCGGTACAGGAGTACCCGGAACTGGTGCGCAAGTACCTCGGTTCCGTCGTACCGCGTAAGGACAATTACTTCGCCGCCCTGAACAGCGCCGTGTACAGCGACGGATCCTTCGTCTACATCCCCAAGGGGGTGCGCTGCCCCATGGAGCTGTCCACCTATTTCCGTATCAACGAACAGAATACCGGCCAGTTCGAACGCACCCTGATCATCGCCGAAGAGGGCAGCCACGTCAGCTACCTGGAAGGCTGCACCGCGCCGATGCGCGACGAGAATCAACTGCACGCCGCCGTGGTGGAACTGGTGGCCCTGGACGGCGCCGAGATCAAGTACTCCACCGTGCAGAACTGGTATCCCGGCGACGCCCAGGGCAAGGGCGGTATCTACAACTTCGTGACGAAGCGAGGCATGGCCCACCGCGACGCGAAAATATCCTGGACACAGGTCGAGACCGGCTCGGCCATCACCTGGAAATATCCCAGCTGCATTCTGCGCGGAGACAACAGCATCGGCGAATTCTATTCGGTGGCGCTGACCAACAACGCGCAACAGGCCGATACCGGTACCAAGATGATTCACCTGGGCAAGAACACGCGCTCCACCATCATCTCCAAGGGCATCTCGGCGGGCAACAGTTCCAACGCCTACCGCGGCCTGGTGCGCATGAGCCCCCGGGCCGAGGGCGCGCGCAACTACACCCAGTGCGATTCGCTGCTGATCGGCGACCGCAGCGGGGCGCACACCTTTCCGTACATCGAAAGCCGCAACCCCAGTGCCGTGGTCGAGCACGAGGCGAGCACCTCGAAGGTCAGCGACGACCAGCTCTATCTCTGCCGGCAGCGCGGCCTCGACGCGGAAAAAGCCGTGTCGATGATCGTCAACGGCTTCTGCAAGGAGGTTTTCCGCGAGCTGCCCATGGAATTCGCCATGGAGGCCGGAAAACTGCTCGAAGTGAGCCTGGAAGGCTCGGTGGGATGATCAATCACGGACAGGGCGCCGCCTTGCAACAGGCCGCCTTGCAACAGACAGGATCGGGACAATGCTGAAGATCGACAATCTCCACGCCAGGGTGGAAAACGAGGACATCCTGCGGGGACTGGACCTGGCGGTCGCCCCCGGCGAGGTGCACGCCATCATGGGCCCCAACGGCTCCGGCAAGAGCACACTGGGCCATGTGCTGGCCGGGCGCCCAGGCTACCGGCACACCGCCGGCAGCGCCACGCTGTTCGGCCAGGATCTGCTGGCGCTTGAAACGGAGGAGCGCGCTCATCTGGGGCTGTTCCTGGCGTTCCAGTACCCGGTGGAGATTCCCGGGGTGAGCAACATGGAATTTCTCAAGGCCGCCGTGGACGCCACGCGCGAGGCCCGCGGCGAGGAGGCGGTGGACAGCGTCAGCTTCATGAAGCACGCCCGGGAAATCTGCAAAAAGGTGGATCTGGACCAGGGCTTCCTCAAGCGCGGGGTCAACGAGGGTTTTTCCGGCGGCGAGAAAAAGCGCAACGAGCTGATGCAGATGATGTTGCTGGAACCGAAGCTGTGCATTCTCGACGAAACCGACAGCGGGCTCGACATCGACGCCCTGCAACAGGTCGCCGAGGGCATCAACAGCATGCGCGACGGACAGCGGGCGTTCATCCTGATCACGCACTACCAGCGCATGCTCGATTATGTCGAGCCGGATCACGTGCACGTACTGACTGGCGGACGCATCGTGCGCTCCGGCGACAAGTCGCTGGCCCTGGAGCTGGAGAAGAAGGGTTACACCGGGCTGGAGGAGGTGGCCTGATGGCCGATTTCATGCAACAGCCCCTGCGGGAGGCGGCGAAGGCGGCGCCGGGGTGGCTGGCCGGGACACTGAACCGGGGCCAGGCGGCCTGGCGCGAAACCCGCCTGCCGACGCGCAAGACCGAGGCCTGGAAATACAACGACCTCGGGGCGCTGCAGCACACCTTCACCGCACCCACCGCGGGCCGGGCGCCGGCGCTGGAAGATGTGGACTACCCGCGGCTCGACGGCCCGACACTGGTCTTCGCCGACGGCGTCTTCTGCCCCGAACTGTCGCAACTGGAGCTGCCCGCCGGCGTGCAACTGGTGCGCTTCGCCGATGCCGGCGCGGAACAGGCACAGGCCATTGTCGAGCGCCTGGGCACCGCCGTGCACCACAGCCGCCACCTGTTCGCGCCGCTGAACGACGCCACACTGGCGGACGGGGTCTACCTGGAAATCGCGCCGGACACGGTGGTCGAGAAACCGATCCACCTGATGTGGCTGAGCAGCGGCCGCACCGAGGCGCTGAGCGTGACACAACGGCTGCTGGTGGCAGTGGGCGCCCACAGCCGGGCCACGGTGGTGGAAACGTTTGCCAACACCGCGGCCGACGGCGTCGTGTTCACGAACGGCATCAGCGAATTGTTGCTCAGCGAGGGCGCCAGCCTGAACCACAACCGCCTGCACCTGGAGGGGGGCCGCGCGGTCCACATCGGCGGTGTTCACGCGCTGTTGGCCGCAAACGCCAACCTCGACGGTTTTCATCTCGCCTTGGGGTCCGACCTCAAGCGCATCGATATCGTCGTGCAGCACGAGGGCCAGGGCGCCCACTGCCGGCTCAACGGCCTCTACCTGCCCCGCGGCGAGGAGCAGGTGGACTACCACACCTGCATTGAGCACGCCGTGCCCGACTGCACCAGCGAAGAAAATTTCCGCGGCATCATCGGGGACGAATCCAGGGCGATTTTCAACGGCAGGATACATATTCACCCGGACGCCCAGAGGACGCGCGCCGAACTGCACAACAAAAACCTGCTGACCAGCCGCGAGGCCGAAGTCAACACCAAGCCCGAGCTGGAGATCTACGCGGACGACGTACAGTGCGCCCACGGCGCCACGGTCGCGCAGATGGACGCAACCGCCCTGCACTACCTGCGCACGCGCGGTATCTGCCGGGCGGAGGCCGAAGTCATGCTCAGTTACGGTTTCATCAATGAACTGGTTGAGGACATACCCTGCGAGGCGCTGCGCGATTACCTGAAACCGCTGCTGGCCCGCCGTTTTGCCCGCAGCCCCCGACTGACACGGCACCTGGCATGAACCGTCCAGAGCGCATCGACCCCGCGGCCTTCGACGCCGCCGCGATCCGCGCCGACTTCCCGATACTGGAGCAGGAGGTCAACGGCCATCCCCTCGTGTACCTGGACAACGCGGCGACGACGCAAAAGCCCGAACAGGTGATCGAGGCCATCGCCAACTACTACCGCCGCGATAACGGCAACGTGCACCGCGGCGCCCACGCGCTGAGCGACCGGGCCACGGTGGCCTTCGAACGGGCGCGGGAAACCGTGGGGCGTTTCATCGGCAGCCCGGCCAGCCACCAGGTGATCTGGACGCGCGGCACCACCGAGGCGATCAACCTGGTGGCCCACTGCTGGGGCCGCGAAAACCTGGGCCCGGGCGACCGCGTGCTGGTGTCGTGGCTGGAACACCACTCCAATATCGTGCCCTGGCAAATGGTATGTCAGGCAACCGGCGCCGCCGTGGAGCCCATACCGGTCACGACCGACGGCGACATCGACCTGGACGCGCTGGACGCACTGCTCGACGAGCGCGTGAAAATGGTCGCGATCAACCATGTCAGCAACGCCCTGGGCACCATCAACCCCGTGCGCGCTATCGTCGAACGGGCCCGGTCCGCGAACGCGCGCGTGCTGGTGGACGGCACCCAGGCGCCGGCCCACATGCCGGTGGACGTGGAGGATCTGGGCTGTGATTTCTACGCGGTATCCGCCCACAAGTTTTTCGGGCCCACGGGCATCGGCGTGCTGTGGGGCCGGGAGGAACTGCTGGAGGCGATGCCGCCCCTGTTCGGCGGCGGGGAAATGATCGAAACGGTGAGCTTCGCCGGCACGACCTTCGGCAAACTGCCCTTTAAATTCGAGGCGGGCACCCCCAATATCGCCGGAGCCATCGGCATGGCGGCGGCCATAGAGTACCTCGCCGGGATCGACATGGCCGCCGCGGCGGCCCACGAACAGGCGCTGCTCGCGCAAACCCTGGAGCTGGCGCAAGGCGTGGACGGCCTGCGCCGCATCGGCAATCCGGCCCGATCCGTGGGCATTTTCAGCTTTCTGCTGGAGGGCGCGCACCCGTCGGACCTGGGCATGCTGCTGGACCAGCAGGGCATCGCGGTGCGCACCGGCGATCACTGCGCGCAGCCGCTGATGGCGCGCTACGACATTCCCGGCACGGTGCGGGCGTCCTACGCCATGTACAACACCGCCGCGGACGTCGAGCGCCTGTTCGAGGGGATACACAAGGCCGGGCGGCTGCTCGGTTGAGCGCCGCCGGCCCAGGCAAGAGGATGAATCGACATGTCAGTAGAAACCTTTGATATCAGCAAAGACGCCATCACCGTCTCGGAGGCGGCGGCCCGCCACCTGAAAAACCAGGTGAGCAAGAGCGGTGTGCGCATCAGCGTCAAGGAGAGCGGCTGCACCGGCTATATGTACGTCATGGACGAGGTTGACGCCAGCGAGGACGGCGACGTCGCGATTGCGCTGGACAACGGCCTGCAGGTGTACGTCGACCGCCGGGCCCTGCCGCTTCTGCAGGGGACCGTGATCGAGTACGAAATCGAGGGCGTGAATCGCAGTATCGTGTTCAAGAATCCCAACGTCACCGCCGCCTGCGGCTGCGGCGAGAGCTTCAGCATCGAGTGACGTCGGGATTGGCCCGACCCGGAAATCAGAGACCATGAGCGCACCCGAACAGACCATGCTGACCACCCGCCGCGATTGCCCGGGGCGGCTGGTGCCGGTGGGCGATCACGTGACCATTCCCGCCGACAGTTTCGTCACGCTGACCCAGGCGCTGGGCGGCAACTACACCGTGGTCTACAACGGCAACATGATCCGGGTCGACGGCACCGACGCCGACGCCCTCGGCCTGGAACCGGTGCGGCTGGACTTTGCACCACCGGAGGACGGGCGCATCGACGAGGGGCAGGTCTGGGAGGCGCTGCACACCGTCTACGACCCGGAAATACCCGTCGATCTGGTCAATCTCGGTCTCATCTACAACCTCGACATCGATCGGGAGCGGGGCCACGTCGATATCCGCATGACGCTCACCGCGCCCGGCTGCGGCATGGGGCCGGTGCTGGTCGGCGACGTCGAGCACCGCGTCGCGCAGGTGCCCAATGTACAGAGCGTGGACGTCGAACTGGTGTTCGATCCGCCCTGGAGCCGCGACATGATGTCCGAGGAAGCGCGCCTCGAAACCGGCATGTTCTACTGAGCCGTACCATGTCCGCGCACCCCGCCACCCCCTTCGGCCACAGCATCGACGCCGACGACATCGTCGAGACCCTGTCGTTCTTCGACGACTGGGAGGACCGCTACAAGTACATCATCGACCTCGGCAGGGAACTGCCGCCGATGCCCGACGAGCTGAAAACCGAGGACCGCAAGGTGCGCGGCTGCCAGAGCCAGGTGTGGATCGACTTCGGCCTGGAGAACGGCCGCCTGCAGATGGCGGTGGACAGCGACGCCTTCATCGTCAAGGGCCTGCTGGGCGTGGTGCTGGCCGCACTGAACAACAAGACCCCCGAAGAGGTGCTGGCCTTCGATATGGACGACTATTTCGAGCAGCTCGACCTGCTCAACCACCTCTCCCCGGGGCGCGGCAACGGCCTGCGCGCCATGGTCGCGCGGATTCGCGAAGCCGCTGGCGCCGAGGCCGGTTGACCATCTCTTGCATGGCGCTCGACCGAGCACACGGCGGAGCGCTTTGGATGAAGCATGCAGCAGTGATTCCAGGATATCACCAACTGGAAAAGTGAACGCGCTTCGCTATACTCCAAAGTGAGTACAGGAATCGGACCTACGCCATGGCCTTCAGCAGTCCGGAGAGAGTTCTTCGCCCTTCATGTACTGAAGTCCCGTCATTCTTAAATTATTCCTCTTCACCTCGACGCTACTGGTAACAAGTTGCACACATCCAATCCTTGTCGAGGGCAGTGGCGAGGGGGATGTAATCTCCGCAAGTGGTGAACGTGACTGTTCATACGAGGAGCAGGCTTGCGATGTTGTTGTCGCGTTCGACTACCAGGAGACCTATACAGCCGTCCCTCGCGCAGGGAGTCTCTTCAGTCATTGGGAAGGCTGCGACTACGGCGAAGATTTGGCGTCCCTGATTCATGCGGACCGCGACCAGTGTTTGCTGGATGTACCGGCATCGATCGTCACGCAGAACTGGTTCAAGACCATGCCTGCCACCAAAGCGGTATTCGACAGTTTGCTCTGCCCCGACACGCCGCCGTTCGGCGAGCCATTCGAGCCTATTCACGGGGCCCTTCGGAGCCTCCGGCCTGGACGGGATCGACAGCATCGGAGGAGGACGGCTGTACTTCCTGGACCCTCTAGACCTTTCGGAAAAGCACACCGCAATCTCAAGTGGCTTTGCTGGCATTGCGCCCCCGGTAACGCTCGAGGAAGGCGTCGCGCGCGTATTCACCGTGACAGAAGGAGCGATCGTGCGGGTGTTCGACCAGGCTACGGGCGCCCCGGTCTGGAGCGAGGATGTCTCGCGGTCCGGGTGTGCCGACACATTTCTCACCGCGCCGGTGGTGCACCTCCGTCGCCATGCCACGCCGGCCTTTCAGATCGACTACGACCACGACCTCGTGTACGCGGGGACGGCGCACTCGTCCATCACCACGGGCAGCGGGTCGTGCGCGAACGCCAACCGGGATAACCGGGTATTTGCGTTCGACGCTGCCACCGGCAACGTGGAATGGCGCTTCAACGCCACCGGGGTGCAGGACGTCGACGTCGTAAGGGGTATGGCACTCGACCCGTCCGCCGACCTTCTCTACGTAGCGACGGACCGCACGGACAGCCCCTCGCAGCAGAGCTTGTGGGCGCTCGACGTGCTGACCGTCCAGGTCGTCTGGTCCGCGAACGCAGGCCGTCTGTGGACGGCTCCGGTGCTGCACAAAGGGCGTCTCTACGTGGCGGACCTCTCCGGCATCTTCCGGGCTTACGACGCGACCGACGGCAGCGCGCTCTGGACTCTGGACACGGGTATTCCCTTCGTGCTCGATCCCGAGATCGTCGAGCTCGGAACGGGTGAGGTGCTGATCGCCGTTCCCGACTTCTTCGGCAACGTGCGCGTGATACGCGATGACGGGGCCGGCGCGACCTCCCTCCACTGGTTCCAGGTGCCGACGGGGGATCCGGGCGTCGATAGCCCCGGGCCTGACGTGGCCGCCACGAGCCCGGTCGTCGCAGACGCCACCGGCCGCGCCTTGGTCGGTGCCGACGACGGAAGCCTCTACCCCTCGACCTCCTCGCGGGCACGGTGGGCGCTCCGGTTACCGCAGACGCCACGGCCGGCGCCATCATCACCCAGGTGGAGCTGGAATCACCGGGGCTCTTCGCGACACCGACAAGCGCCCTGGCGAAGAGCGACCAGGGCCTGTTGATCCGGTTGTGCACAACACTCGGCGCCCCCGCCTGCAGCAACGGCGTGGACGACGACGGCGACGGCCTGACAGACTTCCCCGATGACCCCGGTTGCGCCACGGCTGACGACCTGGACGAGGGGGAGTAACGACCCACAGGTCATGTGCGATTTGAGCGGCGGATCGAGAGCTGCAACAGGCGTGAACCGGACGTTCGCCAGCAGATATCTGCGCAACACCGTTTTACTGATTCTCATGCTCAATAGCCTGCCAACCGCAGAACAAGAAGGATCTTGAGCGCGAATTATGAAGGAATCAGCAGTGATTCCAGGATATCACCAACTGGAAAAGTGAACGCGCTTCGCTATACTCCAAAGTGAGTACAGGAATCGGACCTACGCCATGGCCTTCAGCAGTCCGGAGAGAGTTCTTCGCCCTTCATGTACTAGTCCCGTCAGCTCGGACACTCCTCTTCACCTCGACGCTACTGGTAACAAGTTGCACACATCCAATCCTTGTCGAGGGCAGTGGCGAGGGGGATGTAATCTCCGCAAGTGGTGAACGCGACTGTTCATATGAGGAGCAGGCTTGCGATGTTGTTGTCGCGTCCGACTACCAGGAAACCTATACAGCCATCCCTCGCGCAGGGAGTTTCTTCAGTCATTGGGAAGGCTGCGACTACGGCGAAGATTTGGCGTCCCTGATTCATGCGGACCGCGACCAGTGTTTGCTGGATGTACCGGCATCGATTGTCACGCAGAACTGGTTCAAGACCATGCCTGCCACCAAAGCGGTATTCAACAGTTTGCTCTGCCCCGACACGGCGCCGTTGGCGTCTACCACGATATTCAGCCCGGGCTTACGCGTGGCCACAGGCGGCGGCCGAGTCACCGCCGCGGACGACCACCTTTTCGTCCTTGAGCCGACGACCCTGAGTTCGATCGGATCCCTTGACTTGAGCGGAGCGAGCGTGGGGGGGGCCGTCATCCCCGACGATGAAGAAGAGTCGGTATTCCTGTGGACGACGGATTACGGCACGCTCTACGCGCGCCCGGAGAACGTGACGAGTGCACAGGAGGGCTGGGTGCAGTCTCTGCAGCGAACCGATTGCCCAAACGACGAGTTCCGGAGCGCACCGGCCTACGCCCTGCGCGCCGAGGGCTCTCCGGCATTCCAGGCCGCCCACGACGAGGACCTCGTTTTCGCCGGAACCGCTTATGCTCCGGGCGGTTCGGATCATTGCAGTACGACGGCGCATCGCACAGACAATAAGGTAGTCGCGCTCAATCGCTCCAATGGCGCACTGGTCTGGGAATTCAACTCGAGCGGTCCTTACGACGTTGACGTGATTGCCGGCCTCGTGGTTGAACCTTCGGAGGATCGGCTCTACTTTGCCAGCGAGCGGAGGGCGAGCTCCGTGCAACACAGTCTCTGGGCCCTCGACCTGGTCACCGGAATCCTCGACTGGTCAGTCGAGGCCGGGCGCATTCAGGCACCACCCGTCCTTATCGGCGGCCGCCTCTACGTCGCCTCATTGACGGGCGTGGTACGGGCCTACGAGACCGCAACGGGTGCCGAAATCTGGTCCTATACTCTCGGCGTGCCTGTGCGCCTTGAGCCGATGGTGATTGACCTGGAGAGCGGGTCGCGAGTAATCGCCCTCGTCGACGACTTCGGAGAGGTCCACGTGCTGCAGGACGACGGGGCAGATGCAAGCTCGATCTCCGGCCTTCCAGCTTCCGACAGGCTCCCCGGCGACGGGCGCTCCGGGCCCTGCAATAGCCGCCGTGAGTGCGATTGTGGCCGACGCAGCGGGTCGGGCACTGGTCGGCGCGGATGATGGCAAACTGTATCCCATCGATCTCCTCGCCGGCACGGTGGGCACGCCCATCGATGTGGATGCCACGTCCAGCGAAGTGACTGAGGTTGTGCTCGAGACACCGGGGCTCTTCAGCTCGCCGGCGAGCATGCTGGTGGGCAGCTCCGCGGGGACGCTGGCGCGGTACTGCACCGAGGTGGGCGCTCCCGCCTGCAGCAACGGCGTGGACGACGACGGCGACGGCCTGACAGACTTCCCCGATGACCCAGGTCGCGCCACGGCTGACGACCTGGACGAGGGGGAGTAACGACCCACAGGTCATGTGCAATTTGGGCGGCGGATCGAGAGCAGCAACAGGCGTGAACCGGACGTTCGCGAGCAGACATCTGCGAACACCGTTTTACTCGATTCTCACGCTCACAGCCTGCCAACTGCAGAACAAGAAGTGATCTTGAGCGCGAATGGATGAAGGAACCAACAATGATTCCAGGATATCACCAACTGGAAAAGTGAACGCGCTTCGCTATACTCCAAAGTGAGTACAGGAATCGGACCTACGCCATGGCCTTCAGCAGTCCGGAGAGAGTTCTTCGCCCTTCATGTACTAGTCCCGTCATTCTTAAAATATTCCTCTTCACCTCGACGCTACTGGTAACAAGTTGCACACATCCAATCCTTGTCGAGGGCAGTGGCGAGGGGGATGTAATCTCCGCAAGTGGTGAACGTGACTGTTCATACGAGGAGCAGGCTTGCGATGTTGTCGTCGCGTCCGACTACCAGGAGACCTATACGGCCATCCCTCGCGCAGGGAGTTTCTTCAGTCATTGGGAAGGCTGTGACTACGGCGAAGATTTGGCGTCCCTGATCCACGCTGACCGCGACCAGTGTTTGCTGGATGTACCGGCATCGATTGTCACGCAGAACTGGTTCAAGACCATGCCTGCCACCAAAGCGGTATTCAACAGTTTGCTCTGCCCCGACACGGCGCCGTTGGCATCCACCACGATCGCCTCATTCGGCAACTCCTTTGAAATCGCGTACGGAGAGGCGCGGTCTATCCTGCGGCTGCCTCAAGCGTCGGCGTGCTCGACTCTCAATCGCTGGCGGAGCAGGATCAGTTCAGCCTCGCCGATCTTGTGGTCGACGCTATGGCTGCGACGCGAGGGGACGACAGCGAGGCCGTACTCGTGGCGACAGAGAATGGGATCGCACTGGTCCCTGCGGCTCGATGCCTCCGAGCCGCCGAGCCTCCAGAGCGAGTGGTCGAAGGATACGCGCCGAGCGGGGTGCACGGCGGACAGCATCCAGGCCGCGCCAGTAATCGCGTTGCGTCATCTGGCGAGCCCGAGTTTCCAGAGCGCGCACGCGGACGACCTGGCGATCTTCGGAACTGCTTACGAACCCTGCGGCAGTCCTGCCTACCGGACAGACAACCGCGTCCGGGCTTTCCACGCGCAGACCGGCGCTACGGCCTGGACATTCAACGTCTTCGGCAGCGTCGACGTCGACGCGATACAGGGTCTGCGCGTGGACTACGCGCGCGACCGCGTACACGTGACCAGCGAGCGCACGCATTCCTCAAGCCAGCACAGCGTCTGGTCCATCGACCTCGTGCATGGGACGCTGGCCTGGTCCGGCAACGTGGACGCGTCCAGTCTGTTCCGGCGCTGGCCGACGGGCGCCTCTACGTGGCTTCGCTCAGTGGGGGGCTACATGTCTTCGACGCTGCAACCGGCACAGCCTACTGGAGTCTCGACCTGGGTGTCCCGGTACAGGTCGATCCCGTTGCCGTGAAGCTCAACGGCGGCGAAGTGGTGCTCGCCGTGGTCGACGTTTTCGGCGAGATCCATGTGATACGCGACGAGGGAACGAACGGCAATGTTGTCGCCGCGTTCCAGCTTCCGACAGGCTCCCTGGCGACGGGCGCTCCAGGCCCTGCAATAGCCGCCGTGAGTGCGATTGTGGCCGACGCAGCGGGTCGGGCACTGGTCGGCGCAGATGATGGCAAACTGTATCCCATCGATCTCCTCGCCGGCACGGTGGGCACGCCCATCGATGTGGATGCCACGTCCAGCGAAGTGACTGAGGTTGTGCTCGAGCCACCGGGACTCTTCAGCTCGCCGGCGAGCGTGCTGGTGGGCAGCTCGGCGGGAACGCTGGCGCGGTATTGCACCGAGGTGGGCGCCGCGGCCTGCAGCAACGGCGTGGACGACGACGGCGACGGCCTGACAGACTTCCCCGATGACCCGGGTTGCGCCACGGCCGACGACCTCCACGAAGGAGAGTAACAGAGCCGGGTGTGGATCGACTCCCGCCTGGAGAACGGCCGCTTGCATGGCGTCAAGATATGGCGACTGGTAGCCACAGTATGGTAATAGTCCACGTCTATGCTGACGGATCACCAACAGAGGACGCCGCCATGCGCAAAATCCATCCGCAGCCACTATCCCGCCGCAAGTTTATCGACGGTGCCGGCAAGTCGGCCATCGCCATCGGGCTGGCCCCCATCCTGCAGGCCTGCAGCGATGGCAGTGACAATGGCCTTGCAAACAACGCCGCTTCCTCCTACGGGCCATTGTCGCCCGTCGCGGACAGCACGACGGGGCTGCCGCTTCTGAGGCTGCCGCAGGGCTTCAGCTACACGTCCTTCGGGTGGACGGGCGACATCATGAGCGATGGCACGCTGACCCCCGACCTGCATGACGGCATGGCCGTGGTCAGCGGGCAGGGGGGCAGTGGCGGCGAGTGTATCCTGATTCGCAATCATGAGCGCGCTATCGTGGCGCCCGACATGCCCGTGCCGGTGATTGGCGATGGTCTCGCGCCGGTGTACGACGGCATAGTGCTTCCGGGTGTCGTTGCGGGACTGGGGGGCGGCACCACCGCGCTGAGGATGCGCGGCGGGCAATTGATCGAGGACAGCGCCACACTCGGCGGCACCGTGGCAAACTGTGCGGGGGGTCCCACGCCCTGGGGCAGCTGGTTGACCTGTGAGGAGGCCGTAGTGCTGGGCAGCAGCATCGGCGCCCGGGACCATGGCTTCGTGTTCGAGGTGCCGGATCCGGCCCTCGGGCGAGCCTCCGCGATACCCATCACGGATATGGGTTTGATGGCCCATGAAGCGGTGGCGGTGGATCCGAGGGATTCCCGGGTCTACCTGACCGAAGACAATGGGCCGCTGTCGGGTTTCTACCGCTACACCCCGAACGATACCAGCCAGCGGATTGGCTCGCTGGAGCAGGGAGGCGTGCTCGAAATGCTGGCTGTTGTCGATCAGCCCGGACTCGATCTCGGCCTCGCCGCGCAGGGGGAGTCGTTCGATGTGCGGTGGGTACCGGTGCCCGACCCGGTTGCGCCGCCGGAGAACCTGGTGCCCCCCGCCGAGGGTTTCCCGCCGCTCCTGGGGGATGGGCGCTCGGGCCCGTTCCTGCAGGGAGAGGCAAGCGGCGGCGCCAGTTTCCGTCGCGGTGAAGGTTGCTGGTACGAGGACGGGGTGGTGTACTTTGTCGATACCTCCGGCGGGGAGGCTGGCAACGGGTCGGTCTGGGCGTACATCCCGGGCGAAGAGACGCTCAGCGCCCTTTTCGTCTCCCCGGACAAGGCCACGGCGGACAACCCGGATAACATCACCGTGACTCCCCGGGGCGCGCTGCTCGTTTGCGAGGACAGCGGGGGAATCCGCGAGAACGATACGCTGATCACCGGCACACGCCTGATCGGCATCGGGCAGGACGGCGGCTCATTCGTATTTGCCGAGAACAACATCGTGCTCGATGCCGCGCCACCCGGGCGCCCCTCTATCGTCCCCGCTGATTATCGCGGGAGTGAGTGGGCCGGCGCGTGTTTCGATCCCGCGGGCGAGTACCTCTATGTCAACATCTATTTACCGGGTATCACCTTCGCCATCACAGGCCCCTGGAAGGAGGGCCCCTTTTGAGCCGCGCCGTGACGTGACAGTATCGCCTTACAGGATAAACAGCCTGCCCTGTGGTCTGGGCCCCCGGTCAGACATCGATGACGTGTTTTCATCCATCGCCCCACAAAGTGTGGCCGCAGCCGGCGGTCAACGGTAACGCCGCCCGATGTCCCCTGCCGTGACACTCGACCAGTCACACACCAAATCGGCCTCGGGCCGGGGCGCGGCCGTGATTGTCTACGGCCTGCTCCTGGGCAGCATCATGACACTGGTCACGGCGCCCCTCGGCATTGTGCTGGCCTATGCCTGGCGCCGGCGCAGCGCAAACTGGGTCGCGTCGCATCTGAATTACCAGATCGCCACGTTCTGGTGGGCGGTCGCGGGCCTGCTGGCGGGCGCACTGCTCTGGTGGCTGCTGGGCCGGGCGGACCTGCCGCCCCGCTACGCCTGGTACCTGGGCTACCTGGTGTTTACCGCGGAGCTGGCGTGGCTCGTGGGGCGCTGTGCGCTGGGCCTGAACCGACTCACCGCCAACCGGGGTATGGGCTCGCCGCCGTGAGTCGCGGGCGCGCCGGAAACCGGGAATATCCCCATCGAGTGCCTCGGTTGTCGCCTGAATTTGTCGTCACCGAGTATCCGCAGACTATCTACTTGCGGGCCGTGCTTTTTGTTCAGCCTGCATCTCTTCAGGGCAACGCTGTGGCTGCGTCGCCAAGTGCAATCGCCATTTCCGCAAGGTCCCGCCCGGCCTCGTCCAGTTTTCCTGATGAATCGCGCATCAGGCAGTGACCGGAGGGAATGTTCCGCTCGCGCGCCAGCGCCAGATCGAGCACAGTCGTAGGCCGCATGGTCGAGCATTGCTGAATATTCGACCGCGTGCTCGGTCAGCATGCGCGATGGTGCGATTTCGAATTCCGCACGCTGTAGGATCTGCGCGGCGAGCTTTGCTTCCTCGCCAGTGTATTCGCCACGCCGCGTTTTCTTCCATAGAATGTTCGCGCACTCCGGCATGATCAGATCCGGTGCGACGGCAGCGCCGCTTTCCAGCAAAGCCACAGCTTGTGCCGAGCCGTCCTCCTCGACAACGGTTTTGATCAGCACACTCGCGTCGATGACGAACCCGCTCAACGCTCGTCGCGCCCTTCGCGCTGCAGGGTCTCGGCGGGTGTGTGCTGCCGATTGCTCGTCATCGCCCGCAGCTTTGCGGCCAGTTCGAAGAAATCAGCCTCATCCTCTCCGGCCAGCGCCTGGCGCAGGATTTCACGGTGTTCGGCTTCCGCCGAACGGCCATGCCGCGCCGCGCGTCGTTTCAGGCGCACGATCAGCTCCGGGTCGAGATTGCGGACATGCAGACTTTTGGACACGACAGTCCCCTTCTCGTGACAGGAGCGATGTGAACGGGTATCATATATAGCATCTACGATAAAAGAGCTGCCGAGCTCCGGGTCGTGTCTCACTTTGACTCCTTGTCCCACAGCGCCACCGAGACTATACGTCCGCTGGACCACGCCAAAAAATGCCCCTGCATGGACAGGCTCGGGGCGGCGATCTCCTGTCGCCACACGGCTCCAGCGGACATTTAAATCTGGTGACGCTCTCAGTCCGCGGCAAAAACATCAGCAATCAGGCGCTGCCGGGCATCCAGCCCGGGGTCAAGGTCTTCGATTTTTTGATTGCGGGACCGATCAAACTGGTCAGGCAATCCCCATATTGAACCCCAAAATACCGGTTCGGCCCCATTAGGAATTACCGTAAATCAATAGTTACCCCACCGCCTCTTCTGCAGGCTCACCTCCCATTGGAGAAGGCTGCCGGTTGCAGCAGGGCAGCTCGATTGCCAGAGTTACTGAAAGAGTATGCTTGTCATTAGTAAGAACGGGTTACGCCAGATACCCCCAGTAATGCCAGCCATCGAGGTTGCGCACGATGATGGCGCAACCAATGGGCTGAGTATAACAACGCTGAGAGGTACTGATTGGACGTGCAACACGCCCGACACACTATTCAAAGAGAAGCTCGAGATAGCCCGGCGGCTCGGTGAAAATCGAGAGCGTGTTGACTCAGGCTGAGCAGCTCAAGGAAAAAAATCTGTGGCGTGAGGCGATCCGAATTGCTCTCGGCTGCAAATCGGTTGCAGCCGGAAGCGTCGCGATTGAGCGTACGCTGACTGACTACCGCATACCGGCTCACTCTGCCATAGAAATGGCCCAGAGCCACAGATACCGTGGGCCGGAACGTGGGAAGAGGCCACGCCAGGCACAGCGGCTTATCCGCGAGATTGTACGCGTCGGTTCGATGCGAGCAATACTCGCCCGAGGTGTTATCGGACATGGTGCCCTGCTTGTTGAGGAACCTTGTTCCACCTGAAATCGCCGATGAATTCAGGAGCTATGTGGACCACACCATCGCTGCCCGCGAAGCAGGCGAAGAATACCTCTTCCCGGTACTACGCTTCTCCTTTTTCGCGCCTCCGGTTAGACGGGCCAATCTCGGCGCTCACCAGAACCAAACCGAAACGAGCCAGAGGTAAAAAAGGGGATCTGATTCGGGTGGTGGAGTCTCCACGCACAATGCCAGCGGCTGATTGAGCTGTACGGGGACATCGGCTTGCGGTCGATACTGGCGCGGTGCTCGGCGAGTCGCCCGCCCGATCCGTGAGGAAACGGGTTCTCAGGCCGGATCGCGCCCGACGCGGCCGAGGCCGGCTGGCATCAGGACGGGGCGCTTCATGGGCACAGACTATACCACTCGATGAATCTGCGGCTGCCGCCTCACCGAGTGTGGCAGGGGACGAACGCCGCCGGCATGGAGATTATCCCGAATCATGCGCGGCAGATCATTTAAACCGGCACCCGTGGTGCCCCTTTTAATTGGACAGTGGAAAGAATCTTGTCGAAGAGCTGCGGACGGAGCGGATGGCCGGTATGTGATCCGCATTTCAACCCAGGGGACGCGCTGTTCTTCGCAATCACTGGAATATCCGCACTGCCACGGCTTTCCACCCTGCGCCTGAGTCGAGCCCCGCTACGCGGATTCAGAAAGCTGGTTTTTCAACTCTTCCAGTATTCCGGACGAACAGATGCCAGATCTCCTTCTGTATACGCGTTGTCGAAGAACAAACTCGATCCCGGTCTGAAAAGCCAGTCGCGATTAAAATTAACCTGAAGGTCACAGGGCGACGTCTCTCTCGTGAATACGCATTTGGTGCCAGCGTGTACGCGCCATAACGTCACCGCAGTACTTACCCGATCCTGCTGCTCAAACGTATTCAGTACCGAGGCTTGGTGCTCAATGGAGAGGCCTGTTTACATAAGAGTAGGCTGTGGCCTGCTAACCCTTCTCGTGGCTCTTTTCCTGACAAGTTCCTGCGCGTAGCGGTAAGACTCCAGGTCGACCTCGTTGTCGGCAGCGATACGGTATGAGGAAAGACTGGTTGACCTTTATGCTGCCGCCGACGTTTTCCCTCACGTTCGACTGGAGAATTTTCCAGCCAAATTTCCGCTTTAACCCGCTCAGGGAGGCTTGGCATATCGCTTTGCAGACCAATCACCTCTACCTCGCTAAGGTTTTGCTTGGCGCACCTCGAGCTTCCGGCGGGCCCGACAGGGAACGGATCGAATCCTGAAAGCAAACCGCTGTCATCAGGTAGGGCGGGAAAGTCTTCGTCTGATGATTGAGGATCTGGCCCTCAAAGAGACCTGGGGCGTCCATAAATCTCTTCGAGCGACGCATCGGCGAACTGGGGAGTTTTTCGCTTCTTGTGGTTCCAGCAGCGACAGGATTCGGGCAACCGGCTCCCGCCAGCGTGGTGAAAGTAGTAGAGGGTGTGGCAAATGGCAAGCCTTTGCGTGACCCGCATAGGGCAGGTGTCCATGAAACAAACGATACCGGGCCTGATCTTCGGGGGGCGAATCTACCAATAACGCTCCGGTCTTATAAAAAATGAGGTATGCGTACTTACCACCCTCCTGTGGCGGCGGATATATCTCTGATCGATGAAAATTCTCCAAAAGGTGTCGGCGCAGACTTGTGCCGGCTGTTTTCTGGATGTGAATAAAAAAAAATCTCTCCGGCGATTGGTCGTCTCTGGGCCGTCTTCATCCGTCATCATCTTCCTGCGCCGCGATCATCGTTATCGGTGAGCAATCGCCATACTCAGTTTACTTCGCACCAAATTACGCCTCAAGTGATTCCAGAAGGATGTGTATGTAATTTGCGGATGTATGACAATTTACTCAACAAGACGCATGTTACGCGTTCAGCAAAAGGTCACATGCACTTTCTGCTCATTGCTTCCACATTTGCTGGTGTCGCTGTCGGTTCAAGGGCGGACATTCAGGGCATTCTGAGATGTCCCGCAGAACGTTTTGGTCCTGCTTTATCCATTTGAAGATATGGTCAATTTTCCAGCGAGTATTGGACAGCTCGTAGGTGGTTCTTATCGCAGGCTCGAATGACTTTTCGCGGCTTGAGCACGTTGACATCCGGTATCATGCCGTTGGAAACACCGGTAACGTATGGTATATCTCGGCGCAGGTCCGGAAGTGTGCGCATTTTGACCACCGCCCTGGTGCTTCGAAATGGCGCCCGTGAAAACAACGACAGACGCCGATCGATGGCCGTCGAGACCTGCGCATGAACCGTGTCCGCCAGGTCGAATCCCAGGATCTCCTCGGCGTAATGCCTGCGAACCTGGGCAATTGGTAACTGCGCGACCGGGTCTTACCGGTGTACATGGCGACGCCTTCGGAACAGGTCCCGGAAAATCACCCGAGAGCGGTTTCGACTGAAGTCGGCATCACATTTACTGGCCAAATATATCGTAGGCTTATGCAGCTATCTGGATCATGGGCTTCGTTAAGCGGACGAGAGTTTAAGACCATAGATTCTGTCAATCCAGCGCGGTCGGCGAACGGAATCCAACGGTTGCGAGGTATTGTGGTTGAAGAACTCCGCCGGCGCGGCGATGACATCCATAGATAAGTGTCATTCAGACTTAACCCCACAGGTGCCGTAGTGCTCGATCAGACATACACCAAGTCCGCCTCCGGCCGTGGTGCGGCCATTATCGTGTACTGGCTGCTACTGGGCAGCATCATGATGTTGGTCACCGCGCCCGCCGGTATTCTGCTGGCCTATGCCTGGCGCCGGCGCAGCGCAAACTGGGTCGCGTCGCATATGAATTACCAGATCGCCACGTTCTGGTGGGCGGTCGCCGGGCTGCTGGCGGGCGGCGTCATCTGGTGGCTGCTGGGCCGGGCGGACCTGCCGCCCCACTACGCCTGGTACCTGGGCTACCTGGTGTTTACCGCCGGAGCTGGCGTGGCTCGTGGGGCGCTGTGCGCTGGGCCTGAATCGACTCACCGCCAACCGGGGTATGGGTTCGCCACATTGAGTTACCGCGTGCGCCAAGAGGATGTCGGCGACAGCCCTCAGCCGGTCGTGATCTGCCGGTAGATGCGCGGCAGCGCCGCGCTGAGTTTTTCGGAGCGCTCGACCAGTGCGTAGCGACCGCGGCCGAACAGCCGCGATATACTCCCCCGCCTCTGCATCGATCGTTATCGCGAATACCTGTATCTCCCGGCTTCTGGCGTCCAGCACCGCGCGGCGGGTGTCCTCGATGGCGTAACGTCCCTCGTAATAATCGGTATCGTTGGGCTTGCCGTCGCTCAGTATCAGCAGCAGGCGGTGCCGGTTCGGCCGCT
The DNA here is from genome assembly GCA_034521205.1 of Halioglobus sp. Taxonomy (GTDB): domain Bacteria; phylum Pseudomonadota; class Gammaproteobacteria; order Pseudomonadales; family Halieaceae; genus Marimicrobium. The sequence continues at coordinate 170,343 of JAXHMT010000007.1, forward strand.
GCGCCAGCTCGTCGGCCGTGTGCCGGATCGCCGGGCCCATGCGCGTATACGAGCCCGGTTTGAGCGCGGCGATGCGCCGCTCGACGCGCGCGTCGAGTGCCTCGTCGAAACCCTTGATGTGCTTCACCCAGACGTGCGCCCGGCGGTGCGAGGTGAACGTCGAGATGGCGTGGTCGTCACCGCAGCGCGCCAGGCCGTGGGACAGCACCCACAGCGCCTCGCGGCTGACATCGATGACGCGCCGGTCCTCCAGCCACGCCTCGGTCGACAGCGAGTTGTCCACCAGCACGCTCACGGCGAGATCCCGCGCCTGCGGGCGGGCGGCCAGATAGACCCGCTCGCTGGGTACCCCGGTCGCCACCTGGTCGCAGTAGCCGCGCACCGCCGCGTCGGTGTCGAGCTCTTCACCGTCGGGCTGCCCGCGCAGCACCACGCGCCGCGGCCGCAGCGCCTCGAACTGCCGCTCGACCCGGCGCACGCGCCGCCGCGTGGCGTCGTCCGGCCGCCACGGTTCCGCGGCTTCCTCGTGTGTCGCCGTCAGCACCCGGCTCTGCGCCGGCAGATAGCGCTGTTTGCGGTAGTCCCACTCCGGGTAGGTGTGACTGCCGCGCAACGGGTCGGCGACGGCGGTATCCGGCGGCAGATCCAGCTCCACCCGCAGGCGCGAGGCGGCTTTGCGCGAGTTCGGACTGAGAGTGAGTTCCTCGAACTGCTCCGCGCTTTTGGCGGCGTTGTCGTCCGGCTCGTCGTCCACCAGGCGATTGAGATTGACCATCTCGGCGATGGACAGCATTTTCTCGAAGCGGTTGAAGACCAGGGGATCGTCCCGTTCCGCCTGTTCCTGACGCTTGCGGGAAGCCTTGCGCGCGCCCCCGGCCACGGACTGCTCCTCGACCGCCGCGTCGGAATCGTCGGGCTCGCCGTGCCCGGCGCCGCCGGTTGTTGCGCCGTGACAGTCCACGCTGCCCCACAGCGGCACCGGCAGAAACTTTCTGTAGCCCCGCGGCGCCCGGGTATCGCCGAGCCGGGAGGCCGGGTCCAGCACGGCCTCCACCACCGGCTGCAGGTCCGGTGCCGGCTGTTCGCCCAGCATGGACCGAATCGCCGCCTCCAGCGCCGCCTCTGCCGGCGGCAGGCGCCCGCGCGGGGCGCGTTCGCGCAGGACCGCATCGCACAGGCGGCGGTAGCGCGGCGCAAGGCCCGGGAAGCGCTCCAGGGCGGCGGCGGTCGCCTCCTGCGCCGCGCGCAGCTCGAGGATATCGGCGCACAGCGGGTCGTCGGACGCCGGGCACGGACGGGCCACCGCGAAATAGGCGGCCAGCCAGAAATACAGATCGCGGTTCAGCGCGGTTCGGGGCAACAGGTCGAGGCGCGCGGGCAGCCGCAGCGCGGTATCGTCGCGGGCGGGGCGCTCCAGCATCTCGCTGTCGAAGCCGAGACGCTGCCGCAACGTCAGCCGGTGACGGGACTCGCGGGCGGAGATCGCCTCCAGGCCGAGGGCGGCGTCGCCGCCGCCGACGCGGAAGAACACGGCCAGTGCGCCGCGCACATCGGCCAGCTCCACCGCCGCTTCGGGGTAATGGCGGTAACTGCCCGCGCGGGAGGCCCAGCGGTGCCAGCGCGCGCCGACCCACTCTTCCAGTTCCAGTGACAGCGCCACGGCGCTCAGTCCTCGCCGAAGGTCGCGCCGATCGCTTCGAGCAGACCGGCCTGTACGTCCTCGTCGTCGGTCATCGGCTCGACCAGGGTCGCCCGCGCGGCCTCCATGAGCGGCATGCCGTCACAGATCAGTTTGCCACAGTAGATCAGCAGCCGCGTCGATACCCCCTCCTCCAGATCCTGACCCTTGAGGGCGCGCAGCCGCGCGGCGAGGTTGACCAGGGCCGTGGCCCGCGGCGCGGCAAGCCCGCTTTCGTGCATGAGAATCTCCCGCTCCCGCTCCGGCGGTGGAAAGTCGAAACTCAGGCCCACGAAGCGCTGGCGCGTGCTCGGCTTCAACGCCTTCAATACGTGCTGGTAGCCGGGGTTGTAGGAGACGACGAGCATGAATTCCTCCGGCGCCACAATCTCCTCGCCGGTGCGCTCCAGCGGCAGCATCCGGCGGTCGTCGGTCAGCGGATGCAGCACCACGGTGACGTCCTTGCGCGCTTCCACCACCTCGTCCAGGTAACAGATGCCGCCCTCGCGCACCGCGCGCGTGAGGGGGCCGTCGACCCAGCGGGTTTCGCCGTCGCGCAGCAGGTAGCGGCCGGTGAGATCGGCGGCGGTGAGGTCATCGTGGCAGGCCACGGTGAAGAGCGGCCGGCCCAGCACCGCCGCCATGTGCTGTACGAAGCGCGTCTTGCCGCAGCCGGTGGGACCCTTCAGCAGCAGCGGCAGATGCTGTGTGAACGCGTGCCGGAACAGGGCGCATTCGTTGCCGATACTCTGATACCAAGGAATCTCCGCCGCCGTTCGCTCCGCCGGCGCCGCGTGCTCCGTTGACGTCATGGGACAATACCGTCAGGCGGTGCTCACCGCCGGGCCGGTATGCGCCGGCAACTGTTCCCGGGCGGGGCCGAAGATCGCGTAGACGAACAGCAGCGCGGCTATTGCCACGACAACACCGGCGCCCAGGCGCATCGCGTAGAAGATGGTCAACTGGGACTGCACTTCCATGTAGTTCATGCCCATGACCCGCTGCAGGTGCGTCTGTACCACGCCGGCGAAGGTCAGGGTAAAGGTCATGAAACACATGGCCGAGGTCATCATCCAGAAGCTCCACATATTGGGTATCTGGTTATAGGGCTGCACGCGGCGCAACTGCGGCATGGCGTAGGTGATAATGGCCAGCACCATCATGACGTAGGCGCCAAAGAACGCCAGGTGCCCGTGTGCGGCGGTCACCTGCGTGCCGTGGCTGTAGTAGTTGACGAAGGACAGTGTGTGCATGAAGCCCCACACGCCGGCGCCGAAAAAGGCCAGTGTGGCGCTGCCCAGGGTCCACAGCATGGCGGTCTTGTTGGGATGGTTGCGCTTGCCTTTCCAGAACATGTAGAACGCAAACATCACCATGGCGAAAAACGGCGCGACCTCCAGTGTCGAAAAGATGCTGCCCACCGGCTGCCAGTAACCCGGCGCGCCGATCCAGTAGTAGTGGTGCCCCGTGCCGAGCAGTCCGGAAAAGAGCGCCAGGCCGATGATCACGTAGAGCCACTTTTCAATGATTTCCCGGTCGACACCGGTCATCTTGATGAGCAGGTAGGCGAGCAGCGAGGCCATGATCAGCTCCCACACACCCTCCACCCAGATATGCACGATCCACCACCAGTAGAGTTTGTCCACGGACAGGTTCGCCGGGTTGTAGAAGGCAAAAAACCAGAAGATCCCCGCCAGCCACAGACCCAGCATCAAAACGCTGTTGATGGCCGTCTTGCGGCCCACCAGCAGCGTGCGGGTCGTGTTGTACAGAAATATCAGAAACGAGATCGTGATTAGCACCTTGCACCAGAACGGCTGTTCCAGAAATTCGCGCCCCTCGTGAATGCCGAGCTGGTAGCTCACCAATGCGCCGGCGCCGGCCACGGCGAACAGCACCAGGCCCACATAGGCCAGCAGCGGACTGTGGATCTCGGTCTCCGCCTCTTCGGGCATCAGGTAATAGGTGCTGCCCATGAACCCGATCAGCAGCCACACGATCAGCAGGTTGGTGTGGCTCATGCGCATGATGTGAAAGGGCATGGCCTCGGCCATGAACTCGGGCAGCACGTAGACCGTCGCGGCGAATATGCCGAACACCACCTGCAGCACGAACAGCGCCATCGCCACGGCAAAAAAGGGCAGCGCGACTTTCTGACTCTCGTATTTCATTACATTTTCTCCCGGTTTTCCCAGATTGCGCTCAGCCCACCGGGTGTGGCGGCCAGCCCTGTGTGTCGATGGAGTCGGTCCAGCGCAGAAAATCCACCAGAGCGTCGAGCTCCTCTTCGCTGAGGTCGAATGCCGGCATCCGGCGCCGGCCCGGGGCATTGAGGGGTTGCGCCTTGATCCAGGCCTTGATGCCCTGGCGCGCGGCCTCGGGATTCTCCCGACCGCCGTACCGCGTCCACACATTGCCGAGTTCCGGCGCGAAATAGGCGCCCTCGCCGAGAATGGTGTGGCAGTTGATGCAGCTGTTTTCCTCCCACACGTGTTTGCCGCGGGCAACGGTTTCGGTGAGGCCGGCTTCGTCGGTGGAGACTTTCACCATGTACCAGTGGCTGTGTGCGGTCAGTGCGGCGAACACCAGAAAGAAGAACGCGGAACCCCCGAAGAAGATGTTCCGGGCCGCGTTGCGCGTGAGCCTTTCAGTCATGTGTCACTCTCCCCCGCAAGAACCCGCGGCGTTCGATTTGCAGAAGTCGTAAACATTATGCGACTTATACTCATCGGGGTCAGCGGCGTCAAGCGGTATCGTCGCGTGGCAGTGGGCAGTGGGCAGTGGGCAGTGGGCAGTGGGAATTGTTGCCGTGCGTACAGCGTCACGTGAGTATGCCGCCGCTGGAACACGCCAAAAAGCGGCCTTCCATGGCCAGGCTCGGGGCGGCGACGTCCTGTCGCCGCACGGTTCCAGCGGCGGCATACTCACGTGACGCTTCAGGCATTTTCTCAAACGAAGCGACTACCCATCGCGGGAATGCCTGGCCGGGAACCGCCGTTTACGGGGCAATCGCCAGAATGTCGCGCAAGTGGTCCACTTTTGTCGCAGGCAACAAATCCGCCAGGCTGCGATCATCTAGCACCGCGAGAAAGGCCGCCATGGCCTGGTCGAAAGTGCGCTTGAGTTCGCAGCCGTCGTCCAGCAGGCAGGCGCCGTCCTCGCGCATGCACTCGACCAGGCCGAGTTCGTTTTCCAGATCGCGAAACACCTCGCCGAGGATGATTTCACCGGGCGGGCGGCACAGTGCCAGTCCGCCATTTTTCCCCCGGGTCGCCGACAGGTGGCCCGTCCGGTTCAAACGGTGAACGACCTTTGTCAGGTGGTGCCGGGAGATGCCGAACTGGCCGGCGATTTCGCCGACGGTTGCGGTTTCGCCATCCTTCAGGGCGAGGTACATCAGGACACGCAGCGCGTAATCGGTATGGCGGGTGATATACAAGGATGTAATTCTCTTCCTATCCGGGCCGCCCGTCGGGCCGCGGCCGGCACAGGGCCGGACCGTACAGCGCGGCGAACAGCAGAAATCCCCCCGCCCAGGCCAGTGACGACAGGGCCAGGCCAGCGGTAAAACCGAGCCAGCCGGCCGCGGTGGCAAGACGCAGCACCGCGGCGGCGGCGACACACAGGTAGATGGCCAGGCCGCCCCGGAACAGTACCAGCGGCCGCCCGGTGTGCCCCGCGGTCACGCGGGTCATGACGCCGACGATGAGCAGTCCCATCGCGCCGACGCCCAGGGCGTGGTACCAGAGCGAGGGATTGGCGATAACACCCAGCAGGTACAGGCCGCGGCCGGCCAGGGCGAGCACGAGAAAGGCGTAGCCGGCGTGCAGTATCCACAGCAGCGGCTCGCGGCGGACGCGCCAGCCGGCCCAGAAGACGAGACGCAGCCCGTTGGCCAGCGCGGCGAGCAGCGCCAGCGACGCGACCGCGGGCTCGGGCGCACCGAGCAGTGCACCGAGCGCCATCAGCGCGATACTGCCGATGGCAACGGGCGTCAGCCAGGGCCACGGCGCGGGGCCCGCGGGCAAGCCCTGTGCGCGCAGCCAGTTCGCGCCAAAGGCCGGGGTGATCCTGCCGGCGATCACCGCCATGAGCACGGCGATGAAGTCCAGTCCCAGGTCGCGTCCGGCGGCCGCGAGCGCGGGGGCACCCCGGAGCACACCTGCGTGCATGAGTACATTGCCGGCCGCCAGAGCCATCAGCACCAGTACGATGCCGAGATTGCGGCGACTGCCCGCCCGCCACAGAACGGTGCCCGCATAGATCGCCAGAACGGGCAGAAACGCGGCGTCCACCAACGCGATCAGGCCGTAGGGCAGCGACCCCACGCACCACATGGCGGCGCGGCCCGCCAGCCAGAGTCCCGCCAGCGCCGCCAGCCGCGCGCCGGAGAGGGGATTCGCTCCGGTCCAGTTGGTGATGGCGGTGAGCAGAAACCCGGCGATGGCGGCGGGTACGAAGCCGTACAGCATTTCGTGGGCGTGCCACTGAGGGGTGAGGGGCAACGCTATCGGTACGGGAAACTGCAGCAGATAGCCCACCCACAGCAATACCGAAAGCGCTGCGTACAGCGCTCCCATCAGAAAGAACGGTCTGAAGGCGTAGGCAAACAGGGTCAGGGGTTAGTCCTTTACAACGGTGCGTGCGGGTGAGGCCATGAACGCGCAATAATATGCATGTGTAATGCATATTTCAATGCCGCGCCCGCATCAGTGCCGCGTTGGCTCAATCTGGTGCGTCCACACGGGCGGATCGCACCCTGCAGCGACGCAGGCAAGTTGTTACTATACTGTGTCCTGATTGTTATTCACGGGCAGAGCGATGAACGTCAAAAACGTTTTTGTGCTCGGCATGAACGACTTCAACCGCGCCAAACTGGAAAGCCTGCGCGGGGCCGAACAGTGCAAATTCCACGGCCTTCTGAAGCCGGAAGACATTCTCGACGCCACTGAATTTCCGGTCAGGGAGATGTTGGATACCTGCGTTACAACGCTGCGCGAATTTCCCGGCAGCGTCGATGCCGTCGTCGGCTACATGGACTTCCCGGTCAGCACACTTCTGCCTCTGATTGCACGGGGTGTGGGCTTGCGCACGGTCTCCTTTGAAGCGCTGCTGAAGTGTGAGCACAAGTACTGGAGCCGTCTGGAACAAAGCCGCTGCATTCCCGAACATGTTCCCCGCTTCGCCCTTTTCGACCCATTCGATGAGCATGCACTCGAACAGATTGGCCTGCCCTTTCCGTTCTGGATCAAGCCGGTCAAGTCGGCGGGATCGTGGCTCGGCTTTCGCATCGGCGACGAGCACCAGTTCCGCCGCGCCGTCGGGACGATACAGAAAGAGCTGGGCCGCTTCGCGGATCCGTTCAACCACCTTCTCGAATACGCCGACCTGCCGGGTGAAATCGCGGCGGCCGGCGGCTACGCCTGCCTGGCCGAACAGATCATTTCCGGCTGGCAGTTCACGGTCGAGGGATACGCCCGGAACGGCGCCGTGCACACCTATGGCATTGTCGATTCCATCCGGGCGCCCAACCGGAGAAGTTTCGTTCGCTACCAGTATCCATCCAGACTGCCCGTGCAGGTACGCACACAGGCGGCGGATGTCATCGCGCGCCTGTTGCGCCATATCGGTTTCGACAACGCCGCGTTCAACGTCGAATTCTACTGGGACAGGCGCTCGGGCCGACTGTGGCTGCTGGAAGTCAATACGAGAATAGCCCAACATCATGCAGACCTCTTTGAAAAGGTCGACGGCGTCTCCAACCAGCAGGTAATGCTCGACGTCGCGCTTGGCAACCCGGTCGACATGCCCGGCCGGCAGGGCCGGTTCAACTGCGCCGCCGCCTGTTTCCTGCGCCACTATGCCGACGCGGTGGTACGGCACGCGCCGGATGAGGCAACCATCGCGCGATTACAGGACGAGATTCCGGGAACGGTCATCGAACCCCACGTCGAAGTGGGTATGCAGCTTTCCCAGATGGTCGACCAGGACAGCTACAGCTACATCGTCGCGCTGATCTACCTGGGTGCGTCGAACCCGAAGGAGTTGATGCGGCGCTATCGTTACTGTATCGAGCAACTCGGCTATGACCTTGTTGACGTCGAGGCCGCGTAAAGAACAGGAGTGCGCATGGCGACTACACTTGCTTCCCTCGTGGATCCAGCCCGGCTGCGGGAACGTCTCGTTGCACTGGTACGCACCCCCTCGCTCACCGGCACCGAAGACGAGGGTATAAAGCGCGTTGCCGACTGGCTGCAGGAGACGGGCGCCGAAGTGGATTACTGGTACGACGGGATCGCGGCCCTGCAACTGGACAGCAATTACCCGGGGCACGAAGTGGAGCGGGCCTGGGTACCGGTGGTGGCCGGCGTGGTTCGCGGCGCGCGCCCGGGCCCCGCGGTACTGCTGACCGGCCATGTCGACACGGTGCCGCCCGGGGACTATACGCCCTGGAATCTCGACCCCTTCTGCGGCGTGGTGGACGGCGACCGGGTTTACGGTTGCGGTGCCGCCGACATGAAGAGCGGTCTCGTGGCCGCGCTGGAAGCATTTCAGGTATTCGCATCGGGCCCGCGCGATTTCAGCGGCCGCGTCATCTTCGTCGCCGTGCCCGCCGAAGAGGACAGCGGCCTGGGTACACTGGCCGCCATCCGCCGGGGGTGGACGGCCGACGTCGCGATCATTCCCGAGCCCACATTGCACGACGGCTTGCCCCAGCTGGTGATCGCCCACGCCGGCGGCATGTCCGTGACCGTGGAAGTGCGGGGCCTGTCCGCCCACGCCAGCAAGCGCATGGGCGGCCACAATGCGCTGGATCTGTTCTACACCCTCATGCAGGCCATGCGCGACGACGAGCGACAGCTCAACGAATCCGAACAGCATCCGCTGATGCGTGAACTGGCGCTTCCCTACCCGACCAACGTCGGCATTATTCAGGGAGGCGTCTGGTCCTCCAGCGTCATGGATACCGTACAGGCGGAAGTGCGGATCGGCGTCGCGCTCAACGAGACTGTCCGGGGCGCGCTGCAGCGCTTCCAGTCGGCACTCGACCGGGCGGCGCAGAGCGACCCCTGGATGCGCGACCACCCGCCCATCGTCAAGCCGCACGCCACGGGATTCGGCTCGTCCCAGACCCCGGACAACCATCCTCTGGTCGATGCCATGCGCGGCGCCAGCAAGGCGGTTTTCGGCGAGGAAGCAAAAACGGTGGGTGTACCCTACGGCTGCGATATGTCCGGGTGGGTACGCCTCGCGGGCATCCCCACGGTGGTCTACGGGCCCGGCGACATCAATCTCGCTCACGCGCCGAACGAGACGGTGTCCTTGCGCGATACGGAAAACGTGGCCCGGGCGCTGATAATGGCCACCGAGGAATTGCTGGAGAGCGATGTGGAAACACTGCGCGCGGCCAGGCATGCCGTGGCCCGGCTCAACGACTCCGATCAGAAACTGGGTCCCGCTATCAACTAGCCCACATGAAACGCATTACCGACCTCCCCCGCCCGGTACGGGAAATAGAGCACACACAGATCCCCATGTCCGACGGCGCGAACCTGGCGGCGCGCATCTGGCTGCCCGAGAACGCCGGGGAGCGCCCCGTACCCGCGATTCTCGAATTCATGCCCTACCGCAAGAGCGACGGCACCATCCGCCGCGACGCGGTAATGCACGGCTATATGGCCGGCCACGGCTACGCCTGCGTGCGGGTCGACACACGCGGCAGCGGCGAGTCGGATGACGTGCTGACCGATGAGTACCTGCAACGGGAGCTGGACGATGGCGTCGAGATCATCCGCTGGCTCGGGGAACAACCCTGGTGCACCGGCGACGTCGGCATGATGGGCATTTCCTGGGGCGGCTTCAATGCGCTGCAGATCGCCGCGCTGCAGCCCCCCGGCCTCAAGGCAGTTATCAGCCTGTGCTCCACCGACGACCGCTACGCCGACGACGTTCACTACATGGGCGGCTGCATGCTCGGCGACAACCTCTCCTGGGCCTCGCACATGTTCGCCCACAATTCCTGCCCGCCGGATCCCGCCCTGGTCGGTGAGCGCTGGCGCGACATGTGGCTCGCGCGTCTGCGCGGCAGCGGCCTGTGGCTCGAGACCTGGCTCTCGCATCAACACCGCGACGATTACTGGAAGCACGGCTCGGTCTGCGAGGACTTCGGCGCGATCCGCTGCCCGGTCATGGCGGTCAGCGGCTGGGCCGACGGCTATTCCAACGCGGTGCTCAGAATGATGCGCCGCCTCGAGGTGCCGCGCCGCGGACTGATCGGCCCCTGGAGTCACGTGTACCCGCATCTCGGCACCCCCGGACCGGCGATCGGCTTTCTGCAGGAGGCCCTGCGCTGGTGGGACCGCTGGCTGAAAGATCTGGACACAGGGGTGGACGGTGACCCCATGCTACGCGTCTGGATGCAGGACAGCGTACCGCCAATGACCAAGTACAGGGAACGACCGGGGCGTTGGGTGGCCGAGGAAAGCTGGCCGTCGCCGCGCATTGAACGGAGTCGGTTCGCGCTGGCATTCCCGGGGCGCCTGCTGGCCGACGGCGACACGGAGGGCACCGGTGAAGCGATGAGCGTCCAGTCGCCGCTGAGCGTCGGGCTGTTCGCCGGCAAGTGGTGCTCTTACGCGGCCCCCCCGGACCTGCCCCTGGATCAGCGGGAGGAGGACGGCGGCGCACTGGTCTTCAGCTCCCCGCCCCTGGAGGAGCAGCTGGAAATACTGGGCGCACCGGAGGTGGAACTCGAGCTGGCAGTGGACAAACCCGTGGCCATGGTCGCCGTGCGCCTGTCGGACGTCGCTCCCGACGACGAGGCCACGCGCATCACCTACGGCGTGCTGAACCTCACCCACCGCGACTCCCACGAACACCCGGCGCCGCTGGAGCCCGGCCGGCGCTACCGGGTGCGGGTGACACTGAACGATATCGCCCAGGCATTTCCCGTCGGGCACAGGTTCCGCATATCCATCTCAACCTCCTACTGGCCCCTCGCCTGGCCGTCGCCGGAGCCCGCGCGACTGACGCTCTACGGCGGCGACAGTTTTCTGACGCTGCCGGTACGCCCCGCCAGAGCACAGGACCAATCGCTGAGAAGCCTCGGGGAACCGGAGGGCCTGCCGGATATACCCGTGACCCTGCTACAGCCCGAACACCACAGCTGGAAGGTGACGCGCGACCTGGCGACCAATCTGTCGACGCTGGATGTCATCGAGGACGCCGGCGCCTATCGCCTCGAAGACAGCGGCATGGAGCAGGCCCATCGGGCGACCGAGCGCTACTCCTATGCCCGCAACGACTACAGCACCGTCCGCGGCGAGACGCAGCACACCTGGTCCTATCGCCGCGGCGACTGGTCGGTCACCACCGTGACGCGGACGGTACTGTCCTCGGACGCCAGCAACTTTTTCCTGCGGGCGGAACTGGACGCCTGGGAGGGGGACGCACGCGTCTTCTCCCACAACTGGTCCCGGACCATACCACGCAATCTTGTATAGCAATGGAGCAAACACATGAAATTTCGCCACATCGACGAACTGGTTGACACCAACCGCGTTATCGACACGCCGGAGTGGAGCAACCGCGGACTGATTCTCAAAGACGACCGCATGGGCTATTCGGTCCACGACGTCATCGTCAAGCCGGGCACGGAGAAGGTGACAAGACACAAACATCACCTCGAAACGGTGTACTGTATCCGCGGCAAGGGCAAGGTTGAAGACACCCGCACCGGCGAGACCTACCCCGTGACGCCCGGCGCGGTCTACGCGCTCGACCGGAACGATCAGCATGTACTGCGCGCAACAACCGAGATGCAACTGGTCTGCGTCTACAGCCCGCCGCTGACCGGTGCGGAAGTTCTGGACGAGGAAGGCTCCTTCAACGCCTTTGGCGAGGAGACCATCTTTGTCATCGGGTTGAATGACTTCAACCAGAAACTGCTCGCGGGCATCAGGCAGGCGGAGCACTACAACTTCGTGAACCTTCTGGACCGCGACGATATTCTGGAAACGCAAACATACGATATAGAAAAGCTGATCCACCAGGCAAAACAGGAGATCAGGCACTACAAGGGCAGCATAGACGGCATCATTCACTACATAGACTTCCCCGTGAGCACCATTGTGCCGATCATCTGCAACAGCTTTGACCTGCCCTCCGCGTCGCTGGAATCCGTGCTCAAATGCGAGCACAAGTACTGGAGCCGGGTGGAGCAGCGCGCCGTGGTTCCGGGCAATATCCCGAACTTCGCCGCATTCAGTCCATTCGACGACGATGCGCTCGCGACCGTAAAGAAGGAACTGGACTTTCCGTTCTGGATGAAGCCCATCAAGTCCTTTTCCTCCTATCTCGGATTCAGAATCGAGAACGAAGAACAGTGGGAAGCGGCCATCGCCGAAACCCGGGAGAACATCGGCCGCTTTTCCGGGCCGTTCAATTATCTTCTTAGCAAGGTGACAATGCCCGAGGAGTTCAGCGGTATCGGCGGCGAATACTGTATCGCCGAGGGCATCATTGGCGGTATGCAGTGCACCCAGGAAGGTTTTTCCTGCAAGGGCGAGGTCGAGGTCTACGGCACCATCGATTCGTTCCGCGAAGAGAACCTGACCACCTTCTCGAGTTACCAGTATCCGTCCATCATGCCGCTGGAAGTGCAGGAGCGCATGACGGATATCTCCAGGCGAGTGATCAAGCATATCGGCTACGACGATGCGCCCTTTAATATCGAGTACTACTGGGACCGGGAACGGGACCAGATATGGCTGCTGGAAATCAACACCCGCATATCCGAGTCCCACTGCCAGCTTTTCGAAGCGGTGGACGGCTGCTCCCATCACCAGGTTGCCGTGGAACTGGCGGTCGGCAGGCGGCCCACCTTCCCGCACCGGGAGGGCAAACACGCCGTCGGCGGCAAGTTTTTCCTGCGGGAGTGGGAGGACGCCCTTGTGGAGAAGGTACCGTCGCCAGGAATCGTTCAGCACATCGAGCAGGAGGTCGTTCCCGGCTCGACCATAGAGATTGTCGCCGAAGAGGGGAAAAAACTGTCGGATCTGATGGACCAGGACAGCTACAGTTATCGGGTGGCGTTATTGTTCCTGGGCGGCAGCGACAAACAGGACCTCGGCAGGAAGCGCGACTTGTGTGAAGAGTTGCTCTACGAGCACTTCGTGTTCACGCGTTGAAGCGGCACTCCATCTGCCCATCATGGTCGGCGTTGCCGAAACGACATGGACCACGGTAGGCGGAAGCCATGGAAGCTCTATATACCCGGACGAAGCGGCTATTCTGCACGGCCCAATGATGGGTTGGGTGTTCCCGAAAAACCGATACCGGGAAGCAAGCGCACTGGAGGCGCGAAGCCTGTGCTGAAGCGATCTATATGAAGGCCTGCGACCTGAAGCGGCTGCTGTTGACCGTTACCCTCGCGGGTCTGCTGGCGACCAACGTGCTGACGCTGACCAGCGCCGCCTTCAACACCGCCGTTTCAGGGCTGCTCGCGTCGACGCTGGGTGTGCGCACGGTATCCGGCGCGCTGCAGTCCAAAGTTGCCGCGCAGAAGACGGCGTTGCAAAAGCACCGGGCCGCCGCCGTACAGCGCAAGTCCGCGGCGCGGCACTTCGGCCGGCGGCTGGCATCGCGCACCAAACGGGTGGCGGCCAGGAGCATCGCGGCGATTCCCGCCGAGTCGATCCCCGTGATCGGCGTGGCGGTGGTGATCGCGGGCACGAGCTACGAACTCTACGCCGCCTGTGAGACGGTAAAGGATCTGGACAGGCTGTACCTGGAACTCGGTGTCGCCGGGGAGAACAACGACGACGCGCTGCGCCAGGTCTGTAATCCGAGCCTCCCCGACGCCGACGCCGTCCTGAACGGGGTTGTCGACAAGGTCGACCTCTGGTGGCGCGAGGTCGTCAAGGCAGTCTCGAGAGCCATCGCCTGCAGCTGCCAACGGAGCCTGCGGCGCAGACTCCTAGCGCGCTCAGTCCATGCCGGGCTGCTAGCGCAATGGCGCATCCTCGCCCTCATCCTGCGCCCGGCCGGCTTCGTAATCCTCCAGCATCCGTTGCATGCGCACTTCCAGCATGGCCGCGTGGAGTTCCATCTGCCGCTTTTCCTCGCGCAGGGAGCGCAGCAGGGCGGCCGCCATGAAGACCATCAGTATCATGAACGGGAACGCGGCGACGATGGACATGGTCTGCAGGGCGTCCAGGCCACCGCTGAGCAACAGTACGCCGGCCACCAGCACCTGCATGGCTCCCCAGCCGACCCGCAGCCAACGACTGGGTGTGAGTACGCCCTTGCCGGTGAACATGCCGAGCACGAAAGTGGCCGAGTTGGCCGAAGTGATCACGAACAGCACGATCAGGACCAGTACCAGCACGCCGAGCAGGTCGGCGTAGGGCAGTGATTCCAGCATCAGGAAGAGTCCCGAACTGATTTCGGTCCGCACCGCCCCGGCGATGCCCGCGTCCTCGAACAACTCGTAGTACAGGGCCGAACCACCGAAGGTCGCGAACCACAGCACGCTCAGCAGCACCGGCACGCCGATCACGCCGAGCACAAACTCGCGGATCGTGCGCCCGCGCGAGATTCGGGCGATGAAGCTGCCGACGAACGGCGCCCAGGACAGCCCCCAGGCCCAGTAGAAGATGGTCCAGCGCTCGACCCAGTCCTCGCCGGTGTAGGGCGTCATGACCAGGCTCATGCCGATCACGTTGTTGAAGTAGTCGCCGATGGCATTGGTCATCGCCGCGGTGATGAAGTCGGTGGGTCCGGCAAAGAACACGAACAACAGCAGCACGGCGGCCAGCATCATGTTGGCGTCACTGACATAGCGCACGCCGCTCTCCAGGGGCATCAGGGAGCAGGCGAGAAACACCAGCGACACGCCGCCCAGGATGGCCAGTTGCGAATTCACCCCGAAAGCGACGTCGGCCACGGCGCCGAGGCCGCTGTTGATCTGGATAATCCCCAGCCCCAGCGTGGTCGCGACGCCGAACACGGTCGACACCACGGCCAGAATATTGATGCCGTGACCCAGGGGACCGTCGACCCGGTCACCCAGACTGGCCCGGAAAGTTTCGCTGATCAGTCCGGCCCGCTGCCGGCGGAAACGCACGTAGGCTATGGCGAGGCCGACCACGGCGAAATTGGCCCACTGGTGGAACCCCCAGTGGAACAGCGAATACTGCATGCCGAGCCGGGCCGCCTCCGGCGTCCCACCGGCAGCCTGGCCCAGAGGCGGGTCATTGTAATGGCTCATGGGTTCAGCCACGCCCCAGAACACCAGGCCGACCCCCATGCCGGCGGAGAAGATCATGCCGAGCCAGGCGGGATAGGGAAATTCGGGGCTCTCGCCATCGGCGCCCAGGCGGATATCACCGTAGGGGGAGTAGGCCACCCCCAGACAGAACAGCAGGAACCCGGTGGTGGCGAACAGGTACAGCCAGCCGAAGTGCTCCGTGGTGAACGCCAGCGCTGTCTCGGCGCCCGTCGCCAGTTGTTCGGGCCGGCCAATACCCAGAGCCACGAACGCGGCGAGAACCAGGACGGAAAGATAGAAAACCCATCCGGGTCGCTGTTGCATGTGTCCTCCTTTTACAGAGCGCCTGCGGCGTAGTTCTCTTTTCTACAAATCTCCTGTTGCGCTGTGTCGACGCCTGTACCCTACAACAGATCGTCCTCGTCACAGGGTCCGTCACAGGTATTCTCCGCCACCCCGGTCGCGTAGAACCTGGCCAGGCTGTCGCCGATACCGCGCAGCTCCGTCGCCCGGCCGTGGGGATCGGGCAGCTCGTCATCCCAGTGCGGGATATTGGTGAGGGGCGCGTCCGGATTGCCGAAATCGACTTCTATCATCGCCGAACCGCTGTGCTCTCCGGCGACCACTTCCAGGCCCCAGACATCGCGGATCGTCGGCGCCAGGTTCACCACGCCGCCGATCGTGCGCGCCATGATGTGCGCGCCGAGATTGGTCACCTGGTGATCCGCCTTGGAGACCTGTATCAGCACTTCGTGGGGCGGCGTGCCGGGCAGCCGGTTGGTGCGGATGTATTTCGAGTAGCCCGTGGGCTCCGCCCGGTCCCACAGGCCCTGCACCAGCGCCAGGTTCATCTGCATGTCGAGTGCGTTCCAGTTGTACAGCGGGTAGATTTGCTCCGCGAAGGGATCGAAGTTGACGCTGCGGTTGAGCAGCAGGTTGTAGGACTGCCCCGGAACCGCCAGCAAACCCCGCTCGATATCGGTGGTCAGGGCCATCAGGCTCGCGCCGAGGATGCCGCCCTGGCTGCCACCGAAATAATAGCGCTTGCCGCCATCGATGGCCGCGCCGCCGCAGTCGCGATTGAGCGCTTCGTTCAAAGCCGTCGAAGGGCCGCCGTCCGCCGCCACCGACAGTGTGCGCATCGCCACCAGGAAGTTCAGGAAACCCTGGTGCATGCGCTCGGGAATCGCGCGGAAAGTCGACACGTCACCGCCGGTCAGCGCGCTGATAACCGTTACGACGTCGTCGCTGGCAAAACCCTTCCAATCCATGGCGAAGGTCGCGAAATTCTGCATGGCGGCGAACGGCTGAAAGCCGAGCACCTGCTCCTTCGCGCCGAGTTGGCCGTGGCCAAAAGCCACCAGCGGCGCCGCCTCCGTCTGGGCGCTCATCGGCACGATAAGTGCCGCGGCGTAAGGAAAGCTGCCGTTCTGCTGCGGCAGCCCGTCGGCGCCGAGATTGAGCAGCCCGCCCGTCTCGCCCTGCGTCAGGTAGAGGGGCACATCGAACGTGATCTCGAGCCGGCAGGCGATGCCGTCACTCAGACCCTCGTTCTTCAATTCCACGGAGTACGGCACGCCATCCGGCGATGTGGCCAGGGCATCGTCGCGCATGTGCACCATGGCGCGGGTATTGTTCGCCCGGCTGGCGGTCGTGAAGTCCCAGGCGATCTGCAGGTCATCCCTGGCAATGTCATGCGCTTCCAGGGTATCGAACAGCTCCTCGAAGTACTCGCGCCGGGACTGGATGATCGGGTCGTCGAAGGGCGTGCGATCGCGCAGCGCCTGAAACCCCGGCGAGGGCGGCAGCGCGGCACCGTCCTCGTCGACGACGTTGCGAATCGCCACGATGTAGCGCGTGGCATCTTCCAAACGCACCGCGGGCCGCAACATCAGCGCCCGCTCCCGGCGCAATTCGTCGATATCCCGGTCGATATCGAAATCGGGATCCTCCTCGCCGGCCTCGACCCGAAGTTTCGCCTGCAGGACGTATTCATCGAGGTCGACCCAGTGCGGCACCCGCTCTCCCGTGGCGGCATCGATGATCACCGTGGCCGACTGCGGCGACAGCGACGCCTCGATGCTGGCCGGTGTCGCCAGCCCCGCGACCGTGGCGCCGGGCAGATGGGTCATGGCCGCGATGCCGGGCGAGAATCCGTCCATCTCATTGAAGGCTGCAGGGTCGGATCGCACGCCGTCGACATTGGCCGGCATGATGACCGCGGGCAGCGCCAGGCGCAGCCCGGTGACCGACGCCGAATCGGCTTGCGTCCAGTAGTTGTTCGGGTAGGGGAAACCGCAGTAGCCCGGGGTCAGCGGGTCGCAGTCCAACGGCGGCGGAGGAACATTTTCCGCCAGGTCGGGTCCCGGGTCGACGGGGGCATCACTGCCGTCAGTACAGCCGGCAACAAGGTAAATGAGGGAACTGAGCAGTAACCAGCGGGCGCGTGTTTTCATTATGGAATCTCGCGTTGGATGTGCAAGGAAGTGCCTGGGATGTGCACCTTCAAGCTGTCTGCCCGCGGCGTGAAGCCGAACGAGACAGGCAGCCGGATGTTATACTCCGGCGGGCGCGCTCGGCTGCGCGCACCGCCGGGGACAGGAAAGCGTGGTCCTTTATTTGCCCATGGCCTTGTCGGCTTCGGCCTCGGCCTTCTCCGCCGCCTCTTCGGTGGCGTCCATGGCCTCATCGGCGGCCCCTTTGGCAGAATCCGCCGCGTTCTTGCCGGCTTCCTTGGTCTCTCCCCAGGCTTCCTTGGCGGTATCGGCCGCCTCGTCGGTCATTTCAGCGGCGGCCTGTTTGGTGTCTTCCCAGGTTTCTTTGGTCGCCTCGGCGGCATCGCCCATCGCATCCTGGGTGTCATCCACGACTTCCCTGGTCGTTTCACTCACGGACTCGGCGGCCTTCTCCGCGGAGGTTTCGGCCTGTTCGACATCTTTTTCGCCGCAGGCGCCCAGCGCAAGGGCCAGAGCCATCGCGGTTGCAGGGCCGATCAGTTTTCCATTAATCATAAACGTTTCCTGGTTATCGCATACAAGAATGTCAGCCGGTCGCTCCCCGCCTCTGGCGGGCAA
The DNA here is from genome assembly GCA_034521205.1 of Halioglobus sp. Classification (GTDB taxonomy): domain Bacteria; phylum Pseudomonadota; class Gammaproteobacteria; order Pseudomonadales; family Halieaceae; genus Marimicrobium. The sequence continues at coordinate 188,365 of JAXHMT010000007.1, forward strand.
CCCGTACTCACACAAGCCTAGACGGATTAGGGGGACTGTCAACAACCAGTAGTGTCTCAGTTTCGATCTACCTGTCAGGATGCTCGAGTTGGTGTGCCCACTGGAACACGCCAGCGGCCATGCCCGAGAGGGGCAGGCTCTCCCTGGCCAGGCTCGGGGTGGCGACGTCCTGTCGCCACACGGTTCCAGTGGGCCACACCCAACCCAAGCTCGCGCCACAAATCCAAACTGAGACACTACCCAACAACCCGCCGAGGTACACAATCGGCAGTGAGTATGTTATCGGTGGTTCAGGTTTCGGTCGTGGCTGTATTAAACGCCTGCTCCCCGGCTCCGGGCGATCAGTGCACCGAGGTGCTGCCGCTGATGCCGGGGCTCTCGGGGCGCGCGAAGAGATAGTCCAGTTGCAGGCACTCCTCGGCCAGCAGCCGCGTGCCGTCCATGACATTGACCACGAACTCCCCGAACTGCTTCTGGGCAATCCCCGCGGTCGCCAGCATGCTGGCCGAGGCCACCAGCTGTGGCGTCTCATCGTCGACGATATCGAGAAACACCTTCAGGTTGGGGTAATCCATATTGAGGCGCCCCAGATCGGACGCCAGGGGCAGTACCGCCATCGGGCGGATTTCCAGCTCGGTGGAGACAAGTATGTGCGTCTTGTGCACAAAGACACGGCTGTTGACGACACCCTCGATATCCTGCAGAGCGCTGAGGTGCAGGCCCTCGCACTCCCCGCAGAGAAAATTGTCGACGTGGATGTGCTGCAGCCAGTCTTCCAGCGTGGACCTGTCGGGGTGTTGCAAAATCGTCATCGTCGTGGCCTTCGAAAGTAATTTCACTGAAAGCACCGCAGCGGGGCCCCCACTTTACCAGAGCCGCTACCCGGAGTAACTGCCATCCACGGGTTGTGGCGACGGCGCACCCCAGCCTCCGGGTATGTAACCGTCGACATGGACGCGGCGCGAGCGAAACTTCCATGTGTCACTCTGCAGGATGTACTCGTCGATATAGCGGCCCCAGTGATCCAGCCCATCGGCCGTGTACACGGCAAAATAGCAGCGGCCCGTCGCCGACTGCGCATCGACGATATCTATCTGATGCGTCGCGGTATGGTGCTGGATGCGTTGCGGTGGGCGCCGCCCCGAATCGGGCCGGGCCACTCCGCTGAAAAACGCGCGGATCGCATCGACGCCCTCGCAACACTCGCCACCGGCTATTTCCATTCGCGCATCGGGCGCGAACAGTGCCATCATCGCATCGATGCGGCCGCTGTCACCGTAACTGTTGTAACGCGCGACGATGTCGCGAATGCTCTCGCGAGCGCCGAGTTCCGCAAGATTCAAACTCTGGTCTCCAATCATTGCGCCGACCTTGTACGCGTCGGTGCGGGTTCATCGCGAGCCCGGATCAGCCGGGGCGGCTTGCCTCCTGCCGGCGCCCTCGCGCGATCCTGGCCCGGATGCCCAGAAACGCAAAGCCGAAAAAAATCAGCACCAGCGTCGGCAGGGTGGAGTTCAGCGGCTCCGGCGTACCGCGCATACTGTGCACCAGGTAAGTCAGGCTCACCGCCAGTCCGCCCGCGCAGAGTATACCCGCCGGTACCGCCAGCAGCCCGGGCTCCAGCGCCAGCACAATGCGCTCGTTGAGTCGCATCATGTAGCCGCCCGCGAAAAATGTATAGGTCGCCTGTTTGCCGGCCGCGACCAGCGCGGGCCCCCAGCCGTGGTCGATATTGACGTACAAGACAATGCTGCCGAGCACCGCCGCGCCCGCGATCGCTCCGCGGTAGTCGATGTGCCTGTCCAGGAAGGCCTTGATTTGCCTCAGTCGTGTCATTGCGTCCCGTGCACTGGATCAGCGAGCCTCTTTGCCGCCGGCGTTTGACACCTCTCCGGGCAACCGCCAGGAACGCCTCACTGCGCCGGGCGTTGCGCCCCTGGACCGGCGATCGACATGGCCTTTTGATAGGCCGGCCGCGCCGTCACCCGTTCCACGTAGTCGCGGGTGTTGGGCATGCTGTCGTCGATTTCGCGGGCGCCGAGCATGCCGAGTGACGTGAGGTTGAATGCCGACATGATATCCGCGCAGCTGAACTCGGGCCCACCCAGCCAGGCGGATTCGCCCAGACGTTCCTCCAGTGCCCGGTACAGCCCCTCCTCCCGGCGACGGGTCGTGGTCAGCATGAGGTTGTCCTCGCCCAAATCCACGCCGGTGGACTGCACCGCGACCTTGATGAACAAGACCGATTGCAGGTTGTTGTTGAACTGCATCCAGAACAGGTAGTGCGGATAGTCCGGGTCGTCGACGGGCACGGAGAGGCGACCGCCGCCGTGGCGCTGGGAGATATACTCGACGATGGCGGTGGATTCGGCCATTACGAGGTCGCCGTCGCTGATGATGGGCGCGGTGCCCGCCGGGTGGAGGGCCCGGTACTCCGGTGGCGCGAGAAAATCCTCGCCCCGGTCGTACCACTTCAGTTCGTAGGGCAGTTCCAGTTCCTCCATCAGCCAGACAACTCGGTCGGACTGGGAAACGCCCAGGTGGTGGATGGTGATCATGGCGTGCTCCTGTCTGTTAGGCGCCCCAATGTGCGTGAAAGTGCGGTGCCGGTCAATATGAGTCCTGTGCCTGTACTGGCCGTGCCTGTACCGGCTTGGTGTTGTCGCCTGGCGACACAGAGCGTTACCTGGCGACCGCATGGGGCGGTATATGGTCCACTGGAACACGCCAAAAAGCGGCCGTCCCTGGCCAGGCTCGGGTGGCGACGTCCTGTCGCCACACGGTTCCAGTGGACCATATACCGCCCCATGCTCATGCCTGCTGCTTGTGCCGGGACTGTACCTGGCTGTCGACTTCAGGGCTGCAGGCGGTCCAGGCCGAAGCGTTTCGAGAACATGCGATCGCGCATGGCGCGCGGCAGCAGCTCCAGAATGCGGAAGGCGGTGGTGCCGGCGCCCTCGCGGATCAGGTCGGGGGGAGGGTCCTTGAGCAGCCTGGCCCACACCCGCTCGGCGAACTCGTCCGTCGGCATCGGGTTGTCCTGGGAGGCGCGGGCGCGGCGCTCGATATAGGTATGCACCGGGTGGTAGAGGGAATCGTCCCGGGCGTAGCGCTCCAGGTCGCTGTTGTCGATCGCGTTGTCCGCCACCTGGGACTGCACCGCCGCCGGCTGCACTTCCACGACGCGGATGCCCAGGGGCGCGAGTTCCATGCGCAGACAGTCGGACACGAGATGCATGGCCGCCTTGCTGGCCGAGTAGGCGCCCGCGAAAGGCGTGGTCACGACGCCCATGACGGAGCCGATATTGACGATACAGCCGCCGCCCGCCGCCGCCATGAGGGGAACCGCGGCCTGGCACACGGCGATCTGTCCCGTGACGTTCGTGGCCAGCAGCCCGTCGATTCTGTCCAGGGATATTTCCGCCAGCGGGCCGAACAGACTCTGCCCCGCGTTGTTGACCACAAAGTCGAGACGTCCGTTGCGTTCGCGAATCGTCGCCACCGCCGCGGCGATGCTGTCGGTGTCGGTGACATCCAGCGGCAGGGCCTGAATGTCCCCTTCCAGATCGGCCAGGGTTTCGGCCCGCCGCGCGGTGGCGTAGACGATGAGTCCGCGCCGGGCGGCTTCCTGCGCGAGAGCGCGGCCGATGCCCGAGGAACAACCGGTGATCAGGGCGACCTGGTCTGGCATGTCAGAGCCTCAACACATTTGACAGGAGTGGTCGGCGGCAACACTATCTTTCACCAGCCAACCGGCTGGTAACTATACGCGCGGCCAGTGCCCGCCCTCAAGCGCGGCCCGTTCTGGCGCCGGGAAAGGAGAACCGTATGAAAGCAGCAGTATTCGAGGAAGTCGGTCAACCGATGCGGATTTACAATGACGTCGACATCATCGAGCCGCGCGCAGGAGAAGTGGGTGTCAGGGTCAAATACTGCAGCGTGTGCCACTCCGACCTGCACGTGGCGGACGGCGAGCTGCCCGCTTTCGGCCCGACGGTCCTCGGCCACGAGGCCTCGGGTATCGTGGAATCCGTGGGTGGAGGCGTGACGCACCTGGCGGTCGGCGACCATGTGGTTCTCACCCCCGTGCCGCCCTGCGGCACCTGCTATTTCTGCCTGCGCGGCCAGGGCCAACTGTGCGCGAACAACACCGTGATCGGAACCTTTGCCCTGGCGGACGGCAACACCAGCCTCTCGCGCGGCGGCGAGGCGATCTACAAGGGACTGGGGGTCGGCGCCTTCGCCGAGCGCGTGGTGTCGCCCGCCAACGGCGCGGTGAAAATCGACGCGGAGATTCCCCTGGAGCTGGCCTGCCTGATGGGCTGCGCGCTGCAGACCGGCACCGGGGCGGTTATCAATACCGCGCAGGTGGAGACGGGAGCGACCGTGGTGATCATGGGGCTGGGCGGCATCGGTATGTCCGCGGTGCAGGGCGCGCGCCTGGCCGGCGCCGCGGTCATTCTGGCCTCCGACCCGGTGGCGGAGCGCCGGGACATGGCCAAACAGTTCGGCGCAACCCATGTCATCGACCCGATGGAAGAGGACATCCTGCAGCGCTGCCAGGCGCTGACAGACAACATCGGCATGGACTACGCCTTCGAGACCGCGGGCATCGCACGCCTGACCGAAGAGGCCATCGGGTTGATCCGCCCCGGCGGCGCCGTGGTGTGCGTCGGCGCGCCGCCGCTGGACCAGGGCATCGAAATCAACCCTTTTACCATGTTCTCCAGTTTCGAGAAAAAACTGCTCGGCTGCCTGATGGGCAGCTGCAACTCCCTGCACGAAATTCCGCGCCTGGCCAGCCTGTGGCAGGGCAACCGCCTGGATCTGGAAAACATGGTCACCGGGCGCCGGCCCATCGAGGAGATCAACGAGGCCTTCGCCGACCTCAAGGCGGGCCGGGGTCTGCGCACCGTACTGGAGCTGTAAGCGGCAGCCGGTATCGTCAATCGCCCGGTTGCGACACCACCCGCAGGTAGGGCTTGACGGTCTTCCAGCCGTCGGGGAACAGCTTTTTGGCCTCGTCGTCGGACACCGTCGGGACAATGATGCACTCGCCGCCCCGCTGCCAGTTCACCGGCGTCGCCACCTTGTGCTTCGCGGTGAGCTGCATGGAGTCCAGTACGCGCAGGATTTCATCGAAATTGCGCCCGGTACTCATGGGATAGGCGAGCATCAGCTTGATTGTCTTGTCCGGGGCGATCACGAATACCGTGCGCACGGTGGCGTTGTCGGCCGGGCTGCGCCCCTCGGCGCTGTCGCCCGCCTCGGCGGGCAGCATGTTGTACAGCTTGGCCACCTGCAGGTCGCTGTCGGCGATGATCGGGTAATTCACGGCGTGGCCCTGGGTTTCCTCGATATCCCCCAGCCAGCCCTCGTGGCTGTCTACCGGGTCCACGCTGAGACCGATGATCTTGCAGTTGCGATTGGCGAATTCCTCTTCCTGACCCGCCAGGTAGCCGAGTTCCGTCGTGCACACCGGCGTAAAGTCCTTGGGATGGGAAAACAGCACCGCCCAGCTGTCGCCGATCCAGTCGTGAAAGCGAATGGTGCCGTGGGTGGTTTCAGCGGTGAAATCGGGTGCGGTATCGTTGATTCGAAGACTCATCATTCCTCCTCCTGCCCCCATCGGGGCGAGACAAACTGACACAAGCATAGTACGAATCCAGGAGTCGACAAGGGCAGCGCGCGCCGCCCGGACAAACTCCCGGGGCTCGACCGCGGACTCCGCGTTACGGTGGTCTTTGCAGGTTCATTGCGCAAGCGCCCCGGCGATGCGGGAAAAATTCCTGTCGGTCGGATAATCGCCGCCGGTCCACCCCAACCGCACGATCACCGCGTCGCTGTCGGGCAGCATCATCACCACTTGCCGCCGGTTGCCCATCATGGCATAGGCGCTGCGCGGCAGGGACTCCCACCGCTTCTCGACGCCGTCATTCAGCCAGAAGTGGTAACCGTAGCGTCGGTCATTATTGCTCGTATTGGGCCGGGTGGCGCGCGCCACCCAATCGGCGCTCACAATACGCCGCCCGTTGATCACTCCGCCGCCCACCATCAACTGCCCGAACCGCGCCCAGTCCCGCGCCGTCGCATAGACGAAGGAGCTGCCGACGAACACGCCGCTGGCGTCCGGTTCCAGGATCGTGTTGCGCAAGCCCATGGGCGCTGCGATCTCCCCGAGGAAAAAATCCACCTGGGCCTGGGGAGTGCCGCCGACGCGCTCAACAATCAGTCTGGACAACAAGTTGGTGGTGCCCGAGGAATAGGAGAAAAACTCGCCGGGCTGGTGCTCGAGGGGGCTGGCCAACGGCACAGTCGCCGCCGCGGGGGACTCGAACAGCATGCGCGTGGCATCGCTGCCCGGCTGGTAGTCCTCCTCGAACCGCAGCCCGGAGGACATCTGCAGCATATTTTCCAGGGAAATCCCGGCGCGCCCGTCGCCGGACCATTCCTCGAACAGGCCGCGCTCGCCCACCGACACCAAACCGAGACGCTCCAGGTGCCCCAGCATGATGGCGATGACGCTTTTGCCCATGGACCAGCCGAGCAACGGCGTGTCCCGATCAATACCCTCGCCATAGGCCTCGCCGGCGATCCTGCCCCGGTGTACGACCAGCAGCGCCCGCGTATCCAGTCCCGCGGTGTTGTCCGCCTCGAGTATGTCCTCGACAAGTGTCTGCACCTGCGGCTGTGGCGGACCGGCCGCCGTGCCCAGGGGCCAGGGCTCGCCTGAAGGGCCCGGCAGGGGCTGTACCTCGACGTCATCGAGGTGGCCGGACGCGCCGTAGTCCAGGGTGCAGCCGAGCCCCTCCCGGTAGCGCGCGACGGCACCGGCTCCCAACAGGGAGGCCCGAACGCCACCCTCGGGCAGCCAGCGGTAGGCAATGGGGCGGGTGAATTCGGAGTAAACGGCCAGATCGTCCTCGATGCGCTGTGCATCGAAACCCGACAGGTAGCGACCAGAGCAGGCCAGCTTGGCGGCCAGGCCGGTTCCCACCGACAGAGCGCTGGCGCCGTAGTACCACCACAGAGCACCCACCCCCAGAACGAAGGCCGGTACGATTCCCGCAAGAACTTTTTTCGTCATGTGTGCATTCCCGTTGGAGTACTACCGGCACTATTGCAAACGGTTGCGCGATCCGCCGCGCCGACAATGCCATACTACCAGTCCCGCTAGCGGCGTGGTGCAAAGCTGTTGTCGGAGTCCATGGCGCAAAGAGCGCACAGATCGTATACTGCACCGTATAAACCCGCCCTGCAGCGAAGCGGAGGCACAATGTGATTTCCCCGGTCAGCGGGCCATGCGAATCGGCCGAAAATACAAAACTTACCCTGGTCACGCCGCCCTACGAACGTATAGCCAAGGGTTACGAGTTCATCAAATACGTCACTAACCGGGCGCCTTCCCTCGGGTTGCTGCACCTGGCGGCGGAAGTCCGTCGACACGGTTATACGCCATCGATTATCGAGAGCGACATATTCGATCTGACGGTCGACGATGTGGTGCGGCAGGTCGTCGAGGAACGGCCGGCCTACGTCGGCATTACCCTGTTCACCGTGGGGGTTTCCTGCGGCGCCGATATTGCCAGACGCATCAAATTCCAGCTCCCCGAAACTGTCATCATCGTCGGTGGTCCGCATATTTCATCCATGGCGGCGGAAACCATGCGCCGATTCACCGAATTCGACTACGCAGTCGTCGGGGAAGGCGAAGAGATACTGGTCAACCTGCTGAATACACTCGAGCGCAAGGGCGACGTATCGCAGGTTCCCGGCCTGGTATACATGGACCGCAGTGACCTTACCGAGCGACTGCACGTGGCGCCGCGCCACCACATAAACCGGGATATGGATCGTCTGCCGATGCCCGCGTGGGACCTGCTGCCGGATTTTCCACAGGCCTACAGCCCGGCCCTGTTTGATTTCCCCGTGGGGCCCGTGGCGTCCATTGCAGCCTCCCGCGGCTGCCCGTTCCATTGCAAGTTCTGTGATACCTCCACTTTCGGCGCCGCCGTGCGGGCGTACAGCGCACAGCGCGTCTTTGAAATAATGACCTACCTGAAATCAGAGTACGGCATTCGCCATCTCATGTTTGTCGACGATCTGTTTACCGCCAGCCGCAAGCGCACTACAGAGCTGTGCAACCTCATTATTGACAACGGTCTGGACATGACGTGGAGTTGCGCGTCGCGCGTGGATGTCGTCAAACCCGATTTGTTGCACCTGATGAAGCGCGCCGGCTGCTGGGAAATCAGCTTTGGGCTGGAATCGGGCTCCAATGAACTGCTGCAGAAAATGGACAAGGCCGCGGATGTGGCCCGATCCCGTGAGGCGCTGGAATGGACGCACCGCGCGGGCATTCGCAGCAAGGGGTTGTTCATGCTCGGCTACCCGGGAGAATCGGCCGAAACCATCGCCCAGACCAAGGCCTTTACCCGTGAAGTCCCCCTTACCATCATGAACCTGACCAAGTTCACGCCGTATCCGGGCTCCCCCATCTACCGCGATATCTATGGCACAACAATACGCGAGGATCACTGGGAGAAGATGAACGGCATGAATTTTCTCTGGGCACCGGACGGCATGAGTATCGAGCAGGTGAACAGGGAATACCGGAAAATCCTGTTCGCCTTTTACAGTCGCCCCGGCATAGCCCTGCACTATCTGAAACTTTCCTTGCGGAATCCGGGACACGTCGCACGACTGCTGAAATTCTGCTGGGTTTACTGCATGCACAGTATGCGGCGAGTCACCGGTTTTGACCAACGCGGCACTACCAGCTCTGCCGTGGTTAATCTCGATTAGCTTTGTGAGGTGAAGCAGACAGTCTCCATGCGCGATCGGGTAGATGCTCTGATCATCGGCGCGGGACCGGCGGGAAGTACCGCCGCGGCACTGCTGGCGGAAGCCGGCCTGACGGTGTGGCTGGTCGAGCGGGAACCTTTCCCCCGATTCAGGATCGGCGAGTCGCTGTTGCCGGGCGGCAATGCGGTTCTGGAAAGACTCGGTTTATGGAACAAAATGGACGACGCGGGTTTTATCCGCAAGTATGGCGCCGAATTCGTCAGTTGCGACGGCAAGCGCCGGGTACACAATGTCTTCGCCGACGGTCTGGTCAAGGGCCTTGACTACACTTACCAGGTCGAGCGATCACGGTTCGATACGTTACTGCGCGATAATGCGGTCGACAAGGGCGCAAGACTGATGCAGCCCTGTCGAGTGGCGGCCGCCACGGAGACAGACGACGGGTGGCGTGTCGAATTGAACGGCGAGGGCCGCAAGATCGAGGTCCATGCCGATTGGCTGCTGGACGCCAGCGGACGCACCGCCTTTCTGGGAAAGCGTCTTGGCGTGGCGCGCGACCACATCCCCTACCCCAAACGATTCGCCGTTTACAATCACTTTGAAGGCATACCGCGCGCACCCGGAAGAGAGGCCGGCAACATCATCATTACGCGGCTATCGGATGGCTGGTTCTGGGCCATACCGCTGGATCAGCGCAAGACCTCGGTCGGGATTGTCGCCACTCGCGACCGGCAGGAGTGGCGCGATTCCGATTTTACACCCGAGGCGTTCTTCAATCGTGAAAAAGCGCGCTCGCCGTATCTGTCATCACTATTGGCACAGGCTGTCCCGTGCGACGACTTCCGGGTAACCGCGGATTACACATACAGCTTCAGCGAATACGCGGGCCCCAGGCACTTCCTGATGGGCGACGCAGCCGGCTTTATCGATCCGATCTTCTCATCGGGCGTCTACCTGGCCATGAGCTCGGCCTCGATGGCGGCCGACGCCATCCTGGCGGCCCGTGGCGGGGCCCGGGCCCTGGACTCACTTGCACAACGGGCCTACACCCGTCGCCTGAAAAAAAATGTCCGCGTGATGCGCAACCTGATTGAAGTATTTTACGATCCGCGCGGCTACTCCGTGTTCATGGCGCCGTCCTCGCGTTTCAAGTTGTTTGAGTCCGTCAACTCGATCGTCGCGGGTAACTCCAGTCCGGGCTTTTCCCTGCGCTGGCGTTTTGCGCTCTTTTTGTTGATCTGCAGACTCAACCGCCACGTCAACGTGGTGCCGCCGTAAGCCCGCGATGGACTTTTACGCTTCCGGTATGGATAGCACCAGACGTCCCCCGGTGAGTGCCGCGCCGTCGCCTTCCACGCTAAATCGATAAATGGCGCCGTCCTCCGTCTGCAGCAAGGCCGTCGCCGTAATCCAGAGCTGAGTGATGCGAGCGGGCACGCTGCCATGGGCACAAGCGATATCCCTGACAGCTCCCAGGAGGGCTATCCGCTCATCTCCGATGCCGGCGCCGACCAATGCCGCGTGCACCGCGGCAGCCTGGGCCGCATATTCCACCAGCGCGAGAACCGGAAGTTCTCCCCCCTCGCACAACGGATTGTCCGGGTCGCGGTGGGATCTGCTGGTACAGACGATTTCTTCCGCACTGAACCGGGCGACCGAGTCCAGCAGGCACATCCTGCCGCTGTGGGGAATCAGGCGGGCAATATCGGACCGTTGCAGGGATTCGGCCATTCAGTCGCGATCCACCGGCGCCGCATGGACGTGCATTGCCCCACCGCTGGCGAGGGGAAAATTGAAGCTACCCGGCTCGCTCCTGGCAATCACTTCCAGCAACGGCAGCACACGTGCGGCCGGATTGCCGTGGCAGAGTGTTCCCAGCGATGCCACTTGTGGGTCGGGCTGCCTGGCCGGCCCGTCAGACAGTGAGACCGTCAGCCTCGCGAGAGCGCGGTCTGATTGTTGCGGTGCCAGCCACAGCGCCGCGGCGAAGGGCCGCGTCACGGGCCGTTTTTCAACCAACGGTTCGCTAACGTCGGAATCGCTCAATACCAGCAACACGTCGCACCGGTCAGCGAATGCCAGCGACGTTGCCTCCAGCAATCCCGCGGCCACACTGTAATCGTAGGCACAAAGACTTACCGAAGGTGCGGCGCTCCCGGTCGCAATACTCCAGTAGCCGGCCGGGGCATTGTGCACGGAATTATGAAACAGAGTGGGCGAAATATGCTTTTCCGGTTTGAGCAATCCGCGGCATATCTGATCGTGAATGCGGTAGTCGCCGCCGGATGACACAAACACCGACGCCAGCCGGGCCGCCTCGTCCAGGCGGCCGTGTACCGCGTCCTCGCCGGCGCCAAAGGCAATGCGCACACTGTCAGTTGCGCGACGGCGCTCATTACCCGATAACAATGTCGGCCGATAGCGGGGTAACTCGTCCTCAACATAGGCGGCTTCGCCGCGCAATACCGGAGTACTGTTCGCCCACCCGTTCAGACCGGGGGCAAAAAGCCCGACGGATTCCACATAAACGCTGTTCACGCGTCGCTGCCCGACAAAACCAGGGAGCAATTGCTGCCGCCAAACCCGAAAGAGTTACTCAAAACACGGCTGACCGCGCCGCTTCGAGATTGTAGCAATACACAAGCCCTGATATCGGGGTCGACGCGCCGCGTATTGAGCGTTTCCGGCATAAAGTCATGCTCAATACACTGCAATGCGAAAACGGCTTCGACGATTCCCGCCGCCCCCAAAGTATGTCCGGTGAATCCCTTGGTCGAACTGCACGGCGTATCCGCCGGAAAAATCCTGCAGACCGCGGCGGCCTCCACAGTGTCGTTGCCGCGCGTTCCCGTGCCGTGGAGATTGATGTAATCGATCGACCCGAAGCTCAGGCCGCTTCGCTCCAGAGCTGTCTTCATGGCAATAACCGCGCCATCACCCTCGGGATGGGGCGATGACATGTGAAACGCATCGCTGCTCTCGCCGTACCCGAGCAGCCGCATACCGCGCGGCGTGGCATCGCCGCGTTCGACCAGGGCGAACCCGGCCGCTTCGCCGATGGACAACCCCTCGCGCCCGCTATCCGAAGGCCGGCAGATATCACTGGCAACCAGCTGCAGTGAGTGGAAACCGTACAGGGTCGTCAGGCACAGCGTATCGACTCCCCCCACGACGGCCGCATCACAGAAACCCGCTGCGATCGCGCGGTGCGCACAGGCAAACACCTTGGCGCTGGAGGAACAGGCAGTGGAGACCGCCGAGCACGGCCCTCGAAGCCCGAGCGTACGCCGCACGAACTCGGCGACCGAATAGGTATTGTGGCTGCCCTCGTAACAATAGTCCGCGGGTAGCCGTTCCAGGCCGGAATTATCAGGCGCCAGAGAGCGGTAGGCCAACTCCGTTTCATGGATGCCGGATGTGCTCGTTCCGATAAATACAGCGACTCGTTCCGCGCCGTAGCGGGCAGCAGCCGCGGATACCGCCCCGGTAAAACCGTCCTGTCCCAGGCCCAGTAGCGCCAGCCTGTTGTTGCGGCAATCGTAGGATTGCTGCTCCCGGGGGAAATCGAGTGCGTCCAGGCCATCTATCTCCCCGACCCAGGTCTCGAGATCGTCAATTCCCGCGAACGTACAGGGCCTCAGCCCACCCTTGCCTGCAGAAAGTTGTGACCAGTTCCTCTCGAGTCCGACGCCCAGGGCCGTGGTCAATGTGTAATCAGTTATGGCGAGAGGATTGATTGGACCAGAAGTCATAGAAATTGAACCAGTTGTATGGATGGGCACGCACCACGGCCTCGAGTTCGCTTACGTACCTGTACAGCCCCTGCTGCAGGCGTCCTTCGCGCTCTCTCCGCCGTGCGGGAGAGCCATCATCGACAAGCGTAAAGCGCACGGAATACCGGCTCTTCCCCTCGTACACCGCGAAACACAATATCACCGGGGCCTTCAAAGCCAGCGCGAGCAACCATGGCCCGCGCGGGAAATCGGCCTGCCCGCCGAGGAAACGGGCGGGAACCAGGGACTCATCCCTGGATGCCCTGTCCGCCATAATACCCACCATTTCGCCTTGTTCCAGCGCATCGCCAACGGCCAGCACCAGTTGAGTCGCCGGCATTCCGGCGTCGATCGCGTCCGCCGCCAGTCCGGGATTGAGTTTCTCAATGACCCGCATCGCGTCGGGATTGTGCTTCTTGTGAATGAGTATGCGGATGGGGATATCTTCTTCCTCCACGGCAGGCACACGCATCGCGTCGAAACTGCCCACATGGGAGACGAGCAGAATGCACCCCCTTCGTTCCCGGGCAAAGCGATGAACGATATCCTCGCCTTGCAAACGCAGCGTCAGATTATCACCCCTACCCGAGAGAAACATCAGGCGATCCACCGAGACAAGGGCAAAGGTATAGAAATGCACCAGTGTGTCCTTCATGGTCGCCGGCCGATTCAGCACCTTGTCCAGGTAGCGCCGCGACGCCCGTCTGGGCTCCGCGGCCGTGAGCAGGAAAAATAACGCGACCAGCGCACAGATCACTCTCAGGAAATTGCGGCCGAAGCGGGAAGCACACCACGCCAGCAGCGACAGCCACATAAAATCACCGCGGTCTTTCTGGTCGCTCCAGTGCGCCATCAGAAAGTCCCCTCAGGTGCAATCCGCAGGGTTCCCCGTGCAACCATTTCGTCACCGCGCATCACAGTCACGGAGCACCGGTCGCCCGCCCCATCCAGTGACACCCGTATTACCAGGGCATCACCTGGCCTGACCGGAGCGAGAAATTTCATGGTATTGATGGTGAGTACCCGACGCCCGGCATGAATGTCTTCAACCGCTTTACATACCCAATGCAACAACAGCGCACCCGGTACAAGCGGATTCCCGGGAAAGTGACCCTCGTAACCGGGATGCCGCCGCGGCGCCATGATATGCCTGGCAGTATCGCGCATCTAACTGCCTAACACTCGCAGTGGTCTCCCTGGCGCAGCATGCGTATCAGTGAGGAACGGGGAACCTTGCCGAGGTCGTTGCGCGGAATCCTCGCCACCCGTTTCAGGGGCCGCGGCATGAAAACCGGATCGATGCAGCGCGCCAGTGACCTGGCGATCGCCATCTCATCGTGCGTGCTTACAACGAGCGCGGCGAGTCGTTGTACTTTTGTTTCGGAATTTGTTTCGGAACGTCTTTCCGAATCTCTTCCGGAATCTTCCCTGAGGAAAAACACGCCATCCTCTACACCCTCCACCGCCAGCAACTGTGCGGTGAGTTCCGCCAGGGAAGCGCGCTTGCCCGCGATATTAACCATGTCCGCGCTGCGTGCGATGAACCGGAATCGATCGGGCGAGAGCACTTCCAGGCGATCCTGTAAAATGACGCTATCGCGGAAATGTGTCGCAGTGACTGACACATTTGTTCCCAGTTCTTTCAGCTCGACTCCTTCCAGCGTTTGCCATACCTCGCTCTCGACAGTGTTCCGGCTGGCCAGGCTGCCAGCTTCACTACAACCAAAGATTTCCGTTACCCGACAGCCCCAGGCTTTCTCCACATCCTCGGCCAGCTTTGTGGCGAGGGGCGCAGTCGCGGAAATGACAGTGTGCAGAGGCGGCAAAGGCAACTTCGCGCGCAACAATGCGCTCAGGTGCAAAGGAGTGGTAACCAGAAAACGGGGAGCCGGAACCTCTTCCAGCGCATTGCGCACATCCATCGGATAGAGCGGCTGCCGCGCGGAAACCAGGCATTGCCCATGCAGAGCCATCATCACGGAAGTCTCCAGACCGTACATGTGCTGGGGCGGCACAGTCGCGACAATGGAGGCTCCAGCCTGCCCGAGAAAGCGTTGGCGCAGTAGTCCGGTAACGCCCACCAGCGTATGCCAGGGTTTGGCGATGGCATGTGGTTGACCGGTGGTGCCGGAGGTGAACACGATTGCGGCGACCCTGTCGCCCGGGACCGCCTCAGCGAGTGTGGTCTGCTTCGTCTCAGGTGATAACCGCGACAGGTCGATGGCCCGCACACCCTGATCGTCGAGCACCGCCTCCACCTCCTCGTCGAGAGGCTGGTCGTGCAACACGATAGTGTTCCGGTACTGCTGCAACACGCTCGCGACAGTCTGCGGCTGGCGGTTTGCCGGCAGAAGATTCACCTTGCCCCCGGCGAGCGCGGCGGTGAATCCCAATGTAAAAAGATAACGGCACCGACACAGATTGAGCGCGTACAAGGTGTGCGTCACCGAAATGCCGCGACAGGCTGCCGGCTTCGTGCAGCAATTCCGACGCACTGCGGGCCTTGCCGTCGACAAAAAAACCCGCTTCCTCGCTGCCAGACCCGGAGGGCGGGCTGACCAGTGGCACCATCATCGAAACTGCCGCATGCCAACCTGACGCAGGCTCTGCAGGTAGCTCAGGAAGTCGAGGTGTTCCAGGTCGCGAAAACGGTATTGTCGGTAGATGAATTCACCGACAAACAACAGAACAATGAAGACATAGTTCAGGAAATTGGCAAACAGGGACCAGACTTGCGGAGAAGCCACCAACGGCAACAGAACCGATCCCAGTGACAGGCTGATAAACAGAGTGCACCACACTACAGTAACCGAGCGCGTGTAACGCGACAACTCATCGGACAAGCTGCCGCGCACAGCCCGGGCAATACCGGTGATCAGAGGCGTGCGCCCGGGCATCAGGCTGCGAAAAAAAACCGCCCACAGAAGCAGCGGCAGAATAACGGGGGGCAGATAAAGGGCAAAGCGCAGAAGATCCAGGGTGTAACCAATCAACCCCAGTCCGGCAACAAGAAGAGCCAGGATCCAGCTTGATAGACTGCTGCGCACCAAACCCCGAAAGATTATGGCAATACTCAACAGCACAAGAGCCAGCAACTGCAACTCCGGGTTCCTGCCGGTGATCGCAAAGTGGCAGACCAGTAAATAGGAAAGAACCAACAGTGCCTGAACGATGGTTTGGTGATCAACGACTCGCATCGATAAAACTGGAAAGGGATCGCAGTGACTGGAAGATCGCTTTGTTATTCTCATCGTCGGCCTTCAGCTTGACACCATAATGCTGGTCTATGGCCAGTGCAATTTCGAGGGCATCGATGGAGTCAAGACCCAGGCATTCTTCCGACTCCACGCCGAACAGGGACCACTCCGGCCCGATTGCTTCCGGTGAAACATCCTCCAGATCCAGTGCCTCGACCAGGATAGCAGCCAGCTCTTTCTCCTGTTCAGTCTGTCGTATCATTGACAATGCTCCTTCCCCTCGCCAAAGCCTCAATGCCGATACTCTTTGCTGGCATGGTATTCACTGAATATACCGAAACTCACGCGGCGTTCGACTTGCACAAGACCAGCGGCCTCCATGGCGCCCATAATTGTCCGGGGCGGCACACAGTGCTCGATGGTTTCCCAATAGTACCGCATCAACTCTTGCGCATCGACGCTGCGCCTGAATATGCGCGTAATGGTCGGCACGATATGCTTCAGGTAGGCACTGAGCAGGCCGTGCCCGAGCCGGTTGCCGGGCCGGGTGATTTCCAGGACCAGGAGCTTGCCGCCGGGCCTGAGCACACGGTGGTACTCTTCAAACAGGGCCCTCAGGTCAGCCACATGGCGCAGGGCGTAACCCATACTCACACGATCGAAGCGGCCGTCTTCGAACGGCAGCTGCTCTCCCAGGCCCTGCGCCAGATGCGAGACTCCGTGGCCGCCGGCCTGAGCCAGCATGCCGGCACTGGGATCGAGCGCAACCACCAGCCCCCCGGGCCCCACCATCGCCTGCTCAATCAAAGCGACCCTGCCGGTGCCGGTGCCGGCATCGAGCACGTGCATGCCCGCTTCAATTCCGACCCGGCTCAGTGCCTGTTTCCGGTACCAATCACCGGAGCCGAAGCTCATGACTCTGTTGATCCAGTCATAGTGCGGCGCCGATGCATCGAACATCCCATCCACACGCTGCCTGCGATCCGCGTCGGAAGCGTAGTAATCCGGCAACAGCGGGTGCGGGGCCACCCTGTTATTCGAATCCATGGTATACCTGCTCCCTGTTGCGGCCCGGGTCAGCGGGCGCACCCGAGTGCCGCCCTGCGAAGTGTTCAAATGGCGCGCCGGCCGGCCCGACGCCGCGATCGCCACTCGCCAATGCGCTGGCGATCAGGTCCCCGCTCATCTATAATTTCCCCATAATATCATGGCTTCGGGGCCGCACCAGTAGCCCGGGGCAGTCAGCTGAGTAGTTTCTCTTGTGAACGTCTGCGAACCACATTTGCATTCGAGCGATAGCTTCCTTTGCCAGTACAGCAGCAGCTCTGTCGATGACCTGCTGCGTGACGAAACGGTGATCGCTGTCATCAGCAGTGGAGACCGAACCAGTGCCGACACCGACCCCCGGCACCTGCACTGTGTTCTGCCCGTGCTCGGCCAGACATCCGTACACGAAGTATGGTACGCGCCGGAACGCGTGACAGCCGGCCGGGACGGCGACCTGCAGTGGTCGAGCGGAGAGGAATTACTGTTCGCGGCCATAGAGGTCGACGAGCGTGATTACCCCAGCCTGAAAACCGCGATACACCACGCATACGTCCAGCTGTTCGA
Organism: Halioglobus sp.; assembly: GCA_034521205.1. Classification (GTDB taxonomy): domain Bacteria; phylum Pseudomonadota; class Gammaproteobacteria; order Pseudomonadales; family Halieaceae; genus Marimicrobium. The sequence continues at coordinate 205,751 of JAXHMT010000007.1, forward strand.
CCTCAGCGAACGCCGCGGTTACCCGTCCATTGTGCGCGTCTGGAATTACATGCCCCGTATCAACCAGGGCTCCGGCGACACGGAGCGCTACCGCCAGTTTTGTCTCGGACGGCAACAGGCTTTCAATGAACGTAGGTACCAAGCGAGCGCCTACCCCTCCGCGTGTGCCGTGGGCCATGACGGTCACACAACGATCATCTACCTTCTGGCTGCCCGCGCGCCCATCAAGCACATCGAGAACCCGCGGCAGGAGAGTGCCTACCACTACCCGCGGCAGTACGGACCAGCCAGTCCATCTTTTGCCCGCGCGACGCAAGTCGACTGGCGCCGGGGCCGGCAGATCTTTATCTCCGGCACCGCCAGTATCGTGGGCCATGAATCCAGGTCCCCGCACGACCTGGCGGGACAGTTACAGGTCACCCTGGAAAACCTGGAAGTACTGCTCGGCGAGAGCGCCCGTGTCTGCCAGTCGGGCAATGCTCCCGCGATGGACCTGCTCAAAGTCTACATACGTCACCCTTTGCATTTTGCGCCGGTCCAGCGCGCAATCTGCGACCGTTTTCCGGGCGTGCCCGCCCTGTACCTTCAGGGGGATATCTGTCGGAGAGAGCTGCTGGTCGAAATCGACGGAGTCGCCACGCTCGGCCACTGTGCCACCTGTTCACTCCCTTACTGACGTGACCGAGCCTTCAGTGCACAAGATGACCGAACATGTGGGCGATGATGCCCCGTTTCTTTCCACCAAAGTATTGTGCACAGCCCTGGGCTTCACCGTGTTCGGCGCGGCGGGACTGGTCCTGTCAGTCACGGTTTTTCCACTACTTTACCTGCTTCCGCTGGGTTCCAGGCGACGTGTGCAATGGGCGCGCAGCCTCCTGCAGGGTTTATTTCCGAGCTACATCGGTCTTATGGAGAAATTGAGGCTGATCCGGGTCCGCACGACCGGCGCCGAAGCCCTGGATGAGAGCGGCCAGCTGATCGTGGCCAATCATCCCTCTTTACTGGATGTCGTCTACCTGATTGCCCTGGCCAGAAATGCCAACTGTGTGGTGAAGACCTCCTTGTTCTACAACCCGTTCACTGCCGGGGTCGTACGCGCCGCCGGATACATCAGAAACGACTCTGCAGACCTGGTCGAGGAATGTGCCGCCGCGCTGCTGTCAGGTGAAAGCCTGATCATTTTTCCGGAGGGCACACGGACTGACCCGGACAGGCCCTTCAAATTCCTGCGCGGCGCCGCGAACATCGCCCTGCAGGCGGGCACGGATATCCGCCCCGTGGTGATTCGCTGTAAACCCGCGCGATTGATGAAACATCAGGCCTGGCACGAAATGAGCAAGGAGACGCTGGAAGTAACGCTAACCGTTTGCCCGCCACTGCGTATCGGACCCTATACCGACAGTAACGACCCACGTCCCAGAATGTCGAGACGTCTGACACGCGACCTGGAAAATATTTATCTCGGTAACCAATGATGCGCGCCCAACGCCTAATCTGCTATGGTAGGCGAATGTCAGCGGCCCAACATTAACAGGTGCCAGAAAACGTGCTGGAAAAGAAAGATATCTACGACAGGCTCGCCAGAATGATGGTAGAACTGTTCGAGGTGGACGCCGGCGATATCCGCCCCGACGCCCGCCTGGTCGAGGATCTGGACATCGACAGCATTGATGCGGTCGACATTGCGGTGGAAATGCAGGACCTCACCGGGCGCAAGATCCATCCGGAGGAATTCAAGGAAATCAGCACTGTACAGGACGTCGTAGATGCCGTGTTCAAGCTCGCCTCCTCTGAGTCCAGCAAACAGTCTGCCTAGCGTCACTCGATACAAACCCTGCGCAGTTGTTCCGGTCTACAATCACTCGGCGGGCATACAGATCGTCTGCCCGGGAATTCTCGATCACGGCCTGCCGTGTGTGCTGGTCGACGATGGCAGCGACACTACATGTGCCGCGGTTCTGGATAGCCTCGCCGGGGACAGCGAGCATGTGCACCTGATCCGCTTCAGCGAGAACCGCGGCAAAGGCGCGGCGGTATGTGCAGGTCTGGAATGGGCGTTTCAACAGGGGTTCAGCCACGCCCTGCAGATCGACGCCGACGGACAGCACGATCTCTCGGACATTCCCGAATTTATCGCCGTTTCCAAACGCGCACCGCAAGCCGTCGTGACCGGCGACAGGGAAGCCCGCGGAATATCGAAGGCGCGGCACTACGGGCGCAAACTGACGGACTGGCTGGTATGGGTGGAAACCCTGTCCGTGCAGATAAGGGATTCCATGTGTGGCTACCGCATCTACCCCCTGGCGCAGACCATCGCGCTGCTGCAAAAGACCCGTGTCGGCCAGCGCATGGATTTCGATACTGATATTCTGGTGCGCCTCGTATGGCGCGGCATCACTGTAGAGCAGGTGCGTACACGCGTCGTCTACAGACCGGAGATTCCCTCGCATTTCCGGCTTTTGCGCGACAACGTGCGCGTCACAAGAATGCACATACTTCTGCTGACCGGCATGCTGGTGCGGTTGCCGCTACTGATTTTTCGCAAACCGGAAGTATCGGAAAGGAACACGTAATGAAAAATCCACGCTCCGCCAGTATCGAGCTGGAAGTACCATTCCACGATGTGGATTCCATGCAGGTGGTATGGCATGGCCATTACAGCAAGTACCTGGAACTGGCGCGCTGCAAGCTGCTTGAAACCTTCGATTATAGTTACACCGCCATGCGCGACTCCGGCTATGCCTGGCCAGTCGTCGACATGCGCCTGAAGTACGTAAGGCCCGCCACCTTTGGGCAGCGCATCAGGGTTACGGCAAGTCTGGTGGAATGGGAGTACAGGCTCAGGATAAACTATCTCATCGTCGATGCCGATTCGGGGGACAAACTGACCAGGGCCCATACCGTACAGGTCGCGGTGGACATGGAGAGCGGCGAGATGTGTTACGAATCGCCTCCGATCCTGGCGCGGCGCCTCGGCATCGGAACATGAGCGGGTTTCCCGGGCTCGCCGGGTTGGCGGGTATTATGGCGTGCGTCGCGGCGCTCGCTACCGCCAGTGCCGACACGACGACTCCAGTGGCCGACGACGCCGGGATTGTCGACAGGCTGGGCTCTCACGCCGTGGTTCGCGGGAATTTTATACAGACGCGCGAGCTCGACAACGCGGCCGCGAGCCTGCGTTCACAGGGCCGGTTCATTTTCTGGCGGAATCACGGCGTGTACTGGGAAACTCAACAACCGGTGCAGATCGCCAGAATCTACCGACACGACAAGACCCTGGTGATCGAGGACGACGGCGGAAATGCACCTCCCGGCGAGATGCGCGGCGTGCGCGATCGCCACTTTCGCGAAACCTTGCTGACTGTTTTCAGTTTTGACAAGGACAGACTGGCGCAACGTTTCGAGCAGGAGTGGGGGGCACAGGGCCGGAATTGGCGACTTTTTCTGACACCCAAAAATCGTAGCTTGAAGTCCTACCTGTCCATGATAGAACTCTGGGGCGCCGGGAATATCCATGGGCTGCGCATATACAACGACGAAATACTGACCCTGGAGTTTCACGATACGCGTGCCAGCGAAAGCCTCGGTATCGAGGACTGTGTCTCAGGTTTCGCCTACTCGACCGAACAGTGCGTGTCATTGACAGATGATAGCCCCCCTTAAGCTGCGCCTGTTGTTCGGTCTGTTGAGCGTCGTTGTAGTGGTGCTCGCCGCAAACCTCTGGCGCAGCGATTTCGCCCTGCGCAGCGACCTGCTGGCGCTTCTGCCCGCCTCTGGCCAGAACGAGATAGCCCGCGAGGCGGCATCACGACTCGAGAAGGCACTGGCCAATGACTTTGTGTTTCTCATCGGCGGCGAAGAAGAAGACCCGGTTCACGCCATAGCCTACCGCTTGAGCCGGAATCTGGCGCGGGCCGATCACCTTGAGCCCGTGAGCCCGACTCGTGAAATCGCGGCGCAGATAGCGCACATGGAAGCACTGCTGCCCCATCGGCATCACCTGCTATCACGGCAACAGGCAACAGCGCTACGATCCGGCGGTGGCAGTGAAATCCTGGAACATGCCATTGCGGCGGCTTTCGATCCCGCCTCACTGGGCGGGCCAGCCTCATTGACCGAAGATCCTCTGGGCCTGTTCAACGACTACGTGTTTTCATCCAGCGCCGACGCGGCGGCGTTTGAGGAGCTGGAAAACAACATACCCGCGCTCAGGTCGGGCGGGAAAATCTGGGCGATCGTTCGGGGCCGGGCGCAACCGGGAGCCTTCAACCTGGAAGCCCAGCAGGCACTGTCACGGCTGGAGCAGGACCTGGAAGCCGCTCTGGCCGACAGCGGCCGCAATCTCGAGTTACTGAGGGCGGGGGGAATCTTCCACGCCGCGCGAGCCGCCGGCGCCGCGAAGCGCGAGGTGGCGCTGATAGGCTTCGGCTCCAGCCTGGCGATTCTGGCGTTGTTTCTGTTGAGCTTCAGGTCGATCCGGCCGCTACTGCTGAGTGGTCTGTCGATCGCCTTCGGATGCGCCTGTGCGCTGGTAATCACGGGCAGCCTGTTCGGCGGCCTGCATTTGATCTCCCTGGTGTTCGGCGCCAGCCTTATCGGTGTGGCCGTGGACTACTCTCTGCACAGCCTTTGCCGCAGGGAGTACACATCCAGGGTCGTCCCCGGTCTCGCCCTGGCCGTGACGACTTCCGCATTGGGCTATGCCAGCCTGATGCAGGCTCGTCTTCCGGGCCTGACCGAGATGGCCGTATTTTGCACAACAGGGCTCCTGGCCACCGGTCTGTTTGTGGCGGTCGTACTGCCTGTTTTCAACTATCGACCGTCGGTAAAACCCGCCGCAGTCATCAGTACTCTATCGGTAATGCCCGCGCGGTTGTGGCAGGGGCGCAGGCGTCACCTGTGTTGGCTGTTGGTGCCCTTGTTGTTCGCGGGACTGCTCCAGAGCAATGTGGAGAGCGATCTGCGAGTAATGCACACCCCGGACCCTCAGCTACTTGCCCAGCAGGACCGTGTCGCGTCCCTGGTCCCGGGCCGGGCTCCAAACCAGTTTCTTCTGGTGGGCGGCGCCGATACAGAGCAGATGCTGCGCAATGCCGAGTCGTTGGCCCCCGATCTGGAGACATTGAAGGAAGAGGGTGTGATCGGCGAATTCTCACTGCTCAGCGACTACCTTCCTTCAACGCAACGTCAACGTGACAATCTGCGCCTCCTGCGCAACACCGTCTATGCGCCGGGGGCCGAGGTCGACAGTTTGTTCAACACACTCGGCTTTACTCAGGAGGCCCGGCGCGAATTTCGCGGCACCCTCAATGAATCCCGGACGCTGACCCCAAAGAAGTGGCTGCAGACGGCGCCGACGCGGCAACGTCTGCTGTGGCTGGGTGACCGGAACGGCCGCAGTTACAGTCTTGTATTGCTGCGCGATATTCACGACACGCACCGCTTGCAGGCCCTGGAAAAGCAACCAGGGGTACAGTTCATCGATACGGTCGCCGAACTGTCCGCGGCGCTGGCGGCTCGTACGCGTTCGGCGGCGCTGCTGCTTTGTCTGGCGTATGTCGCAATCGGCATGTTGCTGCTCGTCAGGTACCGCAGGGTTGCCGCCCTGGGCCTGCTGCTGGTACCGATGGCCGCCAGCGCCGGCAGCCTGGCACTGCTGAGCGCAACGGGCTCCGCTATCACACTTTTTCACGTGTTCGCGCTCTACCTGATTCTGGGTCTTGGAATGGATTATGGTATATTCCTGCGGGAATCCGGGCGGGAGTCAACGGCATGCCTGCTGGCAATATTGCTCTCCGCGCTCACAACCACAATCTCGTTCGGTTTACTGGCTTTCAGCAGCACACCCATGATCAGCGCTTTCGGGATAACCGTAGCCCTTGGCGGCATGCTCAACTGGCTGCTGGTTCCACTGACCGTACGGGAGTGACGGCAATCGCACACAGCATCGCGGCTCGACGGTTGCCGGGGGCAGTGTCGGAGACCATCAGCAATGTCAACGGAAAACAACGCGGTCAGATCGGTACTGGTTACCGGTTCGAGCAGGGGCATCGGCAGAGCCATAGCGGAGAACCTGGCTGCCCAGGGGTTTGCGGTCGCACTGCACTGCCGCAGCCAGCGCGACGCGGCGGAAGCCGTGCGCACAAGTATCGAAGAACAGGGCGGCACGGCACGCGTACTGCAGTTTGACGTCGCCGATCGCGAGGCAGCCGCCGCCGCGCTCGAGGCGGACATGGCCGCAAACAGCGCCTATTACGGTGTAGTCTGCAATGCCGGCCTGACGGCGGACAACGCCTTTCCGTCGCTTTCCCCGGACCAGTGGGATGCGGTACTCGACACCAATCTCGGCGGGTTCTACAACGTCGTCCACCCGGTCACCATGCCGATGGTCAGGGCGAGACGCGGCGGCCGTATTATCACGCTGTCTTCCGTATCAGGCATCATGGGAAATCGCGGCCAGGTCAATTACAGCGCGGCCAAGGCGGGCATTATCGGGGCGACCAAAGCTCTCGCGGTGGAGCTGGCCAAACGCAAGATCACCGTGAACTGCGTCGCCCCCGGACTGATAGACACGGATATGGTCGACGACAGGGTTGCACAGGAGGCAATGCACCTGGTGCCCATGCAACGCACCGGCAGGCCGGACGAGGTGGCCGCGGTGGTCGGCTTCCTGATGTCCGATGCGGCCTCCTACGTGACCCGACAGGTCATCTCGGTCAACGGGGGCATGTACTGATGCGACGGGTTGCGGTTACCGGCGCCGGTGTTATCAGCTCCCTGGGCCGCGACTGGCAGACCTTTCGCGAGGGCCTGAACCGCGGCGCCAGCGGTGTCCGCCATATGCGGGAGTGGGACAAATACGCGGGTCTGAACACGCGTCTGGGGGCTCCGGTCGTCGAATTCGACGTGCCGGCGCACTTTACACGGAAAAAGACCCGATCCATGGGTCGGGTCGCGCTCCTGGCGACTCTCACCGCGGAAGAGGCACTCGCTGACGCCGGGCTGCTCGGCGACCCGATCCTCTCGAGTGGTGCGGTCGGGGTTGCCTACGGCTCCTCCACCGGCAGCACCGACGCCGCGGCGGATATGGCGAACTTTCTGCTCAACAATGAAATGGGCAATATCTCCGCGACCACCTATATCCGCATGATGGCACACACCGCGCCGGTCAACATCGGCGTGTATTTCGGCCTGCAGGGCCGTGTCTACACCACCTCCAGCGCCTGTACATCGGGCAGCCAGGGAATCGGCTACGCTTACGAGGCCATCCGCAACGGCCAGCAGACTATTATGGTCGCCGGCGGCGCCGAGGAACTGTGCCCGACGGAAGCGGCGGTCTTCGACGCTCTCTACGCTACCAGCATGCGCAATGACGCCCCGCAATCGACTCCCCGGCCCTTCGACCGCGATCGCGACGGGCTGGTGGTCGGCGAGGGTGCCGCGACCCTGATTCTGGAAGAGTGGGATCATGCCCGCAGCCGGGGCGCCGATATCCTCGCGGAAGTGGTGGGCTATGGCACCAACTCCGACGGCGGGCACGTCACCCAGCCCGATTCCCGAACCATGCAAATCGCCATGCAACTGGCTCTGGCGGACGCGGGCATCGATCCGGCCGGTATCGGGCACGTCAACGCACACGGCACCGCAACGGACCGGGGCGACATCGCGGAGTCACAGGCTACCGCGCGCGTATTCGGCTCATCTCAGCCATTCAGCGGCCTGAAGGGACATCTGGGCCACACCCTGGGCGCCTGCGGCGCGATAGAGTCCTGGGCCAGCATCGAGATGCTGCGGGAGGGCTGGTTTGCACCGACCCTCAACCTGGAGAACATCGACGATCGCTGCGGCGAGCTGGACTACATCACCCGTTCACCGCGCACGATCGATACCGAGTACGTGATGAACAACAACTTCGCCTTCGGCGGCATCAATACCTCTCTGGTATTCCGCCGCTGCGCCTAGAGGCGCAGCGGTAGCCACCGGGTGAACGGGCGCGATGTCAGTTTTCCAGGGTGACGACATCACCCGTGAACGTGACTCCCGCTATGAAAGCTCCGTTGCCGCACTCGAATTCCGTGGTACTGCTGAACTCGTTCTTCTTGTAATAACTTTGTATATTGACCACGGCATTGCCGCCACTCTGGGTAATACGATCCTGGAAACTGAGCATGGCCGAGAGAAACGCCCATTGACACGCCTCCTTGTCCGATTTGCCAAAGGCATTGGTCTTTTTGTTGGACATGAAGTTGCCGTGATTGGTCACGATCCTGCCGTGGCTCTGGTCGCCAAAACGGTAGGTGTAGCCCTGGTCCAGCTTTTCCTTGGCGGCGGCGGTGTTCATCGCCTCCTCGATGGAGTAGCGATTGCGGTCGTCTCGCGCCAATACATTCCCACTCAGTAGCAGGCTCACAACGACAAGAATCACATTCAGCTTTCTCATTTTTTGCTCCCAATGACTGATTTGCAGATAACGTTCTATTCAACAGCAATCCTCCGCGCTGCTGAAGACCCCAGTATATACGTCATACAAAAAAATGCTCGTGCATACAGTGCCCTGACCGGACCCGCTGCAGCGGCCTCGATATGCTCTGTCAAAAAACCTTCACCGTGGGGGGGCAGTTTGGTTTTATCCTGTCGGGATCGCCTGGGTTGGGTGTAGCCCACTGGAACCCGCCAAAAAGCGCACGTCCTGTGCGGGCTCGGTGGCGCATGCGCCAGCGGTTCCATGGACCACACCCAAACCCAGGCTCGCGCAATAACTCCAGGCTGAGACACTGCCTACCGTGTAGTCATCGCGCCAAATCCTGCAGTATCGCGCGCAACGCGCTATACTGGTCTGGCAGCCTGTCCCCGACGAGGTTTGTCATGGCTCATACCAGCTATCCCCGGCGAGTCGCCGACCCCTCGACCCGTTCAGCCCCCTGCGTGTCGACATTGTGCCGGTTGGCGTTACCGGCCATTCTGATGGGCGCCTCCGCGACGGCGCTCGCCAGCGCCGGCGGCCGCAGTAACTTCTCCGGCGACCCGGAGACCAATTCGGGCGCGACCTGCAGTGTCTGCCACGCGCCGGGCGGCGCCTCGGCGCCGGCGTTCGGTATCGTCGGCCCCTCGCGCATCGATGCCGGCACAACCAACGTATTTTACGTCGCCATGGTTGGCGGGCCGGCCACTACCGCGGGTGTGGGTATCGCCGCGGGTGACGGTATCGGTGAGCTGCTGCCGGTCGGGGGCGACCTGCAACAGCTGAACGGCGAGCTGACCCACACCGCCCCCAAACCCTTCGATGGAAATCTGGTCGCCTTCGTCTTTCGCTACCGCGCCCCGAACTACGACACCGACGTGACACTCTACGCGGCGGGCAACTCCAGCAACGGGGCCCTCGACCTCCTCGGCGACGGCATCGCTGCCGCGTCCTTTGACGTCACCGTGCAGAACGGTTTCGAACCCCCGCCGCCACAGCCGCAGCCGGCCCAGGGCGAACTGAAGGCTACGTTTTTCGCCAGCGGCCTCGACAAGCCGGTGGTGATCGCCAACGCCGGCGACCCGCGGCTGTTCATCGCCGAACGGCCCGGCCAGGTCCGTATCGTCAGGCGCGACGGTACCGTGGACCCCGCTCCGTTTCTCGATATCCGCAGCCGCGTCGACGACAGTTTTAACGAGATGGGTCTGCTGGGACTGGCGTTTCACCCCGACTACGCGGACAACGGCTACTTCTATGTCTACTACACGCGCGATCCGGGACCGGGTCTCGACCGCTCGCGCGTTGCGCGTTTCAGTGTCGGACCGAATCCGGATTTCGCCGACCCGGACAGCGAAGTGGTGCTGATGGAGTTCGAGCAGCCCTTCGCCAACCACAACGGCGGCGACCTGCATTTCGGACCGAACGGCCTGCTGTACATCGCCTCCGGCGACGGCGGCAGCGGCGGCGACCCACAGGACAACGCGCAGGACCCCGCGACGCCCCTGGGCAAGATCCTGCGCATCGATGTCGATACCCCGCCAGGCCAGGGCACCGGCCCGGACTGCGATATCACCGGGCAGAGCCACTACAGCATCCCCGCCGGCAACGCCTTTGGCGACGGCGATGGCGGTGAGGGTTGCGACGAGATTTTCGCGCTCGGCGCGCGCAATCCCTGGCGATTCACCTTTGACAGTGACACCGGCGCAATGTGGATCGCCGATGTCGGCCAGAACCGGTTCGAGGAAGTCAACTACCTGCCGCCCGGCAGCAGTGGCGGCATCAATCTGGGCTGGCGCTGTTTCGAGGGCACGGAGCCCTTCAATAGCGACGGCTGCGACCTGGACTACCTGGCGCCGGTGCACACCTATCCACACAGTGGCGGCGGCTGTTCGATCACCGGAGGGCGCGTCTACCGCGGCCCGTTTACATCGGTTCTGCATGGCCAGTACTTTTTCAGCGATTTCTGCCAGCCGAGCATCCGTGCCCTCAGCGGCCCGCCCGGCAATCCCTCCCACCGTATCGTGCTGCCCGCGGGCAACCTCGGCGCCATTTCGACATTCGGCGAGGATTTTATCGGCGAGCTGTATGTGGCGGAGCTGAACACCGGCGCCCTCTATCGGCTCGACGCCGTCCTCACGCCCGGCGATATCGACGGGGACGGCGACGTGGACTTCGGCGACGCCCTGCGCATCTTTTTCGCCAAGGGCAAGACACCCCCCGAGGGCGATCGCCGCGACGTCGACGGCGACGGCGATATAGACGATGACGATGTACAAATCGCCGGTTCGAACTGCACGCGGCCGAGGTGCGCCGTCGAGTAGCGACCGGCATTACCCGGCTTTTCCAGAGTCGGTTCACCACCCGCCGCGCATAGTGATATAGCCTGACGTTGTTTCAGGATATGAGAAAAAAGACTCGAGTTTCCCGCACTTTTTCCTAACGATCGCTGCGTTTCATCCGTAGGATGTCGCTCAACGCCCGGAAATAAGCACAAACCGCACCCGGGCCTGCCCTGCGTTGTTTTTCTGTAATGGGACGAAGTTCCCGGGGGCGTCGCAGTGAAAGTCATATCAATCTTGTCGCGCGCCATCATTGCGATGGCGGTGCTGTTCAACCTGTCACATGTATCGGCGAGTGATTCGCCACCCACGCTGGAGGATCTCTACTGGGAAAACGTATCGAATATCCAGCCGTGGCTGGGTCGGTTGATCTTCGGGGAGTTTTACCACCAGGTATACTACGAGCTCCACGAACCGCCGCCTCGTCTCGATAGAGGTATTGTCTACACTCGACAGCCCCGTGCCATGGCGCCTGTGCCGAATTCGCCGATGATCAATGCGGCCAACTGGCAGCATGCCTCGGACGTCGGTCGCATCAACGGCGGCATCGCCGAGGCCGACGTGGTGCTGGACGACCTCAGGGGCAACACTGTGGTCATTCACAGCTGCACCCGCTCCGAGGTGATATGCGTCGCCCAGGAGGCCCGGGTCAGTCCGGACGGCACGCGTGTCGTCTACTCCGTCGGCTACGGCAACGAACTCGTGGGGGTTCGCAAGCACGGCTACGATCTCGGGATCAAGGAAATTCCCGGCCTCACCCACGCCCGGCTGTTTATTCACGACCTGAACACAGGCATAAGCAAGCCGGTACCCAACCACGACGGGCGCAGTATCGACCGGCAGCCGGAATGGCTCGACAACGAGACGCTGGTGTTCGCGAGCAATCGCGCCAATGTCTACCCCCACAAAACCCAGTTCGGCCAGCACCGGGGCACCGACAACGAGGGCAAAAAGCGCTGGCGCGGCGCAGAGTACGGCGTCTCGCAACCTTATGGCTACGGCAACGCCGGCAAGGCGATGCAGATCTGGACCATGAAAACCGACGGCACCGATGCCAGAAACATCAGTCCCCACGAGACCATGGCACTGTCACCCACGGTAATGACCAACGGCGATATCGTCTATTCCTGCTGGAACGGCCACGCCAACGAGGCCTTCGATGCGGCCACCCGCCACACCAACAGACCCGCCACCGAGGTCAACAAATGGTGGCTGTGCCGGACCGACGGCAACGGCGCCGGCGGCGGCGTGATACTGGGCGGCCACAAGAGCCCGCTGCTGAAAACCCGCGGCTGGCTCGGCGCGAAGGTCACCGGCGGCGAGGGCGCCTCCCGACTGCGCGCCCTGCGCTCCGCCAGCGAAATCCGCAAGAACTACATTGCGCGTGACCAATTACTACCGCTCCAACCACGTCGGCAGCATGGGCATCATCTACGGCATGACCTATCGCGGCGGCGGCGTGGAAGGCGTGTCGCGCCTGAACAATTTCAAGCACAGAATATACAGCAGCGACCGCGAGGGCTCCGGGCGCTATATTCCCGCGGACTTCACCGCCCTTACCCCCTACGGCAACGACGCCGACGTGCAGCCCCGGCGCAACCGCCGCGGCAAGGTATTCGGCAAGGCGGGCTACGCCAGCCCGCTGCCGGGCACCGATGACTTCATGATCACCCACGGCCACGGCCTGTGCTACGAAGCCGCTTTTCCCGAACACGCCAACTGGGAATTCACCGGGGGCCCACCTGTCTGCATGAAAGCCATCTACCGGGTCAAAGCCGACCGGGTTACCAATCCCTTTGACCGGCGCCAGATGGAACTGATGGCCGGCGGCCCGCGCTGGCACGCCTTCGACGCAGACGCGGTGACAACGTATCAGGAGCTCTGGGGGCAGCCGGAGCCGGACCGTCCCGAGCCCCTTGCCGGGGACGAGTGTCACCTGCAAGTGGTGGACGGGCGCGCAGCCGAGCTGCAGCCGGCACAGCCCTACGACTGGGCCAAGACCCTATACCAGCAGTGCTCCTCACAGGGCTGCGCGGTCAATTCCGAAGACAGGAACTTTCACCGCGACAACATGCACTACCTGACGGTCTACGAAGTCGAGATGTGGGACCGCACCTACGCCGGCGAAGACAGGGAGGAGTTCGGCAATACCATCAACAACCACGGCTTCAAGAGCCTGCGCGTCTGGGGCTACCAGCCGCTGGAGGAGGACGGTTCCATTCGCATGGAGGTACCCTGCGAGACGCCCATACAGATCGTCGGGCAGGATGCCGACACCATGACGATCGCCCATGACGACAAGCTCCACTCGCTGCGCCGCGGCGAGACACGCACCTGCCACGGCTGCCACGACGGCCATTCCGAGGAGCGCGCGGCCGAACTGGGCGCGTCGGCGCAGTACCGCTTCGCCCGGACCAAAGCTGCCAAAACGGACCACCCGCCCCCGGACAACGGGTACCGCGTGACATGGCGGGATGTCGAGCCGATCATCCTGAACCGATGCTCCGGGTGCCATGGTGACATGAACAATCACGACGGACTGCTGGACTCGCGGATATCCTGGGACTACGAGCAAATCGACTGGCCCTGGGCATTGCGACAGCCGACATTTGACGGAAGTTACCGGTTGCCGCGCCCCTACACCAGCAAGTGGACCGCGAAACTGGCGCGCCAGTCCCTGCTCTACTGGAAGTGCATGGGGGCGCGGCAGGACGGTCGCCGGGACGACCAGTATCCCAATGACATCGATTTCGGCGTGGCCCACCCCACATCGGCCACTGCCGAGGAATGCCGCGTCATCGGCAACTGGATCGACCAGGGGATCCAGCGAGGCTTCAAGCCCTGAGCGACCGCGGCGCCGTCCAATCGGCGCCGGCCGGTAGCAGCCTCTCCCCAATTTGCTACACTTGATGGCAGGGCCGCGGCGCCAGCCACAATAGCCAGGGAGAGAGAGGACAATGACCGTATCCAAGTGGAACATCGTGCCGCACTGCGTACTGGCGGCAACCCTGTTGCTGAGCCCGGCCGCCTTCGCCGGCACCGCCGAGGTCATCAACACCGAGGGCGACGGGATGAGCTTTGAGTATCAGGGCAGCAACCTGCGCATCGGCACGGGGGCCCAGAGCCAATCCTACCTGGTTGTCCGCGGTGACGATGTCTACATGGTCAGCGATTCCGACGGCAATCTCATGGTCATCGACGCCAGGCAGGCCTGGAACATGGTCGGCGGCCTCGCCGGTTCGGCAACACCTGAAATGGTGGCCAACAAGGTAATCTCCCTGGACGCCACCGGGGCAACCGAACAGCATGCCGGCATCGAGGGCGAAGTGTACCGACTGCGCTATCGCGACGATGAGGGTGCGGAACAGGAGACGGAGCTGGTACTGACAGATGACCCGCGGGCGCGGGCGTTTCGCGACGCCATGCACCACTTCGCCGCAACGATGTCCAGCGCGATGGGGCAGGATTACGACGCGGCAACAGACGACATGCAGGGGCGGTTGACGGCCTTGAACAAAGGCGTTTTGCGCTACGGTGACGACATGACGGTCAAGGCCCTGAGCGCAGAGACAGTCGACCCGACGCGTTTTGAACTGCCCGCGGAGCCGACGGATCTGTCCAATCTTGGCGCGCTGTTCGGTCAGGGCCAGCGCAAGCCGTCCGGTGACGGCGGCAAGAGCGGCGACAGCGCCGAGCAACCCGCCAGCGCCGGCGAAAAACTGGGCGAGGCCCTGGGCAGGATGTTGGGCAAATAGGCCTGTGGGGTCAAACCCGCCCAAAACTGCAAGTACATAACGACGATGCTTCCATCAGAGAACGGGCCATGAAACACACGCAAAAACAACGACTGACAACACCTGGCATTCATCGTCGGCGCGCTCGCCGTGCTCGGCGCTTGTTCCGATGGCGACGGCGATAACTCGAACGGTCCGGCCGCACAACCCTTTCAGGAACTGGTTGACCAGGGCGTCACCCGCTACCTGGGCATGTACTCACCCATGCTGACCACCGAGGAAGACGGCGTCATCAATTATCAATTCGGCACGGGCGACGGCCCGCGATGCCTGGCCGGCGGCGCCTACACCATGGCTACGCGCGACCAGGGCAGCGAGGACCTGATGATCTTCCTGCAGGGCGGCGGCGCCTGTTGGTTCGACTTGTGCGCCGCCACGTCCGAAGCCGGCACCGGCATCCCCGCCGCGCGGCATTCTCGATCCGGCGCAAGACGAACAACCCCCTGGCGGACATCAGTACGGTCTATCTGCCCTACTGCGACGGCGGCCTGTTCGCCAGCGACGCCGACGTCGATTCCGACGACGACGGCATGGTCGATCGCTATCATCGGGGCATACACAACCTGTCCGCGGCCCTGGACGTGGCGGTCCAGACATTCCCCGCCCCCAACCGGATTGTGCTGGCGGGGGTCAGCGGCGGCGGTTACGGGACGATCTTCGCCATGCCGCTGGTGCGCCAGCTCTACCCCGACATCCCTATCGAGGTAATCAACGATTCGGGGGTGGGCATCACCCGGCCCGACGACGAGGCCTTCAACCAGCAGATCATCGACTACTGGAATATCGGCGGTTTCTTCCCCGACAGCTGCAGCGAATGCGTGGTGCAGGGCGATCCCACCGAGTTCCTCGACTGGCAACTGCAGCAGGACCCGGACATGCGTCTGGGCATGCTCAGCTACTCACAGGACTCCACGATCGGTGGTTTTTTCCTGGGCATCGGCGGCCCGACCTTCGAGCAGATACTGCGCACCGCGATGGCCGAACTGGAGGCGCGCAATCCCGATCGGATGCGCAGCTTTATCCGCGCCGGAGATTCGCACACCTTTCTGTTGGGCGACCTCTCCGTCAGTGTGCAGAATGTCTCTGTATCCGAGTGGGTCGAGTCCATGCTCGACGATGTGGAAGGCAACTGGCAGTCGGTATCCGAATAGGGCCTTCGGGTTACCTCAATACTGCCTCAGCACCAGCGTGTCCCCGCGCTGGGAGAACTCGATGTGCTTGAGAAAGGACATCCCCAGTAACACCTCGTCCATGCGCAGCCCCGGTACGATCCCGGCAGCCACATCGCGCAGCTCAACGTCGCCCACAGCGACACTGTCGAGCGTTACCGCATAGCTGGTGGCACGCCCATTGGCGGTCTCGGTGATATACGCCTGGCCGCCGCGCAGCCCCAGACGGCGGGCGACGTCCGCGGGGACCGCCACGCCCGTGGCCCCGGTATCCAGGAGAAACGTGACTGCCTGACCGTTGATCGTGCCGCTGGTAACGTAGTGCCCGAACCTGTTGCGTTCCAGCACCACTTCGCGCAGTCCGTCACTTGTGTGGCGAGTCACCACCTCCCGATTCGGATTGCGCTGCCCCTCGAGCAGGTCGCCGAAGAAATAAAGGCCCAGGGCGAGAAACACGAGCCAGGCGAGCGCCTGCATGATGCCGCCCATGCGTTTCTGTTCGCGTATCTCCCGCTCCGGATCCATTACCGAACGTCTAACGCGAACCCATGATCCAGGGCGCGTTGTAGCCCCGGTCGTGGCCGTCGATGATGGCCTGACCGATGGCGCGCAGATTGGTCTGGTACGCGGGATTGTCCGGATAGGTCTCGAGGTCGACACCGTAGATAGCGCGCAGCCAGACCAGCGCGCCCAGGTCGAGCAGGATGTTGTCCGCGTGGCCCAGCTGGTCGAGGTAGATCGCGTCGCTCGCACCGCCGATAAGCGTATCGACTTCGGGCAGGTTATCCGCGGCGAACAGATTACGCAGTTCCACCGCGCTCTGGCCGTAGGGAATACAGTAGAAATCGACGCCCGGGTACTCGTCGCGCAGATTGTCGACGATTCCATGGGCGATGGCGGGATGAAACCCGTGCCAGGTCGCGTCGTACTCGGCGGCGCTCAACTGGGCCGGGAAAGGCAGCCACGGCAGGCCGATGAAAAAGCGCGTATCGGGGTTCCGCGCCAGCGCATAGTTCACCCAGTTGCGGTAACCCTCCATGCCGGGGTAGTCCGGATGATAGGTCATGCCGAACAATTCGATATCGCCACCGTCCAGCACCGACTGGATCTGGCCGCGTTTGGCGGCGTTTTCCCACAGGGCCAGCGGCGCACCGCTGGCCCCGCCGGAGAAAAACGCGGACTGCTGGTGATCGTCAAAACCGGCCTGGTCGGTGTGCGCAGGCAAACTCACAGAGAACGGGTGAAAAAAGCTGTGGCCAATCAGCAGCGCATTGAAGCCGGTGATGACGTCGGGGCGGAAGATCGCGACCAGGGGCGCCACAGTCACGCCCCACATCTGATCCACTGCCTCCGCGGACACATCGAAACTGCATGCGTTCCCCGCGGCGTTACCACAGTAATTGCCCCAGCGGTGAAAGTGCCAGCCGGCCCGGGGAACCCCGTAGTAGGTTTCCAGGTAATCGCCGGTCACGATGTTCTCGGTGCAGTCCTTCGCCGCGGCCTCGTGGTCCTCCAGCAGGCAGTCGCGATTGCCGCTCGCCGACAGGATGTCTCCGTCGCCGACGATTTCCAGGGGATGACTGCACGCGGTGACGAGCAGCGCGAGGGCGAGAGCAAAAATCAATGACTTCATGACTGACACCTGTCTTCTGTCTGCATCGTTATCGTTTTCCAACGGCACCGTGCCTTTACCCGATACAACGGATAGTACACGAACGATAGCCGGTTGGTGAAACAGCGATGTAAAGAATGCTGACACCCACATTCCTGCAAGGGCACAGCCCCCGCAACGGTGCAACAGCAGGCGCGGTTTATGCTACTGTCCACAGGATAAGTCGATTAACAAGGACCAATTCATGGCTGTTCAACTTCAGGTTATACACACCACCCGCGTACCGTTCCTGCTGTGCGCGCTGAGCCTCGCACTGCTCACCGGGTGCAGCGACGACAGCGACAGGGAAGTGCGACTGGGCGTGCCCGGCTCGGGCGACCCGACCATCGTCTCGGTCCCTCCGGCGACGCTGGAAGAAGCGCCCGCCGGCGATCCGGTGCTGATTACGACATTTTTTCCGCTGGCCAGCGTCGGCTACGAACAGGCGGAGTACTTCGTCTCCGGCACCGCCAACGCCTACGTCAACAGCAATGAACTGCAACCCGACGGCCGCTGGTCGGTGCAGCCCGCCAGTCAGGCGCCCTACCGCACGCGGATCGTAGTCCATCGGCCCTCCTCGCCCGAGGACTTCAACGGTACGGTCGTGGTGGAATGGCTGAACGTCAGCGCCGGTTTCGACGCGGCGCCCGACTGGGGCATGCTGCACACGGAGCTGATCCGCAGCGGCTACGCCTGGGTGGGCGTTTCCGCGCAGCGCGAGGGAGTCGAGGCCCTGCTGGACGGCAGCGCCGCGGCGCTGCTGCCGGGCGCGCCCGTCGACGACCGCTACGCCTCGCTGCAACACCCGGGCGATGCCTTCAGCTACGACATCTATTCCCAGGTCGCGCGGGCGCTGAGGGTCCGGGATTCATGGGCGAGGTCGATATAGCGGATACCACAGAGGCAGGATTGCAGATTCCGCCCTTTGGCAACCTGGAACCGCAGCGCTTCATCGCCGCCGGGGAGTCCCAGTCCGCCGCTCACATGATGACCTACGTCAACGCCTTCGCGCCGCTGCACGCCCTGTTCGACGGCTACTTCGTGCACAGCCGTCTCGGCGGCAGCGCGCCGCTGCAGGGCAGTTTTTTTGACGACGTGGTGGTCGAAACACCCGAGATCGTGCGCGTGCGCACGGATCTGGGGGTACCGGTGATGATGCTGCAGACGGAGACCGACCTGTTCGTGCTCGGCTCCTGGCCCAGCAACCAGCCGGACTCGGCGTTCTTCCGCCTGTGGGAGGTCGCGGGCACGGCACACGCGGATCTCTACACGTTCCTGGACAACCGCTTCGATGTCGGCGACGACCCGAGCGTGGCGGCCGTGGCGGAAGTCAGCGCGCCGATACCGGGCATCATCGAGTGCCCCGTGCCGGTCAACGCCGGCCCCCAGCACTGGGTGGCGAAGGCGGCCATGGCCGCGCTGAATACCTGGATCGTCGACGGCACACCGCCGCCGATGGCGGACCGCCTCGCCGTCAGCGGCTCTCCCCCCGCCTTCGAACTGGATGAGCTGGGTAACGTGCGCGGCGGCATCCGCACACCCTACGTGGACGCGCCCATCGCGGTGCTGTCCGGGGAGGGACAACCCGAGGTCGACTTCGATCCGGACAACCGCAATTTCTGCTTCCTGTCGGGCACGACGCGGTTGTTTGACGCGGCGACCCTGCGCTCCCTGTACCCCGACAACGCCGCCTATGTCGAGGCGTTAAACGCGGCGGCGGACGAGGCGGTGGCAAAAGGCTTTCTTCTGCCCGCGGATGCCGACCTGATCAGGGCGCACGCCGCCAATACGGATATCTTCGCGCCGTGATTTGTCGGCAATACTAGCCGGAAAAAGTCACTGAATTGCAGGGCGCTCAGCTGCTAGGCTAGCTGTCAGTCGCGCAAACGGCAGTTAGCCGGGGACCGCCTCGACACCACGAGAAACAACGGCAACCCGACCGGTGACCGAGTACGCCGGCGCAATAACAACACAATAAACGAGAGTGTTCCGGCCTGATCATGACCCTGATTCTCCGATTCTTCGACCGGTTCCTGCCAGAGAGCATGTGCGGCAACCCCGCGGACCTCATCCGCGGATATATTTTTGTCGGCCTGATCGTCACCAACTTGATCATCGGCGTGCTGCTCCTGATCGGGCTGATGTTCCTGGTGGAACTGGAGCACAACACACCGATCGCCGTGGCGCTGAACAGCACTGCCCTTGCGGCGTACGTACTGACGCTGTACCTGCTGAAACGCACCGAAAATTACGTTCTCTGCAGCAACCTTCTGCTGGCCATTCTGGCCCTTGTGATCCTGTGCGGCGTGCAGATAACCGGCGGTTACCTGGATTCCCCCGTACTGCAGGTATCACTGCAGTTGCCCGTGATGGCGTTCCTGCTACTGGGACTTCAGGCGGGCATCCTCTGGCTGGGCATTACACTATTGTTTTGCGCCGGCACCTATCTCTCGGCTGTCTACAACGTCGGCTATGTGCAACTGCTGCAGACCGAACAGGTGACCCAGGCGCTCTACATCCTCCTGCAGTTTGTCGTCATGATCATCGTGGGAGCGGCTTTGATCGTCTATGAAACACTCAACGGCCTGTTGAAGAAAGAGCTGCAGGAGGAAAAGGTCAAGCTGCAACACTGGGCGAGTCACGACGACCTGACCGGTGTCGCCAATCGCTTCGAATTCTTCCGTCGCCTCAAGGCCGGCATCGACGAGGCCCAGACCCGGGAACACAAGGTCGGCGTCGTCTATATCGACCTCGACGGCTTCAAACCGGTAAACGACAACCACGGTCACCACATGGGCGATGTCGCGCTGAAAGTCGTGGCGGCAAGACTGCAGAAGGTGCTGCGCCTGTCCGACACCGCCGCGCGCCTGGGCGGTGACGAGTTCGGCATCATCCTGCCGGGGATCCACGTGCCGGACGACATCGAAACCATCATGCCGAAAATTCTCGAGGCGATTCGCGAACCCATACAGGTGGATGGCGTGGAGATTTCCGTGCGGGGCAGCTGCGGGGTCGCGATCTTCCCCAATCACTCGGAGAACTACGATGACCTGTGCCGATACGCGGACACGGCCATGTATCGGGCCAAGGAAGAGCGCGACGCCTATCTCGTATTCGAAGAGAGCATGGCGATGCAAGGTACATCCCAGCCGCAGTGCCCGTTACATCACATCGGCATGCCTTGCATGGAGCCGTCGGGAGCCACGCCGGTTTTCGATACCTGCTTACGGGACGGAACTCTAGTTTGATGTTACGCCTTCTTGTCTTTCTCACAGCCGCCCTGCTGGCGCAGCCCGGTGCAGCAGCAGACCGATTCTACGCCGCCAAACTCACGCCCCGGAACATAGACCGCCTGCCGCCCGGCGGAATGGACGCCATCGGCGGCGTCGGCGACTGGTTTCTCACGGACGGCACACTCTGTGCCGTGGTTACCGGAGAGCAACATCCCACCTATCTATCGGCTCACGGCGCCGCGCTGGTGGATCTGTGGCACTGTGCCCTGGCCAATGACCAGTGGAGTGTGGCGCACACCCAATTGAACATGCAGCAGGACCGGATTCCCGTGACGAGCGGCATCAGCGCCGGCTTCGACGCCGGCGGCGCGTGGATCGAGACGCGCGGGACGCTTCAGGGACTGGAAGCGGTGGTACGCTACCGGTTGCGCGGCACCTCCCCGGGGCATTTGAAGGTCGAGACCGTTATCACGCGCAGCGATGCCGGAAAGCCCATGGGAATGTTCGGCGCGCTGGTCCTGCACCCCAGCGGGTCGCTCACCCCGTTCACCGTGGACAGCCTGGACGGCTCCGACACCCTCGGCTTCGAGCAGCCGGTCGTCGACACCACCGACTGGCGCTCGGTGCTGTCGGCGGTCACGGGCGCGGACACACAGGTCCTGCTCGGCACCCGCCACGCGGCGCAGCCGATCAGCTACGCCGTGCGCATGGTCGGTGCCTGGCGGCGCGATGCGCCCGGCCGGGAAAGGCCTGTGCACACTTTCCTCATCAGCGGCCACACTTTCAGCATGTTCGGCGCCTTCAGCCGACCGTTCCCGGGTTTCTGGCCACGCACGCCGGGACCGGTGAGTTTCGCCCTCGGCCAACTGTTCGATCTGGGCGTCGGGGACAGCCTGGTTTTCCACCAGCGCATTTACGCCAGTCCCCGCGCCGACGCGGCGGCGCTGCTCGACAACATCTACAATGGTCCCGTGCTGCATGGCCGCCTCGATACGAACAACGCGAGCATCACCGCTCGGGACGTCGAGGGAGACGAGCTCAACTTCGCGCGGCCGGACGAACAGGGACACTTTTCCCTGCGCCTGCCCCGCGATACCGCGGCCGATCTGCTCGTGCGCACCCCCTGGAGCGAGAACACGCTCTCGGTCACGACCCAGCCGGGGGAGACGGACCTCGGCCGGCTGGTCACCGGCACGCCGGGTATCCTGGCGCTGCCCACGGGCACAGCGATGAGCCTCCTGTTCCTCGGCGATGACGGATCCCCGGTATTTCACGAGGAGTTGACCGCGCCACGTGTGGGAGGAGAGCGCCGCCTCGGCGGCGCCGAAAGCTATCGGCTCAACCTTTCGGGTACCGATCACGATCCGCCAGAGGTGCATCTGCCGCCGGGCAATTACCGCGTACTGGCCAGCCGCGGCCCGGAATACACCGTCACCGAGGCCACCGTGCGGGTCCCGGCGGGAGAACGCCGGCAACTGGACATCGCCCCACCGCGGCGCGCCGTTTCGACGCCGGGTCTGATCAGCGCGGACCTCCACGTGCACAGCGGCGTCAGTTTCGATTCCAGCCTGACGCCGCGCCAGCGAGTGGTCGATTTTGCGGCCCAGGGCGCGGAGGTGCTGGCGACGACCGAGCACAACATCACCTGGGATCTCGGTTCGACCATCGAGGCGATGGGCCTGGAGAAACAGATCCTGAGCCTGCCCGGTGTCGAGATCACCGGCATGGTGCGAAGCGACGCGGCACCGACGACCATCGGACACAGCAACGTCTTTCCGGTGCAGGTGAACCCGGCGGCATTCGCAGGCGGCACGCTGCGCTTCGAACAGCGGCGTCTGGGCCAGGTCATCGCATCCTACAAGGGCCGATTTCCGAACAGTGTCTTTCAACTCAACCATCCGCGCAGTCTGGTCCACGACGAGGAGCTCGCGTTTTTCAACCACCTGTCCCAGGGCAGGGCCTTTGACCCGGCCCGCCCCCTGTCGGAACCGCCCAACAACGTGCTGTTGCAGTCCCGTCCCGGCAGCGATTACCGCGACATCGATTTCGACGCCATGGAACTGCTCAACGGCCATTCCATGGCGCTCTACGAACTCGTGCGCGCCGACTGGTTCGCACTGCTCCGCCAGGGCGTCTACAAGGTCGCCACAGCCAACAGCGACTCCCACAGAAGTCATGAACTGGTCGCCTATCCGCGTTCCATGATCGCCGTGGAAAACGATACCGTCACCGGCATCGGCGCGACGGAGATCGCCGCCGCGATTCGCCGGGGCGAGCTCTACGGCACGACGGGGCCGATGATCGAGGTGGCTGTCGACGGCACCGGTCCGGGTGGGGTCCACCGGGGCGCGTCGGGCACGCTGAGTATCCGGATCGAGGGCGCGCCGTGGGTGACCGTGAACGAGGTGCATATCTGGCTCAACGGCGAGCGCTGGCGTACGCTCCCGGCCCGCACGGGCAGCGTGGTGACACAGGACGTGGCGTTCAGCCGGGACAGCTTCCTTTTTGTCGAGGTAGTGGGCGAGCCCTCGGCAATTTACCGTACCGTCGCACCCGGATTCACGCCCTTCGCCTTTGCCAACCCGATCTTCATCGATACCGACGGCGACGGCTACCGCGCCCCCGGCGCGATCCCGGCACGCTGAAAGGCGGCCTATTCCTCCAGGGAGTCGAGCAGCTGCTGTGCCTGCGCACGACCGTCAAACCCGGCGCCATTGGCCACGGCGGCACGCAATTCCGCCGCCGCTTCCTTATCGCGGCCCAGCGCGAGCAGCGCTACGCCCGTATGGTAGCGTATCTCCGGGTCCGTCGAATTGAGGGCATGGGCCTTGCGCAGATAGGGCAACGCTTCCTCTTCCCGGCCCTGTTGCGTGAGAATCCAGCCCACGGTATCCAGCAGCGCAGGACTTTCCCCGCCGTCGCCTTCGAGTGCCTGCATGGCGGTCTTCAGCGCCTTGTCCAGATCGTTCTCGGCATAGATATTGGCCAGGTTGTTCAGTACAGCGGGATCCCGACCCAGTTCGGGATGCTCCAACAGCGACTCGTAGTAGCGCCGGGCTCGCTGCGGATTCCCCTGGATGAGATGACTGTCCGCCAGCAATCGCACCTTCCACGCCGATAGCGAGGACTCCCTCAGTTGCGTTTCCAGCGCATCGGTAAAGGCCTCATCGCCGACGCCCTCCAGACTGAGTTCATACAAGCGCGCCACCGCCGCGGTGTGGTCCGGGTCGAGCTCGAAGGCTTGCATGAACTGCGCCTGGGCTTGTGTTTTTTCCCCCCGGGCCAGGGCAATCTCGCCGTGCAGAAAAGACAGTTCAGCGTCCTGGCCGACGCTGTCACGCAGAGCGTCCAGGCGACCGGCGGCCTTGTCGTAGTTGCCCTGCGCAATATCGAGGCGCACCAGGGCCAGCTGTGTGTCGAGCAGACCCGGGCGCCAGTTCGAGCGACTTCTCCAGGGTCTGGCGCGCCTCTCCGGTGCTGTTCGCGCGCAGCTGCATTGCGGCCAGTCGCCGCAGCCTGGCCGGGTCGTTTTCCCACAGTACAAAAAGCCGCCGCAAGGGCCGCTGGGCCAGATCGTAGTCCTGTGCCTCTATATACAGTTCAGCCAGTTCCACCAGGTGTGCATCGTTCAGGGGCTCGGCCTTGGTGAGCTGCACGGCGGCGCTCACCGCCTTGCCCAGCTCGCCGGTCTGCTTGTAGACATCCAGTTGCAACTCGTCGGGCAGCGTTGAGAGCCTGTCGTAGGCATAGACCTTCTCGCTCCAGTCCAGCGCCTTCTCGTAACGCTGCTGCTGAAACAGGATGCGCGCCATCAGCATGATGGATTTGATGTGGCCCGGCCGGTCCGCCAGGATTGTGTCGAGCACCGTCGCGGCCTCATCGAGCTGACCGCGCTGTTTCAGCAGCATGCCGCGGCTGAATCGCGCTTCGATATCATCGGGGGCGATCCCCAGTGCCGCATCGATTGCCGACTCGGCGGCGTCGAGTTCGCCGCGGCGCAGATAGGTTACCGCGGCGTAGTTCTGCACCTGCAGTTTGTCGGCATGTGCCGCTTGCAATTCGCGCGCCAGCGCCCCCGCCCGATCCAGACGGGACAGGTCCAGGAGCAGCGCGCCGCGCAGCAACTGCGCCGCGAGGGGCGGGTCATCGCCAAAGTCCCGCTCATCGAGCAGTGCGAGCGCCTCGGCCGACTTGCCCAGCGACCGTTCCAGCTCCGCTTCCAGAATCGTGATGTACGGATCGTTGTCGGTCCGTTCGCGCAGTTCCTCCAGCAGTTCCCTGGCGAGCAATACGCTGCCGTTGTCGATATACAGTTGCAACAATTGCAGCGAAAGCCCCAGGTCCTTAAGGACATACTCCCGGCTGTCGCTCAGCAACTCGTTCGCCAGCCGGTTCTCGCCGTTGCGCAGGTAGAGGTCCACCAGCATGCGGATCGCCGCGAGGTCGGCGGGCTTGCGCGCGAGATAGGTATTGAGCAAATCGATGGCGCTGCGGTCGCTGCCCCGGAGGTAGTCGGCGGAGGCCTGGATAAACAGCATCTCGTCACTGGATTGCGTCAGCGCATCGAGTTCGGACAGCTTCAGGCTCAAATCCGACAACATCGCATCACCCATCTGCGTGCTGCCCCGATTCACCATTACAATCGCCTGCAACAGGGTCGCGGCCGGATCGTCCGGGCTCTGCTCCAGAATCAGGTCGAGGTAGTGTTCCAGTTTCTCCTGATTGTCCTGCAGCAGGTGCACCCGGGCCAGGCCACGCAGCACCCGCAGGTCCTCGCTGTCCAGCTCGTAAGCC
The DNA here is from genome assembly GCA_034521205.1 of Halioglobus sp. Classification (GTDB taxonomy): domain Bacteria; phylum Pseudomonadota; class Gammaproteobacteria; order Pseudomonadales; family Halieaceae; genus Marimicrobium. Next base: position 231,192 of record JAXHMT010000007.1, read on the forward strand.
CGCTCGAGCGTAGCCAACGCCTTGTCCAGGTCGCCCTCCGCGATGGCCAGTTCCGCCCGCAGCTCGAGGGTCTTGACGTTGTCGGGATCGAGCTGCAACGACTTCTCGACGAGCCGGGCGGCCTCCTCGCGCATGCCACTCTGCATGTACACCGCCGCCAGGGTATTGCTGGAGCGCACATCGTCGGGAAACATGCGCGCGGCCTTCTCGAATTCCTCGCGCGCCAGATCGGGCTGCGAGCGCTGCAGATAGCCCTGACCCTTGAGCAGCGCCCATTCGAATCGGTTCTCAGGAGTGAACTCGCCGGCGAGCTTCTCCAGTTCGAACAGGTCGTCGGTGCGCTCCAGCAGCACCAGGGCCGTACCGTAAACGGGCAGAACCAGGTTGATGTCGGCCCCCAGCAGCAGCGCCTCCTCCGACTCCTTGGCCGCGCCGGCAATATTGCCGGCATTGAAATGCACCCTGGCCATAAGCAGGCGTGCCGGCACCATGTCCGGGTCGACCTGCAGCGCGTTCTTGAGATGGATATAGGCCTCGGCGTATTCGCCTTCGGCATGGGCCTGCACGCCCTTCTCGTAGTGTTCGCTCTCCTTCTGGGCAACGGCGCTGTGGCTCATGCCCAGCGCCCATGCAACCACAAACGCAAGGCGGACGATCTTCTTCAATGGGCTCTCCCCCCGTGAAATGGCAGCCGATCTGTTGCGAAACCCCGACCGCGTGATGGTACCGCAGACGAAAAAAAAGCGGAATTTGGAAATTCCGCTTTCAGGGGTGGGAAAGTCCGCTGGGGGCTTTAGGCGGACTTCCCCGGGGCACGGCCCCATCCGCGCAGCAGCGCGAGGCCGAGCAGCAGCAGGGGAGCGCTGCCCGGAACGGGAACTTCACCGGGAGGCGGCGGCTCGTCGCCGCCGGTTTCCGTGGTAATCAGACTCAACTTCATGCCGTCGTCACCGCCGTCGAGGCCGCTGCCACTGCCAAAGACGGGGTTGTACACACCCACCAGCCAGGCGGTCGACACAATATCAGTGGGGTTCACGGCGTAGTAGCTCAGGCCGACGTTGTTGTGGTTGCCGGCGGAGTCGTAGTTGCCGCCGTTGCTGGACAGAATGCCACTCCAGGTGCTGCCGCTCACACCGGCGGAGCCGGTGCCGTCGTAGGCCAGGATCGAGACATCGGCGATACCGGATGAATAACCGTCGACAGCCCAGTTCAGGTCGATGCCGGTCAGGTTCACCGCCGTATCGAAATTGAGCAGCAGCATGTCGAACTCGCCGTCGCTGTCCGAGGTGACGTTGTCGATGGAGTGGTTGGGCGAGCCGGTATTCTCGTCGCGGTTCTGCACGCCCAGCGCCGAGCTGTTGGCCCACAGCAGGCGCGCGTCATCCACCTCGTCCTCGCCGGTAAGGTCCCAAGTATCCGACCAGCCGGTGACCGTCAGGTTGATACCGTCTGAGGAAGTCAGGCTGAGGGAATTGCCGAAGCTCGAGCTGCTGAAGCTCTGGCTGCCGCTGTCGAAGTCCCAGGTCTGCACCGCCGACAGCGCCGGCGCCGCGTGCAGGGCGGCGACGCCCGCCGCGACCGCCAGGATGGCTTTCGAAAGATGTTTCATACCCGTGCCCATGATCTCCGTTCCCTGTCTCTTCAACTGTCGCCACCTGGCGACCTTACCTGCCGTGGCAACCCGGTCTGTTTCCTGACCCGATATTCGCGATCACTTATCCGCGATCAGTCGGGCGCACGTCTTCGCTCAAAGCCGCTTGCAATCCTCGCACCAACTACCGCAAGACATTGAATTTCAATGCTATTGCCAGCAGCTGCAATCCGCGCAACGCCATTTCCGACCGGCTTGTGTAAATCCTCGACGTGACACGCGTCACAACAACACACTGGGCGGCAAATCAACAGGCAGCTTCCGATCGCCTGCCACACGAACGCATGAATCATAGCCCAAAAGTCTCCCGTGCCGGCGTCTGCCGCTTCAAGAAAATGGGCGGCGCGTCACATAATTGTGCCACGCGCGGCGTTGTAGCCGACTTGCGATCAGTCCGCACCACAACCTGCCCCTGATCCGTATACTGGACGTTTCGAAGAGGATCCGGACGATGAGCATCGACACACTGCATCGAAGCTGCCCCACCTGCGAGGCGAGCTGCGGCCTCGTCATGGAAGTGGACCGCGCCCGAGGCGAGGTCCTTTCAATCAAGGGAGACCCGGACAACCATCGTTCCAAAGGCTATGTCTGCGCCAAATCCCAGGCGTTTCTGCATGTCCATCGCGACCCAGAACGCCTGCGCCGGCCGGTCAGGCGCGTGGGTGACCAATGGCGGGAAATTAGCTGGGAGGAAGCCCTGAGCGAAACCGCCGGGCGCCTCGCCGCGATACGCGACGCCCACGGCAAGGACGCGATCGCGATGTACTACGGCAACCCCAACGGCCACAATTTCGCCACCCAGATCTTCACCCGGATGTTTATCACCCTGCTGAACACCGAGCGCTTCTTTTCCGCCGGCTCGGTGGATCAGCAGCCGAAAAACCTCGGCTGCGAACTGCTGTACGGCAACGGCTGGGTGTTTCCCATTCCGGATATCGACCGCACGGATTTCTTCGTCTGCATGGGCGGCAATCCCATGGTGTCACAGGGCTCCCTGATGTCCGCGCCGGATATCGAGCGGCGCCTGCGGGCGATCGGGGCCCGCGGCGGCGAGGTGGTGGTCATCGATCCGCGGCGCACGGAAACCGCGCGGATGGCCGGAAGGCACCTGTTCATCCGGCCGGGGACCGATGCCTTCCTGCTGCTGGCCTTCGTCCACGAACTGTTCGCCACCGACAGGGTGAACCCCGGGCGGCTGGCGGATTTCACCGACGGCATCGAGACACTGGAACAACTGGCCGCGCCCTATACCCCGGAAGCGGTGGCGGACGTCACCGGTGTCGCGGCCGGGGACCTGCGCGCGCTCGTGGCGGATTTCTGCGCCGCCGAACGGCCGGTGGTATACGGACGGTTGGGGCTTTGCACCCAGCGCTTCGGCACCGTGGCCTCCTGGCTGGTGGACGTGGTCAACATACTCACCGGCCGGCTCGACGCCATCGGCGGCGCGATGTTTCCGACCCCCGCCACCGGGCACACGGACCCGGCGGCGGCCCCGCAGGAATTGCAGTACAACCGCTGGCAGTCGCGGGGAAGGGGCTTTCCGGAGTACATGGGAATGTTGCCCGCATCGCTGATGGCGGAAGAGATGGAACTGCGCGGCGAGCACCAGGTGCGCGCCCTGATCACCGTCGCGGGCAATCCGGTACTCAGCGTGCCCAACGGCAAGCGCATCCGCGCAGCCATGGCGAACCTGGACTTCAGCGTGGCATTCGACTTCTACATCAACGAGACCACCAGCCAGGCCGACATCATCATTCCGTCCACCACACACCTTGAGCACAGCAACTACGATTTCCTGTTCACCACGACATGTGTGCGCAACTTCGCGCAGTACTCACCGCAGACCCTTGAGCCCGAGCCGGGGGCGCTGCACCAGTGGCAGATCATCAACGAGGTCACCGCGCGCATGAACGGGATGAGCCGGGAAGATCTCGAAGCCATGATGCTGGACGGCATGATTGACCAGTTGCTTGCAAACAATCCCGCCCTCGCGCACCTCGGCGCGGAAAAAATCCTGGAGGCGACCGCCCGGCACGAGGGGCCCGAACGCCTGCTGGACATCATGCTGCGCGCCGGGCCCTACGGCGACGGGTTCGACGGCGAGGGTCTCACGCTGGAGCAACTCAAGGCGGCGCCCCACGGCATTGACCTGGGGCCCCTGCAGCCCCGTTTACCGGAGCTGCTGGCGACCCCGAACAAGCGTATCGACATCGCCCCGTCCCTCATCACCGCGGATCTGGAACGACTGCGTTCGGCGCTGGACGAGGATACCGGCAATTCGATGTTGCTGATCGGGCGGCGCCATATCCGGGACATGAATTCCTGGTTGCACAACCTGAACAACTACGCGCGGGGCGGTAACCGCTGCACGCTGCTGATCAACGTCGAGGACGCCGCCCGCCTGAACCTGCGCGAGGGCGGCCGGGCACACATTCGTTCGCGGGTGGGAGAGTTCACGGCCGAGGTCGAACTGACCGACGACATCATGCCCGGCGTTGTCAGCCTGCCCCACGGGTTCGGGCACAACTACCGGGACACACGCCAGTCCGTGGCCGCGAGCAAAACGCCGGGGGTCTCGGCCAATGACCTGGTGGACGACGACGAGATGGATATGCCGTCGGGCACATCGGTGGTCAACGGCGTCCGGGTAGAAGTGACAGCCGCAAACTGACCCGGTACTCAGGCTGCGGAGTCCCGGTTCTCCGTCACTCGAAAAACCACGTCGTGGAGGCGCAGCTCGTCCTCGTGCCCCAGGACGCAGCTTCCCGCAACGCGCCGACCGTTGACCACCGTGCCTCTGTCCGAGCCCAGGTCTTCCACGACCAGCTCACCATCGCGCAGCTCCAGCCGCGCATGCCGCGGCGACACATGAGGGCTGACGATGGCGATATCACAGTCCAGTGAACGCCCCAGTTCCACGGGCCGGTCGATACCGAAGCGCAGGCCCGTGAGCGGCCCCGTTTCCGCGCAGATGACCCAGTTAAAATCCTCTTCGGCGGCGCCCTGCTGCACCGGACCGGGCGCGCCGGCGTGCCGCTGGTCGTTGATGGGCGCCATGTTGCGCAGGACGCGGCGTTCGACAAAGGAGGTGGTTCGGGCAACACCGCGGGGCGTGAGTTGCAAGTACCACGCCAGTATCAGCACGGCCGGCAGGCCCAGCAGCGCCAGAACGAGCAACAGCTGCCACACCCCGTCGCCGTCGATACCGACCGCGGGCAGGACCAGGCTCACCAGCAACAGGGCAATCGCACAGATGACGACGTAGAGAACTCCGGCCCGCAGGACCTTGCGGCGCTTCAGTTCCCGCACCAGCGAGCCGCCACCGTACTCAATGGACATTGGGCCGACCGGCGGATGTGGTGCGTGCCACAGCGACGCGGGATGGGAGACCAGCGGCGTGAGCCAGCCTGACAAAGGCCGGGAAAGCAGATTGTACCGATCTCACGACCTTCTCCGTGGCGGCTCCTCAACACCGCCAATATAACGTATGGCAGGCCGACAACCAACACGCGGCTGCGCAGGACTCAGGTGGTCGCCGTGTCGGCGCCGCGACCACTTGGCGTGGTCTCTCCCTTGGCGAGAAGTGTTGGGCCAGGGACAGTTGCGCGACACTGCGGTGACAGTTGGGTAACAGATTTGTTGCAGCGCGTTTTGTTTATCCACTTGGAGATCGTGTTAGGTGAGGCAGGGCGTATTGGAGATCGCATGGGGTGAGGTAGAGCGCACTGGGGACCGCATGAGGTAGGTAGAGCGCACTGGAACACGCCAAAAAGCGCACTTCCCTGTGCAGGCTCGGGTGGCGACGTCCTGTCGCCACACGGTTCCAGTGCGCTCTACCTCACCTCATGCTCGCGCTGTAAGTCCGCACTGAACCTTGCGCGCTTAAGTTCAGACTACGGCGGTGCCAGGGCGTCAATTTGCTCTGCTACAGTCCTGCGAAAGCCAGGCCCTGCACCACGTAGGCCTGGTAGTTGACGCCGGAATGTTCGTTGGGTTTGTTCTGCGTCATGATGACACCGACCAGCCCGGTCGACGGGCTGACGAAGAATGTGGTGCCGTAGTAGCCGGACCACCAGAAGTCGCCGTCCCGGTCCGGTATCGCGGTAGCCTCGGCATCGGCGACCACCGCCATGCCCAGGCCCCAGCCCAGGCCCTCGATGCCGGGGGCCCCGCCCGGGCCGCCGCCGGCGAGTACGCCGTCGGGGACGTGCAGCGAGCGCATGTTGTCCACCGTGGCCCGGTCGAGAATACGGGTTCCGCGGTACTCGCCACCGTTCCACAGCATCAGGGCGAAACGCATGTAGTCGGAGACCGTGGACACCAGGCCGCCGCCGCCGGGATTCCACGCGGGGTCGTAGTGCGACGCGGTCTGCACCAGGTCCCCCGCTGCATTCTGCGTATAAACGGTCGCCAGGCGTTCGCGCTCGTCCGGCGGTGGTTCGTAGCGCGTATCGCGCATGCCGAGCGGTTCGAAGATGCGTTCGCGCATGAAGTCGCCGATGATCCGGCCGGTGACTTCCTGGATGACGGCGGCCAACAGGTCCGCCGAGACGCCGTAACGCCAGCGCGTTCCGGGGTCGTCGAACAGGGGTAGTTGCGCCAGGCGCGCGACGCGCTCGCGCAGTCCGCCGCTCGCCTGCTGATGAATGCCGTTGGCGTCCCAGTGCGCCTGCAGGGGGGATTCCACCATGCCGGGGCCCGTGCCGGAGACGAACATGAGCAGGTGTCGCACCTTCATCTGTTCCCGCGGCGGGCGCGTCTGGAAGCGACCGTCGGGGCCGGGGTCGTGGGCGGTGGCCACCCGCACGTCGGCGAACTCGGGCAGGTATTTCGCCACCGGGTCGTCGAGATCCAGCCTGCCCTCCTCTACCAGGATCATCGCGGCGGCGGCGACGACGGGCTTGGTCATGGAGGCGATGCGCACCTGGGTGTCGAGGGTCATCGGCGCGCCGCTGTCGATGTCCTTCCAGCCCGCTGCATCGGCGTGGATCGGCACGCCATCCCTGGCGAACAGGGCGATGTAGCCCGAGCGCTCGCCGCGCCAGGACGAGAACCGCATGTAGGCGTCCATGGCGGCGCGGCTCCACCAGGACAGGTTCTCCGGTGCGGGGAGGCCCTCCCGTGCGGGGGGGACATCCACGGGCAGGGACTGGCCGCTGCAACCACAGAGCAGTATCACTGCGACGAGCATTGAAGACAGGCGCGCGATCATCGGCATGATCCGTTCTCCGGCGGAAGATAACGGGAACTTACCAGATCGCCGCCCAAAAAACTTGCCCGAGACCGCGCTTGGGCGCTAGGGTTTTGCTAGAGAGCAGCGGAGAAATGCGATGGCCGGATTCGCCGAGTACGGGAACTACGACGGTCTCGGGCCTGGCGCAATTGGTGCGCGACGGCGAAGTCAGCGCCGGCGAACTGCTGCAGGAGGCCATCGCGCGGGCCGACCGGCTCAACGACGCTCTCAACGCCATCGTCTACCGCTACGACGATATGGCCCGCGACAGCATCGGCGAGGGCCTGCCACGGGGCGCCTTCAGCGGCGTACCATTCCTGCTCAAGGACCTGCACCTGTGCATGCGCGGCACGGTGAAATCGAACGGCAGCGCCGCCTGGCGGGAAGACGTCGCCGACCACGACAGCACCCTCGTGGAGCGCTTCCGGACTGCCGGGCTGGTGATCTTCGGCGCACCAACGCGCCGGAACTGGGCCTGCAGCCGGTGACCGAGCCGGCGGCCTTCGGCCCCAGCCGCAATCCCTGGGATACCGCGCACACGCCTGGGGGCTCCAGCGGCGGCTCGGCCGCGGCGGTGGCCGCGGGCATCGTGCCCATGGCCCACGCCTCCGACGGCGGCGGCTCCATCCGCATTCCGGCGTCCTGCTGCGGCCTGGTGGGTCTGAAACCGGGCCGCGCCCGCGTGCCCAACGGCCCGGACCTCATCGAGGAGTGGGCCGGTCAGTCCGGCAATTTCATCGTCAGCCGCAGCGTGCGCGACAGCGCCGCCATGCTGGACGCCGTCCACGGCCCGGAGACCGGCGCGCCCTACTGCGCGCCGCACTACCCGGGCCACTTCCTCGATGCGGTCGCCGAACCGCCGGGGCCGCTCAAGATCGCCGTCGCCTGGCGCAAACAGGGGCCGGGGGAGTACCACGTGGACGTGCTGGAGGGACTGAAGGCCACCGTCGAACTGCTGGAACAACTTGGCCACCGCGTCGAGGCGGCCCAGCCGGATATCGACGGCGACAGCGCCGCCGGCACCCTGTACAAAATCATCTGCGTGGACACGGCGCTGGAGCTGCACCGGCGCGCCGAACAACTGCGGTGCACCGTGGACGACCTGGACATCGAGGAGGGCACGCGCCTGACCGCGGCGGCCGGCGAGAGCCTGAGCGCGACGGAATACCTGGCGGCCATTCGCAGCAACCACGAGCTGGGCCGGGCGCTGGGCCATTTCCACCAATCCTGGGATATCCTGCTGTCACCGACCCTGGCCAGTCCGCCGGTGCCGGTGGGCCATATCAGCGAGGCGCCATCCGGGGAGTACGGTGAGCGGCTGTTCAACTACATGGGCGACACGGCCCTGTTCAACCAGACCGGGCAGCCCTCCCTCTCGCTGCCCCTGCACTGGACAGGATCCGGCCTGCCCGTGGGCATGATGTTCAGCGCCGCCTGCGGCGAGGAGGCCCTGCTGCTGCGACTGGCGGGGCAACTGGAGGAGGCCCGGCCCTGGCGCGAGCGCCGACCGCCCGTTACTGCATGAGCACGACATCCCGCTGAAAATCTCCGCGGGTCTTGACGGCACTTCGATTGCCGGAAAATCTTGTCCCGCACGGTCGGCTGGCGCATGATGACGCCAGCCGACTCGTCGCTACCATAAGGAGAATACCGTGCCAATCACAACCGATATCCTGGCCCCCGTTGTCGCCCTGCTCCTCTGGACCAGCGTCATGTGGGCGTGGATGCTCGCCACGCGTATCCCGGCAATCCAGAAGGCCGGCATGCAGATGGACCCGATGCTGCCCGTGGGCCAGCAGACGGCCGAACTGCCGGCGCGCGTGCGCTGGAAAGCCGACAACTACAACCACCTGATGGAGCAGCCGACCCTGTTCTACGCGGTGGCCATTACTCTGGCCCTGCTCGGCGCCGGCACGGGCCTGAACCTGACGCTCGCCTGGGCCTACGTCATCCTGCGCGTGGTGCACAGTCTGCAGCAGGCCCTGTGGAACAAGATCGAGGTACGATTCCTTATCTTTTTGCTTTACAGCCTGGTGCTGATCGCGCTGATCGTGCGCGCGGCGATGGCACTGCCGGGCTTAGAGACTCCCCGGCGACCGGGCAGCGCGCAGGTATCCCGCTGTTCGAGGCTTACTCCACCAGCCCCCGCCCGCCGTCGACCGCGATGATCTGGCCCGTGATGAAGGGGCGTCGCAGGCCAGAAAGGCGACGGTGCGGGCGATGTCCGAGGGATCCCCCAGGCGCCCAGGGGCGTGGCGGCGACAGTGTGCCGGCGGGCGTGCTCGCCGTAGGCGGTGTCGTCCTCGGGCCACAGAATCGCGCCCGGGGCGATGCCGTTCACGCGCACATCCGGCGCCAGTTCAACCGCCAGGCTGCGGGTCAGTCCCGCCAGGCCCGCCTTGGCCGCCACGTAGGCGTTGAAGCGCGGCAGGGGCGCTCGATATGCGTGTCGAGAATGTTGACGATACCGGCGCCGGGTTCCAGGGCCGGCAGCAGACCCTGAATCAAAAAATATGGCCCCGCAAATTGGAGCCGAGCAGCGCGTCGAACTGCTCCGGAGTGCAGGTATCAATGGGTGTCGGGGCAAAGCCCGAGGCGTTGTTCACCAGCAGCCGGATCGCCGGGTATCGTTCGCGGATAGCCGCGGCGACCGCCAGGGTCTCGTCGGGGTTTGTAAGGTCCGCCCGGAAGATCTCGCAGGAGTCCGGCCGCAGGGCCGCCAGTTCATCGGCCAGGGCCCGGGCGTCCGCCGCCGATGCGCGGTAGTGCAGGGCGATATCGAAGCCGAGACCGTGCAGGTGGCGCGCCACGGCCGCGCCGATGCGCCGCACGCCGCCAGTGACCACCGCCACGTTCGCCACCGTCGGCTTACCGGTCCGGGCTCAGCGCAGCAACAGCGGACTGAGAAACAGCAGACAGAGCGCGCCGTCCAGCACCACCATGGGTATGGACGCCTTGAATCCCATACCGTCGACCGCGATTGACCAGAAACGCGCCAGGGTCACCGCGGCCCAGCCGATCCCCAGCGCCGTGAAAATATGCGGTTCATCCAGGGTCAGGGCCGCGATGGACAGGCCGAGATTGAGGCCGCCGAATACCGCCCGCGCCTCGGAGAAAGCGGCCGGGCCGCCGAGCTGAATATTGAGCGGGTCGAGAAAAATCCGGGGTTTCAACAAGCCGATCAGGCCGAACAACAACGAGTGATACCCGGCGCCGATTCTCGGCAGCCATGTGGCGAACAGGTCGGCGGGCGAATCCATGGTCGAGCTCCCCTGAGAGACTGGGCCCAACATAAGTGCTGCCGCGGCGCATTGCAACGCTCCATCCGCTGCACCGAAGGCAACACCCGGGGTTGAGAACATACCTGTCGCCCGGCCCACCATGAAACTTGCCGTATAATTGGTTGACTGAACCTGCAACAGCACACACAATCGGTTCCCTCATGGACAGACGAAAATTCTTGCTGAGCGCCGCCGCCAGCCTGGTTGCCGGCACGGCAATAGGTGACCGGCAATACACCGCCGTGGATTTCGAAAAACTCGACAGGAAGGATGCACACTGGAAAAAGCTGCTGACCGATGAGCAGTTTCAGCGTGATGTTCGAGGACGGGACCGAGCCGCCGGGCAGCAGCGCGCTGAACGACGAAAAGCGCGACGGCACGTACCTGTGCGCGGCCTGTTTCCTGCCGCTGTTCTCGTCGCAGTGGAAATACGACAGCGGCACGGGCTGGCCGAGTTTCTACCGCTCTATCGACGAGCACACCGGTACGTCCCGCGACTGGCGCCTGTTGATACCGCGCATCGAGTATCACTGCGCCCGCTGCGGCGCACACCAGGGCCACGTATTCGACGACGGGCCGCCCCCACCGGCAAACGCTGGTGCAACAACGGCGTCGCCCTGCGTTTCGTTCCCGAGGGCGAGCCGCTGCCGGAGCTGCGGTCGTGAGACGCACGACGCTTTTGATCACTGCTTTCGCGGCCTGCTGGCTCGGCGCCGCGGTTGCACAGAACGGCGATCGGGACAAAACCGCGACGGCGATTTTCGCCGGCGGTTGTTTCTGGTGCACGGAAGCCGACTTCGAAAAAGTGCCGGGCGTTATCTCCCGCCCGCTCCGGCTATATCGGCGGCAGCACGCAAGACCCCACCTACGAACAGGTGTCCGCCGGCGCCACCCGACACACCGAAGCGGTGGAAGTGCGCTACGACCCGGCGCAGGTGACCTACGACCAACTGCTGCGCGTTTTCTGGCGTTCCATCGACCCGCTGGCCGAGAACCGGCAGTTCTGCGACACCGGGGCCCAGTACCGCAGCGGCATTTACTACCGCGGCGAAAAGCAGCGCGAACAGGCCCGCGCGAGCCTGCGGGCGCTGCAACAGGACGCAAGACTCGAGGGCGAGATACACACCGAAATCACCCGCGCCGGCACGTTCTGGCCGGCGGAGGACTATCACCAGGACTACTACAAGAAGAATCCCGTGCGCTACCGGTTCTATCGTTTTTCCTGCGGCCGCGACGCGCGGCTGCGGGAAATCTGGGGTGACGAGGCGGGCTGGATACCCGGCTGATCGCCCGCAACAAGGAAAGGAGCCAATTTCGGTTTGATCTTCAGGGGGAAAATAATCATGTTTCATTATTTCACTTCAAAGTCCCCGTAATCACATTATTGGTAGTTCGTCGGGGCCCGCCTCAAAGCTCACCGATGGCCCGATCCATTGGCCCGGGATCAACAATCAAAGACCTGACCCCATGAGTCGCCACGGGATCCACAATCAAAGACCTGACCCCATGACGTCGTCTGACCCCATGAGTGCCGGACTTGCCCGCGACGCGGCGAAGGGGACCATGAGCCGCCGTAGACCACCAGCCCGGGAGCACGCCCATGGATCTATCCTGTTCACTGCCACCGAGTGCGGCGATCGTCAGCCAGGTGCAGCTCGCCGAATCGCTGGGTTACCAGCGCGTCTGGGTCAGCGACTCACCGGCGCTCTACTCCGACCCCTGGGCCGCGCTGGCGCTGGCGGCGACCGGTACGACACGCATCGGCCTGGGTGTCGCGGTACTCACGCCCTCCACGCGGCACGTCATGGCCAACGCCGCCGCGATCGCGGGTATCGAGGCCCTGGCGCCGGGTCGTCTGGCGGTCGCGGTGGGCACCGGCTTCACCGCGCGGCGACTGTTCGGCAAAACCGCTGACGTGGGCGACCACCGGCGACTACATTGCCCGGTTGCGCGCCCTGCTGCGGGGCGAAACCGTAGAGGTGGACGGCGCCCTCTACCGCCTCATGCACCCCGAAGGCGTCTCGGTATCGACCACCCATCGACGTGCCTGTCCTGGTCGCCGCCAACGGCCCCGTGGGGCTGACCGTGGCGCGGGAACTGGGCGACGGTGTCATGAGCGTGCAGGCCCCGGTGCCCGGGTTTTCCTGGAGCACTCTGTTGCAGGGGGAACGGTACTCGACGAGGGCGAAGGCTTGGACAGCCCCCGGGTTTTCGAAGCGCTGGGGCCGGTGATCGCGAGTTTCTACCACGGCGCCTACGACGCTCTGGGGGAGGGCGTGGACGGCTTCCCCGGCGGTGCCGCCTGGCGCGCCATGATCGAGGCTTTTCCGGAGCGGGAGCGGCACCTTCATCTGCACCGGGATCACTGCTACGCAATTTCGCCCCACGACCGCCCATTGATCGACGTGCCCGCCATGGCGCCCATGACGTTCACCGGCACCCCTGGCGAATTGCGCGCCCGTGCGGCGGACATGGCCGAACAGGGTCTCACCGAACCGCTCGACCTACCGGCCGGCCCGGACGTCCCGGGCGAGCTGCGGCGCATGGCCTCCGTGTTCAAGCCGGCGGGTGCAGGGGCGGCCTGAGCCGCCATCTACCCGCTCACCCGCCCCCGGCCGCTGCCCGAAAGGAAGTAAATAGTCCGGCAAAATATCGCTGGGAAGAGGCGTCGCGCCGCCTTAGCATATTCGCTATCCCGACGACCAGAACCCATGGGAATCGCAGAAAAAACCCCGCAGAGGAGACAACAATGTTCAAGAAAACCGCTCTGTTCGCCGGCATTGCTCTGGCGATCTCAACAGCAGCCCAGGCAGACTACCGGGTACGAAGCCAGCACCGCGATCACCGGCGAGGACGTCGAGTCGCTCGCACTGGGCGGCTCCGCTTTCCTGCAACGGGTCGACGACAGTAAGGGCCCCCTCGCCGAGGCGCCCTCTATCGACCATGCCTCGTCCCTGTCCGCACTCGCACTGGACGGCGAGGCGGATGTCGACGGCACAATGGAGGATTTCGACCTGGAGAACTACACCGTCGACGCGCGCTATGTCACCAAAAAAACCGGCAGCTGGATTGTCGACCTGGGCTACGAGCGCAGCGAACCCGGCAGCGCCGAGATCGATACTTTTTCCATCGGCGCGGGCAAGTACCTGCTGGATACCACCACGCTGGTGTTCAGCTACAGCAACAGCGACGCCGACGAGGGAGGCGAAGTGGACACCTACCGCGTCGATCTTGATCACCTGTGGATTTTCGGCAATGACGGCGGCCTGAAGTGCACGGCGCCTACGCCCTCGAGGATATCGACGACGACCTCGACAGCGGCGACGACAGCGATATCTGGGAGCTGGATGCCACCTGGTACCCGTGCAGGAACCTCAGCCTCGGCACCGGTTACACCTATACCGACCTCGATGATGTGGAGCAGGAGGACTTCAGGGTCTTTGGCGAGTACTTCATCACCGATGACGTCGCCGTAGGCCTCGCCTACACGGAAAGCGAGATCGACGACATCGACTTCGAGCGCGAAACCTACGCCTTTAGTGCCCGCTTTCGCTTCTGAGTCCCTTCAGATAAGTCTTACAGGGGGTGGCCACGCAGGTGGCCACCCCTTTTTTAAACAGGAGAGCTGGCATCTCACTGACCTGAACGTTTCAGGCTCGACAACAAGGTCGCGGTCCTCATCGGCGGCGGCAAGGGCATCGGCGCGGGCCTGCGGCACTACTGGCGCGCCGCGTCGTAGGCCGCCTGCACCAGCGGTATAAGCTCCCCCCTGCCGTAACCGCCGGCGGTACTGCCGTCGGCTAGCGTCGTCGACTGGATTGCCATAAAGCCCCCGTAGCCGCGGCGTGTGTCGATCCAGGCCACGGCGCCAAAGGCTCCCGGGTCGATGAACAGGTTGGGCTCCATCCCGGCGTCGGCGGGCACCACCCACCAGCCCATGCCATAGCCCGGGGACTCCCCGGGCACCGAACCGGTGGCCCAGGCGCGATCCTCGCGCATCGCGGCCGCACCCTGCGCCGACAAGACCTGCCGCTCGCCGCAAAGTCCGTCATTGAGGTGCATGAGCAGGATTTTCGCGTAGTCCGACTGGTTGGTGATGGCCCCGCCCTCGATATTGGGGTTGGCCCTGCCGACCAGGCTGTCGGGGTCGCCGGTCCAGCTGGCAAACCCCGCCAGGGGGTTGCCGTACTCGAATACCTCGAGCTCGCAGGGTTCGCCGATATACTGATCGAACAACTGGTTCCAGGTGGCCCCGCCGACTACCTCCGCCAGGGCTCCCGCCAGTTGCCACTGACTGCCGCCGTACTCGAAGTGCGTCCCGGGCGGGTAGCTGGTCAGGTGGTCCAGGGGCGTCTGGTAGATGGTCCTGCCGCATTCCCTGAGCTGGCCGGAGGGCACGTACTGGCACATGTGGTCTTCGTAGCCGCTGATGTGCGCGAGGCCCGGCATGCCGGAGGTATTGGAGACCAGCTGCTCGGCCGTGCGCCCCGTCCACACGCCCTGCCACGGCAGGTACTGGTCGATGACCCGGTCCATCTCGAAATCGACGTTGTCGTCATCCTCCGCCAGCGCCACGAGCAGACTGGCCGAGGGCACCTTGCTGGTCGAGGCCAGCAGCACGACCGTCTCGGGCGTATAGTCGCCGACGAAATGGCGGTGCACGACCCCCCGTTGCCTGTCGACCACCACCAGCGAAGCCCCGTTGAACCCCGGGTGCGTGGCCACAAAGTCCTCGAGGCTGGCATCGGCGGCGTTGAAGTTGTCGGGGACCGGCGGCGGGGCGGGCTGATTCGAGTCGCTCGAGTCGCTGCAGCCGAGCAGGACGGCGAGCATTGTCGCGAGCATTGCCCGCGGAACGTGATAGCGCATGGAATCACCTTATGCGGTTGTTATGTTCTACCGCGAAGTCTAGTGCAGCTTTTACCGCGACGCACCACGCAGGCCTCTAACGCGGCAGGTGCGGCAGCACCTCGGAGGGGGCGCCGAAGGCGGGCGCGCGCATATCGTAGGTCAGGCACAATTCCATGGCGTCGATTCCCCCGTCTCCGCGCGCAGCTTACAATAAAAGCCCGGATAACGAATCGGGTTCGAGACTGCGAGGGAGCACGGGTCTGGCCCCTTTGATGGGTAAGAATGTGAGCCGACGGCTACTAAAATGCCGCGGGTCTTGACTCACGCGGAGAATCCTTCAATGTCGTCGTTCCAGAGTTCATGGTCTCGGCTCGTTAACGGGTTGCCAGGTACGGACCGCACGGGTTGGGTAGGGCCCACTGGAACACGCCAAAAAGCGCACGTATATGGACACCTCTTTCAAGCCCATTCCTACTACTTTTTTGACTACCTGAACGACGGTCTGAGTTAAACGGATTAAACTGCGTACGTATATCCGACCTGTTGTCGGGGGCCTCTGACCCCCTGGCCACTATGAAAACCGCGCCCCTGCTGCTCAATCGTCCCTCCGGTATTCATTACCCGGTACGCTTCCAGCATCGTCAGGGGCCGGTTTAACCGCTTAGCTCATACTCCTCGCATCGTCAGGCAGGGTTACCTCTTTTACGCTACATTGCCTGGTAGGCGCGCTCGTGGCGCACCATCGCCCAGATAATACGGGCCAGCTTGTTCGCGACCGCAATAGCCGCCTTGTGCTTGCCGCGCCGCTCTACCACTTCACGGGCCCATCGTGACAGCCGGTCCTCTCGTTTGTCCGCATACCGGATAACCGACCACGCGCCCTGGATGAGTAATCGCCGTAAATAGCTGTCGCCCCGGCGGGTAATCGGCCCAAGTTTCTGTACACCGCCAGAAGAGTGCTCCCTGGGCACCAGGCCCAGGCACGCGCTGAACTGTCGCCCATTCTTGAACTGCTTGCCCTGCCCCAGCTTGGCCACGGCCGCCGTGGCTATCAGCTCACCCACGCCGTGGATTTGCATCAGGCGCTGTGCCTCCGGCAGGGTGCGGGCGGTTGTCTTGATCGTCCGATCCAGTGCCTCTATGCGTTCGTCCAGGTCTCGCCATTCCTCCAGCAGATCGTGCAGAACGTGGCGGGCCGTCACGGTCAGTTCATTACTGGCGTCTTCCAGCAACCGCGGCAGTGCTGATCTGAGTGCAGCCGGACCGGCTGCGACGACAATGCCGTACTCCACCATAAGGCCGCGTATCTGGTTGATAAGCCTCGTTCTATCCCCCACACGGCGGTCGCGGATACGGTGCGCCAGCATCAGGTCTGTCTGGTCCAGAGACCGCGGCGGGACCGCCTGCGTGCGGGGGCGTCTGGCCGCCTCACTGATGGCAAAGGCATCATTGCGGTCGTTTTTGTTGCCCTGGACGAACGGTTTGACATGAATCGGCGGAATCAGCAGAACGTCATGGCCACGCTGCTGAAACTGCCTGCCCCAGTAGTTGGAGCCGCTGCAGGCCTCCATCGCAACAGGCACGCCAGGATACTGGGCAATCAGCTCCGCGAGCTTCGATCGCCGCAGTTTGCGGTTGAAAACTTCCTTGCCCTGGCGGTTGACGCCGCAGACCTGGTAAACATTTTTTGCTAAATCGATGGCAATTAGGCTAGTGTTCATGTCGGGCACCTCTTGATTGGCTGATTGATAGTTTGCATTGTCAAATTTGGCGCATTGACGCCGGTTCAACAAGAGGTGTCCATCTCATCATCCCTGTGCAGGCTCGGGTGGCGACCTCCTGTCGCCACACGTTTCCAGTTGGCCCTACCCAACCCGCGCTCGCTCAGCGCCTTTATTCCGGGCACAGACTGTGCCCACAACAGCTCACAGAACAGGAGAATCACGCATGTCGCTACTGCAGCGTTTCAGGCTCGACGACAAGGTCGCCGTTATCACCGGCGGGGGCAAGGGCATCGGCGCGGGGATTGCCCGGGCCTTCGCCGAGGCCGGCGCCGACGTGGTGGTCGGCGCGCGCACGCAGTCCGATCTGGACAAAGTGGTGGCAGATGTGACCGCATTGGGGCGCCGCGGACTCGCGGTTCCCACTGACGTACTCGAGGAAGGGCACCTGCAAAACCTGGCGGACCGCGCGATGGCCGAGTTCGGGCGCATCGACATCCTGGTCAACAACGCCGGCGGCTTTCCGCCCAAGCCGGTTTCCGAGACCACCGCGAAGGAATTCCTCGGTGCCTTCAAATTCAACGTCGGCACTGCCTTCGAGCTGTCGCGCATCTGCGCGCCGCTTATAGTGGACAGCGCCGGCGGCGGCTCGATACTGAACATCTCCTCCATCGCCGGTCACAAGCCGACGCCGTGTTTCGCCGCCTACGGCACCGCCAAGGGCGCCCTGTCGCTGCTGACGCAGGAACTGGCCCAGGAGTTCGCGCCCCGCGTGCGGGTCAACGCCATCGCCGTCGGCTCGACCAGGACCGACGCTCTCGGTACCGTGCTGACGCCGGAAATCGAGCAGACCATGGTCGATCTGACGCCCATGGGCCGACTCGGGGAGGTGGAGGATATCGCCATGGGGGCCCTGTACCTGTGTTCGCCGGCCGCCGATTACGTGACCGGAGATATCCTGGGCGTCAACGGCGGCCTGGAGCGCCTCAACATGCAGATGCCCCGCGCCTGGGGCGGCATGGGCTGAACAAAACTGCCGGCAACAACCCGATATTGGCCGCATATGACCAAGGGGACGCCGCGGTCGCGGGTTTAAACTGGCTCCATCGAAGCAGCGAGGAGTCAACCCGCATGCCAACGTTATCCCATACGCCCGACGACGTGCCCATCACGCCGCGCAACAACACGTTCGACATCGCCGCCTGCCTGGAGCGGGACTGGTTCGATGGCCACGCCTTCAAGACCGCCTGGTTCAACGCCATGTCCATCACGTTCCCGCTCGGTGAAAAGTTCTTCATCGACAGTGTGCGCCACTTCGCCGATCGCATCGACGATCCGAAGCTGCTCAAGGACATCCGGGGATTCTGCGGCCAGGAAGGCTACCACCGCCGCGAACACCAGCGTTACAACGAGGTCCTGTGCGAGCGGCGCGGCTACGACCTGCAACTCATGGAAGGGCGCCTGCAGCGCAATATCGATCTCGCCTACAAGAGACTGTCACCGCTGAAGCGGCTGGCCGTCACCGCCGCCCTGGAGCATCTCACCGCGATCCTGGCGGAGGCCGCCCTGAGCGACAACGACCCGCTGATCGGGCGCGCGGAGCCCGCCATGCAGGCGCTGTGGAACTGGCACGCGGCGGAGGAAATGGAGCACAAGGCGGTCGCGTTCGACGTTTACCGAGCGGTGGGCGGCTCTGAAAAGCTGCGCCGACAGGCCATGCGCGAGGCAACGCTGTTCCTGCTGGTGGACGTACTCGCCGGCGTCGTGCACATGCTGCGCCGCGACGGCAAGCTGTGGCGCCCCCGCCTCTGGTACCAGGGCTGGAAATTCCTGTTTTTCAAGGGCGGCGTGTTGCGCCGGGTCTGGCCCGCCTACCGGGAATATTACCGCGAGGGCTTCCACCCGTGGCAGCGCGATACCCGCGAGCTGCTGGCGGCCTGGCGCGAGAGTCAGCCCGCGCCACACACGCCACAAGCGGCGGCCTGAGCCCGCCGCGGTCCCGCCGTCACTCGAAGCGGCTGATGATATCGTCGGCGTAGCGTTTCACGCCGTCGATTTTTTTCTCCAACTCGTCGGTTTCGCCGTAATAGAACGGCCACGGCATGGTCAGGATGTGGGTGACGCCGGCATCCTGCAGGCGTTTGTACCCGTCCACGTCCCAGGCGTCCGAGGGCGTCGCCATGACCGCGAAGGGCCGGTCGGCGCGCCCGTACTCCTCGCGCCACCGGTTTATGCGACCGATGCAATCGATGATCTCCCCGCTGCTCTGCAGGTCCGTGACCCAGCCGTCGCCGAGACGCGCCGCCCGCCGCATCGCCGGCGCGGAAATGCCGCCGATCCAGATGGGAATAGTCGCCTCGGGCGCCGGATTCATTTCCAGCGCGTCGAACTGGTAGTACTTGCCCCGGTAGGAAACCAGCTCACCCGTCCACAGCAGGCGCAGTACCTCGAGCATCTCGTCGGTGCGCGCGCCGCGGGTCCTGAAATCCGCGTCCATCAGCGCGAATTCATCGGCGGACCAGCCCACGCCGATGGCCGGCGTGACGCGTCCGCCGGAGACGATCGCCGCGGTACTGATGGCCTTGGCCACGAGAAAAGGATTGCGCATCGGCAGCACGAAAATATTGTTGGTAAACGCAGCCGCTCGGTAATCGTGGCCAGCGCGCCGATCATCACCCAGGGGTCCGGCCAGTCGGTGAAGGGCTCCCAGCGGCGGCTGCCGTCTTCGGTGTAGGGATAGGGCGTGGTGATCTCCTGCGGATTGACCACATGATCGGAGAACGACATCGCATACCAGCCGTGGCTGTCGGCGACCGGGGCCAGCCGCGTCAGATGCGCGACACTGCTGAAGGACGTCGAAAGAACGAATTTCATCGGTGGGCCGCTGGAATCAGATTCAGGGCTGCGGCAGCTTGGAAATATTGATCAGGTCGCTGGGTTCGACATAGATATAGGAAAGACACTGACCCTCTTCTTCGTTGAACATGTCCACGACATCGCCGATGGTACAGCGCGCCGCGTCGTGCACCCGCACCCACTTGATTTCATGGCAGCCGATGCCGTTGAACTGTATGCGCTTGTACTGGTTGCGCGTCGGCCTGATCGCCGTGAATGACTGTGACTTGGCTTCGTAGACCACATTCTCCTTGTTGTACACCGAAAAGCGGGGCACGATGCTGCGAATCTTGTGGGGCAGGTTGTTTTGCAATCGCAGTTGCAGACCACAGGCGTCCTGCATTTCCACCAGCTCGGTCACGGTAAGCACGGCGCTCTTGTCCGGGTCGCCCTCCTCCATTTCCACGAAGTCCCAGGTGTGATCGACGCGCAACTCCACGAGCCTGCCGTCACTGGTGACCGCGCTGATCCTGTCCTCCTCATGGGCATGCGGATTCGATCCGAAGAATCCGACGAACAGGGCGAGCGCCAGGGACAGTGCCGCGGGCGGGCGGAAGGGAATAGTCATGATGGAATCCAGCGTTGTGAGTATACGTGTTGCCTTTTCGCGTCTGGTGAGTATCTTCACTGGCTGGCGCAATTGCAATACCTGGTGGTCGCGGGTGGTGGTTCAGTTTGAATGATTGGTAAACGGGTACGCACGGGCGGGCATGGGCCACTGGAACACGCCAAAGCGCACTTCCGTGTGCAGGCTCGGGTGGCGACGTGCCTGAAAAGAGGGCAGGCTGTCGCCACACGGTTCCAGTGGCCCATACCCGCCCCGTGTTTACGCCGTCGATTCACACCGGGCCGCTTTATGAAACCCGCCATTCTCTTTGTGCACACCGTGTGTCCCTCGCAGTTCAGCGATCTGTGCGAGTACCTGAACAGCGCCGGGCTCGCCGACGCCTGGTACATGACCACGCCCGGCAACAGGGAGCGCAACAAATCCCGCTACCGCAACCTGCTGCCGCTCGAGCCCGACGGCAACATGATGGCGGCCAACAAGTACTACTACTCCGGCAAGGTGGAGCGGGCCGGCCGCATCAGCCTGGGCCTTCACCGCAAGCTCGCGGAATTCCTGAAAAAACGCAAGATCGACCTGATCGTCGCCCACGGCAGCCTCGGTTCGCCGCACTTCGTGTTCGATGAATTCGATATCCCGGTGATCACCTATATCGAGTTCCCCTCCTACGCGGATCACGGCTGGGACCGTCGCTACCCGCCCACCGAGCCGCAACGGCTCATCGACAAGAACATGCAGATGTTGTCCTACTACGAGGTCATCAAGAGCGAGCGCACCCTCGTGCCCACCGAGTACGCCCGGCGCATGTTCCCCGAGTACCTGCGCGACAGGATCGTGGCGCGCTTCGAGGGTATGGATCCGGCGAAAGTGGCCCAGCGGGAACCGGCGGATATCGCGCTGCCGGAAGGTGTGAAGACCCTCGGCTTCGCCGCCCGCGACCTGAGCTCCGCCAAGGGGCTGGAGAGCTTCATAGCCGCGGCCGCCCACCTGATCGAGCGCGGCGAGGACATTCATTTCGTGGTGATCGGCGACGAGCGGGCCACGACCTACGGCTTCGAACAGCTGTTCCTCGACCGCAAG
Source organism: Halioglobus sp. (assembly GCA_034521205.1). Lineage (GTDB taxonomy): Bacteria > Pseudomonadota > Gammaproteobacteria > Pseudomonadales > Halieaceae > Marimicrobium. Next base: position 252,469 of record JAXHMT010000007.1, read on the forward strand.
TACGGCAGTGACAGCGGTGTCAGCTTCCTCGAGCACCTGATGCGCAGGTACAAGGTCGACCGCAGCCGTTTCACCCTGACCGGCAAGCTGCCCTATGCGCAGTTCTCCGACTTTGTGCACCGCATCGACCTGTTCATGTACCCGGTTCTTTTCGGCGCCGGCAACTGGGGCCTGATCGAGCTGCTTGTTCGCGGGCGGCCGGTCATCGGCGCCAATCGCTGTTATGTGCCGGAATTCATCGAGGACGGCGTCAACGGCCTGTTGATCGACGACGACAAACCCGCGGTGTGGGCCGCGGCGGTCGTGGAATTGCTCGCGGATGACAAGCGCAGGCTGGCGCTGGGCGAACGCGCGCAAACCGCGGCCGAGGCCTTTTACCTGCCGCGTGTGGCCGGGCAGTACATGGCGCTGTTCGAGGAAGTGATCGGCCAGTATCGCCAGCGCGTACGGTAGATCTGTGAACGACACTGTATACAGACCGGGCGCAGCGCCCAACCCCCAGGGCAAGGGCCTCGTCCCCTCGCTGAACGATCTCGCCGCGTTCAACCCGGCGCGCACGGCGCCGCGGTCGCCGCTGGCGTTCTTTCGCGACTACTGCGTGTCGTCGCTGGTGCTGGCCGCGGAATTCAACTTCCGCCCCGTTGTCGACAAACCCTACTATCTGTACTCGCGCGAAGAGAACTGGATGCTCTCGCTCATCGGACCGCGGGAGTGGGGGGAACGCCTGCCCGGTGCGTTCGTGGCGGAATGCCAACTGCGGCCGGATATGACGTGGACCGTCGCCTTTGCGCAGCTCGAAGCGCACAGCGGCGCCGCACAGCGATTGCAGGCCTTCGTCGACGGCTTCTGCGACACACTGGAAGCTCAAAAGGACGTCGCCGCCCACCTGCCGGTGTACGTGGCGCACCTGCCCTATTACCGGCGGGTACTGGCCTCCGCCCTCGCGACCTCCCTGCGCGAGTCCGCGCCCGCACGACCGGCGCTCGACCATGTGCTGCGGCGCCGCGCACTGCCCGCCTCGACCGACGGGGAAGGCTAGCCGGCCACAGGGGCTGCCCCGAACATCTCTCGCGATACCGGGATGCTTTCAGGCGCGCGCGCGCGACTTGCGCGGTTTTTTCCGGGTCGCGTCGAGCATGGACGCCAACCTGTCCAGCAATTGCGCCCGCTCCTGCTCGCTCTCGCGGGTTTTCGCGGACAGGTGGCTGGGGTGAATCTGCCGGTCGAGCCAGAATTCTCCCGACACCTCGCCCGCTTCTGTCGAGGCCGCCAGCCAGACGACGGTATCGGCGCCCTCCTCGGGCGTACGCAGCAGCTTGCGCGTAAGGCGGTAGAACCCGGGCAACGCGGTCTGCACCCCCGGCGTGTCCGCCCAACCCGGGTGCATCGCGTTGACGACGATACCGTCCTCGCGCCAGCGCTCGGCCCATACCTCGGTGAGAATCATCAGGCCGCGCTTGGCGCGCGCGTAGGCCGTGGAACCGGAGTAGGTGCCGCTCCGGGACTGCAGATCATCGACCTGGATCTTCTGTGAATACATGCCGCCCGACGAAACATTCACCACCCGCGCGTCCCGCGCGGCGACCAGCAGCGGGTGCAGGCGCTCCGTCAGGATGCAGGGCCCCAGCAACAACAGCGCGAAGCTCTTCTCGAAGCCCTCGTCGGTCTCCTGCCGCGGATTGAACAGCGCGCCCGCGTTGTTGACCAGAATATCGAGGGGTTCGCCGCGCTCCAGCAGCCGTTCGGCCAGCGCGTGCACCTGCGACATCACGCTCATGTCACAGACCTCGACGGCGACATTGGTGTTGCCGGTCTCGCGGGCGATGTCGGCTGCCACACGCTCGGCCTTTGCCCGGTCGCGGGCGACCAGAATCAGGCTGGCGCCCATCGACGCCAGGCCCCGGGCCGCCGCCAGACCGACGCCGGAAGTCGCCCCCGTCACCAACGCCCGGCGGTCGCCGAGCCAGGCCGAGACCGGTTTCCAGCGGCGGCGCGCGGCCCTGTATCCCAGGCGCGTGAACCGCCAGATGCCGGGCAGCACAAGGCGGTCGGCCGCTGCCGTCAGCGCGGAGGGCCGCGGCGGGTCGAAATCGTCTTCCAGGGCCGCCTGCATGCCGCGCATGGTATTCTTGCCGATCCGGTCGAAGGCGCCGGGGAACAGTTTGCTCGCCGCGGCCAGCGGTACCGGCAGTTCAAAGCTGGCAATGTAGCGCACCGCGCTGCCGCCATCGGGTAGTTCGCTGAAGAGTATTTCCTCGCGGGCACTGAAAATCCGGGAATCCACATCCATCAGCATGCGTTTGCGCGGCTCGAAGTCGATGACGCGGTAATGCAGGTCGAAGCAGGCCTTCATTTCGATGCGATATTCGCTGCCGATCCCCGGCGCGCCCGGGGTAAGCCGCACGCCGCGCGCTACCGCCGGATCCCACTCCTCGATGCGCGCGAAATCGCTGATATAGGCGAAAACCTCCGTCAGCGGGCGGTCCACCTCGATCCGTTCGTCCAGTGTCACGTTGTGGCTCATCGATTACTCCGGTATTTCCCGATGGCCGGCCCAACCCCAACCCTCTCGAGTGCGATTGCCACCGGCCCTGTGCTCTGCTCTATGCCAACTCTTACGCCCGGCATCCAGAATCCGATCAACCGGCCGGGTAAAATGGTTGCACCCCTGTCCGCTACCGCGCACCGCGGCGGCACAAAAGCCCCCCGGAGACCGGCACTGTTGTACACTTGAGTTCCAGACCAGCTTACAGTCCCGACTATGTCTACAGATAATCTCGACGGTATTCTCGACCAGAATCCCTTCGCCTCCGAGGAGATCACGCCGCCCTACAGCGACGAATGGGAGGCCAAGCGGCGGGTCGCCGAGGCCATCAAGCAGCTCACCGAGGTACTTGTCACCAGTTCCCCCGACAGCGGCAAAATGCATGCGATCGCCGCCAAGCTGGAGCAGACGGCGCGGGACTTCGGTCAGTCGCCGCGCATTTACGGTCGCTACGATTGGGCGATGAGCGGCGAACACGGCAACTACGGCCAGATATCCCACGAACTGAACCCCCTGGCCGGGTGGAGCAACCCCATCGCGCCGCCCATCAATATGTGGATCGACAGTGACACGGCCTACGGCACCTGCACCTGCGGCTGGGCCTACGAGGGGCCGCCGGGCAGCATACACGGGGGTATCGTGGCGGCGATTTTCGACCAGTTCCTCGGTATGTGCCAACTCATGGGGGGAATGCCCGGCATGACCGCCTACCTGCATGTCGATTTTCACAAGCGCACCCCGCTCAACACCGAACTCAGGCTGGAAGGCAGGTACGACAGGATCGAGGGGCGCAAGAACTTTATTCGCGGCCAGATGTACGCGGACGGCGTTATGACCGCCAGTGCGGAGGGCCTGTTCGTGTGCCCCCGGGGCGGTATGCGCGCCCTGAAATCGCAGAGCGCGACCCCGGGCAAGTAGCGGGCCACCGGCGGCGCCCCAAGCAGTTACTCCTCGATTCCCCCAGTCTCCGGCGCCGGCCTGGCGCGCTGGTTGTAAAGCAGCGAGATCACGCGCTCGATTTCCTCGTCGGACATCGACGCATAGTCCTGTGTCTTGTCACTGCCCACCGCCATGCCGCGCTGCAGGGCCGGGCGCTCGCCGAGTTCATTGAACCAGCGTTTGAAATATTTGAACTCGTCGATATCGATGCCCTGGGCCTGCCACGCCGCCGCCCAGGGATAGCAGGCCATGTCGGCGATGGTGTAGTTGTCCCCCGCCAGATAGCGGCGGTCGTAGAGCCGGTTGTTCATCACGCCGTAGAGGCGATGCACCTCGTCGTCGAAGCGGCGCAGGGCGTAGGACTGATCGCCCTGGGAGTCCTTCAGGCGCGCGAAGTGGCCGCGCTCGCCGAACTTCGGCCCCTGGTTGGCCATCTGCCACATGAGCCACTGGCAGACCTCCCATTTCTCCCGGTAGGTGGCACCGCCGAACTGCCCGCACTTGTCGGCGATATACAGCATGCAGGCGCCCGACTCGAACATCGACAGCGGTTCACCCCCGTCTTCCGGCGCGCGATCGACGATGGCGGGCATGCGGTTGTTGGGACTGATACGCAGAAACTCCTCCTCGAACTGTACCCCGCGCCCGATCTCGCAGTACACGATGTTGTACTCCAGGCCGCTTTCCTCGAGCTGAATGGTGAGCTTCTTGCCGTTGGGCGTGGGCCAGTAGTGCACGTCTATCATAGGGTTATGTCCTGTCGGGTCGATTCGCGTTCATCCACGGCGCACGCCGCGGAACCTGCCGCAACACTATAACGCATCGCGGCGCGTCGACATCGCACGGAAGTTTTACTATGTTGACCTGCCGATAGTGCGGAGACTGACAATGACCGATAAGCAGAGCATCGAGCGCGAGGCACTCGAGACCTACGACCGCTTCGTCGCCAGGCGCGACGAGGTGGACGCCGGCGAGCGCGGCTGGGACAGCATGGCGGATTTTTTCACCGAGGACGCGCGTGTACATCGACCCGGCCTGGGGCCGCCAGGAAGGGCGTGAAACCATCCGCCGGTTTTTCGTCGACTCGATGGCGGGCCTTACCGGCCACGGCTGGTCGACACCCGAACGCTGGACCATGGTGGACGGCCACCGCCTCGTCAGCCACTGGGACCAGGTGCTGGGGCAGAAGCCCGACGGCGGGCAGTGGACAGTGCCGGGCCTGTCCATCCTCTACTACGCCGGCGACGGCCTGTTCTGCTACAGCCACGACTACCTGAACATGACCTACATCGGCGAGACCCTGAAGGCGATGAACTGGCAACCCCCGGCGGACTTCAACATGCCGCCGCGCAAGCCCGACTGGTCGACGCACCTGCCCCCCGCCTGGAGCCACCTGCCGGAAGCCTTCGGCAGCTAACCCCAAAACCCTGACAGCGGGAGAAACCAATGAGCTTGCGAGTGATTCAGTGGGCCACCGGCGGCGTCGGCCGCGCGGCAATCGAAGGCATCGTCGCCCACCCGGACCTGGAACTGGCGGGCTGCTGGGTCCACGGCGAGGACAAGGACGGCCGCGATGTCGGCGACATCTGCGGCCTGTCGCCGCTGGGCGTCCGGCGACCCGGGACGTCGATGCACTGGTGGTCTCGAGGCCGACTGCGTGCTGTACAGCCCGATCATGCCCGACGCGGAGCTGGTGGCGCGCCTGCTGGCCTCGGGCAAAAACGTGGTGACCCCGCTGGGCTGGTTTTACCCCGGTGCGCGCAATGTCGCGGACCTGGAACGCGCCTGCCGGAACGGCGGCAGTACGCTGCACGGAACCGGCATTCATCCGGGCGGTATCACCGAGCGCTTTCCGCTGATGGTTTCGGCCCTGTCCAGCGCCATCACCCATGTGCGCGCGGAGGAATTTTCGGATATCCGCACCTACGGCGCACCGGCGGTCATCAGCGACATCATGCTCTTCGGCAAGACCCCCGGGGAAGCCGCGGCGAGCCCCATGGTCGAATTGCTCGGCAACGGGTTCCGCCAGTCCATGGACATGGTCGCGGCGGAACTGGCCTTCGCTATCGACGACGAGCCGGTCACGCAACACGAGGTCGCCGTGGCGACCCGGCCCATCGACTCGCCCATCGGCGAGATCGCGCCAGGGCTGGTCGCGGCCCAGCGCTTTACCTGGCAGTACACCGCGGGCGGCGAACCGGTGATCACAGTGCGCGTCAACTGGTTCATGGGCGAGGAGCACCTGGATCCGCAATGGGGCTTCGGCCCCGAGGGCGAGCGCTTCGAAGTCGAAGTGACAGGCGACCCCTCTTCCCACGTAACCTTCCACGGCTGGCATCCACAGTCCGTGGCGGCGGGCCTCGAACGCAACCCCGGCATCGTGGCCACCGCCAATCACTGTGTCAGCGCCATTCCCTACGTCTGCGCCGCCGCGCCGGGTATTGCCACCTACCTGGACCTGCCTCTGATCGCCGGGCGCGCGGCGCCAACCCTGTGCGTTCGACGCTGAAACTCCTGCTGGTTCTCGCACTCGCCGTCCTACTGCTCGTAGCGGGGTTGAATCTCTGGGGCTATGTCACCCTGGGTACGCTGACACCCGACAGTGAGCCGCGTATCGATGCCGCGGCCAACCGCGTCGTGATGATTTTCGGCGCGACGGGCTCGGTCGGCGACGGCCTGCTCAAGGCGGCGCTGGAAGACGACACCGTCGAGCGTATCCATATCATCACCCGCCGCACGTCGCCCCGCATCGACGAGGCGGTGGCCTCCGGCCGGGCGCGGATGCGATTGCACGAGGATTTCACCGACTATACATCGCTCTCGGCAATCCTCGGCGAAGTGAACACGGTGATGTGGGCGTTGGGCACGTCGTCCCTGAACGTCGACGACGCGACCTACACGCGCATCCATGTGGATTTCCCGGTCGCCTTCGTGCGGGCCTGGCTGGGACAAAGAACCCGCGGTCCCATGGCTTTTCATTACGTCACCGGCATGGGCACGGACCCGGAAGGCGGCCAGCACTGGGCGCGTGAGAAGGGGCGCGCGGAGCAGATGCTGGCCGAACTCGCCGCGGGCACCGGCCTGCGCACTTTCAGCTACCGCTCGGCCTTCATCCGGCCGACCGCGGAACAGTCCAACGCCTTGCACTACCTGGGGGAAGCTTTGCTCAAGCCCGGCTATCTGGTCATCAGCGGGCGCGAACTGGGGCATGCCATGCTGGAGATCAGCGCCCGCACCCGGGAGCTGCCCAACGGTACCCTCGTCGACAACAGGGACAGCGTCGAGTACGCGCGGGCCTACGCCGCGCGCCGATAAGCCGCGCTGGAACCACCTTCAGGCAACGCACAGCCAACGCACAGGTATAACTGCCGGGCGCTTTCACCCATAATATTGCAGGTGAGAACAGCAAGGGTACCGACAACACGATGATGAGCCCACGACAACGGATCGGCGCGGCCCTGCTCGCGGCGCTGCTGACGACGCTGCCGGCCGGCTGCAACACCTGCGGATTCGACTGCGGCGACGACGATGACGCAAACGGCGACGGGCCGGCGCTGCTCGACCTCGGTTTTTCCGATGCCCTGCCCGAAGACCTGCAGCAGGTGGTCATCGAAGTCACCGGCATCACCCTGAGCCGGTCCGGCGACGACGAGGACGTGGTGATCACCGAGTTCACGATCCCCGGTGAAAACCTGGACAATGTCAGTTCGTTCCAGATAGACCTCCTTGAATACCGCGGCGCGCGGCAACTGCTGGTTGTCGAGGACCTGGAACTGGAGTCCGGGGACTACAACGGTTTGCTGATCGACATCGACACGACCGACGTCAACACCTCCTCGGTGCTGGAAGACGACGGCGAACAGAAGCCCATTGCGGTAACGGATTCCCGGCTCTCGCTGAGCGGCTTCCGGCTGAATTCCGGTGAACAGGCCCTGACCGTCGAGTTCGGTCTGGCTCGGGCACTGCAGTTCAGGGAGGCGAGCGACGACTACCTGCTCACCGACAACGGCGTCCGTCTGGTCGACAACGCCGACAGCGTCACACTGAGCGGCAGCGTCGATCCGGACCTTTTCGACGCGTCCCCGTCCTGCGACGACAAGGCGGACCCCCTCGCCGGCAACCGCATCTACCTCTACGAGGGCGCCTCCGTGGACGGCGGCGACCTCGCCGATGTATTCAACGACAATAGCCGGACAAGCCCTTCCCGGATGCTGTCGCGCCCTTCGCGGTCAGTCCGGTGCGCCGCAGCGAGGACACCGGGGTCTGGCAGTACGTGTTCGGCTTTGTCCCGCCCGGCGACTATACGCTGGCCTTCGCCTGCGATACCGGGGAGGACGACCCCGCCGATTACGACGCGCTGCAGATTCCGCTGCCCGACGCGCAGCTCTACCGGCGTGAACTGTCGGGTTCCGACGACACCGCAATCTGCGACATCAGCGAAAGCCGCACCTGCTGAACACCGCACAGGGCTGCGGAAATAGTTCACAAAAAGTCAGCAAACGCGTGATTTTCTTCACTTTTCACCGGTAAAAAATCGACTTTCACACAGCGTACTCATAACCTCCTTGCAGTGTTCGAGCCGCGAGGGGGAAACGGGTGCGCCTTGTCCGAATTCCATCCATGAATCTCAAGCCCGGGATGTTTGTCGCCGAGCTGGATCGCCCGTGGCTGGAGACACCGTTCGCGCTGCAGGGTTTTGTCATCCGGGATACATCGGAAATCCTGTACATTTCGGACTACGTCGACCACGTGTATGTCGACGCCGAGTACACGGGTCGCAGGCAGTACCTGGAGCTGGCGGTCAAACCCACCGCCACGGCGACCGCGCAAGCGCCTGCAGCTCAGCAATGAGTTCGAGCGAACCCGGCTATCCTTCGCCACTGCGTCGGAAACCCTGGACCGCGTATTCGAATCACTGCGCAAGGGCCACGACCAGGACGTCAGTGCGGTCAAGGACGCGGTCAATCCCCTCATCGAAGGCGTATTCAGGAACCAGGAGGCCGTGGCCGCCCTTGTACGACTGAAAGAGTGCGGCGACTACCGCTACAACCACGGCGTTTCCATGGCGGTGTGGGCCGCCGTTCTCGGCCGGCACATCGGGCTGCATCGCGGCGAACTGGAAAAACTCGCCGTCGGCTGCGCCATGTGCGACGTGGGCATGACCCAGTTGCCCCCGGAATTGCTGGACCAGGCGGAGAACCTGACGGACAAGCAGCGGCGCATCATCCGCGCCCATCCCATCATGGGCGCGGAACTGGTGGCCGACTCCAAAGACGTGGATTTCGAAGTCCTCGCCATCATCGAGAATCACCACGAACGCATGGACGGCTCGGGCTACCCCAAGGGCATCGATGGCGCCTCCATCCCCCTGCTGGCGCGAATCGCCGGCCTGGTCGATACCTATGACGCCATGATCACGCCGCGGCCCTACGCCAAGGCGCGCACCTCCAGCGAGGCGACACAGGAACTGCTCGACTGCAAGGGCGTCCAGTTCCAGGAATCACTGGTGGAGCAGTTCGTCCAGGCCATCGGCCTGTTTCCCACGGGCACCCTCGTGGAACTGAACACAGACGAAGTCGCCATCGTGGTCAGCCAGAGCGCCACACGGCGCCTGAAACCCGAGATCGTCATTGTGCTCGACTCGGACAAATCGCGCCTGCCGGCGCCGCGTATCGTGGATCTCGCCAACCAGCGCATCGCCGCCGAAGGGGAACGCTGGATTGCCCGGGAACTGCTGCCCGGCAGCTACGGCGTCGACAGCGAAGAGTTTTTCATCTGATGGCCAACCCGGGTAACAGCGTTGTGGGCCTGGTGGAGCTGGCCGAACACTACGACGTCGCCGACCTGCACGCTTCGGCGTCATTCAATGTCATGCGCGACGCCTTTCACGACCGGCTCAAGTCCTGGATACGCCCGAGGGACCAGTGGCGCTCGATAAACCACAACCGCGCCTGTGTCATTCTCCAGGATATCGGCAGCGAAGGTGAGCTGGAGCTGGCGGCCGCGAAACTCGGGCGGGTGTTCCGGGAGCCGCACTTGTACCGAGGCAGGCCCATGCACCTGCACGTCACGGCGGGGTTCGCCGAACTCGGCGGCGGCAATCAGAATATGACGCTGGCCATGCGCCAGGCGGCTATTGCTCTCAACCAGGCAAAGAATTCCTCGCGCCTGTACGAAGTGTTCTCGCCGGGCAATACCCGCAATCCCGATGCGGAAGCAATTTTACTGCGCGCCATGGACGAAGCCATGGAAACGGGGGAATTCAACCTCTACTACCAGCCGCAGGTGCACGCCGGCTACAACTCGCTGGTCGGCGCCGAGGCGCTGCTGCGCTGGCACAGGCCGAACGGCGAGATCATCGCGCCCGATTCGTTCATTGACGTCGCCGAGAGACACGACATCATCCGCCCGCTGACCTGGTGGGTAATCAAGTCGGCGGTGGCGCGGCTGGCAACGTGGCCCGAACAACTCTCTATCGCCGTCAATGTTTCACCCGTGCTGCTGCTGCGCGATGACATCCAGTCGGTAGTGCACGACGCCCTCGATATTTTCGCTGTCTCGGCAGAACGACTCAATCTCGAAGTCACCGAGAAGATCATGGTGGACAACCAGGAAGTGGTGCTCAGCCAGCTGCACGACCTGCGCGAACGGGGCGTCAAGATTTCCATCGACGACTTCGGCACGGGATTCTCGTCACTGGCCTACTTCCGCGATTTGCCGGTCGACGAGATCAAGATCGATCAGTGCTTCGTGCGCAATATGCTCACTTCGGAAAAGGATCACGCCATCGTCAAGGCGGTGATCGACCTGGCGCACAATTTCTCCATGCGGGTGGTGGCGGAGGGTGTCGAAACCCTGGAGATCGCCGAGCGCCTGTCGCAAATGCGCTGCGATGTGCTGCAGGGGTATTACTTCGACAGACCCCTGCAGGTTGAGCATTTCGAACAGCAATACAAGCTCTGACGCCATCCTCCCCAGACTCCCGCATTGTACTCGGCCCGGTTTTGCAGTAGCTTTAGCGCGATCATTCGGGTCGAGATCATGCACACTATTCTCCGACTGGACCTCGCCGGCCAGCCCCGGGGCTGGATCACACTGCACGAAGCAGTGACCGCCTATGCCAAGGGCGATGTCGTCTATGGCGTCGGCGAATGCCTGCCGCCCGTCTTCGGCGGCATACAGCGCGGCGGCGAGCGTTCGCGTATCGACCTGCAGCCCATCGTCGCCATCCAGGGCAGGATCGTCCAGGGTTTCACTCCGCCGGTCTGCAACCGCACCCTGTTCCGTCGCGATGACCATCGCTGTCTCTACTGCGGCCATCAGTTCTCGCGCTCGGACCTGACTCGCGACCACGTGCTGCCCACCTCCCGCGGCGGCACCGACCGCTGGGAAAACGTGGTCGCCGCGTGCAAGCGCTGCAACTGGCTCAAGGACAACCGCACCCCGGAGGAATCGGGCATGCCGCTGCTCGCCGTGCCCTTCAGGCCGAATGCCTGGGAGTGGCATTTCCTGGCCAAGGAACGCATTCTGGCGGACCAGATGGATTATCTGTCGCAACAGTTTCGCGCGCAGCGCGACTGGGCCGCCTGATCCGGCTTGACTCAGCCCCTGTAGTAGCGCCGCGGAACGAAGGGCAGCGCCGCGACGGTCGCCGGCGACGACTTGCCGCGCGCGTCGACGGACAGGGCCGTGCCCGGCGCGCCGTACTCGCGCTCCACATAGGCCATGGCGACGGGCCCGCCGACGCTGGCGCCCCAGGCGGCCGAACACACCTCGCCGACACGGCGGCCCTGTGCGTCCAGCACCGACTGTCCTTCCCGCATCGGCCGCCGGCCCTCGCCGCGCAACCCGACACGGCATAGCGGCGTCCTGTCGGGCAATCGCGAGAGGATTACCTCGGCACCCGGAAAACCGCCGGGGCGCTCGCCATCGGCGCGGCGCGCCTTGCTGACCGCCCAGGCGACGCCCGCCTGGACGGGATCGATATCGGGCGTCAGTTCATGCCCGTACAAACACAGGCCGGCCTCCAGCCGCAGGGAGTCCCTGGCCCCGAGTCCGATCGATTCCACCTGCTCGAAGTCGAGAATCCTGCGCGCCAGTCCCGCGGCGGCGCCGGCGGGCGCCGATATTTCAAAACCGTCCTCGCCCGTATAGCCCGAGCACGTTATGTAGACATCCACGCCCTCGATACTGGCATCGCAACCCTGCATGAAAACCAGCCCGGCCGCCGCTGGGCAGAGCTCGCGCATGACATCGCGGGCGGCGGGTCCCTGCAGCGCGAGCAGTGCCTGCTGTTCCAGCATGGTCACGGTCTGGGTGGACTGTCGCGAGCGCAGGCGGGCGAAGTCCTGCTCCTTGCAGGCGGCATTGACGACCAGAAAGAAACGGTCCCCGCCGCGACGGGTAACGATGAAGTCGTCGAGCACGCCGCCGCTGTCGCTGGTAAACAGCGCGTACGTTGACCGGTTTTCGCCGAGACTCTCGATGTCCGCGGGCACCAGTGACTCCAGCAGCGCCGCGCTGCCTTTCCCTTCGACGGTCACCTGGCCCATGTGGGAAACGTCGAACAGGCCCGCCGCTTCGCGCGTGTGCAGATGTTCCGCGATGATGCCGGCGCTGTACTGCACCGGCAGTTCGTAGCCGGCGAAAGGCACCATGCGTGCCCCCAACTCCCTGTGCAGCGCGTCCAGCGGGGTACGCAACAGCGTCATGTCAAATTCCGGTAGGTTTCTGGGAAGGCCGCAACTCTAACGACAGACAGCGACTCGCGCAAGGCGCCCCGCTGTCCGGCCGCGTCCACTCTCTGTCCGGACACGACCGGACAGAAAGTGGACACGGGAGATCGACACGGGCGCGCTGTCCCGGACCCTGCCCTGCCAATGTCTCTGCACCTGGCACCAAACTTGCGTTAGTCAGCAGCGACAGGCGGCCCGCGGGCATTCCTTTTTCCCGTCGGCAACGATTCCTACACGGACGTAGGGAGGGATGCAGGGAACGCAAACAGAAAAGGGACTCCGGGCCGCCCGTCAAATTACGCCCTTTTTTTGCGAAACCTGACACAACAATTGTATTGTTCGCCCCTGTGAATTTTGCTTAACTCCCATTCGAAGGCGCCCCTGGAAGGTGCGCGCCGCGACCCGCGTATAAGTCATCGGGAGGTGATTTATGGGAGTACGTAATCAGGAACAATCCACACCGGAACCCCTGGAGGATCTGTTCGAACCCTCGTTCGGCGAACTGTCCGATGAACTGCTGGAGGAACTGGAACCCGTTTCCACGGAAAAGCAGCGCCTCGTGCAAAAGCGGCGCCAGGCCGAACGTCGTCTCGAGGAAAAGCGCCTGCGCGACGAACTGGGCTACTACGACCTCGAACTGGAAGACTAGGCTCCCGGTGGTGCCGTCGGGATACTCTTCCCGGCGTCCATCTCCCGACGATCGACAACCCGCCAACGACAGTCATTTGCGCCCGTTGCCGGCGTCTGTGCAAACGTCACTCAATTCGCTACATTGCACATTCCAACCCAGAGCGGAGCAGTACCATTGCAGCGTCCCGTATGGCTACTGAGCATGGACTCGGATGCTTTTAATGCCCCGCCGACCACCACGGCATCACTCTACAGTTATTTTCAGCAGTACGGTGCCAGCAGTGCGCGCACGTCGGTCGAGCTGATCCACTTCCAGGAGCCCGGTGAGATCGCGCCCTGGCTCGATATCTGGCACCGCGAGCAACTGCCGCGCGCGCAGCGCGCCGTCGAAGCCGGACTGCAACCGGTGGTCGGCTTCAGTTTTTACACCTGGAACGCCGCCGAGTTCCTCGCCCTGGCGCGCACACTGCGCCAGAGCTTTCCCCAACTGCTGATCGTCGCCGGCGGTCCCCACGTGCAGCGCCCCGAGGACTACCTGGGAACCGATCCGATCGACGTGATTTTCCTCGGGGAGGCGGAGCAGACCTTCCGGGAATTTCTCGACTGTGCCGGTCGCGCCGACTGGGCACGGATCGCCGGGCTCGCCTACCTGAACGACGCCCGTATCGTCACCACCGCGCCGCGGGAACGCTGCACGGACCTGGACCGCCTGCCATCACCACTGAACGTACTGCAACTGACCGACGAACAGGGGCGACCGCGCTACGAATCGATCTCCTACGAGACCAGCCGCGGCTGCCCCTTCAAGTGCGCATTCTGCGAATGGGGCACCGGCGCGATCGGCGGCAAAATGTACCAGTGGTCTCTCGAGCGCATCCGCTCCGACTGGGAGACGATCACCGCCGCCGGCATCAAGGATATCTGGCTGGCCGACTCCAACTTCGGCGCCCTCAAACAGGACCTGGACAAGGCACGCCTGCTGGTGGAGCTGAAGGAAAAAACCGGACTGCCCGTCTCCTTCGCCACCTCGTGGTCGAAGAAACACAGCCGGCAAGTGCAGGAAATCGCTCTCCTGCTGCACCGGCACCAGTTGCTGCCCCACTACCAGCTCGCACTGCAGACACTGACGCCGGAAGCCCTGCGCCTGGCCAACCGCCAGAACATGAGTTCCAACGAGTATGAACCGATCGCCAAGAGCATGTCGGAGCAGGGCGTACCGATCGCGGCGGAACTGATCTGGGGCCTGCCCGGCGATACGCTGGCCGAGTTCGAACACAATCTGGATACGCTGCTGGCGACCTTTCCGAACATCAATATTTTCGGCTACACCCTGCTGCCCGGCACCGAGTTTTACGAACGGCGCGACGAGTACCGCATCGAGGCGCTGCCGGTCGCGGGCTACGGCAAGGCCAAAGGGGAATACGTGGTGGGCTGCCACAGTTTCAGCCGCGACGAAGGGGAAGAGGGCTACTTTCTGATCAGCGCGCACATCCTGCTGGTACACGGCCACATCATGCCGCTGACAACCCGGCTGCTGGCCCTGCGCGGCGAGGTGCCGGTCTCGCCGCTGTTCCGCGAACTGCTGCGCGCCACCCTGGCACTGTTGCGGGACGAACTCGATGAGCTGGACGGCGGCGACCGCATGGCCGTCTACGAGGCACGCGATCGCATTTATCTCACCGCCCTGGCGCGCCGCGACGAACTGTACGACTGTCTCGCGCGGACCCTGCGGGATCGCCACCGCGATCTCGGCGCGGACCCGCATCCGGCGCTGCAGATTCTGCAACTGGACCGCGCCCTGTGTCCGCGCACCGGCGGCGAAGTGACCCTGCGCTCGCGCTTTGACTTCGACGCCCGCGCCGCCTTCGACGCGCTCTCCGCCATGGAACTGCCCGAGTTGCCCGCCGGGGCGGGCGCCGAAAGTGTGCTGGATATACGCCACCCCGGCGGAGTCGGCGACATATTGCAGGTCGCCGACGGCGGCAGCTGGCTGCGCGGCGTGATTCTGGAATCGGACGCCGACGCGTCAGGCGCGCAGGTCGTCGCCGTCGCCTGAACCCCGGGACGCGACGTCGCGCAGGGTTGCCAGGGCGGCTTCGCTGGCGTCGCAACTGCCGTACTCCGTCACCAGTGCCGTCACCAGTGCCGCCGGCGTGATGTCGAAAGCCGGATTGTGGGCCGCGCTGCCCGGGCCGGAAAGACAGATCTCGCGCACCACGTCCCCCGCATCGCGTCCCGCTATCTTCAACACCTCGTCCGGGTCGCGTTCCTCGATCGGTATGTACTCGCCACCCGGACAGGTCCAGTCGATGGTCGACGCCGGCAGCGCCACATAGAACGGCACCTCGTTCGCGTGCGCGGCGAGGGCCTTGAGGTAGGTGCCGACCTTGTTGCAGACGTCGCCGTTGGCGGCGGTGCGGTCACTGCCGACGAGTACGCAATCCACGCGCCCCTGGCGCATGAGCTGGCCGCAGCTGTTGTCGGCGACCACGGTGCAGGACACGCCGGCGCGCTCGAGTTCCCAGGCCGTGAGATTCATGCCCTGGTTGCGCGGGCGCGTCTCCGATACCCAGACATGCACGTCGAGGCCACTCTCGCGCGCCTTGTAGACGGGCGCCAGCGCGGTTCCCCAGCGCACCGCGGCGAGCCAGCCGGCGTTGCAGTGCGTCATGATATTGAGCGGGCCATCCCCCGCCAGCTCCCGCAGCAGGGCCAGGCCGTGTACGCCGATCTGTTCGCAACCGGCGATGTCCCGTTCGCGCAATTGCCGCGCCAGGTCCAGCGCGCGGGCGGCGCGCTGCTCCGGCGCCAGCGGCGCCGCCGCCGCGGCAACCTGTTCCAGTGCCCAGCGCAGATTGACGGCGGTCGGCCGCGTCGACAGCAATAACGCCTGCGCGTGCGTCAGGTTGTCGTCGGAGGGGTCACGCGCCAGGGCGTGCGCCAGGCCGAAAGCGGCGGTGATGCCGATCAGCGGAGCACCGCGCACCTGCATGGTGCTGATGGCATGGCAGTAGGCCTCCAGGGAATCCAGCGGCACCCAGTCGAGTGTGTGCGGCAGCAGTGTCTGGTCGATAACCTCCACGCGGCCGGTCTCCTCGCTGAAGCGCAGGCTGCATAGATCCTCGCTGGTCAACATGCTTTAGTCCCGGGCCGACTCGACGGCCGTCTGTCGCGTTTCATACTGCCACTCGAACACGTTCAACTCGATAAAAATAAAGGCGAATAACCACAGGGCGGCGTCCCAGACATCGAGAAAGTCCCCGGCGTAACCCCAGTAGGCCGCCGCCGCGAAAAGGATAGCGTACAGCACAATCTTGATCGCCTTGTTGATGCCTATCATGCGCGGTGACAGCCCGCCGCGCAATTGCATGCGCACCTCGATCTCCAGGACCAGGCAGACCAGAATCCATGTTGCCGAGTTGATCACGTCGGTCCAGGCGAGCCACCGGGCCGAGACCAGCGCCGTCTGATCGGCGATGATATTGAACGCCCCGATCCGGTAGAGTTCGGCGCCGACCGACGCACAGTTCTGCGCATCCAGCGGCACGTATTGATCGAGATCGAGCAACAGGGACGGCGACTCGTTCAGCAGCGCACAGGCACCGGCGGCCTGAACCGGCACTGCCTGCAGCAGTGTCTGCAGTTCCGCGTAGTAGCCGGTGAAGGCGTAGACGATCGCGACGTAGCACAGACCCCGCAGTCCGTGCAGGGCCAGCCTGACGCGACCGACGATGCGACTGTCGTCCAGTACCCAGGTCTCCAGTTCGAACAGCAACAGCAGGACTGACCCAGGCGGCGGTATCGATGGTCGCGGAGAAGACCTGTATGACCTGACCCGGCGCGAAACCGTCCACGAAGGTGTGTTGCAGGGCCAGCAGCTCCTCGCGCAGGAACAGGAACACGTTGAGGCACAGCAGGAAATAGACGACGTACTTGACGCCGGTGAACAGCCGGTAGCGCGCGTCGCTGCCGAACAGGGACTTTGGTTGCTGCGTCAGCTTGTCGGCCCCTTTGAGTCGCGGCGTCTGCCGGTGATGGCGCAGTATCGCAGTAGCCTCGAAGGCTGTTCAAGGTTTTGTGCGATAGCTCGTTTGACAAATTGCTGGCTGCTAGCTGCCAGGGGCGGGTATGTTGCCACCGGAACACGCCAAAAAGCGCACATCCGTGTGCAGGCTCGGGCGGCGACGTCCTGTCGCCGCACGGTTCCGGTGGCAACATGCCCGCCCCTGGCAGCGCTCCGGCATTTGGGTAAACACACGTCTTTCGCTCAGCGTTGAGTAAATTTTGTTCCGAGTAGCGGCGGTAAAAGCGATTGCTTTAGCGGCTACAATGCTGTCATGCCAACATCCGCACATGTCGACTCCTGGTACGCGGCCAGCGCCAACCGGGAACTCGACCTTCCCGTCCTGCAGGGCGAGCTGACAACGGATGTGTGCATTGTCGGCGGCGGCTATACGGGATTGTCCAGTGCGATTCATC
Source organism: Halioglobus sp. (assembly GCA_034521205.1). Lineage (GTDB taxonomy): Bacteria > Pseudomonadota > Gammaproteobacteria > Pseudomonadales > Halieaceae > Marimicrobium. The sequence goes on from JAXHMT010000007.1 coordinate 269,797, forward strand.
TGCGCGAGCGCGGCTACGAGGTGGCGCTGCTGGAGGCGAACCGCATCGGCTGGGGGGCTTCCGGGCGCAACGGCGGCCACGTCGACACGGGGCAGCGACTCGGGCAGCGGGCGCTGGAGAAGCTGGTCGGCCCCGATCGCGCCCGGGCGCTGTGGCGGCTCGGTCTGGAGGCCGTCGACACGGTCGAGAACCTGATCGAGCGCCACGGGATCGAGTGCGAGTTGAAGCGCGGCAATCTGCATCTGGCCGCGCAAGCTCGCCACGCGACGGCACTGCGGCGCGAGGCGGAGCATCTGCAACGAGCGTACGACTACCCTCGGGTCCGTTTTGTGCCGGCGGCGGAAATCGGCTCTCTGACCTGCGCCCGCGGCTTTCACGGCGGTCTGCTGGATACGGGCGCGCGCCACCTGCACCCGCTGAATTACGCCCTGGGGCTGGGCGCGGCGGCGGTCCGTGCGGGAGCGCGGCTGTTCGAGGGCAGTGCCGTGCGCGCCTTCGAGGAGGGACCGCGCATCCGCGTGACCACCGATCGCGGCGCGGTCCGCGCGCGCTTCCTGATACTGGCCTGCAACGGCTACCTGGGCAATCTCGCACCCCGGGCCGCCGCGAGGATCGCGCCGCTGAACAACTACATGCTCGCCACGCAGCCCCTCCCCGCGACGCTGGCGGCTCGGCTGACACGCGATGACGCCGCCATGTCCGACACCCTCGCCGTCATCAATTACTGGAAACTCTCCGCCGACAACCGCCTGCTCTTCGGCGGGGGCGAAACCCTGACTGGCCGCGCGCCCGGGAATATCGGTGCCTTCGTGCGCCGGCGCATGCTGCGCATCTATCCGGAACTGGCAGACACCCGCATCGACTACGGCTGGGGCGGCACCCTGGCGGTCACCCGCAACCGCATGCCGGATTTCGGCCGCCTGGCGCCCGCTGTCTACTATGCCCAGGGCTACTCGGGCCACGGGGTGCCCATCGCCACGCTGGCGGGTAAATTGATCGCGGAGGCCGTGGCGGGAAGTGCCGAGCGCTTCGACGTCATGGCCTCCGTGCCGGCACCTCCCTTCCCCAAAAACCCGCTCCTGCGCCGGACGGCCATTGCCGCGGCGCTGCTGCTGTACCGCTTGCGGGACCGCCTGGGCTGATAGAATGGCCGCCGACCAGAGGGCGCGTAACCATGGCACACCCCGTTACCATCCACGACAGAACGATTCACGACAAGACAATTCACAGTGACGGCGACTGGCGCGACCAGTTGCGCGGCGTCATCACCAGTGTCGAGGCGCTGCTGGCGGAAGTGGGCCTGGGGCCGGGGGATATCGATGCCTCGGAACATGCCTGCGCGGATTTTCCCCTCAAGGTACCGCGCAGCTTCGTCGCGCGGATGCGCCGCGGCGACCCCCGGGACCCGCTGCTGCTGCAGGTGGTGGCCGGCGCCCGCGAACTGCTGACGCAGCCGGGCTTCGACGCCGACCCGGTGGGGGAGCAGGGCCCGGCGAACGCCCGGCCCGGTCTCATCCACAAGTACGCGGGCAGGGTCCTGCTGATCGTCAGCAGCGGCTGTGCCGTGAACTGCCGCTACTGTTTCCGCCGGCACTTTCCCTACACGGACAACCGCAACAGTCGCGACGAATGGCGCGCGGCGCTGGACTACATTCGCGCGGACACCAGCATCGCGGAGGTCATCCTCAGCGGCGGCGACCCGCTGGTGGTCGGCGATGCGCAACTGGCGGAACTGTCCGCACAGATCGCCGCCATCGATCACGTGCGGCGCCTGCGCGTGCACAGCCGCCTGCCCGTGGTGATCCCCGACCGGGTTACCCCGGCGCTGCTGGACGCCATCACCCCGCGCGGGCTGCAAACGGTCATGGTCATCCACTGCAATCACGCCAACGAGATCGACGCCGGGGTGCAAAGGGCGGTGGCCGCGCTGCGCGAGCGCGGTATCACCGTGCTCAACCAGGCGGTACTGCTGGCGGAGGTCAACGACAGCGCGACGGCCCAGATCGCCCTCAGCGAGGCGCTGTTCGATGCCGGCGTGCTGCCCTACTACCTGCACCTGCTGGACCGGGTGGCGGGGGCGGCGCATTTCGAGGTCTGCGAGACGCGCGCGCGATCCCTGCACGCGCGGATGGCGGCGCGCCTGCCGGGCTACCTGGTGCCGAAACTGGTGCGGGAGGTGGCGGGGGCCGACGCCAAGGTCGTGGTCCCGGCCTCGTTCCAGCCGGCATCGCCCAACGGCGCGCGGACGCGGCCCTCGCACACGCCAAACCCGGCCGAATGAGCGGTTTTCCTTAGTGGTGTAAACATTTATGACGATTCGATATAACCATAACTACGGCTTCAGATTGCCTTTTTATGCCTGAAAGCGTATAATCACACCTGTTTTTACCTTGAACTCTAAAATCCGGAGATGCAGACAACCCCACTGGCGAAACCGCCATTTTCCCGGACGACCACGGTCCCCGGACGCAGCCTCGCTCCACAGGCCCATCGCGTCCTGCCCGCCGCACGACCCGACACCACGCGCTGCAGCATCAGGCATGGCGCGGACACGCCCGCCAACGAACACCTGTAGAGGAACAGGAAACCATGAAAATATTTGACGAAATCGAATCGGAGGTACAGAGCTACGCGCGCTCGTTCCCGCGCGTATTCACCCGCGCCAAAGGCGCCTTCATGTACGACGAGGAGGACAACGAATACCTGGATTTCCTCGCCGGCGCGGGCACGCTCAACTACGGCCACAACAACCCCCTGTTCAAGCGGGCGCTGCTCGAGTACATCGAGAACGACGGCATCACCCACGGCCTGGACCTGCACACACGGGCCAAGGGCGAGTTCCTCGAATCGTTCAACGAGGTCATTCTCAAACCGCGCGAGCTCGACTATGTCGTCCAGTTCACCGGGCCCACCGGCACCAATGCCGTGGAGGCCGCCCTGAAACTGGCGCGCAATGTCACCGGCCGCGAGAACATCATCGCCTTCACCAACGGCTTCCACGGCGTGAGCCTGGGCGCACTGGCCGCGACCGGCAACTGGCACCACCGCGGCGCCGCCGGCGTCAGCCTGAGCGGCGTGTCGCGCATGCCCTACGACGGCTATCTCGGCGACGACATCGACACGACGGACTACCTGGACAAGGTGCTGTGCGATTCCAGCAGCGGCGTGGACAAGCCGGCCGCGGTGATCGTGGAGACCGTACAGGGCGAGGGCGGCATCAACGCCGCCAGCGCCCAGTGGCTGCGGAATCTCGAAGCCGTCTGCCGCAAGCACGACGTGCTGCTGATCGTCGACGACATCCAGGCGGGCTGCGGCCGCACCGGCACCTATTTCAGCTTCGAGCAAGCGGGCATCAAACCGGACATGGTCACGCTGTCCAAGTCCCTCGGCGGCTACGGACTGCCCTTCGCGGTCGTGCTGTTCCGGCCGGATCTCGACCAGTGGAAGCCCGGCGAACACAACGGCACCTTCCGCGGCAACAATTTCGCCTTCGTTACCGCCAAAGCGGCGATCGAACACTACTGGCGCGACGACACCTTCTCGCGCGACATCGGGCGCAAGGGGGATCATGTATCCGCGCGGCTCGAGCACATCGCCGAAGCCTACGGCGAGGGCAGCTTCAGCACCCGCGGGCGCGGCATGTTCCGCGGCATCAACTGCGTCTGCGGCGACCTGGCGGGCGCGATTACCCAGCGCGCCTTCCGCAAGGGTATGATCATCGAAACCAGCGGCGCGGATGACCAGGTGATCAAGCTGCTGTGCCCGCTGGTGATCGACGACAGGGACCTCGAGCGGGGCCTGGACATCCTGGAGGAGTCCATCCGCGAAATCTGCGCCGGGGAAGACTCGTTCCCGGAGGACGTGGACTACTTCGCCGACGAGCGCAAGATCGCCTGAGGCATCGCCCGCATCACTCAGGCCACGACACCAATGACACAGACAATGACACAGAGAGGAACACGCACATGATAGTGAGAAATCTCGAGGAATGCCGGAAATCCGACCGGCGCATCGTCTCCCCCGACGGCAACTGGGAGAGTACCCGCATGCTGCTGAAAAACGACAAGATGGGGTTCTCCTTTCACATCACCACCATCTACGCGGGCGCCGATTTTCGCATGCACTACCAGAACCATCTGGAATCGGTGTACTGCATCTCCGGCCGCGGCGAGGTGGAAACGCTCTCGGACAACAAGGTCTACCCGATCGAACCCGGCACGCTCTACATCCTCGACCAGCACGACAAGCACAACCTGCGCGCCCACGAGGAACTGGAGCTGGCCTGCGTGTTCAATCCGCCGCTGAGCGGCAAGGAAGTGCACAACAAGGAAGGCGCCTACGAGCTCGACGCGGACGAGATATCCTGAGCGTCGCACCGGCGGGGAGATGGCAAGCAAACAGGGAGGAGCACATGCAAGGACACACCGTACACAAGATCGGCGGCACATCCATGCTGGACTACGCCGTGGTGCGCGACAATATCGTGCTGGCGCCGGCAAAGCGCGACAACCCCTACAACCGGATCTTTGTCGTCTCGGCCTACGCCGGCATCACCAATCGCCTGCTGGAACACAAGAAATCCGGCAAGCCCGGCGTGTACGCGCTGTTCGCTTCCTCGCAGTCCGACGAGGGCTGGCGCGAGGAGCTGGCCAAACTGCGCGCGAAGATGTACGAGATCAACGCGGCCCTGTTCGGCGATCCCGTCGGCGCCGAGCGCGCCAACCGCTTTGTCGACGAGCGCGTCGACTCCGCCGAGTCCTGCCTGGAGAACCTGAGGCAGATATGCAACCACGGCCACTTCTCGATGCGCGCGCACCTGCAGACCGTGCGCGAAATGCTGGCCAGCATCGGCGAGGCGCAGAGCGCCTGGAACACGGCGGAGCTGCTCAAGCGCGACGGCATCAACGCCCGCTTCATCGACCTCACCGGCTGGCAGAGCACCGCCCACGTCGATCTCGACTCGCGCATCACCAGCGCGCTCGAAGGTCTCGATTTCAGCTCGGTGCTGCCGATTGCGACCGGCTACGCGCACAGCGAAAAGGGACTGATGGCGACCTTCGACCGCGGCTACAGCGAGATGTCCTTCAGCCGCATCGCCGTGCTGACCGGCGCGCGCGAGGCGGTCATCCACAAGGAGTTTCACCTGTCCAGCGCCGACCCGAGAATCGTCGGGGAGGAGCACGTCATACCGATCGGGCGCACCAACTACGACGTCGCGGACCAGCTCGCCAACCTGGGTATGGAGGCAATCCACCCCCGCGCCGCCAAGGGGCTGCGCCAGGCGAACATCCCCCTGCGCGTGATGAACACCTTCGAGCCGCACCACAGCGGCACGCTCATCACGCCGGACTATGTCAGCGATACCCCGTGCGCGGAAATTATCGCCGGCAACAAGAAAGTCTACGCCCTGGAGGTGTTCGACCAGGACATGGTCGGCCAGATCGACCTCTACGACAACGAGATCATGGGTCTCATACGGCGCTTCCGCGCGCATATCATTTCCAAGGACATCAACGCGAACACGATCACCCACTACCTGTCGGGCAGCCCCAAGGTGATCAAGCGCATCATCAATGAGCTGGAGCGGATCTATCCCGAGGCCGAGATCAAGCAGAACCGGGTGTCGATCGTGTCGGCAATCGGCAGCGACCTGAAGGTGACCGGACTGCTGGCGAAGGCCGTGGCCGCGCTGAGTTCAGTGGACATCAGCGTACAGGCGGTGCACCAGTCCATGCGCCAGGTCGATATCCAGTTCGTGGTTCGCGAGGAGGATTTCGACAACGCGATCAAGGCCCTGCACGAGTGCATGGTGGAAGTGCACGACCACGGCAGGGCGATATGCCTCGCCCAGGCCCACGCCTGATGCCGGCGCGCCGTGCCTGAGTCGCGGGCCCGATGACCCTCTCCTTCCTGGCGTTCCTGCTGGTCTTCGTACTGGTGGGGCTGGCCTCCGTCACCCAGGCGCGCAATTCCCGCCACGACTACTACCTCGCCGACGGCCGGGTGAAACCCTGGCTGGTGGGGCTCTCGGCGGTCGCCACCAACAACAGCGGCTACATGTTCATCGGCGTCATCGGTTACACCTATGTCACGGGCTTCCCCGCCTTCTGGCTGATGGCCGGCTGGATCGCGGGCGACTTCCTCGGCTCGATGTTCGTGCACGCGCGCCTGCGCGAGGCGACCCGGCGCACCGACGCGGTGAGCTACGCGGGGGTACTCAGCAAATGGTACGGCCCGAAAAACAATGCGCTGCAGCGGACCATCGGCGCGATTTCGCTGCTGTTTCTGCTGACCTACGCCAGCGCCCAGCTCGTGGCCGGCTCCAAGGCCCTGCACGTACTGTTCGGCTGGCCCCTGTGGGCCGGCGCGGTCATCGGCGCGGTCATCGTCGTGCTCTACTGCGTGGCCGGCGGTATCCGCGCCTCCATCTGGACCGACGCGGCCCAGTCCATGGTCATGGTGCTGGCGATGGCCTTGCTGCTGGTCGTGGCGGTCGGCGAGCTCGGCGGTCCGCAGGCGGCCCTGGGCGCCATGTCGCAGATCGAGGGCTACACCGACTGGTTCCCGTCGGACCTGCCGGTGCCGGGACTGGCGGGATATGTGCTGTTCGCCGTGGGCTGGGGCTTCGCCGGCCTGTCGGTGATCGGCCAGCCCCACGTGATGGTGCGCTTCATGGCCCTGGACGGCGACTCGAACATGCGCACCGCCCGCGCCTGGTACTACCTGTGGTTCGTCGCGTTCTACTTCATGTCGACCTGCGTCGGCCTGCTCTCGCGCATCTACCTGCCCGAGTCGGCGGCCTTCGACGCCGAGCTGGCCCTGCCGACCATGGCGCTGGAACTGCTGCCGCCGGTACTGGTGGGCATGATCCTGGCGGGCATCTTCGCGGCGACCATGTCGACCGCGGATTCCCTCGTGTTGAGTTGCTCGGCGGCGCTGACCCACGACCTGCTGCCCCGCCGCGTGGAACGACGGCTGCTCATCAAGGGCGCGACCGTCGCCATCACCGCCGTGGCCCTGGCGCTCGCCCTGAGCAACAACCAGAGCGTGTTCGCGCTGGTGATCCTGTCCTGGTCCGGCCTGGCCAGCGCCTTCGCGCCGCTGCTCATCGCGCTGTCGCTGGGACTGCGCCCGTCGCAGAAGCTCAGCCTGACCGCGCTGGCCATCGGCATCGGCACCGCCCTGGTGTGGCGCTACCTCGGCTGGGAGCAGTTCGTGTACGAGGGGCTGCCCGGCATCCTCGCGGGGCTGGCGGTGCTGTTGCCGCTGGCCCGTCGCTCATCCGCGCCGACCGCGCCGGAGGCCGCGCCGGTCTCGACCTGAGGCCGGCTTGTCACCCGACAGATTGGGCTCTAAGCTGAACTGAACGACCGACACCGCACGGGCGGTCATCGCCGGCCCCGCGACCACATGCGGGCGCCATGACATCGCATGGAACAGGGAAACGAGGCTATGGGCATAGAAGTCACCGGTTTTTTCGGCCTGATACTGCTGGTGCTGAACATCTGGGCAATCATCAAGATCGCCGACAGCAGCGCGGGCGCGGGCGCCAAGACATTGTGGATCGTCGCGATTATCGTCTTGCCGGTCCTCGGCCTTATCATCTGGTTCTTCTTCGGCCCGAAGGGCGGCTGACCACAATTCAAGGAACAACGCATGACCACCAACATCGGCAAACTCGGCGTCTGGACCTTCGTCGACGCCATGCCCGCCCCCGAAGTCGCCGCTTTCGCCCGGCGCCTGGAAGACTGGGGTTACGGCGCCCTGTGGCTGCCCGAAGCCGTGGGCCGCGAACCCTTCGGCCTGATCGGCTACCTGGCGGCGAACACCGAATCGCTGGTGTTCGCCACCGGCATCGCCAACATCTACGCCCGCGACGCCATGACCATGAACGCCATTCACAAGACCCTGGCCGAAATCGCCCCGGGCCGCTTCGTCCTCGGCATGGGCGTGTCGCACGCGCCGCTGGTGAGCGACATTCGCGGCCATGAATACGGCAAGCCCGTCACCACCATGCGCAACTACCTGGAGGCGATGGAGCAGGCCCTGTTCCTGTCGGTACCGCCCGCGGAGGAAGCGCCCATCGTGCTGGCGGCCCTGCGCACCAACATGCTCAAACTCGCCGCCGAAAAAACCCGCGGCGCCCACCCGTACTTCGTGCCGCCGGAGCACACCGCCAAAGCGCGGGAGACACTCGGCCCCAAAGCCTGGCTGTGCCCGGAACAGATGGTGCTGCTGGAGACCGACGCCGACAACGCCCGGCGCGTGGCGCGCAAGCACATGGCGACCTACATCGACCTGCCCAACTACCGCAACAACCTGCTGGAGCTGGATTTCACCGAGGACGACTTCGCCGACGGCGGCAGCGACAAACTGGTCGACGCCATCGTCGCCTGGGGCGACGAGGACGCCATCCGCGAGCGCATACAGGCGCACCGGGACGCCGGGGCGGATCACGTGTGCATCCAGCCGTTCAGGCCCGACGGCGAGATGGGACCCCACGAGGAGACCCTGGAACTGCTGGCGCCGGGGCGAGTGTAGCGGAGACGGCAACCGTCCAGACGCAGCGGCCAAGTCTTAACGACGGGTAACATTCACCCGGCCGACCCCCCTATCCAGAACCGGTGCAGCAGCCCGCCCGTCGCCACTGTGGCCAGTCCCAGCAGCGACTCCACCGGGCGCCCCTGAAACGCCCAGTACATCATCCAGCACGAGACCGCCGTGAAAATCAGCGGCGGCAGGGGATAGGCCCAGACCCGGAAGGGACGGTGCAGCTCCGGCCGCCGGCGCCTTAGCACGAACACGCTGACGATGGCCAGGGTGGCGAACAAAGTGAGGGTGAACCCGGCGTACTGCTGGATCGCGGTCAACGGTCCCCGCCAGGATGATCAGGGTCGTGACAACGCCCTGCAGCAGCAGCGCGGCGGTGGGCACGGAATCTCCCGCGCGGCGCCGCGCCAGCCAGCGCAGCGCGGGCGCATCCCGCCCGGCGGCGTAGTACACCCGGGGGCCGGCGATGGTCATGGCCGAGGCGGAGGCGAGCAGCGACACCAGCAGCACGGCGACCGTCAGGGTGATACCCACCGGCCCGAACAGGCCGCGAGCCGCAATCAGGCCGACTTCCACCTGGCCGGCCAGCTCGTCGATCGGCGCGCCATAGAAATACACCACGTTCAGGCACAGGTCAGAGGCCGGCGACCAGCAGGGTGCCGGCCAGCAGCGCGATCGGCAGGTTGCGCTGCGGCGCCCTCGATCTCCTCCGCCAGATACGCGGCGGCGTTCCAGTCCCGAGTAACAGAACATGACGAAGATCAGCGACGTGCCAAAGGCACTGAAACCGTTCCGCGCCTGTTCCGCCGGCACGCTGGTCGACGCCTGCCAGATACCGGCCAGCTCCCCCTTGCCGAACGCGGCGGTGGCGACGATGATCAGGACGATACCGGCCACCTTCACGACGGTGAGCCAGTCGTTGACGCCGATGCCGGCGCGCAGGTGCCGGCTGTGCACCGCCACCAGCATCCACACCAGCGAGATGGCGATGCCGTCGTTGAGGGTGAGACCGCCAGCCAGCGCGGCCTCGCCCTCGAGCTGCGGCAAAAAGCGGGTGAGGTACGCGGCGAAGCCCTTGAGAGCCGCGGCGATCGGCGCGGAGAACCCGGCGGTCAGCGACACCAGCGCGCTCATAAAGCCGAAGCTGCCGCCGTAGGCCTCGCGCAGGTAGACGTACTCGCCGCCGGCGGCGGGCATGGCGGCGCCGAGCTCGCTGTAGCAGAGCGCGCCGCACAGGGCCACCAGCCCGCCGACGATCCACAGGGCATAGATCGTGAGGGGGCTGTCGATCAGCTCCGCCTGAAAACCGGTGGTAGTAAAGATGCCCACGCCGATCATGTTGGCGACCACCAGGGCGGCGGCGGAGCGCAGCCTGATGCCGGTCTGCCGGGGCATTTTCTCGGGCGGGTCAGGCGGAATAGAGCGCCATCAACCGGTCAACCGGCCTGTTCCAGACGCGCGCCGGCATCGCGCATTTTCCCGCGCGCCTCTTCGCCTCCCTCGCCGGTCACGGGGCGGGTCGCACCCGGAATCACCACCACCTCGAAGCCCTCCCGGCAGCCATCGAGGACTGTGTCCAGCACGCAAACATCCTCGGCCAGCCCGCCGACGAACAACCGCTCCACGCCGTCGTGGCGCAGTTGCCCGGCGAGGCCGGTCTGATCGAAGGCCGAGTTCTGGTCCTGGTCGAAGCGCACCCCCTTGGTCACGAAGATCGCCGATTCCGGCACCCGCAGATCCGGGTGGAAGCGGGCGCCCTCGGTGTCCTGGACACAGTGTGGCGGCCAGGGGCCGCCGCGCTGTTCAAAACTGATATGGTTGCGCGGGTGCCAGTCGCGGGACATGTAAACGGGCAGATCCCCGGCGACGGCGGTTTCGATCCAGCGGTTGAGCACGGGCACAACCCTGTCGCCCTCGTCGATCGCCAACGCGCCCCCGGGACAGAAATCGAGCTGCACATCGACAACGATCAGCGCATCGCCGCGACGCATGGTGTCTTCACCTGCCATGTCGTACCTCCTTCAACACCCGATTGAACAAAACCTCACACCGTCCCCATGCGTTTTTCCGTCTCTTTCTGATAGCTGCGCAGCGCGGGGCTGACTGCCACCGGATAGGGCTCATCGGCCGGCTCGATGGCGCGGATGTGATCCGGCAGGCGCGCGCTCTGCTCACTGGCGCGGGCCCGCGCCGACTCGAGATCCACCCGGCCCGCAGGCAGGCGCTCGCCGTCGCGCATCACGGCCTCGAGCAACGGCCGCCCCGGCAGATCTTCATCGGCCCGCGCAATCACATCGCGCACGTCGCCGTCGTTCTCGCTCACCCGGAAAACCTGTTTGCGCCCCGGCAGCACCGGCTTGCCACTGCTCAGCTTCAACCGGCCCGCGCCGCCGTATTCACAGAGTTTGTAGGCGATATCCAGATCGGGGGCATCCCTGGAAACGCCCATGCTGGTGCCGACCCCGAAGCCGTCGATCGGCGCCCCCGCAGCCACCAGGCGCGCGATCTCGTCCTCGTCGAGCCCGCCGCTGGCGATGATCTCGACCCCGTCGAGTCCGGCTCGATCGAGCAACCCGCGCGCCTCCTTCGCCAGGGCCAGCAGATCCCCCGAATCGAGGCGCACGGCGCGGACCGAGAATTCATCACCCAGTTTTTCCGCCAGTTCGATGACCCGGCGAACCCCCTCCAGGGTGTCGTAGGTATCGACCAGCAACACCGTATCCGGATAGAGGCCCACGAATGCGCGAAACGCCTCCCGCTCGTCATCGTGGGCCTGGATGTAACTGTGCGCCATGGTCCCCGCGACCGGCACAGCGTATTCCTTGCCGGCAAGCACGTTCGATGTCGCGGCCACGCCGCCGATGTAAAACGACCGCGCCGCCTTCAGGGCGGCGTCTATGCCGTGCATCCGCCGCGGACCGAAATCGATCACGGGTCGCCCCTCGGCCGCCAGCACAAGGCGCTGCGCCTTGGTACTCAGAACCGTCTGCACGTGGATCTGATTCATGATGAAGGTTTCCACGATCTGCGCCTCCGACACGGGCGCCACGACCTCCAGAATGGGTTCATTGGCAAATACCGGCGTGCCTTCCGGCACCGCGTAAACCGTGCCGCTGAAGCGGAAATCCCGCAGCTCGGCGAGAAAGCGATCGGAAAACTTGTCGAGGGACGCCAGGTACGCGAGATCGTCCTCCTCGAAACGCAGGTTTTCCAGGTACTCGAGTACAGTATCGAGGCCGCAGGCGAGCAGGTAATTCCGCCGCGAGGGCAGGCGGCGCACGAAGAGGCTGAACACGGCGTCATCGGTCATCCCCTCCTCGAAATAGGCCTGCGCCATGGTCAACTCGTAGAGGTCGGTGAACAGGGCGAGACTATGCCGCATCGTTCGGCCCCGCCAGGTTCTCGAGCACGCTTTCGTGCAAGCGGGTATCCGCGTCGCTGAACAACACGAAGCGAATGTGTTTGACCGACGACAACCGGGGCGCGACTTCGGCGATCGCCTCGAAGGCCACTTGCGCCGCCGGCTCCATCGGGTAGCCAAAGGCGCCCGTCGAGATGGCCGGAAAGGCGACGGAGGCGAGACCCTCTTCCTCGGCCACCCGCAGTGCATTGCGGTAACAGGCCGCGAGCAACTCGTCGGACGGCTCGTCGACGCCGTACACCGGCCCGAGACAGTGAATCACGGCGCGATTGGGCAGGTTGTGCGCCCCGGTAATCACCGCTTCCCCGGGGCGGATGGGAGCCAGCGGGCGGCATTCCGTATCCAGCTCCGGACCCGCGGCCCGATGAATCGCGCCGGCCACGCCGCCGCCGATGCGCAGCTCCGCATTCGCCGCGTTGACGATGGCGTCCATGTCGGGCTGGCGGACAATATCGCCCTGTACACATTCGAGCGTTATTCCCCGGAAATTGTGTCTGGTCATAACCTCCCTCGTTGACGGTTGCGGCGTCCCATTACCAACAATAACGCGTCGGTAGCGCATGATAAAGCGACGGCGAAGTGGCCGCACTGTGCCGGGAAGAACGGAGTCCCGGGCGGGGTGCGGGGGTGGCGGCAAAACACCGGCAGCGGCACCAACAACACAGGAGTCCGCACTGAAATACGGGCACCTCGTGACGGCCCGGTTTTTTTGATGACTTCCGGTGTACGTTCACAGGTGCATGACTTTGCCGCGCATGCCCGTGCAAAAACGTGTTGAGCTCGACCATCCCTCAAGGGGTACGAGCTCCAGCGAACCTCCTGACGCTTCAGTTCCCCTCCCGTCTTCGAAGCGGCGAGATGGGCCGCCCTGGTGGAGTCCATGAAGTCGACGAGGACCTCGACGAATCGTTCGGGAGCTTCGCAATGCGGGTAATGACCGACCTTGTCGAAGATTTCGAGGCGGCTGCCGGGAATTGCTTTGTGGGCGTCGATGCCGTGGCTTACCGGGATGAAGGGGTCCTCTCCGAGACGATGCCGGTCGCGGCCATCGGCTTCCAGGTGCGCCATCGCCATGCCGCGCTCATACCAGGCTCGAGGCGCGCGTACCGTTTCCCGACCTCGCGCACGACTTCCGCGGCCTGCACGGCCCGGCTGGCTGTCGCGCCGGCCAAATTCGGCAAGTGCGCTCATCGACGCCTGCTCGCCTGCCCAGGCCGGCGCGCCGACTCCAATGCCGTGCAGCGGCTGTGCCACATCGGGCCAGCGCGGCATGGGCGCGCTGGCGTTCCGCCATCGGCCCGGCGGCGAGGGAATCGCAGACGCGCAGGTGGACCGACCCGGTGGTACGGCCTTCGAAGTGCCGGGCCACCGCAACAGACGCAGGAAGAGCGTCACTTCGCGACCGCAGGAAGCCGCCGCCGCTGACGCGACATCCTGCGCGTGGGCACTTCCGCCGGCGGCGCGCGGGCCAAGGCGGTGATCGCCTGGAACCCGCGGGCCCACGAGGTGCGCGCCGCAGCGTGGACGCGGACGGGCTTCGACGATCGTCGCGCGCTCGTAGCCGAGCTCGTCGAGCAGGTCTCGCAGCATACTGGCACGTGCGCCGAGCGAATAGTCGCCGCGGGGTTTCTCGGACTTGCCCTGCCCGAGCAGATCGGGAGCGAGCACCGTGAACTGGCGGGCGAGAGCGGGCATGACGGCCCGCCACGTCTCCGAGCTGCCCGCCATGCCGTGCACGAGCAGCAGCAGCGGTCCGCTTCCGGCAATGTGGTAGGCGATGCGTTCGCCGTTGAGCGTTACCTGCCGCCCGGTCGAGTCCCATTCCGCTGTCGTCGATGCCACCATTCTCTCCCCTCCCCCACTGCGACAGGATTGTGCAGTATCACCCGATCAATTTTATGTGTACTGGTCGCGACCGCTTCCCCGGAGACGGATGGGGCCAGCGGGCGACATTCCTTCTACAGCCCCGAGCCCCGGACCCGCGGCGCGGTGAATGCGCACCGGCCACCCCGCCGCCAATACCAGCTACGCATCCGACGCGCAATATCGCCCTGAACACACTCGAGCGTTATGCCCTGGAAATTGTGTCTGGTCATGATCAGGTTACCTGACTGCGTGCGTCATCGTTCAAAACTCGTACCTATTCTCTCAATCAACACCTCGACTGCCACAGTACCGTCCGCGCTCCGATTTCAGTTGGGCTACAACCGATCACAATAGCGCCCGAGGTCGCCCAACAACTCGCCGAGCCGGGCCTCCTCGTGCACCGCGACCCCGGCGGCGCGCATCTTCGGCGCCAGTGCACGGTCCCAGACCGCCTCGACGGAATCACCTTTCAGCGCGGGACCCTGCGCCGGCGTGTAGTCGGCGGCCGAGAAACGCCACGGGCTGGCGCGGTACCGCGCGACGATGCCGTTGCCGATGGCCAGGCCCGCCCAGTCGAAATCACCGTGGTAGTAGAACGCGCAGCCCGCCGCGTCGAGTTGGTCCAGCAGCGTGCGCGGGGCGGCGGACAACTGCCCGTCGAGACAGACCAGGGGCGGACAGCCGGCGCCGAGTTCGTCGGCCGCCGCCGCCACCACATCCGGGTTTTCGCAGACAAACACCTCCCGGTTTTCCCGCCACTGCGGGCGGTGTCGCAGCAGCGCCCTGAGGGACAGGTGCAGCGGCTCGCCGCCGGCCTGTGCGGTCCGCACCAGTAGGTCCAGCGGGCCGCTGCCCGCGGCGCAAAGGTTCAGCGACAACACCGGTTTGGCCAGTTCGCCGACCATCACGCCCTGGCTGGCCCAGACATCGCGCGGGCGCGGCAGCTCGCGTGCGGGATCGAGTGCGCGCTGCAGGACGGTACTCACGGCCCGGCCGTTGTCCAGCCCATGCGCATCGCCGAGGACCTGCGCCGCCAAACGGCTGCGCGTTATCCCCGCGGCGGGCAACCGGGCCAGCACGCGCGCGGCGTCGTCGACAATACGGGCCGCCCGCTGCACATCGCCGCCGGCGAGGCGTTTGAGCACGCCCTGAAAACGGCTGTCCGCCAGCGCCGCCGCCAGCGGGCCGGCCGGCGCGCGGGCGTAGGTGTCGGCCCAGGCCCTGCGTTCGGCGTCGGCGCGGGCCCGCTGATCCGGGATGGGGCCGTCCAGAGATTCCAGCGCCGCGCGCAGGTCGCCGGCCAGTTCGGCGCGCCGCAGGGCCGCGTCGAGAGTGCGGTGCGACAGCGCCATCGAACGGGCCCGGCCGGCGGGCCGGCCGAGCAGGCCCGCCAGGGCGCCGCGTTCGCGCGGCGACAGATTGGTCAGGGTGAAGCGGTCGGCGGGCGCCGCCGTATCGGCGTAGCGGCGCCGCAGGCGCTCGCGCAGGGGCGCCAGTTCCGGCCCGCCCAGAAGTCGCTCCAGGCGTGCCCGGTCAGGCGCCGGCACCGGATTCACCGGCCCCCGCCGCCTCCAGCATCGGGGCGGGTTCCGGCGCCGCCTCGCGCGTGCGGCCGTTCCAGCGCCAGCGCGAGACGTGCACGGCGTCGACGCCCTCGCGACGCACCAGATGGCAGATGGCGACGCCGGGCAGCTCGGCGTAACAGCCCCACTCCCGTTCGCTGGTCATGACGAAATCGAGATCGAATTCGCGAATCAGGTCCATGCAGTGGGCGCGCGCCGCATCGTCGATGCCCGCAAAGGCCTCGTCCAGCATGACCAGCCGCGGCGCGGTGGCGGCGGCGCTCTCGTAGTGGCTGGAGGCGGCGGCGAACAGGGGCACCGTCAGGCCCAGTGCGCGCTCGCCGCTGGAGGCCGGGCCGGACAGCCGGCGCCACTTGCCGTCCTGCCAGCGCTGCACCCGGAACTGGTGCCAGGCGCGGTAATCCAGTGCCCGCGCCAACTGGTCGATGCGCGCCACGCCGTCGTCGCGTTCGCGTTCGGCGGCGATGCGCGCCTGCAGGAAATCCCCCACCGCGGCGCGGTTGGCCGCGGACCAGGCGTCGCTGCTGGTGTGCAACAGCAGTTTGCGCACGTCCGCCAGGCCCGCCAGCGCCGCGCCGTCATCGTCGTCGCGCGGCTGCCACACCAGCTTGAACTTGACGCCGGTCGAGGTCGGACGCTGGTCGAGTTCGGCATTGATGCGCCGCATCCGCTCATCCGCCTCGCGCATGAGCTGCTGGAGCTGGGCGGCGACTTCCAGCTCCAGGTGGTTTTCGATGATCTCGCGCTCCTTGGCCGACAGCAGGCTCTGCCGCTCGCCGATCTCGGCATCCAGCAGCGCCTGCAACCGGTCGGGGGCCTGTTCGCGCTGGTTGAACATCACCCGCACCACGGAGCCGTGGTCGCCGGGTTCCAGAAAGCTGCGATAGCCGCGCGCGGACAGGGCCCGTTCCAGTTCGGTGAATTCGCTGCCCAGGCGTTCGCGCACGCGTTTGTAGTCCTCGTCGCTGTCGTCCACCGTCTGCAGGGCCTGTTCGGCGCCGCGGGCGGCGCTCAGGGCCGGGTCCACCGTCCACTCGCGCGCGCTATCCGGCATGTCCAGTTCCGGCGCCGCGGCCCGCAGCAGGCCGGTGTCGGCAAAGGCCCGGAAGTCCGCCACCGCGGCGGTTCGCGCCTCCAGCATGTCGCGTTGCCGGGCGGCACAGTTTTTCGCTTCCGACTCGGCGCCACCCAGGGCCTTGTTGGCGGCGACCAGGGCATCCTGCTCGGCTTTTTCCCGCTGCTGCAGTTCCCGGTAGTCGGTCTGCAGGGCCGACAGGCGATTCAACACCTCCGCTGCGCTGGCGCCGAGGCTGCTTTGCAGTTCGCGGTGGCGCGCGGCGGTTTTCCCGGCGTGCCGGCGCTGCTCGTCGGCGAGCGCCCGGGCCCGATCGCGGTCTTCCCGGGCGACGCGTTCGCGCTCGCGCTGCGCCGCGAGTTCCGCAATCGCCCCGGCGTGGTCGCGGATGGCGGCGTGCAGCCCGGCGAGTTGCAGGCGATACGCGTCCAGGGCGGCCTTGATCTGATCCAGCTCGGTCCGCGCCGCCGGGAGCTGTGCGTCGGCGGCGTCCAGTTCCAGCTCGTCGCGCGCCCGGGACAGTGCGTTGTGGGCCGACTGCAACCCGGCCTCGGCCTCGGCGAGACGCTCGCGGGCGCGGCCGGCGGCCTTTTCCGCCGCGCCCAGTTCCGCGTGCGCGGCGCGCAGCGCGTCGGCGCCGGGCCGTTCGGCCAGCAGGGCATCCAGCCGCTCCCGCTGTTGCGCCAGTTCGCGCCGCTCGGCCGCCAGCGCGTCCAGGCGCGAGCGCAGCGCGGCGATCTCCTCGTCCAGTGCCGCGAGGCGCCGGCGACGGGCGGCCTCGCGCGCTGCGAAACCGATGTACTCCGCAACCGGCTTGCTCCAGGCGCCCCGCAGCGGACCGATCCGGTAGCGCCCGCCGGAGCTGATCCAGGCTTCGGCTGTCTCGTCCCTGTCATCGTCCTCGGCGTCGTCCTTGTCATCGCCCTCTACGACCGCGATGCCCGCGAGCAACGCCGCCACGTTGTCCGCATCCAGCGCCCGCGCCGCCTCGTCCCCGCGGTCGATGGCGACACTCAGGTAGTCGCCCAGATTGCGCGGCTGGCGAGGACGCGGCGTCAGCCAGACATCTTCCGTCTCGGGCGCCAGCAGTTCGCCGGCGGGAGTGACCCAGGCGTCGAGCAGCCCGCTGGCCTGCAGCGCGGCTTCCAGGCCGGCCCGCCCGGCTTCGCTCACCTGCGAGTCGAAGTCGACACACTGCCACAGCGGCGCCCCGGGGCGGCCGCTGCGGTCGGCGGCGCGCGTGGCGGGGGCCGGGGGCTCGGGTTGACCCCCGGCGCTCAACGCGGCGTGCTCGGCGCGCAGCAGCTCGAGTTCCTCCCCGGCAGCAACCTCGTGCTGGCGCGCATCACTGTCGCGTTCGGTGAGCTCGATCTGCCGCCGGCGGGCGGCGGCGTCGACCAGGCTGTCCAGCGGACAGGCGCCGTCCAGGCTGGTCACCCAGTCGGCGAGGGTCTCGGGGATATCGGGCCAGTTCACCGGCAGGACCGGGGCGGCGCGCTCGGCGAAG
Organism: Halioglobus sp.; assembly: GCA_034521205.1. Lineage (GTDB taxonomy): Bacteria > Pseudomonadota > Gammaproteobacteria > Pseudomonadales > Halieaceae > Marimicrobium. Next base: position 287,799 of record JAXHMT010000007.1, read on the forward strand.
CGGCCCCAGGCGTCGACGCAGGCCGCGGCGGCCGCGTGGGTCGCCTCGCGCTGCCCGGCGACCGCGGCCTCGGCGGCTTCGGTATCGGCGTAGCGCGCGTCGCGTTCGCTCTGGGCCTGTCGGTGCGTGGCGTGAGCGGCGTCCACGGCATCCAGGCGCCGCCGCACCTGCGCAATCTGCTCCTCGCGGCGGGCGGCCAGCGCCTGCTGCGCATCCCGAATGGCGCTGCACGGGGTCGGCGCCGGCGCCGGCCAGGGCATCCGGCGCATCCAGCTCGCCCAGCGTGTGGTCGTGGGCCTCGGCGATGCCCGCCTCCGCGGCCCGGCGGCGGGCCGTCTCCAGTTCCCCGGCCAGGGCGGCGCGAGACGCCTGCGCCGCGTCCTCCCGGCGCGCGAGCTGGTTTTCCTCGTCCTCGTGCCGGCGCTCGGCCCGGCTACAATCCTCGGCCGCCGCGCGCGCGTTTTCCGCGGCGCGCCCGGCTTCTTCCTGCAACTTTTGCAGGGCCTGGGCACTGCGCATTTCCGGGCTCTCGTTAAGGGCCTCGATCTGGCCGCCGATCTTCGGTGAGTCGGTCCCGGCGTTTCCACTCAGCGCCTTGCTCGCTGTCCTCGACCGCTTGGCGGCCGCGCCGCAGCGCCTCGCTCGGCCCGGCGCGTTTCGCGCGCTGGCCCTGTCGAACGCGGTCTGCGCCTGGCGCAGTTCGCGGGCGCGGCGGCGCGCCAGGATGCGGGCGTAGCGGCCGTAGACCTGATTGAAGCGGGCGACCGCGTCCTGCATGGCGCGGTAGTCGTTCAGTTCGCCGCGCTGTTCGTCGAGCTGGGTCATGGCCTCCGCCACATCCTCGAGCACCAGCCGGTCGAGCGGCGGCAGCGCCGCGCGACAGGGCGGCGGACAGGTTCGCCTCGTTCGGGCTGCTGGACAGTTGCGGCTGGCGCAACTGGATCAGGGTGTCGATCAGGGCGTCATAGCGTTCGCTGCCCAGATGGAACAACTGCTCGTCCACGCAGCGCCGGTAGTCGCGCGCCCGGGTGAATACCGCGTGGCTTCCCAGTTCCTCGGCGAGACGTTCGCGGTTCAGCGCGGTGCGCTGGTCGGTGACCAGCCGCAGCGAGGCGCCCACGCGCCGCTCGCTGACGAAAAACCAGGAATCCACGCCGGCGCGCCCGGCCGTGGCCCGCAACCCGCAGCCCAGGGTCAGGTAGCGCGGCTCGCCGTCGTCGATGCGCCCGAACTCGATCCAGGTATAGCCGGTGCGCCGCTCGTAGCGCCCGCCCATCAGCAGGTTCCATTCCATGCGCTTGCCGCGGTCCGCGTCGGGTTCCACGCGCGCGGACGACAGGTTCGCGTCGAGCAGAAATGGCAGCGTCAGCGACAACACCTTGGACTTGCCGGTGCCGTTGTTGCCGCGCAGCAACAGGCGGCCGCGTTCGAACCAGAACTCCTCCGCGTCGTAGTGGTACAGCTCGATCAGGCCCAGACGCAGGGGGCGCCAGCGCGCGCTGTCCGGCTGCGGCAGCGATGTGGCGACGGAATTCACGGATTCCCGATCAGACTGGCCTGGCGCAGCGCCGGCTCGCCCAGACGGAAGCGGCAGACCGCCGGCAGCGGTATCACCGTGTCCGCCGCGCGCCGGATCAGCCCCAGCGCGTGCAGGCGGTCGGTGGCGATCTCGGCCAGCTCGCGCTGCGCGCCCGCCTCCTGCGCGGCCTTGCGCCAGTACTTGCGGTGCTCCCCGGCCGCCCGGCGTATCCACGCCAGTATCTGCGATGCGGGCACCGGGTCGGTGTTGCCGGCGCGCAGGCGCTCGCCCAGAAACTCGGCCAGCAGCAGGGTGGCGTGGGCGTCGGTGCCCTGGTGCGGCAGGGGGACGTCGGTGAGTTCGCCGCTCTCGTCCACCAGCGCCGAGCCCTCGGCCCGGTGTTCCGGAGTCAGGCCCGTGGCCTGCGCCAGACGCCGGCACATGGCGCCGCGCTGGTTCAGGAAGTACTCGCGTTCGTCCGGCTCCAGCTCGTCGAAATACACCACCGGGTCGTCGAGCAGGCGCCGGGCCAGGCGGTGGCGCAGGGCGGTGCGGCGGGCCTCCTCGCCCTCCGGCGTGGTTTCCCGCACCAGCGCGCGCGGGCGGTCGGACGGTTCGCGGACGTCGTCATCCGCCAGCATCGAGGGCCCGCGGTCGCTCGCCAGCAGCACCGACAGCAGCGGGCGGTGTATGTCGTACAGGGCGTCCCCGGACTGGTTGACATAGGCCTCCTCGTCGCCCGCCACCCGGCTGAGGATACCCAGGTCCAGCAGCAGCCGGCAGACCTGCACCAGATCGCGGCGCTGGGCCTGTTTGTCCAGCGAAAATGCAAACCCCGTTTCTGCCAGGCCGGGCTCTGCCGCCTCGTCGATCAGGCGTTCACCCAGTCTCTGCAGCGTGATCTGCACATCCTCGCGCTCCAGCACGGCCAGCGCCAGGCACAGCAGAATATAGCGATTGCGGTTGAAGCCCGCGGCGCCGCGGCTGGCATCCGCCAGGGCGGCCGGCGAATCGGCGGGGCGCTTGACCAGCCGCGCGTAGCTGCGTTCGATGCGCAGGCTCCAGCCGGTTTCGCGCGCCAGCCAGTCGCGCAGAAAGTCGGCCTGGGCCCGCACCAGAGGGAAGTCGCGGTCCTTGTCAGTCATCATCGGGCGGGCCAGCAGGCCGCGCAGCGCGCGCTCGCGCTGTTCGTCGACCTCGCGGGATTTCGCGTCGATGACAGCCGCCCGGGTCATGCCGCCTCGAACCCGGTCTCGCGGATGTGCAGCCAGTGATCGGGGCCGCAAAACACACCCAGTTCCGTCTCGATGCGCACCGGCGGCGCATCCGCAATCGGCTCCAGCAGCAGCGTCAGCGTGCCGTCCATGGTCACGCGTTCGACGCGCTCGCCGGGGTGATCCATGGCGGCGAGCGCCTCGCCCAGCAGCGTCAGAAACAGCGCGAAGGCGTGCCGGTCGAGCTCGCCCAGCTCGGACAGGCGCGTGACGTGATCGGTGATCAGGCGCCGGCGCGCCGCGCGCATCTGCTGTGCCTGCGCGGCGACCTGTTCGGCCAGCCAGGCGCGCTCGGCGCTGCGGTCGACGATGCGCTGCGGCCCCCCGGCGGTGGGCAGGCGCCCGCGTTCGCGCAGTGTGGGATGGATGTCGATGCCGGGCGCCTCGCGCCAGGAGGTGGCGGCGGCGACCTCGGCCGCGCCCGTCAGGGCCAGGTGCCGCGCCGGGGACAGGGCGAACGCGGCGCGCCACAGGCGCTGCGCGTCGTCCTCGCCGGGCGTTTGCGCAAACCACCGCGCGAGCATGCGGTAGTCGGCGGCGCGGTCGCTGCGCCCGGTGCGGCGCTCGTTCACCCGGGCGATGGCGGCCAGCAGCCGCGGGATGGCCGACCGGGCCCGCGCCCGCAGGCGCTGGGCCTGCGACGGACCGGCCTCCGAGCGCAGAAACCAGCCGCGCAGCCCCGACCAGCGCTCGCGCCAGCCCGCCAGTGCGCGCTCCACGGCCTCCTGTTCGGCATCTTCCCCGCCCGGCGCGGCGTCGCGGGCCTCGCGGGCGGCGGCCAGGGCCAACAGCTCGTCGACCGGCTCCAGCTCCTCCAGCGTCCCGGCAATGCGGGCGGACGCCGCCACCAGGTCGCCGATGAAGCGCTCCAGGTAGTCGATCAGGCGGTCCTTGTAGGCCATGATCGACTGCGTGTCCGCGCCCTGCAGTTCCACCGTGCGCGCCAGCCCCGCCATGAAGTCCTCGGCGTTGGCGGCGAGATCCTCGAAGATATGCACCAGATCGCGCAGCGTCTGGTGGATGGCGGCGGCGTCCCGCGGCGACTGCGCCGCCAGCCGCTGCAGCGCGGCGAGCTGCTTGCCGATGTCTTCCAGGGCGACGCTCTGCAGCTCGGCCCGGCGCTGCAGCGCCGCGGCATAGGCCGCCAGGCCGGTCTCCACCGCCTCGCCGGCGCGGCTGAGCTGGTACAGGAAGCGGGCGCGGTAGAAATCCTCGACGCTGGCCACCCGCGCGGTATCCGCCTGCGCCGTCAGATTGCCCCACTCCACCAACTGGCCGAGTATCTGCTGCAACTCCTCCGGCGCGGGCGGGCGCTGCGGCCAGCGGGCCTCCTCGCGCACCTCGTCGGGGCGCAGGTGCAGGCGAAACTGACGCTTGGCGGCGGCGAATGCATCCAGCACCGCCCGGTAGAGCGGCGCGCGCTCGGCGCTGACATGGCGGAACAGATCCGCCGATTGCCGCAGCTCCAGCGTGCCCGTCCGGCTGTTGTCCGTGTCCTGCATGCCGGACATACTAGCAAGTGCGCGTCCGCAAACCGTCATATGCGACAAAAAAATTTACCACTTCGTCAGTTGTGAGCAACAGGACACCGGGGCACACCGGCGATCAGCTCCCCCGGCCCGCGCGCCGGTAGCGCCGAATCAGGTCGGGCAGGTTGTTGGGGGCGACGAACACCATCTTTTTCCCCTCCTTGAGCTTGCGCAACACGCCGAACTCATCGGACAACTCGAGCAAGTCGGTACGGGCCGACTGGTAGGAAATGCCGTGGGATGTGCGATGACTGGCAAAAGTGTACTGCGCACCGGGATTGTCCAGCGCGTTTTTCAGCAATGCAAGCTGGCGATAATTGAGCTTGCCCTTCAGACCGGAGCGTTGCAACGCGCGCTCCGTGTCGCGCAGCTCCCGCGCCTTTCTCGCCAGGTAGTTATGCAGGTCTTCAATCGCCTGCCTGACCACCGCGAGCTGATGCAGAATAAAGTATGTCAGATCGTTGTCGTCACTCTCCGTGTACAGGTAGGCCTTCAGATAGCTGATCTGGGACGCCTTGATGACCCGTGAAATGGAGGTGTACTCCATCAGCCAGAAGCCGGACTGGGCCATGACCCAGTAAAACAGGGCCCGCGCCACCCGCCCGTTGCCGTCGAAAAACGGGTGGTCGTAGCCGATCATGAAGTGAGCGACGACCGCGCGCACCACGGGCGGAAAAAACTGATGGCCGGTGTCCAGGTCGCCATTGACGAAGTGGCACAACCGCGCCAGCCGGTCGTCCAGCTCCGCTACCGGTGGCGGCACATGCAGTACCGCCTCCTCCCAGCTCACCACAATGTCATCTTCGGGCGCGCGGACAACCCCCGCCCGGGATTCATAGCCGGCCTCCAGGGTGCCCTGCACCAGAATGCGGTGCAGTTCGAAGACCATCGAAGGCGTGAGGGCGTCGTCCACATGGTCGAGGATGAAGCGCATGGCGTGGTAGTTGTTCAGTACCATCTGCTCGGATTTGTCCCGCGGTTTGCGGCCGGTGCGGATCATCTCCTTGGCCACCCGCCGGGACGTGGCCGCGCCCTCCAACTGGCTGGAGCTGATCGCCTCCTCGATCAGGGAATTGATCAGGTAGGTGCGCTGTGTCTTCGGGTCCGTGATGCGCGGATCGCCCCCGACTGTCCCGGCGGCCTGCTCACTGATCCACAGAATGTATTCGAGAGCGGCATCCGGCAGGCAGTAACGCAAGGGCTCGCCCTGTTTGTCCAGCAGGGGCAGGCGCTTTGCGATATTGCGCCGCGCGAGCTTGGTGGCCAGCCAGTGCTCCTCCGAGGTCAGCTCGGGCGGCGGCTGCAGGTGCCTGAGCTTTTCCCAATGCAGGTAGCGGCCCCTGGCATCCCAGGCCTGGACGGGATCCGCCAGCAGGCGCCGGTAAAGCCGCGCGGCCTTCTCCGGGTCGGCGGCAAAAGCAGCTTCCAGTGTTGGTGGAGACTCGGGGAGCTTCATTTCACGGATGGTGCCGTATCTACTAATTTTGTATTTATTAGTATAAAGGCTTGGATCGAGTCTATCTACTGGTTTTTATAAAATTAGTAGATAGGCGGGAAACAGCCGCCTAGAAACAACTTAACACATTGAATATATTAGTTTTTTAGCTTGATACCTTTGCCGCACTGACGTGGCCCATCGATAAGCACCACAGGGGAGTCGATCAATGCCTCGGCAAGGACGGCTTCGGCAAAGCGTTGGTACAAGGGCGTTGCCAATTTCGGCCAATTGCCAGTTATGCAGTCGGCTGATTGTAAGGTTGTGTATCGGCTATTTGCGACTTTTGTATTCGGCCAGTTGTCAGTTTTTGTATCGGCATCCGGAGGCGCGTTGCTCTCTAGAGTTTACCCGCTACCGCCAAAGCCGCATGTATCGTCCTCAACGGCAGCAGGAGCGAGAGAGGCGCATCCACCAGTGGCACGGCACCGAAACCCCCGTACCAGGCCGCCACCCCTGCATTCTTCGCATCGATCAGCAGTGCCACACCGCCGGCCTCCGCCGACACACGCAGGCAGCGGCGCCCCGCCGACAACAACAATTGACCTCCCAGACCCCGCCCCTGCACAGACTGGTCGACAGCCAGACGACTCAATCGAAATACGGGCACCTCGTGACGGGCCAGTCCTTTTTTAATGACTGCCGGTGTACGTTCACAGGCGAGAGAAGCGGGGCTCAGACTGTAGAAACCGAGAATTCTCTGGTTACCGTCGTCCACCGCCAGGAAGGTTTTGGCGCCACCCCTCTCATGGCTTTGGCGCGCGTGCCTTTGGAGAAACGTATTGAGATCGACATCGCCACAATCAAAGGCGGCCCTGTCATGTCGCCTCTCGATGGCTTCCTCGTGCCAGTCCGGCAGAGTCACGACGCCTGCGGCATCGCAAAGGCAGCAGCCAACAGTTTCTCGTTGGGCTCGGGCGGGTTCTCCAGTATCGAGAACCTGCAGGCTGTCGCGTTCCGACAGGTCCAGTCGCTCACTCTGTTCCATAACCTCCCTGGCATTGGCCACCGCAGTACGGATCACTAATTCCGTCAGGTCGGTATGCTCCAGCGCTGCCGCACGAACCAGCAGGGACTTCTTCGCGGCGACCGCAACGACATCGGTCATCGTCTTCTACGGGTACTCGAGGCATCGGTTGATCCTCTCAGCCTTACGTGCGCCTCTAGAGCGACAATGCTGACCAATAAAGTCAATACGTACGTTTTCAATACACACGTGCTGCCTCTGCAACGCCCTATCCCCAACCAGTTTCACCAGGCGCTTGCACGGTAAGAAGGACTTTACCTGCAAATTTTTTAGTAAATTAATCTTTACTTTATAACTTCACTAGTAAACAATTGGTTACTATGGAACCCCAGTCCACAGGCCGCTATGTCACTACGACCGTCACCACGACCGTCGCCAGCGAATCGGTCGACGCCTTTGTGCCCGACCCCCTTCCGCCCCGATTCTCCCCGCAAGCACTGGCTACGCTGACCGAATTACTGCACGAAGCAGAGGCCGCGCTGGCGAGGCTGGACCTCGCGGCGGACATGGTGCCGTCCCTCGACTGGTTCATTTACGCCTTCGACGAAGAGGCGCTGCTGCTTGGTGAAATCGAGGGCACGCAGGCGACGCTGGCGGACGTGCTGGCTGGAGCATACCGGGCAGCCGGGCGTTCTAACGTCGCCGACGTCGAAGAGGTCGTCAATTATGTCGCCGCGGTCAACCACGCATTCAGTGAAATCCACGCGGACCGCGGGGCGCCGATCTCGATTCGATTGTTCAACGACTGCCATCGCATCCTGATGCGGGGCGTGCGCGGCGCCAACAAACAACCCGGTGAACCGCGCCGCTCGCAGAACTGGATTGGCGGGAGCCGGCCAGGCAACGCCGTGTTCGTGCCGCCGCCGCCCGGGCATGTCCCGGACCTGGTGGGCGATCTGGAGCGCTATATCCACACCGAGGATGCCATGAACCCGCTTTTGCGCGTCGGGCTGGTACACGCGCAGTTCGAGACCATCGACCCCGACCTGGACGGCAGCAACGGGCGCCTCGGCCGCATGCTGATCACGTTGCTGCTGGACCAGTGGCAACTACTCAAGAGCCCGCTGCTGTACCTGAGCCTTGATCCTCAAGCAGAACCAGGCCGCCTATTACCGCTGGCTCGACGCCGTGCGCAGCGAGGGAGACTGGATCGGCTGGCTGCGCTTCTTTCTTGACGGCGTGTCGGAAAGCGCGGCGAATGCGACAGACATGATACAAGCACTTCACCGGCAGATAAGCCGGGACCGGGAGCAATTACTCGCCCGGCGCGGCATCACCGTGTCGGCGATCCAACTGTTTGAAAAACTGCCCAAACACTCCGTCATTACCATGCCGCTTGTGACCCGGTTGCTCGGCGTCAGCAAACCGACTGCCGGCAAGGCTATTGAACTGCTCATCGACGCGGGTTTGCTCGAGGAGATCGGGCAGCGCAAGCGGGACAGGATGTATCGCTATGGCAGTTATTTACGGTTGCTGGATTGACTCGTTGTGCGCCTCTACTCCCGCCGAATCAGCCCCTCCACCGCCATCGCGTCGTCCATCCTCTCGCCGCGCCACTGCGGAACCAGCGTCCGCGCGCCAATCTCCACCCGGGCGCGGCGATTCGCCGCGGTCAGCGCGAACACGTTTCCGCGGAAACGTGTATCGGGGCCCGTCGGAATCCTCCCGCCCTGCGGTGCGGTAAAGAAAGGCTCACCGGCCGCATCCAGCTCCAGGCCGTAGCCCCCTTCGTGCACCAGGCGGTGGTGGTGGCGGCACATCAGCAGCAGGTTGTCGAGGCGCGTTTCGCCGCCGTCGGCCCAGTGGCGGATATGGTGCGCGTCGACATGGTGCCGCGCGGTGCAGCCGGGGAAACGGCAGCCGCCGTCGCGGCGCTCCAGCGCGCGGCGGATGGCCGGCGGAATACTGCGCGTACGGCGGCCGACATCCAGCGCGGTTGTCTGGACAGCGCGATCATGGCCGCTGCCATCTTCCAGCCAGTGCACCACGCCGCAGTCACAGGCGAGCCGGCGCGATATTTCCGCAGAGACGCGTGCCACCGGTGGCCAGTTCGGCCTTCCGCTCCGTCGCCATCTTCCTTCAGTGTGTCGATGTCGGTATGCAGATGGATGGTGCAGCGATCGCCGCCATTGACGACACCCTCATCGCGGGCGAGGTAACTGTCGGCAATGCGTTCCAGGGCATCGGCGCGGCGCGCGGCGATCGGGGTTTCGCTGTATATCGGGGTTTCACTGTCGACCGGGGTTTCATTGGAGAGAGACGTTTCAGGAGAAACGTCTTCGACCGCGCCGCGCTGCTCCGTGTAAATGGCATCGCCCGCCGCATCGAGTGCCTGCATGATGCGCGCACCCTGCTCCGGGGCGAGCCGCGCCCGGATCACATAGCTGCCGTCGTCGTCGATGTGCCAGTTGAGCTCGCGCAATGCGTGGCGCTGATTGTCCCGCGCCAGCGCCTCGATGCGCTGGACCTTGCGGTAGTTGCGCACCAGGCGCTCGACGTGGGAGGCCGTGCCGTGGTCGGCGATCATCATCAGGTACTCCTCGTTCCGCGGCGTGGCGACGCGGGTCATGGCGCGCACCTTGGAGAAGCTGATGCGGCCGGCGCGCAGGGCCGCACTGATTTGCGGCAGATCCTTCAGGGCATGGGCGACGCGCACTTTCTCCCGCGCCGCGCCCAGATTGATGCCGCACTTCCAGTTCAGCCAGTGGGCGCAGGACTTGAGGCCCGCGCCACTCCAGCCGTGGCGCTCGTCGAATTCGCGGATCAGGGTGAGCAGACTGTACGTCGCGGCGTTGAGGTGGGCGGCCAGTTCGGTGATTTCGTCTTCCAGTACGTCCAGGTCGCGGGGCAGGGGTTGTGGTGCGGGGGATGGGGGATGAGTCCATGGCGAGGGTCCTTTTGTTGCCTTGCGTCTGTTTGCTTCTGCTGGCTTTTGCTGGCTTTTGCTGGCTTTACGTCCTTGTCAAAGTACTGGTTAAATATACAGTATATTTGTCATAAAATCAATTAAATCAGTCAATTAAAGCAGCTATTGCCACAGATAAGGTTATATCAATCCTATATTGAACTTTACATATAGACGGCTAAATGATTAACATACTTGCATGATTGAGCGCGCCCACTGGCTAAAGCGTATCCAGCAGGCCTGGATGCAGCGGTCTGTCGTCTGGCTGTCGGGCGTGCGACGGGTGGGCAAGACGACGATTGCCAGGATGTTGCCCGATGCGGTTTACATGAACTGCGATCTGCCCTCGTCGGTGCGCGCGCTGGAGGATCCGGAAGCTGTTTCTCGACGCTCAGGCAGCGGATGCGGTGCTGGTGTTCGACGAGGTTCACCGTCTCACCGATCCCAGTCGTCTACTGAAGATTGCGGCCGACGAATACCCCCATCTGAAGGTGCTGGCCACCGGATCGTCCACGCTGGCGGCGACGCGCAAATTCAGCGATTCCCTGACCGGACGCAAACGGTCCATACATCTCTGCCCGGTACTCTGGGAAGAGTGCGCGGAGCCCTTCGGCTTAACGGATCTCGATCATCGGCTCCTGCACGGCGGGCTGCCCGAGTTGCTGCTGGCCGAACGCAAGGATCCCGCGTTCCTTAACGAATGGATCGACAGTTTCTACGCGCGGGATATCCTGGAACTGTTCGGCATCCGCAATCGCCAGGGGTTTCTCGCGCTGTTGCGCCTGCTGTTGCGCCAGAGCGGCGGCCAGCTTGATTACAGTCAGTTGGCGAACCTCAGCGAGATGAGCCGGGTAACGGTCAAGTCACATATCGAGGCCATGCAGATCGCCCATGTGGCGCATCTGTTGCGGCCCTTCCACGGCGGTGGCAAGCGGGAGATCGTCAGCCGGCCCAAGTGCTATACCTTCGACACCGGTTTCGTCACGTTCCAAAAGGGCTGGGACACAATCCGCAATGACGACCGGGGACTGTTGTGGGAACACCTGGTGCTGGACAGTCTGCGTTTTCACTACGCGGACGAAGACATCTACTACTGGCAGGACAAATCGCACAGGGAAATCGACTTCGTGATCCGGCGCGGGCGAGACCATGTGGATGTTGTGGAATGCAAGATCAACCCGGACAGGCTCGACGCCAGGCCGGTCGAGGCGTTTCGCGCCCTTTATCCCGCAGGGGACAATTACGTTGTAAGCCCGGCAGTGAAAACGCCGACGCCGCTGCGCCGCGGCGCACTGGTGTTCAAGGCAGTCAGCACCGGCGACTTGCCGTTGTGAAGAGCCGCAATCACTCCTGATCACCGCGCCTGAAAGATGAGGGCGCGGGCCGCGGGGTGCGCTATACCTCGCGCCACCTGGAGCAACTGCTGGAGATGCGCAAGTAACAGCTGTACGCAAGGTGTTGTTCCAAAGGAGGATGACCGAACCGGGCTGAATTGGACGTACTGTTCCCCATCATCCGCAAGAGGTGAAGACCATGGAACTGCTCGCAATTGCCGCACTCGCTTTCCTGCTGACACATCTTGGCATTTCCGGCACCCCGCTGCGGGGCGTGCTGGTCAACGCCATGGGCGAAGGCCCCTACCGGGCGCTCTACTCACTGGTGGCGGTGGTGACCCTCGGACTGATGATCTACGCCTATGGCGGGGCGTCACACCACGACTATCTCTGGCAGCCCTCGCAGTTGCTGTACTCGGCCGCCACGGCGCTGATGGTGGTCGCCTCGGTGCTGCTGGCGATGGGCCTGCTGTCGAAGAATCCCACCGCGGTCGGCATGGCCTCGGCCGTCGGGCAGGACACTCCCGGCATCCTGCGGATCACCCGGCACCCGGTGCAGTGGGCGTTCCTGCTCTGGGCGATCGCCCACATTCTGGCCAACGGCGATGTCGCCACGCTGATCCTGGCCGGCACCATCGGCCTGATCAGCGGGCTCGGCATGATGTCCATCGACGCACGCCGCCGCGGGACCGATGACCCGGCCTGGCAGGCCTTCTACCAGTCCACCTCGGCGATTCCCTTCGCCGCGCTCATCGCCGGCCGGACCCGGCTGTCGCTGGGGGATCTCAATTGGGTGGCTTTCGGGGTTGGGCTGGTTTTGTATGGGGCATTTTACTGGTTGCATGGGTATATTGCGGGGGTGCCACTGCGCTGAGGTGGGAGGCAATCGGCTGAGCCCCGCAACGCGGCTGCGCGCCAGGGGAATAAGCACGGTAAGCCTCGAAAGCAGGATAAACGTCTGCATTTTTAGCGCTGAATATGATTTTTTTACGCAATAGGGGATATTGTCGTTAAATATGACGCCAATATGGCGACGGCCGCATCCACCGCTACCTGATTCATGAAGTGCTGGCCAATGCCGGCTTCACTCCCAAAGGTATCGTGCTGCCCGTATCCGCGGTCATTCTGGCCAACCTGGACCAGTATGTGGCAGTGCTCCAGGCCTTCTCCCGTCCGCTGCGGGAGCGAACCCAGTACGCACCGGCCACGCCTGAGCTGCCCGCTACCGGCACCGCTGCACAGCGACACTTCACGGCCGTTCACCAAGCCCAAATCAGGTGGGATCGCCGTCAAGGTGATCAACCACCTGGGCGACGCGGTGATGAAGGTGCCCAAAGTCTTATCACGCCAATTTGACATAAATTATCTAAATTAGCGTGTTTATATAAACTTGATAATTCAAAGACCTCAGGCAATCCATTGAGACGCACGACAATCCTTCCTCAATTCGGGGGAATTTTGAGAAATAAATAGCCAATCTTCTCAAAAATAGCTATATTTGAGCAGATAATAGCCGAGGCGCTCACAAAAGCAGAACTATGAGCACGTACTCTCCGCCTGCGTTCCCCCCACCGTGCCGCTGGAAACACCTGCGGTACTGCGGGCACTGGTGCCGGCACACCGTTACCTGGCGGAGCTGAAAGGGCTGGCGCGCTCGATTCCCAACGAGGGACTGCTCATTTCCACCCTGTCGTTACAGGAAGCCCAGAGCAGTTCGGAAATCGAGAACATCATCACCACGCAGGACGCGCTCTACAAACACCAGATTCAGCCACAGAATGCGGACCCGGTGAGCAAGGAAGTGGCGCATTACGCCACCGCGCTTGAGATAGGCGCCCGCCAGGCGCGCGCGCCAGCGGCCTGCTGACACTCAACACCATTCTCGCGGTTCAGGAGGCGCTGGAAGGCAACACGGCGGGTTTTCGCAAAACGCCGGGCACGGTACTGAAAAACCAGCAAAGTCATGAGGTGGTGTATACGCCGCCATCGCCGGAAAGCATTGCCGGATTGATGGGCGGACTGGAAGTCTTCATCCACGCGGAGTCGCCGCTGGACCCGCTGGTGAAAATGGCGCTAATCCACCACCAGTTTGAAACGATCCATCCCTTTTACGACGGCAATGGTCGCACCGGGCGGATTGTCAATATCCTCTACCTGGTGAAGGAGCAACTGCTGGATACACCCATCCTGTACCTGAGCCGTTACATCAGCCAGACCAGGACCCAGTACTATCACGGCCTGCAACAGGTGCGTGACCACCAGGAATGGGAGCCGTGGCTTGTGTACATGCTACGCGGCGTGGCAACAACGGCGCGGCACACTACCCGGCTGGTGGAGAGCATCGCCGGGTTATTGCAGAGACACAAGCAGGAGATTCGCGGGCGCTACCGTTTTTACAGCCAGGATCTGCTCAACAACATCTTCCGCCATCCCTACACGAAGGTGGCTTTTCTGGAGCGCGATTTGAAAGTATCGCGCGCCACGGCAACACGCTACCTGGATGCCCTGGCAAGAGACGGGATTCTCGACCAAGCATCGCCTGGGGAGGGAAAACTACTTCATCAATCACGAACTGGTGAGCCTGCTGTTCAATCTGCCGGCACTGGAGGTGGCCGGCGAATGACGCTTGGGGGACACCAGCAAATCTGTTTTAAGCCAAGGGCTCAGTTTGCAGTGTCGGGAGGGCTGGCTGTGATACCGCCTGAAGGGAACCCCTATCCCTCTGTTATCTATATGATTGATAATCAAGTTGATGACATGACCGTCGAGGAAAAACTCCAGGTTATGGAGACCATCTGGGACGATCTCAGTCAGCATGCCAATGAGATGCCCCCACCCGCCTGGCACGGGGAAGTGCTGGCCGAGCGTGAGGCCGCCATCGACCGCGGTGAGGAATCGTTCAATGACTGGGACGTCGCCAAGCAAAGGATCGAACAGGAAATTAAGTGAGAAGGATCCGGATCCTCGAGCCCGCGCGCCGGGATCTGGTGGCCGGTTACCGATTCTACGAGAGGCAGGCCGAGGGCGTTGGTCGTTACTTCCTGGATACGCTTTACTCAGATATCGAATCACTGCAAATCAGCGCGGGCGTTCACGCGGTTTGCTTTGATCGCTACCATCGGCTGCTCTCCGAACGCTTTCCTGCAGTGTATTAATCCATAAAAGGTGACGAAGTTCGCATCTACGCTGTTCTCGACAGCCGGCGCAGCCCGAGCCTGATCAAAAACCGTCTTGCAGTGTAAATGGTTTTTCGCTCAGCAATCCCGACTTGGTGAGCGCGCCTTCTAAAAAATCGTTTTCCAGGGTCAGCTCTCCGATTTTGGCGTGAAGGACTTTGACATCGACAGGCGGCTCCTTGAACTCATTGCCGTAGTGCTTCCTGTTTCATCGCGGTCAGTTCCCGCGGTTCCACCCCCAGGTCCTGCCAGCTCTCGGGATGGCAGGTGAACAGCAGGATCTGGTGGCGCTGGGCGGCGTCGAAGAGTACGCGCTTCATGGGTTCCAGGCGTTTCCTGTCGCTGTGCACGAGGGTGTCGTCGAGAATGATCAAGGTGGGGCGGCCCGCCTCCTGCAGCAGGTCGGCGTAGGCCAGGCGGCTGATCAGGCCCAGTTGCTCGCGGGCGCCGTGGCTGAGGTCGTCGAATTCGCCGTACTCCCCGTTGCGGCTGAAGTGTTGGGGAATGAGTTGCTCGTTGATGTCGAGCCGGGCATCGGGGAAGAGGATGCCGAGGTAGCGGTCCAGGTGTTTCTGCAGCGGCGCCTGCAGGCGGCGGGTCAGTTCCTGGCGGCGTTCCTGCAACAGTTCGAGCAGCAGGTCCAGGGCTTCCGCTCGTCGCTGCAACTCTTCGCAGCGGCGCTCGGCGTGGGCCAGCTCTGCGGCCAGTGCATCGCGCTTCTCCTCCAATCCTTCGGCGCCCTGGCTCTGCAGCGTGCTCTGCAGGCCCTTGATATCCAGCTCCCGCTCGCGATGTTCCCTCTCGAGGATTTCGGCACTTCTGCTGAAGCGTTCCAGATCCTGTTGCAGCAGCTCCGGTTGGGCGGCATCGATTTGTGCCTGCTTTTCGGCGTTTTCAGCGGTGAGTTTTTCCACTGCCTGGCGGGTCTCGTCGATCTCCGCGGCCAGCTTCGCCTGGCGTTGTTGAAAACCCTCCGACTGGATTTCGTCGCGCAGCGCAGCCCATTCCTGCTCGGCGGTCCGGTGGCGCTCCTGTGCCGTCGACAGCGCTACCCTGTGCTCTGTCTGCAGTTGTTCCGCCTCTCCAAGCGCTTTCTGCGCGACGTCCAGCGCGTCCTGAGCTTCGGCCGGCGCGATGTCCACGGCCTCCGGTTGCGGCAATTCTTGCAGTTGCGCGGCGAGCCGGTCTCTTTCCTCGCGTGCGCTGGAAACCGCTTCGCCCAGTGCATCCACCCCCTTTGGCGCATGGGCTGACAACTGATCTTCGATGCGGCGGATATCACCCTCGGCCTTTTCCCGCTCCGCGTGCCCGCGCTGCGCGGCTTCGACGGATTCGAGTTCCAGCTCCGCGAGCTGGCGTGACAGCTCGGCTTCCAGATTTTCTTTCTCCCGCTGCAGCTCGTTGATATCCGTACCGCCGGGAACGATCCTGAGCGTACCGATAGCGGGAAGTTCGATAGTGCCGGCCTCCGTGAGCAGTGCTTCACCCTGCCCCTGCAGGGGACTGCCGTCCAGCGACAGCGTCGCGCCTTCCTGCAGGTCGTAGTGCAGCCGGGTGGCTATGGCTTCGAGCCGGATGTGCGCATCACTCAGTTGGCGCTTTGTCGCGAGCATCGCGTCGAGCTGCGCTTTTTCGATGGGATTGGCGCGCACGATGGCGCGAGCGGATGCCAGCTCCGATTTCAGCTTGTTCGCCTTTGCCAGTGCTTCTTCCTGTGCTCGCAAGCTCTCCCCGAGTTCCGCGTGTCTGGCCTTCAGGGTGCTGTAGTGTTCGAATGCCCGAGCGCGATCCAGGGTCCGCCTGGCGATATCGTAAGTAGCTCTGGCTTCATCGATAGTTTCGGTGAGCTGCTGATTGCCGGCCTGCAGTTTTTCCAGCTCATCTCGTGCCTCCTGTTTTGCCTTTTCACGCTCTGCCAGCTTTTCGGCCTGTTTCGCATCATCCGCCTGTTGCTGTTGCCGGCCTTTCAGCAGGGCTTCCTGTTGCTCCAGAAGGCGCCGACTCTGGTCCAGTTCCCTCTGCCAGGCCTCGATACTGGCCAGTTGCTGTTGCGCCGCCCGCGCCTGCTTCTTCTGCTCCTCCCAGGGGCGATCGCGCTCCGCCGCTCGATGCGCTTCCTGCAGTTCCGCCAGGCGGTCCACGGCCGCCTGGTAATTCCGGATCCGCTGCTCCGTCTCTTCCAGGTCTGCGCGCAGATCGGCACTGCGCTGGATAACTGCCTCGTACTCCGCTCGCGGCTTTCCCGCTTTGGTCAACAGCTCCTCGCGCTGCTTTTCGACCGTTCGGATCACGTCATCGCCGCCGCTGCTGGCGACCTCGCCCAGGAGGCTGTTGAGGGCGGACTGCAGATGATCGCCCGCGTGACTCACCGGCTCCTCGATCGTCTGACCGGCCCCCTGCTCGACCCAGAGCAGACCCGGGATGCCCCAGTGTTCGGCCTTGCTCGCACCGCGACCGGCGTACTGAAAGCCCAGTAGTTGCGCGAGTTTGTCCTCGGCTTCCTCATTGGAGTATTGGCTGCCGTCCACCAACAGGTCACAGCGCTTTTTCTTCAGGTAGCGCTTGTCGAGCTGCCACTGCTGGCCATCGGTCTCGAATACCAGTGTGACCGAGGGCGCCGCGGAACTGTCACCCCAGGGCTGCAGGTGCTCCATCTTGGAAGAGCTGTAGCGTTCGAAGAAGGCGGAGCGTATGGCCTGCACCAATGTGCTCTTGCCCGATTCGTTGGGGCCGGTGATCAGGTTGATGCCGGGCGTCAGCTCGGCGAGGCCGAATGGCTCGCGGAACTGCCGGAACTGCTCGACGGTGAGAGAGTGCAATCTCATTGCCGCACGTCCCCGGCGGTCTCACGGTCCCGCAGAAGGCCGGCGAGGATCAACAGCGCATCCCTGGCGGTTTTGTCGTCATCGGACTGCCGTTGACGCAGATCCTCCACCACTTCGCCCAGGTAGCCATCGGCGCCGAGCGCCGCGATATCCTCATCCGTTGGGGCGATACTCAGGTCGGAAGTGTCGCATTGCAGGCTGCGCAACCTTCCCGCGGCTTTGGCGAGGGCCCGCTCCAGACGCTCTTCGTCCGCGAGGTTGATGCTGCCGGCAAGCGCGATATCCAGCACACTATCGGCGGGGACCTGTTCCAGCTCGCGCAGAAATTCATCGAGATCCGAGGCAACCGCCAACTGCCGCTGCCATTGCAACCACTGGTACCGGGCGGTGGGCAGCGTCGTGACCCGCGGCTCCGCGCCCCGGGCCTCGATCTCTACCAGCAGGACATTGCCGGCATCGTTGTTGCGAAAGCGCTCGGGCTCCGGCGTGCCGCTGTACCAGCAGCGCGGATTGATCTGCTTGCTGCCGTGCCAGTCGCCGAGGGCAAGGTAGTCGAGCCGCGCGGATTGCACCCGATCTTCCGCAACCGGATTGGCCGAATCGATATCCTCGGCCAGAACGCCCTGCACGCTGCCGTGGGCGAGACCGATACGCAGCAGGCTTTCGGGTGTATCCAGCGCGTCGAAGGCGGCGGTGAGATCATCGTAGGTGTGGCGCTGGACCAGCGGCGCCGCCAGCACGGCCATGCCCTGCTCCGCAAGCTCGATGACACCGGATTCCAGGGCGAGCACTACGTTCCCGGGCACTGCCTCCAGACGCCGGGCGCGGGTCCACACACTTTCCACCAGGGCCGCGTCGTGGTTGCCGGGAAGCAGTATCCAGGGGCCGGTAAAGCCCTGCATCGCGTTGAACGTGCGGTGAATGACACGATCAGACACGGTCTGGGCATCAAAAACGTCGCCGGCCACCAGCACCGCATCGCAGTTGTGCTCCACGGCAAGTTCCGCAATACGCTCAATGGCGGCGAAACGGGCTTCCGACAGCACCGCCGCGTCTTCCGCCGCGAAGCGGCTGTATTGGCGGCCGATCTGCCAGTCGGCGGTGTGCAGGATTCGTGGCACTCCGGCTTCTCCTTGGTGGGCTTTCAAACCGGTAAAAACCGCGGCCATTACACTAGCAAGTGCTTGCTAGGGCAAATATCCGGGCGATATGAGACCGACTTAATAGCTACCCGGGTCTTTGAATATTAGTCGACATGCGCGACATGTTAATCGTGTATACGCGTACACGTCGCCTTTTCGCGCGGGTATCGGTCGATTCAGTGATTTTGCAGCGGCCTGTGCTGAGATATAGTACAAATCGAGACTGCATGAGTCCGGCGTTTCACAGGATTTGCAGGCATCACCAGGCCAATAACAATGAATCTCGATTACGCTACCCTCAAGGAACGTCAACGCGCGGAACGGGAAAACCATCCGGAGGGCCTGGCACTGCGAGTGCACCGGGCGCT